>NZ_CP195303.1:0-2463254 GCF_051245535.1 Micavibrio aeruginosavorus
ATGAAGAGCAACGAAGTCCTTTCTTTTAAGAATGATTCTTTTAAGCCAACACCTGAAATTCTTGATCTGTGGAACACGATCCACAACGCCCTGCGCGGTGAATTCGGCGAAGCCGTATTCCGTAGCTGGCTGAAGCCTCTGACATTGCAGGCCTATTACCACGGCACGCTGGAAGTATCGGTTCCCACCCGTTTTATGCGTGACTGGATCCAGTCCCATTATTCCGCCCGCATTCTGGAGATGTGCGCAGGCATTAACGCCGACGTGCGCCGTCTGGAAATTGTTGTTGTGCAATCCGGTGCCCGCCCGGTCGAGGACGAGCAGGCTGTGGCCGCTCCGGCTCCGGCTGCTCCGGTGAAGTCCAACCAGAACGAAGAAGAAGATCCGTTTGGTCTGAGCGCACCGTTCGACCCGCGTTTCACCTTCGACACGTTTGTTGTCGGCAAACCGAATGCGCTGGCCCATGCCGCCGCACGCCGTATTGTTGAAAGCCCGAACGTGCCGTTCAACCCGCTGTTCCTGTATGGTGGCGTTGGTCTGGGTAAAACCCACCTGATGCACGCCATTGGTCAAGCCATGAAAGACAAATGGCCGAACCGTCGCGTTGTGTATCTGTCGGCTGAAAAATTCATGTATCAGTTCGTGCGGGCGATTCGCGCGAAGGATACGATGGCGTTTAAAGAAGCCTTCCGTTCCGTTGATGTTCTGATGATCGATGACATTCAATTCATCAGCGGCAAGGAATCAACGCAGGAAGAATTCTTCCACACGTTCAACGCGCTGGTTGACCAGAACAAACAGATTGTTATCTCTGCCGACAAGGCGCCGAGCGATCTGACCGGTCTGGAAGAGCGCCTGCGTTCCCGTCTGGCATGGGGTCTGGTGGCTGATATTCACCCAAGCACCTATGATTTGCGTCTGGGCATTCTGCAGTCCAAGCGTGAGCAACTGGGCGCGGAGATTCCGGATGCCGTTCTGGAGTTCCTGGCGCTGAAAGTGACCTCGAACATCCGTGAACTGGAAGGTGCCCTGAACCGTATCGTGGCCCATGCCGATGTGACGAAACAAGCCGTGACGCTGGAATCCACGCAGGAAGTTCTGCAGGATCTGCTGCGCGCCCATGATCGCCGCATTACGATTGATGAAATCCAGCGTAAAGTGGCGGAACACTACAATATCCGCCTGCCGGATATGCATTCCGCCCGCCGCGCCCGCAACGTTGCGCGCCCGCGTCAGGTGGCCATGTATCTGGCCAAGCAATTGACCTCGCGCTCCTTGCCGGAAATTGGCCGTAAATTCGGTGGCCGCGACCACACGACCGTGATGCACGCCGTTCGCAAGATCGAAGAGCTGATGGTTGAGGATGCTCAAATCGCGCAGGATGTGGACGTGATTCGTCGCTCGCTCACGGGCTAAAATTTGCTGTTCTGGTTCATTGGCCCGCCCCCCGGCGGCCATTGGACCCGATCCTTGAACGGCCCTGCCTCGGCGGGGCCGTTTTTTTCTTTGGGGTGGGGCCGTTTTTATCCAGAATCACTGTAAAAGCGGTGGATTTCCGGGGGTTTTTGCCCTTTACCCCCCTTGGCGGGGCGGGGGCATCTGCTATAGTCCAAGCAATCTTTCAGGTTTTAAAATTATTACGACGGATGGGTGACCATGAAGCTGACGATTGATCGTGCCGCGCTGTTGCGTTCCTTGAGCCACGTGCAAAGCGCCGTAGAGCGCCGGAACACTATTCCAATTCTGGCCAACGTTCTGCTGCGCGCGGAAGAGGGCACCCTGACCATGACCACCACGGACATGGATCTGGAGATCAACGAATCGGTTGCCGCCACGGTGCAGGCTCCGGGCGCGACGACCGCTCCGGCCCACACGTTGCACGACATTATCCGCAAAATGCCTGATGGCTCTGCCATTGAGCTGGTGGTGGACGGGTCCGGCAACACCATGACGGTGAAGGCGGGTCGCTCCACCTTTAAACTGTCCTGCCTGCCGGTAGGCGACTTCCCGGAACTGGGTGGTAGCGATATGCCAGTGAATTTCGCCATGCCCGCGGCTGAACTGCGCGCCTTGATTGACCGCACGAAATTCGCGATGTCCACGGAAGAAACCCGTTATTACCTGAACGGTATTTATATTCACGCCGGGGCAAACGGGAACCTGAAGGTTCTGCGCGCTGTGGCGACGGACGGTCACCGTCTGGCCCGCTTTGAAATGCCGTTGCCGGATGGCGCGGATACCATGCCGGGCGTGATTATTCCGCGCAAAGCCGTTGGTGAACTGCGCAAATTGTTGGACGAAGCGGCGGATACCATTGAAATCGGCCTGTCGCAAAGCAAGGTGCGTTTCGCGTTCGATCATATCGTGATGACCTCGAAACTGGTTGATGGCACCTTCCCGAACTATGAACAGGTGATTCCGACTGGTAACACCAAAGTGGTCGAAGTGAACCCGAAACTGTTCTCTGGCGCCATTGACCGTGTATCGACCATTTCCGATGGTAAATCCCGCGCGGTGAAAATTGCGCTGAACGGCAAAACCATGACCCTGTCCGCCAACTCCCCGGATTCGGGCAGCGCGACCGAGGATCTGGAAGTGAACGGCAACGACAACATGGAAATCGGCTTCAATGCCCGTTATTTGATGGACATTACCAGCCAGATTTCCGGCGATGGTTGCCGCATGATGCTGGCCGACGCCGCATCCCCGACGATCATTCAGGATACGAGCGACCCGTCGGCGCTGTACGTTCTGATGCCGTTGCGTGTCTAAACGTTAAATACACTGAATTGAAAAAGGCACAGGGAACATTTTCCTGTGCCTTTTTTGTTCACGGTGCGTGCGCATGCGCGACGATATGGTCTATGGTGGGGGTATGAGTTTTATCGAAACCCTGCATCTCAATCATTTCCGTTGTTACGATGACGGCGTGCTGGACGGATTGAAATCCGGTCCGGTGATTTTGTGCGGGCCGAACGGTGCGGGTAAAACCAACGTGCTGGAGGCCGTATCATTTCTGGCCCCCGGTCGCGGTTTGCGAACGGCCAAAATTGTTGAGCTTCAAAAAAATGACAGCACCGAAAAACCATGGGCGATTTCCGCCCGGGTTGAAAGTGCCTATGGCCCCGTGCGCATTGGTACGGGCCGCGATGGTGCGGATGATAAACGCATCGTGCGCATCAACGGCGAAAATGCGAAGGGCGGGCAATCGGCGCTGGCGGAATATCTGTCCATCCTGTGGTTGACGCCGCAGATGGATCGGTTGTTTACCGACGCCGCATCGGGCCGCCGCAAGTTTCTGGATCGTATGGTGTTTGCGTTTGATCCGGGCCATTCCGGACGCATGACGCGGTATGAAAACGCGATGCGGCAACGCTCGAAGTTGCTGCAGGATGGCGTGATCGGAAAAACGCCTGACTCCGCATGGCTGGACGCGTTGGAAATCACCATGGCGGAAACGGGTGTGTCCATCGCCGCCGCGCGGCAGGATTTTGTGCAGCGTTTGCAACAAGCCATCAACCGCGTGCCCGCCGATCTGGCCACGCTGTTTCCGCGTGCGCACCTCACCCTCTCCGGCACGATGGAGGAATTGGTGCGCCGTGTTCCCGCGCTGGAGGTGGAGGAGATGGTGCGGTACCAATTGCGCCAAAGCCGGATGCGCGATGCGCAAACGGGTGGGGCGGCGACGGGCCCGCATAAATCGGATTTGAACGTGACCTATATCGCCAAGGCGATGCCCGCGGACCAATGTTCCACAGGCGAACAAAAAGCATTGCTGATCGGCATTGTTCTGGCCCATGCCCGCATGGTGGCCGCCGAACGTGGCGCACCGCCCGTGTTGTTGATGGATGAAATTGCGGCCCATCTGGATGAAAACCGCCGGGCGGCGTTGTACCGCCAATTGCTGGATCTGCGGGCGCAGGTCTGGATGACGGGGACGGACCTGTCCCTGTTCGACACTGTGGGTGATTCCGCCACCTTTATCGGGGTGGAAAACGGGCGTTTGAGCCCGGTTTTAACCCGCGCGGTGGCGTGATCGGCCCTGACCTTTTGCGGGGTTGTTTTTGGTCCCTTCAAAATTACCTTAATCAATTGAAATAAAATGAAAAAATTACCCCAAAGAAACCCCCGGAAAAGGGGTGAAACGGTGTTGATTCCGGGTGTATTTGGATGGGCTCTATGCTATAACCAGACCACGTCAAAAACCCCGAATTTCTGCGCTTTTTCAGGCGCTTGCGGGGGTGAGAAGGCGCTATTGTCATAACCTTTAAAACGAGCCAATGGACCCGCGACCAATGAGCGAACCGGCCCAAAAGAACATCATGAGCAACGAAGAAGCCTCCCAGAACTATTCCGCAGATTCGATCAAGGTCTTGCGGGGTTTGGATGCTGTGCGCAAACGCCCGGGCATGTATATCGGTGATACCGATGACGGGTCGGGTTTGCACCACATGGTGTACGAAGTTGTCGATAACGGCATCGACGAAGCGTTGGCCGGGCACTCCGATCAATTGATCGTGACGTTGAACGCCGATGGGTCCGCCACCATTCGCGATAATGGCCGGGGTATTCCGGTTGGCATTCACGCGGAAGAAGGCATTTCCGCCGCCGAAGTGATTATGACCCAACTGCACGCGGGCGGTAAGTTCGACCAGAACTCGTACAAAGTATCTGGCGGTCTGCACGGTGTGGGCGTATCCGTTGTGAACGCTCTGTCCGAATGGCTGGAACTGCGCATCTGGCGCGAAGGCAAAGAATGGTTCATGCGTTTTCGCCACGGTGAGGCCGAGGCCCCGCTGAAAGAAGTGGGCGAAATGAAGCCGGGGCAGCGCAACGGAACGGAAGTCACCTTCCTGCCGTCGACCGCGACATTCACCATGACGGAATTTGATTTCACCACGCTGGAAGATCGATTGCGCGAACTGGCATTCCTGAACTCCGGCGTGCGGATTTTCCTGCGTGATAACCGTGCGGCCGAACCGCGCGAAACCGAATTTTTCTTCGAAGGCGGCATTGAAAGCTTCGTTCAATATCTGAACCGCAACAAAACACCGATCGCGAAAAAGCCGGTGTATATGCGCGCCGAAGAAAACAACATTACCGTCGAAGTGTCGATGGAATGGACCGACGCGTACCATGAAACCATGCAATGCTTCACCAACAACATCCCGCAGCGGGATGGTGGTACGCACCTGCAGGGCTTCCGGAACGTCCTGACCCGCGTGTTGTCGAAATATGCGGAAGAAGAAGGTCTGCTGAAAAAAGCCAAGGATCTGAAAATCACTGGCGATGACATGCGCGAAGGGTTGACCTGCGTTTTGTCGGTAAAAGTGCCGGACCCGAAATTCTCGTCCCAGACGAAAGACAAACTGGTTTCATCCGAGGTGCGCCCGGTTGTTGAATCGGTCGTGGGTGAATATCTGAATATCTGGCTGGGTGAAAACCCGACCGAGGCCCGCAAGGTTGTCGGCAAGATGATCGAAGCGGCCACGGCCCGTGAAGCCGCGCGTAAAGCCCGCGATCTGACCCGCCGCAAGGGTGTGATGGATATTTCCACCCTGCCGGGGAAACTGGCCGATTGTCAGGAACGCGATCCGTCGAAATCTGAAATCTTCATCGTCGAAGGTGACTCGGCCGGTGGTTCCGCGAAACAGGCCCGTGCCCGCCGGAACCAGGCGATTATGCCCCTGCGTGGTAAGATCCTGAACGTTGAACGTGCGCGGTTTGATAAAGTTCTGGGGAACCAGGAACTGGGTACGCTGATCACCGCGCTGGGCACGGGGATCAAGGATGAATTCAATATTGAAAAAATCCGCTACCACAAAATCATTATCATGACTGACGCCGACGTCGACGGGTCCCACATTCGTACGCTGTTGTTGACGTTCTTCTATCGCCACATGCCGGAAGTGATCCAGCGCGGGTACATGTACATCGCGCAGCCACCGCTGTTTAAAGTGAAACGCGGCAATTCCAGCGAAGTGTATTTGAAAAACGAAGCAGCGTTGGAAGATTACCTGATCGATGCGGCGATTGACGATGTCGTTTTGGGCGCTGGTCCGTCGGCGCGCAGTGGCAACGATCTGCGTGACCTGATGGTGCGTTCCCGCACGGTGCGCAATGCCATTAACACGTTGGCCCAGCGTATTGGAAATGATGATGTCGTTGAACAGGCCGCGATTGCCGGTGCGTTTGACGAAAAAATCTTTACCGATGCCGCATTGGCCGGAAAAATCTGCGCCAATATGGCGGAGCGTTTGAACGCGATTGCCGGACCGAAAGAAAAAGGCTGGAAAGTCGAATTTACCCCGGTCGGCGGTTATATGGCCACACGCACATTGCGTGGCGTTACCGACCGCATCCGCATTCCGGCGGAACAGATTCGCGGAGCCGAAGGCTATCGTCTGGCCGGTGTTGTTGATTTCCTGCGCGAAAACTTCTCCGGGTCTGCGGACTTTGTGACGAAGGAAGGCAAGGTTATTTGCGCGATCCACGGCCCGATGACATTGCATACCGCGGTTCAGGAATATGGCCGCAAGGGTCTGCAGATCCAGCGCTATAAGGGTCTCGGTGAAATGAACCCGGAACAATTGTGGGAAACCACGTTGGACCCGGAAGTGCGCACCCTGCTGCAGGTCAATATCAAGGACGCGCAGAAGGCGGATGAATTATTCGCAACCCTGATGGGTGACGTGGTCGAACCGCGCCGCGAATTTATTCAGAACAACGCGCTGAAAGTTTCCAATCTGGACGTTTAAAATCAAAACCACGAATGAACACGAATAGACACGAATGGTTGTCGTATTTGTGTTCATTCGTGTTTATTCGTGGTTAAAATCATGACTTCTCTTATTCAAACACTCTCTCAAATCGTCGGCGAAGCTTTTGTGGCTGAGGGGCTGGACGCGGCCATGGGTGCGGTGCGTGTGTCCGATCGCCCTGATCTGGCGCAATTCCAGTGCAATGGCGCGATGATGGCGGCGAAGGCGGCGAAGAAAAATCCGCGGGCTGTGGCCGATGCGGTGTCTGCGCGCCTGTCCGCCAATCCGATTTTTGCCAAAATTGAAATCGCCGGGCCGGGCTTTATCAATCTGGTTTTGAGCGATGATTATCTGTCCGGCTTTGCTGTCGCCTTGATGGGCGATGATCGCTTCGGGGCGGCTCCTTTCGCTGCCGGGCAAACCATGGTGCTGGATTACGGCGGACCGAACGTGGCCAAGGCCATGCATATCGGCCATTTGCGCCCCTGCATTATTGGTGATTCCCTGCGCCGTATGGCGATTTTCGCCGGGTACAAGGCGATTGGTGACGTGCATCTGGGCGATTGGGGCACCCCGATGGGGATGATCCTGTCCGAACTGGAAATCAATCATCCGGAATGGCCGTATTTTGATGCGAATTTCACCGGACCGTACCCGGCGGAACCGCCCGTCACCATGGCGGATCTGGAAGTGATTTATCCGCGTGCCGCCAATGCGTGCAAGGATGATCCCGCCCGCATGGACGCCGCGCGTCAGGCGACCGTGGAATTGCAGGATGGCCGTGCGGGGTACCGCGCGCTGTGGAAGCATTTCGTCGATGTGTCGATTGCGGGCGTGAAGCGCAATTACGATCTGCTCGGCGTGCATTTTGATTTGTGGAAGGGTGAGGCCGATTCTCACCCGTATATCGCGCCGATGGTCGATGATCTGCGCCAGCGCGGGATTGCGATTGAAGATAACGGCGCCGTGATCGTTCCGGTGAAGACGGATGATGACCAGAAAGAAATTCCGCCGCTGATCCTGTATAAACGCGACGGCGCGGTGATGTATGGCACCACCGATCTGGCCACGATTGTGGAGCGGATGAAGGATTTCAAGCCAAGCAAAATCGTTTATGTGGTCGACCAGCGCCAATCATTGCACTTTGAACAGGTGTTCCGCGCCGCACGTATTGGCGGCCTTGTGCGTGATGATGTGGAATTGACCCATGCCGGGTTCGGTACGATGAACGGCCCCGATGGCAAGCCGTTCAAAACCCGCGCCGGTGGCGTGATGCGGTTGGAAGACATGATCGGCATGGCGCGCGATGCCGTGATCGAACAAATGAAATCCGCAAATGTCGCGCAGGATATGGACGACGCGGCCAAGGGCAAGGTGGCGCTGCAGGTGGCCGTAGCCGCGATTAAATTCGCCGATCTGCAAAACCAACGGCAATCGGATTATATCTTCGACCTCAACCGCTTCACCAGTTTCGAGGGCAAAACCGGACCGTATCTGCAATACCAAGCCGTGCGGATCAAATCCCTGCTGAAAAAAACGGCGGATCAAGGGTTCAAACCGGCGGACACCATCACGGTGAATGATGAAGGGCGCGCATTGATCCTGTTGATGGCGGAATGGCCGGAAACGGTGGACATGGCCCTGCGCAATTATACGCCGCATGTGCTGTGTGATTTCGTTTATCGCATGGCGAACGCGTATTCCAGCTTCTACGGCAATTACCACATTTTGTCGGAAAGTGACGAAGGTCTGCGCTCCAGCCGTCTGGCGCTGAGCGCGTTGACGTTCAAGCATATTGAACTGGCGTTGAATATGCTGGGCATTGACGTTCCGGAACGGATGTAAGTCTTAGCGCGCGATCAGCACGTGATAAAAATGGTACGATCCGGCAATGGATTGGTTGGCCGATGGGGCGTTGGCGTCGTCGGCAAAGGCGTTATCGCTGTTTGTTTCGCTGGCGCACGCAGCCTTTAATCCCGGCTCACTCAATTCGGCCTGCCACGTATCATTGAATGACCCCGTGTAATACAGCCCGGCATAGGGACCGTCGACGAAGGTCGGCATGGGGTCGATGCCCAGTTTTTTATTGATGGCCGCGCATACATCGGCGCTGACAAAACCAATCCATAAAATCAAATCCTGGTTCGTGGCGGCATCACTGCCGATTTCCAGCATGCGGGCATCGCCGCCGAACACGGGCAAGCCGTATCCGTCCTTGTCGCTGTGGTCATTGTCCAGCCATTGCGGTGGGATCGTTGTAAACGATATGCCGCCACCGTTTGGCGCGAACACGTCACAATGCCCATCGCTGGGGGCGGTGGCGTTGTCGGAATTGGTGATGGTGGAATTTTCGAAATTCAATTCGCTTTCCGAACAGCTCCGTGACAGCAACCGGTTAATGGCGCGGTCGTGTTTGGACGCATAATCCAAAATTTCCGTCGCGGATAAATCGGCGCGGCGGTTGGCGATGTTGCCACCCCCTTGCTGGGCACCACGGCTGAACGTGAACATCAAGGCGGTGAACAGGACGACGCCGATCAAAACGATAAAGAAGGCGTTGCCCGCCTCTGTCTGGCGGGTGGACATGGTGGCGGGCCGTTTATTCAGCGGCATCGCCATCATCTTTGCCTTTGATCAGGTTTTTGCGCGCCGCTTCACCCGCTTTTTTCAGGATGTCCTGCGTTTCCGCATCCAGTGCACTTTGATTCTGGGCACTTTGATTTGGGGCACTTTGATTCTGTGCGGCTTGTTGCGGGCTTTGCGCACCGGGCAGGGCCGTGCCATCGCCCGCAGCATCGACCAGCTCGTCCCAACTGAGCGGGCGTTCGACCGGAGCTTGTGCGGCAGGGGCTTGAACGGGTTGTTGTTGGGCCGGAGCGGTTGGCGCTTGTTCTGGTGCGGCGGTGCCGCCCGGAGCCTTGGCAAAGAACCCCATCGGGCCAGCGCCACTTTGTGCGGGAGCTTGTGCTTGCGTCTGTGCGGGGCGTTCCTGCACAGCAGGTGTTGCGGGAGCCGCGGAGGTTTCTTCTTCGCCCTTCGATTTTTTCAAAATCTGCTGCATCGGGTTGAAGCCCGGCTGTTGCACGACGGCCTCCGCCGGACGCGTGGCGGTGAGCGGCGGCATGGTGGCCGCTGGTTGATTGGTGATTTGTGCGGTGGCTTCGGCCTGAATACGTTCGGCGGGGCCTACGCTGCTCGATCCGGCGGCGGTCACACTGGCATCGCCATTCATCACGGCGATAGAGGCCACAGCGGCCATCCCGGCGGTCACGCCCGTGCCCAAAACGGGCAGGGCCGCTTCGTACGTGGTGTGCATCGCCGTGATTTCTTTCGGCGTTTTGGTGTTCACGTCGGCCTTCAATGCGGTCCATGTCTTATGAACCATCAAATCGCGCAACTTGGTGATGGATGGCGCATTGGCCAGCAACGCTTCATCCGTCGGCGGCAGGGCCATGAAACGCGTGACGCGCATCGCCTTGGCGTGGCCGGGGTTGGAATAGAAAATCGCTGTGTCGATAACGCCCGTACCAAACGAAATAACGGCCTGGCCTTCTTTAAACGCTTTCAAGCCGTCATAGCTGGCCTTGGAACGGATCTGCAGACCCGCTTGTTTGTTATCGTAGTACGAACCCACGGTGCGATCGCCCGAGAGCTGGAAGCCAGAGGCTTCCATGACCAGTTCGGAGCCGACGGTTTTTTCGAAAAATTCTTTCGTCTGCGTCGGGTCTTCCAATTTGCCGAAGATTTTAATGTTACAGTTCGCGGTGATGGAACGCGCTTCTTCTTTTACGCGTTTTTCCAGCGCGGGCAAATCCTGTGCCGAATAAATCAGGCAGAAGCCCAGCGAACGGGCCTGTGCCGCCATAACGGCCATACCGGCGGCGGTGTAGTAACCAACCTCGTCAAACACCACCATGAAGGGGGTGGATGAGTGTGTGGGTTTGTTTTCAATGACGGTTGCCGATTCCCCTTCAACGGTGGAGCCCAGCGTCGAGCCCATCATGCCCTTCAATGTTGCGGCCACGATTTTACCGAGGTTGGCCGTTTCGTCCGCTGATTTTTCCAACGCAGGAATCAGAACGACCAGAATACGACGGTTCAAAACCACGTCGACCATTTCAACGTCGGCGGCCTGAGAGTCGAAGATGTAACCGTAATCATCGCCCAGTGATTGCAGCGAACGCGTAAACTGCATCGCCAGATAACCGTGCTGTTGGCGTGCGGTTGTGGTGTCGATCATCGGCTGGTCCGGGCCAGCGGGTTTTTCGCGGCCCGTATCATCGAACGCGGCATCGACATAGCCCGGCAGCGTATCCAGATAACCACGAATGGAGGAACGCAGTTTTTCCGGCAAAGCTTGATCGCGCGACAGGCGAATAATGTTGTTCAGGTTCAAATATTCACGGATCGTACTGACCGACAGCGGCATTTCCTGGTGTGCGCGTTTCCATGTCAGCGCGGGCATCAGCGATCCCACCAACGACACCGCACGTTCTTTCCACATGGCGTTATCGCCTTCGGCTTCCGGCATCAAACTGACCAGCATGTTGGTCAGGTAAGATGCGGAACCGGAACTGAACGGGTTCATGGTGTTGGACGGCGCGCGGCTGTCCGAGTTCCCGGTCATGTAGTTCAGAACCAGCAAGTCATCATCGCGGCCAAAACGGCGCACGAGCGAGGACAGGGATGACCACAAATCCGTATCGGCTTTACCGTCGACATAGACGAAGCCCGATCCCCATGACAACGCGTTCGTCACCATAGATTTCAGGCCTTCGGTTTTACCGGAACCTGTGGTGCCCAGATACAGAACGTGGGTCCGGGCATCGCTGTTGGTAAACCACACTTCTTCGTTGGTTTTTTCCATGTTGCCCAGATACAGAATGCCTTCGCCCTTGCCGCTGCGGCCCGGGCCCTTGTTATTCGCATCCGGATATTTCGAACCCATCGGCAATTTGAACGCGATGGCGCGGTCCGATTTTTTCAGCCACCAGTAATACAGAAGCGCGCCAACCATGACCAGATCGCCCGCCGCCGCAAATCCCGGCGAGAAATAAATGCCGCCCGCCGCCATTGTGAAAATGGCGGTCGAGTTGGATGGTTTGCGCATCCATTCCCCAACGCGCACCAGCCAGGGGCGGGTGTCACGCAGGAGGTCGGTATGTTTCTTGCCGTACTTTCGTGTATCGAGGGCCATTTTCGGTCCGGGCTTTCTTCAGTGTGGCGCACAATGCGCCGTTACTTCGTCAGTGTTTGTGTACGCGCTTTAAAGTCTTACTGTCCCATCGCGCGCAGGTAATCATCGGCTGAGATCGGCGCGCCAGATTCTGGCTTTGCGGACATCGCAGTCGATGCCGGTGCGGTTGCGGACAGGCTGGCGGTCGCTTGCGGCGGCACGCCGTGTCTGGATGTCAACGCGACATTGATGCCAATCACCAGCAAGGCGGCAACAATAACGCCAGTCAGGATTTTTCCGGCCTTGCCGTTGTCGGTGTGTTTCGTCTGGTACAAGGCGGGCAGGGTGTTGCTGCGATATTCGCCATTGGTGACGGGGCGCAACTGGCCGCGGGCCTGTTCCATGGCGCGGCTGGCGGCCTGCAGGGCGGCCACGGCGCGGCCACGGTTGTCGAACGGCGCAATGTCATGCACATCGCCGCGCGGCGTTTTCAACACCAGAAGGAAATTATTGTCATCTTGCTTGCGCAGTTCCAGCGCCGATGCGCGGGCGTGACCCAATTCCATTTGCCACACGGTCGGCGTGACGGCATCCAGCAAAGACAGGATCAGTGTTCCATCAACGACACTGGCCGTTGATGAATAATTACCCGTCAGATTTGTGAACAGCGATTTCATGGTGTCATCGTCCTTTGTGTATTAAATCTTGTGTGCGTATCGCGTGGTTTATTTCTTGCCGCTGCCTTTTGGTTTTTTCAGGCCGCGTTTGCCGCCCTTGTAATCCAGTTGCGGCACCGGACGTGCGCGGTCCGACGCCATGTAGTCGCGGATGACCTGTACGGCCCCCTCGACTTTCGGGCGGGGGATCGGGCGTTGTGTCATTTTCTCGGCCTTGTAATGCCCCATGGCGCCCAGCCCTTCCATGTGGAAGGCTTGGCGGCCAAGGTTGTTCAGCGGATACCACAGCGTGCGATCATAGGCGCGCAGCCAGACGAATTGTGCCGGGGCCAAAACGCCGCCTTCTTCACGGGCGGTGGCCATGGCGCGCAACATTGCGGTGGTGTGGAATGCGTGCTGGTTTGCGCGGCTTAAGACCAGACCGGACAGGTCTTTGTTTTTCAAAACCTTGCGCGCATCACTGACCAGCGTGCGGTCCTTTGAAAACTGCAATCCTTTTTCAAGCGACCAGCAGGATGCAATGCGTCCCATCATCGCGTCACCATCGGCGCGTTTGCGCGATGCTTTCAGGCAGAAGGCCGCCAGCAAAACTTGTTTGTACTCGGGCAGCTTCATCCATCCCTGCCAGCGCGGACCCAATTGACGGGCGAAGGCCATGTAGGCGGCACCCTCATCAATTTTTCCATCCGGCATTGGAATGGTGTTATAGGCCAGCCATTCTTCCGGCCCCAAGGCTTCGGCAAAGGCCGGCAATTCAGACGGCACGGGCGATCCCGGCGGGCGCGGCGGCTGTGAGGCCGGATTGAAATTCACGAACGGCGCAACGGCGGGGAAATTTTTCGCCTGCGCGCGGATCAATCCGTTCAAATCCAGTTTGCGGCGGTTGTTGGTGCCGGGGCCATACATCTGGCACCACAACGCAATCGCGGCCAGAATGATGATGAAGATATATTTGAACGGCGCCATCGACATCGTGCCGATATAGCTGATGTATGTCGCGGTCAGTTCCCGTTTTGGGATTGTGGTGATGGCGTCTTTGGCTTCTTTGAAATTGAAATCCTGCCCCTGGAATTTCACGGAGTAATCATCCGGAACAACCAGCGACACAACCGACATCTCCGCCCAGCGAATCCAGCGGAACGCATCCTTGACTGTGTATTCGTTGAAATACCAGAACAGGATAAACAGGAAGAAGAAAACAACCGCCAGAATGGAATAGCCGACGGCGTTTTCGCTGGTCGTATTGGAAGCCTTATCGGACAAAGCACTCTCCGTCAGGTGCGCCGTTTGGATCGGGCGCAAACATGGTGAATTGGTATGCGAACTCGGGGGAGCCAAGGTCCACTTACCGCGCCCTTCGGCACGGATTATGAACGGACCCCAAACCCTTCATAGGATAGCAGAAAAACAGGATTTTCACCAAGTCCCGCGCACCCCAAAACCGTAAAAAAGCGGGGTGGCGCTGGCGATGGCCTGATTGGCTTATGAAAACATATCCCTTGGGTGTAAAACGCAGAGTTTTCTTGTGGTCAACGCCCGTGATGGGTACAGTCCCCATTCCCTTTTAAAGTGATGGAGCCCGGCATTCCCAATGGCTGAAACCGCCTGCGCCGCTGTGACCGAATTCAATCCGAAGCGCGACGCCATCATGGCCGCCGCGGCGCGGTTGTTTCTGGAACGCGGTTATTCCGGAACCAGCATGGAGGCGATTGCCGAGGCCGCCCCGGTGTCAAAGCCGACGCTTTACACCCATTTCCGCGATAAAAACGACCTGTTCGCCGCCGTTGTCATGCAACGCTGCGAAGCGTTTTTAAGCGATGTAGAAGGGTTTTTGGATCATTCCCATGACCCGGATCAGGCCTTGCGCCCGCTGGCGTCCAAATTCGTGGAGATGATCCACGACGAAGAGGCCTTGGCGGTTCACCGCATCGTCATTTTCGAATGGCGCCAATTCCCGGAACTGGGCGAACGGTTCTACAGTTGCGGCCCCCATCGCACGATCACCATGCTGGCCAGCTATCTGCGGGCGCAGAGTGACCGCAAGCTGATGCACGTGCCCAAGCCGGAGGATGCCGCCGCCCTGTTTTTCAGCATGCTGAAGGGCGATTTGCACATGCGGTGCCTGTTGGGCCTGCACGGCCCGCTGACTCCGGCGGCCCGTGACGCCATCGTGGATATGGTCGTTCCGGTCTTTATTCGTGGTTTTTCAAACGTTTAATGTGTTTTTGGCGTCCGCTCAAAGCGGGTGATCCCTGCCTCTGTCTGCAAAATAGGAATTTTTTCTTGATATAGGATTTAATTCCTGATACCCTCCCTCTGTCTTTTGATCCACGAACAGGAATAAAACAAGGGAGGCACGCGGTGATGTTGTGCAGAGTCGGATACGGTGTACGGGGTGAATTTTTTGGCGCGGGGACCGATTCCGGACCTGCGGATGTGTCGCTGAAAGCTGTGTTGCCCTCCACCGTCGCTGACCTTGATGCCACCATGGCGGCCAGCTATGGCGGAACCGGAACGACATGGGCCAACTTGGTGGCGGCCCCGGCGGATGGGTCGGCGCAAACCGCCTATGATTTTTCCCGCGGTGATGGTGCAACGGGCACGACCTATCCAACCTTTACCGGCACGGCGGGCGATGCGGCGGCGTATTTCGCGATGGATGGCGGTGATTATTTCCGTCTGGCCAGCGGGACCAATACAACCTTCCTGCAAAACATGACAAAAACAACGGGCGGGGCGGATTTCTGGCTGGGCTTTGCCCTGCGCGGGGCGGATTGGTCCGGTGTGCAACGCTTGTTCAATGGCGGCCCGGATTCGGCCCCCGCCGGATGGTGCAGCGCCTATGCGAATGGTGGAAGCATCTTTCTGGCGCAACGCGGGACCGCGTCGGCATCGGTGTCATCCGGTGTGACGTTGGCCACCAACACCGATTACCTGATTTTAATATCGCACAGCCACGCCAACAACCGGACTCGGTTCTGGGTCAACACCACCACCGCCGCCGAAGTCACCCACACATTCAGCACGAACACATCCGCCATGCCGTTGATGGCGGCCTACGCCGAAACCGATTCCGGGTTTGCGTTGAAAAACGGGGGCCGGGTCTACGGTCTCTATATCGGGAACGAGGAGCTGGATAACACCAAGGCCGCGGCCCTGATTGCCGCGCTGGAAACCCGGCACGGGCGCAATTACGCCCCATAAGGGCAAAAAATCCACCTTTTGTCCGGGGATTGCGTGATTTTCCCAATTGAAAACCGCATCTCCCCCCGGTATAAAGGCCGGGTTCGCTCTTCAGGGCGCGCCGGCGTAGCACAGCGGTAGTGCAGCGGTTTTGTAAACCGAAGGTCGGGAGTTCAATCCTCTCCGCCGGCACCATTTAAAAAACCCCTCCGATGCGGAGGGGTTTTTTAATGCGTGATTTTCACCGTCGCATTGACCCTATAATTCCGCGGTTGACCTGGTTGACGCCGTTGGCGTTTGAACAAATACTGCTCGATAAATTTGGAGAAATGGAGAATTTTTTGTAGTGCATCTACTTTATCTCCGCTTCAGTGCTGACTGTCTTTGCTTTTATCTTGGAAATTATACATAGGGAAATCTGATATCCCAGAAAACCACATGTTGCAATAATGCCAAGTATCCAAAATATAGGCGCACCGGGCAAAGAAACGCCATAAATTTTAAGATAGCTACTTGTTGTGCTGGCGCCGCTAACAACTTGGCCGATTTCAGCTTCCGTGAGATATCCGCGATCAATAGGTAGGCCATTTAAAGTGATGATAGTTTCTACAACGGGAAGCCCAACAAAGATAACGCCTGTACATATGCCGAGCGCTACAGATACGAAGATTATTATTGGGTTTATTATGAATGATTTCATGGCAATAAAACTACATGAAAGATTGATGTTAGAAAAGCACAATAGTATGACCGAATAATTAGCTATCGCTCTCAGATATGAAGACGGATTCCGGATAGGAGAAAAAATAAACAGCTGTAAACTGTCCGATATCTAAATCAGGAAAATTTGTTAATGAGATTTTTCCGCTATTATATCGACGGTTTGCAATTAATAGTAAACGAACATCGGGGCCAACTTCTTGAGAATAACGGCTGAATTCTTTCGACTTCTTTTCAATAGCGTCAGTAATTTGTTTGATTGGATTTTGATTAACCCACCCGACGCGGTCTCCAACATTGTACCATTCGGCAGCATGTTCCCACGTTTTTCTCACATAAATGCGCAGGCCTTTCCCTAGTTCAATAGCTTTTCTGGGGCCGATAGGTCTGATCTCAAAATGTTCAGCTCTTAATGCTGGTAGCACTAAATCCATGTTTTCCTTACTTAGATTGCCGACGAATTGTACAATCAAAGGAATATTAAGTTCTGCTTCAAATTTTTCACGAAGTTTGGTTATTGTTTTCTGAATATGAGCTTCAGCCTGCTTAACTTTAGAGCCTGACCTGCTCAGTTCTCCAGTAAAAAGTTCGCTCACTTCCAGCCCAAATTTTTGTCCATCTTCATTGATAAGAAAATCTGGATGTTCTCGATCGCTTTCAAAGATCCAATTTTTGCCCATGAGTTTGGCTGCCTCTTCGGCATAGAAACGTTCTATTTTTTTCTTCGCAAGGGTGGTCATTTTGTAAATATAGCGGCCTAATAGGAAGGTGGTAACGTTTACCACCGAAGGTGCAGAGAATGCTTGTTTTAATGTATGGTTTTCACCGCCGCATTGACCCCATGATTCCGCGCATGATTTCGCGGCCGACCTGATTGCCTATTTGGCGGACGACGGATTTGACGAAGGCTTCGGTTGGGGTTTGGCGGGTGGATTTGCGCGAGGCTGATTTCGCGGTTTGGGTTTTCTTTTCTGCCTGTTCGGTTTTTTGCGTGGCGCGTTTTTGCAGCAATTCGGCGGCGGATTCGCGGTTGATGGTGGTGGCGTATTTGGCGTGCAGGGGGCTGTTTGCAATGCGTTGGGCGCGCACCGCGTCATCGGCCACGCCGACGCGGGAGAAGGGCGGGCAGATCAGGGTTTTTTGCACGATGGAGGGTTGGCCGCTTTTTTCCAGTGTGGACACCAACGCTTCGCCCACGCCCAATTCGGTGATGGCATCGGCCACGTTGAAGGCCGGGTTTTCGCGATAGGTTTGGGCGGCCAGTTTAATGTCCTTTTGCTGTTGCGGGGTGAAGGCGCGCAAAGCGTGTTGCACACGGTTGCCCAACTGGCTCAACACCGCTTCGGGAATATCGGCGGGGTTCTGGGTGACGAAATAAATCCCCACGCCCTTGGACCGGATCAATTTGACCACCTGTTCAATTTTATCCAGCAGGGATTTGGGCGCGTCATCGAACAACAAATGCGCTTCGTCAAAGAAGAAGACCAATTTCGGTTTGTCGGTGTCCCCAACCTCCGGCAAATCCTCAAACAATTCGGACAGCAGCCAGAGCAGGAAGGTCGCGTACAGGCGCGGGGTCTGCATCAATTTTTCGGCGTTTAGAATATTGACCATGCCGCGCCCATCCGGCGCAACCGCCATGAAATCGTGCAAGTCGAGCGCAGGTTCACCGAAGAATTTTGCCCCGCCTTGATCGTCCAATTGCAACAATTTGCGTTGAATGGCCCCGATGCTGGCCTTGCTGACATTGCCGTATTGCAGGGAGAGTTCGCTCGCCTTCTCCCCCACAAAGACCAGCAGGCTTTGCAGATCTTGCAGATCGAGCAGCAACAACCCTTCGTCATCGGCCAGACGGAAGGCGATGTTCAGCACACCTTCCTGCGTGTCGTTCAGCTCCAGAATGCGGGCCAGCAACACCGGACCCATTTCCGAGATGGTGGTGCGCAGGGGCAACCCCTTCTCCCCGAAAATATCCCAGAAGGCGACGGGAAAGGCCTCGGGCCGGAATTGCGCGGTGAAGCCGATTTTTTCGGCGCGCGCGGTCACAAAGTCCGGCATGTCCGAGGGTTGGGCCAGGCCGGATAAATCGCCCTTCACGTCCGAGACGAACACGGCCACGCCCGCGCGGGAAAAACTTTCCGCCATGCCCTGCAATGTAACGGTCTTGCCCGTGCCCGTCGCCCCGGCGATCAGGCCGTGGCGGTTGGCGTATTTCAAACGCAAAACCTCCGGCACGGTGGTGTCGCTGGAACGGGACCCGAGGTAGAGGTCGGCGGTGGACAGATCGGTCATGGGGCAAAAACCTTTTTGAAATTGTGCCGTGATTATAGGGGTTTGCGCGTAGCCCCGAAAGGGGTTTTGCCCGGTTGTTTGGTGTGCTTTTCTGCTATAATACAGGGGTACACGAAATTTAAGGATGGCGCAGGCCCATGGACCCCAAAATCGAGGAATTACAAATCGCCATGGCGCATCAGGATCGGCAGATTGCCGATTTGAACGACATGATCACGCGCCAATGGGGCGAAATCGACCGCCTGCGCCGCGATTTGAATATGGCGATGGGGCGGGTCAAGGCGCTGGAATCCGCAAGCCCGGATGGCGAGCGCGAGGGCCTCAGTTCAATTGAACAAGCCGCGCTGGACATTCCGCCGCATTATTGATCAGGACGACGCAAATGAGCAAAGCCTTCACCAAAGAAACCGACGGTGCGGACGAAGAAGACCGCGATGAAATTGATGCCCTTCCCGCTGGCGTCAAAAACTACATGACGCCCGAGGGCTATGAAACGCTGACCAGCGAACTGCGTTTCCTGCTGCGCGATGAACGCCCGCGCATCACCGAAATCGTGTCATGGGCCGCGGGCAATGGCGATCGGTCGGAAAATGGCGATTATCTGTACAACAAAAAACGCTTGCGCGAAATTGACCGCCGCATTCGTTATTTGACCAAGCGCACCGAAGATGCCGAAGTGGTCGACCCGAAAAAACAACAGGGCCTCGACCGCGTGTTCTTCGGCGCCACCGTCACCTACGCGCGTGAGGACGGCACGGAACTGACCGTCAAACTGGTCGGCGTGGACGAAGCGGACATGGCCTGCGGCAAAATCAACTGGCAAAGCCCGGTGGCCCGCGCGTTGATGAAGGGCCAAGTAGGCGACGAAGTCACCGTGCGCACGGATACGGGGTCCGAGGTGATTGAGATTTTGGAGATTGAATACGTACTGACCTAAGCCTTTACGGGCGTGGTTCCATGCCCGGCTTTTTATCCTTCGCCATAGTCATCACAATATCCTGCGCCGTTTTCGTCCAGAACGGGTGAATGGTTTCGATCACGTAGGCCCAGGCTTCATCGGTGAGTTCGATGTGGCGGTCGCGGGTGGTGGGGGATTTCAGCATGTCGATTTCGCGCTGGGCCCAGTGCAATGCACCCTTCATCCCGTCAATGTTGGACGTGCCGGGGCCTTGGGCGGCTGTATCATTCATGCGGTCGCGGATGGCGTCGCGCAGGATTGAAAATTCCTGTGTTGCGGTGGTGGCGATGATTTTACCCCACGGGCTGTCATGGCCGATATTGTCGGCATAACCGCGCGGCGAGGCCAGTGCGTTGAAATGGGCATTTTGCAGGGCGTTATAAAGCAGTTTCAGGCCAAAGCCGAACCCCGCCGCATAGGCCATGCTGTGATTGGGTTGGTCCAGCGTTGCATCATCCATGGCCGTTATGGGGGCGGGTGCCTCGATGGTCTTTTGTGCGGGGGTGGGCGGCGCAAGGACGGCGGGTCCGCCCTGTAACGGTGGCCAGCACGGTGTCATTTTATCGCGGCGCATGCCGAAACGATCCAGATAATGGCGTTGGTTGCGCAACAGCGTCATGAATATTTCGCTCAAGGATCGTTTGCGCGGGGCGTCGTTGCCCCCATCCCCGTTCATGCCGTCGTCATAGGCAATATCAACCGGCTTTTTCGTTTTGGCGATGATGCGTTCGTGGATGCGCATGAACAACGTGTCGGTCAGAAGCGCGTGGTTATAGGCGCAGATCTTGCTGAAATCCACATCCATCAACGGGTTTACGCCGTCGGTGGCATTGGGGGCCAGTGTGGGGGGCGTGAAAACCTGTTTCGTGTCGATGGTGGCGAGCAGGACGACCATATCCTCCGCCGCTGACAACATGCCGGCATTGTAATCGCCATCCACAATTGCGCGGTAAGTGGGAATGGATTTTTGTCCAGTCAGGGCATAGACCGATGAACCGGATTCCAGTGCGGCCAGCGCTTCATTCACCGCGCGCATATGCATTTTGGTCAGGCGGCGGCAAATCTGGATCAGCGGGCTTAACACATCCTGCTTCGCGCCGGGGCCGGTGAAATCAACAACGGCGGTCGATGCGACCTCGCCAATATCAATGTCAAACAAAACGCGGATTTGCAAAAACCCATCGCGGCGGCCGGATTCAAAATCGGTCGGAGGAATCATTGTGAAAGCGTATCCCTGTTATCTTTTTTAAATATTATGCAGGGAAGCCTAGCGCAGGGATGCGGGGGCGTAAACCGTGAATTGTGGTGTTGCGGTGCGAAACGCGCGAGGTTTATACGCGTTTATCAAACGCATCCAGCAATTCATCCATCATGTCGGATGCGGTCTGGATGGTTTTGATGTTGGCCTTGTAGGTGGTTTCGGCCAGGCTCAGATTCACGGCCTCTTCGGCCAGGTCGACATTCGGCGCGCCGATCACGCCTTCGCTGTTGGCGAACGGGGAATCCGGGGCGTAGGACGGAACGAAAGGTGGATTTTTCGGGATGGCCGTGGCGGATGTACCGCCATCCTCGCTCGCTTCCTGCTGAACCGTCTGGGCGGTGTAGGGGGCGGGGCCGTTTCCGCCCTTAACTGCGCCGCCGCTGGTCATATTGGCGATATTGTTCGCGGCCGTGTTCACCCGTGTGGATGCGGCATTTAATCCGGATAACGCGATCTGTATGGCCTTAATCATATTTTCACTGTACCATAATTACATTAACAAAGGCCTGAATTTTCACGTTTGGGCCGTGTCCGCCCGATCCATTCCTATGATCCTTTTGGGGTTATCAACACCATGAAATATATGAATAAAGCCCTGTTTTCCGCCGCGTTCGCCGTGAGCCTTATGATGGCATTGCCGGCGCAGGCCGAACCGAAACCAACCATCTGGGGCTGGTGGCCGTCCCATTGGGAAAACATGGATTTCGAACCCTATCTGGAAAACGGCAAGGACCCGCACAACACCCAGTGGGATCGCAAAATCTGGCAACCCGCCGATTGGGTCGCGCAAAAGGGATCAACGCAGGATTTGCTGAAGGGATTTTATTCCGCTGAAATTCTGAGCGACCAATATGTCGATGAAGATGTTCCGGTGCTGGAAGTTGGCCCGAATTTCTATCATCTGTCCGGTTTCGATAAACGCCGCGTCGCCCGCACGGTGGATGAGGTGTATCAGATTACAGCGTCTAAGCCGGATGGCATGTTTATGCTGTATGATTGGCGGACGAAGAAAGCGGTGGGCATTTACACCGCGCAGGGATTGCAGATCCAGTAACAGAATTTTGTCATCCCCGCCTTGTGCGGGGATCCGGAAAAAATATGAGTGCAAGGCGAAAGCCTTGCGCTTTATTTTATTGAACCAGACCCCCGCACAAGGCGGGGGTGACGATGGATGGGCGTGAAGGGGTTATGGGGTCACATCGGTGGTTTCAATGATGACCTGTGAACTGAGCGTGCGATGCACGGGGCATTTATTCGCAATCTCGATCAGTTTTTCACGATCGCCGCGTGTCAAAGCCGGGCCGTGCAGAACGATTTCGCGGGTAAAACGATCGCGCTTTTCGCCGTCCACTTCAACTTTTTCATGCGTCAATTCAACATCAACACCGGTCAGGGGCAGGCCCTTCATATCCGCATACATGCGCAACGTCATGGATGTGCATGCGCCCAGTCCCGCCATCAAAAACCCATACGGATCGGGGCCGCGATCATTCCCGCCCGCATTGCGGTCTTCATCGGCGACCAAGCGGTGCGGGCCGCATTCAATCGCTTGAACGTAGCGGCCTTCGCCGGTGGAATGGACGGTAACGGGGCGTGTGCTCATGATGCTTAGTACATCGCTTTGCGGATGGCGTCGGTCAGTTTCACGAAATCGTCGAACGATCCCTGAATCTGGTTGCCGGATTTGCCGTAGATTTGATCATTCACGCGCACCTGATAAATCGATGCGGTGTGGTTGGTGTTCATGAAACCGAAATTTTCTTCGAAAATACATTCATATGTCGCTTCCTGTTCCAGATACCCGTCCATGGTCACGGCGGTGATGGCGACGTGGCGTGTGTTCGGGCCTTCCGGTGAGGCGGAGAATGTCGATTTGCGCACCTCGCCCAGCGTTGTTCCTTCCGGCAACAGTGAGGCCACGCCCGCCGCGCATCCCTTGGCCAGCGTCGCATCGGCCTGGTCCCGGTTGACGCAGCCCGTCAGGGTCAGGGCGCAGGCGGTCAAAAACATAAAGCGAAGAGCTGTTTTCATAATTTAATCCTGATTTTGAAATGAAAAAACGAATCGGTCTGCGTTAAGTTTAGCGCGGACAGGGGTGTGTGAAAATACGAAGCTGCGGCAGCGCGTGTGTTTAAGGCGTGTCCCAGAACGACGCGGGCAAGTGATTGGCGTCCGGCATATCGAGCCGATGCAAAGCGCGCACCGCGCCGGTGGCGGCGATCTGGTGGCGGAACCATGTGTCCTGCCGCTTCGCATATTGGCGGGTTTCGTTGATGGATCGTTCAATGGCGATATCGCGCGGCAACCGCCCGCGCATCAATGCGCGCAAGGGGCGGAAGCCTAACGCGTTGGTGATTGGCGCGGTTTCAGCCACGGTGCCCGCGTCAATCTGGTCCTGCAACTGCGCAACCTCATCCATCACACCGCGATCCATCATGTGGTGGAAGCGCAAGGCGCAGCGTTCGCGCAGCCAGTCACGCGGCGGGGTCAGGGCGATGAAATCAAATGTCAAATGCGCGGGCGGCGGTTCCGCCGGGGCGGATTGCCAATCGGCCAGGCTTTTGCCCGTGGCCTCGATCACTTCCCATGCGCGGGTGATGCGTTGCGTGTCATTCATGTGCAGGCGGGCGGCCATCACGGGGTCGCGCCGGGTCAGATCGGCCTGCAATGCGGCCAGCCCTTCGCTGCGAATAATCATGATGGCACGGTTGCGCACAGCCACCGGAACATCGGGCATGGGGGACATGCCGTCGGTCAGGGCCTTCATATAAAATCCGGTGCCACCAACAATGACGGGGGTTTTTCCGTTCAGTGCCGCCTTGGCAATTTCTTCCAGCGCCATTTTGCGCCAGATCTGCGCACTGCAAATCTCCGATGGGGCCAGCGCGGCATAGAGGTGGTGCGGAATGCCCGCTTGTTCATTGGGGTCGGGTTGTGCGCTCAGGCGGGGCAGGGCGTCGTAGACCTGCATGGAATCGGCATTGATGACAACGCCGTTTAATTTTTGCGCAAGCGCAACGGCCAGCGCTGATTTACCGCTGGCCGTGGGTCCGCCGATAATGACGATGCGTTGTTTACTCAACGGGCGTCTCGTCCTTCTCAGTGTCGGTCGTTTCCTCGACCGGAGCGTCCTGTTTCGGGGCCTTCTCGACGCGGTCTTTCTTCTTGTCGGTGGCGGTTGGCTTGCGGTCCAGATCCAGCGCCTCGAAACGCGTATTGCCCTCACGGCTGATCAGCAGAAGGATTTTCTTCCGTTTGCTGTCAATCGCGGCTTGGATCAGTTCAGCCGCATCGCGGGCATCGCTGACCGGCTGTTGGTTGATTTCGATGACAACGTCACCAACCATGAAGCCTTTTTCCGCCGCTTCGGACCCGCGTTTGACGTTGCTGATCATCACGCCGGTCACATCGCTCGGGATATTGAATTCCGTGCGATTTTCACTGCTGATGGCGGAGAAGCTGAGGCCGACGGAATCAACGGCGACGCCCGATCCCTTTTTCTCCGGCGTTTCAAGGCTCTGTTCATCGGAGAGCAGGCCGGTTTCCTCGGCCTTCTCCAATTCACCAACCATCACGTTGGTCTTGTTCATTTTGCCTTCGCGCCAGAATTCAACTTCGACATCTTTGCCAATGTCCGTTTCGGCGACGATGCGGGGCAGGCCGCGCATAGCGGTGACATCCTTGCCATCGAATTTCAGGATGACGTCACCTTGTTTCAATCCGGCTTTTTCCGCCGGGCCGGTCGGGGTTAGGCTGGCGACCAAGGCACCGCCCGTTTTGTCCAGACCCAGGCTTTCGGCAATGTCTTCGGTCACTTCCTGAATGCGCACACCCATCCAGCCACGGCGTGTTTTGCCGTATTTGGCCAGTTGGTCAATCACCGGGCCGGCCAGGTTTGACGGAATGGCAAAGCCAATGCCGATGGACCCGCCTGTCGGGGAATAGATGGCGGTGTTAATGCCGATCACTTCGCCGTTCAAATTGAACATCGGGCCGCCGGAATTGCCGCGGTTGATGGATGCGTCGGTTTGAATGTAATCATCATACGGGCCCGATTGAATGTCGCGGGCGCGGGCGGAGATAATGCCCGTGGTCACCGTGCCACCCAGGCCAAACGGGTTGCCGATGGCGATGATCCAATCACCCACGCGCATTTGTCCGCTGTCGCCGAATTTCACAGCGGTCAGTTTCTTGGTCGTGGTGACTTTCAGCAAGGCCAGATCGGTTTTCTCGTCCTTGCCCAACACTTCGGCGGGCATGGTTGTGTCGTCATGCAGGGTCACGCGCACTTCGTCCGCGTCCTGAATAACGTGGGCGTTGGTGACGACATAGCCCTTTTCCGCATCAACGATAAAGCCGGAGCCGAGCGATGCGGGCGGGGCCATCTGCCCGCCATTCTCACCTTGTTGCTGGCCCATAAATTCTTCGAAGAAATCTTCGAACGGCGATCCCGGCGGGAAGTGCGGCATGTCGGGCATATCTTCGATGAC
The DNA here is from genome assembly GCF_051245535.1 of Micavibrio aeruginosavorus. Taxonomy (GTDB): domain Bacteria; phylum Pseudomonadota; class Alphaproteobacteria; order Micavibrionales; family Micavibrionaceae; genus Micavibrio; species Micavibrio aeruginosavorus_D. The sequence goes on from NZ_CP195303.1 coordinate 25,519, forward strand.
CTGCACACGCTGGGTCGATGAGATGTTGACGACAGCGGGCAATAAGATCTCGACCTCATCCGCCAGACTGGCCGGGCCGTTGAAGGTCGGGGTCTTGACGTTGGGGCTGGCCACACTGCCGGGGCCCGTGGCGAAGGCGGGCGTGGACAAGGCAAGGGCAGTGCCCAGAGCGGTGCCCAGAACGGTGTAAAGAACGGCAAGACGAAGCGTCGTACGCATGGTCATCCTCATCGAATGGGGTGTCAAAAATCCTGCACTAAAATTAGGCGTTGCCGTGCGGCAGGTCAATGGCGAGGGTGGGGCGTATAGAGGGCAAGAATGGGGCGGGGCATTGAAGCCCCTATCCAATCAGCCCCCGGATTATCCATATCAGGCATAATCCGCTGATGGCCATAATCGCACCGAACAGGCGCAGGCGCTGGACGGGCAGCATAATGGCCATAGCCATCATGCGCCGGACCATATCGGGAAACAGGGCATAGACCAGCCCTTCGATCACAAAGATCAAACAGAATGCGGTCAGGATATAGGCCGCAAATTCCATTACGGGGCGTTGTTAAAATAGCGGAAGAACGCGCCGTTCGGGGACAGGATCAATTGCGTTGCCGGATCGCCCAGCGTATTGCGGTACGCTTCCAGCGAACGGGTAAAGGCATAGAAATCCTTATCCTTGTTAAACGCGGAGGCATAGGTCTTGATGGCGGTTTCATCGCCTTTACCGCGAATGATCTGCGCGTCTTTCTCGGCTTCGGCCAACAGGATGGCGCGGTCTTTATCCGCCTTGGACCGGATTTGCAGGGCCAGTTCCTGACCCGTTGCGCGGGTTTCGGTGGCCTTTTCTTTCCGTTCGGTGATCATCCGGCTGACGGTTGATGTGCGCAGCGTGTCGGTCAAATCGGCCTTGGCAATGCGGAAATCGACAATTTCAACGCCGCGATCGGACATGGCCGTGTTCACACGGTCACGAATTTCATTCATCACGGCGGCCCGGCGCGGGGACAGCAATGTGCGCAGCGTGGTTTGGCCCAGCACGTCACGGGTTGCACCCTCCATCACGGCGCGGATGCGCTGTTCTGCGACGTCTTCGGTCACCATACGCTGCAGGAACAGCAGCGGGTCAACGATGCGGTAGCGGGCGAAGGCTTCAACATTGATCGGCTCGCCGCTGATCTCCGTTGTCAGTTTTTCCAAGGCTTCTTTTTGTTCTTCTGAAATCTCCAGATCCTCATCCTTCACGCGCAGCGGGCTGGATTTGTCGGACGACAAGTTCATGCGCTGGGTTTGCGGATCGACGCTGAGGATACGGTTGTCGAAATAGCGCACGTTCTGGATCAGCGGCAGCTTGAAGTGCAAGCCAGCCTCGGAAATCACCCGTTTGGGGTCACCAAACTGCAAAACGATGGCGTGTTCGGTTTCGCGGACCGTAAACACGGACAGGGCCGCGCCCATTACGACGACAGCCAAAGCAATCAAAACACCGGCGTGGGAAGGTTTCATGGTCATTCTATCCTGTGATTACGGTGTAACGGTCGTTTTTGCAGGCACGGCATCCGGCGTGGCGTTGCCAGCGGCTGGTGCAATCCGGTTCAGGGGCAGATACGGCACGACGCCGTCCGATCCGTCCTTGTCCATGATGATTTTCTGCGCGTTTTTCAAAACGGATTCCATCGCTTCGATATACATGCGTTCACGCGTGACATCTTTGCCCTCCAGATACGCGCGATAAACGGAATTAAACCGTTCGGCGTCACCCTCTGCGCGGGAAATGGTGGATTGGCGATAGCCTTCGGCTTCCTGCAACATGCGTTGCGCTTCACCGCGGGCGCGCGGAATAATGTCGTTGCGGTAAATGTTGGCTTCGTTCTGGAACCGCTCGGCGTCCTGCGTGGCGGCAACAACATCTTCAAACGCGTCCAGAACGTCCGGGTGAACCGTGGCTTCCTGAATAACGACTTGTTTGACGGAAATGCCGGACTGATAGGTGTTCAGCGTGTCCTGCATAATTTTTTGGGCCCGGGTCGCCACTTCATTCCGGTTTCCGGTAATGATCGGCTGCATATTCGTCTGGCCGACCACTTCACGCATGGCGCTTTCGGCGACCTTCTTCAATGTTGCGTCCGGGTCCTTGATTTTAAACAGATAATTTTCGGCTTTCTCAATGTTCCACAGAACGACCAGATCCAGATCGACGATGTTGGCATCGGCGGTCAGCATCAGGCTTTCCTCCGGAATGTCGCGCTTGCCTGTGCCTTCACGGCCGACGGCATCGACAAACCCAATTTGCACGCGACGATCAACGGTCACGTTCAGCACGGTGGATTCCTCCACCGGATAGGGCAGGCGGTAGCCAAGGCCCGGTTCCGTTTGCGTCCGTTCCCATGCGCCAAAACGGGTAATGACCGCGTTTTCGCCGGGTGTGACGTAATAAAAGCCGCTGCTGAGCCACAAAGCCGCACCAGCCAGCAGGCCCAGAACGATGAATTTCGTCGGGCCAAAGCCGCCGGGCAAAGCTTGGCGCAGATTGGCCTGCGCTTTTTTCAGGAGTTCTTCCAGATCGGGCGGAATTTCGCCGCCGCCGCCACCGGGGCCGCGCCCTGATCCGCCGCCAGAACCGCCACCCCACGGGTTGCGCGGGCCGCCGCCATTGCCGCCACCACCGGATCCACCGCCGCGGTTACCCCACGGATTTTTATTGGGATTATTGTTATTCGGATCGTTCGGGCCGGGCATGGGCTGGTCCTTTTTTCTGAAAAATCTTGATGCGCTCTAAAAAGCCCTCTAACAATAGCTTTTTTCCGCGGGAAAGCAACCGCAACAGGCACTGAATACGGGTTTGCCATGATTCAGAAGAATATTCCGGAAAACGAAATTTTGAACGCACTGCGCAGCGTGATCGACCCGGCAACGGGCTTGGATCTGGTCGGCGCCAATCGCATTTCTGGATTACAGGTGCGGGGTGGCGATGTGCTGTTCCTGATCCTGATTGACCCGGTGCAAGCGGGCGCGATGGAAGCGGTGCGTATGCAGGCGGAAAAAACCGTTGCCGCGATTGCCGGAGTGAAGAAGGTCACGGCGGTGCTGACCGCCGAACGCGAAGGCCCCGCGCCGTCGATGAAAAAGGGCCCGGCCCCTTTGCGCGAAAAATTGCCGATCAAACACATTATTGCCGTGGCGTCGGGCAAGGGCGGTGTGGGCAAATCCACCGTCGCGGTCAATCTGGCCGTTGCCTTGGCGATGGATGGGTTGAAGGTCGGGTTGATGGATGCCGATATTTACGGCCCCAGCGTGCCGATGATGCTGGGCCTGCAAAATGCGCCGCGCCCGGTGGTGGATGCCGATACGAAAAAATTGATCCCGCATGTGGCACACGGCGTCAAGGCCATGTCGATGGGCATGCTGGTCGATGCGTCATCACCGATGATCTGGCGCGGGCCCATGATCCAATCCGCCATTCGCCAGTTTTTGGAAGATGTCGACTGGGCGGGCAGTGATGATGAACTGGATGTTCTGGTTGTCGATATGCCGCCGGGCACCGGCGATGCACAACTCACGTTGGCGCAGAAAGTGCCGCTGTCTGGCGCGGTGATTGTTTCAACACCGCAGGACATCGCTTTGATCGACGCGCGCAAGGGTATTGCGATGTTCGAGAAGGTCGGTGTGAAGGTTCTGGGGCTGGTCGAAAACATGTCCTATTTCTGCTGCCCCGGCTGCAACACCCGCACCGATATTTTCGGCCATGGCGGCGCTCGGGCGGAAGCCGCAAAAATGAATGTGCCGTTGCTCGCGGAAATTCCGTTGCAGGCCGAAATTCGGATGCTGTCGGATGCGGGAACGCCCGTGGTGTCCGCGCGGCCCGATTTGGCCGAGGCGCAAAGCTATCGCGCGTTGGCGCGGGACGTTATGGCGTCAATTGCGCTCGAGCGTCAGGATGACACAAGACGGGTTGCCGGGTAATTCGGTGCGTGCCGTTTCCGTCCACTCATCCATATTGATGGCGGGGAAGAACGCATCGCCTTCGGGTTCCAGATCGACAATCGTCAGATACAGGCGCTGAATGCGCGGCATGGCGGCGTCGTAAATCTGGCCGCCGCCAATCACGAACACTTCGTCCACATTGCGGCGGTGCGCGTCATTGATCGCATCGTTAATCGCGGCATCGATGGTGAAGGCCATCATGGGTGGGTTCTTGCCGTCGCGGTGCGCGGCGGGGAAACGGTAATCGCGGTTGGATGTGACCACAATGTTGGTGCGTCCCGGCAACGGGCGGCCCAAACTTTCATACGTCATGCGCCCCATCACGACGGGCTTGCCCGATGTGACGGATTTGAAATGGTGCATATCGCCGGGAATGTGCCACGGCAATGCGTTGTCGCGCCCGATCACGCGGTTTTTGGCCATGGCCGCGATGGCGCAGATAACAGGGTCGTTGTTCATATAATTTTAAACCGCGATGGGGGCTTTGATGGAGGGGTGGGCTTGGTATCCGACCAGTTCGAAATCTTCGAATTTGAAATCAAAGATATTCGTGACATGCGGGTTCATGTGCATTTCCGGCAAGGGGAAGGCGTCGCGTGACAATTGCAGTTTTGCCTGTTCGATATGGTTGGAATATAAATGCGCATCACCCAGCGTGTGAATAAATTCGCCGGGTTTCAGTCCACACACCTGCGCGATCATCATGGTCAGCAGGGCGTAGGACGCAATGTTAAACGGAACGCCCAGGAAAATATCCGCGCTGCGTTGATAGAGTTGGCAGGACAGTTTTCCATCCGCGACATAAAACTGGAACAGGCAATGGCACGGCGGCAACGCCATCTTGCCAATCTCCGCCACGTTCCATGCGGACACGATCAAACGGCGGGAATCCGGGTTGGTTTTGATCTGGTGGATCAGGTTTGAAATCTGGTCGATATGGTGGCCGTCAGGGGTGGGCCAGCTGCGCCATTGGTGGCCGTAAACGGGGCCCAGTTCGCCATCTTCATCGGCCCATTCGTCCCAGATGGAAACGCCATTATCCTTCAGGTACTTGATGTTGGTATCGCCCTGCAGGAACCACAGCAATTCATGGATGATGGATTTTAAATGCAGTTTCTTCGTCGTGACCACCGGGAATCCCTCGGCCAGGTCGAAGCGCATTTGATGACCGAACACGCTGAGCGTTCCGGTGCCGGTGCGGTCTTCCTTCTTCGCGCCTGTTTCCAAAACGCGGGTCATCAAATCGTGATATTGCTGCATGATTAAATCCTCGTCCTTTCAACATGGGGCATGGGGGGCAAAACGGCAAGGTTTTGCCCCGTTTTCGCCCATGAAAGCTGGGGACTTTAGTATTTCAGGATCGCCGGGGGCATCATGTTCCGGTGCAGGTTGGACGGTTCCGGCAACTCATCAATGCTCCAGGCCAGATTCCAGTTTTTGTCCTGCTGGGTATAGGCCGCGACAAATTTGGACAACAACACGGTGTCACCGGCTTTGATATCTAGGGATGCGGGCAGGTCCAGTTGCGTCGTATCGCCTTGTTTCATATAGGGATAGACAATATCAAATTCCATAAAATGCGGTGCAGCTTCGTTGGCGACGCAGTTGAATGTGACGCGCATCGTATCGGGCTGGGTCGGGTGCGGTGTGACGGATTGGGCGATAATCATGGAGTGTCTCCGTTTGAAGGGTGTCTGGTCGGGTTATAGGCCGGCCGTAATGCAAATGCAAATCATTCTTATTTGGTTGGTTTGGGGCTGTTTTTCGGGAAATGATTGAAAAATCGGGGGTTTGCCTTATACTTATATGTGCCGGGTTCGCCCGGCTATGAGGCTAAACGCCGTTCGAAATAAGCGACGTGGACCCGGGGGCAGTGCCCGGCAGCTCCACCAGAATTCGTAGTTAACGAGCGGAGCGAGTGTTACGAGAATTCTGTCCCCCGAAGCCTTGGCGAAGGGGGACGGAACTGAGCAAAAAGATACAGCCACCCTTCGCCAAGGCTTCGGGCGGCGCTCAGAATTCTCAAGTTCGCTTCGCTCACAAGCGAATTCTGGCGGGGCTGAAACAGGATCGACACGCGTGGTAAAGGGATGGTTTGTCTTCGGCATGGTACCGCCGTTATCGGGCTATTTTATATTTGCAAACGACAACTTCGTCGTAGCGAATGATAACACCTTCACGGGTGATATCGCTATCGCTGCCTAATTTATTAGGTAGTTGTAGTTAGTAGCTGCAAATCAATCCCTGTCGTCTAGACAACGGCAGGTGGGGCTTGGGCCGAGCCTCGCAACAGAATCGGCCCACTTTTCTTCTTTTCGGGATCGGTAAAATTTTGATGGTGCGCGTGTTTATCGCGCGCCACACGATCTTTCGCGTAAGGAGGTCATCATGACAGCACGAAAATTATCCAGCGGTAAAATCAAGGATCTGCGCGCGCGCCGCCGTGCGCCACTGGCAACGCCGACCAGTCTGGACCCGCAGACGGTTACTGAAATTGCGGGGGCGATGAACGGGCTTTTGGCCGATGTTTATACGCTCTATTTCAAAACCAAAAATTTCCACTGGCATATCAGCGGACCGCATTTCCGCGAATATCATCTTCTGCTCGACGAACAGGCGGCGGAAATTTTGAACATGACGGACGTGGTGGCGGAACGCGTGCGCAAGATTGGCGCGGGGACGCTAAAATCCCTGAACCAGATTGTTCAGCAGCAACGCCTGTTTGAAAACGAGGCCGATTTTGTCGACCCCAGCGACATGCTGGCCGAATTGCGCGATGACAATCTGGCCTTGATCCAGTCCATGCGCGAGATTCACGATCTGGTCGCCGAAAAAGAAGATGTGGCGACGGCCAGCCTGATCGAAGTCTGGATTGATGAGGCGGAACGGCGCGTCTGGTTCCTGTTTGAAACGGGACGGGCCGCGTAACCTGAGCATTGGGCCTGAAACCCCCGCCCCCTCTTCGGGCGGGGTGTTTATTTGGGGGATTTTGCAAACCCGGCCAATGGGTTATAAATAAACCCATGACACAGATATCCAAAAAATCATTTTCATCCTCTCTTCTTATCTCAATCGCGGCCTGTTTATGGGTGGTTGCGCTGGTGGCGTCGCTGGCGCTGGGCGGTGATGACATTTTGATGCGCATGGGCGCGGTGGGGGCGGCGGCGTTATCGGCGGGTTTGGTTTTGTGCGCGGCGCGCCCCGTGTCGTGGCCCTCGGGTGTCATTCTGCCCGCTCTGGCGCTCAGTGCGGTTTGGGTTGCGGCCAGTGTGCTGTGGTCCGATGCGCGGGCGATCACCATTATGATGGTGCCGACCTTTCTGGTTTTTCCGCTTTTGACCATCGCTGTGGCCGCGTTGCGGTGCGATGATCTACTCCGTTTTATTCGCGTGGCCGGCGCGGGTGGCTTTGCGGTGATTGCGGCGCTGTGCGTGTGGGCGCTGGTGCAATATTATGCGCTGCCGGACATGTTGGTCGCGGGGCAGGTGCGCGAACCCTTCGCCAACCCCAATGCCTACGCGTCGTTTTTGAACTGCGCCATTTTCGCCGCGCTGGCCGTGGCCTTCGTCGCGGCGGGGCGCGTGCGGATGATGGCATGGGGTCTAATCGCGCTGATCCTGATTGCGCAGGCGACGATCAGCAGCCGGGGCGGTTTGTTCGTGTTGATGGGCGGCATAGTTGTTTTGACATTGCTGGAGCCGCGCATGATACGCGCGCAGATTAAACCGCTTCTGGCCTGCATCGGCGCGGGCGTGGCGGGGTTGATCGCGACGTTGATCTTCGCCCAGGATGGGCAAGCCACCATGTTCAGCCGCATGGCGAACATTGCCGATCATCCGGATAATTTTATTCTGGGCCGCACCGCCATCTGGGATGCGGCGGTGGGCATTGTGGCGCGTTACCCCATTCTGGGGACGGGCTATGGCACGTTCTTCCTGCACTACCCCTATGTGCGCACGCCGGTGGATGAATGGTCCGGCGGGTTTATGGCGCATAATGATTATCTGCAAATCCTGATCGAAACGGGTCCGGTGGGCGTGGTGGTCATGGCCGTTATTCTGGCCGCTGCCGTTATGGCGATGGTGCGGATGCGCAAAACCCAAAGCGGTGATGGGCAACGCGTTGTGGCGTCGGTTTTGTTCTGTGGTGTCGGTGCGGTTGTGGCGCACGCTATCTTTGATTTTCCGTTTTATACGCTGCCAATCATGCTGGTCTTGCCGCTGATGATGGCGGTGTGGATGGTGTGTGCATCAGGGTCTGATGCGCCACGTCGTTCTGCCCTATTCGGGCACCGTTATGCCGATCTGGCTTTGGTTGTTGCGTTGGTTGCGGGCATGGGCGTGTGGGCGCAGACGATGCTGGGCGAGCGGGCGCTGGTCACGGCGGAACGCCTGTTCCAGCAGGATGATGTGAATGGTTTCGCCGCCAAGGTGAATGAAGGCCACAGCATCGGCATGGGCATGAATGACCGGTCCTATGCCATGGCGGCGCGCATTCCGATGGGTATTATCGTGGGCAAAGGATCGCGCATCAATGATGCGGAGAAACAGGCGCTGGTGGCACAGGCGGATAATTTGCTGACCGCGGCGCAGCGCCATAATCCGTTCCGTCCGGGGTACTATATGCAGCAGGCCGAACTGGCCACGATGGCCGGGACACACTGGCCATCATGGATGCCGGATGCGGAGGCGTTGTTGCGTCATGCCCTCACCATCGATCCGCGTTATCTGCCCGCGCGCAAACGTCTGGCCGTGTTTTTGGCCCAGAACAAGCGCGGGGATGAGGCGTATGAGGTTTTGAAGCAAGGCCTCGACCGCGTCTATCTGGACCGGGTGGGCGAGGCGATCGAATATTATGACGACGTTCTGGCCATGGCCGATAAACGTGGGGAGGGGGATGACCCCTTAATCCAGCGGGCCCGGGCGGAGCAGGTGCGGGCGCAGGCCGTCCAGAGCCGGGCTATCCGTAAGAGTATGGCCCGAAAAGCCGCGGAATAACTTGTCCACAGCATAGTAGGCAGGTTCCGGGGCGGGCGCTGGCCAGCCGAATCCCGATATGTCACAAAGGGGAGAAGGGGCGATTCGCCCCGCTTTGCCCTATGGGGTAGGGTTCGTTCCAGATTTTTCCGCCGACAGGCCAGAGATTCAATATGAAAGACGACGATATCCTGCGATACGACAGAATGGTCGAAGGTGCCCTGCGCGGCGTCGTGCGCCAGGCCATCCAAGAGGTTGTGGGTGAAGTGGCCGAAGATGGCCGCCTGCCGGGTGATCACCATTTCTATATCACCTTCATGACCGATTATCCGGGCGTGAAGATTCCGGATTATCTGCGTGAACGTTATCCGGGTGAAATGACCATCGTTTTGCAATACCAGTTCTATGATCTGGGTATTATCGAAGATAAAAACGGCGGCCGTATTACCGTGACGTTGTCGTTCAACAATGTTCCGGAACGTCTGGAAATTCCGTTGGCGGCGATCAGCATTTTCGCCGACCCGTCGGTGAACTTCGCCCTGCAATTCCAACCGCTGGGCGACGATGATGGTCCGGACATGGACCCGGGCGATGATTTCGAGGACGACGATACGTCCAGCCGCAGCGGCAGCAACGGTGAAAAAACCGGTGAAGTCGTCTCGCTCGACAAATTCCGCAAGAAAGACACGTAAGGTCTGTTCCCATGGCTCTTGACCTCTCTTTGCTCTGGGACGATTCCATCGACCCAGCGGTCGAACCGCGCCGCATTCTGATTACGCGCGGCGAATTTATCGATACCGCGCGCGAAGATCGTAAGGTGCCGTGGAAAATTTATTACCCCACCGATGATGCGGGCGAGCCCTTGCCCGTTGTGATCTGGTCCCACGGTCTGGGCGGCAGCCGCGATGGTGCGGGCTTTATCAGCCGCTTTGTATCGTCCCATGGCTATATCGTCGTGCATGTCCAGCACAGGGGAACGGATTCATCCCTGTGGGAAGGCCAGCCGGGGCATCCGTGGGATGCCATTCGCCGTGCGACCATTGCCCGCGAAACCGTATTGAACCGCTATCGCGATATTCCGTTCGCGCTCGACCAGTTGATGGTGTGGGCCAAGGACAATCCCGATATCGGCGCGCGCATGGATTTTTCACGCATCGGCATGTCGGGCCATTCCTTCGGCGGCGGTACGACGCAAATCATGGCCGGGCAAAAACTGGATGAAGGTGATGGGTTGTACGATATGCGCGAACCGCGCTTCACCGCCGGTATTGTGTACAGCCCGGTGCCCAGTTCAATCCGCACATTGGCCAGCCCGGTTGATGGAAATGATCGCGCGGCGATTTACCGCGACATCGCCATTCCCCTGCTGATGATGAGCGGCACGGCCGATGAAAGCCCGATTGAGGGCTTTGGCTATGAAACGCGGATGGAGGTGTTTGAACTGTCCGGTGGGCCGGATCAAAATATGCTCATGCTCAATGGCGGCGATCATATGGTCTATAACGGCAGCCGCGGCCAATTGGGTGATAACCCGTTGCGCGAACCGCATGAGACCATCATCAAGGTGGCCAGCCTGGCATGGTGGGATGCGTATTTGAAAGGCGACCGCGCCGCGCATGATTGGGTGATTGGTGGCGGGTTGGCGCGCTGGATGGATGATCTGGGGACGCTCACGCATCGGCCTTAGGCGATATCTGTTTGATATTCCGTTGGATCTTGCCATGAAATCGGCTGATTCTGCCATGATTTCACCCCATATTTCCGCTATCCTTTTCTGACTAAAAAAACGATTCGGCGTTATGGAAGGTTTTTGTGAGCGTAAACAGCCCCAAAAGACGACGATTTAAATTTGTTCTGATCACGTTGCTGGTTCTGGTCGCAATTGGCGCCGGGGCATGGTTTGCGTGGAAAGCCCCCGCCAGTAAAAATCCCGCCGCCACCATGATGACGGTGCAGGTGCAAACCACAACGGTCGATGATGTCGTGACGGCGCAGGGTAAATTGGAACCGCGCGATTATGTTGATGTTGGCGCACAGGTGTCCGGCCAGTTGGAAAAAATCCATTTTGAATTGGGCGATGTTGTGAAGGCTGGCGATCTGCTGGCCGAAATCGATCCCGAAGTGTATGAAACCCGTGTCGAGGCGGATCAGGCCCGCCTGAAAACACTGGCGGCCCAGCGTCTGCAACAAGAAGCCAGCGTTTTACAGGCCCAGCAGAAATTCGACCGCAACAAAAAGCTGGTGAAGGCCAAAGCCGTCAGCCAAGAAAATTTTCAGGATGCGGAAACCGCATTAGCCATCGCCCAGGCGCAATTGGCGGCCCTCGATGCGCAAATTGCCGAAGCGCAATCGACGTTGGAAGGTGATCAGGCAAATCTGGGCTACACGAAAATTTATGCCCCGATGGATGGCACCGTCGTGGTGCAAAGCGTGCAGGAAGGCCAGACCCTGAACGCCAGCCAACAGGCCCCGACCTTGGTGCAATTGGCCAATCTGGATACCATGACCGTGCGGGCGCAGGTGGCCGAGGCCGATATTATGCGCCTGAAGGCCGATATGCCGGTATCGTTTACGACATTGGGGTCGCAAGGGCGCACATGGACCGGCATCGTCCGCCAGATTTTGCCCAGCCCCGAAACCATCAACGATGTTGTTCTCTATAACGTCCTTGTCGATGTTGATAACAAGGATCGCCAGTTGATGACGGGGATGAGCACGCAAATGTTCTTCGAAATCAACAAGGCGGAAAACGTTCTGGCGTTGCCAGTGTCAGCCTTGGGCAAACGTGTGCCGGATCAGGACGGGGAGGGCACGTTGGCCTATTCCGTGCGTGTGGTGCAGGGGCGCAAGATCGAAGACCGCGTCGTCCAGATCGGTTTGATGAACCGCACGATGGCCGAAGTAAAATCCGGCCTGTCCGCCGGAAATGAAGTCGCCCTGCCGCTGGCGGTCACATCATCATCGTCCGGTGGTGGTTTCCGTGGCGGGCCGCGTCTATGAGCGAGCCGCTGCTGCAGCTTTCGGGCCTGAGCCGCGTGTATGAAAGCGGCGACAGCGTCGTCCGGGCGCTGGACCATATCGATCTGACCATCCATGCCGGGGAATTCGTTGCCATTATGGGGCAATCCGGGTCCGGCAAATCCACGTTGATGAATATTCTCGGCTGCCTCGACCGTTCGACGGGCGGCACGTACCATGTGTTGGGGCGCGATGCGTCGGTGCTGGATGCCGACGAACTGGCGGCGTTGCGCCGTGATACGTTCGGATTTGTGTTTCAGCGTTATAATTTGCTCGCCACGGCCAGCGCGGCGGAGAATGTCGAAATCCCGGCCATCTATGCCGGTTTAAGCGTGGCGGATCGCCGTGCGCGGGCACAGGAATTATTGTCCCGGCTGGGATTGGGTGATCGGGCCGATCACCGTCCGTCGCAATTATCGGGTGGACAGCAACAGCGTGTGGCGGTGGCCCGCGCGTTGATGAACAACCCGCCCGTCATTCTGGCCGATGAACCCACGGGCGCATTGGATTCCAAAAGCGGGGCCGAGGTGATGGACCTGCTCAAATCCCTGCATGCCGAAGGGCGCACGGTGATTTTGATTACGCACGATGAAAAGGTGGCCGCCCACGCCAAACGCATCATCCGCATCAGCGATGGAAAAATCACGGATGACAGCGGCAATGGCAAGGATGGCGTCACGGCCATTGCCCCGCATGTGGATCGTAATGCGCATGCCAGCGTGATGGCCGATATCATGGAATCAACCAAAACGGCGCTGCGGTCACTGCGCGTCAATTTGTTCCGTACGGCGCTAACCTTGCTGGGCATCGTGATCGGTGTCGCCGCCGTTGTCACCATGCTGGCCATCGGGCAGGGCAGCAAGCAAAAGGTGCTGGATCAGATCGGGGCGATGGGTACCAATCTGCTGAACATCCGCCCCGGCGCGCCGGGTGTGCGCAGCAGTGGGGATAACGCATCCCTGAGCGTTGATGATGCCATGGCGTTGATGGGCCTGCCCAATGTCGATGTGGTTGTGCCGGAACGGTCGGGCCGGGCGACGTTGCGTTTTGGCAACATTGATTACTCCACAACGGTGCAGGGCGTGGGCGATGGGTTCCCATTGGCGCGGGATTGGCCGGTGGCGAACGGCGCATTTTTTATGGACCGTGATGTGTCCACCTATGCCCCGGTTTTGGTGTTGGGTAAAACCGTTTCCGATATTTTATTCCCCGGCGGGGATGATCCGGTTGGGCGCTATGTTCTGGTTGGCAATATTCCGTTCCAGGTGATTGGCGTGATGGGGTCCAAGGGCGCGGCCCCGTGGGGCGGGGATCAGGATGATGCCGTGTTCGTGCCCTATACCACGGGCATGATCCGTCTGTTCGGGCAAAACTTCCTGAACAGCATTACCATCCGCGTTGGTGACATCGGGCTGATGGAACAGACCGAGGCCGCCATTGGGCAAGTCCTGATGCAGCGTCACGGCACCGAAGATTACCGCATTCGCAATACGGCCTCGATTCTGGCGGCGGCGACGGAAACGCAAAATACGCTGACCGTTCTGCTGGGCACGGTGGCGGCGATTTCGTTGCTGGTCGGCGGCATCGGTGTCATGAACATCATGCTGGTCAGTGTGACCGAGCGCACGCGTGAAATCGGCATCCGCATGGCCACGGGCGCGCGCCGCCGCGATATCATGCTGCAATTCAACACCGAAGCCGCCGTGGTGTGCGCTGTCGGCGGTGTGCTGGGCCTGCTGGGTGGGTTTTTGGCCGGGTGGATTGCATCTTTGTTTCATGTCACGGTGATTTTCACGGTGGCACCGGCGGTTTTGGCGTTTACCTGTGCCTTTGTGACGGGCGTGTTGTTTGGGTACCTGCCCGCGCGCAAGGCCGCATGGCTGGACCCCGTCGTGGCCCTCAGTTCGGAGTGAGATAATGAAGCGTTTTTTATTGGCCTCCGTTGCCGCTCTGGCCCTGTCGTCCTGTTCGCTGACGCCCGATTACACGCGCCCCGATGTGGGCACACCCACCGCATGGCATGTTGACGCCAAAACCGGCGTGAACGTGACGGCGGATTGGTGGGGCAATTTTAATTCAACCGAATTGAACGCGCTGATTATTCGCGCGCTGGAAAATAACAATGATTTGCGTGCGGGCATTCACCGCATTGAACAGGCCCGTGCCAGCCTGAAAATCGCCGGGGCGGACATGTATCCGTCGATTGATGGATCGGGCGGCGTATCATGGTCCCGCAACAACCCGACCAGCGGCAAAACCACATCGGAAAATTCCGGCCGCGCCGGGGTTGGCGTGGCGTACGAGGTTGATTTGTTCGGTGCCAATCAGGCCGCAATCGATGCCGCGGCTGCGAATGTCGAAGGGGTGGTCGCCGATCGCCAAGCACTGGCCCTGACCGTCATGGGGGATGTGGCCACAACCTATTTCACGATCCTGAATTTGAACGAACGGATTGATATTGCAGAAAGCAATTTGAAAATTGCGCGCGAGGTGCTGCGCATCGTGCAGGCCCGTGAAGAGGCTGGGTCTGTCTCCGGGCTGGAAGTCGCCCAGCAAAAAACAATCGTCGCCAATACCGAAGCCGGATTGTCCAGCATCCGGGAACAGCGCGTGAATGCCTATAACGCCTTGGCCGTATTGCTGGGGCAACCGCCGCAAACGGTGGCCGTGCAGGCGCAGGATTTGTCGGGCGTGACCTTGCCCGCCATTGCGGCGGGGCAGCCCTCGGACCTGCTGATCCGTCGCCCGGATATTTACAGCGCCGAAATGGATCTGATTGGGGCCAATGCCAATATCGGCGCGGCCCGCGCGGCGTTTTACCCCTCGCTCAATCTGGGGCTGGATTGGTCCGTGGCGGCCAGCCCGCTGGGTGATCCGACGGCGACGGCGTTATCGCTCGCCGCCGCCCTGACCGCGCCGATTTTCCAAGGTGGGCGTTTGGAAGGTGGATTGGAACAAGCAACCGCCCGGCAAATGGAACTGGCCGAAACCTATCGCAAAACCGTTTTGGTCGCGTTTCAGGAGGTGGAGGACGCGCTGGCCGCGATCCGTGCTACGGGTGAACGGCAAACGGCGTTGGATATTGCGGCGACGGAATCGCGCCGCGCGTGGGAATTATCGGTGAAGCAATACGATGCCGGGTTGATCGATTTCCAGACGCTGCTGGATGCGCAACGGTCCATGCTGTCGGCGGATGACACGGCGCGTTCGGCGCGACTGGCGACCTATACGGCGGCCATTACCCTGTTCCGGGCCTTGGGCGGCGGATGGGAATCGGGCGTAATGCGCTGATTTTCTAGGGGGTTTTTGGCGGAATCTGGGGCTTTTCAAGATTTTGAATTGCCTTGGTTTGGGCTTTCTGTTAATCCTGTGCCGTCTTTTCGAAGAAGCGCTCGTAGCTCAGCTGGATAGAGTATTGGTTTCCGAAACCAAGGGTCGCAGGTTCAAGTCCTGCCGGGCGCGCCATTTTTCCGCTTTTAGCCCACAGGGCTGCAAATTTCCACTAGAACGCCGTTCAGATCACGAACATACGAAACTGTTTGCCCCCATGGTTTCTGAGCTGGTTTTGCAATTTCAATAGCGCCAGAGGCCACAGCATGCGCGTGTGCCGCGATCACGTTGTCTGTAACCAGAGCAATCTCAATACCCGCTGCTTTATCTGAAGGGCGGTTGAGGCTTGCTTCAATTCCATTGATTGCGTGCATCTCTTCTGATGCGAAGGCCAATGTTGTTGTGCCGGTTTCCAGCTCGCCATACTGATTGCTTTCATGCAGAAAGCGCAATTTCAAATCAAAAGCGGATTCATAGAACGAAAGAGTTTTTGGAACATCGGGAACGTAAATGATGGTGTAACCAAACTTCATGAAAAACCTCAGGTCTATTGACGCGTTGTCAAGTGTGGCTTAATCCGGCTTTTTTCAATGCGGCCTTCTGGCGTTTTTCCAAGGCGGTCACATCGAAATCGGCAATCATCTCGTTGAACAGACGGTGCCAGTTTACTTCCGCTTTTAAATGCAAGAAGACGGAGCCGAGGCCCAACGCGGCGCGGTCCATAAAGACGAATTCACGAGGAACGGTAACACCGCCGAGGGAGCGCAGGCGTTCATGCACCTCGGTCGCTGTTTCGCGGCCATAGATGCCGTTGGTTACTTCGCCAATCGGGCGGACGCGGTCTTCCATCACCGGGCCGTACAGGAATTTGGCCCAGATGTTCAGCGTTTCAATATGGTCCTTGGACAAATTGTTGAAACCCCATGTTTCATAGGCATGCACGGCGCGGGCCGTGTCGTTGTTCATCAACGCGTGATACAGGTCGATGACGCCGCCAATAAATTTTGGCGGGAAGACGCGGACGCAGCCAAAATCCATCAAATTGATCGACAGGTCGTCGCGCACCGTATAATTGCCCAGATGCGGGTCGCCGTGGATCACACCGTAATAATACAGCGGCACATACCACGCCCGGAACATGTTCAGGGCGATTTGATTGCGCGTATCGGCATGGGCGTCGACATAATCAAGAATCTTTTCACCGTCCATCCATGTGGCGGTCAGCAGGCGGTCCGTCGATAGATCGTCAATCACGCGCGGGACATGCACGGCCTTTTCATCTGCCAGCATGTTGCCGTACAGCTTGCAGTGACGGGATTCCAGCGCATAGTCCATTTCCTCGAACAGCCGGGCGGACAATTCGTCATGGATGTATTTGGTTGAAATCGCCTTGTCGTATCTCTCATACAGCGAGAAAATTAGTTTGAGCTGGTTCAAATCCGCCTGAATCACCGATTGCATGTCGGGGTATTGCAGTTTGCAGGCCACGCGCGTGCCATCATGCAAAACGGCGCGGTGGACTTGCCCCAGCGAAGCCGCGGCTGCGGCATCATGTTCGAATGATTTGAATTGGCTTTCCCAATCGGCACCCAATTCCGTTTTCATCCGGCGGCGCACGAACGGCCAGCCCATTGGGGGCGCGTTGGATTGGAGCTGGCGCAGGGCGTTGGCATATTCGGGGGGCAGGGCCTCCGGGATCGTGGCCAGAATTTGCCCGACCTTCATCAACGGGCCCTTCAGCCCACCCAGAGCCAGCAGGAGTTCCTCGGCGTGTTTTTCCCGTTCGATCTTCAGGCCCAGATAACGCTCGCCCGCAACCTTGGCGGCCAATCCGGCCATCGCGCCGGAGACTTTGGCGTAGCGGGCGGCGCGGCTGGCAATTTTGCCGCCGCTGCCGGATTTTTTCGATTTGTTTTTCGGGTCCTGTGCCATGGGGTGCAATGTGGCGGGACTGACGAAAAAGTCCAGCCTTATTTCCCGCCTATATCCATAATTTCACGGATTTATGTCTTGAAAAGCGGGCTGGGGCACGCCACTCTAACTCTCTGAAATATATGAACGGACCGCCATTCCCATGACTCGCCAGATTGACACCCATCGCGACCATATCCTGCTCACCGGCCTGCCCGATGTGGTGTTTGACGGCTGGGCGGTGTCCACCTTTGAAACGGCGTTGAAAAATGCGGGCGAAGACCCGGCGCTGGTGCGCGCGGTGTTTCCGGGCGGTGTGGCCGACATTGTGGCCCATTTTTCCGATTGGGCCGATGCGTCGATGATTGATGCGCTGGCCGATATTACACCCGAAGATCTGCGCGTGCGCGACCGCATCCGCGCGGCCTTGCTGGCCCGGTTCGATGGGCTGGCCCCGTGGAAGGAACAGGTGCGCATGGCATCGACATGGTGGTCGGTGCCGGGGCGGCAGACGATGGCCGCCAAATGCGTCTGGCGCACGGCGGATTGCATCTGGGACTGGGCGGGTGATATCGCCACCGATTATAACCGCTATACGAAACGGGCGTTGTTGTGCGGCGTGTTGACATCATCAACGATGGCGTGGTTGAACCAGTCCGGTGATGATGGCGCGGCGTTGGAAGAGTTTATTGATCGCCGCATTGATCGCATTATGACGCTGGGGAAAATGATGGGCCGCATCATGCCCGGTAAAAAAGACAATAATAAAAGATCCGGGAAGGAACATTCGGCATGAGTAAAAAAGCAATGCGTATAATTGTGTTATCCGTTGCGGTTGCCGGGATGCTGGGCGGTGCGCCATTCAGTTACGCCAGCAACACACTGCCCCCGGGGGCGCAGCCTGTTGCCGAAAAAGACGGTTTTTTTGAATCGATCGGCGCAAAGCTCAAGGCGATGTTCCCGCAATATTTCCAAGACCGCGACACCAGTGCAGTGCCCGGCGAAACCTTGCGCGCCCCCTTTGCCGACCCCAGCCTTCAGCCCGTCGCGCCGACGCCGCTGATGCAATTTGGCATTGGCGTGAACGAATTGGATAAAACCGTCGGAAAAAATCTGGATGTTCCGCACCGGAATCAGGATGAACTGGCCAAGTGGCTGGACCGCGCCGTGGCCGAAACCATGTCGTTCAGCCCATCGTCATACCCGGAACATGTCAAACATCTGGCCACCGGTTTCACACCGGAAGGTCTGGCGCAGTTTCAGGCCTGGGTCCAAAGCGCCAATCTGGTTCAGGCGATGGAAACCGGCAATCTGCAAATGAATGGTTTCGTGCAGGAAGCGCCGTTCCTTCTGAACGAAGGGGTGGTGAATGGGCGGTATCGCTGGCTGTTTGAAATTCCGGTGATGATCAGCTTTTTCGACAAGGACGTGAAGTTCATGAAAAGCTCGACCCAGATCAAGGAAACACGCCGTCTGCTGGTTCGCTTGCAAATTGGTCGCGTAGCGACGGGCGGTCTGGAAAACGGTGTTTTAATCGAAACATGGGAAGTCTACGCCAACACGCGTAAAAACTGATCTGGCCATGCGTTCATTGCTTCAGGCGGGCGATCCGCCCCCGTTTGAAATTCTCAATCCCGATGGGCGCAGCGATTGCATCCTGATCTGCGAGCATGCTGGAAATCTGGTGCCTGCTGCGCTGGGGCGCATGGGGCTGGATGATGATGATTTTGGCCGCCATTACGCCGTGGATATTGGTGCGCGCGGTGTGACGGAACATCTCTCCCGTTTGCTGGATGCGCCCGCGATTGTCGCGACCTATTCCCGGCTGGTGGTGGATATCAACCGCACGGTCGATCACGAAACGACCTTTCCGGTGACGGGTGAGGGTAAACCCATCCCCGGCAATGTGGGCATAAGCGCCGCCGACAAGGCACAGCGCATCAATGAAATTTACAAACCGTTTGATCAGGCGGTGCAGGACGTGATGAATGCCGTTCTGGATCATGGGGGCCGCCCGATGTTGTTGGCGGTGCACAGCTATACGCCTGTCTTTTTCGGCACGCCGCGCCCGTGGGAATGCGCCGTGTTGTGGCGGGAGGATTGGCCTATGTCCCGGGCCATGATCAACCATCTCCGCGCCTTGAACCCGCATGTGGGGGATAACGAACCCTATGACAGCCGGAAACAATGTTTCGGCACGTTGGACCGCCATGCCGGGGGGCATGGGGACGGGCCAGAGGGGGCGTTTTTATGGCCCCACGCCCTGGTCGAAATTCGTAACAACCTGATCCAAAACGATAAAGACCAGCAATCATGGGCTGAAATTCTGGCCGGTGTGGTGGGTAAAATTATGGCGGATGAATCCAATCGCGGCCTTCCGCCCGACACCCCCTTGGGTTAAGATCGGCGCGTTAACCACCATCTGTGACCGCAGGCGACCTGTTTTATGCAAACGGGCTCCGGTCCTTGTATTTGTAACGGGATTTGAAAATGGCAGAAGCACAATTGAAAAGCGTTGGGTCCGATGATGGCACGCGCGAAGTGGACGGCGTAACGGGCAAGCGCCTGAAGGCCTTTATCGAGCGTCTGGAGCGTCTGGAAGAAGAGAAAACCGCGCTGGCCGAAGATATCAAGGACGTGTACGCAGAATCCAAAGCCGTTGGTTTTGACACCAAAACCATCCGCAAAATTATCCGTATGCGCAAAGTGGCGCTGGATAAACGTCGCGAGGAAGAAATGCTGCTGGAAACATACAAAGCCGCCCTCGGTATGGAATAATTGCTTTCTTTGCATTCGGCGTAAAAACCGACACAATAAGGGCCGGGGTTCTTCCCCGGCTTTTTCTTTTTTAACGGGTTTTCCATGACACATATTCTGTCCCGTTTTTTCATTCCCGCCATGTTCTGCGCCATCGTCGTGCTGGCGCTGTTTTTCCGCGGGATTGAACAGGCGTTGTTCGCGCCGGTTCTGGGTGGCGCGTGGGTGTGTGCGGCCTTGGCGTTCTGGTCCGCGCGCCGGAATGACCGGTGGGATTTGCCGTGGGCACCATTGAGCGTGGCACTGGTGCTGTTCTTTGGCTGGATCGGGCTGGCTTTGTTCCGGGCCGATGTGATGTTTGTCAGCGGGGCGTTCACCGCCATGCTGTTGCTGGTTCCGGCGTTGTTTTTCACACTCACGCTGCATCACGACCGTGATCCTGAAATTTTACCCGCGCTGGTGCGTGTGTTCGCGGGGCTGGGGGCGGTGTTGTCCGTCTGGACGATGTTTCAGGCGGCGGTGCTGCCCGATCTGGCGGGGGGGCGCATTCACCACCCTTTCCTGAATGCCAATGATCTGGGGGCCTTTATCGCGATGGGTGTGCCCTTTGCCTTGACCATGCTGTTGCGCGAATCGGGGCGTGTGATGGTGGCGGGTGGGATCATGCTGGCGCTGGCGCTGGTGGCGATTGCCATGACGGAAAGCCGGGGCGGGTTTCTGGCCGCCGGGGCGGTGATTGTGGTGATGGCCCTTTGGTGCGCGCCACTGACACGCCAGCGTATCGGGCCATTTGTTTTGACGCTGGTGGCGGCATGGGCCATCTGGTTTGCGTTATGTGCGTATTTGAATGATACAACGACGATCGCAACGCGGTTTGGCGGCATTATGGGCGATTCCAAGGCCAGCATTGATGAACGCTATCTGATCTGGACCACGGCCCTGTCCATGGCGGCGCAACACCCATGGACGGGGATCGGTGGATTGGCGTCGTTTTATCTGTCCTATGCGGCCATGCGTCCCTTTGGCGATACCAGTGATGGGTATTTCGTGCATTTTGACCCGCTGCAATTCGCCGTCGAAACGGGTATTCCGGCGCTGGTGTTTTTCTATCTGTTGCTGGGTGTGATTGCGGTGCGCACGATTTGGGCGGCATCGGCGACGCAGAATATGGGCCAACGTCTGGCGGTGCTGGCTCCGGCGGCGTCTTTGCTGGTTCTGGTGCTGAATGCGCATCTGAGCTTTCAGCTTTATATGCCCGTGTTCCTGATCCCCGCCGGGGTTATTCTGGCGGCGTGGTATGTGGCGACGGAACAGTGTCTGGGGCGGAATTGTTTATCCGTGTCGTTTCAAAACCCCGTTGTGCGGCGGTTGGTGTTTGCCGGGGTGATGGCGGCGTTTGTGTTGAGCGCCGTGTGGTGCGCGCGGGCCGGGGCGGGCATTTATTACACCGACCGCGGCCATGCGGCGATTGGGCGCGGTGATTTTGACAGCGCGGATCGATTGTTGAAGACGGCCCGGATGGTGGCGCCGGATTCATATTCCCGCGCCCATTATATCGATGCCGTGGCGGCGCGAATGCGGTTGAATAAAAATATTCTGGGCGGGCAAGACCCGCGCGCAATCTATGACCGGGCCATCGCCGGGTATGACCGCGCCATTGCCCTCAATCCCTATAATGCCTATTACCGGAATGAAAAGGCGTTGTTGTCCTTCGCCGCCGCCGACACGTTGGAGCCGGACGGCGTGGCCAAGGCCGAGCAAATTTTGCGCGATGCGTTGGCCCTCGATCCCTTGAATTTCGAAGTGCGGGTGGGTTTGTCCCAGGTCTATGCGTCATCCGGGCGCATGGATATGGCCGTTGCCGTGTTGGAGGACGTTATGCGTTGGCGCGTAGCAGAACTTTATGCATCTCCGCAATATCTGAACATGCTGGCACAACGCTATCAGCAGGTGGGGAATACAGAACGTGCCGCGTTCTATGCGCAGAAGATCAAAGAGCGTACAGAGCAGCGCAATGTTCAGGTGCGTGGCCGGACGGGCGTGGATCAATGGCTGAAAAAATTACGGGACCGACTGGCCCCGTAATTTTGTATGCGTGATTTCGTATGTTAGTTGATGGTCAGGTGCTGTGGCACATTGGCGCGCTTTGCCGCCGATTCATCGCGGAAGCGCACTTCAACTTCGGCCAATCGTGCCAGTGTGTTTAACATGCGAACGGCCTTCGGGGCGTCATTATACGCGTCGCCAAAGGCGGCCAATTCTTTCATCGCTTCGCGATCATCGTCGGACATAAAGCGGGAGCGCATCAGCGCGCTGGCGACCAGCAGGAACATTTGATCGGAGCTGTAACGGGATTTGCCGGAGTCGGCGCGCTCAAGCATGCGGTCTCCGATATGGGAGCCAGTAGAGTTTTCGTTGAAACTTCTTTTCAAATCCGACATGTCTACATCCTGTTCTTTAACGCTACTGTTAATTTATTAACATTTTTTTAAACCTTACCCAAAAAACGGCTCTGGCGCAAGGAAAAATCAGAATTATGGGAAAGTGCCGGATTTCTGCGGCCTTGGGGGTGGGGTGGAATTTACCGATTATTTATATTTTCCCTATATCGTGACAGCGAACAGGAAGACCATAAAAAA
Organism: Micavibrio aeruginosavorus; assembly: GCF_051245535.1. Classification (GTDB taxonomy): domain Bacteria; phylum Pseudomonadota; class Alphaproteobacteria; order Micavibrionales; family Micavibrionaceae; genus Micavibrio; species Micavibrio aeruginosavorus_D. Next base: position 48,125 of record NZ_CP195303.1, read on the forward strand.
AGAGGATTTGATGAAACCCGTTTCGCTCAACCATACGATGATCCAGATGTCACAACGTCTCGACGCGTATCTGGATGCACGCGATGCGGAAATTCGTCAGGAAGAATCCGGCCAGGACGAAGCCAGTCACAATGAAGAGCGCGCCTTGCGTGCCGTCGACAGCCTGCTGGCCCATCTGCACAAACAGGCGCTGGACGCCGAAATTCATTTCAAGCGGCTGGAACAACAGCGCGGGGCGAAAGACCCGATGGCGCAAATCGCCGCCGATATGATGGACAGCGCGAAAAGCGCCTATCTGACCCGTATGCTGGAAGCCCGCGAAGACGACGCCGTTCAGGCCGCGGTGAAAGCCATGCTGCTGCGTCTGGATGATGAACGCGAAGCCGAATTGGCCGAAACCAAGCAAAAATTCTGGGACCGCCTGAACGCGTTCCACCTGCGCATGCGCAGACAGATGGAAGCGGAACAGAACACGCATGATCCATTCATGGCCTTTATGGCGATGATGATGATGAATGGGATGTCTGCGGGCCTGAACAACTCAATTGATGCGGCCCAAAAACAAATGCGGCGCCAAAGAACCTTTGCCGCCGCATTCGCTGAAGCATCCTTCGGGCCGCAACCCGGCGGGTCTATGTCGGCGTTTGCCGGTTCTTAAGCAGCTCATCCACCACGGCCGGGTCGGCCAGCGTGGATATATCCCCCAAACTGTCAATTTCACCGGCGGCGACTTTGCGCAAAATGCGGCGCATGATTTTTCCTGACCGTGTTTTGGGCAGGCCGCTGACCCATTGGATCACATCCGGTGAGGCAATCGGGCCGATGATCTTGCGGACCACCTGCACAATTTCCTTTTTCATCTCCTCACTCGGTTCGCGCCCGGTGTTCAGGATGACATAGGCATAAATGCCCTGACCCTTCAGATCGTGCGGAAAACCGACCACGGCGGATTCCGCCACGCATTCATGTTCGTTGATGGCGGATTCAATTTCCGCCGTGCCGAACCGGTGGCCGGATACGTTGATGACGTCATCGACGCGGCCCGTGATCCAGTAATAGCCATCTTCGTCACGGCGGCATCCGTCACCGGTGAAATATTTGCCCTTGAACGTGCTGAAATAGGTTTGTTCGAACCGCGCATGATCGCGGAACACGGTGCGCATCATGCCCGGCCACGCATCGGCAATGCACAGATTGCCTTCGCACGGGCCATTCATAATATGACCTTCGCCATCGACAATTTCCGGGGCCACGCCAAAGAACGGTTTTGTGGCCGAACCCGGCTTGGTCGCAATGGCGCCGGGCAGCGGCGTAATCATGTGGCCACCGGTTTCGGTTTGCCACCATGTGTCGACGATGGGGCAACGCCCTTCGCCAACCACGCTGTTGTACCACATCCATGCTTCATGGTTGATCGGTTCACCCACGCTGCCCAAAATGCGCAAGGTGGAACGGCTGGTTTTCTTGACCCATTCATCCCCTTCGCGCAGCAGGGATCGGATTGCGGTGGGGGCGGTGTAGAAAATATTGACCTTGTGCTTGTCAATCACCTGCCAGAAGCGGGAGAAGTCCGGATAATTCGGCACGCCTTCAAACATCAGCGATGTGGCGCCGTTGGCCAGCGGGCCATAAACGATATAAGAATGCCCCGTGACCCAACCCACATCGGCCGTGCACCAGTAAATTTCACCCGGCTGATAATCAAACACCCATTCATGGGTCAGGCTGGTATACACCATATACCCGCCGGTGGTGTGCAACACGCCCTTCGGTTTTCCGGTGGAGCCAGAGGTGTAGAGAATGAACAACGGGTCTTCCGCATTCATTTCCTCACACGCGCAATCGGTGCTTTGTGCATCGACCAGATCATGCCACCAGAAATCACGTTTGGAATTCCACGCCACATCGCCGCCCGTGCGTTTCAAAACGATCACGGTGGATACGTCGGGGCAGGATTTCAGCGCTTCATCCGTGTTTTTCTTCAACGGCACTTTCTTGCCACCGCGCAGGCCTTCATCCGCTGTAATCACGATATTGGAATCGCAATCCAGAATACGATCGCGCAGCGAATCTGGCGAAAATCCGCCAAACACAACCGAATGAACCGCCCCGATGCGGGCGCAGGCCAGCATGGCGTATGTCGCCTCCGGCACCATCGGCATATAAATGGTGACGCGGTCGCCTTTCTTCACGCCGCGCGCTTTCAGCGCGTTGGCCAGTTTGGACACTTCATCCTTCAACTGGGTGTAGGTGATGTGCTTGCTCTCGCTCGGGTCATCCCCCTCCCAGATCAGCGCGGTCTGGTTCGCGCGGGCGGGCAAATGGCGGTCAATGCAGTTATAGGCCGCGTTCAATACGCCATCTTCGTACCATTTGATGGATACGGGGGTGTTGAAACTGGTGTTCTTGATTGTGGTTGGTTTTTTAAACCATGTGATGCGTTCCGCCATATCACCCCAGAACCCGTTGGGGTCGGTGATGGAGCGTTGATACAACGCGTCATATTGGGCGGCGGTGATATGCGCCTTGGATGTGATGGCGGCGCTGGGCTGGAAAAAATCCTTGGTCATTGCGACTCCGGCTGGGTTTTTCGTGACGGTTGATGACATGGCGAAATAGCCCCTGAATTTTGCTGAAAAAGCATTAGATTCTAAATTTTATGCCAAAATTTGTAACACAGCCCTAAAGCCGGGGGGAGGGGCGGTGTTTGTGCAGCGCAAAAATCGTTGGATTCGTCGGGTTTTTACGTATGTTGGCCGTGGATATAATTATTTTGCATAATGTTTGCTTTTGGGTGTATTTTCCCTGCCATGACAGAGAAAACAGATCCATTGCTGATAGGTTTGCGCGACCGCTTCGCCCGTGCGGTGCATGGCGGCGACCGTGCGCGCACCGCGACCTTTATCAATCCGCATTTGCAGGAATTGGGTCAGTGCGAATGGATGGAAGGCTACAGCCTGAATAACGGGCAGGATTGGGCGCTGAAGCGGATGGTGTTGTCATCCGAAAACGGCGATCCTGTCGTGCAACAAATCCAGCAAGATCGTTACAGCCATATCAGCTTCGGTGAAATGCTCTATCGCCTGCACGAATATGAACGCGGGCAAGATGCGCTGGGCTATCTGCGTGACAAAGATGATTCTGGCCATGCCGTGGGCACACCTCTGTTTCTGGACGTCGCGGCGGTTGAGGGTATTCCTCACGATGCCAGTGGCTCTCTGGTCATCCCGCAAAATGGTCACATTGTCGGGGATGGAAAATTCCCTCTCTCGGCCTTCGCAATCGCGGCCAGCACGGTGCAACGTAAAAAAGATGGGGCGGGACTGGCCGTTGCCATGCCGCCGCAATCGGTGGCGATGTGTCTGTCCGATGAAAAAGACATTTTTACAATGACGGATGAAGTGAAGGCGTACTTGTTCAACGTCGCTTCCCGAATTTCAAGTACGGTTTCTGACTTGAGAAAAAATGACATGAAGGGGCGATTTTTTGAAAACGGATCATCGTGGCCGGACTATCAATCACTGTTTGAGGAGCGTTATTGCTATGTAGCTACATCCGGTTATACGGAAAAGATGGCGAATACGGCATGCGAGTTTCGTTCCCAGGCACCTGTGAAAATTGGAAGCTATGTTTTTGCAATGATGTCTGCGGCCGAGCTGCTGTGTGACCGAATTTTGTACGCAGATTTTATGCAGGAAAAGGATTCGCTGCGTAAGGTTAAAAAGAAACATGAAGACGTGGTGGAGCGTCATTTTTTAGGAATGGATCGTAAAATAAACATTTCACCGTTTGATGTAACCGCCGATTTGTTCGTGAAATCCGTCAAAAATCAAACATTCGATCGCGCGCTTGAATGTGAGAAGATGCAATCCATTGTCGCCATTCTTGAAAACATGGCGCGCAGTGTAGCGATTGATTTAAATTCGATCCCGGAAGATGTGAATTTTGCGTTGGGTGATGAGGGTCAGCGACTGGCGTTGACGGCTGATAACAATGCTCAGAATATGAAGGCCATTCCGCCTTATGTTGGCGCGGGGCCGGGTTAGAGCTTTCCCTATAAAACCGGATCCGCCTCAATCGGCTGAGCCTTCTGCGCCTTGCGCAGGGCGATGATGCCGACGCCGGACAGGGTCAGGGCTCCGCCAATCACCAGCGATTGATCGATATGTTCACCCAGCATCATGGCGGACAGGATAATCGCCACCACCGGCATCAACAGGATAAAGCACGTGACCTTGGCCACCTCGTTGCGGGAGAGCAGGGCTTGCCAGAGGATGTGCGACAGGCTGACCAGCACGACTTGATACCCAATCGCGCCGCCCAGTTGAGACCAGTCGGTTTCGGCGACCTGCGCCCATCCGGCCGGGGCCATGATCAGCGAGGCGATCAGGACGAACGGCACGGCAAAGCCGTTGGTCAGGGCGATAAAGGTGGCGGGGTGGACGCTTTTCAACTGGCGCATACGGATATAGCTGAACGCCAGCGCGATGGTGCAGGCCATGGTGATGGCAAAGCCCAGCGGGTGCCCGGCGACATCCGGCCCCTTGAGCGTGACCAGCAGGCCCGCAAAGCCAAGCGCAATGCCGCCCCATGTGCGCCAGCCGATTTTTTCCGCCAGCAACCACCATCCCAGCAACGTCGCAAACAGGATTTGCGATTGCAACAGGATGGCCATGGTCGATGCGTCCATCATCTTCATGGCAACGAACAGGAAGCCTTGGTGCAGGACGCACATATAGAAAGAAATTTCCGCGATCTTTTTCGCCACATCCCACCCGGGCCATTTGATAAAGGGCAGGAAGACCAGTGTGGTTAGGGCAAAGCGCAACGTGATGAAGGTCAGCGGTTCGGCTTGGTTGACGCCGATTTTAATGGCAACTATGTTCCCGCCCCAAATGACGATGACCAACAGGCTGAGAAGAACATCACGCAACGACATAATACGCAGAACCTTTATTTAAGATGTTATTTCAGGCCGCCCATTTTGCAGATAATTTTCCATTCGGCGGCCGTGACGGGCGATACGGACAGACGGGATTGTTTGACCAACGCCATATCCTGTAACGCCTTGGTGTCTTTAATGGCGGCCAGTGTTACGGGCTTGGGCATGGCGCGGTCGGCTTTCACATCGACCATGACGAATTTGCCTTTTTCATCGGTCGGGTCAGGGTAGGATTCGCGGGCGATTGTGACGATGCCGACAATCTCCTTGCCCTCATTGGAATGGTAGAAAAAGGCTTCATCCCCCTTCTTCATGGCGCGGAGGTTATTGGCGGCCTGATAATTGCGCACGCCGTTCCAGCCCTCGACACCTTTTTTCACCTGCTGGTCCCAGGACCAGACGAAGGGTTCACTTTTGACCAGCCAGTAAGCCATTCGAGAAATTTCCTTTTAAAATCAAAACGGACGGCCCCAAAGGACCGCCCGTCTATGATATGGACCGGATCCGGCCCTTGGCAAGGGCCGTGGGGCCTTAAGGTATTGTCGGCGGGGCGATATTCATGGTCCGGAACCGGTTTTTATAGGCATCGGTTCCCGGAATATCGGCGGGTTCGCGCATGTCGTGGATTTGTGGCAATCCGTTATTGAGGAAGGTCACTTTCACCTCATCCAGCGTGATGGTTTTGGCCGTATTGGATTGCATGACGGCATCAACCGCGTCCGGCGGCATAAAGCTGTGGACGTTGACGATGGCGCCGTCCGGCAATTCGACCCGGTAGTTGTCGTTTTTCGCCGATGCCGGCAGGTAGAAGATGTGCGCCAGAAAGGTGCGTTCCTTGTCGCCAATCCGGTGGGCCCCGTAATAATTTCCCGGCAACGGGGATTGCATCGGCTGGACAATGATGCTGGTCAAATCAACGGTCAGGTTTGTTGGGTTGCACATGGCTGTATCGGTCCTTTTTTTGTCTTACGGGTTAATCTGGCGGTGGATCGCCGGTTTATGTCCCGGGCCACGATTGCATGCGCAATCATTGCAAGGGGATGCGCCTTTGCCAAACATCACTTTGCTGGCGTGGGCGTTAAACGCCGCGGTTCCATCAATTTCACAGGCTTTGCGGGCGTCAAATCCACGCGGCAGGCTTTGGGAATGATGGGAAACACGGATGGATTGAACTGTGGGCATTTCAAACTGCAACTGATCGAACGTGATCGTGCCGGGGTGTTGCATGGCCTGTTCAACGATGTCGCGGGGGAGAAGGGAGGAGACCGATACGCGGTCGTTTTCATTCAGAACTTTTTTGATTTCGGCATTTTGCGGCGTGTCGGGGATGTAGAAGACGCTGGCGGTGAAATCGTGGCGGATCAGGCGGACATTCCCGTGCGGATCGCGTTCGATAATATTGCTTGGTGGATCGATCGGGCGAAGAATAATTCCGTGGGCGTTAATCAAAGCCTGCTGACGGGCGAGTTGGTCTGCGGCTTGTTGCTGTTGTATGGCTTTGTAGTGTTCTGCCATGCCTTCCATGATGTGCGCTCCTTCTTCGGGTTTAAAGTTCGTAGCTGTAATCCGTCTTTGGTGGTTTCGGCGTGCCCTTTTCACATGTGCACGTGTCGCACGGGCTTGCGACTTCGCGCCCCATCAAAGCCTGACGTGTGGCTTCGACGTGGAAGATATGTGACTTTGTTCCCGGTGTCTGGCACGCGGTGCGAACATCGACCGCATTCGGGTAACCAAGCGCGTTGAATGTCACGCTCAGTTTTTCAAATGTGATGGTTTGTTTGCATTCGTTGATCCGCGCAACATCCTCATCGCTCATATAGCTGTGGATGTATAACACCGTATCTTCGCGCAAATTGCCGCGGAATTTTTTGTTTTCTGGTGTGTTGGGCAGGAAGAAAACTTTGGCCATGAAGCGGCGGACGTGGTCGTAATTGTCGCTGGCGCGGGAACTGCCGAGGGGCGTAACGATCAGCCCCCGAACGTCGTAGGGAACATTGATTTCGATCTTAGCGTCGTCTGTGTTGGCCATCGTGGGCTCCAGCAGAGAGGTTACGATGGGGCACACTATGAAAACGGCGATGGTTATGTCAAGAAATTTAATTACCGCGACTTTTCAGTAGCTTACTTCCCTTCGGCCTTGATTGGGCGCTCCAGCAACGTCGTCATGGCGTCTCGCACGGCCAGCCCGCCATCCAGACAGGCATGAACAGCGGCGGAAATCGGCATTTCAACGCCCTTGTCCTTGGCCATGGTGGCCAGCGCGCGGGCGGTATAGACCCCTTCGGTCACGGAATTCCGTGCGCCGAGAATCTCTTCCATCGTTTTGCCTTCGCCCAACGCGGCGCCGAGGGAGAAGTTGCGTGATTGCATGGAGGAGCAGGTCAGCATCAGATCACCCATGCCGCACATGCCCATCAATGTTTCGCGCTTGCCACCCATGGCCACGGCCAGACGCGCAATTTCGGCAAGGCCGCGTGTGACCAAAGCCGCGCGCGCGGAATCACCCAGGCCAAGGCCGTGGATCATACCGCTGGCAATCGCAATCACGTTTTTCACCGATCCGCCCACCTGCGCGCCGACCAGGTCGTCGCTGGCGTACGGGCGCAATGTGCGGCACGCCAACGCATCACATAATCCTTCGGCGGTTTTGGAATCCCGTGCGGCAATCGTTACGGCGCTGGGCAATCCGCGGCCAATTTCGGCGGCGAATGTCGGGCCGGTCAGAATGGCGGGAATGGCGTTTGGTGCTTCTTCCATCAACGCATCGGTCATCAATTTGCCCGTGGAAATTTCAATGCCCTTGGCGCAAATGACGATGGGTTTGTTGGCAATCGCATCCTTGATCGGGCGCAAACTGGCGCGCAGATATTGCGCGGGCGTCACCATCAAAATAATGTCCGAGGCCAGCGTGGCGTGAATATCATTCGTCGCACGAATGGATGGGTTCAATTTCACGCCGGGCAGGAAGGGCGTGTTTTCATGTGTGGTGTTGATGGCGGACACGACTTCATCTTCCATCGCCCAGATGGTGAGCGCGCGGCCACTTTCGGCCATACATTGGGCCAGTGCCGTACCCCACGCGCCGCCGCCGATGACTCCGATGGTTTTCATGTTCTGTCTATCCTTCGTTATGCCTTAATACCGGCGCCAGTTTTGGGTTCCGCATCTGGGTCCAAGGGCCAGCGCGGACGCGCCGCGAAATTCAACGGTGATGTATCGCCCCGGCGGAGGCGTTCAATGCCCGCCCAGGCAATCATCGCCCCGTTATCGGAACAGAGTTTCAATGGCGGCGCGACAAAAGTAAAGCCCCGGGCGGCGGCCAGATCTTCCAGCGCCCCCCGCACGGCCATGTTGGCGGCCACACCACCGGCCACGACAATGGTGGGCGTGGCATGGGCGGGGTAAGTTTTTTTGAATTGGTCCATGGCCCGTTTGCACCGATCCGCGACGACATCGCGCACGGAGGACTGGAACGATGCGGCAATGGCTGCGACGTCATCCATCTGCAACGCACCGGGCGGCAGGGCATCGACATGATGGCGCACGGCGGTTTTCAGTCCAGAGAATGAAAAATCACAATCGGGTCGGTGCATCATCGGGCGTGGCAAGGGAAAGCGGGTCAGCGCAGCAGCCACGTCGGCGCACTGGTTCGCCGCGCGTTCCAGATTGGGCCCGCCGGGATAGGGCAGGCCCATCAATTTCGCGGCCTTATCAAAACATTCGCCCAACGCATCATCCAGCGTGGTGCCCCAGCGGTGATACACACCAACATCTTCAACCACCAGAATTTGCGTATGCCCGCCGGAGACGAGCAGAAGGAGGTAGGGGAATTGCAACGCTTGATCGGTCAAACGCGGGGTCAGGGCATGGGCTTCCAGATGGTTGACGGCGATAAAGGGTTTGCCAGCGGCGGCGGCAATGGCCTTGCCCGCCATCATCCCCACCATGACCCCACCGATCAGGCCGGGGCCACAGGTGGCGGCCACGCCGGACAGGTCGGCGAAGGATAATCCCGCCTCGTCCATCGCGCCCTTGATCAGGCGGTCGAGGTGGTCCATATGGGCGCGGGCGGCAATTTCCGGCACAACGCCGCCAAAAATGCGGTGGTCATCCAGTTGGCTCAGAACCATATTTGACAGAATCGTGCCGTTGCCGTCCACAAGGGCGGCAGCAGTTTCATCACAACTTGTTTCTATGCCTAGAACGACCATAACCGGAATGCTATAAGGGCCCCGTCTTTAATAAGCAAAGTAAAAAAGTACCCGCACTATGGCCCAAAAACTGCGTATTGGAACAAGGGGATCGAAGCTGGCATTGGTTCAGACCACCATGGTCGCCGATGGCTTGAAGGCTGCCCACCCGGGTCTGGACGTTGAAATTGTCGTGATTCAATCCTCTGCCGACTGGAAGCCGGAACAGGGCGAAACCCGCCTGTCCGAAGCCGAAGGCGGCAAGGGCCTGTTCGCGCGTGAGATTGAACAGGCCATTCTGGCCGGTGCCGTGGATTGCGGCGTGCATTCGATGAAGGACATGGCGTCCTTCCTGCCCGAAGGGTTGCAGGTTGTGCATGTTCTGGATCGCGCCGACCCGCGTGATGCATTACTGGCCAATGATGGCATTCAATCAATTGCGGATTTGCCCCAAGGGGCCGTGGTCGGTACGGCCAGTCTGCGCCGTCAGGCGATGCTGCTGGCGATGCGTCCGGATTTAAAAATTGTTCCCTTGCGCGGCAACGTGCCGACGCGGATTGAAAAATTGCGCAGCAAACAGGTGGATGCAACCATTCTGGCGTTGGCCGGGTTGAACCGTTTGGGGCTGGCGCATGAAGCGTCCTGCACCATCGACGCCGACACCATGTTGCCCGCCGCAGGCCAAGGGATTGTTGGCATTGAAACCCGTGTGGGTGATACGCAAACAATGGCGTTGCTGGATGCTATTCACGCCCCAGAAACGGGGCTGGTTCTGGCCGCGGAACGCGCGGCGTTGCAGGTTCTGGATGGATCATGCCACACGCCGATAGGCGCGCATGCGACATTGAACGGCGACCAATTGCATTTGCGTGTTCTGGTCGCGTCCGGTGACGGGGTGCAGGTGTTTACGGATGAACAATCCGGTCCTGTGCATGCGGATCATGATGCGGCCCTGATTGGTCAGGTGGTCGGCGCGCGGTTGAAATCGCGTTTGCCTGACGGGATTTTGCAATGATCTTTTCCGGCTTTTGTCGGCCGATTGTTCTGGTCACGCGCCCGGCGGACGATGCCGGGGACTTGTGTGACGATGTGCGCGGCGCTGGGTTTATTCCCATGCTCGCCCCGATGCTGAATATCGTTCCCCTCGATCCGCCTGTTCCGTCCTTTGATCATATTCAAGCCATTGTCTTCACCAGCATGAATGGCGTGCGCCATTGTCCGGACATTCCGCGCGATGTTGCGGTCTATTGCGTGGGCGATCGCACGGCGGAGGAGGCGCGGGCTGCGGGCTTTACCGCGGTGGTCAGTGCCAGCGGCGATATCAACGATCTGGAAGCCGTTTTAACGGGTGCAAATTTGAACCCGGGCCGGACCGTTCTGCATGTCTGTGGGGTCGATGTGGTCCGTCCAATGACCGTGCCCGGCGTGCGGGTTGAGCCGTTGGTGGTCTATCGCGCTGACATGGTCACGCGTCTGCCATGGGTGGTGCGGGTGATGATTCGGCTGGGCTGTGTCACGGGTGTTTTGTTTTTTTCGGCGCGGACGGGGCAAGCCTTTGTGAATACTATGAAAAAGATGGGTTTGGACCGGGCGTGTGCGGGCATCGGGGCCTTGTGTCTGTCGGATTCAGTGGTAGAGTCTGTATCGGACCTGCCATGGCGCGGACTCTATACTGCACAACGCCCCGACCGGGCCGCCATGCTGGACCTTTTGGATCATCTGCGTCCTTAAACTTTACGTAACTCTTCACCGCCCGTATTTCATCAATGGGCCGCAAAGGGCCGATCAAGACCATGCAAAATTCTTCTGCGCCAATCCCCCCGGATGACAATGCCATTACCAATGCCGAAACCGTCATTGAACGGTTTGGCGGCATTCGCCCCATGGCCACCAAAATGAACGTGCCCGTAACCACGGTACAGGGATGGAAAAAACGCAACGTCATTCCCGGCAACCGCCGCGCCGATGTGGTCAGCGCCGCCGCCGCGCATAATGTGAATTTGTCCGGCATTCTGGATGCCGTGTCGATGGTGACACCCGCGCCGCAGCCGCAGCCGCAAGCGCAACAGCAACAGCCCGTTCGCCCGGTCATGCACGAACAACCCACCATCAATCTGGGCGCGGATCAGGATTTGGATAAATTCAAGCGTCAGGCCGTGCGCAGCGCGATGCTGGGCTCTGCCTCGCTGGTGATGGTGTTTGTATTGATCAGCGGCATGTTGATCGCCGTTGGGAAACAGAAACTGGATCAAACCAGCAACCGCGTCGCCACGCTGGAGCGTGATGTCGAAGCGGTGCAATACACCGACCCGGACAAGGCCGCAAAAATTGCCAAGGATCTGGGTGACCGGATCAATGATTTAAAATCCGAAGCCGCCGGCCTGCAAACCCGTGTCGCGGATTTAAAGGATCAGGCCGAAGGCATCGTCGACCAGATCAAGGCCGCCGATGTCGCGGGCCTGATGAACCGTATCTATGCGTTGGAACAACAGGTGCAGGGTATTGCCGGGGCTTCGCCGGAACTCTCCGACATGCTGTCGCGTCTGGGGGATATGCAGACGACGCTGGAAGGACAGGCGCAATTGCAAAATTCCCTGACCGACCTCAAGACATTGGTCGAGGGCATGCAGGGCCGCATGGGCGAAATGGATTCAACACTGAAAGAAGTGCAGGAAGGTGATTCCGCACTGGCCCAGACGTTACAGGGTGTATCGCCCGCCGATTTGAAAGCGGCGGCGTTGTTGCTAGCCCTGACACAGGTGCGTGAATCCGCCGCGCGGGAACAACCGTTTTATGATGATCTCGTCTTGTTGAAAAACATGGTGGGCGAAGATGATCCGGAACTGGCCGCCGCGATTGACCGTCTGGCGCCGCTGGCGCAGCAGGGTGTGTTGTCACCCGATGGCCTGTCCAACGAATTGCGGAATCTGACGGGTGATATTGTTGTGTCATCGCTGAAGGGTGAAGATGTATCGGTGCAGGACAAAGCCATGGCGCGTCTGCATGACGTGCTGAAAATCCAGAAGGATGGCCAATTGGTCACCGGAACGGATACGCAGGCGCGGGTCGCGCGGGCGCAGGTGATGCTGGATAACGGCGATGTCGAAGGGGCGCTGGCCGAGCTTGAGGCCCTGCAAGGTCCCGCAGCGCAAACGGCGCAACCGCTGATCGATCAGGCGCAAATGACCTTGATGCTCGACAATCTGCAAAGCACTGTGACCGAAGGGGTGATGGGCCATATTGGCCGCGCGCGGTCCATTGGTGGGGCGATTGGCGGTGCCGCGGGTGGTGCTGTCGGTGCGCCAACGTCGGGGTCGACCGCGCCTATTATGATGCCGAAACAATAATCGTTGAATGAAACCTTGAACCGGAGCTGATCATTATGATCCGGACGTTGTGGATCCTGACAAAAATTGCCGTTCTGGTCGCCGCCGGTTGGTGGGTGGCGCATTGGGCCATGAACAATCCGGGCACGGTGCAGATTTCATGGCTCGGCTATGATATTGAGGCGCATGTCGGGCTGGTCCTGCTGGCCGGGTTTGTTGTTATTCTGGCGGCGTTGGTGGTGTATCGCATCTGGCTGGCGCTGGTGTCGCTGCCGATGATGTGGGGCAAAAAACGCGCGGATAAACGCCGTGATCGCGGCATGCGCGCGCTGGTGCTGGGCCTGTCGGCTGTTGCGGCGGGGGATGCCCGTGTCGCGGGGTATCAGGCGAGCCGCATGCGTAAATTCCTGCCCAAGGATGGCGGGTTGCCGCATTTGCTGGAAGCACAAGCCGCACGCCTGCAGGGCAATGATCTGGTCGCGCGCGCGCATTTCGATGCGCTGATGCGTGATAAGGATACGGCGTTTCTGGGCGTGCGTGGTTTGATGCAGGATGCGATGGATCATGCCGATGTTGATGCGGCGCTGGTTCTGGCCCGCAAGGCACAAGACATGCACCCGAAACAAAAATGGATTTTGCGCACGGTTTTCGGGCTGGAGGTGCAAAAACATGATTGGGCTACGGCCGAAAAAACATTGAAATCCGCCGAGCGTGTCGGCGCATTTACACCGGAAGAAGCACAATCCAACCGTCTGGCGCTGCTGATGGCCCAAGCCGATCAGGATTTGCGCGCGGGATTACAGGCGCAAGCGTTGCATCATCTGCGCGATGCCATTCAAATTTCCGCCGCGTTCGTTCCGGCGGCGGTGCGTCTGGCGCGGTTGTGCATTGATTTGCAAAAGAAACGCGAAGCCGCGCGCATTATTGAGCGGGCCTGGCGTGCCAACCCGCATCCGGATTTGATTCCGTTGTGGGATGCGTTGGCCCCGGAAAACAAAGCCAGCGACGCCATGGTGCGGATGCGGTGGTATGAACGTCTGGTCGCCCTGCGTCCCGATCACGCCGAAAGCCAACTGGCCGCCGCACGCGCCGCGTTGGAAGGCGGGCTGTGGGGTGAAGTGCGTCAATATCTGGTGATGGCGGAAACATTACATCCATCGCCGCGCATCTATCGCCTGTGGGCACGGCTGGAAGAAAAAACCGGCCATCCGGAAACGGCCAAACGCATGCTGGAAAAAGCGGCGGATGCCCCGGCCGATCCTGTCTGGACCTGCCGTCAAACGGGTCGCATATATGAACGCTGGGCCCCGATCGCGGAACCGCATGGCACGTTCAATACGATTGTCTGGGATTATCCGGATGCGCGTAAGAATTTGCTGTCCGACGGGTCCATCCTGCACATGCAGGCCGACCCGTTGCTGTCGGCCCCGATGCGCAGTCTGGGTGGGCGATAACGCAATTAGCTGGAGTGATGCTTGCGCGCGTATTCCAGCCGTGCCTTATCGGTGTCGGACAAGTTTTCTTCTACAGGCTCCAATGCTCTGACGATGCTCACGTAATCCTTTTCTGACCAGGCTTTATCCGCGATTAATTTTGCGTGCTGAAGCTCTGCATTTTGTGCATATGCCACATTGTTGTGGTGGCTGAATGCCTCTATCTGTGCAAAAGACTGTTCACTTCCGCTTAAAAGATCTGAGGCATGGCCCATCACGATGTCTGCAAGATTTTGCAGGATGGCGGGTAAGTTCTTTTCATCGCTGACCATCAGATTGGATACGCGATCCGCGTCTGGTGCTTTGTCTTTTTTTAGAACCACATGAAGCGGGAAAGATTGATCTTTTCCGCTTGTGCATTTTTTCCCGATTTCAACGCCAATTTCATAAGATCGTGTATTGTCCCAGTGAATGAGCAGGAAAACGAGATCGTTTTCATAGCGTACTTGCTGCAAACTTTCTGTGACACGGCTTAATCCGAATTGTTCGGCTATGGAATCAAATTGGTGCCTTGTCTCTGTCGGAAAGGACGTTGTCATCTTGTTTCCTTTAAAAATTATGCAGGTGTGCGCGGGACGTTAAATTTTCAGCCGCATCACCAATGGGAAGAATATAAATCCGGAAATAAACCCGCCAATATGCGCGGCCCACGCGATTGAGCTGCCGCCCGGTCCGCCCATGGACCCAAACGCCACGGAAATCACGATCCACAGCAGGATAAACGGCCACAGCCCGTATTTCCCGCCCATGCTGCCGGGGTTTTGGGCGTAGAGGACCAGCATGGTGGCCGCGAACAATCCGCTGATGCTGCCCGATGCGCCGATGACCGGGGCATCCGATCCCCAGTTCAGCGCCATGTGAAACGCAACCGCCGCCAATCCGCACAGCACGAATAAAATCACCATGCGTTTGCCGCCGATCACGCGTTCGCATCCGGCGCCGAACGCCATCATCATCACGCTGTTCAATCCCACATGCAACCATCCGCCATGGATCAGCATATAGGTGAAGGGGCCAACAACCATGGGCCAGCTAAATCCGAATTGTCCGGTGTAATACGCGGGCACGAATCCCATATGCATCATCACCCAATATTGCCATTCAGGGCTCAGGGCAAAACTCATAATCAATTGCACAAGGACGAAGGTAACCATCATCCATTTCGTTACGGGCGGCAGGTTGATCAGCGGGCCGTGATGCTCATCCGTTTGTGCATGTGCGTTCTTATCGCGCTTTTGAAAACGGACGATATTGCTGTCCGTTCCCATTGTTTTATGGGGGGTTTCATCATGGTTTTCGCCGTTATTATGGCCATTATCATCTTGCATGCTGACCCCTTTGGCCAAACTGATTTCTTCGCCTATACTGCGGGCGACTTTTCGAATCTAGGGTTTTCCCGCATAAAGGACAAGTATCATGGCATATGATTTTACAACCGCGGCAAATTCGTTGGACGAATTCTGGATGCCGTTCACCCCGCAGCGTTATTTCAAAAAAGCGCCGCGCATGATCGTGCGGGCCAAGGGGATGTATTATTATGATCCGGAAGGCAAAGAAATTCTGGATGCCGCCGCAGGGATGTGGTGCGTCAATGCGGGCCATGACCAGCCAAAAATTAAAGAGGCCATCACCGCGCAACTGGAATTGATGGATTACGCGCCGTGTTTCCAATTCGGCCACCCCACCGTGTTCAAGGCCGCATCGCGTTTGATCGCCGATATGCCCGAACCCTTCACCAATGTGTTTTTCAGCAATTCGGGATCCGAAGCGGTGGATACGGCGCTGAAAATCGCGCTGGCCTATCACCGTCTGCGGGGCGAAGGCACACGCCGCGTCCTGATCGGGCGCGAACGTGGCTATCACGGTGTTGGTTTTGGCGGTATTTCCGTTGGTGGCCTGCCGTATAACCGCGCGACCTTTGGCCAATTGTTGCCGAACATCGACCATTTGCGTCACACCCATGATTTGATGCGCAATGCGTTCGCGCGCGGCATGCCGGACCACGGCGCTGAATATGCCGATGAACTGGACCGGTTGATTTACCTGCACGATCCGATGAATATTGCGGCGGTGATTGTGGAGCCCGTGGCCGGGTCCACCGGTGTGCTGCCGCCGCCGAAAGGGTATTTGCAACGCCTGCGCGAAATCTGCACCAAACATGGCCTCTTGTTGATCTTTGATGAAGTTGTGACGGGCTTTGGCCGTTTTGGCACCATGTCATCGGTGGATTATTTTGGCGTGACGCCGGACATTATTACGATGGCCAAGGGCATCACCAACGGGGTGGTGCCGTTGGGTGCGACCTTTGTCACCAAAACCATCTATGACGCGTTTATGAACGGGCCGGAACATGTCATCGAATTGATGCATGGCTACACATACTCCGGGCACCCGCTTGCCGCCGCCGCAATTATTGGCACGATGGACACGATTCAGGACCAGAAAATCTGGGACCATGCCAAGGCGATGATGAAACCGTTTGAAGACGCGGTGCATTCATTGAAGGGATCGCCCCATGTGGTGGATGTGCGCAATTGTGGCATTCTGGCCGGGATCCAATTGGCGGAAACCAAGGATGCGAACGACCCGAATAAATATCCGCGCGAAGTGTCGTACGAATTGTTCCGCCGTGGATTGATGGTGCGGTATACGGGGCCGAATTTGTATCTGTCCCCGCCACTGATCATCAACGAAAACCACATGGACCAGATTGTGACAACGATCAAGGATGTGTTGAAGACGTTGTAATTCATTTTAAAAAGAAACCCGCGCAACAGGCCATGCTTCCTGTGCGCGGGTTTTTTTATTCAAGGCTGGAACCTTATGGGCCGCTGCCCGGTGTGGGCGGTGTTGGGGCCGTGGCGCCGAACATTTGTTCGTTATCGGCTTTGTATTTATACGGAACTGTTTCATCCCCTTTGGGGGCCAGTCCGCCGCCCGGCGTGGCGCGGATAACGGCCCCGGCGGCCCGTGTTTCAATGGCGGCTGTAATCAAATCCACATGACCGTGCTGCAGCCCGTGCCCAATGCGGTTGGCAAGGACGTCGATTTGTTCCGTTGGCTTGCCGACGACGGTGGCGGTGGCGGCCCCTGTCTCTGCAATCTGGCCTGCGGCTGCGCCGCTAAAATGATGTCTACCCATATCGTCCTCCTATTAACGGACGTTGATTTCAATGAAGGTCGGCGTTTGGAAGCTGACCGGATATTTTTTCAATTCCTTTGCCGGCAAGTCACGCCCGCTCAGGCCCGCTTTGACCTCAATCCGCACTTTCTCCGGATCGCGCCAGTCATAGACGACGCAGTGGCTTTTGAACTCGCCCGACTGGCGGCATTGTTTGACAACGCGCTTGCCGGGGTACAGCGGTTCATCCAGCCCTGCCTTTTGCAGGATTTCCTGAATGTTGACTTGCATGGTGACACCTCTTCTTCTTTTACCATGGCCCTTATTTATGGCCGTTTTCCGTTCTGGTTCCCGGATTATTTTCCGGAATGATTGAGCCTATAATGTCCTCAAAGGCTTAAAAGGGGGTTAACATAACGACAATCTTTGGAGAGGGGCGTTTTTCCGCCTTTTTTATGCATTTCCATGTGGGGGAATTTCCATCCCGGCGCCCGTGCTGATATAATCGGGATGCAGGTTTTTATGAGGGGATTATCCATGGCGGCGTGCGCATCGAATTATCGTTTTTTCGTGACGGCTCTGGTTGTGGCGGTGTTGACCGCCACCGGCCCGGTCTGGGCCCAAACGGCCAAGAACAGCGGCACCACCAGCAGCGGTGCCGTTTATAACAGCACCAAGTCCAGCGGTGACACCGCGGCCCCGACGGGCGGCGTTTATAATTCGTCGAAAAAAGAAAGCGCGGCGACGCCGTTATTTACCAAGCGCGAAACGGCGGGGGCTTTGCCGCCGGGTATGCCGACCGGAAAATCTTACGGCATGAAGGGCACGCAGGTGACCAAGCCCACAGACCCCGATAAACTGTACAAGGATAATCAGGCCGCGAAAGCCGCACAGGCCCAGCAGAACGCGAGTGAGCGCAGCGCGCGGGCCGCACAGATTAAAGCCCAGTTTGAAGCGCAAATGAAACAGGCGCAAAAAAAGGCGGAGCAAGCCGGTGCCAGCGCGGGCGGTGCAACGGCAACCACAGCGCAGGCCCAGGCGCAAACCAATCCGGCGGACCCGTATAACGGGGCCAATGTGGTTTTCACCAACCCCCGGGCGGAGAAGGACAAGGCCGACGCGCCGCGCAAATTGTTCAATTCATCGCGCTGATCCGTTTGCATTCTTTCTGTGTCGATTGATCCTTCATTGTTGATGGTTTGGGGACCGCTCTTGGCGCTGCTGGGGGCGGTTTCCGGTTTTCTGGCCGGGCTGTTGGGCATTGGCGGGGGCATCGTTCTGGTGCCGGGGTTGTATTTCATGTTTGCGGCGTTGGGGTTTGCGCCGGACCATTTGATGCATGTCGCGGTGGGCACATCGCTGGCCGTGATTATTCCGACGGGTCTGTCATCCGTTCGCGCCCATGCGCGGCGGGGCGGTGTGCGGATCGATCTGGTCAAATCGATCGGCGTCGGAATTGTGGTTGGTGTTTTGATCGGCACCGTGATTGCGGATTATATATCCGGCCAATCGTTGAAAATGGTTTTTGCTTTTGCACTGGCCGTTCTGGCCATGATCATGCTTGTCGATCCGCGCCGGACCACGGTGTGGAATGATGTGCCGGGCCAGCCGTGGCGCACATTGGCGGGGGCTGTGATCGGGTGCTTATCAACCTTGATGGGCATTGGCGGCGCAACGGTCAGCGTGCCCTTTATGACCATGGGGCGTGTGGATATGCGCCAAGCGGTGGGAACGGCATCGGCGTTGGGGCTGGTGATTGCAATTCCGGCGATGGTGGGGTTCATCCTGATCGGCTGGGCCGCGCCGGACCGCCCACCGTTCAGCTTTGGATACGTGAATATGCTGGCCGCTATTCTGATCATTCCGATGGCGGTCGCCTTTGCGCCATTGGGTGCGCGTGTGGCGCATGCCATTCCAACCGATATGTTGCGGCGGGTTTTTGCCGTGTTCCTGATAATCGTGGCCGCCCGGATGATGATGGATGTTTTCAACCTATCGTGATGTGCAATGCGCGGCGTTGTGCGCCGCCATTCTGGTCTACGCCCTGTGGGGCGAGCCAACGCCGCCCGTTTTTGGCTGGACGGAGATGGTGGTGGGCGTGTTGCTGGCCGTGGCGGTTGGGTTTCGGTCCTTTGCGCGGGCGGTTACGCCCGTGCGCGGTGATCCGCACCCCTTCTGGTTTCGGGCGGGGCAAATCTTCCTTCTGTATGGATTAAGCGTGCCGTTGGTGGGCGCGGTGATGGTTGGGGCCAGCCCCGGGAATATCGTGCGCGATGTGGTACCGTTCCTGTTTATGCTGTTGCCCGTGTTTATGATTGATGTCGTACGCGACCGCGTGCGGTGGCATTTTATTGTTACGGCCTGTGTTGTCGCGCTTGGTGTTCTCTTTGCCGCGCGTGTTGTCGCGCCTTTGGTTCTGGCCAATGCTGGCATCGATCACGCGGCGCAACTGGGCCTGAATATGAGCGGGCAGGACCCGCGCCGTCTGGCCAACGCGCCGAGCGTTTTGTTCGCCGCGATGGCCATGCTGGGCGTTGCGGGTGTGATGATCACCCGGCGGGTCAATGTGAACAGCGTGATCGTCGCCGCGACGCTGGCGGCTCTGGCCTTGGTTCCGCTGGCGGCCATGGCGCTGGTGTTGCAACGGGCGTCATTGGGCTTGCTGGCGCTGGGTGTGGTTTTCTGGATCGGCATTGGCATCGTCAAAAAACCGCGCCGCATGGTGGTGCCGTTGCTGGGGCTGGCGGTGTTGTGTCTGGCGGTGTGGGCCCCCTTATCCGATGTGGTGGCCGGGCTGGCCCACAAAAATGTGATGGTTGGGGCCAATATGCGGTGGCAGGAAGCCGCCGCCGTGCGGGACGCCTTGCATGGAATTGGGGCCGTCCTGTTCGGGAACGGGTGGGGGGCGACCGTTCAATCCCCGGCGGTGGGGGACAGCGTCGTTACATTTACCCACAACCTTGGCACGACGTTATGGCTCAAATCCGGGCTGATCGGGGTCGGGCTGGGGCTGGCCTATTTTGGGGGCTTGGCCCTTGCTTTGATACGGTTTTTGCCGGTTCATCCGATTTTGGCCGTGGCGCTGGGCGCGCCCATGGTGATCGACTATCTGCTCTATGCCAGCTTTAAGTCATTGGATTTCGGTCTTATTTTGCTTCTGGCCGCGCTGTACAGCGCCCGGACCGCAGCCGCGGCCCCCGGTGGACAGCCCGGCAATCCTGTTGTATTCAAAACCATACCCAATAACGCAGATTTTTAATGATTTCGGTATGAGCAGACCGTCCGTCATATTTTTCAACCGTGTGTACCCCTCGGACCGGGGGGCGACGGGTCGTGTCCTGCGCGATCTGGCGCGGGCGATGGCGCGTGATGGGTGGGCGGTAACGGTGGTGACGACCGCCGCCGTGGCGCGCGAAGACCGCGACGGCGATGTGCGTGTGATCCGTCTGAAATCGAATACAAAATCCCGCAATCTGTTCACTTATGGTGCGGCCTGGGTGCGCATGATGATTGCGGGTTTGAAATTACCGCGCCCCGATTTGATTGTCACCATGACCGATCCGCCGATGATGGTGGTTGCGGGTGGCATCATGGCGCGCGTGCGCAAAACCAAACATATTCATTGGTGTCAGGATTTGTATCCTGACCTCCTGCCCTCCATCGGCATCCGCCTGCCGGATTTTATGATGAGTGGTTTGAGCGCGCTGTCCTTCCACGCGATGCGCCGCTGTGAAAAAATTATCGTCATTGGGCGATGCATGGCGCGACAATTGACCAAGACCGGACTGGATCCGAAACGCATTGCGGTTATTCCCAACTGGCCGGACTATGAATTAACGCGCAATGTGACGGATGCGATGAACGAAGCGGCGGTTGAGGCGGATGCGTCCATCCCCGCCAAACCGTTCGAAGAATTGTTTAAGGATGATGGCGCCCCGAAATTCCGCGTTCTGTATGCCGGAACGATTGGCCGGGCGCACCCGATTCATACCATTGTCGATGCCGCCGCGATTTTACAGCACCAATGCCCGGATATTGAATTTGTGTTCGTGGGTGATGGCCCGGGGCTGGACCGTCTGGCGCATGAACGGGCGCGTCGGGGCTTGGAAAATATCCGCCTGCTGCCGCGCCAGCCGAACCGCCGCCTGCGCCCGCTGATGGAAAGCGGTGATGTTCATATCATTTCAATGAAACATGATGCGGCCGGGTTGCTGGTGCCATCCAAACTTTATTCTGCGCTGGCCGTTGGTCGCCCGTGCGTGTTCGTCGGCCCGATGAACAGCGAAGTGGCCAAGGTTATTTCCGATTTCCATGCCGGTGCCGTCGTGGCCCAGGGTGAACCGGAAACATTGGCGCAAACCATCCTGACCCTGCGCATGGATGGGAACGCATGGCACAATGCCCATGATGGCTCGGCGCAGGCCGGGCGCATTTTCGTCCCGTCCGAATCCATCAATGCGTGGATCAAACGCGCCCGTGATGTGATTGGCCGCCCGTTAACGCCGCCATCGGCCAAGCCAAAGGTTACCGTGCCCGCAGCCGCGGCGCAGGATAATGCGGTTCAACAGCCCCCATCCGTGACCATTCACGCAGCCGAGTAATTCATGTCCACACACAGCCAGACCATGATTGCCCCGGAACCCGATCTGATCGATCTGTTGCGCGGGTGGTGGCGTTTGCGCGGATGGATCATGGCGGGCATGGTTGCCGGTTTGCTGGCGGCCTTTGTCTTTCTGGCGCTGGCCGTGCCGCAATACCGGGTCGGCATGCTGATCGCCCCGGCGGATCGCGGGACGGGCACGGATATCAAGGCCTTGCTGCCCGATAACGCGACCTTTGCCCTGCAATATCTGGCCAGTTCAATCGGGGCGCAGGATACGACCGATTTCTCCCGGCTGGAAAACATCATGCGCGGGGGTGACGTGGCCGCGATTGTTATGAAGAACAAGGATGTGGCGGATGGCGTGCGGGCATCGCGGTCTTTGCGTATTTCCACGGGGGCCGACATTCGTGATCCGGCGGAATTGGCCGATTGGATGGCGCGTGCGATTAAAATTGAACCCGTAGGCACCACCACAATGCGCCGTGTTGTTCTGAACCATCCGGACCGGGAATGGGCGACCGGTTTTTTGACTCTGGTGCATGATGCGGCGGACCGTTTGATCCGCAATGACGTGCGCACACGCGCCGATGCGCGTTCGGCCTATTTACAGGAGGCCCTGCGCCGCACCGATCATCCGGATCATCGCCGGGCGCTGACCAATCTGCTGATGGAACAGGAACATGTCCGCATGATGCTGGCGATGGATGAATCCTTTGCCGCTGTCATTGCGGAATCGCCATCGGCCTCCGCCCGCGCGGTGTGGCCGCGTAAGTCTATTGTCCTGCCCGCTTTTGTCTTTGCGGGGGCTGTGCTCTTCTATTGTCTGGGGCTGATCTTCGGTCGCCGTGAACGCCATGCCTGACCATCCGGTCATTCCCGTCTCCGTTATTATCGTGACCAAGGGCGAGGGGGCCTCCCTATCGTCCACATTGGCCGCACTGGCACCCTTTGGTCAAATCATCGTGGTCGATAGCGGCGGGGATGCCGCTACCTTTGCCGTGGCACAATCCTTTGGCGCGGACACGGTGGCCTATACATGGAATGGGGCATACCCGAAAAAACGGCAATGGTGTCTGGATCACGTGCCGTTGGCCCATGACTGGGTATTCTTTGTCGATGCCGATGAAATCGTAACACCGGAATTGACGCGCGCGATTGCCGATCTGTTTTGCCATGAGGGGCCGTGTGCAGATGGGTATTTCGTGCGCGGGCGCTATGTCTGGGGCGGGCGGGTGCTGCGCTTTGGCCTGACCAACAACAAGCTGGCGCTGTTTAACCGTCATGTCTTCATGTTCCCGGTTGTCGATGATCTGGGCCTGCCCGGCATGGGGGAGATCGAGGGGCATTACCAGCCCGTGGCGAAAAAACCGGACGCGCGGATTGGCGTTCTCGCTCCGATGCTGACCCATGACGCAGCGGCGGACCCGGCCCGGTGGTATGAACGGCATGAACGCTACGCCCAATGGGAAGCGGGCATGAATGAACGCGGGGCGTGGCCCGCGGACCCTGTGGTCTGGCGGCATCGTTTAAAACGCGTCTTCCGTGCACTGCCCGCCCGCGGTGCCGTGGCGTTCTTATATTGCTATGTCTGGAAGTGCGGATTTTTGGATGGCTGGGCGGGATTTGATTTTGCCCGCGCCCGTGGCTGGTATTATCGCCGTATCGCGGCGTTATCGCGTCGGGCTTTCAACGCCCAATAAAAAGACGGGCAGATCCGGCGGACGCCCATATTGATCATTTGCAATGTTTTTATGACACGGTTCCTGATGGGGCCAACCACGCCCAATTCGCGACGAATATCAAATTGCTCCCGCCGTCCGAGTGCGGTGCGGGTTTGGGATATGCCGCCATTGGCGAAAATGCAAAACGGGGCGGGCACATAATAAATCGCCCGTGTGGCCCCGAGCGTTTGTAAGGTCAGTTTATAATCCGCCGCGATTGTATACCGCGTGTCATAGCGCATATCGCCGATGATAGCACGGGCATAAACCATGGCCTGATGATGGGTGAACATGCCCAGATCCACCTTGATAAAGGGGCGGGCGGCTTTATAGGCCATTTGCCCGTCGGGCCGTGTTTCCAGCGCGTCACCGTAAATAAATCCGGGGGGTGTGCTGGCCATGCTGATGAGTTGGGACAGGTTGCTGAGGACATTGTCATCGGCAAACTGGTCACCCCCATTCATGAAAATGATGTAATCTCCCGTGGCGCGGGCCAGGCCCTTGTTCATCGCGTCATACAGGCCCGCATCGGGTTCGCTGGTCCAGAGGATTGCATTTCCCCCAGGACCATTTTCTCTCCCCCCACCCAGCCTCCCCCCTTGCAAAGGGGGGAGGGTAGGGTGGGGGGATGAAGGGGTGTGGGAAGATAGATTTTGCAAATATGCCACCGTGCCATCATCCGATGCGCCGTCAATCACGATCCATTCGTAATCGGTGCAGGTTTGGGATTGAACGGACTTATGTGTGGCTTGTAACCCGGCCAGATCGTTGCGGGTGATGGTGATGATGCTGAACATCATCAATCGTCATCATCCATGATGTCATCAAGGAAGATTCCGGTAACGGCCAGATTGGATAAAATCTGGCTGATGTCACGCGCGCTTTCGATAAAATCGAACGGTTTGGGGTCACGCGGCACGACGATGGTGGATCCCGGCGGGATCATGCTGGCCTTGTGGTTCCATGCGCTGATGAACAAAGGTTGGGCGCTGCCGTCCGGGTACAGGACAAAGGCGCGGTCCTGATCTGCGAAATGGCTGGGGCCGCCGGCCTCGGCAATATAATCGCGCGGGTTTTTGCCGTTGCGGAATTGCAGGGCGGCAGGGGATAGAACCTCGCCCTCAACCCGCACGGTCAACGGGCGGCGCGGCACGTAAATGCGGTCGCCGGGTTCCAGCAGGATATCCAGCTCCGGCTGAACCTCCAGCACGGTGGGGTCGGCCTCCACGGTAATGCGGCCCACGGCTTCGACATTGCGCAATTCGGCGGCCAGATCCTGCACCATCGCAATCTGGGTCATGTCGGGCGCGTCTTTTTCCTTGTGCATGGCGGTGGCCAGGGCGCGTTCCATTTCGCGCGCGGCGGCGCGGAAGCGTTCTTCCTCGGCCTTGCGTTCGGATTCGCGGCTGAAAATCGCCCCGTCCGGGTAGGCTTGATCGGTAATGCCGCCCGCACGGGCGAACAGGTCGCGCAACGTGTCGCCGGGCACCAGATCGTATTTGCCGGGGTTGTTGACCTCACCAATGATGGTGACGCTCTGGCCTTCGGCTTTACGGAATTTCTGTTTCACCCGCACGGTGTCGCCGGGGTTGATTGCCACCGTTTTCGGGTCCGTGTCATTCATATTCACGGCGGTGCGGAACGGGATCGAGCTTTCCGTATCCGGAATGCTGGCGTCATGCGTGCGGGTTACTTCGATATTCGATGTATTGGCTTCCAGGCTCAGCCCTCCGGCCACGGCCAGAACGGAATCCAGCGTGGTGCCTGTGGCCACGGGCCAGACACCGGAATCGCGCACCGCCCCGCGGACCGAAATTGTGCGCTCCGCCAGAAAGGCGGACAAGGCCGGATCGCCCGTCACCGTATCTTCCGGATCCATGTCGGTTTCATCAACCGATCCGGCGGCGGGTTCGATGCTTGCTGGATTAAATTTTTGCTTCTGCAAGGCCATCATCTGTGACCGGGAAAACAGATGGACGATATCGCCGTCCTTCAATTCCTGATCATATTGCCCCTGCGCCACCAAAATGGGCGGGAAGTCGAGGAAAATGCGCGCCATGCGTTCATCATCCCACCGTTCAATCGCGCCAATCAGCGGGTAAATATCGGCCCCGAACATGGATCGGTCGCTCAGCAATGCGGCCAGTGTTTTGCTGGAGGATAGCGGGTGCAATCCCGGCTGGCGCGTATGGCCGACCAGTTCGACCAATCCGGCGCGCTTGTCATCGGCGCGTGCCACCATCAAAATCGATCCGTCATTCAATGCGGGTGTAAAGGGATCGGTGATCGTCTCCACGGTTTCCTGCCCATTGCGGTGCAGGCCCAGTTTCATGAAACGGTTATTGCCCGGGCTGACCAAGCCGCCGGCCATGTCCAAGGCTTCCTGCATCGATAGAAATTCGCTGGATTTTTCCGGCGTGTGTTTCATGCCTTTGAGAGAGGGCAGGATTTCATAGATGCCCGGGCGTTTTACGCCACCGGCCACGGCGATTGTCGGACCCAGCGGCGGAACGATCAACCGATCGCCGTCACGCAAGGCCAGATCCATGCCGCTGCTGCCATGGATCAGCAGGCCGTACAAATCCACCATCGTCGTGCGGCCATCGCGGACCAGTTTGATCTGGCGCAACGATCCGTTCTTATCAATGCCGCCCGCCTGCATCAGCGCATCCAGCGCCGTGTGGAAAACGGTCAAGGTCTGGCGGCCCGGTTTGCGGACATTTCCGACCACCAGAATATTCACCTGCCGCACGCTTTCCAGCGAGACATATATATCGGTGTTGTACAGACTGTCCGCTGACGCGGCCAGCGCCTCGCGCAATTGGCCGATGGTGCGCCCGGCGGCGGAGACGGGCGGCAGATCATCAAGGATCAGCAAGCCATCCGTCGTAATCGTGTAAATACCCTGATCGCGCCGTTGACCGCGGAAGGTGATGTTCAGGCGGTCGCCCGCGGACAAAACGAAATTGTCCTGAACCGCGCCGGCGGGCAATGCGGCCTGTGGCGCGGGGGATGCTTCACCATCCACCTGTGCGTCGTGCGCCTGTGTGGCGGGTACGGCAAAATTTTCAAACAGATCATACCCAAACTGCACCAGCGGGTCGGCCACGCGCCCGGCGTAGGATTCTTCGGTCGCTGACAGGGCGCTCGCGCTGTGGCCCATCATGCGGGCCAGCGTTTCATCGCGCGCCAGCAAATCGGCCAGCAACGGTTCGTAGTCCTGCGGTGTCAGGGGCGTCAGGTCGTTGGTCTTGCGTGCGGCGGCGGCGCGCGCGGGATCGTTGGGTTGCCCCTGTTGGGCGCCGCCTTGCCATTCCGCTCTGGCGCGGGTGACGCGGGCGACATTCCGCGTATCCTTGGACCATGGCGCAATCTGCATGGGCAGGAAATCCTGCGCCCGTGCGTTTGACGTGCAAACGGCAAGCCCGGTCAGCACCCAGACGGTGCACAGACCGCTCTGCATAAAAAATCGGGTGGGCTTGAATTTCCGGGCGTGGGCCATGATATAAGCAGGGTACAAAATGTGTAAAACATACAATCGCAACCGTTAGTATAGCCTTGTTGTTTTGCGCTTGTTAATCCCAAACCCGCGATAATCCAGCAAAATGGCCAAAATCATCTCGAATGCCCCCATCCACACGATCAAGCTGGCCGTCGGCGTGGATGATGTTGGCCACCTGCATGCGCTGCAATCCTCCCGCCTGTTTGATTTTGGTGGCGCGCTGGCCACCTGTGCGTGGACGCGGCGTAAACCGACCCGGGATGCCGGGTTGCTGAATGGTGGTTCTATATATTGGGTGATTAAAGGCCGCATTCAGGCGCGGCAGGCGTTTCTGGGCTTTGATATGGAGGAGACGGATGAGGGGCCGTATTGCCGCCTGATCCTCGATCCGGCCCTGATGCTGGTGGCGGCGATGCCGCACCGGGCGTTTCAGGGGTGGCGCTACCTCGATCCCGTCAAAGCGCCCCCCGATTTGCGGTTCTTTGACCCGGATATGGCCGCCGAAGATGACGAAATGCCCGCCGATCTGGCGGCACAATTGCGCGATGCGGGATTGATTTAAGGGGAAAGGCTGAATTTTCTTGTAATATTCTGGAAAATAAGGCTTTCCTTTCCTGTGCTTTCTGTCCTAAATCGCAGGCCATAAGAAAAAGCAAAAAAGAATACGCAGGGATAAATAGATATGGATTGGAAAAATCTGGGCGGAAAACTCCGCCGCGCCTTTGGTTTTCAAGCTCAGGCAACGCCCGAGCCGCTTCCTCCAGCGACGGATCGCTTTTTAAGCGCGCGGGAATTAAAAATTCTGTCCGAATGCGTTCAGCATATAAAAGATATCACCCAGACCAATGCGCTCGCCCTGAAATCCATGTCGCAGGCCACGCCACGCCCGTTGGGCGATGAAGAGCGTGCCGGGCAGGATGCTTTGTGTGACCAACTCCGCTCTCTTGGCGGAACATCGCTGCAAAGCTCTCAAACGGCTCTTGGAACCTGTGTCATGTGGCTTGGGCAACTGGACAGCGCGCACAAGACGGCTGTACGGCTTGAAGCCATCGTTCCGCCCAATCCGGCTCTGCCCGTTAAAAGCGACGCCCGTAAGTCTGTTGCGGATATTGCCGTTATGGCGCGCGGGGCCTCCACGATCATGGGCAGCGTTTGCCGAAGTCTGGCCGTGGCATCACCACATTTGGATGTTCCGAATATGCAGCGCATTCACGAAGAATATCGCGAGCATGGCGCTATCATGAACGAGGTGCTTGGAAAGCTGACCACGCTTCTGATTGAAGCCACATACGGTGTGCGCGATTCATCCCCTAAGCAAACGCTGTCTTTGAAAAAGAAATAAATGATTCTCGATACGTTGCGCAAACAGTTTACCAAAGCGTTGTACGGCTGGGTGCCCGCACTGAACCGTGCGGTCGTCCGGGAGAACGCGCAGGTCAATGAACTGCTGCGCCAGATCAATGACATTCGTGGGCTCTATGCGATTCCCCTCGCGCGGAATTTTCAAACCCTTCCCGATTACACCGCGCAATATGACTGGATGTGTTTGCTGGCGGATCGCGTCGGTGAACCGGCGGGCGTGCGAACCATGTTCCGTCTGCGCTGGGCCAATGGCTGGGCCACGCAACGTCTGGGCTGTGCGCCCTATGGTCAGCTCGGCGATCCGGGATATACGGAGCTGGGCATTGTCCTGCCGCTGGAAAAAATATTTCCCGTGATGGTCGCGTTGCAGGAAGAGCGTCGCCGCGTTTTCGGTGTGGGTCCCTGCACGATGACATTCGAACGCGCCACGGTGGAAGACGCACAGCGCCTTGTCAGTGAGTATCGCGCATTGCGTCCGGTGAAAAAAGATTTTCTCACGCTCGTGAAGTAACACGCGCGCTCTTCTGCATTCCTGCGTAACCATCGTTCTTCTTTGTATCTGATTGTGACGGAGTGCATGCACCGATGTTTGGCTACGACAATTTACGAAAACTTTTCGCATCACTTGCGGCGCGCTGTACGCGGCCCGCGCAAGCCTCTGTGTGCGATGCGCCTGTTGATCTGGACGACATCGTTCGGCGGCTGGATTCTGTGTGCGCCTTTAACACCGTTCCGGTCGGGCGCGGCTTTAGCATTAGCGGATCTGGATATATGCAGCGGGAATGGGAGTGCCTGTTCGCGGAACGTATTGGAAAGCCCGCAGGTGTACGGACATTGTTTGTACTGCGTCGCGTGAGCGGTTTTACGGAAGAGCGGGGGCATCGCATCGAGCATGTCATGACGGGCGGGGTTTCCGCCCCTGTGTTGGACCGCCCAATGGCGCTGGAGGCCTTAATTCCGCAGATGGACGCCCATTTGGCGGTCATGCGGCGGGGTGTTCCGGGATGCTTTCTGGATCAGGTGCATTTTAACCAGCCGACTCTGGCCGAAATGCGGGCTTTGGTCGGGGCGTACCGGGCGCAGAACCCGCGCAAAACGGGTCATTTGACCCTGGTGCCCAAGTGAAAAAATGGCTGATTTCTGCGGGGTTTACGATTTTTTAAAGTTTTTTGTAAAAAATCGCCAAATTCCCTTTGACAGGGTTAGGGACCCTCTGTATAAGGGGCGACCTCGGCAGACGGCAACGTCCGCCAGCATCTTCGGAAAGCTTTGAAAAAAGATTGAAAAAGATGATTGACAACGGAGTGAGTACCGACTAAATACTCGCTCCCTCGGCAGGCGGCAACGCAGGCCAGCGTCCTTGGAAACTTTGAAAAAAGATTGAAAAAGACGGTTGACAACGGAGTGAGTAACGACTAAATACTCGCTCCACAGTCAACGAAGACGTCGGGTTCGCCCGGCTTTTTTATGAACGGACACAAAACGCTTCGGCGGTGTCCGGCTGTAAGAAAACGGTTCTTGTACATCGTGAATGAAGGAAGAGATGCGCAGGCAGCAGTGCTTGGTGGTCGTGTTGAACACGTTACACACAAGCCTGCTTAATGATGTCTGCGTGTCTATTCGACGCACATGACGCATAATATATAAGCAGGTTCTCGAACTTTGCTGTTTTTTAACAGTGATGGATTCAAACTTGAGAGTTTGATCCTGGCTCAGAACGAACGCTGGCGGCAGGCCTAATACATGCAAGTCGAACGCCCCGCAAGGGGAGTGGCGCACGGGTGAGTAACGCGTGGGAATGTGCCCTTAGGTGCGGAACAACGTTTGGAAACGAACGCTAATACCGCATAATATCTCCGGATCAAAGATTTATCGCCTAGGGATCAGCCCGCGTTGGATTAGCTAGTTGGTGGGGTAACGGCCTACCAAGGCGACGATCCATAGCTGGTCTGAGAGGATGATCAGCCACACTGGGACTGAGACACGGCCCAGACTCCTACGGGAGGCAGCAGTAAGGAATATTGGACAATGGAGGCAACTCTGATCCAGCCATGCCGCGTGAGTGATGAAGGCCTTCGGGTTGTAAAGCTCTTTTAGGTGTGAAAATAATGATGGTAGCACCAGAAAAAGCTCCGGCTAACTTCGTGCCAGCAGCCGCGGTAATACGAAGGGAGCGAGCGTTGTTCGGAATCACTGGGCGTAAAGCGTGCGTAGGCGGTTTTGTAAGACAGAAGTGAAATCCTGGAGCTTAACTCCAGAATTGCTTTTGTGACTGCAAAGCTTGAATCCAGGAGAGGTTGGGGGAATTCCGAGTGTAGAGGTGAAATTCGCAGATATTCGGAGGAACACCAGTGGCGTAGGCGCCCAACTGGACTGGTATTGACGCTGAGGCACGAAAGCGTGGGGATCAAACAGGATTAGATACCCTGGTAGTCCACGCCGTAAACGATGTGTGCTAGCTGTCGGGAGTCTTAGGCTTTCGGCGGCGCAGCTAACGCATTAAGCACACCGCCTGGGAAGTACGGCCGCAAGGTTAAAACTCAAAGGAATTGACGGGGACCCGCACAAGCGGTGGAGCATGTTGTTTAATTCGAAGCAACGCGAAGAACCTTACCTACTCTTGTATCCTCCTTTTGACTTTCAGAGATGATTGTCTTCGGTTCGGCCGGGGGAGTGACAGGTGCTGCATGGCTGTCGTCAGCTCGTGTCGTGAGATGTTGGGTTAAGTCCCGCAACGAGCGCAACCCTCATCGTATGTTGCCATCAGGTAATGCTGGGCACTCATGCGAGACCGCCGGTGATAAGCCGGAGGAAGGTGGGGACGACGTCAAGTCATCATGGCCCTTACGAGTAGGGCTACAAACGTGCTACAATGGTGGTGACAGTGAGCAGCCACTCCGCAAGGAGGCGCTAATCTCTAAAAGCCATCTCAGTTCAGATTGTCCTCTGCAACTCGAGGGCATGAAGTTGGAATCGCTAGTAATCGTGGATCAGCATGCCACGGTGAATACGTTCCCGGGTCTTGTACACACCGCCCGTCACGTCATGGGAGTTGGTTCTACCTGAAGGCGGTACGCTAACCTATGGAGGCAGCCGACCACGGTAGGGTCAGTGACTGGGACGAAGTCGTAACAAGGTAGCCGTAGGGGAACCTGCGGCTGGATCACCTCCTTTCTAAGGATGTGTTTGGCATAACCTTCATCGTAAGATGAAAGCCTCGCACTGCTGCCGGCGTATCTCTTCCTTCAGATAAGAACCACTTCATAGCGACTGGGCTAGCCCTGGTTGTTGTGAATACCGAACGTGAGAGTTTGGTTTTTGCAAACGGGGGCTTGTAGCTCAGTTGGTTAGAGCACACGCTTGATAAGCGTGGGGTCGAAAGTTCAAGTCTTTCCAGGCCCACCATTTTTCAAAAGATGGGCCCATAGCTCAGCTGGGAGAGCGCCTGATTTGCATTCAGGAGGTCAGGAGTTCGATCCTCCTTGGGTCCACCATTTATCTCTCTCTTCCTTCCAATTTTCTCTCCAGTTTCTGTGTAAACGGAAATTGCAGTGAAGATTGAAAGATCTTCGGTTCTTTGACATCGTAAATAGGTATGACATCAATATCCAAAATGTCTAACAAAATGCTGAGTATATAAGCCAGCGTAGCGGACTTGTCCCTGCGCGTGGTTTGAATTCAAGCGTCTTAAGGGCATCTGGTGAATGCCTTGGCGATCAGAGGCGATGAAGGACGTGGTACGCTGCGATAAGCTGCGGTTAGGGGCGAACACCCATTGACCCGCAGATCTCCGAATGGGGGAACCCACCGCTTTATGCGGTATCCTGCACTGAATTCATAGGTGCAGCGAAGCGAACCTGGGGAATTGAAACATCTCAGTACCCAGAGGAAAGGAAATCAACCGAGACTCCGTTAGTAGTGGCGAGCGAACGCGGACCAGCCCAATGGCAGTTGTGTAAGAACTAGAAGTGTTTGGAAAAGCACACCAAAGTAGGTGATAGTCCTGTATAGGTAGAAAGCACAAATGTCTATGAGTAAGGCGGGACACGAGTAATCCTGTCTGAACATGGGGGGACCATCCTCCAAGGCTAAGTACTACTGATCGACCGATAGTGAACCAGTACCGTGAGGGAAAGGTGAAAAGTACCCCGATAAGGGGAGTGAAACAGACCTGAAACCGGATGCCTACAAACAGTCGGAGCCTCTTTATGGGGTGACGGCGTACCTTTTGTATAATGGGTCAGAGAGTTAGTGTTGCATGCGAGCTTAAGCCGGTAGGTGTAGGCGCAGGGAAACCGAGTCTGAATAGGGCGACCAAGTATGCAGCATTAGACCCGAAAGCCGACGATCTAGCCATGGGCAGGTTGAAGTTAGGGTAACACCTAATGGAGGACCGAACTCATCACTGTTGAAAAAGTGTGGGATGACCTGTGGTTAGGGGTGAAAGGCCAATCAAGTCGGCTAATAGCTGGTTCTCCGCGAAAACTATTTAGGTAGTGCGTCATGCGAATACCCCGGGGGGTAGAGCACTGGATGGGCTAGGGGGGCGCGAGCCTTACCAAACCCAACCAAACTCCGAATACCCGGGAGTAATACATGGCAGACAGTCTTAGGGTGATAAGGTCCTAGGACGAGAGGGAAACAGCCCAGACCTACAGCTAAGGTCCCCAAATCATGACTAAGTGGGAAAGGATGTAGAAACTCCAAGACAACCAGGATGTTGGCTTAGAAGCAGCCATCATTTAAAGAAAGCGTAATAGCTCACTGGTCTAAATAAGAGTTTCCGCGCCGAAGATGTTACGGGGCTCAAGTCATGTACCGAAGCTTAGGACTCCTACGGGAGTGGTAGCGGAGCGTTCTGTAAGCCTGCGAAGGTGACTCGTGAGAGTTGCTGGAGGTATCAGAAGTGAGAATTCTGACATAAGTAGCGACAAACAGTGTGAGAATCACTGTCGCCGAAAGTCCAAGGGTTCCTGCGCAAGGCTAATCCGCGCAGGGTGAGTCGGCCCCTAAGGCGAGGCCGAAAGGCGTAGTCGATGGGAATCACGTTAATATTCGTGAACCAGATAGAGGTGACGGCGGCCGAAAGCAGTATGCTCTTAACGGATTGAGTGTGCTGCCTGGGACGTCCAGGAAATAGCCCTATCATTATTGACCGTACCCGAAACCGACACAGGTGGACTGGTAGAGTATACCAAGGCGCTTGAGAGAACTGTTCTGAAGGAACTCGGCAAATTACTTGCGTAACTTCGGGATAAGCAAGCCCGGCCTATGGGCAACCAATGGCCGGGGACACAAACCAGGGGGTGGCGACTGTTTATCAAAAACACAGGGCTCTGCGAAGTCTAAAGACGACGTATAGGGTCTGACGCCTGCCCGGTGCTGGAAGGTTAAGAGGAGGTGTGCAAGCACTGAATCGAAGCCCCAGTAAACGGCGGCCGTAACTATAACGGTCCTAAGGTAGCGAAATTCCTTGTCGGGTAAGTTCCGACCTGCACGAATGGCGTAACGACTTCCCCACTGTCTCCAGAGCAGGCTCAGCGAAATTGAATTCCTCGTGAAGATGCGGGGTTCCCGCGGTTAGACGGAAAGACCCTATGAACCTTTACTATAGCTTTGCAGTGGCATCAGGATTGTCATGTGTAGGATAGGTGGGAGACTTTGAAGCATGGGCGCCAGCTCGTGTGGAGTCGTCCTTGAAATACCACCCTTGATTTTCCTGGTGTCTAACGGCATCCCGTTATCCGGGATCCGGACCCTGCATGGTGGGTAGTTTGACTGGGGCGGTCGCCTCCCAAACAGTAACGGAGGCGCGCGATGGTAGGCTCAGGTTGGTCGGAAATCAACTTTTGAGTGCAATGGCATAAGCCTGCCTGACTGCGAGACTGACAAGTCGAGCAGAGTGGAAACACGGTCATAGTGATCTGGTGCACTCGTATGGAAGATGCATCACTTAACGAATAAAAGGTACTCTAGGGATAACAGGCTGATAGCGCCCAAGCGTCCCCAGCGACGGCGCTGTTTGGCACCTCGATGTCGGCTCATCTCATCCTGGGGCTGGAGCAGGTCCCAAGGGTATGGCTGTTCGCCATTTAAAGAGGTACGTGAGCTGGGTTCAGAACGTCGTGAGACAGTTCGGTCCCTATCTGCCGTGGGTGTTGGAAACTTGAGAGGAGCTGTCCTTAGTACGAGAGGACCGGGATGGACACACCTCTGGTGCACCAGTTGTCACGCCAGTGGCACAGCTGGGTAGCTATGTGTGGAAGGGATAAATGCTGAATGCATCTAAGCGTGAAGCCCCCCTCAAAACAAGGTTTCCCTATCAGAGCCGTGGAAGACCACCACGTTGATAGGACAGGTGTGGAAGAGCGGCAACGCTTGAAGCTAACTGTTACTAATTGCTCGATCGGCTTGAATTCACTCCATGTCGTATGGTTTACTCCATCGATATGAAACATCACGCGCAGCGGCAAGCTCGTTGCGGTTGGCTTATAGGCCAGCGTTTTGAAAGACAAATGCGGATATTGATTGTTTAATACAGGCGGTTTTGGATGACCTGGTGATTCTAGCGAGTGCGCAACACCCCATCCCATACCGAACTGGACCGTGAAAAGCCTCAGCGCCAATGGTACTTCGTCTTAAGACGCGGGAGAGTAGGTCGTTGCCAGGTCTTCCAAGCCCGCTTGGATTAAACAATCGTTGTTGTCATACCTATTTTCGATGATCAAATTATTCAACGCGCCCTTGGCGCGTTTTTTTGTATCCAATTTCTCCCGTCTTTATAAAAACCCCATCACAAAGGCTTGTAAAAATGAGTCTCTCAATCCCTGTTCCCTTCGCCACCATCGGCTTGCTGCTCGCCTCCAATATTTTCATGACATTCGCCTGGTATGGCCATTTGAAGTTTAAAACAACCCCGCTTCTGATCGTCATTCTGGTGAGCTGGGGTATAGCCTTCTTCGAATACTGCCTGCAGGTTCCGGCCAATCGCATGGGCCATTCCGTTTTCAATGCGGCTCAACTCAAAACCATTCAAGAATGCCTGACTCTATTGGTGTTTATGGGCTTCTCAATCTGGTATCTGAAAGAACCGATTCAGTGGAATCACCTTCTCGGTTTCGGCTTGATTGTGCTTGCGGCGTGGGTGATTTTTAAAAAATGGTGACGCGCATTTGCGCGCGTTGCCGTGCGAAAGATTTATAGGATTTATGACGAATAAGGTTTGCGTTCTTGAATTGAACGGTCTATAACCCCATATCGCTTGCGCGCCCCGCATTTCTAACCGGTTGGGGCCGCCATTTCTCGGTGACGCGGGGTGGAGCAGCCCGGTAGCTCGTCAGGCTCATAACCTGAAGGTCGTAGGTTCAAATCCTACTCCCGCAACCAATTTTCCCAATAAAATCAATGACTTAAGAAGAAGCCCCGCAAGGGGCTTTTCTGATTTTTGCTCCGTGGGGACCTGGTGGGGAACTTGAAAAAAAGAAATGACAACAAACCGCCGCATATCACGACAATTTTTTACGATGATATTTTGCAGCTTGGTTTTATTGGACGCGATGCAATTTGATGCATTTTTGTACTCAAAAATTGTCCAAATTTTCGTCTCTGAATCGATCAAAATCAGAAAAAGTGTCCCAAAACCTGAAGGTCGTATAGCGATTGATTGCAGCGATGGTAGTTGATATCATTGGATACATGTCAAGATGCACAGCACCAACAAGAGGCCATCGCACAGCTAGCGCTGCGGCCGACTGCCCCGCATGTGGTGGCCGCTCTCGCGGCTACGGCGGTTATAGGTCGCACTCGTCTCCATCCTATTCGTCGCCCTACTCCTCCTCGGAGAGCAGCTGGGGAGGTCGGAGCAGTGGTGGTGGGTCAACGGGCGGTAGCGCAAAGCCACGGTGGTCGCGATCCGGTTCGTCCGTAGCGTATACGCCCACCGAGGTATTAGCGCTCACCCCAATCCGCAACAGCGTCGAGAGCCTAGCGAAGCAGCCTGATCTTCGGGACGTCTTCCTATGCCATGCGTGGGATGACCGACAAGGGGCCGCTAAGGAGCTTCATGATCTTCTAGAATCAATTGGAGTCCGGGTCTGGTTCAGCGAGAAGGATGTTGGACTTGGCGTACCATTGCTCCGTGCCATCGATAAGGGCTTAGCAAACTCGAAAGTAGGAATTGTGCTGGTGACTCCTGCGCTACTGCGTCGCCTTCCAACAGAGGGAATTGCTGATAAGGAGCTTTCGGCACTCCTCGCTGGTGAGCGGCTTGTTCCCATCGTGCACAACACCACCTATGAAGCTCTCCGTGAAGAAAGCCCCCTGCTTGCCTCGCGAAGCGGACTTAGCACTGCAGAAAACACGATGGCACAGGTTGCGGCTAAGATCGCCGAGCTGGTCTCTGTAGGATAAAAAACGACATTCAGCGCAGAGGATTCAATAGAGCCTGATGGTAACTAATGATCAGTTTTTAAGCTCTTTCCTTGATTTCAAGGCCATATTTATTAGGTAAGCGCGCCGCCTCCTTAAGAACAATCTTTTTACCTGAGTTTTTCAGTAAGTCCGCGATCTGCTGTTTATATTCTTCAGGCATCAGGCATCCCAAAATAATCGACTTAAGAGAGCCCTCGGGAATCTCAAGTAGGCTGTTCTTCACAATTAGCATCTGATCTGCAGGTAATTTGGTCGTGTTTTCGAGAGCAATTAACCTGAATTCATCTTCATATGCCCAATGATTAGATTTTGTCGTAAGGATTTTTACGTTCGCTTCTGCGGAGTCGTCAGTTAATTGGAACGGTGGGTAGTCTTTGTTATATTCCACTTTAAGAGCCGCGCAAAAAACTGGATTTTTTACATCGAACTCTAAACAAAGACCCGTATGTTTTGCGGCGTAATGCCCCCACATTAAAGCATTGTCATTCTTTGTGGTTAAGCAGCGCACTCGATATTGACTGCAAATGTCCTCAAATAAACCATCTGAAAACTTCTTCATAAATCCTTTTAGCTTTTCGGGATCTTTATCTAGCTGAGAGATAGCATCTTCTATGTTTATTTGGCCGTTAGGTCGTGCCTTTTTATAGGCAGTTGTGTAATAGCTTATTACTGCTTTTCGTATTTCAGGATCATCTACATCAGAGAAAAAATGAGGTCGGCAGTCCCAAGGATCATTGAAACCGACAGGATTAGATAGAAATATAAGGTTGCTTAAAACTGTTTGTTTTAAGTATTCGAATATGTAGGGTTGGTAACTATATAATGACCCTATTTTTAATTCTGCAGCAGTTTGCATTATTTAATCTTTTTATAAATTGGGGCGTAACCCAGCCATATTTAGTTTTAAGAAAGATTTTGAGGCATCAACTTTATCAACGCAAGCTATAGGCCTTCGCGCTTTTTATATGCTTCAACCTCTTCTTGGATTTGAAGCGTGAAAGTTTTAAGCGGATCAGTGGCGCGTTTAATTTCTTCTGGTGTTAGTCCATCGCTTGCCAGCTTTTTCTGTATGTCTGCAATCCGCTGGTTCTGTCCATCTAATCGATCCAAAGATATTTTGTATTCGGTACTATTTTTGATCATTTCAAGGCCTCACGCACACTAGCTAAAGGTAGGCAAAGTGTCATGGGCTGGATTGGCGACTCTAAGAAGCCGCGTGACAGATAAAATCTTTTTGCTTCGTCGGAAAGCGCGTGCACAAGCAAAGCTGCCACGCCAGCAATCTCACCGGCCTTTACACTGCGAAATACAGCGTCTTGCAAAAGCGCTTTGCCTAATCCTTGGTTTTGATAAGCCTTATCAATCGCCAGTCGTCCCATGATCATAACGGGGATCGGATTGGGCATATTGCGACCGAGCTTCTTGGGGGCTTCTTGTATTGCAACTGCGCCTGTCGATAGACAATAGTAGCCGACCACACGCTTGCCTTCGCATACTACATATGTTCTGGAAGCCGATGCTTTCTCATTTTTAAGCGCACGCTTTTGCAGCCACTCATCCAGTGAGGTGACACCAGAATTGAAAGACGCAAGATCATGTTCAGCCTCAATCGGAGCTGGAGCGGTTAGAGATTGAAGGCTCATTATTTATCCCAGGGCGATTTCTCATTTAAAAAGCGACGCAGTCGATCATTCGATTCTGACGGTGCATCCAGCATAGCCTGAAATTTAGCAAAAGCATCAGCTTCAAGCGCAAAGAAAGTTTGATCAAGCAATACGTCTTCTGCCTTACTGCACGCAGCTTCCAACATAAAGTCGGAGCGGCTACGACCTTGGCTCTCTGCGGCCTGATCTATTAAATCTCGCTGCTTAGCTTTGGCTCTAATGTTAATAGAGACTGCTTCGGTTGTTTGTGCTTGTGACATGATAAAATCTCCTTCTACATATCCAATATACATTATTGTATAGAAGATTTCTATACAAATGTTAAATTTATATTTTTGTACAATTAAATCAGTGGCTTATATTCTTCTCATAGCCTGGTTGGTGATTTCCTACAAAATGTAGCTCAATGTTCCTGGTCGGAATTTTTCTAAGTGGGCATCGGATACAGAAAAACTGCGAGGGGCGGAGCCGCCCCCAGGGGGTGGATTGGTTTTTAAGAAGGTGGGTCAGGGGGGCTTCTGTTTCAGTGAGGGAATTTGACGTAAGGCACTAAATGGGGGCTGAATTTTTGAGCAATTACCCCATCAGTTCCCCACGGAGCAGGTTAAAAATCATATCATATTGTTATAAATAACAAAAAATAATTAAATCATCAGTATTGCAATCTGTTGTGCTCTGTTGTAGCGTGTTGTGATCAACCAAAAACACACAGGGGCAGAGCTATGGCTTCTATCGAACAGCGTGTCACCAAGGATGGCGTGACCACATACCGCGTTAAAGTAAAGCTGCGGGGGCATCCCACAGAAACGGCGACCTTTAAGAGCAAGACGCACGCAAAAAATTGGGGGCAGCAAATTGAGGCTGCAATTCGGGAAGGGCGGCACTTCAAAACCTCTAAAGCCAAAAAGCATACCCTGGCCGATGCGATTGATCGCTATCACAAAGAAGTACTGGTGCATAAGAAGAGCAATACCTTCAACCAGGCGCATTACCTGAAATACTGGCGGCAGGAGCTGGGCGCATACAGCATGTTCGATGTAACTTCTTCTTTGATCGTCGAGAAGCGCAATGCTCTTGTAGGGCAGAAAAACCGCTATGGGCGGGAAATCGGTGCAACAACGGCTAACCGCTATACTCAGGCGCTGGGGCATGTCTTCACCATTGCTATGAACGAATGGGAATGGGTCGAGACAAACCCTGTCCGTAAAGTTTCTAAGTACAAGGAATCCAGGGGGCGTGTGCGGTTCCTTGATGATGATGAGCGCCAGCGCCTGCTGCAAGCATGCCGTGAAAGCGATAACCCTCACCTGTATAAAATCGTTGTTCTGGCTCTCAGCACTGGAGCCAGAAAGATGGAAGTGATTGGTCTAAAATGGCAGGACATTGATTTGGAACGCAAGCTGATCGTGCTGCATGAAACTAAGAACGGGGAGCGGCGTGTTCTGCCGTTGCAAGGCTATGCGCTTTCGCTTATCCAGGAGCACGCAAAGGCTAAGACGCTAGGTTGCGAGTATGTCTTCCCCAGCAGCAAAGTGATCCGTGATAAAACTGGCGGCAAGGCGCTATATCAGCCTATCGATATTCGTACCGCCTGGGAAAACGCTCTGACCAAAGCGAAGATTGAGGATTTCAGATTCCATGACCTACGCCACTCTGCGGCTTCATACCTTGCAATGAATGGTGCAAGCCTTGCTGAGATTGCCGAAGTCCTGGGACATAAAACACTTCAGATGGTCAAGCGCTATGCGCACTTGTCTGAGGCACACACCTCCACCGTCGTTGCCAGCATGAATGAGAAGATTTTTGGGAGTGTGCAGTGAAAACCAAAGAAGAGCATGCGGAGATGATGGCTGATAATTTTAATACCCTCATGAGCCAATACGAAATGCACGAAATTGACGCTACTGAGACCGTCTTACTTGGGTTGCAGGTATTAAAGAGGTACCTAGAAAGTAGCCACTATATGTACCAAACCCCATATTTTAAAATCGTGAGTTTATGCGAAGCTGCTGAAAAAACTGGTAGGAAGTCACGATATAAAACGCTAGATAAATATTTTCTTCAAGGTTGTTTGATTGAAGGTATCAATAAGTTTTCCGCAAGAAGAATCAAAAGCGAAGCTATTTATAATTTTATAAATGACTACTTGGGAATAGATCGATCAGAATCTGTAAGATCCCTCAAGATATTTAAACAATGGTACTATAGTCCAGGTGAAAATCAAGAAGCAGCAGAATTTTCTGAAGAGTGTTGTCATTGGATTGTCGAATTTCTAGCTTCTCTTAAAAGTAGGGAGGTGCCAAATCAAAAAGAATATCCTGAGGCGCACAACGGATTCATAGATTTAAAAGAATCATGTGAAAAAAATTACGA
Source organism: Micavibrio aeruginosavorus (assembly GCF_051245535.1). Taxonomy (GTDB): domain Bacteria; phylum Pseudomonadota; class Alphaproteobacteria; order Micavibrionales; family Micavibrionaceae; genus Micavibrio; species Micavibrio aeruginosavorus_D. The sequence continues at coordinate 88,852 of NZ_CP195303.1, forward strand.
AGATAATAAAAAAATGGCATATTCAGCTCGCCGCATGCGGCCATTTGAGAATGATCTTGAACCGACATTTTCCTATCAAAAGGCAGATTAAGAGAATGGTGAAGAAAAATTTCACCAGATTTTCTGGGTAGCCTTTGCTTTTCTTACATCACAGCCGGCAATTAAAGGCCGCATTTTGTAAGAAAGGACAAGCAAATGGTAATTAATAATCTAAAAGGTTTTATATCTGACGGTGATGCAACGCCGGACCAGGATAAAAATTTTTCTTTCCTAACTGTCAAACAGTTCTCAAAGAAACATCCTGCCTTTCCAGAGGGCGGCATTCGCCACCTCATATTTTACGAAAAAACAAATGGATTCAATCGGGTTATTCGTCGTGTTGGGCGAAGAGTTCTGCTTGATGAAAATGCCTTTTTTCGCTGGGTCGAAGAAAAGAACACCATTCCTCAGTAATCCCCTTAAAAGAAAAGGCCGCTTTGCAGAGCGGCCAGAAGGATAATGCTATGCGCTATTTTAACAAACTGGATCCCCTAGAGCAAGACGCAGCTACAGATGCGTTGGCAATGCTTAAAAGCAAATACGATATAGGCGAGCAAGAGTATGCGGCTCATCTGGAAATTTTTGCTCAGGTTTTGCTTCAGATGAGGCGTATACCGCCAGAGTGCGGCCCCGGTACGATGGAGCTTGATTACTCATGTCATGGATCGCGCTATTTCATGGAATGGGCTGTCTATGAAAGAACCAAGCAGTTTAGGCACGGAAGAGCCTAAAATGAGCTTCTTCCAAATCGTTAACCAGGCCGCGCTATGGGCACTGCCCGACATACTCAATAGATGGCTTCCTGGCGGAAAACGCCAGGGAGATGAGTATGTGGTCAAAAATCCCATGCGGGCTGACGACCGACCAGGTTCTTTCTCAATAAATCTCAGAACGGGGAAGTGGGCCGATTTTGCAACAGGAGATAGGGGCGGCGACATTATAAGCCTAGCCGCTTATCTATCCGGGAAAAGCCAAATCGAAGCTGCTCGATCCCTCGCCAAAATGTTAGGAGTTTCAGATGTCAAACGATAAAGGCATGTTCTCGCCAATCCAAAAAAACGATTCAATCAAGCAAGGTAAAGACGAAGGAGTTGCAATTCCTATTCCGGAGAATGCAGGTAGCGCAGGTGCTCACCCCACGCTCGGCATACCGAAGAAGGGGTGGGTATATAAGATGGCTGATGGCCAAGCTCTTCTCATTATAGCTCGCTTTGAAAGGCAAGATGGTAGCAAAGAAGATCGCCCCCTAACATTTAGACGTTACCTTAACAGTGGCGCGCGTTGGGCCTGGAAATCGATACCAGAGCCGCGCATCCTTTATAATCTTGATAAACTATCCACACTCAGCGATAAGCCAATTTTAGTATGTGAGGGCGAAAAAGCAGCCGAAGCAGCTGAAAGGCTATTCCCTGAATATGTAGTTACTACAAGCACCAATGGGGCTAGATCGCCGCACAAGACCGATTGGTCGCCTGTGAAGGGGCGAGAGGTGATGATTTGGCCAGATAACGATCAAAGCGGTTTTGCTTATGCCGATAGTGTTGCACAGCTTTGTCTGAAGGCTGGCGCACTGCTGGTGCGTGTTGTGCAAGTGCCTGCTGATTTTAAAGAGGGATGGGATTTAGCAGATCCGTTACCTGACGGAATTAATTTTGAAAATCTGAAGGTATTGATCAGTGAAGCACGTCAAATAATTGGTGCCTATGAGGAGGCAACCCATGCGGCATATTCATTGTCACCTGATTCTCAGCCACATGAAATCGAGAAAGCGCTTAAGTTGATCGTTTCACTCTCAGAAATTGAGCAGGAGCGAATAAAAAAAATTATCAGCAAAAACGCCAAAATGCCACTTAGCGTACAGAATAGGGCGCTAAAAAACTTTAGGCAGACAGTTGCCGACGATGATGATGCTGGAATGGATCATCTTGATCTTGCTCGTTCTCTTATAGATGAAGTAGGGAGAGATAATATCTTGTCAACAGCGGCCCATCTTTGGGTATGGCGGAATAATGGCCTCTGGGAGGCACTGCCTGATCTCGATATTAAAAAAACCATCCAGGCCCATCTCAATGAGATGGGGCAGAAAGTGACACGCGGCCTTGTCGATGCAGTTTTATCGGTTTTGAAGAACGAAGTGTTTGCCGAGCAGCATCAGTGGGATTTGAATCCTGATATTATAAATGTACAAAACGGAGATCTTATATTCTCAGGCCAGTGTTGGATTTTGCAACCTCATAAGCGTGAAAACTTTAGAACCACACAAATCCCGCATCCTTACATTCATAATGCAGAATGCCCAAGGTTTCTAAAATATTTGGATGAGATTTTTTTAAGCGATATTGATGGTTTTTTGAAAAAGCAACTAGTGCTCGAAATGATCGGCTATACGCTTACAAACACAACTAAATATGAGAAATTTGTGATTTTGATAGGATTGGGAGCTAACGGAAAAAGCGTGCTCCTTGAGATTATAGCAGCGCTTGTCGGACTTAGGAATGTTTCCGCTGTTCAGCCTGCAGAGTTTTCTGATCGATTTAAGAGGGCCCATATGCACCGCAGGCTGGCTAATCTTGTTACAGAAATAGCTCAAGGCGGCACAATCGCTGATGCAGAGTTAAAGGCTATTTCATCTGGGGAGTTGATCACCGCAGATCATAAGAATCAGCCGCCTTTCGACTTTAAGCCTTATTGCACCTGCTGGTTCGGAACGAACCACATGCCGCGCACCAAAGACTTTTCAGATGCGCTGTATCGTCGCGCCATAGTCGTGACATTTAATCGAAAGTTTGAAGGGAAGAGCGTAGACGTAAACTTAAAGAAAACACTTCTTACTGAATTACCGGGGATTATGAGAGCGTCCCTGGATGCCTATGCGGGTGTTCTTAAGCGTGGCTCATTCACTGAGCCGCCAAGCTCAATACAAGCGAAGGAAACGTGGCGTAAAGAGGAGGATCATGTATCGCAATTTGTTGATGAGTGTTGCGATTTTTTGCCAAATGCAAAAGAATCTTCCAAAGCATTGTACGCAGCCTATCGAAATTGGGCAGAGGAGCAGGGTGTGCGCCACATCCTAGATCATAACAGCCTTACATCGCGTCTTGTGACCAAGGGACTTAAGAGACATAGGTTGTCAAAGGGTGTTCGAGCCATAAGCGGTCTGTGCTTGAGGGCGCAGAGGGAGTGACTTGGGTGACTCACAAAACATATCTCTAAAATCTCCACATCATAGTGATCTTAGAGATAACATTATTTGTATAATCAGCACATTATCTGGTGATTGAATCTGTGTCACCTGTGTCACTCAGGACTTTTTGAGCTTAATAAAGTTAGGCTGACGCAGCATCTAACAGCATCTCCCGCTGGTATGGTTTTCGTATCAACTTATGTATTATTATGTCTTTATCGTTCGGGCGAACACGAGCCTCTATTTTCAAGGCTTCCCAATGATCAAAATTTGACCCTACCAAGTGCCCTTCATATTTTTTCCAAAGTGTGTCCCATCCCCTGCTTGGAATCGCAATCATGCGCCGCTCAGTAAATTCATTCGTGGGTGGCATGGTTGGCTCCCAATCATCGTATTGGCAGTCAAATGGGTATCTCCAAAAAAGGTCTTGCCCCCCTTCCTTGTTTTTTATGTGTTCAACCATATCGGAAACTTTTAGAAATCGGCCTGCCAATCTGCGTCTATTGTTTTTTGAATCATTGTAAGACAGCTCCCACCAAGTTATTTGTGTAGGCTCCTCTGGCTCCTCGTTTTTGAACTCTGGATACTTTGTGAATAAAGCCTCAAATGTTTGCTTTGATTCTAAGTAAACTTCACCGGATATATCGCCCTGGTCACGGAGGGTTTTCAGTGTCCCATACAGCTGACTAGGTCTTTTTTCAAACAGCGAATATATTATGCTGTATTCGCTTGTCGTATCATCGGTAAGCCAGTCTCCTTCTTCATCGGCATCCACGACTAAGAAATGGCATATTATTAGGGCCGCAGCCTCATACTTGTTAAGACCGTCTGCATAAGCGTGATTCACAATTTTTAGAGAGTAAGGCTGAAATTTTTCATCTTGAAAATTGTAGAAATTAAACCAATTGCTGATCTCTTGATAGCGGCTGGCTTCTGCCGCATATGACCTTCTTAAACAAAAAATAGCGGGCTTCCAGCCAAATAACAGAGACTGGATGCTGGCAGCTTTTCTGCTGATAAAAAGATCCCGAACAGAATCTCTAAAATGATTTTTCTTAAAATTTTTAAACATAAGCTCATCTCCCATTTGCGGAAACGGCTTTCCAGATGTCTCTGGAAAGCCGGGGAGTGATTACCGTCCGAGAACGGCCAGCGTATTCACGCTAGGCGCTATTTTATTCCGCTGCTCCCCGACACAAGGTCGAGAGGCAGCATCATTGGTGACGGCCAGATGCTGTTTGGCCGTCTCGGAGGGGTAATCAGCCCCATCGAGCAGGATTTACTGCTCGATGCTGAAAACATTAAACAAATGATCGAAATTTCACAATGCAAATAAGGCGACCTTGTACGGGACAAGATCACTTGTGAGTCCTATCAAGGGTTTGCGTGCCTTTTGATCGGGTCGATCTTTTTGCATACAAGGTCAAATCCTTTGAAAGCCAGATGTACGCCTCAAAAAAGCGAATCTTTACAAGGCGAAGGAAAACTTTTGTAGTAGGCGAGACTGCTCTATAGGGCGAAGTTCTTGAAGGTTGAATCCCAGGTGAATCTAAAACCAACGCGCCAGTATTCGGCTTGCTTCCCTGTCCATTTTCAATTATTTTCTCAATTTATAAATCTAAATGACGAATCAATGGTTTGCCTATGGCTGATGAGATTATGACCATTCGGGAGGTCGCCTCCTATTTGAAGCTCGCGGAAAAGAGCCTTTACCGCTATGCGCTCGAAGGTAAAGTCCCTGGCTTTCGTGTCGGGGCAGCATGGCGTTTCCGCAAAAGCGATATTGATGCTTGGATTAGCAAAAACATCGCTGAACAAAGAAAGGCTGGCTGATGCCCTTCACACCCGAACAACTCGCCAGACAGAAAATTGACGCGATCCTGACAGCCTCTGGCTGGGCCATTCAGGACATGAAAGATTTTAACCGCAATGCTGGGTTAGGTGTTGCCGTGCGTGAATTTCAGCTTCCCGCTGGCCCGTGCGATTACCTGTTGTTTATCGAGGGCAAAGCCGCTGGCGTTATTGAGGCTAAAAAATCTGGCGTTACACTGAGCGGTGTGGCGGAACAATCCGAAAAATACATGAACGCCCTGCCGGATCATCTGGCGAAGTGGGATACCATCCTGCTTTTTGACTACGAGAGCACCAGTGATGAAACCTTCTTCAGGGATATGCGCGACCCTCGGCCACGTTCCCGCCGTGTGTTTGCATTCCACAAGCCGGAAACGCTCCATGACTGGCTGAAGCAGCCCAATACCCTGCGTGGTCGCCTGCAATCCATGCCGCAGCTCAATGAAAACGGTCTGCGGGATTGCCAGATCGATGCGATCAAAGGGCTTGAGAAATCATTGGGCGAGGACAAGCCGCGCTCTCTAATCCAAATGGCGACCGGCGCAGGTAAAACCTTCACTGCATGCACCTTCAGCCACCGGCTTATCAAATACGGCGGCGCTAAGCGCATCCTCTTCCTGGTTGACCGCAACAACTTGGGCGATCAGACGCTGAAAGAATTTCAAAATTTCGAGCCGCCAGGTTCTGGCCACCGCTTTACAGACACTTATATCGTCCAGCATCTGCATTCCAATCGCATTGATCCTGACGCAAAGGTGGTCATCACGACCATTCAGCGCTTGTTCTCTATGCTGAAGGGTGAAGAGCTGGCCGAGGAAGATGAAGAAGAATCCAACTTTGAAACCTGGGCGAACAACCAGGGCGAAATTCCGCCTATCGGCTATAACCCGCAAATTCCTATCGAAATGTTTGACTTCATCATTACCGATGAATGCCACCGCTCGATCTACGGCCTCTGGCGGCAGGTGCTGGAGTATTTTGATGCACATATCATCGGCCTGACCGCCACACCGTCAAAGCATACGCTGGGCTTTTTCAATCAAAACCTTGTTGCCGAATACCCCTATGAGCGTTCCGTAGCCGATGGTGTCAATGTTGGCTATGAAATCTTCCGTATCCGTACCCGCGTGACGGAACAAGGCGGCAAGGTTGAGGGCGCGACGTTCGAGGTGCCCGTGCGTGACCGCCGCACCCGCGCTATCCGCTATACCAAGCTGGATGATGACATGGAATATACGGCGACTGAGCTGGATCGCTCTGTCACGACCCCCAATCAAATCCGCGCCGTGATCCAATGTTTCAAGGATCGTCTGTTCACTGAACTTTTCCCCGACCGCACCGGCGAATGGGTGCCCAAAACTCTTGTTTTTGCCAAAGACGATAACCACGCTGAAGAAATCGTCCATATCGTGCGCGAAGTATTTAACGAAGGAAATAACTTCTGTAAGAAAATTACCTACCGCAACACCGGCGAAGATCCTAAAAGCCTGATTAAGGCTTTTCGCGTTGATCCGCACCCGCGCATCGCTGTAACCGTGGACATGATTGCTACGGGCACGGATATTAAGCCGGTCGAATGTATTCTCTTTATGCGCGACGTGAAATCAGAAGGTTATTACGAACAGATGAAAGGGCGCGGCGTGCGCTCAATCAAGGATTCTGACCTTCAGGCGGTTACCCCCGACGCCCAGACCAAGACGCGCTTTATCCTGATCGACGCCGTAGGCGTGACCGAAGGCAAAAAGAACGTATCTCAGCCGCTGGAGCGCAAACGCACCATATCGTTTGACAAGCTGATTGATCAAATCGCCCAAGGGCGGCGCGATGAAGACGCACTCTCAACCTTGGCCGGACGCCTTGCCGCCCTGGATAAAAAGCTGGAGCGCGAAGACCAGGAACGCATCATCGAGACGAGCGGCGGCAAAGCTCTGCGTGACCTGTCGAATGACCTCCTGGATGCTATCGATCCTGACAAGATCGAGGCAATGGCCGAGCAGCGCTTCGGCTACGCGCCAGCAGAAGACAAAATCCTAATTATACAGAATGAACTGATCGAAGTAGCCTGCAAGCCGTTCGATGACCCAAAACTGCGCCAGCTGCTCAAAGATCTGAAGCAAAAATCAGACATCGTGATCGACGACATCACGACCGATGAGGTCATTGGCGCGGGCTACGACATGAAGCGGGCCGAAGAGCGTGTAAAGACCTTTAAAGATTTTATCGAAAAACATAAAGACGAACTTCTTGCGCTCCAAATTCTCTATAACCAGCCTTACGGCAAGCAGAAGCTAACCTACGCCGCGATTAAGGAGCTGACGCAAAAGCTCACCGACCCACCGCATTATCTGATCACCGCCGATGTCTGGCAGGCATATAAGCGTCTGGACGCCGCCAAAGTGCGCGGTGCGCCGGTTGACCAACAGCTGACCGAGATCATATCTCTCGTGCGCTATGCTCTGGGCATGGATGATGTGCTGGAGCCGTTCGGCAGCAAGGTTGAACAGCGCTTTAACCTGTGGATCGGAAGGCAAAAGAAGGCAGGCCGTAACTTTACCGATGATCAAGCCAATTGGCTCAAATCGATTGCGCAGTTTATCGGCGCAAATGCGGAAGTGACCACAGAGGATATGATGACCATTCCAGTCTTTGCCGATAAGGGTGGCCTGCTTCAAGCGCGACAACTCTTTGGGCCAGAACTTGACACCCTCATGAATGAGTTGCAAGTGGCACTGGTGGCATGATGAGTGAAGATTTGCCGACGGGCTGGGAGATAGTCATACTAGAGCAAGTTGTCGATATTCTCGATAGCCAACGAATACCTGTAAATAACACAGAAAGAGAGAAGCGCCTTGCAAACGCTAAGCATTTCTACCCCTACTATGGAGCTACGGGTCAAGTCGGGGAGATTGATGACTATATCTTTGAAGGAGAATCTATCCTTTTGGGAGAAGATGCCGCCCCATTTTTAGATTTCGGAAAAGATAAGGCTTATATAGCAAACGGAAAATTCTGGGTTAATAACCACGCGCATATTTTGCGTGGTCGCTCTGGCATAGATAATCGCTTCCTTTGCCAGCAGCTAAACGTATTTAACTATAGGTCTTTTGTTTCTGGTACTACGCGCTTGAAATTGACACAGGGCAGCATGAAAAATATGCCCTTGAAAATTGCGCCGCTAAACGAACAAAAGCGGATCGTAGACAGAATTGAGCAGCTCTTCAGTGACATGGACAAAGGCGAAGAGCTTTTGAAAACCGTCCAAAAGCAGCTTAACACCTACCGCCAATCCGTCCTCAAGGCCGCCGTCACCGGTGAACTCACCAAAGACTGGCGCAAGAAAAATAAAAAGAAACTGGAATCCGGTGAAAAACTCCTAGCCCGCATCCTCGAATCCCGCCGGAAGAATTGGAAGGGTCGTGGACAATATAAGGAAGCGATTTCAGCCAACTTAGAACGGATGCCTGAAATTCCTGAAGGCTGGGTATGGTGCAGCCTGGGTCAATTAACGTCTTTCATCACGAGCGGTTCGCGAGGATGGGCTGAATACTACTCGGAAAGCGGTGCCTATTTCTTTAGAAGTCAAAATGTCACTAAAGCTGGTCTGTCTATGGATGACATTGCGTATGTTAATCCCCCGCAAAACAGCGAAGGTGAAAGAACCAAATTATGCAGCGGTGATTTACTTGTGTCTATCACTGGCAACCCAGGGAACGTAGCTCTTATTCCAGAGCTAGATGCCGAAGCCTATATTAGTCAGCACGTATGTCTAGCGCGACCAGTTGATATAAAAACAGCATCGTATTTAGAAATAATCATACGTTCTTGGCCGATCCAAAAATATTTTGAGAGGGTACAATACGGCCTTACAAAGCCAGGTTTGAACTTAACGCAAGTTGCTGAGTGCCCAATTCCTTTGCCATCTAAGCCAGAACAGGAAGAGATTATTGCGCGGATAGAAGACGTTTTTTCTAAAATTGATGTTTGCGAGGCTTTGTGTGCTGCCGAATTAAGCCGCAGTAGAACTCTACGCCAATCCATCTTGAAATCTGCCTTCTCCGGCAAGCTGGTTGCCCAAGACCCATCCGACGAACCAGCCAGCGAGCTTCTGGCCCGCATAAAATCAGGCGACGGAGTAAAAACGAAAGCCAAAGCAGCTCCTCCCCGCCGTGGCCGCAAACCACGCTCTGATAAGTCGGAGGCAGCATGAACGTTGCTTTCCTATTTAATTCAGATCACCCAGAGATTGGTGGTTGGTATGGCAAAACTGTGATGGACAAAATTCTTGAAACAAAAGTTATTCAAGACTCCAAACGTCATATGCGTCTTTCCTTGGGAGATGTTGAATTCTCTTCAGTTAGAGGGAGAGAGCAAGAGGTGTATACGCCATTTTCTTGGGATAGGCGTGTCGTAGATAGATTGGAGGCAACATACGGCAAAGCTGTAGTTTATAGTTGGCTGTTTCAGAACATGTCGGATGAGATAGCGGAAGATTTGCATGAAGAGCTACAAAATCTTCCCTATTATCTAGGTGCAATGGATTTAGAATTTTCAAATCCATTCCACCTATATTGCTTTCGCAATCGATTGCCTGAATATTATAGATTCTATGGCACTAATTGCAGCCTATTTTATTCAATGTCTGAGGCTGATGGACAAGATGAAGGCATGAAAGAAGTTTTAGAGGGGTTTGGTTTTAATGCTTCTTTTGAAGATATGGGAGCAAGGAGAACAATTTTTGATAATTTTGATACTATTGATCACTTCAAAAGGATCTTAAATTTTAGACAGATTTTCTCTGAGTTTGATGGCTGGTCTGATAACGAAACATCTCAGCTTGTGTATGATATCGAAGAGCTTCATCCTTATCTTTTCAATATCTTATATGCAGCCGCTCGCGCGTACAGTCGTGCAGAAGTAATGGAAGAGCTTTCTCAATCCTACCTGTCTGGTCGACGCTTTATTGAGCAACTTTCTAATACACTCTTCCCTCCACAAGACAAACCTTACAAAGCAAAAGATGGCCTGGAGCGAAAGGTAGGCCAAGACAAACATATTAATCGTCTGGCGGCTTATATAGAAACTGCAGCAGTAGATCATCATAATACCGAAGAAATAATTGAAAAGTTGGGTAGTGAGGCAAATAGGCTTTATGAAGTTTTTTGCAGGGGTGTACATAAACCACATTCTAGAGATAAAGAGTTTTTGGCAGAAAGAGAACGCGCTAAACAAGCGTTTTCTGATCTTGGTGCCTGGTTAATCCAGCTTATAGAAATAAATCCCCAGGCAATACGACGACCTTACGCCGCATATAATGAAGATATTATTGATTTTCTAAGAGATGCTCTCAAAGAAAGGACAGCATAGAATGACAACTAGAGACTATTCTTCACTCGTTTCAAAGGTATGGAACTACGCGCACGTTCTGCGCGACCAGGGCATATCGTACGGTGACTACGTTGAACAGATTACATTTTTGCTGTTTTTAAAGATGGATCAGGAGCGTGCGGATCTCTTGGGAGAACCATCAATTATCCCTAAGAAATATATGTGGGACGTTTTGGCCGGTAAGGATGGGGACGCTCTAGAGCTTCAATACCGCCATACTCTTGAAGAGCTGGGCAAGGAGCCTGGTCTGATTGGTACAATTTTCAAGAAGGCTCAGAACAAGCTCACCGACCCAGCCAAGCTCAAGCGCATTGTTTCCTTGATAGCCACTGAAGGGCCGTGGATTGGTATTGGTGTTGATGTTAAAGGCGAGATTTACGAGGGTTTGCTTGAAAAGAACGCCTCTGAAGTAAAATCAGGCGCAGGGCAGTACTTTACGCCCCGCCCTGTTATCGACGCGATTGTGAAGTGTGTAAACCCCAAGATTGGCGAAACAGTCTGTGACCCTGCTTGCGGCACCGGCGGCTTCCTGCTCCAAGCCTACGACCACATGAAAACGCAGTCTCAAGACCGCGACAAGCTCCGTAAATTACGTCACGATTCATTCCACGGCGTTGATATTGTCGATGAAGTCGTGCGCCTCTGTGCCATGAATTTGTATCTGCATGGCATTGGCAACGGCGGAAGCCCTGTTAAGCAGGGTGATGCGCTCTCGGCAGCGCCGAATGATCGCTATAAGGTTGTCCTTACAAACCCGCCTTTTGGCAAGAAGAGCAGCTATAAGGTCGTCGGTGAAGATGGGGACGTTACGACTGAGCGTGAAAACTACGAGCGCGAAGATTTCAAGTTCACCACTTCAAACAAACAGATCAACTTCCTTCAGCATATTATGACGATTCTTGATCAGAATGGCCGTGCTGGGGTGGTTCTGCCCGATAACGTGCTGTTTGAGGCCGGTCGTGCCGGTGAAGGTATCCGCAAGCGCCTCTTAGAACAATTCGACTTCCATACACTCCTCAGGCTTCCGACTGGAATCTGGTACAGCCCAGGCGTGAAGGCAAACGTGCTGTTCTTTGACAAAAAACCTGCTGCGAAGGAAGCCTGGACGAAGAAGCTCTGGATTTACGACCTTCGCACCAACATGAACTTTACGCTTAAAACCCGTAAAATGGTGCCGGATGATCTAAAAGACTTTGTTGACTGCTACAAAAAGCGCAAAGAGACCGAGCGCTTCAAGTGCTTTAGCTACGATGAGCTGGTTAAGCGCGATAAGCTTAACCTGGACATTTTCTGGCTCAAGGATGAAAGCCTAGAGGACATTGATAGTTTGCCAGCACCGGACGTTATCGCAGCCGAGATTGTCGAGAACCTGGAAGCGGCATTGGAGCAATTTCGCGCTGTGGCTGAAGAGCTTGATGAAGCGGCATAGGTTTATAATAAATGGGCATCCAGTATCCTAAAATTCATTTGTCACGACACGATAAAAGGCTTTTAGTTTTTATCGCCGAGCTTTTGCTGGAGTACCCTTCTGATGATTCAAAGACGAACATACCAAGTGCATATGTTGGATTGTCGGATAAAGAGGCTGATAAGCTTTTAGATCTTCTTGAGGCTCTTCTGAAAAATCCTGACTTTATTGAATCTCGAAAATTTATTAAAGGAATATCAAGCCTGGGCCCTGACAATGATAAGACAACGCGATCTATATATGCAACCGGTCTTAAGCAAAGAGAACAATCTACAATAATTACTCACCATAGATGGTATGAGCTTCAGGCCCGCCTAGGATTGAAAAAGCATAGCTATATGGGCAAAGATATTTTACCTATGCGAGCTGAGTATTTCTTTAAAATGGAAGAAAGACTTTTTGAGGAATTAAAGTTTGACCCAAGAGTGATAGCTCTTCTTATGAAGTTAGGAAAAGATCAGTCTCAGATAATTGAGAAATTCCAGAAAAGCCACTATCAATCGCCCGTTGATATTTCAGAAAGCGTTAAAAGGTTACAAAAAGAAGTAAAGAATGAAAAAGTGGTCTCACGGATAAATTTAAGCTCAGTTGCATTTGTTATTTCGAATAGCGCAGTCTTATTTACAACACGCGATTGGTCAGCAGCAGGTGTGTTTTCCTGTATGATTGGAAATGCGGTAAGCTCTATAAAAGAAAAGCAAGCTAAATAGGCATGTCAGGATATAAATCTATTCATATCGGATTGCGTCAATTCATAGCTAACTCTATGGCATAACTCCTCTGAGGATAGGCCGCTAAATTGCATCGAAAATTCATTGTTATTAATTTTGAAATGAAATCCCTGCCTTGGATTATATAATGCAAGATTATTGATCTCGTATTTTCCTGACAATCTGTTTAGGCTTAGATAAAGAATAAGCTGTCTCAAATCTAATGATCTAAAGGCGCGACCACCAGATTTTATTTCATATAATGTATCTCCGGTAATAACATCGCCATAGCATGTATCTAACTTTCCGCACCCAGAAAATTCTGGCCTTAAAATCAGAGAATCTTTGTCCTTAAAGAAACTAAATAGCTTTTCGGATATTTTTTTTATCTCCTGCACTTCGTCGACATTAAGGGATTGGTCGAAATTTGGCGCTTTATCTCTTAAGCCAGAGATATATTTTACAGTTTCTTCCGTAATATTTTTTAGATCGCTTTCAAGCGTTGAATCTATGGATTTCTTTTCTTGCGCGCTACGGCAAAAGATACGAAAGCTCACTTCATTGATAAGAGCGCGGCGTGATGTGGCACTTTTTTCATTTAATGCGCTATGTGCTCTGTCTAAAACATGAATGTTTATATGCCTTACAAAATCTTCTGACAGAGGGGAAATAGTTCTCCAAAACGAAGTGTGCTCTCTAATAAATTCTATTTCACTAATCATAGGGGAACCTGCCAAGGATCAGCCGATGATCTTTCTGTTTTGCTTGCGGCCCATTTTTGTACAATTTTTTCAAAATCAGAAAACCCGCCCTTATTTGCTTGTCTCCAATGATTCCCCTCATCTCCTGGCAAACTGTAGCTCCCAATGATAAATGCTCTCCTTAAGGGGGGAGAGAAGCTAGTGTACTGGCTGCGCAAATCAGATAGCCAGTGTGATCGGCGCCAATTAAACATTGCCAATATAATATCTCGCTTAATCATGGCCGATTCAGATCTATTAAATAATTTAGTGAATAGTTCTACATTTTCTTGCTTGTCTTCGCATGATAGTAGCCTACAGGCATAAGCCTGATTTACTTGCGTCTTTATTAAATGTGATTTGTCTTTGAATAAGTCTCTAATGCATTTTCCGATATGTTTCTGAGTTTCGTCTGACAAGTCCCCCCATATGTTTTTTAACACCATCATTATAGTGGGGAATATGGGGTATAAATTATCAAGTGAATTGCAAACTGATAAAACAGCCTGATCTCTTGTAGGATTAGAGATAAACTTTAGTGATTTTACGATCTGACGTGTAACGGCTATATCGATTCTACTTTTCCCAATTTCTCTCCGTAAGAGACCTAGTATATCAAATTTTTCAATTTCAGATTTTAGTGTCTCATAGTCTTCATCAGCTGTAGGTGAGTACGGATCAAACCTTAGAGATAAAGACATAAAATTATGAGCACTAACATCAGCAGCCTCGTCTTCTTCCTTTGTGGTCAAAGGAGAGATGTTTTTAAATTCAGAGGCCGACATAATTCTAGTTTTTGATTTTTGTAAGGTTAAACCCTCATTGTTAATTAGCTTCTCAGATAAAAAGAGAAGTGCATCGAAGGCCTCCTCATCTGAATTGCAGAAAAGGTGATAGTCGTCTGCAAATCTGCAGAACTTTATGCCATTATCTTTGAGGAGTTGATCTGTTTGATTTAATAGAATCTCAGAAAGTAGTCGAGCCGCTGGCCCGCCTACAGGCAAGCCATGCGAATACTTTCCTGAGAAATTTCCAAGAAATTTATTTATTCTCATCGGTATATCACCAGGCTCTTTTATTTGTTTGAGCGCATTCTCTAACCTGTGGTGCCTTACACGCTGATAAAAATCAGATATATCGCATACAACTACTGTTGAATGCTCCCCTGCTAAATCAAGGCTCCTTTGTTGGAAGGCTTGCCAGCCTATGTCTGAATTAAATATTTTCTCATCATCTGAATCAGAAAAACGATAGGAAAAAATACATTTTTCATCTACCGAAATTCTGACGTTTTCTATTTTTTGCCCCACGGATATTACCAATCCCAGTATATAAGCATTCCAAAGGGGGTCTAACTGTGTGACCCACCTAAAGCCACTGTATCCGACAGGAGCTAATCTATTTTCATTGAAGGGAGGCTCTATATCTAACTTATCTGAGAAATTCGTATGAATTTTTTCTAAGAGAGCTAAAACGTCTTCTTCGCAGTCGTAGAAAATTGAATTCTCAATTGGAAAAGGAAAAACATCAGTGTCGCCATGCTTTGAGATGTTTTTTAAAGCTCTTATGAAGTGTTTAGTCATCATTCAACCCTGTTTTAATTCTTATTTATCTTACAGCCTGTTTTGATTCACGACAGTCTATTAATTTTGGAAATGAATGATTTTGTTGTTCGCTGCCAATCCGCGCCTTAGCAACCAAATTGCAGCGTGAAATTTTGAGGGTACAAAACGAGGTATAAAATCTGCGGGCAGGCTAACGACCTTCAGGTTATCATTTTAAAAGAGCGATTTTTGAGGGGTCAATTGACAGTTTTATTGATGCTCCAGAGGCCAAAAATCATCACCTCAAAAAATCAGTGTCCCACAGAAAAATGGATGTCGATTTTGAGTGATTTTGATCAGGTTTTATAAGATGTTTTAGATAATTTTTGTGGGACACTGGCGGGACACTTCGCCACAAAAAACAGCAAAAGATTACAACATATGACAATGCAAGAATTTTATTAAGTTATTGATTTGATTATTATAGTTTGTTGTAGCGTTTTGTGGATTTTTGCTTCGATGAGACTCATAACCTGAAGGTCGTAGGTTCAAATCCTGCCCCCGCAACCAATTTTTCCTAAGCATAACCGCAGTGTTTTTGTGCTGGTGAGTGATCTCGCCATCCCGGCGCATGTAAAAACAAGATCGGCTTTCATTGTCCTTTTGGTCCTGATGTAAACTGGCGTTCGTATTTTTTGAATCGCCGTGTCATTTACATCAATCGATTACAGGAAGGCTGATCTGCCATGAAAAATCTTGCTTATGCTCTGGGCTTTCGCGAAAAGCAATTTGCCAATGATGATGATCAATATTTGCCGTTAAAGACGGGCGCCCTGCGCGGCTTGTCGACCAATATTATGATGGCGGACAAGGACTATAATATTGTCTATGTGAACGAAGCGATCATTGGCTTTCTGCGTGCGCTGGAAGGCGATATTAAGAAGGATTTTCCGTCATTCAATGTCGATCGTTTGATCGGAATGAATATTGATATGTTTCATCAAAACCCGGCGCACCAGCGTGGCATGCTCGACCGCATGAGCGGTGAATTTGATACGTCGATCAAGGTTGGCGGGATTGTTTTTAACCTGCATGCCTTTCCGGTTTTTGATGATAACAAAAATCGCGTTGGCACGGTTGTCGAGTGGCAAGATTCGAAGCAAATGGATGGCACGTCGCAAATTGCATCCATTCATAAATCTATGGCCGTTATCGAATTTAACATGGACGGTACCGTTATTACGGCGAATAAAAACTTCCTGGATACGGTGGGCTATGGTCTAGACGAGGTGAAGGGGCATCATCACCGCATGTTTATGGAGCCGAACGAGGCAGAGGGTGCGGAATATAGAAAATTCTGGGATGATTTACGGGCCGGGCAGTATCAAGCGGCGGAATATAAGCGCTTGGGCAAAGGTGGACGCGAAATCTGGATTCAAGCCAGCTATAACCCCATCTTTGATCTGAATGGTCGCCCGTTCAAGGTTGTTAAATTTGCGACCGATGTGACGAAGCAGGTGACCGCCAAGCAAAATGCCGGAAAAATGATTGAAAGTGCCGCCGTTGGGACGGAGGAATTGAGTGCATCCGTAAAAGAAATCACAGAGAGCATGACAAAATCCCGCGCAACGACGGAAAAGGCCTATGGCATTGTCGAGCAAGCGGACCAGCAAACCAATAAGCTGGCCGATGCCGCGGCATCGATGGGCGGCATTGTTGAGTTGATCAACAGCATTGCCAGCCAGATCAACTTGCTGGCCTTGAACGCGACCATTGAATCGGCCCGGGCCGGGGAGGCCGGTAAGGGCTTCGCCGTTGTGGCCAACGAGGTTAAAAATCTGGCGGCGCAGGCGAAAACGGCCACGGACAAAATTTCGCTGGAAATTAATTCCATGCGCAGCATTTCGTCCAACGTTGTCGATTCCTTGAACTCGATTAAGGAATCGATTGAAACCGTTCGCGAGTACGTGAATTCCACCGCGAGTGCCGTCGAAGAGCAAAGCGCCGTTGCCAATGAAATTGCCAGCAACATGCAGCGCGTGACCCGCGAAGTGAGCAATCTCTAAGCGGCAAAATAATCAAAGCCCCACCAGATCACTCTGGTGGGGCTTATTTATTATTCAGCGGCTAAAAATTTGTCGTCGGACCGTTCAGCAAATGAGCGTCTGGGCGCTCAGCCTTGCGCGCGCGTGGTTTGGCTGCTGTGCCATCGCCCGATCCGCTGGAAATAGTGATCATGCATTCCTGCAGGGCCAGCATGTCGTCGTTCAACTCCTTCATCCGCAGGCGAATTTCATTTAAATGCTGGGTGACAAGGTCCTGAAAACTGGTCGCTTCGAAAATGATGTTGGCCTGATTCTGGATTTCTGCTGCCGCATCCCCCTTCATCTTGGACAATGACTTCATAATTGATTCCGCGGCGGTCAAGATTTGGTCGGCGGCTTTTTCTGTGCGTTTTTCTGCGGCCGTGATCTGGTCATTGATGGCGGGCATCAGGAATGTTTGATAATGGTTCGGAATATCATCCAGCGCACTGACGTGGTCAGCCAGGCGTTTTGCCAATTGTGCCATTGAATCGGCCAGTGCGGCGCGTTTTTCGGGCGATACATGATCCATCGCCTGGCTTGTTTCGTGTATTGTCTGGATGAGTGACGTCATTCAGGAATGTCCTTATCGTTGTTTTTTAATCATGACTGATTTTATTTTTGTTTCGAGCGTGTCCGCGTTAAACGGTTTTATGATGTAGTTGTCAACGCCGGCCTGCTTGGCCTCCATCACGTTTTCGGGGCGTGATTCCGCGGTGATCATGATAAAGGGCACGTTTTTGTGTTCATACGTTGAATCGGTGCGAACGAGTTGCAGCAATTGCAACCCGGTCATCGGCATCATGTTCCAGTCCGACAGGACAAGGTCATATTTATTATGCGCGAGTTTCTGCAGGGCCGCTTGACCGTCCGTGGCTTCGTCAACATTGCTGATATTGATTTGGGATAGCAGATTTCGAACAATGCGTAGCATCGTTTTGTGATCATCGACGATCAACACTTTCATATCCTTGTTTATATCCATTTCCGGGCGCCTTTTAAATGAGAGAAAAATGAATATACGCAGTAAGACGTTTCAATATCAGTGTCGGGCGCAAACCGTAAAATAACGATGAATCACAATTGCCTATATCGTGGCATGGCGCGTGAATTCTGTGCGGATATATTTTCATGCCTGCGCGCGTATTCACTATTCAAATTTATGCGCGCGTTTGTTGCATATCGCATTACCATGTGTGGCGTTTATCTCTCGATAAGAATTTCCCGCCTAAGATACATCCTGTTCCCGATTCCTCTGCCATTTTTTATATGCGGTGATTGACCCATGGATGACCTCGTCACAGAATTTATAACGGAAACCGTTGAATCACTTTCTGCGCTGGATCTTGATCTGGTGCGGTTGGAACAGGAGCCGGAGAACAAGGATCTCCTTGGCAATATTTTCCGTTTGATGCACACGATTAAGGGAACGTGTGGGTTTATTGGCCTGCCGCGGTTGGAAAAAACGGCACATGCTGCCGAAAACCTTCTGGATAATTTTCGCAATGACAAAATGGACGTCAGTGAACGATCCATGACATTGCTGTTTATGTGCATTGACCGTGTCCGCTTCCTGGTTAGTGAAGTGAGCAAGAATGGCACAGAGCCAGAGGGCAGTGATGCGGACATCATTCAGGTGATTGAAGCCGAAATCGAAGAGTGCCTGCATGACGGAGGAAAAAAAGAGCATTCTTCCGTGAGTGTCGAGCCCGTAGCGGAGCCATTGCCATCCCCCGAAAGCGCGCCAGCGTCGAATGTAGAGAAGGGTCCGGAATATCTGCGCGTGCAGATGAATGTTCTGGAAGATCTGATCAATATGGTGTCGGAACTGGTTTTGACGCGCAACCAGTTGTCGCAGTTGATCCGCATGGAGGAAAACGCAAGCCTGACGACGCCGTTCCAGCGGCTGAACAGGATTGTATCAGATCTGCAAGACAGCGTTATGAAGACGCGGATGCAGCCCATCGGCAATGCGTGGTCGAAATTGCCGCGTATCGTGCGCGATTTGTCGACAGAGATGAAAAAGAAAATCGTCCTGGAGATGGAGGGCGAGGAAACAGAGCTGGATCGTCAGGTTCTGGAGCAGATTAAAGACCCGTTGACACACATGATCCGCAATTCATGCGATCATGGCATTGAACGCCCCGCCGACAGGCTGGAGGCCGGAAAGAAGGAGCAGGGCTGTATCCGCCTGCGTGCCTATCACGAAGGTGGATTTATCGTTCTGCAGATCAGCGATGACGGGAAGGGGTTGGACCCCGCAAAAATTGCCGAAAAGGCGATTGAAAAGGGGATGGCCGATCCGGAAAAAATTCAATCGATGAGCGAGAAGCAAATTCTCGGCTACATCATGCGCCCCGGTTTTTCGACGGCAGAGCAGGTCACGAACGTGTCCGGGCGCGGTGTTGGTATGGACGTTGTGCGGGCCAATATTGAAAAAATTGGCGGGTCGATCGATATGGAATCGTCCCCCGGCAAGGGAACGTGCTTTACCATCCAAATTCCGCTGACCTTGGCGATTATTTCGGCGCTGATCGTTGAAATTGATACGTATCGTTACGCCATTCCACAAATGAATATTCAGGAATTGGTGTCCATCAATCAAACCGATTCCGATATGATCGAATATATCAACGATAAACCCGTCCTGCGCCTGCGTGACCGGATCATTCCGCTGCTGGACAGCGAAGCGTTGTTTGATTTCAAGAGCGATCAGGAAAAGAAACCGCATAACCAGAAGCTGATCTGCGTGATCAGTACGGGATCGAGTTATTACGGCATTTTGGTGGATCAGATTTATGACACGGAAGAGGTGGTTATTAAATCCGTGTCGTCGGTTCTGAAAAGCGCGGGAATTTTCTCGGGCAACACCATTCTGGGGGATGGGCGGGTCATTATGATTTTGGACCCGGCGGCCATTGCCCGCAAATTCAATGTCGAGAAAGCGGTCAATCAACTGGAAGCCGAAAACGTCATGGCCCGTCAGGCACGGGAAAGCGTGAAAGAGCGGGCGTCCATGCTGGTGTTCAAGGCCGGCGATGGCGCATTGAAGGCTGTGCCACTGGCTTTGGTGTCCCGCATTCAGGTCTTCCCACGCGGGGAAATCACCTGTTCGGCGGACAAAATCGTTGTGCGCTATAATAATGCGTTGATGCAATTGTGCTTTATTGATAGCGGGACACAGGGGCTGAATGATCGCGAAGTGATGAGCCTGGTGCTGTCCGACGATATGTCGGAAGCGTCCATGGGGCTGATTATCGACCATGTCGTTGATATTATCGAAGGCGACCTGGACCTGGCGACGGCCACATTACGCCCCGGTGTTCTGGGCAGCATGATTTTGAGTGATCGGACGGTGGATGTCATCGACATCGCCCATTTCCTGTCGCTCAGCCGGTCGGATTGGTTTTCGAAAATGGCGCACCAATCATCGCCCTATGCCAATTATCACATCGAACGCGTGCATGAGCGATTGGACATGGTTGAAACCGGGCCCCATACGAACGGTCACGCCACAACCATTGGCGATCTGGAACATGCGGCCATGACCGCGCGGCCAATAACGGATTATAAGGGCCAGAAAATGCGTCTTCTGGTCGTGGATGACAGCCCGTTTTTCCGTAGCATGCTCTATCCCATTTTGACCAGTGCTGGATATGAAGTCACCTTGTCTGAAGATCCCCTGCATGCTATCCGCCTGCACGATGATGGGCATATGTTCGATATTGTCCTGAGCGATATCGAGATGCCGCATATGGATGGATATGAATTTGTTGAACGGATGCGCGATGATTCATCGTGGAAAGATATTCCCTTTATCGCCATCACATCCCACAACACGCGGGAAGATGTCGAATACGGCTATAAAAAGGGATTTAACAAATATATCGGTAAATTTGACAAGGACGAGCTGATCCGCTCACTGGTCAGCGTTCGCAATAATGAATGATCCATGATCATGGGGGCAGGAATGAACAATGCAAAGCCGAATATTGTTGCGGATACGTTCAAAATTCTGGTTTTAAATATCGGGAGCCATTATTTCGGCGCCCCGATTGAGAATATTCAGGACGTGATTCAACGCAACCCGACAACACCGGTGCCGCTGACGCCGCCGAACATTATTGGTTTGTTGAATTTGCGCGGGCATATTGTCACGGAAATTGATGTCGCCTATACGCTGGGTGTTCAGGATCGGGACTGGCTGGCGGGAAATAATGGATATTCCATTGTCATCAATCGCGGCGGCGAGATGTACAGCCTGGTTTTCGAAGGCATCGGTGATGTCGTGGATGTCATGGATTCCAGCATTGAAAAATTGCCCGACACAATCAATCGCAAATGGTTTTCCATCTCGCGCGGTGTGTGCCGCATGGGGGACAAGCTGGTCGTTTTGCTGGATTTCAATTTGATGATCGATCATCTAACCCCCGAACCCGCAAACATGGTGTAACGCGTATGGAGTATTCGCCTGTTCGTGTCATGTTGGTGGATGATTCCGTCGTTGTGCGGGGATTGTTACGCAATATCATTGAAAAACATGATGATTTGAACATTGTCGCCGCCGCGGCGGATGGGCAAACGGCGTTGCGTGATTATCGCACCCATCGGCCCGATATCGTCCTGATGGATGTTGAAATGCCGCATATGGACGGCCTCAGCGCCCTGCGCGAAATACTGAGCCACGACCCGGAGGCGCGGGTTATTATGTGCTCCAGCCTGACCCAATCCGGCGCAGAAACGACGTATCAGGCCCTGCATATCGGGGCCGTGGATTGTTTGGCCAAGCCATCATCCAAATCCATTGATCGGGGCCTGTCATTTGAACAGGAATTATTGCTGAAATTGCGGACGCTGGGGCGCAATGCGGGGCGGCGGGCCAGTGCGCCTGCCCGTATGCCAACGGCCGCGCCAGAGCCACGCGTGCAGAAGCCGGGGGCCGAGGTGGCGTTGCGCCGTATGCCCGATCATTTACCGCCCAATTTCCCGTTGGCTTTGGCCATCGGCGCGTCGACGGGCGGACCAAAAGCCTTGGTGGAGTTTTTGGCGAGTGTCGATAAAGGCATGATGCTGCCCATTTTTATTACGCAACATATCCCACCGGGCTTTTCCCGTTTTCTGGCTGAAAATATTGAACGCAAAACCGGTTTTCCCGCGCATGAGGCCGAGGAAGGTATGCTGATTTCCCCCGGCCATGTCTATATCGCGCCGGGGCAAAAACATATGGGTGTCCATAAGGGCATTCCAAAACGCATTGCCCTGACCGATGGGCCGCCGGTGAATTTTTGCAAACCATCCGTCGATGTCATGCTGGATTCGCTGGAACAGGCCTATGGCGGGCATTTGTTGACCGTTATTCTGACGGGCATGGGGGCCGATGGCCATTTGTCCAGCCGCCGCATGGTGGTGGATGGCGCGCATAATATTTTGATCGCACAGGACGAAGAATCATCCGTCGTCTGGGGTATGCCGGGTGCCGTGGCAAAGGATGGCATCTGCCATGCGGTTTTGCCGCTGTCACGGATTGGAAGCATCGTGAATAAACTCGTCCGGCGCGAAGCCATCGGGGACCATCATGCAAATTGATGATATTGAATTTCATTTCTTCCGCAATTTTTTAAAGGATTCATCCGGCTATCATCTGACGGATGATAAGCGGTATTTGCTGGAATCGCGTCTGGAAGACGTTTTAAAAAGCTGGAAGCTGAACGATCATCGCGCAATTATATCGACGATCCGCAACGATTATTCATCGAAAATGGCCACCGATGTGATCGAAGCCATGACGATCAACGAAACATTCTTTTTCCGCGATCAAATCCCGTTCGATGTGTTTGAAAACCAGTTGCTGGACCGTCTGGCGGATGCGGCCATCGCCAACCGTGTACGCATATGGTCCGCCGCCTGTTCAACGGGGCAGGAGCCTTATTCCGTGGCGATGATTGCAACGGAAAAACGATCCGTTTACCCGAAATTGCTGTGCGATGTTGTGGGAACCGATATCAACAGCCGGGTTTTATCCCGCGCGCGGCAGGGAATTTTTTCGGATATCGAGGTGCATCGCGGCCTGCCCGACCATTACCGCGATAAATATTTTGCGCGCGATGGATCAAACTGGAAAATCAACGATGACATCCGGGCCCAAGTGCATTTCCGGCAAATGAACCTGAAGGGTGATTATGACGTCGAAGGTCCGTTTGATTTTGTTCTGCTCCGCAATGTCCTGATCTATTTTGATACGGCGTTGAAAGAAAGCATCCTGCGCCGCATTGCCGATCGCATGCGCCCCGGCGGATATTTGTTGCTGGGCGCGGCCGAGGGCATTTACGACCTGAACCACCATTTCCAGCGTTGCCCCGATATTAAGGGGCTCTATGAATATCGCGGATGAAAAAAGCCCCCGGTTTTCGGGGGCTTTTTATTCAGTTTAGTGGACCAGAATGTTGCGGAACTGCCACGGGTCGGATGTGTCGATATCCTCCGGGAACAGGCCGGGGCGGTTATCCAGCGGGGTCCAGTCGGTATAATGCCCTTCAACCGTGCCCAGATACGGGGTCTGGACCTCCAGACAGCGGCGGTGGTCCATTTCATCGGTCTCGACAATCCCGGCCATGGGGTTTTCCAACGCCCAGACCATGCCCGCGATAATCGCCGATGTCACCTGTAACGCGGTGGCATTTTGATACGAGGCCAGCGTGCGGGTTTCCTCGATGGTCAGGCGGGACCCATACCAATACGCATTCTTGGCATGCCCGAACAGGAGAACACCCAATTCATCCCGGCCATCGACAATTTCGGATTCGCCAAGGATGTGCATGCGCGGTTGCATTTTTCCGTCCCGGCCAAACAATTCATGCCATGACAAAATGGCATTGTTGCACGGGTGATACGCATAATGGCATGTCGGGCGGTATTCCGGTTTCGGCCCGGACCCAACGGTGAAATAATCGGCAATTGAAATGGCTTCGTTATGTGTCACCAAAAACCCGAATTGCGCGCCGGGGGTTGGGCACCATGTGCGCACACGGGTCGCGGCGCCGGGCTGGTTCAGGTAGATGGCGGCCTGGCACCCGAAGGAATGGGTGGCGGCGTTGGGCGGCATCCAGTTTTCATGCGTGCCCCAGCCGAGTTCGGCGGGTTGGTACCCTTCGGAGACAAAACCCTCCACCGACCAGGTGTTGACGAACACGTTCATTTCCTTTGGCGCGCGGGCGCGTTGGGTGTCGCGTTCGGCGATATGCACGCCCTTGACGCCCAATGTTTGCATCAGGCGGGCCCAGTCTTCGCGTGTTTGCGGTTCGGTGAAGGGGGTGTTGGTGTCGCGGGCAATGTTTAACAAAGCCTGTTTGACAAACCACGACACCATGCCGGGGTTTGCGCCACAGCATGATACGGCGGTGCGGGTGCCGGTGGCCAGCACCTTTTCCTCCATAATATTATCGCGCAAATCGTAATTGGTGCGGTCGCCGGGGTGGGCGTTTTTGTTATCGTAATATCCGGCCCATGGCTCGGCCACGGTGTCGATATAATGGCAATCCAGTTCACGGCACAGGCGCATGATGTCGCGCGATGACGTATCAACCGACACGTTGACGCAGAACCCGATGCCTTCGCCATTGCGCAGCAGCGGCGTCAGAATATCGCGGTAATTGTCGGGGGAGAGTTCAGCATGAACGAAGCGGAGCCCCAGCCCCTCAACCACGGGGCGGTAAATATCTTCTGGATCGATAATAACAAACCGTTCCCGGTCAAATTTGAAATGTCGTTCAAGCAGCGGGATCATGCCACGCCCGATAGAGCCAAATCCAATCATTACCACGGGCCCGTTAATTGTCCCGTGTACCGGCCAGTTTGCCATTCTCGATTTTTTCCACTTCTGATTAGAGGTTCATAATATTGATCAGATAGCGGTAAAATCTCCTAGAACGCAAGGGGATTATGATTGTCGTAAAACGCCCGTGTGACGGGCGTTGAGTGGCGTTATTGACCGCCGCAGACAAAGCGGATTTGGCGGCCATTGGTCACCACCGGTTTGCATTGCTGTTTCGGTGCATTTTCCGGCGCGGCGGGGGCTGGGCTTTGGGTTTTGGCGACGTCTTGTTCGGCCAGCGCGGCGGCTTGTTTTTGGGCTTCGACCATGGCACGGCGATCATCGTCATTCAGGGTCAGGGCGACCTTCGGATCAATGCCACGGCTTTGCAGCAGGCCATGGACGGTAGCGCGATCCTGTTCATTCATTTTGGCGTAGAGCTGTACGCCCGTGTAGCGGCTGACATCCGGTGAGGCCAGCAAGGTGGCAACGGTTTCCGGTTCAATACGCAAGGCGCCTTTTTGGCCCATACGGGCTTCCAGTTGCGCGCGCGCGCCCGGCAATTGATCGAGATAGAGCAGGAAGCCAAGCGCGTTGCCGACGGGATCGTTTTTCTTGCGCAGTAGGGTTTCGGCGAATTCGGCGCTGCCGCAATCCTGGTCCCACTTGCTTTGCCCGACACCGTAGAAGCCGATGCCGTTGTAATCCGTGCCCATGCAGGTTTGGGTGTTCAATCCCGGCGTTGCGCATCCACTGAGAAACACAGCGGCCAGACCCAGTGCCGATAACGTGCCCGCGCGGCGCAGTTTTGCGTTTTCAAACACAGCGCGCAGAGGGGCATTGTCGTTGGTTGCGGTCGTTACGGTCACGGTCATTGGTTCACACCCTTTTTGGTTTTTTAAGGCTGGAGATAATTACCATAACATAAATCGCCACGTCAACAAAAACCGCCACAAATTTGTTAATTTATTGAAATATCACGAAAAAGCGCCCGGCTTGGGGCCGGGCGCTTTCCTGCACAATTCTTGCTTATTGGCCGCTTATTACGGGCGGGAGCACGGGCTCACATAGCGTTTCGTGGTCGTGGAACCGTTGCTTTTTTCGGTTACGTTCACGGTCACTTTGCCACCGCAGCCAACTTGTTGCTGAACAACCGGTTGGGCCACAACCTGCTGAACCGGAGCCGGTGCAGCGGAGTTGTCGAAGCTGACGCCGATACCCAGCAATTGGTTCCAGTTTTCGGAACGAACGCTGACGTTCTGGCCGTTCACGGCTTTCTGTTGAACGTTTTCACGGATGGCTTGAACGGCTTGGGCTACTTTTTCATCCGACTGGGCGCGTTCTTGAACAGCGATTGCGCGCAGCATCGGGTCGCCGCTTTCGATATAGGCTTTGCGTTCTTCATGCGCCAGGCAGTCTTTGTCCGAGCTGTTGGCTTCGGAGGAACCCAGGCTGATACCACCGCCGATGATCTGGATCGCGCCGACTTTCGTCTTCACGTTCGCGCATTTGGACGTTGCCACCGTGCTCAAAGACGGAGCAATTGCGGAGGCTGCAGCAACTTCGTTTTTGAAGCTGATGTTGTTGTCGCCGCCGACGGCATTGGCGTTGGATGCGGATTGGCCACCTTGACCACCCTCACCACCTTGGCCGCCCTGACCACCGTTAGCCGTGGCGTTGCCGCCCGTGGCATTTGCGTTGGAATTGGAACCGGAAACGGCACCAGCGTTCACGTTGTTGCTGTTGCTAACGTTGTTTTTAACGCTGTTATTGTTCACGTTAGCGTTATTGTTTGTGTTCGCGTTGTTGTTCACATTCGTGTTGTGATTCGCGTTTGTATTCGTGTTGTAGTTTTTGTTGGTGTTGTTCACATCAACGTTGGTCGTCGGTGTGGACGGCTGCTCCGGATATTCCGGGTAGTAGGTTGCGGAAGCCGGCGCGGCGAAAGCGGCGCTCAGGGCCAGGGCAGCAGCGGTCAGTTTCAGTGTTTTGAATGTCATTTATTTTCACCTTCTATTTGCGCGGCATGGGCCGCCTATTGGTTACGGGACTAAAAGTCGCGCCCTTGATATTCCATAATTGAACTTTATGTCAAGAAAATAATCACGCCTTAAGGATGCTCTTTTTGCAGGGCAGCCATCGCACGAAAAGTTTGCATAATTCGCCGCTCTTATGTATAGACCTGCAAAGCTTTTAAAAAAGAGGCCCCCAAGACCATCAAAACCGGGCCCATAAAAAACCAAGACAATAGTAAGGCGATTAGAGAGATAAAGGATCATCCCATGACCGATATGCTGACCCAACAATCCGACGACCAAAACCCGCAAGAACCGAAAAAAGGCGGCTTTGCCAAAGGCGCATTGAGCGCGGCCTTCCACATGGCATCCGGTATGGCGCTCAGCGTCGCCGTGAAATGTATGGTTGGTGCGACGCTGGCGGGTGCGGGTGGTCCGGTTGTGGCGGTGGCAACGACGGCGGTGGCCATCGGTTTGCTGTCGACCACGGCGTCTTATCTGTGGCAACGCATGCAGGCCGCCCCGGAAGATAAAGCATCGGTCAAATTCTCGATGAAAACGTTTGCGATGCGCACGGCCTTTGCGGGTCTGGGTGGCGCGATCGGCATGATGTTTGGTGACAGCCTGTGCGCGGCCGCCGAAAAAATCTGTGACGGCGCAAAAGAAATGCTGGGCTTTGGTGCTGTTGCGCCCGTGGTTGATGTTCCGGTTGTTGCCGATGTCCCGGCGGTTGATGTGCCTGTTGCTGTTGAACCCGATTGTGTTGATCAGGTGGCCAAGGCCGCATTGGTCATGGCGCAAGAAACCGATCTGACCCCGTGCGCGGACGAAGCCCTGCGCCTGGCGCAAGCTGGTTCGGCACAGGCAACCAAAGATCTGGGCCTGTTCTTCCTGAGCGGGTATGAAGGTGTTCCGGTGGATACGGCGATGGCTGTTGATCTGCTGAAACAAGCCGCCACCGCTGGCAATGAACAAGCCATTCAGGATTTGGCCTATCTGGAATTCCATGGCAAGGCTGGCTTCGTTGCCAACCCGGGCGAAGCCCTGAAAGCCATGATGACCGTTGATACCGCAACCGCCCGCGAATTTGTCGCCCAATGGACAGCCATGGGCGTTGAGGTTCCGGCGGATGTCGTGGCTCCGGTCGTTGATACGCCAGTCGTCGAAACACCAGTCGCGGAAGCGCCTGTTGCCGCAGCCCATGTTGTTGAGGCAGTTGCACCGGAAGCCCCGCAGGCCGATGTTGCAACGGCTGAGGTTGATTGCGTTGATCCGGTGGCCAAGGCCGCTGTGATTATGGCGGCGGAACATGATTTGACGCCGTGCGCGGAACAATCCCTGAAAATGGCACAAGCCGGAAATGCACAGGGCGTGAAAGATCTGGCGGCGTTCTTCCTGAATGGCACCGATGGCCTGCCGAAAGATCCGGCGCTGGGCGTTGAATTGCTGAAAGGTGCCGCTGAAGCTGGCAACGTGCAGGCGCAAGTCGATCTAGCCTACCTGCAATATCATGGTTTGCATGGTGTTGAGGGTGGCAAGGATGCCGCTCTGGCCGCGATGCAAGAAATCAAATCCGCCGCCGCGCGCGAATTCGTATCCGCATGGACCGGACAAGTGGTTGAAGGCAGCAGCGACATGGTGCTGGATATTTCCGCCGATGCCCGTGGCAACATGGTCATTGATATCGATGCCGGAAATGAAAAAGTACTGAGCCAGTCCTGCACGTTCTCGATGGCGGCCAATGGCACGGGCACCGTGGATTGCGCAATTGAAACGAAGGGCGGCGTGAAGAATATTCAGGCGATCATCGAAAATTGCGACAAGATGTTCCCGAGCCTGAAGCCGGCGTTCTAATCGCTGCGGACAATATGATTTTTAAAAACCCCGGTGTGAACCGGGGTTTTCTTATTCCGCCGCGCGGCTTTGCAGGCTGGGGACCAGATCGCCGTAAAACGTGCTTTTGTGCCATATGATCGCGCTGGAAATAATGTCATTCAGGCTGGATCCGGCTTTCCATTCCAAAATGCGCTGGGCTTTGTCCGTTTGGGTCAGCATCACGGGCACATCGCCGGCGCGGCGTGGCGCGATACGCACATCGATGGTTTTGTTCAGGTGTGTTTCAACCGCATCAATAATCTGTTTCACCGAATATCCATGCCCGGTGCCCAGATTGACGATGTCACTAGCCCCACCATTTTGCATGTGGTGCAGGGCAGCGATATGCGCATCGGCCAGATCGCAGACATGGATAAAATCGCGCAACGCCGTGCCGTCCGGCGTGTCGTAATCATTCCCGAACAGCGACAGCGGCCCCTCGTAGCCCAGACCAGATAAAATCACACGGGGCAACAGGTTGGTTTCCGGCCAATGTGCCTCACCAATGCCAACCGCCTCCGGCGCCGCGCCCGCCACGTTGAAGTAGCGTAAGACCACTGAGCGCACACCCCGTGAATCCAGCGCGCGCAAGGCATTTTCCGCACGGATTTTGCTTTCGCCATAGGGGTTGGCGGGCTGTAATGGCGTGTCTTCGTTCACATAGCCATCGGCATGGGGCACGCCGTAAACGGCGGCGGTGCTGGAAAATACGAAATGGTTGATGCCACAATCGGCCGCCGTGTCGAACAGGATTTTGGCCCGGGCGGTGTTGTTGTCAAAAAAACGGTCCGGTTCGCGCATCGATTGCGCCACATCGGTCAGGGCGGCGAAATGCATAACCGCGCTGGGGTTATAATCGGCGCAGATTTTGCGGATCAAATCGGCATCGCCAATATCGCCCTGCACCAAATCACCCCACCGCACGGCCCAGGCGTGCCCGGTGGACAAATTGTCCAGAACAACGGGCGTGTATCCGGCGTCATGCAAACGCCAGCACACATGCGATCCGATATATCCGGCACCGCCGGTGACGAGGATGGTTTTGCTCATGTCCGTGTCCCGATCAGAGAGTGGTACACATCATACATGGCTTGCGTCACATGAGTGGATGAAAATTTTTCGGCAATCAACGCGCGGCTGGCCAACCCCATGCGGGTGGTTTTTTCGCCATCACTGGCAAACGATTGAATGGCATCCGCCAAGGCCTGTGGATCTTGCTCGGGGATCAGAATGGCATTCACGCCATCCTTCGCCACTTCGCGGCATCCGGGCACGTTGGTGGCGATCATCGGGCGGGCGCAGGCTCCGGCCTCCAGCAACGATACAGGCAAACCTTCGCCGCCGATGGTCGGTTGCAGGGCTAGATGTGCCTGCGGCCACAGGGCGGCCATATCGGTTTGGTATCCGCGATACATCACATTCGTGTTGGATGCGGCCCAGTCGGTCAGGCGTTGTTCATCCCATGATTCCGGATTGCCCGGGTCCGGCGTACCGCAGAGCCAGAGTTTAATATGCGGCGCGGTATCCTTTAAAATCGCAAACGCATCATGGATGGTTTGCAACCCCTTCATCGCAATCATGCGGCCCGCAAACATGCAGATGAAGAGCGGCGTGGGCGGCATGGGCGCGGTTTGATACCGGTCAATATTCACGCCCGATCCGGGAACGATGGTGGTGCGGGCCTGTACGGCCATGCGGTCGCGGATCATGCGGCCCGCATCATCACTGTTTTCAAACAAGGTCCAGACCGTGTCGCTTTTCACAACGGCGCGCAGCAACGGGAAGATCAATGGGCGCAAAATACGGGTCAGGGGAATATCGCTGTAAAACAACGTGCCCAGCCCGACATAGCCATTCACAATACGCGGCACCCGGGCCAGCCATGCGGCCAGTGATCCGAACAAGATGGGTTTCAGGGCGATGTGGTGAACAATGTCCGGACGTTCGCGGCGATAAATATTCGCCAGCGCGAAAACATTGCCGATCGCGGTAAACGGGTTTTTGCTTTTGCGGCTGAACGGAAAGGGGATGACGCGAACGCCTTCGGCTTCGATCCGGGCGCGGTGCTGGTCCACATGGGTGATCAGCGCAACGTCAAAACCGGCCCGCACCGCCGCCCGCATGGTGGGCAGGCGGTGGATGTAAAAAAACCAGTCTTCGGTCACAACGTAAATCAGTTTCATGCCGCCATCGTCTTACGGGAAAGCGCGGTTCAGGGCAAGGC
Source organism: Micavibrio aeruginosavorus (assembly GCF_051245535.1). Taxonomy (GTDB): domain Bacteria; phylum Pseudomonadota; class Alphaproteobacteria; order Micavibrionales; family Micavibrionaceae; genus Micavibrio; species Micavibrio aeruginosavorus_D. The sequence continues at coordinate 119,781 of NZ_CP195303.1, forward strand.
AAGGCTTGATTTTGCCATAATTATTCAGCAATTATTCGTCCTCGGCCCCCGGCTTCCGGCGTGGGAACAACAACCCGGTCAGGATGGTGGCCTGCCGTGGCATGGGGACCAGTTTTTGCTGTTCATCCAGCGGCACGGGCGCGCGCATCCGCATCCGGTGCAGGACAAAGACGGCCAGCGCCGCAAAGGTCACGGCGATGAAGGCGAAGAAGGCGTGCGGCCCGAACATATCCATCAACGCGGCGGCCACCGTGGGGCCGAGGCAAGCGCCGATGCCGTTATAGATCAGCATGCTGGCGCTGGCCGATACAAATTGATCGGGACGCAAATGGTCGTTGGTGTGGGTGATGGCCAACCCATAAAGCGGCATCGCCATCCCGCCATAGAGAATAACGGCGAGGATACCCGGAAATTGCGCCGGGCTGCCAAGCGCGCACAGGGCGGCCATCAATGCGCCGACGCACGATGTCACCAAAATCATTTTCCGGTGGTCGAACCGATCGGACAACCATCCCATGGGCAATTGCGAAATCATCCCGCCCAGAATGATGCTGGCGATAAACAATCCAATCTGGTGCGATTGTAACCCTGTCTGCGCCGCGTAAACGGGGCCAATTCCAAGGGCCACAGCGCCCAAAACCCCGGCGCAGGCCGTGGCAACAACCCCCAACGGTGAGGCGTGGAATAATTCTCGCAAGCCCAGACGCGCGGGCGCGGCAAAGCTGGGGGCCGATCGCGGGATCAAGGCAATCGGCAACAACGCCAGTGAAATCAGGATCGCGATAATCACGAACAATTCCATCTGGGCCGGGTCGGCCACGGGCAACAGCAATTGTCCGGCGGCCAAGCCACCATGCGACAGCATCATATAAATGCTCAGGATCCGCCCACGGTTGCCCGCCTGCGCCAGATCGTTCAGCCAGCTTTCAACAACAACGTACAGGCCCGCAAAGCTCAGTCCGCTGAAAATGCGTATGATGGCCCAGGCGAGTGGATGGACAAACAGCCCGTGCAACAGAATGCAGATGGCGGCCATGGCGGCCAGCGCGGCAAAAACGCGGATATGCCCAACCCGGGCCAGCAATTTCGGCGTGGTCAGCGACCCCAGCAAATATCCGCCAAAATAACACGACATGATCAGGCCGATGACCGTCGTGTCATAATTTTCAATCGTTGCGCGCAGGCCCAGCAGCGTACCCTGTAGCCCGTTGCCAATCATGAGTAATGCAAAACCAAGGAAGAGGGGCCACGACTGGGCCAGTACGCTTTTCATTTTTAAGACACGCGGTTGATCAGGGGTTGAATGTGCGATTCATATTTGCGCCAGCTTTGCACGGCGGTTTTGTAAACGGGCTTAATCACCTGCGCCTTGCTGGCGGTAATGACGGCGCGTTTATGTTCATGCGGTTTCAGACATGCGTCATTCCAAGGCAGGCCGATATAATCGATCAGCTTGCGCGCCTGTGATTCCAGATCATTGACCGTGTCTTCGTAATCAATCTCGATAAACGCATCGGGGATGGTATCGCGCCAATGCTGCATCATGCGTGTGTAAGCCTGATAATATTGACCCAGCTCGTCCAGATCGTAACTCCAATATTGCCCGCGCGCGAAAAGCTGTTTGTAACAGGACAATCCCGTATCGACGGGGTCGCGGCGGCAATGGATAATTTTAGCATGGGGCAGGGCGGCGGCAATCATGCCGATGCGTGAAAAATTGCCAGGCATTTTGTCGGTGATGCGTTTGGCGTTCCCGGTTTTGTCCAGTTTGCGAATGCGTTCGATATAGGTGTGGCCAATATCGGCGGCATTGTCCGGTGTGACACGCCCGCCGAAGAGTTGTTCGCACACGGTGAAGTCATGCAATTCTCCGGCACCGTAAACATCCGGGTGCGATGATAAAATTTGTTCGGTCAGGGTCGTGCCCGACCGCGGCATGCCGACGATAAAGACGGGAATATCGCTGTCATAGCCAAGGTTTTTGGCAATCGCGGGTGATGCAAACCGGGCAATGTCGTCCAGTTGTTTGCACGCATCATCAATATCAAAGAAAATGGTTTTGCGTTTGGTGTCGTTGCCGCGCCGCAGATAATCAAAGGCGCGGTCGTAATCCTTCAAATCTTCGTAGGCTTTATACAGGGCGAAATACAGGCTGATTTCCTGTTGTTGGCCGAATTGTTTGATGCGTGGTTCCAGTGCGTGCATGGCGGCCAGATCGGCATCATCGGCGGATTCAAATTTTTTCAATTTGACCAATGTCAGATACGGCCCCGGAATATCCGGTGCCATGGTAATGGCGCGGCGGATATGGTCGAGCGCGTCCGCTTCGTTGCCCAATGACAAAGCAATTTCCGCCTGCATCGCAATGCCATGGGCGAAATCGGGTTTGAGGGCGAGCGCGCGATCAACATTGTCCCGCACGGAATCCAGATCGTTTTTGATAAATAAAATCCCGGCCTTGCGGTAATACGGGTCCGGCATTTCGGGGCTGAGGTCAATGGCGCGGTCGATAGATGATAACGCATCATCAATACGCCCGGCGCGTTCCTGGGCCGCGGCCAGTTTCATATAAACCCGCGTTGAATCGGGTTTCAACCGCAACGCTTCGTTCAGCGCCAGTTCCGCCTCGTCAAACCGTTCCGCCATCAACATGACATCGCCGAAATCCACCTGTGCTTCGGCGGAATCGGGTTTGAGTGACACGGCGCGGCGCGCGGCATCCTCGGCTTCGCGCAGGCGGCCCAGTTCGCGCAGGGCCAGGCTCATGCTGCTCCACGCTTCGACGTAAGCGGGGTCGAAGGTCACGGCGTATTTTGCGGAGACCGCCGCATCGGCCAGCTTCATCTGATCGATCAGCGCGATGGCCAGATTGTGGTGGGCCACGGCGTAATCGGGTTTAATGGCGGTGGCGCGGCGGTAATAATCCTCGGCCTCGACGCTGCGGCCCAGATCGCGCACAGCATTGCCCAGATTGCACCAGCCTTGTGCATTGTTTTCATCCAGAGCAATGGCTTTGCGGCAGGATTCTTCGGCGTCATGTAATCGCCCCAGATCGCGGTGGGCGTTGCCAATATTGCTCCACGCGTTCGAGAACGTCGGATTGAAGGTCAGCGCTTGGTGCCACGCCGCAATAGCCTCTTCGGCGCGGCTCTGTTCCACCAGCGCGTTGCCCAGATTGAGATAGGCGTCGGCAAAATCGGGGCGCAGGGCGATGGCGCGGCGGGCTGCATTTTCGGCATCCGCATAACGTTTTAAAATCCACAGCGTGTTGGCACGGTTGCTGTGGACATCGGGGTAATCGGGGTTGATGGCGATGGACCGGTCATATTCCGCCAGCGCCGCATCATACGCGCCCGATTCCGACAGCATGATGCCGTGGTGGTTGGCGATTTCGCAATCATCCGGGGCTTGCGTGGCGGCTTCGCGCAGGCTGTGGACCGCGTCCTGTAACTGCCCGCGGTGATAACAGGTCAGGCCCAGCATGTGGCGGGCCGGGTAGTAGTCCGGCATATTTGTCAGAATGTCGCGGAAGGTGCGGTCGGCCACCATCAGATTGCCCGCCTGCAAATGCTGGACCCCGATATCAAAGGCTTCGTTGATGGTGACAGTGCGTGGCGCGGTCATGGGTTTAAATTACATAATGCAAAAATTTGTTTTGTTGTTTTGGGCCTCTCCACCTCTATCACGCAACGAATGGAGCGGGCCAGAGGATGCGTGTGTAGCAATCGAAAAAAACATTGGTATTATGAAATTTCACTTAAATGACTCTTCAGGTGAATCGGGCACACTGCTGTGTATCGAATCGGAGAATCAGTGCGGCGTGTGTGCGCTCATTCTTCTCGCCAGCAGTGTCTGTGAAAAATTCTCTGCGTACATTTTCTTATTATTGATTGAACCCGCATTCGCATGGTTGTGATGATCCGTGGCGAATGACAACAAAAAGAATGATTAAAAGGAACCATGCCATGAAAATGATGAAGATTCTGATGCTGGGCGCTGCGGTCGCTGTGATCGGCTCCGGTATTGTGATGCAGAAGGCCGACGCGGCAACCGACGCATTGGATGTGGAAGCGCGGATTTTGAACGCCGTGACCATCACCTGCACGGATGAATTGAGCTTTGGCTATCTGGCACTTGGTGAAGCCGGAACGGTAACAATTGATACGGCGGGTGGTCGCTCAGAGACGAACGTGGACTTGACTATTCCGGGCGGTTCGTACCAGTCCGGCAGCTGTGATGTGACGGGTGACAACACCGTTGTCATGGAAATCACCGGAACGCCGGGAACCATTACCAATGGAACGGACACGCTGAACGTCAACAACTTCACCTTTGACGATCCGGTCGGTGCGCCAGGTGTGGGTCCATATCCGACAACGGGAACGGGCGCTGCTGTGGCCATCACCATTGGTGCTGATCTGGTTGTCGCCGGGACCGAAAGTGCTGGTCAATATCTCGGTACCGTGGATATTACGGCTGACTATCAGTAATAAGACCGCCTCTCTTGCGGTCTAATGCGGGTTCTTGGATCATGAAAGCCGGGGGTTGAAAAATCTCCGGCTGATCCTCTCGAAAAATAAGAACAGTAAAACGAAAAGGCGATCGCTATCTATGGCACGACGCCACACTCCATGGAAAAAAACACTGCGTTCCGGGGCCGCGCTGGTTTCGGCGGGGGCGTTGATGTCTGTTGGCGCGCTGGGTGTTGTGCGGGCGATGGCGGCCACGGTGACATTGCCCATTCTGGTGAATGTCGTTAAATCCATTGAAGTCACCATCAATACATCGCTGAATTTTGGCACCGTTGCCATCACCAACCCCGATGTTGTCGGGGCTGTGCGTCTGGATCCATCGACCAGCCGGCTCAGTCTGGATGGTCGTGGCGGGCTGGCGCTGGCGGGTGGAACGCCGAAGGCCGGGCGTATCCGCATCAGCGGCGCGCCATTTCCGGTGAATGTGTCTCTGGCCGCCGATACGATGCAAATCGGCAACGGCGTTGATTTTATGACGGTCAGCAAATTCAATTTTATGACCGATCAGGCCGGGCCCCGCGTCACCATTACACCGGGCGGTGCGGGCAGTTCGGCGTTTCTGAATATCGGGGCCACGCTGACATCGCGCACGGGGCAGCCGACGGGCACCTATACCGGGGCCAATACGATCTATGCCAACTATCAATAAAGCGCTGTTTTATTGCGTGTTGTCATATCGCGCCACTGTGGCCGTCATTGAATTGCCGGATGAAGTGGGGCACAATGGCATGATTATAAACCCATTTCACATTTTTTCGCGATCATAACGGACACACCATGTTGATGAATAAAAAGACCAAAGCGTCATCCCGTCACAGCCCCCTTGTGCGTGGTTTGTGTGTTACGGCGGCGGCGTTGGTTTTAACGCTGGCCGCGAATGACGCGCAGGCCATCCGCCTGACCATGAAACGCGTGATGTTCGAAGGGTCGCAACGCACGGCGGATTTGACCATCATCAACAACACGGCGGAAGAACAGGTTTACCGCCTCGGTTTCAAAACCATGCGGATGACGCAAGGCGATGGTCTGGAAACATTGGAAGACGGTGTACAGGACCCGGCCTTGAAAAGCGCTGATAGCATGGTGCGGTTCTCGCCGCGCCGCGTCACCATACCCGCCGGCGGTTCGCAACAGGTCCGCCTGATGTTGAACAAGCCGAAAGATGTGGCGGACGGGGAATATCGGTCCCATTTCTGGATCCGGCCCGAAGCTGAATCCGCAAAATTCGATCCCGCACCGCAGGATAATGCCGCCAGCGGCCCCAGCGTGCAGATTAAAATGCTGGCCGGCGTAACGTTGCCTGTGTTCGTGCGGGTTGGTCCCATGAACGTCACCGCAACCATCGCCAACGCCAAAGCCGAGCGCAAGGGCGAGCGGATTGCCGTGAGCATGGACATTAACCGCGAAGGAAATCGCAGCCTGTATGGCGATGTTGAATTTACCTGCAACGGCAAAGTTCTGCATCAGGTGCGCGGCATTGCGGTGTATACCGAAATTGCCAAACGGACCGTGCGGTTGAATGTGCCCGTGCCGAAGGATGGGTTCGGTGGCTGTTCAGCCATGGATGTCATTTATCGTGCCGAAACTGCGGATGCGCAGTACAAAGGCGGCGTCATCGCCCAGACACAAGTGGCCATTCCCTAAAGCGTTTATTACCAAACAAAAACCCGCCGGATGATGGCGGGTTTTTTGTTGTCCACAACTCGTGCAAAACGGGTTGCGTGCTTTGTGAACCCATTGAAAGTCATGATAGAATCACGGGTAATCCCCGGCGTATCGGGGGATGTTTCTGGCCGCCGGTCCGGCGGGTTTTTATCACATCTTGAATTTTCTGAACTACGAAATTTTGTCTGGGTCAAAACGATCACAATTGTATTCCATTCTTCGTGCCCTGTGCCTTGGGGTCGCGATAATTTTTTGCGCCGTCATCATGGCGAACGGCGCACGGGCACAGGACGATGATTATTATATCGATGGACCGGAGGAGCTGATCTTCTCCGTCACTGTTCCGCCTTACGTTTTGTCGTCGGGTATTGTCGCCTATCAAAATGATGTTCGATTTTATTTGCCGATTGTGACCTTGGCCAACCTTTTTGATTTCGGAATTGAATCCGATCTGGGGCGTGGTGTCGTGTCCGGTTGGGCGTTGGAGGAAGGTCATACGTTCAGCATTGATACCGAACGTAAAATATTTGAGGTGGCCGGAAAACGCGAAACGCTCGGTGATCTGGATGTGTTGTCCGGCGATGCGGTTGATGCCACGGATATGTATGTTGAAATTGGCGTGCTCAATAAAATATGGCCGGTTGAACTGGGGATCAATATTTCCATGCTGGCGGTTGAGGTTTCATCGGATCAAAAACTTCCCTTTATGCAGAAGATGGAGCGTCAGGATCATCGTGAAATGCAGCTTGAAATGCGCAAAACGCGACTGGCGGCGAAACGATCCGACCTGCCATTCGTGCCGACGCCCTATCGCGCGTTCAGCCTGCCCTTCATCGATTTGGATACGGAATGGGGTTATGACAGCGATGAGGATGATACGACCGGAACGCTGCGCCTGACGGGTGTAAACGATCTCGGATATTTCCAGGCCGATTACACAACGACGCTCGGCTATAAAAACGGTGATCTTGAAGAGCCGGATAATATCCGCCTGCGTTTCTCTCGTGAAGCACAGGGTGAAGATTCATTGTTTGCCGGCATTCGCCATGTCGAATGGGGGGATACACGGGCGCGGCATTCCACGTTGATTGAAAACGGAACGTCGGGCCGTGGTGTGTATGTAACATCAACGGACCGCGCCCGCGATGGCGAATACGACATCACAACGGTGGAGGGTATCGGTACGCCGGGGTGGGAAGTCGAATTGTACCGGAACGGCGAATTGCTGGATTTCCAAATTGTCGATGCGCGCGGTGAATACCGGTTCGAAGATGTGCCATTGAATTTCGGCAATAACCGTATTCGTCTGGTGTTTTACGGACCGCAGGGGCAAATCCGTGAACGGATCGAAAATTATTCATTCGGATCGGGCATGGCCGAGCCGGGCCAGTTTCAATACAGCCTGTCCGCCGTGGACGCGAACGAAGATTTAATCCGCCTCAGCGACGATAACGTCGATAACCCGGAGGGGATTGCCTATAACGGTCGTGTCTCCTATGGCTTGACCCGCGGGCTGACCGTTTTTGCCACGACATCGCAAACCCCGACGCGCGATGATGATACGCTGAATTACGTCACGGGCGGTGCCGCCTTGTCTACATCGCTCGGTTTGTTCCAAGCCGAAGCCTATAAGCAGACGGATGGCGGGCAGGCGATTGATTTGCGCTATAACACGGAATGGAAGGGGGTCAATGTGGCCCTGCGCACCGCGTTATATAACGATTTTGAAAGCCCCGATGCGGGGTTTGGTGACGGAGCGTTGAAACGCGACCATGAGGGGGATTTGTCGAAAAATTTCAAATTGCCATTCGGTCTTTTGACGCTGGGGTTCAATGCACAGGAAGAAGAAAACGAAATCGGCGACACGCGCACATCATATCGCACGCGGCAAAGCCTGTCCTTTGCGGGCATTCGTTTGGGGAATGCGACCACGACGTCGCTCAATGATGGCAGCCATTCGACATCCACAGGGCAGGCGAGCCTCAACGTGCGCCAGCAACGCTGGTTGCTGCGTTCACAACTGGATTACGATATTTTCCCGGACTGGGATGTCACCAGCGTGCAAAATGAATTGCGCTATAGCGAACCGGAAGGGTTCTTTACGGCCCTGAACGTCAATCATAACTTTGTGGAATCGCAATCCTCTGTCGGGGTGCAGGTGGGGTATGATTTTGAAAAATTCCTGGGCAGCGTGGAAAGCAACTGGCAACAGGATGATGGATTCAGCGTTCTGCTGCGGGCCTCAACCGCTTTGGCGCCGTTGGGGCCGGATGGCAATTATACGATGACATCGGAACGCCAATCGTCTGTCGCCCCGGTGCGCGGACGCGTGTTTCTGGATCAGGATGGCGATGGCGTATTTGATGAAGGGGAAACACCGCTGGGCAATGCCCAAGTGATGGTGGGCAGTTATAGCGGCGCCAATGCAACGGATGAACAGGGGCAGACGATCAATTACGGGACCGCCTATCGACCCAGCAACGTGATGCTGGATGATGGCAGTCTGGAAGACCCGTATTACCGCTCAGGTAGCGAGGGGTTCAGCGTTTTCCTGCGCCCCGGCGTGGTGCCATCGTTTGATTTCCCTGTGGTGGTCACGGGGGCGATTGATGGCATGGTCGCGCGGGTTGATGGCACGCCGGTGCAGGGCATGCGGCTGGAGCTGGTGGACAAGGCGGGGGCCGTGGTGATGACGACGGACAGCGCCTATGATGGATACTACACTTTTGAATTCGTGCCGCCCGGAACGTATACGGTGCGCGCCGATCCGGCCTATGGGGTCGATGTGCCGACGCAAACCGTTACGGTTGAGGGCGATGATCTGTTCCCCGGCGGCATTGACCTGCAACTGATTTCCCCAGCCGCGGGCGGGACTGAGCCTGCCGCAGAGCAGCAGGATTAACCCGATATAAAGGACCGGGGTGATAGCGTTGGGGTGCGTTGCAATTTGCAAAACAGATGATTGCAATTTTGAATCTCTGCGTTACCATGGTTGAAATTCTAGGTAATTTTTTATTTTTTCAGTGATGCAGAACATGGATTTACAGCCCGGCCGCGCGGCGACCTATACACTCAGGGACTTTTCCGTTCTTGTTGTTGAGGATTACGATTTTATGCAGGGGTTGATCAGCTCGATGCTCAAGGCCTTTGGCGTTGGGCATATCATGGTTTGCGCCAACGCACGCGAAGCCCAGACCATGTTGAATATGTCGTGCGTCGCCGGTGGGGCCATTCGGCCGATTGATATGGTGCTGACCGACTGGATGATGCCGGGTGGGTCTGGGCGCGATCTGATTACATGGATGCGCGACCATAAAAACGAACAAATCAAATTCATGCCGGTTATTCTGGTCTCGGCCTTCACCAGCGAAGAAACGATTTTCGCCGCTCGCGATATGGGGGCCAATGAAATATTGGTCAAGCCGTTGTCGGGTGAAAAACTGGCCAACCGTTTGCTGGGGATCATTGATCATCCACGCCCGTTTGTGAAGGCGCCCAGCTATTTCGGGCCGGACCGCAGACGGCGGATCAAGGACATCCGCGGCAAATGCCGCCGCATTCTGACCGCGGAAAAAATGGTAACCCATGTTGAATCGATACAGAGTGCATCATGAGCGACGATACGTCCAAAATTGAAATTTACAAACGTGCCAACAAGCTGAAAGTCAAAGCGGGCGGCGATCCCAAGGGCGGGCCGGGGCGGTTTGATGCCACGGCGGTCAACCGCGCCAATATCGTCATTCAGAAAATGTCCGACATGTATCCCAACGAAATTAAAAAATCGTTGGAGGAACTGGATCGTTTGTGGGGTGAAACGAAACAGATGGATTCCGGCGCGCGCGCCGATCATGCCGCCCTGATGTCCAACACGGCGAACAAGATCAAGGATCTGGCCGGAACATTCGGGTATGAACTGATGTCCTATTTCGGCACATCGTTGCGCGATTATATTCTGGACACGGATTTGAGCCAGCCGGAACAGGCCACCATCGTTCAGGCGCATGTCGATGTGATGCAGGTGGCGTACCGCGAAAACCTCAAGGGCATGAAACACCCGCTGGCGGACGAGCTGAAACGCGTCGTGGCCGAGGCGATTGCGAAGTACAGTTAAGTGAAAGGGGATAGGGTTCCCTTGATTTAATCCAAATGAAATCAATATATTACCCGGTATGCCCCTGACATGGACTGGACGCGATAAAAAGTTTCACTTTTTTATCGAAAATAGCTATGGTGCGGGCCTGATTTCAAAGGGTTTTTTGTAATGGATCTGTTCCACCGCTTCGTACACTGGGTCGTCTTGTTCACCTTCGTTGGGCACATTTTCTGCTGTGGCCTGCCGCTGGTGGTCAGCTTCCTGTCCGTGATTGTCGGGCTGGGGTTGCTCTCGGGTGTATTGCCGGCGTTGGACCATGTTCACCACGTCGTGCATGGCTACGAAACCGGACTTGTGATTTTCTCAGGTGTGATGCTGGCGCTGGGCTGGATCGCGCAATGGGCCAGCACCCGGCTTGATTGCCATGACACCGGATGTGACCATCCCCCGTGCGATACGAAAAAAATCCGCAATGCCCGTATTCTGGGTGTGGCAACGGCGCTGTTTATGTTCAACCTGATTGTTCTTCTGGTTGCAAATCATACGGCCGCACACTAATCCCCCTTTCCCTGATGCCGCCCGTGCGGTAATTTGGTTCGCGATATTTACGGCTGTTCAAAACGGTTGGGGCGAACCATGCAAACCATTCCCGCGAATCTGCGTATCTTTCTGTCCTGGGTGACGTGGCCGTTTTTGATGGTGTCTTGCATCGCGGCGACCGCATATGGTTTTTCCATTGATCGCCCGGCGTTGGTGTTCACCATCGCGTATTTTATCATGGCGGCCATTTTGCTGGTTCTGGAACGGGTGATGCCGCACGAACGCGAATGGAATGAAAATGATGGCCAAACCTTCGCCAACATTGCCCACACGCTGGTGACCAAGGGAACGGTGCAAACCTGCATCGTCTTTGCATCGGTTATTGGCATTACCAATTACATCACGCCGATTGCGGAACCGGGCCACGGAATCTGGCCGCGGGACTGGCCGATGTGGATTCAGATTTTCATGGGAATCGTGGCGGCGGAATTTGGCCTGTATTGGGGCCATCATATTGCCCATAAATGGCGCCCGATGTGGCGTTTCCATGCCGTGCATCACAGCGTCACGCGCCTGTGGATCGTCAACACCGGGCGGTTCCATTTTATCGATTCATTCAAAAGCGTCGTTCTGGGCCTGGGCATTCTCACGCTGCTGGGCGCACCGTTGGAGGTGATGTCGTGGGTGTCGGCCATCACGGCCTATTGCGGTATTTTGACCCACTGCAATGTTGAAATGCGCTTTGGGTTTCTGTCCTGCCTGTTCAACACGCCGGAACTGCACCGTTGGCACCACAGCAAGGATCTGCGCGAAGGGGACAAAAATTTCGGTGAGAATATCATGCTCTGGGACTGGGTCTTTGGCACATGGTTTAACGAAGATCGCCGCCCGCCGGTGAATATCGGCATCAAGGAAAAAATGCCCGACGGATTTGTCCAACAACTGGTCTGGCCGTTCGTGCATCGTTACCCGCCGAAAGTTGCGGCCCACCCGACCCCGAACGTTCCGGACGCTGCGGAATAAGGTCTTTTCATATCTTCAGCCTTTTTTAACGCGACCCCGGCACAATGAAGGCCAATGGGGCGAAAAGTCCCCTGCGGTATAAAACCGCAACGGGTGTTGAAAGTAACAGAAGGCGGGGTGTGTAATGTTCCAGAAATGCGATTTCTTGTTGGGGGAGGGCGATACCATCGTGGTTGTCATTCCCGCACGATTGCCCCACGCCGAAACCTATACCCTGTCGGTCAGTGACCGCGATATACGCTTCCGTGCCGGATATGATGACATTGCCGAAATGCCGATTCAGGGCGCAGAAATTTTTCGTCGATTGATGAATTACACGCAAGTGGGTGTGGTTGAATATCCGCCCAATGCCGAAAGTTTTCCCAAAACCATCACCAACGTCGCCTATATCGAATTACGGAGAGCCGCATGAGTTTCGAAGCACAAACTGGGGATTCTCTGAACGATCTGGGCAAGTTCACGGCGATCAGTTCCGATGGCGGTGCGCCATCCATGGGTATGCTGGGCGCGATGGTTAATGCGGGGCTGGATGTGTCCGTTGATCCGTCCGCGGGACGGGGTTTGAGCGCGCAATTTGGTCTGGCGCATGGCGGTCTGTCCATGGGTGCGGGCGGTGCGTTGCATCTGGCCGGGGCGGCGCCGACACCGAATGCGGGCCCATCGGCCCCATCGCTGACGAATCGCCAGCCAGGTTTGGGCCGCTAGGCTTTAGAAAATCCAGTTTTTGGATAAAACGGGCCGTATCGCGGCCCGTTTTTGCATAATTTCCGGGATTTTTGAAATCTTTGGTCCTTTTGCCTGGGAGTTTCAGAAAAATCTCGCCATTTTGGCCCTCTTCGGGCATATCTGCATACATTCGCGTGTGTATTTTTGTTTGATTTTAAGGGGAGGCCGATGCCGCAGGATTGCGGGGGCGGGCCGGATTTCAGCCATGCAAGCAAGCCCATCAGCCCTGATCACAGGGATTACCGGACAAGACGGTGCGCATCTGGCGGAATTTTTGCTGGGGCGCGGGTATGTGGTGCATGGCGTGCGCCTTTATTCCGCGACCGATGATACGCAACGCCTGCGCGATATTCTGGATCATCCACGCTTTCACCTGCATATCGGCGATTTGAATGATGGCGGGTCGCTGGCCCGCCTGATCCGCGATTGTGCGCCCGATGAAATTTATAATCTGGCCGCGCAAAGCCATGTGCATGCAAGTTTCAAAGTGCCCGAAGCCACGGCCCAGATCAACGCGCTGGGCCCGCTGCGCCTGCTCGAGGCCATTCGTCTGCTGGGGCGCGAGCATGAGATTAAATTTTATCAGGCATCCAGTTCCGAAATGTTCGGCAATGCCCCGGCCCCGCAAAGCGAGGATACGCCCTTTGCGCCGTGCAGCCCCTATGCCGCCGCGAAACTCTACGCCTATTGGCTGGTGCGCAATTACCGCGATGCGTATGGCATGTTTGCGTGTAATGGCATCCTGTTCAACCATGAAAGCGCATTGCGTGGCCAGGAATTTGTAACGCAGAAAATTGCGCGCGGTGTTGCGGCGCTGGCCTGCGACCGTGATGCCCCGGCACTGGTTCTGGGCAATTTGAATTCCCGCCGCGATTGGGGCGATGCGCGTGATTATGTGCGTGGCATGTGGATGATGTTGCAACGGGATACGCCGGACGATTACGTTCTGGGCACCGGGCAGTCCTACAGCGTGCGCGATTTTGTCAATGCGGCGTTTGAATCGGTGGGTTTTGTCCTGACATGGGCGGGCATTGGCGTGGGTGAAACCGCGCGCTGTGCCCGCACCGGGCGGTTGCTGGTCAGCATCGATCCATCCTTGTTCCGCCCGACAGAGGTGAATAATTTGATCGCCGATGCGGCCAAGGCACGGAATGCTCTGGGGTGGGTGCCGGAAACGGATTTCCAGACGCTGGTGCGCGATATGGTTGCCGCCGCGATGGACAATGTTCCGGAATCGCGCCGTGACGATGACTGGGCAAATGATAATGATGCCCGCATTGCGTAATCTGCCGTATCGCCGGATCTGGGTTGCCGGGCACCGTGGGTTGGTGGGCGCGGCACTGGTGCGTCATTTGCGGGATTATTACCCGGATTGTGAAATTCTGATCGCGCCGCGCGATACGCTCGATCTGCGGCGGCAGGATGAAACCGAACGCTGGATCGCACACAACAAACCCGACGCCATTATTCTGGCGGCGGCGATGGTGGGCGGGATTGGCGCGAATGCGGCGCGCCCGGCGGATTTCCTCTATGACAATCTGGCCATTGCCACCAATGTTATTCACGCGGCGGCGGCCCAGAATGTGGGCAAGCTGCTGTTTCTCGGTTCATCCTGTATCTATCCGCGTGATTGCGCGCAGCCGATTACCGAGGATGCGTTGCTGACCGGGGCGCTGGAACCCAGCAATGAATGGTACGCGATTGCCAAGATTGCCGGGTTAAAATTGTGTCAGGCCTATCGTCGTCAGGGCGGGCATGATTTTATCGCGGCCATGCCGTGCAATCTATATGGGCCCGGCGACCGGTTCGATCTGGAGCAATCCCATGTTATTCCGGCGCTGATGATGCGGTTTGATCATGCGCGTCGTGCGGGGGATGCGTCTGTGTCCTTGTGGGGAACGGGCCGCCCTTTGCGTGAATTTTTGTATGTTGATGATCTGGCCGATGCGCTGGTGACTCTGCTGGGGCATTATAGCGGTGAAAGCCCGGTGAATATCGGCGCGGGGACAGACATATCCATTGCCGATCTGGCCGTGAAAATTGCGCACGTTACGGGTTATACGGGGCGTATTGCATGGGATACATCCAAACCCGATGGCACGCCGCGTAAAATCATGGATTCATCGCGCATGCGCGCGCTGGGCTGGGTCCCGCAAACCGATCTGGATGACGGGTTGGCTGCGGCGTGGGGTTGGTTTACCCGCACCCGCGATCAACGGGCGGCCTGATCCATGTTGCACAATATTATTCCGGTTATTTTATGCGGGGGTGTCGGGCGGCGTTTGTGGCCGTTATCGACACCGCGCCGACCCAAGCCGTTTTTGCGCGATATGTCCGGGCAATCCTTGTTGCAACAAACATTGGATCGCGCCCGTGGTATGAAGCCCCCCGTCATCGTGTGCAATGGACAGCATGCGGACATGGTCCGGCGGAATGTGGGGGATGCGCCATCAACGCTCCTGCTGGAACCCTGTGGCCGCAATACGGCCCCGGCGATTATTGCGGCGGCCCATCATGTTCAGCGCGATGCCGGGGATGATGCCGTCATGCTGGTCATGCCCTCCGATCATTTTATGGCGGACCCAACCGCGGTGGGCCGGGCGGCGCTGACTTTATGGCCGTATCTGGACCATGACATCGTCGGCGTGTTTGGTTTACGCCCGACGCGTGCGGAAACGGGCTATGGCTATATTCAGGTGGATATTGGCGCGCATGCGCGTCCGGGGTCGCATGCGGTGCGATCCTTTGTCGAAAAACCGGACCGGGACTTGGCACAAACCTATCTGGATCAGGGATGCTGGTGGTGGAACAGCGGTTTGTTTCTGGCGCGGGCCAAAACCATTCTGGACCACGCACAAACCCATGCGCCTGTGATCAATATTGTGGCGCGGCGCGCGGTTGAAAACGGAAAATGGCATGACCGGGCCCTGTCCCTGTCTGTCGATTTTGCCGATTCTCCGGCGGTGTCCTTTGACAAGGCGGTGATGGAGCGAATCGGCGGCGTACGCGTGGCCGCGCTGGAAACCGTGTGGTCCGATCTGGGCACCTGGCCGGCTTTGGCCAAAAACATGTGTGCCAAGCTGTTTTCAGCCGGTTGAATGTGCGGCGCATCATGGCGTAGTCTGGGGGCGTTGTTAAACCCTTGGAGTCGTTCTGCCGATGACCACCCCGCCGGATGCGTTGTTACAGGTTGCCTTGATCCCCTATGTCTGTGGCGCGGGCGCACAAACCCCCGGGTGTGAGCAGGGGCCATTGGATTTCGAACTGCGCGGCCTGGCCGATTCGTTGCAGGCCCCCGGCCGCGATGTGTGGTGGAGCGCCGATCCCGAAACATTGTTAGCCGGACCATACGGGTCCAGCGCCCACCGCGATTTGCCGCCGCTGGGGTCGGATGAACGCAACGAGATTGTTGTGTGGCATGTGCGCGGTCTGGCCGACCGGGTCGAGGAAGATGTGCGGAGCGGGGCCTTTGTCGTGACGCTGGGGGGCGACCACAGCATGGCCGCCGGATCGATGACCGGGCTGGCCCGGGGATTGCAGAAAACGATGGGCGCGGATGTGCGGCTGGGGTTGCTCTGGCTGGATGCGCATGCGGATTTGAACACACTGGCGACCACCCCGTCCAAAGCCCTGCATGGCATGCCGTTGTCGCAAGTTTTGGGGCTGGACACAGCGCATGATCCGTTCGGTCTTGGCCACGATGGCGTGGCCGTTGCGCCTTCACGCCTTCTCTATGCGGGATTGCGGGATCTGGATCCCGGTGAAGTCGATTTTATCCATGCAATGAATATTCATTCATTTCCGATGCGGGATCTGGCTGGGAAAGACCTGACCGCGACGTTGATTGCGACCATGGCCGCGATGGATGTGGATGTGTGGGCCATCTCGCTGGATCTGGATGGGTTGGACCCGGCCTTTGCCCCGGCGGTGGGAACCCCGGTTTCTGGCGGATTAAACCAAGATGACGTTCTGGATGCGCTGCGGGCGGTGATGGGCCGTTTTGATGTGCGCCTGTTTGAACTGGCGGAACATAACCCGACCCTGAAGGGGGCGGGCGTTAATTATCAAAGCGCTCTGTCCACTTTGCAGCTGGTTTTGGATGGGGCCACACAGCGCTTTAAGATTCGATCCGACGCAGCGTGATAAAGATGACGTTGTCGCCATCTTCGACCTTCCCCGTCATCTGGATTTTATCCCCCTTGCGCGCAAGTTTTAAAATGGCGCGATAGGTAACGGGTTGCAATGATGGCGTGCCATCAGGGTTCATCAGCGAAAAGTCGGCATTTGCATCCGTGGGGTCGGCAATGGTCACCATTTCCACTTCGTTTTCATTCAAAAGCGTAAAGGTGCTGGACCACAGGCAATTGGCGGCATCGCGGCGTTCTGTTTTGCCATCACGAATTTCCGTGACACCATCGGCGTCTATTTCCAACGGTCCTTGATAGGAGCTGGTGGTGGTGATCAAATATTGTCCATCAAGTTCGTGGGTCATGGTTTCGGTTTATCTCTTTGTCTTATGTGCTGAAAATATGCAGGGTGGGCCCGTTCGGGTGACGGTGAATTTCGGTTGTTGATATTCCAATTTCACGACCCAGCGTGTCAATCATTTGGGGGCGTGGTTTTAATGAAGCCATCATCGTCAGGCGCTGCCCTTTTTTGAGCTCAAAATTTATAGGTCTTTCATTCTTATTAAGAAGTGTAATTGTCTGGTCTTGCTTTACAACGATCCTGTGTTCAACCATGGGGGTGCGCGGAACGATGCTGGCCTCGTAAGAAAAATAATTCGGGCCGATTTTCATTTGCCGTGCGCCATGCGCATGGTCCCGAATCACACGCATAATGTTGATCATAAATGGTTCAAGGTGCTGATTGTAGGCGCTTAACAATGTATTGAGATCATTGTTGGCATCATATCCGATCAATATCTTTCCGTTTGGTCCCGCCAAATGCTGCAGGCCCGTCATAAAAATTTTTGTTTTCAGTCGAGGAAATGCGCTGGTCGTTCGTACGTTTTCCAGATTGGATATCAAAGACCCTGTACACAATACTGCGGTGTTTTCCTGAGGGGGAAAAAAATGCGCAGCAACACGAAAATCCATGGTCATATAGGACGTACGGACGCCCGCAGAATTGAAAAGATAGGAACGGTCGATCTCGCTTTTTGCGGCCTCGTTAAACTTCTGGCTCAAATCGATGAAGATGATCTCTTGCAAGCTGGGCATATATTTGAGGATGTGCATTTCCTTCTTCTTAAAACTGTCTCGGGGGCCGGGGCCAACGATAAAAGCGCGCGTGCAAAAGCGAAAATTTCGGGCCAGCGCGGCACAGTTTTTTGAAAACAGCTCAATTTCGTCGTGGTACAGGTAATAGTCCGGGTTTTCGTGAACAAATTTATTGAACAAAAACGCCCCGTCATCCAGATACGCGATACGGCCCATATGGCCGTGCTCAATCCCGCTGAACAGGTTGATAGCTGCCGCGGTAATCTCTGTTTTTTGCTCTGTGGTCAGCTTTGGGTTGGCCATGATGCGCTTTTATTTATGCCGCAGCTTTTTCCGGTTTGTTGACGGATGTTGACCGCGCCCACATATCGGCGAATTGCATGCGATACGCGCTGGCAATCGCCGGGTAATCCATCAAAATCACGGTGACATTGGCATCGAACAGCATGATGGCCAGTTTGTCGCCATAGACATAGAACGGAACCGATGCGAACAGCTCACTGGGGATCCAGCGATATTCGGCATAGGATTCACCGGGCACGAAATCGTCGCCCTCGCGGATCAGGATTTTGTATTTAATTTTTTTCAAGGCGCGCATCCGGTCGATGTGCGTTTGGGCATAGGGGCCCAGATGTTTGATGAACAAACGTTCATCCACGTTGCTGACCAGAATGTCACCGGCGTAATTGCGCACGGTGCTGTAGATGTCTTCGTAAAAATCGATCAGTCCGGCTTGGCCCGTGAACACGCGCACTTCGCCACTGCGCAGACGAATGCCGGTGGTGCCCAGAAATTCAATTCCGGCCGATTCAAACGCCTTCTGAATGGTGTGCAGGGTGTTGTTGCGGGGTGTACTTTGGTTATTTTCGATGCTACCAATAGAGGTCGCAGACAACCCGCATCGATCGGCCAGATCTTGTTGGCTCCAGTTCAATACGGCGCGCGCGCCCCGGATTTGTGCGGTGGTGATTGTCATTATGTGTGTCCCGGTTTAAATAATTTTGTTTTTCTTAAGTTGGCCTTGAGAATTTCGCAAGTCCTGGCTATAGCGCCTGGGCGTGGGATGCGCAACCAAAATCATTTTTCCATATACCGAATCTGTGGATTGAAAAAACGCCCCTGTGCGTGTCGGCAACAGGGGCGCTTTATAACCGTCTGATTTTATTGGGTGGGCTACGCCACCTGACCCGAATGGATCTGGTTGGGGTCCAGCAACCCCTCACGGCGCAGCAGGGCGTCCGGGTCGGCATCCCGGCCCCGGAACCGGACATACAGCACCTGTGGGTGTTCGCTGCCGCCACGGGACAGGATTTCGGCCTTATACGCCTTGGCCGTTTTCTGGTCGTACAGCCCCTTTTCCTCGAACAGGGCAAAGGTGTCGGCGTCCAAAACTTCGGCCCATTTATAACTGTAATACCCAGCGGAATATCCGCCGGCGAACAAATGGCTGAACGCGGTCGATTGCGGCCCGGCCAGACGTGGGAACAGGGACATATCCTTCATCACGCTGTCTTCGAACGTGGCGGTGTCCTTGATCGTGGACGGGTTGGCCGTGTGCCATGCCATGTCGAGCAGGGCGAAGCTGACTTGACGCAATCCGGCCCAGCCGCCCATGAAGTTTTTGGCATCGTTCAGTTTCTTGACCAGATCACCCGGGATTTTTTCGCCCGTTTTGTAATGCGCGGCGAACAGGTCGAGTGTTTCCGATGTATAGGCCCAGTTTTCCTGAACCTGACTTGGCAATTCAACGAAATCCCACAACACGTTGGTGCCGGCCATGGACATGTATGTCACATCCGACAACATGCCGTGAATGGCGTGGCCCATTTCATGGAACAGGGTCAGCAATTCATCAAAGGTCAGCAAGGACGGTTGGTCCTTCGCCGGTTTTGTGAAGTTGCAAACAATGGCAATGACGGGGCGGCGGACTTCACCGCGGTACAGGCCCTGATCGCGGAACGCGGTCATCCATGCGCCGTCTTTCTTGCCCGTGCGCGGGAAGAAATCGGCGTAGAATGTGCCCATGAACCGCCCGTCATCATTGTCGAACACGTCATAGGCGGTGACATCCGGGTGCCAGACAGGGTATTTGTCATTGGCGACGAAGCGCAAATTGAACAATTTGGTGAAATGCTGGAACACGCCTTCCAACACATTATCCAACGGGAAATACGGGCGCAGATCTTCGGATGAGAATTTGAACAGATCCTGTTTCAGCTTCTCACCGTAATACGCCACATCCCATGGCTGGATCGGGTCCGGGCCGCCTGCCTTGCGGGCAAAGTCCTGCAGCATCTTCAGATCTTTTTCGGCGGCGGGCTTGTACGCGTTTTTCAGTTTGGTCAGAAACGCGCGCACTTCATCTTCGGTCCGGGCCATGCGTTGTTCCAGAACATAGGCCGCATGGTCGTTATAGCCCAGCAATTTGGCCCGTGCATCGCGTAAACCAACAATGTCCAAAACCATCTGGCTGTTGTCAAATTCATCGCCATAGGCGCGGCTGGCAAAGGCGCGCCAGATTTTTTCGCGTAAACTCCGTTTATCGGCATATTGCACAACGGGCAGGTAGCTGGGGAAATCCAGTGTGAACAGCCACGCATCGTTGCGGCCTTTTTCTTCGGCCATTTGTTTGGCCACGGCGCGGGCTCCATCCGGAATGCCGGACAGGTCAGATTCATCCGTGATCCACAGCTCGAATTTTTCCGCCGATTTTTTGACGTTGTTGGAGAATGCCGGGCCCATGGTGGACAGGCGTTCATTCATATCGCGCAACTTGGTCTTGTCGGCATCGTTTAACAACGCGCCGCCGCGCACGAACCCTTTGTATGTTTCATCCAGCATGCGGGATTGTTCCGGGGTCAGGGACAGGCTGTCGCGCTGATCCCACACAGCCTTGACGCGGGCGAACAATTCCGGGTCCAGCGATACGTCACTGGAAAAATTCGCGCTCAGCGGGCCGATTTTATCGGACAGGGCTTGCAACCCGTCGGTGCCATTGGCGGACAGCATGTTATAAAACACGCCCGATGCCGCGCCCAATGTTTCCGATGCGGTTTCCAGCGCAACGATGGTGTTTTCGAATGTCGGTGCGTCTTTGTTCGCTTTGATCGCGGCAATGTTTTTGCGCGCTTCTTCGATGCCGGCTTCGACCGCGGGCAGATAATGCTCTTCCCGGATTGTATCAAAGGCCGGGGCCATGTTCGGCACAGCGGACGGGGTCAGCAACGGGTTCGTATTGGTCATTGGTGTGTACTCTTTCCTTGTGTCAGTTATTTTTGGGCGGTTTTTGTTTTATCGGCGGCGGTTAACACGATGCTGCTGGAGGCCATGCCGCCTTCCTTGGTCATCGGGTCAAACGCTGTCACGTAAATCTGGTATGTGCCGGGTTCGGGCATGCGGGCCTTGGCCACGAATTCGCCGGCATTTTTTCCGGGCTGCATTTTAATGGTTCCGGCGGGAACGGATTCTTTATACAGCGCCATTTCAATGTCATAGCGGCTGGGGTCCCACGCCGTATCGGTGCCCACGGCACAGGCGCATAATTTGGCAATATTGGCCGTGATGTCGATAATTTTTTCCGGGTCATGCGTGGCGGTTTGGCCTGCAACCGGCGCTGTAATATCAATCGCAAAACCGGGCAGTTCCAGCAGAATGCCATTCCCCGTTGCGTAGTCCTTGCCGGGGATCAGGATCATATCCGTACTGGTGGTCACGGCGTTGCCTTGGGCCATCATCGGGCCGGTGGCGGAAATGGTCACGGGCATGGGGTGGGCCAGATCGATGGACACATCGAATTTCGCACTGTCATCATCGGCCAGAATGGCGTCACGTGTGCGCGATGACACCATGATTTTTTTCGCATCACCCGTGCCGCCATGGGTCACGCCATTGGCGATGATATCGCCGGTCATTTTGTTGCGGATGACCACATGCGCGCCGCCCATTGCGGTGCCGATAAAGGTCGCGTCCTTGGCCATTACGCGCACGGTCATGGGCGTTTCCACCTGCGCCATGGCGGGCGCCGCCAAGACGGGGGACAGGCACAGGACGGCAACACTGGTCAGAAGGGCAAAGGCGCGCATAATCAAAATCTCCCGCATGAAAATAAATATAGAGCAGTGTCCGGCTTTCAAGGCGCGGGGTCAAGGTGCTTTTGCCATAATGCTGATGGGCGGATAAAAAGAAACGGCGCATCCGTTTCGGTGCGCCGTTTCTGCATTGGACTGGGCCGCAGGCCTTACGGCGCCGGGGCCGGGCCTTTGCGTTTCTGTCCGGCTTGTGGCGCTGCCGTTGCGTTGTCATTGGCGGGCAACAACCCTTCACGACGCAGCAACGCATCCGGGTCCGGGTTCCGGCCCATAAAGGCGCGGAACAGGTTCGAAGCCTGACGCGTGCCGCCTTTCTCATAAATATGACGGCGCAGATCATCACCCAGCTTGCGGTCGTACAGGCCGACGGACTTGAAGGGTGTGAACGCGTCCGCGTCCAAGACTTGGGCCCATTTGTAACCGTAATATCCGGCGGCATAGCCACCAGAGAAGATGTGGCTGAACGATGTCGACATCAGGCCGTTACCGGTGCGTGGGTTCAACCATGCACGGGCGATCACGGAATCCTCAACATCTTCGACCGATGTGATTGTGGCGGGGTCAATCATCTGCCATTCCATGTCGAGCAGGCCGAAATAGGTTTGGCGCAAGCCCATATAACCGGCGGCATAATTGCTTTTGGCGATAATTTTTTCGATCAAATCGTCGAGGATTACTTCGCCCGTATCTTTATGGAAGGCATAGGTTGTCAAAACCTCTTTTTCCATGGCCCAGTTTTCTTGCAACTGGCTGGGCAGTTCAACAAAATCGCGGGCGACGTTGGTGCCGTTTTGGGAAGGGTAACGCCCCTTCGCCAGAATGCCGTGCAGGCCGTGACCCCCTTCGTGGAAGACGGTGATGACATCGCTTTCCGACAACAAAGCGGGTTTCCCCGCCGCCGGTTTCAGGAAGTTACAGCAATTCAGGATGACCGGAATTTGTTGAACGCCGTCTTTATCAATACCGGCATTGCGCAGATCGTTCATCCATGCGCCACCTTGTTTATTGCCGCTGCGGGCGAAATAGTCACCGTAGAAGACGGCGAGTATTTTGCCCGTTTTGTTGTCGTGGATTTCGTATGTCTTCACATCCTCGTGCCATGTCGGGTATTTTCCGGCGGTTTCGGTGAAACGGATGTTAAACAATTTCTCCGCGTGGGTCATAAAGCCCTTCAACACGTTATCCAGTGTGAAATATTCACGAATTTTCTGGCTGTCGATGTTGAATGAACGTTGTTCGTTGATGTTGTTATAGTAGGCATAGTCACTCGGTTTAAAATCGGTGATGCCATCCATTTTCAAGGCCAGGGCTTTGATGCGGTTTAAATGTTCTTCCGCATGCGGGCGATAGGCTTTCAAATTGCGATCCAGGAAATTCAAAACGGTTTCCGGCGTTTTCGCCATGCGGCCATCCAGCGCCATGTGGGCATAGGTTTTATACCCCATCAGATTGGCCAGCTCACGGCGCAGCGTTACAATGCGCACAATAACATCATGGTTATCATACGGTCCCTTGGCGGATTGTTCGGCTCCGACGGTTTGTATACGGGCGCGCACATCGCGGTTTTGCGCATACAGCATGACCGGATAGGACGTTTCATCGCTGATCAGATACTTGCCGGGCAGCCCTTTATCCTCTGCGGCGGCGGCATAACCATCAATAACGTCCTGCGGAACACCTTTCAGCAGCGCGACATCATCCAGAATGACGGGGTTTTCTTCGGCGTCTTTCAGGTTGTTCTGTTCAAATTCCTGCGTCGCCTTGGACAGGGCCTCGGAAATTTCCTTGTAACGGGCTTTATTTTCCGGCGAGAAATGGACGCCATTGTCAACGAACGAATCGTATGTGTCTTTTAACAGGGTTTTCTTTTCTGTCGTCAGGCTCAGGGATTTACGGGCATCGTAAACGGCTTTCACGCGGGCGAACAAAACCTCATCCTGAAAAATCGGCATGCTGTAATCCGACAATTGCATGGTGACCCAGTCGCTCAGCTCCATCAATTCCTTCGACGTGTTCAGCCCCATAAAATTGTAATAGGTGCTGATTACGGGTTGCAAAATACCGCTTTGTTTTTCCAGCGCCTCGACCGTGTTTTCAAATGTCGGGGTGTCCGGGTTGAAGCGGATTTCATCCAGCGCTGTTTGCGCCTTGGTCAGGTAATGTTGGAACGCGCGCTTGAAATGCTCCGGCTTGATCTGGTCATAGGGCAGGACGCCATGCGGCAGTGCGGGCAGGTCAATCAGCGGATTCGTGGTGTCGTCGTGCGTCGTCATGGCTTTAACGTCCCTGTTCTTCGATTTTTTGTTGTATATGGTTGGTCTCAGTTTTAAGACGGAGCCTTGGAAAGGGCAAGTTTTTCATATGATCCGGTCGGAAATATTTGATGATATTTACTTTTCTGCCGCCAATGGCTGGGCCGAAACCCAACATGTGTTCCTCGGGGGTAATAATCTTGCGCAGCGTTGGGTGCATGAAATGGGGGATCGGACCCGGTTTACCATCGCCGAAACGGGGTTTGGTACGGGGCTGAATATGCTGTCGGCCTGGGCGTTGTTTGATGAGGTTGCGCCGGATCATTTGAAACTGGATCTGGTGTCCTTTGAACTCTATCCCCTGACCAAAAATCAAATTGCCGAAGTTCTCGCCCCGTGGGCGGACAAATTGGGCCAGCACCGCATTGATGCCTTGCTGCGCGATTATCCCCTGCGCGTGGCCGGATGGCACCGGATTGATTTATCACCGCGTGTCACACTCACTTTGATTTTCGACGATGTGAATGCGGCGTTATCGCGTGTGGTGATTCCGGGCGGCGTTGATGCGTGGTTCCTGGACGGGTTTGCCCCGGCGAAAAATCCGGGCATGTGGACCGAGACGGTTTTTAACGGCATGGCGCGGCTGTGTGCGCCGGGTGCGACCTTTGCCACCTTTACGGCGGCGGGGTTTGTAAAGCGCGCCATGCGCGAAGCGGGCTATACGGTCAATCGAAAACGTGGATTTGGGTATAAATGGCACATGCTGGCCGGATCGTTTCCGGGGACAATGCGGGCCGCCCCGCAACCCCAGCATCAAAAAATTGCGGTGATTGGCGGCGGGCTGGCCGGAACATCCGTGGCACGCGTTTTGGCGGATGATGGGTACAGCGTGGTTTTGTTTGAACGGGATGATATTGCCTCCGGTGCATCGGGCAATCTGCGCGGTATGATCAACCCGCGGATCAGTGCGTTGCGCTCATCCGATTCTGATTTTTATGCCTCGGCCTATGTGCGGGCCTTGCGGGTTGTGACGCGGTATCCGGATGCCGGATTTATGGCGTGCGGCAACCTGCATCTGATCCGCGATGCGGACAAAGGTAAGCGCTTTACATCCTGCCGTGATCATTGGGGATGGCATGCCGACCATATGCAGATCGTCGATGCGGATGATGCCTCTGACATTGCGGGCGTGCGCGTGGACCATGCGGCCCTGTATCTGCCCGATGGCGGGCAGGTCAGCCCGCGTGATCTGTGCCGGGCCATGGCACAGGGCATTGAACGGCGGGGTGGGGTGGATATGGCCTCCATCGTTCAGGTGCCGTCATCCCGGCGAAGGCCGGGATCTTTCGCCATAAGGGAAGAAGATCCCGGCCTTCGCCGGGATGACGATGGGGGGGCGTGGGCTGTTGACGGTGAAATCTTCGATGCTGTCGTTCTGGCCTCTGGAATTGAATGTTTGAAACATCCGGCGTTGTCTTCTCTGCCCCTGCACACTGTGCGCGGACAGATTATGAATGTGGAAGCGGGGCATCCCGCGCCCCGCGCCAATCTTTGCTTCAGCGGGTATATCGGCGCAGCGCAGGATGGGGTGCAGGTCATGGGATCGACCTTCCAGAAATGGCTGGACACCACCGACCTGCGGGATGAGGACAATGACTATATTCTGGATCAGGCGCATGCGGCGGTGCCCGCCTTTGTCCCCGGTGTGGTCATGGGGGCGCGGGCTTCCTTGCGGTGCGCGGCACAGGATCGTTTTCCCGTGATTGGCGCGGTTGCGGACCAGCCGGGGTTATACGTTTCCACGGCGCACGGGTCGCATGGGATTGTGTCATCCATGGCCGGGGCGCGGATTGTGGCGGACATGATCGGGGGCGGGGTCTGGTCCTTGCCGGGGGATGTGGTGGATGCCCTGAATCCCGCCCGTTTTGCCCGCCGCGCCGCGCAAAAGGCCTGAGCGCGGCCCGCTTTATTTATCGCCCCCGGCGCGGTACACTGGCGCCCGGTTTCATAAAGAGCGTTAAAATGGTTTTCGATTCCATCGATATTCTGGTCTGGGCCCTTGTGGCCTTTGCGGCGGCGTTGGTTGGTGTTCCGGTGGCGGCGCGTCTGGCCATTCGCACCGGGTTCGTTGATGCGCCGGGCGGGCGCAAGGATCATGCCGGGCTGGTTCCTCCCGTCGGTGGGTTGGTTGTGTTTCCGGTTTTTGTGGCGGTGCTGTTGGCCTCCGGCCTGATCGATTCCGCGTTCCTGTATTTTATTGCGGCCTTGGCTGTCATCGTCTTTGCCGGAGCGATGGATGATCGCTTCGCGATTTCACCGCGCTGGAAATTCGTGGCGCAATTTATGGCCGCCTTCCTGATCGTGATTGGCGGCGGGGCACGTGTCGGGTCGCTGGGCAATTTGTTTGGCTTTGGTGATGTCTGGCTGGGCTGGATGGATATTCCGTTTTCCGTCGTGGCCACGGTCTTGCTGATCAACGCCATCAATCTGATTGACGGGTTGGACGGTCTGGCGGGCGGGAAGAGCTTTGTCGCGTTGGCATGGTTGCTGGTCGCCTGCCTGCTGGGCGGGGCACATGATGCCGCGGTGCAGGTTGCGGTGCTGATGGCGGCGTTGGCCGGGTTTCTGGCTTATAATATGCGCCATCCGTTGCGCGAACGGGCGGCGGTGTTTCTGGGCGATTCCGGCAGCATGGCGCTGGGCCTGTCACTGGCATGGTTCTGCATTACATTGGCGAAACCGGGCGCGGATATAATTCAGCCCATTTCAATTGCATGGATTCTGGCCCTGCCCATTATTGATACGTGTGCGCAATTTGCCCGTCGCGTGGCGCAGGGGCGTCACCCCTTTTCCGCCGACCGCAACCATTTCCACCACCATTTCGTGAATGCCGGGGTCAGCGTTGGCTGGACCATGGCGGCCTTGTGCTTGATCGGGGTTGGCATGGGGGCTGTGGGGATTGGCGGCATGGTTCTGGGCGTGCCGGAACCCGTGTTATCCTATGCGTGGATTGCCATGCTGTTCGCGCATATTTACATCAGCCTGCGTCCACGGCGGTTCCGCCGTCTGGCCGCTTGGGCTTTGCGTTGCATCCGCGGTGAAAAAGCAGCCGATTAAAGAATGCCGCCGACCCATTGCACGAAATCGGTCGTGCCCCGATCAATGGCAAAGGCGATGAAGGCCAGAAACCCGGCAAATTCCAGCGGCACCCGCAAAACATGCGCCGCCATGAAGGCCGTAAAGAAATAGGTATAGCCCATCAGGCACAGCATAAAGGGATAAAGGTCCGCCATCGTGTGCGATCCCGTCAACACCATAAACGCGACCGGAATAAAAATCGCCGTGGCCGGAACGGCCAGCCAGTTGTTCGCGGTGACGAAGCGATAGAAATGATCCATCCGCCCAACTTCGCGCAAAATCCAATAGACGAATCCAAAAAATAAAACCCATGACGCAAACAGGCGCAGGGAATAAAGCAGTGCGATTGTGTTCGTGGATGTATCGGCCATGGCACCGGGCGACATATAAACCGCAATCAAGGATGCCGGGAATAAAAGAGCGGGAACGATGAAGGAGCGCAGCGCCGCATCACGGTCATTGGAAAAACGGTCGGTGCCCTGCGGCATCAGCAGCGCCAGTTCCAGCGTGCCGAGCAGGCTGGTTTTAATGCTGGATGGTTTTGCCTCTGAATCCGCCGCCATACACACCTCTTATTCTGAACTCTTTTTCTTTTGATCAGATAATTATAGATATGAGGTCTTAAGACTTTTTTACAAGCCTGATGTAAAAGCCCTTTCTATCCCAAAGGGTTAGGTATTTTTGCGCGGAACCCAGCGGTCCATGACCGTGCAGGCGGTCAAATCGCCGCTGATATTCACCACGGTGCGGCACATATCCAGAATACGATCGACACCCAAAATTAACCCCACCCCGGCGGGCGGAACGCCGATTCCGGTCAGAATCGTGGCCAGCACGACAATGCCGACACCGGGAATGGCGGGTGTGCCAATCGACGCCCCAACGGTGGTCAGGACCAGCAGGACGGTTTCGCTAAGGCTCAGCTCCACCCCGAACACTTGAGTCAGGAAAATCGCTGCGGCGGCCTGATACATGGCGGTGCCGTCCATATTGATGGTGGCCCCCAGCGGGATAACCACCTGCGTCACCGACGGGCGAATGCCCAGATTGCGTTCCGCCACCAACATGGAAACCGGCATCGTCGCCGCCGAGCTGGAGGATGAAAAGGCCAGCAATTGCGCTTCACGAATGCCCTTCATAAAATCCACAACCGACCGTCCGGCCACGAACCGCACCATGATCATGTAAAACACCATGATACAGGCCAACCCCAACAGGATCGTCACAACATATCCGCCCATGCCGACCAGAACATCCTTGCCCGTGCGGGTGGTGATGTCGGCCAACAGGCCAAAGACCGCTAATGGCGCAATGGTCATGGCCCATCCAATAATCTGCATGGTTAAAACCTGAACGGACTCACTGATTTCAATCAAGGGCCGTGCGGTGCGGGCGGGCATGGATAAAATGGCCACGCCGAACATCAGCGCCGCAATAACGATTTTCAACATATCGCGGTGCAGGCTGGCCTCGGCCAGATTGACAGGCAGAATATTGACGATGCGTTGTGGAACGGTCAGATCGTTCAGTGTTTTTTGTTGCAGGCTGGCGGCTTGTCGTTCGGCAACGTGCAATGTGGTTTGCATGTCGGCGCTGTCGATCATGCTGCCGGGGTGGATGAGTGTGCTGACCGTAATACCGATCACGACGGCGACAATTGTGGTCAGGATGAAATAAGGAACCAGCCGCAGGCCAATCTGGCGCAGGAAGCTCAGCTCTCCGCTCTGGCAAATGCCCAGAATGATCGAGCTGAAAATCAGCGGGATAATGACCATCTGGATCAGGCCAAGGAAAATCACCCCCGGCAAAGCCAACCACTCCCCGACCGGGGTGGCTTGATCGGTATTCAGAACGCCCCCGACATCGGGCGACAGGATCAGCCCCGTGGTCAGGCCGGCCACAAGGCCAACCAAAATCCACAGCCATAAACGGCGTGGCAATTTGAGGGGGAGAAGATCCGAAGGGGCCGGAGTGGCGATCGGGGCGGCGGTGTGTGTGTCCTGTGTCATGGTGTCTAGGGTACCATGACTTGTCCGAAGTCCCAAAAAATGTCGGAAATTTACGCCCGTGTGCCTTCGCCGCGTTCGCGGATCAGGAAATTATGCCGCTGGCGCAGCATGGTCCGGCGTTCCTCGCTCAAACCATCATGGCAGTGGGAGCAGGACACGCCGGCCTCATACGCATCATGGTCATGTTCTTCCGGGGTCAGCGGGTGGCCGCAGCCGAGGCAGATATCCCACGTGCCTTCTTTCAGCCCATGGGTCACGGCCACGCGTTGGTCGAACACGAAACATCCGCCATCCCATAACGATTCTTCCGCCGGAACATCTTCCAGATATTGCAGAATGCCACCCTTCAGGTGGAACACTTCTTCAAACCCGTGCGCCATCATATAGCTGGATGCTTTTTCACACCGAATGCCGCCGGTGCAATACATGGCGACCTTTTTGTGCTTCGCGGGGTCGAGGTGTTTTTGCACGAAATCCGGAAATTCGGTGAAAAATTCCGTTTTCGGGTCCAGCGCGCCGCGGAACGTGCCAACGGCGGTTTCATATTGGTTGCGCGTGTCGATCACGACCACGTCCGGGTCGCTGATAATCGCGTTCCAGTCTTTCGGCGCGACATAGGTGCCGACCAATTTCGTTGGGTCCGCTTCCGGTTTTTTCAGTGTGATGATTTCTTTCTTCGGGCGCACCTTCATCCGTTTGAACGGCTTGTCGGACGCATGGGAATATTTCAATTCGCCCTGACGCACGGCGAACAGGCCATCCAGAATATCAATCATCTGGTCCAGATCATCCGGCGCACCGGCGATGGTGCCGTTGATCCCTTCGGGCGCGATCAGCAACGTGCCACAGATGTTCAGCCGTGTGCAGTCCGCCGTCACGCGGTCTTTCAAACCGGGCAGATCGGACAGGGCAACAAAGCGGTACAGGGCCGCGATTTTGTACGGATATGTCTGTGTCATGCGGGTACCTATAGCGCGGCTTTTATCCATGATCAACATTTGCGGCAATATGGCGGCCCAACAGGCGGAATTCCGCCCCCCGCGCGCTGTTTTGCCGCCAGATCAGGCCGATGGTCCGGGTGGGTTGTGGGGCGGTAAATTCATGGATTTCCAGCCCCGCAGGCAGCAACCCGGCCCGGGCCGCCATGGCGGGTAACAAAGTGTGGCCATAGCCATGCTGGACCATCTGCAACAGGGTTGGCAGGCTGGTGGCGCTGAATCCCTTTTTCGTCGACTGTTCCTGGAGCTGGCAGGCCTCCCGCGCATGGTCGCGCAGGCAATGCCCGTCTTCCAACAACAAGATCGTCTGATTTTTCAATGCGCTCAATGCAATGCGCGCGGGCAAGGGCGCGGCATGATCCGCCCGGACGAGGACGAAGGGCTCGGAAAATAAATCCATATGCTCCATGCCCAGCGTGTCATAGGGCAGGGCGATCAACGCGGCATCGATGTCATTGCGGTCCAGAGCGCTGACCAGCCGGGCACTCATATCCTCGCGCAAATGCAGATCCAGATGGGGGTAGTCCTTGCGCAGGCTCGGCAAAATATCGGGCAGGAGATAGGGGGCGATGGTCGGGATTACCCCCAGCCGTAAGGCCCCCGTCAACGGCACGCGCCGGGCGCGGGCTTGGTCGATCAGTTTTTCGGCCTGCTCCACCGTGGCGCGGGCATAGGGCAAAATATCGCGGCCAAAGCCGGACAGGGACACGCGGCGGCTGGTGCGTTCCACAACCGGCTGACCGAGAATGGCCTCCAGATCCCGAATCCCCGCGCTCAGGGTCGATTGGGTGACGTGGCACATTTTGGCCGCCCGGCCAAAAGACAGGGTTTCGGACAATGCCAACAGATATTGTAATTGCCGCAAACTGGGCAGCGCGCTCATTTTTGACCTTTATTTTCAGGGGTTGGGTTTTATCTATCGAAAAAAACGATCAATAGCAATGGAAATTCTCGCTTGATTTCGCAGGCGCGAAAAGGGCATGGTGGCCTCGATTTCAACCCCACCCCTCAACGATGAAGGAACAGCACAATGCTCGGTATTGGCGATCGTATCCCGGAATTCTCTATCACTGGCGTAAAGCCGAAATTCATGGCGCACGAAGAAAACGGCGTGTCCGCTTTTGAAACCATCACGCAGGACAGCTTCGAAGGAAAATGGAAAGTCATTTTCTTCTATCCGAAGGATTTCACCTTTGTGTGCCCGACCGAAATTGTTGAGTTCGCAAAACTGAACAAAGAATTTTCTGATCGTGACTGCATCGTTCTGGGCGGCAGCACGGATAACGAATTCTGCAAACTGGCTTGGCGCCGTGAACACAAGGATCTGGCCAATCTGGATCAATGGAGCTTCGGTGACACCAACGGCTCTCTGGTCGATGGTCTGGGCATTCGTGATTACGAAGCGGGCGTTGCCCTGCGCGCGACATTCGTTGTTGATCCGCACAACGTGATCCAACATGTAACGGTCAACGGCCTGAACGTTGGCCGTAACCCGAAAGAAACGCTGCGCGTCCTTGACGCCCTGCAAACGGACGAGCTGTGCGCATGCAACCGTCCGGTTGGCGGCGACGTTATCGATCTCAAAGCCGCTTAATTGATGCTTTGAATCGGTCAGGAAGGTTGGTTCATACCTGCTCCAACCTTCCGCATCGGTTCAAACTGTAAATTCAAGGAGCAAGATGATGAGCATTGAAGCCATTCAAAACCTGATCCCCGACTATGCAAAGGACATTCGCCTGAACCTGTCCACCTTGGCATCGGAAGAAACCCTGAACGACCAGCGTAAATGGGGCACGTTCGTGGCCTGCGCCCATGGGGCCCGCAATGCGGACATTATCCGTCTGGTCGAGGCCGAAGCCGCGACGAAATTGTCGCCGGAAGCATTGAACGCCGCCCGCGCCGCCGCTGCGATCATGGCGATGAACAATGTCTATTACAAATTCGTGGGCATGTCCGACAACGCTGATTACAAAACCCTGCCGGCGAAGCTGCGCATGAACGTGATTGGCAATCCGGGCGTGGACAAGGTTGATTTTGAATTGTGGTCGCTGGCGGTGTCCGCCATGAATGGCTGCGGGTTCTGCGTGAATGCGCATGATGCCGTGTTGATGAAAGCTGGCGTGGACAAGGCCGAAGTTCAAGCCGCTGTCCGCATTGCCGCCGTGATCAATGCCGCTGCCGCCATCGTTGACGGCGTTGCTGCGATGGAACAAGGCTTTGCGAAAGCGGCCTAAGGTAAAACCATCCCTGAATGCAAAAAACCCGCCATCGCTGGCGGGTTTTTTATTATGATTTGTTATGGATGAAAATTTCACGGTGCGGGTAGGGGATTTTGATATTGTGCTGATCAAACACATCCCACAGCGCCAGCAGAATTTCGCTTTTAACGCCAGCGGTGCCGTTTTCCGGGTCCGCAATCCAGAAGTTCAATTGGAAATCCAGTGAATTGTCGCCAAACCCAGTAAACAGGCAGGAGGGCTCGGGAAATTGCAGGACACGGGGGTTCCCGTCGGTCGTGGCTGTGGCCAGTTTGATGATCTGGTGCGGGTTGTGGCTGTAATCGACGCCGAACACAACGCTGACCAGGTTTTCGCGACCACCGCGGGACCAGTTGATAACCGGTTGGGTGACCAATTGCTCGTTCGGGATCAAATAAGACCGGCGGTCCAGCGTAATCACCTCGGTGCAGCGCGACCCCATCTGCT
Source organism: Micavibrio aeruginosavorus (assembly GCF_051245535.1). Taxonomy (GTDB): domain Bacteria; phylum Pseudomonadota; class Alphaproteobacteria; order Micavibrionales; family Micavibrionaceae; genus Micavibrio; species Micavibrio aeruginosavorus_D. The sequence goes on from NZ_CP195303.1 coordinate 152,772, forward strand.
TCACGGTGCCAATGCCGCCCGTGGATAATTCAATCACGTCACCTGGCTGGATGGTGCGATCCATCAGCAACATCATACCGGTAAACAGGTTGGACACACCGCGTTGCAGGCCCAGACCAACCCCGATACCCACCGCCCCGGAGAACACGGCCAAGGCCGATAAATTAACCCCCGCCATGGTCAGGCCGATCATGACCGCCAGAATGGTCAGGACGATACGAACAATCTTCCCGATCAACAGGCGCGAGCCACTGGTCATACCCGGAATATTGATCAGGCGGCGTTCCACGGTGCGTGACATGCTGGACGCGATATAAACCATGATCATGGTTGCCAGCAGGCATTTCACCACGGTCAGTGCCGTCAACTGGAAATCCCCGATGGTCAGGGATGTGGCATGCAGCATCTCAACCGTGTTGTCGAGGAAGCCAAAGATGCTGAGCGCCGCAATCGACCATGTGATAAATGCAATCACATTGCGCATGGTCGGATTATGCACGATCTGAACCACCAGCCGGATCACGATCCAGGCCGCCGTCAGGCGGGTGACGGCATCAACCAAGCCCAGCCGGATATCCGGTACCATCAAGGGCGCGATGGCCAGGCACAGGGACAGCAGGATAAAGATGCTGACCGGGGCCAGCGATTTACGGATTTTCTGCAATGCGCGTTTGACAATGTTCGGTGCATGCAGGCGGTTGATAATCTGGGCCAGCTTTGCCGACGATATTTTGCTGATAATAAAACCAGCCGTGATGGCCGTAATAATAATGGCAACTTCGATCGCGGTGTCCAGTGTCAGCACATTGGTGGTGGTCCAGTCGACCGCTTGTTCGATCCAGCTTTTCAACGCTTCAGGATCAATGTCAAAAACTTCCGCCGTCAGATCGGTGAGGCTCTCATCGGTGTTTTGGCTGGATGCGGCGGTCATGCGGCGGGTCCTTTAACGCTTATGGTTTTGGCAGGCTGGGGCCCGTGGTCGATTGGCGCAGCCGCGCGGCATTGCCACCATCGCGATGGCGCAGGACGAGGGCGAAAGAACCACCGGCTTCATACGCGCTGGAATAATAACGATCGCGTGCGCTTTTTCCATCTTCATACAGATATTTTGTATCAACCAGTTGCGTACCATTGTGTGGCGCGCTGGTTTCTGCAGCCTGTTTCAGGGCGGCGATGAAAGCATGCGTCCGGCGCAAATCACCCGCATCCCGGCTTTTTTGCGCCATGTGGACCAGATCGCCGATATGGACGTAGCAATGCTCCGGAAAGAACATGTCTTGCTCAGGATAGTTATAAACACCCGGGCGTGGCAGGAAGAACCCAATCTCACCGCGCTGCATCCGGGATTGGAAGCGGCTGAGCGTCGTGAAGTAGACGCTGCCACCACTGTCCAGCGGGTTTTCGGTGCGCGGCATGTTTTTGGTCTGTGCGTTCAGCGCCTTCATAAAATCACCGAGCTGGATAAAGGGAGTCGTTGCCCATTTTTCGTTCAGGCTTTGCAGTTCTTCATTCGTAACCGGGGGCAGGGCTTGTGGTGTTGCCCGCGCAGGTATCGGCGCGGGGGAAATCCCCAAAACAGCATTAAAAATCTTCGTCAGAAATTTTTTCATGCCTATGCCCCACGGATCATATTCAAAACAGTGACCGGATAATCTTCGATAAAGCGGTCATCCAACCCGTCCCGCGTGGTCAGCAGGCGGAAGAACACCGGGCCCATGATCATATCGGCGGCAATATCCGGGGCGATGACGGCACCGAACTCACCGTTGCGCTGGCCCTGATAGACGAGGTGTTGCAAGGATTGTTTGCGGGCATCCATGTAAAACGCCTGCAGCAGGGCCATCACACCTTCATCCGCCTGAGCCTCGGCCATGATGTCGGCGATGATGCGGCCATTGCGACCACGCAAATGGCGGATCATTTTATCGACCTGCGCCATCAAGGCATCGGTGGTGGTCATTGATACTTCGGTCAAATGCGGCGCGTGCAGGTCCAATTGGTCGGAAAACGCCTCGATCACCACGGCGACCTTGTTCGGCCACCAGCGGTAAATGGTGGTTTTGCCCACACCGGCCTTGCGGGCGATCGCTTCGATCGACAAATCACGCAAGGGTGTGTGCAGCATCAGGCGACGGGTGGCATCCAGAATGGCCTTGCGGGATTCTTCGCTGCGCGGGCGCCCCGATTTCACTGGCGCAGCCATGTTGGGACTGCTCAGTCCGCCATCATCCATCGTGGCATCGGTTTGAATCTGGTTCAGGGCATAAGCGTGCGACATAAGAAATCCTTGGTCCGTCATATATAAGTACAAGAGGTGAAAACGATACGCCCTGTATCCGATTCTGGGCGAGGGGGCATGAATCCACAGCCACACGGCGGGCGCAAGGGGGCACGGGGAAATCTGCACAGATTCTGTGCTGTGCCCGGAAATCGCCACAATTCACCTATTTTCCAGAATAATTTATTGTTGTAACATATTGAAATTACATGAAAATGCCCATCCTGTTTGGCGAGGGCCATGTTTTCAGGTATAAAAAGGGCCATCGAAGACTGTGCATGGCGTGATGGCCAAACCACTTAGGCGTATTCGACGAGACCATCAGGCGGCGGCCCGCGCGTAATTGAAATAGCGTAATATACGGACCGCCAAATTGTTAACCAAGAAACACAGGACGTACTCGACACATGAAAATCTGGTTTATTTACGAGCGTGATCTGAGCAGCCCCGAAGCGTTTGAAACACTGCGCTATATGGAAGAGGGCAAAAAGCTCGGCCATGAGGTCACCGTCTACAAACCCAACCAGTTCGAAATTCTGGTCGCCGATGGTGATGCCGAACCCAGCATCCTGATCGACGGCGTCAAAACCGCTTTGCCGGATGTGTGCTTCCCCTATCTGGCGCGCAATGAAAACATGTATTTCTGCATGGCCGTTATTCGTGAGATGGAACGCCAAGGCGTTTTGGTCATGAATGATGCCGCCACCATCGAATGCGTCTGCGACAAATTGCACACGCACCAGATTCTGGCCCAACACAACATCCCGACCCCGACCACCATGCTGGCCAAATTCCCGGTCGATGTGAAAATGGTTGAAAAACATCTGGGCTTCCCGGTTGTCGTGAAAACCGTTCTGGGCACACAGGGCAGCGGCGTTTTCCTGCTGAACAATGAAAATGAATTTACCGACATGATGGCCTTCATCGGTGAAACCAGTTCCGGTGTGCAGTTGATCATGCAAAAATTTGTGGCCGCATCATCGGGCCGTGACCTGCGTTTGTTTGTGGTCGATGGCAAGGTGATTGGTGCGATGGAACGCCGTTCTGGCAATGGCAGCTTCAAAGCCAACTATTCACTGGGTGGATCGGTTGCGAAGTTTGAGCCGGATGCCGAAGCCGAATGGATCGCGGTCAAAACCGCCCGCGCGCTGGGTGCGGATATTGCGGGTATTGATTTGCTGTTCACGGACGATGGTCATTACACCGTCTGCGAAGCCAACGTGTTCCCAGGCTTTAAGGGTCTGGAACAAGCGTGCGGCGTCAATATTCCGAAACAGGTTTACGCCGGTATTGAAAATCTGCTGGCCCAGCATCGTGCGGATCGTCGCCCAACGGCGACCGTCAACGTGGGTGGCGGTGCATCCTTCACCCGCTGGCTGGGCAATGTGCGCAGCATCTTCGACACGAAGAACGCCAAGGCGAAAAAGAAAGCGGCTTAATAAAAGCTGGATTAGAAATAAAAAAGGCGGCTCCAACCGGGCCGCCTTTTTTTATTTTTACTGCACCACGCTGCTTTGCTGGATCGGGCTTTGGAATGTTTTCGGGGCGGGGTCGACCACCACGATCTGACCGTTGCGATATTCCAAAACGGCCAATCCACGATCCACCAATCCATCCGGGCGGAAACGGAAGATACCGTCCAGACCCGCAAACCCGTTCGGGTTCATAATGAAATTCCAGTCAAAGGCGGGCACACCTTGTGTCGCATGGCCATTGCGGGCCAGCACAACGGCCAGCGCGGCGGCATCATAGCCCAATGTTGCCACGCGCGGCGGTGTCATGCCGTATGCGTTGCGGTATTTGCTGTTGAAGGCGTGCAGCGCTGAGGGCTCCGGCGCGGCAAACCATGCACCCTGCAGGTTTTTGTCGGAGGCCAGCGTGACATCATCCCACAATCCCGTGCCAATCCGGCGCACCTGTTGCGGTGGCATGTCGAAATAGGTCAGCAGGTTGGCCAGTGCCCGCGCATCGGTTCCCCCCGCCGGGATCAGCACAGCCTCGAACGGAGCCGGCGCACCGGACGTGTGGCGTTGATCATACTGGCTGAATTGTTTCACCGCATCGGTCATGTTTTTATCGCCGGGGGTAAAGCGCATGGATGCCGTGGCCTGCATCCCGACCACCGGGGCGCGGTTTTGGAAGGCGCTATACACCATCTGGCCATATTCGCTGTCGGGGATCATGACGCCAACATTGCGTGTGCCTTGGGTGGCGGCGTAATCAACAACACGCTGAACCTGACCAAACGGCATAAAGCCCATCAGGAATGTATTGCCACCCGCCAGCTTCCAGTCCGTCGAAAATCCGATGACGTTCAAATTATATTGTGCGGCGACATTTTTCACCGCGCGCACTTCATCGGCGAACAGGGGGCCGAGGATCAGTTGCGCGCCATCACGGGCCGCACTTTCAGCGGCGGCGGATGCGCCCTGCGCTGTGCCATGTGTATCACGCGGCATCAATTCAAACGCGTCATAACCAACATCGAACAACGCCAGTTGCGCGGCGTTCATAATGGCTTCGCCCACTTCTTTGCCTTGGCCGGACAAAGGAACCAACAGGGCCACCTTCACTGGCGGCAGGTTTTGCACCGGCATGGCGGCGGGCGGCGGGGTGAATGTTCCGGTGCTGCTGCCCGGCTGGTTCAGCAGGGCGTCCGTTTGCGGTGTCGTTTGTGTTTGCGCGTTCAGCCATTCATTCCGGGAATCCAATTGGCCGGGGGCTTGGCTGGCCGGGGCCTGCGCCGTTGGGCGGGTCCATGGGCTGGATGAGGATGACCCACAGGCCGCCAGCAACGTGGCCGCCGTGAAAATCGTGAAAAACAGAACGAAAAAACGCTGAAACATTTGAAAAGTCCCCTTTGTGGGAGAGATCGCGGTGTGGCGCGAAGCCTAGGGTCTGTACTCAATTCTAGTCTTTTGGCCTGCAAACGGTGTTTTTCTGTGCTTCCGCTCCTCAAATACATCAATGTATTCTGCGGGGCGGTTCTCGAAAACCATCGTTTTCGGCTCAAAATCCGTCAATTGAGTACAGACCCTAGCACACTCATAAAGGGCTATAAAGGGCGGGTTTTCTCACTTATATATAGAGGTATGAAAACACTGCATCCTGTCTCCCTGCCTCCCGGCCTGTATCTTGTTTCCACGCCCATCGGTAATCTGCGCGATATGACGCTGCGGGCGCTGGATGTGTTGACCACGGTCGATACCATTATATGTGAAGACACGCGTGTGACGGCCAAGCTGTTACAGGCGCACGGTATTCCGAACAAGCCGCTGCTGGTTTTGAACGACCATAGCGAGAATAAAGGGCGGGCCGCGATCCTCAGCCGTCTGGCCAATGGGGAATCCATGGCGCTGGTGTCCGATGCGGGCACGCCGCTGGTGTCTGACCCCGGTTATAAACTGGTCCGCGATGCACAGGATCTGGGCATCATGGTCACCAGCCTGCCGGGGGCGAATGCGCCGCTGACGGCGTTGCAATTGTCGGGCCTGCCTAGCGATGCGTTTTGCTTTATCGGCTTTCTGCCATCCAAATCAGTGGCGCGGAAAAAGGAATGGCAGCGCTGGGCCCACAGCCCCGCCACCTTGCTGGCCTTTGAAACCGCGCCGCGCCTGCTGGATTCCTTGATTGATATGCGCGATGTGCTGGGCGATCGTGACGCGGCGGTGGTGCGTGAAATCACCAAAATGTTCGAAGAATCCCGCCGTGGAAAAATTTCGGAACTGGTGGCGCATTACACGGCCGAGGGGCCGCCGAAGGGAGAAATTGTTCTGGTCGTATCCGGCGCGCCCGAAAATATTGAAATGGATGATGCCGCGATTGATGCCATGATCGCTTCTGCCTTGGACAGTATGCGGGTGAAAGATGCCGCCGCTTTTGTATCGGAACAAACGGGCCGCCCGAAAAAGGAAATTTATGAACGCGCCTTGATTGTCTCTAAACAGGGCCGCGATGAATGACCCAATCGGAATCCAATCGTTATCGCCGAGGATTGAACGCCGAATTTTGGGCGGCGCTTTATCTGCGTGTCACGGGCTATCGCATTCTGGAACGGCGATGCCGCACCCCGGTCGGGGAAATTGATATTGTGGCCCGGCGTGGAAAAAACCTTGTGTTTGTTGAGGTTAAGACCCGGATGGACATGACCACGGCGCTCGAATCCATCTCGTCGACGCAACGGGGGCGCATTGTGCGGGCCGCGCAATATTATATGGCCCGCTTGCGCAGCGAATTTGATCCGCGTTTTGACGTGATTGCCATTGTTCCGCCGTTTTCCTTGCGGCATATTAGGAATGCTTGGGATCTGTCCGGCGCTCTCTAACGTGTTTCTACTCTTATCGGGGTTCTTGCCATGAAAATTTCCACTTCATCCGGTTTTGTTGCTTTGGCATGTGTTGCCGTATTGGCGCTGGGCGCTTGCACGCCGTTGGGTGTTGCGACCGGTGCCGGGGCCACGGTGGGTATTGCCGCCGCGGGTGAGGGTGGAATTAATGGGGCCGCGACGGACATCCGCATCCGTACCCAGATTAACGAAAGCTGGTTCCGTCACGATGTGGACATGTTCCGCAAAGTCGGCCTGACCGTCGATCAGGGGCGCGTGTTGCTGACCGGGATCGTGCAAAACCCTGACCATCGTGTTGAGGCTGTGCGTCTGGTCTGGCAAGTCGATGGCGTGAAGCAGGTCATCAACGAAATCCGCGTGGATGAAGGCGCAGGCTTTGTCAGCTACGCCAACGATGCGTGGATTTCCACGAACATGCGCACATCAATGACGTTTGACAAAAATATCCTGTCCATCAACTATTCCATCGATACGGTGGATGGCACCGTTTACATCATGGGCGTCGCCCGGGATCAGGCGGAACTGGACCGCGTGATTGCGCTGGCCAAAAATATCCGTGGCGTGAAACAGGTTGTCAGCTATGCCAAAATGCTGGGCGAGCCGATCGTGTCGCAGGCGGATCAAAGCATTCCTCTGCAATAAGCCCAGGATATAACGCATGAACCAATCCCCCATTTCCACCTTGCGCACGGACAATCCCGCCGATGTTATGAATCATCTGCGCGGGCTGGGGGCTGTGCCGGATGGGGGCATTGAACTGGCGGGCACGGCGTTGTTGCTGGCCGCGCTGGACCAGCCGGGTATTACGCTGGATCAATATGAAAGCCATCTGCGCCGTTTGTCCGATGATGTGCGTGAGCGTTTCGCGGCCTTGGTCGAAGCCGGGGCCGGTGATACGCCGGAAACGAAAATCGCGGCCCTGAAACATATTATTTGCGATCAATACGGGTATGACGGGGACCGCGATCATTACGACGATCTGCAAAACGCCAGCCTGATCCGCACCATCGATCGTCGCCGCGGTATGCCGATTACATTGGCCATTTTGTGCATCGAGGCAGGGCGCCGCATTGGGTGGAGCGTTCAGGGCCTCAATGTCCCCGGTCATTTTGTATGCCGCATGGATGACGGCGCAACGCGTGTGATTTTTGATCCGTTCAACGGATGCAAAATTTTACAGGCTCCCGATCTGCGCCAATTGGTGAAACAGACATTGGGGCCCAATGCGGAACTGTCCGCCGATTATTACAACCCGGCGGATAACCGCACGATTTTGGTGCGATTGCAAAACAACATCAAACTGCGCCGTATCGAAGCCGAAGATTACGAAGGGGCGTTGAACGCCGTTGAAGCAATGCGCGCGTTCGATCCGAACGAGGTGCGCTTGTTGCTGGATGCTGGTGTTTTGTATGCGCGGACGGGGCGGTTGAACGATGCCGTGTCTGTGTTGGAGGCCTATATTCCACGCGCGCCGAATCCGCAGGACCGTCAGGATGCGGAAATGTTGTTGTTTCAGGTGCGGGACATTTTGAACTGATTCGTTTTCATAATCATATGCTTATTGCGGGGTGCCCGCAAAGCGCCGCGTACTTGCCTTAAAAATGTCCAGAATATGTTATGTTATGAACCTGTTCGGCCCTTGCAAGTGCTTGAGGAACCGAATAGAAGATTCACTATTAGTTTCTCTGGGGGCGTGATTCTGCGTCTCTCAAACAACCTGAACCATTCATAAGAATTCAAGGAGTCGTCCCATGTTCGTCCGTAATCTGCTGCTGGTGTCCGCTATGGGCCTGTCTCTCGCTGCTTGTTCTTCCAAGGATGATCAAGCTGAAGTTGGTGAAGTGCGCGTTGGCGCGAACGACACCATGACCCCCGGTGCGCTGGACGGTTCCTACCAAGATATGAACGGCCCGATCCCGGGCACGCAACAAGATCTGGTTGTCAACATCGGCGACCGCGTCTTCTTCGGCTATGACCGTATCGATCTGACCCCGGAAGCACAAAACCTGCTGAAAATGCAAGCTGACTGGATGGGCCGTTACCCGAACGTCAACGTTGTGATCGAAGGTCACGCGGACGAGCGCGGCACACGCGAATACAACTTGGCTCTGGGTGAGCGTCGTGCGAACTCGGTTAAAAACTACCTGACCGCCATGGGTGTTTCCCCGGCGCGTATCCGCACGGTCAGCTACGGTAAAGAACAACCGGCTGTTCTGGGTTCCACACCGGAAGGTTGGGCACAAAACCGTCGCGGCGTAACGGTTGTTGAATAAGATCAGAACATAAGGAAGGAAAGCGCGTGATTATCAGTCATTCCGGTCGTCCATCGATCCGTAAGACCGTTCTTTCCACCCTTCTTGTTACAGTGATGGCCGGCGCGGTTTTCGCGCCGGCTTTCGCGCAATCTGGGGGCGACACGCAAGCGCGCCTGACCCGGATGGAAAACGAAATCCAGACTTTGTCCCGCGCGATTTTCAAGGGCGAAACACCGCCGCCCGGTGCATTCGGCGCATCCGCCGATCAATCGGCGCAGGCCGAATTGCAATTGCGCCTGACGCAGATGGAAGAAGACCTCCGCGCCTTGACCGGCAAGGTTGAAGAACAGAATTACCAGATGGAACGCCTGCGCGATGAAATGACGCAGTTGAAAAACGCGTCTTTGTCCGCGCCTGTGGCACCAACCCCGGCCCCGCGCAATGGCATGATCGGTTATCCCGATCAACAGCCCACAACACCGGCCAGTGATATGGATGGCATGGTGGATGTGCCAGCGCAAAATAATGATTTCGCTGTGACCGACCCGAATGCACCCGCGCCCATGAATGCACCGACATCCGGGCAACTGGGATCGGCGGTGACGGCCCCGACGGGGCAGGCCGTAACGGCGGGCACGCCCGCGGCCCTGTACGAAGAATCCTTTGCCGCTGTGCGCAGCCGTGATTTTGCCAAGGCACGGGCGGGGTTTGAAAAATTCCTGAGCGAAAATCCGGATCATAATCTGGCCGCCAATGCGACCTATTGGTTGGGTGAAACCTATTACGCGCAGAATGATTACGAATCCGCCGCACGCGTTTTTGCCGAAGGCTTCCAAAAGTTCCCGAAGGGGGCCAAGGGACCAGATAATCTGTTGAAACTCGGCCTGTCTCTGGCTGGTTTGGGCAAGACGAAGGAAGCGTGCATCGCGCTGGGCCAATTGCGTAAGCAATACCCGTCCGGTGCCGTGCCTGTCCTGACGCAAGGCGATCAGGAAATGGCGAAGCTGCAATGCAATCCCTAAACGTGCATGTGACTCCTGAAACACCGGATTCATTCACGGCGTGGTTTGGGACTCTGCCTGTCGTTCGCAACAACATTCAATTCGATCATATTGCGATTGCGCTGTCCGGCGGACCGGACAGCATGGCGTTGCTGCATCTTCTTGCGCGGGTTTGCCAGCCGCAAACAATTATTCATGCCATCACGGTCGACCATGGCCTGCGTGCGAGTTCTGCGGATGAAGCGCAGCTTGTTGGGTCGTGGGTGTCTTCTCTGCACAATGTGCGCCATCATATCGTGCGCTGGGACGGTGAAAAACCGGACAGCGCTATCATGGAATCGGCGCGCGCCGCACGCTATCGCCTGCTGGAACAATTTTGCGGCACACGCGGCATTAAAAATTTATGGGTCGCCCATAACCGCACGGATCAGGCGGAAACGTTTTTGTTTCGTCTGGCGAAAGGCAGCGGGCTGGATGGGCTGGCCGCCATTCACGAACAAACATCATCGCCATCGGGGGCTGTGCAAATTCTGCGCCCCTTGCTGGATGTGGCCAAGGATGATTTGACCGCATGGTGCGTGGATCAAAATATTCCCTTCGTCACCGATCCATCCAACCAGAACACAGCCTTCGCCCGCATCCGTTTGCGCCAGAGCATGGATGTGCTGGCGGCGGAGGGTTTAAGCGAAAAACGTCTGGCGACCACCGCCCGCCGCATGGGCCGGGCCCGCGCGGCCTTGGACCATTTCACGGATCAGGCCTGGGCGCAGGTGGTGACGGTTCAAAATGATGCCATCACGATGGATCTGCACGCGTTGGCCACATGGCCGGATGATATCCGCCTGCGCGTCATTCGCCGGGCCTGTGACCATGTGACAATGGACCGCGAAGGGTTCGGCCCACGTCTTGATCGTCTGGAGGAAATCGTCGATCAAATCTTTACCGATCACGATTTCCGGGCGGCGACATTGGGCGGTGTTCTCCTGCGCCGTGCACCGGGTGGTGGCGATCGTCTGCGGATTGTGCGCGAAGGCGGAAAAACGTCCTAAAACCAAGCGAATCTGCGCTTTTTGCACCCCCGCCACCGCTTGTTTGCTTGGACAAATGTGCTACATATCCTGTAGAGTTCGAAAGCGTGTAAAATCACGCATTTTCAATAACGTAGAGGCGGAGCAATCACTGTGAACAATTTTGGCCGTAACCTGCTGTTCTGGTTGGCCGTTGGCGTAACGCTGGCGTTCCTGTTCAATGTGTTTCAAGGCGGCAAGACCGCAGCCACGGGCGGCATCAGCGGTGACACGCTTGCCTACAGCGACTTCATGGCCGATGCGGGCGGTGGTCGTATTTCCGATGTCACGATCAAGGGACAGGAAATCACCGGGCATTACAGCGCCGATGGCCGCGCGTTCCGCGTTCTGGTTCCGAACAATGAAAACGTGGTTGACCGTCTGGCCACCACGGGCGTTCGCATCACCGCCGAAAAAGATGACACCGGCAAAGTCAGCCTGATGGGCGTTTTGCTGTCCTGGTTCCCGATGCTGCTCCTGATCGGTGTGTGGATTTTCTTCATGCGCCAGATGCAGGGCAAAGGCGGCGGCGGTGCCATGGGCTTTGGTAAATCCCGCGCCCGTATGCTGACTGAAGCGCACGGCCGCATTACGTTTGATGACGTGGCCGGTATCGAAGAAGCCAAAACCGAACTGGAAGAAATTGTTGAGTTCCTGAAGGATCCGCAAAAATTCCAACGCCTCGGCGGTAAAATTCCGAAGGGCGCGTTGCTGGTCGGCCCCCCGGGTACGGGTAAAACCCTGATTGCGCGTGCGGTTGCGGGTGAAGCCAACGTGCCGTTCTTCACCATCTCCGGTTCTGACTTCGTTGAAATGTTCGTCGGTGTTGGTGCATCCCGTGTGCGCGACATGTTCGAACAGGCGAAGAAAAACGCCCCTTGCATTATCTTCATTGACGAAATTGATGCGGTTGGTCGTCATCGTGGTGCCGGTCTGGGCGGCGGGAACGACGAACGCGAACAAACCCTCAACCAGTTGCTGGTTGAAATGGACGGGTTCGAAGCAAGCGAAGGTGTAATCCTGATCGCCGCCACCAACCGCCCCGACGTTCTGGACCCGGCGTTGCTGCGTCCGGGCCGTTTCGACCGTCAGGTTGTTGTGCCGCTGCCGGATGTGAATGGCCGTGACAAAATTCTCAGCGTTCACATGAAGAAAGTGCCGCTGGCGAAAAACGTTCAATCCATGGTGATTGCACGCGGTACGCCGGGCTTCTCCGGTGCCGATCTCGCCAACCTGGTGAACGAGGCCGCGTTGCTGGCCGCGCGCCGTGGCAAACGCGTCGTCGGTATGGAAGAATTCGAAGACGCCAAGGACAAAGTGATGATGGGCACGGAACGTCGTTCCATGGCTATGTCCGACAAGGAAAAGAACCTGACCGCCTATCACGAAGCCGGTCACGCCATTCTGGCCATCCACGAACCGGAATCCGATCCGATCCACAAGGCAACGATTATCCCGCGCGGTCGCGCGCTGGGTATGGTTATGCGCCTGCCGGAAGGGGACCGCTTGTCCGTTGCGTATGACAAGTTGAAGGCCGATCTGGTCGTGGCCATGGGTGGCCGCGTGGCCGAAGAACTGATCTTCGGTAAAGAAAAAGTCACGACGGGCGCATCCAGCGATATTCGCTTTGCAACGGATATGGCACGCCGCATGGTCACCGAATGGGGATTCAACGAAAATCTCGGCCCGTTGCATTACGGCGCGAACCAGGAAGAAGTGTTCCTGGGCCACTCCGTTACGCAATCGAAAAACATGTCGGAAAACACCGCGTCGGTGATTGATACCGAAGTGCGCCAGATCGTGGAAACCGCGTACAAACGCGCCCGCGTCATGCTGACCGAACATCTGGATCAATTGCACATTCTGGCGAAGGCTCTGCTGGAATATGAAACGCTCAGCGGTGAAGAGATCAAGGCCGTCCTGCGCGGTGAAGTCATCATTCGTGACAATGGTCAGGATGAAAGCGATGATCGTCCGCACTCCTCCGTTCCGACGGGCGGCGACATTGATCTGGGCTCCATCAAGCCGCAAGGGGCATAGGTTAGAATGGCCCGTAAATATTTCGGTACCGACGGTATCCGCGGTCGCGCCAACACGTTCCCGATGACCGCCGATATGGCGTTGAAGGTGGCCATGGCCGCCGCCGCGTCTATCCGCGCGGATCAAGGGGGCCTGCACCAAAACCGCGCCATTATCGGCAAGGACACACGCCTGTCCGGCTATATGCTGGAGGAGGCGATGGCCGCCGGTTTCGTGGCGATGGGGATGGAGGTTATTCTGGTCGGCCCGATCCCGACGCCGGGTATTGCCATGCTCACGCGCTCTCTGCGCGCTGATGTCGGGGTGATGATTTCCGCATCCCACAATCCGTATGAAGATAACGGCATTAAATTGTTCGGTGCCGATGGCTACAAACTGCCCGATGCGCTGGAAGAGGCGATTGAAGCGCGGATCGACACGCCCGACCTGTCCGCCGAACTGGCCCCCGCCGACCGCATTGGCAAGGCCAGCCGTCTGGAAGATGCGCCGGGCCGCTACATCGAATTTATCAAAAGCAGCTTCCCCAAGGGCATGAGCCTTGAAGGCCTGAAAATCGTTGTCGATTGCGCCAACGGGGCCGCTTATAAAATCGCGCCGCAAGTTCTGTGGGAACTGGAAGCAGAAGTCATCGCCATGGGCGTTGCCCCGAATGGCCGCAACATCAATGACAAATGCGGCGCCACCGCCACGCAAGCGTTGCAGGACCGCGTTGTCGCAGAGAAAGCCGATATCGGTATCGCGCTCGATGGTGATGCCGACCGCATCATCATGGTGGATGAACGTGGCAACCGTGTCGATGGCGACCAATTGATGGCGCTGCTCGCCCGGTCGGGTCAGGCCAATGGAACCTTGCGCGGCAACGGCGTTGTCGCCACCGTCATGTCCAATCTGGGGCTGGAACGCTATTTGAAAACGCTGGGCATGGAATTGATCCGCACGCCGGTGGGTGATCGCCATGTGGTCGAACGCATGCGGGCCGATGGATATAATCTGGGCGGGGAACAATCCGGCCATATTATCATGTCCGATTTCGGCACGACGGGGGATGGGTTGCTGGCGGGCCTGCAAATTCTGGCCGCGCTGAAACAACAAAGCTTCCCGGCCTCAACCGCGCTGAACATCTTTACGCCCGTGCCGCAGATTCTGAAGAATGTCCGTTTCCAAAAGGGGCACAAGCCGCTGGACCACGACGCGGTGAAGGCCGCGATTGAAAAGGCCGAAGCCAAGCTGGTGAAAGAAGGCCGCTTGCTGGTTCGCGCGTCCGGCACAGAACCGCTGATCCGCGTGATGGCCGAGGGCGATGATCAATCGCTGGTCGAAACCGTCGTCAATGATCTGTGCGGTGTGATTGAAAGCGTCGCGGTTTAAACTTTATCCGTGCAGAACATACGCACCAAGCCCGCGCCAGAATCCCATTTCGCGGCGCAGGTGTTTGCAATATTGCCCGACAATTTTATTGGCGACATGATCCGTCGTGTTTTTAACATTGATCGGTGGGCTGGTTAACGGTTCGTGCCGTGCCACTTTGTCAAAATTTCTAACGGCGCCGGATCTCAGCAAAGAGGCGGGCATGTCGAATCCGCAAAAGTTAAAAGCATAGAGGGCGCGCCCACGACTGAGCGTTTCCGACAAAATGGATTTTGAATCACCGTACAGGATAATATGCTCTGATCGGTCAATCAGCCCGAGATAGGGGTTATAGGCCCCGTCTTTCCGCCCTTTTTGAAAATCATAGCCTAGAATGTTGACCTGATTTTCCAGCCCCAGATTGCGCGCCGTAGAAAACAGGCCAGCCATCATCTCAGTGTATGAATCCGTATCCGTGCGGCGTCCGCCACAAACGAAGATCGTGGATTCAGGCAATGATTTTAATTTCGGCAGCAATTTTTCGGCTAGGCCGTATGAACCGTGATCGGCCATCATCACGGTGATAATCGGGCCTTTAATATCTTTGTACGCTTGTTCAAAAAGCTGTCCGTGTTCGTGCAGCAATGCGGGTGTGATGTGGTGCGGCACCAGATCGAAGCGACCCGCATACATGCGTGCAAGGGCTTCGTTAATGTTATTGACGACATAGGTTTTTTTCCCGTCCTTGCTACGCTCATTAAAGAGGTTGATGTGCGGGAATACAGCATTGGGGTCGGTCGCCGGGAATAAATGTTTTGGATCGTGGGAGAAAATAATATCCGGCCATCCATATTCGCGCAGATACTCCCCGCGCGCGGCTTCACTGTCGGCAATATGGGGATAATCCGTGCGCAGAACATCATCATCGATGTAGCGATATGTGCCGCCCAATTTTTCAGCGACGATTTTTCCCAACCCGACATAACCATGTGAATCGCCGCGGTCTTTGTCATTGTTGACGGCGCTGACCAGAACTGTGGGGTTCTGGGGGACATAGGACGGCAATGCGGCATTATTGAATATTTTTCTTAGCATTGTGACCTCAGGTCAAATTCGGGGGCCAATTCGGGGGCCAAATCCGGCAAAGATTTTCGTTTTTATCACGGGGTTATGTTTTATGACAATAAAAATCACCCCGGCCGAGGAGGGGGCCGGGGTGTCGGGGAGATCAAGCTTTAAATCTGTTATTTTTCAGTCCGTTACCATTTGACGGGCTTCGGGTTCCGTTCCTCAAACCCCATCTGGTGCCAGTATGGATAGGCCGGGGTTTTGCGGCTGACATTGTCCAGCCGTTCAATCTGGTCGGCGTTTAAGGTCCAGCCCAGTGCCCCCAGATTTTGGCGCAGCTGTTCCTCGGTCCGGGCGCCGATGACGATGTTGGAAATGGTCGGGCGCGTGGTCAGCCAGTTCAGGGCGACCTGTGGAATGGTTTTTCCGGTTTCCTTGGCAATCTCATCCAGCACGTCGACAATGTTATAGAGGTGTTCTTCGTTCACCTCTGGTCCGCCAACGGCACCGGATTCGTTGGCCATGCGGCCTTCGGTTGGTTTTTGTCCGCGACGGATTTTTCCGGTCAGGCGACCCCAACCCAGCGGGCTCCACACCATTGTTCCCAATCCTTGATCCTGCGCCAATGGCATCAATTCCCATTCATAATCGCGGTTGGCCAGAGAGTAATAACCTTGATACGCGACATAGCGCGCAAGGCCGTCGCGTTCCGATGTGGCCAGCGATTTCATCACATGCCAGCCCGAGAAGTTGGAACAGCCGATATAACGAATCTTGCCCGCTGTGACCAAATCATCCAGCGCGCGCAGCGTTTCATCAACCGGGGTCAGGGCGTCAAAACCGTGCATGAAATACACGTCGATATGATCGGTGCCCAGACGTTTCAAACTGTCTTCGCACGCTTTGATCAGGTGGAAGCGGGATGATCCCTTGTCGTTCGGTCCATCACCCATGCTGAACGTTGCTTTGGTGGAAATCAGCATGTCATTCCGGCGGCCCTTAATCGCCGCGCCCAAAACTTCTTCCGATGCGCCGGCGGAATAAATGTTGGCGGTGTCGAAAAAGTTAATGCCCGATTCCATGCAAATATCGATCAACCGGCTGGCGGCCTTTACATCGGTATCGCCCCAGACTTTGAAAAATTCCGTGGTACCGCCAAAGGTGGCCGTGCCAAAGCTGAACACGGGTACTTTCAGGCCGGAGCGGCCCAACTGTCTGAATTCCATGGTTTTTGCCTTTTAATGAGGAGGGGTGAAAAATCTCGTTACCCAATGTGGGGCAATGGGAGGAAAAGAAAAGCCCCGATGGCCCCCTGAATACGGGATTATCCCATTGACAAAATCAGATATTTTTCATATTCTTCGGCCAGTTTTTAGGACAGGCCCGATTCGGTGAAAGGACCCCAAATGACCATCAGCAATCAGGACAAATTGTTTGCCGCCGCTCGGTGCGGGGATAATGCCACCATCCGCCAATTGGCGTTCAGCGACGTTGATTTTGGCGCTCGTGATGAAAAGGGCCGCACCCCGTTCAATCTGGCCACCCAATATGGTCATGCCGATACGGCCAAAACCATTCTGGCCGCCAAGGAAATGAAATATATGCAGCAACTGGGTCTGGTGGGCGAGGGCTCCGTGCCGCCGTCCCGTGAGGAAGAGGCCCAAAAGGCCGTTGGTTAAGCTGCTGAGAATGCGGAAATAATGTTTTTTCAAACCGACCCTTGAATACAGGGGTCGGTTTATGTTTGTGTACACCGTAACAGCCAACAATGGAGTTTATTATGGCGAATGTCGCGGTCATCGGGTCCCAATGGGGTGACGAGGGCAAGGGTAAGATTGTCGATTGGTTATCCTCGCGGGCCGATGTGGTTGTCCGTTTCCAAGGTGGTCACAATGCGGGTCACACGCTGGTGATCGACGGGGTGACCTATAAACTCCATCTGTTGCCGTCCGGTGTTGTGCGCGGTGGCAAACTCTCCATCATCGGCAACGGTGTCGTGATCGACCCGTGGGCGCTGATGAAAGAAATTGGCGATGTACGCGCGCAGGGCGTTGAAATTTCACCGGAGAATTTGATCGTCGCCGACAACGCATCCCTGATCCTGCCGGTTCATTCGGCGGTTGATAAAGCGTTTGAAGCCGCGCGCGGTAAAAAATCCATCGGCACGACGGGCCGTGGCATTGGCCCGTGTTACGAAGACAAGGTCGCGCGCCGTGGTATCCGCGTGTGCGATCTGGCCGATGATGAATTGTTGATGGAAAAGATCGAACGTTTGTTGATGCATCACAACACCTTCCTGAAAGGTCTGGGTGCGGAAACGATCGAGCCGAAAACAATCTATGATTCACTGGTGCAAATTCGTGGCGATATTCTGCAATTCGCCGCGCCCGTCTGGCAACGTCTGGACGCCGCCAACAAGAACGGAGAGAAAATTCTGTTCGAAGGCGCGCAGGGCATCATGCTGGATGTCGATCATGGCACCTATCCGTATGTGACATCGTCCAACACCGTGGCGGCCCAGGCCGCAACCGGGTCGGGCGTTGGTCCGCGCACGGTGGGTTATGTTCTGGGTATTACCAAGGCGTACACAACGCGCGTTGGGTCTGGTCCGTTCCCGACTGAATTGATGGATGATGATGGTGAAACGCTGGGTCGTCGCGGTCATGAATTCGGCACCACCACCGGGCGGAAACGCCGTTGCGGCTGGTTTGATGCGGTGCAGGTGCGTCAGGCGATTAAAACATCCGGCATTGACGGTATTGCCCTGACCAAGCTGGACGTGCTGGACACGTTTGCGGAGATCAAGGTTTGCGTTGGTTATGACCTGAACGGCGTCCGTCTGGACCGCCTGCCCGCCGGGCAGAAGGATCAGGCCGCGGTGACCCCGATTTTCGAAACCATCGAAGGCTGGCAGGAAAGCACCCAAGGGGCGCGTAGCTGGGCCGATCTGCCCGCCAAGGCGATTAAATACATCCGCCGTCTGGAAGAGCTGATCGAAACCCCGGTCTCGATGGTCTCCACCAGCCCGGAACGGGATGACACCATTTTGGTGCAGGACCCGTTCGCGGCCTGAGTCTTGCGGGTTTTACAAAAACCGGATTGAGATATACAATGAAGAAAGCGGTGTCATGCAACACCGCTTTCTTCGTTCTGACAAATCCTCGCCCCGGTTCTTCGCCCGTATGACCTCTGATAACGCCACAGAAAAGGCCGAAAATGCCGCCCCGGTGACCGAACCGGCGGGGGATGCTGCTCCATCAGCGGCGGAAGCCGATGCGGCTCCGGTTGCATCAGGTGGTTCTGGGGGCGTGACCTCGCTGGCGGATAAATTCTTTATCCATCCGCAAAAACCCCTTCCGCAATTTGATCAGGGCCCTGTGAAGGCCTATAGCGTGACACAGGGGCGGGATGCCGTTTCGGTGGATCATTTCGCCCTGATCTGCGAACCGCATCTGACGCCACGGGCGCGATTGGCGGGGGCGTATAACGGTATTTCCAATCCGAATGTGATCCGGTTGGTGGGCTCTGGCGTCATCTACTGGCCGCCCACATCGGAAGAACGTTACACCTTTATCTACGAAAAGCCGGTTGGGCCGCCTTTGATGCGGCATAATGAGTTCAAGGGGCTGGATATGAAGCCGGACATTGTCGTGTCCAGCATTATTCGCCCATTGGTGGCCGCGCTGGCCGATATTCGCGACCGGGATATGGCGCACGGCAATGTACGCCCGTCAAATATCTTTGCGGCGATGTCGGGCGATGTGATTGACCGCATTGTTCTGGGTGATTGCCTGTCTACGCCGCCGTCCTATGCGCAACCCACCATCTTTGAAACGATTGAACGCGCCATGGCCGACCCCATTGGCCGCGGTTTGCCATCACAGGAAGATGATATGTATGCGCTGGGCGTGACGTTGGCGCTGCTGCTGCGCTCACGCGACCCGACGGAGGGGATGAGCAACGAAGACATCATTCGCCAGAAGATCGAGAATGGAAGCTACACAGCTTTGCTCAGCCGGGATCGGTTTACGGGGGCGATTCTGGAGCCTTTGCGCGGGCTTCTTTATGACGACCCGGGGCAACGCTGGACGATCGAAGATTTGCAGCAATGGATGGACGGGCAACGGCTGAGCCCGAAACAGGCCGCCAAGAAGGTCAAAGCCGCACGGCCTTTGCATTTTCTTGAAGAACGCTATTTCCGCCCAACGCTTCTGGCTATGGATTTACACAAGGATCCGGGGGCTGCGGTTCAGCTGGTTGAAAACAACCATATGGAACAATGGATCAGCCGGTCACTGGATGACCCGCAAGTGATGAAGCGGTATGAAAGCGTGGTCGAAAGCATGACCGAGCTGGGGCGTGGGGCCGGGTATTGGGACCGGCTGCTCTGCCGTTTGTCCATTGCGCTCGATCCCGATGCGCCCATTCGGTACAAGGGGTTGTCGTTGACGCCAGATGGCATGGGCACGGCGCTGGCGCAGGCGGTGGTTAAAAAAGAAGATATCGCACCCTATGCGGAATTGATTTCGCAACAAACGGTGATGTTCTGGGTTGGGGCGGCCCCGGCGGCGCAAATGGATGTGGGGGTTCTGGTCGGCCGTTTTGATGCCTGCCGTGCCTTCCTGCGTCAAACTTCGCCGGCCTACGGTATTGAGCGATGCCTGTATTTTCTCAATTCTGAATGCCATTGCCTGAGCGACAAGCTCAAGGGCTATATGGTTCGCACACCAGAAGATTTGCTGCGTGCGTTTGAAAAAATTTCATCGTCGCCAAAACGCCCTGAATTGTTTCTGGATCGGCATGTCACGGCGTTTCTGTCTGTGAAAGACCGCAAGGACATTGACCCCTATTTGATCGAACTGAGCGCGGACGAGCCGTATAAACGCATTTTGGGCAATATCAAAACGCTGGCCACTATTCAGCAACGCGCCCGCATGGAAAAAATGCCCGGCATTTGTGGATGGATGGCGGATATTCTGGACCCGGTTCTGGCGCAACTGCATGACCGCGATTTGCGCGTCAGCATGGGGGAAAAAATCCGTAAAATTGCGGCGGGTGGCGATATTACAAAAATTGCGGCCCTTCTGGACGATCCAAAAATCACACAGGACGATACGAAGGCGTACAACGATGCGCGGATGGATTATTTCAAGCTCCGCAAGGAAAGCATGGAATTGCAAGCCGACATGGCCGACCCGGACCGCATAAGATTAACCACGGGTCGTGAAATGGCGGCGATTTTCTCCTGCGTTCTGGCCGGGGTGATCATGTTGTTTTTTGCCTTTATGTTCTTCACGAAATCATCCGGGCTCTAGGAGCGCAGTTCCATGGCGGCGGCAAAAAAGAAGCGTAAAAAACCGATAACGTGGCAAGGGCAGGTTCTTCTGCTCTTTGCTTTCATTCTGTCGATTGTTTTTTTACCGACCAGCATTTTGATTTTTTTCGGGATGTTACCCACTCTCGTGGCCAATTTTATTGGCCGTGGGAGGGAGGGCAGCCGGGGCCTCACCGTTGGGGCGATGAATTTTGCCGGGTGTTTTCCGTTTATTCTCGATCTCTGGACATCACGCAATACGGTCGAACAAGCCGTGTCCATGCTGTTTGATCCGCGTACGATCGTGGTGATGTATTGCGCGGCGGCTGTCGGATATTTGATCGATTGGGCGGTTTCGGGTCTGGTCGGCAACATTTTGGTGCAGCAGGCCAAATCCCGCATCGCCGCGATTGATGAAAAACAGGCCGCCATGGTCAAGCGTTGGGGGCATGAGGTCACGGGCGAAGTCGCCCTGGATGAGCAGGGATTCCCGGTGGAAGATGATGGGCCCGTGGGGTCGCGGGCGAAGAAGAGTTGAGATTAAGCTTAAAATTTTATCTGCTTTTACAATGCCTTTGATCAACAGTTCACTCTCCCTTAAGCGCAAAAAACGATAATGGAAGATGGGTTTTTCGGCTCTTACGCGGAGCCCGAGGCCGAATCCGGGGAATACGAAACATGGGAATGCTCTATCGGGGGCGCAAGCTTTTGTCCTTCTGGCGCGATACGCGGGGTTCCACCGCGGTCGAATTTGGCCTTGTCGCCATTCCTTTCATCTTCATGACCATCGGCATTATTGAACTGGCTCTGGTCTTCGCCGCCGTCAATATGCTGGAGGGGGGGGTTGCAGAAGCTTCACGCATGATCCGCACAGGACAGTTGCAGCAAGAAGGAGGCGATCCGGAAGAGACGTTTCGTGAAGCGCTCTGCGCACATGCCTTGGTGTTGATTAAGTGCGATGGAATCGTCATTGAATCAATCGCGATTGAAGACAATACCTTTGAAGGTATATCCGAACTTGTCCCGGAATATGATGAAGATGGAAACCTGATCCCGTCCGGCTTCGAGTTGGGTGAGGTGAGCGATGTCGTGCTTGTGCGTGTGGCCTATCGCTACCAATTTATGACCCCGCTTTTTGGTGATATTTTTTCAAACCAGCCGGATCGCGCTTATCCAATGATGGCCACAGCGGTCATGCGGACAGAGCCGTATGAATTTGAGGATGAATAAATGAAAAAATATCCTCAAATTTTGCGCTGGTGGGTGGATCAAAGGGCTTCTATTGCGGCAGAGGCCGGAATTTTCGTTCCCATTCTGTTTAGCATGTTGGTCGCGGTGTACGATATCGGCACGGCCATTCTGGTGAATCAGAAAGCCATTAACGCGTCACAGATGACGGCCGATTTGATTGCCCGTGAAATCAGTTTGAATGATCAGCAGGTCGAAGATGCGATGGATGCCGCGCGACAGGCGATGCTGCCGCTTAATCTGACAAATTTTGGCGTTGCGATCGCCAGTGTGCAATATAACGAAGATAATGAACCGGAAATCCTCTGGCAGGATGTCACCGGTACGGCGGAGGAGTTCGAAGTAGAGGATGCCCCAATCCAGGGAACAATTGGCCTTGGGGGCGAAGGGGATGGCATGGTGGTTGTTAAGGTAACCTATAATTATGACCCTGTTTTCTCCGGATCGTTTTTGCCGACAATCCTGATACAGGAAGTCAGTTATACGCGCGGCCGCCGTTTGCCAGTTGTGACGCGGATAGAATAATACAGGGTGATTGAAATGATGCGCTTTCTGCGAAAATACTGGTACGATTCCGGGGCTTCTTTGGCGGTGTATATGGCGCTGACCATTCCGGTTCTTGTCGGATCCATCGGTATGGCGACCGATGTGGGCATGTCCTATCTCGTGCGTGCGCGGTTACAGGGGGCATTGGATGCGGCGGCCCTAGCCACGGCGGCGGCAACATCAACGGGCGATGCCGATATCGGGGAAAAGCTGGAAGAGTATTTCGAGGCGAACTACCCCCCGGAGAAAATCGGTGTTCCCTATGATCTGGATTTTGAAGATTCAGACGAAGCTTTATTTGTCAGTGCGCAAGCGCGCTACAATACAATGTTTGTTCGTGTCTTGGGGATCGAAGAAATAAACGTTGCGGCCTCCACCACAATTACGCGGGCAGTGCGTGGTATTGAAGCGGTTCTGGTTCTCGATAACACTGGATCAATGTCAACGAACAACAATATTCAGAAATTAAAAGACGCGGCAGAGGTGTTTGTTGAGACGCTGTATGATCGTGCTGGTGAAGACGAAGAATACGTAAAAATTGGCATTGTTCCGTACAGCGCATCTGTGAATGTCAGCCGGTATGGTTTGGGCTTAGATCCGGATGGCGATAGTTACGGGGATCCTTTTGTCACGCTTCCTGGCGGGGTGACGTATAACTCCAGCTGTTCTGGCTCCAGCAGAACGCGCTGGTGCGGATGTGTTCGTGCCGAAGAATATCCGGGCGATGTAGAGGAGTTTGATGAGAATTTAGCCCCTTATCGTTTCCTTGATTGTGGAAGCGGTGATGACGATGAAAGTGAGTGTGAGGTTACAACCTATCCCAACAAAATGTCGGCCGGGGGATATTGCCCAACACCGATCACGCCTTTAACCAGTGATGAGGATGTCTTGTTGGATGCCATTGATGCAATGGGAACGGGCGGTTATACGCTGGGGAACTTTGGCATGATCTGGGGGTACCGCGTGATTTCCCCTGAATTCCCGTTTGAGGAGGGGGCGGCGTGGGATGATTATATCTGGCGCAAAGCTGTCGTAATGATGACGGACGGTGATAACAATATTTCTGCAAGCAGTAATAGCGTCTTTACGGCCTATGGGCATAACCGCCTGATCAACATTGATGATGATGATTTGAATGATCGCTTTGTTGAGGTTTGTGCGCTGCTGCGGCAGCAAGGTGTTCTTGTTTACACCATCGTCTTTACGTCCAGTATCAACCAGGCCACAAAAGACATGTATAGAGCCTGCGCCACGACATCGAACATGTATTATTATGCGCCCAGTGGTGATGACCTTGAAGAAGCGTTTGAAAAAATTGCGCGTGAATTGAGCAACTTGCACGTCAGTAACTGATGCAATAAATCCATGTTCATTGAATCAACGGGACTCAGTTTTGAGTCCCGTTTGATTCTGGGGCAAGTATTCGTGGGGTGGGTGATTCTGCTTTTACTATAGATTTGCTGATTACTATGTGTTTTTGGTGCGATTAAATACTTAGTTGTGTATTTTGTAGTAATAATTCTGATGTTTGTAGTTGTTCTATGCTTTCTATATAAAATTTTATGTAAAAACAGCGTAAGTTTTATTTGCTTCTTCTGCTTTTTTCTATAACTCATTGCCCCGTTTCTTCATTTTTTTAACCCCTCGTTAAAAATTTAGGGTATATTCTGGAGTCTGTGGGTTCACGCATTGGTGCAATGCCTGTGCGATTAGGGGAACCAAAAAGCTGGAAACCAAACGAAGGAGACTTCAACTATGTTGTTCACGTTCATCAAGGCTATTAAAGAAGCCTATGTAAAGGATATCAAAGGCGCGACCGCTATTGAATACGGTCTGATCGCCGGTGGGATTTCGTTGGCTATTGTGGCCTCTGTGTTTGCATTCGGTGATGACTTGGCCGCTCTGTTCTCGTCCATCGCGGACGCAATGGCAGAAGCTTCGGCTGATGTTCAGGAAGATGTTGCGAGCTAACTCTTCTGTGCTTTAGAGAAAACCCGCCTGGAGGGTTCCTTCAGGCGGGTTTTTGATTCTATGGGATGCTGAATGGATTTTACGTTTGCTCTAACGCTTGTATATGGCTTTTGTTTGCTGGGCGCGATTTTAACCGCGATTGGTGCGGCTTGGTCTGATATCCGGTCAATGACCATTCCCAATTATTACAGCATCATCATCATTGGTCTCTTTATTATGGGCTATGGTGCACTTGCTTTGGCTGGTGCCGCGCTTGCGCCGTGGTGGAGTTATGCCTCCTCCATGCTCATCGTGTTTTTGGTAACGCTGGTCATGTTTCTTGCCAAGGCCATCGGGGGTGGGGATTCTAAATTTGGGGCGGCGTGCGCCCTGTGGGTTGGTCTGCAGGGGCTTATGCCTTTCTTGCTGGTTATGATGATTGTGGGCATGGTTTTGGGAATTTTGGCCTTGGTTCTTCGTCACCGCGTGGTGTTTGCGCGGGTGGTGCCGGGGGGGTGGATTGACCGTGTGCAGAAGGGCGAGAGCGCTATCCCGTACGGTGTTGCCATAATGTTTGGGTTGGCGGCGGGTGTATACGCCGCCGGAATGCAGGGGCCGTTAATGGCGTTTTTTCATTAAATGCCAAGGGCTTTTCGGGCTTTGTTAAAAGAAGAAATCTGGGTATAATGGGGGTGCGGCACGGTCGTGCCGATCCTGTTTCTTTCGTGGTTCAATCCATCCTATGCGGTTTTTGGAACTGCACCTTTCATCCCTGATAGGGGCTTTGTGATGAATAAAAATCTTTTGATCGCCTTTGCGGGCGCTTTGTTGATTGCCATTTTGGTGGCGATGTTGATGAGCACGTTGCTGGGCGGTACCAAGAAGAAACAGCCGCGTGTCGCGGAAACAAAGCGCATCGAAATTCTGGTTGCGGCAAAGCCAATTGCGATTGGGCAATATTTGTCGTCAGAAAGCATGAAGTGGAAACCGTGGCCGGAGGAGGCCGTGTTTCCTGGCGCCATCGTTCGTAAAGGCGAGCAAAAAGCATCCGAGGCAAAAGAAGGTCGCGCCGCGCGCGCCTTTGTGATCGACGAGCCAATTGTAGAAAGTGCGATTATCGCGGGCGAAGGCAGCTTTGCGGCCGCGCGATTGGAGCCGGGGATGCGGGCGATTGCGATTAAAGCCAACACCATTACAACGGCGGGCGGTTTGATCCGCGCGGGCGATCGGGTTGATGTGATTTTGGTCGCGGGATATGAGATGGAAGCGAATAGCCCGGACCCATATACAGAAAGCCTGATGGAAAGTATTGCGGACCGGAATTTGGAAGAAGCCGCAGCGCAAACGATCTTGCAGAATATTCGCGTATTGGCCGTGGACCAGAATGAAAAGCCGCCAGAAAGCGGAGACAAAGCCTCGGCCGTGAAAAAAGTTAAGACGGTGACGTTGGAGGTCGATACACGCGGGGCGGAGAAGCTTGTTGTGGCGCTGAAGACAGGGTCTTTGCATCTTTCGTTACGGTCTTTGGGCGATACCAGTCTGTTCGATGAAAATCGTCCCAGCACGACAGATGCCCGCATGATCAACATTGACGATGAAATTATCAAGCAGGCCAATGAATCTATTGGCGGCTTGCGTATCTATAGCGGTGGTGTTCCAACGCGATAAGGGCGGAATGTTCGCTTTTGTGAAAACGGTCAAGTTCGAGTTTGAAATATGGTCGAGATGAAAAACATGATGAAACGTCCTATCGCTCTGGCCCTTATCGGTGCCGTCGTGGCGGGGTTGGCCTTTGGTCCGGTCCTGCATGCGCGCGCGGACAGCAAAATGAACCCGGTCAGCATCAATGCGGCGAAGAAGGGCAATTTGCTCGAAGTGACATTGGGCAAGGGCGAGGTTCTGACCATTCCGGGCGATGTTGCCGATGTTCTGGTGGCTGATCCGTCCATCGCCGATGTGTCGGCGTTACAAGCGGACAAGCTTTATGTTGTTGGATCGCGTCTGGGCAATACCAACCTGATGGTTCTGGATGCGCAGGGCAACGTGCTGAAACGTGTCGATATTCACGTTAGGATTGATGAGGCCGCGATTCAGGCTTACCTGCAAGAACTCTACCCCAATGAAAGCGTTTCGGTTCGGGCGGTGAATGGGCGGTTCTTCCTGACCGGGAATGTGTCGACACCGGACGCATCGAATAAAATCGCCAACGTGGTTGCGGCCTATTTCAACCAGGGGTCCGGCGCACCGAACATGGATTCTATCGTGAACCTGCTCCAGGTTTCGGGCGAGCAGCAGGTGATGCTGCGCGTCAAGATTATGGAAGTTTCGAAATCGCTTCTGCGCGAACTGGGTATCGATACGCAATTGGATGATACCAGCCTGCTGGGCAACAATGACAATTTGATCGGGGCAATTGATACAATCGCCGGGACGGGATTGACGCAAAACCCGTTTGCGACGGGATCATTGATTTTTGATGACGGCAGCTTTGGCCCTCTGAGCTTTATGCTGAGCGCACTTGAAAACGATCAAATGGCGCAGACCTTGGCTGAACCAAATCTGACCGCGATTTCTGGCGAACAAGCCGGGTTCCTGGCGGGTGGTGAATTTCCGGTTCCGTCCGGACGGGATCAGGATGGCAACGTCATTATTGAATACCGGTCATTCGGTGTGTCTTTGAACTTCCGCCCCGTTGTATTGTCGTCGGACCGGATCAGCTTGCAAATGAACACAGAAGTGTCATCCATTTCACGCGATAACTCGGTGACACTGAACGGTTTGGATGTTCCGGGCTTAAGCATTCGTCGTGCTTCGACCACGGTGGAAATGGGCAGTGGTGGCAGTTTGATGATTGCTGGCCTGCTGCAATCCAATGCGTTGAAGGGCATGGCGGGCCTGCCGGGGATTCAGCAAACGCCGATCCTTGGTGATCTGATTTCATCCGAAAGCTTTAACCGTCAGGAATCGGAACTGGTCATTATCGTGACGCCTGTTCTGGTCAAGCCTTATGCAGAAACCCGCGCGGCGCGTAAAGTCGACACGCCCACAAAAACGCCATTGCGTCAGGCGTTCATCGATAACATTCGCCGCATTTATGGCCGCAAGGCGCCCGCATCTTTGAATGATGACGGCAGCTTTGGCTATATCCTGAATTAATCGACCCGAGGAAAAAGTTCGTGATGAAAATATCGTTTCAAAACCGTGGGATCTTAATGGCGGCCAGCGTGGCGGCCTTGTTGGGTGGATGCACGATTTCGCTGGATCGGGATTCCGAACTGGCTGCGGCTGATCGACAGATGCAGGTGGTCAGCGATGATGCCGAAATGCAATTGCCGGTCGATGCGATGAATGACTCCACAATTCGCCGCATTGCGGGTGATTATGCCAGCCGTGGCGATGGCGCGATGGTCGTGTCGGTTTTATACGACCCGTCCTCTCGCTCTGGCACCGCGATGAAAGCGGGGCAAGAACTGGCCCGCATTGTCGAAACGCTGAAGCAGAACAATATTGCTGGTGTGCAGGGCGATATCATGCCGGTGCAGGCTCTGGGTGACCGGATGCAGGTTTTGGTGAGCTATGACCAGTTGACCGCACAGGTGTCGGATGTATGCGCAGGGCAGGAGATGGATCAAACCATGACCGATCTCGATAAAGCCCGGGCCTATCCTTTGGGCTGTACGGTGGATCAGATGGTCGCGCGCCAAACGGCGCAACCGGCCGATTTACTGGGGCGTGACCCTGTTGGCGGTACGGATGGGCGTCGTGGCGCCGCTGTAACGGAGCCTTACCGTGCAGGTGAGCCGAACAGCGAGCTAAGTGGCGAGAGCGCATCTGAGTAATTGATGCCATAATCATTGGTTTTAGCCGGTTTTTGTAAATCAATTGGTAATAAAACCGCGCGATGATGGGGTGGCGGGTCAAATCCGCGATTCCTTGTTGAATATCAAAAGTATAATCCGGTTCCAATCACATGACCGCTGCCGATGCCACCTTTACTTCTGTCCTGTTGCCGGGGGCCCGCGTGACGATGTTCGCGCGTGATCGCGAGTCATTGGAATCGTTCCGCTCTCTGGTGCAGGATTGGCGTTTCGCCCGCGTGCAGATGGAAGCGATCGAAGGCGGCGTTGATGAAGCCATCGCGACATTCCAATCGCGCGAAGCCCCCGACCTGTTGATCATTGAAACCGACACGATTGATGAAGGGTTTACACAGAAGCTGGAATCTCTGTCGGCTTATTGTTCCGAAAACACGGCGGCGATTGTTATTGGCCCCGTCAATGATGTGAATTTGTATCGCCGTTTAATCGGCATGGGGATCAGCGAATATCTGGTGCGCCCGGTGAAGGCGGATACGTTGTCCTTTGACATTGCGCGGTCGTTGATTGAACGCATCGGTGCAACAGGCAGCCGTCTGGTGACCTTTATCGGGGCCAAGGGCGGCGTTGGTGCCACTGTTCTGGCCGAAGGCATGGCATGGGGCATGGCCGAAATGATGCACCAGAAAACCATGTTGCTGGATGCCGCTGGCGGCTGGTCGTCGCTCAGTGTGGGCATGAATTTTGAACCGGTGACGACCCTGTCCGAAGCCGTGCGCACGGCGCAATCCGGCGATGCGGATGCGTTCCGCCGCATTTTGTTTCAGGCCGATGACCGCCTGCATGTGCTGAGCACCGGCGGCGACGTCATGCTGGACAACACGGTTGATCCGGCAACATTCGAAGGTTTGCTGGATCATTTGATGACCAGCTATCCGGTCGTGATTGTTGATCTGTCCGCTGCCCCTGTTGGTTTGCGTCAGGCGACGTTGGCGAGGGCGCATGAAATTATTGTTGTCACCACACCGCAATTGCCCGCCTTGCGCGCGGCGCGCAGCCTGATGAATGAAATTCGCGATCTGCGCGGGGGCAAGGATGACACGGTTATTGATTTGATCGTCAATATGGTCGGCTCTGCCCAGAAACATGAAATACCCAAGGTGGATATCGAAGCGGCGCTGGATCGCAAGCCATCGCTGATGCTGGATTATAAACCCGGTTTGTTTATGGCGTTTGAAAGCGAAGGCCGCAAAATCACCTCCAGCCCCGAAGGGCGTGACATTGCGCAAACGTTATTACAGTTGGTGGCGAAACTTATTCGCGGGGCTGGATCGGATTCATCCGGCCCGGCCAACGATGCGGGCGGCAAGGGGTTGTCCGGCATATTGAACAAGTTCAAGGCAAAATCCTGACGGATTGGGTGGCGCAATGTTTGGAAAAAAGGGCACCTCCGGACCACCATCACCGCCGCCAGCGGCCCCGGCGCCGCGCCCGGAACCTGTGGCGGCGACGCCCGCCCCTGCGCCGGTAAAATCCGCGCCGCCATCACCGCCAAAAGATGTATCGTCATCCACCATGCCGCCAATGGACGCGGACATGCTGGGGGCGCTGAATGCTCTGAACGCGGAAAAGGGAACGACATCCGCCGGACAAGTTCATGTTCCCGCCGCCGAAGCGGAAAAGGCCAAACCCGTAAAATCGCTGGACGATGATTTGTTGTCCAAAGGCGAAGAGCCAACGATCAAAACCGATGCGGGGGCCAGCATGGCGTCCGTGCGCCTGCAACGCGCGCGCAACCGTATCTGGCTTGATTTGCGTGATGGCATTGATTTGAAAGCCTTGGCCCGTATGGATGCCAAAGCTGCGCGCGAGGAAGTGGCTTCCGCTGTGCAGGAAATTGCCCGCTTCCGCAATCTGGATATTACGCCGTCGGAACTGGATCTGATTTCCAAGGAATGTTCCGATGATATGTTGGGCTATGGCCCGCTCGAAGCCTTGCTGGAACGTGACGACATCGCCGATATCATGATCAACGGTCCTGAAACCACGTATATCGAGGTGAGCGGGAAAATTCAGCGCACCGACATTAAATTCCGCGATAACCAGCATTTGACAACAATTTGTCAGCGTATCGTCGGGGCCATTGGTCGCCGTGTTGATGAATCATCACCGATTTGCGATGCGCGTCTGCCGGACGGAAGCCGTGTGAACGTCATTATCCCGCCGTTGGCCGTGGACGGCGCGACCATGACCATTCGTAAATTTAAGAAAGACAAGCTGACGCTTGAAAAGCTGGTGGAGTTTGGGGCGGCGACGCCCAGTTGCGCCAAGCTGATTATGGCGGTGGGGCGTTGCCGCGTGAATGTTCTGGTGTCGGGCGGTACGGGTTCGGGTAAAACCACGATGCTGAACTGTTTGACTCGTTATATTGAGCAGGGCGAACGCATTATCACTTGCGAAGATGCCTGCGAATTGCAATTGCAACAGCCGCACGTCGTGCGCCTTGAAACACGTCCGCCCAACCTGGAGGGCGCGGGTGAAGTGACCATGCGCGATCTGGTGAAAAACTGCCTGCGTATGCGCCCCGAACGCATTATCGTGGGTGAGGTGCGCGGCCCGGAAGCTTTCGATTTGTTGCAGGCCATGAACACCGGTCACGATGGATCCATGGGCACCGTCCACGCCAACAACCCGCGTGAAGCGCTGTCCCGTATGGAAAACATGATCGCCATGGGTGGCTTGAATTTGCCCAGTGCGGCCGTGCGTGAACAGATTGCCAGCGCGGTTAACGTAATTATTCAGGTGCAACGTCTGCGCGATGGTTCCCGTAAAGTCACCCACATCTCTGAAATTACCGGGATGGAAGGTGATGTCGTGACGATGCAGGATTTGTTCCAGTTGGAATTCCTGGGCGAGGATGACGATGGAAAATTGATTACACGCCAGAAATCCACCGGCCTGCGTCCGAAATTCTATGATAAGGCGCGTCAATATGGCGTCGAGCAGCTTGTTCTTGATGCGATGGCGGAGGCGTTCGGATAATGCAGCCGATGGTTTTTGTGATCGTTGTCCTGGTTGTCACGCTGCTGTGTTTTGGCGGCGTTTTGCTGCTGATGTCGGCGCAGGAAAAGAAAAAACGCAGCCGCATTCAATCGGTGATCCGCGGAAATGCGATTGTCGATCGGAAAGCAGCTGCAACAGCAGAGAAAGACAAGCGCGTTGCCGATATTTCCCGCAAGCTCAAAGAGACAACGGAAGAGAATAAGGCGAAAAAAAACAGCCTGTCCTCTCGGTTGATGCAAGCCGGGCTGACGATCTCAGTGAAGCAATTTTGGATTTATTCTGTTTTGTTCGCGATTGTTGCGACCGTTTTAACAAAACTGAGCGGGCAATCCGCTTTGGTTACGATTCTTGTCGGTATTACGGCTTTTTTGGGCATGCCGCGCTATTGGCTGAAACGCCGCATTAAAAAGCGCCAAGCGAGATTTCTGCGAGATTTTGCGGACGCTTTGGAGGCCATGGTGCGTTTGTTGAAAGCCGGTATGCCCGTGACTGAGGCGATCAATATGGCATCAAAGGAATTCGAAGGACCGGTCGGCGAAGAAATGGCGATGATCTATGATTCCCAGCGTGTGGGCATCTCCTTGCCAGAAGCTTCGCTGGAGGCGGCACGCCGTATGCCCATCACAGAAATGCAAATGTTTGCGACCGCAATGGCCATTCAGGCCCAGACGGGCGCCAGCCTGTCAGAAATTTTGACGAACTTGGCCAAGGTTATTCGGGCCCGCTT
Source organism: Micavibrio aeruginosavorus (assembly GCF_051245535.1). Lineage (GTDB taxonomy): Bacteria > Pseudomonadota > Alphaproteobacteria > Micavibrionales > Micavibrionaceae > Micavibrio > Micavibrio aeruginosavorus_D. The sequence continues at coordinate 184,836 of NZ_CP195303.1, forward strand.
TCGTTTGAAGCGAAAGGTCGAAGCGTTGTCATCCGAGGCCAAGGCATCGGCCATGATTATCGGGTCGCTGCCTTTTCTGGTTGGTGGCGGTATGTATTTCATTAACAACGATTACATGATGGTGATGTTTACGACGCTGACCGGAAAAATGCTGCTGGCTGGTTGCGCGGCTTTCATGTTGATGGGGATTATGGTGATGAAGGCCATGATCAATTTCAAGGTGTAACCCGCGATGCAGGCATTTTTCGAAGGCGATGGATTGGTTGTATTTCTGGCGGCGATTGCGGCGGCCATATCCTTCGTTGCTTTCCTTTTGCCTTTGATGCAGCGGTCAGAGAAAAAAGAACGTTATCGCAGCGTTATCGAGAAAAAACGAAAAACGCTGTTTGAAGCGACGCGCGAGCAATCGAAAAAAGGGTATCGCGCGGATGAAAAATCCATGTCGGCCCGGGATTCAATGACAACCTTGTTCAAGGTTGAGCAGCTGATGGGCAGCATGGGCGAGAAAGTCCGCGACATGATGTTGCAGGCGGGCAATCGTGACCCGTCGGCCCCAATTAAATTCATTGTGTCCCGTTTCGCCATCGCCATTTTTCTGGTGGTTTTTGCAATTATCATTATCACATCATCCGATAAGGAAATTTCCAACGGGCTGTCCGCTTTGATTATTATTGCGGCCGCAGGTTTGGGGTATCAAATACCGAAAATTCTGGTCAAAAACCAGATTGTGAAGCGCGCGCAGGAAATCAACCTGACCTTTGCTGATGCTTTGGACATGATGCTGATTTGTGTTCAAGGCGGTGTTGGCTTGGAACAAACCATCAACCGGATTGCCGATGAAATTTCCGAACATTCTCCGACATTGGCTGAAGAGCTGGGCATTCTCAGTGCTGAAATGGCGATGCTTAATGATCGCCGTGGCGCGTTGCAGGATTTTGCCCGCCGTGTCGGCAGCGGGGCCGCGCGGTCCTTTGCAACGGCCCTGATTCAGGCAGAACAATACGGGACATCGGTATCGCAAGCCATGCGCGTGATGGCCGATGAATTGCGCGATCAACGTATGGCCGAGGCCGAGCGCAAGGCCGCATCATTGCCGCCAAAACTCACTGTGCCAATGATTCTGTTCTTCCTGCCGGTGCTGTTTGTCATCATTATTGCACCGGCCGTGATGCGCGCATTCTCAAAAATGTAATTGCCCGGATAATAAAAAAGGCCGCAGTGCATACTGCGGCCTTTTTTATATTCTTAATGAGCCTCAGGGCGTCACGGCGGCGGTCGAAACCGGCTTTTGTGTTGGGACCGGCGCTTGAGCCTGTTTCACCGCAGGATCATTGTCCATGACCGGCTTAACGTTCAGGCTGGCTTTCTGCACAGCGGGGGCCGGGTGCGGTTTTGTGGGCGGAATGTAAGGGGCGTCATGGTCGACAGCGGCTTTCTTATCATTCTTTTTTTCGTCTTCTTTGCTTGGCTTCTTCTCTTCGTCTTTTTCCTCTTGTTTCAGGTAAGACGGAACCTGACCGCCGCTGACTTGCAGGGCATTGACGATGCGCAGATTGCGCTCAATCTCTGCACGGTTGGGGGCGGTGGCGGCGGCTTTGCGCAACGTTTCGGCGGCTTCATCCAAAAATCCCTGCGCGGCCAGATTCAGGCCCAGATTGTTCAGCAGCGGCGAAGGGTTTCCCTGCCAATATTCCAGCCCACTGCGGAAGGCATCTTCCGCGGGTTTGTGTTTGCCCTGAGCATCCAGCGCAACGCCAAGAACATGATAGGCCTTGCCCGATTCCGGATTTTTTTCCACGGCCCGGCGTGCCGCAACTTCGGCACCGGCATGGTTGCCCATGGATGTTTGAATGGACGCATATTCGACCAGCACATCGGCTGTTGCCGCCTTGTTATCCTGCGCGAATGGTTCGATGACCAGGTTGGCGCGAGTCAGGCGGTTTTCGTTTCGCAGGGCGCGGGCATAACGCGTGGCGACGCTCGCGTCTTTCGGGTTTCGCTTGTACAGTTTTTCAACCAGAGCCAGAGAATCCTGTGCGCTGCCTGCGGCATCGGCGTCGTTGGCGGCGCGTTCAATCGCCTGATCGATTTTGGTCTGACGACCGCTCTCACCGCCTTGTGTGGAGGACCCCGTGGTCTGACATGCGGCAAGCGCCGTCAACGCCACCACGCTGGTCATCATCAGGGACAGAGTGCGAATGGAATGGCTGGTCTTGGTCATTGTTTTCTTCCGCATTGGCAATGTTGAAAAGCGTCAGGGTTATAGCAGGTTTTCAGGCGCCGGAAAGGGGGCTGTTACTGGTCGTCCTCGTTGTCTTCTGGTGCCTGTTCAGGTTTCTTGTCCGGGTTATCCTCGGCATCCATATCAATGTCCTGCGCTTCCGGCGGTGCCTCGGTGGCGGCTTCAGGGGCAGGGGTGGTTGTTTCTTCGATCGTGGCCTCGCCATCAATATCCGGCGTGCTCACAACCGGCATACCGGCAATGCTGCCCGATCCCGCATTTGTGGTCACCAAATCAACGGCATGGCATGTGTCCGGGCAGTAATAGACAGATGTTTCCTCACAGCCGCCCATGCCATTACAGCTCCGGCGAATACGGACATAGCTTTTGGCGGCGGTGGCTACGGCGATGTGACGCTGCATCATCACCTTGCCCTCCGGGTCCAGAATGCGCAGGAAGGTCGAGCCCGGCTGGCGCGGCACCAGAAGCAGGCTGCGCGGCGTTTCCATGACGACGCTCAACTGGTTCGGGTTGCCAACGATAATGGTGCCCGCGTCTTGGTCCAGTCGCAAAATTTCGGTCTTGTCCGGGGTCAGGGACAGTTGCGGGTGTGTTGGTGCCGTGCTGAGCAGGCGGCCCGCAATATCCTCACTGCCCGTGGCTGTTGCATCATCGCCATACTGAACAATGGTTTGCGGCATTAAATCTTTGGCCGGGGCCACGGCGTTTTGCGCGAAGGCCGCGGTCGTGCTGAAAACAAACCCGACAGATACGGCCAGAATCGCAAACGCAGCCCGGCGGCTTTGAACAGAAAAATGGGACATGGCAAACCAACGATGATGTGGTGTGAAGGGCGGACGGAAGGGTGCCCGTATGAAGCCTTGATTATACCGCTGGAATCGCAAGGAATCACCAGTTTTTTGTGGAAAACTGTATTTGAGTGCGATTTTGCATGTTATGGAATTGAGAAAGGATGGTGCGCAATACAGGGATTGAACCTGTGACCCCTACGATGTCAACATAGTGCTCTACCGCTGAGCTAATTGCGCGTCTTAATCCTAAAGTTCGGGCCGACCAATTTCGTCCGCCGAGACCGAGGGTGAAAAAACCAGAAATCGGCATCGATGACAAGTGGTTTTTTACGGGAATGCGGGCTTTATGCCGCCAAAAGCTGCCCCACCTGATCCACCAGATCTTTCAGGTGGAAGGGTTTGGACAGGATTTTGGCGTCGTTTTCGGCCCCGTTCTCGGCGGCAACCGCCGCAAAACCCGTTATAAACATGACTTTCAGGGTGGGCACGACGGCCACGGCCTTGCGGGACAGCTCAATCCCGTCAATCCCCGGCATGACAATGTCCGAGAGCAGCAGGTCATAGGCTGGGTCGGATTCGATGGTTTGCAGGGCGGTCATGCCGTTTTCACATAATGTAACCGCATGCCCCGCTTTTTCCAGCGCCATGGCCAGAAACTGGCGCATTGATGCGTCATCTTCGGCAATCAGAATGCGGGCCATGGGCGTATCCTTTGCGGGTGGAATGGGTGGTCAAATTACAATACGGGCCTGATGTGTCAACAGGGGGTGGTCTTGAACCAAGCCTTTCGCGCCTATATAGCAAAGGGCAGGGGAGACCATAAAAATGACCGCCACAGGATTGATTGCCGATATTGGCGCGACCAACGCCCGTTTTGCCCTAGTTCGTAATGGGGTTCGTAATGGCGCGTTGGAGAATGTGCAGGTTTTGAAGTGCGCCGATTACGCCACGATCGTAGAAGCCGCGCGGGCGTATCTGGCCATGTGCGGCGCGCCGGATGTGCGCGCGGCCAGCTTTGCCATCGCTGGTCCGGTGACGGGCGACCATTTCACCATGACCAACCATCCGTGGGATTTTTCGATTGAACAAACGCGCCTTGCGTTGGGGCTCGACCATTTCACATTGATGAATGATTTTAAGGCCGTTGCGTTGGCCATTCCGCATTTGCATGAAACGGACCGGCGGCAAATTGGTGGCACGCAAACGCCAGTAAGTGAATCACCCATCGCCGTCATCGGCCCCGGCACCGGACTGGGTGTTGGGTCACTGGTTTGGGACGGGCAAGCGTATCGTGCAATTCCGGGAGAGGGTGGTCACGTCACCATGCCCGCAAAGACGCAGCGTGAATTTGATGTGTTTCAGGCCTTGCATGACAAATACCGCCATATCTCCGCCGAGCGTGTGTGTTCGGGCAAGGGACTGGTGAATATTTATAATGCCCTGCGCATCATCGATCATCGCGATGATCTGCCGGATCGCTCGCCGGAGGAGATCAGCACGGCCGCTCTGCATGGATCATGCGCGCTCTGTGCTGAGGCCCTGAGCATGATGATTGCTTTTCTGGGCAGTATTGCGGGCAATCTGGCGCTGACGCTCGGCGCGGCGGGGGGCGTGTATATTGCGGGTGGAATTTGTGCGCAATTGGGTGAGGCATTTTTCCAATCCGATTTCCGCGATCAATTTGAATCCAAGGGGCGGTTTCAAACGTATCTGGCGCCCATTCCAACCTATTTGATCACGCATCCCTTCATTGCCTTTATCGGGCTCAAGGCGGATGTTGAAGGGTTGTTGGGGAATTAACGCTTAATCGCGGCGGCCTGTTGCATGTCTGCAAACTGACTTGCGGCCTGATCCCATGTGTAATGGTGCAGGACGTGGGCATAGCGCCCCTCTACTGTGCCATGGCCCATGGCCTTGTGCGTGGCGATTTCAAGATCGTTGTCCAACGCGCCCAGTGTGTCATCGATGACAATATCCATCGGGCCGGGCACGGGATAGGCGGCGATGGGCAGGCCGCAGGCCATCGCCTCGATCAAGACCATACCAAACGTATCGGTTTTGGACGGGAACACAAACACATCGCCCGCGCGGTAATGGGCGGCCAGATCGTGGCCCACCTGTTTGCCGGCAAAATGCACGTGTGGGTAATCACGCATCAACGCGGTGCGGTCGGGGCCATCGCCCACCACCATTTTTGACCCGTCCCAATGCATGTCCAGAAAGGCGCGAATGTTTTTTTCAATCGCCACCCGGCCAACATACAGAGCCACAGGGTTTTTCATGTTTGGAATATTCGCAACCGGCGCGTTGTCATGCGTGCGGGGATAGAAGATGTTTTTATCAATCCCGCGTGTGACGCGATGAAACGGCGTTTCAATATTCCAGTGGCGCAATTGGTCTTCGATGCTTTGCGTCGTTGTCATCACGGCATGGGAATACGCATGAAATTTGCGGACCAACCCAATGCAAAAATTCCGCACAGGGCTGTACAAAAACGGTAAAAATTTCGCGGCGCGCAGGGCGGTATAGTCCGGGAATTGTGTGTGATAGGCGGTGGTATAGGCCCACCCGCGCGCACGGCATAATCCGCGCGCGGCCCAGCCCAACGGCCCTTCGGTGGCGATATGGATGGAATCGGGTTTCAGCGCGTCAATTTTTTGCGCCAGTGCCGTGCGTGGAAACATCACCAGTTCAATTTCCCGGTATCCCGGCATGGGAAAGCGTTGGGGGAAATCGGCGGGGCCAATCACATGCACGTCATGCCCCATCCGTTCCAGATCGGGGATCATCAATTCATAGGTCCGCACCACCCCGTTGATCTGGGGCTTCCAGGCGTCGCTGACGATAACAATGCGCATGCGTTGATCCTGTATCAAAGAGGGCAGATGGACATAACGGGCAAAGCGGACTAGAGTCAATATACGGTCCATTTTTATGCTATGATAAAAGCACGATGCCCTTGATGTCCTTTTCTTTTTTCAGATTTTTACGCGGCACGGCCCTGGTGGTCGGGCTGGGGGTGCTGGCGTCTGGCCCCATGGCGGGTCCGGTGGCGGCGCAGGCCCCTGTTCCGGGTCTTCCCGCCTGTGATTTGTCGCGCGAAGCCATCGTGAATTTAAAGAAACCGAATTTCGGCGTTCCGGTGGTCTGGGACGGGTTGTTTGGCGATGAATCCAAGCTGATGCGCTTTTCCGCCGCGACGCCGTTGCCATCGGGCAGTGTTCTGATTGCCGGGGAGCATTTGAATGAAAAATTCGAACCGTTGGAAACCTTCCTCGTCGAAATGAACAGCCGCGGGCGCGGCATTGGCGAGAAACGGATTCAAGCGTTGAAGGGGGAAAAGGTCACCGACCTTGTCCCCGTTGATCACGGGTATGTGGTGGCCAGTAACATTCTGGCCGGAGCGAATGATGAAAAACAGGTGCGGTTGGCGTGGTACGATGAAACGCGCACTTATATCCGCGATCTTGTTTTAAAAGATGCCGCGCACGATTTTGAATCCTACACATTGCTGCCCGCGAACGAAGGCAACGGCTTTATCGCTGTGGTCCATGCCCGCCCGCGTCAGGGGTCGATGGATGAACATGGCATTCTCTATCGCATCAGCGCGACGGGGAAAATTTTGTGGAAACGTGCCTATCGCTCCGGCGCGGCCAGTTTGATGCACGGCATCGCCCCGGTCGGGGGCATGGGATATGTCGTAACGGGGCGTGAATTGGCCGAAAATGGCCGCATTTCCGGCGCGGCCATGGAAATCAACAATGATGGCACATTGGTGTGGCAACAACCTTATCCGCGCGGTGTGCATGCTTTGTTGCGCAAGGCCAGTGTGCGGCCCGATGGTCGTGTGGTCATGGTTGGGCAAATTACGCCGTTTGGTGAAACCTATTCCACCGCCTGGGTGATGGAGGTGGATACGAACGGTGAAATATTGTGGCAACGTTATTTCCCGCTGGGTGCCCATGAAACCGATGCGCGCGGGGTCATTACATATGATGACGGTCGCACGGTTGTGATGGTGAATGTGCGGGCCCGCAACGAATATGGCGATGACCGTGATCATATCCGGTTGCTGACCCTGTCCCCGCGTGGGGAAATCCTGCGTGATGAGCCCTATGTCGAAGGCCAGCATGCACAGGCCAGCCAGATCAGTCTGGGGTATAAAAGCGAGCGCGTCGTGATTGCCTTTGTTGAGGGTACGGCCGGGTCGTTATTGCCGGATGAGGTTGTACTGATCACCGAACAGCTTAAAAAACAGGGCCGCCGCACCGTTGGTGCCGATGGTAAGGTCGTTGAATCTTATGTTGCGCCCGACGATGAAAAAACAGAAGAGCCGCCCGTAACGCCGCCCCCGGCAGACGTTGCGATGACTGAAGAAAAGAAAGAAGATCCGTCCTTCCGCGGCTGGGTCTTCGTTGCAACGGCATTGGACCCGTACAAGGACCCGTGCCTGCCCCTTGAAATTCCAAGAGTACAAGACAAGTGATTGAAATCGAAGAAGACGACGACAACAACGGCCTGCAGGTCACCATACCGGATGATCTGGATGGTATGCGTTTGGATAAGGCTTTGGCCGTTTTGTGCCCCGATCATTCCCGTACGCGGTTGAAAGCCCTGATCGAAGACGGGCAGGTCACGGCGGGTGTGAAAAAGTTACGCGATGCGTCTACGCCGGTGAAGGCGGGACTGGTGTTGCAGGTCGTCGTGCCACAGGCGGTTGAGGCCACACCGCAGCCGGAAAATATCCCGCTGGATATTGTGTACGAAGATTCCGATTTATTGGTCATCAATAAACAGGCCGGATTGGTTGTGCATCCCGGTGCGGGGAACCCGACGGGCACGCTGGTCAATGCGTTGCTGTATCATTGCGGTGATACGCTCTCCGGCATTGGCGGCGTTATGCGCCCCGGCATCGTCCATCGGTTGGATATGGAGACGACGGGCCTGATGGTCGTGGCCAAAAATGATATCGCGCATCGCGGATTATCGGATCAATTGGCGGATCGCACGCTGCACCGTTTATATATGGCGATTGTCTGGCGCATTCCAGCGCATAAGGGCGTGGTGGATATGCCGATCGGGCGTCACCCATCCTTCCGCCAGAAAATGGCGGTCAATGTGCGTGGCGGGCGCGAAGCACGCACGCATTACAATGTGGAACGCAGTTTCGGTGAAGCCGCATCGCTGGTCACCTGCAAACTGGAATCCGGGCGCACGCACCAGATCCGTGTGCATATGACGGCCATTCGCCACCCGTTGGTGGGCGATCCGCTCTATGGCCTGCAACACAATGCGCAGGAATCGCTGTTGCGCAAAGGGGGCCTCAGCCCGGAAGAGGCGGAGATCGTCCTGAATTTCCCGCGTCAGGCCCTGCATGCCCGCCATATTGGCTTTATTCACCCGGTCACGGGCGAGGAAATGGGGTTCGATGCCGCCCCGCCAGCGGATATTGAAGAGCTGCTTTCTGTAATGGAAACAATAACTTAGAAATTAGCATAAAAAACCGCTTGAATTTACATAAAATTGTATGTATTCTAGAATTATGGAATACGACGTTGAGCAGGTGATCAACGGATGAGAGGCAAAAGCCTCCTGTGTGAGAGAAATTAAAATAACCGCGCCGGACTATAAATGGCGGCCTGATGTGGTGGGACACAAGCGTAAAGAACAAGAACTGCGAAATTTAAAGGCGACTTTTTGAAGGGGTTCGAGAGGCGCTTTTCCAAGGTTTACCTTTGACCGATCTGGTATCGAAACTGGCCATCAACGAAAGTTGATGGCCGTTTTTTTTGTTTGATTTGTTGCGGTGCAGATCGTTATCTGCACAGGATGGTGTTACAATAACCCAGAGCAATAATGACGTGTTTTTCTGACAATAAGACAGGATCAATCCCATGGCGTATGACGATCTCTCCCCTGAATTTCTTTCCGCGTTCCCCGATTATGATGGGCACGAAACCGTGCGCAAAATTGTCGATGCGGATACGGGGCTGACGGCTTTTATCGGCGTGCATAACCGCGCGCTGGGGCCTGCGCTGGGCGGATGCCGTATGTATCCTTATGCTGGCGGGGAGGCGGATGCTATTCGCGATGTTCTGCGCCTCTCACGCGGGATGACGTATAAAAACGCGCTGGCGGGCTTGCCGCTGGGCGGCGGGAAAAGCGTTATTCTGGGCGATCCGTTCACGCAAAAAACCCCGGCGCTGATGCGTGCCATGGGCCGGGCCGTGCAATCGTTGGATGGTCATTACATCACCGCAGAAGACAGCGGCACCAGCGAAGCCGACATGCAGGAAATGGGCACCGAAACATCCTACGTCGTTGGTCTGCATCTGCCGCAAGGTGACACCAGTGCATTGGGTGGCAACCCGTCACCCGTCACCGCCTATGGCGTGTATATGGGGATCAAGGCGGCGGTGCGCCGGAAATATAATGCGGACTCTGTCGCAGGCTTGCATGTCGTTGTGCAGGGGTTGGGGTCCGTTGGCTATGCTTTGTGCGAATATCTGCACCGCGATGGCGCAACCCTGACCGTCACCGATACGCGCCCCTCTATTCTCGATCGTGCCGTGGCCGAAATGCCGGGGACGAAGGTGGTCACGCCAGATCAAATTTTCGCGGTTGAAGGCGATATCTTCGCGCCGTGCGCGCTGGGCGCCCAGATCAATGATGAAACGGTGCCGCAATTGCGCGTGGGGATTATTGCTGGCGCGGCCAACAACCAATTGGCGACAAAACAACACGACGACATGCTGGCCGATCGCGGCATTTTGTATGTGCCGGACTACGTCATCAATGCGGGCGGCGTGATTGCCGTGGCCTATGAATATTTCGCCCGCACGGGCCGCAACCCGTTCACCGCGCCGTTGACCCGCGATGTGATGATGGATCATGTCACTGGCATTGGCCGCACCATTGATAAAATTCTGGCCCTGGCCGAAACCCAAGGCCTGCCCCCGGGCCGCGCCGCGGACCGGATGGCGGAATCCATTTTCATGGCGGAAAAAATCCGCGCGTAATTCACGCAGAATAAAAAATTCATAGCGTCATCCCGGCCTGCGCCGGGATGACGGGGACCGCGAGGAGCTATTTCTGCAACTGGTCCCAACTGCGTGAAATGGCGCGGTAAGAAAGCGGTTCGCTCACATCGTACAAAGGCAAAGGTGTATCCAGCGCCTGTCCCGCATTCCGGCCCAACGGCGCAAAGGTGTTGCGCATTTCGCTGCCATCCACCATACGTCGCCATGTGCCCAGCGGTAGGGTCAGGCGCAGCCCGCTATACAGATGCGTGGTCCCGCCGAAAATATCCGGGTCTTCATCTTCGCTGGCTGTGACAAAGGCGGTGACGCGCACGCCGCTATCCATCCGTTTGTCCAATGATACAGTCGCCCCAAAATCTTCGCCCAGATAACGACCAACTTTTAACCCTGCGGTTAAATCGCTGTCCGGAAATTCATACCAGGCATTGAAAAAGCCGGTCAGGGTTGAATCGTCCTGCACATCCAGAACCAGATCGCTATACGGATCGCGCCGCCAGACATTCCATGCTTCCGCCCCGATGGCGAATGTTTTTCCAAACGGGCGGTAGAGGATTTCGCCACCAAACCCGGCATACATTTCTTCCAGATATCCGGCGGTGAACCCGGTGTGGATATCGGGCGACAGGCTGTGCATAAACGCGCCATACAGGCGATCAACGGACACCAGCGCCCCGGCAAATTCGGCCACATCACTGCGCACCGGTTTATCAACGGGCAGATATTGCGATGACAGCGATTCCAGATCGTCGGAAAAATTCAACCGGAACCCGCCGCCAATCGTAATATTTTTCGGCCAATTCAGTTGCGTTTCCTGCACCAGCGATTCCCGGTACAAAATGCCGCCATCTTCTTCGGACAGGCTCATCTGGTTGTCCAGAATGAAACGGAAGGACGCGAAGGGGCGGTTTGGGCTGCGGAGATCTTTGACCTTCTCGGCATTTTGCAGGTCGGTGGGCACGATCGCGGGCATGGTCATGTTGCGCCAGATTTCCGCCGGGCTGCCATTGCGTTCATCGCTCAGGGCGGCGGCCACATCACGGCGGACCATGCGCAAGGTCGGCCCGGTCAGGCCGTAATGGCTGGGCGTGATATAAATTTCCGCTGGGCCTTCTGGGTCAACTTCGGTCAAATGGCGTAACGCGCGGCCAATTTGCATGCCAATCGGCAATTCGTCATGGGCATATAGATTCGCCCATACGCCGTTGTCATTGGCGCGGGTGGTTTGAATTTGGATGGTTGATGGATCTTCCGGCGAGGGCTCCTCCCATTGATAGGGCCATTCACCCAATGCGTCGGTGATGCTCACACTGGCCATGATCTTTTCCCCGCCCAGAATGCCAAGGCCAAAGCCCAGATTTTTCGTGGGTTGATAATGCAAACCAACCGACCACGGGGCGGGTGCATCAAATCCGGGATCGATCAACGCCTCCGTTGAATAATCATCCGCGCCCCAATCGGCTTTCAGGGACAGGCCATTGATGGGCGTAAAATATTCCACCCCGGCGAACAGGCCAATTTTATCCCCGGTGAACCAATCTTCGGGGCCGTTGGCATCTTCGCTGGTCGCGTCACGGTCCTTTTCAAAATGTGATCCAAGCACTTTCATCGGGTTTGAAAAATGCCCGGCACTGCCCATGCGGCCCCAGCCAAGACCGCCTGTAAAATCGAAGTTATTGTAGCGTTTGGACAAAGCCAGATATTCCGCCGCCATTTGTTTGTGGCCATAGGCGGACATGAGCCCCAAGGCAATTTCCGGCCGGGTTGCATTTTCATTGAGCAGACGCATTTTCAAATCCACCGCCGGGTACAGGCGGTCGGCGGCCTCGCGCAAGTTTGAAACATATCCATTCTGGCGCAGCGTAATATTCAGCGGGTCCGCAATCTGCACCGACAAGGCGGCGGTGGCGTAGGGGTCGAGCGTGGAGAGATGAAAGCGCACCGTGCCCGATTTATCCATGCGGGCGGAGGGGACGGTATTCAAGCCCAACGACCCGGCCCAATTCGGGCTGGGTTTGGGTTCCTTCGGCGCGGCAGGCGGCAACAATTCCGCCGCGGCGGGAGCCGGAGCGCACAATAATCCAGCCATACCGATGAGAAGAAGAAACGCGCGCAAGACAGACACAAAAAATAAGAGATGAAGCAATGGACACGGTAAAGTCGTGTGCCGCAATTTTTTCAAAATATACGATCGTAGTCAAATAAAACGGACATTATGTCATTTCATGCCTGTGGAATGTTCGGCGCGGCCTTGTATAATGGCGAACGGTTCCGTTTTTACCCCCTTCAGACAGGCGATTCGATGTCATCCCGACCCAGCATTCCCGATTACGATCTGTGCATCATTGGCGGTGGCGTGAATGGGGCGGGAATCGCCCGTGACGCGACCGGGCGGGGCCTGAGCGTTTTGTTGCTGGAGATTGGTGATCTGGCTGGCGCGACCAGCTCGGCCAGTTCGAAAATGATCCATGGCGGTTTGCGCTATCTGGAATATTTCGAATTCAAACTGGTGCGCGAGGCGTTGATCGAACGCGATGTCCTGCTGGGCATCGCCCCGCATATCATGTACCCGATGGATTTCATCCTGCCGCACGCGCACACCATTCGTCCGGCCTGGATGATCCGGCTGGGGTTGTTCCTGTATGACCATCTGGCCCGCATTCGTCATTTTAAACGCTCCACCGCGATCAAGGTGGCGGAGGATGCGCGGTGCGCCCCGCTGAAAAATGATTACAAAACGGCGTTCACCTACGCCGATGGTTGGGTGGATGATGCGCGTTTGGTCGCATTAAATGCTGTGGATGCGGCGGAAATGGGTGCGCATATCCTGACCCATGCGGCGTGTACCGGATTGCACGTTGAAAACGGCATCTGGCACGTTGAAATGTATGATACGGACACGGGCCAATCGGCGACCCATACGGCGCGCATGGTTGTGAATGCGGCGGGGCCGTGGGTGCATGATATTCTGGATGGGTCCAATCTGGTCATTCCCGGAAAAACACCGAATGTCCGTCTGGTGAAGGGCAGCCATATTGTCGTGCCGAAATTGTACGACGGGGCACAGGCCTTTAACCTGCAACAACCCGACCGCCGCGTGATTTTCGTGATTCCGTATCAAGACAAATACACGTTGATCGGCACCACCGACGTCGATCATTATGATGATACAGAGGCCGTGAATATCACACCGGAGGAAACGCAATATCTGTGCGATTGCGTCAATCGCTATTTCAAATCATCCATCGCCCCGGCCGATGTGGTCTGGAGCTATAGCGGCGTGCGTCCCTTGTTCGATGACGGGCGCGGCAAGGCCAGCAAGGTGACGCGCGATTACCGCCTGATTCTGGATACGGAGCATGGCGCACCGATTCTCTCGGTCTTTGGCGGGAAAATCACGACCTATCGCCATCTGGCGCAGGAAGCGGTGAATAAACTGATCCGGTTCTGGCCGAATTATGCGGCCGCGCGCGGGTTGGACACCATTAAACCATGGACCCACACCATGCACCTGCCCGGCGGGGATATTGGCGATGACGGTATGGACGCGTTTATCGCCGATCGGGCCCGGCGTTATAAATTCTTGGCCCTTGATGTGGTGCGGCGTTATGCCACGACCTATGGCACGCGCATGGACCGCATTCTGGCCGAAGCCACCGATCTGGATTCATTGGGGCGGTATTTCGGCGATGGCGTGTACATGGCCGAAATCAATTATTTGATCCAGAATGAATGGGTCAAATGCGCCGATGATATGCTGTGGCGCCGCACCAAACTGGGCCTGCACATTGCCGATGAAACACGGGCGGCGATCGAGCAGTATTTTGAAGGCCACCCGGTATCGTCACAGACGGGGCAGGGTACCAATTCAACGCGGCAGATTCATTAGATAGGGACCGTCATCCCGGCGAAGGCCGGGATCTTCCAGCCATAAGGGACGAAGACCCCGGCCTGCGCCGGGGTGACGAATGAGAAGAAGGATCATAAAAGAATGACAAAACCAACCATCCTCGCCATCGATCAGGGCACGACATCATCCCGCGCGATTTTATTTTCCGCCAGCGGTGACATTCTGGCCGTGCGGCAGAAGGAACTGGAATTATTCTATCCCCATAATGGCTGGGTGGAACAAGACCCGGTGAATATCTGGAACGATACGCTGTGGGCCTGTCGCGCCGTGATGGAAGATGCGCCGGACGCGGCGGCGAACATTGCCGCCATCGGCATCACCAACCAACGCGAAACCACGATTGTCTGGGACCGCAAAACGGGCGAACCCGTCTATCGCGCCATCGTCTGGCAGGATCGCCGCACCGCCGATATGTGCCAGACATTAAAAAAGGCCGGGCATGAAGATTCCGTGCGCGCCAAAACCGGTCTTCTGCTCGATCCGTATTTTTCCGGTACGAAACTGGCGTGGATTTTGGACAATGTTCCCGGCGTGCGTAAACGGGCCGAGGCGGGTGATCTGGCCTTTGGCACGGTGGATTGTTATTTGCTGTGGAAACTGACCGGCGGGCGCGTGCATGCCACCGATGTCACCAACGCCTCGCGTACAATGCTGTATAACATCGTGACGCAAGAATGGGATGATGATCTGCTGCGCCTGCTGAATATCCCGCGTGGGCTGTTGCCGGATGTGCGCGATAACGTGGCCGATTTTGGCACGTCTGATCCGGCGTTGCTGGGGCGGTCCTTCACCATCGGGGGCATGGCGGGCGACCAACAGGCGGCGATGGTGGGGCAGGCCTGTTTCAGTGACGGCATGGTTAAATCCACCTACGGCACCGGGTGTTTTGCGTTGATGAATATTGGCGGTACGTTCCGGGAATCGAAAAACCGTCTGCTGACCACCCCGGCCTATCGCCTGAATGGTGATATTACTTACGCGATCGAAGGGTCCATTTTTGTCTCTGGTGCCGCGGTGCAATGGCTGCGCGACGGGCTGGGCCTGTTCCGGCAGGCCTCGGAAAGCGAAGGGCTGGCAACATCCGTGGCCGATACCAATGGCGTGTATCTGGTTCCGGCCTTCACCGGCATGGGCGCGCCGTATTGGGATGCCGATGCGCGCGGCTTGCTGTGCGGTATCACGCGTGATGTGACCGCCGCTCACATCACCCGCGCCGCGTTAGAGGCCCAAGCCTATCAAACCCGCGACCTGATCGGTGCGATGGAGGGTGATACAGGCAAAAAAATCGACATCATCCGCGCCGATGGGGGATTGGTTGCGAATAAATTCGTCTGCCAATTTCTGGCCGATATTTTGAACTGCCCCGTCGATATTCCCCGCGTGACGGAAACAACCGCCTTGGGCGCGGCGTATCTGGCGGGGTTGCAGGTGGGCGTTTATAACGGATTGGATGACATTACGAATGCGTGGCATGCGGTGCGCCATTATGATCCATCCATGGATGCCGACACGCGAGATAATCTTTATGCCGGATGGCGCAAGGCGGTGGAGAGGACGTTGCTCTAGATGAATGATATTGTCACTGATAAAAACACGAATTTAAAACTCTCGTTGTTGGCCTTCTTTGGTCCATTCCTTGTTCTTCTCTGTGATGGGATATTTGCGTCGATTTTTGATTTTAGCCTTTTGTTCAAGGGGCTTGAAAAAGCGGGTATCTCCGAAGGTTCGCTTTTAATTCTTTGTCTTGTTCCAAGTGTAATTGCTGTGTTCAGGATGGAGATGAGTCTGGCTATGAAATTGGCTAGTCTGTTGTTGGGTGGGTTGGCTATTTCGCCTTTTTTGTTTGTGGCTGTTCTTATGGCTGGATGTTTGTTCGACGGCCGGTGTTTTTAATTTTCTCTGACCCGCGACAATAAAAAACCGCCCAAACCACAATGTGGGGGCGGACGGGAAAGAGATGGTGCCCGAGGGCGGATTTGAACCACCGACACGGCGATTTTCAGTCGCCTGCTCTACCAACTGAGCTACTCGGGCCCGCTTCGAAAAACGGATTATGGGCTTATACAGGGCTGAAACCGGAATGTCCAGAGGGTTTTATATGAAATATTTCAACGATTTGCCGGACAAGCGCCGCGGATTTTAGCCGATTTTCGCGTAAAACCGATCATGCAGCGGCGGAGTGCGGCGGCTGCGGGTGATTTCCATCAGTCCCATGGGGGAAAAACCGTGAATTTGCACCGTGCAAGGGTCGGTGCCGATGGCATCTTCCATCGCGCGGCGCAGGGCATGCTGTTCATCCTTGCTTTTCAGCCGAATGAAGTCGATCAGGATCATGCCGCCCAGATTGCGGATGCGGATCTGGCGGGCAATTTCAATCGCGGCTTCAACATTGATGGCCAGATTGGATCGTTTGTCGCCGCCGCGGTTCACATCAATCGCGGTCAGGGCGGCGGTTTTCTCGATAATCACGCTGCCGCCGTTTTCGAGAACCATATAGGGCTGAAACAAATCTTCGATCTGTCCCATAATGTCGCGTTCTTCGAACAGGGCCATATCTTGATCCGCGTTGGGCAGTTCAACGGCCTGAATTTTTGTGACCAGATCGGGGGCGAAAATTTCGCACCATTCCTCGGCACATTGATAATGGTCCATCGTGACGATTTCGATGCGGTTGATCCGGCCAATTGATTGGTCGCTCAAGGTCCGTTGCACGGAATCGGGGCCGAGCATGAGAAGGGCGGGTTCCACCCCTGTAAAATGCTCCTGCACCTGATCCCAGATGGCGCGCAGAATTTCGGCTTCGCGTGTCAAAATCGCGGTTTGCGTATCGGCGGCGGCGGCGCGCAGGATGTAGCCATGCATTTCATGGAATGAATCCAGCATGGTTTTCAACTGGTCGCGCATCTGTTTGTTGCGAATGCGCGATGACACGCGATTTTCACGGCCCAGTGGCGTGTGGATCAAATAGCGGCCCGGCAAAGCGATGTTCATGGTCAGGCGGGGAATTTTCTCCTCGCTGTGCGGGAACATCTCATCATCTTGTTTGGGGACGTAGCCGGATTTGGCCTGCACCGCGATCATTTGCCCGGCTTGCAGCAACTTGCCGATGGCGACATCACCGCCACGGCGAATTTTTCCGTCCGGTTCCTGCAGGTAGACATCGGCGTTGTTCAGGATGCCCTTGTTCTGTCCATCCAGATCGACGAACACGGCGTCCAGGGCGGCATCAATGCGGAAGACGCGGCCCCAGTAAATGGACCCCCAGCGGACTTCCTCATGCACCGGATCGACCTCGAGCCCGACCAGACGGTTTTTCTCCATCGTGGCGACCCACAGGCTGCCGTCCAGTTCCTCGATCAGAATGTCAACGCCACTGGCCATATTTAATCCTGACTGTACCCTGCGCGGTTCAACAGGCGCATTGTATCATACAGCGATAGCCCGACAATTGTGGAGTATGACCCGCTGATAAAGGGGATAAATTCCGCGGCGCGGCCCTGAATGGCGTATCCGCCCGCCTTGCCGTTCCATTCGCCGCTGGCGATATAGGATTCGGTTTCGGTGCGTGACAGGGCCTTGATTCGCACGATGGAATGGGTGATGGCCGTGTGTTCCGTGCCATCCGCACCCATCACGCAAATGCCGTTATAAACACGGTGGCGGCGGCCAGAGAGAATTTTCAAACATTCGCGGGCCTGCGCTTCGCTTTCGGCCTTGGGCAAAATGCGGCGGCCACAGGCGACGACGGTGTCGGCGGCCAGAATAATTGCATTGGGATGTGTTGCGGCCACGGCGCGGGCCTTCTCAATCGCCAGACGCAGCGCGTGCGCATCGGGCGTTTCAGCCTTCAACGGCGTTTCATCAAGATCGGCGGGGGCGATGTGATCGGGGACAATGCCCATCTGGGCCAGAAGGTCCAGACGGCGCGGCGACGCCGAAGCCAAAATCAACGGCGCGCGGTTTGGATTATTTTTCACGGAAAATAATGCGGCCTTTGGTCAGGTCATAAGGGGTCATTTCAACAACGACCGTATCACCCGCCAGAACGCGAATGCGGTTCTTACGCATTTTGCCCGCCGTGTGGGCCAGAATTTCGTGGTTGTTTTCGAGTTTAACGCGGAACATTGCGTTGGGAAGAACCTCCAACACTGTTCCTTTAAACTCCATCAGATCTTCTTTTGCCATTCAGTCCAAATTCCAAAAAGTGCTTTAAAACAGACGGTTATTTAACGCAATCCGGGGGCGTTTGCAACCCGGACGGCTACAGAATGGGGCCACGGCCCCCATAAAGCGCACAAATCAGGGTGAAAAGGCGCCGGGCGGTTTCAAAATCCATGGAAATCCGGTCCTTTAACCGGTCCTGAAGCAGTTCGGCCCCCTCGTTGTGCAGGCCCCTTCGGCCCATATCGATGGCCTCCAGCCGCATATGGTGGCCGTCCCGGCGGGCGGTTTCATAGCTTTCGATCATCATAAAATAATCCCGGATCAGCCGGGCATAGGGCCGCAGGGACAGGACCAGAGCGGGCAGGGCCACGCCATGGGCGTCGGTCAATTCCATGACCAGGCGGTTATCCTGAATCGACAGGGTCAGATCAAACGGTCCCGGTGCATCGGTGCCCAGCGGTGAAAAATTATTGCCCGTGGCCAACCCGTCGAGTGCGCTTTTGCGTTCACAGGACAACGACCCGGTTTCATCACATTCTTTTAATGTGATGTTTGCAATGCTCATGCCGATGCAACGCGCTCGATATCCGCGCCAACGGCGGACAATTTTTCGACCAGGCGTTCATAACCGCGGTCCAGATGATAGATGCGGTTGACGTATGTATCGCCATCGGCCACCAGCCCAGCCAGAACCAGCGCAACGGATGCGCGCAAATCGGTGGCCATCACTTCTGCCCCCTTCAAACGCTTTACACCGCGCACGATGGCGGACCCGTTATGCACGGTGATATTCGCACCCATGCGGCACAGTTCCGGAACGTGCATGAAACGGTTTTCGAAAATCGTTTCCGTGACCATGCCCGCGCCCTCGCATTGGGTCAGCATGGTCATAAATTGCGCCTGCATATCGGTGGGGAAACCGGGGTAGGGCTCGGTCATAATATCCGTGCCCTTCAGCGGTGTGCCGTTGCGGCTGACGGTCACGCCGCTGCCATCGGCGTTGTCTTCAATATGAACGCCGGCGGCCTTCAACGGGCCGACCAAAGCTTTCAAATGTTCCAGTCGCGCCCGTTTCAGGGTCAGCGTCCCGCCGGTCAAAGCCACGGCAATCATAAACGTGCCGGTTTCAATACGGTCCGGGACCACCGGGTGCAAGGCATCGTGCAGTTTTTCAACGCCGCGAATGGTGATGGTGTCCGTGCCATGGCCGGAAATATCCGCGCCCATGGCGATCAGGCATTCAGCCAGATCAACAATCTCCGGCTCTTTCGCCGCGTTGTGCAGTTTGGTTTCACCCTTGGCCAAGGTGGCGGCCATCATGATGTTTTCGGTCGCGCCAACGGAAACTTTGGGGAAGGTGATTTCCGCCCCCTTCAACCCACCCGGGGCCTTGGCATGGACATATCCGCCATCCAGTTCAATTGTCGCACCCATGGCTTCCAATCCCATGATGTGCAGGTCGATCGGGCGCGTGCCAATCGCGCATCCACCCGGCAGAGATACCGTGGCCGTGCCCGTGCGGGCGACCAGCGGGCCCATCACCAGAATGCTGGCGCGCATTTTGCGGACCAATTCGTAATCGGCATGGGTGTCGCTGATGTTCGTGGCCTGCATGATCATCGCGCTGTCGTCATTGGTGGCGATGCTCACACCCAGGCTTTCCAAAACCTGACGCAGGGTTTTAATATCCTGCAACCCGGTCGGCACGTTGGTCAGGCGCAGCGGTTCCGCACTCAACAAACACGCACACATCAACGGCAGGGCCGCATTCTTCGCACCGGAAATTTCAATGGTGCCATTCAGGCGATGTCCACCGCCAACGCGAATTTTATCCATGCCCTTTTTCTCCGGCGATGTTTCTGCGCTGTTGTCGGCAACGGCCTGTGCGGATTGTGTCGGTGTCATATCGGTGCTTTCTTCGTCTTTAGAATTACAAACGCGGCAATGTTACGCCACGTTGGCCCATATATTTTCCGCTGCGGTCGGCGTAGCTGACTTCGCAGCCGTCTGATCCCTTGAAGAACAGGAACTGGCAC
This sequence comes from Micavibrio aeruginosavorus, assembly GCF_051245535.1. Taxonomy (GTDB): domain Bacteria; phylum Pseudomonadota; class Alphaproteobacteria; order Micavibrionales; family Micavibrionaceae; genus Micavibrio; species Micavibrio aeruginosavorus_D. The sequence goes on from NZ_CP195303.1 coordinate 205,016, forward strand.
AGCCCTTCATTCGCGTAAATCTTTGCGGGCAGGGGGGTGGTGTTGGAAATTTCCAATGTCACATGGCCTTCCCAGCCCGGTTCCAGCGGTGTGACGTTCACGATCAGGCCACAGCGCGCATAGGTGCTTTTGCCGAGGCAGATGACCAGAACGTCTTTCGGAATGCGGAAATATTCCACCGTGCGGGTCAGCACGAAGCTGTTCGGTGGAATAACGCACACGTCAGTTTTGCGTTCAACGAAGCTCTGGTTCGAAAAGTTTTTCGGATCGACAATGGCGTTGTCGATATTGGTGAAGATCATAAAATCATCCGAACACCGCGCGTCATAGCCATAGGACGACAGGCCATAGGAAATTACGCCTTCGCGGGTTTGCTTTTCCACGAACGGATCGATCATGCCCTCGTTCTGCGCCAGCCAGCGGATCTGGTGGTCGGCCAGAATGCCGGGAACGGCATCGGCGCCCACATTTGCGGCCAGCTTTTCAATGTCTTTCAGGGCGTGTTCGGCGGTCATGTCTTACTGGTCCTTTTCGGTCTTGTCGTTTGTCTGGTCTGTAAGTTGGTCTGCGCGGTCGCGGGTTTGCCCTTTACGACGGGCCAGATTCTGGCGCAGCGCCTCGGCCCGCTTTTCGGCTTTCGCCTTGTCTGCGGCCAGCGTTGCGGCGGTTCTGGTTTGATTCGTCATAAGGCTCGAATCCTGTGATCGTTTTGGGAAACAGGGTTTTTATAGCGCCCAAACCCGTTTTGGACCAGCAAAAACCGGGTTTTGCGCCCGGTTATCCGCCATTTTACAGGTTTGGCATCCCTATAATATGGTGCTGGACACCGGGGAATGAATGGGTTAGAAGTTTGCCCGGTTTCAAACGCCAGATATCCCGGTGCGCTGTCGTAGCTCAGTGGTAGAGCACTCCCTTGGTAAGGGAGAGGTCGAGAGTTCAATCCTCTCTGACAGCACCATTTTCCCCTTAAATATCAATGCATTGTGTTTTTGTTCCAGAATCGTTTCCGGAACCAGAAGGCTACGCTGACCATAGCGATCAGTACGGGGACCTCGACCAGCGGCCCGATCACCGTGGCAAAGGCGACGGGGGAGGCCAGACCGAAGGCCGCAATGGCCACGGCGATGGCCAGTTCAAAATTATTGCTGGCGGCGGTGAAGGACGCGGCGGTTGTTTTACCGTAATCCGCCCCGATCATTTTCCCCATGGCAAAGCTGATGACAAACATCACCACAAAATAAATGACCAGCGGAAGGGCAATGCGCACCACGTCCAGCGGCAATTCCAAAACCATGCCGCCCTTCAATGAAAACATCGCAACGATGGTGAGCAATAGCGCAATCAACGTGACCGGGTTGATGCGGGGCAGGAAGCGGGTTTCATACCAGTCGCGCCCTTTTTTCTGGATCAGGATTTTGCGCGTGAAAAACCCGGCAAAAAACGGAATGCCCAGATAGATGAAAACACTTTCGGCGATGGTGATGAAATCCACATTGATGATTTGGCCGTTCACCCCAAAGGCCGGCGGTAAAACGCTCAGAAAAAACCACGCATAGACACTGAAGAAAACAAGCTGGAAAATACTGTTAAACGCGACCAATGCGGCGACATACTGGTTATCCCCCTCGGCCAGTTGGTTCCACACAATCACCATGGCAATGCACCGCGCCAGACCAATCAAGATCAGGCCCGTCATATATTCGGGATAATCACGCAGGAATAAAACCGCCAGCGCGAACATCAACACCGGCCCAATCACCCAGTTTTGTACCAGTGACAGGGTCAGGATTTTCCAGTCCTTGAATACCAATGGCAATTCTTCGTATTTCACCCGCGCCAAGGGCGGATACATCATCAAAATCAAGCCGATGGCTATGGGGATATTGGTGGACCCGATGGACAGGTTGTTTAAAAAATCCGGTGCGCTGGTGAAAATGGACCCAATTCCAACCCCTGCCGCCATGGCCAGAAAAATCCAGAGCGTTAAATAACGATCCAGAAAGGACAGGCGGCGCGGGGTGCAGGACGTCATGCCAGATACTCTTCAATATGGTGTTTCAGTTGGTGGACGGCGTTATCAAAGGCGGCCTGAATATCCGCATCCGTGCCTGTTGTTTTGGCGGGGTCCGGTGTCGACCAGTGCAGTTTTTTTGTTGCCCCCAAAAACACCGGGCAACTTTCCGCCGCCGCTTGGTCGCAGACGGTAATGACCAGATCAAAATTCTGATCCGCAAACGCGTCCCATGACTGGCTGCGCGGCTGGCCGGGGTCGATGCCGTGGCGTTTCAATGTGGCGAGGGAGAGCGGGTGAACGTGCCCCGTTGGGTGGCTGCCTGCGCTGACCGCCGCGACACGTCCGCGCCCCAGATGATTGAGCAGGGCCTCGGCCATGATCGACCGGCATGAATTTCCGGTGCAGAGAACCAAAACCCGTTCCATTATCCGCAGCAGCTCCCGCTTTTTGTTGTAGGGGCGCAGCATGCGCCGCTTGCGGATGATGCATCGGTGGCGGAGAAAATCTGTGCATCTTCCATGGTGTGGTACGCTTCCCACGCAACGCCATTCGGGTCTTCGACCCATGATTTTTCGGATTTGGCGTAGCAACAGGTGGTTTCGCCGTCGCTGTGCGTGCTGATATTCGCATCCGACATCTGGGCGCGGATGGCGTTTAATTCATCGACAGTATCGACCTGAATGCCCATATGGTCGACGCCGGTTTTGCCCGCGCGGGTGGAAATGGCGAAATTGACATGCGGGTCATCCAACATCCATTTCGCGTAATCCGGTTTGTGTTTCACCGGATCGGCCCCGAACAACGCGGAATAAAACCGGACACTGTCATCAATATTTTTCACGCCAAGGTGAATGTGCAACCGTTTCATTGTGTTTTCTCCTTCTGTGGTGTGGGGCAGCAGGGGGTGAGTTCAATCACCGCGCAACCGCGTTTTTTATCATCCTTGATCCGCGCGAAATCGACACTGCAACAATCTTCGATCATGAAACGGATCAGCCCGGTGAACAGATCGAAATTGACGGAATAAATAATCGAGCGCCCCTCGCGCCGCGACTGGATCAATCCGGCGTTGCTCATGTGGTTCAAATGGAACGACAACGTATTGTGCGGAATGCCCAGCGTGTCGCTCAGATGCCCGGCGGGGGCACCATCCGGCCCGTAACCGACCAGCAGGCGAAACGCCCGCAAGCGGGTTTCTTGGGAAAGCGCGTCAAAGGCGATAAGGGCGTTTTGTATGTCCATATGTCCAGAATAATCGACATATTGGGGAAATGTCAAGCGGGATGATAAAGTCAGTCTTTCCAACACGCTAAACCGCGAGGGAGCGGCCCTATGAAAGTCTTTGCCTGGGTTTTTTTATTGTTGTGTCTCGGCTTTGCGCCAGCGGCCCACGCCGCCGACTGGGCCGTGCGTTGTGCGCCCGATGGCACGCAATGTGAAGCGTGGCAGCGGTTGATGGTCAAGGATACGGACCAGCGCATGGCGGAAATTGCCATCGGTTTTCCCGATGGGCCGGGGCGTCCGGCGCGCGGGGTGATGGTGTTGCCGTTGGGCATTATGCTGCCCGCTGGAGTTAAACTCTCCATCGACAATGCGGCCCCCTATGGGGCGCAGGTGCGGTATTGCACCCATGATGGATGCATGGCGTTTTTAACGCTGGATGATCTGGTGCTGGCCGAATTGCGTAAAGGTCGCGCGGCGACATTGGCGTTTCAGAGTTTTGCGGGCAAGGATATTGCGCTCGACATTTCCCTGAATGGCATAACGGCCGCTCTGAATGAAGCGGCCGCTACGACAAAACAGGATTAGATCAGTCTTATTGATCGCTGTTGCAATCAACGGGCAGGTCCATGATGGACGGCCAGCGATTGACCCAGCCATCGGCGCCATCGGTTTCGTCAATCTTGCTCATCCGGATGCAGGTGGATGGGCCCATCGCTTCGCGGAAATCGGTGTAGTTATAGGTGGTGATCAAATCATCCCATGCACCAATAAAATGGTGTTGCGGGATGGTGGCCACGTCACGGGCGAAATCCTTTGCGTTTAATGACCCTTCCAGTGCGGGAATCTCTTTGTTCGCGGTCCAGCTTTGGTGATCCAGCGTGCTGGCCACGGTGCGGATGGTCAGGATGTCTTTACGCTTCGCGCCCAGCAGAATGGCGACCTGCCCGCCACCGCCATAACCAATCAGGTTAAAACCAACGAATCCGTATTTATCGCGCATGTTATTCAACGCGTCATTCATCGCATCCATGTTTTCGATGGAGAAACGTTTTGCGGCCCAGCCTTTTTCATCGCAGGCCGGGTTTTTATCGGCGATCAAATATTGGCACGGGCGTGCCAGATAAATCACGTTATCACCCTTGTCACGGGTGGCCAGATGCAGGGCGACCGGATTATCCGGTGTCGGGTCCAACGTTGGCGCGGCCTGATGTTCGCCTTTCAGGACCAAACCGTCCCCTTCGATATAGACATTGGCGATCCCGCCTTGGTTATGCACGCGTTCATACGCGACCAAGTCGGTTGATCCGGTTTCGATCTGGCGTTTTTTCATGTGGACGGGTGCGGCCAGACGGGTTGCCCCTTCTTCGCGCATGATGGTGCAGGCGCTGGTGAGGGCCAATGTTCCAACGGCCAAACCGATCAACCCCAGTTTGAACAGAGGGCGGCAGGCGGTGTGCAATTTCAATGTCATGATAAAATCCGGATGATTATCGGTGGAAATATTCAGATATCCATACATATCATATGGGCCTGCGCTGTGCCACGTTGTTTCCCCTGTGTAATTTTTTCATAATGTGCACTCTGGCGTTCTTGTGTAAAACTGGGGCCACGTTACACTATCGGACATCACGCACCCGCCGCGAAAGGGAACATACGCCACAATGGAAAGCGTCTATCTGGTCAATGCCTCGCTTCTGCTGGGGGCCGCCTTGGTTCTGGTCGGAATTTTTTCCAGCCTGATCGCCACGCGGTTCGGCGCGCCGATGTTGCTGGTCTTCCTGGTCATTGGCATGCTGGCGGGGGAAAGCGGTCCCGGTGGGCTGGAATTTGACAATTATCGTCTGGCCTATCTGATCGGGTCGCTGGCGCTGGCGATTATTCTGTTTGATGGTGGTCTGCGCACCCGTATCAATAATTTCCGCAGTGTTCTGGCCCCGTCCATGGTGCTGGCCACGGTTGGCGTTTTGATGACGGCGGGGTTGATGGCGGTGCCGGCGGTGTATTTCCTGAACCTGACATGGGCACAGGGATTTCTGCTAGGCTCCATTGTGGCCTCAACCGATGCGGCGGCGGTGTTCTTCCTGTTGAAATCCAGCGGCCTGTATCTGCGCCACCGCGTTGGGGCTTTGCTGGAAGTCGAATCCGGCACCAACGATCCCATCGCCGTGTTCTTGACATTGATGATGGTGCAAATCCTGTCCATGGTGACGATGGAGGGGGCCGTGGTGCAAATGGCCTCAATCTTCGTCCTGCAGGCCGTGGTCGGTACGTTGGTGGGGATCGGCGGCGGATTGTCGGTGTCCGCGTTGCTGAACCGCATTCACCTGCCGGGTGGGTTGCACCCGTTATTTGTTGTCGCCTTTGCCGTGTTTATTTTTTCGACGGCGGCCCTGTTACAGGGCAGCGGGTTTTTGGCGGTTTACATCGCTGGTTTAATCATGGGCAATCGCCCGGTCCGGGCGTTTCCCAGCATCGTTAAATTCCACGATGCGGTGACATGGCTGTGTCAGATTGTCATGTTTATCGTGCTGGGATTGTTGGTTAACCCGGCCAAGTTGATGGAATATGCGGCGCCGGGATTGGGGTTGGCGTTGTTCCTGATCTTCATTGCGCGTCCCGCGATGATCTGGGTCTGTCTGCAACCGTTCCGATACAAGCCTAAGGAAAAATTATTTATCTCATGGGTGGGCTTACGCGGCGCGGTCAGTATTTTCCTGTCCACCCTGCCGGTTCTGGTCGGGTTGCCACATGCCGAAGTGTATTTCAACACGGCGTTCTTCGTCGTTCTGGTGTCGCTGGTGTTGCAGGGCTGGACCATTCCGCTGATGGCGCGGCGTTTGGGCATGGGTTTGCCCAACACGGTGCCGCAAGTGCGCCGGGTTGAACTGGATCTGCCCGGTCAGTTGGATATGGAGCTGGTCGGTTACACCATTACCGAGGACAGCAACTTCTTCCGTAATCGTATCCTGCCGTCGTGGGCGCGGCCGTTGATGGCGGTGCGTGAAAATACCATTGTCGATATTGATAACAGCACGGCCTTCCATGTTGGTGATTACGCCTATTTCCTGGCCCCGCCGCATCAGGCCCACCGTCTGGACCGATTGTTTGCGTCCGATGGTGATGATTCCGCGCCGGTTCAGGTGGGGGATACGATCTTCCAAAGCTATTCGGTGTTGCCGGATGCCGTGATGAAAGACCTGGCCGAAGAACACGGATTCCGTGTGCGGGCAGAGGAAGAGGGGTTGAGCGTTCAGGAAGCGTTCGACATGCACTTCCTCGGGCGCCCAACGGTGGGGGATAAAATCACCTATGACCGTGCCATTATGATCGTGCGGGCGTGCAATGCCGGGGATATTACGGCGGCGGATATTGTCGTCGAAACCATTAAAACCGGGCCGGATGTGTCGGCGGCGCGCGCGTTGTTCAACCGGTTCGTGCGCCCGTCATCATAAATCAATACGCAATCGTCATGACCAGCGGCGTGTGGTCGCTGGCCTTATCCAACGCGCGCGGGTCGCGGTCGATTACGCAATCTTGCAATCTATCCGCAATGGTGGGGGAGAGCAGGAAATGGTCGATGCGGATGCCCTTATCCGCGGGCCAAGCCCCAGCCTGATAATCCCAGAACGTATATTGGCGCGGCGCGTTATTGACCACGCGCAGCGCATCGGTCAGGCCCAGCCACAGCAGGGACCGAAACGCGGCCCGGCTTTCCGGACGGAACAAAGCGTCATTCTCCCATGCTTTCGGGTCGTAACAATCCTCCGCTTCCGGGATCACGTTGAAATCCCCGCCAACGGCAAAGGGAATGCCGTCACGCCGCAAACTGGCCAGCCGATCTTTCAACCGCGCCATCCATTTTAATTTGTACGGGAATTTTTCACTGTCCACCGGGTTTCCGTTGGGCAGGTAAATATTGATCAGGCGCAAGCCCTTGATTTCAACTTCCAGATACCGCGCCTGTCCATCCGCATCATCACCGGGCAGGCGGTTGAGAATGACGGTAATCGGATGCGGCGATAAGACGGCCACGCCGTTATACGCCTTTTGTCCGACAAATTCGGCGTTATATCCGATGGCTTGAAACACATCGGCGGGGAAGGCTTCGCCCTTCAATTCCTGAATCATCAAAACATCCGGGTGATGGGCCTCAACCCAGTTTTTGGCGTGGTCTAACCGCGCTTTGATCGAATTGACGTTCCATGTGGCGATTTTCATTGATCTACTTTCCGTTTGGTCCCGGCTTTCCGAAGGCGGGCTTGAGCACATGGTGATACGAATCTTCTATGAGACCGAGAATCTCTTTATCTATCTCGTTAAAATCCATAATAATGATTTTGTATTTTTCATAGAGCCAGTATTTAAGATGGAGTGCGTAGGTTCCTTTGTTGCCATTCCCTAAATGTTCGTTGAGACGTCTCTTTAGATTTGTTGTCGATGATCCAACATATAAAATGCGTGATGGTGTATTTATTCTTGGGCATTTTCTATCACTTTCGTTTTTGTACTTTTTCATTGTTTTAAAGGTGTTTTTGGGGCAGCCATCAATCTGTTCAATTATATAAATGGCGTTTTTCACATCTTGAAGGGTATCAATTTCTGTTGGGTTAATCTCAAATTCCTTAACCGGGCTGAGCTCTTTTGCGGCATTGCATTTTTGAATAAGCTTATCGAAATATTCTAAACGTAAATTTTTCATGCTCTTAATATCCTCTTGCTTATGGGATCCAACCCATTTTCCAATCACCCATGGGCACGATTTCTGCCGGATGGCCGTTATCATGGAACCATGAATCGGCGGCGTAACGCTCGCCTGTTTTAATATCGATCAGCGCGGCGGTCTGGTGTGGGCCTTGGGCCACGAAGATCGGAACGCGGGCGGTGGGGCGGGTGGTTTTGTGGAATTTTAACAAACCCGCTTCTTCCATCATGGCCAGATACACGGTGGCGTTCGTGCTTTCATCCACGCAGTCCAGTTGATAGGGGCCGAGTGTACCGTATGTTCCGGCCACATCAACGGCGGTGCCGGTTTTCTGACCCACAACGCGCTCCATCAATCCGATGGATTTGGCAATGGCGGCCCGTTCGGCGGGCGCGTTGGTGATGGTCTGGCGCAATGGCGCGGTGGCCTTGCTCCATTCAGCGGATGACAGCGACACGCGGTCGCGTGATGCGCACCCATACCCACGGCAGACATCGAATGATTTTGGTACGGGGGCGGTCAGTTTCTTCTGCTCGAAATATCCGGCATAGGGGCGCGGTTCATTCACATCCACACTGGCGCACGCCGTCAGCAGCAAGCATATAATGGCGGGGGTGAAGAAAAATGATTTCATCATCACATGGCAAACGATGTGCCGCAGCCGCAGGACGATGTGGCATTCGGGTTTTTGATCTGGAAGCTGGCGCCGACGAGGTCTTCGACATAATCAACGGTCGAGCCATTCAGGTAATCGAGGGACACGTCATCGACCAGCACGCGGATGCCGTCATGGTCGAACACATGGTCGTCACTGGCCACATCGCGGGCGAAGCCGAATTTATACTGGAACCCTGAACATCCACCACCCAGAACCTCGACCCGGAGCATCAGGTCCGGGTTGGATTGCGCGGTCTGGAGCGCCTTCATCCGGCGGGCCAGGGCATCGGTCAGGGTGATTGTGCGGGTCTGTGTGTCCATACACTATATATAGAGTGCCATGGGGGGTATTTTCAATTCCCCATTAACGCGTTAATCTGGCCCGGAATTTCAACCTGTTACGGATAATCGCGTGATGAGCAATTTGGCCGCTGACCAAGCCACCTATAATTACTGTGCCCTGCCGCTGGCGTCTTATGCCTGCCGTCCGGACCAAACGGCGGGGCGGATTTATCCGTCCACGGAATCGGCCACCCGCACCCCGTTCCAGCGTGACCGCGACCGGATCATTCATTGCAGCGCGTTTCGCCGCCTGAAATACAAAACGCAAGTGTTCGTCTATCACGAAGGCGATCATTTCCGCACCCGTCTGTCCCATACGATCGAAGTCGCGCAAATTGCCCGGTCACTGGCCCGCGCCTTGTTTGTGAACGAAGATCTGGCCGAAGCCGTCGCACTGGCCCACGATCTGGGCCACACACCGTTCGCGCATGTGGGCGAAGATGTGATGGTGGAATGCATGAATGATGTGGGTGGGTTCGATCATAACGATCAATCACTCCGCGTCCTGACGCATCTTGAACGCCGCTATCCGGCATGGCCGGGCCTGAACCTGACATGGGAAACGCTGGAAGGTGTGGCAAAACATAATGGCCCGTTGCTTAAAAAGGGCGAAACACCGGAATCTGCTGGACTGCCCGTGACCGTGACAATGGTGAATGACCAGATGGATTTGCGTCTGGACACCTATGCCTCGGTTGAGGCACAGGTGGCGGCGTTGGCTGATGACATTGCGTACAATAACCATGATGTTGAAGATGGTTTGCGCGCAGGGCTCTTCACGCTGAACGATCTGCGCACCGTGCCGTTGCTGGCCGATATTATTCCGCAGGTCGAAGCCGAATGGCCGGATTGCGAACCAAAAATCATCATCTTCGAAGTCATCCGCGAAATGATCGGCGTGATGATCGAAGATGTTCTGGGCGAAACCCGCCGCCGTTTAAAAGCATTGAACCCATCCAGCGTCGAAGACGTGCGTATGGCGGGCCATGCCATGGTGGCGTTTTCCGACCCCATGCGGGACAAGGTCGATGGTCTGCGCGAATTTTTGTATGAAAATATGTACCGCCATTACACCGTCCGCCGCATGCGGATGAAGGTCAGCCGCGTGGTACGGGATTTGTACGAAGCGTTCATGAATGAATACCATCTTCTGCCCCCGGATTGGCAAAAACGGGTGGAAGACGTGGGGGGTGGAAAAGCCGACGGAATCCGGCCCCGGGCGCGGATTGTGGCCGATTATATCGCCGGAATGACCGACCGATATGCCATAAAAGAGCATGAACGCCTGTTCGACCTGCACTGGGATTTGCGCTGATTTTCTTAACCTGCTGATTTTTCAGTGATTTTGCGGGGATATAACCCTGCGGATAAGACTCAAGGAATGCTTGAGGAAAAGCCCCGGTTTTCCTAAAGTAGTCCCCATGACCTACCATGATGAATTTGATGATCCCGAAGGGGGAAACCCCTTTGGCCGGATTGCGCGGGCGCTTGAAAATGGGCGCACGCGTTTGAGCGCACGCGCACCGTTCCTGACCGTTTTGATGGGGTTGGGCGCGCTGTTTATTCTTCTCGCTGTCTTCTGGGTCAGTTACCCGCGCGGTGATGATCCGACGCGTCCTGTCCCGATGGTGCAGGCCGATGCCGACATGGCGTCCGCGTCCTATAAAACCACGCCGGATGATCCGGGTGGAATGGACATTCCGTACCGCGACAGCACCTTGTTCGACACGCTGCGTTCCGCCAACAATGCGGAAGATGGTGCCAGCAAGGTTGAAAACCTTCTGCCCCCGCCGGAAGAGCCGATGACGCGCGAACAAATGTTTGCTGGTTTGAAAACCGAAACATTGACGCCGGAAACGGGTGCGCCCGTGACGGAAATGGCCGAAGCCGATGTGGCCAGCGGTGAACCGGTTGCAAAAATGGTGAACGATGATTTGAGCGCCGAACCAAAACCGGACCCGGCCCTGGAAAAAGAACCGGCCGTTGAAGAACTGGAAAAAACCGCGGATGAAGAGCCGATTAAACCGGCTGAAGACTCCAAACCGGCAGGCATGCCGACCCCGGTGATTGCCCCGGAAAAGAAAACCGATATCCGCAGCGCGGAAAAGGTTGAAGAGAAGGTCGCCGCCACCGAACCCGCCGCCGGTGCCGCCGCACCTGCTGTAAAGGCAGTGCAGGATGGAACGCATTTCGTTCAGATGGCCAGCGTGAAGGACGAAGCCGCCGCGCGTGCCGAATGGAAGAAAATGCAGGCCGCATTCCCCGCGCAGTTGGGTAGTGTTGAACTGCGCGTGCAGAAAGCCGATCTGGGCGCCAAGGGTGTGTTCTACCGCATTCAAGGTGGACCGCTGAATCAGGATCAAGCCAAATCGATTTGCACGGCCATTGCCGCCAAACGTCCCGGGGGTTGCATTGTTGTCGCCCGTTGATCCGCATAACGCGCCGCTGGCGGCGATCTTCGGTCTGTCAGGTACGACCCTGACGGATGAAGAGCGTGCGTTTTTCAAAACGGTCAATCCTCTGGGCTTTATTTTGTTTGCGCGCAACGCAACCGACCCGACGCAATTGATCGCGCTGACCGCTGATCTGCAATCTTTGCTGGGGCGTGAAGTGCCCATCCTGATCGATCAGGAAGGGGGCCGCGTGGCCCGTCTGCGTCAACCGCACTGGCCCGCAACTGTGGCCGCCCAAAATCTGCCGGACACGGCGGCGGTTGCGGCCCAAAGTGGGGCCATTGCCGATACGCTGAACGCCATGGGCGTGAACGTAAACTGCGCCCCGGTTCTGGATGTTTTGTTTGATGATACGCATGCCGCCATTGGTGACCGTGCGTTTTCCAAGGATGCGGCGATTGTATCCGAACGCGCCATTGCATCCTGCCGCGCCTATCTGGCGAAGGGTGTGGTGCCGGTGATTAAACACATGCCGGGGCAGGGGCGCGCAACGCTCGATTCCCACCTCGATCTGCCGCATGTAAAGGCCGCCATGGCGGATCTGGAAGCGGTTGATTTTCTGCCCTACCGCGACCTGTTGAAACAGGATTTCGTTGATGCGGTGTGGGGCATGGTGTCACACATCGTTTATGACGCCGTTGATAATGTTCTGCCCGCCACATGTTCACCCGCTTTGATCGGTGGCGTGATCCGCAAGCAACTGGGTTTTGATGGCCTGTTGCTGACCGATGATATCGTTATGAATGCGCTGGGCCGCATTGGCGATATGGGCGTGCGGGCGAAGGCGACGCTGGATGCCGGGTGCGACATCGTCCTGCATTGCAGTGGCAAGATGGATGAGATGAAGGATGTTGTTGCGGCCATTCCGGTGATGACCGCCGATGCGGTACGCCGTTATAACCGCAGCCTGCCCGTATCGGGGCAAGGCCCGAATGTTGCGTATGGGGGATTGCATGTCTGATGAAATGATGGACGCCGATTCCGGTTTTGAATTGGACGATGTGATCGGGTTTGAAGAAGACCCGCCGCGCGATGGCATGGAACCGGGCGAATATAACCCGGATGAATTGCTGCTGAACATTGACGGGTATGAAGGCCCGATTGATGTCTTGCTGGTCATGGCCCGCGACCAGAAGGTGGATCTGGCGAAAATTTCCATCCTGCAATTGACGCGCCAATATTTGGCCTTCGTCGATCGTGCCAAGGCGATGAATCTGGATCTGGCCGCCGAATATCTGGTGATGGCGGCGTGGCTGGCCTATCTGAAATCGCGCTTGTTGTTGCCGCGCGAAGAATCCAAGGGCAATGAACCGTCCGCCGACCAAATGGCCGAAGCGCTGCAATTCCAGTTGCGCCGTCTGGGTGCAATGAAGAATGCGGCCAGCGCGCTGTTCAATCGCCCGTATCTGGGCAACGGTATTTACCCGCGCGGCATGCCCGAAGGTCTGGGCGTTAAAACCGACATCACGTGGGACATTACGCTGTTTGATTTGCTGAAGGCCTATGGCGATATTCGCCGCCGTCAGGAATATGCAACGTTTGAATTGCCTGTCTTCTCCGTCATGACGATGGAAGAGGCGCTGGACCGTGTGGGCACCATGCTGGGCAAATTACCGCGCAAGGGTCCGTACAGCGCCTGGGTCACGATGAACAGCCTGATGCCGGAAAAAATCAAGGACCCGCTCTATGGCCGCTCATCCATGGCGTCCACCTTCACCGCCGGATTGGAATTGGTGAAGCAGGGCAAGGTCGAAATTAAACAAGACGGTTTGTTCCGCCCGATTTATATGCGTGCGACCTTTGTTGACCGCGACCGCGTTGGTGGGCCGGATGATGAACAATCCGATGATATTCAACAAGACAACAATCCGGATGCCGCCGATGGATTTGATGGCGAATCCGAAACCAGTTACGCCGAAGCGGGAGTATAAAAGATGAGCATGGATGACAACGATTCCAAAGAAATGATCAGCGACAACACCATGGCCAGCGTTGCCGAAATCATGGCGCAAGCCATGGATGAGGACGATGCCGAGGACATGGAGTCGATCGAGGACATCGCCGAAGCGGTTGAAGCCGATCTGGCCGCTGGCGAAGAATCCGATGAAGATGTTTTCGAAGCGGAAGAGGAATTTTCGGAGGATGAAGTTCTGGCGTCCGATGCCGAATCTGTCGAAGGTGAAGTGGAAGAATCTGGCCCGTTGGATACGATCCGTATTCTCGAAGCGTTGCTGTTCGCATCTCCCGCGCCGTTGAGCATGAGCGCGATGCGCGAACGCCTGCCGGAAAATTCCGATGTCGGCGGCATGCTGATGAAGCTGAAGGAAGAATACGCAACGCGTGGCGTTCAGTTGATGGAGATGGACGGCCATTGGGCGTTCCGCACCGCTGATGATCTGAACGATGCCCTGTTGCTGAAACGCGAAGTGCGCCGCCCGCTGTCCCGCGCGGCCATGGAAACAATGGCGATCGTGGCGTACCACCAGCCGGTGACGCGTGCGGAAATTGAAAACATCCGTGGCGTTGTCATTGCCAAGGGCACGCTGGACATCCTGATGGAATGCGGCTGGGTGAAGCCGGGCCGTCGCCGTGAAACGCCGGGCCGCCCGCTGACCTGGGTCACGACCGCCAGCTTCCTGGACCATTTCGGTCTGGAAACATTGAGCGAACTGCCGGGTCTGGATGATCTGAAGGCCTCCGGCTTGCTGGATCGCCGTCCGGCCATTGAAAACATTGCCCCCGATCTGTTCGACCAGATTGAAGAAAGCGATGCCAAGTCCCTGAGCGAAGAGGACGAGGACGACGAAGAAGCCGCAGGCGGTTTCGAAGCGCACTTCAACGCAGAAGATGCCGAGGCCCCGGAAACGGAAGAAGACGCCAACGCCGAACTCTCCGCCATGATTGATGACATGGAAGAAGAGGGTGCAGAAACCGTAGAAGCCGCCGCATCATCCGATGACGATGATGAAGACAGCGACGAAGAAGTGGATTCTGATGAAGACGACGATGAAGATGATGCCGACGATTCAGATGATGAAGACGGCTATGACGATGATGAAGAAGATGAGGACGAAGAATGAGCATTGGCATCTGGCAAATTGGCCTGATTATTCTGGTGATTGTCCTGCTGTTCGGCGCGGGCCGCGTGCCGCGCTTGATGGAAGACATCGGCAAGGGCATCAACAGCTTTAAAAAAGGTCTGAAAGACGGGGACGATACCCCGCAGAAGATCGAAAAGAAAAACGATCAGGATCCGTCCTGATCGTTTCCTGCGTATGCGCCGCCCCATAACCGGGACCAGCCCCCATGTTTGATATCAGTTGGGCCGAATTGTTCATTGTCGCCTTGGTTGCGATTTTGGTGATTGGTCCGTCCGACATTCCGAAAGTAATGATGTCGCTGGGCCGTATGGTTCGGAAGATGCAGCATATTCGTTTTGCCCTGACGCATCATTTTGATGATGTCATGCGGGCCGTCGATGTCGAAGACATGCGCAAATATAACGAAAAATCATCCGCAACAACACCCGATACGGACGAAGCCGACGCCGATGATGATGCCGATATTGTTCCCGTGAAACGCGATGTCGAAAAAACGGGTGAGTTGCAATGACACAAGCCCCCGAACAGATGGAACCGGATCATAATCCAAAGCCGCTGGTCGATCATTTGGTCGAATTGCGCAATCGGTTGATGTGGTGTTTTCTGGCGGTGATTGCGGGCACCGGTTTTTGTTACCTGTTTGTTCAGGATATTTACGGGTTTCTGGTGCGTCCGCTGGCCGATGCCATGGGGGATAATGATACCCAGCGTCTGATCTACACAAACCTGACCGAAGCCTTTTTCACCTACATAAAAATTTCCTTCTTTGGTGGGTTGTTTTTAATGTTTCCGGTGCTGGCCGTGCAAATCTGGGGCTTTATTGCGCCCGGCCTATATGGGCGGGAACGGCGCGCCTTCTTGCCCTATCTGGTGGCGACGCCCGTGTTGTTTATCGCCGGGGCCGCGCTGGTTTATTACTTCATCATGCCACTGGCGTGGCGATTCTTTCTGGGGTTCCAGAGCACGGGCGCGGAAACCGCCTTGCCGATCCAGTTGGAAGCGCGGGTCAGCGAATATCTCGATCTGGTCATGGTGCTGATGTTTGCCTTTGGGCTGTGTTTCCAGTTGCCGGTCTTGTTGTCGTTGATGGCGCGGGCAGGGCTGATCACGGCGGAAACGCTGGCCAGCCGACGTAAATACGCCATCGTGGCCATTTTTATTGCGGCGGCGCTGCTGACCCCGCCGGATATTATTTCGCAAGTGGGGTTGGCCATTCCGCTGATCGGGCTGTACGAAATTTCGATCCTGCTGGTTCGGCGCATTTGTAAAGAGCGCGCGGCACGCCATGGCGCATGATCCGGTCAATCTGCTAAATCGATATCAGGCGCGTATCAATGACGGCGGGTTACAACCCGACCCGTATCAGGAACGTGCCATTGAATCCCTGCAAATGCTGGCCGATGACATTCTGGCGCGTCCGGCGCGGCGTGGGATGTTTGGCCTGAAACGCAAACCGCAACCGATCCGGGGGTTGTATCTGTATGGTCCGGTGGGGCGGGGCAAATCCATGGTGATGGATTTGTTTTTTGCCAGCCTGCCGGACGGCGTCAAAAAGCGCCGGGTCCATTTCCATGATTTTATGATCGGTGTGCATGATTTTA
Organism: Micavibrio aeruginosavorus; assembly: GCF_051245535.1. Lineage (GTDB taxonomy): Bacteria > Pseudomonadota > Alphaproteobacteria > Micavibrionales > Micavibrionaceae > Micavibrio > Micavibrio aeruginosavorus_D. Next base: position 221,110 of record NZ_CP195303.1, read on the forward strand.
TGCATAATCGCCGTCTGGCCGCGTCGGGCAAGGCGGACAATGATGTCCGTGATTCCGCCCTGCTGGCCTTTGCCGACGATCTGGCCAAAAACGTCCGGGTTTTGTGTTTTGACGAATTTCACGTCAGCAACGTGGCCGACGCGATGATTTTGGGGCGGTTGTTTACCGCCCTGTTTGATCAGGGCGTGGCGGTGGTTATGACCAGCAACCGCGCCCCGGATGACCTGTATAAAGGGGGGCTGCAACGCGACCGCTTTCTGTCCTTTATCGACCTTCTGAAAAACCGGATGGAGGTTTTGCCCCTGTCCGGTCCGGTCGATTATCGCCTTCAATATCTGGAATCGAGCGGGGTGTATTTCTCTCCACTCGGGGCCGCCGCCCACACATGGGCCGACCAGATTTTTGTCCACCTGACTGACGGCGTCGAAGCCCATGCGGATACGTTGGAGGTGCGGGGGCGGACCGTGCCCGTCACGCAAACGGCGCGCGGTGTGGCCCGGTTCACATTTTCCGAATTGTGTGAACACCCGCTGGGGGCGGAGGACTACATCACCATCGCCCGGACCTATCACACCATCCTGCTGGAGGGGGTGGCGAAATTGGGGTATGATCGTCGCAACGAAGCGGTGCGTCTGATGACTCTGGTCGATGCATTGTATGATGCCGGAACACGGTTGATCATCACGGCGGATGCGCCGGTCGATCGTCTCTATCACGGGCATGATCATGCGTTTGAATTTCAACGCACGGTCAGTCGTCTGACTGAGATGCAAAGTACGGATTGGTTCGCCCGGACCGCCCCATCGGTCAGCGAATGGCGGCAAAACGATACGGATCGATCTGACGCAAAGGGCTGAAAAGTGCGATTTTGCCAAATACGGTCCGTGGCGTATCTTTATTTATGAATGCCTGTGGATGTGCTTTGAAAATCAAGCTGTTTCAGTGTGTTAGATTAAGCTCTAAAGTCTGCCTTTCATGCGTTGTCTGCGGTCCTCATGGCTTTAAATCTTTGTGAAAGTCTTTCCTGTAAATTGGTGTGAGATGTTTGCATTCATTCATAAGCTTTTGTTTAAGAACGGAAAAAGTGACGCTCTGCCGGGCCGGGCCCCGCGGAATGATGCGCGTTACGAAATAGAAAAGCAAAAAGCCCGATCCGGGTCGCTGGATGAACGTCTGGCCATTGCCAAAAATCCGGAAACACACCCCGAAATTCTCTACTATCTGGCGCAGGCCGATCCGTCCGATGACGTGCGCCATGCCGTCGCTGAAAACCATGCAACGCCGTTGCAGGCCAGTTTGCTGATCGCCAAGGATTCCAGCGCGGATGTGCGGCTGGCTCTGGCCGAACGTCTGGTGCGCCTTCTGCCCAACCTGACTCAGGAGGAGCAGGCGGCGCTTTACGCGCATGCGGTCCAGACCCTCGGTCTGCTCGCGCTCGATGAAGTTCTGAAAATTCGTAAAGCGCTTTCGGCGACGTTGAAGGACAAGGCCTATGCGCCGCCATCCGTCGTGTCGACCCTGGCGCGGGACGTGGAGCGGACCGTGGCGGAACCGATTTTACGGTTTTGCGCCGCCGTGCCGGATGATGTTCTGATCGAAATTCTGAAAATGCACCCTGAGGATTGGGCCTCCGAAGCGATCGCCGGGCGTGACCATATCAGCGGCGGTGTTTCGGTCGCCGTGATTGAACACGGCAGCGCGGCCGCCGGAAAGACCCTGATCGAAAACAAGGGGGCCGACATTGGCCCAACCCTGTTGCAAAGGATTATCGACCGGGCCCGGGATTTGCCGGAATGGCAACGCTCACTGGCCGACCACCGGAGCCTACCCCCGGAGATGGCGGAAAAGCTGGCCGAGTTCGCCAATGAATCCGTCCGCCTGATTTTGGTCCGCAGCGGAAAATTTGACCGTCGCACGACGGAGGAGGTGGCCACCGCCTTCAAACGCCGTCTGGGGTATGCCGCCAACCAATCGGACAAAGCCATTGATGCCGTAACGGACGGTGATAGCCCGCAGAATGTCGGCCCGCCGGACGGCAAGCCCGTGAAGTCCGAAGAAGAACAATATGCCTACGCGGCCCGCATGGCGCGTGAGGGGCGGCTGGACGAAGAAATGTTGTCTGACGCGCTGGCGATGCAGGATTATGATTTTATCTACGCCGCGATCAGCATTATGGGCCGGGTGACATTGGCCGATGTGCGCCGTGTCTTTGCCCTGCGCGCGCCCAAGCCCATCGTCGCCTTGTCGTGGAAGGCGGGGTTGAGTATGCGCATGGCCCTGCGCCTGCAACAGGATCTGGGCCGCGTTCCGCCGCGGCAATTGCTGTACCCCAAAGGGGGCACGGATTACCCGATGGACGAGGACGAGCTGCGCTGGCAACTGGAATTCCTCGGGCTGGAAGCCGCCTGATTTCAAATCAATACATTCTGTAAAACATGCTGCCGGGTCTGCGGGGGCTTGTTACGCCCTTGCCCTTGTTTGTCGGGCCCGAAGGGGCTATGTCTGTGATCAGGTTTTTCTTACCAAAACGGAACGACAAAGGGAGTCTTTAAGATCATGGCACGGAACAAAATCGCCCTGGTGGGTGCGGGACAAATCGGCGGTACGCTGGCCTTGCTGGCGGGCATGAAAGAACTGGGCGATATCGCCATTGTCGACATTGCCGAAGGCGTGCCACAGGGCAAGGCGCTGGACATTGCCGAAGCCGCCCCGGTCGAAGGGTTCGATGCGAAATATTCTGGCTCCAATGATTACGAAGTGATCAAGGACGCCGATGTTGTGATCGTTACCGCAGGTGTTCCGCGTAAACCGGGCATGAGCCGTGATGATTTGATCGGCATCAACACCGGCGTTATCAACGCCGTTGGTGCGAACATCAAAAAATATGCACCGAACGCCTTCGTGATCGTTATCACCAACCCGCTGGACGTGATGGTTGAAGTGATGCAGCGCGCGAGCGGACTGCCGGCGAACAAAGTTGTTGGTATGGCTGGCGTTCTGGACTCTGCCCGTTTCCGCCACTTCCTGGCCGAAGAATTCAAGGTGTCGGTTGAAGACGTCAACGCCTTCGTTCTGGGTGGTCACGGCGATACGATGGTGCCGCTGGTACGGTATTCCAGCGTGGCCGGTATTCCGCTGCCCGATCTGGTGAAAATGGGTTGGACCACACAAGAGAAACTGGACGCCATCGTTCAGCGTACGCGCGATGGCGGTGCCGAAATCGTCAACCTGCTGAAAACCGGTTCTGCGTTCTACGCTCCGGCATCCAGCGCGATTGCGATGGCGGAAAGCTACCTGAAAGACAAACGCCGCGTGCTGCCGTGCGCGGCGCGCCTGAACGGCGAATACGGGATTAAAGGCCTGTATATCGGCGTGCCGGTTGTGATCGGTAAAAACGGGGTTGAGAAGATCGTCGAGATCGAGTTGAACGCCGAAGAGCAATCCATGTTCGACCACTCCGTGAGCGCGGTGAAGAGCCTGGTTGCAGCTATGGAGAAAGCAGCCTAATAAGCTTTTTCAATGATTTACGGGGAAAGGGGGCTGTTTCAGCCCCCTTTTTCTTGCCAAATCCGCCAGAATTGGGCAATGTTTGGACATAATAATAAAAATAAGAAGGGTAAGGTTCGTGGGGAACGTCAATTTTCACAACACCACAGAGAAATCTCCGGCTCATCCGGATCTGGTGAAGCGCAAATTCAATTGCGCGGGCCGCCTGTCGCATGATGTCTATGCCACTGGATTTGAACGGGTGCGGGCGCTGGCCGGGATGATGCCGGAGCAAGCCGCCACCGCCATGGGAATCAAGCCCGAGGCGTATATGACGCTGGAGCAGGGCAAAACCCGCCCCGGTCGCAAAACCATTGAGGCGTTCTGTTCCGCGTTGCCTTGTCACCCGTTGGATTTGCAGGATGAAAAAGCCCAATCCCCCTTGCCGCGCGTGATGATTGAAATTTTACAGGATCTGGCCGCGAACAGCGGAGCCCAACGCGCGGATCGCCGCCGGGCGGTGGATCGCTTGCGTATGGAACATGAATGCGCCGCATGGATGATGGACACCCACGGTGATGCCGGTTTGGATGTTTTGAAAACCGCCGAAGGCGCGGTGGATATCCGCACCATCATGGGGTCTGTTGATGATGATATGCGCCATTGGTTGCGGCTGGATGATCCGCGCGGATTGATGGATACGGCGCTGGATCATTATGTTTTTGCATTGGATGATATGGTGAATGATCAATATGCGTTGATCGACCATTGCAAATCCGTATGCAACCGCAATTATGATGGTTTGTTGTCTTTCGGCCTGACCCTGTACGGGTCGAATAATTTTTCCCCGGCGCTGGTTCGCATGTGGGCGGCCAGACAGGAGCATGGTTTTGACCATGTTCGTGATGCCGTCAATGATACACCAAATGTCTTTGGCCCGATGCATGACCGTTTGTTCACGACCGGAGCCGTAACGATTGATGGTGTGCGCATGAATGTGCGCACGGCCATAAACCGCATGCTCGACCATGTGGATACGCACATTACGATGTGCGAAGCCGTAAAGGGGACGACAGGAATTTTTGACCAGATTCAGTCGTTGAAGAGCCAGAAAGAATCCATTCTGAATTGGCGTGGGTCACTGAAAACACAAACCTTGCTGGCGTGGTGCGAAAACCACCGCCGCATTGACGTGACCGCATTGGATTCGGTGGATCGGGCGCTGGGACGCGGTGGAAATATCGCACCAAAGGCGCAACCGTAACAGGCTCTAAGCACTCGGCGTGTTCAGGATCAACGGGCTGGGGCGGGGTTGTTGTTCTGGCTCCGTGCGTGCCTGCTGATTTTCACCCAATGATGCAATGGAAAATGTAGCGCGCAGCGCGGGCACGCTGGCCTGTAATTCGCCTTCGGGTGCGTATGTTGCGGCGGCACTTTTTCCGGGGCGGCAGGCTGCTTCCTGAGCATCTTCGACAATGGACAGCATTTTCTGACCCGTGGGGTCTTCCAGTTTCTTCTCAATCGCCTTTTCATAGGATGAAATTTGTTTGTCCGCCGATTTGTTCCCGGCCAGACCTTTGTTCGCATTCACTTCCCACCCGGATGCGGCCTCACCATTCTGTAATTTCTGCGCGTTGCCGGGGCCGATATTATAACCGGCATAAACGATGGGGAAGCTTTCCGGTTCGGCGGGATCGACATCCAGTTTCTGGGCGATATCCTTGCTGTAGTATGCGGCCGTGTATGTTGCCGCTTCCGGTGTTTCGCGTAATGAATCGATCAAGCGGCTATTGTTTTTCGCATAGGATCTGATTTCCGGCCCGTCCATGTCCTTGGCTTTGTCGTGGATTTTTTCGATTTTTGCGGCCTGTTTTTCCAGACCCTGCGCTTCCAGCCGTTTGGCGATTTCATCGCCATTCTTGGCCAGTGTTTCCACAACGGCGTCGCGGCTGACCTGAAAATCGCCCTTCACGCCCGTGTGGCTGGTCATTGTATCGTGTGTACTGAATTCGCTTTCGCGGCCCCACATACCGACCAGCAATTCCGGCGCAACGCCGCTGGCGGCGGCGGCATCGGGCAACACGCTCATAACGCGCGTTTGACGGTCGGTTAAATCGTTGGGAAGGGATTGGGGCGTGATGACGCCGCCATCCTGAACCACTGCGCGGGCCGGGCCAAAATCAATCGGTTTCGGCGGGGTCGCGGGTTCGGTATTTTTGTCTTTGTCTTTTGCCATGGGCCTATACTCTGATTTATGCGGCGGTTGCTCTCCCCCTGTTGAATTCTTTTCTTTCGATCTGCGAACAATTCTAAGCTGTAGAGGTTAAGAAACAAAAAACCCGCCAGTGTAATTGGCGGGTTTTTTGAAATCTTTGTGTGGCCGTTATTGCAGAGCCAGTGCCGGAATAACCGGGGCCGGGCGTTGCTGTGGATCGGGTTGATCCTGCTGCGCCACGTCGATACCCTGTGCCGGTTTGGCAAAAGCCAGGCTGGCCGGTTGGGCGGAAACCTTCACGCCACCGTCAGGATCATATTTGCTGGCGGCGCTGCCCGTTTCGCGGGACAGATTATTGGCCACCTGTTGTTCACGTTCGGCACGGAGAACGGCCACAACAGCCTGTGGCGGAACGTGGGCTTTGTTCAGTCCATCGCCATGGTAATAGCTTTTCCCGGCCATATCTTTCGGCAGGGAGGCCCATTCCATGGACATATTGCGCATGAACCGATCTTCGCTCATGTCACCGCTCAAGAATTTGCTCAGGCCACGGCGTTCCATCAGAACACCAGCCATTTTATCCTGCATGTCGCGGTCGAACATTTCATTCCCGCTCAAGCCCATTTCATTTTTCAGGCCGCGCAGGGTCTTCTCAATAATCTGATAACGGCCAGCGGCAGAGTTACCCGGGTCGTTGTTCTGCCAGGCTAGAACCTGGTTCACCGTCATGCCGGTGAAGTTCACATGGCGGTTGCCGAACGCGGTGTCATAGGATTGACCCGTTTTGTTGTTCTTCTCGCTATGCTCACCCGTAGCAATCAGGTCGAGCAGGTTTTTCGGCGGGTCCAAAGCAATGGCGCGCGCCTTGCTGAAATCTGTTTTGCTGAAATCTGTGCGGCTTTCCCATTCGCCGTCATGCGCCTTCACATCGTTGCGCCATCCGCGATATTGGGTGTCGTCCATGCCCATGACGCCCGCGAACAATTTGTTCAGGCCGCCTTGGCTGCCGCTATCGGGGTCCAGAAAAGACATGAAGTACATCATGAGCTGGGCCAGAACCTGTTGCAGGAAGCCCAGTTGGTTATAGCCGACAGCGCCCGGTAGTGCCGCCTGTTTGCGCGGATCCACCCCGTTTTGAACGGGGGCGGGCTGGGTCGTGTTTTGTGTCGTATCTACCACCATAGTCCTACACCCTTGTTTTTATTATACTTATTGGGGCCTCTGTCAGGCTCTTCCTGTCTGTGATTGCCCCCATAATATCGAAAAAGCCCCTGTTTTGTCAAACTTTTCCGCCTTTATAATCAGGCCATCCCCATGCTCATGGTCTGGCCGCTCATGGCCGCGCGGCGGGTCTGTTCGGTCATGTCCATATCCGCGCCCGGCTGTTGCGGTGTGGCGGCGGTCGGCTGGTTCGGGCTGGCGGCTGAAGCGAAGGCGCTGCTCATGTCCGTTCCGGTATTGATATCGGATTTCGCAGCGGATGTGCCGATGCGGCTTGTGGCGGTTTGTTCAACGGAAACGGAAGCCACTTGCTGTTCTTTTTCAATTCCAACAGCGTCTCTTTGCGCAAATTTTTCGCGCCCCTTGTCCATTTCCTGGGTTACGTAGGCGCGTAGCGATTCTGGTGTTTTATCCAGAATTTCTTCGCGGGTAATTTCACCTTTTAAAATCTTCTCGCGCGTATCATCATCTTTCAGCCATGAACGGTACGCGCCCATCTCTTTCATTTCGCTGCGATTGTCTTTTTGAGCGTTTCTCAGCTCCTGTTTTGAATCGTCCAGTTTTTTCTGTGCCGCTTCAAGGCTCTGTATCGCTTCCAGTTGTTCTTTCTGACGAGCGCTCAAATTATCTTTGGCTTCCAGCAATTCTTCTTTTGCATTGGCTAAATCGCCTTTGGCAATGCCCAGCTCTTCAACTTTTCTCTCTTTTTCTGCAACAAGATCTTTTCCTTCGTCAATCTTGTCTTTTAGTGCCTCGCGGGTCACTTTCAGCTCGCGGCCCAATCCTCTGATTTCTTTTTTAAGGCCTTGCAAACCTTCGTCGTAATAAGCGCGCATTTCCTTCAGGTCGGCGCGCTTGTTCTCCAAATGCGCATTCTCAGCGGTTTTTTCTTCGGCTGCTTCTTGCGCTTGAACGGCGGCATCCTTTGCCTCGCTTGCTTGCGCATCCTTGTCGTTGAACTTCTCGGCCAGAACCTCTTTTTTGGTCTGCATCGATTCGTATTTTTCGAACGAAGTCAGTGCATTCGGATTGTCGAGCTGGTCCTTGCTGATATCCTGCTTCTGTCCATCCTGGTTAACGACATCGCCTTTTGCGTTGACGAACAGTTTTTCACCGGTTTCCGGGTTTGTGGGCGCGTTGGCTTCCAAGGCGTTCAGGCGGCGGGCGACTTCCGTGTTGTCCTGCGCGACGACATCTTTTTCTGCTTCGGCTTGTTCGGCGACAGCAGCATGCTGTTCGGCGGCCTGTTGATTGGCGACGATGGCATCATCGTTGGCTGCTATTTTTGTTTCCAGTACGGCGGTCTTGGCATCAATTTGTTTGATTTCTTGTTCAGTATCGGCTTGCTGTTCTTCCAGAACTTCAATTTTTGCAACCTGTTCCGCTTCTTGTGTTCTCAGTGCGGCTTGTTCTTGCTGGTTCTGATCAATTTTTTGATCCAGAACGACAAGCTCTTCAGTCAGTGTTTCAACGCGAACTTCTGCCTTCGCAACATTTTCTTCTGCGCGCTCTACTTGCTGTTCGGCCTCGGCAACGCGTTTATTGGCTTCGTCGACACGTTTTTGCGCTTCTTCAACAGCCAGTTGGTTTTGGCGTACGTTTTCTTCCAGCTGCCGAATATATTGTGCGTAGCGAATGGCCTGGCTTGTGCGTTCTTTTTCTTTTTGCTCTGCGCGCTCTTGGCCACCGCGCAGGCTGTTGTTCACCGGACCATCGGTGCCCATACGCTCGGCCAATGTTTCCATGGCGTTCAGGCGGCGCAGGGCTTCATGGCCGTGTTGTGATTCATCATATATGCGGTCGACATCATTTTCGGCGCGCAGGGCCCGTTCATTCGGCTCACCCGCTTTAGCCTCAAAAATCGGGCTGAGGGCTTCGATCGCAGCAGTTTTCTGCTCTGGTGTTTGGATGGAGGCATCCGCGCGGTTTTGCGGCTGAATGTCTTCTATATCTGCCGTTTGGGTGGCGATCTCTTCAATCTCGGCCGTCTTCATTTCAACGGCGGTATCTTGAAGCGCGATTTCTTCTTTCAGCGCTTGAACGGTTTCAACCGCATCATTATTCAGCTCCATCTCCCGGCGCGCGGATTGCAGCGGGGCGGTATCGAACAGCGCGCGATCAGCCTCGGCGCCCTTCATGCCGATCGTGACGGTCGATTCATTGAAGATGCGGCGATACGTGCCGCGTTCGACATCATATACAGCGTTGGTTTCGTTCGGTGTTTGGCCTGATTCTGCCACTTCATATCCCCCAGGGTGTACTCACACGCCCCCATAATGCGCGAAAACGAATAATATTATGTTAAAAGATCAAGTTTTATTAAAATTTTATCTATCTAATCAGGAAGATAGCCGGGGACATGCGTGTGAAACGGGGTTTGCGGCTTTGCAAAACAGGGCCCGAGTGCTAAATCACAGGGGTTACGTTCTGATAACCCACCTGATCCAAACGGGGTCCAAATGAATATTCATGAGTATCAAGGCAAAGCCCTGCTGAAAAAATACGGCGTTCTGGTGCCCGAGGGCATTCCGGCCATGACGGTTGCCGAGGCTGTGGCCGCGGCGAAACAACTGCCGGGTCCCCTGTATGTTGTGAAATCCCAAATCCATGCGGGCGGCCGTGGCGCCGGTAAATTCAAAAACAATCCGGAAGGCAAGGGCGGCGTTCGTCTGTGCAAAACGGTTGATGATGTGAAAGACGCCGCCGAGGCGATGCTGCACCAGACTCTGGTGACCAAGCAGACCGGCCCGGATGGTCAGAAGGTTCAGCGCCTGTACGTCACCGACGGTGTGGATATTCAAAAAGAATATTACTGCTCGGTCGTTCTGGACCGCGCAACGTCCCGCGTGACGTTCATGGTCTCCACCGAAGGCGGTATGGATATCGAAGAAGTGGCCGAAACGCACCCGGAAAAAATCATTCGCTGTGCGATTGATCCGGTGACGGGCATGCAGGGCTTCCACGCCCGCAAGCTGGCCTTCGGTCTTGGCCTGTCCGGCGATGCGTTGAAGAGCGCGCAAAAATTCTTCATGTCCCTGTACAAAGCGTTCGTGGACATGGATTGCTCGATCGTTGAAATCAACCCGATGATCGTGACCGACAAAAACGAAGTGATGGCGTTGGACGCCAAACTGAACTTCGACGATAACGCCTTGTTCCGTCACCCGGACATTGCCGATCTGCGCGATGAAGCCGAAGAAGACGAGAATGAGCGTTTGGCCAAGGATTGGGAATTGTCCTATGTCCGTCTGGACGGGAACATTGGCTGCATGGTCAATGGTGCCGGTCTGGCCATGGCGACCATGGACATTATCAAGCTGTATGGCGGCGAACCCGCCAACTTCCTGGACGTGGGCGGCGGTGCAACGACCGAACGCGTGACGGCGGCGTTCAAGATCATTCTGTCTGACAAGAATGTGAAGGGCGTGCTGGTCAACATTTTCGGCGGCATCATGAAATGCGACATCATCGCCAATGGCATCATCGCCGCGGCGAAGGAAGTGTCGCTGTCGGTTCCGCTGGTCGTTCGTCTGGAAGGCACCAATGTCGAGCAGGGTAAGAAAATCCTGCGCGAAAGCGGTTTGCCGATTTTGTCCGCTGACAATCTGGCTGATGCGGCCCAGAAGGTCGTGGATGCCACCAAAAAAGCTCTGGCCGCGTAATTCGCCATTTTTCGAAAAAGGAATGATGAAAATGAAAAAGATCCTGTCTTTATCCGTTCTGGCGATTCTGCTGGCCACCACACCGGCAATGGCCCAAACCGCGGAAACAACCGCAGCGGCCAAACGTTATGTTGAAGCCGTGCCGTCCCAGAAGATGGTTGATGAAATGTTGGAACAATTCAAAACCAACCCGCAAATCAATCTGACCGAAGCCGATATCGCCGCCATTGGTGAGTCGGTGAAGGCCGCCAATCTGGACGCGGTGATGATTGACGCCATGGCCAAACATTTCACAGCGGGCGAGATCAATGCGCTGGCTGATTTCTACACATCGGCCAACGGCAAATCGATCATGAAGAAAATGCCGGCCTATATGAATGAAATCATGCCGTCGATTCAGAAAGCCGTGATGGATGCCGTGATTGCCGAGATGCAGAAGAAAGCCCCGGCAGCCGCAGCTTCTCCGGCGCAGTAATCGAAACGAACCAGTAAACAATTTTTTGGAGTGTAGGCTTATGGCCGTTCTTGTTGATAAAAATACCAAAGTCATCTGCCAGGGTTTCACCGGGGCACAGGGCACGTTCCACTCGGAACAGGCCATTGCCTACGGCACGAAAATGGTGGGCGGTGTGACGCCGGGCAAAGGTGGCACGAAACATTTGAACCTGCCCGTGTTTGACACGGTGGCGCAGGCCAAGGCCGAAACGGGATGCAACGCATCCGTAATCTACGTGCCGCCTCCGTTCGCGGCGGATGCCATTCTGGAAGCGATTGATGCCGGGATTGATCTGGCCATCTGCATCACCGAAGGCATTCCGGTTCTGGACATGGTGCGCGTGCGCCGTGCGCTGGATGGGTCGAACACCCGCCTGATCGGGCCGAACTGCCCGGGCATTATTACGCCGGATGAATGCAAAATCGGCATTATGCCGGGTCACATTCACAAGCGTGGCAAAATCGGTGTGGTTTCGCGTTCCGGGACCCTGACATACGAAGCTGTGGCACAAACCACGGCGGCGGGTCTGGGCCAATCCACCTGCATCGGTATTGGTGGTGATCCGGTCAACGGCACCAACTTCATCGATTGCCTGAAAATGTTCCATGACGATCCGGAAACCGAAGCCATCATCATGATCGGCGAAATCGGTGGCAGTGCCGAAGTGGACGCAACGGAATATTACAAATCCTTGACCAATAAAAAGCCGATCGCTGGTTTCATTGCCGGTGTGACCGCGCCGAAGGGCAAGCGTATGGGCCATGCCGGGGCGATTATTTCCGGTGGTGCCGATACGGCCGAAGCGAAAATCTCCGCCATGAAGGCGGCCGGTTTCGTGGTCGCCGACAGCCCGGCCAGCCTGGGTCAGGCCGTTCAGGAAGCTATGAAAAAGGCCGCATAAGCGGCATTGCCGATATTTTATTAAAAAGCGGCGGGTCTTTGCGGGCCCGCCGCTTTGTTTCGCGCGTGCGTATCCAGTTTTATTCCCCGCGTTTTATGGTAGAATCGAAAGGTTATACCGGATGGGGGATGGCCACCAATGCTCGACCAATTTTCTGAAGACCAGCAAGCCTTGTTGATTGCGCTGCCCTATCGCACGGGGCTGTGGATCAGCCAATGCGATTCCACCGGCGGTGGCGATGCAAATGAGGCCGAGATGCAGGCCCTGCACGAAATCGTCACCGGCTTTGCCGAAGATTTCTTGAAATCCGAATTTGTTCAGGTCTTGATGGAACAAACCGTTGCGCACAAAAATGCGTGGGGCACATGGAACCGCGACATTGATCTGGTTCCTGAAGAATGCCGCAAGGCCGTTGCGCTTTTGTCCGAGCATCTGGACCGCAAGGAATTTTTATCCTTCAAACAAAATCTGATGGAAATTGCGACCGATGTTGCGCTGGCCTATCGTGAAAATGGTGATGAAAGCCTGTCCGGTCGTGTGAATGTTTATACGCGTCTGGTGTCGGAAAAAGTGCGTTCGATGATGACGGGTCGTCCGCCGCGCTCTCTGGATGAAATTCTGAATATTTCCGAAGCGGAACAGGTCGCGCTGGATCGTCTGGCCGAGGCGCTGGATCTGGATGGGCGTTTGTTTAAAGCACGCGAACCCAACGCCGCTTAACCCAAAAGGGAATTATATCGCCATGGCTTATCTGGAACATTTTAGCGGACATGACCTCGATCTTCTGGTCGCGCTGCCGTACCGGGCGGGCTTGTTCGTCAGTAGCAGTGATGCTCAGGGCGAAAAAAAGGCCGATGCCGAAGAATTAAAAGTTCTGCATGATTTGATCGAGGCGCAGGCCAAGGGCATGTATGAATCCGCCTTCGTGCATGAAATCATGGTTGAAACATTCGCGCGCCGTACCGATTGGCGCAGTTGGGGCGATCATCTGGATTCCGTGCCGGGTGAATGCCGCAATGCCATTTTGATGTTGTCGCATCTGGTCCCCCCCGGAAAAATTCAGCAGCGTGACATTGATGCGCTCAAGGGCATTTTGTTGCAGATTGGTCTGGATGTGGCCAAGGCCTATCGCGAATATGACCGCAACGAAAGCTGGACCGCGCGTTTTTACCGCCGTCTTGGCATCATGGTGGATGGTTTGCTGGGCATTGTGCGTGGGGAACATTATTCATCGTCCGAATTGCTGAATATCAGCTATGAGGAAGACATCGCCCTCAATGCGCTGGCGGAGGCCCTGCGGGCCGATCTGGTGGCGCAGGTGGAAAAAACCACCCTGCACACGGGCGAAACGATTCCGCACGCCTGATTTATTTTCATAATCTATTTTCACGCCCCGGTTTTCGTACGGATTCCCGCGCCGCGCCCTTTTTTTAACCATGGGCAGTGCTATAGTCCGAAACGGAATAATGCCCTTGATTGTGCCGGGGCTGTAGAGGGCACACGCCAACAATGATGACAACGAAACGAGAGTGAAAAATCGTGACCTCTGAAACAGCGAAAATGCCCGATTCAAAGATGAGTGTTTTGACCGGGGTGAACGCGGAATATATCGCGCATTTGTACGCCCGTTACATGCAAAGCCCGGAGAAAACCGACCCGAGCTGGAAATCATTTTTTCAAGAGCTGAACGATAACGAACTCTCCGTGTTGCAGGATCTGGCCGGTGCAAGCTGGACACCCGATGAAAATAAACGCAGCCGCCGCTCCTTTGGGTCCAATACCGGGAACGTTGTGGGCATGACGGTCGCATCGTCTGCCGCTCGCGCATCCGCGCCTGTTCCGTCGGCAGAGCTGAGCGATGATGTGCGCCGTGCGACGCTGGATTCTATACGCGCTTTGATGATGGTGCGGGCGTATCGCGCGCGCGGTCACTTGTTGTCCAATCTGGATCCGCTGGAATTAAAAGAAAAAACCTACCACCCGGAACTGGACCCGGCCCATTACGGGTTCTCCGATTCCGATTATGACCGCCCGATTTTTATTGATGGCGTTCTGGGGTTTGAAACGGCGACGTTGCGCGAAATTGTAACAGCCGTGCGCCAAACCTATTGCGGGGCCGTGGGTGTTGAATTTATGCATCTGAGCGATCCGGCGGAAAAATCATGGATTCAGCAGCGCATCGAAGAGCCGCGCAATCAAACCGATTTTACGGCGGAAGGAAAACGCGCCATTCTGCAACGTCTGACGGCGGCGGAATCATTTGAAAAATTCCTGCATGTTAAATATGTGGGCACGAAACGTTTCGGCCTTGATGGTGGCGAATCCACCGTTCCGGCAATTGAACAGGTTTTGAAACGCGGCTCGCAATTGGGCGTGAAGGAAGTTGTATTCGGCATGGCTCACCGTGGCCGCCTGAACGTGCTGACAAACGTACTGGGCAAGCCGTTCACGGCCGTGTTCTCGGAATTTCAGGGCAATTCGGCGAACCCGGACGATGTCCAAGGGTCGGGCGACGTGAAATATCACCTCGGCACATCCACCGACCGTGAGTTTGATGGCAAAACATTGCACTTGTCCCTGACCGCCAACCCGTCCCACTTGGAAGTGGTCGACCCGGTTGTTGTGGGCAAGGTGCGTGCAAAACAACAACAGCGTGGCGATAAAGACCGCTCACAAGTTCTGCCGATCCTGCTGCACGGCGATGCCGCGTTCGCGGGTCAGGGCTTGGTTGCTGAAACGCTGATGATGTCCGAACTGGGCGGTTACCGCGTCGGCGGTACTGTTCACATCGTGATCAACAACCAGATTGGTTTCACCACCATGCCGCAATATAGCCGTTCGGGCCCGTACCCGACCGACGTTGCGAAAATGCTGGCCGCGCCGATCTTCCACGTCAATGGGGACGACCCGGAGGCCGTTGTGCACGCCGCCCGCATCGCCATCGAATTCCGTCAGGAGTTCAAGAAGGACGTGGTGATCGATCTGGTCTGCTACCGCCGCTTCGGCCACAACGAAGGGGACGAGCCAGCCTTTACCCAGCCGTTGATGTACAAGAAAATCAAAACACACATGTCGGTCCGCGATATGTATTCGAACAAGCTGGTGGCGGATGGCACGCTGAGCGAGGCTGAATCGAAGGCCATGGCCGACGAATTCAACACTTATCTGGAACAGGCCTTCGAAGCGACGAAGTCATACAAACCGAACAAGGCCGACTTCCTCGAGGGCGCGTGGAGCGGTTTGAAAGTGGCCAGCGGCGATGAACGCCGTGGTGTCACCGCCATTGACGATGCGCTGTTGCAGAAACTGGGCAAGGCACTGACGACCGTGCCGGCCAATTTCAACCTCAACGCCAAAATCGCCCGTCAGTTGGAAACCAAAGCCGAAATGTTCAAAACCGGCCAAGGGTTCGACTGGGCCACGGCGGAAGCGTTGGCCTATGGTTCTCTGGCGGCGGAGGGCTACAATGTCCGCCTGTCCGGTCAGGATTGCCAGCGCGGGACGTTCTCTCAACGCCATGCCGTCGTGACGGATCAGGAAGACGAAAGCAAATACACCTTCCTGCAACATATTGGCGGCAACCAAGGCACGTTCGAGGTGCATGACAGCCCGCTGTCCGAAGCGGCTGTTCTGGGCTTTGAATACGGCTATACGCTCGCCGATCCGAAAACACTGGTTCTGTGGGAAGCGCAGTTCGGTGACTTCGTGAACGGCGCGCAAGTGGTCATCGACCAGTTTATTTCCTCCGCCGAAACCAAATGGCTGCGTATGTCCGGTCTGGTCATGCTGTTGCCGCACGGGTTCGAGGGGCAGGGACCGGAACACTCCTCCGCGCGTATGGAACGTTTCCTGCAAAACTGTGCGGAAGATAACTGGCAAGTGGCAAACTGCACCACCCCGGCCAACTATTTCCACATCCTGCGCCGTCAGATGGTGCGTGATTTCCGCAAACCGCTGATTATCATGACGCCGAAATCGCTGCTGCGTCACAAACTGGCGGTATCACCGGCATCGATGATGACGGGCCAGTCCACGTTCCACCGCATTCTGTGGGACGATGCGATGGAGCAGATGAACAAGCCGAAGGACATCAAGCGCGTGATCCTCTGCTCGGGCAAGGTGTACTATGACCTGTTCGAAGAGCGTGAAAAGCGCGGCCAGAAAGATGTGATCATTCTGCGTCTGGAACAATTCTATCCGTTCCCGGCCAAGGCTCTGGGCGAAGAATTGTCCAAATATCCGAACGCCGAAGTGATTTGGTGCCAGGAAGAGCCGTATAACCAAGGCGGCTGGCACTTCGTTGATCGCCGGATCGAGGATGTCCTGAAATCCATCAAACACAAATCCACCCGTCCGCGCTACGCCGGCCGTCCGGAGGCCGCCGCCCCGGCCACGGGCCTGATGAAGCGCCACAATGCGGAACTGGCCAAGTTTATGGATGAGGCCCTCAAAGGCTAAATTTGACAGAATCTGTCCTTTTGGCGTAAAAACCCCTCTCGTGAAAACGGAGGGGTTTTTGCTCGATTTCCTGAAAATTCCCAAGGCCCGCGCGGTTTTGGATGATGGCACGGTTGAAGATGTCGTTCTGCCCACGTCACTGGCGCGGGCGGAGGCGGTCGCCTATGACCCTGACCGTCATAAGGGGAAATTGCATTGCCCGTCCTGTGATGTGAAATTGCATTTCAACCGGGGCAGTGCCGTGATGTGCGGCGGCACGATGCAGGGGCAACGCCCGCATTTCAAAACCAACCCCGGCCACGCGCATGATCCGGCCTGTGTTTATATCGTTGAACCGCATGACGATCATGACAGCGATGTGGACCGCACACGCGGTTTTCGCATTCACTTGAACCTGAGTGCGCTGTCCAATTTGTTTAATGAACGCGCCCATCATTACCAGCGTGCCGAAGGGCGCAAATTGGTCACGCATGATCCGCGTTTGGCTGGTCGGGAATCCTTGGCTGTGCAAACGGCGTCCGATCTGGTGACGCGCTTGCTGAAGAATGGTGATCCGGCCCGTATTCGCGATTCCGTCGTGGTACAGGGGAAATATGTGTTGCCGTGGCATCAATTTTTTATCCGTCACGCGCCCGATGGGAAACCCCATGTGCGGTATCACGGTCTGGTCGAACGGTTACAGCGCATGAACAAAGGCGCACGCCTGCCCGTGTTGATGGAAATTATCGCCGATCAAGGGGCGCAATGGCATCAGCGCGGCGATAGCGGTGTTATTGATTCACGCAAATTTTTCTGGCGTCGCAGTGAAGCGGGTGCGGAATTTATCGCGCCGCGCCTGTATCTGGACCCACCCGCGCATGGCAAGCTGGCCGTTGAAACGGCGCGTGCGTTACAGGATATGACGAAAGAGCAGGGCGTTTATCTTGTGCTTGGCTTTGCGCGTTTGCATACCTATCAAACACGCAACGGTTTATTGCACGCCCTGAATATCAGCGTTGCCGATGAAAGCCAGGTTGCGCGGGTGAATATTCGCGATATCCGCAAAAAACCGGACCCGTCCGTTCTTACGCCGGGCTAAGAAATTTTAATCCTAAAATTCCCGCGACAATCATGGTGATGCAGGTCAGGCGGATAATCGTTGCCGGATCGCCGAACAGGACCATGCCCAGAATGACGGTGCCCACGGTGCCGATTCCCGTCCACACGGCGTAAGCGGTGCCGATCGGCAAATCGCGTACAGCCAGCCCCAGCAGGACGACGCTGATGATCATGGCAATCACGGTCAGGGCCGTGGGCATGGGGGCGGTAAAGCCGTTGGTGTATTTCAGACCGATGGCCCAGCCAATTTCAAATAATCCGGCCAAAATCAGTAAAACCCATGCCATGTGACGCTCCATCCATAAGGTCGAAATCAGTATAGTCCGGCGGGGGCGTGGGGCTAGCCCTATTGTTTCGTCGTTATCGAAAATTGATCGGTAAAAACCCCGCTAAACCCCTGTGTTCACAGTTGACGCTGGGCCCGCTTCGGGCCAAATTAAGCCCGTCCAACATCTTCTTATAAAGGCGTTTTTTAAAATGGCTCAAATCAAAGTCCCGACGCTGGGTGAATCCGTGACCGAGGCCACCGTGGCCCAATGGCTGAAGAAGGAAGGCGATGTCGTCGCCGCCGACGAGCCGATCGTGGAACTGGAAACCGACAAGGTGACATTGGAAGTCAACGCACCGTCCGCGGGCGTGTTGGTCAGCATCGGCGTGAAGTCGGGCGAGACCGTTGGTGTTGGTGCCATTCTGGGTGAAATCGCCAATGATGCTGGTGCAAAACCGGCTGCGCCTGCTGCTGCGGCTTCCGCACCGGCACCGGCGGCAACGCCTGCTGCACCTGCGAAAGCGGAAGAGCAAAAACTGTCCCCGGCGGTTCAGAAAATCACCGCTGACAACAATATCAATCCGGCCAGCGTCGAAGGCACGGGCAAAGATGGCCGTATCACCAAGGGCGATGTGATCAATCATATCGAAACCGCGCGCGCACCGAACGCCGTGACCTCCGCGGTTCAGGCCGCACCGCGCGCCATTGGCCCGCGTGAAGAGCGTGTGAAAATGACCCGCTTGCGCCAGCGTATCGCGCAGCGTTTGAAAGAAGCGCAAAACAATGCCGCCATGCTGACCACCTTTAACGAGGTGGATATGACGGCAGTGATGGAACTGCGCAATTTGTATAAGGACCAGTTTGAGAAGAAGCACGGCGTGAAGCTGGGCTTTATGTCCTTCTTCGTAAAAGCCGCCGTGAACGCGCTGAAAGAATTGCCGGCCGTGAACGCGGAAATTTCCGGCGATGAAATCATCTATAAAAACTACTACGACATCGGTGTGGCTGTATCCACACCGCAGGGTCTGGTGGTTCCGGTTGTGCGCGATTGCGAAGAAAAATCCATGGCGACGATTGAATCTGAAATCGGTGCCTTGGGTCTGCGCGCGCGCGATGGAAAAATCACGCTGGAAGAAATGACGGGCGGTACGTTCACCATCACCAATGGTGGTGTGTTCGGCTCCCTGATGTCCACGCCGATTTTGAACCCGCCGCAATCCGGTATTCTGGGTATGCACAAAATCCAGCAACGCCCGATGGTGATGCCCGATGGTTCGATCAAAGCCCGCCCGATGATGTATCTGGCGCTGTCCTATGATCACCGCATCATTGATGGCCGCGAAGCTGTGACCTTCCTGGTCCGGATCAAGGACGCACTGGAAGACCCGCAGCGCCTGTTGCTGGATATCTAAGGATCAATAAAAAACCCGCCGGATGGCGGGTTTTTTATTTGGACTATGAAGATGCGCGAAATATCCACGTCATCTGGGCGCGAGCCGGGATAGTCATCCATTTGTAAAAAATCTCACCACGAAGACACGAAGGACGCGAAGATTTCACGAAGAAAGAAAAAAGCGCGCCCCTGCGCGCCTTAAAAAACTTCGTGCCTTTCTTTGTGATCTTCGCGTCTTCGTGGTGAGATTTCATGCTCTCATTCGTGTGAGTATGTTGTTTTAAATCTCTTTCCATTCCACGGCGGTCACGATGTCGTTATCGGTCAGAAGTTTCAGCGCATCCAACCCGTTCTGATCCCGGGCGTGGGTGATGTCGCCGATCAGCAATTGCGTCTGTCCGCCGCCAATCATGTTCACAAATTCACGCGGACTGGGGACAATCGCGCTGTACACATACCCGGGCATAATGCGCAGGCCGAGGCGCGATGCGTTCATCAACAAACGATTGATGGGCTCCAGAATGAAATTGTATTTTCCGCCCGGTGCCGCATGCGGGTGATCGCCATGGGCGTAACCAATCGTAATATGGTCGCGCGCGCTCAGCACATAAACACCTTTCCCGGTCGGGTCTTCGGCCACAGCAACGGCAAAGCGTTCATTGATATAATGCGGGCGTTCGGCGGCGATGACTTCGGTGAAGAATCCGGTATCGGCCTTGCGGCGGAATTTTGTAACGCGGATGGGGTTATCGTTTTCAGGGGTGAAATCATCCGGCATTTCTAAAATCGGCGTCAGGATTGCGTCCTTGCGGCGCACTTCATACACGCTGATCCCGGCCTTTTTGCAAATCTCCAGCGACATGGCCTGAAACTCATCGCCCCGGCGTTCGGCAAAATCTTTTTCAAACCCCTTGTGGTCGATGAAGATTTTTTTGATTCCGGCCTCGGCAATGTTTTTGGCGCAGTTGGGGCAGATGGGGTCGGTGATGTAAATGCTGCCGCCTTCGGTCCGCGGTGCGCGCAGCAGGCACGCCGTTTCCGCGTGAATGGTGCCGCTGCTGTTGCCGATGCGTGTGCCTTCGTCCAATCCCGCTTGAATGGGCTCTGGCCAGAAATTGGTGGCGGCGGTTGCGAATGGGTCGCCATTGTGGTCGATGCCCGACACGGCGGCGGCGATCTTGTTGGTCGGGTGCGGGCTGGAATTCACAACCTCAACCGCCATCTGCATCATGGCAAATGGGCTGGGTTGGTTGGGCTGGGCCTTCGGACGCTTAAAAATCATGTTCTGTATCAGTCTACTAACTGTCTGGTCCGTTCCATCAGGTGGGCCATCAGACGGGATAGAAGAATACAGAAAGTCCGGCAAAAATGCTAATTTTTCGATTTTTCGGCCAATTTCCCTAATTTTCTTGACTCTTTTGGCCCTGATTCCTTATGAAGGGCCTAGGTTTAATCCAGCGTAATACGGAGATGTGAATGCCCGTTGATCAGGTGCTCGAAGATCATGTTAAACCCTATATCCTTGAGCGCTTTAAAGATGCTGACCTGATCCTTCTCTGCGGCTCGCAAGCGCGGGTGCTGAACAACCCTTCTGCGGCCGACACGGCGGCGGCCCCGAAAAAGAACTCCGATTACGATTTCATCCTGCTGTATCCCGAGCTTCCCGAAAAATACCCTGCGGCTTTGTTCGCTTCCGGCTGGATCGATGTGCCGGGTCAGGATGAACGGGTCAGCATTGATATGAAGATCATGGATTTCGACTATCTGGCGTTCCACGCCCAACACACACGTGAAATCCGACGCTTTCCGTTCCTGTTCGACATGTTGAAAGACGCATACCCCATTCAAGACCGGAATGGGGTTTTGCCTATCTTGCGCGGGGAGGCGACACGGTTGCTGAACGCGGGCCCATCACCACTGGGGCCGACGCAAATCAATGAAACCCGCACCCAGTTGAATACACTGGTGGATGCATTGAACAAGCCGCATTCAAACGTGGGGCAGAAGATGGTGGCATTGGAAACGCTGCATGGCTTGTCCAACAGCTATCTGCGTTCTATCACGATATGGGATTCACCATTGGACCGCCATCTGGCGTCCCTGTGCCAGGCCTTGCCGACGGCGGGATCACACTTGGCCAAAGCGTTTAATGAAGCCAGCGTCGGTGATTTCGGCAATTATCAGATTTTTGCCAATATGGTCCAGCGCAATCTGGATGCGCGCGCGAATGAGAATTTCGACGATTCTGTTTTGTTCGCACAGGACGTTTCGAAATACGTCACAGCCGAAGAAAAAAGCACGAGTGACCGGCAGGGCGCAAAAATCATGGCGGGTCAATATCTGGCCCGTATGAAGGATGCAGAGGCGTATGACTTCGTCCGCCGTTGCGGGCTGGAAAGCGTTCTGTGGCTGACGCTGAAGAAGTATCAGTGCGAACAGATGGGCGTGTCGTTTTCTTATGGCGAGGACAGTGTCCTGAATGCTGATGAAAAGGCGGGCCGCCCAATCCTGAAAACCCTGTTTTCCGCGATCCGTGATTGCAACACGCATAAAATTGCCGGTTTGGCCGATATCATTCTGGCCGATCAGGGCGGGTTGAAATTCGATTATCTGGAACGGATTTATGTCGAAGACCTGGCCCGCCGTCGCGAAACTGCTAATATGAACCGACCGAAATCTGATTTTCGTGCCGGGTTCTTCAAATATGGCTGATTATACGATCCATCGTGGTGATTTGGCGGACGGCGTTGCCTTTGGCGATGTCGTGTCCATTGATTGCGAGATGATGGGGCTCAACCTCAATCGCGACCGCCTGTGCGTGGTGCAGATCTATGATCTGCGCAGCAACCATGTCCATATCATTCAATTCCCCGACGCGGTGTATAACGCCCCCAATTTGTGCGCGGTCCTGTCCGATCCGGACCGGTTGTTTCTGGGGCATATGATCCGTCTCGATCTGGGGTGGATTTTGAAATATCTGGGCGTGGCCATCACCAATGTCTATTGCACGCGCACGGCGTCCCGTTTGGGCCAGACCTTTGGCGCGTCCCATGATTTCAAGGATCTGGTCAGCAATCTGCTGGGTGAGAAGATTGATAAAAGCGAAACGTCCAGCTATTGGGGCGCGGACACGCTGACTCCGGATCAAATCCGCTATGTCATCAATGATGTGATCTTTCTGCACCGATTAAAGGACGTGTTGGATGCCTTGCTGGAGCGCGAGGGGCGGATGCCCTTGATGCGCGCCGCCATGCAGACCTTGCCCGCCCGGGTGCAGATGGATGTCGCCGGATGGTGGGGCGATGATATTTTAAGCTTCCCGTTCTAAGGCATGCCAGCCAATAAAAAACCCCGCAATCGCTTGCGGGGTTTTAATTTTTTGTCCTGATGGCTTACATATCCAACGTCATCGCAATCGGGCGGTTCTGGCGGAACAGGTAACCGTAATCACCGCTGAGCAGATCATGGATCTTGGTCGGGCCTTCGTTGTCATTGCTGGCGTTCAGGCGGAAGGCGCTCTGGATTTTCGAGCCTTTTTTCTGCCCGGTGCGGGTTTGCACGACGCTTTCCAGATTTGGCAATTCACGATCCAGTGCCTTGAACCCACGCTCGGCCTTGCTGTCATTGTTGATGACAACGCGGTTGTTGGTGGCTTCCAGAATGGCTTTTTTCACGGCGGCCATGGCGATGTTGGTTTCGTCCTTGTTCAGCGGGGATGAAACGTAATTCTTCGCGTCCGGGTTGTTGTCGTAGTCGCAGGCCTTGAACAGGGTTTCGCACTCGATCTCCAGATCATGGTGGAAGACCAGCGGCGGACCCTTGCGGCCCGGAATGTCCAGAACGAAGGCCACATCATCCAGCAGCAATTCACCAACGAAGCGGCGACCCTTCAGGCCCGTCACTTCTTCCGGGATTTCCACGACGTAACGGGTGCGGATGCAATCGATGCGGAAATATTCGCGCAGATCACGAACGCTGATGCCCTTCAGGGCGGCGTGAATTTCGGGGAAATGTTCTTTGGGGTATTTGGAGCGGAGTGGCTTCAGGTCGGAATGTTCAAAATCGGCGATGCGGGCTTCAAATTCGCCACGGCGGACGGCGCCGCTCTCATCTTTGGTCTTGCCGAGTTTGACGCAAATGTCGGCTTCGGAAACTGTTTTCAGGTCGCGGTTTTCGCACTCGCCACGGACCCGGAGGGTGACACCCTTGTCGTACATGCGACGGTCTACGGTGTCGAGCTGACGGGTCAGGAGGCTCTTGCCGGGACGTTCCAGCTTGATCCAGTTTTTGTCGCGGAAATATTGATCGATTTGATCGAAGGCGGAGCGATCGATTCCCGAGCCCTTTTCAGCGGGCGGCGGGACCAGGAACTTGATTTCGACCTCACACACTTTGCGTGCCAGATCATTGAACGTTTGCTTTACGTTCGGGGAAGTATCCACCCCGTCGGTAAGGTCTAAATGATGGTTTTTCATCATTGCTCCTAAAGAGAAAGGCCTCACAGTTGTCGTGTTATAAGGGGTGGGTGGGGTTGGAGTCAATAAAATATTATGGGAACCTAATGTAAATTTTTCTGATTGTGCCCAAACCCCCTCGCCATCCCCTTGTTTTGCGCGTAAAAAGGGGGCGGACCACCCCGAAAACTTCTTTTAATTACATGTGGATAAAAGGATCATGACCGACGCACCCTCTTATGATGTCATTGTTATCGGCTCCGGCCCCGGCGGCTATGTTTGCGCCATCCGGTGCGCCCAACTGGGCCTGAAAACGGCCTGTGTTGAGAAGCGGGACACGCTGGGGGGCACCTGCCTGAATGTGGGCTGTATCCCGTCCAAGGCCCTGTTGCATGCGTCCGAGAAATTCCACGAAGCCGAACACGCTCTGGCCGCCTTTGGGGTGAAAGTGGGCAAGCCGGAACTGGACCTGCCGACCATGATGAAGCACAAGGACGCGGTGGTTGAATCCAACACCAAGGGTGTGGAATTCCTGTTCAAGAAAAACAAGATCGACTGGCTGAAGGGCGAAGGCAAAGTAGCCGCCGCTGGCGTGGTCGAGGTTTCCGGGAAAACATACAACGCGAAAAACATTGTTATCGCGACGGGGTCCGATGTGGCGTCATTGCCGGGAATCACGATTGATGAAAAACGCATCGTGTCCTCCACCGGGGCCATCGCACTGGAATCTGTGCCGAAACATCTGGTCGTCATTGGCGGTGGTGTGATTGGTCTGGAGCTGGGCGCCGTCTGGGGCCGTCTGGGTGCGAAAGTCACCGTGGTTGAATATCTGGACCGTATCCTGCCAACCATGGATGCGGATTTGTCGAAGGAAGCGAAGAAAATCTTCGGCAAACAAGGCATGGAATTCAAACTGGAATCCAAAGTCACGTCCGTCAAAGACAACGGCAAAGGCGTGACGTTGAGCGTTGAACCGGCCAAGGGCGGTGCAGCGGAAACGATCGAAGCCGATATCGTTCTGGTCGCTGTTGGGCGCAAGGCCTATACCGATGGTCTGGGTCTGGATGCTGTCGGTGTTGAGCGTGATGAGCGCGGCCGTGTCAAAACCGATGCGCATTTCCAGTCCAACGTGAAAGGTATCTTCGCCATTGGTGATGTGATCGCCGGTCCGATGCTGGCGCACAAGGCTGAAGACGAAGGCGTTATTCTGGCCGAAATGATCGCCGGACAAACGGGACACATTGATTACAATCTGGTCCCCAGTGTTGTCTATACATGGCCGGAAGTGGCCAGCGTTGGCCAAACCGAAGATCAGGTGAAAGCCGCCAATGCGCAATACAAAGTCGGCAAATTCCCGTTCAGCGCCAACGGCCGTGCCCGTGCAATGAACGCGACCGACGGCTTCGTCAAAATTATTGCCGATGCCAAATCCGACCGCGTTTTGGGCGTCCACATCATCGGCCCGGAAGCGGGCACGTTGATTGCTGAAGCTGTGATCGCCATGGAGTTCGGTGCATCCGCCGAGGACATCGCCCGCACCTGCCACGCCCACCCGACCTTGGAAGAGGCGGTGAAGGAAGCGGCGCTGGCGGTGGATGGCCGCCCGCTGCATATGTAAGCGTGAATGAAACGAGATTGATAAAACGGGGCGCTTCGGTGCCCCGTTTTTTATTCCGGCGTGCGGTTCCGCGGATGCGCCGCGGAATGAATGCGGATCAGTTCTTCGGCATTCACTTCGGTATAACGCTGCGTGGTGGACAGGGACGCGTGACCCAGCAATTCCTGAATTTCCCGCAAATTGGCCCCGTTTTCCAGCAAATGCGTGGCGAAGGAGTGTCGCAGGGCGTGCGGCGTTGCCGTTTCGGGCAGGCCGAGGGCCAGGCGGATATCGCGCATGGCTTTCTGGGCAACACCCTGATGCAAGCGTTTGCCGCGTTCCCCGATGAATAACGGGCGGTCACTGGTTTCCGCGAATGGGCAATCGGTGCGGTATTGCGTGATCATCCGTTCAACGATGGCCAGAACAGGAACCTGTCGTTCCTTGTTTCCTTTACCACGCACGCGGATAAAGCCATCGCGGGGCAGGCCGTTGATGTTGAGCGACAAGGCCTCATCAATACGAAGGCCGCATCCATACAGCAGCGTAAACAAAGCGCGGTTGCGCGACCCGACCCATCCATCATTGGTCGCGGCGGATAAGGCTTCGGCATTATCCAAAACGCTTTGCGCCTGACGCTGACTCAGCGGGCGGGGCAGTTTGTGGGGCAGTTTGGGTGTGCGCACTGTTTTAATCGCACCGTTATGCATGATGCCGCTGCGGTCCAGCCAACTGATCAGATTTTTAACGCCGGATAATCCGCGTGCCCGCGTGGCGGCGGACGCACCATCAATGGCGCGGCGGGACATCCAGGCGCGGAATTCGCGGATGGTGGCATCGGAGAGATCGTTCAGCGACGGTGGGCGACCCAGATGACCGCACAAAAATGTGACAAACCCGCCCACATCACCGCAATACGCCCGCACCGTGTGTTTGGACAGGTTTTTTGCCCGCAACCAATCCACCCAACGCCCCAACGCATCGGCCAGATCCGGGGCGCATTGTTCGCGTTGCAGGTGGGTTAAAGTGGGAGGCTCAGCCATGTGCGGAAACAGCGTTCAATCACGCCGCCCAAAAACCCGATCTGGTCCGTGCCCTGACCGGGTTGGAAATGGTTGGGATCGCGGCTGCCAAAGGCGACAATGGCCGGGGGCGCGTGGCGGGAAATATCCAGCCGCATCAGCATCTGCGATTTAACCAGACCAGCGCCGCCGCCATAAATTTCATCCAGACCGGAAATGTTGGATTCCAAAACGGCGTGTTGCCCCTTGGTCAGCAAATGGATCGTGCCGCTGGGCACAACACGCACACCGGTCAGGTCGATATGCGGAATAACATCGGAATCGATTTCAACAATCAACGACACAATGTCGACATCCAGAAGCGTTGCGCAATCCATCGTGATGGTGCGGACGAAATCGTCAAAGCTGGTGGCTTCCAGCAGCATCAGGACGGCATTGTGGATGCGAGCCTGATTATTCATGTTGGCGCGGCTGTTTTCAACGATCTCGCGCGTGGCCTCGATCACTTCGTCCTTATCTTCGCGCAGGCGCTTGATCATAAAGGATTGGAAGTCCGTAACCTTGCGGTCGTTATCCTTGCGTGTCGGCGGGAACAGCAGGTCGCACGCATCCGGGTTTTTATCCAGAAAATCGGGGTTCTTGCGCAACCACGCAATAATGTCGTCGGCGTCAAATGAAGGAGGCACGGATTTTTCGGTCATGGCGTTCGACATTGTTGGGGGCGGCTTTCGGATAGGAAGGACAGAAAAGGAAACAGGCACACTGTGATTTTTTCAGTGTGCCTGTTTTTCAGAATTGTTTCAATCGTAATGCGCGGTGTTTTACCAGCTTGGGCCATCCATATCATTGTCTTTGTTCAGGCCCAGCTTGTCGCGCGTGACGCGAATGGCCGCAATATAAGCGTTTTTCAACGGCAGGCTCGCGGGTGTGTTGTCGATCATTGTACCGTCCGGCGTGATGACGTGTTTGAACGCATCGGTGATACCAATATCAGGGACGTGAATAGGGTCGGCTGTAAACGTCCATCCGTCTTTTTCCATCTCTTCGCGCACGGCTTTTTCCGGCCATGACACGGCATAATCCTGTTTCGTGTTAAATACGGATGCCAGTTTCTTAAAAAAATTACCGAGTCCCAATTTGATCTCCCCTGTTCTCAGGTGTTTGGTTGAGTCCGTTTCGATCGAACGCCGTAATTGTATGAATAAATTGAGAGTCTGACCAGAGGCCAAAAATAAAGCCACCGTTTCCGGTGGCTTTAAATCCATAATCTTTTCTTTTTATCTTATACGTTCGGTGTTGGCTTGTTTTTTGCCAATTCGCGCCGCGTTGCAGCAATTGTTTCGTAATAGCGAGCGCGGTCTGATTCTACAGCGTCCGGTCCGGCCAAGTTTCGGCCTTCCGGGGTGAGTACGTATTTGTGGACCGATCCGCCGCCAATGGTTGGGAGGCCAGGCATTGCGAAGCACTCAAACGTCCAGCCTTGTTTTTGCATGGCCTGAACAACATCAACGTCCGGCCATTGAATGCCACCAGCATGGTGCGTAAAGCCGCTGGCCCAGCTGTCCAGCCCTTTGTCCAATGTCGCTACAAAGCGGTCCCATATTTTCTTGAGCTGCATGTGTCCCTCTAATCCTTTGAAATAAATGGATGAACGGTTTTACGGCAGGTGGAGCGAAAATGTCAAAGGCCGCATGAAAATGCGGCCTTTATCAATGGGTTATCTTTTGTCTGGCGGGGGTTAGAGAATGCTCTGACCCGTCTTTTTCCAGTCATCCACGAACGCGGCCAACCCCTTGTCGGTCAGCGGGTGGTTATAAAGTTTCTTGATCACATCCGCCGGGCAGGTGGCAACATGCGCGCCGATTTTTGCGGCTTCGACAATGTGCATCGGATGACGCACGGATGCGACCAGCACTTCCGTTTCAAATTGCGGATAGTTGTCATAGATGGAAACGATGTCGGCAATCAATTGCATGCCATCATGCGCAATATCATCCAATCGTCCAACGAACGGAGAAATAAACGTTGCGCCAGCCTTGGCCGCCAGCAACGCCTGCGCCGCAGAGAAGCAGAGCGTGACGTTCGTCATGACGCCCTTGTCCGACAATTCTTTGCACACTTTCAAACCGGCGGGGGTCAGCGGAACCTTCACGGCGATGTTCTTGGCAATCTTGGACAGCTTGTCGGCTTCCTTGCGCATCGTGTCGTAATCGGTCGCGGCCACTTCGGCGCTGACCGGGCCGTCGACGACGCCGCAGATCTCTTCGATCAGCGGAATGAATTGCTTGCCCGATTTGGCGATCAATGTCGGGTTGGTGGTCACGCCATCCAGCAGGCCGGTCGAGGCCAAATCGCGGATTTCGTTGATATCGGCAGTATCGACAAAGAATTTCATAATGCGGCGGCTCCGGCTTTGGCGGTTTATCAATCTTGTGCTAGGTCTTAGCAGATGCAGACCCTGTTTGAAAGTATGGAAGAAAAGGCCCCCACTGGGGATAAGCCGGTGCCCGAAACGGCGCGCCGGGTTCTTGTGCTGGTCCCCTATCCGGTGGACCGGGCCTATACCTACGCCGTGCCGGACGGGATGGATATATCGCCGGGCGATTACGTGACCGTGCCGCTGGGCAAGCGCGAGGTTCCGGGGGTGGTCTGGGGAACATCGGACGAAGATGTGCCGCCCAAAAAACTGAAAATGATCGTCGACCGCTTCGACCTTCCCCCCATGCAGGCCGCGCACCGCGATTTTTTAAGCTGGGTCGCCCAATACACGATGAGCGCCCCCGGCGCAGTTTTGAAAATGTGCCTGAGCGCGCCAGCGGGGCTGGAACCGCCGAAGGCGGCGACGGGGTATGTGCTGAATGATTGGGTGCGGGATGTGCTGGCGCACTCCCCCCACCTCAATCCTCCCCCCTCGCGGAGGGGGGATCAAGCGCGTGATCTTCGTAAAGACATGACCGATGCGGAAACGAGGCTGTGGTTCTGCCTGAACAAGGAACAGGTTGGGTATAGATTCCGCCGCCAACATGCCATTCCGCCTTATGCCGCCGATTTTGCCTGCATCGAAAAAAATCTGATTATCGAGGTCGATGGCGGGCAGCATAATGACAGTGCCCACGATGAAAAGCGCACGGCGTTTTTAAATTCTCTGGGCTGGCGCGTTCTCCGTTTCTGGAACAACGAAGTTTTAGAAAATCTGGATGGCGTCCTGCAAACAATCATCACCAAACTTGCCGAACCCTCTCCTCCCCCCTCTGCGAGGGGGGAGGATCAAGGTGGGGGGAGAGCGAAGCTCCTCCGTAACCTGAACCCGCAACGGCGCAAGATTTTAGAGGCGTTATCCGACGGCCACCCGCGCCGCGCCGCGGAAATCACCGATCTGGCCGGATGCACACCCGGCGTTATTAAAACCATGGTGGGGCAGGGCTTGCTCCGCACCGTCGATCTGTTTTCATCGGCGCCATGCCGCAACCCGGATATTGACCGTATCGGGCCGGAATTATCGCCCGACCAACGCGCCACCGCCGATCATCTGATGGCGCAGGTGAAAAGCGGCGAACACCACACGTCATTGTTGGACGGTGTGACGGGGGCGGGTAAGACCGAAGTGTATTTTGAGGCGATTGCCGAGGCGGTGCGGTCGGGGAAGCAGGGCCTGATCCTGTTGCCGGAAATCGCTTTGTCGAATGCGTTTCTGGATCGGTTTAAAAAACGCTTTGGCTGTACGCCTGCGCTTTGGCATTCGCACCTCACGCCGGCACAACGCCGTACCACATGGCGCGGTGTGGCCGATGGCACGACGAAAGTTGTCGTAGGCGCGCGGTCGGCGTTGTTCCTGCCCTATCAGGATCTGGGGATTATCGTCGTCGATGAGGAACATGATCCGGCGTATAAACAAGAAGACGGCGTTATTTATCACGCCCGCGATATGGCGGTGGTGCGCGGGCATCGCGGAAAAATTCCGGTGGTGTTGGTGTCCGCGACGCCATCACTGGAAACGATTTTGAACGCATGGAACGGGAAGTATGACCATCTGGTCCTGCCCGTGCGTCATGGCGGGGCGGAAATGCCGCATATCGACCTGATCGATATGCGGAATGACAAACCGGCGCGCCAGCATTTTATCGCGCCGACCTTGCACAATGAAATTCAATCGACACTGGACCGGGGGGAGCAGGTGTTGCTGTTCCTCAACCGCCGGGGTTATGCGCCGTTAACGCTGTGTCGGACCTGCGGTCATCGCTTTGAATGTCCGCGTTGCACGGCGTGGCTGGTGGAGCATAAAAAAACATTGCGCCTGCATTGCCACCATTGCGGCTTTGCCACGCCGATCCCGAAAGCGTGCCCATCCTGTAACGATACGGATTCCCTTGCGGCCTGTGGCCCCGGGGTGGAGCGGATCAAGGAAGAGGTGGCGGCCCTGTGGCCCGACGCGCGCACGGTTATTCTGGCCAGTGATCTGGTCGACACGAATGACAAGTTGAAAGCCGTTCTGGACGATATCCGCGAACGGCGTATTGATATTGTGATCGGAACGCAGATTATTGCGAAGGGGCACCATTTTCCGCATTTGACGCTGGTCGGTGTAATCGACGCCGATCTGGGGCTGGGCGGTGGTGATCTGCGCGCGGCGGAACGAACGTTCCAGCTTCTGCATCAGGTTGCGGGTCGTGCGGGGCGTGAGGAGTTAAAGGGCCATGTGTTCCTGCAAACCTTCATGCCGGAAAACAAAGTTATGCGCGCCATGGCCGCCGATGATCGTGATGAATTTTTGGCGGTGGAGGCGGAGGAGCGCGAACGCGCACTGATGCCGCCATATAGCCGTCTGGCCGGGATTATCGTCTCGGGCCGGGATGAGAAACAGGTGATGGAAACGGCGCGGGCGCTGGGAGCATGCGCGCCGCAAGGGCCGGATGTTTTAACGCTGGGCCCGGCGGAGGCGCCATTTTACCGCCTGCGCGGAAATTTCCGCCGCCGTCTGCTGGTGCGGGCCGCGAAGACGATCAACCTGCAACGTGCCATTGAAACATGGGTGGCCAGCGTGAAAATCCCATCCACCGTGCGGGTGCAGGTGGATATTGATCCACAGAGTTTCCTGTAATTTTACGGTGCAGGTTTTTTCAAATCGTGCGGCATCAATCCATGGCCCAGCCCTTCGACCTTTGGCAGGGTGGACAGGCAATCGTAAAAATCACCGGGCGCGGCGCATAACGGCGCATACATTTCATCCGGTTTGTTTGTGTAAACGCGAAATTTTTTCGTTTTGTCCAGTTCGTCAAAATACATGTCGAGGGATTGCGCGCGGTACATGGCGCTCAGCCATTGATTGTCACGCCATGCAATCGCCGCGGCGGCTGTGGCGTGCCTTTGGGCCGTTTCATCGTGTGGGTCTTTGCCAATCATCGCGGATTCAAAGGCTGTGCCCGTGTCGCGGTAATTTTCAATGCTCATCAATCCGTCCCACACGCGCGCATCACCGGCGGCGCGGGTTTGCCATGCCAACAGTGTGGCCAGGGCCTGTGCGTCGGCTTCCATCACATAGGTAAAGCGGACATATTCATCACGGCTGAATTTCAATGATCGTTCAAACCCCATGCGATATTGCACATGGTGGCGCAGTTCGTGCGCGGTGATCAAGGCTTGCTGCCCGAACTCCATACCGTCATGGACCATCATCATGTTGAGGCCGGTGTCATAGAACCCGCGTTCCATCGGATTGTCATAGGTGCAGAACAATGTTTTGTGGTCGCTCGCCGTTTTGACCAATTGGCGGCCAAATTCTGTTTCTTCAAACAGCGTCAGGATTTTTTGCAAATTCTCTGTGGCGGGTGTTGGTGTGTCCACCGGATCGCCGGGGACGATGCAAACGCTGCGCGGATTTTCGCGCGCGGCGGTGGGCCACCAAAGGGTGGTTTGCTTCACGTCATCTTCGGCCAATCGTGCATCAAGAGCGGGGCCAGCCAGCGCCGAACCACCCGCCGCCAGCATAAAGGGCAGGGTCAGGCCCGCAATGCGGCGGGCGGTCATTTTTTGAAAAAGCGCGCGCATGATGATCAGCGTTGCAATGTAATGCCGAAACCACCCGCCTTGCGGATCGTTTCAACATGGGTGCGGTCAAAATCCTGATAGGCGGGATACAGAATGCCATCCTTGCTGCCGGTAATGCCCTGATGTTGGAAATCAACATCGGCGGCGAAGATGGGAATGTTTTCGTTTGTGGCGCATCCGTTGAAATCAAAAACAATCGCGGTCACGCGCGGATCAGCCAACGCATCGTTGACCAGATTTTTGTCCACCATGCTGAAGAACACCCATTGATAATGCTCATTCCATTCCTCGCCGGTATGAACGCCGCTGGCGGGCAGGACGATCACGCCCTTGTCATCCACGGCGCTGTGCGTTCTGTCGCATCCGTTGTTCAGGGTGAGCGTATGGTCGATGCGATCGACATGCTTGTCGTCGGCCAAAGCCGTGCCACAGGTCAGGGCGGCGGCCAGCGCGAATGAAGCGGACAGAATCGTGCGGAATGAGCGTGTGGTCATTGTTGATGGATCCCTGTTTATGTCTTGTTTTTGATTATGGGGCACCCTGCACCCAACGGGGCGGGCTTGTCAATTTTGGACTTGCCAGCCGGGATGGAAAGGCGGACCCTGATGGGAAGAGAGGGCCTTGCCATGTTCAACCGCGCTGCTTTGCCGAAGGACATTACATCATATGATCTGCTGAAGACCTTTGCGGTCCTCACCATGTTGATCGATCATATTGGCTTTTATTTCTTTCCTGAGGATATGTGGTGGCGGAACATTGGGCGGCTGTGCGTGCCGATCTGGTTCTTCCTGATTGGCTATGCCCGGTCACGGGATATTGGCCCGCGGCTGTGGATTGGCGGGGCCATTTTGCTGGCGGCGGACCTGCTGGCTGGTAAATATCTGATCCCGTTCAATATCTTGTTTACCATGCTGGTTATCCGTCTCGCGATTGATCCGCTGATGCGCGGCGTGACCCGGGCGGGGACGCAAGCGCTCTGGGCGGTGGCTGTGATCTGCTTCTTTGCTTACCTGCCAACGGCCTTTGTGTTGGAATACGGAACCCAAGGGGTGTTGCTGGCCATGTTCGGCTGGTTCATGCGCCACCGTGAGGAGGGGGCGTATGGGGCGGTTCCCGAAGCGATAGTTCAGAATTATGTCATCTTCGCTGCTGTGTCCTTTGTGCTGATCCAGACGGTTTCTTTTGGATTCTCGCAACACCAGATGATGGCGCTGGCGACCCTCGTGCTGCCGGTTTTTGGGGCGCTCTATCTGTTCAAACCCATGAATTTCCCGCGCCTGACGACCGTGATCGGCCCGTTGGCCGGGCTGGTGCGGTTTACGGGCCGCTGGACTCTGGAAATTTATGTCGGGCATCTGGTGATTCTGAACGTGATCGGGGTGATCCTGTTCCCCGATCGGTTTGATTTTCTGTCCCCACATTGGACGACCATGGAATTTGGGGCGGATACGGTCCCGGACCCGGTGGCTTCCCCATAAAATCCGGGAATTCCCGTGCTTTCCCATTTCTTTGGGATGGGGTGAAAAAGGCTGGAAAACCGCCGGAAATGTCCTTGCGTGGCCCCCGGCACCCGTGCTACACCGTGCCCGAGCTCAAAATAGGTCTCAAAAACAGGTTTAAACCCCTAACGCGATTTGGGTGACGGACAGTGGCCACACAAACAAGTCAGGTTGCATCCCGTTATGCCGTATCCCTGCTGGATATGGCGGGTGATGCAGGTTCTGTTGAACAGGTTGAAAAAGACCTGCACGCGCTGGCAAGCATGATTGCCGCGTCGGACGATTTGCAAAAACTGATCAAAAATCCGCTCTTCAACCGGACACAGCATCAGCGCGCCATTCTGGCTGTCGCTGAGAAATCCGGTTTC
Organism: Micavibrio aeruginosavorus; assembly: GCF_051245535.1. GTDB lineage: Bacteria > Pseudomonadota > Alphaproteobacteria > Micavibrionales > Micavibrionaceae > Micavibrio > Micavibrio aeruginosavorus_D. The sequence goes on from NZ_CP195303.1 coordinate 255,293, forward strand.
AATGATCTGACACGCCGTTTTCTGGGTGTGCTGGCCGGCAATCGCCGTCTGGGCATCATCTCTGGCGTTATTCAAGCTTTCGGGAATGAACTGGCCCGCCGTCGCGGTATTGTATCCGCGCGCGTTCAATCGGCCTTCGTTCTGTCCCCGGCACAAACCGATGCCTTGCAAAAAGCACTCAGCGACAAGATGGGCCAGAACGTGACCCTGAATGTCGAAGTCGACAAATCCCTGCTGGGTGGCATGGTGGTAACGGTTGGTTCGGTGATGATCGACCATTCCGTGAAACGCAAATTGGAACGCTTGAAACGCGCAATGGAAAGCCGGAGCGCAGCGTAACAACAAAACGGTTTAGTAACAGTTTAAGTAAGACACACGCATACACAACGAGGTTCAATCAATGGAAATCCGTGCGGCAGAAATCTCTGAAATCCTGAAAAAGCAAATCGCGGAATTTGACGCGCAAGCAGACGTGGCCGAAATCGGTCAGGTGCTGTCCGTCGGTGACGGCGTGGCGCGCGTTTATGGCCTGGACCAAGTCCGCGCCGGCGAGATGGTTGAATTCCCGGGCGGGATCAAGGGTATGGCCCTGAACCTGGAAGCCGACAATGTCGGTATCGTTATTTTCGGTGATGACCGTTCGATTAAAGAAGGCGACATCGTAAAACGTACAGGCGAAATCGTTCAGGTTCCGGTTGGTCGTGGCCTGCTGGGTCGCGTTGTTGACGGTCTGGGTAACCCGATCGACGGCAAGGGTCCGATTAAAGACGCTGAAATGCGCCGCGTTGAAGTGAAAGCGCCGGGCATCATTCCGCGTAAATCCGTGCACGAGCCGATGCAGTCCGGTCTGAAAGCCGTTGACGCTCTGGTTCCGGTTGGCCGTGGCCAGCGTGAGCTGATCATTGGTGACCGTCAGACGGGTAAAACCGCTGTGGCTCTGGATACGATCATCAACCAGAAAGTCATCAACAAATCCCCGAACGAAAAAGAACACCTGTATTGCATCTATGTTGCAATCGGTCAGAAACGTTCGACCGTTGCGCAATTGGTGCGTCAGTTGGAAGAAAGCGGCGCGATGGAATATTCCATTATCGTTGCCGCCACCGCGTCCGACCCGGCCCCGATGCAGTTCATGGCACCGTACACCGGTTGCACCATGGGCGAATTCTTCCGCGACAACGGCATGCACGCTCTGTGCGTTTATGACGATCTGTCCAAACAGGCTGTTGCCTATCGCCAGATGTCCCTGCTGCTGCGTCGTCCGCCGGGCCGCGAAGCATACCCGGGTGACGTGTTCTACATTCACTCCCGCCTGCTGGAACGCGCGGCGAAGATGAACGAAGAACATGGTTCTGGTTCCTTGACCGCTCTGCCGATCATTGAAACACAGGCCGGTGACGTTTCCGCTTACATTCCGACCAACGTGATTTCGATCACCGACGGTCAGATCTTCCTGGAAACCGGTCTGTTCTTCAAAGGTATCCGTCCGGCCATTAACGTCGGTCTGTCCGTATCCCGCGTGGGTTCGGCCGCACAGATCAAGGCGATGAAACAGGTTGCCGGTACGATTAAACTGGAACTGGCCCAGTACCGCGAAATGGAAGCTTTTGCGCAGTTCGCATCCGATCTGGATGCAGCAACGCAGAAGATGCTGGCCCGTGGTGCTCGTTTGACCCAGTTGCTGGTTCAGCCGCAATACCAACCGATGCCGGTTGAAGAACAAGTTCTGGTGATCTTCGCCGGTACGAAGGGCTTCCTGGACTCCGTTCCGGTAACGGCTGTGCGTGAATATGAACGCCGCCTGCTGGAAGATGTGCGCGCCAATGGCAAACACATCCTGGATGCGATCCGCACGGAAAAAGCTCTGAGCGACAAGCTGCAGAAAGACATGTCCGATTACCTGGGCCAATTCGGCAAAGGTTTCGAGACTGTTGAGAAAAAAGCAGCCTAAGTGAAAATGGTGATCACATGCGCAGGACTTTCTCGCGCATGTGATTTTAATCAGATTTAAACGCGGTCAAAGCAATGCCAAGTTTGAAGGAATATCGTAACCGTATCGTTTCCGTGAAATCCACGCGGAAGATTACGTCCGCCATGAAAATGGTGGCGGCATCCAAGCTGAAGAAAGCACAGGAACAGGCCGAAGCGAGCCAACCCTACGCCCACGCCATGGCCGGTATGATGAGCCGTGTTGCCAAAGGCGTTGTCGTTGGCCCGAACAGCCCGAAATTGCTGATTGGTACGGGTTCGGATCAGGTTCACATGATTGTTGTCGTGTCGTCCGATCGCGGCCTGTGCGGCGGTTTCAACGGCAACCTGGTGCGCCGCGTTCGTATCGACGTGCGCAACCTGCTGAACGCCGGAAAAACGGTGAAGCTGGTGTGCGTCGGTCGTAAGGCCCGCGACATTCTGCGCCGCGAATTCCCGAAACATATCGTACACAGCTTTACCGGTCTGGCCGGTAAAAACCGTATCGGCTTTGCCGAGGCGGACGAAGTATCGCAATACATCCTGTCGCAATTCGATGCGGGTGAATTCGATGTTTGCACGCTGATGTACAACGAATTCAAATCGGTTCTGACGCAACGCCCGGTGGGCGCACAGTTGATCCCGTTCCACCTGCCGGAAGTGCAGGCCGCGAACGAGAACACAACCAAAGTGTCTGCGGAAGCCGAAGTAACGTCACCGTACAGCTTTGAGCCGGATGAAACAGAAATCCTGAGCGCCTTGTTGCCGAAGAATCTGAGCATTCAGATTTTCGGTGCCTTGCTGGACAGCGCCGCTGGCGAACAGGCCGCGCGTATGACCGCGATGGACAACGCAACGCGGAACGCTGGCGATATGATCAAGAAGCTCAGCCTGCAGTACAACCGCGCACGTCAGGCTTACATTACAAAAGAGCTGATCGAAATTATTTCAGGTGCCGAGGCACTCTAATAAAAAAACGAATACGCTTTTGCGAAGCATTCATACCGGGCGTAGATCCGGGGTGTCGCGAAAGAAAAAGAACATGGGAAGGGAGATCGTGATGGTTCAGACAAATGGGCTTGGGGAGTCTTTTGGTCGCTTTGCAACTGCCAATCAGGCGGATGACAAGCTGGCCATTGCGATGCAGTCGCTGGAGCGGGCGGAACGTCATATTGACGCTGTGCTGGATCCAAAGGCAAAAGCATCGCGCGACGTAAAGGTGAAGGCGTTTGCCGAACTGGTGCGTGTTCTGGATGTGATGCAGGACACCATTGCAACGGCGCCGTTCCTCACCGCGCGTACCGCGCAGGATGTTGCGGATGCCGCGTTCTATCGGGCCTTTGGTCTGATGAACAAAGAAGGAATTGACGAGGACGAAGTGCGGGCCCATGTGCACCACTTCACATCTTCGACCGGTGGGCGGATGATTTCGCCCGATTTTTCCCGCCGGTTCGATGCCTGATTTTTCAGGCACGTGAATAAAGGGCGAAGAGTTTTTAAAAACTGGTTTTAACAACGGGCAAGAAAAAGCCCTAAACGAGTGAAGGTGAGAGACGAAGCGATGACACAGGCAAAAGGAACGATCACACAGATCCTGGGCGCTGTTTTGGACGTGCAGTTCGAAGAGGGCAACGTGCCCGCAATTCTGAACGCGCTGACCACGCAGAATGATGGCAAAACGCTGGTTCTGGAAGTAGCCCAGCACTTGGGTGAAAACACCGTGCGTTGCATCGCTATGGACACGACCGATGGTCTGGTTCGCGGTCAGGAAGTTTTGGACACGGGCGATGCGATTTCCGTTCCGGTTGGTCCGGAAGTTCTGGGTCGTATTCTGGACGTTATCGGCAACCCGATCGATAACATGCCGGCACCGAAATCCAAAAAGCGTTACCCGATTCACCGTCCGGCTCCGTCCTTCGTGGATCAGTCCACCGAAGCCGAGCAGTTGGTGACCGGTATTAAAGTTGTCGACTTGCTGTGCCCGTATTTGAAGGGTGGCAAGATTGGTCTGTTCGGTGGTGCAGGTGTGGGCAAAACCGTGACCATTCAGGAATTGATCAACAACATCGCAAAAGGCCACGGTGGTGTGTCTGTATTCGCCGGTGTTGGTGAACGTACCCGCGAAGGGAACGACCTGTACCACGAAATGATGGATGCTGGCGTTATCAAGCTGGACGGCGAATCCAAAGTGGGTCTGGTGTTCGGTCAGATGAACGAACCGCCGGGAGCCCGCGCACGTGTTGCGCTGACCGGTCTGTCCATGGCCGAATATTTCCGTGACGAAGAAGGTCAAGACGTTCTGTTCTTCATGGACAACGTGTTCCGCTTCACTCAGGCTGGCGCCGAAGTGTCCGCTCTGCTGGGTCGTATTCCGTCCGCCGTGGGTTACCAGCCGACGCTGGCCACCGACATGGGCGCGCTGCAGGAACGTATTACCTCCACGAACAAAGGTTCGATCACCTCGGTTCAGGCCGTTTACGTGCCTGCTGACGACTTGACCGACCCGGCCCCGGCAACAACCTTCTCCCACTTGGACGCAACCACCGTGTTGAACCGTCAAATTGCGGAATTGGGGATTTACCCGGCTGTTGACCCGCTGGACTCCACGTCCCGCATTCTGGACCCGCGGATCGTTGGTGAAGAACACTACAAGTGTGCTGCTGATGTTCAGAAAACACTGCAAACCTACAAGGCTCTGCAGGACATCATCGCCATTCTGGGTATGGACGAACTGTCTGAAGAAGACAAACTGGTTGTGGCCCGTGCACGGAAGATCCAACGCTTCCTGTCCCAGCCGTTCCACGTTGCCGAAGTCTTCACCGGTTCTCCGGGTAAATTCGTTCAACTGGAAGACACCATTAAGGGCTTCCGCGCGATCGTTGACGGCAAGTATGACCACCTGCCGGAATCTGCCTTCTACATGGTTGGCACGATCGAAGAAGCTGAAGAAAAAGCCAAGAAAATGGCTGCTGAGGCTGCCTAATGACAATGGCATCGGCGCATTCCCCTTTGTTGCCGCAGGTTCAATCGATCCTGCAAAATATGGGGTATGCGCCGGTTGCTGGTGATACGGGTTTGTACGCCAAACGGGGTTTGTCCGTTTCTTTCTATATCGTCTCCGCAGGGGATGTGCAGAAAATGGGCGTGTTGCCGATGGCAGAATCCGTGCCGCATGCCCGTTTCGTGGCTGACCACGTGCAGTATCTGTTTCGCTAAGGAATTGAAAAATGGCTGATGCTACGACAAACAATGACGTGCTGAATTTTGAACTGGTTTCGCCGGAACGCAAATTGATGTCCGGTGCGGTATACCGCGTCACCATTCCCGGCGTGGATGGCGATTTCGGTGTTCTGGCTGGTCACGCGGCGGTGCTGTCCACCGTGCGTACGGGCGTTGTTGAAATTCTGGAATCGGCCAATGCGGCTCCGGTTCGCGTGTTCATCGCCGGCGGGTTCGCCGACGTTACGCCGACCAATTGCACGTTGCTGGCGGAAGAAGCCGTCAACGTGAATGATCTGGATGCGGCGAAGTTGGAACAGGACGTCCGCAATCTCAGCGACGAATTGTCCGTGGCCAAGGAAGCGTTTGAAAAATCCAAACTGCAACGCCGTCTGGATGTCACGCGCGCGAAGCTGAAAGCCATTGCGGCCTAAGCAAAAACCGCGCTTTCGCAATAATACATAGAATACGAAATAAAAGCCGGGGTCTGGTAAGACCCCGGTAATTTTTTATTGACCAAAGCTTAAACGGAGCGTGCCACACTGAAAGAAGAAGGACATAAGGCAATGACGGCAACAATTATGTGTGTGGTGTTTCGGCCCGCATACGACAAAAATATCGGCGATGTATCGCGCATGATGCCGGCGATTGAGCAAGTCATTGCCGATTGTGACGGCCTGCATTTTTGTGAAGATGCGTACGATTCATCGGCTTTCCGCTTTTACCTGCCACCTGGTACGAATGTGTATGATGCTGACCGCGTGGTCCAGCGCCTGAACCGTCTGAATGATCGCGATGGCGCGGCGTTGCTCGAAGCCGAACAAATCGGCATTCCCGAAAAATCGGTTACACTGACCCGTCATTCCGGGGTGGATCAAAACACCCTGCGTTTAGGGTGAGATGGGTTTTAACCGTTCATGCGTATTCGATACGACAATGATGTCCTGAATAACATCGTCCCATTCATCTGCACTAAGCTGGGTGCCTTGTAATCGGTCACGGGCTGTGAGTACGGCCTGATGCGCGTCATCGACCGCCCTCCACGGAACGGAGCGGGCGGTTTCCCATTCTTTGGCCAAGTCGAAAAAGTGATCGCAGGCCGCATTGAACGCGGCCTTGAGAGATTTTTTTGGCATGTGATACGCAGTCCCTGTTCGTTTTATTTTTTTAAGAGTCTATCCCAAGTTCGGGGGCTGCTCAATATGAAAAGGGCGCGCCGTGATATGGGAATTGATGGGCCGGAATTTGACTCCGGTTTGCCCTTCTTTTGTGTTATTTCTGCGAAATAGGATGTTGCCTTAAAGGGCCTTTAAGAAGGTTTTTAAAATGGAATTTGTTTACGACGAACAGAGTACTCCCATTGCCCACCTGACTCCGGAATTGAAGGCGGAATTTGAACGCGCCGGTCTGTACCGTCTTTTGGACCCGTATTATCAATATCCAGAGGCAACACCGCGCCCCAAATCTCGGGCGCCGCATTTGACGCTGGTCATCAACAATCCGAATCTGTAGACCAAAAATCCTTAATCCCCTTCACCGCGTCGGCCAGTCCGACGCGTTCGATTTTCACGCCTTCGGGGAATGCGCCGTGCAACCGGGTGGGCAGCATGGAATCCAGCATGACGAACACACCGCGATCATCCGCGCGGCGGACCAGACGGCCAAAGGCCTGCCGTAATTTCAAACGCGTCAGCAATTCATCATAACGGCGTTTACCAAACGCTTCGCGCCGGGCTTTGTGCAAAATGGTCGGGCGGGTCCATGGCACGCGGTCATAGACCAGCATGCGCAGTGAATCGCCCGGCACATCCACACCATCGCGCACCGCATCGGTGCCCAACAAACAGGCATGCGTATCGGCGCGGAAAATATCAACCAGTGTGCCCGTATCCATTTCATCGACATGCTGGGCGTACAGGGCAATGCCGTTATCTTCCAATTTCGGCGCGATTCGGTCGCGCACGGCGCGCAGGCGTTGAATGGCGGTGAACAACCCCAACCCACCGCCACCAGCGGCTTCGAACAAGGCCTGATACGCGCCCGCAACCTGATCCAGATCGTCTTTGCGCACATCGGTGATGATATAAACGCGCGTTTGATCGGCGTAATTATACGGTGATGAAACGGCGAAGCGATGCGGAGAGGGTGTTAATGACAACGCGCCCGTGCGTTCAACGGCCACGCGCCAGTCTTCTTCCTCATCGCCTGTGCCATCGCGTAATGTTGCCGATGTAATGGCAATGCCGTGCGCCTGCATCTTCATCGCGGCGGCGAAGGGGATCATCGGGTCGATCCAGTGACGGTACAGGCCGACATCAATCGCCTGACCCTCAATCCGTTCAATTTCCATCCAATCGACAAATTGATTGTCAGCGTTTCCGCTCTCCAGCGTATCCAGCATGGCGATCCATGCACCAATCGTCATTTCACCGCGCCGTTGCAGCGATGCGGCCACGGATTCCAATCGGCGGCGCGTGTCGGTGTCCAGCGTGGCCGATTGTTCGCCCAGTCGGCGGCGCAAGCGCCCGGCCAACACCATCATCGGTGTGCGCAAATCATTCAGGCGTGTTTTCAAAAGACGCGCGGCATCACCCAATCCATCGATCAACGGCAAGGTCGTGCATTCGAGCGAGTAGGGGCCATCGCGCCCATCCGCCCGGGCATAGACCTGTTGATACACCAGCGCGAGGAACAGTTCCGTCGCGCCAAAGGCGGCATTGTCCTTAAATCGTTTCGACCATCCCGGTCCGGGCAGGCTGTGCGCGGCTTGCAGGATTTTCTCCAAATCCTCCTCGGCGGACGCATCGCCAGCGATCAGATCATCCATCCGGCGTTTCAGGCCCCGGGCGCGGCTGCGCTTGCCGCCTTCCTGCCCGAAAATCCAGCGGCGGAGGTCGGCGGTTTCCCGCGCGCTCAGGTTTCCGGAAAATGCGCCATCGGCAGCATCGAAAAGGTGGTGGCCCTCGTCAAAGACATAACGATGGGGCTGGTCATCCGGCGTCGCGGTTCCGGCCAACGCCGTGTTGATCATCACCAACGCATGGTTGGCGACCACAATATCGGCGTGGCGGGCCTTGCGGATGGAGCGTTCAACGAAACAACGATGGTAATGATCGCAGGCGGAATGAATACATTCCCCGCGTTTATCGGCCAGTGACGTGGTGCCACCATAGCCCAGCAAAGCGGGCAGCCAGCCGGGGAAATCCCCACCGCTGAGGTCGCCGTCCTTGGTTGCGGAAATCCACCGCGCCATCAATCCGGCAGCGATAATCTGGGTCGCGTGGCGCGCCAAGGCCGCGGCATTGGCCAGATCCTCATAATTCAGCAGGCAGAGGTAATTTTCCCGACCCTTGCGGATGGAAACGGCGCGGTCACGCACCATCGGATCGGGGTAGAGGCGTTCCAGCTCCTGTCCGATCTGGCGTTGCAGGTTGCGTGTATAGGTGGAAACCCAGACCGGCCCGCCATTCTTCTCCGCCCATACGCTGGCCGGGGCCAGATAGCCCAGTGTTTTGCCAACACCTGTGCCCGCTTCGGCCAATAAAACGTGCGGTTGGTCGGCATTTTGTGCAGGCGCAAAGATGGATGCGATTTGACCGGCATAATCCATCTGTTGCGGGCGGGGTTCGGCGCTGCGCCCCTGTGACAACATGGTGCGCAGACGGTCGCGCGCTTCTTCACCGCTCACGCTATCGTGTCCGGCGGGCGGGGGCGGTGCGCCTTCCGACCATTCGGGCAGGTTTTTCCAGATATTCAGGGCGGTGCGCGTCAAAATCTGACGTTCGGGGTCATATTCGGCATTCAAAGCGGAAAAAATGAACGGCGTCCACACCCAACCCTTGCCCTGTGCCCCCATCGCGTCGGCAATACCGAGGAGATTCGCGCGAATCTCCTGATCTGATTCGCGGGCCCGCAGGTCGGATAAAAGCACCCGAACGGACTCATGCAACGCCAGCGGCGCGTCCTCGGAATTTTCCCCGACATGAATGTCCAGCGCGTTCGCAATTCCAAACGGTGTGGGCACACAAAATTTTGCCGGATGCACGAATGCAAAAAGTTCGAGCACGTCATACGCGATCAGATCGTCCGTCCCCAGACGATGACGTGTGTACGGTGCATGACAAACGATGACGGGACGTTTGTGAAAAATCATCCGCGCCTGGTCATGCGGGTACGATTTAATTTCGCCGTCCGGTGACAACGCAATTGTCGTCCGCGCCGTAACCGTGATCACGGCCGCGGCGGGCATGGAAACGCGGGTGCGTTTTTGTGTTTGTTCTGCGACATGTCCGGACATGATTGGACGCTACCATCCATCATCGTGCTGTTCCAGACCAAACAGCATAAAACTCTCGGTTTTACGGGCCTAAATGCAAAAATCCCCGTGGGGAAGACCCACGGGGATTTTGATCACAACACCAAGGAAGAATTACTTCTTCTTGGCAGCGGTTTTGCGCTTCGTCGTGGTTTTCTTCGCGGCTACTTTTTTCGCCGGAGCTTTTTTAGCAGCAGCTTTTTTCGGAGCAGCTTTTTTCACTGTCTTTTTAACTGCCGGTTTCTTAGCAGCTACTTTTTTCTTAGCGGCCGGCTTTTTAGCAGCAGCTTTTTTCGGAGCAGCTTTTTTCACAGTGGCTTTTTTAACCGTCTTTTTCACTGCCGGTTTCTTAGCAGCTACTTTTTTCTTAGCCGGAGCTTTTTTCTTCGCTGCCGGTTTCTTCGCTACGGTTTTCTTCACTGTCTTCTTTGCGGCAGGTTTCTTTGCTGCCGGCTTTTTCTTGGCTACCATTTTAGTTTCTCCCCAAGGAAGTGACATTGCCCGGTCACACGGGTTGTACCAACCATTGATACGTTACCCATATAGTACCCCATTTTTTTAAAAAGAAATAAAGAAAATTACATTTCCGGAAATTGTCATCCGTGATGGTGTGACTGTGATGACACAGATGATGACTCGTTTTCATCGCATGCATGATGCGAAAACACCCCCGGATGAATCACATCGCGGGGGTGTTTTGGAAGATGATGATGGGATGATAACGGGGCGATGATCGATGGATGATCAGCGTGTGATCAGCACATGATAGTAGTGATAAAAATCCTGATCCAACGCATCGGCGGCATTGCCGTTGCCCCCCACGCAACCCGCAGATTTCTGCAGAATTTGCGGTGCTGTCACAGTGTTGCCCGCGGTGTATGTGCCCGTGAACGGCGTGTATGAAACGACGGCGGAAATGGGGGGCGGATTGCCGCTGGCATCATCAATTTTCATCATGCGATTGATCCGCAAACAATCGGCTTTACCAACCCCGGACAGGATGAAAACAAGGTCGGGTGCCGACGTGCCCACACCGTCGATGGCCAGAGATCCCGTATAAATAATTTTTTGGGTTGCGGTTGTCTTCGGCATACCCAAACCGGCCCCGGCGGGGTCGAAAACACGGTTTTCGGCATCGGCGCAGGCCGCGAAATCATAATCGTTGGTGGCCCAATCATCGCTGTCAAAACAGATGTCACTTTCGCTGCCACCCCGCGCCAGCATTTGCTGAATCGCTGTTTGCATGGCCTTGCCGTCGCGCATGATTCTGGTGGCTTCGACCGTGGCGCGTTCGGTTTCCCCGGCCTGTTGCACGTTATCGCCCGTTTTGGTGATGGCGATGGTCAAAGCGGTCAAAAGCGCGATGGCCAGCAGGATAAACCACAGCGCATTGCCGGATTGGCCAGATTGGCCAGATTGAGGTGTAACGGGGGTTTTCGGGGTCAAAAAGCGCATCATTTAAGGGGGTATCCGGGTGTTGAAAAGGGCGATAGGGCTTGCATTTTCGTATCGCATAAGCGACAAAATCAGGACCTGAAACAATTGTACCACGGTGATTTGAAAATGGGACAAAATCCAGCACAGAATTCTGAAGCGACCGTAACCACAGCCGGGAACCCCCGTCTGGCGAAACAGGTGAAGCTGGATGCCCTGAAGGCCGCCGGGATCGACCCGTATCCGCACGTTTTCCCGCGCACCCATCAAAATGGGACGCTGCAGGACATGTATAAAGACCTGCCGAATGGCACGGAAACCGATGACCATGTGGCCGTCGCCGGTCGGATCATGGCGATCCGCAACAATGGCATGTTCCTTGACCTGATGGACCCGAGCGGGAAAATGCAGGTCTTCTGCCACAAGGACTCGATGTCGGAAGACGCGTTGTCGATCCTCGATTATTTCGATATTGGCGACATTATCGGGGCCGAAGGCACCGTGCGCCGCACCCCGCGCGGGGAATTGTCCGTCCGGGCGAAAAAGGTCACCATGCTGACCAAATCGCTGATGCCGCTGCCGGAGAAATATCACGGCCTGACCGATGTTGAGCAGCGTTACCGCCAGCGTTATCTGGACCTGATCATGAATGATGAAAGCCGTCAGAAACTGCTGATGCGCTCCACAATCATCTCCACCATCCGTAAATTCATGGAAGAACAGGGCGCGATCGAGGTTGAAACCCCGATGATGCACCCGATTTTGGGCGGCGCATCGGCGAAACCGTTCGTGACGCACCATAATGCGCTGGATGCCGATTTCTTCCTGCGCATAGCGCCGGAGCTGTATCTGAAACGCCTGATCGTTGGTGGTCTGGCTGATGCGGTGTTTGAAATCAACCGCAATTTCCGGAACGAAGGGATTTCCTATAAACATAATCCCGAATTCACGATGATTGAATCCTACCACGCGTATAAAGACTATTACGACGTGATGGATCTGATCGAGAAACTGGTTCAGGCCGTGGCCATGGCCGTACACGGTACTCTGGAAATCCAATTCCAAGGGAACACCATCAATCTGGGCAGCCCGTGGGCGCGCAAGGGCATGGTTGAACTGGTACAGGAAGAAACCGGCATCGACTTCATGCCGATGGATGCAGCGCAAGCCCATGCCGAAGCCAAAAAATTGGGCGTGCATGTCGATCCGAAAGCGAACTGGGGCCAAGTGGTCGAAACCATCTTTGGCGAGAAGGTGGAGGCTAAATTGATCCAGCCGATCCACGTGATTGACCACCCGCTGGATATTTCCCCGTTGTCCAAGGTTCACCGCAACAACCCGCGTCTGGTTGAGCGGTTTGAGAGCTATATCAACGGCTGGGAAATGGCCAACGCCTTTACCGAGCTGAACGATCCGAAAATCCAGCATGACCGCTTTATGGATCAGGTGGCCCAGCGCGAAGGCGGAAACGAGGAAGCCATGATGGTGGACCACGATTTCGTCACCGCACTGGAATATGGCCTGCCGCCGACGGGGGGCTGGGGTATGGGCATCGACCGTCTGACCATGATCATGACGGATTCCCACAATATCCGCGAAGTGATCGCGTTCCCGACGCTGAAACCAGAGAAATAAGGGATCCAATCCCGATAGCGTTTAGAAAGGCGGCCAGAAATGGTCGCCTTTTTACGTATTCTTAGGAAATTCCACGTAGGGTCGGGGGAACTCTGCACGAAAGATGGGGTATGGGCATGTCACATATGCCGACGTTAAAACACAATGATATGGTTGATATTCTGGCCCATGACGGATGGAAGTGCGTGGGTCAGACGGGAAGCCACGAACAATTCAAACACGAATCCAAGCCCAATGTGGTGACGGTCACCAATCATGGGCCGAAGGACATTCCCTGCGGGACAGTCCGTAATATTCTCAAAACGGCCGGACTGGACAATGTGCTGAAACAATTGCAACACGGCGCATCCGTCAAACAACTCAGCAAGCAGATGGCCAAAGAGATGCGCGCGCATCTGGCATAAGGAAACGAACCATGAGCAAGTCCTATGTCGCGCTGATCCGCAAAGAAGACAGCACTGAATATTGGATCGATATTCCCGACGTGCCCGGTTGTGCGTCATGTGGCGAAACGGTTGAAGCCGCCATCTCCAATTTTGAGGACGCGCTGCAGTTTCACTTACAAGGCATGAAAGAATCGGGCGTGTTCCTGCAGGAACCGCGCTCAGTTCAGGATGTGCTGCACAGTGAAGAAGACCCGTTCATCGAATCTTACATGGTGGAAATCGATGACATGACGCCGCATTTGAAGCTTAGCTTTTCACGCCTGTCCATTGCGTAACAACCGCATCCATCTCCGGGCGGGGGCGTTCTTCCGGAATTTCGGATGGTGTGCCGAGATAGATAAATCCGGCGACCTGATCCTGGTCTGTTTTTAACCCCAGCGCGGTGCGCACGGTGTCGTTGGTGGCATACCATTCGGTGACCCATTGCGCGCCAAATCCCATCATGGTCGCGGCCAGAATCAAATTCTGGCAGGCCGCGCCAGCGGACAGGATTTGTTCCCACGCCGGAATTTTCCCGTCCCGCACATGGGACAGGACGGCGACAACCACGGGCGCGCGCAGGAGGCGTTCGGATTCCAGGTCCAGCTTGGCGGGTTCGGCATCCGGGTTGTCCTGTTTCCAGGCTTGGGCGAGGATTTTTCCGAAATCGGCGCGGGCATCCCCCGTAAAGGTGACAAACGACCATGGGGCCAGTTTGCCATGGTCGGGAACGCGGGCCGCAATTTGCAGAATGGTCGCCAGTTGCTGGTCATCCGGTCCCGGTGCGGCCAGCGTCTTGATCTTGCACGACCGGCGGCGCAACAGGAATTCGATCGCGTCGGGCTGCACGGTGGCGGGCTGTGGTGTGATGGCGGTCATTCAACGCTTTCCTCTGGTCGGATGGGATAAAATCGGCAAGAATAGGGGGCTATTCCTTGTGTCGGGCAATCATATACGTTGGCTTTGATGAAATACAATCTCTTCGAAAATCCGTTTTTTCAGGATAAACGCCGTGTGGCTTTGCTGATTGCTGCTGGCGTTGCGCTGGGTGGTGTTGTGGCCGTGGCCACGATGCCCGATCCTGTGACGAACAAAAGCGCGGTCACGCAAATGATGCAACCCGTACCCGCGGGCATGATGACGTTGCGGGGCGAAGGCAATTTGCCCGATCTGCATGTCGCGCAACAAAATGATGCTGTGTTAAAAGACATGGCGACGAATTTTGCGGCCACTGGTGCGGTGGATCTGTTGTCCAGTGTGAATGATCTGGACAATCGCATCATGGCGTTGCTGTTCCGTTGGGGCGGCGTTGATACGGTCAATCCCGACAGCTATGGCGGCGGCATGGATGGGCGGATGGTGGCCTTCCTGCAAAAGGCCGGGCAAGTGCCTGCTGATGTGCGTCCCGATATGGTGATTAAGGCGGATGAGATTGTGCGGCTGAACAAACGCTGGAACAATGGATTCAATCATTTTAAAACGCGCTTGTTGGCGCAAACGGCGGGGCCAGAGGTGTTTGATGGCCAAATTCGCTATGATGTGCGCAGTGACCGGCTGGATGTTGATGGCGGGTTGTCCCCGGCCTTTATGACGCGATTTTCTGAAACGGTGCGGACCAATCCGCAATCGGCGGCGATTATGGCGCAGTTTCTGGATTTCATTGATGCGACACGCGGGTTTGCCAATTTGTCGGAAACGGATCAGGACGCCATCATGGCCCTGTCCGTCGGTAATCAGGGAGAGTAAATATGCAGATTATTAAAGTCTGGTTGAAAATTACCGCCGTGCTGGCCGTGCTGGGCTGGTTCCTGCATTGGGCCAGTCCGGATTTTGCCGCGTGGCTGGATGGGGTCTTTTCTAAAAAAGACAACCCGGTTGTCGTCGAGCTGGGGGTTCAGCAACCGCAACCCGCCGCGGAATCCATTCCGCCATCGGATGCGGGGGCCATTCGCGCGACCGAAAAAGACGACGCAAAACGCGTTCCGCGCGCGCCATACCACTTTAATCAATAAAAATAGTGCGGAATTATTCTTCGGACCGTTCGGCCAGAACGTAACCCAGACCGCGCAGCGTGGCGATTTGCACATCGGCACCGGCATCGTCCAGCTTTTTACGCAGGCGGTGGACCAACACCTCGATCGAATTTGATGATCCTTGTTCGCCATAGCTGTACAGGCGGCTTTCGATCAGCTCTTTGCTGACGACTTTGCCGCTGTTACGCATCAATTGTTCCAGCAGGTCAATTTCACGGCGGGTCAGTTTCATGGGCGCATTGATCACACTGGCCGTATGGGCGTTGGTGTCCAGCGCCAGATTGCCAACGGTGATGACGGCGTCCAGTGCCTGAGCCGGGCGGCGGAGCAGGGCGCGCACGCGGGCGGTTAATTCCGGCATTTCGAATGGTTTGGGCAGATAATCATCCGCGCCCAGATCCAGTCCCTTGACCTTGTCATCCACGCCTTGGCGTGCGGTCAGGATCAGAACGGGGATGTTTTTATCGTGATTGCGAATTTTTTTGAGCAGGGTCAAACCATCCTGATCCGGGAGGCCCAGATCAGTGATGATCAGATCATAGCTTTGTGTGTGGACAAGGGCGAGGGCTTCATCCGCCGTATAGGCGCAATCGCTCTCATACCCCGCCTGGTGCAGGCCGGCGGCGATGAATTGGCTTAATAATTCGTCGTCTTCGATCAATAAAAGACGCATAGATCTTTCTAACTATCATGGGCGCGCCCCACCTACCGCACTGCCATCATCGGGGGAGAAGAATGAAAAACCAATCTTCTTCCGCATGGCGTTCAATTCGCGCGATAGTTCCAGACGCAAAATATCATCGGACACTAATCCCAAAAACCGGCCATCTTGTTCGACCGGAATATAGGGCGATCCATTCTGGCATACTGTTTGGAAAACGTCACGGCACGATTGATCGGCATCCACAGGGGCGGGGGCCACATTCATAACCTCGGTCAGCGGGGTTTTTTCGGCTTCTTTCCCGCTGCGCAAAACATTGCCCAGATAGCTGGCATAGGTAAAAATACCCACCAGATTGGCGCGATCCATCACGGCCACATATTGGGTTTTATAGCGGTACATCAAATCCAGCGCGTCCGCGGCAGAGGCATTTTGCTCTATCCTTGGGGTTATACTGGTCCGGATCAATTGCCCAACGGCTTTGCCGGGGCGGGTATTGGAAGACGGGGGTGTCTTAGACATTTAAATTCTCCTGTTTTCAATGAATTAAGGTTTTTCCAACACCTTTTTCATAATCTTTGTTTCTCCAATGATGCGGTGCCGAACTTACGGACGACTTACCGCCTTCGGAAAACAGGATTTTTTGAAAATATTTCCAGAAAAACAAATCTGTCAGTTTTCTGTCAGCTTGATCGGCGAAACTGGACTTACGGTCGGATTGCCAAATGCCTGTATCGCCGCCAACCGCCCCTCTCTCTCCTCGGTGGCACACAGGTTAAACTCCGACCCCCACACTACCTGCACACACGTCTAAGCCCGGATCAGCCCCCCTGATCCGGGCTTCCTTCTTGTTTACGCGCATGTGTTGTCATCCCCGGCCAGTGCGGCGACAGCCGCGCCCCGAGCGGGGATGACATTGATGGAGAAACTTACAATTTCGGATCGTAACTTTTCCAGTACGCCGGACGATCCTTGCGCGGAAGCGCGGCCCAGCCGCGATTGAGAACGTCATATTGTGGAGCGATCCACAATCCGTTCTCCATCACCTTGCGCCCGTCGAGATAGATGATCCCGTCTTTGCCATACAGCATCGTGGTGATGTCCCAGTGCAGTTTACTGCGCCCACCATTATCGACCTTCACTTTCGTGCCCTGATATTCCGTGTAGGAATAAGGGCGGCCCAGCGCCAGGTGGAACGACCCGCCGATTTTTTCGACCAGCAAGCCATTGGCCACATGCTGTTTCAAATGCGGATTGGTGCCGATGCCCAATTCCCCCACGAACCGCGCGCCGTCATCCATTTCAACGGCGCGTTTAAAGGCCTCCAGCCCCGTCTTCGCCTCGTATTTGACCAGCTCGCCATTCTTGAACTCCATGGTCAGATCTTCGATCAATGCACCGCCATGGGTGAATTTTCCCTTGGCAACGACAATGCCGTTGACGCTGTTCTTGCGCGGGGCGCTGAAAATCTCCGACCCCGGTACGTTTTTGGCGATCAGGCTGTTGCAGAATGTGAAATGCGACCCATCATCATCCACCAATTCCATCGAAACATCGGTGCCATCATTGTTGGTGATGCGGACATGGGTGGCGGTGTTGAATTCCTGAATCAGTTTTAAATGCGCGTCGCTGATCGCGTCCCACGGCTGGTCGCACATTTCAAAAAACAATTTGATGTAATCGTTGTACGGAATGCCATCGATCTTTGAATCGTTTTCGGTCGGAATGCAGGTCAGGGTGTAAAACACCTCACCCGTTCCGGATTTTTGGAAGAATAAGGCGGTTTCGTTGTCGTAAATTTTCGCTTTGTCCGGATTGGCGTGAACAATTTTACGGTTTGGCGTATTGGCGCGGACGATCATGCTTTTATTCACGCCATCCACCATCGCCATGTAGTCGGCCCCAAGGGCCTTGACCCCTTCCGGTGTGGCATGATTGACCAGCAGGGCATGGAAATCGCTGTCCTGAAAATAAACGCTGAACGGCACTTTATCGCGCAGGCACCATTGCACCAGATACGGGCCAATCGCACGTGACGTATCGCCCAGCCGCATGGTCACGATGTCATTGTTGCCCGGTTTGCCGTTATAAAGTTTTTTGGCCAGTGACAGGTTCAATTTGTCTTCCACCGGCGGCGCGGTGAAGGTGGCCCACCCTCCTGCTTGCATATCTTTCAAATCCGCGCGGAACGATGATTCATGTTCCAATCCCGCCGCAACGATATAGGCCAGCCGCTGCATATCGCTGAGCGTGGACAGCAAGGCGTCGGCATCGGTGCGTTTATAACTCTGGTCAATCCGGGGCAGCAGGGCCGCGGCCTCGGCTTTCCACAATGACGATCCTTTGGCCAAGGCCTTGATGGTTTTAATCTGGTCTTTGTAATACGGGCCCAGCGACTGGATCTTCATGGCGGATAAACTCCCTAACAGTGTGTTGGGGGGATTTTAGGCGGTTTTTCACCGTCCGTGCAAATGGCGAAAAAACCTGCTTGTTTCATTTGAGTTTCCGGTTTGTTCCCCCTATATAATGCGTATGACCAAATCAGCCCCAACCACCCCCGATTCGCCGCCCGGCCCGGATTTTGTCCGGCCCTTCAAAATCGTGTCCGAATACAAACCCGCGGGGGACCAGCCGACGGCGATTGCCGAACTGGTCGCCGGAATCAATGATGGGGTGACGGATCAAGTGCTGCTGGGCGTGACCGGTTCGGGCAAAACCTTCACCATGGCCCATGTGATCGAGGCGACGCAGCGCCCGGCGCTGATCCTCGCGCCCAATAAAACGCTGGCGGCGCAATTATACGGGGAAATGAAATCCTTCTTCCCCGAAAACGCGGTGGAATATTTCGTATCGTATTACGATTATTACCAGCCCGAGGCCTATGTACCGCGGACCGATACATTCATCGAAAAAGATTCGTCGATCAACGAACAGATCGACCGGATGCGCCACGCCGCCACCCGCGCGATTTTTGAACGGCGCGATTGCATTATCGTGGCATCCGTATCCTGTATCTACGGTATCGGGTCGAAAGAAGATTATCAGGCGATGATCGTCGATTTGAAAAAAGGCGACCAGATCAATCGTCAGGAACTGATCCAGCAATTGATCGCCCTGCAATATAAACGCAATGATCTGGCCTTTGAACGCGGCACGTTCCGCGTGCGCGGCGATACGGTGGAATTGTTCCCGGCCCACTATGAGGATAAAGCGTGGCGGTTCTCCCTGTTCGGGGATGAATTGGAAAACGTCACGGAATTTGACCCGCTGACGGGCGAAAAATTCCTGACCCTCAACGCCGTGCGCGTTTACGCCAACAGCCACTACATCACCCCCGGCCCGACGATGGAACAGGCGATCCGCAATATCAAAGCGGATTTAAAAACCCGTCTGGCCGAATTCCGGGAGCAGGGCAAGCTGCTGGAAGCCCAGCGTCTGGAACAACGCACGCAATTCGATCTGGAAATGCTGGCCGCCACGGGCATGTGCGCGGGCATTGAAAACTATTCCCGGTATTTAACGGGCCGCGCGCCGGGCCAGGCCCCGCCGACCTTGTTCGAATATCTGCCCAAGGATGCGCTGATCTTTCTGGATGAAAGCCACGTCATGGTGCCGCAAATTGGCGGCATGTATAACGGCGACCGGGCACGAAAAACGACCTTGTCGGAATACGGGTTCCGCTTGCCCTCCGCCATGGATAACCGCCCGCTGAAATTCGATGAATGGAACGCGATGCGGGGGCAGAGCATTTTTGTCTCCGCCACACCCGGCCCATGGGAACTGGAACAGACCAAGGGTGTGTTCTCCGAACAAGTGGTCCGCCCCACGGGCCTGACCGATCCACCGGTCGAAATTCGCCCGACCACGCATCAGGTCGATGATCTGATGGGGGAATGCAAACGCGTGGTGGCCAAGGGTGGCCGCGCGCTGGTGACTACGCTGACCAAGAAAATGGCGGAGGACCTGACCGAATATCTGGCCGAAAACGGGTTGAAAGTCCGGTATCTGCACAGTGATATTGATACGCTGGAACGCATTGAAATTATCCGCGATCTGCGCCTTGGTGCGTTTGATATTCTGGTGGGCATCAACCTGCTGCGCGAAGGGTTGGACATTCCTGAATGCCATCTGGTCGCCATTCTGGATGCGGATAAAGAAGGTTTCCTGCGCTCCCGCACGTCCTTGATCCAGACCATTGGCCGTGCCGCCCGGAACGTGGACGGCAAGGCGGTGCTGTACGCCGATCGCATGACCAAGTCGATGCAGGCCGCGATTGATGAAACCGACCGCCGCCGCGAAAAACAAAAAATCTACAACGCCGAACATGGCATTACCCCGGAATCAATCCGCAAAGCCATCGGCGATGTGATGAACAGCGTTTATGAACGCGGCGACCATGTGACGGTCAAACGCACGGATGTCGATGGCGAAGAACTCTCATCGCCCGCAGCCATCGCCAAAAAAATCAAACTGCTCGAAGACAAAATGCGCACCGCCGCCGCCAACCTCGAATTCGAGGAGGCCGCCAAACTCCGCGACCATATCCGCAAGCTGGAAGCGATGGATCTGGCGGTACGGGGCGGGGAATAATTTCGATTATATGAAAACAATATAGCCCCCCTTTGCATTCAGATTCACAGCGTGTACACTGTGCTTGTGCGTTCGCACGATCTTTGATTTATCCGCCTGATGAATTTTTCACCTTTGGGGGTTTGCCCATGCCGTCTTTGAAGACTCTGATTCTGGTTTCTGCCGCCGCGCCGATGTTGTTTCTGGCTGCGTGTGATGGGTATGAAGCTGTTGAGATGACCAACATGGTTCCGTATACGATGGAACGTACAGCAGGCAAGGGCGTGATGTATGTGCGCGCCGCGATGATGCCGGCCAAGGGTGCGGTGACTGCGCCCGTTGCGCCGCCACCACCCGTCGCTGAACCGGTGGTACAGACCCCGCCGCAGGACGCGGACAAGGTGTTCACCACCAAGATGGGCAAATAGTTTTTCCGCTGCGTATCTATGGCCCGTCTCCCTTCGACGGGCCAACCCTCTTCAACTTTGCGAATCCCCGCCGGATTTTTGGCGGGGATTTTTTTAATTTGCATGTGCGGATTGCGATTTATTTTGCGTCCCTTTTATTGAGGCATTCCCGCGAAAGCGGGAATCCATGCCCCGCAGCCCTATGGATTCCCGCTTTCGCGGGAATGCCAATCAAGGGAAAAAGTTTAAAAACCCCAATAAAACCGCATGTTTTTGCATCCCCCAAAATTGCATCAAAATTGATCCATTTTTGAAATGGTTTTGATTCTGATTTGTCGCGTGTGTGATTGAAAAGTTACGCCGCCTTAAGCGAAAGTGATTTAACATAACTTCTGTAGGGTCGTTGATCCACGGGGTTTGCGGATCGCAAAAATTCAGACAGGTTGAGTTGAATTGCTTTCAATTCGGATTTTGCGAACTGCCTTTTATTCACGTTGTAAACCTGTCGCCAAATACTCCTCCAGGATGAAAGGGGAAAGGTGGGTGTCATGACAATCACTGTCGAAACCTGTTTGGTGGTCGCATTGGCTTTTGCCGTGTTTGCTGCCGTAATGACGGTCGGGTCCAGCGTGGTGCTGGGCATTGGCTATGAACGTTTGCGCCACGGGTTCGAAACGATCCGTAAGCAAACGGGCTTTTTCAGCGATCAGATTTATCAGTTGGACCAGCGTGTGGACACGCTGGAGCGGAATGACGGTCAACCGTTGCGCCCGAATACAACGGACAAGACCGATACGCCGGATAACCATATCCATGCGCCAAAGGACTCTCCCGGTGTGCTGGTGGCTTCCAAGGCTGAAGCCATGCTGCTGGAAGGCGATTTCCGGACGGGGATGCGGTTACACTAAAGCCGCGATCCGGGAATAGGCTCGAATAATCTGGAACCAGAACAGGGGCGATCCAAACGGGTCGCCCCTGTTTCCTTTGTGCCCCGGACCGGACATCCCCCCACCCTGACCCTCCCCCCTTGAAAGGGGGGAGGAGATTAAGGGAAAGACGGGGGATTTTTGTGGTTTTTGGGCTCTTCCCGGTGCTATAAACGGGGCCAGATAAGGAGCTTCACCATGACCAACGCCGCCGCCATCGCCAATGATCAATCGTCCAGCACACTGGGCAGCTATCTGGACCGTCTGGCCCAGAATTTTGCGATTGAGATTACGCCGGAACCGCAAGCCGCCCCGGATTGGGACCGTTATGTGATGACATCCGCCGTGTGCAAGGCCGTGATGAACGATGTTCTGGCCGCGGCCGGGTTTGACGATGGTGTGGTTGGTTTGACCCGTCGCCAATTGGCGTTCTGCGTCATGGTTGATGTTATTTTGGCGCGCTTCATTGCGGGCAAGGTGAATTTGCCGACGCATGAACTGGCCGCGATGAAAGCCGCCGCCGAACTGGCGCGCGATCACGATGTCATGGGCAATCTGGATGTTTTGTCCCGCGTTGTTGAATACGGCATTGCGTGGCTGGGCTATATGGAGAAGGGCGGCAAGGGCGAAGACGGCGTGGCGTTTGTTGAATCGCTGGAACGTCTGCTGGCGGCTTATGCTGAAAACCCGGGTGCCGGTCTGCCGGACAAGCTGGTCAGCGGTGTGCAATCCCTGCTGGAAAGCGTGGGACAGGAAGCGGACCCGGTTGAACTCTCCGATGATTATGATTCATCCCCGTCTGTGGGCGGCTGCTGTGGTGGCGGGGCCAAGGCGGCGTCTGAAGACAGCGAATCGTCTCAAGGTGGCTGCTGTGGCGGCGGATGTGGCTGCGGCTAGATCCCTGATCTAAAACCTCATTTTATCTGTTTGCATTTACGGGCCCGATCCTGTAAATGAAAATCATTCGCATTTCCTCGGTGTGGGGAAGGCGGCGGGTGTTTCTTTGAAGGTACGGGCCAACCATGGCACAGAATACGGCGCTTTCTTTTCCGGTTTCGCATCACGATCTGTTGCTGTCGCATTTCCGTGTGGCGCACGATGTGTTGCTGAGCGAACGCGATCTGTCTCCCCGTAACCCGAAAATCAATTCCTGCCTGTCTGCCTTTGTCGCGGCGGTTCTGGATTGTCATTGCCATGATGCATGCGACCTGCTGGACCTGCCGGAAGTGATTGCCAAGCGCGATAGAATTTTGCCCAAGCTGGCGCAGGCCGAATACGAGATGGAAAAATTCTTCGCGCTGGATTTCGCCGCGCAGGATGTTTTGACGGATACGGATCTGGATCACTTTATCTATCGCGACAATTACGTTGAACTGGTCGCCGAAGAAATTGATGCCGCCCGTGCGGCCAATGTTCTGCCGCATGATCGCCCGGTTGTGTTCGTTGGCGCGGGTCCGTTGCCGTTCAGCGCCATCGACATGCACAAACAAACCGGTTTGAAAATGATCTGCATTGATTCCGATGCGGATGCCGTGGCGCTTTCACGCAAGATGATTGCGGCGCTGGGGATGCAGGACGCGATCGAAGTTGTGCAAGCGTCTGGCGAAGATTTTGATTACAGCGGTGCCGGTCTGGTGATGGTTGCGGCACTGGTCAGCGCAAAGGATAACGTGCTGGCCCGCGTGCGTGATACGGCACCGGGCGTGGCGCTGGCCGTGCGTTCGGCGGAGGGTGTGCGCACCTTGCTGTATGAACAGGCCGATGAACGCGCGATGGACCGGGCCGGGTATGATTACGCCGGGAAAAGCCGCATCACCGATACTATCATCAATACGACGCTGTTTTTCCAACCGCGCCCCGTTTGATCCGCGTGCGAATCGCACCCTGAAACCGCGTCATTTTAGCCCTGTAAATCCGACCCCAAAGGGGTGCGGAGGGATGCTGGTTGTTGCGCTGCATATATCGCATTGCGGGGTAATATAATTACACCACGCATTCATTTTGAAACATATCCTTGCGCGATGGGCGTGCAAAACGTCTGAAAGACGTGCTTTTTCGTAAGAGCGGGCCGTGCTGAGCGCGCCGTATGCTATCGCGCCGCAAAACAGAATAATCGTGACGGATATGCGGGGTTGTGTTGATCTGAGCCCACTTTGTAAGGATTTCTCACATCTAAAAGGAGATATTGATGACTCTGACCATCAATACGATGACCGACACTCTGAAAGATCACCCGGCATTTGACGGTCACGAAACCGTGATCATGGCCGAGGATACCGATATCGGATTCAAGGCGTTTATCGCCGTTCACAATACATCGCGCGGCCAGGCGCTGGGCGGTTGCCGTTACTGGTCCCGCTACCGCAATGATGACGAAGCCATCACCGATGTGCTGCGCCTGTCCCGCGGCATGACCTATAAAAACGCTGTGGCGGATCTGCCGCTGGGCGGTGGTAAAAGCGTGATCGTCGGCACCCCCGGCACACGTCACCCGACCGCAGAAATGATGCAAGCGGTTGCCAAGGCCGTGAACGCCATTTACGGCCAGTACGTCACCGCCGAAGATGTGGGCATGAGCGTTGATCACATGTTGATCGCGCGCGGTGTAACCCGTCACGTTGCGGGCCTGCCGATTGAAATTGCGGGTGGCCATGCCATGCCGGACGGGTTGAACCCGGCCGATTACCCGCACGCCGATCCGTCCCCGTACACGGCCTATGGCACGTTCCAGAGCGTTCGCGCCGCCGTGAAACACAAAATGGGCCGCGACGATCTGACCGGTCTGACCGTGTCGGTGAAGGGCTACGGCAACGTCGCCCGCACGCTGTGCAAATATCTGGCCGATGCCGGTGCGGTTGTGACCGTATCCGAAATCGACGATGGCCGTATTGCCCAAGCCAAAGAAGACGGCTTTGCCGTTCTGGACAAGGGCTTGGACATCATGGCGCACAAGGCCGACATCTATGCCCCGTGCGCGCTGGGTGGTGACATCACCCCGGACAGCATCGATCTGCTGGTGTCGGCGGGCGTGAAAATCGTGGCGGGTTGTGCCAACAACCAATTGGCCGTGATTGACCGCGATTCCAAACTGCTGACCGGCAAGGGCATCTTGTATGCGCCGGACTATGTGGCGAATGCGGGCGGCGTGATTGCCGTGGGCATGCAACATGTCTGGAGCGATGTTCCGAACGCGGCTACGTTCCCGACCCATGACAAAACCATGATGCGGGTTGGCAACATCTATAAAACCCTGCTGGAAATCTTTGCCCGCGCTGAATCCGAGGGCAAAACAACCGCACAAGTGGCCGATGAAATCGCCCGCGAACGCTTCTCGGTTGGCAAGTCCGGCAAGGTTGAAATGGTCGCTGTCGCGGCCTAATCACCCCGATTTTACGAATTCGTTTAAAAGCCCCGGGAAACCGGGGCTTTTTGATTTGGGCTTGGCCCAGAAGGGGGGACGCGGTAAACTGGCCATAATGTTTCCAAGCCGAATGAAGGTTGCCCCTCAATGATCTGGTTTATGCTCTGGCTTTTGCTGTCCGCCTTTGTGCTGGGCGCGTTTTTCTGGTCCATCCGCATTTTGATGGGTCAAAAACGGGCGTGGAAGAATTTTGCCACGAAACTGGGCCTGCAATATGGGACGGGCGGTCGCTTGCTCGCCTCGCCTGAAATTACGGGCACGATTGATGGATTGCGTTTGAACATGTTTACCGAACGCCGGGCCGCGAACGACGCGCGCGGGGAACGGTTTGTGACGGCGATTGAATTGGTGATGTCCAGTGCCATGCCCATGTCCGGCGCGATTTGCACCGCATCCATGGCCGAGATGGTGGGGGCCTTGCGTCTGGATGACGTGACCGTGCCCGAAGGCATTGCCGAATGGGATGCGGGCTGGCGCGTACGCAGTGACAATGTCGATCTGATGCAACGGTTCTTAACACCGTTGCGCTGTGACATTCTGAAGAAAATATTCCGTATGAAGGTGCTGGCGGCGTTGTATATCTTCGATCGCCGCGAATGTGTCCTGCGGATTGAAACAAGCGATCCGCTCAACAACATCGACAAGATGGAAAAAATCATCCGCGGGTTTATCCCGATGGTGAAATCCATGGCACTGACGGCGGAAGAGCGCGCGAACATGCCCGCTGCGCCGGAAGACGTGCAACAGCCGGCCCCAGCCGCCGTGCCGCCAGCGCCACAGGAAGAGCCGCGTTCTTACGCGCCTCAGGGGCTGGATGAAAACGCAACCAATCCGTCGACGGAAAACTGAGCTTCAAACCCTTGCACTGTGATCGCCTGTCCGTTGATATTCAAATCGACGGACGCTGCGCCCATATTGAAGACGCAGAGGACCGCATGACCATCATCCGCCCGCGTGAAGGCCAGAACATCGTCGCGATCTGTGTCGTGGAATGTGATGGTGCCGGTTACCAGCGCCGCATGATTTTTGCGCCAGCGTAGGAATTTCCGCGTGAAGTGCAACGGTGATGCCGGATTTTCTTCCTGTGCCGCGACATTTAATGGTTTTTGTGCATCGGCAATGGGCAGCCATGTATCCGCGGCCCCGGTAAATCCGGCTTGTGCGCCGTTCGTCCATGGGATCGGGGTGCGGCATCCATCGCGGCCCTGCCATTTCGGGTACAAATATATGCCCCACGGGTCTTTCAGTTTTTCAAAGGGCACCGTGGCTTCGGGCAAGCCCAATTCCTCGCCCTGATACAAAAACACCGTGCCACGCAGGGAGGTGAGCAGGGCGGTCAGCATTTTGATAAAGGCCGGGTTATCCGCATTCTCGGCACCGCCCCAGCGTGTGGCAACACGCACCACATCATGGTTTGAAAACGCCCAAGATGGCCACCCGCCATCGCTGGCCGCATACGCTTCCAGCGCATCGCGGATATAGGACGCGCTGGCCTTCTGCCCGCTGATCAGTGAGAAATTATACGCCGTGTGGAAACGGTCATTGCCGCGTGTGTAATCGGCCCCAGCCCCCAGGCCGTCTTTGTTGAACGCAATTTCGGCCACGCTCATGCGGTTGTCATACTGGTCCAGCAAGGCGCGGATGCGTTTGACGAACGCAATATTTTCCGGTCGCGAAAAATCATAAATATGATCCTGCATCGTAAACGGCGTCGGAAAATCGACGTTGAAGAATTGCGGTTTCGGATCATCCACGGGCGGGTTATCGCGCAGCAGCGGGTCATGCATATAACAATTGGCGACATCCAGACGGAACCCGTCAACGCCGCGGTCCAGCCAGAATTTGAACTGTGCCAGAATGGCGTCCTGAACAGCCGGGTTGTGCATGTTCAAATCCGGCTGCGATTCCAGGAAATTGTGCATGTAATATTGCCCGCGCCGCACATTATACGACCATGATGGGCCACCGAAGAAGGCCTGCCAGTTGTTCGGCGGTGATCCATCCGGTTTCGGGTCGGCCCAGACATACCAATCGGCCTTGTCATTGGTGCGGTCTTCACGGCTTTCCAAAAACCATGTGTGTTGATCGGATGTATGGCTGGCCACCAGATCAAGGATAATTTTTACACCCAGTTCATGGGCCCGTTTAATCAAGCGGTCAAAATCGTCCAGCGTGCCGAACATCGGGTCGACATCGCAATAATCGGATACATCGTATCCGTAATCCTTCATCGGGGATTTAAAGAAGGGGGACAGCCAGATGGCGTCAACGCCCAACGATGCGACGTAATCCAGTTTTTCAATGATGCCCGGTAAATCGCCAATGCCGTCATTGTTGCTGTCTTTAAAACTGCGCGGGTAGATTTGATAAATCACCGCGCCACGCCACCAGTTGTTGTTCGTCATCACACGCCCCTGATATTTTATGTTTTTGTCATCCCCGACCAGTGAGGCGTTAGCCGAGCGCCGAGCGGGGATCCAGCATGATATGCGCGCGGCCATGGCCGCGCTACCGTTTATTGGCCGGGTGCCCGCCTTCGCGGGCATGACGCTGAGCGGATGGTATCAAAAAAAGACCCCGCCGGGAAAGGGCGGGGTCTGTTACGCAGGAGAGCCTTAACACTTATCAGTGTTCACTGCCGGCGAGACATTGTTCGGCAGCCTGATCGCAACCGCTTATTGAGCGGCGGCACCAGAGGCAGCAGGTTTTTCGGCAGAGGCGTCCACATCCGCCGCAACCTGCATCTTTACAATCTTGTCCGGGTTTGACGGCGGTTCGCCGCGTTTAATTTTGTCCACGAATTCCATGCCGCTCGTGACCTGGCCCCATACGGTGTATTGACCGTTCAGGAAGGTGCAATCATCGAAGCAGATGAAGAACTGGGAGTTTGCGCTGTTCGGGTCGTTGGTGCGGGCCATGCCGATGGCACCACGGTTGAAGCTGCGGCTGTTGAATTCCGCCGGCAGGTCGGCCTCATCCGAACCACCCGTACCGGTGCCGGTCGGGTCGCCCGTCTGGGCCATGAAACCGTCGATCACGCGGTGGAAAACGATGCCGTCATAAAACCCTTCGCGGGTCAGTTTCTTGATGCGCTCAACATGTTTCGGCGCGTCGGTGGGGAACATTTTAATGGTCACGCGGCCATCTTTCAGGTCGAGATACAGCGTGTTGTCTGCGTCCTGCGCCATGGCGCCGGCGGTGGATGCTACGGTCATAATTGCGATGCTCCCAATCAGCTGGGTGAAACGTTTCAACATTGTCTTCAGTCCTCTCCATACAAAGGATGAAATGTGCAAGGGGGTCAGAAATGCCACAGGCGTATGGGCCGGATCAAGGCCGGATTACACGAGAGAGAAATAAACCACAGGAAAATAAAACGCCATATTTATTAGGCTTTGCTTAGGTACTAGCCCTGGATGCAGCGTGGCCCGCCTTTGTTGCACTGGCAATTGCCACATCCGCCTGCACCGGCTTTGGGCGGGGTGCTGTCATTGGCGGCGGGGATGATGATTTGAACGCCGACCCCCAGCTTTTGCGCGATGGCCGCATTGTGGTCGTTGACGATGTCCATAAACGTGGTGCGCAGACATTTGCCGCAATTGGGCTTTTCGCCGTTGGAGCAGATTTCATACAACGCCTTGATATCCTTACGCTCAATCACGCGATCGGGCGCATAAGATTGAATGGCATTTTTAACCGCCGTGTCATTGAACGAATTACAGAGGCAAATCCACATGGCAAAACCCATCCCTTAAAAGCGTGTCCGGTTTAGTCCGAATCTGGGGTGAAGGATAGTGCAAATGCAAAACATTCTCAACAAAACCCTGAAAAGGCATTGTTTTTCATAATGTTATGCTGGGTGGTTCTGTCTATTAAAACACCCGCGCGAAAATCGCATCCCGCCGTGCGATATAGGGCGCGAAGTCGAACAGGGCGTCCAATTCTTCGGTGGTGAAGTGCAGGGCGACGTCCGGGGTTTCTTCCAATGCGGCGCGTAGTGTGATGGCGCCATTGCTGCCCCACACTTTCATGGCGCAGGCCTGCACGTCGCGGTACGCATCTTCGCGGCTGATGCCTTTTTGTGTCATGGCCAACAACACACGTTGAGAGAAGACAAGGCCGCCGAGGTGATTCAAATTGTCCATCATCCGGTCCGGATAGATCAGCAGGTTTTCAACCAACCCCGCCAAACGGTGCAAGGCGAAATCCAATGCCATGCACGCATCGGGCAATACAATGCGTTCAACGGATGAATGCGAAATATCGCGTTCATGCCACAACGTGACATTTTCCATGGCGGGCACAACGGCCGCACGCACCACGCGCGCCAACCCGGTCAGGTTTTCGGACAGCACCGGGTTGCGTTTATGCGGCATAGCGGATGAACCCTTTTGCCCGGTACTGAAAAACTCCTCCACCTCGCGCACTTCGGTGCGTTGCAGATGGCGAATTTCCGTCGCAATGTTTTCGACGGATGAAGCAATCACGCCCAGCGTGGCCAAAAACATCGCGTGGCGGTCGCGCGGGATGATTTGTGTGGAAACGGGCTCGGGTTTTAACCCCAATTTGGCGGCGACGTACTCCTCCACCGCCGGATCGACGGTGGCGAATGTGCCCACCGCGCCGGATATGGCACAGGTGGCAACATCGGCGCGCGCGGCGATCAAGCGGTCTTTCGCGCGGGCAAAGGCGGTGTAATGCCCGGCCAAACGAATGCCGAGTGTGGTCGGTTCGGCGTGAATGCCGTGGCTGCGCCCGACGCATAATGTGTCTTTGTGTTCGAGGCTGCGTTTTTTCAACGCTTCCAGAACGGCATCCAGCCCGGCGATCAGCAGGTCAGCCGATTGCGTCATCTGCACCGACAAGGCTGTGTCCAGTACGTCAGATGATGTCATGCCCTGGTGCATGAAACGCGCTTCGTCGCCGACATGTTCGGCAATGTTGGTCAGGAAGGCGATGACGTCGTGTTTGGTTTCTTTTTCAATTTCGGCAATGCGCGCGACATCGAATTTCGCCCGTTCGCGCAAGGCCGCGGGAACGCCCGCTGGAATGGTGCCCAGATCGGCCATTTTTTCGGCGGCCAGAATTTCAATTTCCATCATGATGCGGAACCGATTGTCCTGGTCCCAAATGGCGGCCATGGCGGGGCGGGTGTAGCGGGGGATCATTTTATTCGTCCTTCTTATTCAACTGCTTTTTTGTCATTCCCGCGAAAGCGGGAATCCATAGTGATTATCCGGTCCATCGTATGGATTCCCGCTTTCGCGGGAATGACACGAGAGATGTGTTCGTTTATGTGTCCAACAACCCCAAATTCTTGAAACTGGTGTGGCCACCCTTGGCCACGATGATGTGGTCGTGAATAACGATGTTAAACGGCTTGCCCGCGGCCACGATGGTATCCGTCATTTCGATGTCGGCGGCACTGGGGCGGGAATCGCCGCTCGGGTGGTTGTGGACCAGAATGATGGCCGTCGCCCCCACCTCTAACGCGCGTTTCATGATTTCGCGGGGGTAGGCGGGGGTGTGGTCGACCGTGCCGCTTTGCTGAATTTCATCGGCAATCAATTCGTTTTTCCGGTTCAGGAACAGGATGCGGAAATGTTCTTTGCGTTCATGCGCCATGCCGGCGGCCAGATAATCCATCAACCGTGACCATGAATTTAAAACCGGCTTGTTCATCATGTCCTGTTTCAACATGCGGTGCCCGGCGGCGGCGATGGACTTCACCATGATGGCGGATGTTTCGGATAAGCCTTCAACCGCCTGCAATTCATTGATCGGGGCGTTCAAAACACCAGACAGGCTGCCGAAAGTTTTGATTAAATCCTTGGCCAGCGGTTTGACGTCACGGCGCGGAATGGCCATGAACAACAGCAATTCCATCAATTCATAATCGGCCAGTGAATCGGGCCCGCCATTCACAAACCGTTCACGTAAACGGTCGCGATGCCCGTGGTAATGGGGCGCTTCTTTGTCTGAACTGTCTTTGGTCGCGGGCTCAGACATAGGGGGGTTTTGTATATCCCTTGGATGACAGGGTGAAAATTTCAAACCCGGTTTCGGTGACGGCCAATGAATGTTCGAATTGCGCCGACAATGACCGGTCCTTGGTAATGGCGGTCCATCCGTCATTCATTACCAATGTTTCCCATCCGCCCGCATTGATCATCGGCTCAATCGTGAAAATCATGCCGGGTTCCAAAATGGCCCCGGTTTTCGGGCGGCCATAATGCAAGACGGACGGCGCGGTGTGAAACACGCGGCCCAACCCGTGGCCGCAGAAATCCTGCACCACCGAAAACCGTGCGTTTTCCGCGACGGTTTGAATGGCGTAGCCAATATCGCCCAGCGTCGCGCCCGGCTTCACGGCTTCAATCCCCGCCATCATCGCGTCGTATGTCACGTCGACCAGACGCTTGGCCTTCACCGACAATTTTTTGCCGATCATGTACATGCGGCTGGTGTCGCCATACCACCCATCCAGAATGACCGTGGTGTCGATATTGACGATGTCGCCTTCGACCAGTTTCTTCGGTCCCGGAATACCATGGCACACAACATGGTTGATGGATGTGCAGATGGATTTGGGGAAGCCCTTGTAATTCAACGGGGCAGGGATGGCGCCGTGGGCGATGATATAATCATGGCACAGGCGGTCCAGTTCCTCGGTCGTGACACCGGGAACGCAATGGGGGGTGATCATGTCCAGCACGTCGGCGGCCAGTTTCCCGGCCTTGCGCATGCCTTCAAAGGCATCCGGCCCATGCAGTTCGATCCCGTCGGGGGAATATTGTGCGGCGCTCTTGCCCATTATGTGTCCATAAATTATTGTCGGTTTACGCGTGCGGGTTGTGTTTTGCCCCGCAACCGGGGCCAATATGCTATAATTGGCTTTCAAGTACAATCTTTCAAAGGGAAATCCGCCGTTTTCCGGCCTTTTTTACGAGTTTTGACCCATGCCGCAATACGAAAACCCCGATTTGTACAAAGCCGCGCTGGTGATTATCGGCAATGAGATCCTGTCCGGGCGGACGGCGGACGCCAACACCCCCTGGATTGCCGAGCGTTTGACCGAACGCGGCATCCTGCTGGCCGAGGTGCGGGTGATCCCGGATATTGAGGCCAAAATCATCAACACGGTGCAACAACTCAGCGCCGATTACGATTACGTCTTCACCACCGGCGGCATCGGCCCGACGCATGACGACATTACCGCCGAAAGCGTGGCCAAGGCGTTCGACCTGCCGCTGGAGCGCGATGACGAAGCGTTCGCGGTGCTGGAGGAATATTACGGCCTCGAAAACCTCACCCCGCCGCGCGCGAAGATGAGCATGGTGCCAAAGGGGTCCACATTGATCCCGAACCCGGTCTCCGGCGCGCCGGGCTTCATCACCAAAAACGTGCATGTCATGGCGGGCGTTCCCCGCATCATGCAGGCGATGATGGACCACGTTCTGGACCAGATCCAAGCGGGCAAACCGCTGCTCTCCAACACGGTCACCTGTTCTCTGCCCGAAAGCAAAGTGGCGGAGGAGCTCACCGCCCTGCAAAACAAATATCCGGATGTTGATATCGGGTCATACCCGCATTATCGCGGCGGCGTTCTGGGCCTGTCCCTCGTCATGCGCGCGACGAACAGCGACAGCCTCGACACCGTGACGCAGGACATCATCGCCCTGATCCGCTCCCACGGCGACGAACCCCGCGCGCTCAGCGTCGGGTCGCACGGGCGTAATCTGGACGTGGTGTAACGTAAAATCCGGGGATTCTGCCCCTTTTACGTCTTTCCACCGCCCTTATTTCCCGCTAATCTGCCCCGGCTTTCTACCGCCCATATCACCCGGCTGGCCCCGTGGCGGAACTGGTAGACGCAAGCGACTTAAAATCGCTCGCTCGTAAGGGCGTGCCGGTTCGATTCCGGCCGGGGCCACCAACTCAATGTGATTTCCTTTTTAGGCGGTCACGTCATTACCCGCACCTAATTTGGTAGCTACTTCTTTTCAATCAAGACATTCAGTGTCGTTACGTGACGTTGTGGTTTGCGGAAAACAGATTTTTCTGCAGCGGTGTTTTTTGTTTCGGGGTGGGGGATATAAAGATCAATTGTCTCGGTCTTTAACGCCGCACTGTCGGGGTATATGAGAGTTGTGTAGCTTGGCTTATTTTGCTGGGAGAATAGGAGTTCGTCCCCCATGCGAAATACAAATTCAGCATCATGCCTTGAAAACGTTGTTTCGATGTTGATGATGGTACCTTGTTCTGGCGATGTTCCGTCGTTGAGAAAGGCAGTGGATTGACAGATGGTTCCATCATCGGTGCATTCAAAGACAAGTATCGATTTATTATCATCAAGCTGACGCATGCCGATTTTGTAGGTGTCGGCATACGCACGCTTTCCTGCGGTGAAGGCAATCAACACAAATGTGCAAATGAAAAGAAGTTTTATTCTACCTTTTATAATCGACATATATGCCCCATTTGAAAATATAAGGAGTGTGGTCTTTACCCGGATATGGGGCAAACCTCCCCTAATTCCCCAACCAACGCCCGCCCCTTGGGGCTGAGTGACAATTCCTTCCGTCGCCGTTCCGTCGCCGAAATATCCACACGGATCAGGCCGTAGGATTTTCCTTTCGGGCGGTGGTCGGATAGGGCACCGACGATGCGCGATACGGTCGATAATGGCATCTGCGTGCGTGTGGCCAGGTCGGAGAGGGAGAGGCCTTCGTCCGCCGCAATTTCGATCAGGCACAGCATGTATTGCAGTGGAAATTCGCCATCAATCCGCTGCCACACCTGAAGCAGGGCACGGCAGCGTGTCAGTGTTTCCAATGTCTGTTGTTTGACCATGATGTGATCCGGTTCCCTTTTCGATGGGTGGGGGCATCCATGGTCGCGATAAAACCCGGCGCGGTGTTAAAACGACCTGACCAAAAGGTATATCGATAATGGTTTCGTTGTTGCAAGTATTTTTTGCAAAAACAGGCATGAATCCGAACCGTCGGTCCAGATCCAGGCTGAGGGCGTACAACCGCCCGAAACGCAGGTAAATCATTGAAATTCTCTCCCTTTTAACCGGCCACACACCGGTCCCATTGCGCAATCGGGTTGCAATGGTATGCACACACAAGCCTATTCATAGATTTTCATAAGGGTGGCCGTCAAGGAAAATTATTGGCCCCCATCATTAACGGCGCGGCCCCAATCTTTGGGTGGGGCGACGTCAGTCGCCGGGGGTTGCGTATCCGCCCCACGCATCAGGCGTAAATGCGCCAGCGCCAGACCATGGCTGGGCGATTTTTCAATCATGCTGTTGGTGCGCATCCATTCCGCAATGGTCATGGCCTTGTTGCCCATGATGACATGCGTGGTGGTAATGGCCATGATCAATGGCCCGCCCAGAATGGTAACGGGTGGGCGATTGATGGGGCAAGGAAGGCCACCCACGTCGACGAACATATTTTTTTCAAAGATATCGCAATCGTGAAAATGCAATTCCAATGCCGATTGTGTATCAAACCCGCATCCCCGGATGACCGCGCCAAAAATATCGGTTCCGCCAAATAAAACGCCACTGAAATCACAATCAATCAAATGGGACTGGGCCATGCAGGCCCCGTGTAGGGCGACGTTTTTGAGCGAAGCCCCTGTCATGCGGCATTCGGATAAATTGGTTCCGGTCATGTTGCTGCCATCAAAATTGACGTGGCGAAAATCGCCACCATCAAAATCGCCATGGCTTAGATCAAGACCGGACAAATCGGCGTGATGCAATGACACACCGTCCATCACCGCGTCCTCAACCGCGGCGCGGTGGTGTGTGCGGTTGCTTTTGTAAATCACGTGCCCCGATGCCGTGCGTAAAATAATCGTCCCCATAATGTGCTTCCCCATTTTTTGTTTTTGTCCCCCGCATGACGTGATCCGGCCCCCATAGCCGGGCGAGGGGCACAGCGTTACAAAAACAGTTGCAAGAATGCAAGTAAAATAATCAACTGTGGGTTGTGTAAGGCTGGATTGGTTAATTTTTGGCTGTTTTCTGCGGGTTCTGTGGGTGATTGCCCCGGTTCCGACAATGGCTTATCTGTATGGCATGGACGAAGAAGGCGAAAATTCTGAACAATCGGATGATGCAACGCTCCCCGCCGCCCTTGCGCGCGGGGTGGGGGTTGTTCGGGCGTTTGTGAAGACGTTGCCGGATGCGCCGGGCGTTTACCGGATGCTGAATGCGAAGGGCGATGTGCTGTATGTGGGCAAGGCCAAGTCGCTGAAAAAACGGGTGGCGAATTATACGCAAGTGGCCCGTCTGTCGCACCGTATTCAACGCATGGTCGCCGAAACATCCGAAATGATGGTGGTGCGCACGCATACAGAGGCTGAGGCCCTGTTGCTGGAATCCAACCTGATTAAAAAACTAAAACCCCGGTACAACGTTCTTCTGCGCGATGATAAATCGTTCCCGTATATTCTGATTACGGATGACCACGAATTTCCGCAGGTCATCAAACATCGCGGCAGTCGATCACGGAAAGGGCATTATTTCGGGCCCTTCGCCTCCGCCGGGGCGGTGAACAGGACCATTGCGGTTTTGCAGCGGGCCTTCATGCTGCGCAATTGTTCGGATTCCGTGTTTGCGCAACGCACGCGGCCTTGTCTGCAATTTCATATCAAGCGCTGCACCGCGCCGTGCGTGAATATGGTGTCGCGCGATGATTACGCGAAGCAGGTGGAACAGGCGCGCGCCTATCTGACCGGCAAAAGCCGGGAGATTCAGGAGCAAATGGCCGCCGCGATGCAGGCCGCCAGCGACCGGATGGATTATGAAGAGGCGGCGAAATTCCGCGACCGTCTGCGCGCCCTGACCAGTCTGCAGACACGGCAGGACATCAATTTTGACGGCATCGGTGATGTGGACGCCATCGCGCTGGCCATGCGCGAGGGGCGCAGTTGCGTACAGGTGTTCTTCTTCCGCGGCGGGCAAAATTTTGGCAACCGGGCGTATTTCCCGCGGCACGAGCGGGATGAGGAGCCAGAGACCATTCTGGCCGCCTTTATTGCGCAGTTTTATGAAAGCAAACCCATCCCGCCACATATCCTGATCAGCCATGACATTCCCGATGCGGACGTGATTGCCGATGCGTTGAATTCGCGGCCAAATGTGGATCGCAAAACGTCAATTGCTTATCCGCAACGCGGGGAACGCCGCCGCCTGATTGATTTTGTGGCGAACAATGCGCGCGATGCGCTGGATCGCCATTTGCTGGAACGGGCGGGCGATGCGCAATTGTTGGACGGTGTAACGGAATTGTTCGGGCTGGATGAACGCCCGGCCCGCATCGAAATTTATGATAACAGCCATATCAGCGGCACCGACATGGTCGGCGCGATGGTTGTGGCGGGGCCGGAAGGGTTCATGAAATCCGCTTACCGCAAATTCAACATCCGCGATGCCAGCGCATCCGATGATTACGGCATGATGCAGGAAGTGATGAGCCGCCGTTTCCGCAAAGCGCAGGAAGAGGGCAACGGGCCGGGGTCGGAAGACTGGCCGGATCTTCTCCTCATCGACGGTGGGTTGGGGCAATTGAATGCGGTGATGGAAACATTGGCCGATATGGGCATTGCCGAAGAATTGAATGTCGTATCGATTGCGAAAGGGCCGGACCGCAATGCGGGCCGCGAAAAATTCTTTATTCCGGGGCGTGAAATGTTCCAGTTGCCGGTGAACAATGCCACCCTACATTACTTACAACGCTTGCGGGATGAGGCGCACCGCTTTGCCATTGGCGCGCATCGGACACGGCGTGCAAAACATATTGGCGCATCACCATTGGATGATGTACCGGGCATTGGCGCGAAACGAAAGAAGGCCTTGCTGCTTCATTTCGGGTCGGCACAGGACGTTGCGCGCGCGGGAATCACCGATTTGGAAAAAGTCGAAGGAATCAGCCATGCCGTGGCCGAGCGCATATACGCGTATTTCCATGAGACGGATTCTTGAAAATACCGGTCAGATTCCCCATAAAACACCCTGTAACGCACTGAAAAATCACGCGAAATAAAGCGGGGGGAAACCCCCTGATTCCGGCTTGTCGCCCTATTGACCCAGTGCTAGTGTCATTATGTTCTCGAAATAAAAACAGGTGAAAAGCAAACAGCGCGCTTTCTTGCGTGAAAGCCGTATTGTCTTTTCCGCGTTTTAAAATGGGCAAGACAGAATTTAACCGTCGGAAACTTTAAGAGGGTAACCGAAAATGAATTTCCACCAGAACCAAAAGGACCAGGCACAGACCATGAGCAACGAAACAGAAAACAACCAAGGCGCATCTTCCAACCAAGCCGCTGGCCAAGCCCGCCCGATCGACATTCCGGGTGGCCAAGCCGCTGGTATGCAGCGCCCGGCCATGCAGCCGCCGCGCGTTCCGGGTGGTGGTTTCCCGGGTGGTCAGTCCTCCTATGGTTCCTCCCCGTACGGTCAACCGGCCGCGTCCTCCAACCCGTATGCTGCTGCTGCCCCGGGCGCAAAAGCTGGCGTGGTTGCTGATGGTCGTCGTCTGGTTATCGGCGAAGGCATCACCATCTCCGGTGAAATCGAAGCTTGCGACGTTCTGATCGTTGAAGGCACGATCGAAGCGGCCCTGAAAGGCGCACGCGTACTGGAAATCGCTGAGAGCGGCGTATTCTACGGTGCCGTTGAAATCGAAGAAGCCACCATTGCTGGCCGTTTCGAAGGCGACCTGACCGTGAATGGTCGTTTGACGATCCGCACGTCTGGTTCCATCACCGGCGCAATCGCATACAAAGAACTGGCTGTTGAAGCCGGTGCAACGCTTGACGGTAAAGTCACCCCGCTGTCCGCCAAAGGCGAAAAGCGTGATGGCAAGCCGGGTCAGGCCCGCACCAGCGGCAAACAAGGCGGTCAACGTGACAGCGGCGCAGAACTGCCGTTCGCTGACAAAACCGCTGCGTCGGCTTAATTGAGGGCCGGTGCCCGTTCATAAACATGAAAAATGGAATGAAGGGGCATCGATCACCATGATTACCAATTTTGAAACATTCGGGACGGGGCGTTTGAACGGCATTATGGGCCGGGCATTCGCCCCGTTCTGTTTCAATTCCCGTTTCCGGGTAACCTTGCGCTGGAATCGCCGTTTGACGTTGCGTCGCTGGCGCCGGTTTATGGTGCTGCCGGAAACGCTGCTGGTTGTGGCGTTGGTGGTGTTTGGTAATACGATTATGCCGGATTTCACACCGGGGCAAGCGGCGCAGGCCGCCATTGCGTCACCGTCCGATGTGGCGATGGTGTCCAAACGCGATGCGCGCGGGGTTCAGGCCCAGTTGCGCAAAGATCCCGCTTTGTTGTCGACCATGAACGCGGCTCAGGTCCTCGGTGCGTTTTCATACGCCGATCTGGAACGTGAAGAAGGCTCGGTGCAGGTTTTGCAATTCCGTGGCCATGAATGTGTGTTGCATGTGGTTGTGGATATGGATGCCGCATTGGTGTCGCATTATGAGTTCAACCCGCGCCAAACCGCCTTGTATGATGGGGCCGCGGGCGAACGCCGTGATGTGCAGGCCAATGATTGCGTGGCCGATATTCTGAAATCGCGCCGTATCTGATTAATATTCCGTTTTATCCTTGAATCCGCACACGTCGCGCACGGGGCATACCGGGCATGATGGTTTGCGCGCCTTGCAAATATAGCGCCCATGCAGGATCAGCCAGTGATGCGCATGGCGGCGGAATTCTGGCGGTACGACTTTCTCCAATTTGGCTTCGACCGCTTCGGGTGTGTTGCCGGGGGCCAGCCCTGTGCGGTTGGAGACGCGGAATAAATGCGTATCAACCGCAATGGTTTCGTGGCCAAACGCGATGTTGAGAACGACGTTTGCAGTCTTGCGGCCCACGCCCGGCAATTTCACCAATTCGTCCCGATCTTCGGGAATCTCTCCGCCATAATCACGCACCAGCATTTCGGCGGCGGCAATCACGTTCTTGGCCTTGGCATTAAACAGGCCGATGGTTTTGATGTGGTCTTTCAATCCATCTTCGCCCAGTTTCAGCATATCCTGCGGCGTCTTGACGATCTTGAACAGCTTTTCGGTGGCCTTGTTCACGCCCTTGTCTGTGGCCTGTGCCGACAGTGCGACCGCGACCAGAAGCGTATAGGGGTTGGTGTAATTCAACTCCCCCTTCGGCTCCGGGTTTTCGGCGCGCAGAATCTCAAAAAATCGTTGAATATCAGCTTTTTTCATACCGCCAATATACCAAAAAACGGATTGGAAGCGAGGCGCTTTCCCGCTAGTTTTATAAAATGAACAAAGATCAGGACGCCATTATTTCAGAATCCATTGATTACATCGCGGCCCATTGGCGCGATCAGCCGGATCTTGATTTTCTGGCGGCGCGGGCGGGGTACGAAGCAACCCATTTCCAAAAACTGTTCACCCGCATGACCGGGGTCAGCCCGAAGAAAATGGTGCAATATATGTCCGCGCACAATGCGCGTGATCTGCTGTTGCAGAATTATTCGACACTGGAAGCCGCGTATGAAAGCGGTCTCAGCGGCAATGCCCGCCTGCACGATGCGATGATCAATATTGTTGCGGCAACACCGGGTGAGGTAAAGCGCAAGGGGCGGGGCCTTGTCATCCGCTACGGGTATCACCCGACCCCGATGGGCGATATGTTGATCGCGCAAACGGATCGTGGTTTGTGCTGGCTGGGCTTTGTGGTGGATGAAGACCGCACGATCCCCATGGCGCGTTTGCGCCGCGATTGGGAATTTGCCGATTTGCTCGAAGATCAGAAAGGTACAGCGGGTACAGCGCGAAAAATTTTGGAAATCTGGCGTGGTGCGGACACGCATTTGACGCTGCATCTATATGGCACGAACTTCCAGCTTCAGGTCTGGCAAGCCTTGCTGAAAATCCCCTGTGGCACGAGCGTCAGTTACAAGGCCGTGGCGGACGCGATTGGTAAGCCCAAGGCATCACGTGCCGTTGGGTCGGCTGTGGGGGCCAACCCCGTATCATTATTGATCCCGTGTCACCGGGTGATTCAGTCATCTGGCATCGTTGAAAATTACGGCTGGGGCACGCCGCGCAAGAAATTGATTTTGGGCTTAGAGGTCCAAGACATCGCGCATTGAGTAAAACCCCGCTGGGCGCCCCTTCATCCACAAGGCGGCGCGCAGGGCGCCCTTGGCGAACAGGCTGCGGTCATGGGCACGGTGGCCCAGCTCAATCCGTTCACCGGAGCCAAAGAAGCTGACAGTATGTTCACCCACAACATCGCCACCACGTTGCACGGCATAGCCGACCGTACCCGTGTTACGCTTTCCTGTGCGATCCGTCGGCGCATTCGGACGGTCCGTGGCGCGGCCCAGCATCAACGCGGTGCCTGATGGCGAATCCATTTTATTGCGGTGGTGCGTTTCCATGATTTCAATATCAAATGTATCACCCAACCGCGCGGATGCTTGCTCCACCAACGCGGCGAGCAGATTGACGCCTACGCTCATATTCGCGGAATACAAAACAGGGCAGGTGGTGGCGGCCGATTTTAAAACCGTCATATCATTATCATTCAATCCGGTCGTGCCGATGATGATCGGTTTTTTATGCGCGACCGCAATGTCAACATGCGCGCGCGTGGCGAGGGGCGTGGTGAAATCAATCACCAGATCGTTTTCGGCAAACAGGCTGTTCGGGTTGTCGGATGACTCACTGCCCGAACCAAAAGCCAATCCCGGCCATTGGCCGGATTGCAATTCATGGACCAGCATCTGGCCCATGCGGCCCCGATATCCTGCAATTCCGACCTTGATCATGGTGATTTTGCCCCTGTGCGGTAAAAGTTCAACCTATTGTAATAGAATGATTTTTGGGCGCAACAGGGGATTTTGTTTGACGGCGGGGGCCAAAATCCTGTTCCATGGTGAGAACAAAGCCATAAAAAACAGGGTGTTGCACATGGGCTACGAAGAATCGCGCTTTATCCGTGAACTGAAAGAAACCTATCGCCAGAGTGCCGAAGGCATGGCCGTCGGCCAACGCTTCATGGGCATTGTCGAAGACATTGAAATTCACGCGGACAAGGGATTGATTGTTTTCGATGCGCATAATGGCGGCATCATTGTTTCATGCGGCATTCCATTTGCCGCCATGGCCAAACACGAAATTCCGATGCAGGGCGATTCCGTTCAAGGATATTTGAACCATGCGGTTGAGCCATTGGATCTGGGCCATCGTATGGTGATGGCCGTTTTGAAATTTGAAAATATTTCGGCGGGGGAACGCTCCCCCGATCCAACCGACCGGCCAACGGGCAATGTTGTCTGGCTGGACAGTTCGACCTTCGCCAAAAAGCCGAAACCGTAGATAAGAAAAAGGGGCCCGCAGGCCCCTTTAATTTATTCCGTCAGATCGCTCCAGATATCTTTCATCTTGCCAAAGAACCCGGAGGCTTCGGGGCTGTGCTTGCTGGCCTCGGACCCGCCGATGGATTTATCCAGTTCTTTCAGCAAATCCATCTGCTTGCGCGACAGGTTCACAGGCGTTTCCACGAACACATCAATGTACATGTCGCCCCGCGAGGTGGATTTCAAAACCGACATGCCTTTGCCTTTCAGGCGCAATTGCTGGCCTGACTGGGTTCCGGCGGGGATTTTGACTTTGGTGCGGCTTCCTTCGATCGTCGGCACTTCGACGTCACCACCCAATGCGGCTGTGGTCATCGGGATTGGCACGCGGCCAAACAAATCGGCGCCTTCGCGTTTGAAGAAACGGTGCGGCTTGATGGCCAGCAGGACGTATAGATCACCTGCGACGCCGCCGCGGAATCCGGCTTCGCCCTCGCCACCCAAACGGATGCGGCGGCCGTTTTCGACCCCGGGTGGGATTTTGATGCGCAGGGTTTTTTCCTTGCGCATGCGGCCCGATCCGCTGCACTTGTCGCACGGGTCACGAATAATTGCGCCTTCACCGTTACAGGTGGGGCAGGTGCGTTCGATGGTGAAG
This sequence comes from Micavibrio aeruginosavorus, assembly GCF_051245535.1. Classification (GTDB taxonomy): domain Bacteria; phylum Pseudomonadota; class Alphaproteobacteria; order Micavibrionales; family Micavibrionaceae; genus Micavibrio; species Micavibrio aeruginosavorus_D. The sequence goes on from NZ_CP195303.1 coordinate 297,331, forward strand.
AAGCCTTGCTGCATCCGCACGCGGCCCTGACCGGAACAGGTGGGGCAGTTTTCGGTGCCTGTGCCGGTTTTCGCGCCGGAGCCGCTGCATTTATCGCATGTTTCGGCCAGCGGAACCTTGATGGTGGCTTCCTTGCCGGCGAAGGCCTCTTCCATGGAAATTTCCATGGTGTATTGCACGTCGGACCCGCGTTGCGGGCCACCGGCGCGGCCACGTCCGCCGCCACCGCCATTGCCCATGAAGTCGCCGAACATATCTTCGAAAATGTCGGAGAACGCGCCGCCGAATCCGCTGGCGTCAAAACCGCCTGCACCGGCACCGGGGCGGAACCCGCCGCCTTGTTCAAACGCGCTGGACCCAAAACGATCATAGGCCGCCTTTTTCTGCGGGTCCTTTAAAACGTCATAGGCTTCGTTGATTTCTTTGAATTTCGCTTCCGCGGTCGGATCATCTTTGTTCCGGTCGGGGTGGTATTGCATGGCCAGCTTGCGGAAGCCTTTTTTGATGTCTTCGTCGCTGGCGCCACGTTCGATCCCGAGTGTTTTATAAAAATCTTTGTCGGCCATTTATTTTTCTAACCACAAGGTTTTTCGGACGTTCAGAAAAGAACAGCGCAGAGGAAGGATTGTTATCCGTTTATCCTCTGCGCTGTGCCTTATCGTTTGTTACTTGCTTGCTTTCTTGTCGTCTTCGTCGTCCAGCTCCAGGAAGTCGGCGTCGACGATGTCGTCATCGGACGATTGCGGCGCATCAGCTTTCGCGGATGGTTCTGCGCCATCATTGTCCGGTGTGCCGGCTGATTGTTCCTGTGCACGACGGTACGCCAGTTCACCCAGCTTCATGCTGGCCTGAATCAGGCTTTGCGTTTTTTCTTCCAGCAAAGATTGATCTTCGGTGTCCAAAACAGCTTTCAGATCAGCCAGAGCGGATTCGACGTTGGATTTTTCATCCGCCGGAATGTCCCCGCCCAGTTCGGCCATGGTTTTTTCCGTCTGGTGGATGGTGGCTTCGGCCTGGTTGCGGGCTTCGACAACGCCACGGCGTTTTTTGTCGGATTCCGCGTTGGATTCGGCGTCCTTCACCATCTGGTCAATGTCCGCATCGGACAATCCACCGCTGGCCTGGATACGGATATTCTGTTCCTTGCCCGTGGCTTTGTCTTTTGCCGTCACGTGCACGATACCGTTGGCATCGATGTCGAACGTGACTTCGATCTGCGGAATGCCGCGCGGTGCGGACGGAATGCCAACCAGATCGAATTGACCCAGGAATTTGTTGTCCGCGGCCATTTCGCGTTCCCCTTGGAACACGCGGATGGTCACGGCGCTTTGGTTGTCTTCGGCGGTTGAAAACACCTGAGATTTTTTCGTCGGGATGGTGGTGTTGCGGTCGATCAAACGGGTGAACACACCGCCCAGCGTTTCAATCCCCAGCGACAGCGGGGTCACGTCAAGCAGCAGAACATCCTTCACGTCGCCTTGCAGAACGCCGCCCTGAATTGCCGCGCCATCGGCCACGACTTCATCCGGGTTGACGCCCTTGTGTGGTTCCTTGCCAAAGAAGTCCTTCACCGTTTCGATGATTTTCGGCATACGGGTCATCCCGCCAACCAAAACAACATCATCAATGTCAGACGCCTTCAGGCCCGCATCTTTCAATGCGGCTTTCAACGGATCGATCGTGCGTTTGACCAGATCTTCGACCAGGCTTTCCAGCTTGGCGCGGGTCATCTTCACGTTCAAATGTTTCGGGCCCGACGCATCGGCGGTAATGAACGGCAGGTTCACTTCCGTCTGCGTGGTGGAGGACAGTTCGATCTTTGCTTTCTCTGCCGCTTCTTTCAAACGTTGCAGAGCCAGCTTGTCATTGCGCAGGTCGATGCCTTGTTCTTTTTTGAATTCATCGGCCAGGAAGTGGATGATGCGATCATCGAAATCTTCACCGCCCAGGAATGTGTCCCCGTTGGTGGATTTCACTTCGAATACGCCGTCACCAATCTCCAGAATGGAAATATCGAACGTGCCACCGCCAAGGTCATACACGGCGATGATGCCGGAATTTTTCTTGTCCAAACCATAGGCCAGCGCAGCCGCCGTCGGTTCGTTGATAATGCGCAGCACATCCAGACCAGCGATTTTACCGGCGTCTTTGGTGGCTTGGCGTTGTGAGTCGTTGAAGTAAGCCGGAACGGTAATCACCGCCTGCGTCACTTCGTGACCCAGATAGCTTTCCGCCGTTTCCTTCATCTTCTGCAAAACCATGGCAGAGATCTGGGCCGGAGCGAATGTTTCGCCGTCAATTTCGACCCAAGCATCGCCGTTATCGCCCTTCACAATTTTGAACGGGGCGGTTTTGGACATTTTCTGGACTTGCGGGTCATCGAAGCGGCGGCCGATCAGGCGCTTCACTGCGTACAATGTTCTTTCCGGGTTTGTGACCGCCTGGCGTTTCGCCGGCTGGCCAACCAAACGCTCACCATCTTTGGTGAAGGCAATCATGGAAGGGGTTGTGCGGGTGCCCTCTGCGTTCTCCAGAACCCGGGGGTCCTTGCCATCCATAATGGCCACGCAGGAGTTGGTGGTGCCCAAGTCGATACCGATAATTTTGCTCATTCTTTCCTCACTTTAAGTTTGGCAAATGCAAAGGGCAGCCCGCCAGGCAGCGCCGCCCTCATTCCCTTAAGACCTGAATGTCAGGCTTTACAGAAAGGGAATATAGCACAAAGAGGGGGGCTGACCAGACCCGATCCCCCCGGAATCCCTTGATTTTTGTGTAAAAAAAGGCGGGATTTTCCCGCCTTTTGTGAAGATCGCCGCGAATGGCCTTTTTACCGTGGTGCCGGGCCGCTTTTGGGGGCCGGTTTGGCCACAACCAGATGCAAATCGACGATTTCCGCCCGGGTCAGGCCCAGATCCTTAACGGTGACCTTGCGGGTCACCATTTCGGCCCGAATGGCGGCGCGCAGATCATCGGCCACGTGGGCAATATCGCCGCGAATGGCTTCAATCACATTCCGGGTGCGGACGCTTTCATAGGCGTCCATCCGGTCGTGGGTCGCGCGGCCGGCATATTCCGGGCCGTAATGCGGGCCGGGGTAGGAGATCATGGCTTCGGAAAAGCTGCGGGCGATGGATTTGAAGACGTCCGTGATGCGTTTTTTCAGCGGCAGTTTCGGCGCGGTCAGGGATTCAAGTTCTTCTGCATGGCGGGCCTTCTGAATTTTTTCGGCGCGGTCCAGAACACATAACGCTGCGCCGGGGCATTTGGCTTCTAGTTTGTGCAGGATGGATGCGTTGGGCAGAGCGTCAAAAAGATCGGGTGCTGATGCGTTGTTTGTCGACATATCCAACTCTCCGGTTTTAATGCAGTGAGGGTGCTGTTTTATAATTCTGTATGGCCTTGTTAATGGCGTATTCCGCCATCGGGATCAATGATTGCAGAACCGGGCCAATATCCGTGCTTTCGCGCGTGCTGGCCAGTCGAACCATCGCGTTCAAACGGCTGGATGCCAAATTAAAAATGCGGCTCGCCGCGTGACGGTCTTCGGCGGTGTGTTCGAGAATAATATGAAAGTGGGGCAGGCTCTGCGGCTCGCGAACCGGGATTTGTGTCGCGGCGATAAAGGCGGTTGCGGCGCTCAATGTCGCGCTCAGAGCCGGGTTGGTTTCTTTCAGAATATTGTCGGTCACATTGCGCAGATAGGTGCGGCCCGTATCCGGATCGCGCGCAGCATCCGTCGCCCGATCAACCAGATCGGGGTCGTTGTCGGCCAGTTCGTCGAGCATTTTAAAGATTCTCTCTTGCTCGCTGGCCGGGCGCGTCGCGCTGCGGGAGGACCGTGGCCCACCTTTTTTGCCGGATTTGGATGTCATAATAATATATTCCTTGGGCCGGAATTTACGTAAAACCGGACCGAAATGCAAGTTTTTAAAAATTACGCAGTTTTATCAATATGCCCCGGGCCGGAATCCGGGCCTTCACCGCCATCAACGGCGCGGGAAACGCCCACCCGCGCGGGGCGGAGCAGGCGGTCATTCAGGACATATCCGGCCTCAATCAGCTGGATAATCGTGCCCGCCGGTTTGCCGGGCATGGGGGCTTCGAACATCACTTCGTGCTGGTGCGGGTCGAACGGAACGTTGATTGGCTCGATCTTTTTAATGCCGTTCTTTTCAAAGGCGCGCAGCATTTCGCGCTCCGTCGCCTCAATCCCGGTCAGCAGGTTTTTCAACAATTCATCGCCGCCGTTTTTCATCTCTTCCGGGACGGCATCCAAGGCGCGGCGCAAATTGTCGGCCACGGATAATAAATCACGGGCAAAACCGGTGACGGCGTATTTCGTTGCGTCTTCGCGTTCTTTCGCGGCGCGTTTGCGGGTGTTTTCCCCATCGGCCAGCGCGCGCAGAACATGGTCTTTCAACCGGGCGATTTCATCTTCCAACGCGGCCCGTTCATCGGCCGCGGGCGCACCATTGTCTGGCGCAATATTGTCTTCGCCTGCCGCGGTCGGGGCCAGCGGATCAATGTTGGCGGGATCGTTCGGATTATTGTTGTTTTGATCGTTCATTGGTCTGTGCTTACTTTATTATTGTGGTTTCTTTTGCTTATTCGTTCATACCGGGCTGGCGGCTATAGACGTCCATGGTACGGCCATCAATAACGGTTGTTCCAACGGATACCGGGTCTTTGCCCGCCACCGCGCCCAACGCGCCAGTTCCATCGATATAGTAGGCTTGCCCGGCTTTTCCAGCAATTGCGGAAAAACCATGCATAACGCTGTCCAATCGTTTCAGCCCGTGTTGGGATGCGAATTGGTCCAGCGGGTTGGTGGTGTCCGATCCGGCGGGTGCGGCGGGCACGGATAAAATCACCGTGCCTTTCGGATAGTACCAGAAGGTCAGGCCACCCGTGGCGGAATCCGCGCCGGTGGCGGGCTTCACACGCATCTGGCGGCGGGGCAGCAATTCCAGACGTTCCTCATTCAAATTGACCGTGTAATAATCCATTTCATTGTTCACGGTGAAACGGATTTCGGCCACGTTGTTTCCGTGCAGCAAGGCACGGTCCAGCGGAATATCGGCATACGCATATTGGCGCGCGGTGGCGCAGGCGCCGCGATGTGTCTCCAGATTATTCTGGTCGATGGTGTATCCATCAACCGTGATATCCAGATAAATCGAATTCACATTCATTTCGGTTTTCAATGGGCCAATCACCGGGCAACCGCTGATCGCGCTCGGGGCCATCAGGCGCAGGATCGCCTCACCACTGCCATCATCCGGGCGCAGCAGGCTGATGCCAACCGTGCGCGGGGTGATGGTTTTTACGTTTTCGTCCACCACGTCATCGGTTGCGGCCACAGCACCGCCCGCCATGCCAATCAGCACAGCAGCGGTCAGAAATACGCGATGAAAACGGTTGGAAAACATGGTTGTTCCGTTGCTCACGAATCGAGGTTGCAAACCACACGAAGCTATCGCAGGGGCGAATCGGTGTCCAGCCTTAAGGTCCCTTTGTTATCAATGTGTTGTGAATTTTTTAACCCAGAAGCCGCTCCACGACGCGGGACGTATAATCCACAATCGGGATGACCCGGCCATAATTCAGCCGGGTGGGGCCGATGACGCCGATGGCGCCGATAATGCGGTCTTCGGACCGATACGGGGAAATAACCATCGACCATCCCGAATGGCTGAACATCTGGTTTTCGGTGCCGATGTAAATTTGAATGCCCTGCGCGCCGTGTGTGGCGGACAGCAGACGCATCATCGTTTCCTGTTCTTCTAGGGCCGAGAGCAGGATGCGGGCGTTTTCCAAATCCTCCACCGCGCGCACATCGTCCAGCAATTTGGATTGGCCGCGCACGATGATGACGCCGTTATTTGTATCCTGCATCGGCAGGGCGATGCCGTCGCGGACCAGACGTGTGGTAATGGCGTCCAACTGGGCGCGGTTTTCGGCAATCTCGCGCTCAATCAACAATCGCGCATCATTCAACGTGCGTCCGGCCAGACGGTCATTCAGATAGTTGGCGGCCATGGTCAACGCCGATGGCGTAATGTCGCGGTCAATGTCCATGACGCGGTTTTCGACCAGCCCGTCCTGCATCACCAGAACGACCAAGGCTTGCGTATCCTTCAACCGCACGAATTGAATCTGGCGGATGGGTTTGTCGGTTTTGGGGGCAATGACAATGCCCGCACTGCCCGACAGGCCAGAGATCATCGTGCTGGCCTGTTCCAAGATCTGGTTCACCGAACGGCCCGATGGCACGCAGGATGTTTCGATATATTGGCGTTCATCCGCGCTCAGATGCCCGACCTGCATCAACCCGTCGACGTAGAAGCGCAAACCCTGTTGCGTCGGCATCCGCCCGGCGGAGGTGTGGGGGGCGTAGAGCAGGCCCGCTTCCTCCAGGTCCGCCATGACATTGCGGATGGTGGCGGGGGAGATGCTAAGACCCAGATTCATATCCATATATTGGGCAATGGTCTTCGACCCCACCGGGTCGCCCCCGGCCAGGTAGGAATCCACTATATAGCGGAAGATATCGCGCGATCGTTGGTTCAGTTCCGGGATCATGGAGGGGATAATAATGTGTCCCTCTGGTATTGTCATCCCCGCGAAAGTCACCATTTTTCGTCATACCGGCGAAGGCCGGTATCCATCGGATAGGTCGTATGGACCCCGGCCTGCGCCGGGGTGACGGAGGGAGGGGAGATTGGGTGACAAAATGGCCCGAATATGGTTAAAGTGCCCTCCGTTTCACTATAAAAGGACCAAAAGAATGACCAGACCTTCCGGCCGGACCCCCGATTCATTGCGCGTTGTTGAAATTATCCCGAACGTGTCCAAACATGCCGAAGGGTCATGCATGGTCAAATTCGGTGATACGCATGTCCTGTGCACCGCGACGGTTGAGGAAAAGGTTCCCGGCTGGATGAAAAATTCCGGGGCCGGATGGGTGACCGCCGAATACGGCATGTTGCCGCGGTCGACATCCAGCCGTATGGACCGCGAAGCGGCCAAGGGCAAACAATCGGGCCGGACGCAGGAAATTCAGCGCCTGATCGGTCGCGCGTTGCGCGCAGTGGTGGATATGAAAGCACTGGGCGAACGTCAGGTGCGGATTGATTGCGACGTGATTCAGGCCGATGGCGGCACACGCACGGCGGCGATCACGGGCGGTTATGTCGCATTGTGGATGGCCTGTGAACATTTGACCCGCATTGGTGCCTTGAAACAATCCCCCATCACCGATTCCGTGGCGGCCATTTCGTGCGGCCTTTATAACGGCGTTGCGGTTCTGGATCTGGATTATATCGAAGATTCATCCGCTGATACGGATGCGAATTTCGTTATTACTGGACGCGGCGGCATCGTTGAAATTCAGGGCACAGCGGAAAAAGATCCGTTTACCGAAGATCAATTCATGGCGCTGCTGTCGCTGGCGAAGCAGGGATGCAACGATCTGAAAGCCCTACAACACGCGACGAAACAAGCGTTGAAGGCGGCGTAAACGCCATGGCTTTGCCAACAATCGAAAAGCTGATTATGGCCACGCATAATGCGGGCAAGGTTGCCGAAATCGGGGCGATGTTGGCTCCGCTCGGCATCCATGTTGTGTCGGCCGGGGAATTGGGCTTGCCCGAGCCGGACGAAACCGAAACCACGTTTGTGGGCAATGCGTTGCTGAAGGCCCATGCGGCGGCGAAGGCCACCAACCTTCCATGCCTGGCGGATGATAGCGGTTTGTGCGTGAATGCCCTGAACGGCGACCCCGGCGTGTATTCCGCGCGTTGGGCCGGACCGGGCAAGGATTTTGCCATAGCGATGCAAACCGTGCATGACAAACTGGGCGCGAATGATGATCGCTCCGCCTATTTTATCTGCGTTCTGGCGCTGGCCTATCCGGACGGGTCCGAATATGTGTTTGAAGGGCGTGTGAATGGCACGCTGGTCTGGCCTGCGCGTGGTGTGGGTGGGTTCGGCTATGACCCGATGTTCGTGCCGGATGGCGACACCCGCACTTTCGGTGAAATGAACCCGGCGGAAAAAAAGAAATACAGCCACCGCGCCATCGCCTTTGCTGCGCTGGTTGATGCGTTATGATGATCGTCCCGGATTCATCCGATCTGTTTGGTGTTTATATTCATTGGCCGTTCTGCGCGTCCAAATGCCCGTATTGCGATTTTAATTCCCATGTCCGTGAACGCATTGACCATGCCGATTGGCGCAATGCGCTGGTGCGGGAAATTGAACATTATGCGGGTCTGACGCGGGGGCGGCGCGTGACGTCCATTTTCTTTGGTGGCGGTACGCCGTCATTGATGGAACCGGAAACGGTGCAAGCCGCGATTGATGCGGTGGTGAAGAACTGGCACGTTGCCAACGATCTGGAAATCACGTTGGAAGCCAACCCGACCTCCATCGAAATTGAAAAATTCCGTGGGTTTAGATCCGCTGGCGTGAACCGTGTGTCGGTGGGCGTGCAATCGCTGCGCGATGATGATTTAAAATTTCTCGGGCGGTTTCATTCCGTTGAAAACGCGAAGGGCGCATTGGATATCGCGGCCAAGGTCTTTGACCGCTATACGTTCGATCTGATTTATGCGCGCCCCGGTATGACCGTGGATGCATGGCGCACGGAATTGGGTGAGGCGTTGGCCATGAATGGCGGGCATCTCTCCCTCTATCAACTGACCATTGAACCCGGCACGCCGTTTTTCACACGGCACCAACGCGGTGAATTTCAGATCCCGGATGAAGACACCGCCGCCGATCTGTATGAATTAACGCAAAGCATGATGGCCGATGCCGGATTGCCCGCCTACGAAGTTTCAAACCACGCCGTGCCGGGGCAGGAATCGTTCCATAACCTGACCTATTGGCGCTATGGCGATTATGTTGGTGTGGGGCCGGGGGCGCATGGGCGGTTGACGTTGGATGGTGTAAAAACCGCCACGCGCGCGCACCGCGCGCCGGAAATCTGGCTGGACCGGGTGCGTGATTCCGGGCACGGGTCACATGATTTTGAACCCGTTTTGCCGGAATCCCGATTGAATGAATGTGTGATGATGGGCTTGCGTCTGGACGAGGGTGTGCCCATCGCACGCATTGAACGCGAAAGCGGCATGGATTTTTCATCCGCCATCGACCCCGCCAAAATCACCGCCATGGTGGGCGAGGGGTATCTGATCCAAACCGATACCCACATCATCGCCACGCCCAGCGGGCGGCAGCGGTTGAATGCGTTGTTGGGCTACCTTCTGGCCTGATTACGGCTGTTTCATCAGGCTGGGCAGGGTGGTCATATCCGTGCCGTTCATCAACATCTGGCCTTCTTTGGTCAGTTCGATATCATAGGTGCGCACGGCGCGGCCCTTGGCATCGGTGCCCGGTTGTTGTTGTCCCACCATTTGCAACATGGTCAGTCCGGCCAGAACTTCACCCGCCTGTTTTTTAACCGCGGGGTCGGTGGCGGTTTCGGATTGTTTTTTCACTTCCGCGATCAGCTTGTCCATGCCCGCCACTTCAATCCGGGCCTTGCCCGTGGCGCTTAAAACACTTTGCATGTTGGCAATAACGTCACCGTTCATTTTTAAACCGTACAGGTCGTTGCCAAAGGTTGTGTCCTTAATATTCACCGACGTTCCCGCATTGGTCAAAAGTTGGGGGATCAGCATCAAGGCTTGCAGCCCGGCCAGTTCCGCACCGGCCCCGCCCGTCATGCTGCTCTTTAATGTGGAGCGACCCAGTTCGGTCAGTTCGTTATACGGGACTTTCTTAATCGTAATATCCACACGGCTTTCGGTTGGAATGGTTTCGGCCTGATCCAGTTTTGGTTCCGCCGTAAAGCCATTGTAATCCAGCGCCATGTTCAGGCTGACATCATTGCTGCGGAAACCCTTCATGCCAAAGGCGGCGCTGATGGTTTTCAGGCCGAATTTTTGGGCGGGCTCTTCGCCTTTGGCGGGCGCGTTCACTTGGAAATCATGCACGGAAAATTGCGTGCTCATGGAATCGCAGATATTGCCGATATAGGTCAGGACCAGATCATACATGCCCTGCACATGGCCCGCACTCGGCACGGCACCGGTGGTGGCCATGCTCTCGCTCATGGCGCTGATTTTGTCTTCGAAATCCTTGGCCATCGCGGGGGAAAAATCGGTGATTTCACCAATGGCGTCAATCTTGCCGATTTTTACAAAACCCGGCTCCTGCGGGCTTTCCACGGTGATGTTGCTGGCGGTGTAGTGGCTGGGGCCGGACCAATTGCCGTTGGCCCCTTGTTTCAAATTGATCCCGAAACGCGCCTCCGGCAGGGTGACGGTGACGTCGGGCGCATTCTTTTCGTCATAAACGGTCGTAACGATATTCTTATACTGGGCGTTCAACTGCACGAACGTGTTGATATCGGAATGCCAGACGCCGCTGAGGGCCTGATCATCAAATGTGACGCGGGCTTCGGGCTTTTTATTGGCCCCGATCATCGTCATCGGCTGGGGCAGGGCCCAAGTCATTTTCCACAAATTCGGCGCATCACCCGGTGTAATATTGGCGGTGATGGTGCCAATTTCAAAGACGCTGCCATCATCATATTGAATGCTGATATGCGGCAGGGTGGTGGCGTAATAATCGCCCGCGGGTTTGACGGTAATGTCACCCTTGGTCACCATGGTCATATCGCCATCGGCGTTGATGGTGTTTTTCTGATTATCCAGATAATTGGCAACCAGTTTTTTCACCGCATCTGCCCCGGCGGGGTCCACGGCGGCGGATGCCGGGGCCGTTGAAATCATCAAAACGCTCAACAGGGACAGGGAAAACAAACGCGCGGTCATCATGGGTGCGGACTCCGATGGATTGGGAAAAGGCGGGGGAAAGACTAGCAGAAAGGAAACCGTGCATATAGCCCGCGAAGGGGCTTTTTCGGCTGATAATCCCGGAAAATATCGTATATCAATAGAGATTATGACAGGGACGCGAACAAACACAGCCGTACGCACACCCGGGCGGATTCTGGCCGTTTTGGGGCCAACCAATACGGGAAAAACATACACGGCGATTGAACGGATGCTGACACACCATAGCGGTGTGATCGGGTTTCCGTTGCGCCTGCTGGCCCGCGAAAATTATGACCGTATTGTGGAGCGTAAGGGCGTGCAGGCCGTGGCCTTGGTCACGGGCGAGGAAAAAATCATTCCGCCCCATGCGCGCTATTATGTTTGCACCGTTGAATCCATGCCGGTGGATCAGAAATTTGATTTTTTGGCGGTCGATGAAATCCAACTGTGCGGCGACCCGGAACGCGGGTTTATTTTTACCGACCGCCTGTTGCGGTCACGTGGCATCGTCGAAACCATGTTCATGGGCGCGGAAACAATCCGCCCGTTGATGCAGGCGCTGATCCCCAATATCGAATTTGAAAGCCGCGCTCGCCTGTCGCAATTGACCTATCGCGGGTACAAAAAACTCACCCGCTTGCCAAAACGCACGGCGGTGGTGGCGTTTTCGGTGGATGATGTGTACGCCAATGCCGATTTGATCCGACGGCATCGCGGTGGTACGGCGGTGGTGCTGGGTGCGTTGTCCCCACGCACGCGGAACAAACAGGTTGAAATGTATCAATCTGGCGAGGTTGATTTTCTGGTCGCCACCGACGCCATCGGCATGGGGTTGAACATGGATATTCACCATGTCGCTTTGGCCGCCACGCGGAAGTTTGATGGCGCGCATATCCGGTCATTGGACAAGGCGGAGATCGCGCAAATCGCGGGCCGCGCCGGACGCCATGTGCGCGATGGCACGTTCGGAGTCACGGGCCCGGTGCCGGGGTTGGACCCGGATATGGTCGAGGCGATTGAACATCATATCTTCGATCCACTGCCCTTCATCTACTGGCGGAACGCCGATCTGGATTTTTCGACCATCCCGAATCTGCTCCGGTCGTTGGAGGTGGGGTCGGGGTCCAGCCTGCTGCAACGGGGCCGCCCGGCGGATGATTACGCCGCTTTGGCCCATCTGGCCCAGCGGGAGGGCATTTTACAGGCCGTTCAGGGGCCGGAGATGATCCAGCTCCTGTGGGAAGTCTGCCAGATCCCGGATTTTCGCAAAACCCTGTCCGAATCGCACCAAGCCTTTGTTGAACAGGTGTTTTTACACCTGAAAGGCCGGGGAACCCTGCCCGAAGACTGGGTGGAAACCCACATTTCCCGGCTGGATCGTGTGGATGGCGAGGTCGATTCCCTGATGGCCCGCATTGCACATATTCGCACCTGGACGTATATTACGCATAAATCGGAATGGCTGCAGAAAGCTGCCCCGTGGCAGGCACGAACACTGGCGATCGAAGATCGCCTGTCCGATGCCCTGCATGATTGTCTGACCCAGCGTTTTGTCGATCGCCGTTCGGCGGTGTTGATGCGCTCGCTGGAATCGGGTGGTCCTCTTCTGGCTGGTGTGCGGGGCGATGGCTCCGTCGTGGTCGAAGGGCACGAGGTCGGGCATTTACAGGCCTTCCGTTTTATTCCAGACGAAGCCGCCGGCGGATCAGACCGCAAGGCGGTGATGACAGCGGCGCGCAGCGCCCTGAAACCGGAAATAGAGAGAAGATTAAAGATTATGCTGAATTCCGTACCGAAACAATTTCGCCTGACCGATGATGGTCAAATTTTCTGGCAAAAGGATGCAACCAATCCGTTGCCGGGCGAAGCGGTCGCGCGCGTGCGCAAGGGCGCATCTCTGATGAAGCCGGATGTCGACGTGATCGACAGCGATTTGCTGCAGGGACAGGACAAGGTCGCGGTGACGGATCATATCCGTGAATGGCTGCACACGCACCATATCGCCACTGTGCTGGAGCCTTTGAAAGCGCTGGAAGCCGAAGATGACAAAATCAACGCATCCGTACGCGGTATTGCGTGGCAGGTGTATGAAGGGCTGGGCATCGTTCCGCGCGCACAGGTCGAAGAATTGATCGGCACACTGACCCCGGAAGATCGCGCGGCGCTGCGTGCACGCAAAATCCGTCTGGGTCCTGTTCTGGTGTTCCTGCCCGCGCTGAACAAACCGGCGGCGGTGCGCTTGCGTGCGTTGCTCTGGTCGTTGTGGCACGACAAAGCCTTGCCCGCCGATGTGCCGAATGACGGCATGGTGTCAAAAATTATTGATGAAGCCGCGATTGACCCGGTGTATTTCCGCTCCATCGGGTATCCGGTCTATGGCGGCCGCGTGATCCGCGTCGATATGCTGGATCGTTTGATCAGCGCGATTTACGATAACGCCGTGAAGGGTGAGTTTCAGGCCAAGCATGAGATGGCCGAATGGCTGGGTTGCTCCATCCCTGACCTGTACAAGGTTCTGGAATCAATGGGCCACAAAAAGGTCGAAGACAAACCGGCTCCGGTTGAAGTTTCTGCTGAAGTCCCGGCTGAGGCTCCTGCCGAAACGCCTGTGGTTGAGGTAACAGCGGAAGCGCTGATTGCCGAAGTCAAATCGGATGATACGGCAGAGGTAAAAACGGAAGAGGGCAAGGCCGAAGTGGCTGCGAAGCCGGTTCTGGCCACGTTCCGCTTGAAACGCGGCAAAGCCAATGAATCCCGTCCGCCCCGCCGCGAACATAACGAAAAACGTCCGCACGGCGACCGTAAACCGGGCGGTGAAAAGAAATTCGGCGATAAAAAACATAGCGATCGCAAGCCGTTCAATAAAGGCAAAGGCGGCAAGCCGGAACCGCGTGAACGCAAAGAATATGTGATTTCCGCCGAAGCCAAAACCAAGGCGGATTCACCGTTTGCAATCCTGCAGCAATTGAAATCCGGCGACGGCAAATAATGGTCGCACCAACCATCAAAACCCTCTTATGGGCGGCCACGATGGTTGCGGTTCTGGGCGTCGGCGCATCCGATGTCCGGGCCGAAGGCGCGCGGTTTTCCGGGGCCTATCTGCGCTACGTCTGTGGTGTTGATGGTGAGGGCAAGGAAGCGGTGCGCGGCGGTCATGCGGCGTGTCAGGCGTATATTTCCGGCGTGGTCGATTACCACAATCTGATGCTGTCCATGAAAATGGCACCCGAGGTGCGCTTCTGCCTGCCCGTGAATACATCGATGAACCGTTTGCATGCCGTTGTTTTGGCCTATCTCAATAAAAACCCGCAGCACGATACATTTGTCGCGGCCCCGGCGGTTGTGATGGCATTGTATGAATCGTTCCCCTGTGGCGGGAAGAAGAAAAAGTAATGTTCTCGCGTCGCCCGCAAAAACAATCATTTGATATACAACCTGATGAAAACGCGCGGTTTGTGCCGCGCGATTTTTACGACATCATTGTCCGCCGCTATCTTCCGGTGGTCAGCCTGACTTACATTGCCTCCATCATCGGCATCGCGTGGCGGGTCGATGGGTGGGGTGGGTTCCTGCATTATTTGTTCGAAGATTCCTTCGCCTATAACACGGCGTTGTGGATGGCGGTGTTTGTGTCTATTCCGGCCTTGTTCTGGATTTTCATTCGCGTGTCGGTGCGGTTTTCCGATTATGCCGATGTCTGGTACAAGGGCATGGCGGGCCTGTTATGCCTGACTTTGATCATCAGTTTGGTACTGTTCCCTGAATGGAACATGGTCACGGGCTTGCGCCTGCGCATGTTTATGGTCGCATCCATCCCGATGTTTTTCATCCAGTACTGGTTTTTCGTGCGCGGTGGTTTACCCGGCAGCGTGGCGTGGCCTCTGACGATTATCGCCAGCGTGTTGCTGATTTATGGCTTGGTGATTGTTTAAACCCTTGCTGTGGCATCCCCGCGAAAGCGGGGATCCATACGGAACGGCGGATAGCCCCCATGGATTCCCGTTTTCACGGGAATGCCCAACGGGGTGATGTTAACCACCCGCCCCGAACTGGTTCATAATCCACCCCAGCACCAGAATTTGCGGCACGGTCAGCAGCGGCAAAGACAGCGCAATCTTCCACGATTTCGTCATATCGCGCAGGACCATCATCTCGGTATAATCCGTCGATACCCCGGCCATCAGGAAGGCAAAGCCATTCCCCGGCGCGGCGGCGCGTGTGACTAGATCGGCCCCGATCGGTGTGGACCCTTCGGAACACACCTCAATCAACGTCGTGGCGAGCAGGGTCAGGAACAAACCGGCAATGGTCGGGCCAAACCATGTGGCGAATGTATCCATCGGCACAAAGGTGCGGATCAACGCGGCCAGAACAATACCGAACGCCAGCCACCGCAAAACCATTTTCCCGTCAATCCAGCCATGGCGCAAAACATCCACGGCAAAGGCGCGGGTGAATTTAAAATGTTTCAAACGCGCTTTGGCATCCGCCATCATGTTAAACCCGTCCGGCAATTCCGTTTTATGCGGGTTCTCCGGCAAAACACCCGCGCGGGTCAGGGCGAGATACATAAAGCCCGTTACAATCGCGATGACGGCAGAGGCCGCGATAAACACCAAGGTCCATTTCACCCCAATCATGGCCAGCAGGATCAGTGTCAGTGAGAACGAGTTCCACGGGCTGGCGATCAGGAAGGTCATGACCTGCCCCAAACTGGCCCCGCGTTCATACAATTTCGCGCCCACCATCAAAATACCGTGGGAGCAGAGGTCGAGCAGCAACCCGGCGGCGGCGGCACGGAAAATGCCACCCACGCTGTCGCCACGGCCCAGCATGGCGGTGAAATATTCACGCGGTACACGGCTCATCAAACCAACGGCGACCAAGCCCAGAATAACACCCCACCACATCATGCTGGCCAGTTCGAGAACCGAATGGCCAAAATGGTGAATCAATGGTGCATCAATGCTCAGGCTGTTACAGATCAGGTGCGCGGATATACCGCCCACGATAATCGTGCCAGACCCCCAGAGCAGGTAATCCGGCCGTTGTTTATCCGACGGCATGGCGCAGCACCCGGCGGTGTCAATCGGGGCCGGAGGCGCGGTTTCAAATACATCTTTGCCGGAGCAACAATTTTTCATGATTTAATCCAGTTCAAAACGCTTAAACAAGTCTTTGATTTCTTCGATCATTGTCGCGGCTTCGTCTTTGTCGCCGCTGGCAATCGTTCCGGCGACACAGGAATGCAAATGCCGCTCCAGAATATTGGCTTCGATGGTTTTGATCGCGGCGCGAATGGCGCGCAATTGCGTGATGATGTCGGGGCAATACCGCTCTTCGACAATCATCTTCTTCACCCCTTCGACCTGTCCGGCAATACGGTTCAGGCGCGGAATCTGGTCCGTGTGGGCGGCGTGTTCGTGGGGATGGGCGGCATCACTCATTGGTTCTCTCCCTATGCCCTTATTATATACCCTCTGGGGGTATATCGGTCAAGTACCCCCGGAGGGTATATAATAAGGCATATGAAGGCACAAAAAGCCCCCGGTTTTGCGCCGGGGGCTTTTGAAGGGATTATGCGCCGTGGTCTATTTCATGAAATGAATGACCGTACGGCGGTTTTGCGGTTCGCGAACATTATCTTCCGTGGGCACTTTCAGGTCGTTTTGACCGTGTGCCTCCAGATCCATGGCCGTGTTCGGAATGCCGCGTTTGGTAAGCGCAGCAGACACCGCCATAGCCCGGTTGGCTGATAACTGATCGTTATAAGCGGGGGTACCGGATGTGTCCGTGTAACCCGCAACCACAACGCCACTGGGTTGATACAACGCAATGTCGGACGCGGCTTTATCAACCATGGCATGGGCTTGCAGATCCAGAGCCGTGCTGTCCAGCGGGAAGAAAATTTCATAGCTGGACACGACTTGCGGCACAGGGGCCGGTGTCGGAGCCGGCGGCGGTGGTGGATCTGGGATTGCTACGCGGTGATACAGCTTACAATCCACGTACATTACCTCTGCCGGTAATGTGCGGTAATTTTGGCATGGTTCACGTTCTTCATAATCTTTGTAGATGCGCAACATGCCACGTTCTTTTTCGGAAACGCTTTGCAGATATTGGTAATCAACGCGCTTCCATTCATACCCGGCCGCATTGGCCGCCGTCGATGCCAACAGCATCACAGCCACCACGCCGGGCAAAATATACGCTGGTCTAAACATTTTTTTGTCCTTTCGATCTTCGGTGTACACCTGATATCGACCATTAAGGGTAGTACGTTCAGTCTATAGGGAAACCTTAAGGATAATATTTCGAGGGATAGGTTTCTTGCGTGACCGTTGCATTTTTCACACGGTGAGGCGAATGGCGCAGAAATCTGCGGCATTCGGTGGTCATGTTGTGATGGCTTGAATTTGTTTCAAATGTTTGTGAATGCGCTTGTAATGCGCATTTTTTGATGGGCCTATATTTGACCCATCAACATCAGAACAAGAAGGACGATGAGAGCAAGGCCCAAACCGCTGCTGGGGTACACACCCCAATTGCGGCTGTGAGGCCAGCTTGGCAAAGCGCCAATCACCATCAACAATAAGACAATGATCAATAATGTTGTGAGGCTCATAATAATTCCTTTCTACCGCTACGATGAGAAACGGTTACTATTTTCTCCAGACGGGTTTCCCAAGATCAATGTCATCTTCGTCCGTCAGGCCACCAGCCGCTGCGCCGACAGCACCACCAATGACAGCCCCGGTCAGCGCACTGCCACCGGTTACGGAACTACCAACCGCACCAACGCCCGCGCCAATGGCACCGCCGCTGATCGCGCGGTCTGATGTCGATGTTCCGCAAGCAGAAAGTATGATCACAAGTCCCGAATAAATGATGAGACGTAACATATTAGGCCTCCTCTGGTTCTGGGTTTGAATGGTTTGTGTACACCAACGCACAGAGCCATGCTTTCGTTCCATACGCGAAAGCGGCAACACCGATCAAATTCGGCATTGCAAATTCATGTTCAACAAAAAGGGGGCAATATTGTCGGTGCGGCCAATACGGTCGCGCATGAACCAACGATGGTGTCAGTTATTTATATAGGGCGAAATGGATGCGTATGAACAACGCGGTGCGGCGCCAACATTTTCGCGGAAAGATGCAATAAAAAAGCCCCCAAACGGGGGCTTTTTTATAAATGGTCGGGGCGAGAGGATTCGAACCTCCGGCCTCTACGTCCCGAACGTAGCGCTCTACCAAGCTGAGCTACGCCCCGATCCAAGCAAGGCCAGAGAGGTAGCGTAAATCGGGGCGGGCTGTCAATTGGCTTATTGAAAAACAGGGCAAAAAGGCCATGAAAAAACCCCCTGATCCGGGGGTTTCATCGGTTTTCGCTGTATGGCGGGCTTAGCGTTTCAGCTGATACACGAAATAAGAGCCGCTGCGGTTGTCCTGCGGGACGGAGCATGTGCCGGCGTCACGATCAACCGGGAACGCTTTTTCCGTGCCTTCGCGGAGCAGGGCGCCATCAAATGCGCTGATAATCTGCACCGGGTATTTGGCGTCGTTGTCGATCTGGCAGAAGGCTTTGTCGGCGGATACATCGCTGTCGCCACAGGCCACAAGGCCGCAGGCCAAAGCAAAGACGGAAGCCGCGCCGATCAATTTGTTGTTTGCACTCATAATACGCACCCTCGGTTGGAAATTTTGTTTAACATAATACAGATTTTTCCGCACTGCAAGCGTTTTTATAGGCTTTCGTGGGCTCCGGCCATAAAAAACGTTGAAAATCTGCGGTTTATAGCCCTTGGCATAGGGGGAGGGCTTGGGGAGCGGATTTTAAGGTTTGGGTAACTTAATGGGCCTATATTTATGTAAATTTTGACAATCCTCTCTGCGTAAGTGAGTGCCCATGGAAAAAGACGAGAAAGACCAATCCCCTGCGCCGGCCAGCCCTCCGGTCTCCACCGGCCCGCTGCAAATGCCGATCTCGCCGAGTGGCAACGTCACATTACAATTTGAAGAATCGCAGGTGTCTGTCGGTCCGAAGGGCGATGGTGTGCGTGTCGGCCTTAACGGCGACAATGCGCCGGAAGTTTTTTACCAACGCGGTGGCGCGGATGGCAAACTCGCGCAGGGTGGTGTGCTGATTGGCACGACGGGTGATTTCAATTCATCGATCAGCCTGTCCAACGACCCGTTTGAACATCATGCCGAATCCGAAACATTGGTGGGGGCGCGTCTGTCCGATGAAACATTTCTGGGCAGGGCGTTCCGCGCATCGGCCACGGCGGGCGTCACAGTGGATGGCACGGCGCACGCCAGCGCCAATATTCGCAAAACCCATGACGATTTTCTGGGTGTGGATGCCGCCGTTGCATCCAGCGCGGCGCAAGTGTCGCTGACAGAAAAAGATGGCGTGCGTGTCGATGTGCGTGAAGGAGCGCAATACCAATTCAAAACCCCATGGGATACAAAAGCCGAAGCAACCGTTGCGGCACAGGCGACGTTCAGCGAACGGCGTGGCACGTCCTATACCGCATCCACCGATCTGGATGTGCGTCTGGGCAAGGAGGGCCGGATGGAAAAACTGTCTGCCGTTTTTGGGGCCAGCGCCGGATCAGAAGGCGTGGGCGCGCGGGCGGGTGTGTACCACGATGTGGGCCCGGGCCGTGCGGGGCTGGAGGTCGAGCAGAACAAAGACCACGGCACGACCGTGGGGTTCGCGATCAAGGCCGGGTTCTAGGGGCTATTCAATATTGATCATGCACCAAAAATATTGTCATGCCCGCGAAGGCGGGCATCCGGCACAATAACGTGCGCGGCGTTGCCGCGCGCATAACCGGATCCCCGCCGTTTAAGCCCCGCTGGCGCGGGGCCGCGGGGATGAGGGCAGGGGACAATCTATCACTTAATGATCACGCCCAACGGCGAACGACAAAACGTCATCCAGCGCATCGCGGATGGCGTTTTTCGGGGCGGTGTGCAGGGCGGCGCGCGCTTTGGCTTCGTATTCGCGGGCCAGCGCTAATCCACGGTTCAGCGCATCATGCTTGACCAGCAGGGCTTGCGCGGTGGCCAGGTCGGCATCGGTTTGTTCGCGGCGTTCCATCGTGCGGGCCCAGAATTCGCGTTCGGTCGCATCGGCGCGTTCCAATGCCATCAATACGGGCGCGGTCAATTTGCCTTCACGGAAATCATCACCGACGGTCTTGCCCAATTTTTCGCGGTTGGCGCTGTAATCCAAAACATCATCCGCAATCTGGAACGCCATGCCGAGGTAATACCCGAAATCGCGCATGGCTTTTTGCGCCGTTGTATCCGCGCCCGCAATAATCGGGCCGACTTCGCACGCGGCGGCGAACAGGGCAGCGGTTTTGGCCTCGATAATTGCCGTATATTTTTCCATGCCCGTGGACAAATCATTGGCGGCGGAGAGTTGTAGCACTTCGCCCTCGGCAATGGTCGCCGATGCGTCGGACAGGATGCGCAACACGTCAATCGATCCGTCCGCCACCATCAACTGGAACGAACGGCAGAACAGGAAATCACCGACCAGCACGCTGGCCTGATTGCCAAACACCATGTTGGCGGAGGGTTTGCCCCGGCGCTCAACACTCTCATCCACGACATCGTCATGGAGCAGGGTGGCGGTATGGATAAATTCAACGGCGGCCGACAAACCAAACGGGCGGTCGCCGGTGTATCCGTAAAGACGCGTGCAGCCGAGTGTGAGGAGCGGGCGAATGCGTTTGCCGCCCGCGGCGATCAACCATGCTGCCAGTTGCGGGATCAGGGCCACATGGGAATCCATGCGCGCGATAATCAGCGCGTTCACCTTGGCCAGATCATCGCCCAGCAATGACGACAAATGATCCAGCGGGTGGATCGTTTCGGTATCGTTTTTGGGTGCGGCTTGTGGCGTCATCATCATGCCCAAAGTGTTAATGGATGGGGGGCGTTTAATCAAGCCACCCTAAATTATGTGCTGGCCTGCACGGCCTGTCCCGTGGCAATCAGGAAACATTCAATGTTCCATAAAACGAGAAGGATGGAGAACGCGGGCGCGGCGGCCTGGCCATCCTGGGTGCGGACGGCCAGGAACCAGTAACCGATCATGGCCATCAAAGCGGGGATGATCACGGTGATAAACGTGACCGCCGTCGTTGCTAAAAACCCCATCAGCCAGGCCTCATTGCCCGTCACAATATCATAGGCTCCGGCGGCGATGCCAAGGGCGGTGCTGAGGATCGCGGTCCACAGGGCGGTGGTGCCCACATGGCTGTCCAGTGTGACTCTGCTTTTTCTATGTAAATAAACGGCGGGACCAAAGCAGAGCAGGGTGAGGATTCCCAGGCTGGTCAGCAACCCCATCTTGGTTCCGTCCAGCATGAAGGCCTTTACGGCCCCGACCTCGGCGGTGGCGGCTTTGGCCACCTGTGGGGCCTGAAAGGCGAAGCACAGGATAAGGGGCACGAAAATAATCGCGGCCATGATCAGCCAGGCCAGCAGGGATTTTCCGGTGAAGAGCGTTTTGAGTGTGTTCATGGTTTTCATGCGTCCCTTTAATGCTCCTCAAAAAACAAACCCCTCGCCCCCTGTCAAGGGGGAGAGGGATGCGGCGGCTTAGGCGGTACGCCTTAGCCGGAGCTGGGTGAGGGCGCTCTATCCCCCCACCCAACCCTCCCCCCTTTCCAAGGGGGAAGGGCTCGTTTTATAGTGAAGGCATGAAAGCCGCACCTGAAGAGATTTATGTCCTCAACCAATCCGTCCGTCTGTTGCAACCGGGTGAGGGTGGGTTCCGCACGTCTTTGGATTCCGTGATGCTGGCCGCTGCGTGTCCGGCGAAGGCGGGCGACCGGGTGCTGGACCTTGGATGCGGGGTTGGTGGAGCGATTTTCTGTGTTCTCAAACGCTTGGCCGGCGTGTTTGGCTGCGGGATTGAGATTCAGGATGAATATGTTGAATTGGCACGACAAAATGCGGCCCTGAATAACAATACGGATCGGTGCGAATTTATTCATGGCAATATTGCTGAATTCGAAGTTTCTGATCCAAAACAACGCTTTGACCATGTGATCTTCAACCCACCTTTTATGGAGGCGGGAACGTGGACTCCATCGCCCGATACGGGCCGCGCCACGGCGCTGGGCCATGCGGATTTTGATCTGGATATCGGTGTGTGGGTGGATTGCGCGTTCCGGAATTTGAAATCCGGCGGGTCGATGACCATCATCCACCGCGCCGATCGGACCGATGAAATCATTCAGGCCATGTGCGGGCGGACGGGCAATCGGCGGTTTGGTGCGGTGGAAATTTTCCCCCTCTGGCCCCGGGATGGGCAGGCGGCGAAGCGGGTGGTGATCCGCGCGGTGAAGGACCGGAAGACCCCGGCGACAATCCATGCCGGGCTGATCCTGCACGAAGCCAATGGTGATTATACGGAAAAAGCCGACGCCGTGTTACGAAACGGTGAACGGTTGTTCTGATGCCTGTTTAGGGGTGGGGGCGAATCTGGTATGAATCGAAGCATGAACGCACATGATGATTTTGACCGGAATGACCATGGGGATTTTGACCGCGACACAGGCCGCGACGATCCCCCAATGATCAATGTGAAAAAGGCCGAAGGCTTGCCCGTCATCGGGCCGCTTCTGGCGAAGATTTTCGATAAGGGCTCGCGCGTCGGCGTGGTGCGCCTGTCCGGTGTTTTGACCGATATGGGCGGAATGCGGAAAAACACCCTGTCCTATGCCCGCGTGTCCAAGGCGGTGGAGAAGGCCTTTTCCATCCGCGGTGTCCGCGCCGTGGCGCTGGTGATCAATTCCCCCGGCGGCGCGCCGGCGCAAGCCTCCCTCATTGCCGGGCTGGTTCGCCAATTGTCGGACGAAAAAGACATTCCCGTTTTCGCCTTTGTCGAGGATGTGGCCGCGTCGGGCGGGTACTGGCTCGCCTGCGCCGGGGACAAGATTTACGCGCAGGATTGTTCCATCGTCGGGTCCATCGGCGTGATTTCCGCCGGGTTCGGCATGGACCGCCTGATCGCCAAATTTGGCGTGACCCGCCGCCTGTACACGGCGGGGCGGGACAAATCCATGCTCGACCCGTTTTCGCCGGAGAAGCCGGAGGATGTGGAGCGGCTGAAGGATCTTCAGGCGGGCATCCATGAACAATTTATCGACTGGGTGCGGTCGCGCCGTGGCGATGCCATTCGCGCCGCCGGACCGGAATTGTTCGAAGGGCGGTTCTGGATCGGCCGGCCTGCCATCGATCTGGGCTTGATCGACGGCATTGGCGATGTGCGCGGCGTGATGCGCGAAAAATTCGGCCCCGATGTGCGGTTGATTGAAACCAGCGCGAAACCGCCGTTCATTCCGGCGTTTCTGGCGGCCCGTGGCGGTGGCATTGCGTTTGATGAATCTGCGCTGGTCAACGGCGCGATCGCCGCGATTGAAGACCGCAGCCATTGGGCACGCTACGGGTTATAAGGGGCGGATATTGCCATGAGCTTTTACACCAATATCTTTACCGATGCGGCTGGCTTGATGGCCATGGCGGCCAAGCACCCGGACAATCAATTTATCCTGTCGCCCGCATCCAAGCGCGGCACGCCGGACCCCATGCCATTACTGCAGATGGATCACACGGCGCTGTATGCGTTGCGCGTCAATGATGCCGGGGTGATTGTGGCGGCGGCGACGTATAGTGATGAATCGTCCCAGAACATTTTGAAATTACAGCAGGTCAGCACACGATCCGGTTATAAGCGGGCCGGGCATGGCAGTGTGATGGTCCATTTAATGTTTGGACATGCGGCGGGGGCCGGACGTGTACTGGCCCTGACACCGTTTGAACAGGACGGCGCGGCAGCCGCTGTACCGGGATTGCCTGATCTGCATGTCACGCATTATCCAACTTTGAAAATTCTCTATGATGGGCAAACCACGCCCGTTGCTGGCCGCAGCCGCTATCGGCTGGAATACACGCCCTGTGGGTTGGTTCCGGTTTTTTAAGCGGTCAATGTCGTAATCGTCATTTTTGCTTTTCACATTTCACCCCGCCTTCATTGTCATACCGGCGAAGGCCGGTATCCATTGGATGGATCGTATGGATTCCCGCCTTCGCGGGAATGACGAAGAAGAAAAATAATGCACAAACCTCGTGGCGTTCGTCGCGCCCGTGGCGGTTAAATCTTAATCTATTTTGATGAAGATCCCGGCCTGCGCCGGGATGACGATGGGGTGGGTATGACACGCAATCAAAAAACACATCCCCCGGACAAGCCGGGGGATGACGATATTGGATAAAATTTTTGTGTCGAGCTTCGTTACATGCTCATCCCGCCGGATTGGGTGATCTGGCGATCCCATCTGCGGTTTTGTTCGCTGTCCGATGTGTTGGCGCGATCCAGCGCACTGTCGACATCTTTCAACAATTGCGGTGTGACATCGACGGACTTCACGGCATCGGCGGCTTCTTTAAATGATTCTTTGGCTTTGCCGACCAGTTCATCCAAAAATCCCGGTGTGCGTTCAATCCCGGCGTAACAATTCGCCACATCGGTGCGCACGGTCTGGTACTTGTCGGTGTCGTATTGGTCGTTGATCTTTTTATCGATCGCGCTGTAACCGTTTTCGTCGACCTCACCCATGGCCAGGGCGCGGCTTTCGTTATCGGTGGCTTCGCAGGCTTCGGCCTTTTCGATTTTGGCCTGATACTCTTCAAAACTCTCTGCCATCACGGCCCCCTTCAAACCCCTGATTCCGGGTTTTGGTGTATAGAACTGGCCCTATTATGGGGGCAAGGGGGTGAAGTTATGGTTAATATTTGGCGAAAATCGGCCTGTTCCATGGGATAGGCATGAAAAAAAGCCCCCGGCCAAGGCGAGGGCTTTTTTGAAAGGCTGAAACGCTTAAAGGCTGCGAATATTTTTCCGCAAATACTCGGCCACATGGTCCAGGCCAATACGCTCCTGCGACATCGTGTTGCGTTCGCGCACCGTCACGGTTTGGTCGGATACCGT
This sequence comes from Micavibrio aeruginosavorus, assembly GCF_051245535.1. Taxonomy (GTDB): domain Bacteria; phylum Pseudomonadota; class Alphaproteobacteria; order Micavibrionales; family Micavibrionaceae; genus Micavibrio; species Micavibrio aeruginosavorus_D. The sequence goes on from NZ_CP195303.1 coordinate 322,198, forward strand.
CTGGTCATCAATGGTGAAGCAATACGGCGTGCCGATTTCGTCCTGACGGGCGTAGCGTTTACCGATGTTTTGTTTGATGTCCAGATCCACCGCAAATTCGTTGCGGATATCCATGTACAGTTTCGTGGCGATGACCGGGTGCTGGTCCTTCGCCGTCAACGGCAGGATGGCGGCCTTCTTCGGTGCCAATGCCGGGTGCAGGTTCAAATACACGCCGGACGGACGGTTCGGGTCCGGGGTATAGGCTTCGCACAGCAGGGCCAGAACGCCGCGGGTCAAACCGGCGGCGGGTTCGATGACATCCGGAATGAATTTGTTTTTCGGGTCCATCGGGTCGGTGTATTCCATTTTAACGCCGGAATGCTTCTGGTGCTGCGTCAAATCGAAATTGCAACGGTGGGCAATGCCCTCCAATTCGCCAAAGCCCGGCGCGGTGAAGGGGAAGCGATATTCAATGTCGGCGGTGCCCAGACCTTCCTTCGCATAGTGGGACAATTCATCCTTGTCATGATCGCGCATGCGGACATTTTCGCTGACCAGACCGATGGCGGTCCAGAATTTCTGGCGCTGTTCAAACCAGAAATCGCGCCACATTTTGGCTTCGCTCGGGTGGCAGAACCATTCCATTTCCATTTGTTCAAATTCGCGGGAACGGAAGATGAAGTTGCGCGGGTTGACCTCGTTGCGGAAGGCCTTGCCCACTTGCGCAATACCAAACGGCACGCGCACGCGGGATGAATCCAGCACGTTTTTGAAGTTCAGGAAGATGCCCTGCGCCGTTTCCGGGCGCAGATACGCCTTGTTATCATCGCCGCCCGTGGCGCCGACGAAGGTGTGGAACATCAGGTTGAATTGTTTCGGTTCGGTCAGGGTGCCGGGCGTTTTCGTGTCCGGGCCGACGATGGTGGCGTAGGCCGTAACCGGCAGGTTGACCAGCGGGGTGGCTTCGAAATTGCCAATGCTCTTGCCACCGGACAGGTTTTTGATGCGCTTGGCGATCACATCTTCTTCTTCATTTTCCATGAAGGCGTAACCGTTGCCTTCGCCGTTCTTCGGCATGTATGCAATCAAATGGTCGGCGCGATACCGCAATTTGGTTTCGCGGCAATCCACCATCGGGTCGGAGAATCCGCCGACGTGGCCCGATGCTTCCCATGTTTTCGGATTTTGGATGATCGAGGAATCGAGGCCGACAATATCCACCGGCTGGCCATCTGGGCCAACGGGCGGGCAGGTGACCATCCATTTCCACCACAAATCGCGCAAATTGTTTTTCAGCTCAACACCCAGTGGGCCGTAATCCCAAAACCCGTTCAGGCCGCCATAAATGTCGGACGCCGGAAAGACGAAGCCACGGCGTTTGCACAGGGCGACGATTTCCTTCATATCCTTTACGGAATTGGCGATTTCTGCGGATGTTTTTTCTTGAGCGACAGACATGGTTTTCCTGCGGTTTTTGCAATAAATTGGGAACCGACACATTACCGTTTCGGGAAAACCCTGTAAAGCGGGTTTGCGCCCCGCACAATGGGCAAAAATATAAGGGAAACAAGGCGATGGCCGAAACAATCACAATCCGCATGGCCATTGATGCCGATGGGACCGCTTTAAACGCCCTGCGCCCGCAGATGGACCGGGTGCGGGATGATCGATATTTCGCGCAATGTATGGGTGAAATTGCCGCCGAATGCCGGGTGATGTTTGTGGCGGAAACGGGCGCGGGCATCGTCGGGTATGTCATGCTGAATCGCCAATCGCGCTATCAACCGTTCCGCAGCGCCGGGATCTATGAAATTCAGGATCTCTACGTCCTGCCCGATCACCGCCGTGGCGGTGTGGGCGAACAATTGGTGCAGGCGTGCGAAGATCAGGCGCGATCAGAAAAATGCGACATGATCGGTCTGGCCGTGGGCCTGCATGCCGGATTTGGCTCGGCCCAACGCCTGTACACACGGCGCGGGTATGTGCCGGATGGTTTCGGTCTCGTCTATGACATGGACCGCGTATCCGAAGGTGCGTTTGTGTGCGTGGATGATGATTTGAATTTGATGATGGTGAAAGATTTTTAAGGGCTGTGGTTTTTTTGACCACGAATAAACACGAATACAGGGGCATAACATCCAGAGGCCGTCATCCCGGCGAAGGCCGGGATCTTCCAGCCATAATGGACGAAGACCCCGGCCTTCGCCGGGGTGACGAAATTCATTTGTGTTTATTCGTGTCCATTCGTGGTTTGAAACATTGAATTTTCCCATATTCCAGATGTGGAAAACCTCACCGCAATATCCCCCGTCTCTGCCCCGAATCGGATAGGATAACCCCGACATTTTTCGATCCGGGGAGATCATGCCAATGACCACGCAATGGGTTTACAGTTTCGGTGCCAAGGAAAGCAATGCGCGGCCGAATACGCCGGGGCCTGTAAAAAACTTGCTGGGTGGCAAGGGGGCCAATCTGGCCGAAATGGCGTCGTTGGGTTTGCCCGTTCCCCCCGGTTTCACGATCACGACCGAAGTGTGCACGGCGTTTTATAAAAACGCTGAACAATACCCCGCCGCATTGCGCGCGCAGGTGGATGCGGCGCTGAAGAAAATTGAAAATGCCGTCGGTGTAAAATTTGGCGATGCCAAAAACCCGTTGCTGCTCTCTGTCCGGTCCGGTGCGCGTGTGTCTATGCCGGGCATGATGGATACGGTTTTGAATCTCGGTTTGAACGATGAAACCGTAATCGGCTTGGCCACATCGTCGGGCGATGAGCGGTTTGCGTGGGATTCATACCGCCGCTTCGTTCAAATGTATGGCGATGTTGTTCTGGGCGTATCGCACCATGATTTCGAAGACATTCTGGATCAGCAAAAACGCGACGATAACGTGTTCAACGACACCGATTTGTCGGCGGATGCGTGGAAAAGCGTGGTCGCCGCCTACAAGGCTTTGGTGAAGCGGGATACCGGTGCCGATTTCCCGATGAACCCGGTTGACCAATTGTGGGGTGCCGTTGGTGCCGTATTTAAGTCATGGATGACGGCGCGCGCCGTTTCATACCGTGCCATTCACGATATTCCCGAAGATTGGGGCACCGCCGTCAACGTTCAGGCGATGGTGTTTGGCAATATGGGTGATGATTGCGCCACGGGCGTGGCCTTCACCCGCGATCCATCCACGGGTGAAAATTATTTCTACGGCGAATATTTGATCAACGCGCAGGGCGAGGATGTCGTGGCCGGTATCCGCACGCCGCAATCTCTGACCATTCTGGGGCGTGAGAAGGAAGGGTCAAACCTGCCGTCGATGGAAGAAACCATGCCGGGCGTGTTCAAACAATTGGACGACGTGCGCAAGGTCTTGGAAAAACATTACCGCGATATGCAGGACATTGAATTCACCGTGCAAAGCGGCACGCTGTATATGCTGCAAACCCGCACCGGAAAGCGCACCAGCGCGGCGGCCCTGAAAATCGCCGTGGATATGGTGGGCGAGGGGTTGATTACCAAGGAAGAGGCCCTGTTGCGTCTGGAGCCGCAGGCGCTGGACCAATTGTTGCACCCCACATTGGACCCCGCCGCGCATAAAACGATTTTGACACGCGGCCTGCCGGCATCGCCGGGCGCAGCCAGCGGCATCGTGGTGTTCAGCGCCGATGATGCCGAAGCGATGGCGAAGGACGGGAAGAAAGTTATCCTCTGCCGCCGCGAAACCAGCCCGGAAGATATTCACGGCATGCATGCCGCCGCCGGTATCCTGACCACGCGCGGTGGCATGACCAGTCACGCCGCCGTCGTTGCGCGCGGTATGGGCCGGGCTTGTGTCGCCGGGGCGGGCGCGTTGCAGATTGATTACGAAACCGCAACCATGCGCGTCGGCGACCGTGTGGTGAAGGCGGGCGATGTCATCACCATCGATGGCGGAGCAGGCGAAGTAATGCTGGGCGCGGTTCCGACCGTGCAAGCGGAATTGTCCGGTGATTTTGCGAATGTGATGCAATGGGCGGATGATGTGCGCCGCATGGGCGTGCGCGCGAATGCCGAAACGCCGCTGGATGCCAAAACCGCGCGCGGGTTCGGGGCGGAGGGGATCGGTTTGTGCCGGACCGAACATATGTTCTTTGACCCGACACGCATTCAACATGTCCGCGAAATGATTTTCGCCAACAATGCGCCCGCGCGGCGTGATGCGCTGGCGAAATTGTTGCCCGCGCAACGGGGTGATTTTGCCGAATTGTTTGAAATCATGCGCGGCCTGCCCGTCACCATCCGTTTGCTGGACCCGCCATTGCATGAATTCCTGCCGCAAAGCGATGCGGATATTGCGGAATTTGCTCGCATCGCCACTATCGGCGCGGATCAGGTGCGGATGCGCCTGCGCGAACTGCATGAAACAAACCCGATGCTGGGGCATCGCGGGTGCCGTCTGGGCATGACCTATCCGGAAATTTATGAAATGCAGGTCCGCGCGATTTTCGAAGCGGCGATCAAGGTTGATGTGACGCCGGAAATCATGATCCCGTTGATCGCCACGCACCGTGAACTGGCCGTGTTGAAAAAACTGGTCGATGAAACGGCGCAGGCTGTATTTGGCGAAACCGGAAAAACAATATCCTACACGGTCGGCACCATGATTGAATTGCCGCGCGCGGCGTTAACGGCGGATGAAATCGCCCCCGATGCCGCGTTCTTCAGCTTTGGCACAAACGACCTGACGCAAACCACATTGGGCCTCAGCCGCGATGATTCCGCCACGTTCATGAATGATTATTTGCGCCAAGGCGTATTCGCGCGCGATCCGTTTGCCACGCTGGACATTGACGGGGTGGGGCAGTTGGTGCGCATCGCGGTGGAAAAAGGTCGTAAAGCCCGCCCGGATATCAAACTGGGCATTTGCGGCGAACATGGCGGTGACCCGGCCTCGATCGCGTTCTGTGAATCGGTGGGGTTGGATTATGTGTCCTGTTCCCCGTACCGCGTGCCCATCGCACGACTGGCCGCGGCACAAGCGACAATTCGGGAGAATACCGGAAAAAAGCCTGATGCCGTCAAACGGGCGGCGTAGGTTCTCTCAATGTCATTCCCGCGAAGGCGGGAATCCATGGTGATTATCCGTTCTACCCTATGGATCCCCGCTTTCGCGAGGATGACAATGGAGGGATTAGAGGGGAAGAACGTGGAGTGGCGCTAAGCGATCCACCGCATCTCTTTTTATCAACGCTAATCCAATCGTCCTGCACGAACTGCGCATTTCACCAATCTCCCCAGCGTCATCGGCGATGATGGTGCCCGGTGTCGGCGGTGTGCCGGCGAAGGAGAGGGCCATCAAAACCTTCTTCCCCAAATTGCGGTGATACATGCGGGCGGTGATTTCTTGGCCGACGAAGCATCCTTTGGTGAAGGATACGCCGTGCAACAGGTCCATATTATTTTCCATCAACAAGGATTGTTCCGGCACCAGATCGCGTGACCCGTCGGGGATGCACAGGCGGATGCGGTGGTCATCCCAGCGGGAAAAATCGGCTGGCGTGTCGTTGGTGGGGGCGGTGGGTCCGCGCCAACCCAGATCCGCATGGCGGGGGTCGGTGTAATTTCCATCGGGAACCGGGCCGGTTCCGGCGTAAACGGTGATGACGGGTTCGCAATCCAGCGTCACGGCGGAGCGGAGTTTATAGCGTTTCAATCGCGCGGCCAGATCCTCCGCCCGCGTGCCGCCTTCGCATTCCAACAGGTAATCATCCCCCTGTTTTGTCACAAAAAAATCGTGCAGGAAGCGGCCTTGTGCGGTGAGGAGGCAGGCATAAACGGCCCGGGTTTCCGATGCGGCTTCAATATCCCCGGTGACAAGATCCTGTAAAAACCGGGTGGCATCGCTTCCGCCAACGCGTGCGCGGCCCCGGTTTGGCATCTGGCAATAAAAATGGTTCATGCTACAATCCGCCCTTATGAACATTCTTTTTATCACATCCAACCGTTTGGGCGATGCGGTTTTATCAACCGGCATTCTCGACCATCTGGCCAAAACCCACCCGGATGCAAAAATCTGTGTCGCGTGTGGCCCGATCCCGGCGTCTCTGTTCGAAGGGGCGCCGAATGTGCGGTGTGTCATCCCGTTTAAAAAAGAGAAATATAATCTGCACTGGTTCAAACTCTGGCGCAAGCTGGTCGGGACGCGGTGGGACATTGTGGTCGATCTGCGCAATTCGGCCGTATCGCGCGCGCTGACGGCGAAGAAGCGTTATATCTACGGCAAACATATCGATGCGAAGAAGCATAAGGTGGAACAGAACGCCGCCGTTCTGGGGTTGAAAACAACCCCGGCCCCGAAACTCTGGCCCACCAAGGGGCAGATGGAGAAGGCGGAAAAAATCGCCCCTGCCGGCGGCCCGATTCTGGCCATTGGCCCAACGGCCAACTGGCGCGGGAAAACGTGGCCGATTGACCGTTATATTGAACTGATCCGCGTACTCACTGCGCCGGATGGAATTTTACCCGGAGCCCGCGTCGCCGTTTTCGCCGCACCGGGGGAAGAGGCACAAGCCAAACCCGTATTCGACTCCATCCCCGAAGATCGTCGCATTGATGTGATTGCCAAGGGTACGCCCGGTGATGTGGCGGCGGTGTTGAAACGGTGCGCGTTGTTCGTCGGGAATGATTCCGGATTGATGCATTCGGCGGCGGCGGTGGGTATTCCGACCGTTGGGCTGTTTGGGCCGAGCTGGCCATATCTGTATCGCCCGTGGGGCGCGCACGCGGCCTATGTCCGCACGCCGGAAACGTTTGATGAGTTGATCGATATTCCGGGTTACGATCCGCGCAAGGTGAAGTCATTGATGACCACCCTGTCGCTGGATGCGGTGGTGCGCAGTGTCGGGCAATTCTGGTATCTGCACCATCCGAAGAAGTCGGCGTGATCAAACCACATTAAATCTATGTCGTCATTCCGGCGAAAGCCGGAATCTTCCAGCCATAAGGGATGAAGACCCCGGCCTTCGCCGGGGTGACGAATATGGGTGCAATAAAAAACCCCGCCGAAGCGGGGTTTTTCTTTATTCGTTGACCTGATATTGCGGCGCGGTTTTGGGCTTGGTGTTTTTGCCCATTTCGTTCGAGCGGCGTTTTTGGTCGATGATGGTTTCGACATAGGTGTCGCGTGCTTCGTCCGCAATCTTGTACGGCATGTATTCTACGCGTTCCCATCCCTTGGCCTGCATGCAGGTTTCGAAATCATGGTAATCCAGATGTTCGGCGTACAGGTGGCCATCACGCTCCGGTGAATCCCACTGGGCCAGACGACCTTCCGGTGTGTTGGTGTCGGGGACGTTGCCGTTTTTATCGTTGTCGCCCGGCATCGCGGTGCGGATCGCGCCGAGGCGTTGCAATTCGCGGATTTCACCGGTGCAACGGGCAATGTCCTGATTCAGCATCTGCTGTGCCTTCGGCCCGCGCATATACAGAGCGGATGTCGTTTCCGCCCGTTGCCAGTATTGGCCGTTGGCCTTGGCCAATTGGTCTTTGGTTGACGGGGTGGTGCTGTGGCAGCCTGCAATCGTAACCAAGGCCGCGCCGCAGAGGGCAAGTGTAACCAGAGAGCGTTTCATGAATTCATGGTCCATATAGGAGAAAGGTGTCAGACCCGGAAAATGTAGCAAGACCGGGCCGGGTACTCAAGCCGGGAAAGGGGGAATTAAGGGGTTTTGCCCGATTCGTCCCACCATGTTTCCAATACCATACCATAAAGCGGCATGGTTTCCGGGTGTTTCAGGGTGGCCCGGCGGGCCACGAAATCGACCCCGGGGTGGAACAGGGGGATCATATACCGCCCGGACATCAAAACCCGGTCCAGCGCCCGGGCGGCGGTGATCAGCCCGTCCCGGTCGTTGGCGGTCGCAATCTGCATGCTGAGGGCATCGACCACCGGGTCACAAATCCCGGCATAATTCCAACGCGCGGGTTGTTTGGCGGCTTCACATCCCCAATACAAAATCTGTTCCGACCCCGGCGACAGGGTGGACAGCCAGAAATACAACACCATGTCGTAATCATATTCGTTCAGGCGACCCAGGAACGCGGCGGAATCCAGAACACGCACCCGGGCATCAATACCCAACCGTTTCAAACCACGGGTGAAGGACAGCGCCAATTTTTCATCATCCGGTGATGACAACATGATTTCGAAGGTGAAGGGCGCGCCAGTTTTTTCATTCACGCGCACGCCGTCCTTAACAATCCATCCGGCGTCTTTCAACAACGTATCGGCACGCAGCATGGCGTCGCGCCCCGTCGGGTCCGGTGTATCGGCGTCAAAAACACTGGCGCGCAATTGGGCGCGATGGGGTTCCAGCAAGGCCAGTTCCGCCGCATCCGGCGCGGCCGCTGGTGCGCCCAGTTCGGCATTGGGGTAATAGGAATCAATGCGTTTATAAAGCCCATGGAACATATTCTGGTTGATCCATGGCGCATCGAGGGACAGGGATAACGCCTCGCGCACACGAATATCATCGAACGGGGCCTTGCGCGTGTTGAAGATCAGCGCATTGGTGCGATCCGGCCGGCCATGGGGCAGGGCTTCTTTCACAATCTCCCCCCGCGCTACGGCGGGAATGTCGTATCCCTTGGCCCATTTTCCGGCGTCCCATTCCCGGCGCAAATCCATGCCGCCGGATTTGAAAGATTCAAACGCCACGGAATCATCGCGATAATAATCGAACACGATGCGGTCGAAATTATAATGGCCGACATTGACGGGCAGATGGGCGCCCCAATAATTCGGGTCGCGTTCATAGATAATTTTGCGGCCCGGCTCGACCGATGTGATTTTGTACGGGCCGCTGGCCACCGGAACATCCAGCGTGGCGGAGTCAAACGAACGGCCCGACCACCATGCTTTGGATAATACGGGCATCATCGCGATAATCATCATGGTTTCGCGGTCATAGCCTTCGCCAAAGGAAAACTTGATCGTGTGCGCATCAATTCGGTCGACGGATTTCACCAGCTTGTACACGCGGCGCATGTTCGGGCGGCCATGGTCGCGCAGCGTTTCAAAGGTGAAGATGACGTCGTCGGCGGTAATCGCGCTGCCATCCTGAAACTTCGCGGCTTTGTTCAGATAGATGGTGATGGAAGAACGATCCTCCGGCACATCCACTTTCTCAGCGATCAGGGGATAGAGGGTGAAAGCCTCGTCCCACACCCGGGCCATCAGCCGGTCATGGACGAAGGCCAGCCCTTGCACCGCCGTGCCCTTGATGGCGTAGGGGTTCAGAGAGTCGAACGATCCAATCGCGGCCTGCGTCAACGTGCCGCCTTTGGGGGCGTTCGGATTGGCGTAATCCAGATGGGTGGCCTCGGTTCCGTATTTGGGGGTTCCGTGCATGGCCAGACCGTAATATTCTTCTGCCCATACAGCCCCGCTGGCGGATGAAACCGTCAGGAAAAAGGCCATTACCATAAAGGTCTTGCGTAGGATCGTTTTCATGTCTGAAGTGATAGCAGAGGGCCAGAGCCCTTCCAACCACCATCTGATCAACCGGATCGATCTGATCCACGGGGATTTGGTGGCACAGGACGATGTGGACGCGATTGTGGCGGCGATTCCCCATAATCTGGATATGAGCGGGTCCCTCAACCGGGCGATTCTGGGCGCGGCGGGGGAACAGATCGACAATTTTATTCTGGAACACATCTACAAACCCCGGCCCGGGGATGTGTTTGCCGTGCCACCCTTTGGGTTGCCCGTATCGCATATATTGTTTGCCGTGACGCCGGATTGGAACGATGCCATCACACGCGAAGATCGCGATTTGACCCGCTGTTTCCGCGGCGCGATGCAGGTGGCGGCGCAAATGGGGCTCCAGCGTGTGGCGTTCGCCGCGTTGGGGACGGGCAAACATAAATTCCCCGTCATGCGCGCGGCGCGGCTGGGGTTGAATGCGATTCTTGATCGTCTGGATGATCGCTTTGTCGAGGTGCGGATCGTCGCCAACCGTGATGACGTTTTCGCCGCATGGAATGAACGGCTGCACCATCATGGGTGGACGGGATACTTTGATCCGACGGCGTAATATATAAACAACACGACGCCCACGACGGGCACAACGATATTGAGAAGAAAACCGTCGTGATCGTCGTGGGCGTCGTGTTTAAAGATCTCGCTTACGCGGCCTTCGCAACTTTCGTTACGAAATCGGCATAGGCCATTTCCGGGCGCGGGCCCATGTGGCTGATCACTTCGGCGGCGGCCAGTGAACCCAGTTGGCCGCACATCTGCATATCCATGCCTTGCGTCAAACCATACAGGAACCCGGCGGCGTATTGATCGCCTGCGCCTGTGGTGTCCATCAATTGCGCAACCGGGGCGGCGGCGATTTCGATGAATTCGCCATTGGCCACAATCACCGATCCTTTTTCACTGCGGGTCAGGGCGGCGATGCCGACTTTCCCGGCAACGATTTTGGCGGCCTGTTCGAATGTTTCGGTTTGATAGAGGGAGATGATCTCCGCCTCGTTCGCGAACAGAATGTCGGTGTGGTTCTCAACGAAATTCTGGAAGTCTTCGCGGTGACGATCAACACAGAACGGGTCGGACAGGCTCAACGCCACGCGGTTGCCGGATTTGTGGGCAATGTCGGCGGCGGCGCGGAACATGGCTTTGGCCTGTTCCGGGTCGAACATGTATCCTTCCAGATATGTGACTTGGGCATTCTGGATCAGCGATGAATCCAGATCATCCACGCCCAGTTCCAGACACGCGCCCAGATAGGTGTTCATGGTGCGTTGGGCATCCGGTGTTACGAACACGAGGCACCGCGCCGTCGGCGCACCAACGATCAGCGGGGTGGTGTTGTACACAACGCCCATATCGCGCATTTCCTTGCGGAACACTTGGCCCAGCGTATCGTCGGCCACTTTACCGATATACGCACCCTTGCCACCGAAGGACGCCACGCCTGCAATCGTATTCCCGGCCGACCCGCCAGAACGTTCAACCGTTTCGTTCATCAGCGCATACAGTTCCACCGCGCGCGATTGCTCGATCAGCATCATGGCACCCTTGATCATGCCGGATGCGGATTGCGACTGGATGAAGGCTTCGTCTGCGTGGGCCAGAACGTCAACAATGGCGTTACCAATGGCAACAACGTCAAAAGAACGGGTGGACATGGGTGGTTGGTCCTTGTTTTAAAACGGGTTTAATGGTTTGATTTTACGCGTCATTCATAAGGGATTAAGGGCATCATGGCCAAGAAAAAAGCGCAGGAATCCAAGAAAAAAACCGCACCCAAGGTGGCCCCAAAGGCCAAAAAGGCCCCGGTTTCCGCCATTCCTGTGCGCACGATCCCCATTCGGGACCGTGTGGTCCATGCGGCACTGGCGCTGGCCGCCGATTTGCGCTGGGTCGATGTCAGCCTGAATGACATTGCCCGCCATGCCGAAATTGATCTGGCGACCTTACGCGAACACTTCATGGACAAGGACGATATTCTGGTCGCCTATGGCCGCATGGTCGATTGCATCGTGCTGGACCGTTTTCCCGCGGGCACGTTCGATGCCGAAACACCGCACCGTGATCGCCTGTTCGATATTCTGATGGAACGCTTCGATGTGCTGAACGATGACCGCGATGCGGTTTTATCCTTCCTCGATTCATTCAAGGGCGACCCGAAACAAGCCATCATCGGCCTGCCACATCTGGGCCGTTCAATGGAATGGATGCTGGCCGCCGCGGGCATCGATATGCCCGGCTGGATGGGCGCGGTGAAGGTGACGGCGGTGACGGGTGTTTACCTCTACGCCGCCCGTGCATGGATGCACGATGACAGTGCCGACCTGTCCAAAACCATGGCGGCGTTGGATCGTGGTCTGGCGCGGATTGATGGTTGGGCGGAACGGGTTTTTGGGCGTTAACCTTCCAAATTTGTCATACCGGCGAAGGCCGGTATCCATAGGATAGATAGTATGGACCCCGGCCTGCGCCGGGGTGACGATGGATGGTTTACATCGCTGATGAATTATGCCGCCGCGTACTGCGCCACGTGCTGTTCTTCCCACAAATCGCGCAGGATGTCGGCGAAGGCGTCGACTTCGTCCAGGCTGTGGGCTGCGGTGGCGGTCAGGCGCATGCGTTCGGTGCCTTTGGGCACGGTCGGGTAGTTGATCGGCTGAACATACACATTGTATTCGTTCAGCAGAATATCGGTCACCAGTTTGCAGCAGCTTGAATCACCCACGACCAGCGGCACGATATGGCTTTCACCCTGCATGAACGGCAGATTGTCGCGGGTCAGGCGGTCTTTGAACCGTTTGACGTTGGCGCGCTGGCGTTGGCGTTCGATGGATGAATTCATCAGATATTCCACGCTGGCCTTCGCGCCCGCCAGAACGGCCGGGGGCAGGGAGGTGGTGAAAATAAAGACGGAGGCGAAAGAGCGCACGGCATCAACAATCGAGGCGCGGCCCGCGATGTAACCGCCGATCAGGCCATAGGCTTTGCCAAACGTGCCTTCGATAATATCGATGCGATCCATCAGGCCGCGTTCTTCGGCCACGCCAGCACCGTGCGGGCCATACAGGCCGACACCATGCACTTCGTCCAGATAGGTCAGTGCGCCATATTTTTCAGCCAGTGCGATGATCTCCGCCATCGGGCAAATATCACCCTCCATCGAATAGACGGATTCAAAGGCGACGATTTTCGGGCGCTTCGGATCGGCTTTCTGCAACAACTCTTCCAAATGCGCCAGATCATTGTGGCGGAAGACGGCTTTCTCCGCGCCGCTGCTTTTCATGCCATGGATCATGGACGCATGGTTCAGCGCGTCAGAGAAAATAATACAGTTCGGCAACATGCGGCCAATGGTGCCGAGGGCCCCTTCGTTCGCGGTATAGCCGGAGGTGAAGACGAGGGCCGCTTCCTTGTTGTGCAGGCGGGCCATGGTGGCTTCCAGTTCGACGTGATAGCGCGTCGTGCCGGAAATATTGCGCGTGCCGCCCGCACCGGAACCACATTCATCAATGGCTTCGTGCATGGCGTTCAGGACAACGGGGTTTTGCCCCATGCCCAGATAATCATTGCTGCACCAGATGGTGACTTCGCGGGATGTGCCGTCGGGGGCGTGGTACAGGGCTTGCGGAAAACGGCCGGCAATGCGCGACAGGGTGGCGAAGGTGCGGTAACGCCCTTCGGCTTTCAGCTCAGTGATGCGGTCAGCAAAAAATCCGGTGTAATCAAAGCCAGTCATACGCGTGGGCCCCTCTATTTTTATGCCTGCACCGTAACCAAAACATCCCGAGAAAACAACATTATGATGACCTCTCATATAGGGGCATTGTGGGGCACAAAGCGGACCGATTTGGTCCCCATTGCGGGGCGCGGGACGGAGAGGTACACTTTTCCCCGTATTTGAAGGATTTACCCCGGCAATTTCAGGCCGGAGAAAAGTAGTTGAGAATGCTTATCATTTTCGGTTCAGTGAACATGGACATGACCCTGCCGGTGCCGTCGATGCCGATCCGGGGCGAAACCATGGTGATTCCCGCGTACGAAATCACCCCGGGGGGCAAGGGCGCGAACCAGGCGCTGGCCGCCGCGCGTATGGGTGTGCAGGCCGTTTTGGTCGGGCGCGTGGGCAAGGATGTCTATGCCTATGACACGATTACCACCATTCGGCGTCAGGGCGTGATTACATCCGGCGTGTCCGAAGATGAAACATTGCCCACGGGCACGGCCGTGATTTTGCGTGAACCGGATGGTGCCAATCGCATCATTGTGGCCAACGGTGCGAACAAGGCGTTGGAACATGATCAAGTTCCCGATGAAATTTTAAAACCAACCAACATGCTGTTGGCGCAGATGGAAGTGGCCCCGGAACAGGTCTTCACCCTGATCCGCCGCGCGCATGAAAAGAAGGTGAAGATTCTTCTGAACGCGGCACCCGCCTGTGATATTCCGGCGGATGTTTTGCGCATGGTTGATGTCTTGATCGTGAACGAGGTCGAGGCGGCGCGTCTGGCCGATTTTTGTCGATTGAAACATGACAACACACCCGAAGGCATGGCGCATGCGCTGGCCGGGGTAACGCATAAAACATGCATTATTACACTGGGTCCGGATGGATCGGTGGCGGTGCTGGATGATGGGTCGGTTGTGCGTGTTCCGGCGTTGCCGGTTGACCGCGTGGTCGATACGACCGGAGCAGGGGATGCGTATTGCGGCACGCTGGCCGCATTGCTGGCGGATAAGATGGCGATGCGCGAAGCCTTGCGCTGGGCTGCGGTTGCGGGCTCGCTCGCCTGCACGAAAAAAGGCGCATTGAGCGCCTTTGCCTATTCCGATGATATTCGTGATGCGTTGAAGGATTTGCCGCTTGTATAAATCACGCGGCGATATTCACAGCGGTGCCGCGGGACGTGGATACCGGAACGGATGCGACAGATTCCTGTAACATCTGCACCATCTGTTGCTGCATGTCGGCGGCTTGTTTGATCATTTCCAGCGCCATGGCTTGTTGCGTCATAGCCATATTGGCGGCGATCATTGCGGGCAATTCAGTCATTTCAACCAATCCTTGGTCATTCAAGACGTTCTGTTGAAATTATATTAGCAGGGTCTTAACAAACGCTAAACCCCTGAATTATGCCTTTTTAATCTGATGCTTACGGTAATAGCGTTTGCACGCGGAATACAGCTCCTCGGCCAGTGCCCGGCCTTCTTTCCCGCCGGGGCCCTTCAGATTCGATGTGGCGATGACCGTCATGCTTTTGTGGTGAATGGACACAATATCCAGCGCGTCTTTATCCAGCCGCTCGACGCTTTCAAGAAAATCCAGCAACACACCAGCAATTTCCGACATCAGACGATAGCCGAACATGCCGCCTCCGGCTTTGAGTTCCATTGTCGGGCGGCTGAGCAGGTCGCGGCATTCCGGTGTTGGTGTTTTCAAACTCTGTGAAATGCGCCGTTCCAGTTGCGATAGATATTCGCGGGCATAGGGCAGGAAGTCGAAATCATTGGTTTCAATAAATCGTTCGGCCCGTTCCATGCGCAGGGCATCAATGCCGCCATGGCCAATTTTTTGGCGCAGGACATTGGGCGGTGTGATGTAGCGCACGCCGTCGGGTTTGTGATCATCCGTGGATGAAAAATCGCTCATTCGCCTGTTCCTGTGACGTCTTTTGTTTCCTGCCGCAGACGTTTCAGAATGTTCTGAATACGCTCATCATTCGCGGTTTTGATCGTGTCTGTATGCCGATCACCACCGCGTTTAAAGGGGCCTTTGAATTCATCATTTTTACGGCGGCGGCGGTCGGGGCCAAAAAATTCGTTGGCATCAACGAAGCGTCGCGGCTTTTCAATCAATTGTTCAATGCGGGTGTACAAATCTTTGGCCGTGAACGGCTTGACCAGAAATTCGGTGATGCCGACATCGCGCGCTTGTTCCACACGCACACGGGCGCTGTACCCAGTCATCAGAACAATGGGCACATACGGGTTGGGGCATTTGGGGTCGGTGCGAATGCGATTGCATAAATCGATTCCGTCCTGCGGCTCCATCAACCAATCGGTGATGACCAGATCGGGATTGTTGACGCACATGACGGCAAAGGCCTCGTCCGCATCGACAGCCGTATAGACATTTTTGAATCCAAAAATTTTCAAAAGGGATGCGGTCAGCGCCAGCATGGGGCGCATATCATCAACGACCAGAACGGACGCCTTTTCAAATTGGTAGGTCATTGTCGGAGCATGTTCCGTTAAGTCTGAAAATATAGTATTGGTCAGTATCCGATGGTTGGCTGATGAAACCGTAAATGTCGGGCAAATTCAGTCAGTTGGCTGGGGAAAACAATAATTTTTAAGGGACGGACGGGGCAAAAATGGCGGAAATCAAGGGAAGCGGCGGATTGGTTCTGGTTGATGCACTGCACCGTTTGGGTGCGCGGCGAATCTCCTGCGTGGCCGGGGAAAGCTATCTGCCGGTTCTGGATGCCCTGTTGGATTACCCAGATATTGACGTTATCACCTGCCGTCACGAAGGTGGGGCCGGGTTTATGGCCGAAAGCTGGGGCAAGCTGACCGGGCAGCCGGGTATTTGTTTTGTCACGCGCGGGCCGGGTGTGTGCAATGCGTCCATCGCCGTGCACACCGCGAAACAGGATTCAACGCCGCTGATCGTTTTCATGGGACAGGTGCGCCGTTGGGAACGCGGCCGCGAAGCGTTTCAGGAAGTGGACGTGCGCGCCGTGTTTGGCGATCTGGCCAAATGGGCGGTGGAAATTGATGATCCATCCCGCATTCCCGAAATCGTCAACCGTGCGTGGCATGTGGCGACGACGGGGCGTCCGGGGCCTGTGGTCATCGGCCTGCCCGAAGATATGCTGAGCGAAATGACCACAGCGGTGCAGGCGGATTATGCCGCGCCGGAACCCATCGGCATCACGCCCGCGGCACTGGATAAAGTGGCAACGATGATCCGTGAATCATCGCGCCCGCTGGTCATTATTGGTGGAGCCGGATGGGATGATGCGGCGTGTGCCGAATTTGCAAGTTTTGCCAGCGCGGCACATTTGCCCGTTGCGGCGGCGTTTCGTCGCCATGATCTGATTGATCACCGTCATGCGTGTTATGTCGGTGAATTGGGTACCGGGCCGAACCCGAAATTGCTGGACCGTGTCAAACAATCCGATCTGCTGATCGTTGTTGGCGCGCGGCTGGATGAAATCACGACGCAGAGCTATGCGCTGATCGACGCGCCAGTACCAACGCAGAAACTGATCCATATTCATGCCGATGCGGCGGAGTTGGGTAAGGTCTATACGCCGACATTGGCCATTCAGGCCGATATGATTCCGGCGGCCAGTGCCTTGGCCGGTATTGCGTTTAATCTGGGTGGACGTGAACGGGCCGGGTGGAAAGATGACGCCCGCGCCGATTTCACGGCGTGGACGGATATTGATCTGGCCAATCGTCCCACGTTCGACGGGCCGGATATGACGGCGATTTTTTCGTACCTGCGTGATGTGTTGCCCGATGATGCGGTGGTGACAACGGACGCCGGGAATTTTAGCGGCTGGGCGCAACGCTATTTGCGCTATCGTCGCCCGGGTCGTTTGCTGGCACCGCTGAGTGGTGCGATGGGGTATGCCGTGCCATCTGCGGTTGGTGCATCTATTCATCATCCGGACCGCGTGGTTCTGGGGCTGTGCGGGGATGGTGGGTTTATGATGACGGGGCAGGAACTGGCCACCGCTATTCATCATGGGGCCCATCCGGTGATTATGATTTGTAATAACGGCATGTATGGCACCATTCGCATGCACCAGGAACGCAAATACCCAGGCCGTGTCAGCGCCACAACATTGACCAACCCGGATTTCGTTGCGCTGGCGCAGGCCTATGGTGCGTTCACCGCACGGGTCAGCAACACGGAAGAGTTTGCGGGCGTATGGGAACAAGCCGTGAATGCGGGCCGCGTGGCGGTTATTGAAATCGCCATGGACCCGCGGCAATTAACGACGAATGCGGTTTAGAAAAATTTGCGTCACCCCGGCGAAAGCCGGGGTCTTCGTCCATTATGGCTGGAAGATCCCGGCTTTCGCCGGGATGACGGTGGTTGGTGGATTTAGGTATTCAGCGTTTTCGCATAACCATTCATGGCCGTCGCCATTTTGATGTCCAGCGCGGTGACACCGCCTGCATCATGGGTGTTTAACGTCACATCCACGCGGTTCCACACGTTGAACCATTCGGGGTGGTGATTCATTTTTTCGGCCAGAAGTGCGCAGCGGGCCATAAACCCCCATGCTTCGTTGAAATCGGCAAAGCGGAAGGATTTGTGCAGGGCATCCTTGTCCGTTGCCAGAACCCAGCCGTCCAACCCCTGTAATTCGGCTGAAACAGCGTCGCGTGTCATTTTCGTTTGGGCCATTGTTCTTTTCCCCGGAATGGTTAAACTAGCGTTCGTCAAAGTCATCACGGTTTTTCAATGGGGTCAAGGTCATGGACCGGAAGCAGATTATTATGAGTTTTTCCGTTCCGCCCTCCACGGATGATCTGGGGGTCATGGCACGCGAAGTGCTGGACACCGTTCCGGAGGAGCTGGTCGGGTTCTGTGAGGACATGGGAATCGTGGTTGAAGAGTTCCCGGATTCTGTGGTGGAGCAGGAACTGGAACTGGAAGACCCGTATGAACTTCTGGTCCTGTATCGCAGCGGTGCGGAAATTTCGCCCGGCGTGACGAAGAAAAGCACAGACGAAGAAGACACCATGATCGTCTATCGCCGCGCCCTGTTGGATCTGTGGTGCGAAACGGGCGACGATCTGGCCGCGTTGCTGCGTCAGGCGATCATCGAAGAGATTGGCCAGAACTTCGATTTCTCGGAAGAGGAAGTGGAAGACATGGTGGGGCGCCATTATCAGGGTATGCTGTAGGGTTTTTAAAAACTACAGATGGACACGGATAAACACGGATCATTGCGGTCCGTGTTTTTTGTTGTTATCCCCCGTCACATTCTTCGTCACCCCGGCGCAGGCCGGGGTCTTCATCCCTTAAGGCTGGAAGATCCCGGCCTGCGCCGGGATGACGGATGAGGGGCGATTACGCCGCCAACCCGCGCTCCATAAACCGCGCCATGCGGCGGGCGAAGTTGGCGGGGTCGGGGATGGGTTCGCCTTGGATAATGCGGGCCTGATCCAGCAATAAATGGGCCGCATCGTGCAAATCCGGGCTGTCGGTTCCGGCGTTCTGGGCCAATGTGCTGAGGCGTTGGATCAGCGGGTGATCTTCGTTCACTTCCAGAATGCGTTTGGATTGCGCGTCATATTTCTGGTGAATTTTCAGGACGCGTTCCATGTGCATGTCCACATCGCCTTCGGCTGCGACCAGACAGACGGGGGAATCCGTCAGGCGTGATGAAATCCGCACATCACCCACTTCGTCTTTCAGCAGGTCTTTGAGCGAGGCGAGCAGCGGTGTCGTGTCCCGATGTTCGGATTCCGGTTTTTTATCGTCCGCGGTGTTCTGTTTTTCGAATTTTGATAGGTCGATAGACCCCTTGGTCACCGATTTAAACGGCTTGCCATCAAAATCATGGATTTGCTGCAGCCAGAAATCGTCGATCGTATCGGTCATCAACAACACTTCGATGCCGCGGGCCTTGAAGCCCTCGATCTGCGGGCTGTTTTTGAGCATCTCCAGATTTTCTCCGGTGATGTAATAGATGGAATCCTGTCCATCCTTCATCCGCGATACATAATCGGACAGGGAGGTCAGCGTATCCTCCTGATGGGTGGAGAAGAACCGCGCGATTTTGAACAAGCCTTCGCGGTGTTCAACGGCGTCATAGAGCCCTTCCTTCAAAACCGGGCCGAATTGACCCCAGAAGGTTTTGAACGCCGCCGGATCATCTTCGGACAATTTGTTCAAGTCTGACAAAACACGCTTGGCCACGCCGCTGCGGATCTTGGCGATGACCGGGTTCATTTGCAGCATTTCACGGCTGATGTTCAGCGGCAAATCTTCGCTGTCGATCACGCCGCGCACGAACCGCATCCACGGATACATCAACCCATCCATCGTGTCGCTGATAAAGACGCGTTTGACGTACAGGCGCACGGCTGTTTTACGGCCCGGGTCATACATATCCCACGGACGCAGTGTAGGAATGTAAAGCAGGGCGGTATATTCAATTTTCCCTTCCGCGCGCCAGTGGCTGGTCAGGACGGGTTCATCCAGCCCGTGGCTGATATGGCGGTAAAATTCTTCGTATTGTTCGGTGGTGATGTCCTGCTTCGACCGCATCCACAGGGCGGAGCCCGCATTGACGGGTTTTTCGTCAATTTCCGTTTTAGCCGGATCGGACAGGTAAACGGGCACGCTGATATGATCGGACCAGATTTGAATAACCTGTTTCAATTTTTCATCGATCAGGAAATCGCTGGCATCGTCATTGACGTGCAGGATGATCAATGTGCCGCGCCCGCTGGATAATTTTTTGGCTTCGTCTGCCGTCGCTTCGCGAACGGTGAAGCCCGTGCGGCCATCGGATTCCCAATGGTGGGTTTCGGATGTTCCGGCGCGGCGGCTGATCACCTCGACCTTATGCGCGACCATGAAGCTGGCGTAGAAGCCAACGCCAAACTGGCCGATTAAGGACAGGCGGTCCTGCTCTTCGCCTGCGCTGGATTTAATTTGTTCCATCATGGCGCGGGTGCCGGATTTTGCGATGGTGCCCAGATTGTCGATCATGTCCTGCCGCGACATACCGATGCCGTTATCTTGGACATGCAGGCAGCGATACCCCGTATCCTTGAACACGTTGATCTTGAAAACCGTATCGCCGCTGGCCAATGACGGGTCGCGAATGGATTCATACCGCAGGCGATCACACGCATCCGCTGCGTTGGACACCAGTTCGCGCAGGAACACATCGCGGTTGGAATACAGCGCATGGGCCACGATATCCAGCAAGCGGGATACATCGGCGCCAAAATTCATTGTTTCGTTTGTCATCTTTTACTTTGCCTCTTTGTCTATCGTCATCCCGGCGTAGGCCGGGATCTTTTTCCGTTATGGCCAGAAGATCCCGGCCTACGCCGGGATGACGGCTTGATGGGGTTACGGATACAGCATGGACCGGGTCCAGCCCCAGTTCCCATTGGCACAATCGCGCGTATAAACCACGCGGTGATGCATGCGGTGGGGGCCGTCCTGCCAAAATTCAATGCGGGTCGGAATGATCCGGTATCCGCCCCAATGTGCGGGGCGCGGAATATCCGTTGTTCCGTCATACAATTCTTCCAGCGTTTTCACCCGCGTTTCCAGCGCGCTGTAATGATCCAGCGGGCGCGATTGGTCGGATGCGGCGGCGGCCAATTGGCTTTCGCGCGATCGGCTGCGGAAATAATCGTCGGATTCGGCATCGCTGACGCGCTCCACCCGGCCTTCGGCCCGGATCTGGCGGCGCAGTGATTTCCAGTGAATGCAAAATCCCGCAACCGGGTGAGCGGTCAGGGCGTCGCCCTTGCGGCTCTGTCCATTGGTATAGAACACGAAGCCGTGTTCGTCGTAATCTTTCAACAACACCATCCGCACCGAAGGCATACCATCACCGTCCACGGTGGCCAGCGCCATCGCGTTCGGGTCGTTTGGTTCGCTCGCTTCGGCCTGTGCCATCCAGTTGGAAAACAGGACAAATGGATCGGCGGGGGCCTGATTGGCGTTTTCCAGATTATCAAATGTGTCCATATTTTGTGCAACCACCCCAAACAGGGTCTTTTTTTTGCTTCATTTAACACATAGAGTCACATCATAAATAGGGGGCTGTGGCTCCAAGTTCAATCAGGAAAAGGACTTGAGAACGATATGAAGAACATGATTTTGACACTGATGGCGGTTGCGGCTCTCGGTTTGGCCGGTTGCCAGACCACGGGCGGTCAGAAACAAACCTGGGGCACGGGCCTCGGCGCGTTGGCTGGCGGTCTGGCTGGTTCTCAAGTGGGCAGCGGTTCCGGCCGTTTGTGGGCCACGGGGGCTGGCGTTTTGCTCGGCGGTCTGCTGGGCAGCGAAATCGGTGCATCGCTGGACAAGGCCGACATGGCCTATGCCCAACAGGCACAAAACAGCGCAATGACCTCCAAGGTTGGTGAAACGATCAACTGGAACAACCCGCAATCGGGCAATTCCGGTACGTACACCGCAACCCGCGATGGTTACAGCGACAGCAACCGTTACTGCCGCGAATACCAACAAACCATCAATGTTGGTGGCCGCAAGGAAACCGGTTATGGCACGGCGTGCCAAAAACCGAACGGCGATTGGGAAATCATCAACTAATTTCTCCGCATGGAATTTTAAAAGGCCGCTCGGAAGGGCGGCCTTTTTTATTGGGTGGTCGTCGTGTCGTCATCCGGCCATTGCGCGGGCGGTGGTGTTTGCGGCGGGCGGGCGGAGGATGATCCACCACCAAGACCGGGCGCGCGCGGTGTCACGGCTGGTGTTGTCGGCGTGCGCGGTGCCATGGATGGGGTCGGGCGAGCCTCGGCCGGGATGATATTCAAATCATTGGCGGCCTGAAGTTTTCGAACATAGGCGGGGTCTTTCATCGTCATGGCAACCGCGCTGGAAACGCTGGCCAGAGCTGGGGTGTCTTCGCAAAAATCCAGAATATCGCTGAAGGTGACGATTTGTCCCTGACGATATTTTTCCATGATGTTTTCGCCAATGGTGCGTAATGATTCCCATGTTGTTTTATGGCGGGTGCCTTCGAATTCGCGGCGGGCGGCCTCGTCCGGTGTTTTGCTGCCATTGGCCAAGGCGGCCTCAAACGCGCGGCCTGCGGCTTGCAGGGCGGCGGCGCACCACCCGGCGATGTGACCGTCAATCAATCCTTCATTCTGGCGGTTGGCGGCTTCGCGGAACGCTGTGCTGTTGCGTGATCCCATGCCAATCTCGATGACGTCGTGGATGACCCGGTCGACCATGCGTTCGTGCAAACGCTGGCTGTATTTATCCTCGGCAAACGGGCTGTGAATATCGTGAATGGCGTGGATGGACGCGGGCTGAATATGCGTCAATTCCGACACCAGAAAGCCTGTGGCGCGAATGAACGTATCGTAGCTGGTGTTCACAGCGGCGGACAGGATGATGTCGCGGGGTTCACCGCGCCAGGCCATATCCTGCGCGGGTTGGCAGAAATAAATCCATTGGTTCAGCGACACGCCGTCATAGGTCAGGCCGATTTGTTCGGCAATTTTCATGGCCGTGTCGATTTGTTTTTTACGCGCCGGGGGGCGGCGCATCATTTCGGCATAGGCGTATTCGGTCGCTTCCATCGCCAGCGGGAAGGGATATTGTTCTGGCGTGGCACCGGGGCGGCGTTGCAAGGCGGCCATGGCGCGGTCATGCGCCAGTTGTTCAATGGCGTCTTTATCGCCATTGATGCGTCCCATGATGCCGCTGAACACATCGGCGCGCATACATGTGGCGGGATTGTTTGTATCATTCGCATCGGGCAGCAAAATGCCGCCACGGAAATCCGTTTCATAATCGGGGTTGTTGCGCAAATCCGTCATGCGCAGCGCAAACCAGGCCAGATGCCAGGCCAGCGCCCGCGCGGCGTGGGCGTTATCGACTTCATCCATATTAAAGGTGACCAACGCCAGAATATTGTCCTGACTGGCCAGCCCGCCGAACAGATTTTCACGCCATACGCCCAGACCAAGGAAGGACGAGCGTTCATCGTCCTGTCCGGTTTTCAGCATGCGGATCGCGGCCTCCCCGGCGGGGTGGGTCAGCAGTTCCTGCGATGCGCTGCTCAGCGCCTCCAGCCTTTGGCCGTTACGGTGGGCCAGAAAAGTCAGGTGAATCGTACGGTCGTGGTCACGCACCTGGCGCGCCACGCTATGGCAGATTTGTTCGACGAGGTCACTCGGGATGGCCATGGTTAAATTCCGTAATCCCCTCAAAAGACTGGCAAATTACAGCCTTAACCTATCATTCCGGGGTTAATGAAACCTCAAGGGCGGGGAACAGGGGCCTAAAAAGGGCAGAAACCGACGCTATACGGGTGGGTGAAGGGGGCTTAAACCACTGGACGAGGCTACATATTTGTGTAGGATGCGGAGGAACCCAATTAGCAATTTACGTAATATAATCAGGCGGATCAGATGTCCAATTTTATGCAAGGCAAACGCGGACTGATCATGGGTGTGGCCAATGACCGGTCCATCGCATGGGGCATTGCACAAGAAGTCGCGCGTCAGGGTGCGGAACTCGCATTCACCTATCAAGGGGACGCGTTGGAAAAGCGCGTGCGCCCGCTGGCTGACTCTGTCGGGTCCAAACTGGTTTTGCCGTGCGATGTAACGGATGATGCGGCGCTGGATGCCACGTTCGATGCGCTGAAACAAGAATGGGGCAGCATTGATTTCGTCGTTCACGCCGTTGCGTTTTCTGACAAAAATGAACTGGACGGTTTATATATGAACACCACGCGCGCGAATTTCCAGCGCACGATGGATATTTCCGTTTACTCCTTTACCGCTGTGGCACAACGCGCCGCCGCCATGATGAACGCAGGCGGCAGCCTGCTGACCCTGTCTTATTACGGGGCGGAACGTGTGATGCCGCATTATAACGTGATGGGTGTGGCCAAGGCCGCGCTGGAATCATCCGTCCGGTATCTGGCCGCTGATCTGGGCCCGCGTGACATTCGTGTGAATGCCATTTCCGCCGGACCGATCAAGACACTGGCCGCTAGCGGCATCGGTGATTTCCGTTTCATCCTGAAATGGAATGAGCTGAACGCGCCGTTGCGCCGGAACGTAACGATCGAAGATGTGGGCCGTTCGGGCCTGTTCCTGCTGTCCGATCTGGGCAGCGGTGTGACCGGGGAAATCATGTATGTCGATTCCGGTTACAACATTATCGGTATGGCCGGGGTGGATAACGCCGCCGGAACCGCCGAATTACTGCAATCCATCGCCCAGAAGGGTGAAGAAAAGGCCGCATAATCGTCTTTTTGACCTGTTGATTCAAAACGCCGCGTGGATGACAATAGACGTCGTCCCGCGGCGTTAATTTTTTGTGGTTTAAGCAGGCATGTCAGGCAATCGGTTCGGAACATTATTCCAATATCAAAGCTGGGGTGAAAGCCACGGGCCGGCCATCGGGTGCGTTGTGGACGGCGTACCGCCGCGCATTGAATTGAGCGAAGCGGACATTCAACCCTTCCTCGATCGCCGCAAGCCGGGCCAATCAAAATTCACCACGCAGCGTCAGGAAGCGGACGAAGTTAAAATCCTCTCCGGCGTGTTCGAGGGGCAGACAACCGGAACGCCGCTTTCCCTGATCATCGAAAACAATGATGCCAAGTCGAAAGATTATACGGACATCAAAGACAAATTCCGCCCCGGCCATGCCGATTTCACATACCAGAAAAAATACGGCATTCGCGATTATCGTGGCGGTGGTCGGTCATCGGCGCGTGAAACGGCGATGCGTGTTGCGGCGGGGGCGATCGCCCGCAAAATTTTACCGGGCGTGACCATTCGCGCCGCCGTGGTGCAGGTGGGGCCGCATAAAATCAATCGCGACAATTGGAATTGGGACATTCTGCACGACAATCCGTTTTTTACAGTGGATGCGGATATCGTTCCGGTGTGGGAAGAGTTTCTGGATGTCCGCCGCAAGGCCGGGTCCAGCGTTGGGGCCATTGTTGAAGTGGTCGCCAGTGGCGTTCCCGCCGGTCTGGGCGCGCCCGTGTATGACAAGCTGGACGCCGATCTGGCCAAGGCATTGATGTCGATCAACGCGGTGAAGGGCGTTGAAATTGGCGCTGGGTTCGATTGCGTCACATTGGGCGGCGAAGAAAATGCCGACGACATTCGCATTGGTGCAGACGGCAACCCAATCTTCCTGTCCAATCATGCGGGCGGCATTCTGGGTGGTATATCGACCGGGCAGGATGTTGTGGCTCGCGTTGCGTTTAAGCCGACCAGCTCGATTTTAACGCCAAAACAAACCATCGACGTGCATGGGAACGAAACCGATATCGTCACCAAGGGGCGGCATGATCCATGTGTGGGTCTGCGCGGTGCGCCGGTGGTCGAGGCCATGGTGGCCTGCGTTCTGGCCGATCATTGGCTGCGCCACAAGGCCCAAAACCTATAAGCCTTCTTTTTAAATCAGGAACAAAACCATGATCCGCAAACAACCGTTATTTTCCCGCGCCGTACCACAGGCAACAGTCACGCCCAAACGGCGGTCTTTTCTGGGGCGCGTCTGGGGTGGCATGGGCCGTGCGTTGCGCAAGACCTGCACCGTTATTGGTGCGTTGATCCTGTTTTCGGCCTTTGTGAATATTCTGGTGTTTTCCTTTGCGCACGAGGAAAAGAAAATCGTTCTGCCGGAACAATTTATCCTCAGCCTGACGTTGGATGAAGGTTTGAGTGAAGATGAAAACCCGACCGGCGGTTTAATTCCGCGCAGCCTGTTGCCGGAGCCGATGGATACCTACGCCATGATTGACGCCATTGAGCGTTCGGTCAATGACAAGCGGGTCAAGGCGCTGGCGGTATCGATTGATGGCGGCGGGTTCCCGATGCCAGCGGTGCAGGAATTGCGCGGTGCGATTGCAAAATTCCGGGCCAGCGGTCGCCCGACCATCGTGTTCAGTCCGTCTTTCGCGGATGCTTCGGCGAATTTTACGGCCTATTATCTGGCCTCTGCTTTTGATGAAATCTGGATGCAGCCGGTCGGGATGATTTTTCTGACAGGCATTGATACAGAATCCCCCTACATCCGCAGTGCCTTGGAAAAAATTGGCGTGAAGGGGGCGTATTTCCAGCGCAAGGAATATAAAAACGCGTTCGAAGGTGTGACATCGGATTCGATGAGCGAGGCGAGTGCGGAAATGAATGCCTCGATGCTGGCCGATATTATGGACCAGTTGCTGGACGATGTGGCCGCCGACCGCAAGATGACACGTGATGATGTTATGGCCGCCATTGATCTGGGCGTGTTGACGGATGAAGAATCCGTGTCCAAAGGGTTTGTGGATCATCTCGGTTTCGGGGACGAGGCCATGAAGGCCTTGCGTAAAAAACTCAACACCGAAGACGAAAAATCCATGCCCTCCGTCGTTTTGGAAGATTACCGCGATGCGCGCGGGCATGAATATTTACAGGCCTTGATGGCTAAAAAACCGGGTGAGAAGGACAAGAAACACCCGTCCGTGGCCTTGGTCAATGTATCCGACATGATTGTGCCGGGAACGGGTGAATCCGGTGGGTTGTTCAGCGACAAAATCGCTGGGGCCGAAGATATTTCCGCCGCCATCCGTAAGGCGGCGAAGGATGAGAACATCGCGGCCATCGTTCTGCGCATCAACAGCCCCGGCGGTTCACCGTCCGCATCCGAAACCATTCGTCATGCAACATCATATGCCCGTGAAAAGGGCAAGCCCGTGATCGTGTCGATGGGCAGTGTTGCCGGGTCCGGTGGATATTGGATAGCAACCGATGCCAGCCATATCTTCGCCATGCCCACCACTATGACCGGGTCCATCGGTGTCATTGCTGGGAAATTTGACTTAAGCGGTTTGTGGACGAAGCTGGGCGTGAATTGGGACGGCGTATCGGTTGGCGAAAATGCCGATATGTGGTCGTTTAATAAGGGCTTCGATGAATCTGGAACCGAACGCATGAACGCCATGACCGATCGGATCTATGCCACGTTTATCAAACGTGTGGCCGAGGGACGCAACATGACGCCGGAACAGGTGGAGGACGTGGCCCGTGGCCGCGTCTGGACCGGACGCCAAGCCCATAAAATCGGGTTGGTGGATTCGCTGGGCGGTCTGAATGATGCGCTGGATTACGCGGCCAAGGATATTGGCGCGGGGACACGCCACGATGTGCGGATTGTCCGGCTGCCGGAAAATTCTGGCCCATTATATGACCTGATGAAGCAATTGGGGATTGAGGCCCGCATGCCGGATTCCATCAATGCCATGATGAAAACATGGAATGATTTGACTGCGACATCAACGATGCCGGGTGGCGTGGCCGTGTATGATGCGGGATTAAATCGCTGGAAATGATTATTTGAACATCTGTTCCAGCCGGACATGCAAATCCGGCCAGGCCATGATGATGTGATCGACGCCGATATTATGTTCCAGAATGGACATGGCGGCGTTCAGGTTATAGGCAAAGGGCAAAATGGGGCAGGGTAGATAATCACGTGCGGCCAGTGCGGCCAGAACATCTTTACGCCGATCACCGAAATACCAGATCACGTCATTGGCATCCGGTTTGCGGGGCAATTGCTCAATCGCCTGCAAAATCGGGTCCGGGTATGGTTTGGACCGGCGGATATCTTCGCGGAACACGGTCACGTCGTAATAATGTTCCAGATCGAACGTCTTTAAAATGTCGTGGCCGTATCCCTTGCCCAACCCGTTGCTGATCAAACCGATCGGGATGTGATTGGATTTCAGCAGGTTGAGAATGTCGTAAATGCCGGGGCATGGTTCGACGATTTCGTCCACTTCCTTGCGGCGGATTTTGTGGATGGCGCGGTGGACCAGTAATTTTTTCCGCTTCCCATCCTGAAACCCGACCAGCGGAGGCGCATTGATTTTACGTTTGGCCACGCGCGAAAAGAACGCCGCAATTTTATGCGCACCATCGTCCATCCGCTCCAGCACGCCGAGCAGGGCCGGGTTCAAATGGCGCACCGTGGTGCCATCCATATCAAACAGGACAATGGTGGGTTTTTTTAAGCTCATTATTTTAACGCTTCAATCGTACGGATGATCTGCTGCGCATTCAAACCGGCTTCGTCATATTGCTTTTCGGGGCTGTCCTGATCCTGGAACAAATCCGGCAAATGCATGGTTTTCACGCGGCAGCGCCCATCCAGCAATCCGGCATCATTCATGTATTCCAGCGTGTAGGACCCAAACCCGCCAATCGATCCTTCTTCAATCGTGATCAACTTACCGTGATGGTTGGCCAGTTGCGTGATCAAATCGGTGTCCAGCGGTTTGGCGAACCGAGCGTCAGCCACCGTGACGCTGATGCCTTTTGCGGCCAGCATGTCCGCGGCCTTCAAGGATTCGGCCAGACGTGTGCCGTATGACAGGATGGCGACATCGGTTCCTTCACGCACAATGCGGCCCTTGCCGATTTCAAGAACGGTGCCACGGGCGGGCAGGTCGAGGCCCATGCCTTCACCGCGCGGATAACGCAGGCCAATCGGCCCCACATCATATGCGGCCATGGTGGCCACCATATGCATCAATTCCACTTCATCACCAGCGGCCATCAACACCATATTGGGCAGGCAGCCGAGATACGCCACATCAAACGCGCCCGCATGGGTGGACCCATCGGCACCGACAAGGCCCGCACGGTCCATGGCAAAGCGCACGGGCAGATTTTGAATGCACACATCATGCACAACCTGATCGTATGCGCGTTGCAGGAAGGTGGAATAAATGGTGCAGAATGGTTTTAATCCTTCCGTCGCCATACCGGCGGCGAAGGTGACGGCGTGTTGTTCGGCAATGCCAACATCAAACATGCGATCCGGGAATTCACGTTCGAATAAATCCAATCCCGTTCCAGATGGCATCGCGCCCGTAATGGCTACGATACGGGAATCGTTGCGGGCCTCTTCGATCAGGCTCTGGGCGAAGACTTTGGTATAAGCAGGGGCGGATGGTTTTGATTTATGCTGCGTTCCCGTGACAACATCGAATTTCACAACGCCGTGCATTTTGTCGGCGGAGGACTCGGCGGGGGCATAGCCCTTGCCCTTTTTCGTGATGGCGTGGATCAACACCGGGCCATCATGCGCGCCATCGCGCAGATTGCGCAGGATGGGCAGCAATTGGTCGAGATTATGGCCGTCGACCGGGCCGATATAGTAAAAGCCCATTTCTTCAAACAACGATCCGGTGCCCATGGCGGTGCGCGCGGATTCTTCGGCGCGTTTGACGGCGTGGCGAAGAGGCGGCGGAAGTATTTCGGTGACCTTCTTACCCGTTTCACGCGCCTGCATATAACGCTTGGATGATACAAGACGGGTCAAATGTTTGCTCAGGGCGCCAACGGGCGGGGCAATCGACATGTCGTTGTCGTTCAGGATGACGATTAAACGGCTTTTCGCATCACCCGCGTTGTTCATGGCTTCATACGCCATGCCTGCGGTCATGGACCCATCACCAATCACGCAAATCACATGATTGTCTTTGCCCAGTTGGTCCCGCGCCACGGCCATGCCAAGGCCAGCGGAGATCGAGGTCGAGCTGTGCGCCGCGCCGAACGGATCATATTCGGATTCGGACCGTTTGGTGAAACCAGACAGCCCACCGCCCTGACGCAGCGTGCGAATACGGTCGCGCCGCCCGGTCAGGATTTTATGCGGATAGCATTGGTGCCCAACGTCCCAGATCAAACGGTCATCTGGCGTGTTGAATACTGCG
This sequence comes from Micavibrio aeruginosavorus, assembly GCF_051245535.1. Classification (GTDB taxonomy): domain Bacteria; phylum Pseudomonadota; class Alphaproteobacteria; order Micavibrionales; family Micavibrionaceae; genus Micavibrio; species Micavibrio aeruginosavorus_D. The sequence goes on from NZ_CP195303.1 coordinate 352,176, forward strand.
TGGATGGCCACGGTTAATTCCACAACGCCCAATCCCGCACCCAGATGGCCGCCCGTGTGGGATACGGCATCAATCATCTCGCCGCGCACTTCCTCGGCCAGTTGTTTCAACTGGTCGTCGGTGAAATCGCGTAGATCATCGGGCACGACAACGTTGTTCAGCAATGTATTGCTGGAATTATCCCCGAGCCCCCGCGTGTCATTCCCGCGAAGGTGGGAATCCATAGGATCCTGCGGTGCGTGCGTGTTGTTAGAGTGTGTCATACAAGTTGGTCCATATCAGTTATATATAAAACCGCGTCATACCGGCGCAGGCCGGTATCCATGGGGTGGACCGTATGGACCCCGGCCTGCGCCGGGGTGACGGGGTACAATTACGCCCGGCGTTGCAGGACGTAGTCAGCCAGTTCTTTCAGCGTATCGGCACGGCCATTTTCGAAAATGTGCAAATGGCGTTTGGATTGTTCCACCAGCATCTGGGCGCGGGCGCGGGCTTGGTCTTTACCCATCGTGGAAACGAAGGTCGATTTACCGGCTTGTGCGTCCTTGCCCGTATCCTTGCCCATGGCTTCCGGGCTGGATTCAACGTCCAGAATATCGTCCGTCACTTGGAAGGCGAGGCCGAGGTCATAGGCGTAGTTGCACAGCGCTTTACGCATCGGTTCGCTGGCTTTACCCAGAACGGCACCGGCTTCGCAGGCAAATGCCATCAGCTTGCCAGTTTTCATCCGTTGCAGGCGGCTGATCGTGCCCAGGTCGAATTCCTGTTTCTCACCAATCAAGTCCAGCATCTGGCCGCCGCACAGACCGTGCGGGCCAGAGGCCTTGGCCAGCAGATTGACCAGCTCAACACGAACGCGCGGATCTTCGTGCGTTTCAACATCGCTCAAAACTTCAAACGCCAGCGTCAGCAAAGCATCACCAGCCAGAATGGCGGTGGCTTCGTCATAAGCCTTGTGCGTCGATGGTTTGCCACGGCGCAAATCGGCGTTGTCCATGGCTGGCAAATCGTCATGCACCAGAGAGTAGGCGTGAACGAATTCAACGGCGGCGGCGGCGCGGCGGGCGCGGGCCATATCAACACCGAACAATTTCGCCGATTGCATCAGCATGAACGGGCGCAAACGTTTACCGCCGTTCAACGTGCCGTAACGCATGGCTTCGAACAGCGGGGCTTCCGGCAGGTCGGATTCAGGCAGCAGCCGCAGAACCGTTTTGTTTACGGCTTCGGATACTTCATTCATCTGTTCCTGAAGTCCGGGGGCGGCGTCGCGTGGTGATGGGGCCATCTGAATTTACTCCTGTGTCAAAGCTTTGAGCGGTGTTGGGCTTACAGTTCGTGCGCGCTGGCGGCGGGTTTGCCGTCGGCGCCCAGTGTGATTTTTTCGATCTTCGATTGCGCTTCGCGCAGCTTCTTTTCGCAATGCTGCTTCAGGGCGACGCCACGTTCATAGGCGGTGATGGAATCTTCCAGCGGGGCCTTGCCCGTTTCCAGATCACGGACAATGCCTTCCAGCGCGCTCAAGGCTTCTTCGAAGCTCAGACTTTCAACCGAAGTCATGGTTACCCTTTTGTTTTCGTATGGATTTTGCGCGTGGAGTGTAGGCCAGAGCCCCCGATTCCTCAAGGCTTAAGCATGAAAACGGCGCGTTTGAGGGTTGATATCTTTGCAGGGCTGAATGGGGTCATCCTATGGCACAATAAAGATAGACATAATAACGAATAATCGACGCATTAGGGAGGCTAAGTCCATGGAATCACAACAAAACACAACAGATCGCAACCGCCGTGATCCGCTGAAAGAGCTGGATTTTCTGGCCCTGAGCGTACGCAACGGGCGCAAGAGCCAGCATGTTCATGATGTGAACCTGATCATGGCGCAACGCCCCCGGACCCGGTCCCAGAACCATAAAACGATTTAAATCAATATCTTAACCATCCCAAACACGTCATCCCGGCGAAAGCCGGGATCTTTTTCCGTTATGGCGGGAAGACCCCGGCCTTCGCCGGGGTGACGCAGGCGGATAGACTTAAAGATCGGCCAGGGCCAGCAGATGGGCTCTGGCCGCTGTTTTCAGGGCGTCGAGGTTATATCCGCCCTCCATCACCGCAATAACCCGTCCATTGCAAAGCCGGTCCGCCGCATCGCACAGATCGCGGGTGATCCAGCCATAGTCCGAATCCAGCAACATCATCCCACCCAACGGGTCGTCGCGGTGGGCATCAAACCCGGCGGAGATCAGGATGAGGTCGGGCTTGTAGGATTCCAGCGCGGGAATCACCGTGCCCGTCATGGCCGTGCGATATTCATGCGTTCCGGACCCGGCCTGTAACGGCACATTGATAACGCGGTCGGGCGTCTGGTCGGCGGCATCGCCGCGTCCATCGGGGAACAGGCTGTCCTGATGCATTGAAATAAACAAAACATTGTCATGCTTGCGCGCCATCACTTCGCTGCCGTTGCCGTGATGCACGTCGAAATCAATAATGGCAACGCGTTTCGCGCCGTGTTGTTGGGCTTCCAGCGCGGCGAGAAAGATGTTGTTGAACAGACAGAACCCCATCGCATGCGTGGGTTCCGCGTGGTGCCCCGGTGGGCGGGCGGCACAGAATGCACGGCGCGTGGTGCCATTCATCACATCGCGCGCGGCGGTGCAGGCCGCACCCGCCGCTTCAAACGCGGCATCGATGGACGCGGGGGAGATGACGGTATCGGCATCCAGATGCACCAGCCCACGATCAGGAATCGCATCCTCAACCCGCATGACATAGGATTCGGGGTGGGCGCGGGTGATTTGTTTAAAACTGGCCGGATCGGCGTTGATCTGCGGCATGGCATCAAACGGGGATTCTGTCAGCAGATCGAAAATCGCCTGTAACCGTTCAATCCGTTCCGGGTGGTCGGGGCCGGTGTTATGGCGCAATCCGGCTTGGGCTTTGTATATGGTCAAATTGTGCATTTTCGGTCTATCATCCCCATCAGTGATGGGAATTGTACAGAACCCGGAGCAGGGGACAAGAGCCATGAATTACAGCACACACACGACCGTGGATTTTCTGGCGCAAACCTTGCTGCAACGCTGGGTGCCGAAATGGTACGGCGCCTTTTGCGATCCCAACAATGGCGGGTTTTATGAACGGCTGGGTGATCAATTTGTACCGCGCATGGGGCAACCGCGCCGTCTGCTGACCCATTGCCGTCAACTGGCCATGTATGCGCATGCGTCGGCCCACACGCGCGGGGCGTTTAAACCCGATTTGAAAAAACATTTCGATCATATGCTGGCGACGTTCTATGTCCCGGAAACGGGCGGGTGGCGGTTCAGCGTTGATGATGATGGCCACCCGGTTGATGGGACGTATGATCTGTATGCGTTGTCATTCGTTATATTTTCCATGGCGCATTATTACGCGGCCACGCATGATGATCGTGCGCATACCCACGCGCTTGATCTGCTGAAATTTATCGAAACGCATTTCGTCATGCCCGGGTTGCCCGGCTATGTCGAAGCGATTGATGAACAGTTAAAACCCATTCCGCGCCAGCGCCGCCAAAACCCGCATATGCATTTGTTGGAGGCGTGCTTATTTGCTGAAGACACATGGGGCGACCGCGGTTTTGCCGTGATGGCGGATCGCATGGTCGATTTGTTCCATCATTATTTTTACATTCGCGATTTTGGGCAATTGTGTGAATTTTTCACCGACACGTTGAAGCCTGATCCTCAAGATGGAAACAAGGTTGAACCCGGCCATTATTGTGAATGGGTGTGGTTGTTGAAAAAACACGCCTATCTGCGCGGTTATGATTCCATGCACGATGATCTGTGTGCCGAACTGCTCAGTTGGGCCAACGCCCATGGGTGGGATTACGTGCATGGCGGCATTTATGATGTGTTATCGCCCGATGGCGAAGTGCTGACCGACAGCAAACGGCTGTGGCCGTTTACCGAGGCGCTGAAGGCCAATGCCCTGATGCTGGATGTCGTGCCGGAGATTGATAAAACACCGTTGAAAAACCGTATGGCCAAGATGGTCAGCGTTTTCCGCGAACATTATATGAGCGAGCGTGGGTTCTGGGTTGAATGGCTGCACCGCGATTTGAGCGCGGCGGTGGATTATATGCCGGGCACAACGCCGTATCATGTGTATTTCGGCATCATGGAAACATACGCCGTTATGCATGCGCGTGGGCGCAGCGTGTCGTGGCGGGCGGGCATCCTGCTGGGGCTGTATACGATTCGGCGGCAATTATCCGGTGCGGTGCGCGGTGTGAAGGCAAAAATAAAGGCCGGGTAAAACCCGGCCTTTTTATTCGTTCTGAATTCAACGCTTACTCCGCGTATTCCTTCGGCGTCAATGTCACCGGGGCATCGCTGTTGTCATTCGCGGCCGGGCCGGAGGTTTTGTAGCTCATGAATGTCGGCGGTTCGATCGCAGCCGGAGCGGTTTCACCAGCAGCCGGTTCCACGTTCGCAACGGCATCAGCCGACGGCGGCAAGGTGCGGTTATAGGACAATTCCTGCGGGCTCAGTTGGAAGCCAACCAGAACGCGGTACGATCCGGTATCGGCCCCAACGGGCATCACCTGACGAATGGATTCGCTTTGGCTGATTTTGTCCGTGGTTTTGTCATACGACAAAGTGGCAGCAAAGATTTCCTTGGCCAGAATGGAGCCTTGTGCGTTTGTCACCGCAACGAAGTAGGGATAGGAGAAGCTCGGCTTTTCACTGTTCGTGCCACGGCCCTTTGCGCCCAGTGACCCGTTAAAGCCCACTTCCATATCCATCACCATGCCTTTTTCATCGGTGGTGCAGCTATGGCTGACGATGTTCATGGCAACGGAGGATACGTCCTGACCAGCTTTCGGCATGTCCGGGTTTGTAAACTGGTGCAGTTGTTTCAGGTCGGTGACCAGTTGAACGTGCGGGCATCCACCAATCGTTCCGGCAACCGGAACGGATGCATCACCACCGGCGGCGGGCATGATGGCGGCGGCGTTCGCGGCATCGGCCACGGCCGGGTCGGTCGCGAACGGGTTCAGATCGTCCAGATCAATGCTGGCGATTTTGGTCGACAGGTCGGACACGCCGGTCACGACGGTATCGCTGACCGTATTGGCGGCGGTTTCCATGGTTTCGCAAGCGCTTAAACCCAGGGCGGCGGTGGTGGCCAGCAGAAGGACAAATGTCCGGGCATTGAATGTCATGGTGGGATCTCCCCGATCTATTTTTGATAACCTGTCCCTTGTACGAAATTGGGGGCCATTCGGGCAAGAAATGAATGGGGCTTTCCCGGGATTATTCAGGGTTTTCCCCGGGAATGACCATAGAATGAATGGACAAAATCGGCCCCATTTCCTATATAAACCCTTATGACCCAGACAGAATCCGCAGAAAAGCGCCCCCTTACCATCCTTTTGGCCGCCCCCCGGGGGTTTTGTGCCGGGGTGGACCGGGCCATCCAGATCGTTGAACGCGCGCTGACCAAATACGGCGCGCCGGTCTATGTCCGCCATGAAATCGTCCATAACAAATTCGTGGTCGATAATCTGCGGGCCAAGGGCGCGGTGTTTGTCGAAGAGCTGGACGAAATCCCCGATGACGGACAGCCGGTCATCTTCTCCGCCCACGGCGTGCCGAAACAGGTTCCGGCGGATGCCGCCGCGCGTGAAATGTTTTATATCGACGCGACATGCCCGCTGGTCAGCAAGGTTCACCGCGAAGCCGAACGTCATTTCAAAAACGGCCGCCAGTTGATTTTGATTGGCCACCGCGGCCACCCGGAAGTGATCGGCACGATGGGGCAATTGCCGTGCGGCGCGGTCGTTCTGGTGGAAACGCTGGATGATGTGACGACGTTGCAGGTGCGCGATGAAAATAATCTGGCGTACTGCACGCAAACGACATTGTCGGTGGACGATACGGCGGACATCGTTGCCGCGTTGAAAGAACGCTTCCCGACGATTGAAGGCCCGCACAAGGAAGATATCTGCTACGCCACCACCAACCGTCAGGGCGCGGTGAAGGCGATTGCCACGCGCGCCGATGCGTTGATCGTGATTGGCGCACCCAATTCATCCAATTCCAACCGTCTGGTCGAAGTTGGCGCGAATGGCGGATGCAAAAAATCCATGCTGGTCCAACGCGCCGCCGATATTGATTGGGCATGGGTGGATGATGATATTCATACGCTGGGCCTGACCGCCGGGGCCTCCGCACCGGAGGTTTTGGTTGAGGAAGTGATCGCTGCGGCCAAACAACGTTTTGACGTGACGGTCGAAGAAGTCACCATCACACAGGAAAATGTGGTGTTTAAGGTGCCGGGGATTTTGGCGGCGGAGTAATCATGCCGCGATATCCGGCAAACCCGGTATAGGTCCGCGCCAGAAATTGCTCCCGGCTCAATCCGATGGATTCCAGCGCTTCGCGCAATGTGGGCAGGCTGCGGTCATCGACGATCCCCAGATCCATATTCAAATCGCGCAAAGCCACTTTATTGTCCGAAGACAGGCGGCTGGGGCGGGCAAAATCCTGCGCGCATTGCATTTGATTTTTTCGGGCAAACGGATTGGGGCCAAAACTATGGCCGATGGCCAGAATATCATCCGCGTCCATTCGCACGAAAACGATATTGTGCCCGTCATTTTTCACGCGGGCTTCAATAATCCGTTTGTAATTATCCAAGGCCAGCGTGTGGTAATGATCGCCGAACGTGATCGCGGGTTCGCCATTGTCTGGTGTATGAACGAAGAAGTTGCGATTCATAACCGTTTTTGCCGCCTGATGCAGTGTGGCGAAGATATTCCCGTATGTCAGGCGGGTGGATGCAAACATGCTGACATTCATCGGGTCTGGCCGTGATGTGTGAAAGACGCTGGCATCATGCATGGCCAGCAGACTGTTCATCCAGGCCTGCTTCACATAGGCGTCCTGTTCACACCGTTCCTGTGCCGTCACCCAATCGCGCGGGCACAGGATGATGCGGGTCATCGGGTTATATGGGCTGGCGTGCAGGGCGGGGGCGGAGGCCTTTTGCAAAGCATGCAGGCCTTCGTGAATATGGGCGCTGAATAACAGTTGCGAATTGGTGCGGGCACTGGGGCCATAGGCGATATGGTTGTTAAACCCCGTTGTCATCGGATTTGGTGGGTAGATGAATGATTGGTAGGCTGCCATGCAGGATAAATCCTGCACCGGAATATGCGCGCATGCAGTCCGCGTCATGCGGCGCAGGAAATCCAGCCCGACCGCGCCCAGATAGGGATCGTTCAGCCGTGCAATATTGATGCGAACGGAATCGAGTGCAGTGGTCAGTGCGGCTGCTTCAGCAACTTTATCCCAAGCGGATGAAAGCGATTGTGGCGAAGGCGGCGCGGAGTTTTGGTCACGCGACGATTCTTGCATGATAGTCCCTGTATCGTTGTTTTTATATTTGCGGTGATTGTAGGGGGCCGTTTTCGCTCTGGCAAGCCCGTGGCCAGTGAATACGGGCAAGGGACTGAAACTCTTGTATATTAATTTTTATTGCGTTGAATTGTTGCGTTGAAACAATTGGAAAATGATATGCTTTCCCACGTTTATGATTCACATTTTTTGAAAAAACCATCATGGCCGTTTACACAAAAATCGACATTGCAGATGCCAGCGAATTACTCAGCCACTATGAACTGGGTGATGTAACGAAGCTGGAGGGGATTGAGCAGGGGGTGGAAAACACCAACTATCACCTGCACACAACCGCTGGGCATTACATCCTGACCCTGTTTGAAAAACGTGTTGATCCGGTCAATTTGCCGTTCTTTTTCGCATGGACGGATTATCTGGCGACCAAAGGCATTACGTGCCCGCATATCGTGCGTGATGCCGATGGCGCGATGATCCGCAATGTGCGCGGCCGCCCGGCGGCGATTATTTCATTTCTGGATGGCGAGGCCCTGCCGCACGGAAAGATCAATCCCGCTGCGTGTGGCGAGGTCGGGGCTTTGCTGGGCAAGATGCACAAGTTGGGCCAGAAGTTTGATCAAACCCGCGACAATTCAATGGGCCTGCCCGCGTGGAAAGATCTGGCGGCGCGCACGGCGGGGCGGGCGGATGATGTGGAACGGGGGCTGGCCCATTTCATCTCCACCGAAATTTTCCAGTTGGAAAAGGAATGGCCGGGCGCGGATGATCTGCCGCGCGGGACGGTCCATGCCGATTTGTTCCCGGATAATGTGTTCTTTAAACGCGGAACATTGTCGGGGGTAATTGATTTCTATTTCTCCTGCACGGATTTCTTCGTCTACGACCTGATGCTGACCGCCAATGCGTGGTGCTTTGACTCGCGCCAGCATTTACTGGCCTCGCGTTGGGATGCGTTTATTGCCGGGTATGAAAGCGCCCGCAAATTGACCAAAGCGGAAAAGGCGTATATGCAATTCTTTGGCCGGGCGGCTGCGTTGCGGATTATGCTGACGCGGCTGAACGATTTCCTGTTCCATCCGCATGATGCGATTGTGACGCCGAAAGACCCGGTTGAGTATTTAAACATCCTGCGCTGGCACCAAAACCACGATATCGCCGAAAAATGAGTACATCGCCCTCTAAAAAAGTTGAAATCTACACCGATGGCGCGTGCAGCGGGAATCCCGGGCCCGGCGGCTGGGGCGCTATTCTGCGTTGGAATGGACATGAAAAAGAAATGTCCGGGGCCGAGGCCGATACCACCAACAACCGCATGGAAATGATGGCGGCGATTGCCGCGCTGGAAACGCTGAAACGCGGCGTCGTTGTTGACCTGTATACCGACAGTGAATATTTAAAGCGCGGCGTCACTGAATGGATGGCGGGGTGGAAGGCCAAAGGCTGGCCCGCCCGCATTAAAAATCAGGATTTGTGGAAACGGCTGGATTCCGTTTTGCAAAACCATGATGTGAAGTTTCACTGGGTACGCGGCCATTCCGGCCACCCGGAAAATGAACGGTGTGATGAACTGGCGCGCAACGCGATCAAAACACTGCGATAACGAATCGATTCTCTGCTCTCAAACATCGTTTTGAATGCGCCCCTTGTGGATAACTCGGTTATCCACAACGAAGACGCCTGATTCTGGCAAGAAACCGCTCCGCTTAAGCTTCCATTAAAGTTTGCAGCCGAATGTGGAGGTAACAGCGCAGTACACGAAGCCGCACGCAACGGAAAATTTAAAAAAGCGGCACGTGATATCGATCAGAGGAAGGAGCGCACTTATGACGACAGACATCAGAATGATGACGACGAACACGCCCAACCCGTTCATGCAAAATCAGGCCCGGGCCAATGACCGGATTGCTTTGCCAATCCCGCCCGCGCCGCATATCGGTATCGCACCGGAAGACAAACCGGATACGCGCTTTGAAATGGAAATTTATGCGCGCTTCATGCGCCATCTGCGCGATGTACCGAACAGCCGGATGGATATTAAAATTCTGGCTGCGATCGGGTTCACCGCCGACATGATGGATGTGGGTGATGCCATGGTCGCCAAAACGCTGGTGGATATGGGATTGCGCGCGCCGCGCCGGGCGTTCCCGCATTCCTTCCTGGAATTTTCTGACCGGACCCAGCAACGCAGCGCGTGGGACCATACATCCAGCACACCGGACAGCATTATCGAATTGCAAACGCACTGGAACAACATCGGCGAAGACCGTTTCGCCAGCGCATCCCGCACGGATTTCGCAACGGTGAATGAATTCTTCCCGACATAAAGTTCCACGGGTTCCTCCCCAAGGAAAAATCCCCCGGTCTGTTCGGCCGGGGGATTTTCTATTCTGAATTTTCTATTCTGGGGGCGAGATTAATCGTTAAACGACCAATCGCTTTTGCGGCCTTCTTCATCGGCGCGGGTGTCCTTGTACGTGGACCCGCTGAAAATTCCGGTGCGCGGTTGGTCGTTTGTGGCCGGGGCCGACAACAGGTTGCTGATCAAATCACCAAAGGCACCATCCTGATTTTGTTCCGCATCAGGGTCGAATTCCGTGACCGGAGCGGGGGACAGCGACGACATAAATCCGCCACCGCCACGGGCGTTATAGGCCCCCATAATGGTTTCACGCCAGATCCGTGCCGGGTACGACCCACCCGTTACACGCTTCATAGAGGAATTGTCATCATTCCCAACCCAGACGCCGGCGATATAGGTGTCGGTGAAACCGATAAACCACGCATCGCGGAAATCCTGGGACGTGCCGGTTTTACCAGCCGCCGGGTATGGCACCTTTGCGCCCTGACCCGTGCCGAATTCCAGCACGCCGGTCATCATACCCGCCAGTTCCTGAGTCAGGCGCGGGTCAACAACCGAACGGCCCCGCACAATACGGTTGGAACGTTCGTAAATCAGGCGGCCATCCTTATCGCGAACGCGGCGAATGGCATAGGGCTGCACCAGCGAGCCCTGATTGCCGATGGTGGCATAGGCGGACACCATCTGAATGAGCGGAATGCCCGCGCTGCCCAGCGACAGGCTGAGGTCACGGTTCAGTGGTGCCTCGATCCCCAGACGGCGGGCCATATCAATCACCGAATCCACGCCAAAATGCTTGGTCAATTGATAGGCGATGGTGTTGAGGGAATAGGCCAAAGCCGCATAAAGCGGAATTTCACCGTAATATTCGCCCTTAAAATTGGTTGGGCGGTATTTGCCCGTGCGGATCGGTTCATCCACCACGATGGAATTGCGGTTCATGCCATTTTCCAGCGCGGTCAGATAGACGATCGGCTTAAACGACGATCCCGGCTGGCGGTATGATTGCACGGCGCGGTTAAACTGGCTCAAGCCATAATCGGTGCCACCCACCATGGCCAGAACAGCACCGGAATAATCCATCACGACGATCGCGCCTTGGGATACTTTCTTTTCCGCGGCTTCATCGTTGCGCAGGGCCTTGGTCAGGGCTTCTTCTGCGGCGCGTTGAACGCCGGAATCCAGCGTTGTGTCGACGATCAAATCGGTGTTGGGTGTACCGATCATATCGGCCAGATCGCTCATCACCCAATCGCTGTAATACCGCACGATGTCGCCGCCCGTGGGCTTGCGCAACGGGGCTGGGGCTTGTTCGGTGGCGCCTTTGCTTTCGGAATCGCTCAAATACCCGGCATCGCGCATGGCCATAATGACCGTGTCGGCGCGTTCGCGGGCCAGCGACGGATTGCTGTGCGGGGAATATTTCGACGGGGCTTTTAACAATCCGGCAATGGTTGCGCATTCACGCAAATTCATTTCACGGGCGGATTTGTTGAAATAGGTCTGGGCCGCGGCTTCAACCCCGAACGTACCGGCGCCAAGGTAAACACGGTTCAGATACGCGCTGAGGATTTCGTCCTTGGTCAGCTTCTGCTCCAGCCACACGGCCAGCATCGCTTCCTGAATTTTACGTTTGTATGTGCGTTCGCGCGACAGGAACAGGTTTTTGGCCAATTGTTGTGTGATGGTCGATCCACCCTGTACAACGCGGCCTGCTGTAATGTTGCGGGCGGTGGCGCGTAACATGCCGATCGGGTCGATACCGAAGTGGTAATAGAAGCGGCGGTCTTCGATGGCCAGAACGGCGTTGATCAAATTGGGCGGTAATTCCGCCACGGTGACGTTGACGCCCTTCAACTCGCCATAACGGGCGACCATTTCGCCACGGTCATCACGAATGGTGATGGCGGCCTTGCGTTCAAAATCCGGCTTGTCGATCAGTTTCGGCAATTCCGCGCCATACCACGCAATCACCAGCGACAGTGCAATAAAGCCCCACAGTCCCGCGACAAGGCACCAACGGAAGGCACGACGGATCAAGCCCTCCTGCGGGCGGGATTTCCGGGTGCGTTTACGCGCGGTGCTTTTCTGCGATGTCTTCTTTTTGGCCATGGCGGCGTGATACGGTCTTTTCAATGTTTCAGCAAGAAATATAGGCCCAACATGCCCAAAATAGGGCGAAAAGGGGGCTTTTGTCGGATTATGAGCAATCCATCCAGTAGCGGCGGCGGGCCGGGAACTGGTTGGTGGCGGCGGTTTCTTCCTCAAACGTGCAACCGGCCCCCTCAATAATCTCAATCGCCGCCACGTTATCGGGCGACACGGTGATCAGGGCTTTTTCCAGTCCCAGATAATTGGCATAGGGGCGCGACTTGGTCAGGATTTTCTTGCCATACCCTTTGCCCCGCATCGATGGGCGGATGGCGAAATAAATATTGCCGCCCCATTTTTCCAGATGCCAGTTCAGGCGGTGGCGAATTTTTACGGTGCCCAGATACTGGTCGTCCTTCACAAACCACAGCACCGTTTCTGGCACAGGTTCGGCCCAATCCTGCAGAGGCTGGTGTTCAACACCGCGTTCTGTGCGCAACATTTTGGTGAAGCCATCAAAATCGGCCCGCAGGCTGAGCATGTCGTAATATTTCAAACGGCCTTCCGCATGAAATTCGGACAACGCCTCAAGGTAGCTGTCTTTATATTCGATATCAGGGCGGACGAGATGAGAAGCGGTCATGGTTCTACAGTAAGAAAATCGTTGCAAGACCGAGGAAGGCGAAGAAGCCCACAATATCGGTCATGGTGGTTAAGAAAACAGCCGAAGCCACAGCCGGGTCGGCCCCCAGCTTGTTCAGTACAATCGGAATACCCGCACCAAACAATCCGGCATTGATCAGGTTGATGATCAACGCCATGCCGATCACAACGCCCAGCATCGGGTTGCTGAACGCAAATCCGGCGACGCAGCCGATCAGGATGGCAAAGATGCATCCATTGATCGCGCCGACCAGAACTTCTTTTATAACAATCCGGCGTTCGTTGATGGATGACAATTCGCGTGTGGCCAAGGCGCGCACGGCGACGGTCAAGGCCTGCGTTCCCGCATTCCCGCCCATGGATGCCACAATCGGCATCAACGCGGCCAATGCCACAAGCTGTTCAATCGTATTGCTGAACAGCGAAATAACGGCGGCGGCGGAAAAGGCCGTGAACAAATTCACAAACAACCACGGAAACCGCGCCCGCGTGGTACCGCGAATGTTGCTGTACAAATCGTCCTGGCCCACACCACCGAGTTTCAGGAAGTCTTCCTGCGCTTCTTCGTCGATAACGTCCACGATGTCGTCAACGGTGACCACACCGATCAAGCGGCCCGATTCATCAACAACCGGGGCGGAGGTCAGGTTTTCACGGCGGAACAACTGGGCCACTTCTTCCTGGTCCATCGTGGCCGGGATCGGGTGGATGTCTTCCAGTTTTAAGTCTTCCAGCTTTTCCGATCGTTTGGACCGGACAACGCGGTTCAGCGGAATAATGCCGACAACGTGATAGGCCGGATCAATGACGAACAAGTCAAAAAATTCGTCCGGTAATTCTTCGGTCGCGGCGCGCAGGTAGTCGATGGTTTTACCAATCGTCCAGAATTGCGGCACAGCCACAAATTCCCGCTGCATCAGACGGCCAGCGGATTCTTCCGGGAAGTTCAAACCCTCTTCCAGCGTGATCCGGGTTTTGGCGGACAGGAAGCGAATGACCTCGTGCTGGAAATCATCCGGCAGGTCGATGATCAAATCCAGCGCATCGTCACTGTCCATCTCGGAAATCAGGGCGGCAACCTGCCGCGCCGGCATTTCCGTCAGAACCTTGCGGCGCAGACCGCTATCCAGTTCCGAGAACACATACGGATCGAGCAAATCGCCATGGGTCTGGAGAAGGGTCTGGCGATCCTCGTCCTCAACCTTTTCGATCAGTTCGGCAATGTCCGCTTCGCTCAGGTCGGCCAGCTCGCGCGAGACGATGTCTTCTTCGCCGTTGCGCAGGGCCTCGACAATCGCCTGAATGTAACGATCGGTCAGACCGAAAACAACGTCATCCCCTTCATCCTCGGGCGCGATTTGCGCGCCGAGGCTGTCGGTGCCGTTTTTTTCGATCAAATCCCGATCGTCATTATCCATGGGCAGTCCCTTTGCGGGTTACGCGTTTTGCTTATACGGCGGCGGCCTTTTTCGGTGCGTCGGTGCTGCATTCGGTTTCATACACTTGCGCGCTGACGGTGGCCAATGCGGTCATGTTGATGATACCGCGCGGTGTCACCGACGGGGTCAGAATATGGGCCGGCATCGCCAGACCCAGCAGGATTGGACCAATCGAAATGCCTTCGCCCAGAATACGCAGCATGTTGAAGCTGATATTCGCGGAATCGATATTCGGCATCACGAACATGTTGGCCACACCGCTCAGCGTGGAGTTTGGCATGCTGACGGCGCGAATGGCTTCGGACAAAGCAGAGTCCGCATGCATCTCACCATCAATTTCCAGTTCCGGCGCACGGTTGCGAATGTCGGCCAATGCGGCGCGCATACGGCAGGCCGTGTCCGAGTTACCCGTTCCAAAATTGGAATGGGACAACATGGCGATTTTCGGTTTGATACCAAAGCGGGACACTTCTTCCGCGGCCAGAATGGTCATTTCCGACAATTGCGCCACGCTCGGGTTCGGGTTCACCTGTGTATCGCAGATGAAGAACGTCCCGCGCGGCAGGATCAGCGCGTTCAGCGCCGCCGCCGTTTCCACACCGGGGCGCAGGCCGATAATGTCGACCACGTCTTTCAGGTGGCTTTGATATTGGCCAACCGTGCCACAAATCATGGCATCGGCTTCGCCTTTGCGCACCATCAACGCACCGATAACGGTGAAATTGGTGCGCAGAACGGTCCGGGCCACCGCCGGGGTGACACCACGGCGTTCCATGATCTGGTGGTATGACGACCAGTAATCGCGGTAACGCGGATCATATTCCGGATCGATCAGCTCAAAATCCTTGCCCATTTTCATGCGCAGGCCCAGACGCTTCAGGCGGGTTTCCACCACGTCCTTACGACCGATCAGGATGGGGGATGCCAGATGTTCGTCCACAACCGTTTGCACGGCGCGCAGGACGCGTTCTTCCTCACCCTCGGCATAGACAATGCGTTTCGGGTGGGCTTTGGCGCGGCTGAACAACGGGCGCATCGCCATGCTGGTGCGATAGGTGTAGCTGTTCAGTTTTTCACTGTACGCGGCCCAATCGGTAATCGGGCGGGCGGCCACACCGCTTTCAATCGCGGCCTTGGCCACGGCAACGGGCAGGGTGGTGATCAAACGCGGATCAAACGGTTTCGGGATCAGATATTCCGGTCCAAATTCCAGATGTTCATCCGGATAGACGGCGGCCACTTCTGCCGTGACTTCTTTACGGGCCAGTTCGGCGATGGCGTTCACGCACGCCAGTTTCATTTCTTCGTTAATGGCCGTTGCGCCAACATCCAGCGCGCCACGGAACAGGAACGGGAAGCACAGAACGTTGTTCACCTGGTTGGTGTAGTCGGACCGCCCGGTGCAGATAATGGCATCCGGTTTTGCTTCGCGGGCTTCTTCCGGCATGATTTCCGGTGTCGGGTTGGCCAGCGCCATGATCAGCGGGGCCTTGCCCATTTTCTTGACCATTTCACCCGTCAACGCACCGGCGGCGGACAGGCCGAGGAAAATATCGGCCCCTTCCAGCGCTTCATCCAGCGTGCGGCTGTTGGTGTCGGACGCGAATTGTTCCTTGTACGGGTCCATCTGTTCGGCGCGGCCCTTGTACACAACGCCTTTGCGGTCGCAGACGATAATGTTCTTTTTCGGCAGGCCGGCATTGACCAGCAAATTCAGGCACGCCAGCGCCGCAGCACCCGCGCCGTTGGCCACCAGACGGATGTCTTCGAACTTGCGATCTTTCAGGTGCAGCCAGTTTTTAATGGCCGCGGTCACGATGATGGCGGTGCCGTGTTGGTCATCGTGGAAGACGGGAATGTTCATGCGTTCTTTCAAACGCTTTTCAACTTCGAAACATTCCGGCGCTTTGATGTCTTCCAGATTGATGCCGCCGAAGGACGGTTCCAGCGCGGCGATAATTTCAACCAACTTGTCCGGATCTTTTTCATCGACTTCGATATCAATGGCGTCGATGTTGGCGAATTTTTTGAACAGGACGGCTTTGCCCTCCATCACCGGCTTGGACGCCAGCGCGCCAATATCGCCCAAACCCAGAACGGCGGTGCCGTTTGAAATCACGGCGACCAGATTGCCGCGGCTGGTGTAATCCAGCGCCTTCAACGGGTCCTTTTCAATTTCCAGACACGGCACAGCCACGCCGGGCGAATAGGCCAGCGCCAAATCCCGTTGTGTCGCCAGCGGTGTGGTCGGGGTGATGGAAATTTTCCCCGGCGTCGGCAGGCGGTGATATTCAAGGGCGGCGTCGTGCAGCGTGTCTTTCATCATACTTCTCTGGCTGGTGTTTTTGGACATAACCCCGGCGGCCATCGTGTTTTTGTCTGGCGGGCGGGGGATTCTCAAAATGTGCCCCAACTGACCAGAATTTCAGGGCTTTTTCAAGGCCGCAGGCGGTGTCGGGGCGTGTTCTCCCTACGGGGCACGGGTGCGCTTTTTGCATAAGTGCGTGGATTGTGGCAAGGAATTGTTGGCATAAAAATGTTGCAGGTGCTAAACACCCCCCAAGTTCACGCCAGACCCAGCCCAGAGTGTATGGATATGACCCAAAAATCAGTGACTTTTGATTATTACGATAAGCGTCAGCTGAGCGATGTGACCGTTCTGACCCGTTTGCCGGACATCTTCCTGCTGGCGACCAGCCGCGATGACGGGGCCGTGTTTACGGCCCGCAAGGACCAGTTTTCCTTTGAAATATCCCGGGATTCGTTCCTGCGTTTGGCCGATCAGAAGGTTTTCCCACCCGTTTTGCTGCAAGCTTTTGCAAAAATTGACGAGCGGATGACTGCCTATGACGCACGCTGCTGCGAACGGTCCGAGCCTTGCCGCCCGTCTTTGGCGCGTCTGGAAGACGATGTCGAAGGGTTCGATGGCCTGAAAATCAGCATGCGGCGTTTGCGTCAGGGATAAGTTTCCCTGATTTGACAGTTCCGCCCCAATCGTTCTAGCCTTCGCCCTCAATTTATAAAAAGGGGCGGAGGCTTTTATATTATGGCCGGAAAAACAGTTTCAGTTGATTTTAAGGACGGAAATAAAAAATATGACCGCGTGCGCGATGCACGCGATATCGCCGCCGAAGAATCTTTAGCACAGACTTTTTATAAGGCGGCCAATCAGGTTCGGGGCGCAAAATTTGCGACCACAGAATCCGGTTTCACGTTCGAGGCCACACGCGAAGGGTTCGTGACTCTGATTGAACAGGGCCATATTCCTGAATCTGTGGCGGCGGCTTTTACCAAGGCGGATGCCATCATGGCCGAAGTAGACCGGGAACGGTGCGGGTTCTGGGCGCGGTTGTCCGATACGTTCCGTTATCAATCATTGATGAATGCAGGGTACCCCATCCAGCTTTGCCCGCAACATGCGCAGGGGTTGGATTTGTCCGATCAGGCCAAGGTGAATGTGACCGTGAAACGGTATGGTCTGGCCAAGGCACCGAAATAAGGGTTAGGGCTTCAGTGGCAGGTTGGTAGTTTTGGCCATGAAGGCGACAAAAGCCGCGTCTTCGCGCAACATCAACCGGGGCAGGGCGGCGCGGAAATTAGGGCGGTCGCACCAGATTTCAATGTAATCCAGCCATGAGTTCCACATGCGGCGATAGCTGGGGGTGGTTTCCCCCTGCAACAAAATGAACGCCCGTTCAAACAGGCTGACCAGCATTTCATACAGGATCAACTGGCGGCGGGCGGCCTCGGCATCGTCCAGCGGGGTGTCGTGCTGGTCCAGTTCGGGGTGTTCGAACAGTTTTTCCTGAATGTTGGAATAATGATCCATGAGCTTGTCATAAATCTCTTCCTGCTCGGATTCCCGTTCCTTATGTTCCTGAATAATAAAGATGACGATGGCCATTGGAATACCGACCACGGTTGCGACGTAGCTCAATAATTCCATGGTGGTCAGGAAAGACAGGGATTCCAGCATGCTGGCAAGGCCTAAAAAAATTTAGAAAATGGTGCGGCCGAGAAGACTCGAACTTCCACGGGGGTTAGCCCACAGCGACCTCAACGCTGCGCGTCTACCAATTCCGCCACGGCCGCACGCCGAAAAGATTTGAGGTAGAGTGGTTTGTGATTATCAGAAGCGCGGGGGCTGCGCAAGTGGGCGCTCTTTAGTCCCCTCTCCCATGGGGAGAGGGTTAGGGTGAGGGGGGATTGAAACGCGCCGCGTTTCCCCCTATTTTCCCCCTATGGAAATCAAAACCAGTGCCGATTTTGTCGCATACCCCGATGCCCTCCGTTTTATGGAGGACCGCGTCGCGGACATCCATGCGGGGACGGCGGGGGATATGGTGTGGCTGCTGGAACACCCGGCCCTGTACACGGCGGGGACCAGCGCCAAGGCGTCCGATTTGCTGGATGCGCGCTTCCCGGTTTTTGATGCCGGGCGGGGTGGGGAATACACCTATCACGGCCCCGGCCAGCGTGTCGGGTATGTGATGCTCGATTTAAAGAAGCGCCAGCAAGTGCCTGACTTGAAAAAATATATCTGGCAGCTTGAGGAATGGGTGATCCGCGCGATCGCGACGTTTGGTGTGAAGGGTGAGCGGCGCGAAGGACGTGTCGGCATCTGGGTTATCACGCCAACGGGTGAATCAAAAATCGCGGCGATCGGTGTGCGCATCCGCCACTGGATCACCTATCACGGTGTATCGATTAATGTTGATCCTGATTTATCGCACTTCACCGGCATCGTGCCGTGTGGCATTCGCGATTACGGCGTGACGTCCTTAAAGGCGCTGACCGGGGCCGATGTGCCCATGGAAGCGTTGGACAAAGCATTGCTGGACGCGTGGGACAGTGTTTTTTCCCTCAACGATTCCGGCATAAATTCCGCCGCGTGATTGAGTGCGTAATCGTGCAGGGCGGATGAGAAGCCCGTCATAACGGACTGAAGTCTTTCCATTTTTTCTGTATCAATTTCCAGCGTGACCGGGTTCATATACTGATCCCGCACCACTTCAATCTGGATGCAATGCACGCCCTCATCCGGTGTGGCAAACTGTTGCAACAGATTGGCCCCGGAGAAGGGATCGTTGCGCGATGTTTTGTATCCGGCTTGCTCAAAATAGGCGGCGGCAAAATCGATCAGGGCCGGGCTGCACGCCGCGCCGTGTAAATCACCCAGAACAATATCAACATCGTGAAGGTGGGTTTCCTCCGGCTTGAACCGGCGGCGCATGGAATGCATGTCGCAATACAGGGCAAAGCCATGTTCATCGCGGGCATGGTCCAGCATTTTTTGCAGGGTTTCGTAATATGGGCGGTAATACGAAACGATGCGGTTTTGAACTTCCGCGCTGTCGGGGCGCAGATTTTCGTTGAAAATATTCACCATGCCCTTGTGT
Source organism: Micavibrio aeruginosavorus (assembly GCF_051245535.1). Lineage (GTDB taxonomy): Bacteria > Pseudomonadota > Alphaproteobacteria > Micavibrionales > Micavibrionaceae > Micavibrio > Micavibrio aeruginosavorus_D. The sequence continues at coordinate 371,532 of NZ_CP195303.1, forward strand.
GGGTGGCGGACATATTCGGCAAACAGCCCGAACCCTTCTTGAACATAGGGGGTCAATTTATAGGGCAGGGTCCAGGAATCCCGTAAAACAGCGGGATTCAGCTCGTCCTCCGACCGGTTGAGGTCGATGCAGGCGCGGTGGATCAACATTTCCAGAACGGGACTGCCCGTGGCTGGAATGCCCGCCAGGAATTGTTCAACGTGAAGGTCGGAAAGGTGAGGAAAATCAGATGGTTCGCAGATGTAATCGAAGTGCAATGGGACAACCGTGCCGCTGTGCGGTGTATCGAACACAATGGGCGAGCGGCGGGTGCCGTTCGGAACATCGTGGATGATAAGAGGTTGATTCACCATTGAAAAAATACCCGTTTACAGAAACATCATACTAATCTGCGGCCAGGTTGACAAGGTGGTGTTCCGCATAATTCGTGGAAAATGTAACCAGCTTGTCGATATCGTCCTTTAACGCATTGTAATTCTTGTTTCTTTTGTTTTTGACCTCGTCCCAGTACAGGGCCTTGTTAATCTCAATCTGGATGGAGTGGCGGCCACGGGCCGGGTCGGCATAACGGCGGACCAGTTCCACACCCTTGTACGGGTTGTTCACACTGACTTTGTAGCCCAGATCTCTTAAGAAATCCCTTAAGGCGTGGGTGAAGCCAATATCGCAACTGGTCCCGTCACGGTCGCCCAGAACGAAATCCGGTTGGGCCGGAAACACTGGCGGCACGGTCGGGGCGGCGGGGAACGGCCCCCGCGCGGGCAAAGTCATCGCCGCAGCCGAGGGCATGGAGTGGCAGTTAATATGCCAAACCTGCCCATAGCGATAATGCGCATCGTCGATCAGATGTTTCAGGCACGCATGATAGGGCTGGTAATAATGATGGATGCGATGCTGGATCGCGCGGACCGACAGCTGCTTGTCATAGACCGGCATGCCCGGGCGCACCAGCCGCCGGATCAGCCCGATCCCGGCATAAGACCGCATGCTGGGCCGCAGCGGCCCCGGCCATTTTTCCGAGAGCAAGTCGACATCAATATCATCCTCCGCCCGGTTGGTGTCGATATAGCACCGGGGGAACAGGGCGCATAATAATGTGCCGCCAGCATCCGGAACGGAGTCGAACAGATGATCGACGTCGTTATCTTCCGCCCGTTGCAGCATGTCGAAGTCACAGGCGTAACCGAAATCATCCGGGTAATCCCGCCCGCTGTGCGGTGAATCGAAAATCACCGGAACTTCGCCCGCGCGCGGTTGGGTCACGTGGTACAGGCGGTCGCGGTGCAGGGGTGGGGGCAAGTGATCTATCGTCATTTTGGTGCGCGCCCGATACGTTGGCGGATGGACTTCATCCATGATGTGAGGCCGTTGGCCGGGCCATCACGGTGAATGGCGTGGGCAGATTTCACAACGCCAGCGGCGAAGGCGGCCTGTGCCGCGCGAAACCGTTCTCCGATTTCGGCGGGGGATTGGGCGCTGGGGTCAATGGCGCGGATATGGCCATCAAACGCCATCGCGGTTTCAAAAATGGTCGATCCGGCGGAATCATAGGCGGCGGCAACATCGTTTTGCGCCATGCGGTCTTCCGCCGTGACCCGGGGGATGAGCGAGCTGTGATTCATCTTCACGGCATCCCAATCCACGGTTCTGTCTGCGAGCGCCAGTTTCAAGGCCGTCCATTGCAGGTCGAGCGGGGAGCCCAGCATCTCAACCCGGCAGGTGGCGACGGTCTGCTCGCCCTTCATAAATTCCACCGGGATCTGGATGGTGGTGCCCTTGCCGGACGATATGTTCCTGTAAAAATTCCAGAATCCTTCATCCACATTGGGGATCGTGTGACCCAACTGGCTGGCGGCAGTGCTGAATTTCTTGTTCAGAGTGGGCATAGGGTTTGTATAAATCCGTGTTGGCTCTCAATTCTCGTCATACCGGCGAAGGCCGGTATCCATACAATCCATCCGATGGACCCCGGCCTTCGCCGGGGTGACGGGTGGGGTGGTGGGGGTATTTTCGTGTATCCCATCCCCCCTTTACCATTCGGGGGCAAGTTATTATAAGTATTACAGATTTTATCTTAAACCATGCCGCTTGCAAAAGCCTTAACCGGAGCCGGATATGCACGATCTTCGCGCCATCAGGGAAAACCCTGAAATATTTGACAAAAACTGGGCCCGTCGGGGTCTGGCGCCGCAAACCTCCGCCATTTTGGCTCTGGATGAACAGCGCCGCGCCCTGCAAACCCAGATGCAGGAGCTGCAAAACCGTCGCAATGTGGCATCCAAGGAAATCGGCCAGATTAAAGCCAAGGGCGGCGACGCCAGCGCCCTGATGGACGAAGTGGCCGCGATTAAAGAAAAAGCCCCGGCGTTGGAAGCTGAAGAAGCCGCGTTGGCTGAAAAGCTGAACGGCATTCTCTCCAGCCTGCCCAACATTCTGGACGCCGACGTTCCGGTGGGGCCGGATGAAAACTTCAACAAGGAAGTGCGCATCGAAGGCACGCCGAAAACCCAAAGCGGCCCCGACCATGTCGCCATTGGCGAAGGTTTGGGGATGATGGATTTTGAAACGGCGGCCAAAATGTCGGGCGCGCGTTTCGTGTTGATGCATTCCGGTCTGGCCCAGATGGAACGGGCGCTGGCGCAATTCATGTTGGACACCCACACCCGCGAACATGGCTACACCGAAGTATCGCCGCCGTTGCTGGTGCGTGATAATGCCGTGTATGGCACCAACCAGTTGCCGAAATTTGCCGAAGATCTGTTCCGCACCACCACGGATCACTGGCTGATCCCGACGGCGGAAGTGTCGCTGACCAACATGGCGGCGGACATGATTATGGATGCGGAATCCCTGCCGTTGCGCGTGACCGCCTTTACCCCATGTTTCCGGTCCGAAGCCGGGGCGGCGGGTAAAGACACCAAGGGCATGATCCGCCAGCACCAGTTCTATAAAGTGGAAATGGTCACCATCACCACGCCGGATCAATCGGCGGCGGAACATGAACGCATGACCAATTGCGCGGAAAATATCCTGCGCAAACTGGAATTGCCGTTCCGCACGATTATCCTGTGCGAAGGGGACACCGGGTTTGGTGCGCGCCGCACCTATGACCTCGAAGTCTGGCTGCCGGGGCAGGGGAAATACCGCGAAATTTCCAGTTGCTCGAACTGTGGTGACTTCCAGGCCCGCCGGATGAAGGCCCGTATGCGCCGTCGTGGGGGCAAGGATGTCGAATTCGTCCACACCCTGAACGGGTCGGGTCTGGCCGTGGGCCGGGCGCTGATCGCCGTTTTGGAAAATTACTACGATCCGGCCGATGGTGGCGTGTTTGTCCCGACCGTTTTGAAACCCTATATGGGCGGTTTGGACAAGATTATGCCGCTGGATGCCAACGCCCGCGTGTTACAGGCCGCGGCGGGGTAGGGTTTCCCGTCTTCTTTATATCCAATGATTGTCATCCCGGCGAAAGCCGGGATCTTTTTCCATTATGGCTGGAAGACCCCGGCTTTCGCCGGGGTGACGTCTTATTAAGGGTGATGGTCGCCATATTCCCCGTTGTCCCCCGGCCCATGTGTGTTTAGAATCGCCGGTGTTATGAACACACCCGCCCCGAAGATCATCCGCCTGATTATGGCCCTGCGCAGTGCAGGCATCACCGACACGGCCGTCCTGAGCGCCATGGAGCGGATTCCGCGCGAGATTTTTATTCCGCGCGCGATGCAGGATCAGGCCTATGAAGACATCGCCCTGCCCATCGGGCGCGGCCAGACGATCAGCCAGCCTTTCATCGTCGCCTATATGACGCAGGCGCTGGAGCTGAACGACCGGATGAAGGTGCTGGAAATTGGCACCGGGTCGGGGTATCAGGCGTGCATCCTCTCCAAACTCGTCCGCCGGGTTTACACAATTGAGCGGCACAAGCCCTTGCTGGAACATGCCGAGAAAATTTTCGAACATTTGAAAATCCGCAATATCACGGCGATTGCCGGGGACGGGATGAAGGGCTGGCCGCAACAAGCCCCGTTCGACCGCATCATTGTCACCGCCGCCGCACAGGATTCCCCGCCGCAGGCGTTGCTGGAACAGCTCTCCATCGGCGGTATCATGATTGTGCCCGTCGGGCGCACGGGCAATCAGGTTTTGAAACGGTATAAGCGCGAAGGCGATGATACATTCGCCATCAAGGATTTGTTGCCTGTTCGCTTCGTTCCGCTTCTGCCCGATCTGGCCCGCTACAGCGAAAACGCCGATGACCCGGTTGAAAACGATGACGGCGCGTAAATGGGTTTGCATTATTGCGGGGCTGTTGATGGTGTCGGGATGTGGGTCGGCACCGTACGATGTTCACACCTATAAATTCGGTCAACATGGCGGTGCGGGCAGTTCCGGCGCGCATGTGGTGGCCGCAGGCGATAGTGTCTATGCGTTGGCCGAGCGTTACCGGTTGGATATGCGCGATATTATCACCGTTAATAATCTGAATGCGCCGTATAATCTGGAACCGGGGCAGCATTTGCTGTTGCCGCCGCCGCGCGAATATAAAGTGCGCGCTGGGGATAGTCTTTATACCGTGTCACGTTTGTTCGGGGTCAGCATTACCGACATTGCGCGCTTGAACAATTTGAATGCGCCTTACAATGTGACGGCGGGATCGACATTGCGCGTTCCGGTGACCGCGGTGAAGGAAACCGTGGCACGCCAGCATGTGGCGATGCAGGGTACGGCCAGCGCCGATACAATCGAGCGCGAAACATTGGCCCCGCCACCGATCAGCCACCCGACGCGCCCCGGCGCGGTCACCGCCGAAGTGTTGGCCCCCCCGCCATCGTCATCGCCCCCGTCATCAACGGTGTCATCGAAACCTGTGGCAACGGCTTCGGCCTCCATTCCTGCGCCGGATGTGCGTCCGGCGAACCAGGCTTCGCCAAAATTGGCCGCGAAAATCCCGGAAACCGTGCCGCCGCGCGCATCGTCCAAATTCCTGCGCCCGGTGGAGGGCAAGGTTATTTCGTCTTACGGGGCGAAGGCGGGCGGCCTGCATAATGATGGCATCAACATTAAGGCCGCCAAGGGCACGCCCGTAAAAGCCGCCGAAAATGGTGTGGTTGTGTATGCCAGCAATGAGATGAAGGGCTATGGCAACATGGTTTTGATCCGCCACGCGGATCGGTGGATGAGCGCCTATTCCCACATGGATGCCATTTCCATCAAACGCGGTGATACGGTTAAACGCGGACAGGCGATTGGCACGGTGGGCATGACGGGATCGGTGGATTCACCGCAGCTGCATTTTGAAATTCGCCGCGGGGTTCAGGCGTTGAACCCGGAAGCCTATCTGGACGGACGGAAATCATAATGAACGGTATGATCGGCCTGATGGCGGCGGTCCAGCAAGTGGGATGGTTGGTCGCGGGGCTGTTTTTCTGGTTTATCGCGTTTGTGATGATCCTCAGCCATATCCATGATCGCCGGACCAAAACCACCTATGCCGGGAATATCGCCGCCTTGCGCGTGCGTGGTGACATGGCGAAAGGCAAAGCGGTTTATTACCCCATTGTGTCATACACCAACGATGCGGGCGAAGTGGTCGAAGCGGAAACGCGCCATGGGTCGTCGGGACTGGCTGGAAAACTGCCGGGGCGGCCCGTGCGTGTGATGCCGGATGCGCATGATCCGCGCGTGGCCACGATCCGCGATGGATCGGGGGTTTTTCTGGCCTTGGTTTTATGGATGATTGGGGCGCTGCCGATTGCGATTGGTGTTTCGCAACATCCGGTGACACCCTATACAATCACAGTGTTTGTTGCATTTGGCGCGTGGGCCGTGTGGCGGGTTACGCGCATGATCCGCCCGCGCCACGAATGGCAAAGCCGTGATGAATTTCGCCGCCGCAAGGCCGGCGAATTACTGGCCAAACGCGCGCAATGCGCACGGATCAATCGTGATGAGGCGATGGCGCAGTTAAAGGCTACGGATGATCTGGCTTTTCGTTTCGTTCCGCTCAGCCTTTTTGTGGCCTTGATTTTTATCGGTGTGGCCGGATGGGTTGGCTATGACACGGGCGCGTTGTTGCGCAATCGTGCCTATGCCGAGGGACGCATCGTCGCGCTCGACCGCCCAACGGGATCGGATTCATATTATCCGGTGGTGGAATATCGCACCCATGATGATGTGCAGGTGCGGTTTACGGACAAGGCGGGCAGCAACGCGCCGGGCGTGTCGATCGGACAGCGTGTCGATGTCATCTACGATGCGCGCGCGCCTGAACACGCCATGATGGGGGCCGGTTTTTCTGCGGCCTGGATCGTTGTGCTGGCCTCTGGCCTTGTCGGGCTGGCGGTGCTGGCGGCGGCGGTGCGGACCTTTTTCGGGGTTCTGGGGCGCCGCCGTGGTGGGCATGAAATAACATAAGCAATTGATTTAATTTATTTTTTATTGATTTGCGGGCCCTATAAATATCTTGTCACATTCCATAATATTGCGCTACTGTGTCCCTCTTCATAAAGGGACGCGCGGGACGCATGAAAATACTGGGCATCAGCTTCGGGTTTAACAAACGCAACAAGGCGGCAGACGCCTTGCCTGCGCCCGAGTCTAATAATGCATCGACAGATTTGATCGCGCGTTTTCAGCATGCCGTTTATGGCGTGACGTGCCGCACGGTGGCGTATCCCGGTCTTGTCGCTGGGGAATTGTTTTATTATCGCGCGCTGGCTGTCACAACGACGCTGGATCAATGGCAGATTCAAAAAATTACCGAACGTGCGGTACAGGTTGAATCAGATGCAAAGCCCGTCGCGACGCCGAACAGAAAAATTGAAGTTGTAAAGGAAGGGCTGGGGTTTTTCGACGCGCTGACCTATTTCGCGCGCATTGAAAAAACCGCGGACAAAGACCCCATTGGCCCAACGCGTAAAGAATTGGGCAATGATCATTACGAAGCCTTTGGTCTTCTGCACGATATCATTCCCGATATTCACGGCATGCCGCACCCCACCATTGGCGGGCATCCGGTTTTGGGTGGTGTATATGCGGATTGCGCGACAGCGGCGTTGGATGATGCACGGGGGCAGGTGGAATTGAAGGCCGTTCTGGCCCCCAAAACGCGCATGGATGTTCGCGGCAATATGCTCAATATGGGGCTGAAATTAAGCGAATTTCTGGTTCAATCCAAAAAGGAATCGGATTTGCGCCGCGCGGCCCAGCTTATGAAGATGTGGGTCGAATTATGCGAAGATATTTGGAGCACAGATGATTTTCGCATGAACGAAAAGAAAGGTGGGAATTCCTCTCACTACGTATACGAACATAAAGCCTATCTGCATGGCGTTGACGTTAAATGTTACAGCTATACCAGCGGGTATGAATATCGCGCCAGAAGCATTTTCAATAGTTGTGAAAAAGCATGGCAAGATATGAAGACGTTGAGCGCCGCGGAAAGTGCCGCCGTTATAGATTACCTGCGTGAAGCGGCCTACATCGCCATGGTACAGGATGCGGCCTATATCCTGCTTTCCATCAGAGATCCAAAGGATGATTCCGAACGCGGGGCAAAGATTATTCGTTCAATTCGGGATGATGCCATGCGGCTTCAGGCGGAAGCGAAGGGCGAACATCTGTCCACGGGCAGTAAGGCCGCTCAGGATTATAAGCTGCATTTTATGAGCGATGTTGAAAATTGGACCATGCTGAAGGCCTTGCCGGATCATCTGGTCTCGACGGCGGACACCATGCAAAGACTGGCGGATCAGGCGGCGGAGATGAGCCATAAGGTTCTGGTCGAAGCGAAGGCGCAGTATGTCAGAAAGTTCGATGTGGACCGGTAAAAATGTGCGCGTTCGTATTGTGATATTTGAGGTTTTAAATTGATGAAATGGTTATCAAAGCAGGGCGATAATTCCAACGCCAAGGGTGAAAAGACCTTGCGTGAACAGCTATTGGAAAATTTCAATCGTGCGAAATTTGGCGCGACGTTCCGCACGTTGGCCTTCCCGACCCAGATTGAATGTGAAAGCCAATATTACCGCGCAACGGCAACGACCCAGATGCTGGATCGGTGGATGGTGCAGCGTGTGGTGGACAGTCCGATTTTGCTGGATCCATCCCATCTTCCCGTGGCAACGGCAAATATCAAGCCGACAATCGTGAAAGAAGGACTGAACTTTTTCGAGGCGATTGAATATCTGGCGCGGTTCGAGGTTGCAAGTGGTGCTGATCCCGTTGGCGCATCACGGGATGATCTGGGCGCGGAACATTATGAAACATTTGCGATGCGGCATGACATTTTATTCGATGCATCGGGCATGCCCCAGCCGACGGTGAATGGGCAAATTGTAACCGATAATGCCTATACCAAACAGGCGCTTGAAAAATTCAAATCCGTTCAGGATCAAAAGGGGATTTTACCGGATCAGGGCAGTGTCTGGCTGTGCGAAATGTTCAAGCAGAAAAGCCGTATTGAACCGCTGCTTATGGTTTATTTGCGCAACAATAAAATTATGCTGGATGGTCCTGCGATTATCAGCGCCATACGGCCGGTCACAGACCTTTTTGATGATATGTGGCGTAAGAAGTCCGCCCATGTATGGATCGACCCGGAGTGCCGGGATAAGCCGCTTCTGAGGCTGGCGCAACATTTTGAAGGTCTGGTCACGCGTGAGCATATGGCCGACCGGGTCAAAACATTGTTTTCCAAAATACGAAAAGATGTGAAGTATCCAACTCTGTCGCAAGCAGCAAAAGAGTTTGTTGATGGTTTCTTGGATGAATTAGAGGCAATCGCCCTGACACAGGACGCTGTCTATCTGACGCACAGAACGGGGTTGCGTGATAACGAAAAAAATAACTGGATTTTGAAATCCATCCGGAACCGGTATCTGCAATTGCAGGGCGGTGGTCTTTCGGCGCGGTTCAATCCGCTTTCATCGGCACGTAAAGAATTTGACGATATTGTTCGGAACGCCATTTTCCTGGACCACGTTCCGCCGCACATAACACGCTATGTACGTGGGATTGAAAATGGACGTAAATTGGCGATGGAAACCATAGCGCGCATACAGAACATAAGCGGCAGGTATTAAGGATGAAATGGGATTTTTTAAAAGGTTCACGGTGGCCCCGATTACTTCGTTCTGATCCGCAGGAAGGGCAGAAAGCATTGCCGGCACCGCGGTTCGATACATCAACGTTGCGCAATGTTTTTACCGGCGCGGCGTATGGGCGTAAATTTCGTTCGGCGCTTTATACCAATACCAATATGCCCGAGGGGAATACCGAATTTTTGCGGGCCGTGGCCGATGCGCCGGATGTGTGGCGTATTGTACGGGAAGTAACAAATTCAAATGGCGTCGAATCGCGAATTGTTGCGGAAAATGTTTCGTTTAATGAGGCTGTCGAAAAAGTGACCGCCTATGAAATGACAGCGCTGAATATGAGTTTGCTGCCACTGGAGGACGAATCCTATGATGCGGATCGAGACGGCGTTGAGTTTTTCTGCCGCCGTGAGGGATATGTCATTGATAAAGACGGGTATGTCCATAAAACAGATGATGGTGATTTGATTACGCCGGGGCGCTTCGATCCGGAAACAATGCGTAAAATGAAATCCTTTGTCGGGGATGTGCGTGAAGGGCGTGTGGTTCTGCGCAATATCTGGAGAGATGGTGCGTTGTCTGATTTTCTGCGCCGTGACAAAGATGGTCGGGATTGGGCGCGGGCGCAAGTGCAGGTCAACGTTCTTAAATATTTGGCCCGGTGTTTGTTTAACGCACGTACAGCGCTGTATCTGGAGCGTATGACTTTAAACAAGGGTGAGCGCGAAAGCATTGGCAGTGTCAAATTGTTTAAACGCGCCACGGCGTTTATGAGCTTTACATGGAAGGACGATTTCATCGAGCAGGGCGTAAAGAAGAGTAAGGATAAAAAATTGTCGGTATGTGGTCACTTTATGAGTGATGGCGTAGAAATCGTCGACGGAATTCGCAGCGATCATCCACTTGTCAAGCGGGCGGCGAAATTGACCCGTGACATTTATATTTTTGATCTGGTACGTCGGTGCAAGGATAGGGTTCGTGCGAACGGCAACAATGTGCACAATGTCGATCTGTCGGCGTGGATGGGGCGTATTCGAGATATGATGCATTCGAATGGTCAGAGCAGTGAGGATATTAAGCGTGTGCAGGGGTGTGCGCTTGATCCGGCGCCGATCACGAAGCTGCCTTATGAATTTGAACATGAGTTCAATGAACTTGTGGCGTTGCATGCGGCGCTTTCAAATAATGCGGAAAAAAATTTGGGGATGGATATTGAAGATCTGGGGCCGTACCAGACAAACAGGATGATGCCACCGAGAAAGCCCAGAACGCCATCGTTTTGACGAACCATCGCGGTTAAAATGGTCATTATCCCATCGGACATACAAAAAACGGCGACCCATTGCTGGATCGCCGTTTTTTGTATGCGGATTGAATTAAGCCGGTTGCGCCGTCGGTGCGCCCGGGCCTTTTTTCAGCGAGGCCAGATTGGTCAGCGGTTTGGCGTTGTCCGGGTTGGCCAGCCATGTGGCGTGAACCATGTGGGTGCCATCCTGAATGACGACGCCTTCGGCATTGTTGCCGCTGATGCGATCGCGCAGGGATTTTACGGCGGCTTCGCCGGTGGCTTTCAATTCACCCAATTGCGGTTGGACTTTGGCGAATGTGTTGGCCAAGGTGGCGGCCATTTGAGCCTTGCCAAGCAGGCCGCCTTTAACGGCGCCCAGGAAGCTGATCGCCAGGGCCGGGGCTTCGTCCTTCAGGGTCTTGCCCACGGTTTTCAGGCTTTCAACGGCGGCACTCTTATTAATGGTGAGGCCGTTGATGCCATCCCGTTTCAGGGCGGTGAGCATTTCAACAAGGGAGACGGACTCCTTGGCCGGGGTCCATTCCGGTTGGTTCAGCATGCGATACAGGCACAAAGACTGATCCAGTTTACGAATTTTGGTTTGGTCCAGATTGGTGGAGGTGAGCAGGGCGCTATAGACCTTGCGCAGGTCAGTCAGAGATCCCGCAACATGGTAATCCTGCCCCCCTTCGCTACCGCCGACAGCCAGAACATGGGTTGGTTTTGTGGTCATCATATTCTCCAAAATTTCGTTTAAATTCAATGTGTTGTTATTTTGTAGCCTGAGTGTAGCCAAAAGGCTGGAAAAAAGAAAGTAATTTTTCATAAAAAAGCTTGCGCCTATCTTTGCTGTGAGGCTATAAGTTTCCGTAACATTTATATGGCATAAGCCAAAAACCATAAGAGGGACCAAAAAGATGGCACCGAATAAAACAACGACGGGTATTCAAGTTGAAGTTCTGCAAGGTGAAGACGGGACGCGCTTCTATAAAGACATTCCCGATTACCGGACAGCCGATGAAGACACGCGTGCCCTTATGGATGCCATGATTGACGGTGTGGATTGGCGCGATTTGAATACCATCATTGGTTTCGGCAAAGAAGCCAAAGAAGGCGTGTTGCAGGTTTCCCGATCGATCAACGAACGCGTAATGGCCGATAACAGCTTTATCGCCGAAATGCGCGAATGCGCCGATGCTGTTTCCGGATTGGATATGGGTTCGCTGACCCAACGTCTGGACGATCTGGCCAAGGGCGGTTTTGATATCGTAAAAAATAACAAAGCCGAAGTTGGTACCGGTTTGGCGCTTGCCATGTTCGTGAATCCGATTGTTGGTCTGCTGGCCGGGTTGGGCATGAAAGGTGCGCGCGTTGGCAAAGAAAAATATGATCAAGTGAAAGGCAAAGTGCGCGGCGAAATGGATCATTCCAAAGAAGCCGAAGCCGCCCGTGATGATCTGCGCAAGGCGATCCTGACCACGCGTGCGCTGGTGGACAAGCTGGAAACAGCGAAGGACAAAATTCCGAGTTATATTAACGAAGTGAACGCCATGGGTGGTGCGCGGACCAAGGCTTATGGTGCGCTGACACTGGCCATTGGTGCGGGCCAAGAACTTCAACGCCGCTTCTACGAAGAAATTCTGCCGGAACAGCAAGAAGGCGGCGCGATTAGCATGGAGGAATTGCAACAGCTACAGATGGCGGGCGATGTTATGGCCCGTACCGTTGAAGGTTTGCTGGGATCCCGTGCAAACAGCTTGCAAAACATCGTAACGCTGTCGGAATCTTTGAAAATGTACACGCAAATGTACGTGAAGATTGAAGAACACCTGACATCATCTGTTGGTGAGTGGGAAGGTCAAATTGCCCACGGGAACCTGATGGTTGATCGTATCGAGCTTCAGGCTGTCATTACCGCAGCGGATAAGAAGAGCGCCGATCTGGCAGACAAGAGCGAAAAACTGCACGAAACATCCCGCATCATGCACCAGAAGAGCATGGAGCAGGGCACATTCCACATGGCCCAGATTGCGGCATCGACGGAACGTCTGGCATTGCGTCTGTCCACGGACATGAAAGCACTGACGGACAACAGCCGGAACCAGATCGCCGCACAACAGCGTCTGGAACAGGCAACGCAGAAATTGGCAACGACCTTCCAGGCCAATGCCGAAAAACGCGCTCAATTGCTGCAAGGGCCTTCGGTCAGCGACAAATTGTCCCTGCAATTCGAAGGCAGCGCCGGAAACGACAATACGCCGCACGTTGCAGAAGAGGCCCAAGTTATTGAGCCAGTTGCGACCACGGGTACTGGCACCAAGAAACCCCGTGCTGCACGCGCCGCAAAACCGGCCGGTGATCAGCCGAAATAAGGCCCGAAATCTGGCTTAACGGCCTTATTTCACAGGAAAATTATGAACAAGCCCGCCAATCGCTTGCGTTTGGCGGGCTTGTGGCTATAGTCCGGGGACGATTCCACACATCTTTGTTACGAAAAATACGAGGGTTTTTGCGCCATGTTTATCTCTATCGCACACGCATCGGCTGATGCCGCCGCCGCAACCGGTTCCACGGGCGGGATGCTGACATCCAACCTGCTGATGATCTTGTTGATGGTTGTCATGTTCTATCTGTTGCTGATCCGTCCGCAACAGCGCCGTTTTAAAGAACACCGCGACATGCTGGACGCGCTGAAAAAGGGCGACAAGGTTCTGACCGCTGGTGGCTTGATTGGTGCGGTTGATTCCATCGACACCACGAATGGTGAAGTGGTTGTCGATCTGGGCAATGGTTTGAAGGTGACGGCTCTGCGCTCCACCATTCAAACCCGTATCGACCCGAAAGCGGCCAACGATACCGTTAAGAAGTAATATCTAAGGTCCAAAGAAGGGCGACCCCATGATTTATATTGAGACCTGGAAAAAGGTTCTGATCGTTCTGGTCTGTGTTCTGTCGCTGATCTACAGCGCGCCGAACCTACTGGATCAGGCCACGCGCGAAAAGATGGCCCAGACGATGCCGGGCTTCGTTCCGCACAAGGCGGTCAATCTGGGGCTTGATCTGCAAGGCGGGTCGCACCTTCTGCTCAAAGTTGAGTTGGGCGATGTTCTGACACAACGGGCCGATACGCTGGCCCAATCCCTGCGCCCGGAATTGCGGGAACAGAAAATTGGCTATACCCGGATTGCGCCGGTTCCAAACGGTGTGCGGGTTTCCCTGCGCGCCGATGCCGATGTGGACAAAGTGAAGTCCATTATGCGCAAACTGGATTCCGACCTGACCGTTCTGGTCAGTGAAGATGGCAAGACGGTTGAGGGGACGTTGAGCGAAGACGCGATGAAAAAAATCGCCGATGCAACGCTGGGCCAATCTATCGAAATCGTACGCCGCCGGGTGGATGAATCCGGGACCCGCGAACCGGTGATCGCGCGTCAGGGCGATGACCGTATCGTCCTGCAATTGCCGGGTGTGGATGACCCGCAACGGATTAAAGAAATTTTGGGTAAAACCGCCAAGCTGTCCTTCCACATGGTGGATACGGGTTCGTCCGGGACATCGTTGGCCGAAGGGGGCGGAACACGCACTCTGCCGTCCGCCGACATGCCGGGCGTTGATATCACGATTTTCCGTCAGCCGATCTTGACGGGCGATATGCTGACCAACGCACAGCCGTCGTTCCAGCAACAAGGCCCGGCGGTCAGCTTTAACCTCAACTCCGTTGGCGCGCGCCGTTTCTGCGACGTGACCAGCAAACAGGAAAATATTGGCCAGCCTTTCGCCATCGTTCTGGATGACGTGGTTATTTCCGCCCCGTCCATTCGTGAACCGATTTGCGGTGGTGCGGCCCAGATTTCGGGCAGCTTTACCGTAGAAGAAACGAACGATCTGGCCTTGCTGCTCCGTGCCGGTGCCTTGCCCGCGCCGCTGAGCGTGATGGAAGAGCGCACCGTTGGACCGTCTTTGGGCGCGGATTCGGTTGAGGCCGGTAAAACGGCGTGCCTGATGGCGTTGCTGTTCGTAATTATTCTGTCCATGACCGTGTATGGGTTGTTTGGCGTGTTTGCGTCGGTGGCTTTGCTGCTGAACATGGTCATGATCATGGCGATCATGTCGGTGTTGCAGGCGACGCTGACGTTGCCCGGTATTGCCGGTATCGTCCTGACCATCGGTCTGGCGGTGGATGCCAACGTGCTGGTGTTCGAACGGATGAAGGAAGAATTGCGATCCGGGCGCAGCATTAACTCCGCGCTGGATACGGCCTATCGCCGCGCCTTGACGACGATTACCGACTCCAACCTGACATCGTTGATTGCGGCTTTGGTTCTGTTCTCCTTTGGCACCGGGCCGATCAAGGGCTTTGCTGTGACCATGACCATCGGCATTATCACGTCGTATTTCTGTTCGCTGGCGTTGACGCGGGCGATGATTGTGACGTGGTTGCACCGCGTTAAACCCAAATCCATCCCGGTTTAAGATAGGCCGGAGAGGGCAGGACATTATGATTATCAAGCTGATCCAGCTGGTTCCCGACAACCTGAAGATCGATTTCTTCGGTCACCGTTTCTACGCCTTTATGATGAGTTTGATCATCATCGGCGGATCGATCCTGTGTCTGGCGACCAAGGGGCTGAATTTCGGTATCGATTTTACCGGCGGTACGGTCCTTGAAATTCAGGTCCAGACGGACCCGGACCTGGCCGCGATGCGTGAAGATCTGAACGCTCTGGGCTTGGGTGATATTTCCATTCAGGAATTTGGTGATGCCAAATCCCTGATGATCCGCCTGCCACAACAAGAAGGTGGTTCGGCAGAACAACAAGGCGCCATTCAAAAGGTGCAGGACACGCTGAACGCCGAATTTGGCGAAGGGCAGGTTGATTTCCGCCGCACCGAATTTGTGGGGCCGCAGGTTGGTAAAGAACTGAAACGGGATGGTTTGATCGCCATGATCGTCGCCATTCTGGGCATCATGGGCTACATCTGGGTCCGGTTTGAATGGCAATACGGGGTTGGCTCTTTGCTGGCCTTGATCCACGACGTCATGGGTATTCTGGGGTTGTTCTCGCTGACGCAGATGCATTTTGACCTGTCGACGTTGGCGGCCATTCTGCTGGTGGCGGGGTATTCGATTAACGAAACCGTGATCATTTTTGACCGTATCCGCGAAACGATGCGGAAATTCAAAAAGATGCCGATGCCGGACATTATCAACTACTCCATTAACTCCACATTGCCGCGGACGGTGATGACCTCCGGTTCGACCATTCTGGCGATTTCGGCGTTGTGGTTGTTTGGTGGCGAAGTGATCCGCAGCTTTACGTCCGCCTTGTTCTTCGGGATTTTGATTGGTACGCACTCGTCCTACTTCGTGTCGGCGCAATCTTTGTTCTATCTGAAACTGCGCCCGAATCCGAATGATGCGGGCAACGGCAACAGCGAAGAAGTGGCCGCATAATCCATCATGGATGTCACACCGCTCGTTCCCTCTGGGGCCCAGATTATCCAAGCCTATGCGGATGGAACATTCCGCATATCGGGCATGGCGCATGACGGCGCGGTGATCGTATTTCCAGACCAGACGGTGAACTGGACCGTAACGGCAGAGATGGGCGTGGATGATTTCGCGCCCCTTCTGGCCCGGGCGGGGGATTTGGATGTCGTGCTGCTGGGGCTGGGCGCGACGGTCGCAAACCCGCCGTTTGAATTGCGCCGCGCGTTAAAAGACCGTGGTCTGGCGATTGATTTTATGGATACGGGTGCGGCATGCCGCACATATAATGTTCTGATGGCGGAGGGGCGGCGCGTGGCTGCTGCCCTTTTGCCGGTTTAACTCCTAGCCAATTTGAGGGATAAAAAATGGCTGATCCGACTATGATGGCAAGCTTGGCAACCGACATGACCATTGTTGACATGTTGATGAGTCCGGCCGTGTGGCTGAGCTTTGCAACGCTGGCGTTGCTGGAAGTTGTTCTGGGCATCGACAATATTATCTTCCTGTCGATTATCACCGATAAATTGCCAAAACATCAGCAACCCTTGGCCCGAAAGATCGGGCTGGGGCTGGCCTTGCTCATGCGTATTGTTCTGTTGTCCATGGTGGCGTGGATTGCGACGTTGACGACTCCGGTGTTCAGCGTGGGCGATCATACGGTGTCGTGGCGCGATCTGATCATGCTGGGTGGTGGTTTGTTCCTGCTGTGGAAAGGCACGGGCGAAATTCACCATTCCATGGAAGGCCATGATGAAGGCACAAGCGGCAAGAAATCCGCCGTATTTGGCTGGGTTATTGTTCAGATTGCTATTCTCGATCTGGTCTTCTCGCTGGACTCTGTTATTACCGCCGTTGGTATGGCCGAACATTTGCCAGTGATGATTGCCGCCGTTGTGTTCGCGATTGCTGTTATGCTGTTCGCCGCCGAGCCGGTCAGCAAATTCGTGCATGATCACCCGACGATCAAAATGCTGGCCCTCAGCTTCATTCTGCTGGTGGGTGTTGTGCTGATTGCCGATGGTCTGCACCTGCATATTCCGAAGGGGTATCTGTACTTCGCCATCGCGTTCTCGTTGGGTGTTGAAACGCTCAACCTGCTGTCGGCCAAACGCCGGGCGCGCAAGAATGCGGAAGCTGCACACTAAGGCGCAGGATCATGAAAAGAAAAATGCCCGGTTATGCCGGGCATTTTTTATTGTTCGTTCTCTGACCTTATGGCCCGGGCGGGGTGTTTGTATTGGTCGCCCGTGACAACAGGAAGCTGGGCTGGCGGATGCCATATCCGGTGATGCGGATGGATGTATCGTCAACGGTGACCAGCGAAAACGCCCCGATCGCGCGGCCCAGAATCGGATGGCGCTGCACCAGCGATTGCTGGGTAATATAATGGATACCGTTGATTTCGTGGTGCTGGTTGCGGTGGCGGTGCCCGGCCATGCAAAGGATGACCTTGCCACTGTCTTCCATCAATTTACGAATATCTTTGCCCTCGCGATAAAATGCGGGGAAGTAGTTGGTTAGGTTATTTGCAATATACTCATCATCCGCGGCAGAGTTATCCAGCGGGACGTGGGAAAAGACGATGCAGGGTTTGGTCGCGCGGGCGAGGGCATCACGGAACCAGTCAACATGGCTGGCCCAGGCGGATAAATACCCGTCGCCATCGCGCCCGTTCACATTCGGGCTCCACAAAATCAAATTATAATCGCCCACATCAGCCAGTTGCGATTCCGGGGAATAGCCCAGAATGGCGGCGTTATCCGCGCGCGACAGGTTTTTCAAATCGTGGTTGCCGTTAATGGAATAATGCGTGCCCGCGCGTTGGTTGAAATGCTGGGTCAGTTGAGTCAGGTAGCGAGCATCATCTGCCGGGGTCTTGAGAATGACCCGGTCCCCCATATCAACAGAAAAATCGACCCCGTTCCCGTTCGCGACTTTGACAAACCGGTCCATGAGCTTCGGGGCTCTGGAGCCTTTCTTATTATTAATGTCAAAGCCGTAATGAATATCGGTCACGACTGCAAAACGTAACGCCATGAAGGGGTTATAGCAGATTCGCCGGGAGGCCTCCCACAAAAATCGGAAGCGGGCCATCCCGTTGAATTGTCATGGAAAAAGGGCCGTTCGCATTGGCAAACGGCCCCTTAAATCCTTTTGTGCGCTGCGAATTATGCGGCGATTTTCAGCGGGCCTTTTTCAAACAACTGGCCGACATAGTCCCAGTTGATCAGGCTGTCGACAAACGCTTCCAGATATTTCTGGCGGGCGTTGCGATAGTCGATGTAATAGGAATGTTCCCACACATCGCAACCCAAAATCGGCGTCTTGCCAAAGACCAGCGGGTTTTCACCGTTGGCGGTTTTGGTGATTTCCAGTTTGCCCGTCGCATTGTCAACGGCCAGCCAGCACCAGCCGGACCCGAATTGCGTCATGCCCGCCTGAATGAAGTTGCCACGGAATGTGTCAAAACCACCCAGATCGGATGTGATTTGTGCATCCAGTTTCCCGGGGATGGATTTTCCGCCACCGTTCTTTTTCATCCAGTTCCAGAAATGGATGTGGTTGTAATGCTGGCCCAGTTGGTTGAACAACCCGGCTTTGGATTTGTCTTTGAACGCGGCGACCATCGCTTCTTCCAGCGACAGATTTTCTAGACCGGATCCGGCCAGCAGCTCATTGCCCTTGTCCACATAGGCTTTGTGGTGTTTATCGTGGTGGAACTCCAGCGTTTCACTCGACATAAAGGGTTGGAGTGAATCATACGCATAGGGAAGTTCGGGAAGGATGAGAGCCATGCTATTCTCCTGATCGCAATTATGGTTATAATCTCTTGCGGTATTAGACCGCTGACCAAGATACATCGCTGACGGGTTTTGACAACAGTGAAAACAAGTAAAGATTCATTAGGGTATGCAGGCGATCTGGTGCGGGATCAGGACCCGGACCGCTTTATGATAACCCTGTTTTTTGACGGGGATGTCCGCGCCGATTTGTGGACGCTGTATGCCTTTCACCATGAAATCGCCAAAACGCGCGAAGTGGTTACCGACACGCATATCGGTCTGATCCGTCTGCAATGGTGGCGTGATGCGATTGCGGCGATCTATGACGGCGGGGCCGTGCCGCATCACCCGATTACAGAACCACTGGCCGATTTGATCAAGCGTCGTGGGTTGAACCGCGAATGGTTTGATGCGGTCATCTATGCCCGTGAATTTGATTTGGAAGATGTTCTGCCCGGTAATTTACCCGGCTTGATCAATTACGCCGATTTCACACAAACACCGTTGATGCGTCTGGCGTTGCAAATTACGGGTGATGATGTTGATGCGCCCGATGTTGCGCCTGTGGCGATTGGCTGGGCGTTGTCCGGTTTGATCCGTGCCGTGCCATTTCATGCGGGGCAATCGCGGTGTTTTGTGCCGGGGGATTTGCTGAACCGGGCGGGGCTGTCGACCGACGCGTTGTATGCCGGGCGCGATCTGGACAAACTGTCCGGCGTTATTGCCACCGTGCGGGATCAGGCCCAAAGCATGATCCAAAATCTGTCAGGCCGTAGCCGTCTGGTGCGCCTGTATCATGCCATGGCATTGTCCGATCTGGCCCGTGTGGCCAAGGCGCAGGATAATGTTTTCAGGGAAAAATTGGCCCATCGCGGTCCTTTTTTCCCGCTTTTGCTGTGGCGCACGGCCCGAAAGTAACCGTTTGGAAAGACCCCAACCCGTATAATAAAGACGGGTAGAGAAAAGGGGTTTCTTATGGCGTTACCGCCGATTATTTCCAACTTGCCGATCTTCAAGTTCTTCCGCGCGGAAGGGCCAGCGCAACCACAGCAACAATCCCAAACCACAAAGACGGGCGGCGCTCCATTGCCGCGTGATGTGGTCGAAGTGTCGGATGCCGCGCTGGACAAGCTCAATCAGTCGCAAGATAAAATCCGCAACGAAGCGCAGGCGCGTGACACGGCTGAAAATGTGCGCGACGATCTGGCCGAGAACGAGGACGTGGCCCTCGGTCTGGATGAAGAGCGTCTGAGCGCTTAAATCTTAAATCTTATAACGGATTGTTCGTGGTGCTCGGCGCGGTCGGGCCCAGAATGTGCATCTGTTCGATGGCTTCCTGACGCAATGCCGGATCGCTTGGCAGTGTATCCGACATTGTGGGCATGGGCGCGGGCATCGGTGCGGGGGTTGGCATCGGGGCCGATGGTATCGCGCTCTTTGCGTTATCTTCGATTTTTTCCATCGCATCCGCATCCGGTTTCAACACGATCGGCGGTGGGTTGTGCGGGTCGGCCGGGCGCACGGGTTCCGGCACGACGGGCGCATCCGCAACGGGGGCGGGGCCTTCCGTCGGTGCGGCGGTTGGTGCCGGAGCTGCCGTTGCATTTTGGGCCGGCGTTTCAGTTGATGTCGGTGCAGGCGTTGCGTCGGTGGCCTGTTCCGTTTGTTCTTTAACGGGCTCTTCCGCCTGACCCAATGTCGGGTCGGCGATGGTTTCCGCTTTTTCTTCTACTGCGTCCTCTGTGGGGGCCGCCACGTTCGTTGCGGGCGCATTCAGGGCGTCTTCCGCACTGACCTCGGCGGGAGCTGCCGCGGATGGGGCCGCAGAGGATTCTACGGGCACAGCGTCCTGTGCGGGCGCTGTAGGTGTTTGCGCAATTGCGCCAACGCTCAATTCTGCGGCCGGGGCTCCGGCTGCGGTTTTGCGTGAAACGGCGGCGTCTTTGCGTTCTTGTTGAATCGCGTGCTGGTCCACCATCTGGTTGCGGTGTTCGGCTTGAATGCGTTTCATGGCGTTGCGTTTGCCATACGGGCCGGTTTGTTCCAGCTCAACAAAAATGCCCGGATTGGCGATGAAGAAATCGCGATAATCGGCGCGTTGCGTTTCAATGCGCGGGCGCCATGCGGCGACCAGATCCTCGGCATTGCCGTTCATCCGCGTGCGTGTTTGCGCCATGGTCAGGGCTTCCGTTGTCCACGGGCGGCCACGTTCGGGGATGGAGTTGGCGTTGCGGATGAATGTGCCTTCGCCTTCGCGCAGGATGATGCGGCCGCGATGGGTTTCAATCGTCAATTCGCCCTTGGGCACGTAAATGCCGTACAAATCATCAACCATGCCGGCCCAGACATCGGTGCCACGGACGCTAACTTTGCCGTACCCGGTCACCAATGTGACATCCGGGCGTTCGGCATCGGCCACTTGTCCCGGCTGGAAATGGAACGGGCCAATGGGGAAGCGGAACCGTGCGAAGCTTTGTTTGGAATCCAGATCGTTGAAATTGAAATTATCAATGCTCATTTCCGCTTCGGCACCGATGGCGGTGCGGCTGCCATCGATGAAGGCGATCATGGCGCGGCTGTCTTTGCCGGTTGCAATCACATCGTGAATGGAAATGGGCGCGCCGACGGTCAATTGTTCCGCCTTTGCATTGGCACCGCCGCGCATGATCATCGCGGACCCGTCAATCGCAACAACCGTGCCGATAGAGGGCAGGGTGTGCGCACTTTCCTCGCTCGCCGCAGAGGCGGGGGCGGATGATGGTCCATCTTGTGCCATGGCGGGCAGGGCGAGAACCGTCAAGGCCATGGCCGAGGTAACAACGCTGCTCAACAAAATGTGACGATAGTGGGTCATTTCAAAACTCTTTGTCTGGGCGTAAAGCGCCCTGTTTCCGGGTCTGGCGTAGTATCGGTTTGGATTTTGGCGGATTTACGGCCCGATCTCAATGGAAACGGGCCGTTTTTACAAGGTTTTCCGCAGTATTGGCGGGTTTATCAGTGTAATTTGGGGAAATGACCGTCCTGCAGGAAGGACAGGATGCCCCGGCGGGCCGCCGGATTGTTCATGATAAAGGCGTGGGCGGCGGGCACGGTCATGTGATCGGCCATGCCGGGCATCTTGGTGCTTTCCACCGTGACCAGCCCGTCATTGGGACCGACGGAGGCCGGGCCGAACATCGACATCACGGCGCTGGTCCCCGCGATGATGCCCAATTCAAAATCAACCGGGTGATCGCCATAAGGCGCGCGGGAGTCCGTTGTCAATTCCTGTCCGGCGGGGCCGAAGAACGATTTATAGAACCAGATGTCTTTCAACAGATCGGCGACTTCGCTGCCTTTGTTCGGTGGGCCCATCATCACAACGCGGCCCAGATTGGGCGGGCGGTGCCGTTCGATATAGGCACGCGCCACCAACCCACCCATGGAATGCGTGACAAAATGAATTTTATCAAACGCATTGAACGCATCGTGGTGGACCAGTTTTTTATGAATCTCCGCCGTCAGCCGATCAATCGTTTTGTCGGTGGACGGATAAGACAGGTTCAGGACCGGGTATCCCGCTTCTTCAATAAACTCGGCCAATCCGGACATGATGATCCGGGGTTGGGCGATGCCGTGCATCAGGACGACGAGTTGTTTTTCAGTATGGGCGATCATTTTTTCTGCGGTTCGGTTATGTCCAAAACGCGATGGTCGCCCGTTGCGGGGTCAAATACAACAATGCGATGGTTGTTCGTATCGGCAATCCACAATTTCCCGTCAATTGCGGCCACATCACCCGGTTCGTTCAGGGTGATGCCTTTCAAATCCACGGTAGCAAGCTGGCCCCCTTGCAGGTCATAGGTGCGCAGGGCGTTGTTATAGGTGTCGGCCAGAACGATCTGGTTGTTCAGCACCGTCAAACCCTGTGCATGTTGCAGGCGGGCATCCGGATACAGCCCATCGACCAAGCCAAAATCAAACAACCCCGTACCGACCAATGTTTGAACAAGGTTGTTTTCCACGCGGCGCAGGGCGGAACTTTCGGCATCGACGAAGTACAGCGCGGTACCCGTATTTTTCAAACCGCTGGGTTGGGCCAATGTGGCATTCAGGGCGGGGCCATCATCCACCGCTTCGGCACCGCTGCCGACCATCACTTGAATCGTGTGGGCGGCGGGGTCATAACGCCAAAGCTGATGCACGCCCGCCATGGCCATGGCAACCGACCCATCGGGCAACGCTTCGACATCCCATGGGGAGGCCAATTCTGTGGTCATCGCCTTTTTGGCTTTAAAGGGCGGTGCAAATGTGCGCTTCCCGTTTCCGGCCAGTGTTAGAACGGCGCCGCTATCCAGATTTGCAACGCGCAGCATGTGGTTATCGGTATCCGCGATATACAAATTGCGCCCGATCAGAGTCATGCCGCGCGGGTGATTGAATTTCGCCATGACGAATGACCCGTCACGGTGTCCGGATTCACCCGACCCGATGGTCATTTTAACGGCCCCCGTGCGGTCCAGAACCAGAATGCGGTTATGACCGGAATCGGCCACGAAAATCATATCGCCTGCCTCTTCAATCCGTGCGGGGAAAGACAGTGTGGATGTTTTGACACGCGCCGGAACCAGCGTGGATATGTCGGTGAAGGGCGGCGTGATATTGGCCGTCGCCGTGGACACCGCGGCATCAATAGCGGCGCGATGGCCTTCGCCGGACCAGCGCGCCACTTCGCGCCCATCCGGGCCAATCAGAACTTGCGTCGGCCAGGCGCGGACGCCAAAGCTTTTCCAGATGGCGTAATCGGAATCATTGATGACCGGGTGGTTTAAGCCAAAGCGTTGCGCGGCGGCCAGAATGCGTTCATTGCCTTTTTCGCCTTCGAACTTTGCCGAATGCACACCGATGACCAGAAGCTTTTCACCGTGTTTGCGTTCCAGAAAATCCAGATCGGGAACAATTTGTATGCAGTTGATGCAGCCATAGGTCCAGAAATCGAGGAGGATGGCGCGGCCCTGTAAATCCTGCATCGTGATGGGGCGTGTAATGTTCAACCAACCACCCGCACCACCGGGCAGCAGGCGATCATAGGCGGTATCCTGTGCCTGAGCGGGCAGGATAAAGAGGATCGACAAAAACAAGGCAAACAGGATCGTGCGCATTATTCGCTCCGTTGTATCATTAAAAAAATAAAACCTTATTCGTCATACCGGCGCAGGCCGGTATCCACGGGATGGCTGGCATGGACCCCGGCCTTCGCCGGGGTGACGGGATGTTTACGCAGTTACGCAGCCTGACGCTGTTGCTGGACCAGCCATTGATCCAGATCGCGCAACGCACGGGATGTCAGGGCCCGTTTTTTATCCCCGCCACGGACCGGACGGCCACGGCCATCGGTTTCATCCGCCGGGGGGAACAGGCCGAAATTCACGTTCATCGGCTGAAATGTTTCGGCATTCGCGCCGCCGGTGATGTGGCTGAGGATTGCGCCCATGGCCGTTGTTTGTGGCGGAGCGATCAGAGATTGGCCCAGCCGTTCGGCGGCGGCAAACCGCCCGGCCATAATGCCGACCGATGCGCTTTCAACGTATCCTTCGCATCCCGTAATCTGCCCGGCGAAGCGTAAACGCGGCATGGCCTTCATGCGCAATTGGCCGTCCAGCAATTTGGGGGAATTGATGAATGTGTTCCGGTGTAAGCCGCCAAGGCGGGCAAACACGGCATCTTCCAGCCCCGGGATCATTTTCAACACGCGCGTTTGTTCGGCGTATTTCATTTTGGTCTGGAACCCGACCATATTGTACAGCGTGCCGAGCGCGTTATCCTGCCGCAACTGAACAACGGCGTAGGGACGTTCGCTGGTGTGCGGGCTGGTCAGGCCGACGGGTTTCATCGGGCCGAAACGCAATGTTTCCGGGCCGCGCGATGCCATCACTTCGATGGGCATGCACCCTTCGAAATACGGCGTGTTGGCTTCCCATTCCTTGAATTCGGTTTTTTCGGATTCCAGCAACGCGTCAATGAAAGCGTAATACTGATCCTTGTTCATGGCGCAGTTGATATAGTCTTTTCCCGTACCCGCCGGGCCTTCTTTATCATAGCGGGACTGGAACCACGCGGCATCCATGTTGATGCTGTCTTTATAGACGATCGGTGCAATGGCGTCGAAGAACGCCAATTCGTTTTCACCGCCCAGCTTTTTAATCGCATCGGCCAGCGCCGGGGATGTCAGGGGCCCGGTGGCAATAATAACGCTGTCCCATTCTTCCGGGGGCAGGCCGGCCACTTCGCCACGTTCAATCGTGACCAGCGGATGGTCGTGCAGGGCCTTGGTCACGGAATCCGAAAACGCATCGCGGTCAACGGCCAGCGCACCGCCCGCAGGCACGGCGTGTTTGTCGCCCATTTGCATGATCAGTGAATTGCATTTGCGCATTTCCGCATGCAGCAAGCCGACGGCGTTTTGTTCCGCATCATCCGACCGGAAGGAATTGGAGCAGACAAGCTCCGCCAGCCCTTCGGTCTTGTGTGCATCGGTGGGACGCACCGGGCGCATTTCGTGGAGAATAACGGGCACGCCAGCCTGCGCGATTTGCCATGTGGCTTCGCTTCCGGCCAGACCGCCGCCAATAACATGAATGGGTTTTACGGTCATTGGTTTGATTACGAATCTTTGTACAGGTCGATGTTTTTGGAATAGTAGCTGCCCGAACGGTAGAAACCGTTGCGCTGGTACAGGCGTTCGGCATCTTCGGCGCCGATATCGGTGTCCAGTTCCAGCAATTTGCAACCTTCTTCCATCGCGCGGCTTTCGGCGAATTTGATCAGTTGCGCGCCGTAACCCTGACCGCGGTGGCTTTCCTCGACCACGACGTGTTCGATATAGGTGACAAAGCCGTCATGGATATTGTGGTTCGGCATAATGCCGATCACGCCAACAACTTCGCCGCCAATCTGCGCCACGAACATCCGGTATCCGGTCGCACGGGCCACGAACACGCGGCGGGCATAGGTTTGCATGTCCAGATGCGGGAACAGTTGATGAATAATCGGATAGGCGCGGTGGTAATCGGCATCCGAACGGGCTTCGCGCACAACCATGCGCGGGTTTTTGCCGGTGGCTTTTTTCTTCGCGGCCTTCGCCGCCGCGTTGCGTTGGGCGGATGTCGTTTTTTTCGCAGGGGCCAAAGGCTGTTTGCCCTTGCGGGTCAGCGTTGACGTCTTTGCCTTTTTCGGCGCGGCTTTCTTGGCGGCGGCCTTTGGGGCTGCGGTTTTTTTAGCGGGAGCGGCTTTGCGTTTTGTCGGAGTTTTCGACATGAGACACCGTTTCTTTTCTGGCTTCATCAGTGATGTGAATGATGGCCGCAACTTTAGCACAACAGTGCTATTGCGGCAATATTGTCATAATAACATAGTTTCAAGCCTTCACGCGGCAATGCTGGTTTTCTGCGGGGTTAACGCCCGCTTCATCATGCTATCCCACACCATTTTGCGCGACAATTCGCCCTTGATCAGCGTGTCGATAATTTTCCACCGGCGGTTAAAGGACGGGTTGGCGTGGTTGTACAAGGCGCGGCTGAGTGTCGTGGCCCCATGCTCCAGATGCGGACTGCATAAAATCGCATGTCCTTTGCCCACGCTGCATTCAATAATCGCGGCGGGGCTTCCGGGCAGGGAAGTGTAGCGCGCCAGAATTTTTGTGCCCGGTGCATCCTCGGCCCCGACGAAAACCGGGCCGCCATTGTAATGCACGGTCGCGGGCATATTCCCCATATCGTCCAGCCATTCAATTTGTGCGGCATGGTTCCATGATTTGGTGATGTCGCGGTCTTCGATAAAATCCATCACCGGGCCGACGGCAGTGCCGAGGAAGAAATTGAGTTCGCGTGGGCCCATGATGGCGTGGCCTTCGATTCCTTCGGCCCATTTGATGTCGCGGCTGGCGTAATACGCACCAGCGCACAGGCCGAGATAGGCTCCGCCTTCCTCCACATAATGGCGCAAGATTTTATTGCCCGCGCCGTTCAGCTTTTCACAATTATAAAGGTCGGCCCCGCCCGGCATGATGAACAGATTGACGGACTTGTTCAAAATGCCCGTCTGCAAATCCCCGGCATCGCACGTTGTTACCGCGAACGGGCCATAGGCGTCACGCAAGGCGCGGTGCAATTGCGCATTGTTGTGAACGTAATCTTCGTACACCAGAATACGGGGTGTTGTGGTCATGGTTTGTCTTTCGATCATCTTTATTTTCCGTCACCCCGGCGCAAGCCGGGGTCTTCGTTCCTTATGGCTGGAAGATCCCGGCCTGCGCCGGGATGACGAATTATGTTTTAGAATATGGGGATTTTTGCAGGATTTATCGTGTGTGGGCAAATGAAAAGGCACGATTCCTTGCCCTTATTCGCTGAATTCCGCCAGATCCGGCACACGAGAGAAGGCGATTTTTGTGCCGACAAATCCGGCCTGCGTTTTTGGGGACACACCCAGCCGCAGCGATTCCGCGCCGTATTTCGTGTTGATCTTGTCCATCACGGTGGACAAGGCGTCATCCTTTGCCGTTTGTTTGCGTACAGTCGCGGATGCGGAATCAAAAAGATCGTCGGTGATTTCCCCGTCACGGCACAGTTTATAAAGGGACACCGAAACCTTACGCATCTGTGTCGCCTTCGTTTCATCCATCATCGCGTCCCACATATCATCAAACGCGCGCAGGAAGGAAAAATTATCCTGCGCTGGCGGCAATCGCGCCTCGGCGGCCCAGCGTGTTTCCATGCGCGTGGCGGGATCAATGATACGGGTGGAAAAATTTAATCGCGCGGCGAAAAATCCCTCTCGCCGCAACCGGGTGGCGGCTTTGATCAGCAATCGGCGGGCCACTTCGCGCGCGGCATCGGGGCGGCGCAGGGCGGGGTCCAGAATACGGCTGTGGCCAAAGACGGATCGATCCGTTTCCGTATCGGGCACATCGTAACCGCGCAAATTATACCAGAACCGTTCACCCGCAACGCTGCCCCAGATGCGGCGGGCGTGTTTCGGCGAGGTGTTCCACAGGCTTTCAACACTTGTAACACCGGCCTTTTTCAACCGTTCATTCATGGCCACATTAATACCGGGCAGATCGGTCAGTTTCAGCGCAAACAGGTTTTCCGCCATCGTTTCGGGTTCCAGAATGACAAGGCCGTCCGGTTTTTTCATGTCGGTGGCAACCTTGGCCAGAAAACTGTTCGGGGCCACGCCAACGGAACATTTGATCTGTGTGCCGACATTGTCGCGCAATCCAGTTTTTATCCGTTGTGCCAGTGCGGTGACGGATTCCACATTGCGCTTGTTCGGGGGCAGGCGGCTGGACAATTCATCAATCGACCAGATTTTATTGATCGGCGTATGGCGAATAACTTCGTCCAGAATTTTGTTGTGGTAAATCACATATTGATCATGCCGCGCGGGAACGCAGACCAATTTGGGGCACAGGCGTTTGGCGTCACGAATAATGGTCCCGGTTTTGACGCCGTACAGTTTCGCCTCGTACGAGGCGGCGATGGCACAGGTGTGATCGGTCATCATCGGCACCACGGCCACGGGCCGTCCGCGCAGGGCGGGGTTCAGCTCTTGCTCGACGCTGGCAAAGTAACTGTTCAGATCGAGGAACAGCCATTGCAAACCGGATTGTTCGGGCGGGGTGAAGTTCATGATGGTACACGCATGCTTTAGGATTATATGCCTGCATTATAGGGGTAAATAAGAACAATTCAAGAACAAATATTCCCCGCTGTAAAATGCTGAATATGCTAAACAAAGAATCATGAATTACCGTCATATCTACCACGCCGGAAACTTCGCAGACGTCATCAAGCACATCGTGCTGATGCGCGTGCTGGATTATCTGAAACAAAAAGACAAAGCGTTTTTCGTTCTGGATACCCATGCGGGAATTGGCATTTACGATCTGGACGCCGATCAGGCCCGCCGCACGGCCGAGGCCGATGACGGCATTGTGCGTGTCATGGCGCATGCCGATACCGCACCGGATGCGGTGCGCGCCTATGTCGATCTGGTGCGCGGGTTTAACCGGGGGGATGAATGGCGGACCTATCCGGGGTCGCCCGCGATTACGCACAGCCTGATCCGCGACCAAGACCGCATGGTGGTCAACGAACTGCATCCCGATGATGTCGTGACGTTGGAACATCATATGGGGCGTGACGACCGGGTGCGGGTGGAGCATATGGACGCGTATCAGGTGATGAAGGCCATGTTGCCGCCGCCGGAACGCCGCGGCATGGTTCTGGTCGATCCGCCGTTTGAAGTCACCGATGAATTTTCCCGTATGACCAAGGCTCTGATCGATGCCCATAAACGCTGGGCCACCGGGGTGTATGCATTCTGGTACCCGATTAAGGACCCGCGCGTGATTGCGCGGTGGCACAATGACCTGGCCGATACGGGCATTCCCAAGATTATGGCCGTGGATTTCATGACCCGCCCGGCCAGCGACGCCACCCGCCTGAACGGCAGTGGGCTGGTTCTGATGAATGCGCCATGGACGTTGGAATCGGAATTGAATACAATCTTGCCGTGGCTGGTTTCCACCCTGACCAAGGGCGCGGGATCGTTCACCATCAAACATCTGACGGGGGAATCATCATGACGGACCAAACGCAGCAGGAAATGTCGGACAGCCTGTTCCACATGTGGCGCGCCATTTTCGCCATGGCCCACGCCGATTCCGTCGTGACGAACGAAGAACGCGCATTCATGTATAAAATTTTGACGGAAGAACCGCTCTCCGCCATGCAGCGCGCGCAGTTGGAACGCGATATTTCCGCGCCGCAATCCATTCCGGATATGTTTGCAAGAATTACCGACCCCGATGACCGCAGCCAGTTTTTCTATTTCGCGCGTATGCTGGTCTGGACCGATGGTGATTTCGGCGCGCAGGAACAAAAAATCCTGCTGGAACTGAACAAGGCCCACGTCAAAATGACGAACATGGATTCCTTCACGGGTGATATGGCGTTTGAACTGGATGAAGAAGATAAAATGAACATCCTGTTCGACCACACATCCGTGGAAGAGGGAGCGCAGGGCGGATTGCTCGGCGCGTTCTATCGTCGGTTCAGGAAGAAATGACACCTATGTGGGTGTCATCCCCGCACAAGGCGGGGGTGACATTATCAGGGGAACGCCCGCACGCCGTCATGCCGTGTATAGGCAATGGTGGCCGGTGGTTCGTTCAGCGGGTTGCCGGGATAGGCGGACCCATCAAATTTCAACGCCACTTGTCGTGCCGGTTCCCATGATTGTCCGCGCACCTCAATCACAATATCGCGCCAGCCATTATTCTGTGTTTCCGCGACCAGAACGGGGCCGCGAATGGGCATGATATTGCTGACCGGCGTGAAGGATTCATTGTCGGCCTTCATCACGATCATGCTGCATCCGGAAATGCTGCACCAATAATTGTGCGGGCCCTTCATCATCACCAGCGCATCACGGCGGCCATCATGGTCCAGATCGACGCGCAGGAAATCATATTGGCTGAAAGCCGGGCCGCGGCCGGATTTGATCATGCTGGCGATGGATTGTTCCAACGCTTTGTCACTGGGGTCTTTGGGGGCCGAAAAATCTGGCATCGGCGTCAGCGGCCCATCCGGGAGGGCGGCCATCTCGGGTGATGACGAACATCCCGCCAGAGACAGGGCCAACGCCGTAACGATAATGGGAATGAATGCGCGCAAATGAAGAGACCTTGCGAAAAGAGCGGCGGGACGCAGTATCCCCGCTGCCCCGAATCTGATCACCGGGGACGAGCGGGGTTTGATGCGCAATTGTCTAAGGCTACGCCCGGTTTGGCAAGGATTCGGCCCCAAATTCCATGATTGGGGTGTGGACAAAATGGGGAGTTAGGCCGGGCTTGGCGGGGATGGGGGCTGCGTGGCTGTCTTTTTCGCCTCTTCATCCTCCAGCTTTTTCCAATCCGGCTTGCCAACGACGGTTTTGGGCAATTCTTCGGTGCGGGTTTCGAAATGCCGCGGAATTTCCAAGGCGTGCAATTTGTCGGCCAGGAAGGTGCGCCATTGTTCGGCGGTGGGGGTGTCGGTGGCGTCGTCCTTGTAACGGACAAAAGCTTTGACGGATTCTTTCACCGTGCCCTTGTTCACGCCGATCACAACACATTCCGCAACGGATGGATGGGTGTACATCGCCTGTTCCACCATGTTCGGATAAACCTTGAACCCGTTGATGGCCAGCATGCGTTTCAGGCGGTCGGTGATAAACATATAACCATGATCATCGATATGGCCGATATCACCGGTGCGGAAGAACCCATCCCGCGTCATCGTCTTGCGTGTTTCGTCCGGTTTGTTCCAATAGCCATGCATAACCTGCGGGCCGCGAATGCAAATCTCCCCCGTGGCTCCGGTGGGCAATGATACATCCGGGTTTTCTGGATCAACGATTTTGATTTCCGTGCGTGGCATCGCTTGGCCGACGCTGGCCGGTTGATCTTCGCCACAGGGCGGATGGCTGGTGGCCACGGGGCTGGTTTCCGACAACCCATATCCCTGATACACGCCGCAGCCAGTGGCCTTTTCAAAAGCGGCCTTCACATCGGGTGGCAGGGCGGCCCCGCCGGAAATAACGGCCCGGATGCTTTTGAGATTGTAGTGCGCCAGATCCTTGTGCGCGACGATGCCCTGTAACATACGGGGCACGGCGGGGAACACGGTGGGGCGGTGTTTGTGAATGGCCTCCAACGTGGCGGTCATGTCACGCGGGTTGGGCAGGATGATAATTTCCGACCCCGTTGCCATGGCATTGATCAAGCCAACAGTCAGCCCAAAGATATGGAAGAACGGAATGCTGACCAAGAACTTTTCGCGACCCATTTGGATCAGGGCCGGGTCATGGGCCCGGTCCGGGCGCGCGCCAAACATTTCTTCGATCTGTTTCACGTTGGCGGCAATATTGAAGTGAGAGAGCATCGCACCTTTGGGCGTGCCGGTGGTCCCGCCCGTATATTGCAGCAAGGCGATATCGTTTGGATGAATGTTCACCGGGAACGGTTTGACGCCGTATAACCCCAAATCGCTGAATGTGCGTGTGTCTGTGCTGCTGCGGTCGGGGTGAAAGACGTCTTTGCGTTTAAACAGGCGGAACAAGATGGATTTAAATGTCGGCAGCATATCCGCCATGGGGCAGACGATCAGCTTTTTCAATGATCCGTCTTTGATCAAATCCGGCGCGCTGTTCTTTGCATCGCCATATTGTTTTAAATCCAGCGCCACCATAACCTCGGTGCAACTGTCCGCGATTTGTTTGCGCAATTCATCGGCGGTGTAAAGCGGGCTGAAATTCACGATCGTGGCGCCCAGTTTCAGCGCCGCAAACATCATCACCGGGTAAAAAGGTGTGTTCGGCATATACAATCCGACACGGGTGCATTTGCTGACGCCTTGGCGCTGCAATCCCGCTGCCGTGCGGTCAACCATCTGGCCGAACTCACGATAGGTGATATGCTTGCCCATAAAATTGATAAAGGGGCGGTCCGGATAGCGGTGCAGGGCCCGGTCCAGCGCGTCCACCAGTGTGATGCGGGGAATGGCCATGTCCCATTCGACGCCCGGCGCATAATGTTCAGATGGCGGAGCAAGGCTCCGCTTGGTGCGAGAATTCTTCTCTGTCATAACGATCCCTGTATGTTCAATCCGCTCTTTTAAGGCCAGGCGGTGTGGAATCTGCATAACAGTCTGATTTTATGCTGTAAACCCGTGTGCGATGTTGCAGGTGCACAGCGCGACGGGCGGTTCCGCCCTAGTAACCTGCGGCATGCGGGCGCGTCATATAGGCCTGGAAGGCGGAAATGCTTTCATTGAACAGAGTCAGCAGCCTGTGGATAACGTCGATGGGGGGCTGAATGCCGCGGTCCGGATCGGATTGTTCGTCCAAGAGCTGGCGGCAATATTGGGCCAGACGGCTTAATCCAAAATTCCCCGCCACGCCAGTCATGGAATGCAGGTCACCGCGCGGAATGGACCCGTACTCCTCCAGCGTTGTTAAAATACGTTCGGCATCCATGATGAAATCGTGGAACAGTTTTAAAAGTTGGTCTTCGCCGATATAGCTTGAAAATTGTTCAACCTGATCCGCGTTGAGCAGGGGGATGGGAACCAGATCGTTGGCGATAACGGAAGGGGTAACAAACGGATCGTTCACCCCCAGCCCCAATACAGAATCAATCGTGTTGTAAAGTTTCAGGGCATCAACGGGCTTGACCAGACATTCATCCATTCCGGCCTCAAGGCAGGCCTTTATTTCGTCGGGCAAAGCGTGTGCGGTTAAAGCAACGATGGGCAGGTCAAGGGCAGAAATTCCCAAATCTTCGCGAATGACGGTGGTTGCTTCAATACCGCTCATGCCCGGCATTTGAATGTCCATCAGGATCATATCGTATTGTTTGGACTTCACGGCCTCAACGGCGGCATATCCATTATCGACGATATCAAAGCTGTATCCGCCTTTCCGGAGCTGGGCGGACACCAGAGCCTGATTCATCGGAATATCCTCAGCGATAAGGATATGGGCTTTTTCAACGTTCTGGGCGAGTAAGGAATCCATTTCGTGGTCGTTGCTGGCCGGGATAATGCCATCGGCGACCAGTGTAGGCAGCGTGACTGTAAATGTCGTGCCCCTGCCATCTTCGCTGCTCACTGCGATTTTCCCATCCATCTGGGTCATCAGGTTGAGTGCGATACTCAACCCCAGACCGGTCCCGCCGAAATTGCGCGTGATGGATGTGTCGGCTTGTTCGAAGGCTTCGAAAATAATTTTTAATTTATCTTCGGCAATGCCAATCCCGGTGTCTGTCACCGAAATGGTCAGCATTTCGTTTTGCTCGTTGATCGGGCTGGAATGCAAAGCCAAACGGACGGAGCCAGATTGCGTGAATTTCAAGGCGTTGGACAAAAGGTTCATAACGACCTGACGCAAACGCAATTCATCGTTGATGATATATTCCGGAACGTTCGGTCCAATGACCATTTGCAGTTCCAAATTTTTGCGGTCTGCATCCGGCTGGACCAGATCGATGCAACTTTCCATCAGGCTGCGGATATTGAATGTGTGTTTAACAATCTTCATTTTCCCAGCCTCGATCTTTGAAAAATCGAGGATGTCATCAACCAGAAGGATCATGGAGGACACGGCGGAATGAATTTGTTTCAGGTAGTAATCCTGAGTGTCGTCCAGCTTGGTTTTGCGTAATAGCTCGCTGAACCCAAACACGCCGTTGATCGGGGTGCGGATTTCGTGGCTCATCTTCGCCAGAAACAGGGATTTGGCTTTGGTCGCTTCTTCCGCGCGCTTTTCGCTGGCGGCCAGATCGTCCACCAGTTCATGGCGACGCAGATCCTGCAACATGATCAGGCCAAAGACGAAGGTCCAGAACGCCGTGGTCATATACAGGGCCTGAATGACACCAGAGCCGATGATTTCCGTGGCCGAAAAGGGCATCAGGAAAAAGACAGACAGCGTGATAACCGGCGATAATATAGAGAAAAATAGAATGTTCAAAACACCGATGCGCTGATTATTTTGATCCAGCCACGCGCGATAGGCCAGCCCGCACCCAACGGAAATCCACATCCCCATAATGGCCGTCGGAACGCCCAGCCCGCCGAAATAGGCGCGGGTGGCCGAGGTGATCAGTGCGGCAATTGCCGCTGGAATAGGGCCAACAAAAAAGGCGCATATAGCCAGAATGGCGTTGCGCGCATCCAGAACCACTTCACTTGAATAACGAACCGCCATGGCAATCATCAATGATGCCAAACACCCAAAAACGATGCCCACAATAATTTTGCGGCGTGCTGTGTTCTGTGAACGTGACCAATCCTCGGCCAAGCCAAACAAAGCAAAAATCCCGACCGTAATCAGGAAATGCTCAGCAATCGTTTGGAGCGAGGTCACGCTGTCCGTTGGGAAAAGAATGGTTTTATGGTGCATCTGAATACGCTTGATTTATGTCTTGGGCTGAAAATCAGGGCATATTACCCCCCTTTGGGGGCGGGGCGAGTCTTTATTTTCCATTTTCCCGGCTTTTTTCCAATGGCTGGACAGGCGTGCTTTCTGGCACTAAAGAATCTAAAGTCTATAAAAACAGGGAGTTATATTATGTCCTCTCACACACATGACCCGATTGTTATCGTTGGCATGGCCCGCACCCCGATGGGTGGGTTTCAGGGTGATTTTGCCAATCTGACCGCCCCGGAATTGGGCGCGGCCGCCATTCGTGCGGCATTGCAACGATCCGGCGTGGCGGGTGTGGATGAGGTTATCATGGGCAATGTCCTGTCCGCCGGACAGGGGCAGGCCCCGGCGCGGCAGGCATCGATCGGTGCCGGCATTCCCAATTCTGTGGGCTGTACCACCATCAATAAAATGTGTGGATCGGGGTTGAAGGCCGTCATGCTGGCGCATGATTTGATCACCGCCGGAGCCAATGATGTGATGATTGCGGGTGGTATGGAAAGCATGACCAATGCGCCATACCTGTTGCCAAAGGCACGCGGTGGGTATCGCATGGGGCATGGTCAGGTGATAGACCATATGTTTTTGGACGGTCTGGAAGATGCGTATGACCGCGGTAAGTTGATGGGTGTATTCGCGGAGCTGTGTGCCGGTGAATATAAATTCACACGCGAAGCACAGGATGCCTTCGCCATTGAATCACTGGCCCGTGCGCAGAAAGCCGATTTCGTGGCGGAGATTGTTCCCGTAACGGTCAAGGCTGGCAAAGAAGAAAAAATTATCTCCATCGACGAACAGCCGGGCAAAGCCCGCCCGGATAAAATTCCGGGGCTGAAACCTGCGTTCAAACCGGATGGCACCGTAACGGCGGCGAATGCCAGCTCTATTTCCGATGGTGCGGCGGCGCTTGTGTTGATGCGCCGAAGCGCAGCGGAGAAAGGCGGTCATAAAATTCTGGCCACCATCACGGGGCATTCGACCTTCGCCCATGAACCGTCATGGTTCACCACGGCGCCAGTGGGGGCGTTGAAAAAACTGTCCGACAAAACCGGATGGGCGATGAAGGATGTCGATCTGTTCGAAATCAATGAAGCCTTCGCCGTTGTGACCATGGCCGCGATGAAGGATCTGGATCTGCAGCATGACAAGGTCAATGTCCATGGCGGGGCGTGTGCCCTTGGCCACCCGATTGGTGCATCCGGTGCGCGCGTGCTGGTCACGTTGATCGCGGCGCTGGAAAAATACGACCTGAAACGCGGTATGGCGACCTTGTGCATCGGTGGCGGTGAAGCCGTGGCTGTCGCCGTAGAGCGTTGAACGACAAGAGAGAAATCTAAGGGTGTTTTGGCGGAGCATTCGCCTTATCTTTAGTATGGACGCTGAAAACAAGCGAAGGAGGATCTCCATGCTTCAATATGCTGTCCTTTTTCTCATTCTGGCGCTGATCGCGGGCTTTTTTGGGTTTAGTGGTGTTGCGACCGTGTCGGTGGGGTTTGCAAAAATCCTGTTTCTCCTCTTTGTCGTGCTGTTTATTGCTTCGGCTGTGTTCGGCTTTATTCGTCGTCCACATGCCTGAGGTGGATAACCACAATTTTTTGCACGACAGCATGGGATGACGCTTTCGTACCGGGCTGACAGCCTGTACGATTGCGCCCATGTTGACCGAAGAGCAAAAATCTATCCGTGATATGGTGCGGGATCTGGCCCGGGACAAAATTGCCCCGAGCGCGCGCATGCGTGACCAGTTTGCCATGTTTCCCCGTGAACAATTAGACGCCATGGCCGAACTTGGCTTGCTGGGCATGCTGATCCCCGACGAATGGGGTGGGGCCGATGCGGGCGTTCTGAATTTCTGTCTGGCGATTGAGGAAATCGCCGCCGCCGATGGGGCATTGTCCACCATTATGTCGGTGCATTCGTCACCGTCTTCGACCTGTATCCTGAAATACGGCAATGATGCGCAGAAGGAACGGTTTTTAAAACCGTTGGCGCAAGGGAAATGGATTGGCGGATTTGCCCTGACCGAACCCGGTGCGGGGTCGGATGCCTCCGCCATGACCACGCGCGCGTACCGTGATGGTGATGATTATATTATCAACGGCGCAAAACAGTTTATTACATCGGGTAAAAATGGCGATGTGATTATCGTCTTTGCCGTGACGGACCCCGATGCCGGGAAAAAGGGCATGTCCGCCTTTATCGTGCCCACCGATACACCGGGGTATAACGTCACGCGGATCGAAGAAAAAATGGGGCAGCATGCGTCTGATACCTGCGCCCTGAATTTCGATGATATGCGCATTTCCGCCGCCAACCGTCTGGGTGAAGAGGGGCAGGGCTACGCGATTGCGCTGGCCAATCTGGAAGGCGGACGTCTGGGCATTGCCTCTCAATCTCTCGGCATGGCACGGGCGGCGTATGAATCGGCATTGTTCTATGCGAAGGACCGCAAAAGCTTTGGTAAATCCCTGATGGATCATCAGGCGGTGGCGTTCAAACTGGCCGATATGGCGACGCAGATCGAGGCCGCGCGATTGATGATTCATAACGCCGCGCGGATGAAGGATGCGGGATTGCCCTGCACGCGGGAAGCCTGCATGGCGAAATTGTTCGCCTCGGAAATGGCGGAGAAGGTTGTGCATGACGCCATTCAAATTCATGGTGGCTATGGATATCTGGCCGATTTTCCGGTGGAACGTATTTACCGCGATGTTCGCGTGACCACAATTTACGAAGGAACCAGCGATATTCAACGCATGGTGATCGCCCGCGAAATCGCGAAGGAGAGTGCATAATGGATATTCAAAATCAAACCGTCATCATCACCGGCGGCGGGTCCGGCATGGGCGCCGAAACGGCGCGTGTCTTTGCCAAGGCCGGAGCCAAAGTGGTGTTGTGGGACATGAATCTGCCCGCCGCAGAGGCTGTGGCGAAAGACATTGGCGGCGTGGCCGTGCAATGCGATGTAACCAATGAAGACAGCGTGAAGGCCGCGATTGAAAAATCGGGAAGTCCCCGTGTTCTCATCAACTGCGCGGGCATCTTGCTGGGCAAACGGATCGTCGGGCGTGATGGCCCGGCGGATCTGGATCATTTTATGAAGGTGGTCAACGTCAATCTGGTCGGCACCTATAACACCATGCGATTGGTTGCCGGGGTGATGACGGGGCTGGAGCCTGTGAATGATGATGGCGAGCGCGGCGTGATTATCAACGCCGCCTCCATCGCCGCATTCGAAGGCCAGATGGGGCAGGTGGCGTATAGCGCGTCCAAGGGCGGCATCGTTGGCATGACACTGCCCGCCGCACGCGATCTGGGCAAACTGGGCGTGCGCGTTATGGCGATTGCGCCGGGCGCGGTGCAAACCCCGATGATCGGCACCATATCGCAGGAGTTACAGGATTCCATCGCAGCGAATATTCCGTTCCCATCCCGTATGGCGAAACCGGATGAATTTGCCAAGCTGGCACTGCATATCGTGGATAACGCTTACCTGAACGGATCGGTGATCCGGCTGGACGGGGCATCGCGGTTGGCGGCGAAATAGGATAATAAAAACCCGGCGCACTGGCCGGGTTTTTTATTTTATTATCTGGTGTGTTTATTGCGGGCCATTCATGTCGTTGTGCGCGGTTTCGCGCTTTTTCTTATAGCTTGTGTAAGCAAGGCTTCCGGCCCCGGTAAGAGCGAAGAGGGCGACCAGGCCGCATAGGCGGGTAATAATTAAAGCCTTTCCGCTCATTTCAACCTGGCTTGTCCACGCTTTCTCGGCGCATTGCGCAATTGATGGGTCTTGTGGATCTACCAAAATACGAACGGGGTCCGCTACTGTTTCTTTGCCATCGTAATACCACTCCAACTGCCTGTCGGTCTCACGGCTTACGCAATGTTTCTGATAGTGGGTGTGCACTTCGTCCTTCGACATGGCGTTCATGCGCGCGTCGTCGACTGAAAGCGTGTTGTGAACGCTGATAAATCCAGTGCCGGCCACGCCAACGGCTGCCGTCATAAGAAGGCCGGTTACAATATTGAAGGCCATTTTTGTTTTTTTGTTATTTGTATCGGTCATCTGATTTATCCATTTAACGATTACGTTGGTTTCGGCTCATTCTTTTTGCGGTTGCCCAGAGCCAAATAACCAAATCCTGCGCCCAAGACAAGGCTGGCGAGGCCAACGGATATGTTGGAGTGGTGAGCAGCTTTTGCGATGTGAAGGCTGACACTGTGCATTTTTTGTGGGCAGGATTTGACGGATTCTGAATCCGGATTTGCTGTGATGGTTACCGTGTGTGGGCCATCTGCGCCCATGGTTTTTACAACTGTTTCGAATATCTTTTTGGCTTCGCGCTGTATGCACATGTCCGCATAACGTGTTTTGATATCGTTATCGGGGAGGGCGCCCAAATCGTCTAGATTTTTTCTGCTGTCTGAAATAATCGAAGGCGTTGCGGCGGCCATAAACAGGAAGCTGATGCTAATCACGCCCATGAGAATGCGGCTTTTGTTATCAAGATCGTCGGTCATTTTTCTATTTCCCCTTGGGGATTAAATAGTTTCAAAAAATTACGGCTTCGGTGCGTCCAGTCGGCGGGAGCGCCAAACCAATCCGCCAACGGCATAAAGCCCAACCATGCCCCCAAACAAGACCATAGATTTGTTGATGCTCATGGCTGTTGCAGCGGATTTTATGGATTTCGCATGCTCGGATTCAGTGCAATTTTTAACCGCAGTGGAATGTGGGTGGATGGGAACGGTGAAATTTTCGTCACGGTTCTGATCGCCTGCTTTTAATGTATAGGCTTGTTCCCACACGATGTTAAAGGCATGGCGGCGAACGCACAGGTCTTTATGCGCGGTGTGCGCTTGTTCGGGCGTCATGGATTTCAAGGCGGTGTGGGTTGCATCCCGCTCGCCGATCATCGCGCCGTTATAGGCGGCAACAGCCGCGCCAAAAACCAGGGCCAGACCGAGGGCTTTATTGCTGCGCAAATACCAAGGGAGTTTGGGTGTTTTGCTTGTCATTGTGAACCGTCCCATTTTTGATAATTTTGCGGAGAATAGGCCTCCTTTCATAATCTGTCAAAAAGTGAGGGGCGGGGGCATTTTGGGCTGGTGTTTACTTTCAAAACACCTATTCTTTCAATGAATTAGCCGTATGTGTAGGAGCATTGCCATGACCCCATCCCACGCCTTTAAATCCGCCATTGCTGCCGAAAAGCCGCTGCAGATCGTTGGTGCGATCAATGCCTATGCGGCCCTGCTGGCGCGGGAGGCGGGGTTTAAGGCGCTCTATCTGTCCGGTGCGGGCGTGGCGAATGCGTCGTTCGGCCTGCCCGATCTGGCGGTCACGACATTGAATGATGTGGTGGAAGATGCGCGTCGCATTACGGGGCGTGTTGATCTGCCGTTGCTGGTCGATATTGATACCGGGTGGGGCGGGGCGTTTAATATCGCGCGCACCGTGCGTGAATTTGAACGCGCTGGCGTTGCCTGTGTGCATATTGAGGATCAAGTCGCGCAAAAACGCTGCGGCCACCGTCCGGGCAAGGAGTTGGTTGATAAGTTCGAGATGGGCGACCGGGTGAAGGCCGCCGTGGATGCGCGGTCTGACCTGTTGATCATGGCGCGCACCGATGCGCTGGCGGGTGAGGGGCTGGACGGCGTCATTGAACGTTGCGTTCATTACGTTGAATGCGGGGCCGACATGATTTTTGCCGAGGCGATGACCGATCTGTCACATTATAAGAAAATCAAAGACGCGGTGAAGGTTCCTGTGCTGGCCAACCTGACCGAATTTGGCAAAACAGAATATTACACCACGGCCCAAATGGCCGACGCGGGTGTGGATATGACGCTGTATCCGCTCAGCGCCTTCCGTGCCATGTCGCGCGCGGCGGAAATGGTTTATGCCACCATTCGCCAGGACGGCACACAGAAAGACGCTGTTCCATCCATGCAAACGCGTGAGGAATTGTACAAGGTTCTTGATTACTACGCGTATGAACAGAAACTGGATGCATTATTCGGGAAGAAATAAATGAAGAAAATTATTTTTGCGGCGTTGTTGAGTGTTGGTTTTTCGGGTGCGGCCCATGCCGCGACCTGCATGACGGGCGATCCGTTCCCGTTTAAAACCCAATACGCGCTGGATGAATGCCCGGCGGATATTCAGGCCTTGCTCAACCGCATGAATGCCTGCGCCCATTTCGCGGGGGAAGAGGCATATGATGCCAACCGCAAGGCGCAGATTGACGCGGCGATGACCGAAAACCAATGTGAAAAATTGGGATGTGATTTCCAAAAAGTTTTTGAAACACATGAAGGTGACATTGTTTATACGGGCGTCATGTTCGAATATGCCCGCGTGGTGTATGGCAGTGATGAGGCCGTTCCGGAATGTACGGACGAAATAAAGTAAAGAGAAACCCCGGTTTGACCGGGGTTTTGTTTATTACGGCTGCGGAGCATTCTGCTGCTGAGCTTTCACACGGATCTTGGCAACATTCAAGGCCATGCGGGCATCGACCAAAGCGTCGTGAATGGTTGCCTGTACATCATGCGGTGCCGGGCGGGCGGATGCGTTACAGGCCGCGTTCGTGTCCTCAAACATTTTGATATACGCCTCGGCCTGTTTCAGCAGGTGCATGTTTTTTGGGGTCAGGTCAAACGGTTCGTTCAGCCAGTTGATAATCCCTTCGGTCATGCGAATGGTTGTGTATTTTTCGCACGGGTAAACAACAATCGTCGGCGGTTCATTCGGCGTTGCCGATGGTTCGGTATATTCAACCATGCCGCTGTCTTTATAGATGGCCAACGTGCCCGGGCGGCCCACATCGGCCATGTTGAAAACGCGCGGTGCTTGTGGGGTGGGGGCGATTTCAATCTGTGGCGCGCTCGATTGAATGGCGCAGCCGGAAAAAATCAGGGATAGGGTCAGAAGGGCGGCTTTGTTTTTCATGGTTTCTAGGAACTCTCACACTGTTCGGATGCGGGGACCATAGTTGACATAAGCGTTAAGCGCAACCCGTCCCGAAAACCCGTTGAAAAGCCTGAAGTTTTTGTGCGGTGAACAAAGACTTTCCCCGGCCCACCTGCTACAGAATCGGGGTGCTAACAGTGAGGATAAAAAGATGACAAACGCAGCCGTAAAACCCGTTGTAAAAAAGACCGGCGGTCTGGCCGGGGTCGTGGCCGGGGAAACGAAAATTTCTGCCGCTGGTGGGGCGCATACGCTCGAATATCGCGGCTATTCCATTTATGAACTGGCCGAACATGCAGAGTTTGAAGAGGTTGCGTATCTTCTGGTTTACGGTGAATTGCCGAACGCCAAACAATTGGCGGATTACAAGGTCCGTTTGAAATCCTTCCGCGATGTGCCGCAAGCGTTGAAAAACGTTTTGGAACATATTCCGGCCAACGCGCACCCGATGGATGTGATGCGCACGGCGACGTCTTTCCTCGGCAATATCGAGATGGAAGATGCCAGCCGCGATCAATACCATGTCACCGACCGTCTGCTGGGTATTTACCCGGCGGTGCTGTGCTACTGGTGGCACTTTGCCCAGAATGGCAAGCGCATTGAGTGCAACAGTGCGGGCGAGGGCATTGCCGACCATTTCCTGATGTTGCTGCATGGCCGGGCACCATCCGCCCTGCATCACAAGGCGATGAACGTATCGTTGATCCTGTATGCGGAACATGAATTTAACGCGTCCACCTTCACCGCGCGCATTATCACATCGACCAAGTCGGACATTTATTCGGCGGTCACCGGGGCCATCGGGGCCTTGCGCGGCCCGTTGCATGGTGGCGCGAACGAAGCGGCCATGGAATTGATCGAAAAAT
This sequence comes from Micavibrio aeruginosavorus, assembly GCF_051245535.1. Taxonomy (GTDB): domain Bacteria; phylum Pseudomonadota; class Alphaproteobacteria; order Micavibrionales; family Micavibrionaceae; genus Micavibrio; species Micavibrio aeruginosavorus_D. Next base: position 414,042 of record NZ_CP195303.1, read on the forward strand.
TCGACAGCGCCGAGGCCGCTACCGCAGGCGTCAAACAAATGATGGCGAACAAAGACCTGATCATGGGCTTTGGCCACCGTGTCTATACCGAAGCCGACCCGCGCAACGTTGTCATTAAATCATGGGCGAAGAAACTGGCCGATGATGCGGGCAACACAACTTTGTACCCGGTCTCCGAAGCCATCGAAAAATTGATGTGGGATGAAAAACATCTGTTCCCGAACCTCGATTTCTATTCGGCATCGTCCTATCACTTTATGGGTGTGCCAACCCCGATGTTCACGCCGATTTTCGTGATGTCCCGCGTGTCCGGTTGGGCCGCGCATATCATGGAACAACGCGCCAATAACAAACTGATCCGCCCGTCCGCCGATTACACCGGTCCGACGACGCGGAATTTTGTTCCCGTGAACCAGCGTTAACCCGGAAAGAAACCGCGTCATCATGTCACCCGATCTTTTCCTGTCGGCCTTTGTCAGTATGTTCGTTGTGGTCGACCCGTTCGGCACGGCGGCGGTGTTTGCCGCGTTGACGAACAAGCTGGACAAGGCGATGCAGAAAAAGATCGCGGTGAAGGCGGTGGTGATCGCGGCCATTATCCTGACCACGTTCAGTGTGGTGGGGGAACCGCTCTTGCGGCACATGTCCATTTCGCTGCCCGCGTTCCGGGTGGCGGGGGGGATTTTGCTGTTCGTCACGGCGTTCCGCATGATCATGGGCTTCCACGACCCGGACCAATTAAATTCCGAAAAATCCGCGTATAAGGACCGCAGCGATATCGCCGTCTTCCCGCTGGCCATTCCGTTATTGTCGGGGCCGGGGTGCATCACCGCCATCGTCATGTTCGCGACATCGTCCAAAAACATGGTCGATTACGCCACGGTGATGACGGCCACGGCGTGCGTGATGCTGATTGCGCTGGCGTGTTTGTTCTTCGCCGGGTTTTTGGGGCGCATGTTCGGCCCCACGGGCTATGGCATCGTCACCCGTGTCATGGGCATTTTGCTGGCCGCCATGTCGATCCAGTTCCTGTCTGATGGGTTCCATCAGCTTTTTAATATTCAATAAAAACCTTACCGGGAGTAACCACAATGTCCGCCAACGTCGATTTGAACAACCGCCCCGCACCGGATACCGTCCTGACCGATATCGCCGATTATGTGACGGGGTATCAGGTAAACAGTGACGAAGCGTATCAAACCGCGCGCTACTGCCTGATGGACACGTTGGCGTGCGGTATTTTGGCGCTGAAATTCCCGGCCTGCACGAAAATGCTGGGCCCGGTTGTGCCGGGTACGGTTGTGCCGAACGCCGTGCGCGTGCCGGGCACGCCTCATGCGCTGGACCCGGTGAAGGCCGCGTTTGACATTGGGTGCATGGTGCGGTGGTTGGATTTCAACGACACGTGGCTGGCGGCGGAATGGGGCCACCCGTCTGACAACCTCGGCGCCATCCTGTCTATCGCGCAATATATGCCGAACATGAAAATGCGCGATGTTTTAACCGCAATGATCAAGGCGCATGAAATTCAGGGCTGCCTCGCGCTCGAAAACTCTTTCAACCGCGTTGGGCTGGATCACGTCGTGCTAGTCAAGGTCGCGTCAACGGCGGTCGCCACGCAAATGCTGGGTGGGTCGTATGACCAGATTGTCGATGCGCTGTCCCATGCTTGGGTTGATGGGCAAGCCTTGCGTACCTATCGTCACGCGCCGAACGCCGGCCCGCGTAAAAGCTGGGCCGCCGGCGATGCCACATCCCGCGCCGTGCGTCTGGCCATGATCGTCGTGCAACAGGGGCAAATTGGCTACCCCGGCGTGCTGACCGCATCGAAATGGGGTTTCTATGACGTGCTGTTCAAGGGCAATGAATTCAAATTCCAACGCCCCTACGGCTCATACGTGATGGAACAGATTTTGTTCAAAATCTCCTTCCCCGCCGAATTCCACAGCCAGACCGCGGTCGAAGCCGCCGTTCAATTGCATGCCGAAGTGAAAGACCGCCTGAACGATATCGAAAAAATCGTCCTGACCACGCACGAAGCCGCCATCCGCATCATTTCCAAAACCGGCCCGCTGCACAACCCGGCGGACCGCGACCATTGCCTGCAATATATGGTCGCCGTGCCGCTGATCAAAGGCAATCTGGTCGCCGAGGATTACGAGGACGACGTCGCCGCCGACCCCCGCATTCAAATGCTGCGCGATAAAATGGAAGTGGTCGAAGATAAGCGCTACAGCGTCGATTACCACGATCCGGATAAACGCAGCATCGCCAACGCGGTCCAAATCTTCTTCAAGGACGGCACATCCACCGCCAAAATCGAAATCGAATACCCCATCGGCCACCGCCGCCGCAGGGCCGAGGGCATGCCGGTTCTGGAAGCCAAGTTCGAAGCGGCGATTAAGGCGCATTACAGTGCCGATCAAGCCGCGAAGGTGATTGGGTTGTTCAAGGATTCCAAGGCGCTGGATGAGATGAGTGTGAAGGAATTTGTGGAGGCTTGGGTTTAATGGTTGTTTTTTCGGAAGCGTATACTCTTGTCGGAAATAAAGTTTCTGAGTGCTTTCCTGATGTGCTAATGCAGCTAGTTTTAAACTTTCCCGCTTGGTTATCATCTCTCTCTTCTTCGTTCACTTGGCCAATTGTCGCCTTTGTAGGCTTGTTAATTCTGAAGAGTCCATTGTCATCTTTTATTGGGCGACTAAGCGCGGAGTATGAACCTGCAACAGGAAAAATTATTATTACGCAGCGCGCGCCAGGGAATATCAGTGGAAATTTTACTGTCTTAGATGGTGTGCTTTCGCAGCCATCTGGTGGTGCCATATCTATTGAAACGCTATTGTCTGAGCATGCATATCTGAATGCAAAATATCAAAAACTTTCCCCTGATTTGGATAGATTGTTTCAAGAAAGTAATGTCTTAGTCGCTGATAAAGAGAAATGGCTTAAGGCTTGGGCTATAGAGCGTTTCATTATGTGGCAGATGGAGATTGTTTATAAGGAGGTATATGGGAGTCAGATAAAATTTTTACTTGCTGTGTCAAATGTGCCAGATGGATATTCGAGGGAATATATTGAAAAAAGCTATTACTCCTTGGCCAAAAAAGAGTTCACGAAGTTTTATGATAATGTTTCCTTTGAGCAGTGGTTGTCTTATCTATTTAGGCTTGGACTTGTGCGTCCAGACGGTGATCGCGTCTCTATAACGGATGATGGGAAAGAGTTTGTGAATTATCTAGTAAGAAATGGCTATTACTTAGACAAAGTACTTTAAGTAATATAAATCATAGATTTATAGATGTTTCGTCTATGCCAACAACGATCCTCGGTCCATGTTTTGCGGTGACGTCCTGCTCAAACTTTTTATTTTGTGCCGCACCCAACATCGGCAAATGCACCAGATAAACAGTTACATTCGGCAATGACGGCAACAGCGCTTCAATCTGCGCCCATGTTGTGTGTTCGCGGTTGATCTCCACATCAATCTTGTTGCAATCGTGGATCAAGATGTCGCCATCGCGCAGATGGTCGTAAATCGCCTGCACCGGTTCGGTGTCGGCGGAGTAGACGAGGCGGCGGTTGGGGCCGTCGGTGGTCAGGCCGAAGCACGGGGTGGGGCCGTGATTGACCGGGAAATAGGTCAGGGTGATCGACCCGGCGGTGAGGGTGCCGCCCGCATCGTTTAATTCATGAAATTCAAACGGGAACATGTGCGGGTGTTGGGGCAGTTTCACGGCGTTCAATAATGCGCGCACGGCGCGGATGGTGGGCGCGTTGCCGTAGAAATGCAGGGGGTGGGTGCGGCGGTTGTCGGCCCGGTACAGGCACCCCTTGACCCAGCTTTGATGGATGAAATTGGGCAGGGCGGCGATATGGTCGATATGTTCATGGGTCAGGAAGACGTGGCCGAGGTCTTCAAAGGCGAGGCCGGCGGCGGTTAAGCGCTGGACGCACACGCCGTTACAGTCGATGAGCAGGCCATCGCGCGCCATATCCATTGTTTCTGGGGGGCCGTTTTCCAAAAAAAGTGAGGTATTATGGCGGGTTAACGTGTTGACGGACCCCCCGGTTCCCAGCAAATGACACTTCATATATGGCCCCCTGATTTGACCTTGGTCTGGCTTTTTACGGGTTATAGCAGAAGAATCTTGCGGACTGGGTCAAAAACAGCTAAAAAAACGCACCTCAAATTAACATAATAATTCAGCTCCACGAAGGGGCCTCTGGGTAGAGTTTGGGATGACGATCAAAATCATTGGTCACCGTGGGAATGGTCGCACGACCGAAACCCCGTTTGCCGAGGGCAAAGCCCCACAACAGACTCTGCTGTCCTTTGTTCAGGCCATTGAAAATGGTGCCGACGGGGTGGAATTTGACGTGTTCCTGACCCGTGACCAGATCCCCGTTGTGATTGATAAGGACATGGTGTTCGGCCACGTTATTTCCGAAATGGATTGTGCCGATGTGCAGCGCATTCCTCTGCCCATGGGGCAATATATTCCGACATTGGAAGAAACCTTGATCCTGCTCTCCGGGATGAACGCAACCCGGGCCGAAACCGATGATCTTTTCATCAATATCGAATTGAAGGGCCCGAACGTCGTCAGGCCGACGATGAGTGTTGTTGAGAGTGTCGCCAATCATTACGGTTTAAAGAAAAACACAATTTATTACAGCGCAACCGATCGCCAGAAACTGAGCGATGTGCGGATGCGCGATGCGTATGCCAATATTCAGCCCACCATCCTGACCATGGAATTGTTCGCACCGGAAAAAGTACATCAGCCCGGATATTACGTCAGCCCGCGCACGGCGTATAACAAGGCGGCGTTGGGGGATTTAAGCCAATATATTCGCGATATGGATTGTTGTGCCATCGATGTGCCCACCACGGATATTCGCCCGCAATTGATCGATGTGGCGAATGATCTGGGTGTTGGGTTTTGCACACACCCGTCCGGCCCACGGCGTTATGTGGATCATGGAAAAACGTATAATGCGTTGACCATGTTGTATAATTATGCGGAAAGAAGCGGGTGGTCCGTCGCGTTTAAGGTTGATGATATTGCGGCGGGGCGGATTGTTGTCAATGCGGCGTCCAGCCAGAGCAAAGCCCCGGTTCCGATGTTGGAACGTGCCATGGGCACGGCGTTTTATAAATAATCCTTACGGCGTTCCCCACGCGGCACCGCTGTAGAAGAAAATTCCCAATCCCACGGTAAAAATCAAACATCCATACAACGCATGTTCAATGCAGGCGAGCCACAGCGATTGGTGTTTCGCGTAATCGCGCGCGAATAAATATCCGCCAATCATCGTCATGGCCAATGCGACCCAATTCAGGAACAGGACGTGCATAAAGCCAAAGGCCAAGGCACTGGCCGCGATAAACATACGGCCCCGGCCAAACAATGGCGCATAACGATTATACAGGAAGGTGCGGTAAATCATTTCCTGGGGCCAGACGGAGAGCAGGGGGTAAAACACCATGATCTTGACCCACAATGATGAGCGTTCCAGTGGCAGGGACAAAAATTGATCCGGCATAAACGCCCATGTCATCCCCGCAATGATCGGTGCGAACAGGGCGAAACGCATCAGCACCGGGCGCAAGCCGGCACGCAGCCCGGAATCGTTGCGGTCCATGCCGTGATGTTCGCGCACATAAAGATAGGTGAGAATGGAGCCAACCCACAGCAGGGTCAACATCAGCCCCCGGTCCTTGATCGCCAGAACCAAAAGCGGCATACCGCCGAACAGGGCGGCAAATTCAAAGGCCAGATAATATTTGGAAGATAAAAGCGAACGCAGCCGGGCCATCATTACAGATAAATGACGGACACCGTAAACGTGCCGGAATAAGACCCCGCCGCTTGCCCGGCATTCACATTCAACGTGGCCCCAATGGGGACCAGCAATGTGGCGTTGGTCATGTTTACGGTTTCAATGGCACCGCCGGCATTGGTGTTGATTTGAAAATTATCAACCTGCATCGTGTTGGCGCCGCTGAACACGGTCACGGTCGGGTCGGTCACGGAAATCACAACGCTGGACCCGACATCGCCGAAAATGCGGATGTTGGCCTCGGACGGGGCAGGTGTGGCCACTTGTGTTACGCCGGTATAGGTTCCGGTGCCCGCGGTGTTAATCGCAACACTGCCCGCGCCACCGGACACGGCGAACGCACCGAAGTTCAAATTCTGCGGCGAGGTCAGGGCCAATGTGCTGGGCATAATCATCGCTTGCGCCTGCAACACGCCCGTGGCGGCATGGGCCGGAACGGGGCCGACGGACCCACCGCCACCCAAAACCATCAACGCCGCACCCATCGCAGTAATGCGGGCGGCGTTTGTTGTTGTGGTTGTTGTTTTCGTGCGGTGGTTCATTGTGGTGTCTGGCTCCTGCATCCGATTGTAACACGCGACTGGGTTGTGGCAACAAACCCTATTGTAAAACAGGGGGCTGAATGAAGTGTTGTGGCGTTCTGTAAACTGCGCCTGCAAGGCTTTGTTTTTATTTGAAATGCTGTAGAATCGACGCGGGTTTTCAAAATTTCTTCATCCACAACCAAGGGGATAACAATGGACGACAATCAAAAAGGGGCCAATTGCCCGATGGGGTTTTGCGCCAATTTGCCGCTGCACCAGAAAATGATGGTGATTACGGGCGGTCTGTTTTTGCTGTTTATGTTGCTGGCGGAACTGATCTGGGATGGGTTGGCCATTCTGAACGTCGTTCTGGCCGCGGGCATGATTTTTGGCGGTCTGACCGGGAATTGCCCGTTGACGCGCATGGTTGAAAAACATTGCTGTGCCAAAAGCTGTTCAACCGGCACGTCATGCAGCACTGAGAAAAAAGAAGACTAAATAAAAAACCCGGCGAAATGGCCGGGTTTTTTTTATGCTTAGACTTTGCGCAGGATGACGGAGCCCATCGAATATCCGGCCCCGAAGGAGCAGAGGATGCCCTGATCGCCGGACTTCATGTCTTCGTGGTGTTTGTGGAAGGCAATGACCGATCCGGCGGAGCTGGTGTTGGCGTATTCATCCAGAATAACCGGCGCTTCGCCCGCAACCGGATCACGGCCCAGTACTTTTTTGCCGATCAATTCGTTCATGTGCAAATTCGCCTGGTGCAGCCACAGACGTTTCAAATCATCGGCGCGGATCTGGTGTTCCTGCATGTGGTCCAAAATCATGTCGGCCACCATGGGGATGACTTCTTTGAAAACCTTGCGGCCTTCCTGCACGAACAATTTGTCCTTCGCGCCGATCCCGTCCGGGGCGGCCCGGTTCAGGAAGCCAAAGTTGTTGCGGATGTTGTTGGAAAATTTCGTGCGCAGGCGTGTGCCGACGATTTCGAACGCGTGGGGGCTGTTCGCGGCGTCTTTGCGTTCCAGCAACGTCGCGGTGGCAACATCACCGAAAATGAAATGGCTGTCGCGGTCGCGGAAGTTCAAATGGCCGGAGCAAATTTCCGGGTTCACCACCAGAATGGCGCGGGCGTTTCCGGCGCGGATCATATCGGCGGCGGCCTGAATACCAAACGTGGCGGAGGAACAGGCGACGTTCATATCAAACCCAAACCCGTCAATGCCCAGAGCGTCCTGTACCTCAATCGCCATGGCGGGGTATGGGCGTTGCATGTTGGAACAGGCGACCAGAACGGCATCGACATCTTTCGGTTCACGGCCCGCGCGTTGCAATGCTTCGCGTGCGGCGGTCACGGCCATTTCGGCCAGAACGGAAATTTGTTCATTCGGGCGTTCCGGAATATTCGGCGTCATGCGCTTCGGGTCCAGAATGCCGGCCTTGTCCATCACGTGGCGGGTTTGAATGCCCGATGCCTTCACAATAAATTCCGTGCCGGAATATTGCATCGCCGGGATCGCGCCGGATTCGATGTCGGCGGCGTGTTCGGCGTTGAACAAATCAACCCATGCGTTGAACGCGGTGACCAGTTCATCGTTGCTGATGGTCTGGGGCGGGGTGAACAATCCGGTTCCGCTGATGACGATGGCGGTCATAATCTTTTATCTCTCAAACTGTTTTGGAACGCGGCAGTCTAGCCAAAGAACGGCCCGGATCAAGGAAAAAACACCGTTTTTGGCCGTTATTACGGGCTGTTATCGTTGGCGGAACGGCGCGGGCACGGGTTTCTGCGGGTGTTCAGGGGGTAGGCGGTAATCACGTCATCCCCGTCCCGGTCCAGAACGACCCGAACCTTTACCCCGCGGACGGTGTTTTCCCCGACATGGTAGCCGTTATCCTCTTTCCGCCAGTATTGGTTGTCATTGGCGGCCATGGTGCGGACGGTGCCGATCACATCATCGGCGGACCAGTCGGATGGAAATTCCGATTTGCATGGAACGTTGGCACCGTGCAAATGCCCGCCGCCATAATCGTCGCCGTACAGAATATGTTGAATGGCGGGTTCGCTGATGCGGATGTCATCACGCATCAAACGTTGATTGGCCACGTGCGGCGGGTCGAACGCCGTGTTGACGATGCCGACGACAAACCACGCCATCGCGACCAAGGTCGGAATCACGGCCATGATTGCGGTCTTGCGTTTCATGCGCGGCTTATCCGTTACGAATGTCCGGTGATTTCACACGGTGCATGGCGGGACCGGTCAGGGTTTTGTCGAAATAATCGACCTGAACGATATCATCGCGCGCGTCCTTCATCCGGCGGAGCAGGGCGGCGGTGCTGGCGTCAATCACGCCTTTTTCCAGACCTTCATCCACCATCTTGGCGTAATCTTCGGTCTGGGACACGATGCCTTTCTTCGCGGCTTTGAACAAGGTTACTTCGTGCGGATGGGCTTGATGCGCCAGTTTGAACGTGTATTCCAGACGGGCGATATAATCGCTGCCCGTCGTCGGAACATAGGTGTTCCACGTTAAATTATCGCGGGCCTCGCCCGGTCTGGACAGAGCCTCGGCAATTTTCGCATCCAGCTCGTGGCTCGGTTTACGGGTCAATCGGCCAAACGGGAAGACCAGCGGTTTCAGCAACAGGCCGACCAGTTTATTCGGGTGGTTTTCAATGACTTCGTGCAAAGCATTTTCCGCCTTGTGAATGCAATGCGCGGCGGCCCATTGCATAAAGGCTTTGTCGCTGTCCTTGCGTCCTTCCAACGTCCAACGGCGCAGGACGTTCGAGGCCAGATACAAATTGCTGAGCGCATCACCCAGCAGGGCCGATGTGCGTTCCTTGCGCATCAACGCCGCTTGCAATGTCAGCATGGTGATGTTGGCGGTGAAAGAAAATGCCGCGGCTAGCCGGTTAATCTGGCGATAGAATTTTGCATCCGGTCCGGATTGCGGAGCGTGGGACAAAGCCCCGCCCGTCAATCCCATAAAGAACGACCGCGCCGCATTGTTGAAAATATTACCCAGATGTTTGAACAACAATTTCCCGGCTGCATCGGCATCATCATTCTGGGCGGCACGAATTTCATCCAGCGTGTAGGGATGGGCCAAAAACGCGCCCTGACCAAAGATCATCAGGGACCGGGTCATGATATTGGCCCCTTCGACCGTAATGCCGACGGGCACGCCTTGGTACAATCCGCCCACCGGGTTGTTTGGTCCTTCGACCACGCCCTTGCCGCCGTGAATGTCCATGGCGTCAATCGCCACCCGACGTCCGGCTTCGGTGGCGTGGTATTTCAAAATGGCGGAAGCCACGGCGGGGCGGGCCTGCGTTCCGGCTGCGTGGGCCAGATCCAGATCCTGCAACGGCAATGTGCGCGCCGCATCAATCATATAGGTCAGGCCGCCAATGCGCCCCAACGCTTCCTGCACGCCTTCCATGCCGGACAGCGGTGTGCCGAATTGCTGGCGAATAAAGCTGTACGCCCCCGTTGCGCGCGCGGCGAAGCGGGACATGCCGCCAGCGGATGCCGGGAGGGAGATAGAACGACCAATCGACAAACAATCGACCAGCATGTTCCAACCCTTGCCCGCGTATTCCGGGCCGCCGATAATGGATTCAACCGGAACCACCACATCTTCACCCCAATGCGGGCCGTTCTGGAACGGCGAACCCATCGGGCGGTGGCGATTGCCACGGGTCAGGCCCTTGGCATCGGCGGGGATGAGGGCGAGGGTAATGCCGATATCCTCCTGATCACCCAGCAGGTGATCAGGATCGCGCAGGCGGAAGGCCAGACCGAACAAGGTCGCCACCGGGGCCAGCGTGATATAGCGTTTTTCCCAATTCAGGCGGATGTACAGTTTATCATCTTCACCTTTGAATACGACGCCTTCATCCTTCAAATTGGTGGCGTCTGATCCGGCTTGCGGGCTGGTCAGGGCGAAACACGGCACTTCGCGGCCATCGGCCAGACGCGGCAGATATTGATCCTTCTGCGCCTTCGTCCCGTATTGCATCAGCAATTCACCGGGGCCGAGAGAGTTCGGAACCATCGCGGTCGCCGCCACGGTCGCGCTGCGCGATGCGATTTTGGATACGATGGTGGCATGCGCGTAAGCCGAGAAGCCCAGCCCGCCATATTCCTTCGGAATAATCATGCCGAAGAATTTTTTGCCCTTCAGGTAATCCCACACTTCGGGGGAGAGGTCTTTCAGCTCATCCCGGATTTTCCAGTCATCAATCAGGCGGCAAAGCTCTTCGGTTTCGTTGTCGAGGAAAGATTGTTCCTCCGCCGTCAAGGTCGGGGCGGGCGTGTTCAGTAAACCGGTCCAATCGGGGCGTCCGGCGAAAATGGATTGTTCAAACCCAACCGTGCCGGATTCCAGCGCCGCACGTTGCGTGGGCGAGATGCTGCCGTTGACTTTTTTGAACTGCGCGAGGGCGAATTTGCCGAACATGAATCCCGAACTCCTGCCTGTGTTTTTTATGGTTGGAAGTGAGTTTAGGGTGCGGTGCAGGGGCGTCAATCACAACACACTGTTTTTATGGCAAAATGGGGATTGTTTTGGCGGGCGCGTGCCGAATTTTATATTGCAATGCAATATAAATGAGCATTTTACGAGGCGGTGTGAATTTCGTCCTCAGGCACCGGGTTTCGGGCTTTTGGCTGGCAAATATTCTTTGGCGATGTCCTGGTACTTGCGAAAAATTTGTTCGTAGCTCTGCACGTCTTTGTTGGTTCGGGCTTCGGTGCGTTTCATGATCCAGTTATCAAACGACGCTGCGTCCATCTTTGCTATGCTTGGGTGAACTTTTCCGCTTTGAATATCCGTGGTGAAAAACTGTTGGAACAGGGCATGGCGTTGCGGAACGGGCATCGTTGCGAAATATTGCTTATAAACTTTCACAGGATCGGCTTTGCCGGTCAGGACTTCCTTTGTGGCAACCAAGGAAGGGCGCAGGTAAATCCCCGCAATGTTCGCATTGCGTTTGAAATAATCCGAATAGCGTGCCGGGATTTCGGCAAAGCATCCCTCATAAGCCTGTTTAAAAACATTGCGTTGATGGAGCGGGGTGGCGGCGTATTCATAGGCCGTTTTATCGCCATAACCAACATAGGATTCTTGCTTTTCAATCAAGTTTTGTCCCGTTAAATCTGTGTAACTGGCATTAAAAATCGCTGTTTTCGCGCAGGCATCCACTTCGGATAGATGCAGCGCGTTATAGCGATATATTGGTGATAAAACGCGTTTGTCCAACTGCAATTGCGTTTCCTGAAAGTGGTGAACCAGTTCATGGACAGTGACCAGCAGCACCGCGCTGTTTTTCTGCGCAGATTTTACACTTAATATGCCGTCATCATAGAGGCCGCTTTTTCCATCGCCGCCTTCTGTGATCCAGCGAAATTTTGCGCCTGTTCTGGCCGCGTTTTGGTAAAGCGCTTCACCATCCGGTGTTTTGCGCATGGCTTCAATGGTGGCTTTTGCTCGGGCATCGCCGTGTGTCGGAATGTCGGCAAAGCTGATTTCCGGGCTGTATTGAATATCATCGGCATGGGCTGCGCCCATAAAGACGCTGCACAAAAACGGAATGGCAAAGGTGCGGAGTTTCTTGTTCATTTTTATCATCCTTGCGGGGTCGGTTGCGGTTGTTTGTTGCGCGCTTCTTCATAACGGCGCTGGACGGATTTGATGGCTTTGGCGATGTTTGTTTTTGGTAAATCTGTGGCCCAATCACGCAGGGCTTGGTCGCTCAATGTTGCTGCCCCGCGAACACTTGGGGCGTCATCGGCGACGGATGTTTTGAAATAAGCGCGATAAATCGGGCCGGTTTCGTGGTGGGGAATGCGGCCTTCGGCGGTGCCGGCAAATTCTGCTTTGAACACAGTTTTGGCGTGGCTTGTATTATATTTCTTACTGCTGTTGATGGATTCCATACACGGTGCATAGGCATCACGCATCGCATCGCGTGTGGCCGGATCTTTCTGTGCGTAATTCATCGCAATCGACCCGCCATACAGCCCCAAAACCGCAGACGGGGTTTTCATGGTGTGACCCGTGGCATCTTTAAAATCGGCGGAGAAATGTGCGGCATAGGCACAGGCATCAACTTCACGCAGACGCTTGACGGCGTATTGGTCCAGCGGTTCCAGCCGCGCGATATCGGCATTCATGGTGGTGTGTTGCCAATGGTGGCGCGTTTCATGCGCGATGGTCAGCAATGTGATATCGTCGGAAAAACCGGGCTTCGCGCTCATCAGGCTCTTGCTATACGACCCCATGGCTGTTCCCGGCCCACCCCAGATGAATTGCAATTTCGTGCGGGCGGCAAATTGAAACAGGCGCTCGCCTTCCGGCGATGTGCGCAATTTGGCGATCAGGTATTTGATCCGTCCATCCCCCTTGGTGGGCAGGTCGGCAAAGGCGAGGGCTGTACCGCGATTTTCTTCGCCGCGATGGGGTTGGGAAAAATGGTGATAAGCCATGGCCGCCGTCAGCACGGCGGGAACCCCGGCAACACACACCAAGACCGCAGCCCAGCCCGCCGCGCCATTTTGGGCCCGGTTTTTGGTGTCTGGGTGCTTTTTCGTGTGTTTTTTGCTCATTTTTTATTTTTATTTCAGTGCATTAGGTTCGCATCTCTGGCGAATGGCAAGAGTGTACACCCAGTCTCGTGATTATGTCAAACAATGCTGTTCTCCAATCTTCTGGCCCCAATCTTCTAGCCCTTGTCTGGGGCGGGGGATGCCCTTAATCTGACGGCAAAATTTAAGGATACAAGGGAAGGATTAAACGATGACCCGCCTGAACAGCGCCATCAGCGCCGAAAGCCCGGACTACATCAAAAACCGCGACGCCATGCTGGCTCTGGTCGCCGATCTGCGCGCGAAAATCGCCGTGATCGAACAGGGCGGCGGGGACAAGGCGCGTGACCGCCATACCTCCCGCGGCAAACTCCTCCCCCGTGACCGGATCAGCCGTTTGCTGGACCCGGGTTCCCCGTTCCTCGAACTCTCGCAAATGGCCGCCTATAAAGTGTATGCGGATGACGTTCCCGCCGCCGGGATCATCACCGGCATTGGCCGTGTGGCCGGGCAGGAATGCGTGATCGTTTGTAACGATGCGACGGTGAAGGGCGGAACCTATTACCCCCTGACCGTGAAAAAACACATTCGCGCGCAGGAAGTGGCGGAACAGAACAATCTGCCCTGCATCTATCTGGTGGATAGCGGCGGCGCGAACCTGCCCAATCAAGACGAAGTCTTCCCCGACCGCGACCATTTTGGCCGCATCTTCTATAACCAGGCCAACATGTCAGCCAAGGGCATTCCGCAAATTGCCGTGGTCATGGGTTCCTGCACCGCTGGCGGCGCGTATGTGCCCGCCATGTCGGATGAAAGCGTGATCGTGAAGGAGCAGGGGACAATTTTCCTCGCCGGTCCGCCATTGGTGAAGGCCGCAACGGGCGAAGATGTCACCGCCGAAGATTTGGGTGGCGGCGATGTTCACACCCGCGTGTCCGGCGTGGCCGACCATCTGGCCGACAGTGATGACCACGCGCTGGATATCGCGCGCAAGATCGTCAGCCACTTGAACCGCCGCAAAGGCGGCGCGGTGCGGATGCAGGAGCCGAAGGAACCATTATTCCCGGCGGACGATATTTACGGCGTCATCCCGCCCGATTTGAAAACGCCATACGATGTACGCGAAGTCATTGCCCGCATCGTGGACAACAGCGAATTTGATGAATTCAAAAAACGCTATGGCACCACGCTGGTCACGGGCTTTGCCCATATTTACGGCATGCCGGTCGGCATTGTCGCGAATAACGGCGTGTTGTTTTCCGAATCCGCATTAAAGGGCGCGCATTTTATCGAACTGTGCAACCAACGCGGCATTCCGCTCGTCTTCCTGCAAAACATCACCGGATTTATGGTGGGGCAGAAATATGAAAGCGGTGGCATTGCCAAGGATGGCGCGAAAATGGTGACCGCCGTGTCCTGCGCCCGCGTACCGAAATTCACCGTCATTATCGGTGGATCGTTCGGGGCGGGGAACTATGGCATGTGCGGCCGCGCGTTTAACCCGCGTTTCATGTGGATGTGGCCCAACGCCCGCATTTCCGTGATGGGCGGGGAGCAAGCGGCGGGCGTTTTGGCCACCGTCAAACGCGCCGCGATGGAACGTGACGGCAATACGTGGAGCGCCGAAGACGAAGCCGCCTTTAAAAAACCCGTCATCGAACAATACGAAACCGAAGGCCACCCCTATTACGCCAGCGCGCGTTTGTGGGATGACGGCGTCATCGACCCGGCGGACACCCGCCGCATTCTGGGTCTGGCCATTTCAGCCAGTTTGAATGCCCCGATTGAGGAAACGAAATACGGCGTATTCCGGATGTAATCTCTCACTCTCCATTGTCATTCCCGCGAAAGCGGGAATCCAGAAGACCGGGACAGATCGCGCCCCATGACTCTGGATCCCGGGTCAAGCCCGGGATGACAATGAAAAAGTATTTGAATAAAGGACCAAACATGCTGAACGAAAACCAACCCGGAATTGACAATGTGTTGCTGGACATCCGCGACGGTGTGGCGACCATTACGCTGAACCGCCCGGATGTGCATAACGCATTCGACGAACACGTGATTGCCGCCTTGCATGGCAAGCTGGATGCGCTGGCGTTGGAGCGGGATTTACGGGTGATCGTTCTGCGCGGCGCGGGCAAGAATTTTTCCGCCGGGGCCGACCTCGTCTGGATGATGAAGGCCGCAAATTATACGCAGGAACAAAATAAATCCGATGCCCTCGCACTGGCTGGCATGCTGAACAAACTTTATTCCATGCCGCAAACCACCATCGCCTGCGTCCATGGTGCGGCCATGGGTGGCGGGTTTGGGCTGGTCGCATGTTGCGACATCGTTCTGGCCACCGAACGCGCCAGCTTTGCGCTCTCGGAAGTCAAAATCGGCCTGATCCCCGCCACCATTGGCCCCTATGTGATGAAGGCGATTGGCGAACGCCACATGCGCCGCTTCGCCCAAACGGGCGAACGCTTCGGCGCAGGTCTAGCGCACCAAATCGGTCTGGTGCATGAAGTTCTGCACGATGATGCCGCTCTGGCCGATCGCCTGAACGAAATTCTCGACGGCCTCGCCACCAACGGCCCCGACGCCGTGCGCGAAGCCAAAGCCCTGTGCAACGAACTCTCCGGCCGCCCCATCGACTTCGCCCTGCAAGACCATACCGCCACCCGCATCGCCGAAATTCGTGCAGGTGGGGAGGCAAAGGAGGGGTTGAGTGCGTTTTTGGAAAAGCGGAAGCCGGGGTGGGTGAAGTAGGTATAAATTTTTAGGGATTCGCTATGGAAGATTATTCTTTTACAATTAAGTACGATGATGGAAAGAAAGATAAGCATGAGATTGATGCTTATGTTCTCGCCGATGCAATTAAAGGATTTGCTGATTTTTCAGTTTCGCTGATGCAGTCTAGTGGTTCTGCGTCATCCACAAGAAGTGTTGTAACGGAAATACGACCAGGCTGTGTGGAGGTCGAGTTTCTTATTAGATCTGCATTTGCCATCGGTGAGATGGGTTTTTCTGCTTTAGGATATATGAGCACATTTCAGTCAGTGATAGAGCTGTTTAGAGGGCTTGCAGGGAGGCCGCCTAAAAGTGTTGAGAGCACAGGCGATGGCAATGTTGTTGTGCAGACGAATAACGGAAATATTACGATAAATCAAAATACTTATAATCTTGTGATGGCTTCCCCGAATATGGGAGAAGCCTGCAATAAGTTTATAAGGCAGCCTTTAAAGGCTGGATTGGAGCAAGTAAGTATCGCTTCTGGTGAAAACAAAATATCCTCAATTGAAAAAGCTGAAGCAGATAGTTTTCAAAAGCTCGACCTTAAAGATCACCTGCACGAGTACGATTCTACGGTATGGCTAAGAATTGTTAGGCCCGTGCTCGATGGATCTTCTAAGTGGACATTTGATAATGGTAGCGGAGCTCCTCTTCCTGCAGACATTAAAGATGCCGCCTTTTTGACGGACGTAAAGAATGGGGTTCATAGATTTGGGAATGGTGATTATCTTTATGTTGAGATGAAGTCCGTTCAGAGGCGTGTAGGTAGAAAATTATCTTCTGAAAATAGTATTCAGAAAGTTATTAAAATTGAACAAGGGGCAGGGGATCAGTTAACGTTGTCTAATAGCGTGTGATCGTCTTATGAAAACACGCACCGCAACATTTCCCTCCCTTTGCCCATACCCCTGAATTTGCTACTGTCCCTGACCGCATTTTACTCAAAAAGGCTGGGGCGTAGATGTTTAAGAAAATCCTGATTGCGAACCGGGGCGAAATTGCCTGTCGCGTGATTGAAACGGCACGGCGGATGGGGATTGCCACGGTCGCGGTCTATTCCGATGCTGATGCCCGCGCGCGCCATGTGCGTATGGCGGATGAAGCGGTGCGGATCGGTCCGGCGGCCAGCCGGGAATCTTACCTGCGCGGTGACATTATTATACAGGCGGCGCTGGATACCGGGGCGCAGGCCATTCACCCGGGCTACGGGTTCCTGTCCGAAAATACCGATTTTGCCGATGCGTGCGCGAAAGCGGGCATCGTGTTCATTGGCCCGTCCGCCACGGCCATCACCGCCATGGGGTTAAAGGACCGGGCGAAGGAAATCATGTCCAAGGCCGGTGTGCCCATCGTGCCCGGTTACATGGGGGCGAAGCAGGATTCTGCGACCCTGAAAGCCGAAGCGGCGAAGGTTGGCTACCCTGTGTTGATCAAGGCCGTCGCCGGGGGCGGGGGCAAGGGCATGCGTCTGGTCGAAGACGCAAAGGATTTTGACGAACATTTAAACGCCTGCAAACGCGAGGCCGCCGCATCGTTCAACAACGATCATGTGATGATTGAAAAATACATCACCCGCCCACGCCATGTGGAGGTGCAGGTGTTTGGTGATAGCCACGGCAATGCCGTGTATCTGTTCGAACGCGATTGTTCCCTGCAGCGCCGCCACCAGAAAGTGGTGGAGGAAGCTCCGGCTCCGGGATTGAGCCAAGCCGTGCGTGAAAAATTGGGTGATGCCGCGGTGAAGGCCGTGAAAGCCTTGGGCTACACCAACGCAGGCACCATTGAGTTTATCATGGATTCCAAAACCCATGAATTTTTCTTCATGGAAATGAACACGCGCCTGCAAGTGGAACACCCGGTCACGGAAATGATCACGGGCCTCGATCTGGTCGAATGGCAATTGCGCGTGGCGCATGGTGAGGCTTTGCCGCTGCGTCAGGATCAATTGTCCATCAATGGGCATGCGTTTGAAGTGCGGATTTATGCCGAAGATCCGGCGGAAAATTTTCTGCCGCAAATTGGGCGTTTAACCGCTCTGTCCGCGCCGTTTGGCGTGCGGATGGATACGGGGGTTGAGGCGGGTGATGCCGTGTCCATCCATTATGACCCGATGGTGTCGAAATTGATCGTGCATGGGGCCAACCGTACGGAAGCCTTGCAAAAACTCTCCTCCGCTCTGGCCGGAACGGTTATTGCCGGGCTGGTCACGAACCAGGAATTTTTGGGCAATATCGCCCGCCACCCGGCCTTTATCGCGGGCGATGTGGATACGGGCTTTATCGCCCGGTTTAATGATGATTTGTTGCCCGAAAATTACGGTGTGGCCGATCTGCACGATCTGGCGATTGCATCCGTGTATATCCTGTCCGGTGCCATGAATGTTATTCAAGGGGATGATATTTGGGATGTGGCTGATAGCTGGCGCATGAATGGCGTGCTGACCCGGACGTTGGATTTCGTGAATCGTGGTGGCCATAAAAAAGTGTCCGTCACCTGCGCGGGCCGTGATTTTGATGTCAGCGTGGATGGGAAATCCGTGCGCGTGTCACGCGATGCGCTGAACCATGCGAAAATTGCCGTTGATGGCAACGATCTGACATTGCTCCGCGATGGCCGCGTTATCCGCCTGCATCTGTATACACCGGGTGCGGATGGTGAAGGCGAAGCGGGCGAAGGCCGCATCATCGCGCCGATGCCGGGTAAGATTATCGACGTCATGGTGAAAAAGGGCGCATCGGTGGACAAGGATCAACCATTGTTGATCATGGAAGCGATGAAAATGCAAATGACCATCCGCGCGGCGTTTGCCGGAACGGTTGAGGAATTACCCGTGATTGCCGGACAGCAGGTGAGCGACGGAGCCTTGCTGATCGCCATTGAGCAGAAGGAAGCGGCATAATGCTCATCCTCTCAACCGTCATACCGGCGCCAAGAATCAATGGGGCCGGTATCCATGGGGTGGATCGTATGGACCCCGGCCTTCGCCGGGGTGACGGGGAGGGTGTGCTGTGAATTTTCCTTCCCGCGTAAAAATTGTCGAAGTCGGCCCCCGCGATGGTTTGCAGAATGAAAAGCAAACTGTGCCGACGGATGTAAAAATAGAACTGATCCGCCGTCTGGGTGGTGCGGGTTTAAGTGTGATTGAATCTGGTGCGTTCGTGTCCCCGAAATGGGTGCCGCAAATGGCTGACACTGCCGCTGTCATGGCGGGCATTGATCGCCGTGCGGGCGTGACTTACCCGGTTCTGGTTCCCAATGAAAAGGGGATGGAGGGGGCGATTGCCGCAGGTGTGGATGAAATCGCCGTTTTCGCCGCCGCGTCCGAATCCTTCAGTCAGAAAAATATCAATTGTTCGATTGCCGAAAGCTTTGAACGTTTCGCCCCCGTCATTGCGATGGCGCAGGCGAAAAATATCCGCGTGCGCGGCTATGTGTCCTGCGTTGCCGGATGCCCGTATGAAGGCGCTATTGCGCCGCATGCGGTGGCGGATGTGTCCGCTAAATTACTGGATATGGGTGCTTACGAAATTTCGTTGGGTGATACGATTGGCGTGGGTACGCCCATTGTGACCGCCACCATGTTGCGTGCCGTGGTGGAACGGGTGCCGGTTGAAAAACTGGCCCTGCATTGCCACAACACCTATGGCCAAGCGCTGGCGAATATTTATACCGGCCTTGAAATGGGTGTGGCCGTGTTTGATTCATCGGTGGGCGGTCTGGGTGGTTGCCCCTATGCCAAGGGCGCATCCGGCAACGTTGCCACCGAAGATGTTTTGTATATGTTGAACGGAATGGGCATTGAAGCCGGGGTTGATATAAACGCGGTCGTGGACACGGCGTGGTTTATTTCCAACCATCTGGGTCGCAAGCCGGATTCCAAAGTTGCCAATGCCATGCGGCCATCCTAACCGCCGTCATTCCGGCGAAAGCCGGAATCTTCTAGCCATAAGGGGCGAAGATCCCGGCCTGCGCCGGGATGACGATGTAAGTGAACGATTGTAAAGGAGAGTGAAATGATCCCGTACCCGACACTGAAATTCGGTCATGCCGAAGAAATCGAAATGCTGCGCGAGGAAGTGTATAAATTCGCGCAGAAGGAACTGGCCCCGCGTGCCGCCGAAATCGACCATAAAAACGAATTTCCCAATGATATGTGGAAAAAATTTGGTGATCTCGGGGTACTTGGCATTACCGCGTCGGAAGAATTTGGTGGGGCCGATATGGGCTATCTGGCCCACGTGATTGCGATGGAGGAAATTTCCCGCGCATCGGCGTCTGTGGCGTTGTCCTACGGCGCACACTCAAACCTGTGTGTGAACCAGATCAACCGCAATGGGAATAAAGCCCAGCGTGAAAAATACCTGCCGAAACTGATTTCCGGCGATCATGTTGGGGCGCTGGCCATGTCCGAACCGGGGGCTGGGTCGGATGTTGTGTCCATGAAACTGCGCGCGGATAAAAAGGGCGATCGTTACGTTCTGAACGGCAACAAAATGTGGATCACCAACGGACCCGACGCGGACACGCTGGTTGTCTACGCCAAAACTGACATGGATGCGGGATCACGCGGCATTACCGCTTTTATCATTGAAAAGGGTATGAAGGGCTTCACCACGGCGCAGAAGCTGGACAAGCTGGGCATGCGCGGGTCCAACACCTGTGAATTGGTGTTTCAGGACTGCGAAGTGCCGGAAGAAAATGTTCTGGGCGAGGTGGGTAAGGGCGTAAAGGTCCTGATGTCCGGTCTGGATTACGAACGCGTTGTTCTGTCCGGTGGTCCGCTGGGCATTATGCAGGCCTGCATGGATGTGGTTGTGCCGTATCTGCACGAACGCAAACAATTCGGCCAATCCATTGGTGAGTTTCAGTTGATGCAGGGCAAAGTGGCCGATATGTACACGACCTTGTCGGCGCAACGGGCCTATGTTTACGCCGTTGCCGCCGCGTGTGACCGGGGCGAAACCACGCGCAAGGACGCCGCCGGATGCATTCTGGCCAGTGCCGAAGCCGCAACGCAAATGGCGTTGCAGGCGATTCAATGTCTGGGTGGTAACGGGTACATCAACGAATATCCGACGGGCCGTTTGCTGCGCGATGCGAAATTGTATGAAATCGGCGCGGGCACATCGGAAATTCGCCGCATGTTAATCGGCCGCGAATTGTTCGAAGAAACCGGCAACCGCCGCGCCGCGTAAATCATAAAAAAACCCCGCCAGTTCGGCGGGGTTTTTTCTTATTTGAAAAGTTTCTGGTAATCGTCGGGGGTGAACCCCAGTTGGATTGTTTTTCCCTTTACCAACAGAGGGCGTTTGATCAGGCTGGGGTTATCAAGAGCGGCTTTAATGGCGGATTTCTCGTTCATGCCGTCCTTCACATCATCCGGCAAAGCGCGCCATGACGTGCCCTTGCGGTTGATGACATTATCCCACCCATGTTCGGCGATGGCGGATTTCAGGATGTCGGAATCCGCGCCTTCTTTCTTATAATCGTGGAAGTCATAGGCGATTTTATGCGCGTCCAGCCACACAAACGCTTTCTTCATCGTGTCGCAATTTTTAATGCCATAGATTTTAACGGCGGCCATTGTGCGCTTAACCGATCTGGAAATCCGGGGTGATGCGGATTTTGCCATCGGCGCCGGTTTCAACATTCACATTCACACGGTTCGGGTTGTGCATCTGGTCGTGCATGCGGCCTTCCCATTTCACGCGCAGGGTCAGGCCGTTTTGTGCGGCCACATCCTGCATGTTGGTCAGAACGTCATCCATATCGCATGTCATGCGTTGCGGATTTTTCAGGGTTTGGCCTGCGAATTGTCCAAAAATTTTGCTTAAATCCATAATCTTGCTCCTGTCAAAGAATAGGGGTGCAGGTTACATGAGGGAAACAGCGCATCACAAGCGCAATTCACCCTTCATGCACCGCACCAATTCGACGGTGTTGCCCTAGAAAACCAAGGCTGTCTGCTGTAGTTTATGGGCCATCAAGCAAGAATCTTCTGAATAACCATAATGCCGGGGACGATATGGCACAGGCACTGCGCAAGGTTTCACTGAAAGATAAATACGAGCTGCATGAAGGTGTGGCGTACATGTCCGGGCTGCAGGCCTTGGCGCGTATTCCGCTGATCCAGCGGCAACGTGATATCGCGGCGGGCTTGAATACGGCGGGGTTCATCTCTGGCTATCGCGGATCGCCGCTGGGTGGGTATGACCGTGAACTGGTGCGGGCGCAAAAATATCTCGATCCGCTGAACGTGAAATTCGTTCCGGGCGTGAACGAAGATCTGGCCGCCACCGCCGTGTGGGGCACACAACAAGTCAATTTGATGCCGGGCGCGAAGGTCGACGGTGTCTTTGGTATCTGGTACGGCAAGGCCCCGGGTGTAGACCGCAGTGGCGACGTGATGCGTCACGCCAGCGCCAACGGCACTGCGCCCAAGGGCGGCGTTCTGGCCATCTTCGGCGACGACCACGCATGTAAATCATCCACACTGGCGTGCCAGTCGGATCATGCGCTGTACGCCATGCAAATTCCGCAACTGTATCCGGCGAATATTCAGGAATTTGTTGAATATGGCCTGCTGGGCATTGCCATGTCGCGCTATTCCGGGTGCTGGACGGCGATGAAGGTGACATCGGAAACGGTGGAAACATCGGGCACGGTGGATCTGGCGGGTGAAAACCGCGAAATTCTCTATCCGGATGAAACGGAATTCCAAATGCCAGCGGGCGGGGTGCATATCCGCCTGAACGACACGCCGCGCGAAATTGATTTCCGCCTGCAAAACTACAAACTGTTTGCGTGCCACGCCTTTGCGCGCAAGAACAAGATCGACCGCGTGATCTGGGATAGCCCGAAACCGCGTTTCGGCATCATCACCTCCGGCAAATCCTATGCCGATGTGCGTCAGGCGTTGCAGGATCTGGGCATTACCGAAGAGATCGCGCAACAAATTGGCCTGCGCGTGTACAAGGTCGGCATGACCTGGCCGCTGGAGCCAATCGGGATTCAAAATTTCGTCGAAGGGTTGGAAGAAATCCTGATCGTCGAAGAAAAACGCGAATTTATCGAATATCAGTTGAAGCAGCAGGTTTACAACTGGGAAGCAGGCCGCCGCCCGCCGGTGATCGTTGGGAAATATGATGAAAAGGGCGAGCGTTTGCTGCCCCTGCATAACGATCAATCGGTTGGTCTGGTCGCGCGCGTGATTGCGCAGCGGATCGAGCGGTTTTACCGCACCGACCGGATTAACGACGCCCTGAAATTCTACGAAGGGTACGAGGCGAAAGAGCAGGGCTATGTGCCGCCATCGCTGCGCCGTCCGTGGTATTGCTCGGGCTGCCCGCACAACACATCGACGAAAGTGCCGGATGGTTCGTTCGCCATGGTGGGCATCGGTTGCCACTACATGGTGCAATGGATGGACCGCAATTCCGCCCTGTGCACGCAAATGGGTGGTGAAGGGGTGCCATGGATTGGGTCATCACCGTTCAGTGAAACCAAACACATCTTTGCCAACCTTGGCGATGGAACATATTTCCATTCCGGGTCGCTGGCCATTCGTGCGTCGGTCGCGGCGAAGGTGAATATTACGTACAAAATTTTGTACAACGATGCGGTCGCCATGACCGGTGGACAACATGTGGACGGCGATCTGCCCGTCTGGCGCGTCGCGCAACAGGTGATGTCCGAAGGTGTGGTCAAGGCCTGGATTTTGACCGAGGATATGGGGCGGTATAAAGACCGTTCGCAAATTCCGGCGGGCGTTCCGGTGATGGGCCGTGAATGGTTGCCGAAAATCATGCAGGAATGCCGCGAAACACCCGGCACCACCATTATTATTTACGATCAAACCTGCGCCGCCGAAAAACGTCGCCGCCGCAAACGCGGCCAATACCCGGACCCGGCGAAGCGCGTGGTGATTAACCAATCCGTGTGCGAAGGCTGTGGTGATTGTTCTGTTCAATCCAACTGCATTGCCGTGCAACCGTTGGAAACCGAATATGGCCGCAAACGCCAGATCAACCAGTCCATGTGCAACAAGGACTTTTCCTGTCTGAAAGGCTTCTGCCCGTCCTTCGTAACGATTGAGGGCGGAGAGCTGCGTAAAAATGCCCCGGCCAAGGCGGATGATGTGTTTTCATCCATCCCGATGCCGAACGTTCCGCAAATGACGAGCGCCTATAACATCCTTGTCCCCGGTGTTGGTGGCACGGGCGTTCTGACCGTTGGGGCCTTGCTGGGCATGGCCGCACATTTGGAAGGCAAATGCAGCGCCATTCTGGATTCCACCGGGCTGGCACAAAAGGGCGGCGAGGTGTTGAGCCACGTTCGTCTGGCGCCGGAGCAAGACATGCTCCATAACGGCCACATTATCGCGGGCGGCACCGATTTGTTGCTGGCGTGCGATATTGTTTCCGCCGTGGGCAAGGCCGCGCACGAAACATTGAACGCCGATAAAACCATTGCCGTTGCCAACATCGACAACACTCCGGTTGCGGCCTTCGTTCTTGATAACCAGATGGATTTCAAAAACGACGATATCCGTGCGGAATTGGTTGCCGCAACGAAAACCCAATATTTCGTTGATGCGACATTGACCACGGGTGTTTTGTTGGGCGACGAAATGGGCACCAACGTGTTTATGATGGGCTATGCCTGGCAGAAGGGCTTGATCCCGGTCAGCTTCGAGGCCATCGATCGCGCCATCGAACTGAACGGCGTGTCGATTGACGATAACCGCAAGGCGTTCGCCTTCGGCCGTCTGGCCGCCCATAACCCCGCCTTGATGGATGAAATGGTGGCCGCCGCGCGTGGCCCGCTGGGTGAGGAGGGGATTTCCACCGCACTTGATGAGATCATCACCAAACGCGTGGGCTACCTGACCGATTATCAGGATGCCGCCTATGCCAACCGTTACCTGAATGCGGTGAAGCGTTTCGATGCGTGGCCGGATTTGAAAGAAGCGGTGGCAAAGAATTACCACAAGCTGCTGGCATACAAAGACGAGTATGAAGTGGCTCGCCTGTACACCAATGGTGACTTCATCAAGTCGGTGCAGGCGCAGTTTACCGGCAACTATAAACTGACCTTCAACCTCGCTCCGCCGATCATGGAACAAACCGACCCGGCGACGGGCCGTCCGAAAAAACGTACCTTTGGTCCGTGGATGATGGGGGCCTTGCGCCTGCTGGCGAAGTTCAAGGGCCTGCGCGGCACGGCCTTCGATCCGTTTGGCCGCTTGAAGGACCGCAAGGAAGAACGTGCGCTGATCGCCGAATATGAAGCGATGATGGATGCTGTTCTGACCGCCGTGAACTCCAACAATGCCGCCCTGTGCCGCGATATTCTGGCCCTGCCGGATATGGTGCGTGGCTATGGCCCGGTGAAGGATGGCAACATCAAGACTTTCCGCGGTCAAAAGGCCGTTCTGCTGACCCGCCTGCGCGGTGGGGCCGGGGCAAAGCCGGAAACCCGCGCGGCAGCGTAGTATTGTTTACATAATCAAAACCCCTTCCCATGTTGTTGTGCAATATGGGAAGGGTTTTTTATTGACAGAAAACGGCCTGGGTCCTCTTATACCTCCCTTAATCATAAAAAGAATTGAACAGGGAATTTATAGGTATGTCTGGCCGCCTTCGCCGTCTGCGCGATCTATTCAAACTTGAATCTGCCAACACCGGATGGGATTGCCCCGTCATTACGCCGGAAATTTCGGCCCAGAAGCGCAAAGAGCTTCTGGAGGCCACAATGCTGGAAACACCGCGCAGTGCTACGCGGACCATTCTGGGTGTTTTGTCACCGTATTGGGTTAAGGCAGGCAAGATTGAACGCGGTATTGCGACAGGTCTGCTGGCGACATCGCTGTTTATGACATGGTATT
Source organism: Micavibrio aeruginosavorus (assembly GCF_051245535.1). Lineage (GTDB taxonomy): Bacteria > Pseudomonadota > Alphaproteobacteria > Micavibrionales > Micavibrionaceae > Micavibrio > Micavibrio aeruginosavorus_D. The sequence continues at coordinate 439,675 of NZ_CP195303.1, forward strand.
CCGTCCAGATGACCGTGGAATTCGGTGAATGGAGTGGCGGTCTGACCAACACAGTCCAGCATTTGTCGCAGTCGGTAAAAACCGCGCGCCCTGAATTGATTGCCAAATCGCTTGATCAATATCCGGCCCTGAAAACGGCAATGAATGAACATCCAATCCTGAACGAAGCCATTCACGTTTATCCCGACCTGACCGCTTTTCTGAATAATAAAAAATTCGCCGACGTCATAAAACACGACGCCGCCCTGCAAGAAGTTTTGAACAAGAACTCTTCGCTGGAGGAGTTGGTGACGGCATTGCCCGGCGTTGAAAAAGCCATCACACAAAGCCCCGAATTGATGGGGCAGGTCAGTGCGATGAAAACGCATTTGACCAAAAATTTAATGGAGCTGCCGGAAACGCAAGAGCATTTGAATACGCTCAAAAGCCTGAGCGGGAGCGGATTTATTGATGCGTGGGGAAAAGCCGCGAAAGCCACCTATACCGGGACCACCCATGTCCTGAAAAACGGGTGGAGCGACAGCGATGCCCAGTTGAAGGACATGAAGGGTTCGCTGCGCGATGCGTGGTACAACAAGGATCTGGCGACCATTGCGCTGAAATTCACGGCCATGGCCATTATTTCGTACAAGGCCGCGCAATATTTCGCCCTGCGCTGGCGGCTGTGGTCCACGGGGTACTACACCAACCGCTGGACAACATCATCGGCCTATATGCGCATGAAAAACCTGTTCAATAACATTGATAACCCGGCGCAGCGGATTGAGCAGGACCCGGCAAAATTCACGGCGGGTGCGGTGTCATTGATGACGGGCGTGACCAGCGCGGGGATTACGCTTGGCGCATTTTCCAGCCAGTTATTGGCGATGGGGCCATTGTTTGGTGTGACGGGCGGTTTCTTCTGGCTTGGCGCGGTCTATGCTGCGGCTTTGACGGCGCTGACGATGAAGGCTGGGTACAGACTGCCATCCATTCAACGGGCGCAACAACGCCGTGATGCGGATTTGCGCGCCGTTCTGGATAAAATTCACAGCAATGCCGATGTCGTCGCACAGAACAAAACAGAATCGGTTGAGCGTGAATTGGTCAATCGCCGCCTGACCCCGGTGATGAAGAACTCGGTGCGTGAAATCGGGACACAGGTCAAACTGATTTTGGTGGATGCCACGGCCGGGAACCTGTCGATTCCCATTCCATGGATTGTTGGGGCCTTTGGTGTGGCGGCGGGCACGGCGTCCATGGGAACCGTATCGATGATCAACTATGCCTTTAACCGCGTGACATCGGCGATGAGCTTCGTTGTCAATCGCTTCGAACAATTATCGCAGATGAAAGCCACGGCGGATCGTATCTATATGTTCGATCGCGCGGTGCAGGCGGCGCATTACATCGATGCGGAAAAGAAAGCGGCGGCCAAGCGTGTCATTGTGCCAAAAGATATGCCCGCCATGAAAATTTCCGGACCGGAGGCATAAAATGGCCAAAGCATTTGATGAATTTTACAAAAGCACCGGACCGATTGCGCACAATGATGTGCCCTTCATCGTCGTGACCGAAAGTCAGGATGATTGCCCGGATATTCGGGCGTATGATCTGACCGTCCGCACACCGGGCGATAACCCGCGCGTTTTGTTACAGGGCGTAAACCTGCATTTCAAACCCGGCGACCGCGTTATTTTCACCGGCGAATCGGGCAGCGGCAAAACCACCGCCGTCAAAGCCCTGATGAACAGTTGGGATTACGGGCAGGGGTTGGTGGTGATGCCGCGCAACGTGAAAACCATGTTGTTTTCCCAAGCGGCCTATGCACCCAATGCCAATCTTCGCACCATCCTGAACATGGCGACCGAGGGCAATGAAAAATTCACGGACCGCGAACTGCGCCATGCTTTGCAAACAGTTGGTTTGAACAAGCTGGTTGAACAGATTCCCGGTCAACAGATTGAAATCCTGATTGATGAGATGACGGATCATCTCAAAAACACGTCCTATCTAAAAAAGGATGTCGGTCAAGTTGCTGTTGATTTTGTTCAGCGTCGTATTCCTGAATTATTTTCATCAGTACAATCTGTTCCGGATAAACAGCGGAATTATTTGTGTCAATCTCTGCGGGCTCTTGTGCCTGAAGGCGACTTTGACAATGTATTCCATCGCGTGGTTGATGCGATGGATAACGCATTGATGGCGCCGCTGCAAAAACGTCTGGCCTTGTTTGCGGCGGATATTGCCACCCGGAAGCGCGGAAAGATTTATGCCTATACGCCCGCAAAAATTAAATATTTTGCGTGGTCGTTGCGCCGTTCCCTGAATAAAGCAGTCAAATCCTATATGGCGAATGATGATACGGATGATGCGTTCCGTGAAATTCGCCTGAATGAATATCAGGCCCGGCGTGTTGTTGACACAATCGTCAATCACACCCGCGATGAAATGATGCGACAGGCTTCATCCGGCCCGATGCATCAAGTATTTAACGCCGCCAGCTGGCCCCTCAGTCTGGCCGCGGTGCGTATGAAAGCGCGCAGTGCGGTAAATGAGATTGTACAAGCTGTTACCTTCTTCATGGAAAAGCAGGTGATGACGGGGGATACCATGTCCCTGTCCGGTGGTGAACGGCAAAAGTTGATGATCGCTATTGCCACCCTGCACCAGCCGGACATTCTGTTTCTGGATGAAATTACGGCGGCACTCGACAAGGAAACGGGGGCGGCCTTGTACAAAGATATGCTGGATCATTTGCCCAAACACACAATTGTGCTGAGCATCGCGCATAACACGCATATTATGCCGTATCACAATCTGCATGCGCATCTGGAAAATCAGGGCATTACCGTGCGGCGTATTGCGCAACAGGCCCCGGGCGTTACGCCGACCCCTTCGGTGTAACGGCGCAGGTCAATTCGCTTTTCGCAATCAACTTGTCGGCATCCGAGCGGATTTCGATATCCCAGACATGTTTGGTGCGGCCCAGATGCACGGGGCGGCACGTGGCGGTGACGAAACCGTCCTTCACCGGGCGCAAATGGTTGCAGGTGATGGCGGAACCGACCGCATAATGCGTATCCGCATCAATGCACATCAATGACGCAATGCTGCCCGCCGTTTCGGCCAGAACGCACGACGCACCACCATGCAGGATTCCATGGATCTGGTGCGTGCGATGATCGACCGGCATACGCAACTTGATAAAATCCGTCCCAACCTCGCCAATTTCAATGCCCAAACGATCGAGAATATTATCGTGTGTATTGAAATTGCGAATATCTTCAATGGAATAGGGTTTGAACCAGATCATTGCTGTACGTCTCCTCGGTTGTGTGTAGAATCGTACAGGGTATGCGTAAAGTCAACGGGGACATCCATGACATCTGAATCTGCGATTAAAGCGTATTACGAACGGGCCGACCTTCTGGATTTGATTGACGCAGGTTTAAAAGAGGCGGGTGTGGACCCGTTACGCCCCGGGCCCGATGATTTATCCCCCTTCGATGAATTTCATATTGGCGGTAAACGTGCCACGGCGGATTTTATCAACCGGCTGGGTTTTCACGCCGGCATGACCGTTCTGGATATCGGCAGTGGTCTGGGTGGTCCGGCGCGGTATGTCGCGCATGAAACCGGGGCCAACGTGGTTGGGATTGATCTGTCCCCCGAATATTGCGCGGTGGCCACCGAATTATCCCGCCGCATGGGGATGGGGTCGCGGACGCAATTTCGCGTCGGCAATGCCGAAGCGCTGGACTTTGCCGATGCCAGCTTCAACGGGGCCTATACCATCCATACCGGTATGAACATTCTGGACAAGACGGAATTGTACAAGGCCGTTCACGACCTGCTGAAGCCGGGGGCCATGTTTGGTGTTTATGATGTGCTGGCCGGGCCGGCGGGTAAACCTCCGGCGTTTCCGATGCCATGGGCGGGGACGGGCGAAACCAGCCATCTGGTCACGCCGCCGGATATGGAGATGATGCTGACCTTCTGTGGCTTCGAACTTGTGGCCAAGGTGGACCAGTCGGCACAGGCTCTGGCCTCATTCGAGGCGGCAGCCAAAATCGGTGATCGGCCCAGCCTGGCGCGGGTGATGGGCCCCGAATTCGCACAATCTTTGCAAAATCTGGCCGCATCCGTGAAAAACGGAGCCCTTGCCCCGTGGATTTTTGTCGCCCGCCGTGTATAAAGACCCCTGTTAATAACAGGGTACGGTATTGTGGTTGCACGACTTCTCTTAAGCGTTCAGGACGCCTGCGTCAGCTTTGGTGACAAAAAGCTGTTCGAAAATCTGTCCTTTAATATTACCGAGGGCGATAAAATCTGCCTGGTCGGGAAGAACGGTGCGGGCAAGACCACCCTGATGAATATCATCACGGGCACGCGTGATCTGGATGACGGCACGCGGTGGCAGTTGCAGGGCATGACCATCGGTTATCTGCAACAAGACATTACCCCGACCAAGGGGCAGAGCGTTTACGACTTCGTCTTCTCTCAATTTTCGACCGAAGAACAAATCGAAGCAAATGCGTACAAGGTCGATATGGTTCTGCACCCGCTGGGCCTCGATCCGCTGGCGAAGATGGATAAATTATCCGGCGGTCAATTGCGCCGTGCCGCCATGGCCCGTGCGTTGGTCGAGGAACCGGATATTCTGCTGCTGGACGAACCCACCAACCACCTTGATCTGGATGTGATCGAATGGCTGGAGGGGATGGTGCGGGGCTATCACGGAGCGGTCGTGTGTATCAGCCACGACAAAGCCTTTCTGAATACCATTTCCGATAAAGTGTTCTGGCTGGATCGCGGGGCGCTAAAGGTCTGCCCCTTTGGCTTCAGCCGTTTTGATGAATGGTCCACCATGATCTTGGATCAGGAAGCCCGCACCCTGCACAACCGTGAAAAAGCGTTGTTACAGGAATTGGAATGGGCCAGCCGCGGTGTGAAGGCGCGGCGTAAGCGAAACCAACGGCGATTGGAGTTGGTCAAGAGCGAGCGCGATAAGTTCTTTCAGGATAAAGGTGAATTTTTGCGCATGATGGCGAAAATCGAAATTTCGCCGATTGAAACGGAAGTTTCATCAAAAATCGTTGCGGAGTTCTTTAAGGTCAAAAAAGGTTTCAATGATGATGGGCGCGAAGTTCCCATTCTCGATCAATTTTCCCTGCGGATCATGCGTGGCGACCGGATTGGTATTTTGGGGCGTAACGGATCGGGGAAAACGACGTTCCTGCGGCTGTTGACCGGGGAACTGGAGCCCGATGCGGGCAAGGTCAAGATGTCGCGCGAAATTGAATTTTCTTATTTCGACCAAACGCGCCGTGATCTGGTGCCGGAATGGTCGTTGTGGAAAACGTTGGCGCCGGATGGTGGTGATCATGTGAATGTGCGCGGCAAGGCGCGCCACGTTTGCGGTTATCTGAAAGATTTCATGTTCGACCCGTCCATGGCATTGCAGCCCGTATCAACATTGTCGGGCGGGCAGAAAAACCGCCTGATGCTGGCCCGCGTTCTGGCTGACCCGAAAAGCTTCCTGATCCTCGACGAACCCACCAACGATCTGGATATGGATACGTTGGATATGTTGGAAGAAACGCTGGCGGAATATCAGGGTACATTGATTATCGTCAGCCACGACCGCGATTTTCTCGACCAAACCGTCACCAAAATTCTGGCGTTCGAGGGCGATGGGAAGATCGAAGGCTATATTGGTGGTTATTCCGATTATCTGGTCGCGCGCGCCGAGCGCAAGGCCCGTATGGGTGAGGGGGCGGAGGCCGCCAAGCGCGCGGATAAAAAAGAGAGTGGGACACCGCAAGCTGTAGAGGCGGAAGCCACAGCCGCAAAAGCGCGCATGTCTTATAAGTTGCAATATGAACTCGACAACCTGCCCAAAAAAATCGCGGCGCTGGAGACGGAAATTGATGAGTTGCAGGATCGCTTGGCGGACCCTGACCTCTATCAACGCGATCCCGGTGCATTTGAAAACATGTCGCGGCGATTGCCCTTGGCACAGGCGGATTTGGACCATGCGGAAACGCGCTGGCTCGAGCTGGAGGCTATGAGAGCCGAATCGGTCTGATTCTCCCGAATCGCGCGAAAGCCTGATTCTACGGGGTTTGGAGCGCTTCGGTGGGGTGTGCATCTGGCGCGGGCCTTTAAAAACAAGGTGTTTTTGCCTGTTTTTGAGGGAAAAATGTGCAAAACAGCGTAAAGACAGGGTTTTCGTGCATTTTTTCTATCGACAAAAACCCCCAATCTGGCATTTATCAATGAAAGGTTTTCTGGTGTGATTCTGTTTTACGGGGCCGCGAACGGTCACGGGACAGGATGTGTCAGAAGCATATTTCAACAACGATGGAAGAGAGTCCGACAAATGGCTGCTAAAACCGCTGCTAAAACCGCCGCTAAAGCTCCTGCTAAAGCCGCTGCCAAAGCTCCTGCTAAAGCCGCTGCAAAAGCACCTGCTGCTGCTGCCGCTAAAACCGCTACGGCGAAAACCACTGCTCCGACCGTAACGCTGAAACAAATCGGCGCTGAACTGGCCGAAAAGCATGAAATGACCAAGAAGCAAGTTAACTTGCTGATGGACGATCTGGTGGCCCTGCTGGTTAAAAACCTGAAAAAAGGCAACCGCGTTCGTATGGCTGGTCTGGGCATTCTGCAAGTTCGCAAACGCGCAGCTCGCATGGGTCGTAACCCGGCCACCGGCGAAACCATCAAAATCCCGGCGAAAAAGAAAATTGCTTTCCGCGCTGCTAAAGAACTGAAAGAAGCCGTAGGCAAATAATTTTTGAACTGGCTTTAAAGCTGGTTTGAATAGCAAAGCCCGTTCCGGACATGTTCGGAACGGGCTTTTGTATGCGTGGATAAAGCGCTGAAAATAAACATTTTTATTTGTTTCTTTGGGCGTTTAAGGCTTTTATGGCCTACAGGCTTATAATTCTTATAGTGCATAACGTTTCATATTTTTGGTGTTTCCGTGCAGGGCCTTTTGAACACAGACATGTTGACGATTGGGCGCATATGCCTGCTGGCGCTGACCTATTATGTGGTCGGGCGCTTGGGTTTGTTGTTGGCCATTCCACCGGGTTACGCGACCGTGTTCTGGCCTGCATCCGGCATCGCATTGGCCGTGGTGTATCGTTACGGTTTTGCGATGGCGCCGGGGGTTTTTCTGGGCGCGGCCATTCTCAATCTCTCCATCTGGATTTCCCAAACACCGGATGAACAATTTGCCCGCTTGTTGACCAACTCATTGTCCATTGGATTCGGATCAATGTTGCAGGCGGCGGTTGGGGCGTTCATTCTTTACCGTGTTATTGGTGAACGCAGTCGCTTGGAGCAACTCAACCACATTGTAAAATTTGTTGCTTATGCCGGTGTTGTTGTTTGCTTGGTATCATCGACATGGTGCGTAGGGACGTTCTATCTTACGGGGACGGTGGCTCTCGAAAACATCCCGTTCGTATGGTGGACGTGGTATGCGGGCGACCTTCTGGGCATGGTTGTTTTTGCGCCTATTGTAACCTTGATGCTGGCACCGAACACGGAAATGCGACGCAAGGTTTTTGTGGCGGTGCCCATGGTGCTGCTCTTCACCATGGTGATGGTTTTCTTCGTGGGTGTTCGCAATTGGGACGATAGGCGTATCCAGGCGGAATTCAAGCATGATGCGCAACTCATGAAAACCGATCTGGAAACACAGATCCATGATTACATGCAAGAGCTTCAGGGGCTGCAAAGTCTGTTTGATGCATCCGATGCGGTGGATCGCCGGGAGTTCGAGGTTTTTACCCGCAATGCCTTTAAGCGAAACCCCGGCATTCTGGCCATGGATTGGATGCCGCGGGTTCTTGATTCCGAGCGGGATGCGTTTGAAACATTACACCAACGGGAATATCCGGGATTCTTTATCAAAGCTCCGGTTGATTCCGGCGCGTGGGAGCGATCCCCTCGACGGGACGAATACTACCCCATTGAATTTATCGAGCCGGATTCATTCAACAGCTATATTGGCTACGACTTAAGCTCGAATGAAGGGCGTTATGCGGCATTCGTTCGCGCCAGAGATAGCGGCGAGGCCGTTATCACGTCGCGCATTAAATTATTGCCGGATGAGGAGGCGGATCAGTATGGCTTCCTTTTGGTTCTTCCTGTTTATAAGCAAGGCGCGCTGACTTCAAACGTTGAACAAAGGCGGGATGCGCTTTTGGGCTTTGTTGCGGGTGGGTACAGATTTTCTGACACTGTTGTGCCCGTATTTAATCCATGGAAAGCGCAAGGCATGGAAATCCATCTGGTTACAAAGGAATCAGATATTGAAGAAAGCCTCTACATTTCTTATGACTCGCGCGATTACGGCCCAACGGGACAAGATCGAATAGCTTATACAGAAGAAATGCAGCTTGATGTCTTTGGGAAACGTTGGGTTTTAAAGGTTTATAAGTCGCAGAATTACATTATGGCTCACGTGAATTGGGCCATCTGGATTGCATTGGCTGTGGGGGTTTTCTTTTCAGCGTTGTGCGGCATATTCCTGTTGTTCATCACCGGCTATGCGTCGGGTATTGAAAAAATTGTGACCCGGCGCACCGAGGAATTGCGTATGCAGCGCCAGTTCCTTGAGCTGGCCATGGCCGCAACACAGGATGGCGTATGGGATTGGGATGAAAACCAACGGACTTTGTGGTTATCCCCCCGATGGAAAGCGATGCTTGGTTATCGCGACGATGAAATTGAAAATTCAATGAAGGGGGCCGAAAGCGTAATTCATCCGGAAGATTTGTATGAATGGCGCAAGCGTATGGCCGATTATATTACGGGCCGGACATCCGAATTCGTGGGCATCTTCCGCTTCTTCCACAAAAGCGGCCATATTCAGTATGTTCTGAGCCGTGCCATCGCTGAACGGGACCCGACAGGGCGTGTGATCCGCATTGTGGGGGCGCACACGGACGTAACAGAGATTGAACAGGCCAACCGCAACCTGAAAAAAGCGCGAGACGAAGCGGATAGCGCCAACCGTGCAAAAAGCGATTTCCTGGCAAACATGAGCCACGAAATCCGTACGCCAATGAACGGTATCATTGGTATGACGCATTTGCTGCTGGAAACGAAGCTGGATTCACGCCAACGTCATTATGCGCAAACGGTGGGGCAATCGGCCGAGTCCTTGCTGCAGATCATCAACGACATTCTGGACTTCTCAAAAATCGAAGCGGGGAAAATGGAATTGGAAAATATTCCGTTCGATTTCCAGCTTCTGTGCGAAGACGTATCCGAAATGATGTTTGTGCGGACGCAGGAGAAGGGGATCGAGTTCCTGTTGTCATGGGACCCGGATTGCCCGCAATTCATGTTCGGCGATCCGGTGCGTATACGCCAGATTTTGTTCAATCTGTGTGGCAATGCCATCAAATTCACGGACGAAGGGTACGTGCTTGTGAAGGTTAAGCACCTGGGGACGCGCGATGGCCACACCGACCTGCGAATTTCCGTGGTTGATACCGGCATCGGTATTGCCAAGGAAAAGCAGGCTCTCGTCTTCAATAAATTTGACCAGGCCGATGGGTCAACAACGCGTCGTTATGGCGGTACAGGGCTTGGGCTGACGATCAGCAAGCAATTGGCCGAATTGATGGGCGGGCATATTTCCCTGACCAGTGAACCGGGTGTGGGGTCGACTTTCTCGGTTCATCTGACCATGTCCGTTGCGCCACGTCCGAAATCCTATGCCCGCGCGCCCGAATTGGAAGATTTTGACGGAACGGGTATTCGTGCTCTGATTATTGATGACAACATAATGTCGTGCGAAATTTTCGACACATATTTGTCATCTATCGGTATGGATGTGGAAACCGAAAACAACCCCTACAACGTTCTCGGTAAAATGGAGAAGGCGGTTGATGAGGGGCGGCCATATAGTTTCCTGATCGTCGATTACGCAATGCCCGGTATGGATGGCATTTCCCTGTGTTCGCTCATAGCCCAAAACAAGAAAATTCAGGGCGCCGTTGCGATTATGGCGACCTCACAACCAGGCCGAACCGATGTTGAGCGGATGCAGCGGGCGGGGATTAAGGGGTATTTGAGCAAACCTGTTCGCCCGTCGGAACTCATATCCGTAATCGCAACATTGTGGAAAGCCCAAAAGGCCGGCGAAGATATGGGGCTGGTGACCCGGTTCACATTGGATGAACAATGGGCGGGCCGTGTTCATGGGGCAGGGGACCTGTATTTCAAAGACACCCGCATTCTGGTTGTTGAGGACAATCAGGTGAACCAGGAAGTCATGGTGGCGATGCTGGATCACTACGGCATTCGTTCCGCCGTTGTCGATAATGGGCGTGACGCCGTGCGGGTTATCCGCGAAGAAAGCTTTGATCTCGTCTTCATGGATTGCCAAATGCCAATTATGGACGGGTACGAAGCAACCCGGACCGTGCGCAAAGAAAAAGGCGGGCAGGATATCAAAATCATCGCCATGACCGCCAATGCGATGAAAGGCGATCGTGAAAAATGCATTGCCGCCGGTATGGATGATTATTTGTCCAAGCCCGTGGTGGAAAAAGACCTTGATACCATTCTGGCGACATGGATTGCCGTTGAGAAAAGAATTCCACGTCAGGATGATGGGGATACGCATGGCGATGACGCTTCTGCGGTGTTGTCGGGTGCAGATGTCGGGGGTGGTATTCTGGATATGGAAGCCATCCGTAAATTGCAATTCATCAGCCGGGAAAAATTCCCGCAAATCGTGACCATGTTCCTGAACAATGCTGACCGCATTATCGGGGAAATTAAAACGGAAGTTGATGCCGCGATGGCGCATGCCGGGGGTGGGAATGGCCATTTTGATACCATCGCCCATCTGGCCCACTCCCTGAAATCCAGTGTCGGGCAGTTGGGGGCCATGGGTCTGTATGATCAAGTGGTCGAGATTGAGACGCTGGCCAAAGCCCGTAAGCGTGATGATCTGTTGGAACGCATGCCATCCGTCCAGAGCGGGTTTGGCGAAGTGCGCCAGGCTTTGGAAGAGTTGCTGGATAAAGCTTGATTGAACGCATAAAAAAAGCCCGGCTCATTGCCGGGCTTTTTGTAATTATGATCTCTTACAGCGTATCTTCACGATAGAAGAACAGGGCTTGCTCTCGGCATTGGTAGACCGTCCGTTTACCGCCGCCTACGCTGTACGTAAAGCTGCCTTGCGGGACAATGGTCTGGCCAGATTTACAGGTCGAGCCTAAGCTGCTGTCACTGCATGAGATACCATCCAACGGACCGCATCCTTTCAAGTTCGCAGGGTCAGAGCAATAGGAGTTGGTCAAACCAGCTTTCAGCGCTGTTTTAAAGTTGCTCGAGTCCGACGCCAAGTTAACAACCACGCCCTTCACTCCATACGAACGAATGAAATTCGAATAGAAGGCACTGGGTGATGGCACACCTGGGAAGTAGAACTCCGTCGCCAGAACGATCAGATTTGCATTTGCCGCTTTCAATTGCGCAGCCAGTGTTGCCGGAGCAACGTGATGGTGCGAGATCGCGTCCGTGGCCAGCACGATATTCAACGGTCGGCTGGTTTGGCCCGTAAAGTCGGTCAGTGTCCGGGAAATGGCGTAGTATTGAGATTCCTCCCAGTCACCACCGTTCCACGCACTCCATGAACCAATTTCGTTCAGGATCGCGGCTTTGGATGTCGAAACATCATGCAGATTCAGCTCTCGTCTATACGACCAGTCTCCTGGCGTACAACCCATACAGGACGGGAAGTCCGTGTAGCTGGTCAAGCCAACCTGCCATCCTCTGAAGTCAGGATCGTTCAGAACAGCCGTCATGTTGTTTTTCAGGTTCGGAAGGTCGTCCCAGTACGAACCGGACAAATCCTGTACCAATACCATGGCCCCCTCGGTCGACATGGCGTTACATGTCTCCATGGTTGCCTTCGCACTGGCCATACAGTTCGGGGATTTCCCGCCTTCGCCCGTTGCTTTACAGGTCCAGGACCAGGAGCCCGCGCCAGACGCACTTCTGGATGCTGTGCCGAATTTGCACAGACCAGCGGTATTCACTTGGCTTGCATCTGTAAAGGTTCTGCCGTTGGCCGGACCGCACTGGCCGTCAATGACCATGTTGGCGGAACACATCGTATCCGGGGCGGCGCCAATCGGATCACTTTGGCAACGCCAGTTAAAGGTCTTTTTGTCTGCCGACAATGTAACTGCGGTCGGTGTACCAACATAGCAACGGCCATAGCTGAGCGCGTTGATGGTGGCGACATCAGGGTAGTACCCATTTTGAGCCGCGCCGCAATAACCGGGAGCCGGGGGCATTTTTGCCGGGCGCGGTTGACAGAACGACAAGTTGACGGGGTAACAAGCACTTTCAACAGTTGAAAGGACCGTCGGTTTATTCTGGATAAACCCATCCCAGTCAGCAAAGCTTTCCGGCGGGCCTGCCGGCATCATCAGGTCACGGCTGTCCCCTTTATCGCGAGAGATGTATTTCAAGCGATTAGAGTCCGTGATTGCGCCACGATCAACATATTCAAGAAATGCTGACGTATCGCTTTTAATGCGGAACATATCGTCGTTCGGGCCGGACGGATCCGGATTAACGCCGATAATGCCAGACGTTGTTGAATTATCGAACACGCAATGCTGCTTAACAGCCTTTCCAGATGTTCCGGTCAGGCCCTTAATCGCCGTGCCCGTACATTTCGTGTAAATTTGCGGATTAACCAGATCAGCCGTCAGGGGCTGTGCCGGAATTGGGTAGGTTACTTTGTAAATGGCTTGCCCACCACGCGTATCAATCTGCGTATAGCTTGGTGTATAACCAGCGCTGCGGACGCGGGCCAAGAGGGCGCTCAGGTCTGTGGCGTGAACTTCGGGATACGTATATTCATACGCGTCATAGCAATTACCGACCATTGAGCTTGGAATAACATTCCATTGCCCATCACCGCGGCATTCGACCTTGGCGCGAACCGTTCCTTTGCGCTCCTCATTCGGGGGCGCGGTCAAATCGATTGACGATCCAAGACGGGAGTAAACATCGACAGTCACTGTCGCGCTTTCTTCCGCTTTTGGTGTGAAGACATAGCTCTTTTTGTCTTCAGTATATGTTTTGACTGGCGACTGGTCCGCAAATGCGGGAGCGGACAAACCAAAGCCTGTCAGAAAACACCCGGCAACCAGAAAAGAAAACGCGATATTTTTTTGTATAGTACCCATCACACAACGTCTCCCGCTGACGTTAAAAACACTTGATTTGGTGAAAAATTGCGCCAAATCACCTCTATATTAGCATTGAAATATTTACTATTTTGTTAAGGAATGCAGGGGTGGGTTAGTCTTCTGGATAGAAGAAAACTGAGGCCCGGACACGGTTTCCGGTGATCTCTTCCTCGGCTTTAACCACGTTCTTGCTGTTAATATTGTCGGCTTTGACCTGGTTTGAAGCGTTAATTTCGACGGCCTTATCGGTGGCATCGACCAAAATTTCCCCCGCAACGTGCAGTTTTTCTTCGGGTCGGGTGATGCCAATGCCAACATTGGCGTCATTTTTATTGGCAATCGCCATACCGGCCCCCGTCGGGGCGGCAACCCAGACGCTGGTTTCTTTCGCATACAGGCTATAGACGACTTTATCGTCATAATGATTGGCCGTCGTCGCGTCGGTCATCGTGGCATAGGGAACGTCCCGGAACAGGTCATCGCCATCACAATTTTCAACATCGGCTGCCGCGCCTGTGCAGGCACTGGAAAATGCTGCGGACAGCAGCATGCGCGCCCCTTTTCCATCTGGCCCATGATTGACCAGCACGAAGGGGGCCGTTCTTTCTTGCCCATTCGGGCCAACGATACGTATGGCCGCGGCATTGGTCATGCCGCCTGTTTGGGTCAAAGAGGCGGTGACGGCATAGGTCATTTTACGGTCGAAATAATCCGCCGCCAGATGGAAGGGTAAATCCAAGGCGAATACAGGGACCATGCCTTGCACAATCCCGGCCGCTGCCGGACATCCCGCCAGGTTTTCTTTGCCAAAATCATTGTCGGTTGGTGTTAATAACGGGTTCGCCGGGCATGGCATACGATTGTTTTTCTCGGCAAACAGGGCCAGCGCAGAAACAATGCGTTCCCGTGTTTTCTGCTCTTCTCGAACGGCCAGATCATTTTTATAACTTTGATAGACATGCAGGCTGCCGCTGATCAAAAGGCCAATAATCATCATCGAGATGGCCATCTCGATCAGGGTAAATCCAGACTGCGCTGAATGACATTTTTTGTGCTGTCGATTCATTGTTGTCATGTCCTAATTACAATCCGCGATGTCGATATTGTAACAAAATCGCGTGGCTTTAATGGCTGTTCCTGCGCTCATTTCGGATTCGGCATTGATGTCTTGTGTGACATCGATGCTTTGGGCGTTCAACTTTGCGTTTTTCTCAATATCAATCGTTCCGGTTGTTGTGATATTTCCGGATGCGCCGGCACCGGCGGCTTCGACGTTGAAGTCGCCGCCATGAACGGATAATTTTGCCGCGGGGTTGTCGGTGCCAATTCCAATATTTCCTGTGTTACGGCTGATGATGTTAATGCCGCTGGCGCCGCCATCTGCTGGGGCGATGGCCCACAATGTCGTTTCCTTCTGGACCAGGCTGTAAATCAGCATGTCGTCAAAATGGTTGGCATTGTTCACATTGGCCATGGGGCTGTATGGGCGCGCGTTGAAGGTTGCGTCGCCATCACAATTTTCTGAATCTGCGGCGGACCCGCATGCGACGTTAACGGCTGTGCCGGATGTGCGGTATGAACCCTTCATATCTGGTCCATGGCCAACAATGATAAAAGGTAGATTTTTCGTGGTCAGTGTGGTTGTAACCTTGCCATCGTTGTCCAGCGCAAAGCCTTGCAGGGCGATGGCGGGCATTGTGCTGTTGAACGTTGTGCGGTCCGTCATTCCGGCCGTTACAACATAGGTCAGTTTGTTGCCGTATTCATCTTCAACCATGTCGAACGGGAGGTTGAGGTCCACAACGGGCAGGGCTCCGGTGACGAATGTACCCGTATTGCATGTGGCCGGCGCCCGTCCAAATCCCGTTGTATTGGGGGTTTGTGTCAGGCTGGCCGGGCAGGGGTAGCGGTTATTCTGTTGCAAATATGTGGCCAGTGCCGTGGTTATCTTTTCCTGAACAATGCGCTCTTGCGTTCTTTCATGTTCAACGCGGTATATTTTATACGCCTGTATCAACGCGCTGGCGATCAGGCCGATAACGGCCATGCCAATCGCAATCTCGATCAGTGAAAATCCAGACTGGTTCGACATTTGTCTTTGTGGTTTGTGTATCATTGTCCGCATTTCATTAATTTCCACAACCCGCAACAAGCGATGGTGAGTAGCAATAGGCCGGGGCCGTTGCAATGCCATCCTTGCTGACATCATCTTCAACGATAATGTCTTTCCCTGCATTGATGCTCAGTGTTGCATTGACTTCTGCTGGTTCCGATAATGTTGTGGCGCCTTCGGCTTTGATGTTGCCATCAACGGCGACACTTCCGGCAAAAACGCTGAGCTTTGCATCTGTGCTGGCGACCCATGCGCCCGGCGTTCCAATAACCATGGATTGATCATCATCCGCATCCAAAACGACGTTACGTTGCGTTCCCGTTCCGGAAGACCAGCGCCACGAATCTTTTTCACGTTGATAGCCATTGAGGGAAAATTCAATGCGATCGTCAAAATGGTTGGCGTCTGTACCGTTGCCCATACCCGCGAAAGGCATTGCACGAAAGGTTGCGTTGTTGTTGCAATTTTCAACGTCCAGAGCGCCTCCGCTACAGGCCGTGCCAATCGCACCGCTTTGATCCATATAGGCTCCCTTCATATCCGGGCCGTGGCTGACCAAAACGAAGTGAACAGGGGCGGACGTGGCGTCATTTCCGTTCCGGTTGATAACCCGGATATTCCCCGCTGGTTCCGTTGGGTTCAAGCGCGTTGCATCCCGTGTAACGGCATAGGTCAGCTTTGTCGTGTAAATATCCTTGGCAAAATTCTCGGTCACGCACTTGCGGCTGGTTTCCGTTGCGTTTTGCATGTTCATGGTGTTGGCGGTTCCATCGCTTGTATCTTGGTCAAAATCGCTGTAATCGGCGTATTTTCCAACCTGATCAAAGAAAATCTGTTGCACGCTGTTCAGTTTGTTTTGGAAGACCTGTTTCAAATTGTCGTCCATATCATCAACGTTCATTCGTTGCGTTGAATCAACGCACCCCATGGCGAGGTTGAGGGCGCGGACCGGGACGGCGCCGATCATGACAGTGCCGCCACCATAACCACTGGCGGCGACAATCCCACCAGAAGCATTGCAGTTGCCGGCGGCATCAATATTGGGTTCGCCATAATTGACATTGCCCGGGCGTAATGTGGGGTCCGCCGGACAGGGGTAAAAGCCGTAAATCCGTTGATATTCTGCGATGCCGAGCAGGACGGTGTCGAAAATGCCGTTCATGCGGGCGCTTTTGATCTGCCCATCCTGATTCATGAGATTGAAGATCGCGCCCATGATCAGGCTGGTGATCAGTGTGACGATCACCATTTCCAGCAATGTAAAGCCGCTTTCAGGGTGCGTTGAAACGCGCTCCCGGGTGCGGGGGCGGTCTAAAGACGGCAGAAAATGGAAAAAATTCTTTATTCTCATCACACTAAACCCTACGCAGACACCTGAATTTTAGCGGACGAGGGTTAATTTTATATAAAGGATTGCGGGCAGGCATAGGAAACGGGGCCGTTTGCGCGGCCCCGTTTGGTTATTCACATCATCGTGTGTCTATTTCTGAATATATGGGGCGGCTGTGGTTAAGACGCGGCGAACCTTGGACAAATCGAAATGGTCGTCGGTGCGAACCCCGGTTTCCATGTCGATCCATGTGGTGTGGCCGTTGGCAACTTTCTGAATCATATCAATATTGTTTTGGACGTTGTCCGGGTTCATGCCCCCGGCGTAACCACAGAAATGACCCGCCAAAGGCGCATCCCAGCTATCAGGGCTGATCCCGCGTCCGGCGGATTCATCAAACAAAACGGCGTGGTTCGGCACATCCGCCAAAAGGGGTAAGAGGCCAGCCTTGTCCTTAGTATATTGAATGATGAATTGGTGTTGTGGGTTTTCGCGCACACGGGCCACCAATTGGGCCGGGTCGTATTTTCCCTCAACATCGCCAAATTTCAAATTGAGCTGGATGCGCTTAAATCCAGACATCAGGTCTAGAATGTCCCGCTCACCATTGATGAACCCCAAAAATCCGCCATCGCATAAATGCATAGCCGTATTTTTTGCATGATTTTGTTTCGAGAAGCTGTGAATCCAATTGGTGGTTGGGAACCGCAATTGCCCTGCGCGTGCCGGCAACAACAAAATGGCCCATTCAACGAATGGAAATTCTGCGGCCAGTGTGTTCATATCCTGAACATCGACTTCGTCATCCGCGCCTGTAATAGAACAATATTGAAGCTTCATTAAATGGGGCCTTTCCGGCGATTGTATATTCAGGCGCTCAGCCTAGAGTGTTGAGGCAGTGTATGACAAGGGGGCTTGCGCCGTTGTCATAATTTATTGAGGGTTAGCTAGCCTGCCGGATCACATCCAGAAAAGCCGGGGCGTATTTATCCAACTTGGATTGCCCCACACCCGGAATCTGCGCCATGGAGTCCATGTAAATCGGGCGGCGCGTGGCCATGGCGATCAGGGTTTTATCGTGGAAGATGACATAGGGCGGCAAATTAGCCTCTCGCGCGATGGACAGGCGCAGGGCCTTCAACGATTCAAACAACGCCCGGTCCGCATCGTTTTCCAACTCCGCCAACGCACTTCCGGCCTCGCGGCTTTTGCTCTGGCGGTTTTCCTTCTCGCGCGGCAGGCGCAGTTGCAGTGTGGCCTTGTCTTTCAGGAACTGCATTCCATCCGTGGTCATTTTCAACCCGCCATGGCCCTCCAAATCGACGAAGATCAGATTGGCGGCCACCATCTGGCGGATAAAGCTTTCCCATGTGCGGCGATCAAGGTCGGTGCCGATGCCCCATGTGCTGAGCTGATCATGGCTGTGCTTGTCGGTCTGCGGCGTTGGCGTGGCGGTCAGCACGTCAATAATATGCTTGCCACCAAACATATTCCCCGTGCGGTGAACGCAGGACAAAATTTTCTGCGCCGGAATGGTGCCGTCAATGCTTTGCTGCGGCGACAGGCAGGAATCGCAATTGCCGCACGGCGTGCCTTCATCCCCAAAATATTGCAGCAGGATCTGGCGACGGCAATGCGCGGCTTCACAATAGCCGAGCAGGGCGGTCAATTTGTGATGTTCAACACGCTTTTGTTCGTCGGGTGCGTCGGAATTGGTAATCATCTGGCGGCGCAGGGCGACATCCTGCAACCCGTACAGCATCATAGCCGTGGCGGGCAGCCCATCGCGTCCGGCGCGGCCCGTTTCCTGATAATAGGCCTCAATATTCGCGGGCAAGTCCAGATGCGCCACAAACCGCACGTCGGGTTTGTTGATCCCCATGCCGAACGCGATGGTGGCGACAATAATAACGCCTTCTTCTTTCAAAAACCGATTTTGGTGGTTGGAACGTGTTCGCGCATCCAACCCGGCGTGATAGGGCAGGGCCGTGTATCCCTGATCCAGCAACCATTGCGCCGTTTCATCCACCTTGCGGCGGGACAGGCAATAAATAATGCCACTTTCCCCGCGTGGCCGATTTTGCAGGAAGGCCAGCAATTGTTTTTTGGGCGTATCTTTCACCGCCACATCATACCGGATGTTCGGGCGGTCAAACCCGGCCACAAAAATTTCATCCAGTTTCAGTTGCGCCATAATATCGCGGCGCGTCGGCGCATCCGCTGTAGCGGTCACGGCAATGCACGGCACATGCGGGTATCGGTCGCGCAAGGCGGACAACATGCGATATTCGGGCCGGAAATCATGCCCCCACTGCGACACGCAATGCGCCTCATCAATCGCGATCAGGGCAATGTCGATATGGTCCAGAATGTTCAGGATCGCATCCGTCACCAACCGTTCCGGCGCGATGTAAACCAGATCCAGTTGCCCATTCTGCATGGCGGACAACGCCTCCTGCATCTCCTGCCAGCTCAACGACGAATTCAACGCCGCCGCCCGAATACCCAATTCGCGCAACGCGCTCACCTGATCCTGCATCAACGCGATCAATGGCGATACCACAATGCCCACACCGGGGCGGCACAGGGCCGGGATCTGATAACACAGTGATTTCCCCGCACCCGTCGGCATCAAGGTGCAACAACTCCCCCCCGCCATCACATGCTCAATCACCGCCTGCTGATGCCCGCGGAATGAATCATAACCAAACACGGTTTTGAGGACTGTGTCGGGAGAGGGGCAATGTGACTGATGCGCAGGATTTGACATGGCTCTTTTGTAGCACGATGGGCGCGCTAAGTGACAGGCGCGCACCAGATTCCTGAGCAGAAAAAGGGGGATTGTTTCAATGGCGGAGAGGGGGGGATTCGAACCCCCGATAGGTTATGCACCTATAACGGTTTTCGAGACCGCCGCATTCAACCACTCTGCCACCTCTCCGTGTCTTAAGATGTGTGGTTTTTACGGACGGGGATTTATAGGCGATTGGGGCGGGTTTGGCAACAGGGGATCGGGGGGCAAAGGGGCTTTAAAAGCAAGGTGTTAGAGCGCGGTGGACCACGTGCGGGTGGGGCGGGGGCTTAGAAAAAGGCCCCGGTGTGCGTCCGGGGCCTTGTTTCGGGAATGATATGTCTTGATTTTGCCCTTAGCGGGTCGGTTCTTTGCAAACCGTATTGGACGACATTTCATTCGCTTTTGGATATTTCTTTTCACAAGTCTTGTTGGCTGTGTCATGGGCCGTTTCATAGTAATTGGTCCATGTGTTCTGTGGACGGGCACTGCCGCACGCGGCAAGGCCGAAGGCACACAGAACGGTCATACACAGAATAGCGCTCGTACGAACTGACATAACAGGAGCTCCTTTGTCTGAAGTGGTATGAGTACTCTTAGGTACTGAAGAAACACGTATCTTTAGTATAAGCAGAGTCCACCCCTGGAATGGTTAACGCACGGGAGGTCCTAGGGTTTCTGCGGTTTTTACAAATGAAAATGGGTGCGCCTGTGTTCAGGAAGCGCACCCAAATCGCTATTCAGGATTTTTCTAAAATTGTAGGGGTTAGGCCCCGGTGTCTTGATACATCAGGGACAGATATTTTTCCCCGCGATCACACAGGAATGTCAGGACGGTTTTTATGGATGGGTCACGGCGTTTGATTTCACGTGCGGCCCAATAATTGGCACCGCTGCTGGGGCCGACGAACTGGCCCATTTCACGGGCCATTTTGTGGGCTTCGTCAATTGCGATGTGGCTGTCGACGTTGATCACATCGGTGATTTCGTGACGATGGCGATCATAAATGGTGGGAACAAATCCATCGGAAATGCCCTCAATCTTGTGATCACCAACGATGCAGCAGCCGAGTGTCTGGCTCTCCGTCGGTTCCATCGCGAACACTTTGATGTCCGGGTTGTGCCATTGGCGCAAAGCCTGTGCCACGCCGATCAACGTGCCGCCCGTTCCCACGCCCTGAACGACGGCATCAATTTTGACGCCCGCCGGAATTTGCGCGATCACTTCGCGGCCCAGCCATTCGCGGTTTTCTTCGACGTTCCATTCATTGTCGAATTGCGCCGGGCAATAGAAACCCGGCTGCTTGCCGATACGAATGGCTTCATCCCGCGCTTCGTTTACCTGAAAATGGCCGACCAGTTTGATGTCTGCGCCGAAACCGCGCGAAATCTGCACGCGTTCGTTGCTGTATCCGTCGGGCATGACGACAATCATTTTGTAGCCCTTGGCGGCCGCAATCATGGATAATGCGTTTCCGGTGTTGCCGCTGGTGGCTTCCACAATCGTGTCGCCGGGTTTCAGCAATCCTTCGGCCTCAGCCTTTTCAATCATGAACTTGGCCATGCGGGCTTTGATCGAACCGGACGGATTGAAATATTCGGCCTTGGCATAAATGCCATCGCCCAGATCCAGCAACGGCGTATTGCCGACGCAATCCAAAACGGATTTCGCCGGACACGGAATGGTGAAATGGTCGGACATGGTTGGGTTACTTTTCGCTTGTGCCTGTTGCATCATCAATCTCCGCCTTCAAACTGTACAGAAGGTCCAAAGCCTCCCGCGGGGTCAGGACGTCAGGATTGATGGCTTTCAGTCGTTCTTCAAGCACTGAATGTGCTGCGTTTGCGAAAGGCTGGGCCTTTTGCGGCAGGGCGGCACTGAACAACGGCAATTCGTCGGCCAGTTTGTGCAGATTGCCGGATTGTTCGCCGCTTTCCAGCTTGTCCAACACCGCTTGCGCCCGGGCAATCACCGCCGGGGGCAGGCCCGCCAGACGGGCCACATGGATACCGTATGACCGGTCCGCCGCACCCGCGCCAACGGAATGCAGGAAGATAATGTCACTCTTCCATTCCTTGACCTGCATCGAATGACAGGACAGGGACGGCAAGCGTGATTGCAAGGATGTGAGTTCGTGATAGTGCGTGGCGAACAAAGAGCGGCACTGGCTGACCTCATGCAAATGCTCAACGCACGCCCAGGCGATGGACAAGCCGTCAAACGTCGCCGTACCGCGCCCGATTTCATCGAGGATGACCAGCGATTTGTTCGTCGCCTGATTCAAAATGGCGGCGGTTTCAACCATTTCCACCATGAAGGTGGAGCGGCCACGCGCCAGATCATCTGACGCGCCCACACGGCTGAATAACCGATCAACCAAACCGATATGCGCGGATTTCGCCGGAACGAACGATCCCATCTGCGCCATAATGGTGATCAGCGCGTTTTGACGCAGGAATGTCGATTTACCCGCCATGTTCGGACCGGTCAGCAGCCACAGGCGTTGCGCATCCGACAAATCGCAATCATTGGGCACGAAATCCCCGCCACCATCACGGCGCAGGACGGATTCCACAACCGGGTGCCGCCCGCCGGAGATAACGAAGGCGGTGGTGCCATCAATCATCGGGCGGGTGTAATTTTGTTCCAGCGCCAAATGCGCCAGCGCCGTCGTCACATCAATGGCGGCCAGTGCGCGGGCCATGGTGCCAATGGTCTGCGACGTGGCGGCCACGTCATCCACCATCTGGCGGAACAATTCCAGTTCGATGCCGAGGGCTTTGTCGGCGGCGGAGGAAATGTCCCGTTCCAGTTCGGCCAGTTCCGGCGTGGTAAACCGCACGGCATTTGCCATGGTCTGGCGGTGGATATACGGGTTGGCTTCGCTGTTCTGCTCCCCCTTGTGGATCAGCATGGGGTCGGCGCGTTTCGCGGGCACTTCGATAAAATAGCCCAGCACGTTGTTATAGGTGATTTTCAGCGCATCAATGCCTGTATGCGCCTGATATTTCGCCTGCAACTGCGCCATGACCTTCTTGGCGTCATCGCGCATGGTGCGCAGATGGTCCAGCTTGTCGCTGTATCCCGCGCGGATAAATCCGCCATCTCGCTCCAACGCGGGCAGGTCATCTTTCAACGCCGCGCTCAAACGGTCGAGCAAGGCTTGCGTCGCCGGGGCCGATTGCAAATCCGCCGTGATGGGGGACAGGGGCGCAATATTGGCGGCCAGCAAAACGCCGCGCATATCTTCGCCCGCGCGCAACCCGTCGCGGATCATGCCCAGATCGCGCGGCCCGCCACGCCCGACGGTCAGGCGGGACAGTGCCCGTTCCATATCCGGCGTTGATTTCAACCGGGCGCGGATATCGTTGCGCAAATGTGTTGCGGAAACCAGCGCATCCACCTGATCCAGACGTTGGGCAACGCCCGCCACATCGCGTAACGGTGCGGACAGGCGCGCCTGTAGTGCACGCGCGCCGGGCCCGGTGATGGTGCGGTCGATAGTGGCCAGCAATGATCCCTTGCGGTCGCCGTTCATCGTGCGGGTGATTTCCAGCGAACGGCGCGTGGCGGCATCAATTTCCATCACCGCGCCGGACGCCAATTGCCGGGGCGGGTTCAAATGGGGGATTTTGCCCTTCTGCGTGCGGTCGATGTAATCAATCAATGCACCCGCCGCGGCAATTTCCGCGCGGGAAAAGGCGCCAAAGGATTCCAGCGTGCCGACGCCAAACATGGATTCCATGCGGCGCTGCGCGTTCTGGCTGTCGAACAGGCTGGCGGATTGGATGGTCAGGGCCGGGCGCACCCCGGCGAAGGTTTCGAACAATGCTTCTTTCTGGGTCAGCTTGTCGCTGGTCAGGATTTCGCTGGCCCCCACGCGTTCAAACGCGGCGGCGATGTCGGCTTCGGCCACGGGCTGGACCCAGAAATCCCCGGTGGAAATTTCCAGCCACGCAAACCCGTATTGTCCGCCAGCCTCGGCCAGTGCGGACAGGTAATTGCTTTCCCGGGAATCCAGCAAATGGTCCTCGGTAATGGTTCCTTGTGTGACCACGCGGATGACGTCGCGGTTGACCAGCGCCTTGGACCCGGCGCGGCGCTTGGCTTCTTCCGGAGTTTCGGTCTGCTCACAAATCGCAACCTTGTACCCGGCGCGGATCAGGCGGGCCATGTAGGCTTCGTATGAATGGTACGGCACCCCGCACATGGGGATTTCCGCGCCATTGGTTTTGCCGCGCTTGGTCAGGGTGATGTCCAGCGTTTCCGATGCCTTGATCGCATCGTCAAAGAACATTTCGTAAAAATCGCCCATCCGGTAAAACAGCAGACAATCCGGGTATTGCGCCTTTAGCCCCAGATACTGGGTCATCATTGGTGTGTGGCCTTCGGCCACGGGCGTGTGCCCTTCGGCCGAGAAGGTGTCGGTCGTTTGATCGTCTGTCTTTTGGGCGGCGTTTTGCATGGGTCTATTTCGTTCCAGTTGATCCGAACCCGCCCGCGCCGCGGGTGGTTTCGTCCAGGCTGGCCACTTCCGCCCATGTCACGGTGGCGTGACGGGCGATGACCATCTGGGCGATGCGCATGCCGCGTTCGATCACGAACGGGGTCTGGCTATGGTTAATCAGGATGGCTTTAATCTCGCCGCGATAGTCGGCATCAATGGTGCCCGGGCTGTTCAAAACGGTGACGCCGTTTTTGGCGGCCAGTCCGGAGCGGGGGCGCACCTGCGCCTCGAACCCGGCGGGCAGGGCGATGGCCAGTCCGGTGGCAACCATGGCGGTCTGGCCCGGGGCCAGAGTCAGCGGCGCATCAATCGCGGCACACAGATCCATGCCCGCGGATTGTTCGGTGGCGTAAGACGGCAAAGGCAGGTCCGCCGCATGGGGCAGGCGGGTGATGGATACGCCGACGCGATCCAGTTGGTTGCCAATGGTGTCTGCGCGCAATTCTGCCTGTGCGGTCATGGTCTTAAATCCTGATCTTCATCATGTGGGTTGATGTGGATTTTATAGCAGAAAAGGGCAAAAAACCCGACCCGCGCGACAGGGTTTTGCCGGAGTCATGCACAGCTTTTCCCTCCCCCTGTCATCCCCGCGAAAGCGGGGATCCAGAGCCATTGAGGGGGAGCCTATCCCGGTCTTCTGGATTCCCGCTTTCGCGGGAATGACAACAAAGGGTGGGTGGGTTGAATATTCATTCTGTATCAATGTCTTGCGCGACTGCGCTGTGGTGGCGGCTAAAACAATAAACCCCGCCATTTCTGACGGGGTTTATTTGAATTCGAGCTTCAACAATCAATCACATCATATTGATGCAAAAGGATTAGTGAGCGTGACCTTCCGTCACTGCTTCTTTCGCGGCATCCGTTGCTTCTTCTTTTACAGCTTCGGTGGCTTCGGTTGCAGCTTTGTCGGCTTCAGCAGCAGCTTTCGCAGCTTCGTCAGCGGCGGCTTCAGCTTTGTCAGCAGCGTCCGTCGCAACGTCGGCAGCTTCTTCGGTTTTCGCAGCAGCGTCGGTGGCTACAGCGGCAGCCCCTTCGGTCTGAGCAGCGGCTTCGGTTGCAACGTCAGCAGCAACAGCGGCATCAGCAGCCGTGGACGCAGCAGCGTCCGCAGCGGTTTCAGCAACAGCAGCTTCAGCAGCAGCCTCAACAGCGTGGTCAACAGCAGCCGCAGCGGCGTCTTCACCAGCAGCCGGTTCGATCGCAACAACGCCGGAAGCGTCGCCCATGTAGTTGTTGTAAACGAATTGAATGCCGAACAGGCCAGCAACCAGAACAACAACAGCAGGCAGAATGTTTTTAATGATTTTCATTGGGTGACTCCTCACAAGGAACGTTTTGTTGTGTTTTAAATTTCAGGACAGGGCGCTACCGCCATATCCATAATTTCGGTAACCCGCAGAAAATACTGCAAATTGAGTGGAAAATGCAATATTTATGAACGGGTTATCCCCGGATCCGACGCGGCAAAATGCAAAAATGGCGGAAGACCGCCGTTTTTTAGTATTTCCAGCCCTCATGAATGGCGGCAATGCCAAAGCTGAGGTTGGTATGGCGGGCGCGGTCAAACCCGGCGGCGCGCATCCGGGCCTCTAACTCCCGTTGCGGCGGGAATTTGCGGATGGATTCGACCAGATATTGGTAACTGTCCCGGTCCTTGGCCACGATTTCCCCGATTTTGGGAATGACGCTGTAGGAATAAGCGTCATACATCCGGCGCAACATCGGCTCGGTCACGCGGCTGAATTCCATGCAGTAAAACCGCCCACCGGGTTTCAAAACGCGGTACGCATCGGCCAGAGCGCGGTCAATATGCGTCACGTTGCGCAGGCCAAAGGCGATCGTATAGACATCGACGCTTTCATCGGGCAAGGGCAGGCATTCGGCGTTGCCCGTGACCCAATCAAAATCATCCATCCATCCGCGATTGATGGCGCGGTCGCGACCGACGCGCAGCATTTCCGGGTTAATATCGCAAACGGTGATGGCGGTATCCGGTCCGGCCTTGGCGCGAATGCGGAACGCGATATCGCCCGTGCCGCCCGCAACATCCAGAAACACCTGATCGGACCGGGGGCGGATCATGCGGACCAGACGGTCTTTCCACAAACGGTGAACGCCCGCCGACATAAAATCATTCATCACGTCGTAACTGTCCGCCACCGATGCAAAAACATCATGGACCAGCCCGGTTTTTTCCTCCGGGCTGACATGGCGTTCGCCGAACCATTCGCGTTCCGGGTTTTTCTCGTTCTGCGGTTTTGGTTTGGCTTTGGTCATTCCGGGTTACTTTACAATTTTCAGATGGTTGGGCCGTGCGACTTTGACCTCGTCCGGCATATACTGGAACAAGTTGTGCCAGTGCGTGCCAGCTTTTTCCAGCAATTTGATAAAATCCGTTGCCGTTGGGCCGGTGTAGCAAGAGTGCGGGTTGGCCCAGTCTTCGCGGTTGAAGTTAAAGTCAAAGCAGAGTTCAGACGTTTTATACGATTCAAAAAACCGCATACGAAGCATATGCACGGCAAAATGCAGTCTGGTTTTCGGCTCATACGTAATGCCATCCACCCGGAATGTGATGGGGGACGGCAGGACGGATTGGTCCGTGAGTTGCATTTCCTTGCGCTGGAACATCGGCTCACGCGTGTTCAGCAGATAGCGCATATAAGATGCGGCTTGCTCCGGCGTGCGGGGCGAAATTTTAATTTCAGCATGTGTTTCCGTGTCGATGGTCAGGGACGCGGTGCTGGTGTTCAGGGTGCGGTTCTGTGCCACGTGTTGGAACAGCGCGCGCAAATGGTTGTCCGGTGTCGTAAAGCCATCAATCATGGCGGTTGTTTCCTGCTCAAGTTCTTATAATTTATGCAAAATCTCTAACCTCCGGCTTTCCCAAAGGCAAGGGGTATATCTATATAACGGTGTGCAGGCGCGTAAAGCCTTTGTTTTTCCCTTTCTTTTCCTTAAAACCCGCGCCATTCTGCGGCCCATGAAACTGATTAAGGCCATGGCGACGGTTGGGGGGCTGACGGGATTATCCCGTCTGGTCGGGTTTGTACGCGACCTGATGACGGCGTTCTTCCTCGGGGCCGGGCCGCTGGCTGATGCGTTTTTTGTGGCCCTGAAACTGCCAAACTTCTTCCGCCATGTGACGGCGGAGGGGGCATTCAGTGTCTCTTTCGTCCCGCTTTATTCCGAGGCGCTGGAAAAAGATGGCGAAGACGCCGCCAACCGTTTCGCGGGTCAGGCCTTTTCCTTCATGCTGGCGGCGCTGTCGGTTTTCACTGTTTTGATCATGGCGGCGATGCCGTGGGTCATTTATCTGATCGCCCCCGGGTTCACGGCTGGGTCGGAACAATATGATCTGGCGGTTGAACTCTCCCGCATTACGTTCCCGTATCTGTTGCTGATGTCTTTGGCGGCTTTGGTTGGCGGTATGCTGAACGCGCACCATAAATTCGGTCCGTTTGCCGCCGCATCCATCTTCTTCAATTTGTGCCAGATCGTGGCGATGCTGCTGGCCGATCGGTTTTTCCAGACCGTTGGTCATGCCTTGTCATGGGGTGTTTGCATATCGGGTGTCGTTCAACTGGTGTGGATGTGGTATTTCCTGCGCCGGAATAAGATCCGCCTGCATATCCAGCGCCCGCGCATGACGCCAGAATTGAAACAGCTTTTCCGTCTGATGGGCCCGGGGGTTCTGGGGGCGGGGATTGTGCATATCAATCTGTTCGCGGACATTATCATCGCGTCGTTTCTGGCCACGGGGGCGATTTCGGCATTGTATTATGCCGATCGATTGTTCCAGTTGCCGCTGGGCATTGTCGGGATTGCCGTGGGCACGGCGTTGTTGCCGATGTTGACCCGGGCGCTGACCGCGAACAATACGACCGAAGCCAAAGACTTGTTCAATCGGTCTTTGGAATATTGCCTGTTCTTTACCTTGCCGGCGGCGGTGGCGTTGATCGTTATTACGGATGACATTATCCGCGTCCTGTTCGAACGCGGAGCGTTCGGGCCGGAGGACACCGCCCGGACCGCCCCGGCGCTGGCGTGCCTGTCCATCGGGTTGCCGGCTTATGTCGTTGTGAAAATCCTGTCCTCGGCCTATTGGTCACGCAAGGACACCAAAACCCCGGTGAAAATCGCCGCGTCGATGGCGATTGTGAATATTGTGGTCGCCCTGATCCTGACCCAGTTTCTGGATGTGGCGGGCATTGCGCTGGCCACGGGGCTGGCCGGGTGGGTGCAATGTTATTTCCTGTGGCGGATGCAGCGGGATAATGTGGCCACGCAATTTGATGATCGTCTGAAACGAGCCGTGCCGCGTATTGCGCTGGCCGCCGGGTTGATGGGCGTTGCGCTGGCGGGCATGGCCTATGGCCTGAAGCCATGGCTGCATGACGGCACGATCCATCAGATCTGGGCGCTGGGGGTTCTGGTGTGCGGGGGCGGGATTGTGTATTTTGTGGCCGCGCATTTTACCGGCGTATTCCGCCTTTCCGACATGATGAAATATTTCCGTCGCCGTAACGGGAAGAAGAAGCAAATAGACGAAATGGCAATTGAGGACACGGACCAATGACGAACAAGCGTATCTTTTCCGGCATGCAGCCGACCAACCGTTTGCACCTTGGAAACTATCTCGGGGCGTTGCGCAATTGGGTGAAGTTGCAGGATGACGGATACGAAAATATTTTCTGTGTCGTCGATCTGCACGCCATTACCATGCCGTATGAGGTCGATCGTCTGGCCCCGGCCACGCGGGAAATTGCCGCGGCCTATATCGCCGCCGGGATTGATCCGGATAAATGCATTATCTATCCGCAATCGGCCGTGGCGGCGCATTCGCAATTGATGTGGTTGCTGTCCACCATGACCCAGATGGGCAAGCTGGAACGCATGACCCAGTTCAAGGATAAGGCGGGCAAGAATGCCGAACGCGCGGGTCTGGGCCTGTTCGCCTATCCGGTTTTGATGGCCGCGGATATTCTGGCGTACAAAGCGACCCACGTTCCGGTGGGTGAGGATCAGAAGCAGCATTTGGAACTGGCGCGCGATGTGGCGGCGACATTCAACACACGCTACGGCGTTGAATTTTTCCCGCAACCTGAACCGATGATCTTGGGCGAAGCCACGCGCATCATGTCGTTCCGTGATGGGACGAAGAAGATGAGCAAGTCGGATGAATCCGATTATTCGCGCATCAACCTGACCGATGATGCCGATGCGATTGCGACGAAAGTGAAGAAGGCGAAGACCGACCCAGAACCGTTGCCGGAAACGGTCGATGGCTTAAAGGGGCGGGCCGAAGCCGATAACCTTGTCACTATATATGCCGCGCTGGCCGATACGACCAAGGCGGCGGTGTTGGCCGAATTTGGCGGGAAACAATTCTCGGCGTTCAAGCCGGCTCTGTCCGATCTGGCCGTGGCCAAGCTGACCCCCATCACCAGCCGGATGAACGATTTGCTGGCCCATCCGGACGAAATTGACCGGATTTTGAAACGCGGTGCGGATAAAGCGAACACAATCGCAACCCCGATTTTAAAAGAAACCGCAGAAATCATGGGGTTCTGGCGTGCATAAAACGGGCGGGCGCAAAAAGCTTGCTCTGTTTCCATAATTCATAATATAACCTTCGGGCTATTACTTTTCATGGGATGGATCACGATGAAACATTTGAAAAAATTGACCGGTTGCGCCGGGTTGGCTTTGGCTCTGGCATTTTCCTCGGCGCATGCGGCGCCGTTGGAAAGTTATCTGGAATCCCAGACTGAAGACGTTAAACAGGCCGTCGCGAAGTATAAAAATTGCATGGGCGCAAAAGCGCTCGAGGTCAAGATCGCGCAGGACTATGGTGTCAACGACAACACCTATTTAGAAAATCTGGATGGCGAATTTGATATGGCGGAAGCCTATAGCGACCCGAAAACGGGCGTGTGGGTTGTTATCGCCCAGCCGAATGATAGCAAGGGCGAGAACATGTCGGTCAAAATCGACGGGCCGTCGGAATATCCGATGGATTCCCTTGCGTGCGTTATTGGTAAGGGAACAGATTTTCCGCGCGGGTTGTTCCGTAACCCGAAGTTTCGTGAGATGTTTAATACTTACTATGATAACTATACCGCAGAGGAGCTTTCCTCGCGTAAATACCAATGTGTTTCACTGAGCCAGGCGGAATCCTTCGCGCAAAAAATCTATGCCGCCGCCGCCGTCAATATTCCCGGCAAGGAAACGCAAGATTTCAAAACCATGATGTTGTACGCCAACGAAACGGGCACCGGCACCGATGGCCGCAAGGGCTGGTTGGTGGTGGGCGAGCCGAAAAACCCGGCGGCCATGGGGTATTCTGTACAGCCGGGCGATCGTCTGGTTTGCCTTGTTGAGTATTTCAAGGATGGATACCCGGAAGATGTGACCGGCGCACACTGGTACAATGATTATTTCGACAAAAAATCGGGCAACATTCCGGCGCCCAGCCTGTCGAAGATGCAACCGCAATGATGCGGTTGATGACGGGATTGGCCTTGTCGGTGGCCTTTGCCGCACACGCGGCAAACGGGCCGCAGATTCAAATCGTCACCGGACAGAATGAATGCATTCACGCCCCCGAAGCGATGGCGTTCCACCGCGACGTGTTCAAGGAAGCGCCGACGGGTAAAAAGGGTGAAAGCACCCTGTACCACGTCGAAATCTGGGCCAATACGACGAAGGGGAGCTGGACATTGCTGGGCACCCCGAAAAACGATGCCATGGTGGACCCGGCCATTAAACGTCCGGTTTTGTGCGCCCTGGATGCGGGGACCAGCGGATATCCGGATGATGTGTATATGAAGTATCGGGATTATTTCCCCAAGCCCTAGGCTTTAGGAAAATGACATAATCGCAAACGGCTTGTTTCGGGAAACCTTAACAAGCCGTTTGCCTTTTTATGGTTATGATTGCACAATAGGGCATCAAAATTGGACCGACCGGGAATTTTCCATGAAACATTTACTTTCCGCCTGTATGGCTGTGGCTTTGATGATCGGCGCATCCGCGTCCGCGCGTGCCGATTATTTCGTGTGGGAGGATGCAAAGACCGGCCTGTCCGTCACGTTCCCCGATACATGGAAAGCGGTCAGCCCGAACCAGCCCGATGAAATTCTCACCCTGATGGCTCCGGCCCCGGGCGATTTCGCGGTGTGCCGTATCCGCACCAACGAGGATCGCCGCTTCGTTGTCTTCCCGCCGCGCATGGCATCGGATGTGCAGAAAATTTCGTACAGCACAGGATTCTGGGATACGTATCTGGCCGATTACGACGATGTTGAACTCTATGGCGTTCTGGACAATACCGGTCTGGGCCGCGGGTTCGGCAGCTTCGCCGTCGCCGATTTCAAATCTGATTTCGTGGGGCCGTATATGGGCCGCCGCGCCATTGCCTCCGCCGCGCTGTATAATGACCGTGCCTATGTCATGGATTGTTCCACACGCGAAGGTGTGTTCGAACAATGGCAGCCTTTGTTCATGAGCGTGATGGGATCGGTTGATTTCAAAAAGACCCATGACGAAGTCATCACAGGCAATTACCGCAATTTCCTGAAAGACCCGCAAATGCAATTCAAATTGCCGGGGTCCGAGGCCACCAATCGTTACTAATTCCGGTTTTTTGGTTATCACGCGGGGGTGGTCGTGTTTAAATGGAACATGGCCGCCCCCGTTTAGTCTTTGTCCGTAAGCGTTAGCCCGTCATGCAAATTTACCTGCCGATCGCAGAAATGGCCGTCTCCGCAGAAATGATTCTTCTGCTGGGGGCGCTTGTCGGGTTTTTGTCGGGCATTTTTGGTGTCGGCGGCGGGTTTATGACGACGCCATTTCTGATTTTTCTGGGCATCCCCCCGGCGATTGCGGTGGGCACACAATCGAACCAATTGGCGGCCTCCAGCCTGTCGGGCGTTTTGGCCCATATGCGCAAGGGCAATGTCGATTTCCGCATGGGTGGCGTCATGTTGGGCGGCTCGCTGGCTGGGTCTGTGGTGGGCATTATGCTCTTCCGCCTGCTGCAATATGTGGGGCAGATTGATCTGGCCATTCCTGTTCTCTACGTCCTGTTGCTGGGCAGTATGGGCAGCCTAATGCTGGTCGAAAGTCTTTTGGCCTTCGTGCGCAAAACGGCGCATGAAGATGGTGGCAAGGGGCTGGCGCATCATCCGTTTTTTGAAAAGCTGCCCTATAAGATGCGGTTTCCCCATTCACGTTTGTATGTCAGCGCGCTTCTGCCGGCATCAATCGGCTTTGTGGGTGGGTTGCTGGTGTCCATCATGGGGGTTGGCGGCGGGTTCCTGCTGGTCCCGGCCATGATTTATATTCTGGGTATGCCCACCTTGCTGGTCGCTGGAACGTCGTTGTTCCAGATTTTGATTACCAGTATTTTCACAACCATCCTGCACGCGCTGACCAACCAGACGGTGGATGTCGTTCTGGCGTTCCTGTTGATTGCGGGCGGGGTTGTTGGAACACAAATTGGCGTGCGCGTGGCGCGGCGGATCAAGGGCGCGTATTCGCGGATTGCGCTGGCGGTGTTGTTGTTGATCGTTTGCGTCCAATTGGCCAGTGAATTGTTTGTTCGCCCCGAAGATTTATATTCAACGGTGATCCGATGATGCGGGGCGCTGTTTTATCATTGCTGGGTGTTGTGTGCGCGCTGGGCCTGTCCGGTCCAGTACAGGCGCAGCCGCCATCGGCGCTGGCCATTGATCTGTCGCAGGATCATGTGGACATTACCATGGGGTTTGCCGGAGCGCGGTTTGTCGTGTACGGCACCAAAAACCAACCCGGCGATATTGCCATCATTGTCCGCGGCCCGGACCAGCAAATGATGGTCCGGCGCAAGGATGATGTCGGCGGCATCTGGATGAACCGTGACAGTGTCGTGTTCGATAACGTGCCCGCTTATTATGACGTAGCGCTCAGCCGCCCGGCCCGTGAAATCGCATCCCAGGATGTGCTGGAAGATTACGATATCGGGCTGGATGCCATGCAATTCCTTGTCCGCGATAATGTCGATGAAACAACCCAGCATAATTTCCGCGAGGCCTTAATTCGCAATCGTCAGGCGCACGGATATCTGCCGCTGGAACCTGCACCCATTCTGTTTGTCACCAATGATTTTTTCCGGGCGGTGTTTGATGTGCCACCGGACGTGCCACCTGGATCATATCGGGTTTTGGCCTATCTTATCCGTGACGGGCAGGTGGTGGGCTCGCAAACCCGTGAATTACGTGTGGCACAACAAGGGTTTAGCGCCCGGATCTATTCCTTTGCCCACGGCCATGCGCTGGCCTATGGTTTGGTCGCCGTCATGCTGGCCGCTTTGGCCGGGTGGGGCGCGTGGGCCGTGATGCGCCGGGAATAACAACGGGAATAAAGTTTTTAACACTGCGTTTGTGAACACCAACCCATAAAACGGACCATGGATATGGACATGCAAAACGCCGAAACAAAAGATCTGTCCGCGCGCGAGGAAGAAGTGATCGACGCGGAAATGTCTGTGGCCGAACGTGTCGGGCGTCGCGGCGATGGCGGGGTCTACCTCGTCGTTGCCGATGAATCCGACGAATTTAATCTGGCCCTGCGCTATGCCGCACGCATGGCACAGATCAATCGGGGCCATGTTGGTATTCTGCATGTCATATCGCTGGATGATGTCCAGCAATGGAGCGGTGTTGAAAACCGCATGAAACGCGAATTGCGCGAACAATCGGAAAAATTCATCTGGGCCATGGCCAAGCGCGTCAATGAATTGAATGGCATGATCCCGGCGATTTATGTTCGCGAAGGTGATGCCAAGCATGACGTTATGATCGACCTGATTAACGAGGATATGACGATTAAAATGCTGGTTCTGGGCGCCAGCCCGTCATCATCCGGCCCGGGCCCGACGGTTTCGTATTTTACCGGCAAGGGCCTTGCCAAAATGCGGGTGCCTGTGGTTGTTGTACCGGGGCATCTGGAATCCCAGAAGATTGATGCGATTACAAGCTAAACCGAAGAAAGCGAAGCGTACCCATGTTTATCCAAACCGAACGCACCCCCAACCCGGACACATTAAAATTCATTCCCGGTGAAACCATCATGCCATCGGGCACGGCGGATTTTGGGTCGGTGGGTGAGGCCGGGGCGTCACAACTGGCGCAGCGCCTGTTCAAGATTGAGGGTGTAACGCGCGTGTTTCTGGGGCCGGATTTTATATCGGTGACCAAGGATGCGGGTGAGGATTGGGATTTTCTGAAAGCCCGTATTCTGGCCGCGATCATGGAACATCTGTCCATCGGCATGCCGATTATTGATCCGGATTACACGGTGTCGAAAAAAACTTCCGGCGGTCTCACTGATCTGGATAACGCGATTATCGCGCAGATTGAAGAATTGCTGGAAACCCGTGTGCGCCCAGCGGTGCAATCCGATGGTGGCGATATCGTATTTGATCGATTTGAAGATGGCATCGTGTTCCTGCGCATGCGCGGGGCCTGTGCCGGATGCCCCAGCTCAACCGCGACGCTGAAGGTTGGTATTGAAAACATGCTGCGTCATTATGTTCCAGAAGTTCTGGAAGTGCGTCAGGCGGATGACCTGTAAGCCTTAAGGTTCAACCGCGCCGCGTGTTGCGCGGGGGTCGATTTCGCTGGGTGGGTAACGGTATCCTTCGCCGTGACCGATCTCGGTATCATCTGACGCGCTTGGGCTGGGCAGCGCCACGCTCAACAACATGCCAAACCACCGCCAGCGTTGGTCTTCACCCGCTGCGGGCTTGGGGCCCGGCGCGGTGCAGTTAATGCGGATACGTTCATCCGAAAACGCATCATCCATTCGCAATTCAATGCGGTTTTTATTGGTTCCCACGCGTTTCATCTCCGGCTTGTCTTCGCCCGAGATAAAGCATGAAATATCATCGGCGCGCGCCATCATGATGGGGTCAATGGTGAAGCCGATCATTGGCATGTCTTTGGCCGCAACATACGGATCAATCGGGGTCAGCTCGCTGACCGGGAAGGGCAGGGCCATGGCGGCCATGCGGAAACGATCAAGGTCGCCGTAACTTTCCGTCATGGGAAAACGGGGCAGGGTAAACATATCCGATCCGGCATAGGCCACACCCGATTGTTGTCCGAAGGCCGCCGTAAAGCCCGATGCCGCGACGATGTCGCGATAGGCTTGTGTATATTCCCCGAACGGATAGGCGAAAAACTCTGGGTCCGTTTTAAACACGGCGCGGTAACGGACAATGGCGTTATTCACCTGCCGTCTGATCTCCGTTTCATCCGCATCGGTCAGGCGCGTGTAAATGGCCGGGTGCAGGCCAAAGCTGACCAGCCCGCTGCGGCGCAGTTTTTTTACATCATCCCATGACAGATGCAGCGGTGATTTTGCATCCAGATGGTCGGTGGACAGAAAGACGGTAAAGGGAATGTCTTTCTTCAACAGTAAGGGCATGGCGTTTTCATACGCCGATTTATGCCCGCCATTGAATGTGATGGCGACCGTTCGGTCGGGCAGGCGCGTGCCCGTTTTTAACGCATCGACAATCGTATCCAGCTTTACAATATTGTAATCGCCGTCGATCAATTCCCGCACATGTTCGGCGAATTGTTCGTCACGGATGCTGGTGTCCGGGTATAAATCTTCGTTGACGCGCTGGTACGAGAAAATAACCGCCGATGTCGGCTCGATCGCCGGGCGATGGGCGGGTTGTTTCGGTGTGGCGGCAAAGGCCGATCCGGCGAAATGTCCCAATAATACGGTGCTCAGAGCAAGCGTTTTCACGGCGGAGCGCAAAAGGGAGCGCACCCCACCGGAGAGTGTCGGGATTATGAAATATAACGCCGTTTGATTCATGGACTGACTATAGCGCGGCCTTGGCCGGAAACCAGAAAAATCGCCTAAAATTCCGGCCAGACGGTGGGATGCCCGCGCGTTTTGGTCTAAACTGCGCCAGATTTCAGCCGTCCTGTGGTATGGGGCGGCACATTATGGAGAAAACGATGACGCATGCTGATTCCCGCATTCTGGATGACCGGGCTCTGGATATTCTGTTCCGTGACGCGCGGTCTTATAACGGGTGGACGGATGAACCGGTTTCCGATGTGTTGCTGCACGCGCTTTTCGACTTGTTGAAAATGGGCCCGACCAGCGCGAACTCATCACCCGCGCGTTTCGTGTTTGTAAAAACGCCGGAGGCGAAGGAGCGTTTGAAGCCTTGCCTCGATGCCGGCAACGTGAACAAAACCATGTCGGCGCCAGTGACGGTTTTAATCGCGCATGACCGGAAATTTTATGACCATCTGCCGCGCCTGTTCCCGCATACAGATGCGCGAAGCTGGTTCGCCGGAAATGATGCAAAGATTGAAAGCACAGCCCGCCGCAACGGCACCCTGCAAGGGGCCTATTTGATGATGGCGGCGCGTGCGTTGGGGCTGGATTGTGGGCCGATGTCCGGCTTTAACACCGATAAGGTGAAGGCAGAATTTTTTGCGGATCAGGACGTCGAAGTGAACTTCATCTGCGCCCTTGGCTATGGTGATCCGGCCAGCATTTTCGGGCGTTCCCCGCGTTTTGACTTTGACGATGTGTGCAAGATTGTCTGATTTGTCCAAGCCCTGCATTCTGGCGATTGATACATCCATGGCGGCCTGCAATGTCGCCGTGTTTGATACGGCATCCATGGCGGGTACGTCCCGCGCGGAACCGATGGCGCGCGGACAGTCCGAAGATCTGGTCCCCATGGTCAATGATGTCCTGTCGATGGCGGAGCGGTCCTATGATGATGTTGGCTTGGTTGTCGTGACGGTGGGGCCGGGGGCCTTTACCGGGGTGCGTATTGCGTTATCTGCGGCGCGGGCGTTTGGTTTGACGCTCAATTGTCCGGTTGTCGGTGTGCTGAGCACGGATGCGCTCGCGCAAACTTTGATCGCGCGCGGCGATGTGCGCGACGGCGAAACCATTATGATTTTGATGGATACGAAACGCGGCGATTACTACACGCAACTTTTTACGGCAGAGGGTGCGGCATTGACCGAACCGCTGGTGATGAAGCGCGATGAATTGCCGGATTTGATCGCCGGGCACTCCGTTGTGATCGTTGGTGATTGCCCGCACATTGCGGCAACATTGAACGGCGCACGCGTGGCGACGGAGATTGTTTTCCCGGATATGGACCGCATGGCGCGGGTTGCGGCCACCCGTTGGGCGCGGGGTGGGGCGGACGCCTTTTTACCCCCGGAACCTGTCTATTTGCGCGGGGCCGAGGTCAGCCAGCCGAAGAAAAAAGGCCGGACAATCGCGGAAAATCAGTAATTTGGTTAATAATTACTGTTAAAATGGCGATGAATACTTTGTATTCCGGCTTTCCTGTGTGGTTTTAACCACCTATACTTTGCCTAACGACTGTTATTCTCGAAAGGGCGTCATCCATGACCACCAATAAAGACCAGCATCAGGACCTGTTGGCCCTGACCACCGAAATCGTGGCGGCGCATTTGTCCAACAATCAGGTGGGCACCGATGAAATTCCGATGCTGATTCAAAAGGTGTACAAAACGTTGTCGAACGTCAACGGCGATGCCCCGGTGATGAGCGAACGCCCGCAACCGGCAGTGCCGATTAAACGGTCCGTTACACCGGAATATATCGTCTGTCTGGAAGACGGTAAAAAATTGAAAATGCTGAAACGGCATTTGAAAACGGCGTACAACATGTCACCGGAAGAATACCGCGAACGCTGGGGCCTGCCCGCCGATTACCCGATGGTGGCCCCCAGCTACGCCCGTCAGCGCAGCAAGCTGGCCAAGGATATTGGTCTGGGCACACGCGGCCGGAAATAAATTCCCTTATCACCCCATTCGTCATTCCGGCGCAGGCCGGAATCCATTGGATGGATCGCATGGACACCGGCCTGCGCCGGTGTGACGGGTGTTGATGTTTGTGAAATTATTTAGACAGTTCAATACTGCGCGCCGTTGCCGCGGCGAGGGCATCGTCGAATGCGGATTGCATACGGTTATCCTTCAGCAAAACGTCCATCGCCGCCGCGGTTGTTCCGCCGGGGCTGGTGACGTTTTTACGCAACATGGCTGCGGGCGTGCCTGAATCTGCTGCGGCCAGAGCGGCGGAGCCGATCATTGTCTGGCGCGCCAATCGCATGGCGAAATTCTTGTCCAATCCGGCTTTCGTTCCGGCTTCGGCCAGAACTTCGATCAGATAAAACAGATAGGCCGGACCACTGCCCGACAGGGCGGTGACGGGGTCCAGCAATTTTTCATCGTCGACCCATTCCACCTGACCAATGGCGCGCAGCAGCGTGTTGGCAATCTGGCGCTGCTCTGCGCTTACGCCTGCGTTGGAGACGGCCACGGTAATACCTTCGCCAATGGCGGCGGGGGTGTTGGGCATGGAGCGAACAATGGCGCGGTCCATGCCGAAGTAATTTTCAAACCCGCCAATCGTCTGCCCCGCCGCGATGGACAGAATAACGGCATTGGTGGGCACGATGTCTTTCAAATCCGGGCAAACCTGCGTCATGATTTGTGGTTTAACGGCCAGAACGACGACATCAATTTCCGATGCAATTTCACGCAAGGCGGCGGCGCTGTCGTACCCGCTGATGTTATCTTCATCCTGAAATTCATCCGGCAATCCGGCGGGTTCCAGAACGAATACGTCACCAACAATGCGGGCGGAAATCCATCCGCGCAAAAGCGCAGACCCCATCTTGCCGCACCCGATCAGGGCGACAGACGGTTTCAAATTGCGCAATGGGCTGGATGGCATGGGAATGGGATTTGCTTCGCTTATGCTTCTCCGGCGGTGTCTTGCGCCGCCAGTTTCAGCAGGGAATGGTCCATCGTGCCCGTGTCCGACATCATCTGGAACAACGGGTAATAGCGTTCGCATTCGGCCACGGCAATTTCCATCAGATCGCCAACGAAATCGGCACCGGATGTTTGCGTTTGCCCGCGGAACAGGCTGGTGTGGCGGAAGCACGGCGTGCCGTTGGTGGGCAGGTCAAAATGGCCCAGCCAGACATCGGCGTTCACATCCATCAATGCATTGGCCATCAGGCCGCGATGCTCCGTCGGGATGGACAGGTTATATTGGCAGGAAAACTGCATCGCACTGAATTGTTCCTGCCACACGAAAACCATGCGGTACGTGCCGTGGCGGGCGGCGACCGTAACGGTCAGCTCGTCATCATTCATGCGGTTGAAGGACCAGTCCTGACCGGACAAAATGTCTTCCACGCTGTCCAGCGGGTTGCTGATTTCATCCAAAAAATCGATATGGTCGGTCATGGCTTCTGCCCTTACTTCTTTTTCTTTGTGGTTTTTGTTGCTTTGGGTGCGGCTTTCTTTGTGGCCGTTTTTTTCGGCGCTGCCTTTTTACCCTCGGCAACGCTCAACGCCGCTTCCAGCTCGTCCACGCGCTTGCGCAATTTATCAACGGCCCCGGCCAGACGGTCGAAATCGTCACGGGGGACCAGATCCAACTTCGCGGCCATATCTTCGATCCGGGCGCGGATATCATCATGGATCTGCTGGTGCAGTCCGCTGAAAATATTGACGGCACCGCCTGCAACGCGGGCGAGATCGTCCAAAATCCGTGGATCGGGTTTCATGGTCATGCTTGGCACCTGTGCTTGAATAGAGAAAGGGATAACAGGCCGGGGCGGGGGGCTTCAACGGTTTCAGCGTGCGGTTTCAAACATATCCACCTCGTTTTTACGGCGTTTTCCGGAGTCTGTGAACAAAACCCGAAAAAGCCCTGTATATCCGGGGATTTAACCTTTTTTCGCGGGCGGGGCGGTGCTATTTCTGGTGGGGCAAAACTGCGCCATTTTCCGGAAGGGGTATCAGATATGATTATTGTCACGGGCGGAGCCGGGTTTATCGGGTCCAATCTTGTCGCCGCACTGGAAGATCGCGGCATCACCAATCTGGTCGTCTGCGACACGTTAGGCAGTGATGATAAATGGCGTAATATTTCCAAACGGGAATTGCGCGATGTCGTTCACCCCGACCATCTGATGGATTATATGAACGCCCACGCGGGCGAAGTGCAGGCCGTTTTCCACATGGGCGCGATTTCCGCAACCACGGAACGCGATGCCGATGCCATTACCCAAAACAATTTCACCGCCACGCGCCTGCTGTGGAAATGGTGTGCGGCGCATAATGTGCGTTTGATTTATGCGTCATCCGCCGCGACATATGGCGATGGCGATGCCGGGTTCGTGGACAATGACGCACCGGAATTTTTGGCGAAATTGCGCCCGCTCAACCCCTATGGCTGGTCGAAACATCTGTTTGACCGCCGCACTGCCCGTATCGTGCGTGACGGCAGCGAACCGACCCCGCCGCAATGGGCCGGGTTAAAATTCTTCAACGTCTATGGCCCGAACGAATATCATAAAAGCGAGCAGATGAGCGTGGTTTGCAAGCTGTATCCGCAAGTGATGGCGGGCGCATCGGCGCGTTTGTTCAAATCCGCCAATCCGAATTACGGTGATGGCGGCCAGATCCGCGATTTTATCTATGTTGATGATTGCGTGTCGGTGATGATGTGGCTGTACGACAATCCGGGCATCAACGGATTGTTCAACGTGGGCACGGGCAAGGCCCGCAGTTTCAAGGATCTGGCCGAGGCCGTCTTTGCCGCCGCCGATAAGAAGCCGAAAATCCAGTATATCGACATGCCGCAGGAATTGCAGGCGAAGTACCAATATTACACGCAGGCCGACATGACCAAATTGCGTGCCGCCGGATACGACAAGCCCTTTACCGATCTGGAAGAGGGCGTGCGCCGGTACGTGCAGGATTTCATGTCTCAATCTGACCAGTATCGTTAAGGGTAACACTTCATCATGGCCATTCCATTTCCAGATATTGACCCGATCGCGTTTTCCGTCGGCCCGCTGGTGGTGCGGTGGTATGCGCTGGCCTATATCGCCGGGTTTGTTCTGGGGTGGCGTTATGCGCTGTATTTGTGCGGCCTGACCAAGGATGCGCGCCCGAACGCGCTGGACATCGATGATTTCCTGCCCTGGGGCATTCTGGGTGTTATTCTGGGCGGGCGTGTCGGCTATGTGTTGTTCTACCAATTGCCGATGTATATGGCCGAACCGTTGGAGATTTTGAAAGTCTGGAACGGCGGCATGTCGTTCCATGGCGGGGCGGCTGGCGCGATTATCGCCATGATGATTTACGCATGGGTGAAGAAAATCTCCTTCCTGCGTCTGGCCGATATTTTCTGCTGTGGCGTGCCCATCGGCTTGTTTTTTGGTCGTCTGGCCAATTTCGTCAACGGCGAATTGTTTGGCCGCACGACGGATGTGGCGTGGGGCGTTGTGTTCCCGCATGGTGGGCCAATGCCGCGCCACCCCAGCCAGATTTACGAAGCCCTGCTGGAAGGGGCGTTGCTGTTTATCGTCCTGTATCTGTTCGCCCGCCGCGATGCCATTCGTAACCGTCCGGGCATTATCGCCGGGACGTTCTTGATCGGTTACGGTATATCGCGTGTTATCATCGAATTCTTCCGCGAACCGGATGTGCAGATTGGCTATATCATGGACATCTTCACGATGGGACAGGTGTTGTGCGTGCCGATGATTTTGGTGGGTGCGTATGTCGTCTGGTACGCCATGCGCCGGGGTTTGCGCAATGCCTGAAACCCTGACCGATATTCTGATCCGTCATATCCGTGATAACGGTCCGATCAGCGTATCGCATTTCATGGGTTTGGCGTTGGGGCATCCGCAATACGGTTATTACATGAATCGCGACCCGTTCGGGCGGCTGGGTGATTTTGTTACCGCGCCGGAAATTTCCCAATTGTTTGGTGAAATGGTCGGGGTGTGGATGGCGGATTTATGGCTGCGCATGGGCGCGCCCGCGCCGTTCCTGCTGGCCGAAGCCGGGCCGGGACGTGGGACGTTGATGGCCGATATTTTGCGCGCCACGCGCAAGGTGGATGGGTTCCACGCCGCCATGCAAATCCACCTGATTGAAACCAGCCCAGCCTTGCGCACCCTTCAAACCCATGCCTTGGCCGGGTTTACCCCCCATTGGCACGATTCAATCGATACATTGCCCGATGATGCGCCGATCCTGTTTGTGGCGAATGAATTTCTGGATGCGTTGCCGATCATACAATTGATGCATGGTGACAAGGGGTGGGCGGAACGCGTTATCGGCCTGTCCGATGATGGGCAATTGATGTTTGGTTTAGTGCCTGCCGATCCGTCTCTGGTCGCGGCCATTCCCGATAATCTGGACCCAAAAGATGGGCAGGGTGTTTATGAAGTGTCACCCGCACGGTCCGGGTTTACAGCCTTGCTCAGCGAGCGGATCGAACGTCAGGGTGGTGCGGCCTTGTTCATCGATTACGGCCATGGGCATCACGGCATGGGCGATACGTTACAGGCGATGCGGGCGCATAAATTCGTAGGCGTGTTCGAAGATGTTGGAACGGCCGACATCACCAGTCACGTCGATTTCGAAGCGGTCGCGGAAACCGCCATTCATCACGGGGCCAGTGTTTATGGCCCGGTTGAACAATGGCAATTTCTGGAAGACATGGGCATTCGTATGCGGGCTGCGCATTTAATTAACAATGCGACCGATGAAAAACTGGCCGATGCTGTACGCGATGGGCTGGAGCGGCTTATTTCACCCGATCAAATGGGATCGTTATTCAAGGTTCTGGCCATTTGTCACGATGCGGCACCGATGCCGTCCGGGTTTGGAGAGGATATCACGCCATGACCACAATCGATGTTCCATGCTACAGCGATGGAAATTTCATTTCACCGATGATCACCAACATCGCGCACGGTTTCTTTGGTCGCCGTGGCGGCGTGAGCAAGGGGCTCTATACCGCACTCAATTGCGGTTTGGGCACGCAGGATGATGCCGATGCTGTTGTCGAAAACCGCAAACGTGTGGCCGATGTTCTTGGCGCGGCCCCCGATCATTTGATCAGCATGAAACAAGTGCACAGCGCGACATGCGTCTATGTCGATAAACCATGGACCGTGGAAACGCGCCCCGATGCGGATGGATTTGTGACGGATGTGCCGGGGCTGGCCCTTGGTGTTCTGACGGCGGATTGCGGTCCGATCTTGTTTTACGGTGAAAAATCCAGCGGCGCGCCCGTTATCGGCGCGGCCCATGCCGGGTGGGGTGGGGCGTTGAACGGTGTTCTGGAATCCACCGTGCGTGAAATGGCCCGCCATGGCGCGGCGCTGGACGGCATTCATGCCAGCATCGGTCCCTGCATTGGTCCGGCGTCTTATGAAGTGAAGATGGATTTTATCGGTAATTTCCTGAATCAAGACCCGGAGAATGAGCGGTTCTTCAAACCCGGCCGAGCAGATGACAGCTATTACTTCGATTTGCCGGGCTATATCGCATGGCGGCTGGCCGTGGCCGGGGTGCGGCATGTATCGATCGGCGGGCAGGATACGTATAGTGCCGACCATGATTGGTTCAGCTATCGCCGTGCAACGCACCGGAAAGAGGCCGATTATGGAAGGCAGATTTCTGCGATTATGATCCGCAATTAACCCTTAATCGGTTGATTTTCGTGGGGGATTTTTTATAGTTGCCCCATTCCAATGCATTCAAAACAGCAGGGACCGCGCCGTCATGAAAATCATCGCAGGGAATTCCAACCTTCCGCTGGCGCAGGCCATTTCCGAGTATCTTGAAATTCCGCTGGCCAAGGCGACGATCCGCCGCTTCTCCGACATGGAAGCCTTCGTGGAAATTCAGGAAAATGTCCGGGGCGAAGATGTGTTCGTGGTGCAATCCACATGCTATCCCGCCAACGACAATTTGATGGAATTGCTGATCACCATTGATGCGTTGCGCCGTGGATCGGCCCGCCGCATTACCGCGGTTATCCCGTATTTCGGTTACGCGCGTCAGGATCGCAAAACGGGTGGCCGCACGCCGATTTCGGCGAAGCTGGTCGCCAATCTGATTACCGCCGCCGGTGTGGACCGGGTTCTGACGTTGGAACTGCATGCCGGGCAGATTCAGGGCTTCTTTGACATCCCTCTGGACAATTTGATCGTCGGCCCGGTGTTCGTGCCGGAAATTGAAAAACGGTTCGCGGGCAAGGAAAGCCAGTTGGTCATCGTGTCCCCGGACGTGGGCGGCGTGGTTCGCGCGCGGGCGCTGGCCAAGCGCCTGAATGCCGATCTGGCGATTATTGATAAACGCCGGGAGCAAGCGGGCGTGTCCGAGGTCATGAACGTGATCGGGCATGTTGAGGGGAAAATCTGCCTGATGGTGGATGATATTGTGGATTCCGGCGGAACATTGTGCAACGCGGCTGACGCCTTGATTGATCAGGGGGCCACGGCGGTTCAGGCCTATGTCGTCCATGGCGTCCTGTCCGGCGC
Organism: Micavibrio aeruginosavorus; assembly: GCF_051245535.1. Lineage (GTDB taxonomy): Bacteria > Pseudomonadota > Alphaproteobacteria > Micavibrionales > Micavibrionaceae > Micavibrio > Micavibrio aeruginosavorus_D. The sequence goes on from NZ_CP195303.1 coordinate 484,077, forward strand.
CGCGGTGGACCGGATTTCCAAGTCCAAAATCGAACGGATGGTCATTACGGACTCGATTCCGGCCACGGATGCGGTCAAAAATGCCAGCAATATCGAGCAGTTAACGGTTTCCCGCCTGATGGGCGAGGCAATCCGCCGGATCAGCAACGAAGAGTCGATTTCGGCCCTGTTTATCTAACTTTTCTGAACATTGAATTGTCATCCCCGCCTTGTGCGGGGATCCGGGGCCACGGGCCCCCAATTATCCCGGTCATTCCGGATCCCCGCACAAGGCGGGGATGACGGGCGGGCGGGGCGGAGACGGTGTGAAAAGGTTAAGTTTTCGCCCGGTTTCCTTGCTTTACCCCCTGTTTTCGCTTGCCTTTCCCCTCTGTTTTGTGGTTTTTAGGCCCTGTTCGGGCCAAACCCCCCTGGAGGCGGCCCTGTTTTAAATGCCAGACATAAAGGAATGACACCATGTCGAAGAAATTTTCGCTGACGGCGGAAAAACGTGACGGGGCAGGTAAGGGGATCGCCCGCGCACTGCGCCGTGAACACAAAATCCCTGCGGTTGTATACGGCGATAGCAAAGAGCCTATCTCCATTACCCTGCCGCTGAAAGAAATCACGCTGGAATACCACAAGGGTTACATGTTCACACATCTGTGTGAAATCACCGTTGGTGGTCAGACACACCTGACCCTGGCCCGTGATGTTCAATTGCACCCGGTAACCGACAAAATCATTCACGTTGATTTCCTGCGCGTGACGCCGAAAACCCGTATTAAGGTTGACGTGCCGGTTCACTTCATCAACGACGAAGAATGCAAAGGCCTGAAAGCCGGTGGCGTTCTGAACGTTGTTCACCATGAAGTTGTTCTGGAATGCGCTGCTACGGACATTCCGGAATTCGTTGAAGTCGACCTGACCAACTATGATCTGGGCGATGTCATTCACATGGACGTTGTGACGTTGCCGAAGGGCGCGACCTCCGTTCTGGAAGGTGACGAAACCATTGCAACGATCGCCGTTCCGCGCGCTGTTGTTGAAGTGGAAGACGCTCCGGTTGCGGCTGACGCTGTACCGGCATCGACCGAGAAAAAAGAAGCCGAATAAGCTTTTTCGGACCGGCGCCGTGGTTTCGCGCATTGCCCGTTTTTTGGGTGTTTGTTCGCGGGACATACGGCGCCGGTTTTCTATTCAATCACCGCGTAATGAAGACGACCGGACGAATTCCATGTGGCTTTTGGTTGGTCTGGGCAATCCCGGCCAGAAATATGCCGATAACCGGCACAATATCGGGTTTATGGCGGTTGATGCCATTGCCCGTGCCCACGGTTTTCCCGATTTCCGGACGAAGTTTCAAGGGTTGCTGACCGAAGGCCGCATTGGCGGTGAAAAGGTCGCCCTGTTCAAGCCGCAAACCTATATGAATGAATCGGGATTAGCCGTTGGGGCCGCGGCCAAGTTTTTTAAGGTGACGCCGAACCGCATTCTCGTGTTCCACGATGAACTGGATCTGGCGGCATCGAAATTGCGGATCAAGTTGGGTGGCGGTCACGCCGGGCACAATGGTCTGCGGTCGATTGATTCCCATCTGGGGCGCGCCGATTATATGCGCGTGCGGTTGGGCATTGGTCACCCGGGGGATAAAGATCGCGTTCACGGCCATGTGCTGGGCGATTTTTCCAAGGACGAACAGAAATGGGTCGATGCGATGATGAAATCCATCCCCGATCATGTGGGCCTGATCCTGTCGGGCAAAGAGAATGATTTTATGAGCAAGGTCGCAAGCGATCTTCAACCGCCTAAAGAGCAAAGCGTGTAAAGGACGAAGAAAATGGGTTTTAATTGCGGGATTGTCGGTCTGCCGAACGTTGGGAAATCAACATTGTTTAACGCCCTGACGGCAACGGCGGCGGCGCAGGCGGCAAACTTTCCGTTCTGCACGATTGAACCGAACGTGGGCCGCGTGGCTGTGCCGGATGCACGCCTCGATAAAATCGCCACCATCGGCAAATCGGCGCAGATCGTGCCGACACAATTGGAATTTGTTGATATTGCCGGTCTGGTAAAGGGCGCGAGCAAGGGCGAAGGTCTGGGAAACCAATTTCTGGCCAACATCCGTGAAACCGATGCCATCGTGCATGTGTTGCGTTGCTTTGATGATGAAAATGTCATCCACGTTGAAGGATCTGTTGATCCGATCCGTGATGCCGAAGTGATCGAAACGGAATTGATGCTAGCCGATCTGGAATCGGTTGAACGCCAGATCGTCAGCACGACGAAAAAAGCAAAATCCGGCGACAAGGATATTAAAGTCCAGTTGGCCGTGATGGAGAAGGTTAAGGTTGCATTGGATGCGGGCCAACCCGCCCGTGTCGTCGTGCCGAATCTGGCCGAAGATGAGAAGAAGCCGTTTGCCATGCTGCAACTGTTGACCTCAAAACCGATCCTGTATGTCTGCAACGTATCCGAGGCCGATGCGGCCACGGGCAATGAGTGGACGAAGAAAGTCGCCGACATGGCGAAGGCGCAAGGCGCGCAGCATGTTGTGATCAGCGCCGCGATTGAATCCGAAATCGCCCAATTGGGTTCGGAGGAGGAGAAAGAAGAATTCCTCTCCACCCTCAATCTGGAAGAAGCGGGCCTGAACAAAATTATCCGTGCGGGTTATACCCTGTTGGGTCTGCAAACCTATTTCACTGTGGGCCCGAAAGAAGCCCGTGCGTGGACGGTTTTGAAGGGAGCACGCGCGCCGCAGGCCGCGGGCGAAATCCACTCCGATATCGAACGCGGTTTTATCCGTGCCGAAGTAATTGCCTATAGCGACTTCATCGCCTTGAATGGCGAGCAAGGCGCAAAAGACGCCGGTAAAATGCGCGTCGAAGGCAAAGAATATGTCGTTCAAGACGGCGACATCATGTTGTTCCGCCACAGCGGTTGATTGAAAAAGGGAGCCAATGTCATGCAACAAGACAGTACGCGTAATATTCCAAAAGCCGAATTACACGTCCACGTCGAGGGGACCGTGCGTCCCGACATTGCGCGGCAGTTGGCAAAGAAAAACGGCGTAACCTTGCCGTATGATATCTTCACGCCGGACGGGCAGGGCTATCAATGGTCCGGCTTTATCGATCTGGTCACCCGCGTATATCAGGCGATGGCCCAATGCGTTCGCACCCGTGACGATTTCAAAACAATCACCGAAGATTATCTGGATCGCTGCGCGAAAGAAGGCGCGGTCTATGTCGAAATCATCGCCTGCTGCGGCCAGACGCATCTGTCCGGTATTTCGTACAAGGATATGATTGACGGTATTGCCGATGGCATCGATGCCGCCCGTGCAAAGCACGGGATTGAAGCCCGCATCAATATGACATTCGAACGTCACCGCCCGGGGGTTGAGGCGCAGAATGACGCCGATATGATCCTGTCTTACAAACACCCTTATATCGTTGGGTTGGATATTGCCGGCGGCGAAATGGCCGGGGACATTCCGCAATTCATGAACGATTATAACCGCGTGGTGCAGAATTTTGGCCGCCCGCTGGGCATTCGCCTGCATGCCGCGGAAAATGTGGGCCCGCAAAACGGATGGGATGCGCTGGCGCTGAACCCGTCGCGTCTGGGCCATGGTGTGCGGATTGTTGAAGATGCCACGCTGGTTGATGAAATCGTCAAACGCGGCATTGCGCTGGAAGTGTGCCCGACCAGCAATATTCTGGCCGGGGTTTATCCGGATTTTGCCGCACATCCGTTGAAAAAACTGGTGGATCGTGGTGTGCGGATTTCTCTGAACTCTGATGATCCGGGTTTGTTTGGTAATTCCATCGGCGAAGAATACCGGGTCGCCCACGATGAATTCGGTTTAACGCGTGATCAGTTGGTTCAAGTCACCCGCGATGCAATCAACGATTCCTACGCTGATGCGGCATTGAAGAAAACATTGCTGAATCGTGTGGACGCTATGGTGGCCGCAAATTTTAATCCGCGCCGTCCGGGGCCTGCACCAACACCATAATGGTCCCTGACGGCGTGATGCCTTGAATTTAAAACCCCGGCTTTTGGCCGGGGTTTTTCTTATTTATGCGGCTTTGGCCTTCTGGTGAACCAGATCGGAATAGGCATCTTTCAACCGCGTCGTGACCGGACCGATCGTGTAGGTGATGTCGGTATCAATTTTTGACACCGGAGCAATCTCCGCCGCTGTGCCGGTCAGGAAGACCTCTTCAAACGTCTTCATCTCCTCCGGCATGATCGCGGTTTCTTCAACCGTGTAGCCCATGTCGCGGGCCAGTTTCATCACGGTTTGGCGTGTAATGCCGTTCAGGAAGCAATCCGCAATTGGCGTATAAATCACACCATCACGAATGGCAAACAGGTTCGCGCCCGATGATTCCGCCACACGACCACGGAAATCCAGCATCAGGGCGTCATCATACCCATTGCTTTCGGCCTCATGCTTGGCCAGCGTGCCAATCATGTACACGCCGCAGGCCTTGGCCTGTGTTGGCATGGTGCGCGGGTCCGGGCGGCGCCAGGACGCGGTGCGCAGGGCGAGGCCCGCGGCATCACCCGCCTTGGGGAAGAAATATTTCGGCCACTTCCAGCAGGCAATGGCCACATGGACCTTGGTGCCCTTGGCCGATACACCCATCTGTTCCGCCCCGCGATAGGCCAGCGGGCGTACATAGCCATTGGTGATATTGTTGGCCTTGATCACTTCATAAGACGCATCGTTCAATGCCTTGGCGCTGAACGGCACATCCATATCCAGACATTTGCCGGAGAAAATCAGGCGTTCGGAATGTTCGGTCAGTTTAAAAATCTGGCCGTCATACACACGCTCGCCCTCAAACACGCTGCCGCCGTAATGCAAGCCATGGGTCAGGACGTGGGTTTTGGCGTCGCGCCACGGGATCATTTTCCCGTTCATCCAGATAAAGCCATCACGATCATCATAAGGCAGGGCGGAGGGGGAGGCGCACATCGTTGTAATTCCATGGTTTTTAAGGGTTTTGCCGCGCGGCCGCAGGGGTTTCACCAACCCGCGCAGTGTGTTAAAAATTACCAGAAATAACAAACGCCGCAAAGGGCGGTTTTCTATGAGCGCGGATATGCAAATTGCGGACAAGCTGGCGACACGCCCGCATATTCTGGTCGTCGATGACGATGACCGGATCCGCCAGCTTGTCACCAGGTTCCTGCACGAAAATGGTTTCGTGGTGGCCTCCGCCGAAAGCGCCGCCGCCGCCCGCGAATTGCTGGCGCATCTGGATTTCGATGCCATGGTGGTGGACATCATGATGCCGGGGGAAACGGGCTTGGAATTGACCAAATCCATCCGCACCCATAACGATATTCCGGTTTTGATGCTGACCGCATTGGGCGAGGCCGATGACCGTATTGCGGGTCTTGAAACCGGGGCGGATGATTATTTGCCCAAACCGTTTGAACCGCGTGAATTGGTTTTACGCCTGAACGCCATTTTGCGCCGCCGGCCGAAAGCCGCGGCCGATATGCGCGTGCGATTGGGGCGGTGGGTGTATGACCCGGCTGTGAATATCCTGCAACATGATGGTGATATCCAAGCCCTGACCACCGTTGAAACCACTTTGCTGAAAGCCTTAATCAGTCGGGCGGGCGAAGCCATAAGCCGCGAAGATTTGGCCCGAATGTGCAATCTGGACGACAGTGGCGAACGCACCATTGACGTGCAGGTTACGCGCCTGCGCCGCAAGATCGAGCAGGACACGCGCACGCCGCTGGTCCTGCAAACCGTGCGGGGCAAGGGCTATATGCTGCGGGTGGACCCGGTATGAAAATAAGGTCGCTGTTCCGCAATATTCTGCCGCGTACATTGCTGGCCCGGTCGCTGATGATTTTGATCATCCCGGTTTTGCTGACCCAGATGATTACGGTCTATATTTTCTTTGATCGTCACTGGGGCAAAATGACGGATCGTCTGGCCTATGCCGTGGCCGGGGAAATGGCCATTGTTGCCGAACAGATTGAAAATGATCCTTCGCCTGAACGGATCAGCCGCATTTCCGGCCATATGGCCAAGCATCTGGATTTGTTGATCAGCTATCAGCCCGGTGCGGTGTTGGAGAATATCCCCGAGGATATTGACCGCTCCATCGTCTCGGACATTCTGGGCCGTGCGCTGGATCAACAGGTGCGCCGCCCGTACCGTATCAATGTCGATCTGTCCGAAAAATGGGTGGAAATTGCCATCGCGCTGAATGACGGGGTGTTATTTGTTTCATCGCCGCAACGGCGGCTGTTTTCATCGTCGGGCTATATCTTCCTGCTCTGGATGATTTTTACGTCCATTGTATTGCTGGCGGTTTCGATCCTGTTTATGCGCAATCAAATTCGCCCCATCCGTCGTCTGGCGGTGGCGGCGGAACGAATTGGCAAGGGCCGCGATATGCCCGCAACGCTAAAGGTTGAAGGCGCGCGCGAAGTGCGGCAGGCAGCGCAAGCCTTCCTTGATATGAATGACCGTATCAAACGCCAGATTTCCCAACGCACCGCCATGCTGGCCGGGGTATCGCATGATTTGCGCACACCGTTGACGCGCTTGAAACTGCAGGTCGCTATGCTGGGTAACCACCCGGATGCCGAAGGCATGATGCAGGACATTCAGGACATGGAAAAAATGCTGAATGGCTACCTCGATTTCGTGCGCGGTGAGGGCGGGGAGCAGGCGGTTGCCGGGGATATGAATGATATTCTGAACCGCATCGTATCCGGCGCACGCCGCGCCGGCGGCGACGTTATTCTGGATTCCCAAGGTGATCTGGCCCTGACGCTGCGCCCGATGGCGATGGAACGGGCGCTGTCCAACCTGATTACCAATGCCCGTAAATACGCATCCCACGTGTGGATGAGCGCGCGGCGCGTGAATGATGATGTTGAAATCGTGATTGACGATGATGGTCCGGGTATTCCGCCGGATCAGTATGACGATGTGTTCCGCCCCTTCTACCGTGTCGATACATCACGCAACACGGCGACGGGTGGGGTCGGGCTTGGTTTGCCCATCGCGCAGGACGTGATCCACAGCCATGGCGGGCAGATTACGCTGGACCAAAGCCCGCGCGGTGGCTTGCGCGTGATTATCCTGATTCCAGTTTAAACTCTTAGCGTCATACCGGCGCCAAGAAACAATGGGGCCGGTATCCATGCGATCTATCCTATGGACCCCGGCCTTCGCCGGGGTGACGGGAAGGGTTTAATACAGGCGGCCACCGTTTGGCACAGTTTTGTCCGGCCGAACCAACGTAACGTTCCCGTTTTCATCCGGAAACCCCAGAACCAGAATTTCCGACATAAACTTCCCAACCTGCTTCGGTGGAAAATTGACCACGGCGGCAACCTGCCGTCCGATCAATTCTTCGCGGGTGTAGTTTTGCGTCACTTGCGCCGATGTTTTGCGCTGGCCAATCTCCGGTCCAAAATCAACGAACAGCTTATAGGCCGGGCGGCGCGCCTCGGGAAATTCCTGCACGTCCACAATGGTGCCGACACGCACCTCAACCTTCATAAAATCGCTGAATTCAATGGGTTCTTCGCGGGTGTTGTGGGTGGTCATCGTGCCGTCTCCGAATAAAAATAAGGGCGCCGTTATCGGGCGCCCTTATTAAATCATAGATCGCTGAAAAAATCAGGCGGCTTTGCGCGCTGTTTTTTCTGTTTTTGCGACCTTCGCCGGAACGGTGCCCAGTGTTTCCAGGCTGTCCGTGATGCGGGCGTTCAGGATTTCACCGGCTTCGGTGCCTGTCTTGCTGACAACATCGGAAATTTCACGCAGGCTGGTTACGGAACGCTCATACGCCGTCTTGATCAAATCGGCCTGACGGGCGACTTTCTCTTCCGGTGTACCTTCGCCCAGCAATTGCTGAGTCAATGCCGTGTTTTGCTGAACCAGTTCGTTCATCAATGTGCTTTGGCATTGCGCAACGTTTTGCAGGCCTTCAACAGTGACCTGTTGCAGTTCGGTAAAGGCTTCAACATTTTTACGATAGAGTTCCAGAACCGCGCTCATATCAAACGCGTAGCGGTTCGGCATCAGATTTTGCAGATATTGTGTATCGAAGAAGGACGCGGTGTTTTTGGACTGTGTCATTTTTGACCTCCACACTCTTGTGATTATGAAATTTAGGCTTCAGTAAGCCCTCATTCTTGGGCCCGGGGCAGGGGGGAGTCAAGCGAATTTGTGCAGCGCACAGGTTCTGGAAATGCCCGTTTTATAAGTATTTCCGTGAATTTTACAGCCGCCATAACGCGTTAGCGAAACGTTAACCCAAAACCCCCAAAGTGCATGGTGGGGACGACTCTATCTTTAACACCGCAAAGACCTGATTCATGCTGATTATCGGCGCCGATCAAAGAGAGAAAGCAGAAGACGAAACGCAAGCGCGCAGCTTGCGTGGTTCGACTGCGCAGGTGATGGTGCTGGTCAACGGCATGATCCTGGCTGTGGTCGCGTATCTGGCGCTGTCATACTTCATCGGCGATATGTTGAAGGCCGAGCAGAAGCGCACGGTTGTTGAAACCGAGCGCACGATCAATGACAATTTGCACGCGCTGGAAAGCGCGATCAAAGCGGCCTCGACCATTCTGGTTTTGGAAGAGGATATTCCGTCTGAAATTTTGCAAAAAACAATTTCCTATGCCACCCCGAATATCGACCAGTTCGATTACCTGATCTGGTTGCGCGATCATGGGAATGGAGCATGGAGCATCACACATTTTATGAAGCCGTCATCGCCCGCGGCCTTGGAAAATGATGCCTATAATGTTCAAAGCCGGGAAGATCAGGCTGCTTTGGTGCGCTTTATCACAGAGAACAAGGTTCGCATTTACGAAGATGTTTTAATCCGCACCGATATTCCCGGCACAAACTATGTGCAGGAAGGGGCGGAGCCACTGATCAAAAATCGCCCCTTTGCCATGATCAAAAAAATCATGACCCCGGACGGGCCAGACAGCTTTCTGGTGGGGCTCAGCCGCGTATCGGCTGTGATTGATCGGGAGTGGCTGAACGAACGGACAGAGTTGAACGGTCTGGTTTTGCGTGAAGGCGCCGCAGGAAACCCCATTTTTTACATGAACCGTCAGGGACAAGCAGGCGGCGCAGAGGGTAAAAACCTGCGGAATGATTACGCCTTTACCATTGGCAACGCCAAATGGACGATGCAGGTGGATGTCGGGCAAACGCGCCACACTGTTTTCCTGGAAAAAACGCCGCTGCTCGTCCTGTTCTTTGGTACGATGTTTACAATCGTTGGCATGTTGTATGTGCGCAATAATCAACGCCAATCAGGCCGCCTGGCCGTCATGAACAAAACGCTGGCCCATAAGAACTTTGAACTGAACAGCGAGATTTCAGAACGTGAACGTTTGAACAACAGCCTGCGCAAGGCGGAACGTGAAAACCGCGCCATTATCAACGCGGTAACCGATATTATTTTTGAAGCCACTGCGGAAGGGGATATTCTGTTCCTCAATGATGCGTGGGGTCGCGTGACCGGGCACGATATTGGTGTATCCATTGGCAAAAACCTGTTTGACATGCTGCATCCGCAGGATCAGGCCGAGCAACGCGACCAATTCCAGCAAATGATCCGGGGGCAGCGACCCGCTTATCGCAGTTTTGCGCGTGTGCGCACACGCGAGGGCACATTCCGTTCGGTTGAATTGGCCATGTCCATGATGCGGCAGGACGAAAACCGCAATACCCGCGTGGTTGGCACCATGACCGACGTGGAAGAACGCCGCCGCGCGGAAAAAGCATTGGGCGAAGCGGAAAAGAAATTCCGCACGATCGTTGAAAACGCCGCAGGCGGTATTTATCAGGTTACACAGGATGGAAAATATCTGAGCGCCAACCCTGCTATGGCCCGTATTCTGGGCTATGAAACGGCGGATGATATTGTCGGGTCGATCCGCAATGCCAACAGCGAAATTTATGAATCCGTTCGCGACCGGAAACAATTTCTGGCCCAGATTGACGAAAAGGGCACGGTGAAAAATTTTGAGATCACCGTCCGTCGCAAAGATGGGAACATTATCTGGGTCAACGAAAACGCCCGTGCCGTCCGCGATGACGAGGGCAATATCCTGTATTACGAAGGCAGTATCGAGGATATTACCCAGCGGAAAGAAGCCGAGATCAAATTACAGGAAGCCAAGGTTCATTCCGATATGGCCAGCCGCGCAAAATCCGAATTTCTGGCGAATATGAGCCATGAATTACGTACGCCCTTGAATGCCATTATTGGTTTTTCTGAAATCATCAAAAATGAAGTGTTCGGCAAACTGGAACAACGCCAATATTGGGATTACGCCAACGACATTTATGACAGCGGCAAGCAATTGCTGAAAATCATCAATGAAATTCTGGATGTTTCCCGCATTGATGCGGGCGAGCGGCAGTTGAATGAAAGTCTGGTTCGGTTGGATAAGATTGTTCAATCTTCGCTGGATTTGATGGGGCCGAAAATTGAAAGCGGGAAGCTCACCGTGACCAACATGCTGGATGCCGCCATGCCCGATGTGATTGGTGAAGAGCTGGCCTTGAAGCAGATTATTATGAATTTGTTGTCCAACGCGGTGAAATTCACGCCGGAAGGCGGGCGGATTACCCTGTCCTATGAACTGGATGCCGATGGTCAATTGCGCCTGTCCATCACCGATACCGGTGTGGGGATGGATGATAATGAAATTCAAAAAGCCCTGTCACCGTTTGGTCAGGTGGATACATCCCTGCAACGCTCAACATCGGGCGCTGGTTTGGGGTTGACGCTGGTGGATGCGCTGACGCGCCTGCACGAAGGGTCGTTTGAATTGTTCTCGCAAAAGGGGCTGGGCACAACGGCCACGATTATTCTGCCTGCGCGCCGTGTGTCCGCGCATGATGCGGCGTCAAACGCGTCGTAAATCCTGCTCGTCCAGATCCTCTACCGTCATCTCCACAACACGCCGCGCGATGTCATAGCTGAATCCCGCCCGTCCGATAGAGGCAATGGCTTTATCCCGGTCAATATCCTTGTCCGGTGCGGCATAGGGGCCGATGCGTTTGCGCCGGGCCAGTTTCAGGGCCGCGTGCAAATCTCCTGTATCATGGTCCTGCGCGCCTTGTTCGGTGTCATGGGTGGCCAGCAAGGCACCCACCGTTTCACTATCCAGTCCCTTGACCTGCAACCGGTTCATAATCGCCCGGCGGGACAGACCGCGACGGCGCAGGGAATTTACGGCCCCTTCGGCATACATGCGATCATTCAGCAATCCTTGACGAATGAAATCCTCGATCATGGCGTCCAGCCATTGCAGGCATTCATCGCGGTTCTGGTCCACGTGCGCGTGACAGGACCGGTCAATTTTCCGGGCCATGACGGACCGGAAATGGGCGGTGCTGGTGGCGAAGCGTTGCAGGTAATACAGACCAGAATTGCGCAGGTATTCAGGCGTGACCTTTTTCGGGGGGCGGGGGCCTTGTTTTGCCTGTGTTGGACGGCGCTTTCCCCGGTTGGATTCCGGGGCTGAAGACTTGATATTTTCGTGATCAGCGTTACTCTTCATCCGTGCCGCGCCCTTGAATTATGGCTTATGATGGCAGAGGCTGGGGCGCGGACACAAGGCAATAAAAACAGAAAGATTCGATATTATGACTACCCATGATGTGGATATGGTGGAAACCTTCTTTCTGGAGGATAGCAACCTGCGTGGCCGTATCGTCCGGCTGGGGCGGGTCGTGAATGATATTCTGCACACCCACGGTTATCCGGCTCCGGTGGCGACATTGACGGGGCAGGCCGCCGTGATGGCTTTGCTGTTGTCGTCCATGTTGAAAGACGATGGGATTTTTACGTTACAGGCACAAGGCGATGGCCCGTTGGGGACATTGGTGGCCGATATTACCGGACATGGCAACGTGCGTGCCTGCGCCCGCTTTGATCAGGAGCGTCTGGATCGCTGGGAAGCCGATGAAGTGCCCGAAACGGCCTATATGGGCTTGATTGGCCGTGGCCATATGGTGTTCACGATCGATCAGGGCGGCGAAAATACCGAACGCTATCAAGGCGTGGTGGAATTGAAGGGCGGCACGCTGGTTGAATGTGTGCAGCATTATTTCACGCAATCCGAACAAATTGCTACAGGCCTGCGCCTTGCATTGAAACGCGATGATGACGGCCATTGGCATGCGGGGGCGATTTTGTTGCAAAAAATGCCCGACGCGTCCAAGCCGGGCGGTGACGTCGACCCCGATGCGTGGAACCGGGCGATGGTCCTGTTGCAAAGCTGCACGGATGATGAATTGCTGGATGCGGCTTTGCCGGTCAATGATCTGCTCTATCGTCTGTTCCATCAGGAAGGTGTGCGGGCACAGGAACCGCAACCCGTGCGCCATCAATGCCGGTGTTCCGCCGACCGTGTTGAAAATGTCTTGATGGCGATGTCCAGCGAAGATCGTTTGGATCTGGCCGAAGAAGACGGTAAAATCAGCGTGAAATGCGAATTCTGCAGCCGCGAATATAAATTCGACGCGGCTGAACTCGAACATAAACTCAACAACCCCAGCGGTGTCGTACAGTAAGGACATGACAATGATGAAGAACAAACGCCTTGGCTTTCTGGTTTGCGTTTCGGTTCTGGCCCTTGGTGGGGCGGGATTGGTCGCGGGTTGCACAACGGTTGGTCCGGCACTGAAATCGCCATCCGCCCAGTTTACCCAACAGGTTGGGGTCAGCGCCTCCCGCATTGAAGTGGTGAGCGCGAGCAATGCGGCCGCCTATGGCAACGATGTTTCCAGCACCTTCCCGACGCCTTTGGATGTCGCCCTGCGTGGCTATGTCGACAAGCGTCTGGTGGCAGCCGGGGGGGAAGGCACCTTCATCTTCTCGATCGAGGAAGCCCGCGTCACCCGCGAAGATTTGCAGTCGGATAACAAATATGTGCGCAAGCTGAACATGGATAATCGCGATCGTTACAGCGCGGTGATCCGCCTGAAACTGATGCGTGAAAACCCGACGGCACCGGGTGCGGCCCATACCGATCTGCGCGTCCAGCGGACATGGACCATTGCGGACAATCTGTCGATTGCCGAACGTGAACGTGAACAAAATGCGTTTGTTGAACAATTGCTGCGCGATGTGGACACAGCCGTGGTGAATGGTGTGAACAATACGCTGCAAATCGGTGCGGATGCGGGCAATGCCGTTGGTGGCGGCGCATCGTATAGCGGCGGTGGGTATGAACAGGCCCCAAGCGTGGGCGCACAGCCCGTGCCGCAGGTGGAAGAATCGCCGTTCTAGTTTTTTGTGAATTTAAAAAGCCCCGCGATTTTGCGGGGCTTTTTTTATTTGCGCCAGAAGCTGGGCATAACCAGAACCAGCAGGGTGAAAAGTTCCAGACGCCCCAGCATCATGCCAAGGGAAATAAGCCATTTGGCAGCATCAGGCAGGGTTGAAAAATTTCCGGCCGGGCCAATAATGGGCCCCAATCCGGGGCCAACGTTGGTCAGGGCCGTGGCCGCGCCGCTGATGCTGGTGATAAAATCCAGCCCGCACATGGACAGAGCCAAAGCCAGAACAATAAACGCGCCCAGAAAGCCAAAGATAAAAACCATCACCGAATACGGCACGTCATCTGGTAAGGTTCGCCCATCATAATGCAGGGCGATGATGGCGTTGGGGTGTTGCAGTTTTTGGAAGTGGCGGCCCAGGATCAACGCCATCACCTGATATCGCATGATTTTAACACCGCCCGATGTCGAACCCGTGCATCCGCCAAAGAAGGTGAGGATAAAGAAGAAGACGACGAAAAACGGTCCCCATTGCATGTAATCCGCCGACGCATAGCCCGTGGTTGTCACGACGGATACAATGTTGAAGGCGCTTTGTAATACGGCGTCACCAAAGGGTAGAATGCCTTTGAGGGATAGCCACAAGGTGGAAATCAAAATAGCCCCCCCCAATATTGCCAGAAATGTACGCACCTGGGTGTTGCGGATCAGGGCGCTGAAATTGCCTCCCAGAACTTTGATGTACAAAACGAAGGGGAGCCCGCCCAAAATCATAAAAACCATGGCAATCCAAAGAATGTGCGGGCGATCCAGAAAAGCGCCAAACGAGCTGTCGTAATTGGCGAATCCGCCCGTCGCGACCGAGCTCATCGCATGGGTGATAGCATCGAAACCTGACATCCCCGCCATCCAGTAACACAGGGCACAAATTGCAATCAGTCCCGCATAGATGTAACCGATGGCCGTGGCCACCTTCTGCATCCGGGGCAAAACCTTGTCGGATTTGTCGGAGGATTCCGTGCGGTATAGCTGCATTCCGCCAACGCGCAGGAAGGGCAGGACCGCCATGGCCGCAACGATAAACCCGATGCCGCCCAACGCATTCAACATGCATCGCCACATCAAAATACCCGGCGGCATGGTGTCAAGGCCGCTCAGAACAGTTGCGCCTGTTGTTGTAATGCCCGATACGGATTCAAAAAACGCGTCGGTAAAACCAATATCCGTTTCGCTGGCCAGCCAGAAGGGCAGGGCCCCAAACCCAGCCAGTGCGAACCAGCTCACGGCGGTCAGCAGGAATGTTTGTTTGATGGTCAATTGAAACGGCTTGTCGCTGGCGTTGGCCAGTAATGTCGTGCCGCCAAAGAACGCGGTGATAGACATGCACAGCAGGAAAACTTTCCAGTCCGGATGATTGTGTACCATGTCGACAAACATCGGCACGCTCATGCTGATGGCCAGAATGCAGAGCAGGGCGCCGACAACGTAGAAAATGGGTCTCAGGTCCATGGGAGGGAACCAATCGCTTTGTGTTTATTTTTTGTTTTTAAGAAAATGGCCGGGACGCTTGTTCAACATCCCGGCCACCGATTTTTTTTATCCCTGAAGATTCAGGGGCGATCGCTTACTGGAAGCTGATCTGACCACGACGGTTGGCAGGCTCGCGCACACCGTCAGCGGTTTTGACCAGCAGTTCACGCTCGCCACGGCCTTCAACGTTGATCTTCGCCGGGTCGATACCGCGTTTGATCAGAGCGTCACGCACAGCGTTACCGCGGCGCATAGCCAGTTTGTCGTTGTAAGCGTCGGAGCCCGAGCTGTCGGTGTGGCCAACAACGCTGACCATGTTGACGCTGCGTTTGCTGATTTCGGCTGCAACGGCATCCAGAACGCTGTTACCACCAGCGTTTACAGAGGATGAGTCGAAGTCGAAGAAGACCAGATACATGGAGTCCGCAGCCGCCATCGGATCGGATGCTCCCATATCCAATGCGGATACCGGGGCCATCACGTCTTCAGCAGGCATTGGTGCCGGTGCCGGCAGCAAGGCTTCCAACTGGTCCATGGCTTCAGCGAATTGCGTTTTGCATGCGCTGATGTCGTCTTCCTGCCAGTTTTCTTCTTGCTGTTCGATCCAGCAGTCAAAGCGGGCTTGTGCCACGGCGGACAGTTGCGGGGCAATGTCACGTGCGCCACGATCAAATGCATTGATCAGACGGCCACGGCCGGTGCTCAGCTCTTCCATATGACGGGGCAACAGGTTCCAATCGCTGATCGGTTCCGGCATCACGGCGTCACCGCCTGCTGCTGCCAGACCTTTACGGGCGAAGTGGATTGCATCCGGGTAATCGAACATGTCGTTCATTTCGCGATTGGCGAAATCACGATATTCGGCCGCCAGAGATTGCGTGAACGGGCTGCCTACCGGCTGCACCTCGTTCAGGGCTTCAACTTCACTGTGGCTCGAAACACCGGAACATGCCGCCAGGGACAAGGCCAGTCCTGCTAAAACAACGCCGCGCAGCTTAATCATGTGTTGCTCCTTGAAATAGATACGTTTTTTGTGCGCTTGAATAATAAATCTTACCGCTTGGCCTTTATAAACGAGTCCCGGACTTTGTAAAGTCGCTGCAACTTAAATCACTTAAAATCCCCAATTGTTTTTTCGGGGGAGCTGTGCCATATCAAGGCCCTACAGGTGCCGGGGGCCAGTATTTGGCGGTTTTCCGGCTGTTTTCGGGGTGCGGGCGTAGCTCAGTTGGTAGAGCGACAGCTTCCCAAGCTGTAGGTCGCGAGTTCGAGACTCGTCGCCCGCTCCAAAAACATTCGCCTCTGCACAAATCTCCACAATTCAATTGTCTGAAATAAAATAGAAAATCCCTTTTTGGACAAAGGGATAGAGTTTATTTCTTGACTTTGAACCCGGGAATCATCATGGTGCGGCAATCTGTAAAACACAGGTGTGTACATCCCCTGAACCCCGGCCAAAGCGCAAACGCCACCAAACGCCATTCGAACCGTTTTTTCAAAGGGTTCATCGCACGGCTTTGAAGCGGTTATGGGGATCAATAAACAGTATATGTAAAGAAGAGGACTGTGACTTCATGAGTAAAATGCTCTCCGGACAAAACGTAGCCATCCTGACCGCCAACGGTTTCAACCAACATGATTTGATCGAAGCACAGAAGGCCCTGTTGGCCGCTGGTGCAAAAGTTAAGCTGATCAGCCCGGATCAAGGTTTGATCAGTGGCTGGGACGGGCAGGGCTGGGGCCACAATTTTCCGGTGGATCAGGCACTGGCGACCGCACTGGGCGCCGATTACGACATGCTGGTCATCCCGGGCGGCAGCCGCGCGCTGGATAAACTGCAAACCACGGCGCATACCCGCCGTTTCATCAACAATTTCATGACGATGGCCAAACCGGTTGCGTTGTTCGGGGATGCGGCGTCCGTGCTGGTCTTCGCGGAACAAGCCAAGGGCCGTGTTGTGGCCGTTGCCGAAAGCGCAAAAGCTGTGCTGGAAGCAGCAGGCGCGACGGTCGTGGACGATGTCATGGCCATGGACGGCAACCTGATGTCCTCCCCGGTTGTTGACGGTGAACAACGTCAGGGCCTGATCGTACAAATGCTGGACTTTTTCGCTGGAAACGCCAAACTGGCGCAAGCAGCATAAGGGCTGGCTGAAGAATTTTCCTAACGCCCCTGCGGATCACTCCGGGGGGCGTTGGTTTTTGTAGAAGAATTTAAGGATCATTGCCATGCGTGCAGATATTCAAGCGCTGGTCAACGACATCAATGAGTCGCTGGCCTTGCTGAGGAGGCATCTTTGACTGGGATACAGCAATCGACCGTCTGGCCGAACTGACATCCCTGAGCGAAGATCCGGATCTTTGGTCCAACGCGGACAAAGCCCAAACCATCATGAAAGAACGCAACCGTCTGGATCAAAAGGTTCAGTCGGTGCGCGCCGTTGAAAACAGCATGAATGATTGCCTCGGCCTGATTGAAATGGGCGAGGAAGAGGGCGATCAATCCATCGTGACCGAAGCGGAAGCGTCGCTGAAAAAATTGCGCGACGATGCACAACGCATGCAGATCACCAGCCTGCTGTCCGGCGAAGCCGATGCCAATGATGCGTTTTTGGAAGTGCATGCCGGGTCCGGCGGCACCGAGGCGCAGGACTGGGGTGAAATCCTTCTGCGCATGTATACGCGATGGGCGGAACAACATGGCTACCGCGTGACCCTGCTTCAGCGCAGTGATGGTGAAGAGGCGGGTATCAAGGCCGCAACCATTAAAGTTGAAGGCGAAAACGCCTATGGCTGGCTGAAGGCCGAAACCGGCGTGCATCGTCTGGTGCGTATTTCACCGTTTGATTCCAATGCGCGCCGCCACACCAGTTTCTCGTCTGTGGCTGTTTCTCCGGTGGTGGACGATACGATCGACATTGAAGTTCTGGACAAGGATTTGAAGGTCGATACGTTCCGGTCCAGCGGCGCGGGCGGTCAGCACGTGAACACGACCGATTCCGCCATTCGTATCACGCACATTCCATCCGGCATTATCGTCGCGTGCCAGGCCGAACGGTCCCAGCACAAAAACCGCGATACGGCGATGAGCATGTTGCGCGCGCGTTTGTATGAAGTTGAGTTGAAAAAACGCGAAGATGCCACGCAAGCATCCTATGGTGAAAAAACAGAAATCGGCTGGGGACACCAGATCCGGTCCTATGTTTTGCAGCCCTATCAAATGGTCAAAGATCTGCGTACCGAAGTGGAAAACACCGATGCGTTCGGCGTTCTGGATGGCGACCTCGATCGCTTTCTGGAAGCGTCACTGGCGCACGGGTTGGAAGAAAAATCCGGTAACAAACAAACCGCATAATAAACGGGTGGGCGAGGGCATGATGATCCGCAAAATTTTACTGATGAGCAGTGTGTGTCTTGCCTTGGGTATGGGGGCCGCGCACGCCGAAAGCGGTGCCGTGCCCAGCAGCGCATGGCTGGTCGGTCCGGCGTCCATGTCGGCGGCGGGGGCTGGCGGTGTTGCGGGTATTCCCTGTATCGTCACCAATCAATTCAATAACGGCTACAGCTTCCGCTTCTCTGGCGGGGGCAATCGTTTGCTGGCCGTGGCCATTGATATTGGCCAACCGACGTTGACGCGCGGGCAGGATTACGATGTTGAAATCGATGTTCCGGGTGAATTTTTCCAGCTTGTTTCGGCGTCCGCGCATGATGATCACACGCTGTTGCTCAGCCTGAAAAACATGCCCGATGTTTACGATGCGTTGAAAAAAGCGCGCAACGTTGCCATTCGTGTGCAGGATGGCCCGTCTGCTGAATTTGTTATGGTGGGCTTGTCCGAAGGCTTCAAGCGGATGGAATCTTGCTACAACGGCGGGGGCGATGATGCGCCATCCGCACCGACGCAACGCGATGCCAAGGCCCCGCTGCCCCCAGGCGTGTTTGAAATCAAAAGCACCAGCGGCGACAAAATTGTAATGCCCGAAGCGCCCGTTCCGGCGGTGGATGCCCCGGCTCCGGCCCTGCCTCCGGTCACGGCTGGCGCGGCGGTTCCGCCGATGGCGCCGATGGGTGAAATGGGCGCATTAACGCCTATGCCGGGCGACCCTGCGGGGGGTGTATCCGGTGATGTTGTGTCCATTGAAAATTTGCTGGACCGCGCGGCGGATGACAATGCCCGCGCCTATGCCGAAGCCGCTGGCATTCTGGCCAAGGCCAAACAGGGTGCGGATACAGGCAAGGCGCTGGCCGCCAAGGGCATCGCGCCGGTACCTGCTGCTCCGGTTCAGGAAGAAACGGTCAAAGAAATTTCCAGCGGACATGCGCTGGCGGCAAGCTGGGCGGACCCCACGGTCAAACGCGCAAACCCGTCCGATATTGTTCGTGGCGATGTGGCAACACGCACGGCTGTGGGCGCACCATCCGGCACACCATCGGACCAACGCTGGGCGGCGATGAAGGGGCAGGATCTGCGCTCCACCATCGAATCCTGGGGCGCACAACAGGGGTTGCAGGTGATCTGGATGGCGGATTCGCCCTACACCGTGCAACGTTCGGTCAGTTTTCAGGGGCCGTTGACGGGGGCGCTGTCGCGTCTGCTGGAACAGTTTGGCGGCGAGGCCGAACGCCCCGTTGGGCGGATTTACAACGATCCGACTCTGAATGGTCAGGTTTTGGTGGTTGAATCTGATCGCGCCTGGAAAGGGCAATGATCTAATTTATTGATTTTACAGGGCTTTCGTTCCGGGGATAGTCGAACATTCCGGTCCGAAAGCCCTTTTCACATGCGAATCCTGCCTGTATGCTTGCAAAACCTTTATTTCTGCGACGTTTTCGGGGAAACCATGCGCTCTCGCTCTCTTTTGCTTTCAACAGTTTTGATTGGTCACATGGCGTTCGGCGCCGCGGCATTTGCGGCCGGGGAACGGGAATGGACCGTAATGCGCGTGGCCTCCAACGCTGCTGCCGGGGCGGATGCCCATTGCGCGCTGGTGCGGCAGTTTGACAGCGGTGTGAAACTGACCATCGCGCGGAACGCGGCGGATGAAACGACGGTTGATCTGGATTTTGGCAAGGACAAAGCCGTTGATAAAGGGATCTCGGTCGATGTGCGGATGAAAACGGCACAGGGTCAGGATCGCAAATTTGAAATCGTCCCGACATCCGATCGCGGCATCACCGTGAATATGGGGCGCGATGACGCGTTTATGAACGCACTGGAATCCAGCGGCCAGATGGCCATTGCCTTTGCCGACAAAAAACTGGTCTTTGCCGAATCCAACATGAAATCCGGTATTGCGGATTTGTACGCCTGTGTGGGCGGTGGTGTTGAACCGGCTGCGGGCGGAAACGACAGCGGGTCGCTGGACGATGTTCCGGCCATGCCGAAAATGGCCGTGACCCCGGTACAGGTTGAGGCCGATGCGGCGGATATTCTCTCCGCCCCGGAAAAACCGGTGATGCGCGATCTGACCGAAGCACCCGTGAAATCATCCAGCGGCGATGCCCTGATGCGCAAGATGCAGGTTGATGAAGTCGTGCGCGAAGCGCCGGCCAAGGCGGTTGAGAAGGTAAAAGAAACGGCAAAAGCGGCCACCCCCAAACCGGCTCCTGCGCCAGCGCCCGCTCCGGCCCCTGCGGCGTTGATGGCGTCATCGTCCGCGAACACCGATCTGGACAATCTGCGCGAGGAGAATATGCGCCTGCGCAACGCGCTGGAACGCGAACGCCGCGAATTTGAAAATCGTTACCAGCAACAATCCTCCGGCAGCGCCACCGCGTCGGAGATGAGCGAGAAACTGCGTCTGCTGGAAATGGAAAACAGCGACCTGCAATCCCGCGTGTCCCAATTGGGGCAGCAGGCAAAGGCCGCCCCGGCTGTGTGCGAAACATCCAAGGATGATGCCGCCGCATTGGGCGCGATGAGCGTCGAAGTTGAAAATCTGCGCGCCGAAAATGCGAAGATTAAATCGGACATGACCATGTTGAGCCAAGCCAAAACGGCGGGCGATGTGGCCAGTGCCGAGCTGGAAAAACTGCGCGTTGAAAACACGCAGATCAAGGCCGAGATGGCGACATTGGCACAGGTGAAAACCACCGCTGAGGCGGCCAATGCCGAATTGACGAAACTGCGCACGGAAAATACCCAGATCAAGGCGGAAATGGCCACGCTGGCACAAGCCAAGACAGCGGGCGAGGCCGCCAATGCGGAACTCACACGCCTGAAGGCCGAGAACATGCAGATCAAAGCCGAAATGGTGACGTTGTCACAGGCGAAAACAGCAGGCGAAGCGGCCAGTGCCGAACTGACCCGCCTGCGCACCGAAAATACGCAGATGAAGGCTGAACTGACCGCGCTGCAAAGTGCCAAGGTTGAAACCGGCAATGCCGTGGCCGCCGCACAAAGCAAAGCGGGCGATCTGACGACGCAGTTGAAGGCGGTTGAGGCCGAACGCGATACGTTGAAACAACAGGTCGTTGCGCTGGAGGCCAAAGTGGCCGAATCCGCAACCGCGTCGAAAACCGAAAGCACCAGTCAGTTGCAAGCGCTGGAAACCCGCCTGAAAGACATGGCAGCGGAGCGCGATCATCTGGTTGCCGAACTGCAAACGGCGAAGACCGCAAAAGTCCAAGACAATGCGGCCCCGGCCGAATTGACGCAGATGCAAGATTTGCTGAAAAAAGCAAACGAGGAAAACGTAGCCTTGCGTCAGCAAGTGGCGGCGCTGGAGGCGAAAACCACCGCACCGAGCGAAGAGCTGAAAACCAATATGGCCACCGTGACGCAATTGCGCGCGGCTGAGGCCGAATTGGCTGTGATCCGGTCGGAGCGGGATCGTCTGTCCGAACAATTGCGCGTGGCCAAGAGCGCGGGCGGCAAGGAAACCGTTATTGCCTCTGCCAACTGGGATCTGGAACAGGCCACGAGCCGTTTCAACGAAGCCGAACGCGAAACACGCCGTCTTGGCTCTTTGCTGGATGAAGAACGTGCGAAATGCGGACGCGAGAAGAAAGAGCTGGAATACATGCTCTTTGATCCGAAAATTGCCGAGAAAGAACAAACCGCCCGTCTGGTCCGTCTGGAAGAAGAATTGGCCCTGACCAAACAAAAACTGGCTGGCGGTGGCGATGATGGCAAAGACCAGCGCATCGCCCAGTTGGAACAACAACTGGCGACCGAACGCGCCCGCGTGGATCAGGAAGTGCAAAAACGCGTGGCCGATCTGGAACGTTCCTATGCGCAACGTGAATCGGTTCAGGCCGGTACTGAAAAGGATGATGGCGGGATTGTTGATGCGCTGAAAGCCGAAGTGGCCAGCCTGAATACGCAACTGTCCAATCTGCACAGCGAAAAATCAACCATGGCGAGCCAGTTGGCGCAGGCCAATTCCAACCTGAGCAACCGCACAGCGGAAACGGTCAGCAAGGCACCGGTCGAGGTGTCGTATGATCGCTTCGCGGCGGTTGAGCCGAAGCCGCGAGTTGAACCTGTATCCTATCAGGCCCCAGCCCCGGTTCAGAAAAGTGAAATTGCCCCTGTAACATCATCGGGCACGCTGGTCTCTGGCAACCGTCTGGAACAAGTGCTGCGCGGATCCGGCCTTACACTGAGCCAGAATGTGCAGCCGATTGCTGCGGCAACCAGTGCCGGACAAGTGGCTTATCGTTGGGAAGCGGGCACGGGTGTGTTTGGTTCGGCGGAGCAGAAAATCCTGCGCTCCCCCGCGGACTTTGACACGAATGTTCAGGAATATCTGAAACGCACGGAAAGCCGTTGCAAGGGACAGTTCGCCGCTGTTCCGGCTGCGGAAGGCACCGTTCAGGGGGGCAGCGTGTCCACCTATGAAATCGCCTGCGTGGACGAAAGCGGGGCAGGGGCTTCGGCATCGCTGCTCTTCGCTATTCAGGACAGCATGTTCACCGCCATTGCCCACGAAGCCGCCCCGGAATCGATGGATCTGGCCATGGATGCCCGCGACCGTCTGGTCAGCGGCTTGAAGACTCAATCGCTGAAGTAAACTTCGCGATTTAAAACAATGGGTTATTTGGATAAGGCGGCCCCATCACCGGGCCGCCTTATCCCGTTTATGGGGTGCAAAGGCCGCGGTTTCCTTCGATTTTTGCGAAAATTTATTTCAAATTTTATTAAAATTCTAAAGCTCTTGGTAACCATTTGACGTCTAAGCTTAAATTATGGGGCGTACTGGGTTTGTACGGCATGATTCTCTTGTCCTCCAACGGGGGACCGCAGTGAGCGGGGCGTAACATCTTGGCGGATTTCTGGCGCATTCATCTCCAGAAGACTTTAGCGGATCAGGGCCTGGCGGCCTATGTCTGGGATATCGACACCGACCATATTGAATGGCAGGGCGATATTCATACGCTATTGGGCGTCGATGATCCTGCTCAACCGATTACCAGCGCCGATTTCGCCCGCGTGATCAACCCACAGGATATTCCCGCCCGTCTGGCGGCCATGCATGATGCACTGGCCTTGCAAGTCGATCCAATGACGCCCCCGGCAATGAAGGCCAATTTCCGCATTCGGCGGGGCAATGGATTGCAGGTTGATGTGCATGAACATGCCACCCTGCAACTCGACCCCGATACAGGGCATCGCATCCTGTGCGGCACGGTGCGGATCGTGGATGAAAAACAATTTTCGAATGCTGTGAAACCTGCGGTCAATCTGGTCAGCAGTTCATTCTCCATGGTGTCCTATGACACCAGCATGACGCATTACGGGCGCTTGTTGATCTGTCAGAAGATTGTGGAATGGACAGAGGCACAAAATTCATCACGCCTGAACAATGTCGGTTATTTGCTGGTGATCGGCATTGATCGCCTGTCGATGCTGAACGAAGCCTTTGGCGCGCAATATACGGACGAGGTGATTGACCGCACCGGTAAACGCCTGCGCGATCTGGTTGGCGATTCCGCAACGGTGGCGCGGATTGATGGCGATGTGTTTGGCGTGTTTTTCGCCCATGCGCCGCATGCGGAAATGGCGGCGGTCGCGCACCACATGCTGCATAATTTTTATGAATCCCCGATCCAGACGCAACGTGGCCCGGTCGGGATCAGTATTTCGATTGGTGGTGTCCATATCAACCGGCAGTGCAAAGACCCGGCGGATATGCTGACACGGGCCGAAATGGCCATGCAAACGGCGAAGGAACGCGGGCGCGGGCGTTTTGTCTCCTATGGTGAGGCCGCAACCGAGGCGCAGAACACGCGCATGTTGCTCTCCTCCGGCGATGCCTTCCTGCGCGCGTTAAAAGACAACCGTGTGAAATTGGCCTTCCAGCCGGTGATCAACAGCAAATCGAGCCATGTGTCGTTCCACGAATGCCTGATCCGCTTTGTGGATGAAGGTGGAAAATTGCATTCCGCCGGAAATTTCATGCCCGCCATTGAACGTCTGGGCCTCAGCCGTCTGGTGGATCGCTACGCCATGCATCTGGCCATTCAGGAATTGGCGGCGTTTTCGGATTTAACGTTGTCGGTCAACGTATCGAACCTGACCCTGACCGATCCGGATTGGTTGCGCGGTCTGGTGTCGGCCTTGCGTGAACGGCCCGATGTGGCGGGGCGCTTGATCGTGGAAATCACGGAATCCGTGGCCATGTACGATATTGAAAAAACCATGCGTATCGTGCGCACCTTGCGCGATATGGGGTGCCGTGTGGCGCTGGATGATTTTGGTGCGGGCTATACGGCGTTTGCGCAATTGAAACGGCTGGATGTCGATATGGTGAAAATCGATAAATCCTTTATCCGCAAAATTGATGAAAGCGAAAACCGCCTGTTCGTCAAAACACTGAACACGCTGGCGAAGGGCGTGAATATCCAAACGGTGGGCGAGGGCGCGGAAACGATGTCCGAAGCCAAAATGCTGGCCGGGGATGGCGTTGATCATATTCAGGGTTATGTCTTCGGTTTCCCGTCGGTGGAGCGGGTGTGGCTGCCGCGTGAACACAGCTTGCGCAAAATCCTGCAACACCATGATGAACCGCGCCCCAATAACGATATGACGGCGGAACAGATCATGGAATTGATGAAAAATCAGCCCTGAAAAACCCAATAAAAAACCCGGCCAATGGCCGGGTTTTAAATCAATCAGATCCCCTTATTTGGACAGGCGATCAATTTCTTTTTGCAATTCTGCAATCGTTTCTTTCATGTCCTGAACCTTATCGGCATCCGTTCCGGTGGATTTGCCACCCGTCAACGGGTTCGGGAAGGCGGATGTCCACGGGTTCATCTTCAACGCGTTTTCGAACACCGACATATTCTGGCGGCTCAATTCTTCGAAAGCGGAGACAGAGAACATCTCGCGGAATTTTTCCTGGTTCTTGGAGAAGCTGTCCAGCGCATGTTCCAGATAGTTGGGAACGATGGATTGAATGCTGTCGCCGTAATAACCAATCAATTGACGCAGGAACGAAATCGGCAGCAGGTTCTGACCGCCTTTGCCTTCCTGATCAACAATGATCTGGGTCAATACGGAACGGGTCAGGTCTTCGCCGGTTTTCGCGTCATAAACTACGAAATCGCGCTCTTCCTTTACCATTGTGCAAAGGTCATCCAGCGTGACGTATGAACTGCGCCCTGTGTCGTACAAACGACGGTTCGCATATTTCTTGATCACGGTGGGCTTGTCGGAACGGGTCTTGGTCGCCATAGTGTTTACCATCCTCTCCTGTTTGGTCATGCCATAAGGAAATTATGGTTATGACCCCGGAAAACTGATTGCTATTATGCACAAAATTCATAGCCCGAAAAGCTTTTTGCCCCAATGGTGACGACACCCATGAATGCAACGCAGCAAAATTCACCCGACGGTTTTGAACGCCGTCCGGCGGCGCTGAGCATTTATCTGGGCGCGGCGGCGCTGATGCTGGGGCCGGATGCCGATGATGCGGCGCGGCAAAAACATGGGAAGGCGATGGCCTCCATGCTGTCCGGAATACGGAAATATCAAGATCATGGCTATCGCCGCCCATCGCCCACCGTCGAATCGCGGTGGCAGGCGGGCACGGTGCGGCTGTTGTTTTATCCATCCGCAACACCGAACCCGCAACCGCTTCTGATCATTCCATCCATGATCAACGGATCGGAAATTCTCGACATTCTTCCCGATCGTTCCTTCACCCGCTGGATGGCGGCACAGGGTTTTGATGTCTATCTGCTCGATTGGGGGCGGATGGTGGATGACCCCGCGCTTCACACGATGTCCGGTGTGATTGATGACCGCGTGATGGGCGCGGTGAATTTCCTGCACGATACATATGGTCACGCGCCGCACACAATCGGCTATTGCATGGGCGGCACGTTGCTGGCGATTGCGGCGGCGTTATACCCGGATAAGTTCAATAAAATGGCGTTTTTATCGGCCCCATGGGATTTTCATGCCGGCAATCCGCGCATGGCGGCGCAGGTGGTTGCGGGCGCGGCCAGTGCGTTGCAGATGATTGAAACGGGACCAACCCTGCCCATGGATTGGGTGCAGAAAGTTTTCGCCGCCGTCAATCCGCAACAGGCCCTGACCAAATTTGCATCATTTTTGGAAATGGCGGCGGACACACCGCAGGAACAGATGTTCATTGCGGTGGAAGATTGGTTGAATGGCGGGCACGATCTGCCGTCCGGCGTCGCGCGCGTGTGCATCATGGATTGGTACGGCCACAACCGCCCGGTGAACGGGGTGTGGCAGGTGGGGGACCGCACGGTCGGACTGGATCATCTGGATGCGACGAAAATGATGGTGGTGGCGGCCATGCGGGATTTATTGGTTCCGCCGGAATCGGCGTTGTCGTTATGCAAAGACCACCCGGATGCGGCCATTTTGCGCCCCGATTGCGGGCATATCAGCCTGATGGCAGGGCGAAACGCTATGGAAACTGTCTGGGCGCCGTTGGCGGACTGGCTGAAAACCGGGTAAAGCCCGCATAAAATCGGCCCATACCCTTGCATATTCCCGGTTAAACGCAATAATGACGGGCATCTTTCAAATGAACCCGGTTTTTGCATGTTTGCAAGGGGAGTGACCTATGACTGTCGCCATGAACAACAATGATCCCATCGTTATCGTCGCCGCCAAACGCACACCCGTTGGTAATTTCAATGGCGGTCTCAGCACATTGCCCGCCCATGATCTGGGCGCGGTTGCGATCCGCGCGGTGATGGACGAAGCCAAAGTCGGCGGCGCCGATATTGACGAAGTGATTATGGGGCAGGTCCTTACCGCCGCCGCCGGACAAAACCCGGCACGTCAGGCCGCAATGGCCGCGGGCATCCCGCATGAAAAAACCGCACTGACCGTGAATCAGGTGTGTGGGTCTGGCCTGCGCACTGTGGCGCTTGGCATGCAATCCATTCTGAACGGTGACGCGAACGTTATCGTCGCCGGTGGGCAAGAGAATATGAGCCTGTCCCCGCACGCCATGCACATGCGCAACGGCACGAAGATGGGCAACGCCACGATGGTCGATACGATGATCGTCGATGGTTTGTGGGATGCGTTCAATGGCTACCACATGGGCATGACCGCCGAAAACATTGCCGAGAAATGGCAGATCACGCGCGCGGATCAGGATAATTTTGCAGCCGCATCCCAGCAAAAAACCGAAGCCGCACAAAAGGCCGGTAAATTCACCGCTGAAATCACCCCAGTGAAAATCAAGGTGAAGAAGGATGAGGTGATCATTGATAAAGACGAATTCCCGCGCGCAGGCGTGACGGCTGAATCTCTGGCGGGCTTGCGTCCGGCCTTCAAACCGGACGGCACCGTGACGGCGGCCAGCGCATCCGGCATCAATGACGGCGCCGCCGCCGTTGTTCTGATGCGCGCCAGCGAAGCAAAAAAACGCGGCCTGCCGGTTTATGCGACCATCCGGTCCTGGGCCACGGCGGGTGTTGATCCGGCGGTGATGGGCTCTGGCCCGATCCCGGCATCGCGCAAGGCGTTGGAGAAAGCGGGTTGGTCCGTATCCGATCTGGATCTGGTTGAAGCGAACGAAGCCTTCGCCGCGCAATCTTTGTGCGTGTTGAAAGATCTGGCGTTGGACCCGGCGAAGGTCAACGTGAATGGTGGAGCGATTGCCATCGGCCACCCGATCGGTGCATCGGGCACACGCGTTCTGGTTACGTTGCTGCATGAAATGGCGCGCCGTGATGCGAAACGTGGCTTGGTCACATTGTGCATCGGCGGCGGCATGGGTATTGCCATGTGCGTTGAGCGCGATGCATCCGAAAATCTGAAAAAAGTTGCTTAAGGGATTTTGTGAACAATGACGAATAAAGTAGCGATTGTAACAGGCGGTACACGCGGGATTGGCCGTTCGATTTCCGAAGCTCTGGTCAAGGCCGGGTACAAGGTAGCCGCGTTCTATCACGGTAACGAAGAAGCCGCGAAGCAGTGTGAAACCGAACTGGGCTTAAAAGCGTACAAGGTTGACGTGACGGATTACGATGCGTGCGCGGCGGCCTGTGCGGCGGTTGAGGCCGATTTGGGTCCGGTGGCTATTCTGGTCAACAACGCGGGCATCACCCGCGACGCCGTCCTGCACAAAATGACGGCCCAGCAATGGCACGAAGTGGTCAACACCAACATGACATCGTTGTTCAACACGTGCCGTGCCGTGGTGTCCGGTATGCGTGATCGCGGTTTTGGCCGCATCGTGAATATCAGTTCAATCAACGGGCAGAAGGGTCAGTTCGGTCAAACCAACTATTCCGCCGCCAAGGCCGGAATGATCGGGTTTACCAAGGCGCTGGCGCTTGAAAACGCGGCCAAGGGCATTACTGTTAATGCCATCGCGCCGGGGTATATCGAAACCGACATGACCGCATCCATGCGTCAGGATGTTCTGGACTCCATCGTCCGGCAAATCCCCGCCGGGCGTATGGGGCGGTGTGATGAAATTGCGGGGCTGGTTGCTTATCTGGCATCGGATTCCGCTGGGTTCATCAACGGTGCCACCATTGCCGCCAATGGCGGTCAGTACATGTCCTAAGCGGACAAAGGATTATTGCGAGTATGGCTATCATCAACCCCGAAAATCAGGTTCTCGAACGCCGTGCGGTTCCAAAGGGATCGTTCATTATCCGTGAAGGGGACAGCGGCAACTGCGCGTTCCTTGTTCAGTCGGGTAAGGTGCGCGTCTATGTCCAGCATGATGACAAGGATGTCGAGCTGGCCAAATTGGGCCCGGGGCAGATTTTTGGTGAAATGGCGCTGGTCTTCGATGAGAAGCGCAGTGCGACGGTGCAGGCGATTGAGGATTCCGTTCTGGTGGTCATTACGCGCCAGACATTGGACGACAAACTGCGCAAAAGCGATCCGACCGTGCGGGCCATCGTGCCGATGCTGATGAAGCGGATTATTCAAACGAACAGCGCGTTGATCAACCGCCATGGCGATATTAAAATTCTGGTGGAAACGGTCCAGAATATTTATGAAACCATCATCGTAACTTTGCCGCGCGTACAGCAGCAAAGTTTTGAAAATGCCGTGCAGCCGAAATTGAACCAGTTTCTGGCCGCCGTTCAATCGTTTCAGGAAAAATATTCCGACGATTAAAATGGTGGTTTTATGCGGGGTTTCGGGCGATGCCTTGAACTTGCCACCTTTGCATCCCATTCTTAAGAGTAGGGACGCACCAACCGCCTTAAAAAATACATAAAATACCGGAGAAGTTGACGTGAAAAAAATCGGTCTTGTTGCTGGTGGCATTGTTGTCGTTTTGTTGGGGGGCGCTGTTATTGCGCCCAGTTTTGTTGATTGGGAAAAATATAAACCCCTGATCCAATCCAAAGTCGAAGACGCAACGGGATATGAAGTCACGTTTGGCGGCAAGCTGGATCTGGCCGTTCTGCCGTTCCCGCATCTGGTCATTGAAAATCTGGGCGTATCCGTTCCGGCCACAGCAGGCCGTGACGCGGTGGAGCTTCTGACACTGAAACAAGCCGAAGTCAGCGTGGCGTTGCTGCCGCTTCTGTCCAAACGCGTGGAAGTGAATACGGTCAATCTGGTTGAGCCCGTTATTCGTCTGGAAGTGGCGAAGGATGGCACCCAGACATGGATGACCGAAAAACTCTCCGCCGGGAAAAAAGATGATGCGGGCGCGGGTCAATCCGCAGATGCCGGAAAAGAGCAAGCCGTCACGCTCGATAATTTGAAAATTGAAAAGGGCACATTTATTTATGCTGATCGCCGCACCGCCAAGGAAACGAAGCTGGACGGCATTGATGCCGTAATCAATGCCGGCAGCCTGTCTGGCCCGTTCAAGGTGAAGGGTGATTTTGATTGGAACAAACAAACCATCGAAATTGATGCCCAAACCGGACGCATGGAAAAGGGTGCAAAGACCCTGTCCTTGCAAACCACCGTTGGATTGCCCGCGTCCAAAAGCAAAGTGAATTTCAGTGGTGTTGTGGCCCTTGATGGCACACCGGAAGTACAGGGTGAAACCAGCGTGGAAACGCCGGACCTCTCCGCCATGATCGCGGGATTTACGGGCACGGAAAATCCGGCGTTGGCCAAGGCGGTGAATATTCGCGGCATGCTGACCGCATCGGCGGATAAAGCCGACATGAAAACGGCAACCTTTGCCTTTGGTGATATCAAGGCCAGTGGTTCCATTGCTGTGGCCAACCTTGGTGGAAAAAACAATGCGCCGATGGATGTACAGATCGTTGTGGCCAGCGATACGCC
Source organism: Micavibrio aeruginosavorus (assembly GCF_051245535.1). Lineage (GTDB taxonomy): Bacteria > Pseudomonadota > Alphaproteobacteria > Micavibrionales > Micavibrionaceae > Micavibrio > Micavibrio aeruginosavorus_D. The sequence continues at coordinate 514,619 of NZ_CP195303.1, forward strand.
GGTGAATTTGGATTCCTTTATGAAATCCGCTGCTGGTTCTGGTGCGAAGGGCGCGGCGAAGGGTGATGCCGCGACGAAGAAGCCTTTTATTCCTGAAACATTGGCGGTGCCGATGGCGATTGATGCGCGGGTCGATGCCACGCTGGCCGCTTTGTCGGCCAAGGGCGCCACGTTCAACAATGTTAAATTCGTGGTTGAGAAAAAGGGCGGTCAAATCCGTCTGGCCGAACAATCGGGCGACATGCCGGGTGGTGGTTCGCTGAAATCTTCTGCAACGCTGGCCTATGCGTCGTCAACCGCGGCGAAAACGGGCGGCGTGGTTTATTCCAACCCGACCCTGAATTTTGAAACGGCGGCCACGGCGCAAAAACCTGTGACCATTTTGTCGGCCTTTGTGCCGGATGCCACGATAAAATCCATGGGCAATTTGCTGATGGACAGCATGGCCGTCACCGCCAAGGGAACGGTTACACCGACCAAGGCTGAGGTGAGCAGCGGTTCGCTGAATTTGGGTAAAACCAAGGTTGATGTGGCCGGGTCCTATGCGCTGGATAAATCGGGCAAGGATGATGCCGCGATTATGCTGCGCGGATCGGGTATCAATATCGACAATTTCATCGCCCGCGATGTGAAAGCGGAAAATAACGCCGTCGCCCCGGCTCCGGCTACGGGTGCGGCGAAACCGATGGAAACGGTGATCCGTGAAACGGTGGCGAAATTGAACCTGCCGGTGGATCTGAGTGTTGATGCCGTTCTGGATAACGTCACCATGCGCGGTGTGACCTATAACGCCATCCGTGTGAATGGTGCGTTGAAGGACAATGCGCTGGATGTGAAGTCCGCCGCATTGGAAGACAGCGATGGTAACGCGATGAGCATGAAGGGCACCGTGCGTGACCTGAAAAACCTCGGCGGTCTGGATATTGTTCTGGGCGGTAAGACCAGCGATACCGAAGCGATGCTGAAATCTTTCGGGATTAAAACTGACAAGTTGCCGAAAAACTTTGGTCCGCTGGATTTAAGCGTGGCGCTGGCCGGTGAAAAACCGGAAAGCCTGAACTTCACGGCGAATGCCAAGGCGATGGAGGGTGAGTTACAGGCCTCCGGTAATGTGGTCAACGCATTGACCAAACCGGATGTCGATAAAATCGCCGCCCGTGTCATGCACCCGAATTTTGAAAAGCTGGTTCAGCGTTTCTCCCCGACCTATCGCGCGGGTGTGGGCATGAAGAAAGAATTGGATGCCTATGCCAATATCAATCTGGCCGATGGCGCCTATGATGTGACGGGCATTAAAATCAATCTGGGGTCCATGGCGCTGGCGGGTGATGTGCGCGCCGATATGAAGGCGGCGAAGCCGAGCATTACCGGTAAGATTCAGGCGGGCACCGTGCCGCTGGATCAATTGGTGGGCAAGGACCCGGCATCCAGCGGTTCAAAATCCGCTGGGGGTGGGGCGTCGAAATCCGGCGATCTGCGCTGGTCCCGCAATGCCATCAACACGGCGTGGATGCAGGCGTATAATGTGGATCTGGCCGTCACCGCCAAAACCATCACCTATGGCAACTGGATTTTGGACAATGCCGATCTGGGCGTGACGTTGAAAGACGGCACACTGAATATCGCGAAAATGAACGCGGGTGTTCAGGGCGGCACGATGGCGCTGGCCGGTACGGTGAAATCATCGGCGCAGGAACGCCAACCGATTACGATGGATGTGAAGGCCGATTTTACCAACGTTGCATTGGAACAACTGGCCAGTGGGTTCAGCGGGTCCAAGCCGATCAAGGCAAAAGGCAAGGCGTCGCTGAACATGGCGGTCAAGGCCTCGGGCCTGTCGCCTGCGGCAATCATCTCCGACCTGAACGGGCAGGGGAAATTGACTGGTGAAAATGTCGTGATCGAAGGCTTCGATCTGGCGGCGCTGTCCCGCTCGCTGGTGTCCACCACGAAAGTGTTCGACAATATCTCCGGTCTGGTCGGTGGTGCGTTGAAAGGGGGGCAGACATCGTTCGATACGATTGATGGTCCGTTCACCATTGCCGAAGGGATCGTGCGTTACGATAACTTCGTGATGAAAGGTCCGGCGGCCACAATCACCAACAAGGGGCAGGTGAACCTGCCGCTGTGGACGATTGATATGACCAGCACGATCGATCTGGCCGAACCGGAAGACGCACCGAATTTGTCGGTACGTTTCCAAGGTCCGTTGGATAAACCGGGCAACACCTTCGCCAACAGCGCGCTGGAATCCTATGTCGGTGCCCGCATCAACCAGAAACTCCAGAAAGAGCTGGGCGAAAAACTCGGCGACAAATTGGGTGGCAATGAAGCCTTGAGCGGCGTGATTGGTGGATTGTTGGGTGGTTCGACCACGAAGGGCACAGCGACAAAGACAGCCCCCGTACAACAGCCGACGCAACAAGCGGCACCAGTGACGGAGCCAGAAGTGGCCCCGTCCGCAGGTGATGCCCAACCCGTTCAAGAGGCCCCAGTTCAGGAACCAGTTGTTCAAGAACAACCTGCGCAACAACAACCGGAAATGACTCCAGAGGAAGAATTGATCCGTGGCGTTCTGGGGGGTGTGTTGGGAGGCGGCTAACCAAGTTTTGCGTCACCCCGGTGCCAATGATTACTGGGGCCGGGGTCCATTGGATAGGTTGTATGGATTCCGGCCTGCGCCGGAATGACGGATAGGGTTAAACGGAGCTATTCTTATAATAATCCAAAATAAAAACACGAAGGGCGCTGGAGAGGTTATGCTCCCCGCGCCCTTCATCTATTTCAGTGACCAGATCGTTGATCGTCTGCCCGCGCGTTTTGGCGATGGATTGCAGGGCGGTCCAAAATTCATCTTCCAGCGTAATGCTGGTTGGATGTCCTGCAATCTTCACCGAATGTTTGCGCATGGTGGCCGGATCAGTCCTTTGGGTGGACCATGTCTTCCGGCTTGATCCACTGGCGGAACTGCTCTTCGGTCAACAGGCCGAGGTCAATACCGGCCTGCATCAACGTGGTGCCTTCCTTGTGGGCCTTCTTCGCGATCTTGGCGGCATTGTCGTACCCGATATGCGGGTTCAATGCCGTGACCAGCATCAGGCTTTCATGCAGCAGCTTGCTGATCCGGTCCGTGTTGGCTTCGATCCCGACGACGCAATTGTCGGTAAAGCTGTTGCACGCATCGGCGATCAGGCGGATGGATTGCAGGACGTTGTAAATAATGACCGGCTTGAACACGTTCAATTCAAAATGCCCGTTGCTGCCCGCGACCGTCACGGTGACATGGTTGCCCATGACTTGCGCGCACACCATGGTCATGGCTTCGGACTGGGTCGGGTTGACCTTGCCCGGCATAATCGATGAACCCGGCTCGTTTTCCGGCAGGGAGATTTCGCCAATGCCGCAGCGCGGGCCAGAACCCAGCAAGCGCACATCGTTCGCAATCTTCATCAACGATACGGACAGGACGTTCAGAATACCGGACAATTCAACCATGGCATCGTGGGCGGCCAGTGCTTCGAATTTGTTTTCGGCGCTGACGAATTCCAGACCCGTAATGGTGGCGACGTGCTCGGCAAATTTATCGGCAAAGCCAACTTTGCAGTTGATGCCCGTGCCAACGGCGGTGCCGCCTTGGGCCAGTTGCATCAAACGCGGGGCCGCGGTGTGAACGCGGGCAATGCCCAGTTCAATTTGCTTGGCGTAACCGGAAAATTCCTGGCCCAGCGTCATCGGCGTTGCATCCTGCAAATGGGTGCGGCCGATTTTGACGATGTTTTCAAATTCGCGGGCTTTGATATCCAGCGCGGAATGCAGTTTTTCCAAAGCGGGCAGCAGTTCATGGTGAACTTCTTCCACGGCGGCAATGTGCATCACGGTCGGGAATGTGTCGTTGGACGATTGGCCCATATTGACATGGTCGTTCGGGTGAACGGGCTTCTTGCTGCCCATCACGCCGCCCAGAATTTCAATCGCGCGGTTCGAAATCACTTCGTTCGCGTTCATGTTGGTTTGCGTGCCCGATCCCGTTTGCCATACGACCAGCGGGAAATTGTCGGCCAGCGTGCCATCAATCACTTCTTCGGCGGCCTGCACAATCGCGGTGCCGATCTTGGCGTCCAGAATGCCCAGATCCATGTTCGCCATGGCCGATGCTTTCTTCTGCACACCCAAGGCGCGGACCAGCGGTTTCGGCATGGTTTCGGTACCGATCTTGAAGTTCTGCAGAGAGCGCTGCGTCTGCGCGCCCCAGTAATGATCGGACGGAACGGCGATTTCACCGAACGAGTCGGTTTCAATGCGGGGGGCGGCGGTACTCATGGCTGGTTTGCTCATCGGACTGGCTTTTGCGTTCATGGTTGTTTCAACAGATGTTACAAGTGAAAGACGATGAACGGTTTAGCATTCCCGGCACCCCCTCACAAGCAGAAGGGGCGGGAAAAAGCCTGTATTTTTACATAATGATATTAGGCGATGATGTCCGGCAGAAGCTGGCTTTCGATCTTCTGGATCGTGTCTTTCAGCGTCAGCTTGCGTTTCTTCAACCGTTGCAGTTGCAGAAAGTCCACGGGCTGGCGTTCCAACAACCGTTCAATCACTTCATCCAGATCACGGTGTTCGTGTTTCAGCTCGATAAGCTTTTCACGCAATGATTCTTCGTCTTCCATGGGAATGCAAGCAACTCAACAGGTTGTCGTTTAAACAAGGGAATAATATTACCAGATAATCCATTGGGATGTAAGAAGGAATTGAACTTCCGCCCGCGCGGGCGTAATCTGCGCTGGATCAAGGGGCGAAGTTCCCGTATAACAATCTGAATATAAACGACAAATTTGAGATGAGGGTGGTATGGCGGCGAAACGCATCGGTATTCTGACCAGCGGTGGTGATTGTGCGGGCCTGAACGCGATTATTCGCGGGGCGGTTCATGCGGCGCATAAAAAGGGCTGGGAAACCGTTGGTATTTTGAACGGAACGGCGGGTTTGTTTAAAACGCCCCCGGCTGTGCGCACGCTGACCCCGCTGGAAATTGACGGGCAGATTATGCGCCAAGGCGGCACGATTCTGGGCACCACGAACAAGGGCAACCCGTTCGCGTTCCCGATGGCCGATGGATCGTTGAAAGATCGTTCCGGCGAAATCGTCGACGGGTTCAAGGCTTTGGGGCTGGATGCCATTATTGGTATCGGCGGCGACGGCAGCTTCGCGATTTTGAGCAAGCTGGCGAAGCAGGGCGGTATCAACATGGTGGGTATTCCGAAAACCATCGATAACGATATCGGCATGACCGAATTTTCCGTGGGCTTTGATACGGCGGTTGCGGTTGCGACCGAGGCGCTGGATCGCCTGCAACCAACAGCGGCCAGCCATGACCGTGTGATGATTTTGGAAGTGATGGGCCGCGATGCGGGCCATATCGCACTGGCCGCCGGTATCGCGGGCGGGGCAGATGTCATCCTGATCCCTGAAATTCCATATAGCATCGAAAGCGTTTCGAAGAAGATCAAGGCCGTGAAGGATTCCGGGCGGAACTTCGCGCTGGTCGTTGTGTCCGAAGCCGTAAAAACGACCGATGGCGGCAAGGTGCAAACCGAATACACCGACGGCGAAAAACGCTATGGCGGCATTGGCCAGTATATCGGCGCGCAAATTGCCGAGGCCACAGGGTCCGAAACCCGCGTCACGGTGCTGGGCCACGTCCAGCGCGGATGCCCGCCAAGCTATAATGACCGTTTGCTGGGCACCGCCTTTGCCGTAAAGGCCGTTGATTTGATCGAAGAGGGTAAATTCGGGCGTATGGTGGCCTGGCAAAACCGTCAGGTGATTGACGTCGCGATCGAGGACGCCATCGCCGCCTATCAGCAGGTGGATATTGACAGCACTTTGGTGCATACTTGTCGGGCACTGGGGATTTCTTTAGGGGACTAATCCAACATGCTGTATGTCCAGCAATCACTGAACAAGGATGAAGAGCTCGTCTATGTCGGGCATTTCCACTGGATGTATAACGTCCAGGCGGTGATGGCGATTGTCTGGGGCGTTGTTGGGTGCATTGCTGTGATCGTCGGCGGTGTGTATGTCTGGGACAATTATATGGGCGGGCTGGATGCGGAAACGTATCTTGGCAAAATTCGCGAATTGCATCCGGCTGTGCGTCTGGGCGCGTTTCTGGTGTTTGTCCTCAGCCTGCTGCGCTTTGCGCAGATGATGGTGGTCAAGGCGACAACCGAAATCGCGGTCACAACATCCCGTCTGATTTTCAAACGCGGTCTGGTCGCCCGGTATGTCGGTGAAATGAGCATCGACCGGATTGAGGGCGTAAACGTCCTGCAAACCATCCTCGGTCGTATCTTCAACTATGGCCGCGTCATGGTGCGCGGCATGGGCGTGGGTGAGGTGATCCTGCCCCCCATCGCGGACCCGATTGCCTTCCGCAAGGCCATCGATCGGGCGAAGAGTCTCTGATTCGCATTTTGCTGATCTAATTCTTAACAATGTAGTGAGCCAACCCTGCGCCAAAAGGCGTGCAGGGGTATGGTCTTTCGTTGTAACGGATTGAAATATAATATTTTTGCTTTCCGACCCTTATCCCATTGTATGGTAAAGCTCTGTTAACCAATTGGCGCGACAATGGAAGAGTGTGCAAAGGAGCCCCTCTTATTATGTCCGCGCGTTTTTCTCACCGTCTTTTTAAATCGCTGATGATTGCCGGGGCCAGTGTCGCCATCGGCATCGGTGCGGCGCAATATGCGCGCGCGGAAACCGTGGACGGCCCGACCAGCCCGTCCTTGAAAATGGCGGCCTTGCCCTTTGCCAATATTGGTGAGAACCGGATCATCCGGTCCGAGATCGCCACGAATTTAATGTCCGGATCTGTCGATGGCCGGACCTTCCGCAATCCCGATGCGATGCAGGCGGCCTATGCCAGCCGGAGCAGTGAACCGCTCTGGGTTGGGCGCGATGGTGCGGAAACGGACATTGCTGATTTCATCGCTGTGCTGGAACAATCATGGACCCATGGTTTGAATCCGGAGCAATATCATCTGACACAAATCAAAACACTGGCGGGTTCCGAAAGCCCGCAGGACAAAGCGCATCTGGACCTGCTGATCAGTGATGCCGTTATGCGCTATGGTCAGGATGTCAGCGGCATGCGCGTGGCCCCGGACCGCATCAGACAAAAGGCCGAATATTGGCGCCAGCCAATGGCCGCCAGCGATGTCTTGACGCAGGTATCATCATCGGATGATCCGGCAGAGACATTGGAAGAGCTTGCGCCGCAGGGGTCGCTCTATGATCGTCTGCGCGATGAACTGGTTACTCTCAGCCGTTCGCCAGAACGCGCGGCGGAGGAAGCGGGCCCCGTGAATTTTGGTGGCGGATTGTTACGCCCGGGTGAGTATCACAAAAATGTTCCAAAATTGCGCGCGCGTATGGGGCAATCCCATGACCCGGCATACGGACCAGAAAATTTATATGATGATGAATTGGCCGCCGCCGTCATGAAGTTTCAGGCGCAGCATGGTCTGTCCGCAGACGGCGTTCTGGGGCCGAAAACACTGGCCTTTATGAATCAATCCGTGCGCGAAAAGATGGAACAGATCATTGTGAATCTGGAACGTCTGCGCTGGTTGGAGCAGGAAAAACCGCGTCGCTATATTCTGGTGAATATTCCGTCCGCAACCTTGTGGGCGGTGGAGGGCAATGATGTTGCCGCCCAGATGCCGGTGATCGTTGGGCGCAAAGATCGCCCAACAAAAAGCTTCACCACGGAAATCACGGGGATCCGTTTCAATCCGAAATGGAACGTACCCACCACGATCAAGACCAAAGATTATCTGCCGCGCTTGCAGGAAGACCCATACTATCTGCAGGATAAAGGCATCGAAGTTTACCGCGTGATCGAAGGTCGCCGCGAAACGGTGGACCCGGCATCCGTCGATTGGGCCAACATGACCCGGTCCGATCTGGCCCGCCTGAACATGCAGCAAGGGTCGGGCGACAATAACGCGCTGGGTCGTATCCGCGTGTTGATGCCGAACCAGTACGATATTTACCTGCACGACACCAATTCACCGGGCCTGTTCGCCAACAATGACCGGACGCTCAGCTCCGGCTGTGTTCGTATGGCGGATCCGGAGAAGGTGGCTCGTTTTATCCTCGGCCCGAACCCGGGATGGAGTGATGACCGGATGCACAGCCTGATCGCCCGGGGCTCGACCTCCGAGGTGAGGGCGGAACAGAAGCTGCCCGTGTACTTCCTGTACCAGACCGTCTGGCTGGATAACCGGGGCCAATTGGTCTACGGGCCGGACATATACAGGGAAGATCAGCGTCTTTTGGCCGTCCTAAAGGATATGAAAGCCTATGCGATTCCGGATAGGGATGGGGTGAAATTTGCGGCCATTTCCCAGAATCCTGCAATTCAGTAGAAAATAATCTTTGTATTTCAGCGCACTAATCTGCGCCCTTGTTGATGTGGACCCGAAGCCATAAAATTGGCTTCGGGTCTTTACATAGGGACTCTCAGAGGCAATACTCCAGCCTCGCATCTCTGAAACAACAAAGGTTAAAAGAGAAATGCTTTTCGACAATGAAAATGGCGCATCGCCATTGATCGGTCGTCGTGATGTTTTGAAGTTCGGCATGATGGCTGCGGTCACCGGGGCTGGTGGATGTTTAATGTCCGCGCCCGCACTGGCTGCTCTGAAGATGCCCAAGGCGGACTCTTATCGCGTTACCATTCACAATGCCCATACGAACGAAAGCTTCAATGGGGTTTACCGGATCGGCAATCGTTATCTGCCCGATGCGTTTGAACGTCTGAACGTCGTTCTGCGTGATTTCCGCACCAATGAAATCTTCCCGATCGACCCGCGCGCCATTGATATCCTGTTCGTTCTGCAACAGAAAATCGGCAAAAACCAGCCGCTGGAAATTCTGTCGGGCTATCGCTCGCCGAAAACCAACACCATGTTGCGCAAGGCCAGCGGCGGGGTTGCCAAAAATTCCCTGCACATGGTGGGGCAGGCAATCGACATCCGGGCGCCGGGCTATTCCACGCGTCGCTTGCGCGATCAGGCCATCAGCCTGAAAGCGGGCGGGGTCGGCTATTATTCCCGCAGCGACTTCGTCCATGTCGATACGGGCAAGGTTCGTAGCTGGTAATAAGTTTTAAGAAACGGCCATTTGGGCCGTTTTTTTATGGCTGCATCATATAAAGTAAAATCATGGAAAACTGGCGCGATCATGGAATTGTTCTGGCCGTCCGCGCGCATGGCGAGGGCGGGGCGGTGGTTTCGGTTTTAACCGAAACCTATGGCCGCCACGCCGGGTATGTGCGCGGGGCGGGGTCATCACGCCTGCGCGGTATTCTGGAACCGGGCAATCTGGTGCAGGTGGAATGGCGGTCCCGTGTCGCGGAGCAGCTGGGCAGCTTTGCCATTGAACCCGAACGGGCCATTACCGGACCATTATTAAGTGATCCGCTGAAACTCGCGGCGCTGACATCGGCGTGCGCGCTGTGTGATTTTGCTCTGCCGGAGCGTGAGGCCCATCCGGGATTGTTCCACGGCTTGCTGGCCTTGCTGGATACGATGGGCAATGACGATATCTGGGGCGCGGCCTATGTGATGTGGGAAATTGCCTTTATGCGCGAATTGGGGTTCGGGCTGGATTTCTCGCGCTGTGTCGCGGGGGGGGATTCCAACCGTCTGGCCTATATCAGCCCCAAATCCGGCCGCGCGGTCAGTGTGGATGCCGCCGCGCCTTATAAGGAAAAACTTCTGCCCCTGCCGGGCTTCCTGAAATCGCCGGGATTGGATGGCGCGGGGCAGGCCGGGGTGGACGATGTCCTGACAGGCCTGAAAATGAACGCCCATTTCCTGGAACATTGGGTGTTTGTCCACCACACGCGGGGCCTGCCCGAACCGCGCCTGATTTTACAGGACCGGTTTGACCGGGTGGGGCGGGCGGCCTGAAATAGGGGCGTCATCCCGGCGAAAGCCGGGATCTTCCAGCCATAATGGACGAAGACCCCGGCTTTCGCCGGGGTGACGGGCCTCAAGCGGGGGAAAACTGCGCAAATCCGCTGGTTTTTTGGCTTGGGGGGCGTTAAATTCCGGCCATGGCACCACGTAAAAAAACCACGAATCAGACCCCTCCGTCCCCCCCGACCGCAGTGATTGACCAATCGCTGGGCGATATTCTGTCGGAACGGTATCTCTCTTACGCTTTGTCGACCATCATGTCCCGGTCGCTGCCCGATGTGCGCGATGGGTTGAAGCCGGTTCACCGCCGCCTGTTGTTTGCGATGGACCAACTGAAACTGACCCCGGACCAAGGCCCGAAAAAATCGGCGCGTGTGGTCGGTGACGTCATCGGTAAATTCCACCCGCACGGGGACCAGTCGGTGTACGACGCGCTGGTTCGTCTGGCGCAGGATTTCGCGGTGCGCTATCCGCTGGTGAATGGTCAGGGGAACTTCGGTAACATTGACGGCGATAACGCGGCCGCCATGCGTTACACCGAAGCCAAAATGACTGAAGTCGCGCGATTGATGTTGGAAGACATCGATCAGGACGCGGTTGATTTCCGCCCGACCTATGACGGATCGGGGGAGGAGCCGCTGGTTATGCCGGGCGCGTTCCCGAACCTGCTGGCCAACGGGTCATCCGGTATTGCCGTGGGTATGGCCACCAACATTCCGCCGCATAACGTCGCCGAACTGTGCGATGCCATGAGCATGATGCTGGATGATGGCGACGTCACGGTGAAAGACCTGCTGAAACACGTCAAGGGGCCGGACTTCCCGACGGGCGGCATTCTGGTCGAGCCAAAGGAAAACATTCAGACCGCGTATGAAACCGGTCGCGGTTCTTTCCGCCTGCGCGCGCGCTGGGAGAAGGAAGAGCTGAAAGGCGGTGGATACCAGATCATCGTCACCGAAATTCCGTATCAGGTTCAAAAATCCAAACTGGTTGAACGTCTGGCCGAATTGATCGTCACCAAAAAGGTTCCGATGCTGGACGACGTGCGGGATGAAAGCGCGGAAGATATCCGCCTCGTCCTCGTGCCGAAAACCAAACTGATCGAACCCGAATTGCTGATGGAAGCGTTGTTCCGCAATTCCGATCTGGAAACGCGATTCTCGCTGAACATGAACGTTCTGGATAACGGCGTTACCCCGCGCGTGATGAACCTGAAAGAGGTTTTGTCCGCATGGCTGAAACACCGTCAGGAAGTTCTGGTCCGCGTATCAAATCATCGTCTGGGCAAGGTTCTGCACCGGATCGAGGTTTTGGACGGTTATATGATCGTCTATCTGAACATCGATGAGGTCATCAAGATCATCCGCGAAAGCGATGAACCAAAACCGAAATTGATGAAGAAGTTCGGTTTGTCCGATGTTCAGGCCGAAGCGATCCTGAATATGCGTTTGCGCTCCTTGCGCAAACTGGAAGAAATCGAGATCAAGAAAGAACACACGGGCCTGTCGAAAGAACGCGACCAGTTGCAAGCCTTGATCAAATCCGAAGCCAAACAATGGGCGGCCATCCGTAAACAGGTGGAGGGGCTGAAAGAAATGTTCGGTCCAAAAACCGCACTGGGCAAACGCCGCAGCGTGATCGGAAAAACACCGGCCCCGGCCGCAGTTGAAAACCTGGAAGAGGCGCTGGCCGCGATTGATAAAGAACCCGTCACCGTGATTTTGTCCGCCAAGGGCTGGATCCGCGCGATGAAGGGGCATGGCCACGATCCGAAGGAATTCAAGTTCAAGGACGGCGACAAAGGCCGCTTTGAAGTTGAATGCCAGACGACGGATAAAATTGCCTTGTTCGCCACCAATGGTCGTTTTTACACGATCGGGGCGGATAAATTGCCCTCGGGCCGTGGGTTCGGTGAACCTGTGCGATTGATGATCGATCTGCCGAACGATGCCGATATTCTGGTCGCGATGATTTACAACCCGGACCAAAAATTCCTGGTCGCCAGCGATGATGGCCGTGGCTTTATCGTCGCGACCAAGGATGTTCTGGCCCAGACCAAAAATGGCAGGCAGGTTCTGAACGTCGATACGGGCAGCGAAGCCAAAATCTGCGTCGAAATTCTGCCCGGCCACGACCATCTGGCCGTGATTGGCACTAACCGCAAAATGCTGGTCTTCCCATTGGATCAAATTCCGGAAATGGCCAAGGGCAAGGGCGTCGCCCTGCAGAAAATCAAGGACGGCACATTGGCCGATGCCAAGCCGTTCAACATGAAGCAGGGCCTGACCTTCCGCTCTGGTTCCAGCGAGAAGAAAGTGGACGGAGTCAAAGGCTGGCTGGGCGAACGGGCCCAGGTCGGAAAACTCCCGCCCAACGGCTTCCCCCGCACACCGAAATTCGACTAATAAAAAATCCCCGCGATGTGCGGGGATTTTTTATTGCGATCACCCCCATATGTTGTCATTCCCGCGAAAGCGGGAATCCATACAGAAGATGGGTAGTCTCAATGGATTCCCGCTTTCGCGGGAATGACAACTCAGGGGATGGGAGAAGGGCGCTTAAGGGAAGTAAACCTCACCCGGTGTCCGTTTGAACGTGCCAACCGGTTTCTGGTTGATGTCCTTGGTTGGATCGGAGGCGGGGGCTTGGTCCATCTTCACGCCGCGTTTTTCCAGTTCCTGCGTCGCAATTTTATCCAGATCATCGCGTAACAAGATAATGCTGATGCGGCGGTTGCGGGCATCTTGCGGGTTATCCTTGAACATATGGTCGGTATCGGCCTTGCCCACAACGTCGGACAGGCGTGGTTCCGGGATGCCGTCATCCATCAAAACGCGGCGCGTTGCGTTGGCACGGTCGGCGGACAGTTCCCAGTTGGTGTATGTCGCGCCAGCGCGGTATTTGAAACTGTCGGTATGGCCGCGAACCGATACGTTGTTCGGCATGGCCTTCACGACTTCGGATACGGCGTTCATCAATTTCTTGGTTTTGTCGAACATCTGGGCGCTGCCCTTCGGGAACATCGGGTCGCCTTCCTGATCGACGACCTGAATGCGCAGGCCTTCCGGTGTAATATCAATCATCAGGTTTTTGGCCAATTCGGCCAGTTCCGGATTCTCCCCGATTTTTTTCTCCAGCTCCTGCTTGGCCTCTTCGAAGCGTTTTTCTTCTTCTTGGGCCAATTCGGCTTTCAGTTGCTCCAGTTGTTTTTCTGTCGCCGTATCTTCGGGTTTTTCTTCACCGCTTTCGCCGCGCTGGAAACTTTTGGTCGTCGTGCCGCTGGTCTGGGGCAGGGAGATGTTTTGCATGGTCGATGTCATCGCCCCTTCGGTCGACATCGCGGTGCCGCCCATAATGCCGCCAGCGCCACTGGTGCTCTCGGATATTTTCGGGTGGGTGGGGTCGAAATAGTTGGAAATGGCGTTGCGTTGCTCTTCGGTCGTGACGTTCAGCAACCAGAGCAACAGGAAAAATGCCATCATCGCGGTCACGAAGTCGGCATAGGCCACTTTCCACGCGCCACCATGGTGGCCGCCCGCGACTTTCTTCACACGTTTTATAATAATGGGGGCCTTGTCGTCCTTCGACCCTTTGCCTTTACTCATGGCGGATTATCCTTCGCGAGGCCTTAACCCGGGCTCGGCAGTTCGTTCAGTTTTTCTTCCAGTTCCAGGAAGCTTGGCTGAATATGATGGGGCAGGAATTTACGGGCAAATTCAACGGCCACCTGTGGCGCGGCGCCGTTCAGGAAGGCGATCACGGCAACCTTCATGCAACGATAATACATGACTTTTGATTCAGCTTTGGTGCCCAGCGCACCGGCTGTCGGGCCGACGATACCATAGGCCACGAACACGCCCAGGAACGTACCAACCAACGCGCCACCGATCATCTTACCCAAAACTTCCGGTGGTTCGGTGATGGACCCCATCGTTTTAATAACACCCAGAACGGCGGCCACAATACCCAGCGCCGGAATACCGTCGGCCATGGTCTGTACGGCATGGGCCGGGTGCATGGCTTCGTGGTTGATGGTTTCAATTTCTTCGTCCATCAGCGCTTCGATCTGGTGCGGGTCTTCGTTGCCCAGTGAGATAATGCGCAGATAGTCGCAGAAGAACGTCGTCGCATGGTGGTTCGCGGCAAAGGCGGGGAATTGTTTGAACAATTCGCTGTCATGCGGATGTTCAATATGCTGTTCCAGCGCCAGCCAGCCTTTTGTCCGCGCCAGTTTGAATGTCATGTACAGCATGCTCAGCAATTCCATGTAATCGCTTTTGCCGTGCGCTTCCGGTTTGACCAGACAGTTCAGTTCCTTCAGGGTGTGTTTAACGACGTGCATCGAATTGGCGATCAGGAATGCGCCGATGGCAGCACCGATAATGATCAAACCTTCATACGGCAGAACGGCGAGAATGGGGCCAATATGACCACCAGCCCACAGGTAGCCGCCAAAGACCGTCGCAAAAACGAAGATAATACCGAAAATTTTCATAGTGAACGCGGAGCCGTTGCTTGTGAGTTAATGAAACTGAGCGGTTTGATTGTATCCTATGTATTCTCGGCCTGCATCCAGTTTGTGTACTCCGGTTTCGGCATGGGTTTGGAGAACAGATAGCCCTGACCGTAGCCAATCCCCAGTGATCGGACCTTGTCGGCCTGATCCTGTGTTTCGATCATTTCGGCAATGACCTTAATTTCCAGATCGCGGCACATCTGGCTCAGGTTCTTCACCATAATCGCGTCGCGTTCGGAATTCAGGATCTTCTTTGTGTACTGCCCGTCAATTTTCACATAATCAACGTGAATGCGGTGCAGATACTGGAACGAGGCGGAGCCCGCGCCAAAATCGTCCAGACAGACCTTGAACCCGTCATCCTGCAGGATCTTCACGAAATGGTTCACCATATCCAGATCCTGGATGGTGGTGGATTCCGTAATCTCGAACATCAGGCGGTCGGACAGCGTTTTGTTCATCAGCAGCTTGGCGTGCAGGGTCTTGAAAAACTGTTCATTTTGAATCGATTGGCCGGACAGGTTCACAGCAAACTTCGTCCGCCGCCCGGATGATTTATAGAGCAGGTAATTGATGGCGCGCTCGCACACGGCAATATCGAAATCGGCGGCCATGCCAATATCTTCACCGAAGATGATCCATTCCTGGGTCGGGGTGTTGTCGCGGAAACGGGACAGCATTTCAAAGTGTACGGCATCGCCCGTCTTCAAATCCACAATGGGTTGGAAGTGCAGATCGAAGGCCAGTTGTTCCACCATGGTTTTAAACTGGCTGATCTTCTGGGCGTTGACGCTGACATAGGCTTTGAAGCCGGAGTTCAGTGTTTCGATAGAGAGGGATGTTCCCTTCCGCTCGAATTCGTTGATGGTGTAAATCAGCGCTTTGGTCGTTTCGCGGTCGCTCAGGGTTGAGAGATCGGCGGAAACGGTTTTGCTTTCAACCGTAAAGCCCGTTCCGGTCGGGTCGCTTTCTTTAGCCAATCTCTCAATTTCACCGCGTAACATATCGGCATTAATGGCTTTATCGTGAATGACGCTATAACGCCCATCGGCAATTTCTGCGGCGGCTTGACCGTCAACGGATTTGGAACTGAGCAGGGATGTCATGGCATCGCGGAACTGGTTCCATTGTTCGTCGCCGATGCGGCCACGCACTTCGCCAATGTTGGCGATGTCCAGCAACGTCATATCCAGATCCTGACCCAGCGATTTTGCCAGATCGAGCGCTTCCTTCGCGGCAGCCAGGAAGCTTTCTTTATCCAGAAGCTCGCGGTCTTCGTAAAACTTCACCTCTTCCGCATGTTTGGACATCAGGACGTTAGAGAAGCCGATCGACAGATAAAACTTGTCGCTGTCCGGCATGCGGATGGCGCTGAGCAGGGCTTGGTGCCCGCCGCCAATGGTCTCTTCCAGTGTCACCAGAACCGGGCCGCAACGCTGTGCCATGCGGGCGCGTTCTTTCATGCTGGACAGGGTGGTGCGATCGTTGGGGGAAAACATGTCGAGCCAGCGAAGGCCCATCAGACTTTTGTCGTTAATGCCGACCAGAGAACGCGCGGCCCCCAGCGCATAGGCAATGGTTCCGTCCTCGGCCACCTCGATCAGGAGGTCGGACGTCGCAAACGAAAACGCGAGGAAACGGTCGCGTTGTTTTTTGATTTTATCGAGCTTGTCGTCTGCCATGCCGATTTTCGAGCCGTCACAGCTCCCTATAGAAATATACGCTGAATCCGCCGGACGAATCTGTCCGGTGCGGGTCTTTGGAGCCCCCAGTCTGGCAGGCGAGATTTACTATTTAGTTAAGGGATTTAGGGCTTATTTTCCCTATTGGTTATGGTGATGTTGCCGGGTTGCAAATGGGCGTCATTCGTTACAGGATTTAGGCCGCATGCAATCTTGTTCAAGATGGAGTTTCAGAGCGTACTATGGCACCACACATCGAAACCAACCCCCATTTGCGCGTTGAAACCCACGGATCCGTTGGGTTTTTAACGCTGGACCGCCCGCAGGCGTTGAATGCCCTGACCCTTGGGATGATCCGGGGGATCCATGCGGCATTGGATGCGTGGCGGGATGATGATGGTATTCGGGCCATTATCATTCGCGGGGCCGGGGACCGGGCCTTTTGCGCGGGTGGTGATGTAAAGGCGGTGTATGAGGCCGGGGTGAATGTTATCGATCCCGATGCAAAGACCGCTATTGCGCGTGTGTATTTTGCCGATGAATACCGCATGAACCGGGCCTTGTTCCATTACCCGAAGCCAATCGTTGCCTTCATGAACGGGATTGCGATGGGGGGTGGATATGGCGTGGCGGGGCCGTGCCGTTTCCGTATCGCGTCCGAAAAAACATTATTCGCCATGCCCGAGGTGGGCATTGGATTCTTTCCCGATGTGGGCTCGGTTTATTTTCTGACACGCACATCATCCCCCGGTGTGGGGTTGTGGCTGGCTTTGACGGGGCAGGCGGTTCCGGCATCCGATATGCTTTATGCCGGGTTGGCGGATGTGTTTGTGCCGTCCGCCGATCACGATGATTTGATGACGTCCATCATTCATGCGGTGAATGCCAGTGTTGATGCAAAGGCAGCGGAGGGGGCGATTGCGGGGTTGTTGCCGACCGGAAATGGCGGCGCTGGGGCGTCTGCACTGGCACGGAATGCGGAAGCGATTGTGGATGTTTTTAAAGTGGAATCTCACCTTGAGAATATTCTACAAGAGGCTGAAAAATCAGAGAATAATTTTATAAACGAAACGATGCGTATTGTAAAAACAAGGGCGCCGCTGAGTTTGAAAATTACCCATAATTATATACACCGGATGCAAGGTGCGTCCTTTGATGCGGTCACGGCAATGGATTACCGACTGGCCATCGCCTTCATGCGCGATCACGATTTTTACGAAGGCATTCGGGCGGCTTTGGTGGACAAGGATAAAGACCCGCATTGGAACCCAAGCGCGCTGGGCGCGGTGAGTGCCGCCATGGTTGAGGCGTATTTTTCAGATCAGTACCCGGATTTGGATGGCTTGTAACCCAATCTTTTTCGTCATACCGGCGAAGGCCGGTATCCATACGATCTGCCCACTGGATACCGGCCTTCGCCGGTATGACGAAAATCTTGAGCGGGGTGCTTAAAGGAAATTTAACTTGTCACCCGCCATATTAAGGTTATGATTCAATTAGGATTCAGGGTTTTGCGACCCGGTCGTCCTTCCACATTTTCGCGTATTCACGCTTTCAAGACGGAGCATCTACAGTGACCACACCGTATTATGACGCCATCCAGTTGATTGAACGGTTGCACCGTTACTTCCTCGACGTGCTGAAGGTCGAGCTGGACCGCCGCGGCGTGCAGGACATTAACAACGTCCAGTCGATGATCCTTTATAACATTGGCGAAGATGATTTGACGGTTGGTGAATTGACCATCCGTGGTTATTACCTCGGGTCCAACGTGTCCTATAACGTGAAGAAGATGGTCGAAAACGGCTATCTGATTCAGGAACGTTCTGTTCACGACAAACGCTCCATCCGCGTTCGCCTGTCGGACAAGGGGACGGCGCTGCGTGATGCGATTGCGCAAATGCTGAAACGCCACGAAGAAAAACTGGGCGGTACCGAACTGACCACCCAGCGTCTGAGCGACCTGAACCATACCCTCCATCTGATGGAACGGTTCTGGGCCGCGCAAACCGGATTCACAGGGGCCTTGTCCGCCGAAGATTTCGATTAAGGGTTTTGGGGGCCATCCCGGTGAAAACGATGATCGACGATCTTCCTGTATCATCGCTGGCGTCCCCTACATCCCGCGTACATTTCCCGATTGATGGGCAATCGCCTTGGGTGAATGTCCTGCGCATGATGGTTTTTGGCTCCGCCGCGACCGGGTTGGTTGTGGCGGGCTTTTTATTATCGGACCCGGATTTTCAGCACGCCGGAATTGTCCTGACCGTGTTGGCGGTCTTGCTGGTTACAGAATTCGTTGCCGTGCGCGCATTGATTATTCCCCGCACCCGCAATTATGCCCGTTTCCGCATCACGGAACGCCGCATCGAAATCTTCCCCTTAACACCATCCGGCCTCGGCGCGGCCCGCGAACCCGACGCCTTGTTCCCAACGGAATATGTCGGCGTGTCGGTTGACCTGCAAAAGGGCACGGACCTGTATTGCGTGACCCTGATCCACACCAACCGCTCCAAAAACCTCCCCGCCCGTACCTTCGCCAACGACAACGATGCGCGTGACTATGCGATCGCATTGGCTGATGCGCTGGGGTTGAAGGTGATAACCTAACGGATCGGGAATTATGGCGGGCAGGGATTATTATTCATTAAAGCTGAAGAAGTTCCAGCCCGCGACAGCGAAAAGTGGGATGGATGGTTGTTGGTGGCTAGCCCTTTTTTTTGCCATTGTGCTCTTTGTGCCATTGGCGGAGAGTGGGATAATTCCTTCCGATTTATGTGCGATCCCGGCTGATTTTCTATCGCTTCATGGCATCCTGAACGAGTATTACGGTTGGCGCGTCACTGATTGCGTGGTCAGTCATTTTGTCGGTGTATCTTTGCTGTTCATTTTGGGTTGTTCGCTCCTGTCATTTATTCTGTTGCGGATTTTCGGTTATGTCGGGCTTTGGGGACTTGTTAACGGCGTCGGCGTTGTTGATGCGGATGGAGGGCGGGTAAGTGTAAAGACCGCCCTGAAATTCATTTTTCTGCGCCCTACAATGATTGGTTTTGGTGTGATGGGGCTGATCTATGTGATGTCCGGTGGGATTATAGATCTATACATTGTGATGAAGGTTATTATTTTTTCGTCATTCTTTGGTGGGATAATTGTTCTTCACGATTTTTTCTCCCCCGTTGAGCATACGTTCATTGAACGTATTAGCGGTGCCCGATTTGCCCTGAGGCAAAAAGGTCAAGATGCTTGGCGTAAAAAAGAAACTAAAATGCGTCATGGATGGCGCAAAATCTGGCATGGGATTTGTTTCTACACACAAGGTGTTTTCTATGCAGCATGGTTCCTGTTTTTAAGTGTTCTTACATTTAATCTGATGCGTGAGCCGCTGACGTTCAATGCGTCAGAGAGGCAGGCGCTTTATGAACGCCCGGCGCCGGATTGGGATGGCAATTTGGCTATTGCTATGGCTGGGCTATCTGCGCCTGAAAATGTGGAGGATAGTTACGAATATGGCCGTGAAAAATCCGCTTTCTACATAAATTCAGTCAATAAAATGAAGGAAGCTTTGCGGATAAAGTTTTATACAGATGTGTCCGACGATCTGATTTCGCGGCATTCATTAGAGCGCGAAAAAGATGAAATATTTTTCCTTGGTGATATGCGCAAGGAAGGTGTGGAATGTCTTTATAGCATGGATCAAAGATCAGATTCTGACTGGTGTCCGAATGGCGGGAGCGGCGACGTCCAAAGCATAATTGAAAGCAATCGACGTGCATGGGCGCGTTTTCAGGAGATTCCAAGTTACAAAAAATACAATCCAGTACCAGTAAATCACAATATGGATCTTCTTATAGATCTTGCTAGTGTTGAGGCTGGGAATATTTTATCCATGCAAGGGCGTGGAGAGCAGAAAAAGGCCGTCGCTGATTGGGTTCGTTTTATGTCTGCGTATAATAAAATTATCAAAGGGGCTGATAACTCCAGGGATAAGGGGCTTGGCTTTGTTTTGTGGTGGACGAATATAAGTGCATTAGAGACCATGCTCTTTGATTCACCGGAAATTGCAATTGATCTGGACGCTGATTTGTTAAACGTTTTGCCGTTTGAAACGTTAGGTGATGTAAATATGGGTAGTATTATTGCAGATGATTGGGCTGCGTCGTCATTGGTTTCTTATGCTTTTTTTGGGGTGTCACCGGCAGAGGCAAGGCGCGTGCAATACTGTATGGTTTTGAATGCTGAGTTGGTTAAAAAAACGGCCGCCGAGTTTTTTGCCGAAAAGGAACACAATATTTGTTCCAATACGTATCTTGATAAGGGTGAAAATATTATTCTGTGGGCGTTATCTCAATCGGGATTTGTTGTAACGAGCATGGGACATCAATTGTTTTCGTCTCTTGAGAAAAGAGAGGCTTTTGTAAAATATGCGCATAATATTGTTTCAATGACAGATTTGGTACGCGCAGCGATTTTCATTCTGAATAATGATGTTCCGGAAGGGCGGATTGCTGATACGTTGAAAACGATGAAAACAGGACGCCCGATTTTATGGGATCCGGAGAAAAGGTGGCTTTATGTTGAAAATCCGCATGAAACATATGAAACACCAAGGTTAAAATTCCGTCTGAATCTGGAGCGTAAGTTTCAATAATGCCACGCCCATCCTTCCCCCTGCATCTCGATCTCCCTTACGTCCTCGACCGCGATCCGCCGCCGTTTGAGGATAATGCGATTAAGTATCCGGAGTCGTTGGTCCGGCATTTTATCAAAACCTACACCAAACGTGGCGACCGGGTGTTTGATCCGTTTGCGGGGTTGGGGACGACGTTGTTCGTGGCTGAGGAATTGGGGCGGGTGCCGTTTGGCATTGAGTATGATGCCCACCGCCATGAATGGGTGGCGGGGCAGTTGGATCATTGGACCAATATGGTCTGCGGTGATGCGGGTGCGATGGAAAAATTTGGATTTCCGAAGATGGATTTCTGCATGGCGTCGCCACCCTTCATGCGAATAACGGACAAATGGAACCCGCTTTATGCCGGAAACCCGAAACAGGCCGGATATGACCGGTATTTAAAACGCATGGGTGTGATTTATGCGCGGCTGGCAACCGTGATGAAGCGGGGGGCTGTGGTTGTCGTGCATGCGGATAATCTATCCGGTGCAACCTATACGCCGCTGGTGCATGACCTGAGTTTGGTCATCGGAAAATCCATGCGGCTGGAGGGCGAAACGATTGTTGCGTGGACCGGCCGCAAGGTGCCGGATGACTACCACCATACCCATTGTCTCGTGTTCAGGAACGTATCGCCCTAAAGCGTATTACGCGTGCCCGCCATCATGCCCATGCGGGTCGAGGCCCCAGCGGGCTTCGTAGAAGGGTTGGGTTTCCTGAATCAGGTAGGCGGAAACGCCCGTTGGTTCGTCAATCGTCTTCCGGTCAATGAACAGAATGTCGACAACTTCGTCCGGCATTACGTCGGCGGCAATGCTGCCCGCTTCGGCGGAGATGCGTTCGAAATGGTGTTCGTCCGTGACCACGCCGACCAGAATATGGGGTTGTGGTTCCGCGCCACCGGAATAGGCAATGGCGGCCAGCCATGCGCTGTGCACCGCGTGTTCGCCGGCGAAATAGGTGGTGAGAGAGTGGATCAGCGTGCTGGGGTATTCGCTCGGCTGGCCGATCACGACTTGCGTGTCCTTTTCAACCACCATGCGTTCGCCCGTGGCACCTGGCGTGCCACCATCCAGCAATGTTTCAATTTCTTCCGGCGAAAATTCTTTCGCGTGGTCGGAATAGGGGTTCAGGACCAAAGCGGTGCCTTGGGTCATTTCCAAAAAGGCCTTGGCGGGCAGGCGCAGATAGGGCACTTCATCCTGCGTCGATTTCATCAATTCGTGCAAGGATGTGAAGAACGGGATGACATTCTGTCCTTCGCGGTTGGACCAGCTTTGAATTTGTACGCTGCTACCGCCTTTCAGCGCGATATCATCGTCGTTGTCTTCGTGGCCAGCCGCAGATCCGATGACCAGAATGTCCGATATCATCAAACGCCGGTAAAATTCCGGGCGGTGGGCCGCCTCGGCACTGGCCAGCGCCAGAATTTCGTTCAACGGGTCCTGTTCATCATCAAAATGCATGCACGCAGTTCCTTAGCTAAAGGCCTGTAGTCCGGTTATAGCACGCCCCAGAATTAGCGCGTGGATATCATGGGTGCCTTCATATGTATTCACGGCCTCCAAATTCATCACGTGGCGAATGACGTGGTATTCATCGGAAATTCCGTTACCGCCCAGCATGTCGCGGGCGACGCGGGCGATGTCCAGCGCCTTGCCGCAGTTATTGCGTTTCAGCATTGAAATGGCCTCCGGTGCGGCGCGGTAATCATCGCGCAATCGGCCCAGACGCCACGCAGCGATCAAGCCGAGCGTAATTTCCGTTTGCATGTCGGCCAGTTTTTTCTGAATCAATTGTTGTGCGGCCAGTGGTTTGCCGAAAATGACGCGGTCCATCGTATATTGACGGGCCATGTGGAAACAGTATTCCGCCGCGCCCATCGAACCCCATGCAATGCCATAGCGGGCGGAGTTGAGGCAGGAGAACGGACCCGTCAGGCCCTTGATGTTCAGGATCATGTCGTTGGTGACCGGAACTTCGTCCATCGCGATGCCGCCGGTGATGGAGGCGCGCAGGGAGAATTTTCCTTCGATCTTCGGTGCGGTTAAGCCCTTCATACCTTTTTCAAGGACGACGCCAACGATATCGCCATCATCATTCTTGGCCCAGACCACGAACACATCGGCGATGGGGGAATTGGTGATCCATTGTTTGGACCCGGACAGGACGTAACCCGATCCGCTTTTCTTCAACCGGGTTTTCATGCCCGACGGGTCGGACCCGCCATCCGGTTCGGTCAGGCCGAAACAACCAATCAATTCGCCGGTGGCCAGTTTGGGGAGGTATTTCTGTTTCATTTCCTCCGACCCAAACGTGTGGATCGGATACATGACGAGGGAGGATTGCACCGACATGGCGGAGCGGTAACCGGAATCGACCCGTTCCACTTCGCGCGCGATCAGGCCGTAAGCCACCTGTGATACACCGGCGCAGCCATAACCCTCCAGCATGGCACCGAGCAGGCCCAGTTCGCCCATTTCGCGCATGATCGCGGGGTCGAATTTTTCGTGGCGGTTGGCCTCCAGCACGCGGGGCATCAATTTGTTCTGGCAGTAATCGTGCGCCGTATCGCGGATCATCCGTTCATCGTCGCTGAGCAGCTCGTCCAGCAACAGGGGGTCTTCCCATTGGAAAACGGGGCGGGCGGGTTTGGATGGTTTTGTTTGTGGTTGCGCAGACATTTTTTAGAACTTCCCAGTTTTTAAATTTTTTGACCTTGGGTACTATATGGTTGAACATGGATTCAGACAATGACCGACAACCCGCTTAAAAACCGCGAAGTAATTATCGAATTCCAGCAGATCGGCACGATTGTGCGGGTCTCGGCCATGGACGTCAAAACCCTGACCGAAGCCATTATTCAGGGCCCGGCCAACACGCCCAAGCCGATTTTGGAGCGTAACGCATTGAAAAAATTGGAATATACCCTGAAGAAAAAGGGCATTATTCCCGCCTAAGCCCCTTTCCCCGGGGCAGGGCCTACTATATATTGTGTCTCCCACAACTCAGACACAGGATATCGTGGTATGCCCAACCGTCAGACCCTGGCCATTTCCTGCGATCATGCGGGCTTCGCAATGAAAGAAGCCCTGAAATCCCATTTTGCCGACCGGGTTGATTGGATCGATCTGGGAACCAACAGTGTGGATTCGGTCAGCTATGCCGATTTCGGCAAAGCCATGGGGCAGGCCATTACCGATGGCCGGGCGGAACGGGGCATTGTGATTTGTGGGTCTGGCAACGGTATTGCGATTGCCGCCAACCGTTTTCCGGCGGTGCGGTGCGGCCTGTGCACGGATGCGACCATGGCGCGCCTGACGCGCCAGCATAATGACGCAAATGTGATGGCGCTCGGCGCCCGCATTATTGGCATTCAGGTCGCCATTGATTGCGTCGAAGAATTTTTAAACACCGCATTCGAAGGCGGCCGCCATCAGGCCCGCGTCGATGCGTTGGGGCAGTGTTAAATCAAATCACCACCCGTCACCCCGGCGAAGGCCGGGGTCCATGGGATGGATCGTATGGATACCGGCCTTCGCCGGTATGACGAAAAAAGGAGATAAGAATGGGTGTAGCGGTAAAGAAAGAATTTGAGATGCAGGAAACATTGAAAGATCAAGACCCGGAAATTTTCAATGCCATTCAGGGCGAATTGGCGCGGCAACGCGACTCCATCGAACTGATCGCCAGCGAGAACATCGTATCCCGCGCCGTGCTGGAAGCGCAGGGGTCGGTTCTGACCAACAAATATGCCGAAGGCTATCCGCATAAACGCTATTACGGCGGCTGTGAATTTGTGGATGTGGCCGAGGAACTGGCGATTGAACGCGCCAAGCAATTGTTCGGCTGTGCCTATGCCAACGTGCAGCCCCATTCCGGGTCGCAGGCGAACCAGGCCGTATATTTCGCGTTGCTGAATCCGGGTGACCGCGTTCTGGGCATGCGTCTGGACCATGGCGGGCATTTGACGCACGGCATGAAACTGAACCAATCCGGCAAATGGTTTGATTTTGCGTCCTATGGCGTATCGGGCACCGATCACCGCATTGATTTTGACGAAGTGCGCAAACTGGCCCACGAACACAAACCGAAAATGATCGTGTGTGGCGCCTCCGCCTATTCCCGCGCGATTGATTGGGCCAAATTCCGCGAAATCGCGGACGAGGTGGGCGCGTATCTGTTCGTCGATATGGCGCACTATGCCGGTCTGGTCGCCGCAGGTGTGTACCCAAGCCCGATCAAGCACGCGCATGTTGTGACAACAACGACGCACAAAACCCTGCGCGGTCCGCGCGGCGGCATGATTTTGGCGGATGACGAAGAAATTGGCACGTTGATCAACAAAGCCGTATTCCCCGGCATTCAGGGCGGGCCGTTGATGCATGTGATTGCGGCGAAGGCTGTGGCTTTTGGTGAAGCCCTGCGCCCCGAATTTAAAACCTACGCTCAGCAGATTGTGAAGAACGCGATTGTTCTGGCCGCTGCGTTACAGGATAAGGGCTTTGACATCGTATCCGGCGGCACGGACAGCCATGTGATGCTGGTTGACCTGCGTCCGAAAAAACTGACCGGGAACATTGCGGAGAAAGCATTGGACCGGGCGGGCCTGACTTGTAACAAAAACGGCATTCCGTTTGACCCGGAAAAACCGATGGTAACATCGGGCATTCGTTTAGGCACCCCGGCGGGGACGACCCGCGGGTTTACCGAAGTTGAATTTTTAATGATCGGTGAATGGATTGCCCGCGTTCTGGATGGTCTGGCCACCAATGGGGCGGATGGAAATGGTGATATTGAACGTGCCGTGCGCGCCGACGTCGAAGCCCTGTGCAAAAAATTCCCGGTTTATCCGGAGTAAAAACAGAAGGAGGGGTCATCATGCGATGCCCGTTTTGTGCCTGTGAAGAAACGCAAGTAAAAGACTCCCGCCCGACGGAGGATAATTCCGCCATCCGTCGTCGTCGCTTCTGCCCGACCTGTGATGAACGTTTTACGACGTTTGAACGGGTGCAGTTGCGCGAAATGACCGTTTTGAAATCCGGCAACCGGAAACAACCGTTTGACCGGGACAAAGTGTTCAAGTCGATGCAGATTGCCCTGCGCAAACGCCCGGTCGAGCTGGAACAGATTGAAAAGGCCGCCAACCAGATCGTGCGCCAATTGGAAAGCGCCGGCGAGGCGGAAATCCCGTCCGCAACGATTGGGGAGCATGTGATGCGGGCCTTGGTCCTGTTGGATCAGGTTGGCTATATCCGCTATGCCTCGGTATATAAGGATTTCTGCCAGCCGCAGGACTTTAACGCGTTTTTGGGCGAGTTAAAGGAACTGCCGACAACGAAAAAACGATCCGGCGTATAAAAAGCTGGAATTTTGCATTTGCTAACGATATGGTCCGCCGCATCATGAGTACAGAAGCATCACCGAAAAAATCCGAAGGTTCCCCCAAAGCCCGTGCGTCCGCCGCACGATTGGCCGCGGTGCAGGCCGTTTATCAAATCATGACCAACGATCAATCCGCCCGCGCGGTGATTGACGAGTTCCGGTTGCACCGTTTCGGGCAAACCGTGGATGGTCAGGATATGGTGATGCCCGATGGCATGATGTTCACGACCATCGTGAACGGCGTGTATGACCGCCTGAACGAAATGGAATCCTATATCGCCAATGCCAGCGGCCGCCCGGTGACGGACAAGCCGAAGGAGCCGTTGCTGCATGCCATCATGCTGTGCGGGGCCTATGAAATGGCGGACAGCCCGAATGTCGACGGCCCGGTGATCATCAGCGATTATCTGGATGTGACCCACGCGTTTTACGAGCAGGGCGAAGCCCGGCTGGTGAACGGTGTTCTGGACAAGCTGTTTAAAGCGCTTCGTTAAGGTCCAGCCATTCGCGGCGGTCCAGCGACCAGTTGATCGTCTTCTTCAATGAATCCGCAAACATCAGCGGCGGGGCCCAGCCGAGGTCCCGCATCTTTGATCCATCCAGCGCATAGCGCAAATCATGGCCCGGGCGGCTGGAATGGAAATCAACCATTTCGTGGTTAAGCGCACCCGCGCCAGTCAATGCCACAACGTTATCGGCAATCATGTGGGCGAGGGTCAGGTTATCGACTTCTTGTTCACCAACGATGTGATACGCCTCTACATCACGCGGGTTGGTTCCCGTCCACGGTTTTTTATTCAGCAGGAACATATGCGCATCGGCGACGTTGCGCGCGTGAATATAATGCCGTTTGCCCGCGCGTGTTTTATCGGGCGTGGCGTGAATGGGCACGATACTGCCATCCATCACGGACCGCACAACTTTCGGAATGAATTTTTCCGGGTGCTGGCGTTCGCCAAAAATATTCATCTGGCGCGTAATGATACAGGGCAGGCCATAGGTGTTGGCAAACGACACAACCATCTGTTCGCCCGCGCTCTTGCTGGCGGCGTAGGGGTTTTTCGGATTGTGGCGGTCCAGCTCGCTGTGGCCGTGCATATCGCCATCCAGCGGCACCGGGCCGAACACTTCATCTGTTGAGAAATAGACAAACAGTTCGAGATTGGGCAGGCCGCGCGCAAGGTTCAGAATATTGGTCGTGCCCAATACATTCGATTCAACAAAGCGCAGCGGATCGGAAATGGAATGATCGACATGCGATTCCGCACCCAGATGCAGAACGTGCGTGACATCGCGCAATTCACGCACCAGATTTTGTCCGGCCGGTTGGCGGAAATCATATCCCAGATAACGGAAACGCGGATGGTTGAACGGATCAATCTGAATATCGCGCAGACGCTCCAGCGATCCGGCATAGGTCAGGGCATCAACACCGATGATCGTGTCATCGGTGGTTTTCAGGATGTGTTCAACAAAATGGTGGCCGACAAACCCGGCCGCCCCGGTCAGGAGAATAATACGGTTGCTCATGGGGCGGACTTATATAGAAGCCGCCGTGCAGGCGGTAGGGAATTTGTCCAAAATCAGTCTTTCCTGAGAAAAATGTTAAATTCTTTAGGGCAACGGGGATGGGTTAGGGTTGTCATTTTGCGAGGCAAGTTGAAAAAATACTGCTTTATCAGTATGTTCGTAGGGATAGGGAGTCGCGGAAACCCATAAAAATTACATAAAATGTAATATGACTCTAACCTAATGTTAGCGAATAGGGGGTACTCTTAACCATGGGGTCGACGTGGCATACGGGGTTGTGTGCCGGGTTGATGCATTCGAGTTCTGGGGACTATCTACTGGGTTTGGGGAATAATGAAGCCTCTTCTGATTATCATCTTTGCTCTTGTTTTGTTAGGCGGCGGCGGTGCTGGTGCCTACTTCTACTTTGCAAAACCGGCGCAAGCGGCGGTGGATGCATCGGGCGAGATTGCGCATGCGCCGAAGGCAGCGAAGAAAAAGGGGCATGCCAAAGATGCTGAGAGCAAGTTCGTTGAGCTTGATCCGCTGATCCTGCCGGTGGTCACGAAAAACGGTGTGTCCCAAGTGTTGAGCATGGTCATCGTTCTGGAAGTTCCGAACGAAGAGGCAATGAAAAATGCTGAACATCTGGCCCCGCGTTTGAAAGACGCATTCATTCAAGACATGTATGGTGTGTTGAGCCACGAAGCCGTGATGAACAGCGGTGTGTTGCAAGTGGGCCCGTTGAAAAATCGCCTGACCCGCGTCAGCCACAAGGTGCTGGGTGAAGACGGCGTGAACGATGTTCTGATCCAGGTGATTCAACAACGCAGTATGTAAGCGTTTATTGAGCATCCGCAGCATAGAATTATTGGAATATGCAAAGGCCCGGTTTCCGGGCCTTTTTTCATGTTGCACTGCGATTGCACACATCTATTTACGGCACTGCATCGGCGCACCCCTTGCGCCTGTGTTGTGAATTGTGCAATTTTCTCGCGCTTTTAAGCAATTAAGAGCAGGTCACTTAATAAGTAAAAACACTAAAGAACCTGAACCATAAGGGGATCTGGAATGGTCAATATCTATCTCGCGATTGCGTGTTGCGGCGCGTTGGCACTGATTTACGGTGCCTATGCCACACGCAAAGTTATGGCGATGAGTGCCGGGAACGAACGGATGCAACAAATTGCATCCGCGATTCAGGAAGGTGCTGCTGCCTATTTGAACCGTCAATATACGACGATTGGTATCGTCGGTGTTGTC
This sequence comes from Micavibrio aeruginosavorus, assembly GCF_051245535.1. Lineage (GTDB taxonomy): Bacteria > Pseudomonadota > Alphaproteobacteria > Micavibrionales > Micavibrionaceae > Micavibrio > Micavibrio aeruginosavorus_D. The sequence goes on from NZ_CP195303.1 coordinate 543,635, forward strand.
GTTGCTGTCTTGCTGACCTTCTTGTTGGGTATGCATGTCGGTATCGGCTTTGTTATCGGTGCGGTCCTGTCGGGCGTTGCTGGTTACATCGGTATGAACATTTCCGTTCGTGCCAACGTTCGTACGGCACAAGCCGCGACAGTTGGTTTGAACGAAGCACTGGGCGTTTCGTTCCGTGCAGGTGCGATTACGGGTATGCTGGTTGTTGGTCTGGGTCTGCTGGGTGTGACATTGTACACCTGGTATCTGGATCATAACGGTATCGCTCTGCGTCCGATGCTGGAGGCCCTGGTGGGTCTGGGCTTCGGTGCGTCGCTGATCTCGATCTTCGCGCGTTTGGGCGGTGGTATCTTTACCAAGGGTGCGGACGTTGGTGCCGACCTGGTTGGTAAAGTTGAAGCCGGCATCCCCGAGGATGACCCGCGGAACCCGGCCGTTATCGCTGACAACGTTGGTGACAACGTAGGCGATTGCGCTGGTATGGCCGCCGACTTGTTCGAAACCTATGCCGTGACCGTTGTGGCCACCATGCTGATCGCGTCCAGCGTCTTCGCCGAAGATGTTGCCCGTCAGATGATGATGCTGCCGCTGATGATCGGTGGGTTGTGTATTGTTGCTTCTATCGTTGGAACGTTCTTCGTTCGCTTGAAGAACGGCAGCACGAACATCATGGGCGCACTGTATCGTGGTCTGGTTTGGACGGGTGTTCTCTCGGTCATTATGATCGCGGCCCTGTTCTTCAAATCCGGTCTGGTTCAGGACGTTGCAATGGCCAACGGTGAAACCATGACGGTTATGAGCCTGTTCTGGTGCGTTCTGACTGGTCTGGCTGTAACGGGCTTGCTGGTGTGGGTGACTGAATACTACACCTCCACCGCGTTCCGTCCGGTGCGTTCGGTTGCCAAGGCTTCCGAAACGGGCCACGGCACGAACGTGATCCAAGGTCTGGCCGTATCGATGGAAGCCACCGCATTGCCGGTGATCATCATCTGTATCGGTATCTGGGTTGCATTCTACTTTGCTGGTTTGTTTGGTATCGCCATTGCGGCGACCACCATGCTGTCACTGGCTGGTATGATCGTTGCTCTGGATGCCTATGGTCCGGTCACGGATAACGCCGGTGGTATCGCCGAAATGTCCAAACTGCCGGATAGCGTTCGCGTGACGACGGATGCGTTGGATGCCGTTGGTAACACGACGAAAGCCGTGACCAAGGGTTATGCCATCGGTTCCGCTGGTCTGGCTGCTCTGGTGCTGTTCGCTGCCTATACGGAAGAGATCAAGCACTACCTGCCGGATCTGGCTGGCATCACCTTCCCGTTGCAAGACCCGTACGTTGTGATTGGTCTGTTTATCGGTGGTTTGTTGCCGTACCTGTTCGGTGCCATGTCGATGACTGCTGTTGGCCGTGCGGCTGGTAGCGTTGTTGTCGAAGTGCGTCGTCAGTTCCGCGAAATCCCGGGCATCATGGAAGGCACAGGCAAGCCGGAATATGGCCGCGCCGTTGACCTGCTGACCAAAGCCGCGATCAAGGAAATGATGGTTCCGTCACTGCTGCCGATCTTGGCTCCGGTTGTTCTGTTCCTCGTTGTGTACTTCATCAGCGGCGATCTGACCCCGGCCTTCCAGGCTCTGGGTGCGATGCTGATGGGCACGATCGTGACTGGCCTGTTCGTTGCTATCTCGATGACATCGGGTGGCGGCGCATGGGACAACGCGAAGAAGTTCATCGAAGAAGGCAACTACGGTGGCAAAGGTTCCGAGGCTCACAAAGCCGCTGTAACCGGCGACACCGTTGGCGATCCGTACAAGGATACAGCCGGCCCGGCGGTTAACCCGCTGATCAAAATCGCGAACATCGTGGCCATTCTGCTGGTCGCTATCGTTGCGAAATTCGTGGCTGGCGTTTAATAAGCCGCAGAAATCCAAGAAAAAGCCCCCGGAAACGGGGGCTTTTTTATTGGTTTTGTTGCCGTCTTTCCTTTCCGTCATACCGGCGAAGGCCGGTATCCATACGGTCTATCCCATGGATACCGGCCTTCGCCGGTATGACGCGTGTTTGTGGGAGGAAAGTTTCCGCTTTTTTGGTTTTTCCTGTATAACCCCCGGCCATGAGCACAAACACACAGACATACGACATCAAAATTGACTCCCTTGGCGCGCAAGGCGACGGGGTGGGAACGCTGCCGGACGGGCGGCGGGCGTTTGTATCCGGGGTTCTGGCCGGGGAAACCGTGCGTGCACGGGTTCAGGAAGAAAAGCCCGATGGCGTATTCTGTGCCGTTGACGCGGTTTTAGAGGCCGCGCCCAACCGCATTGCCGCGCCATGCCCGCATTATGATCGGTGTGGCGGGTGCGCAATCCAGCATATGGATGGCGCCAGCTATTCCAATTTTAAAATGGATACCGTGCGCCGGGCGCTGGCGCAGCATGGGCTGGAACCGGAATCGATGGACGGTCCGTTTATCAGCGCGCCGGGCACACGCCGCCGCGCGACCATGGCCATGTATCGGTCCGGTCCGCGCGTGTTGATTGGGTTCAATGAACGGCGCAGCCGGTCGATTGTGGATCTGCAAACCTGTCTGGTTTTAAAACCGCGCCTTGTCGCGCTGGTCCCGGCCTTGCGGGCGTTGGGGCTGACCTTGCTGGAATCTGGCCATGGCATGGACATCACCATGATGACAGGGGATGGCGACGCCGTTGATCTGGTTTTCCGCCCATGGAAGAAAACACAGAACAAGCACGCACAGAAAAACCGTCAGGCCCGGAACAAAAAAGAACCCAAGCTGAAACAAAAGCAGATGGATGGGCCGAGCCTCGCCATTCTGGAGGCGCTGTACGATTTCGCCAACGAACACGATATTGCCCGCATTCATTGGCAGGACGGCTTTGACAAGCCGGAAGAATTAACCCCCGTGGCCGACCGCGCGCCCTTTACTGTGACATTGGGCGATCACATGGTCCGTCCATCACCTGGCGCGTTTTTACAAGCCACCGATGATGGTCAGGCCGCGTTGACCGAAATTGTTTTATCCGGCGTTGATGATGCGAAAAACATTGTCGATCTGTATGCCGGGTGTGGAACATTCGCGCTGGCCTTGCTGCGCGATAAACGCCACGTCACTGCGGTCGAAGGGTGGCGTCCGGCGGTGGATGCATTGTCGCGCGTGGCATCCACACTGGGCGGCGTGCTGGATACAGACTACCGGGATTTGGCGGATGATCCGTTGACGGCCAAGGAATTGAAAGATTTTGATTCCGTTGTGATCGACCCGCCGCGCGTGGGGGCCAAGGATCAGATGCGTGAAATCGCAAACGCCAACGTGCGTACGGTGGTGAGTGTATCGTGCAATCCGGCGACCTTTGCGCGGGATGGGGCAATTTTAAAAGACGCTGGATTTAAGCTGACGCATCTGCGTGTGGTAGACCAGTTTTTGTGGTCCACGCATGTGGAGCTGGTGGGTGTGTTCGTGAATCAGAACTACGTCACGCCGCCGCGGTTGAACCGGGGCTGAAGCAGAAAACATTTTGTCATCCCGACAGAGCGAAGCGACGAGGGATCTCATCTTGGGCAAAGGTGAGATCCCTCACGTTCGTTCGGGATGACAAGGAGCGGACGAGCAGGGGTTAATTGCCGGGGCTGCCGACGCCGGCCTGCGATCCGGCGCTGTTAAACCGGCCAAGGTTGCCCATCATCTGTTGCAGGGCGGTCATTTCGTTACCCGATGTTTCGGTTTTTTCGCGAACATACGGGATGTCCTGACGGTTCGGGTCGACATTGTTGACCGTCTGAACCACGCCGGTATCGTCAAATTGAACGACAACGATCTTTTCCTCGATCACATCGGGGTCCAGAATGCCGCGTTTTTCGGTTTTCTGGCCCAGATAGTACCAGGTGTTCGGGTCAAACGTGCCTTCCGTGGTCGGGGAACCGAGCAAACGCATCACATCGCTGCGGGTATGGACGCCGGGTTGAACCTCGGCCAGGCGGTAATCCTCAACAATATTGCCGCGCACCGCCACGGTGGGGGTGCAGCCAGCCGCCAGAATCCCTGTAAAAACAAGGGCCAGCGACATGATGGCGAGAGTGCGGAACGACGGTGTTTTTTTCATGGTCTTCATCCCAACGGATGTTATATAAATATGTGAACGGATTTGATTTATAAAGGTTAAAAGGGTCGGATACAATGTTCTCATGGTTCAGAAAACAACCCAGTCCACAGCGCCAAACGGCGGAACGCCTCTATACCGGGGTGGTTGTGCGGTCGCGGAATCCCTTTTTCTATGAACGCTTTGGCGTGCCGGACACGGTCGATGGCCGGTTTGACATGATCCTTTTGCATAGTTTTTGCGTTATCAATGCCCTGAACAAACAGGGGCAGGGGGGCCGTGAACTGGCCCAGGCCCTGTATGATGTCATGTTCGTGGATATGGACCGTTCGGTCCGTGAAATGGGCGTGGGCGATCTGAGCGTGGGCAAACATGTCCGCCGTATGATGAAGGCGTTCAGCGGTCGCATGCAGGCCTATCAGGACGGTATTGATAAGGCGTCTTTGGATGACGCGTTGACACGCAACCTGTATGGCACGGTGATGGGAACGGTTGATCCGACCCATCTGGCCATTATGGGTGATTATCTCCGCAATCAGGTTGCGGCCCTGAACACCATGAACCCTGACCGTCTGATGCAGGGCGATATTGAATGGGCACCGGTACCGGGCGCAGGCATTAAACAACGCGCGCCGATTGTCGAGCCGCAAAAAGCAGATCAGGCCGTGGCCTGATTTCCCCCAATACGGAGTTTGAGTAAATGAAAAAACGCAGTACGGCGCAAGCCGAACAGCCGGGCTGGACCTTTGTTGTTGATACGGACGCCATTGGTCTGGGCACTGTCCATTATTCGATCGAAGCGAATGAAAAGGACCGGGCGGCTCTGGCCGCGCGCATGGGTATCACGGATGTCGGTGCGCTCAGCGCTGAAATCGATATCACACGTTCCAGCCACAACAAGGCCGTGGTTCATGTTCAGGGCACGTTGAAAGCCGACGTGACGCAGGAATGCGTTGTATCGCACGCCCCGATCCATTCCCACATTCTTGAGGATTTCGAGGCGTGGTACGCCGACCGGGAAAAATACATCTCCCTCGACAAGGCCCGCCATGAACGGCAGGGGCGTGGCGTGGACGCGGAAATTCAGGTGATGGAAGAACGCGAAGATCCGGAGCCGATGGTGAATGGCAAGATCGATCTGGGTGATCTGGTCGGGCAATATCTGTCCCTCGGGCTGGACCCGTACCCGCAGATTGAGGGCGCCGTGCCCGACAAAATCCCCGGCGTGACCATTGTGCCGGAGGGCGTTGTCGTCGAATCGCCTTTGCGCCGCAACCCGTTCGAGGCCCTGAAGAAGCTGAAGGGCCGGGACGGCGGCGAGGGCGAGTAGTTCAATCTATCCCTTTCATTCCCCCCTCTTCCTTGAGGGGAGGGAAGGGGTTGAGATTATGGTAATAATATTTATCCGGAATATCCGCGTTCCCGATTGTTTTTGCTTGCAGGAGCCCGGATTTTCCAGTATTCAACGGACCTCGAATAACCGAGATCTCAGAATTTACCCAAGTTGAGGGGTTTAAAATGGCCGTTCCTAAGAAAAAAACCAGCCCGTCCAAGCGCGGCATGCGTCGTTCTCACGATGCGCTGACCACCACCAACTGGGTGGAAGATGCGACGTCGGGTGAACCGAAGCGCCGTCACCACATTGACCTGAAGTCCGGTACGTACAAGGGCAAACAGGTTATCGACCCGCGCGGTTAATCCGCCTGGTTTCGGTGGCGAAACAATCCTTTATATCAAAGGGATGAAGATAACGGGGGGCTTTTACTCCCCGTTTTTCGCGTTTATGATCTGCGCTGATTAGAGTTTCCAACAAAAGGATGAATGGCGTGTCCACCAGACAAACCATTGCTCTCGATGCCATGGGCGGGGATTTCGGTCCCGACGTTGTCATTCCGGCGGCCGAACTGGCCCGCGCGGATTTGCCCGGCGTACATTTCGCCATCTTCGGTGATGAACGCCGCATCAATCCGGTTTTAAGCCGGTATCCCGAACTGTGCCGCGTCTGCACGGTGCATCACACTGAAAAAATGATCGCGAACGATGAAAAGCCATCCGCCGCCGTGCGGTCCGGTAAAGATTCCAGCATGCGTCTGGCGATCGAAGCGGTGAAGAACGGTGACGCGGGCAGTGTTGTTTCCGCTGGTAACACCGGCGCGTTGATGGCGATGTCGAAACTGATTTTAAAAAGCCTGCCGGGTATTTCGCGTCCCGCGATTGCCAGCATCTTTCCCACCATGCGCGGCAAAACGCTGGTTCTGGATCTGGGCGCGAATATTTCGTGCGATGCCGAAATTCTGGTGCAGTTTGCGGTTCTGGGGTCTGTATACGCCCGTGTGGTGATGGGCATTGAATCGCCGACCGTTGGTATCCTGAATGTCGGGTCCGAAGATATGAAGGGCCACGAACAAGTGCGTGGCGCCGCCGCCATTCTGGCCAATGTACAATTCCCGGGCCGTTATTACGGTTTTGTTGAGGGCAATGACATTGGCTATGGCACCGTTGATGTTGTTGTGACCGATGGGTTTACCGGCAACGTCGCATTGAAGGTGGCCGAGGGCGTTGCGAAAATGTCCAGCGATTACACCAAGCGCGCACTGACATCTTCGCCCATGGCAAAACTGGGTGCGTTGCTGGCCATGCCGGCATTGAAGCGTTTGAAAAAATCCCTCGATCCGCGTTTTTACAATGGCGGCATGTTCCTGGGTCTGGATGGCGTGTGCATCAAAAGTCATGGCGGCATGGATGAAATTGGTTTTGCCAATGCCATTCGCGTGGCGGCGGGTCTGGTCGAAAACGGATTTAACCGCCGCGTCGCCTACGAAATTGAACAGCTTATGAATCAGGAAGCGTTCATTTCATCGGTCAGCGCGCAGGCCATTTCCTGAAAGTTGGATTTCCCATGACAACACGCACCGTTATTCGTAGCTGTGGCGCCTATCTGCCGGAACGGGTGATGACCAACGCCGATCTGGAAAAAATCGTCGATACGTCCGATGAATGGATTGTCCAGCGCAGCGGTATCCGTGAACGCCATATTGCGGCTGACGGCGAAACCTCCGCCGATCTGGCCATCAAGGCCGCACGCGAAGCCCTGATCAATGCGGACCTGAGCGGCGCGGATATTGACGGTGTTATCGTTGCCACCTCCACACCGGATACGACATTCCCCTCCGTCGCGGTAAAGGTGCAGGCGGCATTGGGTTGCAAACACGGCCCGACATTCGATGTGCAGGCGGTGTGTTCTGGTTTCCTCTATGCTCTCAGCGTGGCCGACAGCATGATGCGCACGGGCCATGCCCGCCGTATGCTGGTCATTGGGGCGGAAAAAATGTCCTCCATCCTGAATTGGGAAGACCGCACGACCTGCGTCCTGTTCGGGGACGGGGCGGGGGCCGTGGTGTTGGAAGCGCATGATGGCGGTACCGGCACGGCGGCGGATCGCGGTATCCTGTCCACGCATTTGTACGCCGATGGCAACCATTGCGATATTTTGAAAACATCGGGCGGCGTATCCTCGACGGGGGATGCGGGCTTTATCGTCATGGAAGGGCGCGAAGTGTTCCGCCATGCCGTCGATAAAATGGCCGGGGCCGTCCGTGATGTTTTGGACAGCAACAAAATTTCGGCGGATCAAATCGACTGGCTGGTCCCGCACCAGGCCAATGTCCGCATTCTGGAAGGCGCGGCCAAGAAGCTGGGTGTCGGCATGGATCAGGTCATCGTGACCGTGGATCGTCACGGCAACACCTCTGCCGCCTCTATCCCGCTGGCGCTGGCCGAGGGGATGGAAGATGGCCGAATCAAGCCGGGGCAATTGGTGATGCTGGAAGCCCTCGGGGCGGGCCTGACCTGGGGCGCGGCCCTGATCCGGATGTAAGATATCCACAGGCACCTGTGCCGCCTTGCCGGACCCGTTTTTGGGGGTGGGCAGGGGGTAATTCTGGCGGGAATCGGGCCTTTTATGACCGTAACCTCGATTTAACAAAATCCTGTTACCCTTTGAATTGAATCAGTTTTTCGCCCCAAACCCGGTTGACGGGGATTGGGCGGGGCTGTATCGTTGTCTTACTCCAAAAGCAAAAGAGGTTGCGATGACCGGTCGTACAATTACGCGCGCAGATCTGGCGGAAGCCGTCTATGAACAAGTGGGTTTGTCCCGCAATGAATCGGCCGATCTGGTCGAGGCCGTGCTGGAAGAAATCTCCAAAAATCTCGTCGATGGCGGAAACGTGAAACTGTCCTCCTTCGGCAGCTTCTCCCTCCGGGAGAAGGGCGAGCGGATTGGCCGCAACCCGAAAACGGGTGTTGAGGTTCCAATCCTGCCGCGCAAGGTGCTGGTCTTCCGCGCTTCGCACGTGCTGAAAGATCGGATTAACAAGGGGGCATGAAGCCCGCCTTGATTGGGATAACCAAGCGTATTCTTAAAACACAGGAATGATGGACATGACTGGAACCGCGCCGCAGAAAGCAGCCGATTTTAACGCCACCGTAACCGAGGCCACCACACCGATGGCCCCGGCACAGGCGCAAACGGCAAAGGCGACCCTTGGCGGCGATGCAAAAGCATCCGCCAGCAAGGCCGCGGGCGCGTTCCGAACCATCAGCGAAGTGGCGGACGAGCTGGGCGTGCAACAACACGTCCTGCGCTTCTGGGAAACCAAGTTTACGCAAGTAAAACCGCTGAAACGCGGTGGTGGCCGTCGCTACTACCGTCCGGAAGATGTCGTGTTGCTGAAACACATTCACAATCTTCTCTATACCGAAGGCTACACGATCAAGGGCGTTCAGAAATTGCTGAAAGGTCAGGGGCGTGCGCAGATTGCGGCCGAACTGACGGGCGCAGCCGAAAAGGTTGCCCCGACGGCGAAAGTGTCCGCTCCGGCGAACGAAGCCGTTCGCCCGGCGTCCGCGCCGCAAGCCGTTGCCCAATCCGCCGTTTCGGCTTCTCCTGTGGCCCAACCCACTGTTGGCCGCCCGGTTCCGCCGATGACGGACAAGCAACGCGCGATTCTGGAAGCCATGTTGGGCGATTTGCGCGATCTGCGTGATCTGATCCGTCCGGAAGGAAAATCAGAAGGCAAAGGCGAATAATCCGCCAAACCCCAAGGCAAGCCCGCATTCGGATTTGCCTTTCCCGTTCATTCGGGCTATAGAAATCACCTGTTTTTAAATGTCGGGGCGTGGCGCAGCTCGGTAGCGCACTTGCATGGGGTGCAAGGGGTCGCAAGTTCAAATCTTGTCGCCCCGACCATTTAAAACACAGCGCTTTCCGAAGATTTGAACTTGCGACAAACAAAGACGCAAAGTTCAGCCCGGAGCGATAGCGCAGGGCCGCGGGCACGCAAATCTTGTCGCCCCGGCCATTTGAAAATGAGGTATTGAGGGAGCCGAAAGGCTCCTTTTTTATTGGCTTAAAAGCTTGGCCACGTCTTCTGCAATCGCCATGGATGATGTCAGGCCGGGACTTTCAATGCCGTACAGATTAACCAGCCCGGCGATTCCATGCACTTCCGGCCCCTGAATGACAAAGTCGCCATCGGGTTGGCCGGGGCCAACCAGTTTGGGGCGAATACCCGCATAAGAGGGGATCAGTTCTCTATTCATCACGCCCGGCCAATAACGGCTGACAGACTCTCTGAAATTGGGTTCGCGGGCGGGATCAACCGTGTAATTGAAATGGTTGGTGTCTGCGTCCAGCCATTCGACATCGGGACCAAACTGGCTCTCGCCTGCAATATTCATGGTGAAGTGCGCGCCAAGCCCGCCGGGGACGGGCACAGGATAAACCAATCGTGAGAATGGCGCGGGACCGGAAACGGAAAAATAATTTCCCTTTGCCACATGGCGTGGCGGGATTGTATTTTGATTCAGCCCGGCAATCATGCGTGCGACAGATTGTGCCGACAGGCCCGCGGCATTGATGATTGTTTTTGCCAGAACGGGCTCGGCGCCCTGCAGCTCGATTATAATTCCATCTGCTGTGACATGCCCGCCTGTGATGCCGTTGCGTAGAGCGACGAAGCCGCCATTATTCTCAATATCGGCCTGAAATTCCTGCATCAGAATATGAATGTCGATGATGCCAGTTGATGGCGACATGACCCCGCCCAGGCAGGCCAGCTCTGGTTCCATCGCCAATGCCTCATCGCGTGTGATCGGTGTTAAATCATGAACACCATTGGCCTTGGCCCGTTCGCAGATATTTTCGATTTTGGCAAAATCTTCTGGGACGCAGGCAACAATCATCTTGCCGCAATTTTTATACGGAACATGCCTGTCGCGGGCATAGGCATAGAGCAGGTCTTTCCCCCGCACGCAGAGGCGGGCTTTGTTTGAGCCGGTGGGGTAATAGATCCCGGCATGGATCACACCCGAATTCCGGGCACTGGTGACCGACCCGATCATGGCCTCGGATTCGGCCACAACGACCTCTCGTCCGGCAAGGCTCAGCGCCCGGCCCACGGCCAGCCCAACCACGCCGGCACCGATAATCAGAACATCGATTTTTTCCATTCCGTCTCTAATCCTTTTGAGCGGGCCTTAAGTCTCAGATAAAGCCTTGAAATTCCGCCAACGTCAATATTTCCATAATTTATAGTGATGGGGTGGGGATGGTCTAAATTCACGGTGTGAATATTGTTGAACCCACCCCTCCCTGGGGCGTAGTATGCCCACCGATTTAACCCCCGGTTTTGTTCAGTGAAAAGGCGATGGCGTAGCCATGTCCGAGCATATGAAATTGAAAGCCGAGTTGGACTTCCTGACCGCTATTGAGCGGGGGGAGGTTGTGACCCAGATGACCCTGAAACAGCGTATAGGTGTTTCGGTTGGGTTGATCAATGCCTTGTTGAAGCGGGCCGTGAACAAGGGATATGTGAAGGTGCGTCGTGCGCCGTACAAACGCTATGCCTATTATCTGACGCCCCAGGGATTTACCGAGAAAAGCCGACTGGTCGCTGCGTATCTGGAATCCTCAATTGATTTTCTGCGTCAGGCGCGCGCGCAATATGTGGACGTTTTTGAAAGCGCTCTGCGCCAAGGCAGAAGTCGCTTTGCTCTGGTCGGTGCGGGCGAATTGGCGGAAATTGCCATTTTGTCGACGCTGGGCCAGGATATAAAAAGCCTGGTTATCCTTGATGCTATAACAGATCGCAATGAGGTCTCTGGTGTTCGCGTCGTCCGCGATCTGGCTGGGCACGATGTTGATGCGATCATAATAACGGACGCAGCCAATCCGCAAGATACGTTTGAACATTTACGTCAAACATATCCTGGCACTGTCATTCTGTGGCCGGCGCTACTGCGCATTACGCCGGATCGTGATGAATTGATCCGTGCCCATGATGAAGGATGCGTGGCATGACCAATTGGTTCGTTATCCAGACGCAGCCTAATCAGGAATTTCGTGCGCAATCGCATCTGCGCCGCCAGGGGTATGATGTGTGGTTGCCGTGTATCCAGAAAATTCGCCGTCATGCACGTCGGGTTGAAAATGTGCAGCGTCCATTGTTCCCGGGCTATATGTTCGTGCGGATGGATATTGAAGAGCAGCCGTGGCGCGCCATTAACGGCACGTTCGGTGTGCGAAATCTTCTGTGTCAAAACAATAAGCCGCAAACGATCGCGCATGGATTCATTGACGCACTCCGTAGTCGTGCAGCAGAGGATGGGTGCACTATTCCTGTGGATGATGGAATGCGTGAAGGTGATAATGTACGTATTGCGCAAGGGCCTTTCGAGGATTGCATCGGGACGATTTTGAAGATTGCAGATCGGGATCGCATCATGTTGATGTTGCAGATTCTGGGGCGCGAAGTGCGTGCGATTGTGTCGCGGCATGAAGTTGTATCGGCCAACACGTAAAAGCGTGGCGGCGAACTAAGAAATGCGAGCCTTTGGGTGAATTCGATTCACCCAAACGGCGGTAGCGTGTCAAAATTCATACAAAGGAGCTGAAAATGGACATTAAAGGGAAGAAAATTTTGGTGATTGGTGGGGCCGGTTTTATCGGTTCGCACGTTGTTGCTGAATTGCTGAAAACCGATGTGGCCGAAGTGGTGATTTACGACAACTTCGCCCGTGGGAAGCTGAGCAATATCGAGGAGTACTTACAAGACCCACGCTGCACGTTGTATCCGAATGGTGGCGATATTCGTGATGTGGACGTTCTGGACCACGCCATGCAAGGTGTTCACGGTGTCGTTCATACGGCGGCCATGTGGTTGCTTCACTGCAAAGATTTCCCGCGCACGGCCTTTACCGTCAATATCGAAGGAACATTCAATGTTCTTGAGGCATGCGTGAAGCATAAAGTCGAGCGCCTGGTTTACTCCTCGTCCGCTTCTGTCTACGGTGATGCACTGCAAGTGCCGATGACCGAAGAACACCCATTTAACAACCGTAACTTCTACGGCGCAACAAAAATCTCTGGCGAGGCTATGTGCCACGCTTTCCATGATCGCTATGGCCTGAGCTTCGTTGGCTTGCGTTACATGAACGTGTATGGCCCGCACCAGGATCAAACGGCGGCGTATACAGGTGTCATCCCAATCCTGCTGAACAAGATCGCTGCGAATGAACAGCCGACGATCAACGGTGACGGAACGCAGGCTTATGATTTTGTGTCGGTCTACGATGTCGCCCGCTGCAATGTTCTGGCTCTGCAATCCGAGGCAACCGACCAATTCTATAATGTCGGAACCGGTATTCAAACCACGATTGGTGATCTGTGCGGCCTGATTTTGGAGATGAAAGACTCTCCGTTGAAAATCAAATACAACCCGTATAGTGCCGATGACGCCCGCCGTATGGTGCAAAACCGTATCGGTTGCCCGAAAAAAGCGGCAAACGATCTCGGGTTTAATTACAACATTGAACTGCGTGAAGGTATTCAACGTCTGATCGATTGGCGCAAAGCCAACGGGGTGGATTAATTATTATGACCCAGCAAAAACGGAATATTGCCATCTCTCTTCCTCTGACCGGGGAAGAAGAGTGGCAGGCTGCCCGCGAGCCATTGATGACAGGTTGGTTGACGCAAGGGCCAAAAGTTGCGGCCTTTGAAAAAGCTTTTGCGGAACGCCATCAGGTTCAACACGCTCTGGCCGTAACGTCCTGCACAACAGGTCTACATCTGGCATTGGCTGGTTTGGGGATTGGCCCGGGGGACGAGGTGATTGTTCCGGCTTTTACTTGGGTCGCAACGGCCAACGTGGTTTTGTATTGCAATGCGACGCCCGTTTTTGTTGATGTTGATCCACAAACTTACAATCTGGATATTGTCCAGATTGCATCAAAAGTAACCGATAAAACAAAGGCCGTTATTGCCGTTCATTTGTTTGGTCGGTGTGTTGACATCGACGCTCTGCGTGCGGCGTTGCCGGGCCATGTAAAAATCATCGAAGATGCGGCCTGTGCAGCTGGTTCCGATTGGAAAGGCCGCCCGGCAGGCAGTTTGGGCGATGTTGCCGTTTTTTCTTTCCACCCACGAAAATCGGTTACAACCGGCGAAGGTGGAATGGTTACAACCAATGACTCTGTTCTGGCTGAAGTCATGGATCAAATGCGCAATCATGGGGCATCTGTTTCTGAAGAACAACGCCATCGCGGTCCGCGCCCGTATTTGTTGCCCGATTTCAATCTGCTGGGCTTCAATTACCGCATGACGGATTTGCAAGGTGCTGTCGGACTTGTCCAGCTGTCAAAGCTGGACAAGTTTATCGATGAACGATCCCGATGGGCCGATTATTACAATAACGCCTTGCGCGATATTCCATGGTTGCGTACGCCAAAGACGGACAACGCATGCCGACACGGCTGGCAGGCGTATGTGACTTATGTCGATGCGACAAAGGCCCCGCGTCCGCGTAACGACATCATGCAACATTTGATGGATATGGGGATTGCAACGCGTCCGGGAACGCATGCGGTGCACATGTTGGGATATTATCGTGATCGTTTCGATTTGAAACCAACGGATTTCCCGGGGGCACAGGATTGCAATGATAATACGATGGCTATTCCATTGCACAACCGGATGACAGAAGAAGATTATCACTACGTCGTCGAAACATTGAAAGCGGTGGCATAAGATGTGCGGTGTAGCGGGGCTTCTCTATCTAGACAAAACACCGGTTTCACCGGTGACCATAAAACGTATGACGGATATTATTTCGCATCGTGGTCCGGATGGAGAAGGGCAGTGGGTAGAAGAGAATATTGGTCTTGGCCACCGACGTCTGGCTATTATCGATCTTTCCCCGGCTGGGCACCAACCAATGGTGTCTGCTGATCACCGCTATGTGATTTCTTTTAACGGCGAAATTTATAACTTTATGGAGTTACGTGCCGAGCTGGAATCCAAGGGCTATTGGTTCCGCTCGAAAACCGATACCGAAGTGTTGCTTTATGCCTATGCAGAATGGGGTGTGAAAGCGCTGGAGCGTTTGAATGGTATGTTCGCCTTTGCGCTATGGGATCGCAAAGAAAAAACCTTACTGCTGGCCCGGGATCGTTTTGGTGTGAAGCCAATTTATTACGCGCGTCAGGGCAATATGTTGGCTTTTGGTTCTGAACAAAAAGCCATTACAGCGAATAAAGAATTCCAGCGTCATCTGAATAAGCCCGCATTGCTGGAATATTTCACATTTCAGAATATCTTTACGGATCAGACTTTGCTGCAGGATGTTAAAATCCTTCCGGCCGGGCATTACGCTATCGTTGATATGAAGAAAAAAAATCCAGAGTTGCAATTGACGCAATATTGGGATTTTCACTTCTCCGAACCTGAAAATCCCGCTAGCGATGGAGAATACCGCGAAGAGCTAGATCGTCTGTTCCAGCAGGCTGTGAAACGTCAGTTGATGACAGACGTTGAGCTGGGATGCTACCTCAGTGGTGGCATGGATTCCGGTTCAATTACTGCAATTGCAGCGAAAGAATATCCATACATTAAAACATTCACGTGTGGTTTTGATCTGAATTCAGCATCCGGTATAGAGCTCGCATACGATGAACGTGTCCGCGCGGAGTTTATGTCGTATAAATTCAAAACCGAACATTACGAGATGGTTTTGAAAGCCGGGGACATGGAACGGTGTATGTCCAAACTGGCCTGGCACCTAGAAGAGCCTCGTGTGGGGCAGAGCTACCCGAACTATTACGCCGCACAGCTGGCGTCTAAATTCGTGAAAGTCGTTTTAAGCGGTGCTGGTGGTGATGAGATGTTCGGTGGGTATCCGTGGCGATATTATCGTGCTGTGGTGAACGATAATTTTATGGATTATACCGATAAATATTACATGTTTTGGCAGCGGTTGATTCCTAACAGTCAACTGAAGCAAGTATTCGCACCGGTCTGGAAAGATGTTGAGCATGTCTGGACCCGCGATATTTTTCGTGATGTTTTCAAAAACCATAAAAATGAATTAAAAACTCCTGAAGATTACATCAACCATTCTTTATATTTTGAAGCCAAAACTTTCCTGCATGGGTTGCTGGTAGTGGAGGATAAATTGTCTATGGCGCATTCTCTGGAAAGTCGTGTTCCATTCTTGGACAATGACCTTGTCGATTTTGCAATGCGATGCCCTGTGCATTTGAAGTTAAACAATTTGGCTGATGTCGTGCGAATTAACGAAAATGATCCCGGAAATAAAACCAAGAAATATTTCGAGAAAACAAAAGACGGAAAGCAGATCGTTCGGGATGTTATGAAGAAGTACATTCCTGATGATATCACCGCTGCAGAGAAGCAAGGATTTTCAGCTCCAGACGCTAGCTGGTTTAAGGGTGAAAGTATTGAGTTTGTAAAAAGAAAACTTCTGGATGGAAGAGCGCGTATTTATGATCTTTTAGATGAGCCTACCATACGTATGCAGGTTAATGATCATTTAGAGGGGGTGCAAAATAAACGACTTCTTATTTGGTCACTGCTAAATTTTGAAACTTGGTTAGAAATTCAAGAGGGCGCACTATGAGTAAAAAAAAATTCACGCAAGATGTATTAGCGATTCTTGAAAGTCCAGAGAGGTTTGTGAAAGATCAGAACTTCTCTAGTTTCTCGAGCCAATCAGAATTTGTGAATCAAAATAGCACGAACGAAGCATTTTCAAAAAAATGGCTTGGATACAACGATAGCGGTGAGAAAGAAAAATGGTTCTCTATGCAGAAGAAATGGTATTTGGATCTTTATGGATTTTCTTCTGAGTGGGAGTTTGCAGATTTCTTAAGTACAAAAAAGTATATCTATGATGCTGGTTGCGGCATGGGTTACAAAGCTGCTTGGTTTGCTGAATTGTCTCCAAACTCTATCGTGGTCGGAATCGATTTTTCTGAAACGGCAAAGCTGGCAGCAGAAACATATAAGGGTATAGATAATCTATTTTTCTTGCAGGCAGACATTGCTGAAAGAATCTTTAAAGAGGGAAGTATTGACTATGTGAGCTGTGATCAGGTCATTATGCATACAGAAAACCCGGAAAAAACATTCGCTGAGTTGTCGCGTGTTACAAAGCCTGACGGTCAATTCTCTTGCTATTTTTACGCAAAGAAAGCATTGCCAAGAGAGCTGGTAGATGATTTTTTTAGAAATCATTGCGCGAATATGACGCATGATTCCCTAATGGAAATGTCTGAACAATTGACGGAGCTTGGGAAGAGATTGTCGGCCTTGAATGTATCCTTTGATGCACCTGCCATACCGGCTTTAGGGATCAAAGGTGGGGAAATTGATATACAACGGTTTGTGTATTGGAATTTTTTAAAGTGCTATTGGAATGAAGACATGGGGCAGGATACTTCGGTTATTACCAATTACGATTGGTATAGTCCTAGTAATGCCCGACGTTTTAGTAAGGAAGAGGTTCAAAACCTTGTCTCGACTAACAAGCTGCATACCTTATCTTTCCATGAGGAAGAAGCTTGCTATAGCGGACGCTTTTCGAAAGTAGCATAGATATGAACGTTGTTTTTATTGGTGCAAGTAAATTTGGACAAAGGTGCCTAGAAACAATATTGCAGATTAGTGCTGTCAATGTAGTCGGTGTTGTTACAGCACCACAAAAATTTTCTATTTCTTATAATAAGGACGGTGTTACAAATGTTCTTTATGCAAACGTCGCCGATCTGTGTAAGAAAAATAACTTGCCTTTAGAAACTATCTCGGCGGGCATGAAAGATGAAAATTTATTTTCATGCGTGCAACAATGGGCACCGGATATTTTTATTGTAAGCGGTTGGTATCATATATTGCCACGAAAGTGGCGTGATCTTGCTCCAGCATATGGCCTTCATGCATCTTTGTTGCCCTCTTATAGTGGCGGTGCGCCATTAGTATGGGCAATGATTAATGGTGAAAAGGAAACAGGAATAACCCTATTTCAATTTGATGATGGTGTAGACAGCGGCCCAATTTTGGGCCAGGGAAGAACAGATATTTATAAAGATGATACTATTGCAACGTTATATGATCGGATAGAAAGTATCGGAATTGAATTGCTCCAAAAAGCTCTGCCAGAACTAGCGGGCGGTACGGCTAATTTTATAGTGCAAGACGATACGAATAGAACAACTTTCCCACAACGGTCGCCATCTGATGGTCTGATTAATTGGGATCAGGATGTCAATGCAATACATAATTTTGTGCGCGCTCAAACGAAACCTTACCCTGGAGCGTTTACGTTTAATCGCGGAAAAAAAATTACTATTTGGGCAGGTGCTCCATCTGAAAAAAACTGTTTTGACGATTCCGTTCCAGGTAAAATTTTTTCAAAAGATAATGAGATTTTTGTAAATTGTGGCCACGGCAGCGTATATCAAATGCTATCAATTTCTGTCGACGGCAGTGATATGGACATAGAATGTTTTATAAGTAATTTTAATAATGAAGAATGCCTGGAGTACGGAGCGTGAAAATAGGTCTGTATGGGGGCATGGCGAACGCCTCTTATGTAATGGCGCGAGCTCTAACGAATCAAGGCTATGACGCCGTTTATATAAGAGATCAGTACGATACATTCCCGTTCAGTCAGCCTGTGTGGGAAGACGTTGAGTTTCTTATGCCGTATGACCATGTTCACAAAGTGTGGGGCTATGATGAATGGTTGTCGCTTGAGAATAAATTGGGATGGACTAAACCGGATTGGGTTGTAATGCCTAAGGCGCCATCCGTTAAAGACTCTCAGAATAGAACGTCATTGCGTCGCATGGTTCTCGGAAAAATATTGGAAAGTATCTATATATCTAGGGTAGGTCACAGATCTTCTGTTATAGCGGAGATGAGGAAGTGTGATGCATTGTATGTCTGTGGTGTTGAGGCTGAGGTGCTTGCTTGGGCATCTGGTATTCCATACGTAATTTGGCCGCACGGTGGCGACATACGGCTGGCGTCAGGGCTTTCACCTTCGAAAGCCAACTCTCTACGCGGAAAAATGTCTAATTTTATTATGCGTTTTTATCTAAAAACAGCTTTCGACGATTGTTTGTGGATTG
This sequence comes from Micavibrio aeruginosavorus, assembly GCF_051245535.1. Taxonomy (GTDB): domain Bacteria; phylum Pseudomonadota; class Alphaproteobacteria; order Micavibrionales; family Micavibrionaceae; genus Micavibrio; species Micavibrio aeruginosavorus_D. Next base: position 562,235 of record NZ_CP195303.1, read on the forward strand.
GTACGCATGATCCTAAAGGTGTGGGTGGAAATCAAGGTGTAGTTCCTTATGCGTTGGAGCATCTTCCTCTGCCACTGCTTGACCGTCCTCCTCGCTTATCAAAGACAGAAAGGCATAAAAATCTTATAGAGTATATGGCGCAGTACGGAATCTCTATTCCGAGTGCGGATTATTATGTTTTTATTCCATCTCGTATAGATTTTTTTTGGAAGGGTACAGATCTTCTGCTCGATGCAATATCTAAAATTGAAAAAAATGATATTCAGAAAATTCATTTTATTTTTTCAGGTTGGGGGCAGAATTACAACGACGTCAAAAAATCCGCGCCAAACAATATATGTACCTTTCTTCCATTTTCTGTATCAAAGCCGATTCTTTTCAAGCTGTTTATGTATGTTGATATTGTTGTGGATCAATTTTTATTTGGTAGTTATGGCGCGGTCGCTATCGAAGCAATGAGTTGTGCGACGCCTGTTATGATGTCCATTGATGTTGACGCTTTCAATAATAAGAAATGGGAAGCCCCACCTGTCATCAACGTTGATTCTGTTGAAGGCATTCAAATGGCATTAGAAGAAATCCTTGATGGGCGTGTGGATTTAGAAAAATCAGGTTTAGAAATGTTGCACTGGTATAATAGGAACCATGCAGAGAAGGTGGTTGTATCAAATTTTATCGATAAGCTTCGCAAGAGAATAGGTTAGGTTTTGGCTCACGCATTCTATAAAATTAACCTGAAGTCCCAGCGATTACGGGCTTGGCCGTATCCGTTTAAATCTGGACTTGCCATATCAAACGACGCTGAATTCATGAGTTTTGATTTTTTTAAAACTCTTATGGCGTTTTTAAATGGCAGCGAAATGACCCCTCTTGGAATGGGATTGGGGATTCCTGTTACATCGAGTTTGTTCTTTTATTCAGCAAACCATTATAATTTCTCTTATTTTGATGGAGAAAAATTTGATTCCTCCCCATCGGACCACGCTACAGAAATTATAGAATATATTCGATGTGGATATATTGATACGATTCATGCGTATGGTGATTTTGATAATAGTGGTGGTTTTTCTCGTGAACATGCGGTGCGGTGTTTCAACATTTTAAAAGACAACGGATTGGTTATTCCAATCTTCACTAATCATGGCGGTTCGGAGAATATTCAGAATATTGGCATTGATGCTGATTATCACCAGGGAGATCGACAAGAATCTATTGCATACCATGCCGATTTGATGGCCGATCATGGGATAAAGTATGTATGGACAGATTCTATGACAACGCAACTGAATCTACCTTTGCAAAGAAATAAATGGTCCATTGATGGCATTCGCGCGGCTATAAAAGAAAAAATAAAAATTTTTCTAAAAATTTACCAAGTTACACCACGTAGTCTCGTTCATAATATTAGCCTACGCGATGGGCGCTCCTTCAAAGGATTTATGCGCTTCCGATCGACAGGGCAGAATGCGCCCAATTTCTCTTCTTTGAAGCACCAAGTTGAACAGATCAATTGGGATCATTTTTATAATGAAAAATTTGGTGTTGTTCTTTATCAGCATCTTGGTGTCTTGCATCGTTTGTCTGGAAAATGTGTAGCAGCGACAACTGATTCTATCACGCAGCGTAAAGAACTTTTTTTGTCTCCATTTTATAAAATCAAAGATGAATTTAATGCTGGTCGCCTCTGGGTAGCAAGGCTGATCGATTTTTTGAACTATGTTTCCATGATTGAAACAGTGGATATTGTTTACAATAATGACGGTATATACAAAATTATTACAAAGGATAATGTGAGCAATCCATCTTCCTATTTTAATCACCTCACACTTTATATTGATCCAACTGTTTCGGCTGTTGTTCGCTATAAAGAAACCGATCTGCCGTACGTTGTAAATGGGCCGGATGAAACTGGCCGCTACTCCATAACCGTTACAGAAAAATAAAAGGAACTGCCCCGTGTCAAACGTTGTGCCTTACATGATAAAAGATGATGTAAAAGCAAGAGCAGAAAGTGCTGGATGGAATATTAAATGGGACACTTGGGATGCATTGTCACCATATGAAAAGAGTTTCTTTGAAATAGAATTTACCGGTATCAAGACGGTTAAATATTATGAGGATCGATTGCGAGCCATCGGATTTTCCGGAATGGATTCTGTTTTAGATGTAGCCTGCGGAATGGGGCAGTGGTCAGTTGCATTGGCTGCATTAAATAAGCAAGCTACCGGCATCGACATGAATGTGGGGCGGTTATTGTTTGCAAACGATTTGTCTTCTTCCATGGGGCACCCACAAACGCGCTTTGTTTATGCTTCAATGGAGAAAATGGACTTCCCGTCAGAAGCATTTGATGGTGTGTTTTGCTATGGGTCTTTTATGTTTGGCCGCATGGATAAAACATTGGATGAATTTTATCGTCTTTTAAAGAAGGGTGGGCGTGCTTACATTAACGCAAATATGGTGGGATGGTATGCTCATCTTTTGATTGATCGTGGTCTAAAGAAACGTAACTTAAGCATGATCCGTTCCGTTCTATCTATGGCGGCGAGAACATTGCTTGGAAAGACTGATAAGATAATTGTGCGCCGCCGTTGGTTGGAGACTCTTATAAAAGAGCGAGGCTTTGATATTATAGCGTCGGGAGGAGAGGGGGCGATTAATCTTAATTCTGAAGTAACATTACCTCAGCCAGCTTACCCAGAATATTATTATGGTTTACCTAGCATTCTTGAGTTTGTGATCGAGAAACGCTGATATGTCTAAGCTTGGCCGAGATATTGTATCATACGGTCTGATAGATCTCCTTGGGCGTACAATTGGGTTAATTACATCGCCGATTACAACGCGATTGCTGACGCTGTCACAATATGGTGCGAGTCCACTATTGTCTGCAGTATGGGCACCGTTAGCGCTTTTGCAGTACGGAGGAATGGACTGTTCCTATCCATACTTTAAATCGCGAAGTAATAATCCCGACGATGAATACGTCATGTTAACTACTGCAACATGTTTAAGTAATTTCTTTACATTTATATTGTGGGCGATTTTTGCCGTAGTTGGATTGTGTGGTGCGTGGCTTGCGCAGTATGCTGCTGTTTCTAAACTTGAGTTGACATTGTTTGTTGCGTCCATTCTGCCGTCGGGCCTTTTGTATTGGTTTTTGTATTTGCTTCGATTTATGAGAAATACAAAGCTATTTATTCAAATTACATTGTTGTCACGCATTTTACCGGCGTTGCTATGTTTGCCTCTTTTGCTGAGTGTAGATCAGCCTAACAGACTCTTGGCTTCGTTGGGATTGGGGTGTTTTATGCAGTATATGGCACTCTTATATGCTGTTTATGTTATGAATAAGGCTCATCTTTGGCCATACTTTAAGAAAAATTTTTCTGTGCCGTTGGCTAAAAAAATGTTGCGCTACGGTTTGTTTCTTGCTCCTGCAGCAATGATTTATTCTTTAACTACTGTTACGGATAGAATTCTTGTCGGATTTTTCCTGGGTGTTGATGACGTAGCGATTTTGCAGCTGGCTTTATCGGTGGGTGGGGTTGGTATGATGCTGTCCGCTTGGTTTGGTATGGCGTTTGACCCCCATTTACTTGAATGGATTGCATCTAAGAATATGAGTTTTTACCTGGAGAAGCTACAATCCATTCTGTATGTCTTGGCGGGCACTTTTTTTGGAATGGTTTGTGGGGCAGCTATATGGAGTGATTGGTTTTTTCATATAGCGTATCCTGCCGTATATGAAGATTCGGCAAAACTAGTTCCTATCCTTCTGCTTGCAGGAGCGTTTCCGGTTATATCGCGCATAGCTATTGCCTCTATTCTCATTGCTGATCGTCCGAAAGTTCAAATGATCGTGTACATATTTGGATTTCTGATAAATCTGTGCATTGGTTTAATTATGATACCTAAGATTGGCGTCGTTGGTGCTGTTATTGGCACCGTTGCCTCAGAGGCATTCATTCTAACCTCTTGGATATTGGCTGGCCGCGTGGTTTTTAAAAACCTTCCTCTTTCATGGGGCGTTACTATCGGTATAGCTGTGGCAACAATTGCCTTCTTGTTTTTGTATGCGCCAGGAGAAGTTGGAACTCTATCTGCTTTCTATCAAGCGTGCTGGTCTACTGTTTTTCTGGCAGGAGTTTATCTTACTTATCTTAGGTTTACTCTTGGGAAAGAAGTTTTCATGCGTGCCGTTAAATCACCCTTCGTGTTGATTAGATGATTACAGCATATCTACGTCACTTTATTAGGTTTTTATGGCGATTACGCTGGAGATATTTCCCACTTAAAAACCCGTATGTGAATAAAGAGCACAATAAACTTTATGCATACCGTTGTTATGATGGGAAAGTACAAGCCATCTCGCCCGTTCAGGGAGGGGGAGCAAAAGGACTCTCGGAAAATTTAATTCAGGAACCTAGCTTCATCTCACTTGAAGGCAATACATTTGACCTACGCCAAGATGGTGTATACCGCTTTTACAAGTTAGGTGAGATTTTAGAGCAGAGGTTAGTCTGTTCTGGTGGTGTGACGTCGTTCTTTAAAATGGCGGGATATATTTGGTGCTATGGGAATGCTGATGTTGGGCAAACTGAAATATCTCTTTATAAAAAGGCAAGGAATCGGACTGTTTCATGTACCTGTGGCGAACTTTCAAAGTTCGCGTTATTTGTTCTTTCTGAATTAGGGCATAAAGCGCGTCTGGTTGCTTCTGTTTCGCAAGATGGGTGGGGAGGGCAGGATGATGGGCACACATTACTCGAAGTGTATTTAGGTATGGAATGGATTGCCTACGATCCCAGCTTTAATATGCTTTATAAAAAAGGTAATGATTTTCTTTCTCTTTACGATTTGATCAGCCTTGGTGTCGCTGATGTTACTTTGTATGAACTTCCTGGGCATGCGGGATGTAAAGATTTCATAACCAAGGATTATAATTACGGTTTTTGGGTTGAGGCTCGTCTTCTGTCCAAGGAGTTTCTTCGTGAATGGTATGCGCATGTCATTGACGTACCTCTGATATCTGAAAGAAAAAAATTCTATTTCCCAATAGGAAAAGTCACAGAAGAAAATATGGCACGTTTTCAGTGGCAATATTTTCCAATGAAAGATGATGACTTTATAAACTTATTCTATTCTGCAGAAGGTGCCGATTATGCCGCGTAGTTTTGTGAAGTTTGTCACTTTTTTGTCCGAACCATTTGTCATTCTGATTTTGGTTGTTTTGGCAATTGCTGCTAGATTCAAAGCCAAGAAGGTTGATGTGGGGCTCGGGCCACTGCCCCTTGTTAACAACATCTATCATAAAAAAGTTTTTCAAAATTGCGGGTACACTGCAGAAACATTTGTAAATCAAGTGTGGCATATCACGAGTAATTTTGATGTTAGGGCTGATATCCATCCATTAGTAAAGATACCTAAAATAGGTAGGCGTTTAAATGCTCTGCGTTTTGCGGCTTTTGTTCTGTTTAGGTATCGGTGTGTGGTCATTTATTTTAATGGCTGTGTTCTAGGGGTATCTAATACATTTTTGCTTTGGCGTGTAGAGCCCTTTATCCTTTCGTTGGCTAAGGTGAAGACTCTTGTTCTTGCTTATGGCGCGGATGTGCAGGACATGTCCAGATCTCAAAATCTTTTGTTCAAAGATGCGATGTCAAAAGATTATCCTCTGCACAAAAGAACTAGGAAGAGAATTGCGGATAAAATTGATTTATGGACATCCTATGGTGACCATGTTGTAGGGGGCTGTGAGTGGGTCGATTATATGCACCATTGGGATACTTTGATGATTTCTCACTTCTCAATTGATGAAAGTGAATGGAAAATAAATCCAGATCTATCTGCGAGATCGCTCGTTCCCAGAAAAACATTTTCTGTTCTTCATGCTCCGAATCACCGCGCCATTAAAGGTACGGCTCATGTAATACAGGCTGTCGAGGAGCTTAAGAAGGAGGGGTGTGATATTGAACTGATCTTGGTTGAGAAGCGTCCTAATCATGAGATCCGCGAACTTATACGTTCCTGTGATGTGGTGGTGGATCAGCTGATTGTTGGATGGTATGCAATGTTCGCAATTGAGGCTATGGCATTAGAAAAGCCGGTTGTTTGCTATCATCGTCAAGATTTGGAAGATTTATATAGGGCGAGCAATCTTTATATGCCAGATGAAAAAATCCCGCTTATTCAAGCAACGCCACTAACAATCAAAAAAACATTGAGAACGCTGTATCAAGATAGAGATGAAATAGTAAATATTGGGATGCGGGGCCGTAACTACGTGCTAAGGCATCATTCAATCGGGGCGATAGCCAATGTTTTTGGCCCTATTGCTAAGGGATTGATTGGACAACCTTTGCTATTAAAGTAAGGGGCTACAGTAGGGAAAAGCTGATGAAAGTACTTGTAACTGGAGCGAATGGCCTTTTAGGGCGTCGTTTGGCGCAAAGATTGAGTGATCGAAACTCTGTTCATGCCGTCGTTCGAGCTATGCCGGAAAACCCTTTGAGTAACGTTGAGTATCATAAAATAGATTTGGGTGGCGAGTGGAGTGATGCTTCTTTGCCTCGTGATATTGATGTGATTTTCCATCTGGCTCAATCGGAGAATTTTAGGAACTTTCCGGACAAGGCCATGGATATTTTCCGTGTTAATGTCGACTCTACTGCGCGCCTTCTTGATTTTGCAAAAAGAGTAAGCGCAAAGCATTTTGTTTATGCGTCGTCTGGCGGTGTGTATGGCACAGGAAACCAAGCGTTTCATGAGAACTCACCGATAACATCTCATGGCAAGCTAGGTTATTATCTGGGTAGTAAGCTATGCAGTGAGATTTTGGTAGAAAATTACGCTCAGTGTATGATCGTAAACATTGTCAGATTTTTCTTTATTTACGGTCCAGAACAAAAACGATCAATGTTGATACCACGTTTGGTTGATAGCGTGCGTGATGGGCGTGCAATTCAGTTGCAAGGTGAACGCGGGATCTCAATAAATCCAATACATGTTTCTGATGCTGTCGTCGCGTTAGAAAAAATAATGGATATAAAAGAAAGCGCCACTTTCAACATGGCTGGAGCAGAATCTTTCTCTTTGCGCGATATCGCAATGATGGCGGGGGCCGTAATTGGAAAAGATCCCGTCTTTGAGAAGGTTGGCGATGAAGGGCAAAATATAATTGCTAATATTGATTTGATGAAAAAAATCCTTGTTGAACCGTCTATCTCATTAAGAGACGGGCTTAAGCAGCTTGTTTAAAGCGCAGGGGCGTAAAGTGAAGGTTGTCCATTGCCCGACAATGGTTGGAGGTAACCCCCAGGGCCTTTCTAGAGCTGAGCGAGAGTTGGGTCTTGATAGTAAGTCAATATGCCTATCTTCAACTTATCTTGATTATCCAGCCGATGAAATTGTTTATAAAGTTAGCGCGCCTCTAATTGAAAACGAAGTGAGGCGGTGGATTTGTATTGTGCGAATCTTAATGAGTTACGATGTTATTCATTATAATTTTGGTGAGACGTTGGCGCCTACAATTTTAATGAACAAAACGGGAAAGTATGCGGGTTGGAAGGTCTGGCTATACAACAATGCATACGCACGTTGGGTTGACATGATCGATCTAAAAATCGCGCGTTTTATTGGGAAGGTTGTCACCGTTACTTATCAAGGCGATGATGCCCGTCAGGGTGATTTTTGCCGACGTGAATATCCAATCCATTTTTGCCATTATGTTGATAAAAATTATTACACAGACGCTAGTGATAGGTATAAGCGCAGAAAAATAGCTACTTTTGATCGGTATGCACATTTTATTTATGCAGTTAATCCTGATCTCCTAAAAGTATTGCCGCCGAGATCAAAGTTTATTCCTTATGCAAGCGTTGATCCGCGAGACTGGATGCTGCCCAATAGAACTTGGATTGACCGGGCGAAACCTCTTCATATTGTGCATGCGCCCAGCAATAGGAAAGTTAAGGGGTCTGATTTTGTTATTGATGCGCTCAATCGTTTGGAGGCGGAAGGAATACCATTTCATTTCACTTTGGTTGAGGGTGTATCAAATAAAGAGGCTCGAGAGATATATGAATCTGCCGATATTCTTGTCGATCAGCTTTTAGCAGGGTTTTATGGTGGGTTAGCTGTCGAATTGATGGCCTTGGGATGTCCGGTTATAAGTTATCTGAGGGAGGATGATTTGCGACTGTTGCCGGATCCTATGCGCCGTGAAATTCCAATAATAAATGCAACGCCAGATACAATTTATGACGTACTTAAATCTTTTCTGACTGTCCGTAGAGGCGATCTTTCTGTGATTGGTGCGCGAGGACGAAACTATGTTGAGAAGTGGCATGATCCGCGCCTAATTGCTCAAGGAATGTACGATGACGCCCTGTCGGTTTTGAGTGCAGAGGGATAATAAAAATGTGTGGGGTTTTTGGTTTTATTGCTGCAGAAAAAATATCAAGCAATGTTGTGTATGGGGCAACAAAGATAATCCAACATCGGGGGCCTGATGACGAAGGATATGTCTTTTTTAATCGAAATGAGCCACCCCATGTCCTGTTTGGTACTGATACGCCGATAGTGCATGGTAATCCTGTTCCTGAATGGTTCCCGTCACGATCCATTAATACGGATATTATAGATTCTGCCGTGGGGTTGGGGCATCGTCGGTTGTCAATTCTTGATTTGTCTCCATTTGGACATCAGCCTATGTGTTATGATGGGGCGAGATATTGGATAACTTATAATGGTGAGATTTATAATTACCTTGAACTTCGGAAAGATCTTGAATCTCTAGGGCATAAATTCATTACTGAAACGGACACAGAAGTCATTCTTGCTGCTTATAGTGAATGGGGTTCGGACTGTCTCAATCGCTTTAATGGAATGTGGGCTTTTGCGATCTATGATCGAATTGAGAATAGAGTTTTCTTGGCCCGAGATCGCTTTGGAGTGAAGCCGCTTTACTATTGGTTTTCTTCGAAGGGGGATTTTTATTTTGCATCTGAAATAAAGCAATTTACGACCATCCCTGGTTGGGAAGCCGTTTTAAATTATCAGAAGGCCTATGACTTTTTAGTATGGGGAGTTACTGATCATACCGACGAGACATTATTTGATCGAGTTTTTCACATCTCTCCTGGGCATTATGCTGAAATTGATGTTTCTTTTGGTGTGAGAAATGACTTTGGCCGTATTGATCTGAGGCGATGGTACAAGATTGAGAAAAAATGTAGTTCAGGTTATTCATTTGATGAATTGTCTTCAAAATTTAGAGATATTTTGAAGGAATCTGTTCGCTTGCGTTTGCGATCGGATGTGCCTGTGGGGTCATGCTTATCAGGGGGGCTTGATTCTTCGTCGATTGTATGTCTCATGAGAGACATTTTGCTTGAGAGTGGTTCCAACAATATACAAAAGACGTTCTCGGCTCTTTCGCAAGTTCAAGAATTTAGTGAAGAAAAGTGGATCAAAAAGGTCGTTGATAAAACAAGTGCTGAGCCGCATGTTGTATGTCCTAATCTTGATGATCTTTTTGATGTTTCAACGACTTTAACTTGGCATCAAGATGAGCCTTTTGGTTCAACTAGTTTATTTGCACAGTGGAGTGTTTTTGAACTGGCCGCCAAAAATAATGTACGCGTTATGCTGGACGGACAGGGTGCTGATGAACAATTATTTGGTTATCACGGTGCGCTTGGTATTCGTTTGGGTAGCTTGTTTAGAGCGGGTCGTTGGAAACAAATGGTTCGCGAAATGATTTTAGTCCATAAAAATCTTGGCTATTCATATGGATTTTTATTGGAGAAATGGGCGTCTGCAATTGTTCCATATTTTCTTCAAAATGTTTTACGCTCATTTTCTAGGCGTACAGTTCCCGCCCCAGGATGGGTTAACTGGAGTTTGTTGCAAGTGAATCAAACTTCTCCGTTTAGAGGAAAAGAAGGGTCAGTTTATGATTATTGCAATGCTCAAATGACCTCCACAAATTTGCAGATGCTTCTTCATTGGGAGGATCGAGATTCAATGGCGCATTCGATTGAGTCCCGTGTTCCATTTTTAGATTATAGGTTGGTAGAATTTTCTATGAGCTTGCCAGATGACTACAAAATTTTTGATGGTGTAACGAAGCTTATTCTGCGTGCTTCTATGAGCGGAACTATTCCTGATGATATTCGTGATCGTGTGGATAAAGTTGGCTTTGCTACGCCTGAAGAGGTGTGGATACGAGAAGCGAATCCAGACCTGTTTAGAAGAAAACTGGAAGAATCAATTAAAAACTCTAAGGGTGTTTTGAATGAGGAATGTCTAGGGATTCTGGAAGATATAATCGCCGGGCGCCGTCCATTTAATTTTTGCATTTGGCGAATGATTTGTTTTGGTGAGTGGATGAAGCTTTTTTCTGTACGCGTATAAACAATCATTATTGTTAAAGAAAAACGCCCGCCTATCTGACGGGCGTTTTTCTTTTTTCTAATGCCATCAGGCGTTTGCCAACGCCTGATTCAAATCCTCAATAATATCCTCAACGCTCTCAATCCCAATCGACAGGCGGACCACTTCCGGTCCAACGCCGGCGCCTTTTTGTTGGTCGGGGGTCATTTGGGCGTGGGTGGTGGAGGCGGGGTGGATGATCAGGCTGCGGGTGTCGCCGATGTTGGCGAGGTGGCTGAACAATTTTGTGGATTGGACGGCTTTGCCAGCATCTACGCCGTCTTTCACAGCGAAGGTGAAAACGGAACCACCCCAACCATTGCGCAGATATTTTTTCGCGAGTGTATTGTATGGGCTGGAGGGCAGGGCGGAGTGGTTGACCTTGGCCACCTTGGCGTGGTTTGCCAAAAATTCGGCGACCTTGATCGCATTCGTGCAATGGCGTTCCATGCGCAAAGCGAGGGTTTCGATGCCGTTCATGGTGATCCATGCGTTCATCGGTTGTTGGTTCATCCCTAAATCACGCAGGCCCACGGCGTGGTTGTGAATGGCCACGGGCATGGTCGGGAATTCTTTGGCGAAGACAATGCCGTTATAGCCTTTGTCCGGTTGGGTGAGGGCCGGGAATTTATCGGCATGTTTCATCCAGTCAAATTTGCCACCATCAACCACGCATCCGCCCATGGCGTTGCCCTGGCCGTTCAGGAATTTGGTGGTGGAATGCACGATGATCGATGCGCCATATTCAAACGGGCGGCACAAATATGGTGTGGCAATGGTGTTATCGACGATCAGGGGAATGCCCGCGTGGTCGGCGATTTTGGCAATGGCTTCCAGATCGACAATGACGCCTTCCGGGTTTGACAATGTTTCAACGAAAATCGCGCGCGTGCGCTCGGTGATGGCGGCGCGGAAATTGTCCGGGTTGGTTGGGTCAACGAAATTGGTTTTCCATCCGAATGATCGGCTGAAGCTCAACCCCAATTGGTTGGCGGTGCCGCCGTATAATTTTTTGGAGGCAACGATTTCATCGCCCGCATTCATCAACGTGAACAGGATGAGCAGGTGACCGGACAGGCCAGAGGCCGTGCAGGTGGCACCCGTGCCACCTTCCAACGCGGCGATTCGTTCTTCCAGTGCCGCAACGGTCGGGTTGGTCAGGCGAGAATAGGAATAGCCCATTTCGCGCAGTTGAAAGATATCGGCGGCCTGTTTCGCGTCTTTAAAGACGAAGGCGGCGGATTGGTGAATCGGCAGAGTCCGGGCGCCCGTGGTCGGATCCGGGGCGGCCCCGGCATGGACGGAGAGGGTCTCAAAGCCCTGTTGGGCGGCGGTTTGGTCTTTCATTGTCGTGCTTCCCATTGTTTTTCCCCTTATTTCAATCGTTTTTGCGAGGGTATTATAATACCCTTTTTGTAAGGGGTTGTTTTTAAACGTGTTTTTCAAAACCTTTGTCACTTATTTGTGTTGACTTGAGTTCTGGAATGTTTCATAACCGCACAGCTTTAAAGGCAACACGGCCAATGGCGGGCATTGTCCCCCGCCATGGACTAGAAAACAAGGTTGAAAGTGATGAAGACATATTCTGCAAAACCCAGTGATATCCAGAAGAAATGGGTCATTGTTGACGCCGAGGGCGTTGTTCTGGGCCGTCTGGCCTGCGTTATTGCCGACCATTTGCGCGGCAAGCACAAAACCACCTTTACCCCGCACATGGACGATGGCGACAACGTGATCGTTATCAACGCGGAAAAAGTGAAAATTACCGGTAAGAAAAAAGAACAAGACATTTTCTACTGGCACACTGGCTATCCGGGCGGGATCAAAGGCCGCACGAAGGGCGAAATCCTGGAAGGCAAATATCCGGGCCGTGTTATCGAGAAGGCTGTTGAGCGCATGATGCCGGAAGGCCCGCTGACCAACCATCTGATGACCAACCTGCGTATTTTCGCCGGGACTGAACACCCGCATGCTGCACAAAATCCGGAAATTCTGGATGTTGCTGCCATGAACCCGAAAAACAAACGCAAATAATCGTCACAGGTAAGGAATTTACAAAATGGCTACGAAAACTGAAACCGTGAACGATCTGAAAGACCTGAAACAAGCTGTTGGCATTGATGTTGCCGCACCGGTTGTGCGTGAACGCAAAGTCGATGCTCAGGGCCGTTCCTATGGCACGGGCCGTCGTAAGGACGCCGTTGCTCGCGTATGGGTAAAGCCGGGCAAAGGCACCGTGACCGTCAATGGTCGTGACCAGTCCGTTTACTTCGCACGTCAAACACAACGCCTGATCCTGAACCAACCGTTCCTGATCTGCGACCGCGTCGGTGAATTCGACGTGATCTGCACGGTCACTGGCGGTGGTTTGTCCGGTCAGGCTGGTGCTGTGCGCCACGGTATCTCCCGTGCTCTGCAATGCTTCGACCCGGCCCTGCGCCCGGTTCTGAAGAAAGCCGGCATGCTGACCCGTGACAGCCGCGTTGTTGAACGTAAAAAGATCGGTCTGCACAAAGCCCGTCGTTCCAAACAGTGGGCAAAGCGTTAATCATTTCGCTTTCCGTACAAAATTTCAAAAACGCCCGGTTCGTCCGGGCGTTTTTTCTATGGCGCTTTTGTGATAGGGTTTCGTCATGTTTACACGCGCATTCAAAGGAAAATTACCGCAGATCGATGCTTCGGCTTTCATCGCCGAAACGGCGGCCATTATTGGTGATGTCGTGGTGGGGGCAGGGGCCAGTATTTGGTATGGCTGCGTTTTGCGGGGTGATGTGAACAATATCATCATCGGCGCGCGCACGAATATTCAGGATGGCACGATCGTGCATGTCTCGTCCTCGACCCAAGGCACCTATGTCGGCGACGATGTGACGGTGGGGCATGGCGCGATCTTGCACGCCTGTACCATTGGTGACCGTGCCTTTATCGGCATGCAGGCCTGCGTCATGGATGATGCAACGGTCGAGTCCGATGCCATGGTTGCGGCCGGGGCGCTGGTCACGCCGGGGAAAATTGTGCCATCGGGGCAATTATGGGGTGGCCGTCCGGCGCGTTATATGCGGGATTTGACGGCGGATGAAAAAAACTTCCTTCTCTTTTCCGCTGAACGTTACGCCACATTGGCGCAGACCTATCGAGCGGAACACGGTGCTGCGGAATGACACATGAAATTCTGCCATCTGGTATTCTGGTCGCAACGGATGGAATGCATGAACCGGTGAAGGCCCTGGGGCAGCAGAATTACATCCATTTGACGGGTGGAATTTATTTGCCCGTTCCCATGCATGAATTGAGCTTGCCCCAGTTGCAGGATGTCAACCGCCTGCGCGACGATGGTTTTAAATCCGGGCTTGAGCAGAAGAATGACACCCTGAAAATCATGGTGGCCAATGCGGTGCAGGATTTTTCCGAAGATCGTGCGTTGACGATCGTTGATGTCGGCAGCGGCCAAACCACCATTGCGCCATATTTTTCGAAAATATCCCGTTATGTGTCGATTGATATCGATCCGCATGTTGTTGCCACATTGAATGCGCAAGGTGTTGAATCTCATGCTGCGGAAAATATCCGGGAAATCGGCCTGAACAATGACGGTATCAACGTCCTGATTGCGCTTTATATGTTGCAGTTCCGAATTGATGAAAATTTATTTGCAGATCTGGCATCCATCATGCGGGGCCATGATGTGATGTTTGCCAATCTTTACCGCATTGATAATGATCGTAAGGAATGGCTGCGGGAGCGTATTGTTGCCGCAGGTTTAACCATCGGGCCGGAAATTGCGGATACGAAAATATCGCCGGGACGGCAAGTGTTTTGGACGGTGGCGAAAGATCAAGGCGCAGCCGATCGGTTGGCGGCGATGTTTGGGGCGAAGCTGAACTAGCGCCCTCTCCCTTCGGGAGAGGGCTGGGGTGAGGGGCTTCCTTTGTGCGTGGGCTTCATCCCCTCACCCTAACCCTCTCCCGGAGGGAGAGGGGACAAGAAGGGAGCGCTGTTTTCAGAAATTACTCCGCTCTCGCCTTCACGTAACTGCCGGGGGCATTTTCAATCGGTTTGAGCGTGCCGCCGCCGGGTTTACGGGCGGGAACTTTGGCACCGGATTTGCCTTCAATCCACTTGATCCAATCATCCCACCACGATCCTTCGTAATGTTTGGCATCGGCCAGCCATTTGTCGGGGGATGATTTCAGGTCGTTGTTCTTCCAATATCCGTATTTCCCCGATGTCGGCGGGTTCACCACGCCTGCAACGTGGCCAGACATGGCCAACGTGAATTGAACATCACCACCCAAAATGCGCGCGCCGGAGAAGGTCGCCATCCATGGCGCAATATGGTCTTCCTTGGCCGACAGGAAATAGGCGGGGGTGTCGATCTTGTGCGCATCAATGGGGATATCGTCAATCTTGATCGCGCCGGGCCGCACCAGCCTGTTTTCAATGTACATGTTGCGCAGGTAATAGCTGTGCATCGCTGCGGGCATATTGGTTGAATCGTCGTTCCAGTACAGCAAATCAAACGGGAACGGTTCGCGGCCCAGCAGGTAGTTATTGACGACGAAACCCCAGATCAAGTCATTGGCGCGGAGCAGGCTGAACGTATCTTTCAATCGTTGCGCGGCCAGGAAACCGCGTTCCGACATTTCATTTTCCATCGCGTGGAGCTGTTCCTCGTCGATGAACACCTTGATATCGCCCGCATCTTCAAAATCGATCAGCGTGGTCAGGAAGGTGGCAGAGGCAATACGGGTTTCTTCACCCTTGCCGCGCCCCTTCATCCACGCCAATGCAGTGGTCAGCAACGTGCCGCCCAGACAGTAACCAATGACGTTGCAATCTTTCTCGCCCGTTGCGGCTTCAACCGCGTCCAACGCGCTTAAAATTCCATCCTTCATATAATCAATGAAGGTTTTCATGGCCAGCCGCTTGTCCGGGTTGGCCCATGAGATGATAAAGACGGTCTGTCCCTTGTCCAGAAGGTAGCGGATAAACGAATTGTCCGGGCGCAGATCAAGGATATAAAATTTATTGATCCATGGCGGAATGATGAGAAGGGGGCGTTTATAAACATCCTTCGTCGTCGGTTCGTACTGGATCAACTGGATCAGGTCGTTTTGATAGACAACTTTGCCCGGTGTTGTGGCAATGTTTTCACCGATTTTAAAGGCGTCGTAATCGGTGGTGCTGATCTGCAACTTCCCGCGACCGCGTTCCAGATCTTCCAGCAGGTTCTGAAACCCTTTGACCAGGTTTTCGCCGTTGCTTTCAATCGTGGCCTGCAAAACATCCGGGTTGGTCAGGACGAAATTGCTGGGCGCCATCGCATCAACGATCTGGCGCGTGTAAAATTCAACCTTGCGGCGCGTATCGGGGTCCAACCCTTCGGTTTTGCGCACGACGTCGTTCATCCATCGGCTGGACATTAAATAAGATTGCTTGATGAAATCGAACAGGGCGCTGTCCTGCCATGCGGCGTTTTTGAAACGGCGGTCGCCCTTGTCCGGGGCGAAGTGGGGGGCGACATCTTCACCGGCCATACGGCGGGCGCTGTCCTGCCACAACGTCATCCAGTTGCGCCAATATTCGGCCTGCATCTCGGTCAGCTTTTGCGGGTCTGAATAAAGATGCTGCATAAAATCGACCCATGCGCGCGTGGCATTCATGGGGTCCAAGGCCATGCCACCGGGATGGTGCATGGTGATGTCCTGTTGCTTCTGCAACCAGCTTTGCATGATCGGTTGAATTTGACCGTAGGCCTGCGTCAGGCTCTTGCTCAACGCCATGGGATCGAACGGCAGGTCTTGCTGAACCTGTTTCGTTTCATCCATCGGTGTTTCGGTGGGCGTTTTCTTTTTGGTCATAAGATGCCTCCGGGCCATGCGGCATCATCGTGCCCGAAAACGGCATAAATTTAAACCGGAAAGGCGATAACAGCGATATTCATCCCAATAGTATCGTCACCCCGGAAAAGGCGTCAGCCTTTGTCCGGGGTTCTGGCCGTGATGTGTCGGCATCTTCACGGCATAAATCCCGGCTCGCCCTGCGGGCGTCCGGGATGACAGGGAATTGGGGGGCTTAATTCAACCGCGGCGGCGGGGCATCGTCGTCGAATGAAATCTGGTTCAGGATGGTTTCGTCAATAACCACCTGATTCCGGCCATTTTGCTTGGCGCGGTATAACGCATGGTCGGCGCGGACCAGCATGGTGTTGATCGATTCATTCGGGTCGTTGGGGTTCAGCGATGCGACCCCGATGCTGACCGTCATTTTGGTGATAATGCCATCACCGGAATCGATGACTTTTTCTTCGATCAGTCGGCGCAGGCGTTCGGCCACCTTGTATGCACCCGTGGTATCCGTTTCGGGCAGCAGAACGGCAAATTCCTCACCACCCAAACGGCCAATCATCGGCGCGGCTTCGTCTTCCATATCCGACTGCAATGTGTTGCGGGCCAGGCGGTTGAGATTCATGTCATCAACCCGGGTCACGATATCGGTATTACGCAAAAATTCCGCACTGCTGGTGGCCAGCAATTTGATGGCGATATCCCCAACATGGTGGCCAAACGTGTCGTTGATCTTCTTGAAATTGTCGATGTCCAGCAACAGGATGGACAGTGGACGTTTATAGCGGATTGCGCGGATAACTTCGACCGATTCACGCATGAAATGGCGGCGGTTGCTGATTCCGGTCAGCTCATCCGTCGTGGCCATGCGTTCAAGGTTGAGTTCGAGGGCATAGGCCTTCCGGCGTGTCAGAATAACGATATAGGTAATGGCGGTGCCCAGTGATGCATACATCATCACGAAATAATTGGCGTTGACCATTTGCACCGGGGTGTAACCCTTGAGCGTCATCATACCGTTGATGATGACGAATGAAAAACTGCTCATCAGCAAGGCTGAGCGCACCGAGGGCATCAACGGAACCAGCAGGAAGGGAACCAGCGCACCCGCCAACCCAATGGTGAACCCGTCGGGGATCAGCAACAAAATGTGCGACACGTTAAACACCATGGCGACCAACGCCGCCACGGCCACGGATTCACAAATCTGTCCGGCAATGGGCAAGAACATCAGGAACAGCAGGAAGAGATAGAGCGGAACCAGATACAAACGCACAGGAATAAGGTGCGGCAGTAATTCGCCCCCGGCCAGAATGAAGTCCCAGTAAATGAAAAGAGGGTAGAGCAGTGTCGCGACGATCAAGCATGTCCGCACGAACGGAACAAACCGTTCGCGCTGCGCATCCAGATATTTCTCCTCAACTTCGTCAGAGAAGGAGACGGGCTTTGGGAGGCTGAACAATTGCGTCCAACGCGGGAACGTCGACACGGCGGGCCAATCCTTTTCTATGTCCCTGAAAAATCAGGGGAATTTTTACACAAGATAGACGGGGGTGAACCCCAAGCTCATCCTAGGGGAAGAGGGTTACTTTATTGTTAAATAACGCAGAATTCTGCGGATTTAATCGCTGGTTTGAACGGAATATGCGGGAACATACGGGAAAACTTGGCCCCCATGCCCCGGAACCCCTTGAAAAGCCGGGATTCGCGGGCCACCATAGGGCCCGATTTTGAATCACACTTTACCGCCCCTTCCGCGGAGGATATCCCTTTGAAACCGTTTAAACTTCTGACTTTGTCCTGCGTGTCCGTTCTGGCCTTGTCCATGGCGGCGTGCGGCCAGTTCGCCCGTGATCTTGATACGGCGTTCAATGGCGGTTTCAACGATCCGGCCTATACGGTCAGCCAGCCTGACATCACCATGCCAACGCCCCCGGCGCGCGTGGATTACAACAGCCTGGCCGCCCAATATTCCAACAGCTCGGTTCAACTCTACACGCTGGATGATGCGCCGGTTCCGGTGCGCCAGTCGGTGCAGATGTCAGGGGATATGCGTTACACCGCAAGCGGTTTGCAATCCAGCACGGACCCGTCGGTTACGGTGTTCCCGTTTGCCGATGGTGGCTACGTTCCGGGTGCGCGCCCGACGCAGGCCCAGCATCGCGGTGGCCCGTTATTGCCGATGCCAACGGACATTGGTGGCATTCCAACCTATGCCGGAAATCCGGCCCGCATTTACTTTGAACACGGCTCCGCCGCGCTCAGCGTAACAACGCGTCAGGTTCTGGGCAGCGTGGCCCAGCGTTATCTGGAACAAACACCTGGTTACATGGTTGAAGTGGGCGGTCACGCCAGCACGCGCACCGATGTCGCCGATCCGGTGAAAAGCCGCATTATCAACTTCGACATGTCGATGAAACGGGCCATGGCGGTCACCAAACAACTGATCCGTGACGGTGTTCCGGTGGACGTGGTCAAGGCCACGGCCTATGGCGACACGCATCCGGCCGTTGTTGAAAACAGCGCCGCAGACGAAGCCCACAACCGCCGCGTTGAAATCATCACCCGCCCGCGCTAACCACTTTTGACGTCATTCCCGCGAAAGCGGGGATCCAGAGAGACAGGATAAAGCTGTCCAAATGGCTCTGGATCCCGGGTCAAGCCCGGGATGACAAAATTCAGAGATCCCGATAAAGG
Organism: Micavibrio aeruginosavorus; assembly: GCF_051245535.1. GTDB lineage: Bacteria > Pseudomonadota > Alphaproteobacteria > Micavibrionales > Micavibrionaceae > Micavibrio > Micavibrio aeruginosavorus_D. The sequence continues at coordinate 581,215 of NZ_CP195303.1, forward strand.
AGATAGCTATGTCCGCTGAAACGTTCCGGATTGGTCTGGCTGGTCTGGGGACCGTCGGCGTGGGTGTTGTTAAAATCCTGCAAACCCATGCGGACATGATCGCCGCGCGGGCCGGGCGCAAGATCGAAGTTCTGGCGGTCAGTGCGCGTGATCCAAACCGCGATCGCGGTGTTGATCTTTCCGCTTATGAATGGACCGATGACCCCGCGCGCATGGCGGGCGACCCGCGTCTGGATGCGGTGGTTGAAGTCATGGGCGGGTCCGATGGCCCGGCGCTGAACCTGGTCGAAACCGCATTGAAGGCCCGCAAGCCGGTTGTCACGGCGAACAAGGCTCTGATCGCGACGCATGGCGTGCGTTTGGCGGGCCTGTCCGACCAAACCGGAACCCCGTTGAAGTTTGAAGCGGCTGTCGCTGGCGGTATTCCTGTGATCAAGGCCCTGCGTGAAAGCTTCGCGGGCAACCGCCTGAACGCCGTCTATGGCATTTTGAATGGCACCTGCAACTACATCCTGACCGAAATGCGCCGTACGGGCCGCAATTTCCTCGATGTGTTGGAGGAGGCGCAGGCCAAAGGCTATGCCGAATCTGACCCGACCTTTGACATTGATGGTATTGATGCCGCGCATAAACTCTCGATCCTGACGGCTTTGGGTTTCGGGGTGAAACCCGATTTTCCGGCTATGAAGATCGCCGGTATTCGCCATGTAACGGCGGGTGATATCGATCATGCGGCGGAACTGGGCTATCGCATCAAATTGCTGGGTGTGGCCCGGCGGTTGGATGATGGCAAGATCGTGCAATCGGTCGAGCCCTGTCTGGTTCCCGAGGGGCACCCGCTGGCTGCTGTGGACGATGTGTTTAACGCTGTGTTCGTTGATGGCGATTTCATGGGCAAGGAAATGTTGGTCGGGCGCGGTGCGGGCGAGGGGCCGACGGCGTCCGCCGTTGTGGCCGACCTGATCGATCTGGTGCGCGGTGATCGTGGCCCGTCTTTTGGTGTTCCGGTGGATGATCTGGTCACGGCCACATGGGCGGGACCGGCGGATATTATCAGCGGGTTCTACCTGCATTTGACCGTATTGGACAAACCCGGCGTTCTGGCCGCCGTGTCGGCGATCCTGCGTGATTATAATGTTTCGGTGGAAACCATGATCCAACGGGGCCGCAACCCGGACCAGCCGGTGTCCATCGTTCTGACCACCCATGAATCACGCCAATCCGACATTGATGGCGCGTGTGCGGACATCGCCAAATTACCGCTGGTCACCGGGGCACCCTGTGTGATGAAGCTGGTTGAGGTCTAAATAAAAAACAGGCCGCAAAATCTGCGGCCTGTTTTCTTTACGCGATAAACGCAGAACTGATTATCGTGCCAGTTTCGGCAGGAATTTGTAACGGGACGAGCCATCGCTGTTGATGGCGGTCATTGCAAAGCGGTTCTGGTCAACGGTTTCGAACATCGCTGTCCAGTGACCGGTGGCGCGCAGGCCTTTCAAAACGGCCATGCTTTGGTCTTCGTTGCTGAAGGCAATGTAGCCCGGCTTTTCCGCGGTCGGTGCCTTGGTGACGTAGTGCAGTTTCGCATCAACACCGGCCAGAATGGCTTCAACCGGGCCCAGAGCTTTTTGCGTCGCTGCGGACAGGCCGTTGAACATGTCTTTGCTGGTCAGCGGAATGGCAAAGCGCATGCCGTCTTTTGCCAGTTTAACGAAATCGTCGTTCATGGTGTTGAACAAGGCGGTGAATTTTTGTGCTTCTTTTTGCATTGTCTTGGTCCTCTGTTACCGTGGTTGTCAATGTTGGGTGTGTTCAGGTTTTTCAGGCTTTTCCCTGTTATTGTTGCAGGCGCGGGCGTTTTGCCCGCATGTTCAGTGTGGCCCCGCTTTCGTGAACCATGCGCAGGGACGTCATCGCCCCGTTCGCATCAATTTCGTACAACGAACTCGTGGTCATTTTATGGCGCATTGCGGATTGGAAGGCTTGCGCCAGATCGAGATGCTGAAAACGAACATACCCGGCACGGTCATCTTGACCGGGGGTCAGCATGCTGTATTTCACGGGACCTTGACCGGCGCGATTGATCATCGTGCAGGCGGCCTTGATGGTTGGGTCTTCGGTGTGACGCAGAACATCATTTGCGGCGTCATAATCGGCATCGGTGGGGAGGGCGACGATATACGGCTCTTTGCGTCCGAATGTATCGGCCAGAAACGGAGCCAATGTGTTGAACAGGGCCAGAGCCTTATCCACGTTAAACGGGTTTTTGGACATCTATTGTGTCACCTCAAACGGCGTTAAATCTGTGCGCTTTGTAATCCTTTCGCTGTGGTTATGTCAAGAAAATGTGATAAGGCCAAGAGGAGAGGTGGATAGCGCGGAAATCCGCCATTTTTGCGCATTGATCCGGGGGCGTTCGGGCCCTAAACTGGGCCAATAATCCTAAAAACAGGGGACCAAAGGAATGAGCGCCACCGCCATGAAACCATCGACACCGCTTGCCAACGACGCTTTCGCAATGGACCGCAATCTGGCGCTGGAGGCGATCCGCGTGACCGAGGCCGCCGCGCTGGCCGCCTCCCGCCTTGTCGGGCGCGGGGATGAGAAGGCGGCGGATGCCGCCGCCGTGGATGCCATGCGCGAGGCATTGAACAGCTTGTCCATGCGCGGCACCGTGGTGATTGGCGAGGGCGAGCGGGACGAAGCCCCCATGCTCTATATCGGCGAACAGGTGGGCGCGGGCATCGGCCCGGAAATCGATATCGCCCTCGACCCGTTGGAGGGCACGACGATTACCGCCAAGGGCGGATCGAACGCACTGGCCGTCATGGCACTGGCGGACAAGGGTGGGTTCCTGAACGCGCCGGATACCTACATGGAAAAAATGGCCATCGGTCCCGGCCTGCCGACCGACATCCTTGATCTGGATGCCCCGCCGCAGGAAATCCTGCGCAAACTGGCCGAAGCCAAGGGCGCGCAGATTTCGGATTTGCAGGTCTGTATCCTCGATCGTGCCCGCCATGCCGATATGATCGCCGCCGTGCGCTCCACCGGCGCGCGGATCAGCTTTATTCAAGATGGTGACGTCAGCGGCGTCATCGCCACCACCGATGCCGATACCGGCATTGATATTTATATGGGCACCGGGGGCGCCCCGGAAGGGGTTCTGGCCGCCGCCGCCCTGCAATGCACGGGCGGGCAAATGCTGGGCCGTCTGGTGTTCCGCAATGACGGCGAAATTTCCCGCGCGGAAAAATGCGGCATTCGCGATTTGAAAAAAATCTATACATTGAACGAACTGGCCAAACCGCAAAACGTCATGTTCGCCGCAACGGGTGTGACCAACGGCGCGATGCTGAAGGGCGTGCGCCGTTTCGCGGGCGGCGCGGTGACGCATTCCATCATCATGCGCTCCAAATCCGGCACGATCCGCAAGATTGAATCGACGCATAATTTTAATCGGAAAGAAGATGCGTATTAACCCTTTTTTATCGTCATACCGGCGAAGGCCGGTATCCATAGGATAGATTGTATGGACCCCGGCCTGCGCCGGGGTGACGATAGATAGAGAAAGAACAAAAACAAATGCCTCAAACCATCCTCAACGTCGACCGGTCCATCATGCAATCGCGGTGGGTGTATTCCCCCGCCAATGGCGATGATGTCGCGCGCATGGTGCAGGGGCATGGCTTGCCCGAAATCGTCGCGCGCCTTCTGGCCGCGCGGTCGGTGGTGCCGGATGATGTTGAAAAATTCCTGACCCCCAAACTCGCCCGCGATTTTCCGGACCCATTCCGGCTCAAGGGTATGGATGCGCTGGCCAACGATCTGGCCGATGCGGTTATCAACGGGCGAAAAATCGCCGTATTCGGCGATTTCGACGTGGACGGGGCGACCTCCACCGCCATTCTGGTGCGGTTTTTCCGCCATTGCGGGCTGGATACGCCACTCTACATCCCCGACCGGATGAAGGAAGGCTACGGCCCCAATATCAACGCGCTGAACACCCTGAAACAAAACGGCGCCGATCTGGTCATCATGGCCGACTGTGGCACCACCGCGTTTGACGTGGTGGAGCAGGGGCGCAATCTCGGCCTCGACATCGTGATCCTCGACCACCACGAAGCGGAAGACAAACTGCCCGTCGCCAACCACATCATCAACCCGAAACGCCGTGATGATGACAGCGGTTACGACATGCTGGCCGCCTGCGGCGTGGCGTTCATGACCTGCGTTGCGATGAACAAGGTTTTGCGCGAACGTGGATTCTTCGGTGCGCGCGGCGATGCGCCGTTGAAAGACTGGATCGACATTCTCGCCCTCGGCACCGTCTGCGATATGGTGCCGTTGAATGGCCCGAACCGCTTGTTCGTCAAATACGGCCTTGAAAAAATGGCCACCACCAACAATCCCGGCCTGGCCGCGTTGTTACAGGTAGCGGGGGTGAAGAACGCACCCGATGCCTATACCTGCGGCTTTATGCTCGGCCCCCGTATCAATGCGGGCGGACGGATTCACAAGGCCGATCTGGGCGCAAAACTGCTCTCCACCGATGATGCGGAAGAGGCCAAAAACATTGCGTGGACGTTGAATGATTGCAACGACAAGCGCAAAGACATGCAGGCCGAAATGATGGATCAGGCCTTGAAAATGGTCGCCGATCTGGGTCTCGACCAACACCCCGCCATTCTGGTCGGTGACGAAAGCTGGCACCCCGGCCTGAACGGTCTGGTCGCCGGACGGTTGGTTGAAAAATACAAAAAACCCGCCGCCGTGATCGCCTACGCCCCCGGCCATGATGTTGCGCTCGAGGGGCGCGGCTCTGGCCGCTCCGTCCCCGGCATCAACATCGCCGCCGCATTCATCGACGCACGCCACGAAAACCTGATTGTAAAGGGCGGCGGCCACGCCATGGCCGCGGGCTTTACCATTCTGCCCGACCAAATTCCGGCATTTCGTGATTTCTTCTACAAACACATCGCCGCCCAAGCCGCAGGCCGCGTGGTGGTGAATGAAACAATGGTCGATGGCGTTCTCAGTGTACGTGGTGCCAACCTGCCACTGATGAAAACCATGGCCCAAGTCGGCCCCTTCGGCCAAGCCAACCCCGAACCCGTGTTCGTGTTGCCCGATGTGAAAATTTTCAGCGCCGATCTGGTCGGCGCCGACCACGTCCGCACCCTGATCGTCGATTCCGACGGCGGCGGCACCCGCATGAAGGCCATGGCCTTCCGCGCCGCCAACACGCCGGTTGGGCAAACACTTCTCTCCGGTGCTGGCCGCACTGTCCACCTTCTTGGTCGTTTAAAGATCAACGAATGGCAGGGCAAGGAGAGCGTGGAGTTTCATATTGAGGATGTGGCTGGGGCTTAATTATAACCTAAAGTTGACATTCTGGAAAATGTGTGATAGGCCTGCAGAGTTAAAAAATTCAGGAGGATTACATGGGGTCAAACTTTGACAAGGAGCAGCGCATAGAGCAGGCGCGCGCATCTCAGCGTTCCTTTGAATCAAATATGCATTCTATCAACAAGTCTTCGCTTGAAGTAGATCGCCGCCTCAAGGAGGAGGAGCGTTTCCGTCGTGAAATGAATAAAAATACGCCCCCCGTGCCTCCGCCAGAAAAGGAAGGACTGGGTTTTTTTCAAGCGCTGGCTTTGGGTACCATTTTAACAATTGTTTTTGCTGGTGTCATAAAGGATGAGTCAAGCGCCCCTAATAAGGCTTCGCCGCGGACGCAGGGAAGCGCGGGGCCAACATCGGTAATCGTGGGGCCTTTTAATTGTAATGCGACGGCGAATGGATTGACGCTGACATACATCAAGCCCGGCAAGGGGGCGTATGGTGGTTTGAAGCGGGACTATGTCGTGCACAAACAAACGGGTGTGCGATACGATCTCAACGAAATTGCGCAGCAGTCCAAAACATGTGATCAGGCATTCTCTAAGATGGGTCGGCTTGGAATCTTATCGCCTAGATAATCAGTCCTTTGCAAAAACATGTATAATAAAAAGCCCCTGAAACAGGGGCTTTTTATTATGATTCCATCGTGTGATGACTTATTTCACACTTGTTTTCTTCGGGGCGTTGTCTTGCTTTGGATAAGGCAGCTTTGATGGATTTTGTTTAATTTCATCAATCGCCTTTTGCCATGCGACAACACGTTCCGTTCCTGCTGGGTGTGTATCAAGAAAAGCAGCCTGGCTCGGGGATTTTTCTCCTGCGAATTGTGCCAGAACAACCATGACGTTTTGTGCGCTCTTCAAATTATATCCAGCTCTGGATAGCAAGTAGGTGGCCAGAAGATCTGCCTCACGCTCTTGTTCTTTGGAATAACTTATTACTCCTAAATAGGAGCCAACATTCATCATATCTTCGATTGTTTGTTGATCCTGCTGTTGTTGGTACGCGTTGTAATTTGGATTATTTGCGTTTGCGGCACCCAATAAAACAGCGGTTAATATGCCAGATACCGCGGCACCCGCGGCAGCATTTTGCATTGTTTCTTCGTTGTGTTGCGCTAAATGATGCCCCATCTCATGCGCGACAACGGCGGCCATTTCATCATTGTTTTTCAGGTATTGTAACAATCCTTTATGGATTGTGATTTTGTAACCCTCGCTCGCATATGCGTTGACTGTATCGTCAGGGCTGTACGTAACCTTAAAACGGCACTCCTTGTAGCCGGAGTCCTCGCACAATGGCTTGGCGCTTTTGGACAGCTTGCTTGAGATTGTGGCGAGGGTGTTTTTGTATTGTTTATCGCTGCGCTTGTAGGTTTTTAGCGGTTTGTTTTCCTGTGCGAGCTTTTCTTCCATCGCACGGACTTCAGCATTTGAAACTTGAGGAAGCTGATAGGCTGAACCAGCGCACCCCGTTACAAGAAAACCGCAAATTATCAGCAAGGAATAAAATCGAAACATCATGCCCCCGTTCAGTTTTTTATAAATTGATTTGCAACTGGTGGTATTAGGTACAGGAACATGAATATTGTGCGCAATAAAAAAGCCCCCGAACCGGGGGCTTTTTTTATGAATTGGCCCCTACGGGATCAGAATTGATTTTGTAGTCATTTGATTCGTAAAGTATAAATTCTATCAAGTATTATACAGTGCCCCCAATCATGCCCCCAGTCTCGGTTATAGGAAAACGGGATTCTAAGCGCTGTCGCTTTTTTTAAAAACGCGAGGGCTGTAATCAGGATATCGGAAGCATGGGTGTGCGCAAGGGGTTCCAATCTTGCTGTGTGTTTATGGCAATATGCTCGCAGCCCTTGGTTTTACTCACATTTCCGGCAAAACATTGACTCATCACCATGTTGTTTATACTGTCCTCTGGTCTGTAACAGGACTGGGCTTAAGAACCCATTTATAGGAGCGGCTGGCATCAGCCGTTACTGGTGCTTTTCCTTTAAAGAAAGCATCGGATTTGCCACTCGGTCTCATGACTGGGTGGCGATGGCGTATGTCCAAGGCTTCGGCCTAAAGGCTATCGCGCCGTTACTTCTATAGCGGTTCTTAACACCCAGTCGCCAGAGGTCATCTCTGGCGACTTTGTTTTTACCGCTGGAGAGGCCGTTATCCATGAAAAAGAATTTTAGATTTACGTATGCATTTGTCGTTGTCCTGCTCACCTGTTCCATCATCCCCCAAAGTACTTTTGCTGCCACAGCCGAACTCGGCATAACCGCCCGAGTCATAAGCTGTGCGACGCCCGAGGAGAGCAGGGCAATGTGCTAATCTGAAGCTCTGTGCTGTGACCGTGTTGGTGAAATTATTCAAATGAACGCGGCTGAGATTCAGGAAAAGATTTTGGCTGAATATGCCGAAAGTAAAAAATGGTGCGGGGAAAAGCCTGCTTTGCCGAAAAAGGGGCGGATCGTGATCTTTTGGGGGCGTGACAAGAATGGGCGTTGCGTTGTTCCTCACTACGTTGAGGGGCGTTAGGGTGGTGGGTTGATTTGAACCCAGGTTCAAACTTTGGCGGCTATGTCTCTTGCCTCTCTTATCGGGTGTACGTCGGATAAGGTCTAAGATTACGACGTTACTACGAAAGATTTCATGGCTGCAATTGGGGTCATCAGTGCTGATGAATGGGCGTCAATTCAAGGTTATGAGAAAGATGGTGAGGCTACGATAAACAATCCTCTGTGGATTAATTTAGCTCTCCGTATTGAACAATCGATGGTTGAGGTGGCAATGTAGGCACGGCTTGGCGACGTGTGCGCCGAGTGCCACATTTTCGGTTTGTAAAAATTATAACCATCATAGCAGGGTCTGTTTAATGAAGCGTTTTTTGGCTGCTTTTGTAGTTTCTTTGTTCTTCTTTATTGCAGCTCCTGCTTATGCGCTTACAAGTGGCACAACTACATCGGGGTCCATATCGACTCCGGGGGGAGATTCAAATCAAAGTTTCTCCGGGACTGCCGGGCAAGGCGTATTGCTTTTCGCCGAGGCTGCTTATGGTGTCCACATAGCTGTTAATAAACCTGATGGAAGTTATCTTACAGGCGGAAATGGCCGCGTATTCATAAATTCGCTGCCAAACACAGGGACATATAGTGTCGTTATTACTTCTACTAGCCCTTCTGCCACTGGGGCATATAGCTTAGCCTATGTAAGAGGGTCCGATAGTGTTTCAAACGGAAGCTTATCCAGTGGAGAAAGTTACAGTGGTAGCCTTGCCCAGAATGGGCTTGAGAGTTTTCAGTTTTATGGGGAGTCCGGTCAGGGCGTTATGCTCTATGGGGCTGCTTCGTATAGTCCCATCATCCGCGTCTACAAGCCGGATGGAAGTTATTTAGGTGGGGCAAGTCATAGGGTTGCAGAAAATTCTCTTCCCGTTACAGGAACGTATACAGTTGTTCTTTATGGCAACACGACATCGAACAGCGGGGCATATCGCCTAGATTATATCCGCGGATCGGACGCTGTTTCAAATGGAATCATAGTGAGTGGCCGTAGCTACAATGGAACATTAGATGAAAATGGTCTTGAAAGTTTTCAGATAACAGGAAAATCTGGAGAGGGAATTCAGTTAGCTGCTGCGGCTTCTTATACGCCTGTAATCATGGTTTATAATCCAAATGGCAGTTATTTAGGATATGGTAACAATCGTTATTCAACGGCACTCCCAAGTGACGGAACGTATACGGTTGTTGTAAGGGGAAATACAACAGTAAACGATGGCCCATATCGTTTAGACTATATGCGAGGAAATGACAGCGTTTCTGAGGGAACTCTTATTAGTGCGCAGGGGCGATCTGGAACACTGCAAGTAAATGGCATTGAAAGTTATAAATTCTCTGGCGTGGCCAGTAATAATCTCTCCATTGCTAGCACTGGATCGTATACAAGATCGCTACTTATTTATCAGCCGGATGGAAGCTTCTGGACATCTAGGCTTAATACTGCGTCTGTTACACTTCCCGCGACAGGGCAGTATACGCTTGCTGTTGCCGGATCGTCAGCTTCGAATAGTGGCGGGTACACAGTAACATTAACAACGCCTCCGGCTCCAACGGTCGCATCCGACCCAACAAAATCCGGCGTTGATGCTTTGGACAATTGCTCGGCAGGAAATTCGCCGTCAACATCTGTTGGGAACCCTATCAACTTCGACCTGGGTTATAAAAAACAGACCGAAATCGATTACGATGGCGGCAGTTTGAAACTAACTCGCCTGTATCGCAGCGACAGCACCTGGACGGACAATACGTTTGGAGAGCGGTGGCGGCATAATTATGCGCGGACGCTGAATGTCAGTGGTTCGGCTGCGGATATTACGGATGGAACAGGTGCGACAACGCATTATACCTTGAGCGGGAGCGATTGGATCGCGGATGATTCCGATATTACGGCAAGATTTGAAACCATTACGGGGGGTTATGCCTACACACTGCCAGATAATACGCGGGAAATTTACAACAGCAGTAAGAGGCTTGTTCGTATTGAATATGTCGGTTCCGACGCGCTGGATCTGGAATATGATGGGGGTGGATTACTGGAAACGGTTTCGGACCAGAATGGCCGGTCGCTGGAGTTCGATTATACCAGCAGTAAAGTCACAACGGTTATAACGCCGGAGGGGAATTTTACGTACACCTATGATGGCTCTGGCAATCTGATCGAGGTTGAAAATCCGGACAGCAAAACACGGGAATATCATTACGAAGATACAAATTTCCCACATGCCATGACAGGCATTACCGATGAAAATGCGGTGCGTTATGCAACCTATGCCTATGATGCACAGGGACGGGCCATTCTTTCCAAACATGCTGGCGATGTCGATACGTATGAAATCGCCTATAATGTGGATGGAAGCGTCACCACGACCAATCCGCTAGGGAAAGACACAACTTACTACTTCACCAATATTAACAATCTACGCCGAATCGTTCAGGTGGACGGGCATGCCTCGACCAACTGTGTCGCGTCAAACCGGTACTATAACTATTACGCCAACGGCTGGCTGATGAGCAAAACGGATTGGGAAGGAAATACGACGGCCTATGTTCGCGATGATCGGGGGCTCGTAACTCAGATTATTGAAGATCAAGAAGGGGCAGATCAGCGAATCACGAACATCTCTTACGACTCTGTTTTCAATTTACCGGAATCCGTAACGCTGGATAACCGTCAAACGATATATGACTACGACGTATATGGACGCATAACATCTTATTCTGTGACCGACCTGAACAACTCGGAAACGCGCCCCACCACATACACCTATTATTCAAACACCACGGATGGCGGTGGAAACACGGTACTTGGGCGTGTTGACACCATCACGCACCCGAACGGAGCCATTACGAAATATACGTATAATGGCAATCTGTTGGTTCAAACTGTTACGGAGGCGTATGGCGAAACCTATGCGCAAACAACATCATATACCTATGATGCCGCCAAACGTATTGCGACCATAACCGAACCGAATGGCGCTGTGACATCGCTGACCTATGATGCGGTCGGGCGTATATTAACCTCGACAGAAGCAGATGGCACAGCGTTAGAGGCCGTAACAACCTACACCTATGACAATAACGGCAATGTGACAGAAATCGAAATGCCGAACGGCGTCACACTGTCCTATACGTATGATACAGCCCAACGTTTAACGGGGGTTGAGGATACACTCGGCAACACCATCACCTACACACTGGACGATGCGGGCAATATCACGAAAGAAGAGTACAAGGACCCAACACCAACCCTAAAATACGTTCATAACAAAGCGTATGATGAGCTCTCCCGCCTGATCCAGAGCATCGGCGCGGCCAGCCAGACCAGTATCTATGCCTATGACAAGAACAGCAACCTGACCAGCTATACCGACGCAAACACCAATGCGACGACATACAGCTATGATGGCTTGCAACGTCTGGTACGGCTAACGGATGCCTTAACCGGTGAAACGGACACGGCCTATAATCCTCTGGATGATGTGCAAAGCGTGACGGACGCACGGGATAACGAAACAGAGTATGTCTATAACGCCTTTGGCGAAGTGACGGAAGAGGTCAACCCTGATTATGGTTCGATTGCTTATGAATATGACCTGTCCGGCAATTTAACCAAACGCACCGATGCGCGAAGCAAGGTGACAGACTACACCTACGACAAACTAAACCGCGTGCTAACGGTCACATACCCAACCGACAGCGCCAACGATGCAACCTTCACCTATGATTCCTGCACATTGGGGGCAGGGCGCCTGTGTTCCGTAACGGACGCCAGCGGCACAACGGCCTATGAATACGACCTTCTGGGCCGCGTTATTGAATCGTCCGAAACCCGCGGCGCATTAAACTTTACCACGGAATATGCCTACGACCTTGCCGATGTGGTAACGGGCATCACCCTGCCATCCGGTCGGGTGATTACCTATGGCCTGAATGCAAACGCGCAGGTGAATGCGGTAACAACCCCCGTCGCGGGCAGCCCCGTAACGCTGGCCACCGCCATCACCTATCTGCCGTTCGGCCCGCTGAACGCCATGACCTATGGCAACAGCCTGACGTTCAGCGCGATTTACGATCAGGATTACAACCCAACCAACCGCACTGTATCGACCATCTATAACCACACCTACGATACGGATGATAACGGCAACATCATCCAGATCGGTGCGACGGATTACGGTTATGACGCGCTGAACCGTCTGGATGAAGAAGATCCCGGAAGCGCGGTCACCTACACCTATGACGGCGTCAGCAACCGCCTGACCAAAGTTGCGGGCGGTACGACCACCACAACCGTTCCAACGACCAGCAACAAAATCTCCGCTGTTGGTGCGAATGCCTACACCTATGATGCCTCTGGTAACATCACGAATGACGGCACCCGTGAATATACGTGGGATGATGCTGGACGATTGGCTGAAGTTGAGATCAGCAGCAGTCCGGTGGGAACCTATACCTACAACGCCTCAAACCAGCGGACGAAGAAGGTCGCGGGTGGCAACACCACGCACTATGTTTATGGCGCGGGGGGGCTATTGTATGGTGAATACGACAACGCCGGAGCGTTAATCCGTGAATACGTGTACCTAAATGATGCGCCGTTGGCCCAAATCAACACCGGGTCGCCGGAAACCTTAACCTATCTGCACCCGGATCATCTGGGCACACCAAAGTACGGCACAAACACAGGCGGATCACAGGTCTGGGCATGGGCACCGGATGCGTTTGGCAACGGCGCACCAAGCGGTGCAGCCACGGTCAATCTGCGCATGCCGGGGCAGTATTATGATGCGGAATCCGGAGTGTTCTATAACTGGAACCGTTACTATAGCCCGGAGATCGGGCGGTATATCAGCAGCGATCCGATTGGGTTAGAGGGGGGTATGAATACATTCCTCTATGTGGGGGCTAATCCGTTGCTTTATACTGATCCGGAGGGATTGGTTGCTCCTCTTCTTGCTCCCCTTGCTCCTGTTGCGGTGGAAGGATTGGCCGCCGCCGGTGCCGCCGCTGCTGCTTGCGCACGGAACCCACGATGTGCGGGGCTGGTGATCAAGGGTGCGGAGAAGGCGGCTAAGGAACTTGCTAAGAAAATTCCAAGGTCGGTAGCGACGCCTAAGGTTGGGCAGAGTTGTCCATATACAGGATATCTCTTGTTAAATGAAACGGGTGATGCGTCCGATGATGGGCCAAAGGCACAGGACTTAGGGAAGATTGGGTCTAATGAGGAAGCAAATAAGGTGGCCAAGGATCACGGATATAAAGATGCACATGAGGCAAAGAAGGATCGTGGTGGCAGCAGTGTGAATATTTATAAAGATAAAAAAACTGGAGAGTATTATGTTTGGGATGGTAAGGCGGGCTCAGAGCCTGAGCCTTTATAAAGCGGGGGAGATCTAAGGATGGCGAGGAATGTATACTTGGCTTTTACGGACTTCCAAAACGAGGTTGATCTGTCTTTCCTTGATAAAGAAAAGGTTTCTATCGATCTTTTGAAGAAAGGACAGCTCCGTTCGAACGGTAAGACTGTTCAAAGGGTAAATAGTGTCAGCATTCACTTAATACAAGCCTTGCCTGATGAGTATGATTTACGAATCGATGCGATGATTGAGGGGATTGGAGGCATCGATGCTGTTAGAAAGCTGGTAGAATCTTATAAGGCGAAAGATAATTTTATTGTTTTGGGTATTCCCACCAGAACAGGCGATACGATTGAGGATAGTTATATTTCGCGTGAAATGATGCAAAGACTCTGCAGTTTGAATTTGGATATACATTTTTACTACACATGATGCCTCTGGCAACATTACGGATGATGGTGCACGTGACTATACGTGGGATGATGCTGGGCGATTGGCTGAAGTTGAGATCAGCAGCAGCCCAGTGGGAACCTATACCTACAACGCCTCGAACCAGCGGACGAAGAAGGTCGCGGGCGGCAACACCACGCACTACGTCTACGGCGCGGGCGGTTTGCTCTACGGTGAATACGACAACGCCGGAGCGTTAATCCGTGAATACGTGTACCTGAATGATGCACCGCTGGCCCAAATCAACGCCGGAACTCCTGAAACCTTAACCTACCTGCATCCCGACCATCTGGGCACGCCGAAATACGGCACCAACACAGGTGGATCACAGGTCTGGGCCTGGGCACCGGATGCGTTTGGCAACGGTGCGCCAAGCGGAGCAGCCACGGTGAACCTGCGGATGCCGGGGCAGTATTATGATGCGGAATCTGGGGTGTTCTATAACTGGAACCGTTATTATAACCCGGAGATCGGGCGGTATATCAGCAGTGACCCGATTGGGTTAGAGGGGGGTATGAATACATTCCTCTATGTTGCGGCTAATCCGTTGCTTTACGGCGATGAAGAAGGGCTGGCCGTTACAATCGATACTGATTGTGTCAGTGGAGGAGGGGATGTTCTCATTCCATGTACTCCAATACTTGGGGGTGGCTTGGGTGGCCCACGAGGTGGTGGAAAACCGACACCTAAATCGGAATCTGTCGCTGCACCAGGGGTGGTCGGGGGAGCTGTTGCAGTGGGTGCTTTCTGTAGTCAGGATGATGTTGATGGAAATGAATCTATTGCTGAATCTGGAGAAGAAAGTAGGACAATTACTCTGCCTCAACAGCCTAACAAAGGTTGCACATGTACTTGTCGTGCTGATGCAAACGATAATATAGTGGGAAATATTCAGCCGGGGGATAAAAAGTTTGCCTTTGGTACGGCTACGGCATCTAGTTGCTCTGCAGCTAGTAAAGAAGCAAAGCGAATTGCAGCAAAGGCGCTTGGTAAACAGCCAAAACATTCGGATTGTCGGTGTCAGGGAAAGTGAGGAATAGCAGTGATATATGATAAGAACGGCTTAATTTTAGAGCTAAACGATACCGTATATTTTGAAAAGGCACCTTGTGAGTTGATACATGATTTACCGAAGGAAGATCGGGTAGCTATAGAGAGTTTTGCGAACAAGCACTTAACTGTTGGTGGGTTTGATGAGTATGGTTACGTGGAAATAAATTTTCCGGGTACGTATAGAACCATTTGGCTAAAATCTAATAGCCTCGTTAAAGTAGTCTAATGCTCATTATTATTTAATGTATTGGCCACACCACGCACTATGTCTACGGTGCGAGGGGCTGTTGTATATTGCAAACTTCAGAGAACTGCTAAAGGAATGTGAGATGGCTAATGGAAAATAAAAGTGCTTTGCGAATTCCGCTGAAAGACCTGCAAAAAATTATCGCTTTAATTTTTGATGGCATGGAGAAAGAAAACGGAAAGAGCGGGATAGAAATAGATAAGGATTACTACTTTGAGATTCCTTTGTCTGAGGCGTTTTTAGAGCCATCGTCAGGCTTTCCTGATGCTACACTTGGCCAGTTGTATGATGATTGGGAATTCTTAGAAAGAGTTTTATCTAATCCTGAAGAGGCCAGCCCTTTGGTGTTGGATCACCTCGCGTCTTTATTAAGGTACATTGCATATAAGTCAGTGGGGTGATGTTTCGTGGGGCGGAAAAGCTCTATAACCCAACCAACCGCACCGTATCGACCATCTATAATCACACTTATGATACCGACCCGAACGGTAAGATCACCTATGACGGTGTCCGCAACCGCCATAGCTTGCTGCTCCTAGATAAAGCCTCCAGAATCGCCCATTTTGTATGGTTTTTCCCGGTATTTTGCTTATCTACACGCAACCTCACTCAGAGGCATTGGGGCATCTTCTTTGAGATTCAGTTAAATCCCCCCATAGCCTCAGGATGTAGAGAAATCTCCCGGGACTTCGGCAAACAAAAAACCCGCGAAAACACGAGGTTTTCTGCGGGCTTTTGGATGATCTCGGATTGCGCCGGATCAGAAATTGGCGTCCCCTACGGGATTCGAACCCGTGTCGCCTCCGTGAAAGGGAGGTGTCCTAGGCCTCTAGACGAAGGGGACAGCCGAAGGATGGGGTTTTCTAATCAATGATGGGGAGGAAATCAAGCACTTTCTGATATAAATAATATTTACATAATGTTTAAATTGTTATCGCCTCCATCATAAGGTTTTGGTTGGTGGGCGTGTGGGTAGGGGCGGGGTATTTTTTCATGGGGGGATTTTTGCCGTGTTCGGCATCTGCTACGCTTCGCGCATGGAAATGCATCTCCCCTTTCAAGCCGAATTGCTGGTCTTTCTGGCGATCACGGCCATTCTGGTTCCGGTGTTCACACGTTTGCGGTTGAACCCCGTTCTTGGTTTCTTGCTGGCCGGTGTGGTCATCGGGCCGTATGGGCTTGGGCGACTGGTGGGGGATTACCCGTTTCTGTCCGCCATCGTGTTTGAAGATGTGAAGGGTGTGTCCATTCTGGCCGAGCTGGGGGTTATTTTCCTGCTCTTCACCATCGGGTTGGAATTGTCGCCGCAACGTCTGTGGGCCATGCGGCGGATGGTGTTTGGCCTTGGCACCGCGCAAATCGTCGTGACGGCGGCGGTGATTGGGGCGGTGGCCTATATGTGGGGCAATTCTGGCCCGGCATCGGCGGTGATTGGCACGGCGCTGGCGCTGTCATCCACGGCGATGATCATGAAAATCCTGTTTGATCGGCAACAATTCGCATCCCCCGTGGGGCAGACGAGTTTTTCCATCCTGTTGATGCAGGATCTGGCCGTGGTGCCATTGATCTTCATGGTGGCGATGTTGCAGGACAAGGGCGCGGGTGTGGAACAAAACGTACCGCTTTCGCTTTTGCTGGCGCTGGCCAAGGCGGGCGGTGTTGTCGCCGTTCTGGTGGCGTTTGGTCATTTTGTGGTGCGCCCGGCGTTGCGCTATGTCACGGCGGGGACGCAGGGGCCGGAATTTTTCATGGCGCAAATTCTGCTCATCGTCATCTGCGCCGCATGGGCGACGGGTGAGGCGGGACTGTCCATGGCATTGGGGGCGTTTCTGGCGGGGCTGGTTCTGGCCGAAACTGAATTCCGCAACCAGATTGAGGTGGATATTGAGCCGTTCAAGGGCATGTTCCTCGGCCTATTCTTTCTGTCCGTCGGGATGGGCGTCGATCTGCTGGCGGTGATGGACAATCTGCTCTGGCTGGCGGCGTCGGTGTTTGGCATTTTCGCCATCAAGGCGGCAATTACTGCGGGCCTGTGCCGGATCTGGGGCGTGTCTTTGCCCACATCCATTCAAACCGGTCTGGCCTTGGGGCAGGGGGGTGAATTTGCGTTCGTCCTGTTCGGTCTGGCCATGGCATCGGGCGTGGTGGACAAGAATGTCGGCCATTTTATGATGATGCTGGCCAGCCTGACCATGATCCTGACGCCGCTTTATTACCGATTGGGTGAAATACTGGCCGCGCGTCTGGTCAAGCACAAGGCGAGTGGCATGACCGATGTGATGGAACAGTATGTGAAGGGCGTCGAAGGCCATGTGGTCATCGCCGGTTTTGGCCGCACGGGCCAAGCCGTGGCCGAAGTGATGGAAAATAACCAGATCCCCTATGTTGGGCTGGATCATCAATCCGGGCATCTGGAAGCCTTGCGCAAAAAGGGCAAACCCGTCTTTTATGGCGACGCATCGCAAACCCATGTTCTGGACAAGGTTAAGGCGACATCCGCCCGCGCCATCATTCTGGCCATGGATGATAAGAAGGCGTCGCGCGTCGCCATTGAAAATATTCGCCGTCATTGCAAAAATGTTCCCATCTATGCGCGCGCGCGAGATGAAATCCATGCCGCAGATTTACAAAAACTGGGCGTGAATGATGTGGTTCTTGAAACCCGGGAAATCAGTTTGCAATTGGCGGGCCGTGTGTTGCAATGTTTCGAATATTCCGCATCCGCCGCCAACCGCGCGTTGGAAAACGAACGCGAAGACAGCGAAAACCGTGCGGAAGATGTCGCCGCCTGATTACAGGTGCAAATGTGGGTGATGGATCAGGCTAATCCCGCCTTGTCCAACCCCAACATGGCATCCATGCCCCCGGCCTCGGGCCGGAAGGCGACGCCCAGACGGTTCCACATATTGATGCACCCGATGGCGAAGGTCAGGTCGGATATATCTTTCTCCGAAAAATGCACGCTCATTTCTTTAAAATCTTCGTCACTGACACCGTGCGGCCCGATACGGGTCAGAAGCTCCGCCCATTCCAGCGCGGCTTTTTCCCGGTCCGTGAACAAGGTCGATTCTCGCCACAGGGGAAGGTGGTGAAGGCGCAACTCCCGTTCCTGATGCAGTCGTGCTTCCTTGGTGTGCATGTCCAGACAGAACAAACATCCATTCAACTGGGATGCCCGAATTTTGACCAATTCCATGATCGTAGGTTCCAGTGCGGAATCGCCCAATATTTTTTCCATGGCATACAGTGTGTTGTAAAGCTGGGGCGATAATTTGGTGTAATCGATGCGCGCGCTCATAATTGTCCCCTTTGAAAGATCGTCTGGAATGATATGGCGTGGCCCGGCTCTTTATCCAGCGCGCGGTTTTTCGAGATAGATCAAATTGTATATATTGAAAACCGAATATTAAGACCTTCTGTGTAGTCTGGTTTCAACGAATTGAAAACCAAAGCACTAGCGTGAGAGAAGGACTGTAAGATGGTTGATATTGTTGAAAGCGGCGGTGTTGAAACGGACGTCAATCTGAAAGCTTCCTTTGATCAGGCTTTGGATGCGAAAGAGCCGCTAGGCTTGCAAAAAGGCATGGATTTGGCCGTGTCCCCATCGCAACTGCTGAATGGCGGGAAGGCCCCGGTCAGCGTCGAAAACTGGAAAAAGCTCGGTTTTTCCTAACCCTTGTGGAATTTCAAAAAAACCCGCCAGCTGGCGGGTTTTTTTACGGTTTTCGATGCTTGGTTAAAATTATGCGGTTTTCACGGCGTGCAGGAAGGAGTCGACCGTTTCCTTCAGCTTCAGTGTTTCCTGCGCCATGTCCAATGATACGCGGGACACGGTGTTGGCGGCATCGCCCGTGCGGGATGCGGCATCGCTGACGCCGTTGATGTTTTTATTCACTTCGTTGGTCGCGGTGGAAACTTCCTGCACGTTGCGGGAAATCTGCTGCGTGGCGGCGCTTTGTTCTTCCACGGCGGCGGCTACGGTCGTGCTGATTTCATCAATATTGCGGATGGTGGAACTGATCCCCACGATGGAGTTCACGGCGTCCACCGTTGCGGATTGAACGCGCATGATCTGGGTAGAAATATCTTCCGTGGCTTTGGATGTCTGGCTGGCCAAGGATTTCACCTCGCTGGCCACAACGCTGAACCCTTTACCGGCTTCACCGGCACGGGCGGCTTCGATCGTTGCGTTCAGGGCGAGCAGGTTGGTTTGCGCCGCGATCTGGTTGATCAGCTCGATCACCGCGCCAATCTCCTCGGACGCCGTTTTCAGGCCGTTAATCAGAATATTGGCCTTGTCCGACTGGTCCACGGCATCGCCCGCAATACGCGATGCGCTGCTGACCTGTTGGGAAATGTCGGCGATGGTGGCGCTCAATTCCTCGGTTGCGGCGGCCACGTTCTGAACGTTGGCGGAGGCTTCTTCCGACGCGTGGGCCACGTTCAACGACCGGTGCGATGTTTCTTCCGCCGTCACGTTCAGGCTTTGCGATACGTTCTGCATCTCTGATGTCGCGCCGTTCAGGCTGTTCATCAGGGCATCAATATCTGTTTCAAATCCACGGGCCAGATCGCTGATACGTTTGGCGCGTTCTTCGCGTTGCGCGGCGGCGGCGCGTTGTTCGGCCTCCATCTGACGGTTCTTGATCAGGTTTTCCTTAAAGATATTCATGGCATCAGCCATCGGGCGCAGGCTGCCCGTCGTGTCCAGGAACGGGATGGATTCATCCGTTTCCCCTTTGGACAAAGATGTCATGCGCGTGCCCAGCGTGGACAGGCCGCCCGTGATCATCCGGCTCAGGAACAAGGCCGCTAGAACGACGATGATGGCAATTCCGACCATCAGCCCGGTGGTCATGGCCGTAATACGGGCCGCACTGGCGTCATAGGCTTTCAGGGCATCGTCCTTGCGCTTGGTGGCCAGTTCGTCGATTTTATCGATAAACGGCTCCGCGGCGGCGTATTTGTCGCTTAACAAGCCAATGGCGGTTTCCAGTTCACCGTATTTGGTGGCCATGTTGTAAAACGAATCCTGGTACGTTTTCATCAATCCGCTGATTTTTTGCTGGACGGTGTAATCCAACCCGGATGTGCTCAGGGCCAGTTTAAATTCTTCGCCGCGTTTTTTACGTCACCAATATATTTGGGATCTTTGCGGGCCAGAAAATCTTTTTCATGGCGACGCATCATCAACATCAAAACTTTCAAACGATCCTGATTTTGGGCGTTGATAATTTCTTCAACACCATGCACAGCGGCGCGCAAATCACCCAGAAGGCCACTTTTTTCGTTTAATCCGACATCCTTTTGCAGGGTGACAACGGTGTCAAACTGCGCGGAATAATCATCGAATCCGGCCTGGAATTTCTTGGCTTGATCGGTAATTTCGGCATCCTTGATAATCAGGGCCTGAAGCTCTTTGCTGCCATTGGCGACGGATTGCTGAATTTCCTCGTGACGCGCGACGTATTTTTCATCCATGCGCAGCAAGAAATCTTTTTCCGCACGGCGGGCCCCAAGGAACGCATTTTCCAACGTTCCTGCGCTGTCCTTGACTTCTGTGGCGGCAAAGGCTGAATCCTGAATTTGATCCAGATTGTTTTTGCCGAGGCCAACAATCAACCCAACCGCGGCAAATCCCGCAATCATCAGAGCGGAGAGGATAATGAACTGGGTTTTCAGTGTCAGGTTATGAATTTGAACATGCATTGAATAAACTCTCCATAAAATACGGGGCCGTGGTCGGGCCATAATCTCTGATCATTCTATGGGGGTATTGTTGCAGTTTTATTACAAGTACCACCCCCTATCCCTATGGATAGGGGGTGGCCGTAAAAATGACAGTGTTATCAAGGAGGTGCAAAACGCGAGGGCGCCAAAAAACGCCCCGTAACTTTCGTTGCGGAGCGTTTTTTTTATTCCATGAATGTCTGTTTATGGTGTCACGATATTGAACCAGAATTCGAAATCATCCAGATAGGATGTCAATTCATCCAGCTTTTTCTGATCGCCTTCAATCTTGATGTCACCAGATTTGATGGCATCTTCAAGTTTCACCTGTTTGAGGAAGATCTTGTCCAAAGTGTCCTTGGACAGGGTAAAGCTCGCATCGGCTTGGGCGGCCTTTTTTCCGGCTGTATGGTTCAAAACACCATTCTCAAGTTCAACCAGATATGTTCCGTCCTTACTTCCGAAGTCGAAGTTGAGAACAATCTTCGCATCGCCAGTCTTTTCTCGGTTCAGGCGAACGGACAGGAAGTCAAAGAACATTTCCAGCGTCATTGAACGGACAGTGTCTGGGCTAGCCGTGTTTGGGGTCGGAAGTTGTTTGACCCCTTCACGCAATTCCTTGGCACCGGTCAGGTAGAAGTTACGCCATGGCCCGGATTCGGCTTGATACCCCAATTGTTCCAGCGTGTCGGCCAGTAAGTTTTTAGCCTTCTGGTTGGATGGGTCGGCGAATACGACATGGTTTAAAACTTCGGCAACCCAGCGATATTCACCTTTTTGGAAGGATGCGGTCGCTTTCTCAATAATGGCATCCGCGCCGCCCATATACTCAACGTATTTTTTGCTGGATTCTGCTGGCGGTAATTCATGCAAGGTGGATGGATTGCCATCAAACCAGCCGAGATAAAGAACATAAGTTGCTGCAACGTCGTGATAAACAGAACCGTAATATCCACGGTTGGCCCAGAATGTGTCGAGGCCTTTGGGAAGTTTAAAGTCTTCGGCGATTTCTCGCATGGTCATACCCTGGTTGGCCATGCGCAGTGTTTCGTCGTTGATGTAACGGTACATGTCCCGTTGCTTTTTCATTAAGTCGACAACGTTCGCGTTGCCCCATGTCGGCCAATGGTGCTGGGCGAAAATCACATCGGCTTTATCCCCCCACATCACCAGCGCCTGGTTGATGTATTTAGACCATGGCAACGGTTCACGAATTTTCGCGCCGCGCAGGGAATAGGTATTGTGTAAAGTGTGGGTCACATCTTCGGCGGCGGCAATGGCTTTTTTCTCTTCAATAAACCAGAGCATTTCCGACGGTGCCTCCGACCCCGGCGCCATCAGGAATTCATAGGTCAGCCCGTCAATTGTTTCTTTCTGGCCTGTTTTTGTAATGATGTCGGTCGGCGGGATCAGGGTAACCGTCCCGGCGGATGTCGTCGTGCCAAGGCCGGCACCGACTTGCCCCTTCGCATCAGGCGGAAGCAGGTTGCCATACATGTAGCTGGCCCGACGGCTCATCACGTTACCGGCCATAATGTTTTCGGCAACGGCGGCCTCCAGAAATCCTTCCGGCGCGTAAATTTTGATTTTGCCCGATTTGACATCGGCTTCGTCCACCACACCACGGACACCGCCATAATGGTCAACGTGGCTGTGTGTGTAAATAACGGCCTTCACCGGCTTTTTCCCGCGATTGGCGAAGTACAGGTCGAGGCCAACTTTGGACGTTTCTGCGGAGATTAAGGGGTCAACAATCGTAATCCCTTCGGTCCCTTCGATAATCGTCATGTTGGAAAGATCGAGGTTGCGAAGCTGGTAAATACCATCGGTCACTTCAAAAAGACCGCTGATATTGATGATTTGTGATTGACGCCACAGGCTGGGGTTGACCGTGTCCGGAGATGCTACGCCTTCTTTGATGAAGCTGTATTGTTGTGGGTTCCAAATGGGGTTGCCTTCGCTGCCTTTAATCAACTCTGCGGGGAGGGGCGCGATCAGACCTTTTTTTGCATTTTCGAAATCGGTCATGTCGCTGAACGGGAGCTGGCTCAGCAGGGCGTCGTTCGCGGTCTTTGTCGCGGCGGTGGCATCCTTGCGCGCGTCTTGTGTCTGCGCAAATGTCGGGTATGCAGCGCCGAACAGAATGACGGCCATGGCTGTGAAGGCCGGTAAATACGTTCTGAATTTCATGGTCTGGATCCTTTTTATTTTTTTAAGACGAAAACTAAACAGCAAGAGCGCCAGAGCAAACCAAGGGCTCATTGAGTGCAGAGATTCTACAGCAGCAATCAGATCGAACAACCTTTGGTGTATATACAATGGTGGGCGGTGTGAGGTTAAAATGAATTAAATGAAAAAATCATATTGAGATAAATGCGATTGAGTTTGGATAAATTTGCCGGATTTTCGCCATTCTGGTCATTGAGGCGAATATCATCGCATTGATGTATGGCGTGTTGATTTGACGTACTTATCCATTACGTCCCACGTGATGGATTTTCGGCAGGGCAGAAAGTCGCCCAACGGCTCATCCGTTGGTTTTTGCAGGCGGGTGGCAAAGAAAATCGGTGCATCGGCCTCTCCTATTATATATCCGACCCACCATCCGACATGGTTGCCATTTTGACGGGTCCACCCGGTCTTGCCAAAACTTATGCGTCCATCGTGTTCTTCGTGGCGCATAAACGCCTTCACGGTTTGCATGGTTTGGGTGGAGAAGGGAAGCGTGTCGGCATAAAGCTTACGCAGCATCTCAATTTGTTCGCGGGGTGAAACACCGAACGACCCGTAAACCCAAAAATTCCCGTTTTGCCCATGCGTAATATCGCCATTGCCATAGGCGCTTTCGGTTAAGTATTGCGTGTAAATCTCTGGCGACAGGCGGGTTGCAATTTTTTCATAGACCCAGACGGTTGAATTTTTAAAGGCATCGCTGAACGTCGTGTCTTGGTTCCATGCGGGAATATCGCGGACCGTTCCGTCCCATGCAAAAACTTCGTCCGCCGTTGTCACGTTTTGATCCAGCGCGATCAGCGAATTCATGATTTTGAATGTGGATGCGGGCAGGGTACGGATATCGGCATCGGCCTGATCCGTATAAAACCACTCATCTTTAGCCGCATCATAGACCGTAACAGAACCAGTGACCGCACAAGCTAAAAAACCATCATACGTCCCCTGTGCCGCAAAGGCGCTTGGTGTGAAGAACAACAGGGACAAAAACAGAAGGGCGTATTTCATGGTTTTCTCAATCCGTGATGAATCAAAAAGCCCTCGCAAGCGAGGGCTTTGATGTGGTGGCGGAGACGGAGGGATTCGAACCCTCGATACAGTTTAACCCGTATGACGATTTAGCAAACCGTTGCCTTCAGCCACTCGGCCACGTCTCCATAGTATAAGTCAGTCGTCTTTGGTGAAATGGCCTCGCTTTCACGATGTGTGCGCAAGGCGCACGGGCGGCCACGTCTCCAGAGTCTTTATTAAAGCATGTCGGGGTGGCCGGGCTTTTGAAAGCGGGCGGCCACGCCCCACATGGTAGTCCCCATAGTCTTAGTCGTAGTCTTTATACTCGTAGTCAGCTCGGCCAATCAATTATCAGGAAATGGCGGGCGGATCAACCGTTTCCTGAGGGGCACAAGCCCTTTGAATCAATCAATATAATGATTGTCGCGCAATTTCTTGCCCGTGCCGAAATCTTCCGCGACCGCCAGAATGAAGCCGATCAGGCCCACGCCCACGGCCAGCGTGATCAAAACCTTAATAAAAACAGGCCAATCCAGCACTTGGGCCCAGATTTGGGCGACGATCAGGCCACCCGCGCCAAGCGCCAGCCCGCAGAGCAGGAAGAGGAGCCATTTACGGCGGCTGGCCGGAATATCGTAATCAACGGCGATCAGGAAGGAGGCCAACGTGCCCAGCACGATGATCGTGCCCATGGTGCGCACGAAAATCGCCCATTCCATAACGTTGCCCCACATCTGGGCCAAACCCAGCAAGGCGGCAACAACCCCCATACCCATCAGGGAAAAGAGCAGGATGCGTGTGCGGATCATGGGGGCCTCTCTTTATCGGGGTTAAATTTCACGTTCCATGATGGTCAGGAACGCTTCGCGTTTGAAGAACAGCAGTTCGCGGCGCGTTTCCCGTTCCATCGTAATCACCTTCCACCCTTCGGCGGCGTTTTTATTCAGGAAGTCGGTGTAACGCACCGGGTCCACGCGCGATCCACCAAGGAAGATGGAGCCGAGGAGGGGTTCGCGGTAAATGGCGACCTTGTATTCGTATTTTTTGGTCATCAATTAAAATCCGGTTGTACGGTTTTGATATCCGGCATGGATTTCAGCATACGCTGAACATCCGCCGGATTGTTGTTGCACGTCACCAACATGCGGCGCGGGTCATAGGCCGGGGCCGGAATCGCATCGGGAAGCACGGACACGATGTGTTTCATGCTGCGCATCTGTTGCCCAAAGGCGCTGCATTTGGCTTCGTCAAAATCATCGCGCAGCGTAATGCTGAACGTCATTCTTTTCATCATGGTTTTCTCCCTGTATGCGCTCTTCTTATGAGAGCTTTTTCTTCAGCAAATCGTTGGCCATACCGGGGTTGACCTTGCCCTGTGATTTCTTCATCACCTGACCGACCAGGAAGCCGAAGACCTTTTCATTGCCGCCTTTATAATCGGCAACAATTTGCGGATTTTCGTTCAATACTTCTTCCACGATTTTTTCAATGGCGCCGGTGTCGGTAACCTGTTTCAGGCCCTTGGTTTCAATGATCGTATCGGCGTCTTTGCCCGATGCGTACATTTCGGCGAACACGTCCTTGGCGATTTTGCCGCTGATCGTGTTGTCGGTGATGCGTTCGATCATCAGGCCCAGCATGGCGGCGGTGACGGGGCTTTCGCTGATCGTCTTGCCGTCCTTGTTCAAAATGCCCAGCAATTCGTTTAAGACCCAGTTGGCGGCCAGTTTCGCGTCACGGCCCTTCGCTGCGGTTTCGTAATAATCCGCACGGGCGCGTTCGGCGATCAGCACGCTCGCGTCATAGGCGGACAAGCCGTAGGAATCCATGAAGCGGTGTTTCTTCTGGTCCGGCAATTCCGGCAGGGTGGCCTTGATCTTCTCAACCCAGTCGGATTTCAGGTTGAGGGGCAGCAGGTCCGGGTCCGGGAAATAACGGTAATCGTGCGCTTCTTCTTTGGAACGCATGGAGCGTGTTTCGCCCTTGGACGGGTCCCACAGGCGGGTTTCTTGTTTAATCGATCCGCCGCCTTCGATAATTTCGATCTGGCGGGCGGCTTCGTATTCGATGGCCATTTGAACAGCCTTCAACGAGTTCACGTTCTTGATCTCGCACCGCGTGCCCAGTTCCTTCACGCCAAGACGACGCACCGATACGTTCACGTCGGCGCGCATGGAGCCTTCTTCCATGTTGCCATCGCAGGTGCCGAGATAGCGCAGAACCATGCGCAGCTTGGCCAGATAAGCGGTGGCTTCATCCGCGCCGCGAATATCCGGCTCGGACACAATTTCCATCAGGGCACAGCCAGAACGGTTCAAATCGACGAAAGATTTTTGCGGGTGCTGGTCGTGCAGGGATTTACCGGCATCCTGTTCCAAATGCAGGCGGGTGATGCCAATGGTTTTCACCGTGCCGTCCGGCAGGTCGATTTCAATTTCGCCCTTGCCCACGATCGGGTGCAGGAATTGCGAAATCTGATACCCCTGCGGCAGGTCAGGGTAGAAATAGTTTTTGCGTTCAAACACGGATGTCATGTTGATCTGCGCGTTCAGGCCCAGACCCGTGCGCACGGCTTGTTCAACGCAATATTCATTCAAAACCGGCAACATGCCCGGCATGGCGGCATCCACCATGCTGACCTGGCTGTTCGGGGCGGCGCCGAATGTGGCGGATGAACCCGAAAACAATTTGGAATTGGCGGTCACCTGGGCGTGGACTTCCAAGCCGATGACGATTTCCCAAACGCCTGTGTCCGTTTTAATTGTCTGTGCCATTTTACTGCTCTCTACTGATCGTAAATTAAACTGTTACTTGCTGTTGCCTTCGCGCAGGCAGGAGAAAAGATTGTTGCTGGCCTGCTGGCGGAATGACGGGCTGCTCATAATCGCGGGCAGGGGGTCGCGCAGATCCGGGTTGTTGGCCAGAATGCTGCGCATCATCGCTTCGCCATCCGTTTCCAGATAAGCGGCAGAACGTTTTGACATGCAACGGCAAAGTTTCGGCATATCGCGCAAATCAAAATCCATGATTTTTTTGTCGCGCATACATTCATTGAACAACAAATCCTGCGCCGCCGTTTGCATGCACGGGCCATAAACCTGTGTCTGCATCCGGTACATCAGTTCTTTGCCCAGTTTGGTGGGCTTGCCGATAATGTCCAGCTCTTCCATGCTGAACCGCGACATCATCTTGACCGAGGTGCAGGAACACAACTCCGCCTGCGCGTCATCGCTCATCCGCTGGTCGTCGGCGGCCATGCATTGGGCGTAGTAATGATTGGCCCGGTCGGTCGTGATCGGCGTGCGCGTTTGCGGCGGCAGTTCTTCCTGTTCCTTGGCCTGTTCCTTGGCCTGTGTCTGGCTTTGGGTGCGGCTTTGCGCCTGTGCCGGTGTCGCCACCGCCACAAACGCC
The DNA here is from genome assembly GCF_051245535.1 of Micavibrio aeruginosavorus. GTDB lineage: Bacteria > Pseudomonadota > Alphaproteobacteria > Micavibrionales > Micavibrionaceae > Micavibrio > Micavibrio aeruginosavorus_D. The sequence goes on from NZ_CP195303.1 coordinate 608,678, forward strand.
AAAACCGAAACAATCATGATCAGGAAGCGGATCATTATGCTGCTGCTTTCTTCACAACCATTTGCGGAACGGCGGTGAAGTTCGCGGCTTTCTCAATCACCTGCGACACGTTCAGAACGGTTTCCTCGTCCCACGGCTTGCCAATGATCTGCAAACCGAGGGGCAGGCCATCACCGCTCAAGCCCGCCGGAACGGACATGCCCGGCATGCCGGCCAATGATGCCGGAACCGTGAACACGTCGTTCAGGTACATCTTGATGGGGTCGTCTTCGTTTTCGCCAATGGCGAACGCGGCGGACGGAGCCGTCGGGGTCAGCAGAACGTCGCATTCCTTGTATGCGTTCAGGAAATCTTCCGAAATCAAACGGCGGATTTTCTGTGCCTTGGTGTAATACGCATCGTAATACCCGGCGGACAGAACATAGGTGCCGATCATGATCCGGCGGCGGACTTCTTCGCCAAAACCTTGTGCGCGGGTGTTTTCATACACTTCACGCAAATCATTCCCTTCGGCGCGCAGGCCGTAACGCACGCCGTCATAACGGGCGAGGTTGGACGAGCATTCCGCCGGAGCGATAATGTAATACGTCGCCAGCGAATATTTGGTGTGGGGCAGGGAGACATCAACGATCTCTGCACCCGCGTCTTTCAAATACGCTTTGCCTTCATCCCACAATTTTTGAATTTCGGCGGGCATGCCCTCAACCGCATATTCGCGCGGAATGCCGACTTTCATGCCCTTGACGCTTTTGCCCAGAGCGGCCACGAAGTCCGGTACCGGTTTGTTGGCGGATGTTGCATCCTTCGGGTCGTGCCCGGCGACGGATTTCAACAGCAATGCGCAATCTTCGGTGTTGCGGGCGAACACGCCCGGCTGATCCAGCGAAGATGCAAACGCCACAACGCCCCAGCGGGAGCAACGGCCATAGGTCGGCTTAATCCCGGCAATGCCACAGAAGCTGGCCGGTTGGCGGATGGAACCACCCGTATCCGTCCCCGTCGCACCCATGCAGGAGCGCGCGGCCACAGCAGCGGATGACCCACCGGATGAACCACCCGGAACCAGATCGGCATTATCGCCGTTATTGCGTTTCCACGGGCTGATCACGTTGCCGAATGCGCTGGTCGTGTTGGACGATCCCATCGCAAATTCGTCGAGGTTCAGCTTGCCCATAAACACCGCGCCGTCATTCAACAATTTGGTCGTGACGGTGGATTCGTAATGCGGCACAAAATTGCCCAGAATTTTGCTGGCCGCCGTGGTGCGGATACCGTTGGTGCAGAACAGGTCTTTAATGCCCAGCGGGATACCATCCAGCGCACCGTTCTTGCCTGCTTCGTACCGTGCATCGGATTCTGCGGCCTGTTTCATGGCCACGTCCGGCGTTTCGGTGATATAGGCGTTCAGATGGCGGGTGTTCTCCATCACCTTCACATGCGCGGCGGTCAATTCGGTCGCGGTGAATTCTTTTTTCTTCAGGCCGTCCAAAGCGGAGGCAATGGTCAGATCGGTCAGGGTGCTGCTCATAATCTTCAATCCTTACTCAACGACTTTGGGAACGACGAAGAAGCCTTCCATGGCTTCCGGCGCATTGGCCAGTACATCGGACTGGATATTTCCGTCCGTGACCTTGTCCGCGCGCAGTTCCATTTCCATGTTCACCACGCTGGCCAGCGGGGCGACATTGTCGGTATTAACTTCGCCCAACTGCTCAACCCATTTCAGCAAACCGCCCAATTGGGGGGCCAGCTTGTCGGCCTGTTCTTCGGTAATGGCCAGACGGGCGAGGGTGGCGACTTTCTTAACGGTGGCTTTGTCCATCGACATGCTTGTGAATCCTCTCAGAAATGCTTAGATTTTGTATACTTCCCAGCCACAGGACGCAAGCCCAGATGCCAGCAGAAACCCTCGAAAAAATCGCCGGAACCCGGCCCCGCAACGTCCGTCTGATGGGGCTGGATCTGGGGACAAAAACCATTGGGGTGGCCATTTCGGATTCGGCCCATTCCATTGCAACCCCGGTCCGGGTGGTGCAACGGACCAAATTCACCCGCGATATCGTGGAATTGGGCAAGATTATCCGCGATTATGACATCGGTGGATATGTCTTGGGATATCCCCTGAACATGGATGGAACCATGGGCCCAAGGTGCGACGCCGTGCAATCCTTCGCCGCCGAAATGCTCAACCACCCCGACATTTTCGGCGAAAAACCGTGGATCGCCCTGTGGGATGAACGCCTGTCCACCGCCGCCATGACCGATTTTCTGATCGATACTGTGGATATCTCAAGAACAAAGCGAAAACAGGTGATTGATAAACTGGCCGCCCAATACATCCTGCAGGGTGCGCTGGATTTTATACAGGCTTCGGGGCTGTAGAGGACACCCGGTCATACGCTTCCAACACCAGCTTCACGCGGTCCTGAGCCTTCCAGACTTGGCGAATATCCGCCCCTTGATTGTTGTGTCTGTCCCACGCATCCCGCAAATTGCTTTCCGCACGGTCATAAACGCGGCAAAAAGCCAGCAACAGATCATACGGGCGGTTGGTGTCCTGATCGACTTCCAGAATAGCGCGATAATTCGGGGGGGCGGCGGTGTGCGTCGCTTTAATGTTAATGTGTGAGGTCCGAGATTTAAGGCTCATGTCCGGCTCCGATAGAGTGAATTTCGGAGGGGACGTAGCCGATTACGGGGCAATCGCGCAAGAATAATCGTATGGGGTGGGCGTTAGCTATCCTGCCCAAACCGCATCAAACTATGCCCATTCTTCTGCATCCAGTCATAGCCGAAATCGAAATCATCGCTCAGCTTTTCGCATTGCGTCCAAAATCGTTGGCTGTGGTCCATGACTTTCAGGTGGGCGACTTCGTGGGCGATGACGTAGTCCATGGCCAATGGCGGGGCGAATATCAGGCGCCAGGAAAATGACATTTTGCCATCTTCGGAACAACTGCCCCAGCGGCTGCGCGTGTCGCGGACGGTGATGGATTGAATTTTTTTGTTGCGATCGATCTGCTTGGCTTTTTCATGCGCCATCTCGGTGATCGCGTCGCTGGCCAGTTGGCGCAGGAAACGCTTGATGCGCGGGGCCACATCTTCTTTGTTCGTTTTGACGATCAAGGTGCGCGGTTTCAATTCAATGTCCGTCATTTTTAATTTCGGATCATAGTGGATGTGCAGCGTGACATCGTGCCCCATGATGGGCAGGATCGCACCATCCACAAACGGAACCGGTTCCGGCAAATCTTCCAGACGTTTTTCAACCCATAATTTATTCTGACGCGCGAAATCCAGCGCGCGTTCCATGCTGGCACGGTGGGGGACGATCAAATGCACCACGCGCGCGGCCGGGTCCAGCCGCAAGGCCATGCGGCGGGCGCGTTTGCTGACGGTCAGGCGCAGGCAGGGGTGAATGGCGTTCACGGCCTGTTGCGCTCTGGCAAGGGTGTCCTTGTCACGGTTTTTTCCGCCTTTGGTTGATGTTGTCCGGACCATCCTAGCCCGACCCTTTCGTCTGTTACAAAGAATAAATATATGGGGTAAGCCCGGTGGGATTCCAGGTGCGGCGCCCATTCAAAATAGGGCCGTTTAAACCGGAGCCAGAGGGGGTACACCACACTCATCAGCCCCGGTCAGAAACCTTTTCGGGGCTGAATTATTCCGCGGCTTCCGTCATCTTCTCGGATTTCTTCGCTTTCGCGGTCCGGCTGCGGACGGCCTCGATCCCGTGCAATTTCACGTCCCAATGGGTTGGGGCGATATCGGGGACCTTTTTCAAATCAGCGGCCGGAATCGGGTCGCGTTTTGAATCATGGGCGCGCATGAAATGGCGAATGCGCGGCATGATCAATGTGCGCCAGCGGCTGCCGTTGAAAATGCCGTAATGGCCGACATTTTCCTGGAAATGGTGGAATTGCTTTTCCGCGGGCAGGTTGGTGGCAATCACATGCGCCGCCGTGGTCTGGCCGTGCGCGGAAATATCGTCCAATTCCCCTTCGATGGTCAGCAGGGCGGTTTTGCGAATGGCGGATGGATCAACGCGGTGGACGCGGCCACTCAACGGGTCTTTCCATGTCATCTCGCCCTTGGGCAAGGCATGTTTCTGGAATACGGTTTCCACGGTCTGCAGATAGAAATCCGCATCCATATCCATCACGGCCAGATATTCGTCGTAAAATTCGCGGTGGCGTTCGGCGGATTCACCGTCGCCTTGAACCAGATGGTTATAAAACTCCACATGCGATCCCACATGGCGGTCCAAATTCATCGACATGAATCCGCTCAGTTGCAGGAAGCCGGGGTAAACGCGGCGATGCGCGGCGGGGTAATAAAACGGAACGGGTGACACAACGGTTTTTTCAAACCAGCTCAACGGGCGTTCTTCGGCCAGTTCGGTCACGGCGGTTTTGGATATGCGCGTATCAATCGGCCCGCCCATCAATGTCATGCTGAGCGGTGTGTTCGGGTCTTCATCCGCTTCCATCAAGGCGATGGCGGCAAAGACGGGGACGGCGGGCTGGCATACCGCCACCACATGCACATCCGGACCCAGCAGGGTCAGGAATTCGCGGACATAAGCGATATAGCTGTCCAGATCAAAGCGGCCTTCGGTCAACGGCACTTGCCGCGCGTCTTTCCAATCGGTGATGTACACATCATGGTGCGGCAGCAATGCCTCGACCGTACCGCGCAGCAAAGTGGCGTAGTGGCCGGACATTGGGGCAACGATCAACACGCGCGGATCGTTGCGGCGTTCCATGCGGCGGAAATGGATCAGGTTACAGAACGGGCGCTCGGATACGATGTGTTCGGTCACATCAACCGTGCGGCCATCGATCTGTGTGGTTTTCAAACCGAATTCCGGTTTTGCAAATTTGCGCGTGGATCGTTCAAACAATTCCGCCCCGGCGGCAATGGTGCGACCCAGCGGCGTGTAGGACAGTGGATTGTTTGGATTGGCCCATGCGTTGCGGGTCATCTCTGCCGTCAGGCGGGCAGGGGTCATAAACGCATGATGAATATCGAACAGGTGATAAAGCACTCTTTACACTCACATAATTTTAAACGCGGTTCACAAACACTAGCACTATTATACGCTTCAAATCGTTAAATTGTGCGATACAACATAAAATACATGATAAATAGCCGAACATATTGACAAAGAAAGATTTTTTCTTTACATAACCGCCTCCTTTTCAGGGAAGGGGCCCCTATGCTGTTTATTGGTGATTTGGTTGTTGATTGCACCGCCCGGGTAACCGATGGCGATCTGGCCCGCTGGGGGCTGGTCAAGGGCCGCCGCAAAACCGTGGACCCGGCCTTTATCAACGACCTCCTGACCCAGATCGAAGACCGTAGCTTCTGCGGCGGCGGCTCCACGGGCAACACGGCATTCGCCTATGCCGGGCTGGGCGGGCAGGGCACATACCTGACCGCGATGGCGTCGGATGATTATGCCGCTCTGTCCTTGCGTGAATTGGAATCCGTTGGACTGGATGTTCTGGTCAACGGCGCACCCGTGCCCGGATCATACAGCAATATCTGCCTGTGCCTCGTCACGCCGGACGGCGAACGCACCATGCTGATGGGCGCGGAAACATGTTTCTGCAGCATCCCGTTCGTGATTGAAACATTGCAGACACAGGATCACCCCTCCATTTTCATGACGGCCTATTCCGCGATTGGTTTCGGCATTGAAGGGTTCCGCCAGATTGCGGAAACGGCTTTAAATGCTGGTAAAAACGTGTATCTGTCGCTGTCTAACCCGGTGCTGGCCGCCAATCACCGCGATGCGTGGATTGATCTGATGCGCGCCGGCGCATCGGTGTTCAGCAATCAGGGTGAATTTTCCCCGCTGCTGGATGGCAGGCCCGCGCACTCTCTGCAAAATTTTCTGTCCGGTGATGCCTTTGCCGCGATGACCGATGGCGAACATGGTGCGCACATCGTGACCACGAATGACGTGCTGCAAACTGCGGCCGTTTCTGTGACGTATGTGAAGAACACAACCGGGGCCGGGGACCATTACGCCGCCGGGTTCCTGTTCGGTTTATCGCGGGGCATGGACCTGGCCGACTGCGCCCGGTTTGCCGCGCAACTGGCTGCCCGCAAGGTTGCCGCCCCCGCCAGCCGTCTGGAAAAAGAGGTTCTGGCCGGGTTCGTTGGGTCGGCTGCGGCCTAAATTCTGCAAATAAAACAATATGTTATTTCGATACTGTTCACCGTGCAGGTGCAGCAGGGCTTTTTCTTTATACCGGCCAAACGCCGGATTAAACTCCCCCTCCGCTGAATGCGGGTACAATAATAAAGGGAGTTTCAAATCATGCTGATGCGCAAGCCAACCGATTATATCGACACCTATTACCGCGACACGATGCAGGGCGCGCGCGCCTATGATCCGCTGGTCGATACGGTGCAGGCCGATGTGTGCGTGATCGGTGGCGGTCTGGCGGGTTTGAACACGGCGCTTGGTTTGGTTGAACGCGGACGTGGCGCCGTGGTGATCGAGGCCGCGCGTATCGGCTGGGGTGCTTCGGGCCGCAATGGCGGGTTCGTGGCCAAGGGCTATGCCTGTGATCTGGCGAAGTTGAAAAAGAAAGTCGGGCTGGATCATGCCCGCGCGCTGGTCAACCTGACCAAAGACGCCCGCGCGATGATTAAAACGCGTATCAATGACCTCAATATTCCCTGCGGCCCGCTGCGCCCCGGTGTTTTGACCGTGTCATGGAAAGACAATCCCGATGCGGTGCGCGCCATTGTCGATGACATGAACAATTCCTACGATCTGGGCTTTGAATTCTGGGGCACGGACAAAGTGCGCAGCCAATGCCACACCGATAAATATTTCGATGGCGTGTATTCCCCCGGCGATTTCCAATTCCACCCGCTGACCTATGTTCAGGGACTGGCCAACAATATCGTCGAACGCGGCGGAAAAATTTACGAAGGGTCCAAAGCCACAAAAATCACCCAGATGCCATCGGGGCGCTGGCGTATCGAGGTGGGCAGCGGCGGCGTGGTCGAAGCCGAACACGTTGTCCTGTGCTGTTCCATCTATGTCAACGGGTTGGATAAACGCTTGCGCAATGCGGCGTTCCCGGTGCGCACCTTTGTCATGGTGACCGAACCGGTGGACCCGGCGGATCTGAAAACTTCCATCGACACCGAACACGCCATCTATGACATGCGCTTCGCCAGCGATTATTACCGCGTGTTGCCCGATAACCGCATTATGTGGGGTGGCCGCGTCAGCGTGGGCCGCGACCCGGCGAAGATTGCCGAACTTCTGCACGGCGACATGTTGAAGGTTTATCCGCAATTGCGCGGGCGTGTGAAAGCCGAATATGGCTGGTCCGGCGATTTGTGCTACGCCCCGCACAAAATGCCGCAAATTGGCCAACTGGCGCCGAATTACTGGTACGCCACCTGCTTCGGCGGCCACGGCCTGGCCCCAACCACAGTCGGCGGCGAAATGATCGCGGGCGCGATTGCGGACAAAGACGACCGCTACAAACTCTTCTCCCCCTTCGGTCTGAACTTCGCTGGTGGGCCGTTGGCGCCGTATATCGCGCAAAGCGTATACTGGTGGTGGCGCGCGCGGGATTATATTGGGGGGTAGGGGCGTCTATCTTGCGCGCTGCGCTGTGTTTATTTTTGCAATAAGCATCAATGACGCAATGTAGGCGGCAACGCCAAAAATAATCAAAGATAAGACATTGCCGATAAAATCCGCAATCGCCACATCCTCGCCGACAGCGTCGGTGAGGATTACGTATATGCTCCCTAAAAATAGAGTTGATGTTATGAGGAGAAGGGTAATAACGGTGCCCATCGAAAAAACTTCTGCGCAGTCTTTTGAAGATTGCGCAAGGGTGAGCGTCTTACTGGTTCGGGGATAATGTCTCACAATCAAAAAATTTTTCGTCATATGAGAGAAGATGTATCCAATAGCTACAATATTAAGCCAAGCTGGAAATAGCAGGCTTATCGAAAGAAGGACAAGAAACAGAAGGTTTATAATATTACTCCACCGCGCACCGTTCTGCAGAAGAAGGATCCCTTGTTCATCAAGAACAACACCTTTCCCCATAATGCCAAATGGGTAGAATATTTTCTTCCCATTTCCTGTATTTTTAAATTGTAAGGACTGCATTTTCTGGAGAAAGGTGTGTGATGTCATTGCGGCGCTTTCGTGATGCTCTCTGTTTTTCTTCGTTAGGCTTGACTGAGATTACCAAGGTGTTGCGTCAGCAGCTCAATGTTTCTTTTGCCCTTGCCGTAGTCTGTTTTTGTTGTGGCTAAAAGGGGCGCGCTTTCTATCCTCACAATTGTTACTCCCGTTTCTGGGGAAGATAGAGAGATTAGGATTTTTTCTCCAAAACTTTCCCATGTCATCTTCGTGCGTGCAGAGATAACGCCTTGGTCCATATCTGATTTTATTATTTTTGCATTCATGGCATGAAGGGCGTGTACACAGTGTTGGTACATCGTAGGTAACGCCAGGTTATATGTCATCATAGTGTTCTGTATGGGGGAGATTTTTAGGTTCTTGCCATCTTTACCGCTCTTTCTTTCCTTTAAAATTAGGAAATCATCCATAACATGCGCGATGGCGAGGCCTGCAATCGCAGCTCCAACCAGCCCTACCGGAATCCCTAGTGTGGGTTGGTAAAGAATGCTGAGGTATATGCTTAAAAAGGGCCATGTTGCGAATGTCGTGATAGCGAATATTTTTATGAATCTATTCATTTCGTCTGTGTCCCATTTTCCTTTTTACACGCGTAAAATGCTTCTCTCGCTTGCTTCTCATCGATTTCTGCTTGTTCGACGACGGGAAGAAGGTTTTCAGAAATTTGATTTTGTACTTCTAAAATCTTGTCTTTTGTTTCTTTAATTTCAATTCTTATCTCAATATCTGTCTTTTGTCCTGTGGCTAAATCTGTTGCTTCCTCTAATAGGCCCCAATATTCGAACCTGCACTAAAGCCAGGCGCAAAACCTCCTGGGCCTGCAACAGCCCCTCCAATTGCGCCGCCAACCACGCCGCCGGCAGCTTTTGCGTTTCCTTTGTCCCCGCCGACCAGTTTTGTTTCTTTTCGAAGGAGTTCTTCTAGTTGTTGAAGTTGCTCCCCGAGTGCGTTTTTTTCATTTTCCGCTCTTGTTAGATCTTGCTTAGCAATAAACAATTTGGCGTTGGTGTTTGTCCATATTTTTTCCAGTTCATCGCAGTTGTCTTCAGGCTTGTTACCCTCTTGATCGCCTGTCGGTTCTGGAGGTGTAGGCTGTTCTGGGGTGGTACTTCCTGTATCTTCCGGATTGTTTGAGTTTTGAAAACCTGACGGCTTGTTATGGCTGTTGAAGGCCTGCTCGGTTTCGCCATTCGGTTCTAGCCAGCCATCAACGGTTAGGCCGTTATTACGTTGAAATGATCTAATCCCCTTAACGGTATCGTTGTCCAAAATTCCCGTGGGTTCAAAGCGTTTTAATGGGGACGCATAGCCAAGCGTACTGAGTTTTTGTTGTACGGCAATTACATCCGACGCTTCATTTTTGCGATTGTTCCCCACACTGTTCGTTAATATGGTTTTCTGAGGGGTTGGTTCGCTCTGATCTTGTTTCAGAAAGGCGCGTTGAACTGCGCGCTCCGTTTCTCCATTAGGGTACATCAATCCATCAATGACAAGCCCATTATCTTGTTGGAATGAGCGGATGGCACGGTCGAGTTTACGATCAAGTATCCCATTGTCTTGGTCTCCATCATAGAAGCCCAATTGTGAAAATAGGCGCTTCGTGTTGGTCACATCGTCGCTGTCGTTTTTCAGATTGTTACCAACGGGGGTTTTCAAAGTCAGGGTTGGCTGCCTGTTCCAATTTTTAAACATATTGTTTTCCTTGATCGCTGTTAAAAACAAAAAACCCCACAGCGCGGACGCATGTGGGGTGGTGACGGTTTGATTATACCCAAAATAGGAATAAATTCCAGTTCTTTTTTGCTGGGTTTTGCCGCTTTCTTTGCCCGGACTTGATGCTAAACTCCACCCCATGACCGATCTTCTCACCTATATCCATTCCCTGTTATTCGATCCCACCCGCATCCCTCTGGCGATGGGGGCGATTATGACGGTTGCCATTTTTGGGGTGGCCACGGGGCCCATGCGGGGGAATGCCAATCCGTTGTTCTGGGCCGTTGTGAACGGGTTGTTCGGTGGGTTCGGGGCGCGGTTGGACCGGGTGCAGCGCACCCCGGCGGATCTGATGATGCGCGGGTTTTTTGTCACCGTTCTGGGGTTGGGGTTCTTCTATCTGTGCGCGCGGTTGGCGGGCAGTGCGGCGTTTTTCTATCCGGCGGCGGGGCTGACGGAGGTGGTGCTGCTGTCGCTGTGCCTGAGCGCGGGCACGATCTGGTATGCGCTGCTGAAACTGTTTTTCGCGTTGAAGGACAAGAAGGTGGGCAAGGGGGCGTATTATACGATCGCGTCCTCCAGCCGGTGCGATTTGTCGGCCAGCGATGATTTTACGATTACCCGTGTGGGCATGGCCTTGGCCGCCCGGAATTTTGACAAGGGGCTGGTGGCTCCGGTCGTGTGGTATTTGATCGCCGGGTTGCCGGGGGCGTTTATCTATACCGGGTTGGCGGCGATGGCGTGGCGGTTTGGCAAGGATGGGTTCACCAAGGGCTTCGGGCGTTTGCCGTTGGTTTTGGAACGGCTGATGGGCTTTGTTCCGACCCTGCTGGCCGGGTTTTTGCTGGCTGCGGCCGGGTTGTTGACCCCGACCGGGGGCATGACCCGGGCCTTTATCGGGATTTTTGGGGCCGGGAAGGGCCGCGCACCCTATGACCAGGGGGGGCAGCCGGTGACGGCCATGGCCTGGTCCCTGGGCGTCAGTCTGGGCGGCCCGAATCAAGATCTGGACGGCTCCGCCCTGCAACGGGACTGGGTCGGGCCAGAGGTGGCCACGGCCCGGCTGGAGGCCAGCCATTTGCGCCGGGCTATCTATCTGCATTTAATGGCGGTTTTACTGCTGTTGGCGGCCTTGGGCGGGGGACTGTTCTGGGGCAGTATCGGGCTGTAAAACCCGGCCTTTTAAAAGTCATAGGAAACGCTTGACTTCCCCCGGATTCATCGACTATTGTCCGCACCTGTTTTGGAAAACCAGTAAAACTACAGGATTTATGCCATGAGCCGCCGCTGCACCGTTACCGGAAAAGGCGTTATGACCGGGAACAACGTTTCCCACGCTAAAAACCGCACCCGTCGCCGTTTCTTGCCGAGCGTTAAGCGCACCGGCCTGTTCAGCGATATTCTGGGTCGCTTTGTTGACGTGAAATTGTCCGTAAACGGCATTCGCACGGTTGAACACAATGGCGGTCTGGACGCGTTCTTGCTGGACACCCCGAAGACGAAATTGGACCCGAAGCTGCGCGCTTATCGCCGCACGCTGTCCAAGAAAGTCGCGAACGGCGCCGTGAACCCGGTTGTTTTCGAAAAGAAAGCAATCCCGAAGGGTAAAAAAGGCAACATTTCGGCGCGTCTGCTGAAGAAAAAAGCTGCGAAAGCTGCTGCCGCGAAATAATTATTGGGCCGTCTGGTCCCATTGAATAAAAAGCCCCCGTTATGGGGGCTTTTGTTTTTCGTAAAGTTTGCAAGGCAGAGCGGATAGCCCTATAAAACAAGCTGATTTTCAACAAGGGATATAGGGATAAAAAATCATGGCTAAAGCAACGTTGTACAAATCTTTGGTCGCGGCGTTTGCCGTTGTAAATGCGATTACCTTTGCAGACAGCACAATCATTGCGCACACCGTGCACAGTGGCCCGCACGCACCGAAGGTCAGCCTGGATCAAGTCGGCATGCACGCCGGAATGACTCCGTTGATGAATATGTATCAGTGGACGGCCAAAGATCTTGATTCCCGTTCTTTGACGGCCCGCGCACCGCTCAGCTATATCGCAGCGGCTTCTGGCGCTGTGTTGCCACCGGTGGCTGATGGTGCCGTCGGTCTGGTTGTATCAGTGCTGGGCGCACCGGGCTCTGTCGTCGGGCACTGGACGGGTGTTGCGACGGGCAAAACCTTTGCATCTGCAACCGATGTAAAAACACAGGCTGACAAAGCGCTGGCCGAGCGGTTCAAGCCTCAGATGAACCGTTTTCCAAACCTCTAACCTGAAAGAAACGCGTACCCTATGCTGACCTATCCGAATTTCGCCTTTGATGTTTTGCATCGTGATCAAAACGGTACGCGCGCGCGTATCGGGCGTCTGGTCACGCCGCATGGCACGATTGAAACGCCGAACTACATTTTCTGCGGTACCAAGGGTGCGATTAAAAACCTGTCGCCGATGCAAATGCGCGAGGCGGGTGCGGATATTATTCTGGGCAATACCTACCATTTGATGATCCAGCCGGGTGCGGATTTGATTGAACGGATGGGCGGTTTGCATGAATTTAACCGTTGGGACGGTCCGATGATGACCGATTCCGGCGGGTTCCAGATTTTCTCTATGGGGCATGGCGGCGTTGCCGATGAAATCAAGGGGCGCAGCAATAACAAAGCCCGCGGAAAATCCCTGCTGGAAATATCGGAGGAGGGCGCGCGTTTCAAATCATACTGGGATGGCAGCATCCTGAACCTGACGCCGGAAGAATCCATTTCCATCCAGCGTAAAGTCGGCGCGGATTTGATTTACCAATTCGATGAATGCACGGCGTACCACGTTGAACGATCCTACACCGAAGAATCCATGCATCGCTCCCACCGTTGGGGTGATCGTTCCATCGCCGAATTTGAACGCGGCCATGATGGGCGGCAAGCGTTGTACGGCATTGTCCAAGGCGGCGTGTACAAAGATTTGCGTGATATCAGTTGCGCATGGACGGCGGAAAAACCGTTCTTTGGTACGGCGATTGGCGGGTGCCTTGGTGGTTCGACGGAAGAGTTTTACGAGATCACCGGATGGTGCATGGAAAAAATCCATCCCGATCGCCCGGTCCACTTGCTGGGCATAGGCGCGATCCGTGATATTTTCGCCTGTGTCCGTTTGGGTATTGATACGTTCGATTGCGTGTCCCCGACTCGCATTGCTCGCCATGGCTGGGCGTTGACCAAGGGTGGTTCGGGCCGCATGAATTTGCGCAACGCGCAGTACCGCGAAGATAAAGAACCGCTGGACGCGTCCCTCGGTATTCCGGCCAGCGCCCATTTCTCCCGCTCGTATATCCACCATTTGCTGAAGGTGGGCGAGTTGCTGGCGACGCAGTTGATCGCCCAGCACAACGTGGCGGTGATGACCCGCCTGATGCGCGAAATCCGCGCGGCCATTAAAAATGGCACGCTGGATTCACTGGAACGTGAATGGATTGAGGATTAAGGGAGCGGTGGCCCTTATACGGGGCCGCCCGCCTTTAAGGTTGGATGCGCCTGAACCGTTGCCCGCGGTTGCGCGATAAACAGTTTATCAAGGCTATCCAGAATATCGCGGGTCAGGCCGATTTCAGAATTGCCGTACCCCGAACTCACGGTGCCCGTGCTTTTCATTGAACGGTCTTTGTTTCTGAAATTCTCACCATTGGCCAGCCGGGTGAACTGTTCAACATTGCTGAACGCGTTCGCCTGTTTTTGTTCCAACGTGTCCTGAATGGTCGAGATGATGTGTTTCAAATCGTTCAGCGGCAGGTGTTTTTGCGAATCCAATGTGTAATCGCCCAACCGTTCCATCATCTTTTCGTCCAGATGCGCGGTTTCGTCTTTGCTGAGATCGTCATACAGGCTTTGGATATTCGAGAACAAAGACGGTGGCAGAATGGCATATCCAAACGGGTTTTCCAGTTTTGGTACCAGTGTGGGGATCGTGTCCAGAATGCGTTCAATCCGATGCGTCACAGTTTTGTAGGTCGCCAGTTTTTCCTTCGCTGCGGTCAGGGGGGATTGGCCGTTGCATTGCCATTCCATCATGTCGCGCACGTTGGTGCGGTGCATTTTTTCACGGACGTCCGCCAATTCTGCGGCGGCAATATCATATTCCTTGCGGTAATCATTGCGCACGGATTCAACAACGGCCTGCATCCGAACCAATGACTGTGGTGTGCAGGGGTTGTGCAGGTCGCGCCAGAAGCTGTCTGCGACCTTGCCCTTTTTGTCGAATGACATGGCGTTACCGGGAATGAATCGTTTATGGCTCAACGTATCCCAGTAAAATTCGTTCAAATCTTCTTTCAATGATGCAGGAATGGCGACGCTATAAGCCTGCGGTGCTTTACGTTCGCGGGCGGCCAGATCAAAAACATTGCGCGGTGTCTCGGTCATCGTGGGTCTACTCCTGTTTCAGCTTTTTTATTGGGACGTGCGAATGGGCGCACATCCCCTTTTGGGTTTTGTTGAATCATACGGGACAGATCATCCAGAACGCTGTCGATCAAACCGACCTGCTGCGTATCCTGATGGTCTTGAAAATAGGGGCGGATGTTTTGCATGATCGATTGCAGGTCGCTTAAAACAACAGGGGCCTGCATGTCGAACGCATAGCCGGACAAGCGCACGCGGTGTTCCAGTTTGAAACCGCGCGCTTCAAACGCTGCGTAATCCATCACATGGCGGCCCAGAACTTTTTCGTAAATCTGTTTTACCCCTTGGCGCACTTCATCGGGCAGGGATACGGCGGCGCGGGGCGGCTTTTTCCCGGCGGCGGTGGCAATATCAAAGACGTTACGCGGCTTTTGATCCATGGCGTTATAAAACCATAGATCTTGCCTGTTTCGCAATAACCTTTTTCATAATATTTGCGCATCATGCACAGGAACCGCAAAAATCCGCCATTTTCAAGAATTATCCTGATTTTGCCGGGCGTTAACCAATCGGGGGTAAAATCCCGGTATAGTAGAAAAACGGGGTTTAGCCCGTTCTTTTTAAACGCACTTTTCGGATTTACCCACGGTCATGACGGAACCGATCGACGCATCGCAGGACATTGTTTCTGAATCGCACATGCTGGCACCCATTCTGGACCAGTATGCGGAGTGGTTTGGCCGCGTTTTGCGTCACGCGTTTTACGTGCAGGTTGTTGGCCCGCTCAATGGCCCGCCGCCGGCCAGCTTCGGTGAATGGGTGGCGCAGGCCGATCCCGATATGGCCGATGCCATGAACCGCTTGCACACCGATATGGAGACGGCGGCCCAAGCCGTGTTGATGAGCGCACCCGCACCGGACATGGCGGCCTTTGATGCGTTTGTGCAGTTGTATGAAGAATTTGTCCTGCGTATCCACCGTCTGGAACGCGACAGTTTGTCGCAGGATAGCGGTGTCGATCTGCTGACGGGCTTGCGCTCGCGCAAGATGATGATGCCCGATCTGGACCGTGAAATGGAACGCCGCGCGCGGCGGGGGCAGCCCTTTTGTCTGGCGCTGGTCCGTATCGACCATTTCGATGCCATGCAGAAATCATTGGACAAGGCCGCGCTGGACCATGTCCTGCAACGTGTATCCGCCATGATCAAAAAAACCATCCGGTCCTTTGATGATGCGTATCGGCTGGATGGCGGTGAATTTATGATGAGCCTGAAACAGGCCGATAGCGCCGGTGGGGCCGCGGGCATTAACCGCCTGCGCCGTTTCATGGAAGAAGAAGATTTACGCGTGCCGATGAAGGGCCGGAATGTCAGCGTCACCTTGTCCTGCTGCGTTGGTGAACCGCAACCGGGCGATGATATGGATGCGTTGATGGCCCACATGCGGGATGATCTGGAACGGTTTGGGTCGGAACGCAACACGGCCGTTGAATATGTCGATATCAGCCCGTTGGAACGCTTCGTCCATGCCATGGATGAATCCAAGGGCGATGGCGAGGCGCATTGATGAGCCATACCCCCGTCGATCACGCCGCCCTGTTTCAGGCGATGCCCGTGCCGCGTTTCGTGGTCGATGTGGCATCGGCGCCGTTGTACGTGATCGTGGATGCCAACGGCAAGGCTCTGGAATATTTCAACCGTCTGGAACGTGAAGTGGTCAACGTCGCGCTTCAGGACGTGATGGAGGCGGCCCCATACCGCTATTTCGAACAATCTTTCGAAGTGGCGTTGAAACAGAAAAAGGCCGTATCCATTCAAACCGTGCCCGATTTTCCGGGCGGTTTGCGCGTGCATGGGTTTTGGATCAACCCGATTTTAAACGAGAAACGCGAAGTCACCTTTCTGGACGTGATCGCCCAGCCCGTGGCCGTCACGCCGTCCAGCCTGCAACGCGAACGCGATGACGCCATTTCATTGCTGACCTCCGTGTTTGATGTCAGCGAAGTGGGCATTATCGTCACCGATCAAAACCAGCGCATTGTCCGCGTGAATGACAGTTTCGTGCGTATTTACGGCTGGAACCGGAATGAATTGGTGGGGCATCCTTTTGTTGAGCTGGTGTCGCCGGACGAACGGGAACAGGCGAAAAAATCCCACGATGAATTTACCAAAAGCGGCATCCGCAGCAGCGGTGAAATGAAAATGATGCGCAAGGACGGCGGCATCGCCAACGTCCTGTTCACCACCGCCGCGCTGGAACTGTCCAACGGTCGGCGGTTTCAGGTGACGACCATCATGGACATCACCCTGCGCAAACAGATGGAAATGACCCTGCGCGTGGCAAAGGAACAGGCCGACGCCGCCAACCACGCGAAATCCAGCTTCCTCGCGAATATGAGCCACGAGCTGCGCACGCCGCTGAACGCCATTATCGGCTTCTCGGAATTGATGCAGAACGAAACATTCGGTCCGCTGGGGCAACCAAAATACATCGAATATCTGGGTGATATTCACTTAAGCGCCCGCCACTTGCTGGAAATCATCAACGAAGTTCTGGATATGTCCAAGATCGAAGCCGGGCGCGTCGAACTGGACGAAGACATCTTCGATGTGGGCCAGTTGATGCAGGCGGTCGCGCGTATGATGGATTCCCGTGCCTTCAGCGGCGGGATCAAAATTGTACAGGACATCCAATCCGACCTGCCGCCGCTTTTCGCCGATCCGCGTTTGATGCGACAGGTGTTGATCAATCTGGCGGGCAATGCCGTGAAATTTTCCAACACGGGCGGCACCATCCATATGCGCGCCCATATGCAACCCGATGGGTGCATGCGCATCGTTGTTGCGGACGAAGGGGTCGGCATTCCCAAGGACCGCATCCACGAAGCCCTCGAACCCTTTGGTCAAGTGCATCAGCCCGTTGAAACCAAGGGGCTGCAGGGCACGGGGCTGGGCCTGCCGCTGGCCAAGGCCATGGTGGAAATGCATGGCGGGGATTTAAGCCTTGAATCCGATCTGGGGCAGGGCACAGTGGTCACCATCGATATGCCCGCCGTGCGGGTCGTCGGCAGTGCGGATTGGCTGAAATATCAGGCCATGACCGCCGAAAAACCCCTCTAAACCTGTTGCGCCGCAGCGCCCAGAGGCCTAAACTGCCCCTCAACCACAGGATTTATGCAGGAGGGATTGAGGTATGAGCCATCACGAACATCATAAAGGCTCCCGCTCTCTGGAAGAGCGCTGCGCCGCCGCCGGGTTGAAAATGACCGGGCAACGCAAGGTTATTCTGAAAGTGCTGGATGATGCCGAAGACCACCCGTCGGTCGAGGTCGTGTATGACCGCGCCCGCGCCATCGACCCGTCGATCAGCATGGCCACCGTGTACCGCACGCTGAACCTGCTGGACGAGCTGGAGCTGGTCACGCGCCACGACTTCAACGAAAAATTCTCCCGCTACGAAGTCAATATGGACCACCACCACCATTTGATCGATATCGAAAGCGGTGAAGTGATTGAGTTCCAGAACGACGAAATCGAAGCCATGAAACGCGATATCGCTGAGAAACTGGGCTATGAACTGGTTGAATGCCGGTTGGAGCTGTATGGCCGGAAACTCAAAAAAACCGGGTCCATGAACTAAGCATGGCCGACGACCGCCTTCCCACCTGGCTCTATCTCGAAGGCCATTTGAAAACGCTGGACCAGCAGGCGGTCTATTACTACATCCACCAGCGTGGTGCCCCGGCTTCGGGGCTGATCCTCTTGAAAATCAATCCTTTGGACGGCACGGCCCTGTTGATGACCCAGCAACGGGATCTGGACGGGGTCATGGGCTGGATGCGCCTGATGAAGGGCGAAGCCGTGCCGGATGCCGAGGCCGACGCCTATATCCGCCGGGCCATGGACCGCGACCCTGACCTCTGGGTCATTGAAATTGAGGACAAAAACAAGAAAAATCCCTTTGAAGGAAAGGTCTTTTGAGGGTATTGTGCCGTTCGCCGCAACGCACAATAACTTGATTAAGAGGTTCCGTTTCCATGTTCCTGTCTAAAATCTCCGTTGGTCCCAACGCCCCGGAAGAAATCCATGTCGTTATCGAAAACCCGCTGGGCGGCGTTCCGGTGAAATACGAACTGGATAAGGAAAGCGGCATGATGTTCGTGGACCGCTTCCTGCACACGGCCATGTATTACCCGGGCAACTACGGTTTTATCCCGCACACGCTGTCGGGCGATGGTGACCCGGTCGATGTGATGGTCATTGGCCGCACACCGGTTATGCCGGGCGCGGTCATGGTGTGCCGTCCGGTTGGCGTGATGCTGATGGAAGACAATAACGGTCAGGATGAAAAAATCATCGCCGTGCCGGTGCCGAAACTGCACCCGTATCACGACAACATCGAAGACCTCACCGACATCCGCCCGATCCTGCGCGAACAGATCGAACATTTCTTCGCGCACTACAAGGATCTGGAACCCGGCAAATGGGTGAAAACCAATGGTTGGGGCGATGCTGAAATGGCGAAGAAAATGATCGTCGAAGGCATCGAGCGCGCGAAGAAAGACAAAGCCGCTTAATTAAACGAACAGCAGGACTGCCAGCGTCACAAGCGCGGGCAGTCCCTGAATAAAGAAGATTCTCCGGTTCACCGAATACCCGCCATACGCACCCGCCACGGCCACGCAAGCCAGGAAGAACAGGGCGATTTGATGCCCGGTTTCCGGTACGGGATGCACCACCGCCCAGATCAGCCCAGCCGCCAGAAACGCATTATACAGCCCCTGATTGGCGGCCAGCGTTGCGGTTTTGGCCGCAAAATCCGCATCCATCCGAAATGTTTTCCGCCCCAGCGGTTTGGTCCATAGGACCATTTCCAGCACGCAGAAATAAACGTGCAGGGCGGCAATCATCAGGATGAGGATGGTCGCGATCATAGTTTCGGATATTCCTGACGCAGAAGTTTAAACGCCTGATCACAATTGCGCGCTTTGTCGGCGATGGGGCGCAGGTCAATTGTTGCGTTCGTATGCGGGCGTTTAAATGTCTGGCTTAACTTCTCTTGAATAAGCGATCCATCGCTGCTGTATCCATCGAATGGAATGCGCGAAAGTGTGACGTACGATCCCTTGGCAACACAATGGAATTGGCCTGAAATGTGCGGTGTCTCAGGCGCTGCAACGTCTTTGCTGGACGAGGACCCGCCCGTTTTTGCATCGTAGACCAAGACGCCAATGAACGCGCAGAAAGCCAGAAATTTGAAGAAGCCGTTGCCGCTGTCTGTTTTCCCCTCTTTCTCGGGAATAAACACGGGGTCGGGTTTCTTCTTCGCTTTGGGCATGCTGTTGCGGATGGTTCTCTCGAGGGCTTCCTGATCTCTTCTCGCCTGATCAGCGCCCCCGCGTTGCGCCGTTGTGGATGGGGCGCCGAGGCCCGTTTGGTGATCGCGGTAGCCTTTGTTAAAATCGCCTGACATGATAAATCTTGTCCCTAACAAACTTTTTAGTTGTTCTGAAAAACGATGCAATTTTTAGCAGAAATTTTA
Organism: Micavibrio aeruginosavorus; assembly: GCF_051245535.1. Taxonomy (GTDB): domain Bacteria; phylum Pseudomonadota; class Alphaproteobacteria; order Micavibrionales; family Micavibrionaceae; genus Micavibrio; species Micavibrio aeruginosavorus_D. The sequence goes on from NZ_CP195303.1 coordinate 628,507, forward strand.
CAGAACAGCAAATTAGCGCCGCCAAGGCGCAGAAACCTTGGCTTTTCAGTTTTCAAATGATACAAACCCCGCCATGAGCGCCTTAAACGAACAGATTGATAAACGCCGCACTTTCGCGATCATCGCGCACCCGGACGCCGGTAAAACGACGTTGACGGAAAAATTGCTGTTGTTCGGGGGCGCCATTCAGATGGCCGGCATGGTCAAGGCCAAGGGCGACCGTCGTCGCGCACGATCCGACTGGATGAAAGTGGAACAGGAACGCGGTATTTCCGTCGCGTCATCCGTGATGACGTTCGACTATGCGGGCCAGACGTTCAACCTGCTGGATACGCCGGGCCACGAAGATTTCTCCGAAGATACATACCGCACGCTCTCGGCTGTCGATTCCGCCATTATGGTGCTGGACGCCGCCAAGGGTATTGAATCGCAGACATTGAAATTGTTCGAAGTCTGCCGCATGCGCGACATTCCCATCATCACCTTCATCAACAAGCTGGACCGTGACGGGCAAGACCCGTTCGACCTGCTGGACGAAGTTGAAAACCGCTTGGCGCTGGATGTTGTTCCGGCCAGCTGGCCGATCGGCATGGGCCGTGATTTCAAGGGCTGCTACGATCTGTTCAATGACACGCTGGTGCTGTTTGATCGCAGCAAGGGCGAGGAATTGCTGTCCAGCGTTGAATGCTCGGGCCTTGATGATCCGAAGCTGGATCAATTGCTGCCCGCCGACCAATTGGCGAAATTGCGCGAAGATGTTGAGATGATCCGTGGCGTGTACCCGGAATTCAACCATCAATCCTATCTCGAAGGGCACATGACGCCGGTGTTCTTTGGCTCCGCCGTCAATAACTTCGGTGTGCGCGAATTGTTGCAGGGCATTGGCCGTTACGCACCGAAACCGCGGTCCACCAAGGCTGTTCAACGTGAAATCCAGCCGGATGAAAACAAGGTCACGGCCTTCGTTTTCAAAATTCAGGCGAACATGGACCCGAAACACCGCGACCGCATCGCCTTTGCCCGTATCTGCTCCGGCAAGTTTAAAAAGGGCATGAAGCTTCTGCACGTGCGCCACGGCAAGCAACTGGTCATCCATAACCCGCTGATGTTCTTTGCCCAGGACCGCGAAACGGTGGAAGAGGCCTTCGCCGGCGACATTATTGGCATTCCGAACCACGGCAATATGCGCATTGGTGATGCCTTGACCGAAGGCGAAACGCTGACATTTACCGGCATTCCCAGCTTCGCGCCGGAATTGCTGCAACGGGCGCGGGCCGATGATCCGCTGAAGGCGAAACATTTGTCCGCCGCACTGGAACAATTGGCGGAAGAGGGCGTGGCCCGTATTTTCAAACCCTCCATCGACCCGAACTGGATCGTTGGCGTTGTAGGGTCGTTGCAGTTTGACGTTCTGATGGACCGCATCCGCAGCGAATACAACATCCCGGTGAAATTCGAACAGGTCGAAGTCTACGCCGCCCGCTGGGTCAGTTGTGACGATCCGGCCGAAATGAAAAAATTCGTCGATGCGATGGGCAGCGCCGTGGCCAACGACCATGACGGCGACCCGGTCTTCCTGGCCCGCAATTCATGGCATCTGAACGATACGAAGGACAAGTTCCCGAAGATCAATTTCAGCGCGACGAAATAAAGATGCAAAAAACCCCGCCGAAGCGGGGTTTTTTATGAATTACGCCGGGTTCATGCCAAAGCGCAAAGCTTTATAAACCTTGGCAATCGTCGGGTGATTGTTCATGAACGCGATCTTGCGATCTTGGTCGCAATACGCAAACCCGTAATATGCGTGTTTGATAATGTCGTTCAGGTTATGGCGCGTGGCATTCGGTGCCGCGTGCGGCAGGATGTGGATTTCACGGTCAACGACGGATACGCCGCTGATCAATCCGCAATCCATAAAAATCGAAAACCCTTGCGCGGATGTTGCGGCGGATAATACGCCGCGGATCTGGCTTTGCAGGGCCCACATTTCCTGTTCGTCTTGTTCGCGCCAGCATCCGGTGAATCCGGCCTGTCCGGTGCTGGTAATCACCATGTGATTGGGCACAATCGCATCTTCGGCGGCTTCGCGGAAGCATTGTGCATGCTGGCCAAAGGTGAACATCAATTCACGTTCCTTGTTTCCGGGAATAAAACCTTTCAATTGGCCGTACATATCGGCCTTCACCGCATCAACAAACGTCGTGCCGGGCAAACGTTTGTTCATGTCGACGACGTTCACGCGCACTTGTTGATCGGTCTGGCCAGCGGCGGCACCGTCAACGGCGGAAATCAGAATGCGGGAGGACTCGCCCTCGAAATACATATCGTCGCGGATTTTCATGGCCTGCGCCCACAGTTTGGCCTCGGCCTGCGTGGATGCCTGATCCAGACGTGTGATCTTCGGGTTCGCAATGGTCACCAAAGAATGACCATTGAAGTGTTTGTTGAGTGTGCCCATGCCCGTTGTCCTGTTCTTGGTGATTTGAATTGCGGGGTGGTTATAGCGCGGAGAGGGTGGGGTCGTCAAAATTCACATATTGCGCCGCAGCAATGTTCGTGCATGCCGCAAAAAAAGCCCCGGATTTCCCGGGGCTTTTGCCGTCTCATGGAAAATATTACGGTTGGTGGATGTTGACGAGCGAAAGAACCTTGTTCTTCTGTTCTTCGGCTTGGGCGCGCAACGCCACTACCTTTTCCCATTCTGTAACGATCTCTTTTTGGTTGGTCATCAGCACCCGTCCATAAACCGGGTGTGCTGTCACCGCTGTATAGGGGGTGGCCTCTGTGGCGGCCCTGAACAGGTCAGACAAAACGCCGCCTTGTTTGTACGGCTGATTGCCAACGATTTCTGTATTCGCTGTGACGAATATTGGTCGGACGGCAGTTTTTATTTCTACCCAGTTCCGGCTTTTTACGGCCTCGACCAATGCATTATCCATGATCTTATCTATATTTTGTGGATCAAGGCATTCGAGAATGTGCTGTTCACCAGAGGATGATGGGCGATAAGTGGGTGGCACGATATCCGCAATACGGCGCGCAATAATAGATTCTGCGCCTGTTTGCGTGATGGGAAGCCGCTTTTTGCTTGGATCAATCGCGTGGTAAAACGTGGACAGGAAATGATCTTGAATGCTCTCAAAGGCAACCTGTTTTCGTAAATTTGTTTTTGTATCCCAGATATCATTGATCTGTTGGATCAGGTCGCATTGCTCCAGATAGGCAATCGTTAGAATGGCCGTGTCCTGACAAAGGGCGGGAGTTGCTTCTTTTAATAAATGATTGCCGATGGCTCTTGCTGAAATTACAGGAAGATTAGAGCGTGCGATCACATCCCCTTCATAAACATCCTTAAGGGGAACGATCAGCCCACGAAGCGTGTCACGGGTCGTTCGTGACGATCTGTCCTGCGCAACAATCAAGGCCGCACGACCCTGGTCTTTCAGCAAGCCATGGGTGGCCACACCTCGCTCTGGTTTAAGAAGTGTGGCACGAACCAAAAAGGCCTTTGCCGCGCTGTTCAGGATATCCTGCCGTTGTCTAGGGGTGAGGAGATGCATCGCATTACGTCCAATGTTATGTTAACCAATGCGGACAATTCCATAATATTGATGGTTGTGTCAATAAAAAACGGCCTGACAAAAAGCCTTGGTTCGGGGTAGTGTTTTCGCAAAATAACGCAAAAATAGGGGGCTTTATGCTGCCAGTCATTCCAATTATCCGCGATGCTGATACGCCGCTGGATCTATTCCACCGGGAATGGCCGCGCGCGGAATCCGCCGTGCGGATTGGTCAGAAATTTTATGGCGGCACCATGTTGGACGCGGCGGGCATTATCTCGCGTGCGTGGCTGCACCGGAATGATCACATTCCCTATGCCAAGGAAATCGATGCCATCGCCACGGCGTTGGGCAGCCGCGCGGTCTATACCCTGAACCTGTCCTATGAATGGGGCTGCACCACGGCGTTTAACGAAAGCGCATCCGGCAAGGACGGCGTGCGCATGTTCCGCGCCATGGATTGGCCGCTGGATGGGTTGGGCGATCATCTGGTGCTTGCGCGGCAGGTGGGCCCGGCGGGAATTTATTGGGCGATGACCTATCCGGGTTTTGTCGGTGTGTTACAGGGCATGGCCCCGAAACGTTTCACATTGGCGATCAATCAGGCCCCGAACCCCGACCGGGGGTTGGGGCATGCGGGCAACTGGTTGTCCGCAAAAATCGCAATGAACCGCAGCAACGGCCTGCCACCGCCGTTCCTGCTGCGCCGTGTGTTTGAACACTGCGCCACCTTTAACGATGCTGTTTCCATGATCCGCGATACGCCCTTGTGCGCGCCTGCCATTATTTCCGTGGCCGGGGTGAATGCGAGCGAACATTGCATTGTTGAGCGCAGCCGCAACCGCGCCATTGTGCACAAGGATGCGATGTATGTCGGCAATGAATGGATGAACACGCGGTGGAAGGGCGCACCCAGCCAGACCAGCAGCAAAGAACGCGTGGCGCAAATGGCATCGGGCATTGAAACCTATCAAGGCAATTTCGATTGGCTGAAGGGCGCAATTCTGTGCCCGCGCACGCGCCTGGCATTTGAAGCCAACGCCAAAACCGGACAATTGATGGTGCAGGGGTTTGAAGGCGAGAAACCCGCGACGCAAATCCAGTATCTGCACTGTATGTTGTAAGCAGCAAAAAGGGCCGGAAAAACCGACCCTTTTCTATCTGTTCATCATCTCGGCCTTAGTGACGGGCCGGAAACCCGAAACGGTTGCGCGGGGTGGATTCCGTGGCTGATGCTTCCACTGTTGCGCGCGGCGGGGCGTACCCACGGGCGGCCAGTTCCAGAACTTCCAGTTCTTTCAGGCGTTGGCGGTCGGATCGGCTAAGGCTGTTAAATTCGCTGGTTGGCATGGTTGTGGTTCCCTTGTGAAATCGTCGTTTTTTGTGAAACGGTATTCTTATTGTTTATTCTCTATTAATGACGCCGAAATGGTTAAAACGGGCTTAAGGCGAGGCCATTTCGCGTCAAAATTATGACGGCAGATCAAAATCTTATGCCGCGCCGCAAAATAATCCTATATAATTAGTACTGAAACAGTCCTGTATTGAGGGAAAAACCTTGAAAAACGGGACAAAGACTGGCATTGAATGCGGACCTTATCAGTCCGATTTAGGGTTTTGGGAAATGATCCGTCTGTCGCGCTTTACCGATTATGCCGTTTTGATGCTGGCCGAACTGGCCCGCACCGAAACCGTGCGCGCGTCCGCCGCCGATCTGGCCACGCGCACCAATCTGGCCGAACCGACCGTGGCGAAGATTTTGAAAATTCTGAACCGTGCCGGACTGGTCGTGTCCACACGCGGCGCCACGGGCGGATACATGATCGCCCGTCCCGCACATGAAATGACCGTATCGGATATTATTACGGCCGTGGAAGGGCCGGTGGCCATTACCGCCTGCGCCGATGGGCATGATGATGATTGTTCATTGTCGGGCGTGTGCGCCATGAATGGCCGTTGGGGCGAGGTGAACGCCGCCGTGCGTGGTGCGTTGGAATCCGTCACGCTGGCCGACATGATGAATAAGAAAATTGTTGCGCAGGCCGCAATGCCCGCCCGCGAACAGGTTATGGAGTAAGTAACAATGTCATCCATCACACAAGACACCATCGATACCGTCAAATCCCTGAGCCACCAGTACGAAGCCGGGTTCGTGACGGATATTGAATCGGAAAAGGCCCCGAAGGGCCTGAGCGAAGACACCGTGCGCTTTATCAGCGCGAAGAAGGGTGAGCCCGAATGGTTGCTGGAATGGCGTTTGAAGGCTTTCCGTCACTGGCTGAAAATGCCGGAACCAAAATGGGCGAAGGTGCATTTCCCTGAATTTGATTATCAGGATGCGTATTATTATTCCGCGCCAAAAACCGCCGATGATCGCCCGAAATCGCTGGACGAAGTTGACCCGAAATTGCTGGAAACCTATGCGAAGCTGGGCATTCCACTGCGCGAACAGGAAATGCTGGCCGGGGTCGCGGTGGACGCCGTGTTCGACTCAGTATCCGTGGCCACCACGTTCCGCGGCAAGTTGAAGGAAGTGGGCGTTATTTTCTGCTCCATCTCCGAAGCGGTGAAGGAATATCCGGAACTGGTGCAAAAATATATGGGATCGGTGGTGCCGGTTTCCGACAACAAACACGCCTGTTTGAACTCCGCCGTGTTTACGGATGGATCGTTCGTGTATATTCCGCCCGGCGTGCGGTGCCCGATGGAACTCTCCACCTATTTCCGCATCAACGAAATGAACACGGGGCAATTTGAACGCACTTTGATTATTGCCGATAAAGGCGCGTATGTGAGCTATCTCGAGGGCTGCACCGCTCCGATGCGCGACACCAACCAATTGCACGCCGCCGTGGTCGAATTGATCGCGCACGAAGATGCCGAAATTAAATACTCCACGGTGCAAAACTGGTACCCGGGCGATGAAGACGGCAAAGGCGGCATTTACAACTTCGTCACCAAACGCGGCCTGTGCGAAGGGGCCAATTCCAAAATTTCATGGACCCAAGTGGAAACGGGTTCCGCCATCACATGGAAATACCCGTCTTGCGTTTTGAAGGGTGACAACAGCCAAGGCGAATTTTATTCCGTTGCCATCACCAACAATTACCAGCAAGCCGACACCGGCACCAAAATGATCCATATTGGTCGCAACACAAAAAGCCGCATCATCGCCAAAACCATTTCGGCGGGTAAATCGGATTCCACCTATCGCGGCTTGGTCAAAGTGATGCCAAAAGCCGAAGGCGCCCGCAACTTCACCCAGTGCGACAGCCTCCTGATCGGCGATCAGTGCGGTGCGCATACGGTGCCGTACGTCGAAAGCCGTAACCCGAAAGCGCATTTGGAACACGAAGCCACAACCAGCAAAATCTCCGAAGACCAGTTGTTCTATTGCCAACAGCGCGGTTTGAGCGAAGAAGAAGCCGTGGCCCTGATCGTCAACGGGTTCTGCCGCGAAGTCCTGCAAAACCTGCCGATGGAATTTGCGGTTGAGGCGCAGAAATTGGTGGCGATTTCACTTGAAGGGAGTGTCGGATAAATGACAAAACTTTTCGAATTTCTAGATTCAAAAATTAATATTGTGCGGATTTTGCAAATCTGCGCGGTTGCGATCTTTGTGTTGGGCTTTCCTCATGCTATTCGGCCATTTTTTGAAGTGGCGGGGCGTGATTTGGATGCCGGAACGATTTTTTCTTTTGTAACGATAACCGGGATGACAATTGCAAACATGCTGTATAGCCCGGCGTTGTTGTTGGGTTTGGCAGAAATTATCAAGCTGATGAGAGTAAAAAATGCTGCAAATTAAAAACCTCCACGCCAATATCGATGGCAAAGAAATCTTGAAGGGTCTTTCGCTGAACATCCCGGCGGGGGAAGTTCATGCCATTATGGGGCCGAACGGGGCGGGGAAATCGACCCTGTCTTACATTCTGGCGGGGCGTGAGGAATATGAAGTCACCGACGGTGAAATTATATTCAACGGCGTGAACATGCTGGACCTAGCCCCGGAAGAACGTGCGGCCGCTGGCCTGTTTCTGGCGTTCCAATACCCGGTTGAAATTCCGGGTGTGCAGATGACCAATTTCATGAAAACCGCCCTGAACGCCATCCGCAAGCAACGGGGCGAGGCGGAACTGGACGCGCTGGATTTCCTGAAATTGCTGAAAGCCAAGCAAAAGGATCTGAGCATCAGCGACGACATGCTGAAACGCCCGGTCAATGTCGGTTTTTCGGGTGGTGAGAAGAAACGGAACGAAGTGTTGCAAATGGCAATGCTGAACCCGTCTTTCGCTGTTCTGGATGAAACAGATTCTGGTCTGGATATTGACGCCCTGCGCATCGTGGCCGACGGCGTAAACCGCCTGCGCGGGCCGGAACGGTCTTTCCTGGTCATTACCCACTATCAACGCTTGCTGGATTATATCGTGCCCGACCATGTGCATGTTCTGGCCAACGGCAAAATCGTAAAATCCGGCGGCCCGGAACTGGCCAAGGAACTGGAAGCCAAAGGCTACGCCGATTTTATGGGAGAGGCGGCGTAACCTTAAAAGCCCTCTCCCTCCGGGAGAGGGTTGGGTGAGGGAGCAGGGCGATGAACATCATAAACCGCGCCAGATCATTACGGTTTAACCAGACAGAAGCCGAAAAGCGCCTCTGGTCCGTTCTAAGAAACCGGCAGTTTATGAATTTAAAATTCCGTCGTCAGGAAGCAGTGGATCAATTTTACGCGGACTTCCTGTGTTACGAACCGCGTTTGATTGTTGAACTGGATGGCGGGCAACACGATGAACGCCAGAAACGAGATGAAGAGCGGACGCAGATTTTAAAAACCCATGGTTTTTGCGTGCGCCGTTATTGGAACAATGAAGTGATGCAAAATATGGATGGTGTTTTGCAGGATTTGGAAACGACTGTGAAGAATTTGATGAATGAGAACACCCTCACCCCAACCCTCTCCCTTGAGGGAGAGGGGGTTAATCAAGAGGCTCTGAAATGACAACACAAACCGCAACCATCACCACCCTTGAACCACGCACGCCGTACCAACCGGAAACGGCGAACGGGGTTTTGGCCGCGTATGATGGGTTTTCCGATACGTTGTTGCATGAACCGGATTGGCTGGCCGCGTGCCGCGATAAATCGCGTGATGTCGTGGCCCGTCGTGGTTTGCCGACGGCGAAGCTGGAGGGGTGGAAATACACCAACATCCTGCCGCTCGTGAAAACGATCAATCAATCCGGCACGGTGAAAATCACCCATAAAGAAGGCCACGGCATTGTCGTGAATTCTCTGGCCGGAATGCTGGGCGAGGACTGGGTGCAACAGGCCATTTCCGCACCGTTGTCGGATAAAGAATACAACGCCGAAAACACGCTGTGGCATTTGGGCAATCTGTTCCTGCGCGATGGGTTGGTCATTGATGTGCCCGCCAATACCGAAGCCAAAACGCCGCTGGATTTAACCATGGTCGCCGATGGTGGCTTGGCGAATGCGCGGCTGATTATCCGTCTGGGCGCGAATGCGCGTTTGACCGTGATTGAACATCACACTGGCACGGGTTCGTATTGGAAGAATATCCAGACGCAGATCATTCTGGCCGATGGCGCGCATTTAACCCATGTGCGGTATCAGGAAGACAGCGAACAGGCCGTCCACACCCAATTGACGCACAGCGTTCTGGGCAAGGATTCCGGGTATGAGGGCATTGTGTTTTCCACCGGCGCCCGCCTGTTCCGCAACCAATTGCACGGCGTGATGAACGGAGCCGGAGCGGTGTGTTCGCTCAGCGCCGTCAACCTGTTGACCGGGCAACAACATGGCGATACGACCATTCTGGTCGATCACATGGCCCCGAACGGCAATTCAAACCAGAATATCCGCACCGTTTTGGACGGCACCGCCCATGGCGTGTTTCAGGGCAAGGTGCATGTGCATCAACCGGCGCAGAAAACCGACGGCTATCAACTGTCCAAATCCCTGATCCTGAATGAAGGGGCGGAGATGGATACGAAGCCGGAACTGGAAATTTACGCCGATGATGTGAAATGTTCGCACGGCGCGACCACCGGGCAACTGGATGAAGGGCCGCTGTTCTACATGCGCGCCCGCGGTATTCCAGAGGCGCAGGCTCGCGCCTTGCTGATCGAGGCGTTCGTAGACGAAGCATTCGACCGCGTGGCCGATGAAACCATTCAATCCGTGTTGAAAGACAAAGTGAAAGCATGGCTGGTGTCGTAAAAATGCCATCGCAGAATGATTTTGCGCGGTACCGGGATGATTTCCCGGTGCTGGCCCGCCCCATGAATGGCCAGAAACTGGCCTATATGGATACGGCGTCCAGCGCGCAGAAACCGCGTGCGGTGATTGACGCATTGCGTGAAGCGCTGGATCGCGATTACGCCAATATTCACCGTGGCCTGTATGCGCTGTCACAAACCACGACGCAGAAATTCGAAGCCACCCGCCGCAAGGTTGCCGATTTCATCGGTGCATTATCCGAAAACGAAATCGTTTTCACCCGCAACACGACCGAGGCCATCAATCTGGTCGCGCAAAGCTGGGGCCGCACCCATTTGAAGGCTGGGGATGAAATCATCATCTCCGGCATGGAACATCACGCCAATATTGTGCCGTGGCAATTGCTGCGCGATCAAATTGGCATTGTCCTGAAAATTATTCCGGTGTTGCCCAATGGCACGCTGGATATGGTTGCGTTTGACGGGCTGTTGTCCGACCGCACGCGGTTCGTGTCGATTGTGCATGTGTCGAACGCGCTCGGCACCATCAACCCGGTTGAAACCATCATCTGCAAAGCCAAGGCCTATAACGCCGATATTCTGGTTCTGGTCGATGGGTCGCAATCGGTCACGCATATGCCCGTCAATGTCTTGGGACTGGGCTGTGACTTCTTCGCCTTTACGGGGCACAAACTCTATGGCCCGACCGGGGTTGGGGTTCTGTATGGCCGCGCGGCCTTGCTGAACGCCATGCCGCCGTATCAAGGGGGCGGGGATATGATCGAAACGGTCAGTTTCGCCCACACCACCTATAAACCCGCTCCGGCCCGGTTTGAGGCCGGAACCCCGGCCATTGCCGAGGTGATCGCTCTGGGCGCCGCCATCGACTATGTCGCGTCCATCGGCATGGGCAATATTGCGGCGCACGAGGGTATGCTTCTGGCTAGGTTGGTGGACCAACTGGAAACCGTGCCGGGCCTGACCTTTTACGGGACCGGGCCGGACAAGGCCGGGATCGTCAGCTTTACCGCCGATTGGGGTCATCCATCTGATATCGCTATGATTTTGGACCAATGCGGGGTGGCGGTGCGCACCGGGCACCATTGCTGTATGCCCCTGATGCAGGGGCTGGGGGTTGAGGGCACGGTCCGGGCCTCGTTAGGGTTATATTCAAACGTAGATGACATAATCTCTCTGATGAATGGGGTGACGAAAGCACACAAACTTCTCGGAGCGTAGAGTATGGGGATCTTAAAATTTTCGGCGGCTGTCGGCGGGGCAGTCGGGACTTTCTTAGCTGTTTCAACGTTTTCCAGTCCGGTGAAAAGCACAGAAAGGTTCGTCAATAACTGCATATCGGGGTATGAAAAAGAAGGCGAAAGCAACCCGTTACTGGACGGTGTTGATAAAGCCGGTTTCTGTGGGTGTCTGGCGGAAAAGAAAATTGATGATAATTTCACCTATGACACTATGAAACCGTGCATGGACGCCCATATGAAGGAACCAGTGGTCCGGTTTTGTGAGGACGATCTGTCCAAGCAGATGGAAGGTTACGTGAATTGTGAATGTATATATGATCACACGGCCCAATGGGTGTTCAAAAGCGCGGCGGCGGCCAGCCACAAGGGACCACAATTGAGTAAAGCGGACGAAACGCAAGCGTCCATCACCATGATACAAGAATGTGAATTCAGATGAGTTTGACGAAACCAGTAGCCGATGAAAGCATGTTGCGAAACGCCTTAGGCGATGAAGGATTTGACGAATTGGCCGAGCCGCCAAACGTCGAAGCAACACGCGCGCATCCGCTCTGGCCGCAAATCGTCAAAAACCTGCGCGCGGTCTATGACCCCGAAATCCCGGTGAATATTTATGAACTGGGCCTGATCTACAAGGTCGATATTCGTGACGGGCTGGATGGCAAGGCCGACGTGTTCGTGGAAATGTCGCTGACATCGCCCGGATGCCCGGTGGCCCAGGAAATGCCCGGCATGGTCCAGGGCGCGATCTTCCCGGTCGACGGCATTGGCAATGTCGATGTTGAAATCGTCTGGGACCCGACCTGGGACCCGTCTTTCATGGCGGAAACGGCGAAACTGCAACTGAATATGTTTACGTGATGATGGCCATGGCGAACGATCCAATTATCCTGACCGACGGGGCCGTAACGGCGATCAAATCCAAAACCGCGTTGAAAGACGGCGCGGTCGGCCTGCGCCTGACCATCAAATCCACGGGCTGTTCCGGCAACAGTTACAAAATGGAACATGTCACGGAAGCATCCGCGTCCGATGACCGCTTTGAACGCGACGGCGCGGTGCTGTTCATCCCGAAAATCCATTCATGGATGCTGTTCGGCATGACGATTGATTATGAGGACGGCGAAATGCAATCCGGCTTTACCTTCAGCAACCCGAATGAAACGGGCCGCTGCGGCTGCGGTGAATCCTTCACCATTGATCCCGCCAAACGCGCGCCGGGGTAGGGTGATCAGATCTTGATGATGTATTGTTCTTCTGAATCCCGATATTTGTTGTAATCGGCGGGTTTGGCGGGGGGCTGCGCGGTTGCAAACCCCATATTGTTTGGCGTGTTTCCGCCTGCCCCAAGATGTATTTTCGCAATTCCCGCTTTCTGCGCCACCTTGGCAAAGGTCGCGCATAGTTTTTTCCATTGCTTCACATCCATCTGGCTGGGTAGATATTCTAGGGAATCGAGGACCAGCTCGCCCTTCTTCCCGCGCCAGGCCCAGCTTTGGGCAACGATTTGATCGGTTTTGTTGTTGGTGACAACGTAAAACGCGGCCTTGGGCGAGAGGAAACCGTGTTGCGCGCATTCACGACCCGCGCCGCCAATATGCTGGCAACAGGCGGTAAAGGCCCCCAACGCCAATCCGCGTATATCCCCATCGGGCAGGCGGTGGAACGTAAACCCATCTTTGTCAAACGTGGCACCATCGATCGTAATATCCGGTATGGCATCACCGGGTTTTTTATGGTCGTTGGCGGCGTATGTCTTTTGATATTTTTTGATGGTTTTTAACGCCGTATCAAAATCTTCATCATCCCACGCGCAATCCATGGCGATGAGGGATAATTCCGGATTTTTGTGCGCATTTTTATACGCATAATCGGCGATTATTTCTTTCGTATTTTTCAGGGACCAGAACCGTCCCGATTGATCCTGTGCCGGACGGGGCAGGCGATGGGAAAATTTTACAAATTTCGCCATCTCCGGCCCGCATTGCAAAACCGCATCACCCCATGATTTTAAATCCAGAGATTGACCATCCTCAATAGCCTTTGGCGAAGGAATGGAAATCATCTGGATGACATTGTGCAAAGGTTGATTGCCATGTGCGCCCCATTTTTCCAGATATTGTAGGATGCGTGATTCCGTACCAAACAAGGCGGCGGCGTTATACGCATAGGAGTAAGCCATATATTCGGGATAACCCTCTTGCTCCAGAATTGCGGCAACGGTATCCAATACGGATCGTTTTATCAGGGTCGGGTCTTTTGCGGTGATGGATGTGGGGATGGTTGCGTATCCATGAATATTGCCCCACCGCATTACGCCCTGAATCTGTTCCTGTGTCTCTTGTGGCAAGCATTCGGTGCGGGCCCCGTGCGTGATCAATAATTTTATAAGATCCGGGGTGTTTTTCTGAGCGGCAATGCGCAAGGGGGCTTCGTCACTGGTATGAATATCGGCCCCGTTTTCGATCAGGATTCGGGCCACATCGGCTGTGGCGGCAACGCGCAGGGCTTCCTCATTTTCTGCATGGACGTTGGCACCATGTTTAATCAACAATTCCGCAATATCCGCCCGGCCGATTACGGCCGCCGCCCGTAAGGCTTTATCATCGTTCGCCCGAACATCGGCCCCGTGTTTGATGAGAAGTTTGATAATATCGAAATGGCCGCCTTCAACGGCCCCTCGCAGGGCATCGTCATTTTTAGCGTGGATATTGGCGTTGTGTTTTATCAGCAGTTTAACAATGGCGGTATGGCCATTTCCCGCAGCAGCGCGCAGAGCCCAATCATCGTTGGTGTGGGGATTGACTCCGTGTTTGATAAGCAAACGGACGATGTTGGTGTGGCCGTTACTTGCTGCCCACTCTAGGCCGCTTCTTGTCGTCCATTCCCGCGTCAGTTCGCAATCATTGTTAGCAGTATGGCCTTTGTGTTTGGCGAGATGGCTTTTGTGTTTGATGATGAGCCGAACAATATTGATATGACCACTTGCCGCGGCAGTTGACAGGATTGCATCACTGATGTTGGCGTTGTGTTTTATCAGCAGTTTAACAATGGCGGTATGGCCATTTATCGCCGCCGCCCGCAGGGCCATATCATGGTTGGCGTGGATGTCGGTATTATGCTTGAGGAGCAATCGGACAATTTTGATGTTGCCATTTTCCGCAGCGGTCAACAGGACTTCATCACTGATGATGGCGTTGTGTTTTATCAGCAGCTTGACAATGGCGATGTGGCCATTTTTTGTCGCCACCCGCAAGGCCCAACTATTTTTGGCGTTGATATCGGCCCCGCGTTTGACAAGCAACCGGGTAATTTTGATATGACCGTTTGCTGCAGCCTCTCGCAGGGCCCAACTATCGTTATCGTTGATATCGGCCTCGTGTTTGATAAGCAGTCGGACAATATCGATCTGACCATTTTCGGCCGCATGGCGCAGGGCCGCGCCATTGTTAGCGTGAATGTTAACCCCGCGTTTAATCAGCAGGCGGACGATGTCGATGCAGCCCTTTGCCGCGGCGCATCGCAGGGCGGATTCGTTGATACTGTCGATCGCGGCGTCATGCGCGATCAACAATCGAACGATATCAATATGCCCGTTTGATGCGGCATAAATCAGAGCAGTTCCGTAACAAACCCGATCATCGGCGGTAAAATCAATGGCGCCTTTTTGAATGATGGATTGAACGCGGTCCATATCGCCGTTTTGGGCGGCGTCAATAAATTGCTGTTCGATCGGCAAGGGGAAGGATTTGACAATGTCTTCGTATGTTTTTTGTTTCTGGTTTTTCGGCGGCGCGCCAAGCGATTCATACAGGTCGCGAACATGATCCACTCCCTGATCCGCATGGGTGCAGAGTGTTTCAATCGACGCGTCCATTCCATTCCGCGCCAGCCGTTGCGCCAGCGGGGGCAGGGCTTTGGCGAGGGCGTCAAGGTCACGGTCCGGCGCGTCCGCGCGCAGGGCCGCGATCACGGCCAGCGCGTTGGATATTTCGATCGGCGGTGGGGATTTTGCAGCCATGACCCATCCCTTTGATTATGCCAAGTGGTCATCATTGTCATAATGAGCTGTGGTGGTCAATCTTTTTCGGGGTGTTGTGGCTGGCCGGGGTGGTGCGGGGCATGGTCAAAAGAATGGCCCAAAAAAGGGCCAACAAAAAAGCCCCCAATGGGGGCTTCTTGTTATTCGATCTGTAAGGGCAACGTCTTAGTTGTTGTCCAGGTTCAGTGCAACAAATGCCAGCGGCATGAAGCCGTCGCAAGAGGCGGAGATTTGCGGAACCAAACGTTTCGTCGCAGCGCGAACTTCGTCGCTTTTCTTAACAGCGGCTTGAACGTTCAGGAAGGCCTGCAGTGCATTCAGATCGTTTTTCATGTTGTAGTCCCCTCTTATTTTTTTTGTTCGAGGTTTTCAAAATATAGATCCGTCAGATGGTCGCCCGGTCCGTTGGATACATATGCCTCGTATATATCACCGTGCCCGAAGGATTTGAGGGAGTCAATAAATTCTGACCCATTACCCACAGCTTCAAGCTCTTGGGCAATTTTACACATTGTGACGATTATGTCAAGCATTTTGGCGTGGTATTGGGCTTCAAAGGCGACGGGGTCCATATCCGCCGTGGGGGTGCCGTGGCCGGTCATTTGCTGCTGCGCCTGACGCAGGGCGCCGCCCAGTTCCAGCACATGCGCGGGGCTTATCGTATTGATATCGCTGGATATTCCCAGATAAACAGCGCGATTTTCGGGGCTGAAGGCTTGGCCCGATTTATGGCGTAACACCTTGATTTGAAGGTTATTTTGGTACGCCCAGCGCACCAGTTTCAGACCTGTGGCGCACCGTTCCAGCATGGTTTCGGCGGCATGGCGCAATTTATCGGCCTGCGGGTGGGTATAGTCGATGGAGGCGGTTTGATCCTTGCCGGTGCCAAACGCACCCTGCAGCTTGCCAAACGGGGAATCAGATGTCGAAGCCATGATCGTGTATCCCTCTTCAATAAAATTCTTAGCGGGCCATGTCGCCAGCGCTGTACCCGGACGGGCTGATGGATGATGACATCAGCATTTGTGTGTCCAGAACATTGACGCGGCCGCGTTTATCAACGGTGATGACGGCGCGCACCAGCGTACCCAGATACACCATCGATGTTTTAATCGTGAAATCACCCGCAATGTTGGCATTGATTTCGGGTGGTTGATGATGCACGGCAATCGCGGCCACCTGATCACCGGACAACGCGTCCAGCGCCGGGTGATCCTGCATGCGGTCGATCACGAAAATATCGCCATCGGGGCCGGACACATGTTCAAAGAAGAAGGTGAGGTAATCCATCACATTCGATGAATCAAGAAACAGATGCCCCGCATCATTCGCCGCGTAAATCGGCATCACCGATCCGTCGAGATAGAAATAGGTTTTCCCATCGCCCAGATAGTCAAACGAGAATGAGGGCAAGGATGCATAGTTGGTCAGACGGTAGAGCAACAGATTGCGATAGAAGGACAGCTTGTGGCATTTGGCTTCGCTGGTCGTCGGCGCAAACAACCCGGAATCGCCAGCGGTTTTCACGCTGTCGATCATGGCGATGGTGCGGTCACGGTCCAGACGGTGCCATTGCATGTTCAAAAATCCCTGATTGGGCGAAATGGATGCCCCTTAAAAATGCGCGACAACTATACCGTTAAATGGGGCTGGGCCATACCAAAAAAAGCTATTCTTTCTGTGTCATCCCGGCGAAAGCCGGGATCTTCTTCCATTATGGCTGGAAGACCCCGGCTTTCGCCGGGGTGACGGTCATGAGGGGAAGGGGCTGTTACGCCGCAATCCATTCCGGCCCGACGGCCTGATCCACGGCGGCGAGGGCGGTTTCGATAATGGTGCCGGTTGTGCCCGGCAAATGGGCTTCGGTGGACAGGATGCGGCGCCAAATCCGTCCGCCGCGTTGTCCCTGATACAGGCCCAGCATGTGGCGGGTGATGGATTTGACCGGGGTTCCGGTGGCCCGGCGGTCTTCGATATAGGGGATCATGGCCCGGGCGATGTTGGCCCGGCTGGCCGTGGTGGTATGGCCGTACAAAGCCTGTTCAATCTCGGTCAGCACCCACGGGTTCTGGTAGGCCTCGCGCCCGATCATGACCCCGTCAAAGGTTCCCAGATGGGATTGGGTTTCGGCCAGAGTTTTCACCCCGCCATTCACAATCACCCGCATATCCGGAAAGGCGGTTTTAATCCCGGCGGCAATATCATAGCGCAGCGGGGGGATTTCCCGGTTTTCTTTCGGGCTGAGGCCCTTTAACCAAGCCTTGCGGGCGTGGATAATGACCTTGCGGCATCCGGCCTCGTGAATGGATTTGACGAAGGCGTGCAGGAATTCCTCGTCCTCACAATCATCAACGCCAATGCGGCATTTGACTGTGATTTCAGTATTTTGCGCGGCGTTGATCATGTTGGATACACAATCGCCAACGCGCCCCGGATCCTTCATCAGGCAGGCCCCGAACGCGCCGTTCTGCACCCGGTCACTGGGGCATCCGCAATTCAGGTTGATTTCATCATACCCGTAATCCGCACCAATGGCGGCACACTGGCCCAGATGCGCTGGGTCCGATCCACCCAGTTGCAGGGCGACGGGGTGTTCGGCGGGGTTAAACGCCAGATACCGATCCCGGTCGCCAAAGATAATGGCCCCGGTCGTCACCATTTCCGTGTACAGCCGCACATGCGGCGCAATCAGGCGCAAAAACACCCGGCAATGCCGGTCAGTCCAATCCAGCATCGGGGCGACAGAGATTTCAGGTGTTTGTTTCACGTGATACATGAGGGGGAGAGGTACAGAAAACCGCCGTTTATGTCAATCTTTGTGCTGTTTGCGAAAACTGTTGATCTGCATCGCCGAGCGTGTATTTTCCTTATCCATCATGATGATTTGTTTCCGTGTTCTTATTCTTGCTTTGGGGCTGGCCGTGTTTGCGGGCGGGCCTGGAATGTCATTCGCCAAGGATGAGGAGCCGAGCTTCAATTCAACGGGGCTGGCGCTGCCACGCTTTGTTTCGCTGGCCGCAGAAGAGGCGCATGTGCGCGCTGGGCCGGCGACGCGGTATCCGATAAAGTGGATTTACAAGAAGCGCGGATTGCCTGTTGAAATTGTTCAGGAATTTGATGTTTGGCGCAAGGTTCGTGACCGCGACGGCGATGAAGGCTGGTTGCATAAATCGCTGCTCTCCAGTCGCCGTAATGTTATTGTTTTAGGTGAGGAAGGCGTCGCAATCCGTTCACAAGACAATGAAAATTCCCGTACCATTGCGCGGCTCCAACCCGGAGTGATCGCAACGGCCAGCGAATGCAAAAAAGCATGGTGTAAAATCACCGCTGGCGGGTACGAAGGGTGGGCCGAAAGAAAATCACTTTGGGGTATTTACGCCACCGAAGAGTTCGACTAACCTGATCCTAGGTCGAGTTATCCACACTCTATCCACAGACTGATCCACAAAGTTTTTCACAGGGTTGCGGCGGTTCATCCGATTCGTCGTACGCTCTGATTCCCTCTCGATTCTCTCGCTCTGAAGTACCCATGACCTTTGATTCTGCTTCGATTTTGACCGACAAGGCGGCCTTTACGGGCCAGTTTGTCCATGCGCTGGTGTCCAAATGCCGTGACAATAATGGTCGCGGCGTTGATGGCATGCGCCTGATTCAGATGATGGCCGGGGCGATTGTTGAATTTACCCTGTTGTTCGATGAATCCGACCGGGGGGTTGAGGCCGTTTACAAGCATTTGGCGACTATGCTGGGCTGTGAGCCGCAGGAAGGCCCGATTTCCGATCTGGCCTTGCCGCCGTCTTATATCATCGATTTCCGGGCCGAGCAGGGCCGTGAACTGACCCGCCGGATGTTCGAGGATTGGCTGCATTGCGCCTATGAGTTCCAAGACGTCCTGTTGTTCGTGTGCCAGCAAATGATCCTGAACATGGAGGAAGACGGCCAGAATCGCCGCGACCTGTTCCGCCTGCTGATCGAATGCACCAACCGGTGCCTGGGCTATGAAATCGCGGCGCAGGAGCTCTGCGATATCGTGATTGAGCAGAAAATCGGTCTGGAGGGCTGGAGCCTGCCGGAAAGCATTTCCGGCCTGTCCGCCGTCGCCGGACGCGCGTTGGCCTTGTCCTTGAACGCGTACCAGCAAACGGCGTTCCGGGGGGCTGACCTGCCGGAACATCTGGACCGCCTGACCTGTGTAATGACGCAGGAAGCCGTGCGTCTGGGCCTGCCTGCGGGCAGTGACTGGCGCTTTGGGCTGGCGGCCAATGACCGCCCGCTGGATGCGCCGTATGAATTGATTGCCTCACTGGAACCGTTGGCCCGTGATTTCTTCCGTGTGATCCGGATGCATAATCTGATGGATCAGGCGGTGGCCAGCGCCAAAGCCACAGGCCGGATGCTGGCCGTGGCCGCCGGTGGCGACCGCCCAGAGGTTGAGCCGGTGATTGCCAAGCCTTTGGCCATGGCAGCGATGACGGAAACCTATAAGACGGTTTGCACCCAGTACGCCATTATGTCGATGTAGGGTTGGGTGGCCTCTTACTGAGGCATACGCTTGCGCATTTCCATGCGTTTGCACATGGCGCTGATATCCTTGCCATTGGCCAGCTTTCCACCACTCGCGCAGATTTCTTCAACACGGTTGTTCAGCTTTTCCTGTGCGCCTTTACGGTCGCTGGCGGATGGGGCTTGGCCTTGCGCCGGGGCTTCGCCCGCGCCGTTTTTGTGATCTTGAACCTGTAATTGCCGTTCGCAGGCTTTTTCCGCACTGGCGATCAGGCCGGGGGACGGGTTGGCTACGCGGTTCAATGTTTGTTTGATGCAGCTTTCCATCCGGTCGCTCTGCGCTGGGGCCGCTTCGGCCTCGGGGGCGTTCAGGCCAATGGTCGCGGCGCTGGCCAACAGGAAGGCGGCGGTTGTGGTCTTTATTGAGGATGCAAATTCCATGGCAATCTCCTGTGGCGATGATCTGGGGGCATTCTAGCCAGATCGTTGCGTTATGTCAAATTGTGGGTTATGGCTGAATTCCGGCTAGACGAGGGGCCTGATCCATCGTAAAAAAGGCCCCATGACTCAAACAGCAGAA
This sequence comes from Micavibrio aeruginosavorus, assembly GCF_051245535.1. Classification (GTDB taxonomy): domain Bacteria; phylum Pseudomonadota; class Alphaproteobacteria; order Micavibrionales; family Micavibrionaceae; genus Micavibrio; species Micavibrio aeruginosavorus_D. The sequence continues at coordinate 648,690 of NZ_CP195303.1, forward strand.
AAACAGCCAATGTCTAATGTACAAAAATCGAGCTACAGCTACGACGATCTGATCGCTTGTGGCAAGGGTGAACTTTTCGGTCCGGGCAATGCGAAACTGCCGGCCCCGCCGATGTTGATGTTCGACCGTATTACCGAAGTATCCGCCGATGGTGGTGCCCATGGTAAGGGGATCATCAAGGCCGAGCTGGATGTGAATCCGGATCTGTGGTTCTTCCAATGCCACTTCCTGGGTGACCCGGTGATGCCGGGCTGCCTTGGTCTGGATGCCATGTGGCAATTGCTGGGCTTCTATCTCGGCTGGACTGGTGCGCAGGGCTCTGGCCGGGCGCTGGGTCTGGGCGAACTGAAATTCACGGGTCAGGTTCTGCCGGAAGCCAAACTGGTTTCCTATGAAATCAACCTGAAACGTGTGATCAACCGCAAGCTGGTTCTGGGGATTGGTGATGGCACCGTATCCGTGGACGGCAAGGTGATCTATGAAGCGACCGATTTGAAAGTCGGTTTGTTCGATAACCCCAAATCTTTGTAAAACATCATGAGCAAAACAATTACGCAACGCCGCGTGGTCGTGACCGGCCTGGGCGTCATTTCCTGCATCGGTAATTCCACGACGGAAGTTCTGGAATCCTTGAAAGCTGGCAAATCCGGTATTACGTTTTCGCAAGATTACGCCGACCGTGGTTTCCGCAGTCAGGTTTGGGGCAAGCCCGAGGTCAATTTTGAAGAATTGATCGACCGCAAATTGCGCCGCTTTATGGGCGATGCCGCGGGCTATGTGCATTTGAGCATGGAGCAGGCGATTGCCGATTCCGGTTTGACGAAAGAGCAAATCAGCAACCCGCGCACCGGCATCATTGTCGGTTCGGGTGGGGCGTCCGGCCGGAATCAGGTTGAATCGGCCGACATTGCCCGCAATTCCGCACCGAAACGTGTGGGGCCATATATGGTGACGCGTTGCATGGGGTCCACCACATCGGCAACCGCCGCGACCAATTTTGAAATCAAGGGCGTGAATTATTCCATTTCGTCCGCATGCTCGACCTCTGCGCATTGCATCGGCAATGCCGCTGAAATGATTCAGTGGGGCAAGCAGGACATTATGTTCGCTGGCGGTGCCGAAGAATTGGATTGGACCATGTCCGTTCTGTTCGATGCCATGGGCGCGATGTCATCCAAATATAACGACCGGGCCGCAACCGCGTCCCGCGCGTATGACAAAAACCGCGATGGTTTCGTGATTGCCGGTGGTGGTGCGATGCTGGTTCTGGAAGAACTGGAACACGCCAAGGCCCGCGGCGCGAAGATTTATTGCGAATTGACGGGTTATGGCGCCACATCCGACGGCGCCGACATGGTCGCGCCGAGCGGCGAGGGTGCCGTTCGTTGCATGAAACAGGCGCTGGAAACCGTTGAAGGTCCAATCACCTATATCAACAGCCACGGCACCAGCACGCCGGTCGGCGACATCACCGAACTGAACGCCATCCGCGAAGTGTTTGCGGCCCGTGGTGAAAAAGTTCCGGCGATCAGCTCGACAAAATCCATGACTGGTCACTCATTGGGTGGAACCGGGGCGCAGGAAGCCCTGTATTCCATCTTGATGATGCACAACAATTTCATCTGCCCCTCGATCAATATCGAAGAGTTGGATGAAGGCGCCGCCGATGTGGATATTGTGCGTGAGTGCAGAAACAATGTGGAACACCAGACTGTCGTGTCCAACAGCTTCGGCTTTGGCGGTACGAACTGCACCCTGGCTTTCTCGCGTTTGAAAGACTAGGGGCAAGGTAGCGTTATGACACTGGAAAAAGGTTCTAAATCCAACATTATGGCCGGGAAACGCGGTTTGATCATGGGCGTCGCCAATGATCACTCCATCGCGTGGGGCATTGCCAAAACCCTGTATGAACACGGGGCCGATCTGGCCTTCACCTATCAGGGCGATTCCCTGAAAAAACGGGTGGAGCCGCTGGCAAAATCCGTTGGGTCCGATATTTTGCTGGGCTGCGATGTGACGCAGGAAAGTGAAATTGATTCCGTCTGTGCCGGTTTGGGCAAGGTTTGGGACGGTCTGGATTTCGTTGTTCACGCCGTGGCCTATTCGAACAAGGAAGAATTGAAGGGGCGTTATCTGGATACCAGCCTCGAAAACTTCCTGAACACGATGCACATTTCCTGCTACTCCTTCACCTCGGTTATGCGCCGCGTCGCGCCGATGATGAAGAAGGGTGGCTCGGCCATTACGCTGTCCTATTACGGGGCGGAAAAAGTCATGCCGAATTACAACGTGATGGGTGTGGCCAAGGCCGCGCTGGAAGCATCCGTTCGCTATCTGGCCGCCGATCTGGGCCCGGAAGGCATTCGTGTTAACGCCGTTTCGGCTGGTCCGATGCGTACATTGGCCGGGTCTGCTATTGGCTCCGCGCGCACCACGTTCAAGTACAACAACATGACCGCGCCATTGCGCCGGGGTGTTGAACTGGAAGAGCTGGGTGGAACGGGCCTGTACCTGCTGTCCGATCTGGGTGGCGCGGTGACGGGCGAAGTTCACTATGTCGATTGCGGTTTCAACGTTTTGGGCATGCCCCAGAATTTGAACGAAGTTCTGGCCGTGATGGGCGGGAACGGGAAAGACAAGGAATAAACACTTTCCGTCATACCGGCGAAGGCCGGTATCCATCGGATGGAATGTATGGACCCCGGCCTTCGCCGGGGTGACGGATGGGAAAGTTACTAAAAAAGCCGCTGTTTCCAGCGGCTTTTTGTTTATTTGTTCTTCAACAAATCGCGAATTTCTTCCAGCAGGACTTCCTGCTTCGGCGGCGGGGGCGCATCGGCGGCGCCCGCATCCTGTTTGCGTTTCAGGGTGTTCATGACCTTGATAATCATAAACATGGCCCACGCGACGATAACGAAGTTCACAATTGCCTGAATGAACAGGCCATAGTTCAGCGTTACGGCGGCGGCGCTGTCTGTGGCTTCGATCATGGTCCAGCTCAGTTTGCTGAAATCAACCTTGCCCAGAAGAACGCCGATCGGCGGCATAATGACGTCCTTCACCAACGAGTTGGTGATAGCCCCGAACGCCGTCCCGATCACAATACCGACGGCCAGATCGATGACGTTACCGCGCATGGCAAATTCGCGAAATTCGTTAATGATTTTCATGGGTTATGCTCCTTTGATTTGATCCTGTTCAATCTGTAGCTGTCGAATCGGAGGGGTTCAAGGTTTAGTGAACGTGAAACATCGCTTCACGAATAACATCCGGAACATCGGTGAACACCGTATCCACGCCCCAGCCGCGCAATTTGCGGGCTTCTTGTGCGTCATTGACGGTGTAGACCATCACGGCTTTTTCCATGTCGATGATTTCTTCGACCATTTCGCGCGTGGCCAGTTGCTGGCTGATATTCACGGATACGACATCCAGATAATCGGCAATGTCGGCCCAGTTGGGCGGCAGATCATCGTGCCAGAGGAGGAGGCCGCGATACCAGTCCGGGGCCATTTCCTGCGCGGTTTCCAAGCTGACCAATTGGAAGCTGGAAATCAGCAGGCGGGAATGGTCGTCCCAGATGCGGGACAGAACATCCAGCGCCACTTCCGCCGTTTCTTTCTCACGCCCCGGCGTCGGTTTGATTTCGAGATTGAGGCCCAGATTTTTTTGGATAATCACATCCAGCGCATCTTCCAGCGACGGAATTTTTGCCCCGGCAAAACTTTCACCGAACCAGCTTCCGGCCTCCAGTTGTTGCAAATCCGCCCACGTGGCATCGGCCAGATTGCCAAAGCCATTGGTGGTGCGATCCAACAGATCATCATGGAAAATCACCGGCACATTGTCGCGCGTCAGCATGACATCCAACTCAACCCATTCCACGCCCATTTCAGCAGCGGTCAGGATGGATTCAATCGTATTTTCCGGCGCATATCCGCATGCACCGCGGTGACCAATGATTTTCGGGATTTTCAGGGCCATGATGTTTCCTGTGTATCAGAAGGGATAAAGAAAATTGGATGACTGGAATAACCCAATCATCCAATTTCCAATCATTTAGTTATCCAGCAATTAGCCAGCTTCGCGTTCGCCGCGCGGTTTGCGGTCTTCTACTGCGATTTGTTCGCCGGTTTGTTGGTCAACGCGTTTCATGGACAATTTGATTTTGCCGCGGTCGTCGAAACCGATCAGCAGAACCTTGACCATGTCGCCTTCTTTCACCACGTCGGTGGTGGCGGCAACGCGTTGGGTGGCCAGTTCGGAGATGTGAACCAAACCGTCTTTGCCCGGCATGAAGTTCACGAAAGCACCGAAATCGGTGGTTTTCACGACTTTACCGTCATAAACAGCGTTCACTTCCGGGTCATCAGTGATGCCGCGGATAATGCGAATGGCTTCTTCAATCGCTTTTGCGTCGGACGCCGCCACTTTAATCGTGCCATCATCTTCGATGTCGATTTTGGTGCCGGTTTTTTCAACGATTTCGCGGATGACTTTACCGCCCGTGCCGATGACTTCGCGAATTTTTTCTTTCGGTACAGTCAGCGTTACGATTTGCGGTGCGAATTCGGACATTTCGGTCCGTGCGTTTGTCAGTGCCTTGGACATTTCGCCCAGGATGTGCAAACGGCCTTCGCGGGCTTGTTTCACGGCAATGGCCATGATTTCTTCGGTGATCGAAGTAATCTTGATGTCCATTTGCAGGGCGGTGATGCCCGTTTCCGTGCCAGCCACTTTGAAGTCCATGTCGCCCAGGTGATCTTCATCACCCAGAATGTCGGACAGAACAGCGAAGTCAGCGCCTTCTTTGATCAGGCCCATGGCAATACCCGCGATCGGGCGTGCCAGCGGAACACCCGCATCCATCATCGCCAAGGACGAACCGCAAACGGACGCCATCGAGGATGAACCGTTGGATTCGGTGATTTCCGACACGTTACGAACGGTGTACGGGAAGTCCTCAGCCTTCGGCAGCAGCGGGTTAATCGCACGCCATGCCAGTTTACCGTGACCGATTTCGCGGCGGCCCGGGCTGCTCATGCGGCCGGCTTCACCAACGGAATAGGGCGGGAAGTTGTAGTGCAGCATGAAGCGTTGTTTGTATTCGCCTTCCAGCGCGTCCATGATCTGCTCATCCTGACCGGTGCCCAGCGTGGTCACAACCAACGCCTGGGTTTCGCCACGGGTGAACAAAGCGGAACCGTGCGCACGCGGCAGAACACCAACTTCGGCCACGATCGGACGAATGGTTTTGGTGTCACGGCCATCGATACGCATGCCTTCTTTCAGAATGCGGCCACGGACCACGTCGGCTTCCAGCGTTTTGAAGGCTGCAGCAACGGTTTCCTTGGACAGATTTTTCTCTTCGGAAACAAATTCCTCAACGGCTTGTTTCTTCAGTTCGCCAACCAGTTCATAACGGGTTTGCTTGATCGGCTCCAGATACGCTTTGGACAAAGGCGCTTCGAACTTTGCCTTCATGGCTTTGGTCATTTCGACCACTTCCGGGCGGGCAACGGGAACATCCCATGGCTCTTTCGCGCACATTTCGGCCAGGCTGATGATGTTGTTGATGACCGTCTGGAAACCGTTCCAGCCGAACATAACCGCACCCAGCATCACTTCTTCGGACAGTTCCTGAGCTTCGGATTCAACCATCAGAACGCCTTCGTTCGTACCGGCCACAACCAGATCCAGAACCGAGTTCGCACGTTCGGACAAGGTCGGGTTCAGAACGTATTGGCCGTTGATGTAGCCAACGCGTGCGCCACCAATCGGGCCCATGAACGGGATGCCGGAGATGGTCAGAGCGGCGGAAACACCGATCATTGCAACAATATCCGGATCGTTTTCCATGTCGTGTGCAACAACCGTTGCAATCACCTGAACTTCATTCAGGAAACCTTCCGGGAACAGCGGGCGGACCGGGCGGTCGATCAGGCGGCTGGTCAGCACTTCCTTCTCGCTCGGGCGGCCTTCGCGTTTGAAGAAGCCACCCGGGATTTTACCGGCGGCGTATGCTTTTTCTTGGTAGTGAACGGACAGGGGGAAGAAATCCTGACCATCGCGCAAGGAGCGCGCGCCAACAACGGTACACAGAACGGTCGTGCCGCCCATTGTCGCCATTACAGCACCGTCAGCCTGACGGGCGATTTTGCCAGTTTCGAGAACGACTTTTTTGCCGCCCAATTCGAATTCTTTGCGATAGATATTAAACATTCAACGTTCCTTTTGTTTAGACTTCGTGCGCCATACCAGCCCTTGCCAGTACGACGTGTTTGTAGAAAGACGCAATTTTTGCGCGGGGGAGGGGTTCGGTGGACAATAAAAAACAGGAGGGTCCGACGGGATGGATAACCTGTGCTTTACAGTCGACCGCACGCCGCCTCCGGACCTTGCGCCAACTGGTGTTTTTAATGCCACGGGGGGCGTGGGAAGTCAAAGAAAAACAAGGGTTTTTGAGCCAAAACCCCCGCCATTTACGTCTTTTGGCGGGGGATATGGCAATTATGGGTTGGCCTTTGGAAGTTTGACTGGCGGACGGCCCCGCAGCAGCAAGTCAAAATCGCCATTTCCCAGCATCAAGGCGCTCAGATAGAGCTTGCGTTCCAGATCCGGGCGGCGGGCTTTGTCGCCATGGAGGTCTTTGCGCCATGCTTCCAGCTGATTGAAGACTCCTTGCCGGGCGGTTTGCCCCTTGCTCAACGCGGCGGCGATGGCGGTTTGCAGAGCGGTTGAGACAATCTGTTTTTCTGCTCTGGATGCTTTGGCTAGAACGACCTCTATTTTGGGTGGCAGGGTGTCGGTGTAGGGCAGAACGCGTTGCCGGGTTTCCGTCATGATTCTGGCGCGTGCTACATCGGAACGATTTTGATAGGCGGCGATGAAAGGCGATGTGCCTTTTCCGGTCTTCAGGTAGTCCGCTATAGCCCGGAATTGCATTTCGTTCAGCTCATGCGCGGTCGTGATGTCTGTGGCGACACGTTCTATGTCGTTCATCGTATAACGCTTGATTCTCTCGATGCCAGTTTTTCTGATATGTGCCAGTAGAGCGTCGTGCATCGGTGTAGTGTAGTAAGTGGAGCCAGTATAATAATCCGCATCATGTTCCGGTGAGTAATTGACCATCATCATTTTGGGTCCATTCCAGCGGGATGAGATGGCGCGGGCATCGGCGGTTTGTTGCAGGATTTCGCGATCACCCCGCACAAACATGGTTAGCGTGGCGGCCACATCCGCGAATGCTTCTGACCGGTGAATAGCCCGTGCATATTCAAAAGCATTGCTGCGGTTTGCACGGTTAACGGCATGTACAAACGTACGGTCCAGACAATGCCAGACCTCGTGCCATAGGGCGCGTTGTAACATTTTGTATGGCCCCGGATCAATCGCGGCATGTAATTCCCTCGGCCCCGCTTCACCCACCCATTTTTCCAGCAGACTGCGTGATGACAGATCGGGCGTGTCCGTTGTGACGATGCAAACGTCATCGGTCTTGCGTGTATTTTCCTTGGTGCTGGCGGCCACGGCTTCCGGTTTGTATTGCGTGGGGCCATACATGCTGCCCATCGACAGCCGAACGGATGATGCGTCTTTCGTTTGTAATTCCAGTCCCCGGCTTTTCAGATAGTAATAGAGTTTATTGCCGAATGCTTCCGGGTTTTTGCGGGTGAATGTATTGATCTGATCAATATCGACAATATAAACACGCGGCATTGCGTTTTTGGTTTGGGCATAGGCATTGGCCTGTGATTCAATATTCACCAGCATTTTTGAAAATGTTGTCGCGGGTTCATCCGCCATGGCCGGAACGATGCCCGCAGCCATAGAAAAACCAAGCGACAAAGCGCCCAATGTCCGGCGCAGGGTTTTTGACCCTTTGGATAAAGTGTGCATACGCGGTGTATCCCCAACCCTGGTATTCTTTTTATGATTTGGACCAAAAGTGTTATATAAAAACGGCGCGCATGTCATGGTTTTATGGCATGTCATTGATTTTGCAGAATTATTTACGTCAGATAGGGGTCAAATATGAACACACTCGTCCTGCTCCGCCACGGCCAAAGCCAATGGAACCTGGAAAACCGTTTTACGGGGTTCCACGACATCGACCTGAGCGATCTGGGTCGTGAGGAAGCACGTCAGGCGGGTCTGCGCCTGAAAGCGGCGGGTATTCAGTTTGATCAGGTGTTCACCAGCACATTGCAACGCGCCGGCCACACGGCGGAAATTGCGCTGACCAATGCCGGACAGGCCGATTTGTTGAACAGCATGATCCGCCACGATGATCTGCGCGAGCGCGATTACGGTGATCTGACCGGATTGAACAAGGATGAAACCCGCGCGAAATTCGGTGACGAACAAGTGCATATCTGGCGCCGGTCATATGACATTAACCCGCCGGGCGGGGAGTCGTTGAAAGACGTGGTCGAAAACCGCGTGCGCCCGTATTACAACGCCAATATCAAACCGTTGGTCGATAGCGGGAAAAACGTTCTGATCGCCGCCCACGGTAATTCACTGCGCGGTATCCTGATCGTTCTGGGTGCAGAAACGCCAGACACCATCAACGCCGCCGAAATGGAAACGGGTGTGCCGTTGGTGTTTGAACTGGAAAACGGCAAGATCCTGAAACGCTATGCGTTGAAAGAAGCGCTGGCGGCGTAAAACGCATAACCCCCAATACGTCATCCCGGCGCAGGCCGGGATCTTTTTCCATTGTGTCTGGAAGACCCCGGCCTGCGCCGGGGTGATGGTGTGTTATTTAAGCCGGAGCCGGCCCGCCGGGGCCTGTTTTCTTCACGGGTGTTGGTGCGATTGAAACAACGCCGCGGACCAGTCGGTTGAAATCATCGGCCAGTGTATCGACATTGTAACCCGCTGGCTTGATCTGGCTGAATGTCGTTTCGGCCAGTTTTTGCAGGGCCAGCAATTTCGTGCTGTCGTGAGGATGTTTCATTTCCCACGCGGCTTCACGCGCCATCAGGGCGTAGGTGAGAATATCGGCCGCGGCATCCAGAATATCATCCGCAACAAATTCCGCCGTTTGCGGATTTTTGACCAGATCGCCCATCATTCCGGCAATCTCCGTCGTTTTACGTTTCAGCAACGCGCGTTCGGTTTTCATTTCCGGCGGTAAGGCTTTCGCAATGGCATGCAAGTTTTTGATGAAACTTTCCGCGCCTTTTTCCGGGCCGAGGATCACACGGGTCAATTCCAGTGCCTGAATTTGCCGCGGCCCTTCCCACACTTGTAAAACCAGCGCATCGCGCATCAACCGTTCGGTCGGCCAATCGGCGGTATAACCGTTTCCGCCGACCATTTGCACGGCGATATTGGCGGATTTCACGGCCAGATCGGCGGTGCGGTATTTGGCAATAGCCGTGACCATACGCATCCAGCTCTGCGCCGTTGCATCGTTGCCTTGCGACACATCAAAACTGTGCGCGGCTTCGAAGGCGAGGGCGCAGGCGGCCATCCAATCCACGCTCATCCCGATCATGTGTTTCTGGTTCATCGGGCGGTCGGACAGGGCTTTGCCAAAGGTTTCGCGGTTATCCATCCAGCAGCGCACTTCCAGCAAGGCCCGGTGCGCGACACCGGCGGCGGACATGGCATTGTGAACGCGGCTATAGCCGAGCGCTTCCATCATCACGCGCAAGCCATGCGGCGGCGGGACCAGTTCGATGGCATACGCATCGTCCAGCAACAATTCCGCCGTGGCCAAGGCGCGCGTGCCCAATTTTTCTTTTAATTTTGTAACGTGATAGGAATTCGGTTTTGTCCAATCCTTATCAATATGACTGGGCACCAGATACAGGCCCAGCCCTTTGGCCCCCGTCGATCCTTCCGCGCGGGCCGTGGCAACGGCGAGGCCGGATGAGGCGTTGGAGGCAAACCATTTCTGGCCGTTCAGGCGGTATGATCCGTCAAAATGCTTGCGCGCGGTTGTTGTGGTGTTGGCCACATCGCTGCCGCTGTGTTTTTCTGTGGCCCATGTGCCGCCGGTTTTGGCCAGCCCGTCCATGCGCGTGGATTCATGCAGGAAACGCTTTTTCACGTCATCGCTGCCATATTTATTGACCACATACGCAACGGCCCCGGTCATGGTGACGGGGCAGTGGGTGGAAATATCCGTTTGTGACAGCAGATAGCCCATGACGAAAGACAGGCTGTGCGGTTCCGGGTTTTTGTCCTGAAAGGCGAGGCCAATCACGCCGCGGCGGTAAATTTCAATTTGGGCATCTTCGTATGCCGGGTTGAACACAACACGGCCCGTGCGTTCACCAGGTTTTCCGGCGGCGGCAATGTCATGCACCAATTTCGGTGGGGCGTGGCGGTCGCTGTATTCCGCCTGAACATCCAATGCGTTGCCAACCCATGCGCCCAGATCGGTCAGGCGACCTTGCTGGCGTTTCAGCATTTGCGGGTTTGTACGCTCCAGAAAATATTTCACGTTCTGGTCCAGCGCATAAAAATTCAAACCCCGCACAACCGGGGGCATTGTGTTGGATGCCATGACGACCTCTCTGCCTTATCCATTATAGCCCCTTTGCGGGGTCTTATTGATCAAATATGCCCGATATTGTTCATGGATAGGGGGCTGAATGCAACCCGGTTTAGACGGGGCGCAAAATCATCTCCTTGGTCGCTTTCTTCCAGCCGCTGATGACATAACCTTGATCCAGCATGGATTTTTGGGTTTCGATGTCGTGCATGGGGCAGGTTTTGCATCCGTCTGCAACCTCGTTAAAAGCCTGCGTGAGCCGCTTTTTCTGAATATTCGGCAGGGTTTCGTGCAGGTTGTAAACAACCGTACCGTCCGACGGGTCGACGCCGATGCTGGGGATTTCCATGCCTTGGTCCAGGAACGTGGCCCAGCTCGCGATGTTGTTCACGTCCACTTCGGCCAGCGCGTGGCCTTTGTTGGCCTGAATGCCGTGGTTCAGCCATGCTTTCACCATGCTGTGCATCAACCCGTTATTCCGATAGGTGGGCAGAACGGTGACGCCTTGCAGCAACGTAATGTCATCCGCCGCACCGACCGGGGGCATGTCGACCATGCCGGTTTTGGGGTGATCGATGGATGGGTTCAGGACAATGGCCTCGCCAATCAATTTGCCCTTATGTACGACGCCCACGACCGTGTTGCCGTGGTTCCGGTTGAAATGATCGACGAAGAACGATGCCGGTTTGGGCAGCATGAAGGCCTTTTCCGCTTCGGTCAGCATTTGAATGGCTTTGTTATGCAGGCCGATAATGTCGGACAGGTGCGATTTATCCAGCTTTACGACCGAATAAACGCTGTGGTCCCGCAACGTGCCTTTGTACAGAACAGGGCAATCATTAAACGCGGTTTTTTGTTTTTTGTTGGTATTCGCTGGCATCGTTTTGTCCTCGGGACGCATTGGATTGAAACGTGAGTAAAGCGTTCATCCGCCTGATCCAGTTGGATCAAGGTGCGAGGAGGAAAGGGAGATGTCAGGAAGTCCTAAAAGGCCTGCACCGCACGATCCGCAACGCCCTGAGCCAACAGGGGGCGGTTTGTACGTCGTGCGCGTCGGATCGCGCTATGCGGTGCGGTTGCGTTTTGCATGGGGTGATTAAACACCAAATGGCGGGCCTTTGAAAAGGAAAAAATAAAACGGCCCGAAACCATGCGGTTCGGGCCGTTTAAATTCTGTAATTCCAAAGGAATTAGCGGCGGATGCCCAGCTTTTCGATCAAAGCTTGGTAGCGGCCTTCGTCCTTTGCCTTGACGTAGTCCAGCAGTTTACGGCGCTTGGCAACCAGAGCCAGCAGGCCACGGCGGCTGGACATGTCTTTTTTGTGCGATTGCATGTGTTCGGACAGGTAGCTGATACGGTCCGTCATCACTGCAACTTGAATTTCCGGTGATCCTGTGTCGCCTTGTTTCGTTTGGTTCTTGGCGATCACGTCCTTTTTACGGGCGGCGGTATTTGTGTTAGTCGACATCGTTTTCTCCGATCATTGTTTTAAAGGTTCAGTACGCGTAGCGGCTGAATATCGATGCCGTCGATGTTCACAAGGGCAATAGGTTTGCCATCGAACACCGCCAGCGCCGTCACGGGGTTGGATTTATCGGGAACCACGCCGGCCCGGTGGAGTCGCTCCACATCAGGGCGGGAGATGAACGATAAAACCTGTCCGTTCTTCAACCGTGCAGCTTCCCTTTCGTTCAGATCCAGAGCCGGGATGTCGTCTAGCACTGTTTGAACAGGAAGCAGCATGTCTTCAAGGGGCGGAATTTGGCTGGAATCCGCTGAGAAATCAAGAGAAATCGCATTGTTTACGGTAAAAGGTCCCACCTGATCCCGGCGCAGGGCGGAGATATAGCCCACAGACCCCAGTTCCAGCGCCAAATCCCGGCCCAGAGAGCGTATATAGGTGCCCTTGCCACAGACACAGCGGAAATCGGCCTCATCCCCGCGCAGGGCCAATAATTCAAGGGAATCAATGCGGACGGCCCGGGGGGCCAGATCCACGACCTCGCCGGCGCGGGCCAGGTCATAGGCGCGTTGCCCGTCGATTTTCAGGGCGGAGAAACGGGGTGGTAATTGGTCAATGGTGCCGATAAAGCGGGGCAGGATGGCGCGGATCGCGTCTGCGGTCGGGCGAATATCGGATGTGGCGATCGCCTCACCCTCGGCATCGTCGGTGGACCGTTGTTCCCCGAACCGGACCGTGAAACTGTAGGTTTTCGTGTGGTCCATACAGAAAGCGATGGTTTTGGTGGCTTCGCCCAAGGCAATCGGCAAGATGCCGCTGGCCAGCGGGTCGAGTGTACCGCCATGGCCGATTTTTTGGGCGTTCAACAGCCAGCGCAATTTCCCCACGACCTGAGTCGAGGTGACGCCCAACGGTTTATCAACCGCGATCCAGCCGTGAATGGGAATGCCTTTTTTACGTCGGGCCATCGGCGTTATTGGTCGTCGTCGGATTCTTTGTCCGCGGCTTCTTCACCCGGGGCTTCATACCCGTAGCGGTCGGTTTCCGGCAAGGCACCAATCAACGTTTCAATACGCAGGGCGTAGTCAAAGGTTTTGTCCATGATGAACCGAACCTTTGGCGTGAATTTCAAATCCAGTTTCCGGCCAATATCGCGTTGGAAGACGGAGGCAGAGTCATTCAACGCGGGCAGCATTTCATCCATATTGCCGCCGCCCAACGCCAGAACATACGCCGTTGCGTGTTTCAGATCGGGGCTGACGCGCACTTCGGTCACGGTGACGATTGCGGAGGCGTCGAACAGCAGGGGGTCGTCAAAACGCCCCTGCCGCAACGTTTCCGAAATCACGTGGCGAAGCTGTTCGCCAACACGCAACATGCGTTGCGATGGTTCCGATGCTTTTTGCTTCCGCATGCTGCTTAACCCACCGTCCGGGCTTCGGATACGATATCGAAGCATTCAATAACGTCACCGTCTTTGATGTCGTCATAGTTTTCGAACGCCATACCGCATTCCATGCCCTCTTTGACTTCTTTGACTTCGTCTTTGAAGCGTTTGAGGGTTTTGAGCGTGCCTTCGTGAATAACCACGTCGTCGCGGAGCAGGCGGACTTTGGATCCGCGCTTGACCACGCCGTTGGTGATCATGCAACCCGCAACCTTGCCCACCTTGGTGATGTTGAACACCTGACGGATTGCAGCCTGACCCAGATATTCTTCGCGCAGGTTCGGTGCAAGCATACCGGACAGCAAGGCTTTCGCATCATCGATGATGTTGTAAATGATGCTGTAGTAACGGATGTTCACGCCGTCGCGTTCGGCCAGTGTACGGGCCTGTGCGTTGGCGCGGACGTTGAAGCCGATGATCATGGCGTTGGATGCCTTCGCCAGAATGATATCGGATTCGGTGATCCCGCCCACACCGGAGTGCAGAACGCGGACCAGAACATCCGGGTTGTCTTCGGAAATTTTCTGCAATGAACCGGCAATCGCTTCAACCGAGCCATGCACGTCGCCACGGATGATGACGGGCAGGGTGGTTTTTTCGCCTTCTTTCGCTGCGGCAATCATCTGCTCCAGCGAGTTGGTGCGGCGTGCGATAGAGGCGGCAGCCTGTTCGCGCTTCTTGCGGGCACGATAGGCGGCAATTTCACGGGCGCGGGCATCGTCCGCAACCACGTTGATCTTGTCACCGGCTTCCGGCGCGCCTTGCAGACCCAGAACCTCAACCGGCTGACCCGGCAGGGCTTGTTTAATCTGGTTCCCACGGTCATCCAGCAGCGCACGAACGCGACCGGATTCCGCACCGGCGACGAAAATGTCACCAACGCGCAGCGTGCCGTTTTCGACCAGAACGGTGGCCACGTTACCGCGCCCTTGTTCCAGTTTCGCTTCAACCACCGTACCGTTTGCAACACGGTTCGGGTTGGCGCGCAGGTTCAGGACCTCGGCTTGCAGAAGGATGGTTTCCTCCAGCTTGTCCAGGTTTATTTTCTTTTTCGCGGACACTTCGACGGCCATGGTGTCGCCGCCCAGCTCTTCCAGAACGATGTCGTGCTGGAGCAAGTCCTGACGGACCTTGGCCGGGTTGGCGTCGGGCAGATCGACCTTGTTGATCGCAACGATAATCGGAACACCGGCGGCCTTGGCGTGGTTAATCGCCTCGATCGTTTGCGGCATGATGGAATCGTTGGCGGCAACGACCAGAACCACGATATCCGTGACGTTCGCGCCACGGGCACGCATTTCGGTAAACGCGGCGTGACCCGGTGTGTCGAGGAAGGTGATTTTGTGACCCGATGGCATGGTGACCTGATAGGCACCAATGTGCTGGGTAATACCACCGGCTTCGCCTGCAACCACGTCGGTGGAGCGCAGGGCGTCGAGCAGGGAGGTTTTACCATGGTCAACGTGACCCATAATGGTGACAACCGGCGGACGCGGCAACAGATCGCCTTCGGCATCCGTGTCGCCTTCGATCCCGATTTCAACGTCACCTTCGGTCACGCGTTTAATCGTGTGGCCGAATTCGGTCACGATCAATTCAGCGGTGTCGGCGTCAATCGTTTGCGTAATGGTGGCCATCACGCCCAGTTTCATCAGGGCCTTAACCACGTCGGAGCTGCGCTCCGTCATACGGTTGGCCAGTTCCTGAACGGTGATGAATTCCGGCAGAACTACTTCGCGCAGAACTTTTTGCTGCGGCTCGGCGGTCATGGACCGGTGGGCTTTGGCGCGGGCGCGGCGTGTGGCGGCCAATGACCGGCCACGTTGTTCCATCACGTCTTCGCTCAGCGCTTTTTGAACGGTCAGGCGGCCCGGGTTCCAGTTACGCTCCTGCTCGGTGCGGCGTGACGGCGGGGCCTTCACGCTCGCCTTTTTCATGCGCTCGCGATAGCTCTCTTCTTCGCGTTCGTCTTCGCTGAAGCTCGGGCGGCCAGCGGCCCCCGGGCGTGCGGATTCACGCATAACATCTTGGGTCGCAACATTGGCTGGACCGCGGGCTTGTTCGGTGGTCGAGGCATGGCGACGCTCATCGGCGCGCTTTTTCTGCTGCTCTTCGTCCTCGATGCGTTGCAATTCTTCCAGTTCGCGTTGACGCGCGGACTCGGCCGTTTCTGGCTGGGTCACAATGGCGGGCGCGGTCGGGGAACGGTATTCAACCGTTGTGCCGATCATGCTGCGATCTTCATCGTCTTCCGCTGCATCGGCGCGGCGTTTGGATTCTTCTTCGGCGGCTTGCAGCGCGCGGATACGGGCTTCGCGCTCTTCGCTGGTCAGCTTGCGCAGCTCGGCCATCGTTCCGGCTGTATGATCTTCGGCCTCGACGTTGGCTTCGGTCGTTGGGCGGCTCATGGGCGCGGTGCTGGACCCGCTGCGTTTGCGGCGGACTTCAACGGCAACGGTTTTTCCGCCGCGTGTTGGCTGGGCTGCGCCTGCGCGCGCCTGTGCTGCGGCGCCGCCTTTCAGGCTCAGCGTGCCCTTGGCACCAAGGCTCAGGGTGGATTTCTTTTCCCCGCCCTTGTCGTCCGTGCCTGTGTCTTTTTCTTTGCTATCGGTCATTCCTGTGCCTGTACTTTCATCATCAGTCATTATTAAATTTGTTCAGTCGATCAACCGCGTTCAAAAACGGCTGACAAAGGGGGCCTCTCCGGATCACGGCATGCCACACATTCTGGGCGCCGCTGTGGGTGGAAAGATCTGCGCTGGAAAATTGGTCGATCACGGGCAAAGAACGGGCCAAATTGACCAGTTTTCGGCGGGTGACGGCGCTTTCTTCCGCGGCGGTTACATATACACCACCTTTACGCGATCGCAAAACTTGCTCGCATTTATCGGCCCCGGTGATCAAGTCGCCGGCTTTGCGTCCCATGGACAGCATATCCAGCGCCTTGCGGGTCAGGGCCTTGGTGATGATTTCGGTCATATTTTCGGGGATAGTTACCGCCTTTTGATCGGCGGTAACGAACAGACCATCGCGTACAGCCTGCGCCAGTATGCTCTGGCCCAGCGTGATCCAGAACCCGGTGCCGGGCAGTTTGGCATCCAGATCGAGATACAGCGTGGAATCGGGGCCGATGACCAGACGGATCATCTGGTCCCGGGGCAGCGTTTCACCGCTGACCACACAGGTTTCTGTTTTGATTTTTTTGACGGGGGCCGCAGGCGGTTCGTCAGGGGTCTGCGCGTCGGGGGCAGGTGTAGAAGATTCTTGACCTTCGGACGTGACAATGCCCGACGACAGCAGATTATCATCTGCCATCGGCGGGATCATGTCATCGGTGTGATTGTCCTTTGTAAAGGTCAATACTGTTCCTCTCTACCAGCATGGAATTAACCATTGCTGGCGGCCTTTTCTTCTGTTTCTGCGGTTTCTTCTTCCGTGAACCAATGCTCACGGGCTTTCATGATCAGGGTGTTGGCGTCACGGATATTGATGACTTCCTCACCCAGAATTTCGACCAGCTCGTCACCAGCCAGATCGGCCAGATCGTCAAGGTTTTTAACGCCTTGTTCCGCCAGTTTCAGGATGTGTTCGGCCTTCAGACCTTCGAAGGTCATCAGGTCGTCCTGAATACCCAGTTCGCGACGCTTGGTTTCCAGTTCAACGCGCAGTTTTTCCAGCCATGTATTGGCACGGGCCTGCAGTTCACCGGCAACGTCTTCGTCGAAGCCTTCGATCGTGGCCAGTTCCGGAATCGGCGTTTCGCTGATTTCTTCGATGTTGATGAAGCCTTCGGCGACCAGCAGGTGCGCGATGACATCGTCAACGTCCAGAGCTTCCATGAACAGGCTGGAGCGTTTTTTGAATTCTTCGGCACGGCGTGCGGATTCTTCGGCTTCGGTCAGGATGTCGATATCCCAGCCGGTCAATTGCGATGCCAGACGCACGTTCTGACCACGGCGACCAATCGCCAGGCTCAGTTGCTCTTCCGGAACAACAACGTCCAGACGGTGTTTTTCTTCGTCCAGAACAACCTTCGCCACTTCGGCCGGGGCCAGAGCGTTCACAACGAATGTTGCGAAATCTTCGGACCAAGGCACGATGTCGATTTTTTCGCCCTGCAGTTCGCCAACAACGGCCTGAACACGGCTACCGCGCATACCAACGCACGCACCAACCGGATCGATACCGTTATCACGGGACCATACGGCGATTTTCGCGCGGGAACCCGGGTCACGGGCAACGGCTTTAATCTCGATCACGCCATCATAAATTTCCGGCACTTCCTGTGTGAACAGTTTGGCCATGAATTCCGGGCGGGCGCGGGATACGAAAATCTGCGGGCCACGGGCTTCCTGGCGTACGTCGTAGATGTAGGCACGAACGCGGTCGCCGACTTTCAGGTTTTCGCGCGGCAGGGATTCATCCCGGCGCAGCAAAGCCTCGGCACGGCCCAGATCGATCGTGGTGTTGCCGTATTCGGCGCGTTTCACGATACCGTTGATCATTTCGCCGACGCGGTCTTTAAATTCCGTGAACTGGCGGTCACGCTCGGCGTCGCGCACTTTCTGCACGATAACCTGTTTCGCGGTTTGGGCGGCAATGCGGCCAAAATCCAGCGGGGGCAGGCTGTCGATCAGGAATTCGCCAACCTGTGCGTCCGGCTTGATGCGCTGTGCTTCTTTGACGGTCAGCTGTTTCGCTTCGTCTTCGATGGTTTCAACCACTTCGCGATAGCGTTTCAGTTCGATCTGGCCAGAGCGGCGGTCGATGATCGCGCGGATATCGTGGTCGTAGCCGTATTTGGAACGACCAGCCTTTTGAATGGCTTCTTCCATCGCGACCAGAACGATATCACGGTCGATATTTTTTTCCCGGGCAACGGCATCTGCAACTTGCAACAGTTCCATAGTTTTCCTCTTTTTGGCTTTGCCTGTTTAAACCAATTAACCTGTTAGTTCGTCTTCAATTAAACTGCTTTTTTGATGCGTTTCTGCATCGCGTCGATCAATTCGTCGTTCATGACCAGTTTCGCTTTCGCAATGCCACTCATGGGCAGGGCGATGCGGCCTTGGTCTTCGGTTTCGAGGATCAATGCGCCATCTTCGATTCCTTGCGTGACACCACGGAAACGTTTCTGCCCGTCAATCGGCATATCCATTTCGATCTTGGTATCCAGTCCGCAGAAATCGATGAAATCTTTTTCACGGGTCAGCAGGCGGTCAATGCCCGGCGAGCTGACTTCCAGACGGTAGGCGGCGCTGATCGGGTCTTCGACTTCCAGCAGTGCGTTCAGTGCGCGGCTGATGGACGAGCAATCATCAACGCCGATCGTGCGGGTGGCCGGATCTTCGACCATGATCTGCAGAATCTGCATTCCGTCTTCGCTCAGCATACGCACAGCCACCAGTTCAAAGCCCTTTTCGGCGATGACCGGTTCGATCAGTGCGGTAATCTTTTGTTCCTGCGGCGTTTGGCGCATCGTTTGTCCTTAGTTGATTCCGGGCAACAAAAAAGGCGGGCTTTTTCGGCCCACCCCTCTACTAACCTGGGATTTTGCAAGGGTTATAGGTCTGATTCCCCTGTTTGGCAAGACATTTTTGGGGTTTTATGCGGGAGAGGGCCGCGTTCCCCACCGCACCAGCTTGATATCCACGTGCAGGGCCCCGTGGGTCAGCATGTCGATGACCAGCAATCCCTGGGCCGCGGTATCAAAAACGATGGAAATATTGTTGTTGTTCGGGGCGATGGCCCGGGCCTTTAAAACCGCAAATTCCTCTTTCTCCAGAAGGTGATAGGGCAGGCAGGCCAGCCCAATATTGTTCACCGGAGCGGGTTTGCGCCCCTGACGACGCAGGCGGCTGGGATATTGGTTTTGCGGCTGTGGTTGCCCGGTTTTCAGGAAAAACCCGTATTCCGGGTAATCAAAAACCTGTTCAGGCCGTGAATCAAATGGGGGCGATGCCATGGCTATTGCTCGATTACGCAGTGTACTTTACGTAATTCTAATATAACCAGCAAGCGAAAGGCAAGAAAAATGCCTTTATATCCAAAGGGATATGGCGTCCTTTAGGTCCGTTTGTACAGCAAATAGGTCTGTATCCGCCCCGCCGCACGCCCTTTTTCCTCGTACCGTGTCGGGATCCAGCCTTCGGGCATCGTGTGCAGATCGGCCGGGTGGCCGGTCCAGACGAAGGCCGGGTGGGCTTCGGCCTGATCGCGCATCCATCCCGCCAGATCATCCACATCGGTGGCCATGATCAGCATGCCACCGGGTTTCAGGACACGGGCAAAGCGGTCCAGATTGTCCGGATTGATGATGCGGCGTTTGTAATGGCGTTTCTTCGGCCACGGGTCCGGGTTCAGAACGTAGATGCCGTCCAGCGTTTGGTCGGCCAGCGCATTGACGACCAGAATGGCATCGTCCATCCAGACGCGGACATTCGAATTATCATCGTCCTGAATATCTTTCATCAGTGCCGACATGCCGTTGATAAAGGGCTCGGCACCAATAAATGCGGTATCGGCGTGTTGGCGGTGCAGGGCGGCGACGTGTTCGCCATTGCCAAAGCCGATTTCAAACCACATGCCGCCAGTGAAGGCGCGCCCGAATAAATCCACATCGTGCAGAGATGCAGGTTTCAGCGTTTCGGGCTGAATTTGCAGGGGTGGCAAGATGCTGTCCAGAACGCTGGCGCGTTCGGGTTTTAACGTGCGCCCCTGACGGCGGCCGTAAAGCCGCCGCTTGTCACGGTCAACATCCGTATGCGGAATGGTCAGGTTTGTGTCGGTGCGTTGTTTGTCTGTGCTCATGCGCCCAGTTTTTGGCGCAAAGCATCGACAAGGTCAATCTTTTCCCAACTAAAACCGCCATCGGCCTCTGGTTCACGGCCAAAATGGCCATAGGCGGCGGTGCGGGCATAGATCGGACGGTTCAGGTGCAGGTGCTCCCGGATGCCGCGCGGGCTCAGGTTCATCAATTCCTGCAGGGCGGCGGAAATGCGGGCTTCGTCCGCCAGTCCGGTGCCGTGGGTGTCGACGTAAACGGACAGAGGCTTGGACACGCCGATCGCGTAGGAGAGCTGGATCGTGCATTTGTCGGCCAGACCCGCCGCCACCACGTTTTTCGCCAGATAGCGCGCAGCGTAAGCGGCGGAACGGTCAACCTTCGTCGGGTCCTTACCAGAGAATGCGCCACCACCATGCGGGGCGGAACCGCCGTAGGTATCAACGATGATCTTGCGTCCAGTCAGACCGGAATCACCAACCGGGCCACCAATCACAAAACGACCCGTCGGGTTGACGTAGAAATCTTCTTCCGGGCACATCCAGCCTTCGGGCAGGACGTTCATCACATGCGGGCGAACCATTTCGCGGACATCGGCTTGCGACAGTTTTTCGCTGTGCTGGGTCGATACGACGATGGATGTGGCGCGAACCGGCTTGCCATCGCGGTATTCCAGCGTGACCTGTGATTTCGCATCCGGGCCCAGTTCGGCCAGCGTGCCGGAATGGCGGGCTTCGGCCAGAGATTTCAAGATGTTGTGCGAATAATGCAGGGCGGCGGGCATCAAGACTGGCGTTTCCGTGCAGGCATAACCGAACATAATGCCCTGATCGCCGGCGCCTTCGTCCTTGTTTCCGGCGGCATCAACGCCAACGGCAATATCGGCGGACTGGCTGTGAACGCGGACATCAACGTTGACCGTGCGCCAGTCGAATCCCTGTTGTTCATACCCAATGTCGCGGATTTTGTGCTTGGCGATCTCGCGCAGGACGTCATGCGTAATATCCGACGGCCCGCGCGTTTCACCCACGATGATGACGCTGTCGGTTGTGACAACGGTTTCGATTGCGGTGCGCGCATACGGGTCGGATGTCAGATAGCGATCAACGATGGCATCGGAAATCTGGTCGCAGATTTTGTCCGGGTGGCCTTCGGATACGGATTCACTGGTGAACAGGAAGTCTTTCAGCCGGGTGTTGCCTTGCGGGTGGGTGTTTTCGTTCTGGGCTGGTTTCAACATGGCGCTTCCTGTTCCTTGCATGACGGTCTTCCTGATTAAAATAGTTTCTTAAAATGCGGCGCACAGAATACCCGGCATTGTGGCAATTACAAGGTGTTCGGCGTAATTGTATGAAAAAAAGCCGGGGAAACCCCCGGCTTTTTAAAAGAAATACTCAGATTTTCAGAGGATTAAACCTCCTGATAAAACTCAACCATATTACGCAGAGCCTTCATGATGTTACGGCGGGCGTTTTCATCATCCAGCGTATAGTACAGGCGAACCAGTTCCAGCGTTTCTTTGCGGCTCAGGATGTCACGGTCGTCTTCGAAGCCGAGCTGTTCGCTTTCAGCCAGACCGGATGCCAGTGTTTTGGCGCGGCCCTTGTCGCTGAAGCCTTCGAAGAAATAGCTGACCGGAACGTCCAGCACGTGGCAAGCTTGCCACAAGCGGCTGGCGCTGATCCGGTTGGTTCCGCGTTCGTATTTTTGAACCTGCTGGAAGGTCAATCCCAGAGCGTCGGCCAGTTTTTCTTGGCTGAACCCCAAAATGCCCCGGCGCTGGCGCAAGCGGGCACCAACGTGAACGTCAACGGGATCGGGGTTGTCCGATCCGCCACCGCGCCCACGACGTGGCGTAAGCAGTTTCTTAACCACCTTCTCCGCGCTTTTCTTTTCAGTCGTTATCTTTGCCATATTTTTTTACCTGCTTTATTTCCGTCCCGAAATCACAATGGAATGGTTTCGTGGATTAAGGAGCATTCGATAATATGAAATACTCCACAAGGATTTGCACAAAAGCACGCGCGATGCAAAGGTGCAACTAACCGGAAGTATTGGAAAGTGGTATTCTCTACCCCTTGGCGTACTTGTGCAAATAACGCTTATAAACGGCGTCTTATTGCACAGCACAAGATTATCAAAACCAATAAAATAAGGACCGGACCGTCCCGCCAGACGACATAAAAGGGGGCTTCGGATGACGCGGCGGGGAGAATCACATCAACACTGCCCGGTTTATCGTATGGGATTCGGGTCAAAATTCGACCGTAGGGGTCAATGATGGCGGAGATGCCATTGTTGGCTGAACGCACAACCGGAAGTCCTTCCTCGATCGCGCGGAACATTGTTTGCGCCAGATGCTGATACGGGCCGGGACTGTTGCCATACCACCCATCATTGGTGACGTTCACGATCCATGCGGGGCGATGATGTGCATCGGTGACCGCGCCGGGAAAAATGATTTCGTAACACACCAGCGGGCTGAATGGCGGGACAACGGATTCAAAACCGGGCAGCGTCAATGTCTGCGGCCCCGGGCCCGGAGCGAAGCCGGAAAATTGCACGAGCGGTGTGAGCGGCAGAAGAGATTGCAACGGTATGTATTCACCAAACGGCACCAGATGCGCTTTATCAAACCGTGCCAGTGCCTGTAAATCCGCATCAAAGGCGACCAGCGAATTGCCGTAGGAGGGCGTTTCGTCCCCTTCGCGGATCAATATGCCGGTCAGCAAAAGGGGATTGCTTCCCATCAATTTCATCGATGATGCAATCGCCAACCGGACATCGGGAATGGACATGAGCCGCGTGCTGATCGCCGTTTCCGGCCAGACGGCAACCACGGTGCGTTCGGCCACAGGCGGATTGATGGTGAGTCCATCAATCAGTTTTTGCAGATTGAGTGTTGTCTTCTCCGGATCCCATTTGTCCGCTTGCGGAATGTTGGGCTGGATCAAGCGGATGATTGGCGCGTTTTCGGCGAAGTGTGTCGGGTTGGTATGCAGGCGGATTGCGCCCCAGCCATACAAAGCCGCCATGGTGATGATGGTGGAAAGTAACGCCGTTATCACGACGCGGCGCTTTGGCTTTGCAGCGAACAAAAACCCGGGCAGGGCCGCCCAGGTCAATGTTATCAGGCTTAAACCATACGGCCCCACCAGCGCCGCTATTTGTGCCATGGGCAACATTCCGGCCCAGGCATAGCCGTACAAATTCCACGGAAACCCGGTCAGGATATGCCCGCGCAAATATTCACCGCCAATAAGAACGGCGCAGAAAAACGCAAACCCATCCCATTTTTTCAAGTCGGCAAAGCGCCAGATTATCCATGCCGACACGGCGGTAAACAACGCCAGCGCCATGGGCAGGCCAACAAGCGCCAGCGGCCAGACCCAGATAAACGGGTTACCGGGGACCAGCAGGGCATTGCTGATCCAGAACAAACCGAACAGGAAAAACCCAAAACCGAACGCCCAGCCGGTGAAGGCCGCATCGCGCCATGTCCGGGTCCCAGCCAACGTGATGTAAAACAGGGACAGGCAAGGGAAGAGGAGCGGCCACCATGATGTTGGTGCCATGGTCAATGCCATCAGCGACCCGGCCAGCCACGCCAATCCCGCCCGGGCAAAGACAGGCAGGGTGATCATGCGGTCAGCAATGGCGTGCAGGCGCGATAAAGTCATGCTCGGACAATAAAAGGGAAAAAACGATTGATCCAGAGGGGATCGCACACATCCGACGAATTATCAGTCGGATGTTGCCGTAGATTTGATGTTTTTCACGCGCAGGCGTTTCACCCGGCGGGCATCGGCGTCAAGGATTTCAAAAATAATCCCGGATTCTTCGTGGGCCAGAATTTCACCGCGGCTGGGCACGCGGCCCGCAATGGCAAAAACCAGACCGCCCAGCGTGTCGATGCTTTCGCGTTCTTCTTCGGTCATAAATTCACCGAAGCGATCTTCAAATTCCTCAACATCAAATCGGCCGTCGGCGATGATGGATCCATCCTGATTGACGATCAATGCCGGGTCGGCGCCCATGGTGTTGTGTTCGTCCTCGACGTCGCCCACAATGGCTTCGATAATGTCACCGATGGTGACAAGGCCATCAATGCCGCCAAATTCATCAACCACCAACGCCATATGACGGCGTGTTTCCTTCATTTCCAGCAACAAATCCAGCACATGCATGGACGGCGAAACAATCGGCACATCGCGGACAAGATTCTCCAATGCCAGCGGTTCTTTGCGCAATGTGGTGCTGAGAATATCCTTGATATGGACGGTGCCGATCACGTCGTCCAGCGATTCACGAAACACGGGGAAACGGCTGAATTGCTTTTCTGACAGCAGTGAAAAAAGTTCGGATTCCGATATGCCAATGTCGATGGCCACAATATCCACGCGCGGGATCATCACGTCGATGGCGCGCATATCGCGCAAATCCAGCACGTTGGAGATCAGGGTGCGTTCGTGGTTGGCAACGGACAGGGTGGCGTCGTCTTGCGTATTCGCAACATACTCGGCCAGATCATCGCGCAAATGCGCGGGGGCCTTGGTAGAGCCTAAAAGGGACCTGATGTGTGTCAGGATTGATTTTTTCGGATCGCCAGACGGTTCATGACGGGAAGGGTGCGATCCGTATCCGGATGATCCTGTCCCGCCGGGTCTACTTCCGGATGGGTCGTTATCGTCGTTTTGGGTCATTTCAAACATGGCCTTAATATATTATGCCACACTGCAACATGCTAGTCCCCATGCGTGCGGCGGTATGCTTAATCCCCATCGGGCAAGAGATAGGGGTTTTTTATCCCTAAGTCATTGAGAATATTGATCTCTAGCCCTTCCATCTCCTCCGCCTCATCGTCCTCAATATGGTCATAACCCAGCAAATGCAGGGTGCCATGAACGATTAAATGGGTGAAATGGTCGGCAAAGGCCTTGGCCTCATCGTCCGCCTCACGGGCGACGGTTTCCTGCGCAATCACCAGATCACCCAGCGTACAGGGGATGCCCGGTGTGGGGTATTCCCACCCGTCTTCCGTATCCTGCATGGCGAAGGACAGGACATTGGTGGGCTTGTCCTTGCCCCGGTAATCACGGTTCAGGATGCGCACGGATTCATCATCGCTCAACGTAATGCTGATTTCGATGGATGGAACGCTGTCCTTGATTTCGCCCGCAACGGGGCAGGCGGCGAAGACGGCATGAATAGCGCGTTCAATCACGGCTTCATAATCGGGCAGTGCTGTATCCCAGCCGGGATTTTCGGATGTGATTTGCAGGTCGATCATAATGGCCGCTTAACGCTCGCGCCCGTCATGGCGGTCATAGGCGGTCACAATCTTTGCCACCAGATCACTACGGACAACGTCTTTGGAGCCAAAGCGGATCAATCCGACTTCGGGCAAGCCATGCAGAATATCCACGGCCTGTAACAGCCCCGATGTTTCTCCGCTGGGCAAATCGATCTGCGTCGGGTCACCGGTAATCACCATGCGCGATCCTTCGCCCAGACGAGTCAGGAACATTTTCATCTGCATGGCGGTGGTGTTCTGCGCTTCGTCCAGAATAACGAAAGCCCGGTTCAGCGTGCGCCCGCGCATAAAGGCCAGCGGCGCAATCTCAATATCCTTCGACAAAATGCGTTTTTCTGCCTTTTCCGCGCCCATCGTGTCGTACAGCGCGTCATAAAGCGGGCGCAGATACGGGTCGATTTTTTCTTTCAAATCACCGGGCAGGAAGCCCAGACGTTCCCCGGCCTCCACCGCCGGGCGGGACAGGATAATGCGTTCAACCTTTTCCTGCTCGAACAGGGACACGGCCTGCGCCACGGCCAGATAGGTTTTACCCGTACCGGCGGGACCGATGCCGAACACGGCTTCGTGTTTTTGCATCGCTTCGATATAGGCCGCCTGAACCGGGCCGCGCGGCGCAATCGTCTTTTTGCGCGTGACAATCTGGCCCTTGGTTTCGATCAGCTCTTTCAAATTGGTCGGGGTGCTGGATGTCATGGGTTTCCCATCTTTGTGATGATCGGTTTTGCGGCGTTGGTGGTGATGCTGTGGGCTTGCGCGCTGTCCTTCTGCGTGTTCGTCCGAAAAACGCAGGGCGGCGCTGACCGTGTGAATGTCCACGTCTTCGCCGCGTTTCAACTTGCTCCACATTAAATTCAGGATTTCACGGCCCAGCGCGATTTTTTCAATGTCACCGATCAGGGTGATTTCATTGCCACGGCTGATGATTTCCAGCCCCAAAGCCTGTTCCAGAAAGGACAGGTTTTCATTCTGCCCGCCAAACAAGGCCGGCAGCAGGCGGTTATCATTGAAAACCAGATGGTCGTGTTCAAGCTGTGTGGCTATGGGCGCTCTCCGTACTCTGCCCCCAATTATAGCACAAGTAATTGTAAGGATAAGGTAAATAAGGGGCGGTGCAGCAAAACGCGGGGTGTTTCCCCAGTTTTCTCCATCGTCATCCCCGCACAAGGCGGGGATGACGAATAAAGGGAACAAAAAAGCGGCGTAAATTTTACGCCGCTTTTTGAATGTATCTGTACCTGAAATTATTACGGTTGCGGTGCCGGAGCAGACTCGCGGATAACGGCGCCGAGCGTATTGTTCTGCTCTTTATGCCCTTCCAGTTCCGGGATCGGCAGATCGTCGCCACGTTCCATCATTTTCAGGATCAGCGGGTGACGTTTGCAATCGGTTTTCGGGATCTGCACCTGACCAATTTCACGCTCATAGGCCGGATTGGAGAAACGCTCCATGTAAGCCGTGAAGGCTGTGCGTTTTTGATCTGTGCGGTCATTCTGCGCATCATCACCCATGTAGATAAAGGTGGAGCCTTTACCAATACGGGTAAAGGATGTGCGCAATTGGCGGGCCGATGCGTTCTGGCATTCATCCAGCAGGTAGTACGTGTATTTGTATGTGCGGCCACGGTTGAATGCGTGCGGCGCAATTTCCAGCACGCCTGCCTGCATCAATCGTTCACGCAGTTGCTTGCCGATCAGTTCATCAATGGTTTCAACCATCGGGCGAACGTGCGGCATCATTTTTTCATTCAAGTCGCCGGGCAGGAAACCGATTTCTTCATCCGCCGTTACCGCCGGGGTTGCCAGACAGATGCGGTCAATTTCACCCTTGGCCAGAGCTTCCAGCGCCGTATAGGTGCTGAACAATGTTTTCCCTGTACCGGCCTTGCCATTGACGAAGATAATGTCCTTGTGCTGGGCTTCGTGTCTGATTTTCTTTTGGGCTTGGGTCGGCGTAATTTCTTCGCGACCCAGTTTGAAAGAGCCACCATCAAAAGCGGGCAAAGCGCGCTCAACAGCGGCTTGGGCCTCGGCAATGGTCATGGTGCGGTTGGCGTTGTCGTTGGATGCGCCGCCAGCCTCGTTGAATTGGGTTTGTGCGTTTGCGCCCTTACCGCGACCGCCACCTTTACCGGAGCTTTTTGTGTCGCGTGAACCTTGCGTTTGTCCCTGTACCATTTATTTATCTCGCTTTCTTGCGGGTTCCCTGGCCGGAAAAATCCGGGTATGGGTCACGTTTTTATGTTAAGAGTGCCAAGAATTGCAAGGAATTACTGGACCAGCTGCCCGGTAATTGATGTTGCAGTTGCGTGATCCACCCGGACATTGGCGATTTTGCCAAAGAATTCAGGGCCCGCCATGACATACAGGGCATGGTTCCATGGGGTCCGGCCAAAAAGCTGGCCGGGTTTCTTGCCCCGCCCGTCGAACAAAACCGGGATAATCTGGCCAATCATGGCGTCGTTAAACTCTTTCTGCTGCTCCATCAGCAGGGTTTTCAGGCGCTGCAGCCGCTCATCCATGACCGCTTCATGGACCAGCCCCTGCATATTCGCCGCCGGGGTGCCGGGACGGGCGGAGTAGGTAAAGCTGTAGGCCGACATAAACCGCACATCGCGGACCAATTGCATCGTGGCCTCGAAATCTTCTTCCGTTTCGCCGGGGAAACCCACGATGAAGTCGGAGGAGAAGGTGATGTCGGGCCGCGCCGCGCGCAGTTTGGCAATGATCTCGCGGTAATGATCCGCTGTGTGCTTGCGGTTCATGGTTTTCAAAATGGCATCCGATCCGCTTTGAACGGGCAAATGCATATAGGGCATCAACTTGGCCACGTCGCGGTGCGCGTCGATCAAATCCTGATCCACGTCGCGCGGGTGGGATGTCATGTAACGAATGCGTTCAATACCATCAATGTCGGCAATCCCCCGGATCAGACGGCCCAGCGACCATGTTGATCCGTCCACCGCGTCGCCGTGATAGGCATTGACGTTCTGGCCCAGCAGCGTGATGTCCTTGACCCCGCGATCCCGCAGCATTTTGGCTTCATCCAGAATGCGTTCCGCCGGGCGCGAATATTCCGCACCGCGTGTATAAGGCACGACGCAGAAAGTGCAGAATTTATCGCACCCTTCCTGAATAGACACAAAAGCCGATGGGCCGTCTTGTGTTGCGTGATCGACGGGCAGGGAGTCGAATTTTGATTCAATCGGGAAGTCGGTATTGACCACGCGTTCGCCCAGCGCCCGCACAACCATTTCCGGCAATTCATGATAAGTCTGTGGCCCGAAGACCATGTCGACATAGGGCGCGCGATCCATGATCAATTCGCCCTCGGCCTGGGCCACGCACCCGGCGACGGCGATCAGTGTTTTCTTGCCGGATTTTGCGCGCAAATCCTTGTGCTCACGAATGCGGCCCAGATCGGAGAACACTTTGTCCGTGGCTTTTTCGCGGATGTGGCAGGTGTTCAAAATAACCATATCGGCATCATCCGGCGTATCCACCGCGCGGTAGCCAAACGGGTGGAGGATGTCGGCCATCCGGTGGCTGTCATAGACATTCATCTGACAGCCCCAGGTTTTAATAAAAAGCTTCTTCGTCGCGTTTTCGGTCATGGTTCGGTTTTAACCATGAAAGGGGTGGGGAGGCAAGGTTCGGTGAGGGTGTGTGTTGACATAATGCGTAGAGTATTCAGGGGTTTCCTTTCACAATCTCCTTGCCCATATCTATGGAATACCGTTAAAGACTCAGGTTAACGGTAACGGTTTAATGGATGGTGGGCGCATGCGCGTTTTTGGTTTTGGTGTGATGGTGTTTGCGGCCTTGATGTTGGCCATACCGATGGCGCAGGCCGCGGGTAAAAATTGCTACACGCAGGCGGAAGCCGAGGCCGAGCAGGCCATCCGGATTCACAGTGAATTGATGGTGATTGGCCTGAATTGCCAACACATGACCCCGGCGGGGCAGAAGAACCTGTACCAATCTTACCGCGAATTTACCGACAAAAACGTGGGCTTGTTCGCGGCGTATGAAACGACGTTGCTGAACTATTTCAAACGCACCGGTGCCCGCGATGCCGAGGCCGAGATCAATTCCCTGCGCACCGCCTTTGCGAATAAGATTTCGCTGGATGCGGCCAAAATGCGCCCGGATTTGTTCTGCAATCACTATATGCCGCGTATTCAAAAGGCATCGGTGATGGGCCGGAATGATATTCAGAAATGGGCTGCAACCTTCTTCCCGTCCCATCCGGTATCCCATCCGATTTGCGGAAAATAAGTTCCTTTCCCCTGTGAACAAAGTGGCCGGGTGGCTTGTTCCCGGCCCTTTCGTGCGCCTATCCTGTACGGATTAGGTCAAGTGATTCAATTTGATAAACAGGGAATTATAAGAAAATGACGGCACACGCCCCCTCCGGGATCGACAAAATGATCGACTCCGCTTTCGTTGGATTGGCCGATTTTTTTGATAAAACGCTCTTTTATGGGTTGAAATTCGACATTCCCGGCGCGGCTGGGGAAATTGTGACCAAGGAAGCACCGCTGATCCTGATCTGGCTGGTGATGGCGGGGGTGATCTTTACCCTGTATTTCCGTTTTGTGAATTTGCGCCTGTTCAAACACAGCTTTGACATTGTGGCTGGCAAATTTGAAGAGCCGGGGGCACCGGGCCAAACCAGTAATTTTCAGGCTTTGATGGCGTCGCTGGCTGGAACGGTCGGGCTGGGGAATATTGCCGGGGTGGCCGTGGCTGTGTCCGTCGGTGGGCCGGGGGCTGTGTTCTGGATGGTGGTGATGGGCTTCATCGGCATGTCCACGAAGTTTATCGAGGTCGCCGCCGGGGTGAAATATCGCCGCGTCTTTATCAACGAAGAGGGTAAAACCGATATTTCCGGCGGGCCGATGTATTACCTGCAGGATATTTTCAGCGCACGCGGCCTGCCCGCCGTGGGCAAGTTTCTGGCGATTGTGTTTGCCATTTTCTGCATCGGCGGTTCGCTGGGCGGCGGCAACATGTTTCAGGCCAACCAGACCTTCATTCAATTCGTGAACGCCACAGGCGGGCCGGAGACCAGCGTGTTGGCGGGGCAGGGATGGTTGTTCGGGCTGGGGCTGGCCATTCTGACCGGCATCGTGATTATCGGCGGTATCCGGTCCATTGCCAGCGTGTCGTCCCGTTTGGTGCCGTTGATGGCGGTGCTGTACGTGATCGCGGGATTGTTCGTTATCGCCATGAATTACCAGCATATTCCGGCGGCTTTGTGGTCGATTATCCATGATGCCTTTACCCCCGCGGCGGGGCTGGGGGCTGTGGTTGGCGGGTTGCTGATCGGGGTGCAGCGGGCATCGTTTTCGAACGAGGCGGGCTTGGGTTCTGCATCCATTATCCAAAGCACGGCGCGCACCAACGAGCCCATTCGCCAAGGTCTGGCGGGCATGATGGGGCCGTTTCTGGATACGATTGTGATTTGTTCCGTCACCGCCTTGGTCATTACCATTTCCGGCGTGTACGAAAGCGGACAGGGAATGCAGGGCATTACCCTGACCGCCAAGGCGTTTTCAACGGCCATTCCGTTTGCGGATCATTTCCTGGCGTTGTGCGTCTTCCTGTTCGCATTTTCGACCATGATCGGCTGGGGCTATCTGGGGGTCAAGGCGTCGACCTTTATCTTTGGCGAACACATCCTTGTTGAAAATGCGTTCAAGCTGATTTTCTGTGGGTTCATTATTATCGGTTGCGCCTCCGACCTCAGCAACGTGATCCGGTTTACGGACTCGCTGATCCTGTCCATGGCTATTCCGAACATCATTGGCCTGTACATCATGGCGCCGGAGATCAAGAAAGACCTGCAAGCCTATCTGGCCGCAGGGAAACATCGCCGCCTGAAGGGTGAAGGTGTGGTGCAGGCGGCAGAATAGCGCCTGTTTCCATATCCAATCCAAAATGCCGTGCATAAGTCGGGGGATGAAGGGGTAAAACCCTTGAAGATCCGCCCGCTTCTATGGCCCTATTGTCGCATTCCAAAAATTGATTGCCAGCACTGCGCTCACACGCAGGGGAATGCCAAAGGGGTTTCGCATGACTTTTTCGTCCAACGCACCGGAAGATCAAACCAAAACCAAAGCCACCGATGATGGCGATAGCGTTTTGAAAACACCGTCACTGGACGGTTTGCGCGCACGCCGCCCTGGCGAGTACAACATTCAATCCGGGTTGAAACGCCTGCGCATCACCGCGGCCCCGGATATCGACAATATTCCGGATGAAGATGACGACACCGCGACGGCGAACCCCAGCCTGTCGACCTCGTCTTTGTCTATGTCGTCCTCCGTATCCACGTCCGGCCTGTCCGTGCGGGCCAGCCGGAATGATGCCGAGCCGACCACAGCCACCGAAGAAGTGGATGAAGAACCCGTTTTGATGCTGTCCCCCATGAATGGCAGTTCCTTTGGCAACGACAACCCCTTCAAAACCCCGATGGCCGTGCGCATTGCACAGGTTACCGGTGTGTTTTTCAGTGTGTTCTGGATCGTTTTGACGCTGGTTTATGCCGTGGCGCAGGGCATTTCCCTCAGCCCGGATGTTCTGGGCCTGTATCTGGCGGGGGCGTTGGCGCCGGTCGTTCTGCTCTGGACGTTGATCAGCATGGTGTCGCGCGGCAATGAAATCCGCCGTTATTCCGAAGTTCTGCGCGGCGAATTGCAATCCATCATCTATCCGACGGAAGAGCGCGCGCGCAAAGTATCGCACGACATCGAAATCCTGACGAAACAAGCAACGGAACTGGCTGGGGCATCCCGTGCGGTGGTGAAATCCATCAACCGTGCGCGCCATGGCCTGCGCACTGAAGTGCGTGACTTCGTTGGCATTTCCAAGAAAACCGAATTCCACATTGATCGTCTGGCCGAAACGCTGCACGAACGGGCGGACAAACTGTTGGTCCTGACCGATGAAATCGAACAGCGCACCAATGGCATCAATGCCAAGACGAAAGAGGGTGCGGCGACGTGGGATGATGCCACGGCAAAAATCCTTGATCGCGCGTCGGAAATTGAAAACTCCATGGGTCGCGGTGCGGACAAAATTCTGGCCGCCGCCGATCAAGCCAAGGATAAAACCAAGGACATCGAAACGCACCTGAACGGCAGCTATGACGGGCTGAACAAAGCCGTGGATCAAGTGGCCGAGCGTTTGAAGGCTCTGTCCGCGCAATTCGATGGTCATACCAAGGGTCTGGCCACCGCCGCCGATCATGTATCGGATGAAACACGCCGTCTGGCCGGAACGATTGAAAGCCAGATCCAGTCACTGGAAGAAACCACCAGCCGCACGCTGGAATCCATGGCGAAATCCAGCCAGTCGATCGAAGATCACCGCAAGGAACTGGACCGTGGTGCGGAATCCGTCGCGGCACAGGCCGAGAAGATTGCATCGACCCTGTCCGGCGGTATCGATCGTCTGGATCAGGCCGCGGATGATCTGGTCTCCCGCACCAACACGCTGGAAACTCGTCTGGAAACACAGGCCGAAAAACTGCACGACACCGTGCGCGGTATTTCCACCGGCGCGGATGCGATTGAAGAAGCTGGTGTATCGGCGGCCAACAAGCTGTCCGAGGCCATGGGCACGGCATTGTCGGGGGCTGAATCCATCAGCGCCGCCGTTCGCCGTTCCATTGAATCGCTGGAAAAATCGACCCAGTCGGCGAAGGAACAAGCTGTATCCCTGATTGAATCCGCTGAATCCAGCATAGCGAAGCTGAACGATGCCGGGGCCGGAAATGTCGAACATGTCCGCGATATCGTCAGCATGCTGGAAAAGAGCCGCAACCAGATCGCCGAAGCCAGCGCGCTGGCCGACGAGCAAGTGCGTAAGCTTTCTGCGGCTGTTGAAGAACAAGCCGAAACCATCACCGTATCCACCGCCAGCATGGTGGACCGCATTGAATCCGTCCGCACGTCCTTGTCCGAACCGTTGAAGGACATGACCCATGCCGTGGCCGAAGCCGATGCGAAGCATGAAGAAATTGAAAGCACACTGCGCCGCCGTGTGTCGGATTTGAACGAAGCCAGCGACAAGGCGAAGGATAGCGCGGAACATATCCGCACCATCCTGCGCGGTCAGGCGCAGGAAATTTCCACACTGGCCGGCCAGATCGCAGGCAATGCCCGCACCATCAACGACCAGATGGCCCAGCAAAGCGACCAGTTGGGCGACAAAGTCCGCAAGGCGCTGGACGATGTGGACTCGGTCCGCAAGGCGCTGGAAACGCAAGCCTCGCGCCTGCACAGCCTGTCCGAAACGGCTGTATCCGACATTTCCGAACTGGAAGGCCAAGTGGCCGCCCGTTGCAAGGAAGTGGAAGCCGCTACAACCAGCGCATTCGGCACATTGGAGCTGATGGACGCTAGCATGGGTGACCATGTCCGCACGTTGAAAGACCGCGCGGAAATTGCCTCGGCCGCTGTGGTCAGTGTCCGTGAAGCGTTGGAAAAAACCGCAACCGGTTTTGAACCACTCTACACTAAAACAGTGGAGCAGGTTGGCGATATGCAGAAACGGTTCGAAGTTCTGCGCCAGACTTACGACGACAGCGCGACCAGCAACCTCGACAAGCTGAAACAGATTGGCATCGTCTTTGATGATCGTCTGCAATCCTTGCGCGGTGGCGCGGATCAGGCGGCAAAGATCCTGAAAATCTCCAGCGAAGATCTGCAGGAACGCGTGATGGATATTGAATCCGCCGCCCGTTCGGCCAGCGACAAGATGCGCGACATTCAAATGTCGCTGGGCGATCAGTCGTCCGACATCCACCTGATCACCGATCAGGCGTTGCTGAAGATTGAAAGCATCCAAAAAGCGATTAACGAGCAATTCCACGAATTGTCCGAAGCGGTGGGCCAGGCCCTGACCCGTATCGACACCGTGGGCGATGCGTTGGGCAAATCGGCGGAAACCGTCGATCTGGCCGCCGAACGCGCCGTGGCCCGTTATACGGAAGTGGGCGAAATGGCCCGTGCCGAAACGGAAGAACTGAACCAGGCCTCGGCCAAATCGGTCAAATTGACCGAAGTGCTGGTAACGCAGGTTCAGGCCGAAGCGGAAAAACTGCTGACATCGTCCCGCGATACGCTGGTCGAGCTGAAGAAGACCAGCGATGGTTTCGCACAGCGCAGCCGCGAAGTATCCGAACAGATGAAGGCGTCTTTGCAGACATCGCAATCCTATGGCGCCGAATTGCGCCAGCAGGTTTCGATTGTGGCCGAAGCCTCCGCCGAAGCCGGGGACAAGGTCAGCCGCGTCGTCTCCGACCTGAACAGCCGTTTGGACGATATTCGCACCGCCACCACCGATACGATGGTGAAGGTCGAAAAAGTCCGCGATGGCCTGTCGGTCGAATCCGATCGTTTGATTGCGGTTTCTTCCTCGGCCATCAAAGCCGCGGACGAAGCGGCCGATACGTTCAGCCGCCAATCCAATGCCCTGTTCAAAGCGGTGCAGGATGCGGCAGATCATGCCGAGAAAATCCGCACAATGGATGCCCGCATCCAGCGCGAAGCGTTCCTGTCAGCGGCAAAATTCATCGTGGAATCCCTGCATTCCCTGTCGGTGGATTTCACCCGCATGCTGGACGGCGAAGTGCCGGAAAAGACATGGAAAGCCTTCCAGAAGGGCGATGTCGGGGCCTTTACCCGCCGTCTGTCCCAGTTGGGCGACGAATTACCGATGGACAAATTGCGCGAAAAATTCGCAAGCGACAGCGAATTCCGTACCTATGTCCAACGCTTCCTGCGCCAGTTCGAAGACATGTTCGAACAGGCCAGCGCGAACGATCATGGCGACCTGTTGTCCTCGACCTTCGCATCCAGCGATCTGGGCCGCTTGTATGTCGTCCTGTGCGGTGCGGCTGGCCGTGACGCAAAACTGACCCGCGAAGATCGCCGGGTTGCGTAATATGAGTTAAAGGGCGAAGGGGCCCGGCTTTTATGAGTTGGGTTTTCTTCGCCTTTTTGCCGCCCTTTCTCTGGACGATGAACAATGTCATCGACCAGATGCTGGCCCGGGATTTGTTTCACCGCTCGGCCTTTTCCTTCCTGATTATTTCCGGGGCTTTGACCCTGCCAACCGCCATTTTCATGGCGGTGGCCCACCCGCAGGTTTTTGACATTCCGTGGGAAACTGTTTTGCTGCTGTTTGTGGGCGGGTTGTTCGGTTTTGCCGGGGCGTGGCCCTATGTCATGGCTATTCAGAATGATGATGCCGCCAGCGCGGTGCCCATCCTGCAAACCGTTCCGGTGTTCGTTTATTTGATGGGGTTTTTCCTGCTGGGGGAAACGCTGAATGCGGTCAAGCTGGCCGGGGGTGGGCTGGTTGTTGCCGGGGCGATGGTGTTTGCGTGGAATCCAGATACGCGGAAACTGCACGCGCGGACATTGATCCTGATGCTGATCAGCGCGCTGATCTGGGCGGCGTATGGTGTGTGGATCCGGTACTGGACCCAAGATTTGCACTGGGTGACGGTGATGTTCTGGATCTACGTCGCGTGGGTGATCTTTGGTGCCGTTGGGTTGGCGTCGGTGCGCGAAATTCGCAATGATGCGCGGCTGATCCTGAAATCCGGGAAATTTCTGACGGTTCTTCTCCCTCTGTTAATGCTCCAGCAGGTGATGCTGTGCCTTGCGGATCTGGCCACGGCCAAGGCGATGTCGATTGCGCCCACGGCGGTGCAGGTGTCGCTGTTCAACGGGTTACAGCCGGTCATTATCATGATTTTGTGCGGCATCTTCTACCGCTTCCGCCCGGATGTGTTTGAACCCATTCGCATGGGGCCGCGGCTGTATTACCGTTTGGTCTGTGTGGCGGTTATGTTTGCGGGGATGGTTCTGCTGCTGAAATAGCCGCCTGATCCGCGATAATCGTGACATTCCGCATCCGCCGTAACGCCGTGGCGGGCAGGGCGGTTGAAATCGGGTCGTGCAACATACGGTGCAGAATATCGGCCTTGTGTGACCCCTGCACCAGCAAGATGGTTTCCCGCGCCTGCATAATGTGGCCGAGGCCGAGCGTGTAGGCTGTATGCGGCACGTGATCAATTCCACCCCAATAGGCCGCATTAGCGGCCAGGCTATCCGCCGACAGGTGGATCAGGCGTGTCTGCGCATCAAACGCGCTGCCCGGTTCGTTAAACCCGATATGGCCGTTGGTGCCCAATCCCAAAACCGCAATATCAATGCCGGATTCATCCAGCAGCGCATCCATACGCGCGCATTCGGCGGATGGGCTGGGGGCGGCGCTGTTAAAAATTGTGCGGTGGGATGACGGGATGGACAGGGGCTTCAGAATATCGCGGTCCAGCCAGTTGGAAAATAACCGGCGATCATCCGGAGCCAGCCCCGCATAATCATCCAGCGCAACATAATGGAACCGGTCCCACAAATCGCGGCGGTGGGCGTGGTGCGCAATCAATTCACGGTACAGGCCCAGCGGGGTGGACCCGGTCGGCAAAACCACGCGGATCGGGCCGTTTTTGGCCGCTGCCCGGTCCTGCATTCGGTCCAGCGCCCCCATGAAAATATCCGCCGCCAAGGTGTGAAAGGCGGCATTGTTGGGGGCAATTTTGAGGGTCGGGGCCGTGTCCATTCCTCCTTTATGGCATTTAACGCATTGATTTTCAATAAGATTTTAGAATTTGCGTATTGTTCCGCCCCCGTATGCCGTGATAATCTTTTGGTAGGATTTATCGCCTATTCTTGATCCTAAGTTATTGACGCATAAGGGGCATCACACGTTATGGGCAAGACCAAATTCTGCCAGGGCATTTCGGATATTTCAGACAGCTATATGGCGTTCATCATCGACCAATGGGGCGTGCTGCATAATGGCGAGCGCGCTTATGATGGCGTGATCGATTGTTTGAAGGAACTTAAGGGCCGCAAGAAACAGATTATCATTCTGTCGAACTCCGGCCGCCGCGCCAGCGAGAATGCCGACAAGCTGAAAGAAATGGGCATTGGCCCCAGCCTGTATGATCAAATCGTCACGTCCGGCGAACTGACATGGCAGGGTCTGCACGACCAGAATGAAGGCGTGTTTGAAAATATCGGCACGAAATGTTTTCTGATCAGCCGTAACAATGATCGATCCATCATTGATGGTCTGCCTGAAATTGAATTGGTGCATGACATCGAAGAAGCGGACTTCCTGTTGATCAGCGGGTCCGATGCGCCGGAAAAAAATATGGTTGATCATTATGAACCGATTTTGAAGAAGGCCATTCGTCGCCGTTTAAAAGCGATTTGCGCCAACCCGGACAGTCGCATTCTGATCGGTGCCAATTCCGCCCTCGGCCCCGGCATGATTGCCCGCCGGTATGAAGATTTCGGCGGTGTCGTGCATTATATCGGCAAGCCGTTTAAGCCAATTTTCCAGCATTGCGTGAAATTGCTGCAGGAAAAACAAATTTACCCCGGTGAAACCGTGATGATCGGTGACACGATGGCGCATGATATTGTCGGCGCCGCAGCCATGAACATTGATACGTGTCTCGTCCGGGCCGGATTGCATCTGGGTGCGTTCAAACAAGCCCATACGCCATCCGAAGTGGACAAGGTTCTGAATGTTCTGGTTTTGCAATACCACAACGTGCGCCCGACTTATCTGGTCAACACGATGGTCTGGGGTAAGGCTTTGCCGGATCGAAAGCACAAGAAGCGTAAAGTGACCGCTTAAATTTTTTATCCCCGCTGCGGCGGGGATAATTTTTTTTAAGATGATTTCGGCGGGATCAGGATATTCACCGCCGCATGAATTTCATCCAGCGCCCGTTCGGCGGCCAATTCGCCCTCATGAATCATCTCACGCGCGCGTTCAAATTCCAGCATGCCAATATGCCCGATGCGCGGGCGGATATGCACATCTGGCGGGTCACCCGCCAGACGGGATCGCGTTAAACGGTCCTGAATAATCGTCAATGCGGATACCATCACGCCGAACAGGCTGGGGGCATTGGGTTCGCGGTTGAAAATGCGGCGGCCCAGCCCGGCGGCAAAGGGTTTTTGGTCTTCCGGATCGACATGCTCCGGGTTGAACACATCGAAACCCAGAACGCTTTGATATGATGTGCCCGGGCGGCGTGATTTGCCGATCATATCGGCGTTCAAATCCACGGCGATGGTCATGTGCGCGCCGTATGAATGCAGCGGCGATACCGGAACCGGGTTCAATAACGCGCCATCAACCAGCAAGCGATTGTCTAAATCCACGGGCGGAAACACACCGGGCAGGGCGAATGACGCGCGCATCGAATCCACCAGCGATCCACGGCGCAGCCAGACCTCGTGCCCCGTGGCCAGATCGGAGGCAACGCAAACCAGCGGGATGGGCAAATCCTCAATCATCATCTTACCGAAATGATCGTCCAGAATGGCATTCAAACGGTGCCCGCCAATGATCCCGGCGCTGCGCACCCGGAAATCCAGATAACGGAAAATTTTGCGGCGGTTCAGGGACAGGGCCCAATCTTCCAACTCAACCAGTTTCCCGGCCAGATACGCCCCGCCGACCAGCGCGCCAATGGATGTTCCGGCCACCAGACCGGGGCGAATACCATGGCGGGTCAGGGCCTTTAACACGCCGATATGCGCAAACCCCCGCGCCATCCCGCCACCCAGAGCCAGCCCGATCAACGGGACAGAGGATGGAGGTTGTTTTTGTGTTGAATCAGGGGCTTCCGGCACTTTTTATGGTCCTTTCAGGCTGGCGCAGCGCAGAAATTCATTGTATCACAATCACGCTATAAACAGACAAAGCGGGGGTAAAGGCGGGTTTTTCTTGCTGTGGCCGCGGTGGCGGCGTATGCAATTCATCCCGTTTTATGGATAAAAACAAGGAATTCAATCATGCGTTTTTCGCTGCTTTTCAGCATTCTGGCTCTGGCCGCACCGCAGGCTTTTGGTATTGCCCGGGTCACCATGGCGTTCCAGCGCGCCCAGGCCCAATGTGGTTCACAAGGCCCGTTAAAAACATGGCGTTCTTACCAAGACGACCATCCAAATAATCATGTAAAATATGACGCGCGTATGCGGGGCAATGCGGGTAAACTGCATTCCTTCGTTCCGCCCTGCCGCCCGTCGCGCAAAAAGGGTTACACGCAGCCGCGTAACTTTCACTAAGGACTGATGTTTTGACCACCACGCCCCAGCCGACTTCGCCGAAACGGGATTCAACCTATGTCATGGTGCGCCGTCTGGTGCGCGATTATGTGCGGCCGTATTTCGGTACGCTGGGGTGGGCGATCCTGTTCATGCTGATCGGTGCGGGGACGACGGCGGCGTTTGCCGGATTGATCGAACCCGTGATGGACCATGTGATGGTGGCCCAGAACAAGGGCATGATCCTGCCGCTGGCTGCGGGCATCCTGCTGTGCTTTTTCCTCAGCGGTATGGCCACCTACGGCCATTCTGTTTTGATGAACAAAGTGGGCCAATATATCCTGACCGATATTCAACGTGATTTGTTTGCGCGTTTTATGGGTATGGATCTGGCGTTCTTTCATTCCAACCCCAGCGGCCAATTGCTCTCGCGCATTATCAACGATGTCAGCGTGATGCGCGCGGCGGTGGCCGATGCGCTGACTGGGATCGGGAAAAGCTTCCTGACGCTGATTTTCCTGGTTGGCGTGATGTTTTATCAGGATTGGAAACTGTCCCTGATCGCCTTCACGGTGTTTCCGCTGGCGGCGGGCATGGTGGCCTATGTCGGGCGTCGCCTGCGCAAAGTGTCCGGGAATATTCAAAATGAAACGGCGGGTCTGTCCGACATGCT
The DNA here is from genome assembly GCF_051245535.1 of Micavibrio aeruginosavorus. Lineage (GTDB taxonomy): Bacteria > Pseudomonadota > Alphaproteobacteria > Micavibrionales > Micavibrionaceae > Micavibrio > Micavibrio aeruginosavorus_D. The sequence goes on from NZ_CP195303.1 coordinate 689,030, forward strand.
GTCGCAAATCTTCCTCGGCGTGCGTCAGGTGAAAGCCTACGGCATGGAAGGGTATGAATCCGAACGGGCCGGGCATGCGATTAAACGCGTGCGGAATTTGGTGATGAAATCGGTGCGGATCGGCAATCTGACCGTTCCGGTCAATGAAACGCTGATTGGTTTGGCTGTCTTCGGCATTATCGTCTACGGCGGCTATAAAATTGTCGACGGGCAAACGACCGTGGGGTCGTTGATGTCGTTTATTGCGGCCTTTGCGTTGGCGTATGAACCGATCAAGAAGCTGGCAAAACTGAACAACTCCCTGCAAATGGGGTTGGGCGCTACAGAACGCGTGTTCCAGATGATCGATATGAAACCCGCCATTCGCAATATGCCGAACGCGGTGGAATTGAACACGCGTATGCCGGAAATTCGTCTGGAAAACGTGGTGTTCCAGTACGAAGGTGGCGATGGCCCGGCCTTGCAGGGTGTGACCCTGATTATCCCACCGGGCAAGGTGACGGCCTTGGTTGGCCCGTCCGGCGGTGGTAAATCCACCATCATGAATTTGATCCCGCGTTTCTATGACGTGAACGAAGGCGCGGTCAGTGTGGATGGATATGATGTCCGCGAACTGACCATGGAATCTCTGCGCCGTCATATCGCGCTGGTGTCACAAGATATTACGATTTTTGACGATACGGCGATGGCCAACATTGCCTATGGCCTGCAAGGGGCGACGTTGGACGAGGTAAAGGCGGCGGCACGTGCGGCCGAGGCCGATACGTTTATCAGCGCACTACCCGAAGGGTACAACACCCGCCTTGGCGAAAACGGCGTGAAATTGTCCGGCGGCCAACGCCAGCGCATTGCCATTGCCCGCGCCATTTTACGCGATGCGCCGATTTTGTTGCTGGATGAGGCGACATCTGCACTGGACAATGAATCCGAACAGGCGATCCAGCGCACGCTGAATAAACTGCAAACCGGACGCACGACGCTGGTGATCGCCCACCGCCTGTCCACTGTGCAGAACGCGGACCAGATTGTCGTTTTGAAAGACGGTAAAATCGCGGAGCAGGGCAAGCATGATGATTTGCTGGCACAAGGTTTGATCTATGCCCGGATGTATCAGGCGGGATTGAAGGAATAATGATCGCCTTCCTCAAACGCTACACCGCAAAGGATTTTAAACGCATGGCTTTTGCGACTTTATGCGGCTATATCGCGCTTCTGGTTATCCTTTATGCCACACAGCGTAATTTCATCTACATTCCTGACCGCCATATGGAAGCGCCGGAATTTTATGGCGTTCAGGATTATCAGGTTGTTCCGGTGACAACCGATGACGGCCTGACATTATCCGGCTGGTACCATGCGCCATCATCACCGGATCGGCCTGTCATTGTCTATTTCCACGGCAATGGCGGATCGTTGATCCAGCGGACAGAGCGCGCCAATTTATATGCACAGGCCGGATATGGCGTGTTGTTCGGTGAATATCGCGGTTATGGCGGCAACCCCGGAAAACCCAGCCAAAACGGCTTGTTTTCCGATGCACGGGCCTATATCGACTGGCTCCGCGCGCGGGGTGTGGCCGAGAACAATATCATTTTGTACGGCGAATCTTTGGGGACTGGTGTCGCAACCTACGTTGCGGCGGAATATGCGACAGGGGTGCGCGGGCTGGTTCTGGAATCGCCGTATACATCGCTGAGCGATATTGGGCGGATACGGTTTTTCTTCGTTCCCATTGATCTGTTGATGAAGGATAAGTTTGATACGAAATCACGCATTGGATCGGTGAAAACGCCCATTCTTGTCCTGCACGGATCGCGCGATATGGTCGTCCCGTTCAAATATGGCGAGCGTGTTTTTGAAGTTGCGCCGCAGCCCAAATATTTCCACGAATTTCCCGAGGCCGGGCATAATGATTTGTACGCAAATGGTGCGTGGCCCGTGGTGCGTGGTTTTATAGACGCGCTGCCGCAATAAAACGTCATTGCCATAATTCCAATTCATCCGCTTTGGCTTGCCTCATATAGAGGCGAACGCGTACCATGTGCGTTGCTGACCAAGGGGGAATTCCAATGCCGTGTATGAAAGCCATGTTAACCGATGTTATCAGCGTCCGCCCGGATCAAACCGTGGCCGATGCGATCCATTCATTTGAGGATCAGCATTTGCGGTCCGTTCCAGTGGTGGATGCGGATGGAAAATTCCACGGCATGTTGAGTATTCACGACCTGATGAAATTCCTGATCCCGCCATCTTACTTTCTGGCGCATGTGCCATGGCATCTGGATTTCATTATGGGGGCGACGGAAGACAAAGCCCGCATTCTGGCCGATTTGGAAAAAAAGACGGTGCGTGAATTGATGAACGAAGAAATCGTCACGGCCAAACCCGACACGCCAATTTCCGAAGCCATCCGCCTGTTGTTCCAGAATGGCAGCCCGCTGCCCGTCGTGGACCAGAATAAAAAATTGGTTGGTCTGGTGTCGGAACAATCGGTTTTGCAGCATCTGAAAGACACTTTGCACGATAAAGGGGAGTAAGCCCGATGGTTGTCGATCACGCCGCCGTGCCCGAAGTGTTGTTCGGGATGAATCCGATGATGGTGTCCACCGCCATCCTTATTTTTGCCTATGCCTTTATCATTTCCGAAAAAATCAACCGCACCATCATTGCTTTGCTGGGTGGGGCGTTGATGATTTTTATGGGCGTGTTGAATCAGGATATGGCGATCAAGGGGGTGGATTTCAACACCATTGCCTTGCTGACCGGGATGATGGTGATTGTATCCATCACCGAAAAAACCGGTGTGTTTCAATATGTGGCGATTTTATCGGCCAAGGCCGTAAAAGCCAACCCGCGCGCGTTGCTGGCCGTCATGGGCATTATCACGGCGGTGTTTTCGGCATTGCTGGATAACGTGACGACGGTTTTGCTGACGGTTCCCATTACGTTGCTGTTGACCGATCAATTGAAAATCAATCCGTACCCGTTTTTGTTTGTACAAATTTTTTCTTCCAATATCGGTGGTACGGCCACGCTGATCGGGGACCCACCAAATATCATGATCGGGTCGCAGGTGGGCCTCAGCTTCATGGATTTCGTCAATAATGTCGGGCTTCCGGCGTTGGTGTGCCTGATCTTTATCATGGTGTTTTTTGATTTCTTCTGGGGCCGGAAAATGGTGGCGGCGGAATCCGCGCGCGCGGCCATTATGCGTTTCGTTCCGGTGGAAGCGATCGAGGATAAGGGGCTGTTGATCAAATCGCTGCTCGTTCTGGCGCTGGTTCTGGCCGGATTTATTCTGGGCCATGACCATGGGTTGATGCCGGGCACGGTGGCACTGGCCGGGGCGGCCTTGCTGATGCTGCTGCAATGTGCCGGGCTGAGTGCGGAAAAACAGTCGCACAAGGTGCATGAATCATTCCAGAGCGTGGAATGGGGCACCATTTTCTTCTTCATCGGCCTGTTCGTTCTGGTCTCTGGGGTTGAGGTGGCCGGGGTTTTGAACCTGATGGCGACCAAGCTTCTCGACATCACCAACAATGATTTGTTTATGGCCAGCATGATGGTTTTGTGGTCATCGGCGGTGTTGTCGGCGATTGTTGATAATATTCCGTTTGTGGCCACGATGATCCCGTTGATTAAATCGACCACGGCGGCCTTTGGCGGGCCGGACGCGGTGATGCCACTGTGGTGGAGCCTGTCGCTCGGCGCCTGTCTGGGCGGGAACGGATCGTTGATCGGGGCCAGTGCCAACGTGATGGTGGCGGGCTTTGCCGAACGGGCGGGGCACCGTATTTCATTCCTGAAATTCATGGCGCTGGCGTTCCCGCTGATGCTGGTGACGATTGCGATTTCAACGGTCTATGTCTGGTGGGCGTTTTTCTAGAATGATGAAATTTGTTTTGGTGGCCCTGATGGCTCTGGCCCTTCCCGCCGCGTCGGCGTGGGCGCAGCAGGACGTGCCCGTTGATTATTCATCCCCGCTGGTGATCGCCACGGCGGATGGGGCGCGCCACGAATTCATGGTCGAGGTGGTGGATTCCGGCCCCGCCCGGATACAAGGCCTGATGTTCCGCAATTCCATGCCGCCCAAGGCCGGAATGCTTTTCCTGTTCCCGGAAAGCACTGAACGTTCTTTCTGGATGAAAAACACGCTGATCCCGCTGGATATCGTTTTTATTCAGGGGAATGGGGTGATTCACCATATTCACGAAGGGGCCAAGCCGCTGGATTTGACCCCGATTCCGTCCAATGGCCCCGTGCCCGTGGTGCTGGAATTGAATGCGGGGACGGCCAAGGCTCTGGGGATTAAGGCCGGGGACCGGGTTCTGCACCCGGACGTGGCCAATTCGCTTGCTACAGACGCAGGAAACCAGTAAAACACCCCAGTCCGATGGGAATCACGGGGCGTAGCGCAGTCCGGTAGCGCGCCTGCTTTGGGAGCAGGATGCCGGGGGTTCAAATCCCTCCGCCCCGACCACCCTTCGCCCTTACGGGCTTCGGGTGGCTTACGCCTCGGAGCGTAAGCGGAGGGGCGCAAGCTGGCCGAAACCGTTTAGGCCGAAGGAGTGCCGCCCGAAGCTCCGCAGGAGCGAAGGGGGGCGATGAAGGGCCGAGAGCTGTCTAGCCTCTCGGTGTGTTGAGGAAGATGTATTACGTCTACCTGATCCAGAGCATAAATTCTCCCGAACAGCGCTATATTGGTTATACCAAAGACCTGCAATCACGCATGCGGGCGCATAATGCAGGTGAATCCTCGCATACGGCTAAATTTTGTCCTTGGGAATTGGTGGTTTATCATGCATTTAAAGATAAAGATGCCGCGCAGAAGTTTGAGCATTATTTGAAAACAGGGTCGGGTCAGGCATTCGCAAATAAGCGTTTTTGGTGTAAAACCGATGCGTAATTAAGGATGAGCGGGAATCATGAAAGTCACCATCTTCAAGCCAAGTCGTAATGTCATGCAAGCCGGGCTGGGTAAAACCAAGCTTTGGGTGCTGGAATACAATCCGGCGACGCCGCGTGGGCCGGAGCCGCTGATGGGCTGGACGGCCTCTGGTGACACGTTGAATCAGGTGCGCCTGACTTTTGCCAGCATGGACGAAGCCATTGCCTATGCGCAGAAAAAGGGCTGGGAATACGCCGTTCTGCCCGAGCATACCCGCCGCGTTGTTCCGCGTAACTATGTCGATAATTTCGCATATGTTCCGCCTGAAAAAAGCGCCAAAGCCTAAATTCCACTCAAGAAGCGCCCGTAGCTCAACTGGATAGAGCATCCGCCTTCTAAGCGGACGGTTGCAGGTTCGATTCCTGCCGGGCGCGCCATTTTCTGCCTAACCAATAGGGGTTTTATAACGGTGCATGATGATGCGCCGTTTTTGCTTTTTGGGCTGAATTTGGATTCCGCACAAAAAAAGGTCCGGAGAACCTTTTGGGAACTCCGGACAAACGGCGGTAATAGAGGGTGTGTAACTCTTTTGTAGCCCAATACCGGAACCGGTGCAACACAAAAAACACCAAAAGGCAGTTTTTTTCTGCCATATCCGAAACTATCTGCAGTAAATACAAATAAACGAGTAATAGTGTTTAAAAAATATAGTACTCGAATACATTTTTCTTATTCATCAAGTTAATGAAACTGGTGTTTTGAATATATAGATTGGCTGTTTTCTTTGTCTGAATTACTTGTATTCCAGTAAATACAGTAGAAAACGGTTCGGATGTGGGTGTGGGTGCGCCCCGATACTTGCCGTGCGGGGAAGAGGCTAGGCTAAACTTGTGAATAGGAAGTTAAAGCGGCGCGGGGGTGAAAATCAGCCCACAGAAATGGCGGAGTTCAGGGCTTTTTGTCCCCATTCACACCATGATCCGTCATAGACGGCCACGTCATTCCGGCCCATTTCATGCAGGGCGAGGGCCAGAACGCAGGCGGTGACGCCGCTGCCGCAGCTGGTGATGATTTGCTTTCCGGCTCCGGCGCGAATCATCTCTGCCGTGGCGGGATGATTGGGGATTAAGCGGGCTGTGCCGGGATCAATCATGTCCATAAAGAACAGGTTGCGGCTGTTGGGGATATGGCCCGATGTTAAATGCGGGCGCGGTTCGGCAACGGTGCCGGCAAAGCGGTCCGGGCTGCGGGCATCGAGGATCAAATATTCGTCAGGACGCGTGCGGGCGTCATCAACAGCGGCATGGTTGCAGACCAGATGCGGGCGATAGGCGGCGCGGAATGGCGTTGCGGCGGGTGTCGGTGTGGACGCCGGGCCAACATTCATGGGCAGGCCCATCGCCACCCACAGCGGCAATCCGCCATTCAATACGCGCACATTATCGTGCCCATACAGACGGAACATCCACCATACGCGCGCGGCGGCCATGGCGATGCCGCTTTGGTCGTAGATGACAATCTGGCTGTCATTCCGAATGCCCATGGCGGTGACGGCGGCGGCAAAATCATCCGCATCCGGCACCATATGGGGCAGCGGATTATCATGGTCCGCCACGTCATCAATATCAAAGAAAACGGCATTGCCGATGCGGGCCTGCGCATAAACGGGGTTCATCACGCCGTATGTCGCATCGACCAACACCAGATTGTCCGGGGCCTCGGCCAGCAAACGGGCCAGATCCTGTGGTTCAATCAAGGCGGAAGAGGGCGTGGTCATGCGGCGGCCGCGGTGGCGTTACGGTTTTGGCCGTTGATCGTGTAAACGGTAATGCCTTCGGTTTTGCCACGCACGGCCTGATGGCCCATGGCTTCCAACTGGGCTTGCCAGTTCTGGCTCAGGTCACGGAGCAGCGCATCCGACAGCAGAATTTTCGTGCCCAGTTCCTTGTTCATCTGTTCCAGACGGGCGGCGGTGTTGACTACGTCGCCATACACGCCGAGGAACAATTTTTCTTCGCCAATTTGTTGCAACACGACCGGGCCGGAATGGATGCCAATGCGGAAATCAGGCACGATTTTGTAAAGCTTGCGGTATTCATGGCGGCTGGAATCCAGTTGCGCGCGCAGGGCGATCACGGACATCAGCGCGCGGTCCGCCTGTTTACGGGGCCATAAAACCACCAGCCCGTCGCCCGTGTAATTGACGATATCGCCGCCATGGATACGGAAGATAGCGGTGGCATCGAAAATAAAGCGGGCAATCAAATCCATTGCTTCTTTCGGGGCCAACCGTTCGGCATTTGCGGATGATCCCACCATATCGAGGAACATGACAATGCGTTCGCGTTCCACCGGGTGGTGGTATGTCCCGGACAGGAATTGCACGAAGTGGTTCGGCCCAACCATGCCAATGATTTTCAGCAATCCAATCGAAATGGTCGGCACGGTCACGGCGATGGCCAGGAAATACATATAAAATTCCGTCGGCAGCCGTTCAACCAGCGGCATCAGGCCATAGATGAAAACGGTCAAGCCAAAGCTAGCCGACAAAGCGGCGCCCAGCATGATGATATACAGCCCCAGACGTTGGCTGGGCGATGCGCGGCGCAGCGACAGGCCGTGGATGGATTGCGTAATCTCAATATAAATCAACCAGCACAGGCCATAGAGCGCCCAGAACGTCAAATGCACCTTGTCATCCACGGGCAGGGACACATCGCTGAATTTCAAAATGCCGAACGCGGCCATGGCGGTGATAACAAAAACACTCAAGCGCGTGGCAAAGAAGAACAGGGCCGTCGCGCCAATCAACGCACATTCACCCCAGTAAATCAGCGCCAGCGACCCGACATGCAATTGGTCCATATAAAACGCACCCAGCGGAACCAGATTGAGCAGGATCAGCAGGGGGATCAGGAATTTCGGGCTGAGGAGGAATTTAGGCATTGGTGTGCTTTACAACTCGGTTGTCGTGTTCGTCCATCGGCCCCGCACACCGTTTTTATTATTATGGGGCCATTTATCACTGCAATCTATCATAGCGAAAGCCCAAACCCAAGGCATCCCGATACAATAAGCGTCACGGGAATAACCCATTTCCAACGAATCAGGCTGATGGCGGCCAGTGCGGCCAGAGCCAGCACGACGGGCACAGGGGCGGTCAGGGTTTGCAGGGCGATGGTGGCCGTTGTCACGGCAAACAACCCGATGACCGCGGCGGCAATCGCATGCAATCCGCCGTGCCAATGCGGGTTTTCGATGATTTTTTCCAGATGATTGTGCCCCAGCAGGGTAAAGGCAAAAGCAGGCAGGAAAATGCCCAGCGTGACCAGAATGGCCCCGCCAACCCCATCAACCAGATACCCCAGATAGGTGCCAAAAATCACCATCGGCGCGGGGATGATGCTGGACAGGGCGATGCCATCCACAAAATGCTGCATCGTAATGTTGGGGTACAAACCCACCATGCTGTTTTCCAGGAACGGAATGGTGGTATAGGCCCCGCCGAAGGAGAGCAGGCCAGCCTTCAACCCCTCAATAAACAATCCGCCATGACGCAGGGCGGACAAGGGAACGGTGGGGGATGCGAATGTTGTCGAGGCAATAAAGCCCGCAATAATAATCGCGCTGGCGATCAGCATGATAGGGCGGGGCCAGGCGTGATCCATGTAATGGATGGTCAGCGCCGCCGCAAACACGACCAGAAAATGCACGCCAGCAAAGGTCATCGCACACGAGGCCAGCGCAATAAACCACAGGATCGGCGCATCCAGCGTATGCCGCCCCATGCGATAGAGTGCGCGCACGATCAATGCAACAACCGCGGGCGCAACGCCCACAAAAACGGGCAGCAACACATCCGCCCCAAAACGCACATACAACGCCGACAGGATGAGCATGAAGATAAAGCCGGGCAGCATGAATCCCAACCCGGCCAACAACCCACCCAGCCGCCCCATGCGCACCATGCCCATATACACGCATAATTCATGCGCCTCTGGTCCGGGCAACGCCTGATACACGGCCAACGCGCGGCGGAATTTATCGGGCGCGATCCATTGTTCCCGATCCACCAACGCATGACGGATCATATCAATCTGCGCAACGGGGCCGCCCCAGGCGTTCAGGCCGAATTTCAGGAAGGTCCAAAACAGAGCGAGATAAGAGCGCATCATTATGTCTGCTGAATGTTTTGGGGGATGAAATGAAGAAAGAAGAAATGGCTCCCTGAGCAGGATTCGAACCTGCGACCAATCGATTAACAGTCGATTGCTCTACCGCTGAGCTATCAGGGAATGCTCATATGCGAACGGGTAGATGGATAGGATATTTTCCCGCGGACTTCCAGTCCTTTTTTACAAAAAATCAAATTATTAACAGTTTTCATATTCTTGGGCGGGTGCGGAGGGGCTGGAAAGCCTACAGCCATCGGCGGTGGCGGAAATAAAGGTAGGGTAAAATGGCCGACATCAGCATGGCGATCAGCGCGATGGGATAGCCGAAGGGCCAGTCCAGTTCCGGCATAAAGTGGAAGTTCATGCCATAGGTGGAGGCGATCAGGGTCGGCGGCAGGAAGATGACCGCCGCGACGGAGAAGAATTTGATGATCGTGTTCTGCTCAATATTGATCATGCCCAATGTGGCTTCCAACACGAAATTGATTTTGTTGGACAGGAAGGAGGCATGGTCGGTCAGGGCGCGAACATCCTGCTCCAGACTGGCGAGGCCGTGTTTCATCTCGGTGTTGAGGGTGTTTTTGTCGATATTGTAGGTGAGGAAGCTGATCACGCGGTCGAGGCTGAGCAGCGTTTCCTTGACCTTGGAATTCAAATCGCCCTTCTGGCCGATGATGCGCAAAACTTCGTTGAAATCGGTCTTTTTCTTGCCCGTGCCGTTGCGGAAAATTTCGTGCGAAATGCGTTCGATTTCATTGGCGACATTTTCCAGCGGATCGGACAGGCGGTCCACGATGGTTTCCAGCAAGCCAATCAAAACATCTTCGCCATTGCTGCAACGGGGCAGGGACCGCTGGGCGCGCGTGGAGAAGAGCTGGAACGCTTTCGGTTCGTGATCGCGCACGGTAATCAGCTTGTGGTTGGTCAGGATAAAGCTGACCGGGCTGAGCAAGGGTGCGGGTGTGTCTGTGCCAACGACCAAAGTGGCCGTCATGAACAGGGCGCCTTCGTCCTTGTACAGGCGGTTTGAAAGCTCGATGGCCTTCATGTCTTCTTTTGTGGGAACGTCGAGGACGAGGGCGTCTTCGACCAGTTTTTCCTCTGCCGCGTCCGGCTGCAGCATATCGACCCACAGCACCCCGTCATGCAGGGCATCGGCGAGGTCTTCTTTTTTAATCTTCTTATGATCTGCGGAATAAAATGACAGCATGCCCGTGATCTTATCCGATCCAAGGCGGTGTGCAATACGGGGACGTGTGGGGAATCTAACGCATCTTTGGAGGCACGAGCCGGAATCGAACCGGCGTACAAGGATTTGCAGTCCTCTGCCTAGCCACTCGGCCACCGCGCCACCCAAAGATATGCGTCAGGGCTAGGGATATGCCCGAAGTTCTGCGGGGCGTCAATGGTTGGTTTTCCGCGAAAGGCGATTTTGCGAAGGAGGGGCTTGACGGATTCATCCGGTGGCGTAGTTTATGCGGACATAAACTGATTGGTTTAGATTTTTGCTAATTCTGCATTATGTTAATACTGGTTCTGTTCACGGGCGTATTCAAAGCCATGTCGCAAATTGACACGCACGGTCGGGCAAGGCAGTGAAGGAGATGTGGAATACAAGTCAAAGTGGTTGCTGGCGTTATGTTTAACCTGTGGAAAACTGCTGGTCAGCGAGTCGGTGATAGAGTAAAAAGGAAGAGGCCCGTTCGGGACCGTTTCTGTTCTGTTTCTTCTAACGTTTAAGTTTCTTGGTGTTGTCGATGAACTTTTCTCAGGCGCGCAGCGCGATGGTTGAATCCCAGATCCACACAATGGGGGTGATTACACCCGCCATTCTGGAGGCGTTTCGGATTGTCCCACGCGAAGCTTTCGTCCCGCCGCATCTGGCGGGCATTGCCTATATTGATGAAGATATTCCGCTGGGCGATGGCCGCGTGCTGATCGAGCCCGCCGTTCTGGCGCGCATGATCGAGGCCGCGCAGGTCAATGCCAATGACGTTGTTTTGAATGTTGGCGACAGCACGGGATATTCGTCCGCGGTGTTGTCGTTGTTGGCCACCACGGTGGTGACGATGGAATCCCATCCCGGTCAACTGGATGCGGCGCGTCATGCGTGGGCCGCGTGCGATTATTGCAACATTGCGCCCATCACATGCGACGCGACCGAAGGGTGCCCGGAACACGCGCCGTATTCATTGATTGTCATGAATGGTGCGGTTGCAGAAATTCCTGAAATCTTTGTGGCGCAATTGTCCGTGAACGGGCGATTGGTGGCTGTTTTGAAACCCAACGCGAATGCACCCGGCCATGCCGTGATCGTGCAGCGTGTTGGCAATGAAAAATATTCGACCACCAAAGTGTTCGACGCGAGCATGCCGTACCTGCCGGGGTTTGAACCGCGGCGCGATTTTGTTTTCTAAACGATATTCAACTTTTGGACCAAACCAAGAAGGACCTGCGCAAATGATCCGTAACCGTAATAAGTTTTTGACTGGTGTAATGGCGTTGATGATTGCAACGCCTTTGGCCGCGGCCAGCGCGCAGGATTACACGCCGAAACCGGGTGTCGGCATGGCGCCGATCCTGGACGGTCCGGGAACGTCTGGTGTGAGCAAGCCAAAATCGGAACCGGTTGTGACGCATTCGTCCGGTGCGAATGATGCCTATATGGGCGGCGCGACGGTGCCGGGCACTGTGTCAAAAGATGCGTCGAACGTTGATGTATCTAAGGATTCTAGTGGCGAGAGCCTGAGCAGTGTGGCTGCGGCGCAGGCTGAACGAACCGAAGACATGGATATCAATATCCATACCATTCAGACAGCCGACAGCAAGGCTCCGGAACAAACGCTGGGTGCTGTTTTGCGCTGGTCGTATGACAACAACCCGACCATCCGCGCCGCGCGCCAAGAGCTGTATTCAACGCAGGAAAATCTGCCGCAGGCACAAGCGGGATGGAAGCCGACCGCGAATGCCAATGCTGGCGTGACCAAAACGTGGCTGGATGGTTCGGGTGAGCCGGATGGTTCAACGGAAAAAGGTGTTGGGGCGGATATTCAACAGCCGCTCTATCGTGGTGGCCGTACGGTTGCATCGACCGACAGCGCCGAGAACTTAATTCTGGCGCAACGCGCCTTCCTGAAGGCAACGGAACAGGACGTGATGATCTCTGTCATCACCGCGTATATGAACGTGTTGCGTGATCAAGCGCTGTATGATCTGTCCGTCAACAACCGTGAAGTGATTGCGCGTCAGTTGGAAGCATCCCGCGCGCGTTTCGATGTGGGTGATGTAACCCGCACCGACGTATCGCAATCCGAAGCCCGTTTGGCCGAAGCCGAAGCCGGCGTGACCAACGCGATTGGCCAGTTGCGCTCCAGCCTGGCCGTTTACGAACAGGTTGTGGGCATGCCCGCTGGCCGTCTGGCTTATCCGAAAGTGACAGTCGCCATCCCGGCATCGCGTGATGCGGCCGTGTCGCAGGCTGAAACCGATAACCCGTCCGTTGTTGCGGCTGAATTCCTGCGCAACTCGGCGGAACATGATATTGACCGCGTCTTTGGTGAATTGCTGCCGGAAGTGGGTTTGTTCGCACAATGGAACCAGGCGTGGGACCCGTCCCCGGGTCTGTATGATGATACATCAGACACCGCTGTGGGTATTCGCGCGACCGTTCCGCTGTACGAAGCAGGCGCAACGCGCTCGCGCGTCCGTCAGGCCAAGCACGCGGAAAGCCAACGCCTGATGCAAATCAGCGAAGCGCGCCGTCTGGCTCGCCAACAGGCTGTCAGTTCTTGGGAAGAGCTGGCCGCCGCTCGTGCGGAAATCACCTCGCGTGAAGCACAGGTCGTTGCCACGCGCGTTGCCCGTGATGGTGTGAAGCAGGAAGCCGAACTGGGCACCCGGACCATTCTGGACGCGTTGGATGCGGACCAAGAATATCTGGATGCGCAAACGGCTCTGGTTTCCGCCCAGCGGGACGAAGTTGTGGCCCAGTATTTCCTGGCCTCGACCGTTGGCACGCTGACCCCGGATTCGCTCGGTTTTCCAGAACTCAACCACATGCCTGGCTATGATGCCCATTTGGATGACATAACAAGCCGTGTTTTCTCTATGGATACAGAAAATACGGTGGATCACGGCGATAACGGCCTTTGACAAGGGTGGAGCAATGTAAGAAACTGATTTCACAGAGATAAATTTTTGTGAAACATCTTACGGAATATTGCGCTGAATGAACGCGACCGCCCCAGATCAGGAACCCTCAATCGAGGAAATTTTGGCCTCCATTCGTCAGATCATTTCTGACGATGATGAGGATGGTACACCTGCGCAAGCCGCAGCGCCCGAACCTGTGAAGGAAGAGCCGAAACCTGCGCCCGCACCGGCACCGGAACCTGTGAAGCAGGCCGCGCCGAAGAAGGACGATGTTCTCGAACTGAAAGATCCCATTCCTGAAGAAGAACCGGAAGCACCGGCACCGATTATCGACATGGAAGACGCCGTAGAGGAGGAGCCCGTTGTTGCGGCTCCGCCACCGCCGCCTCCACCACCGGCACCGAAGCCCGCACCGGCTCCTGTTTCTATGCCTAAAGTGGATATCGATGAAGAATCCGTTTTGGGTGAGGTTGCGGCCTCTGCCACGTTTGCGGGTTTTGCGCGTCTGGCCAACAACATCGCCGTAGACCGCCGTCGCCAGACAGCGGAAGGCGTGACGATCGAGGATATTGTCCGCGATATGCTCCAACCGCTGCTGCGTCAGTGGCTGGATGACAATCTGCCGCCAATGATCGATCGAATGGTCCAAAAAGAGCTGGAAAAGCTTGCCCAGCGCGCTTTAGACGACTAAAACAATCATCAGAAATTACTGGTTTTTTTGTACAACTCTGCACGGGGACGATCCATGCTGGAAAAAACATTTCAGCCTGAAAAGGTTGAGGCGCAACATTACGAATTGTGGGAACAATCCGGCGTGTTCAAATGCAATCCGGAAAGCAACAAGACTCCCTTTGCTGTCATGATGCCGCCGCCCAACGTCACGGGCAGCCTGCACCTCGGCCATGCGCTGAACGGCACGTTACAGGATATCCTGACCCGCTATTACCGGATGAAGGGGCGCGATGCCCTGTGGCAACCGGGCACTGACCATGCCGGGATTGCGACGCAGATGATTGTTGAACGCAATCTGGCCGCCGAAGGTTTGAACCGCCGCGAAATGGGCCGCGAAAAATTCCTCGAAAAAGTGTGGGAATGGAAAGAATATTCCGGCAGCACGATCACGCGCCAGTTCCGCCGCCTCGGCACATCGCCGGATTGGGAACGCGAACGCTTCACCATGGACGAAGGCCTGAACCGCGCCGTGCGCCGCGTGTTCGTTCAGCTGTTCAAGGAAGGGCTGATCTACAAGGACAACCGCTTGGTCAACTGGGACCCGAAATTGCAGACCGCCGTTTCCGATCTGGAAGTGGAGATGAAGGAAAGCAAGGGCCATATGTGGCACATCCGTTACCCGATCGAAGGGGAAACGGAACGGTTTATTACCATCGCAACGACGCGCCCGGAAACCATGTTGGGTGATACGGCGGTTATCGTGAATCCGAACGATGACCGGTACAAGGATTTGATTGGCAAATTCGCGATCCTGCCGATCGTTGGTCGTCCGATTAAAATTATCGCCGATGATTATGTCGATCCGGAATTTGGAACCGGTGCGATGAAGGTGACCCCGGCGCACGATTTCAACGACTTTGAAATCGGTAAACGCCACGGGTTGGAATTCATCAATATCTTCGACCGCACCGCGCATTTGAACGAAAACGCGCCGGAAGAATATCAAGGCATGGAACGCTTCGAAGCCCGCAAGAAATTGCTGGAAGAGCTGGAAGCCCAAGACCTGCTGGTCAAGATCGAAGACGTCACCCACGCCATTCCGTATGACGAGAAAAGCAAAAGCGTCATTCTGGAACCGTTCATGACCGAACAATGGTATTGCGATGCCAAAACGCTGGCCCAGCCAGCGATTGAGGCCGTGCGTTCGGGCAAAACGGTGATTATTCCGAAATCGTCCGAAAGCACCTATTTCCACTGGATGGAAAACATCCAGCCGTGGTGTATTTCCCGCCAATTGTGGTGGGGACACCAAATCCCCGCATGGTACGGCCCCGAAGGGTCCGTATTTGTGGCGGAGACGGAAGAGGAAGCCTATGCCGAAGCCAGGGCGAAGTTTGGCGATGGTGTAACGCTGACCCGTGATGAAGACGTTCTGGATACGTGGTTCTCCTCCGCTTTGTGGCCGTTCTCGACACTGGGCTGGCCGGACAAGACGCCGGAACTGAACAAATATTATCCGGGTGATGTGCTGACCACGGCCGCCGATATTATCTTCTTCTGGGTTGCGCGGATGATGATGATGGGCATTCACTTTATGGGGGATGTGCCGTTTAAAACCGTTTATCTGCACGGGCTGATTCTGGACGGGAAGGGGCAGAAAATGTCCAAAACCCGTGGCAACGTGATTGACCCGCTGGATACCATTGAAAAATACGGTGCGGACGCGCTGCGCTTTACGTTGGCCGCATTGGCCACGCAGGGGCGGAACATTAAACTGTCCGAAGACCGTGTGGAAACATACCGCAACTTTGCCACCAAATTGTGGAATGCGGCGCGGTATTGCCAGATGAACCATTGCACGGCTGGGCGCAACTATAACCCCGCCAACGCCACGGCGACGCCGAACAAATGGATCATCAGCGCGCTGAAGGAAACGACGGAAGCGGTGAATGTGGCGATTGAATCGTATAAATTCAACGATGCCGCCAATGCTCTGTACCAATTCGTGTGGGGCACGTTCTGCGACTGGTATCTGGAATTCACCAAGCCGATCCTGTCGAGCGATGACAAGGTTCAGGCCGAAGAAACCCGTGAAACCACCGGCTGGGTGTTGGACCAGATTTTGCTGATCCTGAATCCAATTATGCCGTTCATTACCGAGGAGCTGTACACGGCTCTGGCTGAGCGTCCGTTGAACACGGCGTTGATTTCGTCGCAATGGCCAGAATATCCGGAATCGTTTACGCATGCGGATGCAACAACGGAAATGAACTGGCTGATCAAGTTCATCACCGAAATCCGCAGCGTGCGGGCCGACATGAACGTCCCGGCTGCGGCGAAAATCCGCCTGCTGGTCAAGGATGCGAATGCGGGTACGCAGGGCAGCCTGAAATCCTACGATGACGTTCTGAAGCGCATGGCGCGTCTGGAAACCATTGAAACGTTCAATGGCCAGTCCGTTCCGGCGGGTTCGATCCAGACGGTGGTGAACGAAGCCACATTGATTATGCCGATTGCCGACATTATCGATCTGGACAAAGAACGCTCCCGTCTGCGCAAAGAGATCGAGAAGCTGTCATCCGACATTGAAAAGATCGAGCAGAAGCTGTCCGACAAGAAATTCGTCGATAATGCCCCGGCGGAGATTATTGAAGAACAGCACAAGCGCAAAGAAACCGCCGAAACCACCCGGACGAAACTGTCCGCGGCGCTGAAGCAGTTGGAAGCGGCGTAGGCTGTGAAGGCTAAGCTAGATAGGGCACGCGGGTATGCTTAAAGATGTTAATGGGTCTGGGGACACTGATTTTTCGAAGCTCGCTGTTCTTTGGACATCTCTGTGTAACCCTATTGCCTTGTCTATTTGTGTTACAGCCGTTGTTAATGGTGATCGTTTTGGGGCTGGTGAACAAAACTTAGATTTAAGATTTTTGTATATGTACCTTGCGGGCATGTTTTCATCGGCCGTTCTTTTTGCTGCGGCTCATATTTTACGATCTGAAGAAGAAGGCTGGAAAGCAAATGTAGCCTATCACGCGCATCCATTATCTATGCAGTTCTCATTGCTAATGTTTTTTTTGGCGACATATCAAGCGCTTCATCTTTTAAACGAGCTTTACTAAAAACAAAAAAGCCGCCCAATGGGCGGCTTTTGTATGTCGTATCGCTACAGAAATTATTTCTTGTCGCCAGCTTCTGCGCTGAGGCCGAAACCTGCGTAACGCTTGGAGAATTTGTCCAGCGCGCCGCGTTCGGTAATTTTCTGTGCGCCGCCGCTCCAAGCCGGGTGGCTGTAGCAATCAACGTCCAGACGCATAACGTCACCCGGTTTGCCCCAGGTGGTGCGCATCGAATATTCTTCGCCCTTGGTCGTCACGACTGTGATTTCGTGGTAGTCCGGGTGTATGTCGGCCTTCATGGCGTATCTCCTATAAATCAGGCGCACTTTTTATCGTTAATACCCCAGCAATTCAAGTACTTTTTCGGAAAAAAGCACCTAAAACGGCTCGCCGGGGTCAGGGTCACTAGGTTTTTATAAAAAACCGTTTGTTTGCAATGTGTTAGTCTTGTGGGCCTAAGCGCACTTCACCTTTGAATCGCATTCCCCACAGGCCAATGACTTCCCGGCGGAGCGTAAATCGGTGAAGGCTTCGTCCAGACGGGCTATGATTCCCAGTTCGCCCTCGCGCAGCCATTTGCGGGGGTCGTATTGTTTTTTGTACGGGGTGCCGTCGTCCGGGTCGATCTGGTACTTGAACGCCTTGGCGTTGGCTTCGACGAATTTGCCGACATATTCCGAGAACGCGAACTGCGTATCCGTGTCGATGTTCATCTTGAAAATGCCATAGCCGAGCGATTGCGCGATCTTGTCCTTTTCCGACCCCGAACCACCGTGGAACACCAGATCCAGCGGGTTGGCCGCCGTGTTGTGGGTTTTCTGGACCAGCTCTTGGGAGTTTTTCAGGATTTCGGGGCGCAGTTTGACGTTGCCCGGTTTGTACACGCCATGCACGTTGCCGAACGAGGCCGCGATGCTGAAATGACCCAGCGGCAGTAATGTGTCATAGGCGCGCAGAACATCTTCCGGCTGGGTGTAGAGTTTATCGTTATCGACATCGTCGGACCCGACGCCGTCTTCTTCACCGCCGGTCACGCCCAGCTCGATCTCAATGCTCATATCAATCTTTGCCATGCGTTTCAGCAGGCGGGCGCATTCGGACAGGTTGAAGTCCAAATCGTCTTCGGACAAATCCACCATGTGGGAGGAGAACAGCGGCTTGCCGGTTTCTTTGTAGAACGCTTCGCCATGTTCGATCATCGCCTCAACCCACGGGATCAATTTTTTGTTCGCGTGATCGGTGTGCAGGACGACGCACACGCCGTAATGTTCGGCCATCATGTGGACGTGGCGGGCGGCGGATACGGCGCCCAGAACCTTGGCTTTAAAGCTGTCGGCGCATCCCTTGCCCGCGTAAAATTCCGCGCCGCCGTTGGACAGCTGGATGATCACATCGGCTTTGTTCTTCGCCGCGGCTTCCATCACGGCGTTGATGGAATTGGTGCCAACCACGTTGACGGCGGGCAGGGCGTATTGACCGTCTTTGCAGGCCTTAACCAAAGCCAGATAGTCCGCGCCCGTAACAACGCCGGGTTTCAATTTCGTGGTGCCCATGATGTGATCCTTTTTCAAATGCAATGATGGGAAAACTATAGAACCCGCGCGGCCAAACAAAAAGCCCCAACTTGCGCGGGGCTTTTGAAAAATTCTGTTTTACCGGAATTACGGTGCCGGGGCCGGACCACCGCCGCCGCCTTCGCCACCCGACGGGGCCGCGCCACCATCAGAGGAACCACCACCGCCAAAGCTGAATCCACCAAAGGAGAAGCCAAAGCCGCCACCGGATGATCCGTCCGCGCCAAAGTCCAGAGTCAGCGCCGCCACGTTGGGATCAACCACCGGAGACGGGAGGGCATCGAATGCGGCCTCAAACTGTGCTGTAAACTCAAGTCCTATTGTCATCGTTCCAAATCAATCATTTCCGGTCTTCTGCAGGATTCCCGAGGCAATAAGGTTGTTTAAAGCCCGGTTGTCCGTGGTCAGCGGCCCGTTATACAAAACATCAAAAACATCTTGGCGTTTCACCGTTTTCAGACTGCCGACAGTCGCGACAATCTTGGCGTCCCGCAGAGTGGGGCGGTGCTGACCGAACAGATTGATATAGTGAATCAGGAAGTTTTTCAAGCTTTTATGCGATTTTTCGAAGTAATCCAGCGCCAAATCCATGTTTTTCTTGGCATAACCGGCGATATGCAGGCGGATTTCCCGCCCATCCCGGCCCGATTGCTGGCGCATGATGCAGCCATAGTCGTACAACCATTCAATATCACGATTCAGCGCGGATTTATGGGCGCCCAGACGCTCCATGATCTCGGCCTGGGTCGTGCCCGGAAATTGGTCAATGTCCGCCAGAATAACCGCCCGGCGTAGGGTGCAGGCCGGTTCCCCGCCCAGTGCATCCACCAGATGGTCGATAATATGGCCGATCCGCTCGGCCTTTTCCTTTGGGTCCATCGCTTGCGTCATGTGCGCCTTTTCACCGTAAATCCCGGTTATTGAACACCATTTTGGGGGTAAATGTCTAAGAATGTGTTTCTGCGAGGCGTGTTTTATGGAGGGCTTTGATTTTAAAGGGAAAATCGTTCCGTTGAAGGGGTGTGTTTATATTTGACATATTCATGCGCAAGGGCGTACATTCTGGCAAATATTTTTGAGGGACGCTTTCATGGCTGTAACTTTCGATTCTGGCGACAAGCCACCCCAAGAGAAAAAGCCCGGCTTTTTCAAACGGTTTTTTAGATTCCCGAAAGCAGAGAACACCGTCCTCGGCAGAGCCATCGGTCTGGACAATGACAAGCAGGCTCTGGCTCTCTCTGGGCCTTCTTCTGTTAAGCAGTTGCCCGCAGGTGTGACGCCTGATGAACCATGGCCGAGAACACCTGAAGTCGTGGTCAAGCCATGGGAATTGACCGAATTGGAAGGAACCTTCAAATCACAGTCCAAACGATCATTCCGCACGCGCGCGTTTAAAAATCACGCCTTGCCAAACCAGCCGCATGAATATCTGGAAGCGGATTACAGAGACAGCACGTATTCATGGCGCATCACAAAAGTAACCGTGACCGAAGCACGGGCGTTGCCTGCTTTATCCGTCGGTGCGGATGAGCAGGGAAAAGTTTCGGCCAAAACATCCCAGATTCTGGAAGGCAGCGTGTGCGCGATGCGGGCGCTGCATAAAATGGCCCTGTTTGAATTTGGAACGGATGCGCACAGCATGCATTCCACACGTGAGGAAGTGACCGAAGATTTAACCGGATCGCACTTCATCGATTTTGCGCATGGTGAACATATTATTTTCGACGTCAATGGCCACCCCAGCCTGACCAGCGAAGGAAAACCCATTCGGAATGGGACATATCCGGACAGTGAATTGCAATTCGCGGCCAAAGTTTACGAAGATATTGTGGCAGAGAAGCAAGCGGCTGTCCGCCTGATCGATCTAGCCCGGCTGGAAATTCATTCCAAACCGCAGTCCGATGATCCGATGAAGGACTTTGAACACTTTGCATCCATTCAGGCCGCTGCGGGTGATGTTGCGAAGAGTGTTGGCAACAATAAAATATATTATTGGGGGGCGGTGTCTAAGGCCTTATTTGATTCTGGTGGTTTTTTTGCAGGCGAGCGGCTTGTAGCCTCGCCGTCACCATTGTCGTGGAAAGAAAGAAAATCACTTGATGTGGCGGGGATGATGGCCGGTGTAAAATCTGCGATCATCGCTGTGCAAAAACTGGTTGATCTTGCCAATGTTTATGCGGAAGAGGTCGAGACAAACGAGGTTCTGCGAAACAGTGCTTTAAGCTTTATGGTTCATAACGCGGCGTTTCTTTATAGCGGTTACCAATGCTATGGGAAGGAATTTTTGGCGCTGGATACGGTAGAATTTGCGCAGTCTTTGGCGCGTGAAGCCGATACATTGATGGATGCTTTTTCCTTTGATGATGAAAAGAAAAAATCTGTTCGTGCCTTTATCATGCAACCGCACGAACCAGAAGTCATCGCCAATGGAATGGTAAAATTAGGTGATGCTTTGAATAACCTGCGCGATGTGTTTCACAGGCAATCGCTTGCGGTACTGGAAGGGCAGAAACCAAAATTGGAATTGCCGGATTATCGTAATTTGGCGTCGGAGTTTAATGCCGCTACACGCAAGAAAGACGCCCGGAACGATTTTGTATTCAAAAAGGCGTATCGCCATAGCCATAGGCTCGATCTGTAATTGGGGTTATAGCCCAGAGATTTTTTATTATTATTCAAGGGGGCGGACATGGCCAATGGTGGCGGTTCTATGAACGATACAAAGTCGGGGTTTTTGAAGCGCCTGTTTGGCGGGGGTAAGGCTGTGCCGGCACCTCTGCCTTTGCCGGCACCGGAGGTGCCCGTGGTCAAGCTGTGGGAGCTGACGGCGCAGGAGGAACATTTTTTAGCGGGATCAAAAAAATCATTCCGCACGCGCGCCTTTAAAAATCTGTCGCTTCCTGATCAACCGGACGAATATCTGCAAGCCGATTTTGCATTAACGTCTAACAATTCGGACGAGTGGACGGTCAGGAAAATTTCCGCTGCCGACGGGCGGGCTTTGCCGGTCTTGTCCGAAAATGCGGACGCGCAGGGGCGGGTTCCGGTCCAATCATCAATGACTTTGGAAGAGCATGTGTGCGTTATGCGTGCCCTGCATAAAATGGCTTTGTTTGAATTTGGAACAAATGCGCAAAGCGCACATTCTTTGCGCGAAGAGGTGGTTGAGGATTTAACCGGGTCCCATTTTATCGATTTTGCGCACAATGAAGGCATTGTTTTTGATGTCAACGGTCACCCGAGTTTTACGCATAATGGGCAACCTGTGCGCGATGGGAAATACCCGGCCAGCGAGCTGAAATTCGCGGCTGCGGTGTATGAGGCGGAAATGGCGAAGAAGGCGCCTGTTTTAAATTTGATTTCCTTTCCAGCGCTGGACGTTGAATCTGATCGGCGGAGTGGTGATCGGATGAAAGATTTTGAATATTTTTCTTCTGTCTACGCGACGGCCCAAGGCCTTTCCGCATCGATCATGAACTGCGAAAAACATATTTATGGCCAAATCTTTAACCAGGGTGGCCGCATGGTGCCTTCGTATACGCAGACATCGAAGACACCGTTGCCTTGGGATAAAAGGCATCGTTTCACGGTCGATGGGATGCGAGAAAGCGTGAAGGAAACGCTTCCTCTTGTGCAAAAAATGTTGGATTTGGCAGATTGCCGCCCGGAGTTGGTGGATGAAAATGAGTGTCTGCGGAATATGGCCGTGGGTTTTTTAAGCTATCATGCGGCCTTTCTCTATAGTGGTTATCAGGCGCGCGTGGCAGATTTTTTATCTGCGGATTCGATCTTGTTTGCGCATTCTTTGGTGCGCGATATTGACAAGATGATGGAGCGTATTGGCTTTGAAGAAGGCCAGAAAAATTCTATGCATAAATTTATTCTTTCCCCGCATAAGGCAGAGTTTCTGGCTCAGGGATTTATACATTTAGAAACTGTTTTAAGAGATTTGAAAAATGCGTTTCATATGCATTCGTGCGCCGCTGTGGCGGAGGAGTCCCCCAAGGTAGAGCTTCCGGATTATCGTGATTTAACATTGCGGTTCAATGCGATTGCGTTGGGCGAAATCGAGCAGGAATCCGTTCCGAGCAAGGCGGAAAAAATCCAAAAATCTTCTCTTTATACCGATGAAGAGATTGACCGGGATGTGAAGGCGTTCCACAAACGCCTCAGGTCGGGGCACGCCTTGTAAATAAAAACGGCGCCATATTCGGCGCCGTTTTTGTCTGTTCATCTGGCCCAGTATTACAGGCTGGCCATTTTCACGGCTGTGTCCAACATGCGGTTGGAGAAACCCCATTCATTGTCGTACCACGCCATCACGCGCACCATGGTGCCGTCGATGACTTTGGTTTCGTTGATGGCGAACATGGATGAATGCGGGTCGTGGTTGAAATCGCCGCTGACCAGTTCGTCGGTGTAGTAGCCGAGAATGCCCTTCAACTGGTTGCTGTTGGCGGCGGCTTTGATCAGTTCGCTGATTTCTTCCACCGTCGTGGCGCGTTTGGCGACGAATTTGAAATCGACCAGCGACACGTTCGGGGTCGGCACGCGAATGGCCACGCCGTCCAGCTTGCCTTTTAATTCCGGCAAAACTTTACCAACGGCCTTGGCGGCTCCGGTGGATGTCGGGATCATGTTCAAAGCGGCGGCACGGGCGCGGTGCAAATCCTTGTGGTTGGAGTCCACAATGTTCTGGTCGCCGGTGTAGGAGTGAATGGTGGTCATGAACCCATGTTCAATTCCGATTGCGTTGTGCAACACGGATGCCACAGGGGCGAGGCAGTTGGTGGTGCAGGATGCGTTGGACACGATTTTATGATCGGCGGTCAGCTTGTCGGAGTTCACGCCGTACACAACCGTAATATCTTCGTCCGTTGCCGGGGCGGAGATCAGGACCTTTTTTGCGCCAGCAGACAAATGCTTGGCCGCATCATCACGTTTCGTGAAAATGCCGGAGCATTCAAACGCAACATCAACGCCAACATCTTTCCAAGGCAATTGAGCGGGGTCGCGGACCTGTACGCATTTAATCTTGTGACCGTTGACGATCAGAACGTCATTGCCTTGCGTTTCCACGTCGAACGGGAAGCGGCCATGGACCGAGTCATATTTCAACAAATGCGCGTTGGTTTTCAAATCGGCCAGATCGTTGATGGCGACAATCTCCAGATCATTGCGACCGGATTCATAAAGTGCGCGCAGGACCAGGCGGCCAATACGGCCAAAACCGCTGATAGCGACGGATGTTGTCATAATCTATACCTCTGTTGTAAGGGTGTGGAATTCCGCCCCTTTTAGATAAACCCGCGCCGGGGCCGGGGCAAGGGGCGAATATTTAAGGGGGTGCCTTATAAATGGGACTTGACCAGTCCGGTATCTAAATGCGAATGATTTGCATTATTGCCTAAGGAGCGTTTGATGAGCACAGCACCGAAATTAGATACATGGACCACGTCACAAGCCGAGGAAGACCGCATGGTTCCCGGCCATATGCACCATTGGCAAACCATGATCGGCCATGTGCGCGAGCGGGATTTGCGCCATAAAACCATTCTGGATTTTGGCTGTAACCAGGGTGGTTTTATCCAGATGCTGTTCAACACTTTGCCATTTGCCCGGGCCGTGGGTGTGGATATTGCCGAAGGGTCACTGGCCAAGGCCCGCGCGCGGAACCAATTCGCCCCGGCCGATTTTTACCATTCCAGCCAACTGTCCAGCATGGCCAGCACGTTCGACGTGGCCTTCAGCCACGAGGTCATTTATTTGTTGCCCGATTTACACGCCCATGCCAAAGACATGGCGCAGGTTTTGAAGCCGGGCGGGGTGTATTACGCCGCCACGGGGTGCCATACGGATAACCCCCATTGGGCCGAATGGCACAAGGCGATCAGCGATTATTCGAACATCACTGTGCCGCATTACGCGTTGGATGATTACGCGGGCGCATTTGCCGCGAACGGGTTCGCGGTCGAGGCCAAACAGTTCCGCAGCGATGGGTTCATCGCCGTGGAGCCGGATGACAAGGTGTACTACCCAAAGCTGATCGACAAACTGAACTATTACAGCCAGACGAAAATTCTGTTCCGTTTTGTGAAGGTATAAGACAGATGAAAAACGCATTTCCGCACACCGGTATGGTTGATGCCGCCGATGGTTCAGGGCACCGGATTTATTTTGAATCCTATGGCCCCGCCGACGCGCCTGCCTTTGTCATGGTGCATGGAAATTCCGGGAATGTGTTTGATACGTCAAAATTATCGATGTGGGATTTGTCGTCACAGCGCGTGATTATCATTCATGCGCGCGGCGTTGGCCTGTCGACCCCGGCGGGAAGCGTGAAGGAAAACCTGTATCCCAATCTGGCCGATGACATTGAAACCGTGCGTACCCATCTGGGGGTAGGGCAGGTCAGCTTGTTCGGTTGGTCCGCCGGGGCGGCTGTGTGTGCGCTTTACGCCAATAAATACCCGCAAAATGTGCGCGACATCGTGTTCTATGGCGCGTTTATGGGCGGACGAAAAGAGCTGGAAGGCTATTACCAGCGCAGCCAGCAACAATACCCTGATGGATGGAAAAAATTCTGCGCCAATTTTGGTCCGCAAGGGGCGTTTTTTGCCGTTCTGGCCGCGAATACCTACCTGTTGTGGGGGACGGCGCAGGAAAAACGCGATGTAACATTGGCGTATGAACGCGTTTTCGGCCCTTGCAACGTCAGCGGGGCCGCGTTGGACCGCCTGATCGCCAACCGTGTCGTTTTCGCCAACATGGTTGATCAGAATTTCGGTGTTCCGTTCCGAGCCACACTTCCCGTTCCGCAAAACGCCAAATTCATTCGTGGGGCCAATGATTATATTGGCACACCCACCAACGGCGAAACCATCATAGACAATGCGGGTCATGATGTGCATGACCCGCATGTTCAGGCGTTTTTGAAGGGCGTTATGGCGGGTATCGGTGTGCCATCAGCACCCACGCCACAAATGCCCCAGCCATAAACAGATTTGTCATCCCGACAGAGCGAAGCGACGAGGGATCTCATCTTGTGTGTGAAGATGAGATCCCTCACTTTCGTTCGGGATGACGCGGGTGTCCGGGAATGCATTCCTTCTCCCATGGGGAGAGGGTTTATTTTGAGAGTTTTGCCTGCACCTTCTCCACAACCGCCTCAGCCGTAATGCCGAAATGTTTGTAGAGAACTTCCGCCGGGGCTGACTCACCGAAGGTGGACATGCCGACGAAGATGCCATGCGGGCCGATCAGGCGGTCCCATGGCATGCGGATGGCGGCTTCGACCGCGACCTTGATCGTGTCATTGCAGACGAAGGACATGAAGTAGTCCTTGTCCTGTTCCATGAACAAATCCAGACACGGCACGGACACGACACGGGTCGGTGTTCCGGCGGCGTCCAGTTTTTCCTTGGCATCCATCGCAATTTCAACTTCGGACCCGGATGCGAAAATCGTGACCTTGGCATCTTTCGCATCGGCCAGAATATACGCCCCGCGGGCGGAGAGGTTTTCATCCGTGTGCGTGGTGCGCAGGACTTTCAGGTTCTGACGTGTCAGGGCCATGATGGACGGTGCATCCGCCTTGTTAATCGCCAGTTCCCAGCATTCCGCCGTTTCCACGCCGTCGCATGGACGGAACGTGTACGTGTTCGGAATAGCGCGCAGGGCGGCCAGATGTTCCACCGCTTGGTGCGTCGGGCCATCTTCGCCCAAGCCGATGGAATCGTGCGTCATCACATGGATGACACGTTGTTTCATCAACGCACCCAAACGAATGGACGGACGGCAATAATCGGCGAAGGACAGGAACGTGCCAGCATACGGAATAATTCCGCCATGCAAGGCCATACCGTTCATCATCGCGGCCATGCCGTGTTCGCGCACCCCGTAATGGATGTACTGGCCGTTATAATCGCCGGGGGTGATGTTGGCCGGGCCTTTGATCTGGGTCATCACCGAACCTGTCAAATCCGCCGAACCGCCGATCAGTTCAGCGACAGCCGGAACCAGCTTCTCCAGCACTTTGCCCGATGTTTTACGTGTGGCGTCGGCTTTGGCATCGCTGGCGAATTGTTTTTTCAGTTCATTGACCAGCGGGGCAATGTCTTTGGCAACATCGCCGGACAGGGTTTTCAGGAATGCGCCCTTGTTCGCGGACGCGTCCAGACGTTCATTCCATGCGGCATAGTTGCTGGCGCCACGGCGGCCAGCATCGCGCCATGCGGCCAGAACGTCGTCCGGGATTTCGAACGGCGCGTGCGGCCAGTTGAGGTTTTTACGCGCGCCCGCAATTTCATCCGTGCCCAGCGGTGATCCGTGGGACGATGATTTGTTTTCTTTCGTCGGTGCGCCGAAACCGATTTTGGTTTTGCAACGGATCATGCTCGGCTTGTCGGTTGTTTTGGCGTGGGCAATGGCGTGTTCAATCGCGGCCATGTCGTGCCCGTCAACCGTCTGCACATCCCAGTGATAGGATTCAAAGCGTTTGGTCACATCGTCGGAATAAGACAAAGATGTCGGGCCATCAATGGAAATGCCATTATCATCATACAGAACGACCAATTTCGAGAGTTTCAGGTGCCCGGCCAGTGCGCAGGCCTCGTGGCTGATGCCTTCCATTAAATCGCCGTCGGAGGCGATGACATAGGTCCAGTGATTGACCAGATCATCCCCAAACCGCGCATTCAAAATGCGTTCGGCCAGCGCAAAGCCCGGCGCGGTGGAAATGCCTTGGCCCAGCGGGCCGGTGGTGATTTCGATGCCTGCGCTCGGCATCACTTCCGGGTGGCCGGCGGTGATGGCGTGCAATTGGCGGAAATTCTTGATCTGGTCCAGCGTCATCTTCTCATACCCGAGGAGGTAGAGCAGGGCGTATTGCAGCATCGACCCGTGTCCGGCGGACAAGATAAAGCGGTCACGGTCGGCCCATTCCGGATGCTTGGCGTCAAAATTCATGAATTTGGTGAACAGCACCGTGGCCACGTCGGCCATACCCATCGGCATGCCGGGGTGGCCGGAGTTGGCTTTTTCCACGGCATCCATAGCCAGAGCGCGGATGGCGTTGGACATGGTTTTCAAATCGGGGGTGGCGTTCGTCATGATTTTGGCACTCGCTTGGGTCATTGGGGGCCTCGTTTGGTGAAGTGTGGACATACAATGCCGGGGGGATAGGGGCGGGTCAATATCTGGCCTTCATATCATGGTGTCATTCCCGCGAAAGCGGGAATCCAGGGCCAAGTGGCGCAAAACTGTCCCGGTCCTCTGGATTCCCGCTTTCGCGGGAATGACAAAGGGGGGAGGAAAAGGCCTGTGGATGCAATTGTGGACAACGTCCGCCCGGTCTTGACCCAGCGGCTGGAAGGCTGATAATGGCCCGGTTTTCGGGTGTTGTATTACCGTTTTTTGAGACGATTTAGAGGGGCTTTCACGTGTCCACAGCGATCCTTAATGCCTTGAGTGGCCTTGACGATGTGATTGATCGGCTGGAGCAAAATATGGCTCGCCGGGAGAAGGAAACCAAAAGCGTTGCTTCGAAAAAGTCCGGCCAGCCGGATTTGTTCAGCGTTCCGCAACCGCGGACCAGTGGCACCGTTGTGACGCTGGATTCTGCCGTTTTGGCGCGCAAACTGGACGTGGCCATCAGCCGCGTCGAAGAATTGCTGAAAGAGGGTTAAGAACATGGCCGAGGTCAGCCTAGCCATTCATGGTAAATCCTACGGCATTGCCTGTGATGACGGGCAAGAAGCCCGCGTGCGTGAATTGGGCAAGTATATTGACGCCCGTATGCGCGAAATCGCCTCCGCCGGCGCGGCGACCAACGAACCGCATTTGCTGGTTCTGACGGCGCTGGTTCTGGCGGATGAGGTTTATGATCTGCGCGGGGCGTTACAATCGCAAATGGCCGCCCAGCACCAGCAGGAAATGGCCCACGCCGCCCAAATGGATTCCGAAGAGGAACGTCAGGTCGTTGATGCAATCAACCATCTGGCCGCCCGCATTGAATCCGTTGCGGCGCGTTTGCAGAAGATTTAACCAATTTTTTCTTAAACACCGCAAGGGCAGGATCCAACGATGTCTGTATGGAATCGTATTCGCGCGTTTTTTAATAACAGTGCTGCTGAAAAGCCTGCAGTGCGAACTGCACCCGCGGCCCCTGTCGTTGAGGCCCCGGAACCGGTCAAACCGAAACGTGATATCTATGATTTCTCTGACCTGAACACGCTGCGCATGGATAGCTTCCCCATTCTGGAATGCTATCAGGGCCAAGAGCGTCTTTTTTTATCGAATTGCATTGCCAAAGCGCGCACGGGCGGCCCGGATGATGTGTTTGCGTTGGGCAAAGCGCTCCTTGGTTTGATGACGCTGCATTTGGCTGGCACGTCCCTGAATGGAACCACCCAAAAACAAGCGGGTTTCCTGTTCGAAATCGCTGCGGCGGCGGGACATAAAGACGCCGCCCAACTGGCTCAGGAATGCCGTGACCGCCCGCCGATGGAGCCGCCGCATGTCAGAATGTTTATCCTGAAAAAGGACAAATTGGAGCCTTACTCCCCCCGGAACACCCCCTGAGAAGAGTTGCGGGCGATGCCCGAGGGCTCTAATTGCCTGTTTTTACGGTGAAACGGGCTGATCCCTTAGAAAGTTATGGTTTTTCGCCATTTTCTTCTATAATCATAGGTAGGCAAAAGGACCG
The DNA here is from genome assembly GCF_051245535.1 of Micavibrio aeruginosavorus. Lineage (GTDB taxonomy): Bacteria > Pseudomonadota > Alphaproteobacteria > Micavibrionales > Micavibrionaceae > Micavibrio > Micavibrio aeruginosavorus_D. The sequence continues at coordinate 718,312 of NZ_CP195303.1, forward strand.
CTGGGGCTCTCGAGTACACCTTAATCCCTCGGGCCGATAGTCTTTTCGCGCGGGTGCTGCCTCTGTCCGGACCGTGGTCTGGTTATGTGGTGCCCAACCTGGTGAGTTGGGCCAGTAGCGGATAAGATGCATGTGCACGGTTCGTCTGGCACCTTTTGCTCCTTTCTTTTCACTTTCTGACGCCTGATCCTTCTCATGACTGACAATCCCAAGGATAGTATGCGCCGCGAAGCGAAGCGCCACCGTGACCGGATTGATCTGGTCGACGGGGATGCCGATGCGGCAGCCGATTTGTTCATGGAAACAATCGCGCCGAAGCCGGGCCAAATCATCGCCCTGTACTGGCCCAAGGGGCGCGAATTCGATACATTGCCATTGATGGAACGGCTGCTAGCTGCGGGGATCATCTGTGCCTTGCCCGTGGTGATGAAGGATGAATGGCTGTTGCGCTTTGTTGCGTGGGGCGATGGTGACGCGCTGGTTGATGGTCCGTATGGATTGAAACAACCGCCCATTGATGCCAATACGGCTTTTATTGACCCGGATATTTTCATCGTGCCGCTGCTGGCTTTTGACCAGCGCGGAAACCGTTTGGGATATGGCGGCGGATATTATGATGAAACGCTGCGCCATTACCGCGATATGAAAGATGTTATCGCCGTTGGGTACGGATATGCGGAGCAGGCGGTGCTGTTCAACCTGCCCGTCGAAGACCACGACCAGAAACTGGATTACATGATTACACCGCGCACGGTGCGGCGTTTTACGGCTTAAGAAGAAAGAATCAACAATGCGTATTTTATTTATCGGTGATGTGTACGGACGAACAGGGCGTGATGCGCTGGCCAAGCATTTGCCGACATTGCGGGAAAAGCTGAAACCCGATGTCGTGATTGTGAACGGCGAAAACGCCGCGCACGGCATTGGCATTACCGAATCCATCTGCAAAGAATTTTACGGGATTGGCACCGATGTCATCACCACGGGCAATCATGTGTGGGACCAGCGCGAAATTATTTCCTATATCGACCGTGATCCGAAATTGTTGCGCCCGCTGAACTTTCCAAAGGGCACACCGGGCAAGGGGGCGTATAAACACACGCTGCCCGATGGACGCACCATTCTGGTCGTCAATGCCATGGCGCGGATTTTTATGGACCCGCTGGATTGCCCGTTTGTGGCGATGAATGAATTGATCAATTCTTACCGCATGGGGCCGGGCGGCGTGAACGCTATTCTGCTCGACTTCCACGGCGAAGCGACCAGTGAAAAAATGGCCATGGGTCACCATCTGGATGGTCGCGTGTCGGTGGTTGTCGGCACGCATACCCATGTGCCCACGGCAGACGTACAAATTTTCAACGGCGGCACTGCATACCAATCCGACGCGGGCATGACCGGCGATTACGACAGTATTATTGGCGTGCGCAAAGACATTCCCATTGGCCGTTTCATCCGCAAAATGTACACGGAAAAATTCGCCCCGACGGATGGCGAAGCTACAGTGTGTGGGTTATTCGTTGAAACGGATGATCGCAACGGCTGGGCTAAAAATGCAGGCGCAGTTCGCATCGGCCCGCGATTGAAGGAAGAGATTCCGACGTTTTAAGCGCAACCGTTATTTGTCATCCCGGCGAAGGCCGGGATCTTCCAGACATAAGGGATGAAGACCCCGGCCTTCGCCGGGGTGACGATTGGTGATTTAAACCCGATTGATATAATCCAAATCCACCCCATGCCGTTCCGGATGTTTGTCAAAATACCGGGCACAGGCATCGTTGAGGGCGTCGATCAATTCGTCCCCCTGTTTTCCGCCATGGCCCGTCATACCACCCAGAATAATGGCCCGGATGGTGGCGTGGAAGGCGGTGACGATTTCCATGGCGTCGGGGTCAGCGTTTTCGATGACCTCCAGGAATTGCACAAGACGGTCGGAAATACTGGTGATCAAGGCGTAATGGAACATGCCGCCATTGGCCTTTAGCTGCATCACAGGATAGATCACGCCGGCGATTAATTCTTCCGGGTCATCGCTGGGTTTGCGGGCTTTGACACGGTCGATGCCCTTCATCAGGGAGGCCAGATAAATTTCCGCCAGCGGTGCAAAATCAACCGGGTTGTTTTCCAGCAGGGTTTGCGCTTTCTCCAGAATGTCATCACCAATGCCGCCCGTGCCGACTTTTTCTTTCAGCAGGTTTGGTGGGCGGATAAACTCCGCTTTGCGACGTTGGGGTTGAGAAAAATGCGGGGTGTTGGCGTTGTTGTCCATGGTCGGCCTTCCGCTTAACGCTTAAATAAAATCAATATCTTCGGGACGTAAATCAAAACGGTCGCCTTTGCGCATACCGGCATTTTCGCGGATACGGCGCAGGCTTTCATGCGCATCATTCACCTGTTGCTGACGCATCGATTGCATCAGAACGGCGCTCGGGTTGTCTGTATCGCGGCGGAATGGGCCGGAATGAACGCCGCTCGGGGCTGCGCGATTACGACGACGATCAGGCCCAAAGAAATTGCCCGAGCGCACAAACTGGCGTGGGCGTTCAATCACCTGCGCCAGACGTTTGTACAAATCGCGAGCGTTAAACGGTTTGACCAGAAATTCGGTAACACCCGCATCCCGGGCCTGCAACACGCGGCGACGTTCGCTGAACCCCGTCATCAGGATCACGGGCACATACGGGTTCGGGCTTTTTGGATCATTGCGGATTTTGCGGGTGAAGGTGATGCCGTCCACCGGCTTCATCATCCAGTCGGCAATGACCATGTCCGGGTTATATTTGCAAAATTGGTCAAAACCGGATTCGCCGTTCGGGGCGCTGATCACCGTGCCAACGCCAAAGGTGGTCAGCAAGGCCTTGGTAATTTCCAGCATCGGCTGGTTGTCTTCGACAACCAGAATGGTGATGCGGTTAAGCTGATACGTCATGATTTGACCGCTTGTCGTATGGTTTTGGCGTGAATGTGAAGATACCCGGCCCACTTCTCCCTTTATCTTAAAGGGGTTAGCTTGCCAGAGATTTAACGATTACGGAAAACAGGAACGCGGCACACAGAAAATCGTACCACATTTGTGTGGGTTGGCAAACGTGCTATTCTGAAAGGGCCTTGCGAAAGGCGCGGGAATCCGGCATTTTTGGCCGTTTCCGGTGATCCGGATTCTCTTTTTGTTCACGGTCTGAAACCCCCAATAAAGATACGCACATGGCAGGTCATTCCCAGTTTAAAAATATTATGCACCGCAAGGGTCGTCAGGACGCCAAGCGGGCCAAAGTCTTCACAAAAATCGGACGCGAGATCATCGTTGCCGTGAAGGGCAGCGGCCCGGACCCGGCGATGAACCCGCGTTTGCGGGCCGCCATGTTGTGGGCGCGTGAAGAAAACATGCCGAACGACCGCATCAAACGCGCGATTGACAGTGCGATGGGCGTGGGCGCGGATGATAACTACGAAGAAATCCGTTACGAAGGCTACGGCCCGGGCGGCGTTGCCATCGTGGTTGAGGCCTTGACCAACAACCGCAACCGCACGGCGGGCGATGTGCGCGCCACGTTCTCTAAATACGGCGGCAATCTGGGTGAAACCAATTCGGTCAGCTTTATGTTCGACCATGTCGGCCAGATTTTATACCCGGCCAAAACGGCCAGCGCCGATGCCATGTTCGAAGCCGCCGTTGAATGCGGCGCCGAAAATTGTGAAAGCACCGAAGAGAACCATGAAATCACATGCCAGCCGGATGATTTTGCGGCTGTGCGTGATGCGTTGGAAGAAAAACTGGGCGCGCCGGAGAAATCCGCACTGGTCTGGAAACCCAACGTGATGGCTGAGGTCAACGAAGATCAGGCGAAAATGCTCCTGAAGCTTCTCGACGTGCTGGAAGACAATGATGACGTGCAAAACGTCACCACCAACTTCGAAGTGTCCGACGAAATCATGGAGCGTTTGCTCGCGTCTTAAACCGGAAGGGATACCGCATGCGTATTTTGGGCATTGATCCGGGTTTGCAACGCACCGGGTGGGGCGTGATCGAAGCCGAGGGCAATCGTCTGCAATATATCGCGTGCGGCACCATCGCAACCAATCCCACATTGTCCACCGCCGAACGGCTGGCGGAAATTGATGCGGGTTTGGTAGCGGCCATCAATACATGGACACCGGACAGTGCGGCGATCGAAGAAACCTTCGTCAATCGCAACCCGGCGTCAGCCTTGAAGTTGGGCGTAGCCCGCGGTGCGGCCATGGTGGTTCCTGCGCGGATGGGTTTGTCGGTTGGGGAATACCCGGCCAATCTGGTGAAAAAATCTGTGGTTGGCACCGGCCATGCGACCAAGGACCAAATCGGCATGATGATCCGCACCTTGTTGCCCTCTGCCGGTAAAATGGGCGCGGATGCGGCGGATGCCTTGGCCATTGCCATTTGCCACGCCCACCATTATTCCAGCCGCCAAAAAATGGGCGGCATTATGAATGGCGGGGTACGATAAAACACTGTCATGCCCGCGCAGGCGGGCATCCGGCATTGAATAAAGCGCGCGGCTGTGCCGCGCACATATCAGGGGCCAGACCCCCGCCTGCGCGGGGGTGACAATTGGGAGAGGATGTAAGTTTGGAACGTAAAAATTTCTGTGTTTACATTCTTGCCAAGGGACGAAATCAGACATTCTACGTTGGTGTGACATCGGACTTAAAAAAACGCATATGGCAGCACAAGAATGAAATCGCCGATGGGTTTACAAAAGAATATGGTTTGAAGACATTGGTCTATTACGAAGTGTTTGACGATGTAGAACAAGCTATCTTGCGCGAGAAGCGTCTGAAAAAATGGAACCGCACGTGGAAGATGCGGGTTGTGGAAGAAATGAACCCGGATTGGAAAGATTTGTATGATGATCTGTGATGCTAAATCGGGAGGCGTACGATGATCGCAAAACTCAGCGGTATTCTGGATTCTGTTGCGCTCGATTGTTTGATTATCGATTGTGGCGGCGTGGGATATCAGGTGTTTGCCAGTGGCCGCACGCTGTCCCGCGTGGGCCAGCCGGGTGATCCGGTCAGTGTGTTGATTGATACGCATGTGCGCGAAGATCATATCCACCTATTCGGTTTTTATGACGCGGCGGAACAGGCATGGTTCCGTTTGTTGACCAGCGTGCAGGGTGTTGGTGCAAAAGTCGCATTGGCGATTTTAAGCGTTTGCCCACCGGACAAGCTGGGTTACGCAATCGCGGCGCAGGATGTCAGCGCGTTGCGCCAAGCCGATGGTGTAGGCCCGAAACTGGCCACGCGTATTGCGACGGAATTGAAAGATAAAGCAGGCAAGGTTGACCTGACCCCGATGCGCGGCGCGGTCAAGGCCCCGTCGATGAAGACGGATAAACCCGCCGCCGATCAATCCGGTGTGGATGGCGATGCTGTGTCGGCTCTGGTCAATCTTGGCTATGGCCGAGCCGAGGCGTTTGCGGCCATTGCACAATTACGCGCGGCGGGAACCGCGAATGATAATAGCAGCCTGCAAGATCTCATCCGTCTGGCGTTGAAGGAATTGTCACAATCATGAAACAGGCAACCGAGCGCAACCCGGAACTGGAAACCATCAAAACCGAAACCGATGTGGAAGATGCCGCCATCCGCCCCGCACGGTTGGAGGATTTTGTCGGACAAGATAAATTAAAAGACAATCTGCGCGTCTTTATCGAGTCTGCCAAAGGCCGTGGCGACGCGCTGGACCATGTTCTGTTTTTCGGCCCGCCGGGATTGGGTAAAACCACACTCGCACAAATCGTTGCACGGGAATTGGGTGTGGGGTTCCGCGCAACATCCGGCCCGGTTATTGCGCGCGCGGGTGATCTGGCCGCAATCCTGACCAATCTGGAACCGCATGATGTATTGTTCATTGATGAAATTCATCGTTTGAACACCCATGTCGAAGAAGTTTTGTATCCGGCGATGGAAGATCGCAAGCTCGATCTGGTCATCGGCGAGGGGCCAGCGGCCCGGTCGGTGCAGATTGATCTGCCGCCCTTCACCCTGATCGGGGCGACAACGCGCAGCGGGATGATTTCAAACCCGTTGCGGGATCGTTTCGGCATTCCGCTCCGTCTGGAATTTTATGAAGCGAAGGATTTGTGCCGTATCGTTGCGCGCACAGCCGGAATTTTGAATATGAATTTGGCCGATGATGGCGCGATGGAAATTGCACGCCGGTCCCGTGGTACGCCGCGTATCGCCGGGCGTTTAACACGCCGTGTGCGTGATTTCGCACATGTATCCGGGGCAGGGCGTATTGATGCGAAAGCGGCAGATGCCGCACTTCAGCGTCTTGATGTTGATGCGCAAGGGCTGGATGGAATGGATCGCCGTTACTTAACTTGCATCGCCGATAATTACGGCGGCGGCCCGGTTGGCGTTGATACGCTGGCGGCGGCGTTGTCGGACCAACGTGACGTGATCGAAGATGTGATCGAACCGTATTTGATGCAGCAAGGGTTTGTCCAACGCACGCCGCGTGGCCGGATGTTGGCGGAGAAGGGCTACGCCTATCTCGGCCTGACACCGAAGAAGCCGTTGCAGGTCGATTTGTTGGATGAGGCCTAAGCTATGGTTTTCGGGCGCAGCTTTTCCTTTTCGTCATTCCGGCGAAGGCCGGAATCCATACGATCTATTCCATGGATACCGGCCTTCGCCGGTATGACGGATGGTTGGGGAATAAACTATGGCCGCACATGAAATCACCGCCCGCGTGTATTACGAAGACACCGATGCCGGCGGCGTGGTGTTTTACGGCAACTACATGAAATTTGCCGAACGGGGCAGGACGGAATTGCTCCGCGCCATTGGGTTTGAGAACAGCACGCTAGCCCGCGAAGCCGGGGTTTTGTTCGTTGTCCGCCGAATCACGGCCGAATATATGAAACCCGCCCGGCTGGATGACCTTTTGACTATAAAAACCGCCTTAAAAAAGGTGAATAACGCCAGTTTTGAGATGTTTCAGTCGATTTTTTGCCAGAATCAGATGATATTCTCCATGGACGTAACGCTGGTAACCATCAATATGGATGGCAAGCCGGTCCGCCTGCCCGATGATCTTCGGGATAAACTATCCAATTTTTCTGTTTTAAGGATGAATGACGATGACACAAGCTGTCGAACGCGCTGTTGATGCAACCGCACTGGCCGGAACTGCGGTCCATGACTTCACCATGTGGGGCATGTTCATGCAGGCCGACCTGGTCGTGAAGGCGGTTATGCTGGCGCTGGTCTTCGCGTCGGTCTGGAGCTGGGCCATCATTCTTGAAAAACGCCACACGGTAAAAAACCTGAACCGCCGCGCCGATCGGTTCGAAGATGCGTTCTGGTCGGGTGAACCGCTGGATAAACTGTATCAACGTGTGAAGAAGGGGAAACAAGACCCCGTTATCCGCACCTTCGCCGCTGGCATGGAAGAATGGCAAAACGGTGTTGCCATGGGCATGCCGGGCAAGGAAAGCGTGGCGGCCAGCTTGCGCCAGCGTGTTGAACGCGCGATGTCCGTGGCGATTAACCGCGAAATGAACCGTCTGGAGCGCGGCATGACGTTCCTGGCCAACGTGGGGTCCACGGCACCGTTCGTTGGTTTGTTCGGGACCGTCTGGGGGATCATGCACAGCTTTACCGCCATTGCGTCCAGCCAGAACACATCGCTGGCCGTTGTGGCCCCCGGTATTGCCGAGGCGTTGTTTGCGACCGCTCTGGGCCTTGTCGCTGCTATCCCTGCGGTTATTGCCTATAACAAGTTCACGAACGATCTTAATCGCTATGCGGACCGTCTGGATGCGTTTATGTCCGAATTTTCGGCCATTCTGTCCCGCCATCTGGACAGCTACGAGAATAGTCGCGGTGGGGTCGGCTCTCACGGAAAAAAGTCTGATTCTGACACGGAAGTGAAGGTGGCTTAACCATGGGTGCATCATTATCATCAGGTGGCGGCCGTTCCGGGCGTCGCGGGCGGTCTTACCGCAAAATGTCAGACATTAACGTCACGCCGTTCGTGGACGTTATGCTGGTTTTGTTGATCGTGTTCATGGTCACGGCGCCGTTGCTGACCGCCGGGGTTCCGGTGGATTTGCCGAAGTCCGAGGCGAAACAGATCGCGGAAGAAGATAACAAGCCGCTGGAAATTTCCGTTATGAAAGACGGTAAAATTTTCATCGGTGAAACGGAAGTTGAACGCGACCGTTTGATCCCGCTTCTGTCCTCCATGACCAACAACGACCCGGACCGCCGCATTTTCATCCGCGGGGACCAAGGGTTGCCGTATGGTGATGTGATGGACGTGATTGGTTCGGTGAACAAGGCGGGTTTCCGCAAGGTCGCACTGATCTCTAACCCGTCGAAATAAACCGATTTTCACAATCTTGCCTTAAAAACGCCCCGTCGGGCGGGTATTTAGTACACACGATGAACGCAACTGCGCCAAACGATATGCTGACATCCGGGCCACCGCCCAAATATGCGATGCATGCGCCGGATGAAAACCAAATGCCCGCCGGAATGAAATCCGCGCTGATCGGGTCTTTGGTCGTTCATCTTGTTGTGGTTGTTATCGGTACGATGGGGCTGCCGTTCTTTAAAAAAGATTACGTCGACATGTCGCCGCCCATCGCCATTGAGATGGTTGAGGTCGCAGACATCACCACGCGCACAAAGCCCGTTGAGGATTCCAAGCCGGTTGATAAAAAAGAACCGGCCAAGGAACAGTTGAAACCACAACCCGATCGCACCAAACCAACACCGCCGCCACCCGCCGCGAATGACGACGCTCCCGATCGCCCGAAAGAGCCCGAGGCCCCTACGCCTGTGGAGGAATTGGCCGAGCCGGTGAAGAAAAAAGAAGAAAAGCCGAAGGACCCACCCAAGCCCAAGGCCGAGCCGAAAAAAGAACAAATCAAACCAAAGCCAAAGCCGGTTGAAACCAAAGCCGACGCCAAACCGGTTGAGCAGGATGATGCGTTTAAATCCTTGCTGATCGATCTGGCGGAGAAAAAACCGGAATCCACCGATAATACGGGGGACAAGGCGGCGGCGAATACCAGTCCGACACCAGATGCGCCAATTTCTGAACGCCTGACCATGAGCGAGATGGATGCCGTAGTGCAGCAACTGGGCCAGTGCTGGAAATTGATGGCCGGGGCGCGTTATGCCGAGAATTTGATTGTCGAAGTGCGGATGTTCATGAATCCGGACAAGACCTTGCGTGAGGCTCGTATTGTCGATCAGCTTCGTTATAATACCGACTCGTTCTACCGGGCCGCGGCGGACAGCGCCTTGCGCGCGGTCCACAGCCCGGATTGCAACCCGCTGCGCCTGCCGGATGGCAAGTACAATCAGTGGAAAGATTTGAGTATCACCTTCGACCCCAGTGAAATGTTGATGTAAGGGAACACGGATAAAAATGACCCGTAAGTTTTATGCAGTTTTTACTTTGGCTCTGGTTCTGGTGGGGATCGTCCTTTCGACGTCGGCCCAAGCGCAAACCAGCCTGACGGTTAAGAGGGGCGATATTCGCAAAATTCCAATTGCGATTACCAACTTCAACCCGCAATTGCCCCAGCATCAGCAAATCGCAACCGAGATGCCGGATATTATCCGCAACAACCTCGGATCCTCCGGTTTGTTCGAACCGGTGAGCCAGCAATCTTTCATTCAAACGCCGCAATCCATTGCGACCGATGGTGTTCGTTTCCCGGAATGGCGCGCAATCAATGCTGAGGTTCTGGTGACCGGAACGGTCAGCACGTCGCCTGATGGTAAAACACGCGTTGAATTCCGTTTGTGGGATGTGGCTGCGCAAACGCAAATGGCGGGCATGGCCTATACCACCACGCCGCAAAACTGGCGCCGTATTGCCCACATCATTTCGGATGAAATTTACAAACGTCTGACGGGTGAAGATGCGTATTTCGATACCCGTATCGTTTACGTGGCGGAATCCGGTCCGGCGACCAAGCGTAACAAACGTTTGGCGATCATGGATCAGGATGGTTACAACAACCATTATCTGACAGATGGCAGCTATATGGTTCTGACCCCGCGTTTCTCCCCGAACACGCAGACCGTGGCGTATCTGGCCTATTACAACAAAAAGCCGCGCGTCTATATCTACAACATCGACACGGGCCGTCAGGAAGTTCTGGGTGATTTCCCGGGCATGACATTCTCTCCGCGCTTCTCGCCGGATGGGTCCAAGGTCATTATGTCGCTGGCTGAAAACGGGAACACTGAGATCTATACGATGGATCTGAAATCCCGCCGCACGCAACGTCTGACCAATAATGCCGCCATTGATACGGCCCCCAGCTTCTCGCCGGATGGTCAACAGGTGACATTTGAATCCGACCGTGGCGGCACACAGCAATTATATGTGATGAGCGCAGCCGGTGGCGAAGCAAAACGCATTTCCTTCGGTGAAGGCCGTTATGCCAGCCCGGTCTGGTCCCCGCGTGGTGATTTGATCGCGTTCACGAAGCTGTACAAAGGCCAGTTCTATATCGGCGTGATGCGTCCGGATGGTCAGGGTGAGCGTATCATCACCACGGCCTACCACGTTGAAGGTCCGAGCTGGTCCCCGAACGGTCGCGTTCTGACGTACTTCAAGGAAAGCCCGATGAGCGGTGGCGGTAAAACGGCCCGTCTGTATACCATCGACATCACCGGCTATAACGAACGCGTGTTGAAAACGCCGGGCGATGCATCCGACCCGGCCTGGTCGCCGCTGAACCCGTAAGGGATTTGATCAGATAAATAAAAAGGCCGGATTATTTCCGGCCTTTTTTATTTCAATTGTCATTCCCGCGGAGGCGGGAATCCATAGTGATTATACGCTATTCTGTATGGATCCCCGTTTTCACGGGGATGACATGGGATGGGCTAGGGGTTTGAAATATCCGAAAACGCCGCAATCACTTCGCGGTATGTATCGCGTTTGAATGGAACAATCAGGTCGAGGATTTCGTCGAACGATACCCATTTCCATGTTTTGAATTCCGGATCAGCACCGTTGTGTCCAGTGTGGATGACAATATCGCCTTCGGTTCCGGTAAAACGGGCGGCGATCCAGATTTGTTCCTGTCCGCCATATTGCCCATTCCACAATTTCCCCAGCAAATGCGGGGGCAGGGCATAACGCAACGGGCGATCCATGATTCGGAGAATGTCGGCCTTATCCGTGCCGATTTCTTCGACCATCTCGCGGTAGAAGGCAACCTTGATATCCTCACCTGCATCAATACCACCTTGCGGCATTTGCCACGCGCCGGGCGTGTCGATGCGTTCGCCGACAAAGACTTTGCCTTCGTCGTTAAACAGGGCAATGCCGACGCATGGGCGGAACGGGAGGTTTGAGAAATCTTGGGTCATGCTTGTACGCTTTCTTCGTTATTTTTTCTTCAATGTCATTCCCGCGAAAGCGGGAATCCATGGTGGTCATCCATTCCTCTGTATGGATTCCCGCTTTCGCGGGAATGACGTTTGAGGGGGTGTTGCGGAATTTATTTTGCCATCCGCGTCGCTGCGGACAGGGGCGCAAGCACCAAGCCCTTTTTCTGCAAGGTCGGGGCCCATTCGGCCAGCGCCTTCAAGGTCAGGGGATTGGCGTTTACAAACCCAATCGCCGTACCGTTATTGGCGGCGGTGCGTTCCAGTGATGTCAGGGCGGCGGCAATCGCATCCGGCGTCAATGTATGATCGATCCAGAGATTGGTGGAGGCATAAGGCGCATCCATACCCACGGCCATGGTGCGCGGAACATCGGTCGGTTGAATATCACCATCCACAAAACCCAAACCGCGATGATAAATGTCGTTGATCATCGGGCGCATATCGTTCAGCGATTTGATAAAGGCCGGTTCACGCCCCGTCACCACGCCCACATATCCCGTACCGCGTGACAAAGCCCAATAGAGCTTGTTGAAATTCTGTTTTTCAATCGCGTTGATCAGCAATGTCTGCGGCCCCGGATCGCTTAAGGGGTAATCCGCACTTTCAACGGGCAGTTTCAGCCAGACTTCGTGCCCCGCCTCACGCGCGCGGTTCATCCATTGATCCGGTGCGGTGGCGTATGGTGTGATGGCCACGGAAATTTCGGGTGGAAGGTCTTTTAAAACCGATTCCCCAAGCGCTTCAGAAATACCAACATCACTCACCAAAATGGAAATAATCGGCGCGCCCGAGGCCCCAACAGGGCGGAACGGACGGCGATAGGCATCGAATGGGCGTAAACGGTCACCTTCACGCAGGGTGGGCAATTGACCATCGGGCGTGACCTGAAACAATCCCGTAATCGGGGCTTTGGCCATGCCGTTTTCCATGTATTCAACGGCGGTTCCGGCAACGGGTGGTTCGGTTTGCCCGCTTTCAATGGTGGCGGTGGTTTCTTCGGGCTGTGCCTCCGGCGTTACAACGGGGGTTTCCGTTGTTGCGGCGTGATCGTCTGACGCTTCGGTCGCGGGTGTTGTTTCAGCGGGTTCGGTTGTTGTTGCCCCCGGACGTGTTGCGGGTTTTTCCGCGCGCACAATCACCGTCGTTTGTTGTGGCAACGTGGCGTCCAACTTGGCCAGTTCGGCGCGATCCTTCCACCACGCCCATCCGGCAACCAAGGCATAGACGAGAATAACCACAGCCATTCCCCGCATAAATGCGCGGGGAAAACCCGATTTTCCGGTGGGCCCAGTGGCTGTGGTTGAAAGCGCCATGGTCGCGTTACGCCTTACTCTTTCTTCTCATCCGGTTTTGGTGTTTCGGCTACCGGATTGGCGGCGGGTGTTGCACCCTCCAACCGTTGTTCATACAGCATGATGCCCTTCACCAGATCCAGCGCGCGGGCCAGTTGGTAATCTTCCAACCCTTCGCTGGTGGCATCCTTGGCATTCGGATCATCTTTTTTCTTCTGCGCGTCGGCTTCGGCCTTCAGGTCGGCGGGCAGGGAGGATTCAGCTTCGTCCTTCTTCAGCCCGTTATCCAACGCACCGCGCAGATCGGCTTCACCAAAGGAAGAACCTTTTACGGTTTCCAATTTGGCTTGTTCAATGGCGATGTCTGGTTCAATCCCGGTGGCCTGAATGGAACGGCCAGACGGTGTGTAATACCGCGCCGTCGTCAAACGCATGGCACCATGACCCGGCAGCGGGATAACGGTTTGAACGGACCCCTTACCGAAGGATTTCGTGCCTACGACCAACGCCCGGCGGTGATCCTGCAGCGCGCCGGATACAATTTCCGATGCGGATGCAGACCCGCCATTGACCAGAATAACAATCGGCTTGCCATTGGCGATGTCGCCCGGTGTGGCGTTGTCACGTTTGGTGTTGGATTCATCGCGGCCACGGGTGGATACGATTTCGCCCTTGTCCAGGAACAGGTCAGACACGGAAATCGCCTGATCCAGCAAACCGCCCGGGTTGTTGCGCAGGTCGAGAACGTAGCCCTTCAACTTGTCACCGGTTTTGGCTTTGATTTCTTCAACGGCGGTGCGAACGCCGGTTTCGGTGTTCTGGTTGAATGTGGTGATACGGATGTAGCCCAGCGATTCATCGTAAACTTTCCAGCGCACCGATTGAATTTTAATCACGTCACGCACGATGGTCAGTTTAATCGGTTCGGCGGCGCCTTCGCGGCGGATGGTCAGCTCAATCGGCGCGCCAACTTTGCCGCGCATTTTATCGACGGATTCATTCAGGCTGAGACCCACAATGTTTTCGCCGTCCAGATGGGTAATATAATCCCCGGCCAGAACGCCAGCGCGGAAGGCGGGCGTATCGTCAATCGGGGATACAACTTTCACAACGCCGTTATCGGTGGTGACTTCGATCCCCAGACCGCCAAATTCACCGCGGGTCTGCACTTGCATGTCGCCGAAATCTTTTTCATCCAGATAATCGGAATGCGGGTCGAGGTTGGTCAGCATGCCGTTAATGGCAAATTCAATCAGCTCTTCGTCCGTTTTCGGTTCAACATATTGCGCGCGCACGCGTTCAAATACATCACCGAACAGGTTCAATTGTTTGTATGTGTCGCTGCTGTCCGGTACGGCGGTTTGTTTCGGGGCACCGGTGCCGGCCGAGCGGTCATCGCCATTGGTTGTCGGTTTTTCCGGTGTCGTTTGCGCGGGCGCATCGTTCATCGGGGCCGCGTCTTGCGCAAGGGCATGACCCGAGAAAGCGAAGAGGGCAAAAGCAGCAACAGACAGAGCAGACAGACGGGAGATCATTGAAGTGAAGTCCTTTTCAATGTGTTTAACTTAAGGCTTAGCTGAGGCCCGGAATTTTTCGGGACGGATCAACGGGTTTGCCATCATGGCGCAATTCGTAATACAGCGTGCCGGAGCCCCCAGAGCCCATGGATCCAACAGGTTCCCCGGCGTTCAAACGGCGCCCGACCACTGTATCAATTCTGGACATTCCTGCAACCAGACTGTGGTACCCTTTCTGGTGTTCGATAATGACCATATTACCGTAATTTTTGAATTGCCCGGTGAAGCGGACAATGCCGCCCATGGGGGCCGAAACGATGGCGCCGGGGCGGGTTTTCAATTTCAAACCTTCGCTTTTCGCACCGATATTATCGTTTTGTCCGAAATGGACCAGAACGGTACCGCTGGCGGGCATACGCCCGTCGCCTGCTTTTGGTAAATCGGGTTCATTTTTACGGAAAGGCTTTGTGGGGTTGGCTTTGGCCTGCGCGGTGCGCTGTGCGGCGGCGCGTTTTTCGGCCTGCGCAATTTTACCCATCAAATCCTGCAGGCTTTGGGCTTCGGCGGCCATACGGGTCACGGCTTCGGCCTGATCCTTGTAATCGCTCTGGCTCTGGCGATACAGCGCTTCGCGTTTCCCGAGCAGGGTTTTCAATTTGGCCTGTTTGCCCTTCAAATCGGCGGAGGCATCTTGTGCGGCCTTGCGGTCTTTTTCCAATGACGTGCGCAAATCTTCCAGACGGTTCAAATCGGCGGTGACCGTTTCAACGCGCGTGTTGATGGCGGGCAGGATGCCTTGCAATAACATCGCACTCTGTGCGGTTTCCAATGGCGCGCCGGGACGCATGATCAATGTTTCGGTGGGAACGCGACGAATGCGTTGCAGGGCCAGGATCAATTCTGAAATCGACCCGTAATCTTTTTCCAGACGGGATGTCAGGGAATCTTTTTCCGTCTGTAATTTTTTGATCCGCGTTTCAATCGTGGTCATGGCGCTTTCGGCGGCCTGGACCTCGGCGGTCAGCTTGCTCATCTCATTCCGGGTGGATTGCAAATCCCCTTCGGCGGATTGTGCTTTTTCTTTCATCGCGTCCGCACGCGCTTCTTCCTGTTTCAGGCGCGCGTTGAGTTGGTCCAGCGCTTCGGCCTTGCGCCCCGGCATGGGCGCGGGTTCGCTGCGTGCGGGCAGGGGGGCCGCAACGGACAAAAACAAAAGGACCATAACGGTCCCGGTGATGTGCTTCATAAGGCGGATCATCAAGGGTACTTTTTCCGGGTCAGGATTCCCGGTGATAGGGGTGCCCGGCAATAATCTGCTGGGCCCGGTAAATCTGTTCGATCAGCATAACGCGGACCAGCATGTGGGGCCAAGTCTGAACACCGAAAGAAAGCAGGAAATCCGCAGATTTTCGCAGTTCATCCGACAATCCATCCGCACCACCGATGATAAAGCGGATTTTGGTGGTGCCTTCTGCCGACAGGCCTTCCAGCTTGCGGGAGAAATCCAGACTGCGCAGGGCTTTGCCGCGTTCGTCCAGCATGATGGTATAGGTGCCATCACGGGTGATTTTTTCGGAAATTTTGCGATGTTCGTCGGCGGTGGATTTGCCGTCCAGCTCGATCAGGTTGATCTTCCAGCTACACCGTTTTGCGTAATCAGCCCACAAGGCCGCAAACGGATCTTGCTTCATGCGCCCGACGGCAATGATATCAATATGGAACATATGCGCGCACACACGCCCGGCAGGCGGGCTGCTTATTTTTATGAATATAACCGGCGGCTGGTTTTAGATCAGCGCGCGGTGACCAGCGGGCTGCTTACGCCGCTGATTTGTGGTGTCGGTGTTGACCGCCACATTTTTTCGATGTTGTAGAAGCTGCGCACTTCCGGGCGGAACACGTGAACGATCACGTCCAGCGCATCAACAACGACCCAGTCGCCTTGCTTTTCGCCTTCCATCCGCACATCGTTGTGGCCAACACCCTTCAGACGTTCGCGCAATTTCTCACACGCCGCGGCAACGTGGCGTGAAGATGTGCCCGAGGCAACGATCATATAATCGGCGATCGCGGTCTGGTTACGCAGGTCAATGACTTCGATGTCCTGGATCTTGTCACTATCCAGAGATTCAACAATCAGATCCCGCAGGGATTCCGGACTTTCTAGTCCATTTTCATAGTGTTTTAAAATGTACAGCCTCCTATGGGTTTATGTGAACAGCACCATAATAAAAAACGCCCGGGCGCGCAATCGGCTCCGCGCGTTCGGGCGTTATTTTGTACCATGGCACATATGTACAGCAGGGTGTTTGATGACCTTCGCAAGCGTCAGCAACCCTCCTGTCCATATAGAGATGCAAAATGTGCTTTTCTCATACCCCCATTATAGGACGGATCGGGCAAAGCGTGCAAACCAAAGGTAAGAATTTGCTTGATGCAGTGCATTAAGTGTCTGAAATAACTTATTGTTATTCTGTGTTATTTCGAATTTGTGTGGAGGACAGATCGACCATCCGCGTGTGTAATAAATAGAACCGGTTGCGGGGCGCCAGCGGAGCCGCGGTTGCAGAATCGGGCACGGTCCGGTTCCGCACCGGCAAACGGCGCAACGGGGCCCGTTTGACCAGATCCAGCGCCGGGGGCCGGGCCACATGGGCCGTGGCGACCAATTCGGGAATATCCCGCCAATGCCGCCATGTATGGATGGTTTGCACAATATCAAACCCGGTCAGCAGGACGAAATCAGTCCGTTTAAACCGGGTTTTCAGCATATCCAGCGTATCTATGGTCCGGGTCAGGCCCAGATCGCCTTCCAACCCGCACACCAGCATTCTGGGGTGTTGGGCGGTCATGGCGCGGCAGGCGGCAATGCGCGCGGCATAGTCCATCGTATCGCCATTGGATTTATAGGGGTTTTGCGGCGTGACCATCCACCAGACATAATCCAGCTTCAGAGCCGCCAGCGCCACGCGTGCATTATGGATATGTCCGGCATGAGGCGGATTGAACGACCCGCCCAATAACCCAATCCGCAGACCCGCCCAGCGGGGACCGTCCAGCAGATGCGGTTCGGTGATATAGGACATTTGCCGTCTGATTCCTGTCGTGGCCAATGATGTGGAAATTTACCGTGTGTGAGGACTGAATACCAATGAAAAAACGGCGCGGAATAACCCGCGCCGTTTTTAGAAACTTGATAATGCCAGTCTTAATTCATATTGGACGGCAGGGTTCTGATCGCTTGGTCGATCAGCTTGGCATTGCCCGCATCATCCAGACGGTTGGCAATGATTTCCGCAGTAGCCTTTACAGCCAGTTCGGACGCATAGGCGCGAATTTCGGCCTTGGCACTGTCTTCCATCCGTTTCAGGCGGTCGGCCAGTTGCTTTTCCTTGCGGTCAATCATTTCGTTCAATTCGGCTTCGGCCGTTTTGCGGATTTCCGTCGCGTGGTTGCGCGAGTTCGCAATGATGGCTTCGGCTTCGTTCTGGGCATCGCGCTGTTTGCGCTGATACTGGGCCAGCAGTTCCTGTGCTTCGACGCGCAGTGTTTCGGCGGTTTCAATATCGGTGCGGATTTGTGCAATCCGGCCATCCAGCTTGGCGAACAGCGCGGCTTTGCCAGCCTTGAATGCCAGTCCTACAAACAGGGCGAAGGACAGCAGAACCCAGAAACCGGTATCGTTCAGCAATGTTTCAATCATGGCGTGGTCCCTTACGCGGCTTCTGCCAGTTTGTTGACGACCGTTTTGGCCTGATCAATGTTGGTTTCGATCCCGACGAGTTTCTTCGCGGCGGCTGCGGCGACTTCGGCGGCGATCGTGTTCATTTCGTCCATTGCGGACTGTTTCCCGGCGTTCAGGCGGGTATCCAGCGCGGCAATTTCACGGTCGGCTTTTTCACGGGCGGCGTTCAACGCGGCATCAAAGTTGGATTTGATTCCGGTTTCGGTTTCCGTGCTGATCCGTGCGGCTTCTGCGCGGGCGTGGTTCAGGCTGGCCTCATAGGCGGCTTGAACGGCTTCGGCTTCGTCCGTCAGACGTTGGGCGGTGTTACGGTCGCCCGCAACATGTTCGTTCCGGTTTTCGATGACGCTGGAAATCTTTGGCAGAACCCGGCGTGCGAAAATCAGGTACAGAATAGCGAAGGTCAACAGCATCCAGAAAATCTGGCTGCTGAAAGATGAGGGATCGAACTGTGGCAGTCCGCCACCGCCGCCATGGTCCGCACCGTGAGCAGCAGCATCTGCTGCCCCGTGGGCAACATCGGCAGCAAAAACGCGCTGGATACCAAACATCATTGCACAGGCGAAAGCCATTGCGGCGGTGCCCAGCATCCAGATCATTTTTTCAAGCAGGGTACGTTGCATACAAGTTCGATCCCTTATCAGAGTCCTTTAAACGCAGATCAATTATTCGGTATTAGCCGAACAGGATGATCAGCGAGATCAGCAGTGCGAAAATTGCCAGAGCTTCGGTCAGAGCGAAGGTCAGGAAGAATTTCTTGTCCAGCAGCTCGGAAGCGCCCGGGTTACGGCCTACAGCTTCGTTATAGGAGGAAAAGATCAGACCCAGACCAACACCAACACCGATAATCGGCATCAGAGCAATAGCGGCGGCGATCAGTTTTGCGGCTTCGAGTTCCATAGTCAGGTCTTCCTTCTTCTTGGTTTTACGTTGGTTAGTGTAGGTTCAAATACCCGTTGGGCCCGCCCTTAGTGGTGCAGGTCAACGGTATCCTTCAGATAGATGCAGCTCAGCACCGTAAAGACGTAGGCGTGGATGAGTGCGATCATCAATTCGAATGCGGTCAGGATGGTGTTGAACGCCAGCGGGAGCAGGCCAGGCACCAAGCCCTTGGCCCCCAGAGCGGCGAACATGGCCACGCTGAAACCAGCGAACACTTTCAGCATCAAGTGACCAGCCATCATGTTTGCGAACAAACGGACAGACAGGGTCACCGGGCGGATCAGGAACGAGATCAATTCAATTGGAATGATCAGCGGGAACAGCCAGACCGGCACGCCCGGCGGCACGAACAGCGAGAAGAAATGCATGCCGTGACGCGCAACGCCCAGAACCAGAACGGTGAAGAAAATCACCAGAGCCAGTGCGGCGGTTACGATCAAATGGCTGGTGTACGTAAAGGAATACGGAACCAGACCCAGCAGGTTGCCCATGAGGACGACCATAAACAATGTGAAGATCAGCGGGAAATATTGACGGCCAGCGGTGCCGATATTTTCACGGACCATTCCGGCGATGAATTCATACATCATTTCGGCCATGGCTTGCGCACGGCTGGGGACCAGCGATTTGCGCTTCATGCTCATGGTCAGGAAGACGGTGGACAACACCGCACCGATCACCATCCATAAAGATGAGTTCGTAAAGGACAGATCGATCCCGCCGATTTCAATTGGAATAATCGGGGTTACGACAAACTGGTGAAGCGGATCAGCCACGGTTCAAACTCTCCGGTCCCTAAAGGGGGTTACTGTTAGGCGATTCAGTCTTTTTCCGCGGGCTTTTTAGCCGTTTTTTCGTCCTGATGCAACCTTGCAAATCCAACGGACGACCCGGCGTTCTGGGTAATGCGGTAAACTTCCCAAAAACCGGTGAAAATCCCGGCCAAAAGGAAGATAATCAGGAAAACTGGCTTGGTTTCCAGCCATTTATCCAGACCCCAGCCAATCAGCCCCCCGGCGACCATGCAGGTGACCAGTTCGGCCCCGGCGCGGACGCCGTTGCTCATATTATCGGCATCTTTGCGAATCCCGGCCTGGCGGGCTGATTCCGCGTCATCCTTGGCCTTCATATCGGCCAGGGTGTCGGACAGGGCTTTCAGCCGTTCGTGGTCGGGCTCGTTGCGGTTATCGTTGCTCACGCTGCTTCATCCAGGAAGTCGAGCTGTTTATTCAAGTCGACGGACACCAGTTGCGATACACCGCGTTCGGCCATGGTCACCCCGTACAAACGGTCCATCCGCGCCATGGTCAGGCGATGGTGGGTGATCAGGATGAAGCGGGTTTCGCCCTTGGCGGCGAATTCGGTCAACACGTCACAGAAACGATCGACGTTGGCATCGTCCAGCGGGGCGTCCACCTCGTCCAGTACGCAGATCGGTGACGGGTTCGTCATAAAGATCGCGAAGATCAACGCCGTGGCCGTCAAGGTCTGCTCACCACCCGACAGCAGAGTCAGGGATTGCAAAACCTTACCCGGCGGCTGGGCGAAGATTTCCAGACCGGCTTGCAGCGGGTCATCGGCTTCGACCAAGGACAAGTGCGCACTGCCACCACCGAACAGGCGGGTGAACATTTGCTGGAAGTACGTGTTTACTTCGTTGAACGCGGTGTTCAGGCGTTCACGCGCTTCCTTGTTCAGCGTGTTGATGGCGGACCGCAATTCGTCGATGGCTTGCGCCAGATCGTCGCGTTCCTTCAGCATGTTGCCCAGTTCGGTTTCCAGCTCTTCGGCCTCAACATCGGCGCGCAGATTGACCGGGCCAATCATGTCGCGGTCGCGGACAGCTTTTTCGCGTTCGTGACGCAATTGCTCCAGAACCGGCGGGCTGTCCGGATTGATTTCGGCATGGGCGGAGAGTTCTTCCGGTGACATGTCGAATTGATCGCGGATCTGCTGAATGATCGTTTCGATCTGTTGCTGACGCGCGGCGACGGTGGCCTGTGCGTGGGCACGGCGTTCTTTCGCTTCGGTCAGTTCGTTCTCAGATGCTTTCAGCGCTTTATTTGTATCGTTCAAATCGGATTCAGCGGCGGCCAGCTGGTCGCTGATGACGCTTTTTTCCGATTCAATTTCGGCGATACGGGACAGCAGGCGTTCCTTGATGTCGCGGATTTCGCCCGGGCGCTGTTGCAGGGATTCAATTTTCTGCGTCAGCGTTTGTTCACGTTCGCTCAGTTCCGCCAGACGCTCGGTCGCACGGGCGCAACGGTTTTGCAGGGAGGTGCGTTCATATTCGATCGCCTGCAAACGGGAGGCGCGGCGGGCATGTTCTTGACGCACCTGTTCCAGTTCACGAATGGCGTCGTGCATGGATTCACGCGCGGTGGCCAGTTCGGCACGCAGGGTTTCAATTTCTTCCTGCTGCGCGGCCATGGCCACTTCGTCGAATGTGTCCAGTTCACGGGCGTTTTCGGCGACGCGTTGTTCCAAGGCTTCGGAATCGATCCGGGCCTGAGACAAAGCTTCTTCCAGTTTCGCCAGTTCGGCCTGCAACGCGGATTGGGATTCAATCGCGCGGTTCAATTCCGAACGCTTGATACGAATATCCTGATCCGTGGATTGCAGGGTGTTTTGTGTTTCGCGGCGTTCGGTTTGCAGCGTTTCGACTTTCGCCTGAACATCTTCAAACGCGATTTTCGCGGCGGCCAGTTCGGCTTCCAGCGCCGGAACCATCACGACCAGTTCGGCCAGACGGTTTTTCTGTTTCAACTGAATCGCGTGACGATCGGCGGCGGTGGCCTTCATATACAAGCCGTCCCAACGCCAGTATGCACCGTCACGGGAGACGAGGGCCTGACCCGGTTTCAGTTGCTGGCTGACGCGGTGGCCTTCGTCTTCATTTTCAACGACACCGATTTGCGACAGGGCCAGTTTAATGGCACCCGGGGCCTTAATGCGCGGCTCCAGTGCAGACATACCAGCGGGCAGGGCGGGCATGTCGGTTACGTTACGTGTTTTCCAGACAACGGGCGCGCCTTCGTCCAGCGAGGCCATCAACGCATCGCCAAGGGCTTTGGACAAAGCGGTTTCGAACCCTTCATCAACGCTGATATCTTCCAGAATCGGTTTGAAATTGCCCTCGGCATAGGCCTCAACAATTTCGGTCAGCGTTGCGATTTCGGCGTCCAGCTTGCCTTTTTCGCGTTGCTTCTGTTGGAAGGTTTCGCGTGTGGTATCCAGTTTGGAACGGGATTCCGTCAGGTTGCTTTCCAGCGATTGCATCGCGGCGCGCAGCGTTTCGGCTGTTTTCTCCAGAATTTCCAGCGCTTCACGCAACGGCGTGGCTTGATCGCCAGCACGCAGCGTTTCCTGTTTTTCAGCCAACTGGGTTTCAACGCGGGCCAGACGGTCACGCAGTTGTTCCAGACGGTTGCGGTCCGTATTGATCTGGTTTTCCAGGCTTTGACGGCGGGCGCGGACATCGGCGAATTGTTCGGTCAGCGTTTGCAGTTTTTCTTCCAGACGGCTGACTTCTGCATTGCGCGCATCTTTCTGCGCTTCTTTTTCCTGCAGCTTTGCGCCTTCATTTTCATGATCGGCTTTCAGCGTGGCTTCTTCGGCATCCAGACGCTCGATGATCGTGGTGTTTTCGGTCAGCGTCGTGGTTTCGTGCGCGTGGTCCAGTTGGGCTTGGTCCAGTTGCGCCTTGGATTCACGGATTTCGTTGGACAGGCGCTGCTCTTCGTCTTCCAGACGTTGCAAAGCCAGCTTCTGCGTCTGCAGGGAGGCCGCAAATTCAGCGTCTTTCATGCGCAGGTCAGGCAGGTCTTGCGACTGGCTGTTTTGCGTTTCGGTCAGGCCAGTCACGACCAGCAGGCGTTCAGCCACAAGGCTTTCCGCCTCGCCATACACGCGTTCAATATCGCGCAACTGGGCATAGGCGTTGCGGTAATCCAGCGTGGCAATCATCACTTCCAGCTGGCGGATCTGGGTGGCCAGTGTGCGATATTTGCTGGCCTGACGCGCTTGTTTTTTCAGGCTGTTCAGGCGCGTATCCATGCCGCCCAGAACGTCTTCAACGCGTTTCAAATTGTTGTCGGTGGCGCGCAGGCGCAGTTCGGCCTCGTGACGGCGGGCATACAGACCCGTGATCCCGGCGGCTTCTTCCAGCAGAACGCGGCGTTCGGCCGGTTTTGCGGTGATCATCTGGGTCATCTTGCCCTGAGAAATCAGGAACGGGGATGACGCGCCGGACATCATGTCCGCGTACAGCAATTGCACATCGCGGGCGCGCATCGGCTTGCCGTTGATTTTATAGCTGGACCCGTGGTCGCGCTCGATACGGCGGACGACTTCGATCTCGTCGCAATCGGCATATTGCGGCGGGGCGGAACGGTCGGTGTTGTCCAGAATAACGGTGACTTCGGCAAAGGAACGGCGCGGGCGGGATGCGGTGCCGTTGAAAATAACGTCTTCCATGCTGCCGGACCCGCCGCGCATGCGTTTGGACGATGTTTCACCCATGGACCAGCGAATGGCTTCGACCAGGTTGGATTTACCGCAACCGTTCGGGCCAACAACACCGGTCAGCCCCTGAACGATATCAACGTCGGTTTTTTCAACGAAGGATTTAAAGCCGTTCATACGGACGCGTTTAAAATGAACCATGGGCCTGTTCTTTCCGTTTTTACAAAAACTGTTTTGTTACGCTGATTATTATTTATTCAGCTCTTCAATCTTGCTGGCAAAGCTGTCGATGGCTTGCGCCCCGGTCATGCTGTCGGCCCCGTCATTGAAAATGAAGCTGGGGGTCGAACTCACCTGATATTTATCGGCCTTTTTCTGCATCGTGTCGGCAATGTGCTGTTTCAGCTTGTCATTGGCCAGGCAGGCATCAAAGGTTTCATCGCTCATCCCGGCCAATTTCGCGCTCTGGCGCAGGACTTTGGTCGGGTCTTGGCTGAAGGCCCATTGTTCCTGCGTTTTAAACAGCAGGCCGAGGAAGGTGAAATAACGCTCACCCGGCATGCAACGGGCAATCATGGAGGCCTGCAACGCCGGAGCGTTCAACGGGAAGTCGGTGAAGGTGAAATACACGACACCCGTGTCGATGAATTTTTCTTTCAGGGCCGCGAATGTATCATTGTGGAAGTGCGCACAATGGCTGCAGGTCAGGGACGCGAACTCTTCCAGTTTCACCGGAGCATCCGGGTTGCCCAGCGTGCGCGGCGCGAACGGGTCGCTGCTGACGTCGTATGTTTTGGATTCTACTTTTGCGGCGGCAACGTCTTCGGTACCTGCGGCGGCCGGGGCCACTTCGGTCAGGTCGGTAATCACATCGCTTTCAGCGGTGATGGACGTGTCCACATTGCTCATCTTGTTTTTGAACAAGGCAAAGGATCCGCCCGCCAGAACAACAGCAGCCAGAATCAGAACCACGAAGAGAGTCTTGTTATTGACGGTCATTGTGTGCGCCCCATAACGCGTGACAGCCCCGGCTAAGGGTTTGCCATAAAAGTTGCCATCGATGTGTAAACAGGAATGGCCCTAAAATCAAGGTTTATGACCAATTTGTCAATGAATCCGCGCCTTTTGGATGTGTTTATCCACAATTGAAGGGGGGTGGCTGGGGCGGTTTTTCCCCCCTATGTACGGCATCCCCGTGAAAACGGGGATCCATTGGATTTGGTCGCCCATCACCATGGATTCCCGCTTTCGCGGGAATGGCAATATTTTGATTTATTATCAGTGGGTTAGTTCTGCTCTGCGCCAACCACGACCATATCGACACGGTCCGTTTCCGGGCTGTCCGGGTTCACACCCAGAGCGCGGACGTCCATGCGGGACGGGTCGATGCCGTTCGCCATCATCCACGCCCGTACATTCAGGGCGCGGGACAGGGAGGTCCGGCGGGACCCCGACTGGCTGTTATCAACCGGGCTGGCAAAGGCCACGATCTGGACGCGCAGGTCGGCATTATCCTTCATCCGGGTCAGCAGGTCGCCCATGGTTTCGGCCAGCACGTCATCCGAAACGGTGCCCACGCCCTTGTCGTAGGACAGGCTGACGGGGGAGGTTTCGCTGGTAACGGCGGCGGCTGGAACGTCTTCGGTCACAGACTCTTCGGCGCTGTCGCCCTTGGCGGCGGGCTCAATGGTGTTGAGTGCGGCGCTGTCTTCGGCGGTAACCGTTTCAGCAACGACGTTTTCCGCAAACGGTTTACGCCCCGGGCGCGGTGCGTCCGGGCGTTCCGCCGATACCATGGCGGTTTCTTCGATTTGCGTATCCGTGATGGCTTCGGTGCGTTTCTGCGCAGGCTCTTCCGTCGCCGGTTCTGGCTCGTTCACAACGGGCGGGCGCGGGGGCACGGCCAATGTGCGCGGCTTTTGCACGGGGGCTTCGGTTGTAACGGGTGCTTCGGACGTGACGAGGGGCTGTTCAGTGTCCGACTCAACGGTCGCTTCGTTCTGGGCCAGTTCAATGGCTTCACGCTCTGCGGCGGCTTCTTTTTCGCGCTCTTTCGGGCGGAAGATGAAACCACGTTGCACCACGGGCATCTGGTCATACGCCGTGCCATACGGGCGGGCGGAATTGTTTTTGATCATCGATCCGGTGCCGGCGGCTGTTTCGATGTTGTTCAGGGCCACAGCGATATCTTCTGCCGACATGTCGACAACCTGACGCGCCAGCGGGTCACTGCCCAGATCGGCAACGCTTAAGGTCGGGGCCGGAACGGCGCCGCCGCTGTACGATGCGGTGACCTTATAGGTCGGGGTGTTTGTTTCTTCAGCAACAACGTCCGCATCGTCCCCACGTGTGGCGACACGATACACTTCGCCAGCCTGATAGGTGCGGCGGGCGCGTTCAACAAATTCAATCGAGGCGTTCTGGATCGCCGGGCGGCGTCCCGGAACCGGGGCATTGACCGCAATTTTTTCGGCGGGCTCTTCGACGGGTTCCTCGGCGGCGGTAATAACCGCTGCATCATCAGCACCGTCATCTGTTGCTACAGATTCTTGTTCGCCTGCGGCCGGGGCAATGGCGGCCATATCGGCGGCGCTATCATCCACGAGATCTTCTTCAACTTTGGCTGTAACCGCCGGTTTTTCTGCCGGAATTGGTGCGTTCTTTGCGATTTTCTGAACTTTGATAACGCGTGTTTTAATCGGTTCCGCTTTTTCCGCGATGATCTCTTCCGGTTGCTCTTCTGCGTCCGGCGCTTTGCTCAGAATAATCGGCGCGGGTTTGGCCTCTTCCGGCTCAACAATCTTTTCGGCGACAATTTTCGGTGCCGGGGTTTCTTCAACCGCTTTTTCGGTTTCTTTTACGGCCACGGCGGCAACCACGGGCGCTTCCGGTTTTTTCTCCGGTGCGGGTGTTTGTTCTTGCGCCGGCGCTGCGGCCACGGTTGCAACGGGTGATGCCGGAACCGGCGGAACGGACGGGTCAGCCGATTGAACTTTGGACAACGTAATCGTATCGGACGCAATGCGGCCCGTCTGCATCAACACGCGGTCAATGCCCGGCGCATCGGTTTTACCCTTCATGCTGATCGGGAATGATGTGGTCGCGCCAACATCCGGTGCGCGGGGCGCATTGGCGGGCATGCTTTCGATTTGTGCGATAACTTTTTCGGCTTCCGGCGGCAGCGGTGGTGGCTCGGCCTTCACGACTTCCGGTGCGGGTTTGCGCACGGGGGCATTTTGCGGCTTTGGTGCAATGATGGCCGTGTATCCATCGGGGTTTTTGCTGACCGTTCCCTGTTTCGGGGCGCTGGCCGCAACGACCACATCGCGGATTTCAACCTTTTGTTTTTGCGCCAATTGCTGCGGGGCGGGTGCCGATATGGGCTTCGACGGAACCGTCTTCACAACTGGTTCAGACGGCGCAACGGCGACCGTTTCAGTTTTTGGTGTTTCAATCTTGGCGGCCGCAATTTTCGGCGCCGGGGCTTGCACCGGAACACGGACCGGAGCGGGTGCAATGACAGGCTTTTGTTGCGCTTGTGCGGCCACAGGTTCCGGCGCCGTCAGCATGCCGGAGAACGCGGCGCTTTTTGTGGTTTTAGCAGGGTGTGTTTCCGATGAAATTTCAATCGTTGCCGGTGCATCCATAATCGGCGCAACGGGTTTCGGTTGCGCCAGTTTCTGAACCGGTTTTTGAACCGTTTTTTGAATGGGCGCAGGCTGGGGCGCTGCATCACCACTCAACACACCCAGATCAATTTCCACCCCATCAGTACGCGGAGCCGGAATATTGCGGATATTGGTTGTCGGCGGAACGGCGGCCACGGCGCGAACGTGTTGTTCTTTGACGGGTTTTTGTTCAACCGGTTTTGCTGCTCCCGATAAAACCGCGCCAACATTGCTGGGCACGGCAATAGCTGGGCCCGTCATAGACGGGCCTGTCAGTGACATGGGGGCTTTTGTCGCAGGTGCGGCGGCGGCTGGGGCTTTCGCTTTTGGCGCAGCCACAGGGCCTGATTGCATCTGTTCAAAAGCCTGCATCGTCAATTCGTCGGCAGACAGGGCGTTATCGGCCGCCATGGCGTGCGAACCATACCCGACCGTGCCGAGGGCGATGGCTGTCCCCGTCATCAGTGTCAGTATGGTGCGCGATAATGTCATGGCGGTATTCCCTGTAAAAAATTTATTCTTTTATGCCGTCTTTAAACAAGAGTGGAATGCGGCGCGTTATTCGTTCGCCGCATTCGCCAAAATTTTGCGCAGTGTTTCAAACAGCGAGTCATTGGTGGCCAGAACATCGCCGTCATAAATCGGGTTGCCCTTGCCGGGATTTTTGATCGTGCCAATGAAACCACCGGCTTCCTTGACGATCAATGCGCCAGCGGCAACATCCCACGGCTTCAGATCGGCTTCCCAATAGCCTTCGAACCGTCCGGCGGCGACATAGGCCAGATCCAGCGAAGCGGCCCCGTTGCGGCGGAAACCAGCCGTTTGCGACAAAATGGCGTTCAATTGACGCATATAGGTCGGGCGATCACCACGGGTCAGAGCCGGGGCCCCGCCAGCAATAACCGACAGCGTCAGATCACGACGGCCAGACACGCGCAGGCGTTTGTTGCGGACGAACGCACCGCCGCCTTTTTCCGCGCGGAACATTTCGTCCTTGATCGGGTCATAAATAATCCCGGCGACGATTTCACCGCGTGTTTCCAAGCCGATTGAAATGGCCCAGTGCGGCAGACCGTGCAGGAAGTTGTTGGTGCCATCCAGCGGGTCGATAATGAAACGGTTTTCACCGTCACGGCCTTTAACCTCGCCGCTTTCTTCCATCAGGAAGGAAAAGTCCGGGCGGGCTTTGGACAGTTCTTCGTAAATAATGGATTCAGCGCGACGGTCGGCGGCGGACACGAAATCAGCCGGGCCTTTCATCGACACTTGCAATTGTTCGACTTCGCCAAAATCGCGAAGCAGGGAACGGGCCGCTTTTTCTGCAGCCCGGAGCATGACATTGACGTTTGGCGATAGGGCCATGGTTTTACTCTCTTTGTATCTGTCTGGTAATGAGAACGAGGTTTGTCCCTGTTACGTTTTTTGTCTGCTCTCGTATTTCGATAAGTCGGATTCTTATACCCTAGGTTTGGCGGTCTTGTAAAATCGAAGTTCCAAGCCGGGCCAGCCGTTCTTTTATGTCAGGATCTTCTACTTTTTCAAGGAGTTGATTGAGTTCGAGGTGCTGGGTCGCCGACAAGGGTTTGCGGGGACGCAGGGCAGAGGCGCGTTTCTTCATATCCTGCTCGCTCACCACCAAGGGGACGAAGCGGATGGCGGCCACCAATTGTTCGCCAAAAATCTGGTTAATTCGCTCTAGAATCAAGTCCTTACGGTAATGGAGCAGGGTGGCATCGGCCGACCCGGCGGCGATGTCCAGCGAGACTTCGGCGTGCTTCTGGTTGGGCACTTTCCGGAATCGCAATTCAGCGGGATGGCAACGATCGGCCACATCCGCGCCGACAATGTCGGCCCAGTGCGTGACAAGGCGGCCCAGCATGATATATTTCCGGCTGAAAATTTTGCCGGTCACCTTGGGGATCGCTTCTGAAAGCTGACGGAGACTCATGCCATCGACTATGCCGATCCAGCGCCCTTCGCACAAGAAAAAGGAAAGGGCCCAAACTGACCTTTTCCGGGCGCAAATGCTGGCCTGGTACGATACTCATGCGCGGGTTCTGCCATGGCGCGCAAAGCCCGGTTTTACGGCAAATCCGTATCATGTATGGCTGTCCGAAGTGATGTTGCAACAGACCACGGTTCAGGCGGTTATCCCCTATTTCGGAAAATTTGTGGATAAGTGGCCGACCGTTCATGATCTGGCAATGGCTCCGTCGGAAGAGGTCATGACCGCTTGGGCGGGTCTTGGGTACTATGCGCGGGCCAGAAATTTGCATAAATGCGCCCAGGTTGTTTCACGTGAAAACAAAGGGAAATTTCCTAACGCATTGGAAAAATTAAAAAAACTTCCCGGCATTGGCGATTACACGGCGGCGGCGATTGCGGCCATTGCCTTTGACCGGCCTGCGACGGTCATTGATGGAAACGTGGACCGGGTGATCAGCCGATACTACGCCGTGACCGACCCATTGCCCGGATCAAAGCCGGAAATCCGCGCTTTGGCCGCTGGATTGGCCGAGGGTCGCACAGATCGTCCGGGGGATTTTGCCCAATCGATGATGGATTTGGGGGCGACCATCTGCATCCCGAAAAACCCGCGCTGTGATTTATGCCCGGTGCGGGATGGGTGTGCGGGCCGGGCGCAGGGCATTGCGGCGGATTTACCCGCCAAAGCGCCAAAGAAGGCCCAGCCGCAACGTTGGGGCCTGATTTACTGGATTACCAATCCTGCGGGGGATGCGGTGTTGCTGGAACGGCGTCCGGATACCGGGATGCTGGGCGGCATGGTTGGTCTGCCCACTACGGAATGGGCCGATCGCCCGGTGCCCAAGGGGCGGAAAAAGCCCGATATTAGCGATTATGTCACCGACCGGTATCCGGGGCTGGAACGGGTGCGGGATAATCCCGGCGCGATCCGCCATACCTTTACCCATTTCGATCTGGATCTGATCGGGGTGGCGTGCCGGGCCAAAAAGGGCTTTGCCCCGGAGCCCGGCCAATTCTGGCATACGCTGGCCGCATTGTCAGAAATCGGATTTCCAACTGTGTTTAAAAAATTCGTAAATCTTTGTATTCTAAAATAATTCTGTCATCCTTGGCGGGGTGTGCAGGTTTTTAGAGGGGATTTATAGAATGTTTTTTCAAAACTCTGATGTGAGTATGCGGACCCGCCTGTGCGTGATCCCGACATTGATGGTGATGGCGCTGGTTGGGGTCTCGCCCAAGGCCGTGATGGCGCAGGATGCGGTCGTAGATGCTGCTCCGGTTGCTGATCCGCTGATGGGTGATGATGGCAAGCTGAAGCCGATCACGGATCAATATATTGAGATGAGCATTGAGAATTTGTCCAAGATGTATTGGGCGCTTGGGTTGCCCAGTCTGGACCGTGAGGCGGATATTGATACTTATCTGCTGATCAATGAATGCGACATGTATCGCAAATTTTATCACAACGATTTTGAATGGCAGGAAATTCGCCGGGTAACGCGCGATGCCATCCAAAAAAGTCTGGGGACCTATCCGCAGAAATTTGAAGTGATTATGCCCCTTTATC
This sequence comes from Micavibrio aeruginosavorus, assembly GCF_051245535.1. Lineage (GTDB taxonomy): Bacteria > Pseudomonadota > Alphaproteobacteria > Micavibrionales > Micavibrionaceae > Micavibrio > Micavibrio aeruginosavorus_D. Next base: position 748,911 of record NZ_CP195303.1, read on the forward strand.
TGGACCGTTATGATCTGGGGACTGAACGTTTCCTGATCCAGCCAGATTCACAGTTTGTGGGGGTTACGCGTCTGGATACACGCTATAATGCGACAAATGAAGAGATTTGCGGTTCCAAAAGGATGCTTGAAAACTATCCGCGAAATCTTGTTCTGAATTTTACATCCCCCTTTAATCTAAAGGATATTCCTGTAAAGCCCGAAGTGGCGGAATTTTATATGCAGGAAGCCATGCGGCAGTATGAAGGGTTGCCACCGAAACTGAAAATGGCGGCGTATGAACGCGTCGCCTTTGTGCGGCTAAAGGTGTCGATGTTGCAATTCAAAGAATTCAGACGCGTCGGCCAGGGGCCGTTGAAAGGCGTGTTCTTCTCCCAGATTGACGGCTATGAAATTTTCGCCGATCAGGACAAGCGTCTGCTGATGTATTCCGAAGACTTCTCCAATGGCCGGATTAAACGTCGCCGGGTCGGACCTGACGGCGTTATGGCGGAAGATACGGGGCCCATCATTCCATCGGACGAAAAGTCACTTTTAAGCCCGACGAGACTGGAACAGTAACCTTTAAAAGGTTACTGCAATGTCCTTGCCTCGGTGCCCGCCGCGTCCGGGCGCTTGGCCAGTTCCGTGCGCAGTTTCTGGCGCAAATTGTCGATGGGTTGGTAATTCTTGCCATCACGGTAATGCCAATAGGTCCAGCCGTTGCAGGACGGCGCGCCTTGGGCTGCGGCGCCCATGCGGTGGATGGATCCGCGCTGCTGGCCGCCTTCGGGTGTGTCGGTGACAAGGTTGCCGTCCGCGCCGACCTTGGCCGTGATTTCATGTTTTGAATCGGTCAAAACCGCCCCGGGTTTCAGCAAGCCACGTTCAATCAACCAGCCAAACGGGATCCGTTGTTCCTCGCGCTTGGACACGGTTTGCAGCAAATCATTGTCGATTTCGGCCTTGGTTTCGGCAATGCGCTTGGTCGCGGCCTTGATATAGGAATCCTCACGATCAATGCCGATCCAGTTGCGTTTCATCTTTTTCGCCACGGCGCCTGTGGTGCCGGTGCCAAAGAATGGGTCCAAAACCGTATCGCCCGGCAGGGTCGAGGCCATCAGTACGCGGTAGAGCAGGGCTTCCGGTTTCTGGGTCGGGTGGGCTTTTTCGCCGTTATCATCCTTCAACCGTTCGCCGCCCGTGCACAGCGGCAGGAACCAGTCGCTGCGCATTTGCACGTCTTCGTTCAAGGCTTTCATGGCGTCATAGTTAAAGCGGTATTTGGATTTTTCGGATTTGGCGGCCCAGATTAGGGTTTCGTGCGCGTTGGTAAAGCGGCGGCCGCGGAAATTGGGCATCGGGTTGGCCTTGCGCCAGACAATGTCGTTCAGCACCCAGAACCCCAGATCCTGCAGGATCGCGCCCAGGCGGAAGATGTTGTGATAGCTGCCAATGACCCAGATTGACCCGTCATCGGTCAGCAAATCGCGCGCAGCCGAGAGCCAGTCTCTTGTGAAATCATCGTAAGCTTTCAGGCTAGAGAATTGATCCCAATGGTCATCACAGGCATCGACCTTGGAATTGTCCGGGCGATGCAATTCGCCCCCCAATTGCAGGTTATAAGGCGGATCGGCAAAGATCATATCCACCGACCCCTTGGGCAAAGACCGCATCACCGCCGCGCAATCACCCTTTTGAATGGTGTTCAGGGGCAAAATACCGTTTGATTCCAATGGCTTTTTTGTTGTTTTTGCCTTGGTGACCGAGGTTTTTGTAGTGGTTTTGCCGGTGGTTTTCTTCGGAGCCATGATTGTGCCTGTTCTGTGGATAAGTAATCCCAGAATCATGAATCATTGGCGATTCCCCGTCAACACTTAAATTCGATTCAATGTGTAGAGTCAGTGCGTTATGGGTGAGTCTTGAGTCCAAAACAAAAGAAGAACGGAGTCAGATTTCCGTGGTTTTTGAGTCCGTTAGCGGGCCGCGCCAGCAACCTTTTTAATCGGCGCAAAACTTTGCCGGTGATGGGGGGTGATACCATGTTCGGCGATGGCGGCCATGTGAATGGCCGTGCCATAGCCCGCATTCTTGCTCCAGCCATAGACCGGGTATTGGGTGCATAGGCTCTCCATGATCCGGTCCCGTGTGACCTTCGCCAGAATGCTGGCGGCGGCGATGGAGCGGCTTAAGGAATCTCCCTTTACCACCGTCTGGATGGTGCAGGGGAGTTTGGGTTTCTGGTTCCCATCGACCAAGGCTTTCCAGCCTGGCTGCCCTCCGGCCACCTCAAACGCCTTGGTCATGGCGTGCAGGCTGGCGCGCAGGATGTTCATCTGGTCAATTTCATCGACGCTGGCCTCGGCAATGCCGCAGACGCAATGGGTGAGGATCAGGTCGAACAGGGCATCGCGCTTCTTGGCGGTCAGCTTTTTACTGTCATTCACCCCGGCCCAGAAATCCAGATTACGGGCGGCGGGCGGGACATGGACACAGGCCGCCACAACCGGGCCAGCCAGCGGGCCGCGCCCGGCTTCGTCCAGCCCGCATACGGGGCCGTTGAAACCGTCTTCCAGATCGAATGAACAGGACATAAGGTGTTTTTTAATGGGGGGCCGATGGTTTGAACAGACATCAACGCTGCGTCATCCCCCGGTTTATCCGGGGGATCCATGGATTGCCCGGATAAACCGGGCAATGACGCGGTTGTGGTTTTGGGGATTTTTCTTGCCCCCTGTGGATAGGGCTGGCATGGTCGATTTTCTGTTTTCATAAGGTTTAATTGATGACCCTGAACACACGCCCCTTTACCATTCCCGATGCCTTGTTGCGCGATCTTGCCGCCGCTAAGGGCGAGGGTATGACCGCGATCCTGCATGACCATGCCGGAGCGTTGGGGGATTATGATGCGGTGAAGGGATGGTATAAACGTCTGTCCCGGGAATTTAACTGGGTCGGCGCGACGCTGATGTTCAATGTGGTGAAGGATTACCACGACCGGGAAATGGCCGGGGATATGCGGTACCGCCAAACCATCACCATGAAGGATGGCGTGCCCGCAGCCTATAGCCGTTTTCTGCATCTGTCCCGTGACACGCAAACCCGCCGGATGGATTGTACGAAGGTGGAAGAAACCATCATCGCCGATCCGGCCGATTTGCGTGATTTATCGTTGTTCCGGTTTATGTATGACGACATCACCGCCGCATCCGCCGCCATGGGCCGGGCGCGGGTGATTACTGAACTGGGCGTTGGGTTGGCGCAACGCAAATTCCGCGTGATGGCCAAACAGGCCGCACAAGGGGATGCGCGGGCGCAATCTCTGCTTAATCGCGACTGGATTGCGGTGACGTTGAAATTCGTTGAACGGATGGGGTTTACACCCACGGACGTGATCGTGCCGGATACGGATTCGCCCGATGCCACACCGCAAATTCGCATTTCGCGTGAAACTGGCGTAGGCGCACCGCTCCCTCTGGCACCTTATGTCGCGGATAAGCGTATTTGTGTGCCGTATGATGGCGGGCGTGGATTGGATGTGTTGCGGGATTATTTGCAAACACAACGGCTCAGCGCGAATACTTTTTAAAACCACAGATGGACACGGATAAACACGAATAAAGGGCTGAAACCCCGCCATTCGTCATCCCGGCGAAGGCCGGGATCCACTCAATAGATCGTATGGATTCCGGCCTGCGCCGGAATGACGGAAAAATCCGTGTTTATCCGTGTCCATCCGTGGTTGATTCTTACTTCAACGTCTTGCTGACAATTTCAAACACATCCGGGGACAGGTTTTCCTGGGCCAGAATACGCTCCAGCGCTGCTTTCATCTTTGCCTGACGATCCGGCGTATAACGGCGCCATTCGCGCAAAGGCCCTAATAAACGCGCGGCGATTTGCGGGTTTTTGGTGTTCAGGGCGATGATGGCATCGGTGAGGATATCATAGCCGCGCCCGTCTTTGGCATGGAAACACACCGGGTTATTCATGGCAAAGGCCGCGAACAAAGACCGCACACGGTTCGGGTTGAGCAGGGTGAAGGCCGGGTGGTCTTTCAGTGTCGCGATCCGGTCCAACGTGGACGGGATCGGGGCGGAGGCCTGCAGGCTGAACCATTTATCGATGACCAGCGGGTATTGTTCAAACCGTTTGAAGAAATCATCAAACACCGCATCGCGGTCCGCACCATCCGTCTCCGCCAGAACCGACAGGGCCGCCACGCGGTCGGTCATGTTGTTTGCGGATTCATATTGCTGGCGCGCCAGTGAAACCGGTGGGTTCGGGCCTTTCATCAGCAGACGCAGGCATACATTTTTCAACGCGCGGCGTCCGGCGGATTCTGCGTCGTTGCTGTAGGTCGTGGGCGTGTTACAGGAATCGTAAATCGCCTGAATCTGGTCACGGTAGCGGGCGGCCAGATCGTGCAGGACACGGCGGCGAACCGTGAAAATCGGGTCCGGATCAACGATTTTGCGTTGTTGCGCGATAATCGCCAGATCGGGCAGAGACAAAGCGCGCGCCATCAACGCGCGGTCGGCATTGCCCGCATTGGCCTGATCCAGCATCAACCCGTAAGAGTCGATGAAGGCCGGGTCGGTGAGAGCCGCGCCACCGGATTCCACCGTGTCAATCATCCGTCCCATCATGCGCAGGGCGAGGATCTGGCCGGATTCCCAACGGTTGAACCCATCGGAATCATGCACCATCAGGAAGCGGTAATCATCATCGCTCAAATTCGTGTGCAATTTCACCGGGGCCGAAAAACCGCGCAGGATTGACGGTACTGGTTTCACCGCAACGTTCTTAAACGTGAAGGTTTGTTTGGCGTCTTTCAATTCCAGCAATTGCTGGTCCAGATCATGCCCGTTCGGGCCGACCAAACCAACCATCACCGGAATGTGCATTGGTTTTTTATCCGGCTGGCCCGGTGTGGGCGGTACAGTTTGGGACAGGGTCAGGTGATAGGTTTTAGCCGCGGCATCGTAATGGCCTTCGGCGGTTACTTCCGGTGTTCCGGCTTGGGAATACCACAATTTGAATTGGGACAGATCGACACCGGATGAATCCTGCATACATTGCAGGAAATCATCGCACGTGACGGCCATGCCGTCATAATGATCGAAATACAGATCGGTGGCTTTGCGGTATTTATCATCGCCCAGCAAGGTGTGTTGCATGCGAATGACTTCTGCACCCTTTTCATAGACGGTCAGGGTATAGAAATTGTTGATTTCGATGTAGTTGTCCGGGCGGATCGGGTGGGCCATCGGGCCGGCATCTTCCGGGAACTGCATATTGCGCAGGCGGACGACGTCATCGATGCGTTTGACGCCACGCGAATTCATATCGGCGGTAAATTCCTGATCCCGGAAAACGGTCAGGCCTTCTTTCAACGACAATTGGAACCAGTCGCGGCAGGTGACGCGGTTGCCGGTCCAGTTGTGGAAATATTCGTGGGCGATCACGCCCTCCACCCGTTCGAAATCCATATCGGTGGCGGTTTCGGGCCGGGCGAGGACGAGGGCGGTGTTGAAAATGTTCAGCGATGTGTTTTCCATCGCGCCCATGTTGAAATCGCTGACCGCGACGATGTTGAACCGGTCGAGCTGGTATTCGCGGCCATAGGTTTTTTCGTCCCATTCCATCGAACGTTTTAGGGATTCCATGGCCCAGTCACATTGGTTTTCATCGCCCGCGCGGACATAAATGCGCAGATCGACAATGCGCCCCGACATGGTGGTGAATGAATCGCGGATATGCACCAGATCGCCCGCGACCAACGCGAACAGATAGCAGGGTTTCGGGAACGGGTCGTTCCAGACCGTGTAATGGCGGCCATCGCCGCAATCGCCTTCCTCAATCAAATTGCCGTTGGACAGCAAAACGGGACAGGTTTTCTTGTCGCCCTCAACCCGGGTGGTGAAAATGGTCATCACATCGGGGCGGTCGGGGAAATAGGTGATGGTGCGGAAGCCCTCGGCTTCGCACTGGGTGCAATAATTCCCGCCGGACATGTACAGGCCTTCCAGCGCGGTGTTTTCCTCTGGGCAGATTTCTGTTTCAACGCTCAGGGTGAAATCATTGCCGGGGTGCGGGATGGACAGAGTTTTATCATCCACACTGTAATCGGTTGTGGCCGCACCGTTGATGGCAACGGATACCAACTTCAAACGCTCGCCATTCAAAACCAGCGGTTCGGCGCCGTCATGGTTTTTGGTGAAATGCGTCGTGGCCTTCACCAGCGTCTTGCCCGCAAAAATCCGGATATCCAGATGAACGTCCACAACCTTGTATTTCGGCGGTTGGTAATCTTTCAGGAGGATGGTTTTGGGGGTGTCGGTGCGCATGGGAGCCACTGTTTGTGAGGGGTGGATTGATTTGTCACCATGCTACGCCGTTTTTACCACGGTGTCATGCCCGCTTTAGGCGGGCATCTGGCGAGAAAGTAAAGCGCGCGGCTTTGCCGCACACATATTTGTTGCCGGATCCCCGCCTGCGCGGGGATGACAAGGGTGATAACGCGGGAATGCAAATGGAGATTTACTGCCCGTCGGCGTTGGGGCCGGCGTAGACTTCCGGTTTGTACCCGGTTTCGCGTTCTTCTTCTTCCTTGCGGTACGCGCGGATGGCGGCGCTGAGGGCGAAGAGGACGTCGCGGACGCCTTCGCCGGAGACGGCGGAAATCTGGTAGATTTTTTGGTCGCCGACGACGGCCTGCAATTGCTTGGCTTGATCCGCCGACATTTCGGGGCCCATGGCTTCGCATTTATTCAGGGCGATAATCTCGGCCTTTTCAGCCAGCCCGCCGCCATAGGCTTCCAGTTCCGTGCGAATGGTGTGATATGCGCCAACCACGTCATCTTGCGTCACGTCGATGATGTGCAGCAAAACGGCCGTGCGTTCAACGTGGCCGAGGAAGCGTGTGCCGAGGCCGTGGCCTTCGTGTGCGCCTTCGATCAGGCCGGGAATATCGGCCAGAACGAATTCAGTGTTATCAGCCGATCGCACCACGCCCAGATTGGGGTGCAGTGTGGTGAACGGGTAATCGGCAATTTTCGGTTTTGCCGCGGTGGTTGCCGCCAAGAATGTAGATTTACCAGCATTCGGCAAGCCAATTAGGCCCGCATCCGCAATCAGTTTCAGGCGCAGCCAGACGGCGCGTTCTTCGCCGGGCCAGCCGGGGGTGAATTTACGGGGGGCCTGGTTGGTGGAACTTTTGTAATGGGCGTTACCAAAACCGCCATCGCCGCCGCGCATAAACACGACGCGTTCGCCAGCGACGGTAAAGTCGGCCAGAACGGTTTCTTTGTCTTCGTCCAACACTTGCGTGCCGACGGGAACGCGCACGACGACATCTTTGCCGCCCGCGCCGGTGCGGTCACGGCCTTGGCCATGGTGGCCGCGTTCGGCTTTGAAATGCTGGGTGTAACGGAAGTCGATCAGCGTGTTCAGGTCTTTCACGCATTCAAAAATGATGTCGCCGCCTTTGCCGCCGTCGCCGCCGTTGGGGCCGCCCATTTCGACGAATTTCTCACGGTGAAAGCTGACGCATCCGGGGCCACCGGAACCGCTTTGCAGATAGATTTTTGCTTCGTCGAGAAATTTCATCGTTTTTACTTTTCGTTTTGCAAAGAAAAGGGGGAAAGGTTTACGACCTTCCCCCCTCCAAAAACTTTAGGGCTGCGCCTTATTCAGCGGCGGCAGCGGCAGATGCGTCGTTTGCCGGGACGATGTTCACCATGCGACGGCCGGTACGACCGTGGCTGAACAGAACTTCGCCTTCAACCAGCGCGAACAGCGTGTGGTCTTTGCCGATGCCGACGTTTTTGCCCGGGAAGTATTCGGTTCCGCGTTGGCGAACAATGATGTTGCCAGCCAGAACAGATTCACCACCGTAGCGTTTTACGCCAAGACGACGACCAGCGGAGTCACGACCGTTCCGGGAACTACCGCCTGCTTTTTTATGTGCCATTTTATAATCCTCTTAAAACGCGTTGTTCTTTGCGTGCGAAGCCGAATTAAGCGGCTTTCACGTCCGTGATCTGGATCAGGGTCAGCTCTTGGCGGTGACCTTTGCGACGACGATAGTTCTGGCGGCGCTTCTTTTTGAAAATGACAACCTTGTCGCCACGGATCTGTTCGATCACTTTAGCGATTACGGTGGCTTTCTTTCCGCCATCGGCGAACAGAACATCATCCTTTTCAAAGGTCACGGTTTCGCCGGCCTTCGCATCGATTTTCTCGATCTCGATCTTGTTATCTTTGGCAACGCGGTACTGTTTACCGCCGGTGCGGATCACTGCAAACATGGTATTAATCCTTGGTTTTCTATCCGGATTTAGAGGTGCGAAATATACATGCCGGTCTGGTTCTGTCAAGTAAATGTATCGCACATTCGTATCTTTTATCGATACGGGGTATCTTTTAGCACAAGCCACTCTTTTTATTAAGCATTTTTATGCATGATAAGGGGCGTGAGGAACCCTATGCCAGCCGCAGTCAGCGAACAAAATCAAAGCCTTATCCTGATTTACGGGGATACGCCGGACCACCAGATGGGCCGGATTTTGTGGTCGCAGCTAAGCGGGCAGGACGTAAAAATCGAATTTCCGCAAACAATTCAAGAACTTGATGAATATGCCCCGAAGGCGGTTTTGATCGTTGTTGTCATTGGGGCGGATGGGGAAAACGCCGATCTGGCCCGCCGATTCACCACCCGTCCGGATATTCCGGCGGAAATCATGGGAATCGACCCAGAATCTGATATCCCGGCACGTCTGCGCCATCTGGGGGCCGGGTTTGACACCATCTTTAATCTGGAGATGCTGACCTGTGCTGATTTTCGTAACATATTGATTGTAAAGCTGGAAAAGGGGCGCGTGCGCCAGAAAAACGCCTTCCAGCGGGACGAATACCGGCGATTCCGGGCCTCTCTGGCGGCCAGCCCGGATGCGTTTATCGTCTTTGATAATGAAAAACGCCTGTTCTTCGTCAGTGAACATTACAAGCGATTCTATGGTCCCTATGCCAGCCGTCTGGTGCGGGGGCTGCCTGTGGCGGATGCCTTTAATCTGGCCTTTGAATTTCATGGCCTGACCGAGGATCATCCAATCTACGAATTATCGGCGGCATTCTGGTTGAACCTAGAGGGGCAGATTGAATTCCCGTTACCGGATGGGCGGATCTGGCGCTGCAAGGCCACGCCGCTGCCGGATGATCAGGGGACGATTATCACAACAACCGACATCACCGATTACCGCGCCCAGCAAAAAGAGTTGCGGGAAAAGACGGAGGAGCTGTCGGAGGCGTTGGAGAAAGAACAGGAAGCCAGCGCCCTGCAAAAACAATTTATCGGGATGGTCAGCCATGAATTTCGCACGCCGCTGACCATCATCGACGGCCATGCCCAGATTTTACAGCGCCGGGCGGATCAGATTGATGCGGACACCATTCGCAACCGCACCAAAACAATCCGCAGCGCGGTATCGCGTCTGGTGAATATGATGGAAAGCGTTTTGTCATCCAGCCTGTTGACCACGGGGAAGATGGAACCACATCCCGAAGAATTCGATTTATCCGCATTGATCACCGAATTGTGTGATGAGCAGGCCGAATTGGCCAGCGCCCATAAAATTTCATGCGATGTCACCGGATTGCCCGCATCCGTGCGGCAGGATCGCAAAATGATGACGCTGGTTTGCACCAATATTCTGGCGAATGCGGTGAAGTTTTCACAGAATGATCCGATAATTCAGGTAACGGCCCGCGTGAATGGGGCCGATATTGAGGTCAGTATTCAGGATAATGGCGTGGGCATTCCGGAATCGGAAATTGACAAAATTTTCGATCGTTATTTCCGCGCCAGCACCGCATCGGGTATTCCGGGGACGGGCATTGGTCTGTCACTGGTGCGTGATCTGGTGCAGTTGATGGGGGGACGCATTCATGTTGAAAGCGTCATGGGGCAGGGTACAATGATTAAAATTATTGTACCTGATTTGAGAAATGGGAGTGCTGCGTAATTATGCCATCTGGTTCTTTTTCGTCTTTTCCATCCCGGTCCCGCGGCACCATTCTGGTGGTTGAGGATGAACGCGATCTGGTCGCCTTGCTGCAGGATGAATTATCGATGCAGGGATACAAGGTCGTCGCCGCCGAGAATGGCAGCGAGGGGCTGGAGTTATTGCAGGTGTATGAACCCGACCTGATCATCTGTGACCGGATGATGCCTGCCATGAGCGGGACCGAATTGCTGGCCCGGATACGGGGCGTTTTCCCACAGTACCGGGATGTGCCCTTTATCTTCCTGACCGCCCTGAGCGATCAACGGGACCGGGACGAGGTCGCGGACCTGAAACCCTATGCCTATCTGGCCAAACCCGTCGATTTTGACCAATTGCAGAAAACGGTCGAGGGGGCCATGACCGCCCGCCTGTAAGGGTGGCGTAGGCTTGGCATGCACATATAGAGAGGGGTGCCATGCGTTTTTCGATGGGGCGTCGCCATATTGATTGCACAATTTCATGGTTTTCTGTTGCCCAACAATAAGAAAACCATTCCGACGGTAAACAGAGCACATCATGGAAACAATACCCGCCTGGGCTTATGAGCTTGTAACCTCCGCTATATTCATTGCGGTTATTCTGGTTGCGCGGACATTGCTGGTCCGGGTGATCCGCCGCCAGTCCGAGATATTGAGCAAGGAACAGCGCCGCTGGATCAACCGCATCCGCAACGGGGCGTGGGTTCTGGTTCTGATCGGGTTGATGATGATCTGGTCCACCCAGATCCATACCTTCGCCCTGTCCATTACCGCCTTTGCCGTGGCACTGGTTGTTGCGACCAAGGAAATGATCCTGTGCCTGATGGGGTCTTTGTTCCGGGTCAGCACGCAGCCTTATAAAGTGGGTGACTGGGTCATCATTGATAATGTCCGTGGCGAAGTCATGGATATTGATGCCTTCACCACCAAGGTGCAGGAAATTGAAGCGGGCCAGACCGGGTACCAGTTCACGGGCAAGGTTATCGCCATCCCGAACGGGAAATTGTTCACAGCAACAGTCGAGAACGCCAATTTCTCGAAAAACCACATGTTTCAGGATTTGTCCGTGACAATTCCGGCCAATACGGACGATCCGGCAATTTTATTGCCGTTATTCCGTGACGTGATTGAGAAGCATACGGCACCGGGGCGTGAAGATGCGCAGAAATATATCCGCCGGGTTGAACGCAAAAGCGGTGTCGACCTGCCGGACGCTGATCCGCAGATCAGTTTGAAAACCAGCGATCTGGGGCACGTATCTTATAAAGCGAAAATCTTCACGCAAACGAAAACGGCCAGCGACGTAGCGGCGGCGATTACGGCTGACTTCTTGTCACTGGTTTATCAGCGCAAGCAAATTGCAGAAGGCGTTAAAACTGCAGAGCAAAACGCGAATGTGGCAAAAGCCGGCGAAAAGACGGCATAAATGCAGGCACATTGTGGCCTTATACAAAACTATCCAGCATTTTAAGGATATCGCGGATGCAAGATCGGAGTGATTCATCGCATCCTGCACACACCTTCGCATAGTTGTATGCCTAAACCATAGAAAACCCCAAGTTTGTAAGCTGGCACAGCGGTTGCAAGCCTCACCCTGAGATCATTCGTTTTGAGTTTGAACCCAGGGGCGTAAAAATGGCAAGCGATACCACAATTACAACTGCCAACAATCCCGAACCGGCATTGGGCGCGGATAGCAGCTTCTTTGATTTTCAGTCTGATATACCTGCGTCTGCGCTGAAAGCGGATTTGTATGCGGCTGATGATATTGATGGTGTGACCGAAGGGCTGTCTGGCTCTGGGAACCTGAATTACATGATTGCGCAAACGCAGCAGACGAATGATGCCGCGATGACGAGTGATCCGTTCAGCAATAAATCCATTACAGATTTGTTTGATGATGTCCCCGGTCTGGCTGGAAATCAGGCTGGCGCGGGCGGTGATGGCGCCGCTATCGGTGCAATTCCGGGATTTGGTGGCGATGATGCGGATGCGGCTTTGGCATTTCTGGTGAACCAGCCGGGCAACAATGATGCCTTGCTGAATGGTGGCGGCGGCGGTGGTGAAGGCAACTTTGCCTCCAATGTCGGCGCGTTGGGTGCATCATTTTATGACACCAATGGCGCCAGCGAAACATTCAATAATAACAACACTGAAACCGCCGAAAATGGCCGCGATGGTGATAACGGCGACGACGGCGATGATGGTGACGATGGCGATGACGGTGATGATGGTGACGACGGTGATGATGGCGACCCACCAGACGATCCACCACCTCCGGGCCCGGATGGTGACGTCGACCTGACCACGGATGTGGATTCTGACATTATTGATATCGATCTGGATGCCAACCTTGATCCGCTGGAATATGTTCTGGGCGACATTGATATCGATATTGATGCCATTCTGGGCGATGTTTTGGATTTCGATGATGGCATTCTGCCAAATCCGGAAGTGATTATTGATGCGTTGATTGGCGGTATCGAACTGATCCCGGTTGAGATTGGGCCTCTGCTGGACCCGGTTGAAGAACTGCTGGGCGGAATCATTGATGACGTGAACCCGATCCTGGACACGTTGCTGGGCGATATGTTGCCTGTGAACGTGATCGATCTTCTGGATGGATTGCTGGGTGGCACGGAAGGTGACCGCGACCTGTTCGTTGATCTGGGGCTTGATGCTCTGGGTCTGGGGCTGGAAGGCCTTGATATCCTGAGCAATCTGGCGATTGATGTCCCCTTGGACGTTGTTGAGGGATTGTTGGGTGACATTGATATTGGCCTTGATATTGACGGCGTTATCAATGGTCTTCTGACAGGCTCGGCTCTGGATATTCCGGACTTGACGCTGGGACTGATTACGGCGGGCGATATTCTGCCTGACCTCGATACAACATTATTGTCCACCAATGCGTTGACGGAGCCTTTGGCCCCGTTGCTGGATCCGCTTTTGGATGCAACGGCTCCACTGTCCGATGGTGTCAATGGAATTACCACTGGATTGCTGGAAGCGTTGAGCGAATCCGTGGGTGATCCGTTGCAAAACGTGACGGGTGGTTTGTTGGACAACGACCTGACTGGCGGATTGCTGGAAACGGCCGGTGGTCTAACCGAAACATTAAATGAAACACTGGGTGATGGTTTGCTGGATCCTGTTGGTGATGTCCTGACCGATATCACGGGCGGATTGAGTGATGCCGTATCTGGTGCCCTGGGCGATACACCGTTGGATGGGTTGCTGGGCGATCTGACCGGTGGTGAAGATGGTCTGGGTGGTGTTATTGGCGATCTTGCTGGTGACACATTGCTGGAAGGCACAGGTCTTGACGATCTGACCGATGGCTTGTTGGGTGATGACAGTCCGGTTGGCGATATCCTTGAAAACACGCTTGGCGGTGATCTGCTGGGTGGCGATGAGGGTATTACGGGCCATGTTGGCGATACGCTGGGCGATTTGTTGGCCGGTGGTGACAATGGCGGTCTGGACAATATTGTTGATGGCGTCCTGGGTGATGATGGCCTGATTGGCGGCATTGGCGGCGATCTGCTGGATGATAGTCCGTTGGACGATCTTCTCGGTGGTGACGATGGCATTGGCGGTGTTGTCGATGATTTGCTTGGTGGTGATCTAGGTGATGGCCTTGGTGGCGATCTCTTGGGCGACTTGCTGGGCGGTGATGATGGTGTTGGCGGTATCGTTGATGAAGTTATCGGCGGCGAGCTTGGTGATGGGCTGGGCGGTGACCTGCTTGGCGATCTGCTGGGTGGCGATATCGGTGGTGATGATCCGCTTGGCGGCATCATTGGCGACGATGGTTTACTGGGCGGTATTACCGGAGATGATGGCCTGTTGGGAGGATTGTTGAACAATCCCAATCCCGAAGCGGGCGGTGCCGACACGGATCTTGATATCGATACCGGCCTGAATCTGGGTGGTATGGAGGATATCGCGGTTGATGCCGTTTTGGACCCGGTTGAAAACATCATTGGTGATGTCGACATTGGTGTTGATGTCAGCGGTATTGTTGATGATCTGACCAGTGGCAACATTGGCGGTATCACAGATGATCTGCTGGGAACACTTGAGAACGCAATTGATCTTGAGCTTGATTTGTTCAATCCGGAACCGGATCAGGATAGTGGCATTGATGCGGATATTGCTGGCCTTGCAGGTGATCTGCTTGGCGGCGATCTGTTGGGCGGTCTTGGCGGTGATGGTGGCAGTCTGTGGCCCGAAGCCAGCATTGGTGACGGTCTGTTGGATGGTGCCCTTGGTGGCGGTCTGATGGACGGTGCACTTGGTGGCGGCTTGTTGCCAGAACCAGAAGGTATTGTGGCTGATGGCTTGGGAATGCTGGGCGGCATTCTTGGCGGCGGAAACGACGATGCGGCCAGCGGTGGCGGCGGTGGTCTGCTCGGCGGTCTCTTCGGCTAAATAAAACGTGTGTAACTAGGTTTTTCAAAATTCCTCAATCGGCGGAGGTTTCGCATGCGCGATTCACTCGATATACGGGCAGGCCTGTTTCCTGGGCGCTATGCGTTCAGCACGCTGGTTCTGCCAACATTGTGCATCAATATTCTGTCTCTGGCTCTGCCGTTTCTGACCTTGCAGGTCTATGACAGGATTTTGCCGAACCCTGATGGTGGCACGTTGTCGGTTTTGATTGCCGGCATTTTGGTGGCCATCATGCTGGAAACCGTCCTGCGCATGGGGCGGGCCTATGTCATGGGGTGGAGTTCTGCATCCTTTGAACACCGCACATCCGTTGCCGCCATTCGCCAGATGATGAATGCGGAATTATCCGCCGTAAACCAGATGGGGACAGGGGAAGCCCTGAACCGTCTGGCCGCCGTTGGTAAAATTAAAGACTTCCAGAACGGCAGCATTCTGGTCACCGTCATTGATGCGTTGTTCATTCCGGTGTATCTGGCCGCGATTATTTATATTGCGGGTGGATTGGTTTTAATCCCCGTGGCCATTCTGACCCTGTTCATTATTTCGTCCGTGTTTCATGGCGTGCGTTTGAAAGCCGCCTTGCATGACCGTGAGGAAGATGACGATGCCCGTTACAACTTCCTGATTGAAACATTGCAGGGCATTCACACGTTGAAATCTTTCGCGCTGGAAAAAGTATTCCAACGCCGTTATGAAAAAATTCAATATAATACGACACTGGCAAACTACGCCGTGACCGAAGAAACGGCCAAGTCGTTTAACAGTGCCAACGTTTTTGCCAGTCTGATCGTAGCCGCCGTGATTGCCGGTGGCGCATGGATGGTTGTGACGGGCCGCATGTCGTCCGGCGGTATGATTGCCGCCATTCTGCTGTCCGGTCGTTTGATGTTGCCGGCACAGAAAGTTCTGGGCCTGTGGATCCGGTATCAGGATTACCAAGTGGCCCGCGACAAAATCAATACATTGTTGCACATGCCGCAGGTCGCGCGAGATCAGAGTGTAGAAACACCGATGTCGCAGGGTATTGTTGAGCTGCGTTCTGTTGGTTTCCGTTATACGGATGCATCGCCGTGGTTGTTTCGCGATGTTGACCTTGCCCTGCACCCCGGTCAGGCGATCCGCATTTCCGGCGCGCATGGTGCGGGTAAAACGGCTTTGCTGAAACTGATCGTTGGTCTTTATCGTCCGCAGGAAGGTGAAGTTCTGGTTGATGGGGTTCATCCGTCCGTGTTCCCCGATGGTCATTTGTTGAGCCATATCGGATATATTCCGACCAAAGGAACGTTATTCCGTGGCCGTATCCGTGACAATTTGACCCGCTTTGGCATGGTGCCGGAATCCGACGTGCGTGCCGTGACCGCCATGCTGGGGATTGATCGTGACGTTTCTGCCTTGCCCAAAGGGTTTGATACGTGGGTTGAAGGGACAGAAAACGATGTTTTGCCACCGGGTTTGCGCCAACGCATTGCCATTGCGCGCGCGCTGGCCGGTCACCCCAAAGTGATTTTGTTTGACGATGCTGACCGCAACCTGGACCGCGACGGATATCGTGCCGTACACACCATGCTGGGCCGTCTGAAACATAAGGCATCCATCATTATGGTCAGTGATGACCGTAACATGACGTCTCTGTGTGATCGGCACTATCGTCTGGATATCAATGGGCTGATCCCGCAAATGGATGAACGCACATCCCTTTATGATCTGGAGTTACGCGCATGACATCCGCTTCGAAAATCACAGGTATGATGGCCGCGCCCCAGCGGTCAAAAACCCGGTACAGCGATATTAACGACGGACAAATAAAATCCACGTCCGAGATTGCCGCACTGGATGGATTGATGCAGCGTTTGCAGGAAACGACATGGTCCGGGCAAAACCGTGGTGTGCATCAGGGTGCATGGGAGCGGTCACTGTGCATGACATTGCTGGCCATTGATCCGGATATTAAATTTCACCGCATTGCGGAATCTTTATCTGCGCCGGAACGTCAAATGGACCGTGTTGATTTTATGAACACGATGGCCAATCTGGGGTTCCGGGCCAGTACATTTGAATCATCCATCAATAATGTTGATGACCGTGTGAAGCCGTGCCTGTTTATTCCGGACGGCGAAACGGAAACCCCGTTCGTTATCCTGCCGGGCAGCCGTATTTATGACGGCGAACAACACCGGATGAAAGATACAAACGGCAAACGCGGTGGGATGAGTGGCAAGGCCATTAAATTCACCACCTATGATGAATCGTTTGAATATACGTCTAAATTCATGCGTAAGGGCACGGGCCATAGCTGGTTCCGCGCGTTGTTGACCCGTTTTTCCGGAACGATCTGGCAAGTCCTTGCCACCGGGATTGTGCTGAACCTGATTGCGCTGTCCACGCCGTTGTTCATTATGATGGTGTATGACCGCGTTGTGTCGGCTCATGCCTTGGAAACATTGCCGATGCTGACCGCCGGGGTGATGATTGCCATTGCCGCGGAATGGATGTTGCGCACCATTCGGTCCCATGGTCTGTCGTGGTTGGGCGGACGGTTGGACAATATTGTCAGCAATCGCATTTTTGAGCATTTAATGAATTTGTCGCCGTCTTATATCGAACGGGCCCCGATCCCGTCACAGGTGGCGCGTATTAAAACATTTGAATCCGTGCGTGACTTCTTCTCTGGATCCGCCTTCCTGTCGGTTCTGGAAATGCCGTTTATGATTATTGCCTTGCTGGCCATTGCGTTTATTGCGGGGCCGTTGGCTCTGGTTCCTGTGTTTATGATGGTTTTGTACGCCATTCTGGCCTACATCACATGGCAGCGTGTGAAAGTGGTCATTCGTCTGGCCGCAAAAGCCAGCTCGGCCCGCCAGCAATTTGCTTTGGATACGTTTGACAAGCTGGAGGATATTCGCGCCAACGGTCTGCAAAATATCTGGATGGAAAAATTCCGTGATTTGTCTGGCCGTGAAGCCATGGCGCAGTTCAAACTGGCTTGGTCCGGGAATATTGGTGAAACGCTGGGGCATGCCATTACCATTTTGTCCGCCGTTGCGGTTGTGTATTTCGGTACGCATCTGATCTGGGATGGTGTGATGACCACCGGTGCGCTGGTGGCCAGCATGATCCTGGTCTGGCGCGTCCTGACCCCGTTCTACAGCCTGTGCACAATGGTTCCGCGTCTGGAACAATTGCGCAACAGCGTGCGTCAAATTAACTCTCTGATCGATATTGATACGGAAGACCAAGCCAACCGCAATGCTGCCCGTCCGGGTCATATGCGTGGCCGTGTGACCTTTATCAATGCCGGATTGAAATATGATCAAGACCAGAACCCGGTCTTCGCGGGCCTGACCTTTGATGTGAAACCGGGCGAAATTTGTGCCATTACCGGCGAAAATGGCGCGGGTAAAACCTCGGTTCTGAAACTGATCAAGAAAATGTACATCCCGCAGGCGGGCAGTATCCGGATTGATGGGTTTGATATTCGCCAACTGGATTACGGCGATCTGCGCCGCAACATTGCCTATGTTCCGCAATCGCCGGAGTTTTTCTATGGATCGATTGCGGACAATATCCGCTTTGCCAACCCGTTGGCGACGGACAAAGAAATCAATATGGCGCTGGAACAGGCCGGTATTTTGGGCGAAGTTCAGAATTTGCACAGCGGCCTGAACACCAAGATTGGTCAAGGGCCGGATTCAATCAGCCTGCCATCCGCCATGGCCATTCGTCTGGGACTGGTGCGTGCCTATTTGCACGAAGCGCCAATTCTTCTGATCGATGAATTGCCGAACTCGCTTCTGAATGATGAGGCTGGCCAGTTCCTGCATGAAACCATTATTCGTGCGCATGGCCACCAGACCGTTTTCATGGTGACCTATCGCCGTGACTATCTAGAAATGGCGGATACGATTGTGCTGCTGCGTCGTGGTTTACAGCCACAGGCAGGGGCCGGTCCGATCATGATGGAACGTTTGAAAAAAATGCAATGGTAACCGAGGAGGGAACCATGATGGATAAATCAGTGATGAAAAAATCAGCCATTCAACAACCGCAATTGCGCTTTCTGGCGCAATCGGCCCGGTTGGAGGAAGAAATCAACCCCCGTTTGATCCGCCTGACATCCGGTGCGATTGCACTGTGCATTGGCGTGTTCATCGTATGGGCCAGCTTGACCAACGTGAATGAAATTGCCCGCACACCGGGTGAAATCATTCCCGCCGGGATGCAGAAAGTGGTCCAGCATTTAGAGGGCGGTATCGTCAAAGACATTAGAGTAAAAGACGGCGATATGGTGAAAGCCGGACAGACGCTGCTGGTTCTGGAAGAAACTGGCGTTCAGGAAGATTTGAACCGGGCCTTGACCCACGCCAGCTATCTGGCCGCACAAAAAGAATTGTTACAGGCCTTTGTGGATGGCCGTGACCCAAATTTTTCGGACATGAAAGATGTTTCGCCGGAAATGATTGAAGAACAGAAAAATGTGTTCAGAAGCACAGCCGAATCTCGCCTGAAAGAACGTAAAATCCTGCAGGATCAAGTGGCTCAGAAAGAACAGAGCATAAAATCACTGCAAGCCCGTCAGGCCGCAATTGGCCAGAATTTGAAGCTGGCGCAGGATATGTATGAACGCCGTCAGGGTTTGTATCGTAACGGATATATTTCCCACATCAGCTTCCTGCAAACGGAACAGGAACTGAACACGCTGAAAGGTGAACGCAGTCAGGTGAATAGCCAGATTGAAGAAGCCAGAGCCACGTTGCAGGAGTACCAAGGACGCCTGCAATCGCTAGAGGCGCGCAACCGCGATGATGCTTACCAACGCCTGAACGCGCTTGAAAACGAAATCAAACAAAACGCCGAGGTTAAAGATCGTTTGCAAAATCGTCGCAATCGGTTGGAAGTGGCCGCGCCCGTTGATGGTTTGGTGAAAGGCTTGAGCGTGAACACGATCGGTGCCGTCGTTGGCCCCGGCCAGGCTTTAATGGAAATTGTGCCGATGAATGATGATTTGTTGGTCGAAATCCGTATTCCGCCACAATATGCCGGTCACCTGACGCTGGGTCAGGAAGTGCAGGTGAAAGTCAGCTCGTATGATTTCTCCCGCTATGGTGCCGTGCCGGGTAAATTGACCTACCTGTCGCCAACAACCTTCGTCGGTGAGCGGGGTGAGCGTTTTTACCGCGGTCACGTGGCGCTGGATCGCAATTTCGTCGGTGGTAAAGGTCAGGAAAGCAATAAAATCATGCCGGGCATGACCGTGATGGCCGATATTGTGACGGGTCGTAAAACCGTGATGCAATATCTGATGAAGCCGATTCATACATCATTGATGACCGCTTTTTCCGAGCGTTAATCGTAGAAAACAGGAGACGCAACTATGGTAATGACCGTACAAGATTTGGAAGAAGCCGCAAGCGCCCCCAGTGCCACGCGTTCTGTCCTGATTGTTGATGATGATCGTATTTCATTGAAGTTTCTGGACCATCAGGTTCAGGCGATGGGGTACAGAACCGTTCTGGCCAGTGATGGGCATGAAGCTTTGACCATCTTGCAACATTCACCCGACGCCTTCGGGGCAATTTTGCTGGACCGGATCATGCCGCATGTGGATGGTTTGACGGTGATGCAGAAGGTGAAGGATAATCCGTATCTGCGCGATATTCCCGTCATCATGCAAACCAGCGCGAAAAGCCCGGAAGAAATCGAAGAAGGGATTGATTCCGGTGTTTTTCATTACCTGACCAAACCGATCAACATTGATATGTTGCGGGTGACGTTGCGGTCCGCCATGCGTACCTTTGAAACGCACAGCACGCACAAACGCGCCCGCACAAATTCAACAGCCGGTTTTGGTATGTTGCAAAGTGCCCAGTTCAATGTACGGACACCGGACGAGGCCAAAGTGCTGGCGGCGTTCCTGTCCGAATGTTTCCCGGAACCGGACCGCGTGTTGCAGGGGATTGAGGAGTTATTGTTCAATGCCATCGAACACGGCAACCTTGGGATTGATGGCCCGATGAAGGCGCAATTGACACAGAACGGAACATTGCGCCGGGAAATCGAACAACGATTGAGTGATCCACGCTTCGTCAACAAGGCTGTAGATGTCACGCTGACGCGTAAGGATGGTGGCGTTTATGTCGTCATCAGCGATCAGGGCGATGGATTTAACTGGCGCGACCATTTGAAAATCGATCCGGTTCATGCCGGTGATCGGTATGGACGTGGCATTGCCATGGCCGGGTCCGTGTGTTTTGACAAATTGATGTATAACGACAAGGGCAACAAAGCGGTGGCCTATGTCGCGGACGGTTCTGCGTTAAACTGGTGATTTAATTGCGATAACACTGCGTTTTCTGATTAAACACTGCTTGATTTTTCTATTCCGGGTTATAAATGACTGGCGGAGCACCCGTGTATGGTGCCCCGCCAGTCGCGTTTAATGTTGCGCGTTTAACATTTGAAAACCGGATATCCTGATGTCTGCAAAAAAGACTGTTTTTGCTGTTGTTTCTGTTTTGCTGGTGGCGGCTGTCGCGTCGGCGTTCTTTGTAAACGGGTATATGTCCAAGCCAGATGAAGCGCCTGCGCCCGCAGGTGGTGGTGTTCAGGCCGTTGCGGTAGAGGCCGAGGCCCCGACCATCGGGTCCATCAATCGCACGATCGAAGCCGTGGGCACCCTGATCTCCGATGAATCCGTGGTGCTTAGCCCCGAACTCGCTGGCCGCGTCAGTGCCATCACTTTTAACGAAGGTGAAGCGGTAGCCATCGGCCAATCGCTGATCAAGCTGGATGCGACGGTGAATGCGGCGGAACTGGCCGAAGCGGAAGCCGCTATGGCTTTGAGCATTGCCAACCATAATCGCGCGGAACGTCTGTTTAAAAGCGGCAGTGGCACGGAACGGGCGCGCGATGAAGCCGTATCCGCCATGAATGCCGATAAAGCCCGCGTTGATCTGGCGAAGGCGCGTCTGGATAAAATGGATATCAAGGCGCCATTCGATGGTGTCGCGGGCCTGCGCAATGTCAGCGTGGGGGATTACGTCACGCCGGGGCAGGCCTTAACCAACATTGAAAAAATTGATGTCCTAAAGGTCGATTTCCGCATTCCGGAAGTGTATCTGGGGTCCATGCGGCATGGGCAGAAAATCAGTGTGCGCGTCGATGCGTTCCCAAATCAAATTTTTGATGGTGAAGTGTTCGCCGTGAACCCGAAGATTGATGAATCCGGGCGCAGCATTATCCTGCGCGCGCGGCTGGACAACGATGAAATGATTTTGCGCCCCGGATTATTTGCACGGGTGAATTTGATTGTTGAAAACCGCGACAACGCCCTGATGATTCCGGAACAAGCCCTGTGGCCGCAGGGCAATCAGCAGGCGGTGTATACGATTGTTGATAACAAACCCGTTCTGGTCATCGTTCAAACCGGGCTGCGCCGCAATGGCATGGTGGAAATTACCGAAGGATTGAACACCAATGATATTGTCGTGACCGCCGGGCAAATGAAAATTCGCCCCAATTCATCGGTGACGATTATTCCCACCAACGCCGCCGCAGGGGAATAAGCCATGAACCTGCCCGCGCTGTGTATCAATCGTCCGGTCTTTGCCACGGTGATGAGCCTGATGCTCGTCCTGATCGGTCTCATTTCCTACGACCGTTTGACGGTGCGGGAATACCCGAACATTGACGAACCGATTGTCACGGTTTCCACCACCTATGGCGGCGCATCGGCGGAGATTATCGAAAGCCAGATTACCCAGCCGCTGGAAGATTCCCTGTCCGGGATTGAGGGTATTCAATACATCACATCCGTCAGCCGGGAAGAGCGCAGCCAGATCACGGTCACGTTTGAAGTCGACCGCGATGTTGACGTGGCCGCCAATGATGTGCGCGACCGCGTTAGCCGCGCGCGCAATGATTTGCCCGATGATGTCGATGAACCCGTCATCGCCAAGGTTGAGGCCGATGCCCAGCCGATTATTTATCTGGCCTTTTCCAGCGACCGCATGAGCTCGCTCGACGTATCCGATTACGTTGATCGCAATGTAAAGGACCGTTTGCAAATCATTCCCGGCGTTGCCGAGGCCACCATTCTGGGGGAGCGCCGTTATTCCATGCGCCTGTGGTTGGACCGGGCACGGCTGGCGGCCTATAACATTACGGTGCAGGATGTTGAAAATTCCCTGCGCCAGCAGAATATTGAAATTCCCGCCGGGCGCATTGAAAGCGTTGAGCGGGAATACACGGTTTTAAGTGAAACCGACCTGCGCAGTGTCCAGCAATTTGAAGACATGATTTTGCGGCAGGATGGTGGGTATCTGGTGCGCCTGCGCGATGTGGCGCGCGTGGAGTTGGGGGCGGAAGATGAACGCCGCATCACCCGCTTTAACGGCGAAAGCGCCGTGGCCATCGGGATTGTCAAACAATCCGTGGCCAACCCGCTGGAAGTATCACAGGCCCTGCGCGCATTGCTGCCTGAATTGGAAACACAATTGCCCGAAGGCATGCGCGTGGCCATTGCCTATGACTCATCCATTTTTATTGAGGAGTCGATCAAGGCGGTTTACCACACCATTGGTGAGGCTGTTGTTCTGGTCGCTTTGGTCGTGTTTTTCTTCCTGCGCACGGGCCGGGCTACGATTATCCCGCTGGTCACCATCCCTGTGTCCCTGATCGGGGCGATGGCGATGATGTATGTGTTCGGGTTTTCCATCAACACACTGACCTTGCTGGCCATGGTTCTGGCGATTGGTCTGGTGGTGGATGACGCCATTGTCATGCTGGAAAATATCTACCGCCATATCGAAATGGGTAAAAAACCCATCGAAGCGGCGATGCAGGGCAGCAAGGAAATCGTTTTCGCCATTGTTGCCATGACCATCACGCTGGCGACCGTTTATGCACCCATTGGGTTTATGGAGGGGCGGACCGGGCGATTATTTACTGAATTTGCGCTGACGCTGGCTGGGGCGGTTCTTGTTTCGGGGTTTGTGGCCCTGACACTGACGCCCATGATGTGTTCACGCATGTTGAAACACGAAGAAAACCACAGTTGGTTTTACCGTTTTTCTGAAAAACTTCTGAATGGTTTGACCGATGCGTACAAAAAATCGTTGGAAGCGGTTTTGCATGTCCGCCCGCTGGTGATTGTTGTTGGGCTGTGCGTTGCCGGGTTGGCCGGGTGGTTGTTTACACAAATTCCGTCCGAATTATCACCCACGGAAGATCGTGGAAATATCGTGGCGATTGCGTCCGCTCCGGAGGGGGCGTCAATTGAATATACGGACCGCTATGTCCGCCAGATGGAGGAATTGGCCAACACGCTGCCGGAAGTAAACCGCGTTTTTGCCGTTGTCGGGTTTCCGCAAGTCTCCAACGGGCGCATGTTTATCCGTATGGAAGATTGGGATGACCGCGAGCGGTCACAACAGGATATGGCCGCCGAACTGGCCCCGAAAATGCGGCAAATTCCCGGCGTGATGGCATTTCCAACCAACCCGCCATCATTGGGGCAACGCGCCGGGACGAAACCTGTGCAGGTTGTTGTGATGTCAACGGATACGTACCCGGAAATCAACGCGCTGGCGGAACAGATTGTTGATCGTGTTGCCGATCATCCATCCATGTCGGGGATCGAAACCGATCTGAAACTGAATAAACCGCAATTGCGTGTCGATGTTGACCGCGATAAATCCGCCGATCTGGGCATTGATGCCGCAACATTGGGCCGCACCATGGAAACCATGCTGGGCGGACGGCAAGTCACACGGTTTAAACGTGAAGGCAAGCAATATGACGTGATATTGCAGGTCGCCGACGTTGATCGCAAAAATCCGCAAGACATTACGAATATTTACGTGCGCGGACAGGGGGGTGACATGGTGCCATTGTCCAACCTGATCAGCGTGCAGGAATCTGTCGCGCCGCGTGAATTGAACCACTTCAACAAATTGCGGGCGGTGACGATTACCGCCAACGTGAACGATGGCTATACGCTGGGTGAAGCACTGGCCGTGATTGAAAAGGCCGCGAACGATGTCCTGCCCGCCACCGCACAACTGGATTACAACGGCATTTCGCGTGAGTTTAAGGAAAGCAGTTCCAGCCTGTATGTCACATTCGTGCTGGCCTTGTTCTTTATCTATCTGGTTCTGGCGGCGCAGTTTGAAAGTTTCCGCGATCCATTCATCATCATGCTGACCGTTCCGTTGTCGATGACCGGCGCGTTGCTGGCGTTATATTTCACCAATGGAACGTTGAATGTGTACAGCCAGATTGGCCTTGTGACCCTGATCGGGTTGATTACCAAGCACGGTATTTTGATCGTGGAATTTGCCAATCAGGCACAGGAATCCGGGAAGCGCCGGGCCGATGCGGTCATTGATGCCGCGGTTCAACGCCTGCGCCCGATTTTGATGACCACCGGGGCCATGGTTTTAGGGGCGTTGCCATTGGCGTTGGCCAGCGGTGCCGGGGCCGAAAGCCGTCAATCCATTGGCTGGGTCATCGTGGGTGGTTTGCTGGTGGGGACGTTGTTCACGCTCTACGTCATTCCCACCGTGTACACGTACCTGTCCAGCCGCAAATGGATGCACGCGGCCAGTGACGATGCCACACCCGTCGCGGCGGAATAATCAATACGGAATGGGGTAATTGCGATACACACGGTCAATATCGGCCAGCGTGTCGCGCGATAATTCCAGATCAAACGCATCCATATTGGATTTTAATTGATCCATGGATGTTGCGCCGATGATCGTGGACGTGACGAAGGGCTGCGTATCACAGAATTTCAACGCCATCTGGCACGGGTCCAGCCCGTATTTTTTCGCCACGTCATGATATGCGGCAACGGCCTTGTGTGCGTTTTCGCTGTCACGATGCAAGGGGCGTGAATCCAGCGACCAGCGTGATCCCGTTGGGCGCGCGCCGTTGGCATATTTCCCCGCCATAAATCCACCCGCCAACGGCGACCACGGCAGGTACGCGATATTTTCACGCACGCACACTTCCGCCAGCCACGGTTCATCGACACGGTTGAGCAGGGAATATTCATTCTGCATCGACACCATCGGGGTCAGGCCATTGTCCCGTGCAATACGGTTATAGGCCATCACGCCCCACGGTGTTTCATTGGATAATCCCGCATGGCGGATTTTTCCGGCGTGGACCAGTTCGGTCAGGGTTTGCAAAACCTCCAGGAAATTATCTTCAATTTCCGCCGTGGTGTTCGCGGTAAAATCCACCGCGCCGCCCCAATGGTTGCGGAAATGGGGGTAGGGGCGGTTGGGCCAGTGCAGTTGATACAGGTCAATATAATCGGTTTGCAGGCGCTTTAAGCTGCCCTCGACCGCTTCCAGAATATTGGTGCGATCAATCGTGGCTTTACCACCGCGCACCCACGCCATGCCGGACCCGGCAATTTTTGTGGCCAGAATAATTTTGTCGCGGTTTTTACGCGCCGCAAACCATGTGCCGATAATCTGTTCAGTCTTCCCATACGTATCCGGTGTTGGCGGCACGGCATACATTTCCGCCGTGTCGAAAAAATTGACCCCGCGGGAGGTGGCATAATCCATCTGCGCATGCCCTTCGGCCTCCGTATTCTGTCGCCCCCATGTCATGGTGCCAAGGCAGATGCGCGATACGGATAATCCGGTGGTGCCCAATGTTGAATGACGCATGGTTGTTACTCTTTCGTTTCAGTGGCGATTAAATCGGCGGCCCGTTTAACGCCTTCGGCAAAATTATGCGTCAGGATCAGATCCGGGTAATGTTGGAACAGTTTCATGTTGAACATGATTTTCATGGGTTCCGGTTGAATCCCTGTCAAAATCACGCGGATATTGGCACGGTGGCACCGGCGAATAAATTCCTCCAGCGCGGTTTCGCCACTGGAATCAATCATTGGCACTTGCCCCATGCGCAGGATAAAGATTTTTGGTTTGACCACCATCTGGTCCAGAACATCCAGCAGGCGGGACGATACGCCGAAGAACAAGGGCCCGCGCAATTGATAGGCTTCAACCCCCTCCGGTAAATGGGACCGCATGTCGTAATGCTGGTCTTCATGCCGGATCATGTCGGCCACATCCGATTCAACCAATGTGATATGTGTTTGCATTTCAAAGGCGTGGGTCATGCGCACCATGAATAAAATGGCGGCCATCACAACACCAACTTCAATCGCCACGGTCAAATCCACGGCAACGGTCAGGAAGAAGGTGATCAGCAGGACGGCCTTGTCCCCCCATGGGGATTTCAGCAGGTGAATGAATTTTTCATGCTCGCTCATGTTCCAGGCCACGATGACAAGGACCGAGGCCAGAACCGCCAGCGGAATGTATGAGGCCAGCGGTGCCAGAAACAGGATAAAGCCCAATACAAAGATGGCGTGCAATATGCCCGACACGGGTGATTTCGCCCCGGACCGGATGTTGGTGGCGGTGCGGGCAATGGCCCCGGTCGCGGGCATGCCACCGAACAACGCGCTGGCGCAATTGGCCACACCTTGCCCGACCAGTTCGCAATTCGATTTATGCCGCCGCCCGGTCATACCATCGGCCACAACGGCGGAGAGGAGGGATTCAACGCCCGCCAGAAACGCAATGGTCAGGGCGGATGGAATTAATTCGGCAACACGCGCCGCCGTAATACCATCGGGCCATGACGGCGCGGGGATGGTGTTGGGAATACCGCCAAACACAGACCCAATGGTCGGCACGTCCATTTTTGTGAAATAAACAAGGGTAGAGGCCAGAACAACCGCAACCAGAAAACCGGGGATTTTCGGCGCAAAACGGCGCAGGCCGATAATGGTGGCAAGGCCCAGCCCGGCAATCAGAACACTGCCCTGCATCATTGTATCGCGCGCATGCCAGAAGGCACCGACCTTCTCAAAAAACTCACCCGGAACGTGATCCATCTGCAACCCGAACAAATCTTTGATCTGGCTGGTGAAGATAATCACGGCAATACCGGCGGTGAATCCGGTGATAACGGGTTGCGGGATATATTTTATCCATGTGCCCAGTCGTGCGAGTCCGGCAACGACCAAAATGGCCCCGGCCATCAATGTGGCGATGACCAGACCGTCATATCCAAATTTTTCGATGACGTTGTAAATAACAACAACGAAGGCCCCGGTGGGACCGCCAATCTGAAACCGGCTGCCGCCCAAGGCGGAAATCAGGAAGCCAGCGACGATCAGGGTAATCAGCCCCTTGTCCGGTGTGGTTCCGGATGCAATGCCCAACGCCATGGCGAGCGGCAGGGCCACAATCGCCACCGTTAAACCCGCAATCACGTCATCGCGAAAATCAGATGCTCGGTATCCCTGTTGCAGGACGACGAACAATTTCGGGATATAAAGATGCCACCATTTTGCGGTGATTGCTTGGGTCTGGGACGAGGACATGGGCGGACGACTCCTTCAATGCCGTCAGCATAGGCCCCGAAACACTGTTTTTAAAGGAGATTTTTAGGGGGTTTTCTTGGGAAGCGCATTCAACGCCGGGTTTTTAATGGCTTTGTTTTGATTGTCGGCCAATTGGGTAAAGCGATCCTGAAATTCCGATTCCAGACCGAAATGGGCCTCGCGGCGTTCCCCGTCATTTGCCGTGAAGCGGAGATAGCTTTCCATGATATTATAAACATATTCGCATGCAATATGCGTTGACCCCACGCACATACGCAGGCCGTCAAGATGATGCGGGCCGACGTAGCGCTGTGTTGCTTCTGCGCTATGATCATGCGCGGCGGCCGGTGCATGCAAATGATCATCCATCATCTGGTGCAGCCGATCATTGACATCACTGCGGATCAGCATGGAAATTTGACGGGCTTGCGGCGCATACGCATTCCAACGGTCAACGCGGTCTTTCAATTCCTGCATGTCACTGGCAAAAACCCAGTAGGTTTTCTTTTCCGCCAGTTCAGACAGTAGCCGCGTGATGGCCGTGGGGGCGACCCATTGAATATCTGCTTGCGGAATAACATCGGTTTTGATCGGGGCTGGAAGCGTAACAGCCTCAACCGTTTTGACAAAAGCGCGGCGTAATAAAGCGGGCAATCGAAGCATGGCATTCTCTTTTTGTTTGAATGCCCTGACTTTAGTAATTTAATATTACTATGTCAAATATTACGCCCGCGCATATTGAACGGGCAGCTTCACAGCATCGGCATGGCCCAAGGATTTGGCCGCATTGACCGCCCAATACGGATTGCGCAGCAATTCACGGCCCAGCAAGACCAGATCGGCTTGGCCTTCACGGATGATGGCGTCCGCCTGTTCCGGGGTTGTGATCAATCCCACGGCGGCGGACAGGATGCCGCCTTTGTTCCGCACGGCATCGGCCAGCGGGACCTGATATCCCGGTCCGACCGGGTAATGTTGTGCATCACCGGACCGTAATCCGCCGGATGAACAATCGACCAGATCGACCCCAGCGGATTTCAATGTGCGGGCGAGGGTGACGGAATCCTCAACATTCCATCCGCCGTCCACCCAATCGCTTGCGGAAATGCGGACAGTCAAAGGCAGGTGGTTCGGCCAGACGGTTTGCACGGCGGCAACAACCTCCATCAACGCACGGCAACGACTATCAAATGATCCGCCATATTGGTCATCGCGTGTGTTGGTCAGGGGCGAAAGAAAAGAATGCAGCAAATATCCATGGGCCGCATGAATTTCCAGCCATTCATATCCGGCCTTGACCGCACGGGCCGCGGAATCACGAAATGCGTTTACAATCGCGGTGATTTCCGCGTGGTTCAATGCGTGGGGAACTTTGTTTTGATGGCCGCCAAAGGCTTCGTTCGTAGGCGCAACAACATCCCATCCGCCTTCATTATTGCCGATGTGATGCCCACCGTCCCATGGCACAGCGGAACTGGCCTTGCGTCCGGCGTGACCAATTTGAATGCCGGGTACGGCGCCATGATGTTTAATCATCGCGTTGATGCGGGCCAGTGGTTCGATCTGGCTGTCCACCCACAATCCGGCGCAGGCCGGGGTGATGCGTCCGTCCGGTGTCACGGCTGTGGCCTCGGCAATCACCAATCCAACACCGCCAATGGCGCGTGTGGCCAGATGCGCCAAATGCCAGTTATTGGCATGACCATCCACCGACGAATATTGGCACATCGGTGACATGCCAATGCGGTTGCGTAAGGTGACAGATTTAATCGTCAGCGGGTCAAACAGATGGGGCATTATGATCATCACATTTCATGCACACGCCACGGATTTCCATGGAGGTGGCGAGGGGTTTAAAACCAACCCCCTTAAAATGTGAGTCTTTGAGGATCTTTTCAAGGGCTGGAATCTGCATTTCCTGCACATCACCGCATGATTGGCATATGGCAAATTGCGCGCTGTGTTCGTGCCCGTGCCCGTCACAGCACAAAACATAGGCGTTCAGGCTCTCAATCCGGTGGATCAGATGAACGGATTCCAGAAATTCCAACGCCCGGTACACGGTCGGCGGTTTTGTCCCTTCCGGCATCAAGCGCAGAACGTCATAGGCCCCGACTGGCTTGTCGGCTTTGGCAATGACGGCGAACACATCGCGGCGCGGGTCGGTTAAACGCGCGCCAAGTTCGGCACAGATGTTTTCAAGGTTCTTTGATACGCCGCATGCCATGATTACGCCGCCCGCTTTTGCTGTTCATTGCGCCAGGCCAGCATCCCGCCACCCAGACCGAAGGCCTTATACCCGCGTGATTGCAGATAGGCAGCATAGCGTGCCGTTTTTTCACCAACGGGGCAGGTCAGCAGGATCGGCCGGTCTTTCGCAAACGGGTCCGCTGCATCAATCATGGGTTCCAACAATTCCCATGGAATATTGATAGAACCGGGAATGGACATCATTTTAAAGGCCAAATTTCCGCGCACATCAATAATCAACGGATCATTTTCGGCAATCCACGCGTTGGCTTGCGCGGCGGGTACGGCGAATTGATCGTTGGATACAGTGTATTCAAACGCCTGCAGGCTGCCCTGTTTTTTCTTCTGGTTAAACAGATGCGGGCGGCGTTGGCGGACATAATCCGTATACCATTCGCCACGATCGCAAACTATAAACACAGCGGATTTGCGTTCGCTCAAACCATCATCGATGGTGCGCAGATATTTCAATGCGCCGAGATAGCTCGCGCCACTGGTCGGGCCGCACATGATGGCGCATTTTTTGACCAGATCCATCATGGCATCCACGGCTTCACCGGAATCGACATAAACGAAATCGGCGTAGTGTTCTTTGGTGAACAATCCGGATTCCCACATTTGATCCATCGAACGAATGCCGGGAATAAAATCATTCTTGCTGGCGCAAATGCCGATGGTTTTCAGGTCGGTGCTGCCTTCATCACGGATGCGGCGGGCGGCTCCCAAGGTGGAGCCGGATGTGCCCAGTCCGCCGAAGAAATAATCAACGCGCCCCAGATCATCGGCAATTTCCTTGCCCGTTGTCTGGTAATGAATATCCGGGTTTTTCGGGTTGGTGAATTGCGACGGGAAATAGGCTTTTTCCGGGTCGTCCTTCACCGCCTTTTCGATCAAGAATTGCGGATCATTCGGGTCATTCGGGTCGAAACATTCGCTGCCGCCCAGAACTTCCTCAATCTCCGCGCCCAGCATGCGGATGATATCCTTCACCCCGTCCACTTTGGCCAGATAGGTGATGAGTTTTGTTTCCACGCCATAGGTGCTGGCGATCAGTTGCAACGCCTTGGCCGTGTTGCCCGATGAATTTTCGTAGATCGTCTGGCCCTTGGCCTGAATATCCGCGATATCATCACGGATCATGCCCCATGCCACGCGGTCCTTGACCGAACCGAACGGGTTCATCATTTCCATTTTGGCGTACAGGTCGATATTTTTCAGCCCATGCACCTCCGCCGGGATTTTCAGCAGGGGGGTGTTGCCGATCATGTCGGTAATACGGTCATAAATCATGATTAGTACGCTCCAATTTTCAGGGCGAGGGGGTTGTAAAGATCATCACGGAACCAGCGGAAGCCGGATTCCGTTTCAACAACGGCGATTTTTTCGGCAATGCGCTGTTGCAATACATGGGTTTCGGCGAAATCCATCTGGTACGCCGCCGTGTTAATAAACGCCACAATATCGCCCGTTTCCGGGATGAAATCCGGGAAGGTTTTGTGATACTGAATCATGTCATGGGTCAGACAGAGGTTGCCCACATACATAACCCCATCATCTGCCGCTTTTCGGTTTTGGGTACGGTATAAAACAACCGGGTCCGTCATCAATTTTAACTGGGTGGCGTTCAAATTGGTGCGGTTCATATCCAGAACCACCAATTGTTCACCCATCATGGATTGTTTGTTCAAATTGACGCGGGACAGGGTGATGCCGCATTGATCCAGCAACGCCCGGCCCGGTTCCACATACAGATCCATCAAACTGTCGGACAGGATGCGGGACAGGGATTGCCCGTCAAATAACGGCAAAGGCGCATCAATGACGGAGGCCAGATCCTGCGGGCCGTCATCCTTGTGGTAATGCTCCATAAAGTTCGGCGCACCCTTAAGAACGCCTCCTTCGTTGCGGAATCCAAGGCCGGAATCATTCCATGTCAGGCTGTCGCGTTGGCCAAGGACGGAGGCCTTTAATTCCTCAACATACGCGTTCCATTCATCCTGGGATGCGGCATAACGAATGCGGTATCCGCCGCCAATATCAATGCCGCGCGGGGACAGGCCACGATTCATGCATTCAAAGGTCAGTTGCAGAATGGTTTCAATGGCCGGCGGACGGCGAATGTAATCGCCCGCGTTGAAGTGGAAACTGAACCCATGGAAATCCAGAACATCCTTATGCGCGACCAGATAATTAATAATCGCCGGGGCGTGTTCGACGTTGTTGGCGAATGCACTGTCCTGCGCCGTGAATTTTACGCGGTCGGGTTTAAACCCATCCAGACGCACGAGGATACGGGCTTTCTTCCCGGAGGGCAGCAAGGATTGCATGACGATTATCTGTGCCATTTCCGTCATGTTATCGACGTTAATCAACACATCTTGTTGCAGGCAGAGGGACAAGTAATCGGCGTTTTTCGGGCCTGTGGCTTCAATGCGGGATGGATGAAATCCGGATGCGAGGGCATTTTTCAATTCACCTTCGGATGAAACATCCAAGCCAACATTGGTCAGCGCCGCACGTTTTTTCAGTGCGGCGGATTTGTTGGGTTTGGATGTGTAAAAAATCCGCCCCTGCAATTGCCGGTCATCGTAGATTTTTTGGAAAGAGTTAATTGTATCGGCAATGTGGTCCGGGAACATAATGTTCAACGGCGACCCAACGCCATCAACCAGCGAGAATACAAGGGATTGATCGGCCAGAAACCGTTCAATCATCGGGTGAATGGCCGCCCGCACGCGGGGGCGGGCACGGTCAATCGCCGATCCCAGCATTTGGTCAGCCAAGCAAAGTTCGTCTTTACGGAGCGCATTCGACATCTTATGCCACCTTTGTAATTTTGAAATCCGGATCGATCTGGCTCATCACGTCGCCATAACCCTGTTGCACCCATTTCTTTTCATTCAGCTTCATGTGCAGGGCATAGAGCATGGCCATGCGATCATGGGCGGACAAAGCGGGCTTGGATGCGGCCAGCATGATTTTCTCCATCGCCGCCGCCATTTCACCCGTTACAAATTCGGTCGTAATGGCATCGCCACGCTGGCGCAGTTTTTTTAAGGATGATGTGTGCGGCAGAACGGCAATCGGCGTCAGGCCAGTGGCCTTCACGATAAAATCAATGTCGGATTCATCTTCAATTTTATTGGCGACCAGATGGATCAGGCCATCAATACCGGATTCACGGGCCAGCTCCATATACAGGCGGCACACTTCCGCCGATTCCGGCGTGGGTTCGGCAATCAGGACGATCGCATCGAATTGCAAATGCATGGAATAGGCAAAGGCATCGGTGCCCGCCACCATGTCACAGACAACCCAGTCATTATCGTTATCGAGCGCAATATGGGACAACAGGTTTTCGGCCACGAACAAATGGCTGTGGTAACAAGTCTGGCCAATGCCGCCCTTGTCATACGTTCCCACGCTCATCAAATTCAGGCTGGGCGCGTCATTGATGCGAACGGAATAGGGCGCCAGCGCCGCGTCATCGACGGAACGCACCAGATTTGATCCCTCACCCGGCGGGGTGGTGGGCAGGAATTTGGAAATATCGGCGACGCGGGTATTGGTGCCCTTGATATAATTGCGGATAACGTCGGCCACATCGGGGTTGGCCATCAATTTATCCATGGCAACCTCAACCCCCAGAAGGCCGGACAGGTTCATGTTCACATCGGCGTCAATGGCCAGAACATTGCGGTTTTGCACCGCATTCATATAACGGGTGAACAACGCGGATGTCGTGCTTTTACCCGAACCACCTTTTCCGGCGAATGCGATTTTCATGTTATGCGGCTCCTTGCATTTTTTGAATGGTTTGGACGGCGTTGATGATCATGTCCGCGGCACGAACAATTTCCATCTCCGTCGTAAAGCGCCCGAATGACAGGCGCATGGATTCTCGTGCGGGTTGATCGGCACCGGTCATGGCGCGGATAACATGCGAAATATATCCCGTGCGCGTAGCGTTACAGGCGGATGACGGGCTGAACGCCAGATCAGGCAAGGCGGCCAGAAGGTCTTCGTTCGTAATGCCGGGCACGCGGATGTTCAGAATATTCGCCGTGCGCCATTTCGCATCGGAATGGCCATTGATAACCAGATCCGGCAACGTTCCCTTTAATTTTTTGAGGAACAGGGTGCGCAGGGATTCCATTTTGGCCAGATCATCGGCCAGTTCGATGTGTACCAGTTCCGCCGCCTGCCCAAACCCCGCGCACAATTCCGTGGCGACGGTTCCGGCGCGCATACCGCCTTCATACATGCTGCCGAACAGCAGCGGTTTGATGTGGGTGCGGATGTGTGGGGCGATGTACAGCGCGCCCATGCCTTTTGGGCCATAAATTTTGTGCGATGACAATGTGACCAGATCGGGATTGCCGCATTGATCCAACGTGAAATGCATCTTGCCAACCGCTTGCGCGGCGTCGGAGTGAAAAATGATCCCTTCGGGTAAAATGGCACGAATTTCGGCCAAGGGCTGGATGGTGCCCACTTCGTTGTTCAACGCCTGAACAGATACGAGGCCCGTTTGCGGCGTAATTGCGGCGGCGATCATGTCACCTTCAACCATGCCACAGGGTTTGGGTTGAACGTAGGTCACAGTGAATCCGCGCTTCTCAATCTCCGCCATCGGGCCCAGAACGGATTTATGCTCAACCGCCGTGGTGATGATGTGCGTTTTTCCAATTGCGCGCAGATAATCCAGAACACCAAACAATGCCATGTTGTTGGATTCGGTGGCGCCAGAGGTAAAAACCAGTGTGTCCTTTTTCGCGCCAATGCAATCGGCCACCTGTTCGCGGGCCAGGTCGATATGGGCGGCGGCTTTCATGCCGAATGCATGCACGCGCGCGCCGGAATTGCCGAAATCGTTGCGCATGCAATCATCCATCACCGCATGAACGCGGGGGTCCAATGGCGTGGATGCGCCGTAATCCATATAAATGGGGTCGGTCATGACTTTTGAATCCATCAACGGGTTTGATGCCCGAAACTGTTACAGAATAACACTGTTATAAAGTAACGATCCCGGGCGTCAAGACTTGAGTTTTATGTGCGTGGGGACAGGCACATCGTTGATTTATCAGTCAATTTTTTCCATTCATCCGCGGGCAGGCCGGGATTTTGCATGGGCTGATGATGCTGGTGATGATTGTCATGGTTCTGGTGGTCATGTTCGCCACCACCATGGTTGTCGTGCCCGCCCATCAATGACATGCCGGCGGCAATGCCAAAGGCCAAAGCGGCGGAGCATCCCAATTTCAAGGCGGATGCCTTCGCACCACGCCATTTATCAATGCCATAGGTCACAGCCACGGCAATAACCGGGGCGGTCATCATCATCAAACCAGCCATAGCGCCAGCGGAGACAGCCGTACCCGATGCGGCGGCAATCGCGGGAATGGCGATGCAGCCAACGTGTGACACTGCCGCGCCGCCCGCACCACCGCCAACGCACATGGCGCAGCTTTTGAATGCGTTGCGCACGCCGCCCGGAATGCGTTCATATACACCAACCAGAGCCGGGTGCGCGGATTGATGGGCATCGGCAAAAATTTGCAATGTTGTGTTTTCAAAACGACGGGCCAGCGCCTTGAACGTCACCGGGTTTTGCATGAAGGTTTCAACGGCCGCGCGGATAGGCTCGAATTCCGGCTTGTGCGCTTGCGTTTTCAGGCTCAGTGGAATGGCGGCGTAACCCGGTGCGGTATAGCCTTCGTATAATTTTACGGTGGCTTCATCCAGAAAGGCCGTATCATTCACCGGGTTTTTGGGCAGGTTCAGGCCCTTGATGCTGAGGTTATGCTTGTAAGACGCAATATCCATGGCCCGTCGCAACGTTTCCATGTCGGCCTCTTTCGTGCCGTGGTGCCAGTTCATATTGCTGTTGGCCACGGCAATGCGGGCTTTGTCTGTGGCCATTTCATATTTGCTGTACCCATCACACCCGAACATGGACGGCATGGCTTGTTCAATGCGGAAGGTGGACAGGGCCACCAAGGCAACGGCATAGCGGGCCGGATCAAAAATACCATTGACGGGATTTGTGGCGATCTCACGAGCCACGGTTTTGTGGAATTTGCACATAATGATCATTCTTTCGTTTGTTGTGTTTGATGATGGTCTGTCAATCAAACGAAAGCAGGCGGGGCGCGGGATGATGCACGGGCGACGGCGTGGCGGTCACGAATATGGTCGGACCAGATTTCAACAAAGACAGAATAGGGCGCATTGATTGCGGCCAGCGTGACAGGTTCAGGTACATCGCTGGCCAGAACGGGGGCAAAGGGGCAATGTTCACCGGATTGTTGTTGTTCGCCAGTGATGGGTTGACCATGTTCATCAACCGTAATGGTTTGCGTCCCAAAACCGGAGCAGATCACCATGGTAAATGTGCCGTCATCGCGATCACCCGGCATATACCCGACCGGAACCATCGCGCGCACAAATACGGCCAGAACCACCAGGGTCACGGCCAGCATTTTGATCCAGCATTTTGCAGAAGACGCAAATGTCATGGCGCGCAGGATATCGGATTGGGTTCAAGGATGCAAAAAAGAAAAATGTTATATTTTTCAATATGTTGACGTTGTTGATCCCGGGGCTTGAGGAATGGGGCACACAATATATACATTGCGCCCATGGCGTGACAAAATGCGGGCCTTGTTGATCAAGACTGCATACGGAACGATATCATGCCGGACGAAACAATCCCGATGACACAGACAGGCTCTTCCAAATGGAAGGATCATTCCTTGTTCCTGCCCGCGTCCATGGCGCGCTGGCTTCTGGTCTTTTTGTTTATTGCCGGGGTGTATTTCTTTCACGGCTTTATTGTTCCGGCACTGACGGCGCTGGTCATTTCGGTGGCGACGTGGCCGCTTTATAAAAAATTGCTGGAATCGCTCAACTACCACAAATCGCTTTCGGCCACGATCGCGTTGCTGATCGCGATTGTGTTTCTGGTCGTTCCACTTGGTGTGTTGACGTCCTATGCCATCAAGGAAATTACCATCTGGCTGGCGTGGGCGGTCGAGGCAAACGCCAAGGGGGCCACCGTGCCGGATTGGATTGCGGCGTTGCCTGTGATTGGTGACTGGCTGGCGCAGCAATGGGATTTGTATATTGGCCACCCCGGCATGATTGGCACATTTGTACAACAAATCAGCGGATCAAATGTTGGTTCGATCTATAGCGGCGTGTTAACGGCCAGCGGCAGTCTTCTGCACATTGTTCTGACCCTGATTTTTATTCTGATCACGCTGTTCTTTATCTACCGTGATGGGCTGTCTTTCGTGGATCAACTGGACCGCATCGGGGAATATGTTTTTCCGGGCCGCTGGACGCGCATTTCACGCATCGTGCCTATGGCGATTAACTCAACCGTTGTTGGTATGGGCATTATTGCGATTGGTGAGGGGATTGTGCTGGGCACCGCGTATTGGATCGCGGGTGTGCCGTCCCCCGTTATGCTGGGTGTTTTAACCGGGGTTATGGCGATGATCCCCGGTGGTGCGCCGTTGTGCTTTACCCTTGTGTCCACCTATCTGGTGGCCAGCGGCGCGCCGCTGGAGGGGATGTTGCTGTTCGCATGGGGGGCATCGGAACTGTTCTTCGTCGATAAATTCCTGCGTCCGCATCTGGTCGGCGGCCCGATCCGCTTGCCGTTCCTGCCGACATTCTTTGGCTTGATTGGCGGGGTAAAGACGATGGGCTTTATCGGCTTGTTCATTGGCCCGGCTTTGATGGCGCTCATCATCTCCATTTGGCGCGAGGCGATTGATGAATTAAGTGGAAAAAATGAAGCCAGCAGCGCGGAAGAAGGCCGATAATTTCACCCATGAAGCGTTATGGCCTGATCGTTTGCTTTTTGTTTGCTCTTGCCCTCTCCGCCTGCATGTCACCGGATGCCGAGGCCCCGCGCGGCAGTGAGGCCGAATTGGAGAAAGAACGCCGGACGCAGGTGG
Organism: Micavibrio aeruginosavorus; assembly: GCF_051245535.1. Taxonomy (GTDB): domain Bacteria; phylum Pseudomonadota; class Alphaproteobacteria; order Micavibrionales; family Micavibrionaceae; genus Micavibrio; species Micavibrio aeruginosavorus_D. The sequence continues at coordinate 787,026 of NZ_CP195303.1, forward strand.
AAATGGTTTTCAACACCCGCGTGGAAGAAGAGCGCCGGGTTCTGAGCATCGGATATAATATTTACAAAGCCAACGTCGATATCTGCCCCGTCTTTGGGTATGCAACGGGCATGTATATCTGGAATAAATATTATTTTGAGCGGGAAAACCGATCCATTGCCAAACGCGTCTTCAATATCGGTGAGACACTGCAAATCAAACATATTATGCCGGGAAGCCCAGCCGATGTTGCAGGATTGCAGGTTGGCGACCGCCTGGTCAGTTTGAATGACAAGGATATTAACAAGGGGCGTTATGCCTACCGTGATTTTTACCGTAACTTCAATAAATTATTCAAAGACCAGACCGTCAATCTGGTCGTACAACGCGGGACACAGAATATCCCGGTGACATTATCGCGCGATAAAATTTGCGGATTTGGTTTGGTTTATGATGAAACCGCCATGGAAATTAATGCATCCGCAAATGGCCACAGAGTCAAAATTAATCGTGGGTATTATAAGTTCACGGAAAATGACGATGAACTTGCCGAAGTGATTGGGCATGAACTGGCGCACAATGCCATGCTTCATATTAATAAAGGACAATGGAATTCCGCAATTCCAATCCTTGCGGGTATAGCCATTGATATGGGGAATGTCGTCAACGGCACGAATATAGATTCTGATGATGTGTATGATATTAAAAAATATACCGATCTGATTTATTCGCCATCATTTGAACGTGAAGCCGATTATGTTGGCATGTACATGATAGCCCGTGCCGGATATGACACATCCAAAGCGGCCCATGTTTGGCGCCGTAGTTCCGCCGAGGATAATGGCGGCGGGATTGAGGTGGATATTTTAAATTCGCATCCATCAAACCCAGACCGCTTCGTCTCCATGGAAAAAACGCATAAGGAAATCATGCATAAGAAACGCCATGGCTTGCCGCTTTTGCCAAAAATGGAGCAGGGAAAAACCCTGCCGCTCGTCAATCCGCCCGCAATTCGTAAGGGCGATATGCACTAGACAGCGTGTGCGGAACACGTACCATGATGATAGTTTTTATTGATCGCTATGGTATTTATTATGTCATCGGATACACAACCCCCCAAATCTGAAAAATCTATTGGTGTCGTGGCGGCAACGGCTTTGGTCGTTGGTAACGTTGTGGGGGCTGGATTTTTCCTATCGCCTGCGGCATTGGCGCCTTATGGATCGGTCGCGTTGATTGGGTGGGTTGTCATGTGCATGGCGGCCATGTGCCTGGGGTTGGTGTTTGCACGGCTGGGGCGCATCGTTCCGGCGTCGGGCGGGCCATATGGTTACGCGCGTATGGGCTTTGGTGATTTTGCCGGGTTTCTGGTCGCGTGGGGATACTGGATTTCCGTTTGGGCGTCATTGCCCGCGATAGCACTGGCGTTTATTGGCTATCTTCGCATCTTTGTTCCGGCCCTGCATGCCATTCCACATGGTGAAATGATCGTCGCGTTGGGCATTATGTGGGCCGTCGCATTGTTGAACATGAGCGGCGTAAAACGTGTGGGTCAGGCGCAAATTTTATTGGTCGGCGTTAAAATTATTCCCTTTCTGGCGATTGCGATTTGCGGGTTGTTCTGGTCCGGATGGGATAATTTAAAACCGCTGAACCCCAGCGATGTTTCATTTCCATTGGCCTTGGCGGCGACATTCCCGTTGACCATGTTTGCCTTTCTGGGGATTGAATCCGCAACGGTCCCGGCGGACAGTATCAAGAACCCGAAGAAAACCATTCCATACGCAACCATGATCGGCGTCATGCTGGCCGCCGTCATTTATATATTTGGCACGCTGGCGGTGATGAAGGCCATTCCGCGTGAAACATTGATGCAATCGGCTTCGCCCTTTGCCGATGCGGCCACGGTGATGTGGGGATCGTGGGGCGGGTATGTGATTGCATTTGCGGCTTTGCTGTCTTCACTGGGGGCGTTGAACGGGTGGACATTGCTGATGTCACAGGTGCCCATGGCCGCCGCGCGGGATCATGTATTGCCGAAAATATTCAGTGACCTGAATCGTTTTGGGGTGCCGGGCAAGGGCATTGCGCTGTCAATGGCCCTGTCGTCTGCGGTTCTGATTATGCAATCGACGGCGGTTGATACGCTGATGGCGTTGTATGACTTCATTGTGCAACTCAGCACGGTCAGCGGCATGATACCTTATGTCTTCTGCTGTCTGGTCGAGGGTGTTTTATTCTTGCGCATGAATCCCGCATCACGGGCTTATCGCATTGGACCGTATATGCCCATCGCCATGGTTGGGTTCATCTTTTCCATGTTGACCATTTATGGGTCGGGTCCGATGGCGGGCATGTGGGCGTTGCTTTTGTTGCTTGCCGGCATTCCGCTTTACGTCGCAATGCAATCCGGAAAACAGAATACATAATAAACGTGCGCTTGTATGACATAGCCATTCATAGTTGTTCTTTTCGATTGACGGCGATTTCGGTTCCTGTAGCCTGTTTGCGGCCCTCTCAATAAAGGAAACCCGCCATGAATCGTGTCCTCTCTCTGGCTCTGTGTTCTGCGTCCTGCCTTTTCCTTGTAACCCCAGCATTCGCGCAATCTACCAATAATGGTGGAAACCGTTATGCGGGCACAGAATGGGAAGGGCACTTCACTGGAAAGCCGCATGATGATGCAAGTGAGAGCGCCGGATATGATTTCAGTTTCAAGCCAACATTGGCCGTTGATGCGGGATTGTTCGTGCATGGCGATGCATGGTTTGGTGAGGCTGTTGCAAATATTGGCCAGGAAAGCGAATTCTGGCACGAAGGTGACATCAAAGCCGGGTTCGAGATTGAAAGCGGATTTTATGGTGACACCCATATCAAAGCCGTATTAAACGCGATCTATGCGTGGCAGGTGGGTGATACAGACGCCGCAGGGTCCACAGTGCCCGATGAAGATCAAAGCAAATTATTGCCCGAAGATGCGTACATCCGCATCGATTCCGGGAAAAATTTTCCTGAGTTGGGCGAGGGGGCACTCTATGCGTCGATTGGTCGCCAGCAATTCAAAATCGGCAACGGTTTATTGGTGAAAAGCGGCTCCAGCAATGGTGGCGATCGCGGCGCATTCTGGATTGGTCCGCGCAAGGCTTTTGAACTGGCCTCAATCTTCGGACTGGATACAAAGGAACTGGATGCGCAGGCGTTCTATCTGCAACCCGATGACAACCCAAACACGGATACACAGGTCGCTGGATTTAACGTCGATTGGGAACCGATTGAACAAACGAAACTTGGTTTCGCCTACATGAATTTTCTGGATGCAGACTCTCAGTCACGCGATGGTTTGAATGTTTATAACATCCGCGCCAGTACATATCCGTTTGAATCCATCCCGGGCCTTGGCTTCGGTGGTGAATATGTGTTCGAACGCAACGGCGATGATCTGGATGCCGATGGCGGATGGATCGGCGCTCTCTACAAATTTAATCAAATGCCATGGACTCCATCGCTCGGTTACCGTTATGCGTGGTTCGAAGGGGATGACCCGAATACCGCAGAAAACGAAGAATTTGACCCGCTATTCTATGGCAGCACCGATTGGGGCACATGGTATCAGGGCGAGATTCTGGGCGAATATGCATTGTCCAACAGCAATCTGGCCAGCCATGCGTTACGCCTGCGTGGCAATCCGAATGATAATGTTACGTTAACCGCAACGTATTATCATTTTAGAATACCCGAAGAAGCAACTTTCGCCACTGGCGTAACCGACGATCACTATGGTGACGAGGTCGATTTGCTCGTGGATTGGACCATCAACGATAATCTATCTCTCTCCGGTATGGTCGGTGTGGCCATGCCCGGCGATGGTGCGGAACAAGCAACGGGCGGGAACGATAACTGGACGCAAGGTCTTGTTTCCCTGTCTTGGACATTCTGATTTTTTTGCCTTTTTAAATTTTTTAGGAGATCAAAATGACTCTTCATGCCTCTCAACGTCTGGCTATGCGCGCTCTGGTCGTAAACGATGATTTACACAGCGATTGCGTTGCGGGGCGGGCGATCCGCTCGTTGGCCGATAATCTGATCGCGCGTGGCGTGAATGTGGTCGAGGCGTTATCCGCCAACGATGCCGCGTTGATCAGTACGGCGGATTCCGCCATTCAATGCGTGATCCTCGATTGGGACATCGGCAAGGGCGGAAAGGATGATCATAAAGATGCATCCAAGGTCCTGAAACAAATCCGTGCGCGAAATTCAAACGTGCCAATCTTCCTGCTGGCGGAGCGCAGCCGCGCATCATCCATTCCGTTGGAAGCCATGCAGCAGGCAGACGACTTTATCTGGTTGCTGGACGACACACCGGATTTTATCAGCGGTCGCATCGTTGCCGCGATGGAACGCTATCGCAATCAGGTTCTGCCGCCAATGTTCGGTGCTTTGGCGCGCTTTTCCCGCATTTATGAATATTCATGGCACACGCCGGGCCACACGGGCGGGACGGCCTTCCTGAAACATCCGGCGGGCCGTGCGTTCTTTGAATTTTTTGGTGAAGATTTATTGCGTTCCGACCTGTCTATTTCCGTGGGTGAGTTGGGTTCGTTGCTGGATCACACGGGCCCGATTGGCGAGAGTGAGAAATACGCGGCCCATGTCTTTGGTTCGCACCGGTCTTACCATGTCACCAACGGGTCATCGACGTCGAACCGCGTAATTTTGATGTCCAGTGTGACGCGGGATGATATTACGCTGTGTGATCGCAACTGTCACAAATCGGTTGAACATGCGATGACGTTATCCGGTGCATTGCCGGTATGGATGATTCCGTCACGCAATTATCTGGGCATTATCGGCCCGATTTATCCGGAACGCCTGACCAAAGCAGCCATCAAGAAATCTATTTCCGATAACCCAATGGTGACGGGCGACATCGACCCGACACCCATGCACGCCATTATCACCAATTCGACCTATGACGGGTTGTGTTACAACGTGACCAAGGTTGAAAAATTACTGGGGCAGAGCGTTGACCGCCTTCATTTCGATGAAGCATGGTACGGTTATGCCCGGTTTAACCCGATCTACAAAGATCGTCATGCCATGCACGGTGACCCAAAGGACCATGATCCGGATGGCCCAACCGTGTTCGCGACACAATCGACGCACAAATTGCTGGCCGCGTTGTCGCAGGCGTCGTTCATCCATATTCGTGACGGACGCAATCCGGTCGAACACCATCGCTTCAATGAATCCTTTATGATGCACGCATCGACATCACCGCAATATGCCATTATTGCATCCAATGATGTCAGTTCTGCAATGATGGATGGCCCCGGCGGTGTCACATTGACCACCGAGTCAATTCGTGAGGCCGTCGCCTTCCGTCAAACCATATCCCGTCTGAATGCTGAATTTGGGCAGAAGAAGGAGTGGTTCTTCAACGCATGGCAGCCGGACAAAATCAAAAACGGCGGCGGTAAAAAAGTGGCCTTCCACGAAGTGGCGGAAGAAAAACTGGTGACCGATCCGTCCTGCTGGGTTCTTCATCCGGGTGATGAATGGCACGGTTTCCACGATCTGGAAGATGATTACTGCATGTTGGACCCGATCAAGGTGTCCGTTGTTACACCGGGCGTTGGTCTGGATGGGAAACTGGCAAAATCCGGTATTCCGGCCTCTGTCATAACCGCTTATCTGGATCAACAGGGGATCGTGGTCGAAAAAACCACGAACTTCACCATCCTGTTCCTGTTCTCCATGGGGATTACACAGGGCAAGTGGGGCTCACTCATCAACGCGTTCCTGGATTTCAAACGTGATTATGATGCGAACATTCCGCTGAACCGGGCCTTGCCAAAATTGGTCAAGGGAAATCCGGGCCGGTATGAAAATATGGGCTTGAAAGATCTGGCCGATGAAATGTTCGAAGCCATGCGCACGATCAAATCGGTTGAATTCATGTCCAAGGCCTTCTCAATCCTGCCGAAGGTTGAGATGAGCCCGGTTCAAACCTATGAACGCCTGGTCAAGGGCGACATTGAACCCGTATCACTGGATAAAATCGCGGGCAGGGTGATGGCCACCGGTGTGGTTCCATATCCGCCGGGCATTCCATTGCTGATGCCGGGTGAAAATATTGGTCCGGCGGATGGCCCGTTGCTGGGCTATCTGAAATCGCTGGAAACATTTGATTCCCAATTCCCGGGCTTCGGTCACGATACCCATGGTGTTGAGAATATTGATGGAAAATATTTCATCCAGTGCCTGAAGAAAGAATCCTCTGCGTCAAAATCAAAAGCCAAATCCAAAAGCCGTAAAAAATAATAAAAAGGAATCGATATTATGAGCGCCGAAGGTAACAAAATCGGTCTTGTTCCCGCCACGCTGATGGTGGCGGGTAACATGATGGGGTCGGGGGTTTTTATGCTTCCGGCCAGTCTGGCCACGACGGGCGGTATCGCACTGCTCGGCTGGTGTATCACGATTGCGGGGGCCACTGCGCTGGCCCTTGTATTTGCGAAACTGGCTGCCATTGATCCGGCGGCGGGTGGACCATATGCCTATACGAAAAAAGCTTTCGGTAACTATATGGGTTACCAAACCAACTTGATTTACTGGCTGGCCAACGTGGTTGGTAACGTCGGTCTGGCGGTTGCAGGTCTTGGGTATCTCTCTCACTTCTTCCCGGAACTGCGTCAGGTTATTCCGCTGGCCATCGCACAAATCGCGGTGATCTGGTTCTTTACCTACGCCAACATGCTGGGGCCACGTTTCGTGTCGCGACTGCAGGCGATGACGACCATCTTCGCACTGGTGCCGATTATGGGTATGGCCGTGTTCGGATGGTTCTGGTTTAACCCGGAAGTCTATGCCGCTGGATGGAACGTATCCGGTGCCAGCCCGATCAGCGCGATCAGCGCCACGCTGACCTTCACACTCTGGGCCTTTATCGGGGTTGAAAGTGCGTCCGTATCCGCAGGCGTGGTTGAAAATCCGCAGAAAAACGTCCCCATCGCGACGGTGGGCGGGGTTATTCTGGCGGCCATCTGCTACGTGCTCAGCTCGACGGTCATCATGGGCATGATCCCGAACCCGGAACTGGTCGCATCAAACGCACCATTCGCGGATGCGGCGCGTCTGGCTCTGGGCAACACGGCGGCCAATATCGTGGCGGCCTGTGCGGCGATCGGATGTTTGGGCTCGCTGGCGGGGTGGACCTTGCTGGTTGGTCAAACGGCGAAGGCCGCGGCCGATGACGGATTGTTCGCCAAGGTGTTTGCGAAAGTGAATGCCAAGGGTGTCCCGTCTGCTGGTCTGGCCATCGTGGCGGTGATCATGTCGGTCCAAGTCTTGTTGACCATGTCCCCAACCGCGGGCGAGCAGTTCAGCAAGATTGCGTCCATCGCCGTGATCATGACGTTGCTGCCCTATATTTACTCCGCCATCTCGATCAAGGTGTTGGGGTATAAGAAGATGTCGGCGAAGCAATACACCTTCTACGTCACCATGGGTGTCATCGCCGCTCTGTACAGCCTGTGGGCCTTGGTTGGCTCGGACGGGGATCAGGTCCGCTGGTCTTTGATCTTCGTGGTTTGCACCATCATCTTCTATTCCGCGTCGGTCACACGCCAGCGCGAAATCGAGGAAACGGGTGTGCATCCGGGTGGGCAATCGCCGGTTTGGGTCCGTTATTTTGCCCTGACCGCAACCATCGTGGCCTTGGTTACCTTCTTCTGGGTGTCCATGTATGGTGGTCAGGAACATTCCCGGAAAATGCAACGGGCACCGTTGCCGGGCATTATGACGGACGCCGCCAAAACAGAATAAAAGAAAGGGCCGGAGAAATCCGGCCCTTCTTCATTCCATCACGCGCAATTACATGGGTCGTGCGCCGGCGCGGGCCCGCGTGGCATGTTGCACCACTTTGGATACTTCCAGCGGGTTAGCATCGTTGCGCAGGATATGGCCAAAGGTCAATATGCCCGTCACGGCACCGTCACTGTTGGTGACGATCAGGCGGCTGACATTATTTTCGCGCATCAGATCGGCCGCTTCTTCTAGGCTGTCATTCTCATCACAAGTATAGAGGACGCGCGTCATATAATTGGCGACCTTTTCCTTGGATGTGTCTTTGCCATTGGCGACGGCGCGTATGACGATGTCCCGGTCTGTGATAATCCCGGTGATATTGTCTTTCGCTCCGACGGGCAATATACCGCAATCAATGGCTATCATTTTTATGGATGCGTCTTTCAGGCTGGTTTCCGGTGATATGATGACCGGATCAGCCGTCATTATCTGTTTTACTGTCGTGGATCTCATGACTGATCTCCTTTCATTCTCGAATGATGGAATGTCAGATTGAATCTGGCGTGTTTTATATGATGAAACGCTAATGAAAATGCGCTCAGATGACAGGTAGGTGCAATGCACACAGGTTCAAGAGATAGATAAAAAGCCGCGGATTTATTGGTGTTTTTCAATGGATTCTGCGCGCTTTAAGGGGATGTTAGCCTTTTGAGAATAAGGTGGGCATTGAAAAAACAGAGTCTCAAAGAAGAACAATAAGGGACGTGCCTATGGCGGGGGTCAATAAATCACAGGCTGAACAGGCAATCGCGGCAACGCTGGCCCAGAAGCAGCCCATGACGTGGCAACAGGTTTACGACCTGCAGACCAATCTGCGTGCGCTGGATTACGCACCGGGAAAATCCGATGGTGATTTCGGTTCCCTGACCAGCAAAGCGGTTATGCGCTTTTATAACGAACATCCCGAACTGGCTGCATCCGCCGGATCACAGGTGCGCAGTTACCTGTCACAAAACGGTCATGCCGTTGAATTAAAAAATCTGGCCGACCAGAACGCGCCGCAAGATAAAAGCCTTTCCCAAACCTTCGAAAAATCAACGCAAGTTCCGCCAAGCACCAATGCGCTCGATGCTTTGATCGGCGGACCGAAGGATCTGACAAAGGCACAAATTAAAACCATTCAGAACGACCTGAACGCCCAGGGCATTCAGGTCGGTATTGATGACGGTATTCTGGGCCCCAAAACGGCCGGCGGCATTGTTCAACATCTGGCCAAAAATCCGTCTCTGGTCGATACGATGAGCCCAGATCTGATGCGCGATTTGATGCGCAACGGACAGAATGATGCGCTGGTCGCCATCACAAAGAATTCCCCGGCCCTTCAGGCCCGTATTGGTGAGATGATCAAGGCCAATCCTGATCTGGCGACCACGACCGACCACGCGATGGTCAGCGACCTGCAAACATTATTGATTGCAGGCGGTCATGGCAGTGGCGGCGTTGACGGTGTCGTGGGCAGCCAGACAATAAACGCCGTTGACCACTATATGGCGGCCAGTGGTGAGAAAATTGATCTGGTTCGCAGTGAGCCAAAAGCCGCAGGCCCAATCAAGGGCGCGGCCGACTGGCTGGCCCCGGCATCGCAACCCGTTCTGGGTGATAATGGATTTGGTGTACCCAACGCCACAATTGAACGCGCCTGGTCCAATGTCAGCCGGACGAAAGTGCCGCATGGCGCAGAATTTACGCCGGTTGGTTTACAAAATCCGGGCCGCCCGTTGGTCGTGATCGACCTTGGCCATGGCGAAGATGTGAAACGCAATAACAAACTGGATGACGGTGCCATTTCCGCCCACACCCACGGCCCGCACATGCAAAGTGGTCTAAGCGAAACCGAAGTTGTAGATTCCTTGGCAAAGCCCTTGGCCGCACGGTTGCAGGCACAGGGCTATGATGTGGCCTTCACCCGCAATCCCGGTGAACAATTCCGGTTGGAAGGGGACAAGGGCCAGACATTGCATAAACGCCCCGAATTTGCCCACACGCTGGCCCGTGAAATGGGTGCATCAGATGTCTTGTTTGTCAGCATCCACGCCAACAGCGCCAGCAACCCATCCGCCAACGGATCGGATGTTTATACGAATGGTGGAAACCGCGTTGCAACGTCACCGGATTCTCAGGCTCTGGCTGGAAAAATTGCCGGGTCGTACCATTTAACACCGGAACAAAGCACGGGCATCCATGCTGCCGATCTGGGTGTTTTGCGCCATTTTGAAAAGGGTGCGCCAGCGGCGGGTCATCATGCGGCGGTGCTGCTGGAAGTTGGATTTTTGAGCAATCCAAAGGATGCTAAAAATCTGGCCGCGATGGCCCAGAATCCGGATCGTCATGCACAGCAGATTGCCGATGGTATTGCCGCCTATGGTTTGGAAGCAGGCTTAAAACCCAAACCGTTGATGGCCAGCCAATCCCCCAACAGCGCCGCATTCAACATGGCGCACAACAATACGGCCAACGTCGATCAGGAAAACACCCCTGTACCGGAACGCGCGCCCCGTATGCCATCGCCAGAGATCAGTCATTCTTTGTAGGATGATGATGGGCTGCGCGTGAACATATAAAGCCACAGAGCGCCGAGGCTCGCCGACAGGATCGACGAGATAAGAATGCCAATCTTCGCCGGATCAATCATCTCCGCATGGCCTTCAAAGCTTAAGGCTGTAATGAACAATGACATTGTGAACCCAATACCAGCCAGAATACCAGCCCCGACCAATTCAAATTTTTGCATACCTTCCGGTAGTTTCCCCAGTTTTAGCCAAAGCCCCAAAAACGTAAAGAGGACAATGCCCAGTGGTTTGCCAATAACCAATCCGGCAATAATGCCCCACGTTACATGCGACGAGAGCGCGATCGAAATATTGCTGGATGATAAAACAATCCCCGCATTGAAGAGCGCAAAAAGTGGCAATACAAAAATGCCGACGGGATTGATAAGGAAGGCCTGCCAACGTTGCAACGGCGTTGATGCTGATTTTGCCATTTCCTCTACGTCGCTGGTTAAATTATGCTGGCGTGATGTTTCCAGCATGGTTTGATCTGGCTTATCGTTATGTTCAAAAGCTGACAGTATCGACCTGATTTCTTTTACAAAGCTTATTTTCCCCACGCGCGTACGTGCAGGGCTCATAATGGCCATGAGCAGGCCCGCCAATGTGCCGTGTATTCCGGATTCGTGAATAAACCACCAGAGTGAAACGCCAAGGACAGCATAAATCCAACCGCGCCGTACACCGGACACGTTCATGATAATGATAAAAAATATCGGGATGAGGGATTTTAAAAGCGGCTCAAAATGCAATTGGTCCGTATAAAACATCGCAATAACGGTAATGGCGCCAATATCATCAAAAATCGCCAGCGCAACAAGAAAGATAGAAATTCCGAACGATACACGACTTGCAACCAAGACCAGAACACCAACAGCGAACGCCGTATCGGTTGCCATGGGAATGGCCCAGCCATGGACTTCCGGCCCACTAGGATTTAATAACCAGTATAGAAGCGCCGGAACAGCCATGCCGCCAAAGGCACCCATGATGATTAACATTACCTGGCGCGTGTCCCTTAACTTCCCGGCCAGAATTTCACGCTTTAACTCTAAACCGATCAGAAAGAAAAATAGGGCCATCAGGCCACTGTTAATCCATTCTTTTAATGAAAGGATAAATTGAGAATCCTGGAAAACGACACCGATATCCAGATCAGAAACGTACTGTAAAACACCACTTAATGGAGAGTTTGTAAGGACAAGAGCGATGATAGTTGCAATAAACAGAAAAATGGCCGCTGTTGTCTGCTTATGAATGAATAAATCTATCGGTGATAGATATCGTTCAATTTGTCTTTCAAAATAGCTTTGTAAGGTGATGTCCCGGGGTTTCATGATACTTACATTCTACGCCCATTCGCATCCCATTGATAGGGAAACAAAATTCTGGTGCCTTTACTGCAATGCCGGGGGCAGGGACAATAACCCTGCTACATCGCTTTCCAGATAGCTTTCCGGTTTCATAAATCGGGTTTTGATTCCGCCACGCACGTCATAGACGGGCTCCAGCCGTGTGCGTGTGGCCAGAATGCCAATGGGCGCATTCACTACATCGGCGGCTGCATATAAATTCTGCGTGATGCGGAATTGGTTTTCATCCAACGGAATGTCCGGGTTCTTATCCATCTGTACGGTGCGGTAACACTCGATGACGCGCGAAAATTCCGCGGCGCGATTGCGGATCGACATTTCATTGTAAAGCTCTGGCCAGAGTGTGCTTAACCCATCGCCATGGTTAAAATTCTTCTTCGCTTTTTGCCCCGACACCATCTCGTAACTCAATTTTTCAACTTGCAGGAAATAGTGTTCCAGAAACGCCAGCGTGATGGCGGGTGTGTTGGTGTGGTCCGGGTCATGGTGTCGAAATTGTGCCGCAAGCTTTTCAACAATGCTTCGTGGTGGGCGGGGGTCGCCGACCAATAACGGCCACGCAATATCAAAATCCGCCATGATCGAGGCGTTCAATGTCGCCCGCGCGCCATCGCGGTGAATTTTATGAGCGCGGTAAAGATGGTGCAGGCCATCACCATATTTTTCCGGGTTCCGGCTGGCGCGGCCATGGTCGCGCACGCTCAACATCGCTTCGACCAACCCCAGAACAGAAAAAATGGGCAGGCACGCATGCGCGGTTAATCGTTCACCGGAAATGGCGCGGCCCTGTAACGCCTTTGGCCCGATGCCAACGGATTCGCGCGGGGTAATGCCGGGGCCAACCATTTTTTCACCGCGCTTGGCGGGGCGGGAGCTGGCGTTTCCCGCTTTCATGGCCAGCCACGGCGCACGGACCAGCAATTCATCAATCGCCACATTTTTCTGCGTCAACGTATCAAACGCCCGTCCCGCCGTTTGCGCGTATAACCACGCATCATATTGCCCGTGGTGGCGGTTCAGGCCGGGGCGGGATACGGGGTCGGGCATTTCACCGTAAATGCCGGCCTTGCTGTATAAATTCTGCGCGGCCAAGGCCTCCATCGTCCCAACCGCCACGGGGCCGGGGCAGAACAGGACATTTTGCTGGTGCCCCTGCACGGTCAGGGTGGAGGGGCCAATATCCGTGGCCCGCGCATCCGCCGCCGCACGTCCGTGGACTGCGGGAATTTCGGTGACACGGCCGCCACCGCGTTGCAACGCATGTCCGCCGCCATTCATAATGCTGGGCAACACATGGCGTAAATCGCGATATTTGCGCCGCATTTTTTCCGCCACGCGGTAAATGTCGATGGCGGCTTCGTATTGGGCGTTTTCGGCTTCGCCGCGACCATCCTGCCGCGTGGTATCGCTTTTCGCAATCATCACCAGCAACCGCCCGCGCGCCGCCACATGGGTGCGGAATGTTTCATTGTCCAACAAGGTTTCCAGCGTATTGCCCAGATTCATCAAATCATGCACGGATTCCGACAACATGGTCAGGTCAATCCGCGCCCCGTCATCCGCCACCACATTCCCGGTGATTTTCAGCAACAGCAGGGCGGCCAGCGCATGGGCCGGGTGCGTCGTTTCCGCGATGATCAATTTTTCGCACATATCCGGATTTTGCCCGATCACGCGCAACCGCCCGACAATCATCGCGGATTCATCATCGGGCAGATCGGTGGTGGACGCCATGCGGGCCAACACCGCATCATCCCGCAACCATGCCGCCAGTTTCAATTGGATATGGTCCAGCCCTATGGCCTCCATATCCTGCTTATTCTCCAGCCCGGATAAAATGGCCAATTGTTTCACGGCGGCCAGAATATCAACGGCGTTGTGGCGAATATCGATGGTGCCAAATCCAAACCCGAAACAATGCATCAGATAACGAAAATCCTGAATCTGTTTCTGCGCCGCTTCATCCGGGCAATGGGCGATGATGGATTGGATTATCTGGCAAATGGAATCAATATGGGTCTGCGGCCCGGCCTGCATCAACGCATCTTGCAAATCGTGCAACGCTTGCATCGTCGGTGCATGATCCGTGTGGATGGATTGCAGGGTTAATTTATACCGGTCCGCAATCGCATGGCGGTGCAGGGCGATGCCATCGGCCAAGACTTGCGCGGTCAAGGCCGGGTTGCCGTCGGCATCACCCAATGTCCATGAACAGGGCACAATCAACGCGCGGGTGATGTTCACGCCCTGATCCGCATACCCATGATCGGCAATCGCTTTGATAAACAAATCCCGGTGGGCCAACGCGGAATCGTAAATGGAATTGAGGGTGTTTATACTCTCCCGCGCTTCATCCAGCGGCGTTTTCCGGTCGCCAACAATGGGCGTGTGATACAGATGCAGCAGGGCATCATGCAAATCATCCGGCGTGGCGGATGAATCCACAATCACCCGCGCCACATCGGTTTGCGCGATGGTGTAATCCACCGTGGTCGGGTTGGTGGGGTGGCCGGTAATGCTGAACCACGCCACGGCATTTTCATCCAGAAATTGCTGCACCTGTTCTGGGGCGACGTCTTCCTCCCGAAACCGCCGCATGACGAAATCAATCGACCCGGCGGTGGTGGTTTGGATTTTATTATGCGCCTGCACCACCGTGGTGGTCGCCAATGTCCGCGCCAGCCGGGCGAGGTGATTGATCTTCGCATCATGTGCGGCCAGTTTTAATTGCTGGTCCGCGCTCAACCCCTCCCACAACGCGATGTAGTCGCGCATGCGCGTGGATTTGTTTTCACCCTGCTGAATATCCTTGCGCTGGCGGATCAGGGCGAAACTATCCGGGTCCTGCGCGGCGATAATGTCCATATACCGCCGCGTCAGCAAACGCTCCATCCGCCGCGTGTATGATTTATCCTGTATGGGGCTATCTGTCTGATTATCCATGGTTTCTCCAGCGTACCAGAATAAAGTTACGCCGAAATAAAAAACGGGCCACTGTGTGCAGGGGCCCGTCAATCACGCGCAGAAATCCGCTGTTTTTCAGCCTTCTTGCAAAGCCGCCGCGCCTCGGGCCCGCAACGCCTGACGCCGCCATACGACATACAACGCAAACGCCCAATCCCCCGCCATCAGGAAGAACGGATAGGCCATGGTGTGTACCGTAAATTCCGGCACGGCGAGCAGGGCAAAGAAATACCGCAACCCCGCCCAGAAATACGACACCGGCGGTTCACCCCACGGGTCGTTCCACGATTTGCGAATGGTGGGATAGTAACTGAGAATATCAATCGCCATCAACGCGATGATGGCAAAGAACGGGTTTTGCGTGCTCATCCACACAGGAATAACGGCCAGCGCACCAATAAACGCCAACCAATCCGACCGCGTAATATTTTTCTCCCCCACGAACAGGGACAAAAACGCGATCAACAAACACGTGACCGAAACAAACACCAACGCCCAAACCGACGCCCCGCCATCCAGCGTAAATTGCGCATACGCCCCAATCCCCACCATAATGCCCCAGTTCAGCCAACTGAAAACGTGCGGGCGCGTTTCCTTCTTATAGATGGAATGAAAATACGTCGCATACCGGATCAGCGAGACCAGAATGGCCAGGCTGACGAACAGGATTTCGCGGGAGAGGGGGAGGTCTGTGAGCATATTATACTCCTTGCTCGTAATTTCCGTAACCTTAAATCACGTATTTGTAAAAATCACAACTTTAAAATACAATCTTTTCCGCTTTGGGAATCTATTAACATAGGATTACAGAATAATGGCAAAAGTCGTCAGAACCTTGAAGTATGTTCGGGGCCCAGTTGGTAAACTTTTCAAGTGGGTGTTTATAGCATTTAACCTACTCATGACCTTTTGGCTTTTTAGCTATTGGGTTGAAATTTCACCGATGATTAGCCAAGGATCGGGTGCTGAGCAGGCGGGTGCTGCGCTTGGCTCAACGATTGGCACGGGATTGGTTTTGCTTGTTTGGGTTCTTGGGGCGGTTGTCTTGGGGATTCCCGTTATGCTTACAAAAGGTACTTTGGTGGAGATTGAGAACAGTCCCACTGTCGCAAGTTCATCGGCACCCACGCAAGTCATTCGGGAGGAGAGCGGCGCTACTGCGGCAACAATAGTCGTAGATAAAGACGCCGCGCCCAGTGAATGGATGGAAAAGCTAAAGCTATATGCGCAGAATGCTACGTTTGTTGTTTTTCTGATTGTTGGTATGGCCTTCATGATGACCAACCTTCTTGCGGGTCTGGCAATAATTATTGCGGGAGTTCTATTCCTGCCACAGGTCCGAAAGCGCCTTGAGGGAACCCCTTTAGGGTCACGGAATGGCATGGCTCTTATAATTTTAGGCCTTGTCCTGTTTTCGTTATACCAAGGCGGAAAAACAGGTGGGGAATTGATAGAGAACGCCAAAAGCAAATCTGGCGATTACGCATCTACGGTTCAGGATAATAATGAACCTCAGAAAATGGTTGAGAGCGCGAAAGAGGCAGATTTCTCTGACAATTGGTCCGTTAGCAAAGATCAGTCACAAATGGACGATACGCCCAGCATTACAATTTCAAGAAAATCTGAAAATTCAGTCAAGTCTTGGCTAGATGAAGTGACGCCCACGTTGGTTATACGATGCCAAGAAAACACTACGGATGTTATTTTCCAAGCAGAATCTAATTTTACGCCAGTGTATGGAGAGTATGGAAAGGCCAGCATCCGCGTAAGGATTGATGACAAAACGGCTAACTCGCAATATTGGAATGAAAGCACGAATAGTGAATCGGTATTTGCGCCGAACCCCATTAGCCTTTTGCGCCAAATGAAAGATGCGCAAACTCTAAAAATAGAATTTAACCCTTTCAATGCAAACCTAGCGACGGCTGAGTTTGATTTGCGCGGGTTAACGCCCCATTTGGAAGATGTAGCAAAAACTTGTAAGTGGGATATTTAGAAATTAGCAAAAAAGCCCCCATGGCGGGGGCTTTTTTAATGGCGGAGAGGGTGGGATTCGAACCCACGGAGGGCGTGAACCCTCGCTGGTTTTCAAGACCGACATGGGCTGACTATCCTATTGTTATAGTTATATAAAATTTATATTTTTCTAAAATTGTGTAAGGATTTGTGAAAGTGTGTAAGACCTGTGTAACTCAAATCTTTACAAAAACCAGCGCATCCCAGACACAATTTTTTTAGCTATTTAAGTATAAAGATTTTCTGCTGGTTTAAAAGAGGGGAAGAAGCTTCGGAATATCCCCCGGAAGTTTGAAACTCCGGGGGATAACGGATGAATAAAAATCAGAGGCTAATCATGGCTATGATCGCCATGGTCGTCCGCAGCATCATTTTTCATACCTTCCATAGTCTCATGTTTCATTTCGGGCATGGGGCCGCTGGCAAATTTATGAAGGTTATCTTCACTCTCAAAGTAGTACGTCATGCCGTGCGTATCTGCGCCAATCACTGCGGTGGCTTTATCAACCTTATTGCCGCTGACGGGATCGATTGCAGCGCGTTTAGACGCGTCTTTGCCTAGCATTTCTTTGCACATGGGGCAGCAGCCATAGTAAGTCTTGCCCTCGATCTCGATGCTCATTTGCTCTTTATCAAAAACTTTGTCGTTCATCATGCAGACCATCTTGGCTTCAACGGGTTTAAGCCAACTATTACCATGGTCATGGCCATTATCAGCGGCCATCACGGGTACAGCAAAAAAGGTCAGCAAGAAGGCAAGTATAAGTGTTTTCATAGAACTTCTCCTTTGGTTTAAGTTTTATAGTCAAGCGCCGTTGTTTTGATTTACAAGGCTATCATTTTTTCTTTCGATAGCTGCTCGGCAATTTCTCTGAATCTGCACGGTATTCATCTTTAGAGATTATGCCATCTCCATTACGATCAAAATTAGCTTGGTGGTTATTCATATATGTCTGGTATTCCTGTTTGGATACGTTGCCGTCTTCGTTTTCATCGGCATTCTTCATCCGGCTTTTCACTCTGTTGACCTGTGTTTTAGCGTCATCTTCGCCAAAGGTTGCCTGTTTCTGCGATTTCAGCTTCGCCAATGATGCAGCCGTTTCCTCTGGCGATAGAAAGCCATCTTTATTTATATCCGCAGCATCAAATTTTGATCCTGCGCTTTTCTGAAGCTCTGTTGCGTCAAGGACACCATCCTTGTTGACGTCATATGCCTTAATCTCACCGCTCCTTTGATCCAGTTTCTTTTGCTGATATTCAGAAATCTCCAGCTTCTTGTCATCGGCAAGAACGGAAGTTGAGATAGAAAAACTAAGTAAAACCATCATAAGAGTTTTATTCATGACTATGCTCCTTGTTTAAAGTCGGGTGCTTTTGAAAACATTTTATAAAGGGCAGGCAGAACAATCAGTGTTAACAGGGTGGCCGTTATCAGGCCTCCAATTACCACAGTAGCCAACGGTTTTTGAACTTCTGCGCCTGTTCCGGTAGCCAAGGCCATAGGGACAAAACCCAGAGATGCCACCAAAGCAGTCATTAATACGGGGCGAAGGCGTGTAAGTGCGCCATCAACAATCGCAGCCCGTTTCTCCATCCCGCTTTTTACCAGATCATTTATATAGGTAATCATAACCAGACCGTTGAGGACGGCTATGCCTGACAAAGCTATAAAGCCTACGGCAGCAGGAATAGAGAAGGGCATATCACGCAAGGCAAGCGTCAATATGCCGCCTGAAATTGCCAGAGGTACACCACTGAATACCAATAGTGCCTGCCGCGCTGACCCTAATGCCGTAAACAGCATCATAAAAATCAGGAAGAAGCAGGCCGGAACAACAATCATCAGGCGTTTTTGCGCTGCTACCAAATTCTCAAACTGGCCACCCCAGTCAAGCCAGATTCCCGGCGGCAGTTTTTGCTGCTTATCCAGAGATTCTTGAGCCTCGGTAACAAATGACCCTATATCGCGGCCACGGACGTTAGCTTGTACCACTACTCGTCTTTTTCCATTCTCACGGCTTATTTGATTTGGCCCTTCAGAAAGCTTGAACGATGCGACTTCCTTAAGAGGGACAAAAGCGCCAGATTCGCCGTCTTCATGCGGCACAGGTACAGGAAGATTTTGAAGGGCTGCAATATCCTGCCGTAAAAATTCAGGCAAGCGGACAACTATGGGGAAACGTCTGTCACCTTCAAATACGAGTCCAGCTTCCTTTCCTCCCACAGCGGCAGATACAAGATCAAGAACATCGCTTACGTTCAGGCCATATCTGGCAATAGAATCTTTGTTGATATCTATGTCAAGCATGGGAAGGCCGGTTGTCTGCTCAACTTTTACGTCTGCCGCACCCTTAACACTTCGCAGTACGCTAGCGATTTTGTTCGCTGTATCCGTCATCACACCAAAGTCATCACCGTAAACTTTTACAGCGACATCACTTCTGACGCCGGAAATTAGTTCATTGAAACGCATCTGAATGGGCTGGGTATATTCATAGTTATTGCCGGGAACCTGTCCAACCGCTTTAGCCAGCTTGTTTATAAAATCCGCTTTATCAAGGGATTTGTCAGGCCATTCATCGTGAGGCTTAAGAATTATGAATGTATCGGATACGTTTGGCGGCATCGGGTCTGCTGCCATTTCTGCCGTTCCCGTTTTTGAATATACAAAAGCCACTTCGGGCAAACTGCTGACAGCTTTTTCGACCTGTAATTGCATAGCCGTAGATTCAGATATTCCCGTACTAGGGATTCGCATGGCGTGCATGGCAATGTCTTTTTCATCAAGAGAGGGGATAAACTCTTGGCCTAAACGACTTCCAATTGCCAAAGAGAACACAAAAAAGGCCATGGCCGCAAAGACAACAAACTTAGGTCGATCCAACGACCAGTTAAGCATGGGGGCGTAGCCCGATTTTGCCTTCAATATAATACGGCTTTCCTTCTCTTCTACTTTTCCGGTTATGCACATGGCAATCATGGCTGGCACGAAAGTGATAGACAGGATAAATGCCGCAACCAGAGCAATAATTACGGTCATTGCCATAGGTTCAAACATCTTACCTTCAACTCCTGAAAAGGTCAGAAGAGGCAGATAAACTGTAATAATGATAGCCTGACCAAAAACAGCGGGCTGGATCATCTGGCGGCTGGCATTAAGAACTTCGCTCATGCGTTCTTGTAAGGTCAATAACCGCCCTTCGTGATGCTGCCTTTCAGCGAGTCGGCGCAAACAGTTCTCCGTGACAATTACTGCGCCATCGACAATCAAACCAAAGTCCAGAGCGCCGAGACTCATAAGATTGGCACTGATACCAGCCTTGAGCATACCCGTAGCTGTCAGCATCATGGTGATGGGGATAACAAGGGCGGTAATCAAAGCCGCCCGTATGTTTCCCAATAGCAGGAATAGAATGACAACAACAAGTAACGCACCTTCACCAAGATTTTTTTGTACGGTATGAATTGTGGCATCTACAAGCTTTGTGCGATTAAGAACCGTTTTTGCTTTTATGCCTTGGGGCAGGGATTTATTTATCTCTGTAATTCTTTCATCTACGGCCTTGGACACAATTCGGCTGTTCTCGCCCTTTAACATCATCGCCGTGCCGACAACAACTTCATGGCCATTTTCACTGGCGCTGCCTGTACGAAGCTCCTTGCCAAGCTCAACCGAGGCAACATCCTTGATATAGATAGGGATGCCGCCACGGGTTGAAAGAACAACATTTTCTATCTGCTGTATGTCTTCCAGCCGTCCATCAGCGCGAACAACATAAGATTCGCCCTTTTGTTCAAGAAACCCTGCGCCAGTGCTTGTATTGTTCCTCTCAAGGGATTCAATTACATCAGAAAAGCTAAGACCTAAACCCGCCAGCTTCTGCGGATCGGGCTGGACATGATATTGCTGGGCGTACCCACCTATAGCGTCAATTTCGGCAACGCCGGGAACAGTTTTTAGCTGCGGCCTGATTATCCAATCCTGCACGGTACGCAGATACATGGCTTTCTCAAAGGCAGTTTTTAGAACTCTGCCTTCGGGGGTCGTGTATTCGGACTCTGGATTTTCGTATTCCACAGTCCACATATAGATTTCACCAAGGCCTGTTGAGATAGCGCCCATCCGTGGCTCTGCGCCTTCCGGTAAGGACTCCTTGGCTTCGGCTAATCGTTCATTGACTTGAGCGCGGGCAAAGTAAATATCAATTTCATCTTTAAAAATGACAGTGACTTGAGAAAATCCATTCCTTGATATGGAACGTGTATAAGACAGTCCCGGTATGCCCGCCATTGCCGTTTCAATGGGGTAGGTGACTTGTTTCTCAATTTCGTACGGAGAAAGTGAGGGAACTTCGATATTGATAGCCACCTGATTATTCGTGATATCAGGTACAGCATCAATAGGAAGCTTGCTTAGGGAATAAATCCCGTAAGAAGCCATCACGGCTGTAATCATTACAATCAGCAGCCTATGGGCGATAGAAAATCCCAGTATTTTTTCAATCATAATCTAAACTTTCTTAGTGTTCGTGTTCCGCTTCGGCTTTGCCTAATTCAGCTTTCAGGGTGAAGGTGCTTGTGATGGCAATCGATTCACCAAAGTTTAAGCCAGAAACAATCTCTGCATGATGGCTGTCTTCCCGACCCATTATGATTTCACGCTTTTCAAAGCCTTGTGATGTACGCACGAAAACAACGGATTTTCCTTCAATTGTCTGGATGGCATCCTTGGGAATTATCAAATCAGTTTGCTGTGCGGATGTAGAAATAGCAGCATTCGCAAACTCGCCTGGTCGCCATTGGGAGGCTTTATTATCCAGCTCTATGATTGCTTTTGCTGCGCGGGTTTCTGGATCAATTGCGGGGCTTACAAAAATGAGCTTTCCATCGGCCTTGCCGCCGCTGCCTGTAACAGTTGCCGCTTGACCTTCCTTAACAAAGGGCAGGTCGCCGGGAGAAATAGCAGTTTCAACCCATACAACGCTTAAGTCAGCGACAGTGAAGGCCGAGTGCGTGGCATCAACATATTCGCCTAATGTCAATTCACGGGCAATAACGCGGCCCGACAAAGGAGAACGCAGTTCGTGAAAACGCAGTCTTTCGCTTGCCTCTGCTGTATCAAACTCTTTTAGCATTTCGGAATCGTGGCCAAGAGCCTGAAGCTTTTGCCGAGTCAGATCAAAACGGATTTTTGCTTCCTGATGGGTATTTCTTGCATTCAGGTAATCCTGCGCTGCGGTAATTTTTTTCTCCCACAGGCCTTTTTCACGATTGAAGGTAGTTCTTGCCAGTTCTTCTGCTCGTTTGGCTGCAAGATAATCTGCTACCGACTCGGCCATTTCTCGGCTTTCAATAAGCGCCAGAACATCGCCTTTCTCAACAATATCGCCAAGATTTTTTGCGGCTTCGGTCACGGTTCCAGATACTTTCGGCACAATTTGCGCCATGCGGTCAGCAGCCGCGACAATCTTTCCGGGGACAGACACTTCACGCGACAATTTTCCGGGGCCAACAGCCGTAATCTTTATCCCTGCGGCTGTTATTTGTTGATCAGTTAAGGCTATGACACCTTCTGCGTGTTCTTCTTCACCGCCATGTCCATGTTCATCTTCATGGCCGTGTCCATGTTCTTCTTTTGCGCCACTATCATGCGCTTCTTCACTTTTCTCATGCTCATGGCCATGACCGTGTTCATCTTCTGTCTTATTTTCATGGCCTTCTTCAGATTCGGTATGTCCGTGGCTATCCGAATCTTCTGCGGCATAGCTGGGCGTGGCCTTGTAGTTCCATACGGCAGCACTTCCTGACGCCAGAATCACTAAACCAGCCGCTAGAATGGTTTTTGTTTTAAATTTACTCATGGCCTTCATCCTTGTTGTGGTGCTGTTCAGCATGGATCGCTGTCATACGTTCAATCACAGCGCGTTTATTGTGATAATCAAGAATTGACTGGTTTAATTGCTTGCGGGCATCAAACAATGTTCGTTGCGCGTCCAACACTTCCAGATAATCGAATTTTCCTGCTTCATAGCCTTCGTGGGCGAAGCGGAAAGATTCTTCTGCGCCTGACAAAACACTTGTTTTCAGTGCGCGTGCTTCATTAAACGCGCTGCTGAAATCGTTATAAACACTGACTAGGGTTGCCTCCAGCGCCAGTTGGCTGCCACGCTGGTCAAGAATAGTGGCGTTCAGCTCATGGCCTGCACGTTTAATGCCCGTTCTGTTCATATTAAAAACGGGCAGGGGGAATGATAATCCGGCGACAAACGCTTCAGTATCGTCCTCTTCAAAATTCTTTATTCCAAAATTCAAAGTAGGATCAGGGAAAGAATTGGCTTTTTCTAAAGAAAGACCAGCCTTCGCCTGTAATACATCTGCATCAAGACTTTTAAAGTCAGGGGTTTGTTGCAAGCGTGAGTGATACACTTCATAGGCCTGCGGTTCCATCAATTCAGGAAGGCTATCCATTGACACTTTAAATCTTCCAATTTCACCTCCCATCAAGGCTTCAAGAACCTTTGCCCTTGCGTTTAAATTTCTACGCGCACGTTCCAAGGCAATATCGCTTGATGAAAGCTCAATTTGTGCCTTGTTCTTCTGGATAGGGGGGACTTTCCCGGCTTGCACCTTTGCAGAAACACTTTCATAAACCTCAAAAGCTAGATTACGCTCTTCTTCCAGAATAACGACTTCCTGCTGTGCTGCCGTCACTTCAGAAAACGCTATCGTTACATCACGGATCAGGTCTAGCCGCGCAGAATCGCGTGCATAATGGGTTTTGGTTCTTTCCGCGTCAGCAAGGCGCACACGATTACCGCGCTTGCCGGGAAGCTCAATTAATTGGGAAACGCCGTAGGTAATTTCAGCGCTATCCATGCCCTCATAAGGGCCATCACCATAAATATTGTCTGCTTCTATTGATATTTCAGGATTCGGCAAGGCTCCTGCCTGTGATCGGCTTGCATTGGACGCATCGGCACGCGCTGATGATGCGGCAAGCACTGGCGATTTATCCAGCGCCCATGCTATGGCCTGATCTAATTCCAGATATGCTGGTTCATTTTCCACTTTAACGCTAGCAGAAGGATCCACGATGCCTTTGTCTTGTGCAAAGGCGGGGAGTGTAGGCGGCATAAATGACACCGCCAGTATCCCTGCCAAAGCAATTGATTTTATGGACATGGAATTATCTCCTTGTTTGATTGCAAAGCATACGCAATTCAGGCCGCTTCTTATGAAGCGACTGGACAGAGATCAAGCCTTTTGAGGGCTAGACTCCGATCAAATCAAACGAAGGATTTTGGAGGACGTAGCAGGGAGAAGAGGTATTCTCCGGCAAAGCCATTAACAGGCGGCGGGTTGAGAGCTGCGGCCTGTGAAGGGAAATCTACGGCATGGTCAAGAAGGTTAATAGCATGAGAGACACAGCAATGTGTGCAATCCATGCATTTACCTTTTGCGGATTTATCCGTCTTTGAATCTTGCTGATGCTCGGGTTTTGGTTGATGGTCGGGGCAATCAGACATATCCATGCCCTCATCCGCAACGTCCGAAACAACCACTGGATTGCAGGATTCCTTGTCAAAAGCGTGTGCAGCGGCTGAATAGCCGCTAAATACCAAAGCAAAGATTATGAGCATCAAAAACACGCGCATGGTCATACATATAACGTTGAAGCCCTTAACTGGTCAACCCCCATTTCAGAGTCCACCCTTTAAGTTACAATTCTGCGGAACTGGCGGCATGAATGAAGGGGCTGGAGCGTAAGCGGAGGCCCCTTCATTCATGTGTGCCTGCGGTGCTGGCGGTTTATAGCCCAGACTTGTGTGCGGGCGGATGTGGTTGTAGTGATGCCGCCACTGTTCAAGAATGACCTGCGCTTCTTTCAGCGTATGGAAGGTTTCACCGTTCAGGCATTCGTCGCGCAGGCGGCCATTAAAGCTCTCGTTATAGCCGTTCTCCCACGGGCTGCCCGGTTCGATATACAGGGTCTTGACCCCCAGCTTCGGCAGCCAGTTTCTGATCGACTTCGCCGTAAATTCTGAACCGTTGTCCGACCGGATATAATCGGGGATGCCGCGCGTGATAAACAGGTCCGTCAGCACATCCATGACATCGTCAGCTTTCAGGCTGTAGCCGGTGCGCAATGACAGGCACTCCCGCGTATATTCATCAATCACCGTCAGCGTCCTGATCTTCGTGCCGTCTTTCAACTGCTCCGCCACGAAGTCATACGCCCAGACATGGTTCGGCCAGCAGGGACGCAGCCGGATGCAAGAGCCGTCATTTAAATACAGGCGGCCTTTCTTCTTATGTTTTTGCGGGACTTTAAGGCCTTCCTGACGCCAAATACGCTCCACGCGCTTGTGATTTACGCGCCAGCCTTCCACGCGCAGCAAGGCCGCAATGCGCTTGTAGCCATACCGCCCGTAGCGCGTCGCCAGCCTGATGATTGCGGCGCTGCAGGCCACGGCTTTGACCGAGCGCCGCGCACGCGCGCCGCTCCGTGACGCCCAGCTTCTGCTGCACATAAATCACAGCCTCACGCCGCCGCTGCGGGCTGGTCAATACTTTCCCGTTGTAACTTCCTTCAATATCAGATTATCCAGTGTCAGGTCGGCAACCGCCCGTTTAAGGCGTGCATTCTCCTGCTCAAGGTCTTTCAGGCGGCGTGCCTGATCGAGGCCCAGACCACCGTACTCCTTACGCCAGCGATAATAGGTGTTCGCCGTAACCCCGATCTCCCGCAGCACTTCTTCCATGCCGCAGCCACGACCCACCATGATTTCAGCCTGCCGCAGGTGCCCGATGATCTGCTCCGATGTGTAACGCTTGCGCGCCATTTATGCCTCTCCTGTAAATTGTCCATAATTTACCCGGATTCACTTTCCGGGTGGACTCATTTATAGGGGGTGGCTCATCAGGAATTGCTGGCATCAGGAAAGCACGGGTCAAATAAACAGCAACGATAGAAGGAATTGCGAACGTAATCGCTGCCTTCATATCAATAAGACCTTGGCGATAATAACGAAAAGCACCAAAAGCTGCTGCCGATCCTACAATTAAAAGTGAGTATCCTGTTGCAGTGACAGGTGTTACACCCATAAGATAAACAAGAATTGGAACTGTCAGGATTGAACCGCCGCCGCCGATACTTCCCAATGTGACGCCCATAATAAAGGCGGCGATATATCCCAGAATTTCCATCATACTGCACAAGCCTTTTTTTTAGAGGAGCAATAATCAGAGTCTGAAAACATGTCATTAAACAGCAAAGCATAATAGCCAAACCCACTTAAGCAACTAGCGGCTACAGCCCGCCATAAGCGTTTTTCACCTAATTCAAACAAATATCCGTGTGAATGTCCGTGTCCCATATTTACTTTCCTTTTTTAATTTCGGACAAGGCTTGTCGCGTGATTTTGACGGATGAGTGCATGAACAATCCGGCGATCACAAAAGCAACGATGATATCCGGCCACGCCGTGCCGCTTGCAAAAACGCCCGCTCCGGCCAGTATCACAGCAACATTGCCGATAGCGTCATTGCGGCTGCACAGCCAGACCGAGCGAATATTGGAATCCCCTTCGCGGTATTTCAACAAAAGTAGGACGCTAACCATATTGGCTAACAGCGCCAAAAAGCCTATCGCCCCCATTGTCAATGGTTCCGGCTCACCAATGACAACAACGCGGTACAGGGTAAAGCCAAGCACAAACAGCGCCATTGCACCCAGGCTCAAGCCTTTGAGCAGAGCCGCCATTGCCCTTGTTTTTAAAGATTTACCGATCACCAGAAGCGTCACTCCATAGGTGGCGGTATCTCCAAGAAAATCAAGCGCATCAGCTTTCAGGGCCGTTGAGTCGGCCAGAAACCCTGCGATAATTTCAACCAGAAACATCAGGCCGTTAATCGCAACCACCACCCATAAAATTTTCTTATAAGTATCCGAAAGCCCCTCAAAAGACTGGCTACCGCATGAATCGCCGCATTTATCGGCCACTATTCTTCCCCCTTTAAATCTTCAAGCTTTGACGTTTTGAAAAATTCATAAAACATGAGCAGTGTTACACCGCCGACAATGGCGCTGTCTGTCAGGTTGAAAGCAGGCCAGTGATAGCCATAGACATGAAAATCCAGAATGTCGATCACATGACCGTAAGCCAGCCGCTCAAACGTGTTACCGAGTGCACCGCCGATAATCAGACCAAGCGCGACACTGACCCATAGGGATTGTGTCCGCAGCAGCCAGATAAAGAAAAAGCCTGTAATGATAAAGGCAAAGGCGGAAAGCAGCCATTTGCCATACGCCAAGCCCTGCAACATGCCGAAGCTAATACCGTCATTGCCTGTCCAGACCAGATTAAAAAACGGCGTGATTTCTATGAACCCTTCCGAATCCTGCAAATACAGCGCAACGGCTTGTTCGGTGAGGCGGTCTATCACAATAACCAAAGCGGCCAGCATGAGCGCTATGGCGGGCAAGCGATATTTTGAGAAAAAGCGTTTCATGCTATATCCCCGGCCTGATAAACACTTTTAAAATAACCGCATCTTCACCCCTGTCGGACTCCTTGCGTAGATGAATCGTAGGCTCGGATAAAAGATAATGGCTGCGCGGGCTTTGATAGGAGGTGTCTCCATCCACAACGAGTTCTTTTAAGCCCAATAAATTCGTGCATTCTCCGTCCAGCAACTCTTGCCCTGTCGCCAGCAGACGCGCTTGCTCCTCTGGATTATCCGTGCGCCAGACAACCGAGTGAGACATAAGCTCCATATCAGATACAGGCTCCATCATAATGAGCGACATATATGATTTTTGATCGTCCAGCATCAAAGAAAACGGTGAAGCCTTTGCCCCTTCTCGGCCATGCGGAATATGATGTTCGCCGCCCAACTGATTTTCAAAAAGATAATCGGCAGCTTGCAGGATTTTTTGTAAGCCAGGACAAAAGGCATCAGCTTGTTGTTCCAAAGCCGCACTCTGCTTTGCCACAGGCAGCGATAAAGACAATTCAGCGGATTCGGGAATGCATGTTTTTTCACAGACCATCCAGTCCACCTTTGCTGTGAGCATCACGGTGCCGGAGGGTGTATCTTTCGGCGGGGTGATTGTTATCGGCAGGGAAACTTTTCCGCTATAGCCGTAGGTGGTGAAGCCAAAATCCTTATATGTTTCCGTTGGCGGCCATTCAATCGCTCCGGCCTTGAAATCAGGCGGCAATGTCCACGCGACCCTGACAGGCAGACCTGAATCGCCAGGGGGATCGGCATAAGTGTGCCAGCCCTCCGTCAGATCAAAGTCCAGAAACACCTTAAATGGTGTATCAAGCTGAAGGGCCTCCACATCTGTCCGCAGTTTTAGTTTCGTGGAATCGGAGCGATATTCTTCAGTATCCTGCGCGAAAGACGGCATTATTGAAAACAATGCTGCGAGACAAAAACTAACTACCAATAAAGCTTTCATGCTTCTACCTCTTTCTTTTTTGACTTGTCACTAAGCGCATCGATAATGCTACATGTGGCATTTTTCTCGTTGGGACAGGTGTTGATTATTACGCTCAATTCCTTTTCCAGTGCGCTAAGACTGGCTTTATCTTTTTTAATTTTTTCAAGATGCCGTTTGGCAATGGCACTGGCCTTTTCGCAGGACGCATCAAGGTTTTTACTCAGTTCAAAAAGCTCGCGGATGTCCTCGATAGAAAATCCAAGCTCGCGCCCGCGCCGGATGAAAACCAGAAGATTAATATGATAATCGCTGTAAAGCCTGTGATTGCCGTCTGTTCGCTTCGGTGGCGGTAGCAGCCCAATGGATTCATAATGACGGATGGTTTGAATATTGCAGCCGCTTTGCTGTGAAAGAACCCCTATAGCCAGTTTTTGCTGTTGCATATTATGCTCTTTGAAAAAATCTACAATAGTTGTAGATTTTATACGCATACTGCGATAAAAAGACAAGACGAAAATAAAAGGAGACTCACAATGAAACGCAAATCTATAATGACCATGGCTCTGGCAGGAGCGCTGCTTGCCTATCCGGTCGCAGGTGTTTTGGCGCAAGCCCCGCAGGGCCAAGAAACTCAAAGCCAGCAAGCTCCATGGCAGGGCATGATGGGTATGGGCAAAAACATGATGGGCGGCATGGGAAACATGTCTATGGGGTGTACAGGCATGAAAAATTGTCCCTGTCCCATGATGCGGGGGCAAGGGCCGATGGCTCCGGTTGACACGCTGACCGAAGATCATGTCCGCACCATGCTTGAAAATGATTTGTCGTGGCAGGGTAATACACGCCTTAAAGTCGGTACTGTGAAAACAGGCGAAGACGGCAATATCGTGGGCGATATTGTGACGCAGGATGGCGCACTTGTTGACCGCTGGAGCGTTGACCCTAAAACGGGTGCTATGCAGCGCATGCAATAATGATATGCTTTAACCGTATACAAAAGGGCATTCAATTTCCGCAAGCATGTCCTTTTGTGTTCAAACCTTGTAAGCATCTCGACCGGCCTTGAAGCCTTCCCACGCTACATATGGGACAATAGCCAAAGCAGCAACAGGATTGGTCAACCCCCATTTCAGAGTCCACCCTTTAAGTTACAATTCTGCGGAACTGGCGGCATGAATGAAGGGGCTGGAGCGTAAGCGGAGGCCCCTTCATTCATGTGTGCCTGCGGTGCTGGCGGTTTATAGCCCAGACTTGTGTGCGGGCGGATGTGGTTGTAGTGATGCCGCCACTGTTCAAGAATGACCTGCGCTTCTTTCAGCGTATGGAAGGTTTCACCGTTCAGGCATTCGTCGCGCAGGCGGCCATTAAAGCTCTCGTTATAGCCGTTCTCCCACGGGCTGCCCGGTTCGATATACAGGGTCTTGACCCCCAGCTTCGGCAGCCAGTTTCTGATCGACTTCGCCGTAAATTCTGAACCGTTGTCCGACCGGATATAATCGGGGATGCCGCGCGTGATAAACAGGTCCGTCAGCACATCCATGACATCGTCAGCTTTCAGGCTGTAGCCGGTGCGCAATGACAGGCACTCCCGCGTATATTCATCAATCACCGTCAGCGTCCTGATCTTCGTGCCGTCTTTCAACTGCTCCGCCACGAAGTCATACGCCCAGACATGGTTCGGCCAGCAGGGACGCAGCCGGATGCAAGAGCCGTCATTTAAATACAGGCGGCCTTTCTTCTTATGTTTTTGCGGGACTTTAAGGCCTTCCTGACGCCAAATACGCTCCACGCGCTTGTGATTTACGCGCCAGCCTTCCACGCGCAGCAAGGCCGCAATGCGCTTGTAGCCATACCGCCCGTAGCGCGTCGCCAGCCTGATGATTGCGGCGCTGCAGGCCACGGC
The DNA here is from genome assembly GCF_051245535.1 of Micavibrio aeruginosavorus. Classification (GTDB taxonomy): domain Bacteria; phylum Pseudomonadota; class Alphaproteobacteria; order Micavibrionales; family Micavibrionaceae; genus Micavibrio; species Micavibrio aeruginosavorus_D. The sequence goes on from NZ_CP195303.1 coordinate 817,125, forward strand.
TTTGACCGAGCGCCGCGCACGCGCGCCGCTCCGTGACGCCCAGCTTCTGCTGCACATAAATCACAGCCTCACGCCGCCGCTGCGGGCTGGTCAATACTTTCCCGTTGTAACTTCCTTCAATATCAGATTATCCAGTGTCAGGTCGGCAACCGCCCGTTTAAGGCGTGCATTCTCCTGCTCAAGGTCTTTCAGGCGGCGTGCCTGATCGAGGCCCAGACCACCGTACTCCTTACGCCAGCGATAATAGGTGTTCGCCGTAACCCCGATCTCCCGCAGCACTTCTTCCATGCCGCAGCCACGACCCACCATGATTTCAGCCTGCCGCAGGTGCCCGATGATCTGCTCCGATGTGTAACGCTTGCGCGCCATTTATGCCTCTCCTGTAAATTGTCCATAATTTACCCGGATTCACTTTCCGGGTGGACTCATTTATAGGGGGTGGCTCATAACTAACAAGAGGATGGCACTACTGGTTATAAATGGGCTGGCTCACTTCCTTGATTTATCTGTCAAATACAGAAATCTTTATGGTCGATAGGCTTGGTCTTTATTAATCAGGGGCTTTTCTTCTGTTTTAGTGGTGGCAACCTTAAACGCGCCTGACATTCGGGCGGCAGGGGGCGTTTCTTCCGGGTATGGCTCGGCTTTATATTCCGGCGGCATTTTCTCCCTGATTATGGCTGCTGTTGCGATTGTCTTATTGACCACATCCTCGTTTGTCGTGATTTTTTCCGGCGGCCTGTTCTGGCTGGAGGTGGTGAATGCGCTTTGCAGGGGTGAGGATTCTTTATAGGGCTGCGATACGGGGTTTTGTAGCCTGCTGTTTTCCAGTGCCCTTTCTACGTGTACTTGAAATCCTCGTGTTTTTTCTGACGCGGGAATATGCCAGTCCCTGCGCTCCGGGCTTGGCGGTGTAGGTTTTTCTGTATGGGTTCCTAACGGCGCTGCCGGGGTGATGCTCGTGGTGCGCTCTGCTGGCTCCTGCGCCTTTAATGGCGGCGGTATTGCTTGCTTATTAATCGGCTCCGTTATGCGGGGCTGCTCTTTTGATGGTCTGAATATCTCCGGTATCCCTTCGCGCAGCAATTCGGCTTTCAGCTTTATCTTTATACCTGATTCCTGATTGGTGATTGTCTTGGGCTTTGCACTTTCCGTGAATTTTATGGTGGGGTGTTCTGCCAATGCCTTATCGATCTTGTCCACGAATGACTTGTATTTGCGGCACTGTTCATGGGTTTCTTCCATGATTTTTAGGCGGTTTTTCATGGTCTGGATTTGTTCGTGGATGCCTGTGCGGTAGGATCGGCCATAGCGGAAATTCTGACGCACGTTACGGGTCTGATATTCTTGCTCTGTCAGGCGCAAAGCTTCACGGTTCAGGATGCGGGTAAATAAAAGTTCTTTTGAGAACCGGACAATCTCTACAATCGATTTCTTGATAACAGCCGGAAGGCTGGTCTTGGCATAGATGTTCTCAAACTGCCGTACACGATGGTCAAGCCTGACCATTTCTTTTTCCAGTGTGCGAATTTGCTCTGTCAGTGGCAGGGCTGGCCATTTGCTGCGCTCGGCGTTTACTTTCTTGATGTCTTCAACCAGTTCGGCGCGGGTCTTGCCTTGGTCTATGGTTTTATAGTCCACCTCGCGTTTCTGGGTAGTGGCTTCTTTCTCGGCTGGCTGGTCTTGGGGCACGGCGGGGGCTGGGCCTTTGTCGCCGGAACCGCTGCCTTGCTTGCCGTCAGTATCGCCGGATTCATCTTCCTCATCTTTCTTGCCGTCTTCGTCTTCATCGTCCTTGCTGGTCTTTTCCTTGGCGGCTTTACCCTCCGGGCCGATATGGATTTGTGGGATGCGGTCTATGCCTTGATCGTCCAGCGTCCGGCGGTCGATTTTGGCATGGTTTAATCCAGCATGTTCCAAGGCATTGTTGGCAAGGGCTTCCCATATGGTGTGGATTAATTCGACCTCCTGCGGGCCTTGCTCCCGGTCGTCAAGGATGCGGGTTTTCTTGCCAAGCCCGTCTTTTGTCACCTCACGAGTCGTAAACAAAAGATGGGCGTGATGGTTGCGGGGGTCGTGACCATCCCCGTCAACGGGGCTATGCAGGGACGTATCAACGGCCACGTTGTAGCGTTCCACCAGCCATAGCGCCATATCGCGGGTCAGGGATTCGCGGGCGGGGGCTGGCAGCTCATGCGGCAGGGCTAGAATAATCTCCCGCGCCACGCGGGAATTTTTGCGGGTTTCTGCCGCTTCAACCGCGTTCCACAGGGTAACGCGGTTGCGGGTGATTTCCGGTGCTTGCGGTGGTGTGATGATGAACGAGGCCACAACGCCTTTGCGATTGTGGTAGCGGTGCGTATGGCCCCGCCGTTCATCATGCAGCACCGCCCCGGCGCGGTACGCGGCGGCGGCCACGGCAGAGTGGCCGTCAGCACGGGAAAACACCCGTAATGAACAATGATAAATCGCCAAGGTTTCTCTAAAAACCTTTCTTTCCCTGCGGGCGATTTATTGTTGTTCAGAATTGTTGTTTCGCCCGGTTCCCAAAATGACCGGGCGGAATAACAACAGGGCGGCAAGATGCCGCCACAGGCCCGGATTCTTAAATCAATGAGGGCCGCACCTTAAAAGCACTCCTGCGAAGCGGGGCAAACGAAGTTTGCGTAAGTGCGCTCTTAAGCCCTTATTGTTTAGGATAGCAGGGGGACATTAAGGTTTTGTTACGGAAATGCTTGAATTGCTCCACCCTTAATTCTTGCGGACTATAAAGTGATTCTTGAGAATGGCAAAGGTGAGGTGGATGGCCAGCTACAGAAAGAAAATCCTAGCCGTTACATTAAAAATAATGTATTTTAGGTAGTATGAATACCAATAACAGAGAAAAATTAAAGAATCTGTTGGACTCGCACTTGCCGGGAACCGTTTATGTCGCTTCATGGCTGGAGGGGCGCGGCATATCCCGCGACCTCCAGAAACACTACCGCAAAAGCGGCTGGTTGGAAACGGCTGGCACAGGGGCTTTCAAACGCCCCGGCGAACAAGTGTCATGGCAGGGGGGCTTATACGCCCTGCAAGCGCAAAGCGGGCTGGACGTTCATGCAGGGGCGTTGACTGCGCTGGCTCTGCAAGGCTACGCCCATTATCTGCGCCTTGGCGCGGAAACCGTCTTTTTGTTTTCGCCGCCAAAAACCAATTTGCCCGCATGGTTCAAAAATCGCGATTGGGGGCAGAAAATCCATCATTGCAAAACCTCTGCCTTGCCTCCCGCGCTTGCGCTGGCGGATTATCAGGCCGGGGCGTTTTCAATACAAATATCCACGCCGGAACGCGCCTTTCTGGAGTGTCTGCATTTATCGCCCGATACGATCGATCTGGTAGAATGTTACCAAGTGATGGAAGGCTTAACGACCTTGCGGCCCAAGCTGCTGCAACCGCTTTTGGAACAATGCAGCTCGATCAAGGTCAAACGGCTGTTTCTCTACATGGCCGAAAAAGCCGGGCATGACTGGTTCCAGCGGCTCGATACCTCTAAATTCAATTTGGGGGCGGGGGCCAGAACCGTCACCAAGGGTGGGGTTTACGTTTCCAGCTATGGCCTGACTGTACCAGAGGAGTTAGTCAAATTATGATCTCGGAAACCTACCGCGCCCAAGTTGATTTGCTGTTACAGGTCTTGCCCCATGTGGCGAAAGAAGGGTCTTTTGCCCTCAAGGGCGGCACGGCGATAAACCTGTTTGTCCGCGATATGCCCCGCCTGTCGGTTGATATTGATTTATCGTGGCTGCCGTTTGATGATCGCGCGACCGCACTTGCTGGCATTACGGATGCCCTGCGGCGCGTCAAGGCGCGGGTGGAAACCGCTATCCCCATGTCTAAGGTTGCCTTGGTTCCGCAAAGTGACGGACAGGAAGCCAAGCTAACCTGTCAGACCCAAGCCGCGCAAATCAAAGTGGAGGTGAATACCACTATCCGGGGCAATCTCTTGCCGCCGCGCATGATGGATATTGCCGATACGGTGGAGTCCGAATTTGGGCGGTTTATGACGGTTAATGTCGTGTCCCATGCAGAGTTGTTCGGTGGGAAGATATGCGCCGCTCTCGACCGCCAGCACCCCCGCGATTTGTTTGACGTTTACCACATGCTGAACAATGAAGGGCTGACGGATGATATTCGCATGGGATTTATGGCTGCGCTTTTGAGTCATTCCCGCCCCATCCATGAAATGATACGGCCTAATTTCCAAGATCAGGAAAGAGCGTTTGAAGCGCAATTTGCAGGTATGGCTTTTACGCCGTTCAGCTATAGAGATTTTGAAGATACGCGGGAGCGTCTGGTGCAGGAAATTCACAAGAGCTGGTCAGGTAATGATCGCGCTTTCTTGCTTAGCTTCAAACAAGGGAAGCCGGACTGGTCATTATTTTCCTTAGAAAATCTATCTCGTATGCCTGCCGTGCAATGGAAGCTGCTGAACATTCAAAAGCTAATAAAGCAAAATCCTGATAAATACGCCGAACAGTTTAAAGCCCTTGAAGATCGTCTTGGTGCGTAAGAAAAAGATGGATGGCCTGAAAGATAGAGTTTTTTCTGAAAGTTGAATTTGACGATATAATACCAGACTTCCCCAGAACCATCAGTTCATGGGCATATGATTACGCGGTAGGAAACGATCAAGTTTATCGGCACACCGGAATATCTGGCGCAGCCGGATTTTGATCGAATTTTGGAGAAGGTGTACAAAGTTCGTGATCGTATCTGCGTTTTGAATATTTTCTTTTGATTTTATTGAGAAAACTCTCATTTTTTATAGGCAATTGAAATCTTTAACAAATGTGCTATATAACAAAACCATGAGGAAATTTCTTCTCAGCTTCCTAATGCTTATCATGCTCACGCCTTCGCTGGCGTGTGCAATGCCAGTCTGCGCCGAACCCGCGCAAGCGGCAAAGCCGATGGCAATGTCGGATATGCCTTGCCCAAGCATGGATCACCAAGGCAAGACGAAGGAAAAAAAATCCAGTTCCGACATGTTAATGAAGGACTGTTTGGGCCTTGAATTGCTGGTGGTCGATAATGGGCCTGTAATTCATAAACCTGATGCTTCTAAGGATGTAGCAGTTATTCTGGCCTTGAATATCGGACCTGTTACCGCTTGGACATTAGACAATGTTCGCACTATTCGTGGCCCGCCGCCTGATTGGCCTAGCCATTTTCAAACTCAACCCTCCATTATTCTGACGACCCAACGTCTGCGGATTTAATCCCCGGCGCATTTTTTGTTTTTTGCGCTCAGCTTCCAGCTATGGGGATTCCCGATGAAATTTTACGCCTATACTCTATTTTTGTGCCTGTTCTTTAGCTTTGCCAGCCCGGCCAAGGCGGAGGAATACAATCTTGTCATTGCCCATGAACCCGTGAATATCACCGGTAAGACCGTTGAAAAAATCACCATTAACGGCACCATTCCCGGCCCGACCTTGCGGTTTACCGAAGGCGAGGATGCCATCATTCATGTCACAAACAAGATGGATGAGGATACGTCCGTCCATTGGCACGGCCTGATTTTGCCCGGTGAAATGGACGGTGTTCCCGGCTTCAATGGTTTTCCGGGTATCAAGCCGGGCGAAACCTTCACCTATCGCTTCCCTGTTAATCAAACCGGCACCTATTGGTATCACGCGCATAGTTCCGAACAGGAACAGGACGGACATTACGGCTCTCTCGTGCTTGTCCCGAAAGGCAAAGACCCGATCCGCGCCGACCGCGATTATGTTGTCCTTTTATCAGATTTCCATGATGAAGACGGAAAAGATATTTTCAGCAATTTGAAAATGTCGTCTGAGTATTACCAATATGCTCGCCGCACGATTGGAGATTTCTTTGCGGACGCGGAAGAAAAAGGATTTGGCAAAGCATGGGCCAACGCCAAAATGTGGGGCGAAATGCGGATGCTGCCGACCGACCTTTCTGATGTTTCCGGCTATACATTTCTCGTGAACGGCAGAACGCCTGAACAAAACTGGACGGCCCTGTTCAAACCCGGCGAACGGGTGCGCCTGCGTTTCATCAACGCTTCGGCCATGAGCATTTATGATGTGCGAATTCCCGGTCTGAAAATGAGTGTGGTTGAGGCGGACGGCCAAGGCGTAGAGCCGGTTACGGTTGATGAATTCCGCTTTGGCGTTGCGGAAACCTATGACGTTATTGTGACGCCCAAGGAAGACAAAGCCTTCACGATTGCAGCGGAATCTATCGACCGCACTGGCTTTGCACTTGGCACCCTTGCACCGCGCGAAGGCATGAAAGGCCCGGCACCGCAGACGCGCCCGCGTGCTTTGCTGACTATGGCGGATATGGGTATGGGCCACGATATGGCGGGCATGGAAGGCATGGACCATTCCAAAATGAACCATGATATGCCGATGGGCGATATGGCAGGGATGGATCATGGTAACATGGGACATGACATGGTCGGAATGTCTATGGAGGATATGCAAAGCGGCTGGGCGCAAGCGGGAACCCCGCCGGGCGACAAGGCTTTAAGCTATGCCGATCTTCGCTATGTCGGCATTCAGGCAGACACGCGCCAGCCGGAACGTGAAATTCTTGTCCGTCTTGGCGGCAACATGGAGCGTTTCATATGGACAATTAATGACAAGAAATTTGAAGATTCCGGGCCGATCAATCTGAAATACGGCGAGCGCGTTCGCCTGAAATTCGTCAATGATACGATGATGGCGCACCCTATGCACTTGCACGGAATGTTTGTTCAACTTGAAAACGGCCAGCCCGCCGAAAAATTACCGAACAAGCACACGGTCATTGTCGCACCGGGGCAAACCTATTCGGTATTGCTGACCGCCGATCAACCCGGCGAATGGGCGTTCCATTGCCATCTCCTGTTTCATATGTCCGCAGGTATGATGAACAAGGTGGTTGTAGCAAAGCTTGACCCTAATGCCGTGCCGCCGCCGAAAGCATCCACCACGAAGGCTGCGCCGCAAAAAGAAAAGCCGGAACAGGCTGATCCGCATGAAGGGCATTCCATGCCGATGAACCATCAAGGCATGGACATGAAAGGCATGGACGACATGCCGAGTATGGATCATTCCACGCCTCAAAAAAATGATACTTCGTCAAATCAAAATTCTTCTCACGGAGGCCACGATGCACACTAAACCTATTCTTGCGGCGTTATTGCTGCTTTCGACCACGCCCGCTTTCGCGCAAGACCCCCATGCCGGGCATGTTATGACCGCGCCAGTTCCGGCGGAGGATTCGTCTTCGGATTCCAAGGAAGCCATGACCGGTGGAGGTCACGGTCACAATCAGCTGTTTCATGCCTTTCGTTTGGAAACCGATTATGGCGCGGGTACGGAAGGCCCGGTCGCCAGTTGGGGTTTCGACGGATGGATTGGAGGCGATTACAACAAGCTTGCTTTGAAAATCGAGGGCGAACATGGTGAAGGGAAACTAGAGCAGGCTGAATTTTGGGCGTTGTATAGCCGCAACGTCGCCCCGTTTTGGGATTTGCAGGCGGGTATAAGGCATGACACGCAGCCGCAATCAACAACGTATTTCGTTTTCGGTACGGAAGGTCTTGCCCCGTATTTCTTTGAAACCGAGGCTCATTTGTTTTTAAGCGAGGATGGCGATTTAAGCGCGCGCATAAGCCAAGAAAACGACTTCCTGATTACGCAACGCTTGATTTTGCAGCCCTATGCGGAAATTGAATTATCCGCACAGGATATACCGGAAAAATCTATCGGCGCAGGATTGACACACGGTGAAATCGGTTTGCAGACGCGCTATGAAATCACCCGCAAATTCGCGCCTTATGTCGATTTCCGTTATGAGCGCAAATTCGGGGAAACCTCATCCATTGCCAAAGATGAGGGCGAAGATAATGACGATTTTATTGCCGCCGTTGGCTTGCGGCTCATGTTTTAGGATATAACGCCATGACAATTGAAATCATACCAAACTGGCACCCGATACTGGTGCATTTCACAATCGCCCTTTTAAGCGTTTCTGTTGTTCTTTTTCTGGCGGAATCGTTCGTCAGAAAATGGAAGCTGCATATTCAGCTTGTCACCGTTGCGCGCTGGAATCTCTGGCTAGGTTCTCTGGCCGCTATCGCCACCGTTATTGCCGGGTTTGACGCTTTCAATTCCGTTGCCCACGGCAGCGAGGCGCAGCACTTGGCAATGCTCGATCACCGCAACTGGGCTTTAAGCACCGCTGCCCTGTTTATTGTTTTAGCTATCTGGTCGTTATCGTCCTCCCTTCGTGGCAAAGCAGATTTCAGGAGATCCAAAAATCTTGTTTTCGTTTCTCTTATGGCGGTGGCCGGATTGATGCTGACAGCCACCGGCTATAAAGGCGCGGAGCTTGTTTATCGTCACGGCCTTGGCGTTATTCCCATGCAAGTCGGAATGACAGCCGGACACAATCATAGTGATGGCGGTGCAGAACAAGGCGAAGGCGAAGGCCACGACATGAAAATGGATATGAGCATGGAAGGCGGGGAGCATGATGAAGGCTCCGAAAGTAGCCATGAAGATACCGGCGATCACCAACATTAACTTAAACCCTAAAGGAGAAAACCTATGAAAACTTTTGTACTGGCTTTGATACTGACTTTGTTTGCACTCCCGGCCTTTGCCGCCGATCACCAACACGGCGATAGCTGGCTCAAACCTGTAGAGGCAAAATATGTTTGCATGATGAACAACAAAGCTTTCGACAAGCCGCAAATGGCCGTCGAGGTGGAGGGCAAAACTTATTACGGCTGCTGTCCGATGTGCAAAGATATTTTACAAAAAGACGCCTCCAAACGATCCGCAAAAGACCCTGTTAGCGGCAATGCCGTTGACAAATCCAGCGCGATAATCGGCACTGACGCGCATGGTATGGTCTATTACTTCGAGAATGAAGAAAACTTTCACAAATACGCCAGCGGCCCCATGCCTGAAATGAATCCCGAGCATATGGATGGTATGGATATGAAGGGCATGAAAGGGCATAACCAATAAGACGTATATCAAAGCGGTGATTGCCGCTATCGTTGTTGCCGGGACGGGATTTCCTGCCCCGGCACAAGCCCGGCCCTTACCTGACCGGGTGCAGGAAATTGAACAAATAAAAGCTATGCTGGAAAAAAGGAAACAATAATGAAAAGCCACACTCACGCAGACACGAAAGAAAAAACCCATTCCTGCTGCGCGAGTCATGCGGGCAATGAAAACAAAAACAATATGGCGACAGACCCGGTTTGTGGCATGAATGTTGACCCAGAAACAGCGAAATATAAAAACACCTATAAAGAGCAGAAATACTATTTCTGTGCGGAAAATTGCCTGAAGAAATTCAAGGCCGACCCGGAAAAATATCTTGCGCCAAAACTGGAAGAACCCACTGCGCAGGGCGCAATTTATATATGTCCGATGCACCCGCAAATTCGACAGCAAGGGCCGGGTACTTGCCCGATATGCGGCATGGCGTTGGAGCCGGAAGTGATAACCGGTGACGAAGGCCCAAATGAAGAATTGCGCGATATGACGCGGCGATTCTGGATCGGGCTTGTTTTAACGCTGCCCGTTTTTGCGCTAGAAATGGGCGCGCATCTTTTCAATTTGCATCTTGTCGGCCAGCCGCTTTCTAACTGGCTGCAAATGCTGCTGGCGACTCCGGTTGTGCTATGGGCAGGGTGGCCGTTCTTCACACGCGGATGGGCGTCCCTTAAAACCCGCAATCTCAATATGTTTACCCTGATTGCGATAGGCACAGGCGCGGCATGGCTTTACAGCATGGTGGCAACCCTCGCACCCGGCATTTTTCCGCCCGCCTTCCGGCAAGCCGGGGGCGCGGTGGCGATTTATTTCGAGGCGGCGGCAGTGATTACGGTGCTGGTTCTGTTAGGGCAAGTGCTTGAATTGCGGGCACGGGAAAAGACAGGCGGTGCCATTCGTGCGCTTCTTGATCTCGCGCCTAAAACGGCGCGACGGGTCGGCGAACACGGCGACGAGGATATTTCCTTGGAGCATGTGGCGCAGGGCGATTTATTGCGCGTTCGCCCCGGCGAAAAAGTGCCGCTTGATGGCACGGTGATGGAAGGCCGCAGCGCAGTGGACGAGTCGATGGTCACAGGCGAATCCATGCCGGTGATGAAAGAGGCCGCCGCAAAAGTGATCGGCGGCACCATGAATCAGACTGGCACTTTCATCATGCGGGCCGATAAAATCGGCAAGGACACCATGCTGTCGCGAATTGTGAATATGGTGGCCGAAGCGCAGCGCAGCCGCGCGCCTATTCAGCGCATGGCCGATATGGTAGCGGGCTGGTTCGTACCAGTTGTCATTCTGGTTGCCATTATAAGTTTCGGCATATGGGCATTTTTCGGCCCGGCTCCGGCCTTTGCTTATGCGCTGGTCGCAGCAGTGTCCGTTTTAATTATCGCTTGTCCGTGCGCCCTTGGTCTTGCCACGCCGATGTCGATTATGGTCGGTGTCGGGCGCGGCGCGCAGGCCGGGGTTCTGATTAAGAATGCCGAGTCTTTAGAACGTATGGAAAAGATTGATACGCTTGTTATTGACAAGACTGGCACTCTGACCGAAGGCAAGCCAAAAGTCACGGCGATTGTCGCGGAGGCTGGTTTTGATGAAACCGGGCTTTTAGCCTTTGCCGCCACGTTGGAAACGGGCAGTGAGCATCCTTTAGCTCATGCCATCGTTGAAGCGGCAAAAGAAAAAGGCTTAACCTTGCCGCAAATCAGCGATTTTGATTCTCCCACCGGAAAGGGTGTTGTCGGCCAGATTGAAGGTCAGCTGGTTGCACTCGGTAACGTCAAGCTGATGGATGATTTAAAAATCGATGTGGCGGGTCTGTCAAGCCGTGCGGATGAATTGCGCAGCAACGGCGCGACGGTCATTTTCATGGCCGTGGGCGGCAAGGCGGCGGGGCTTCTGGCGATTGCCGACCCGATCAAGGCAACAACGCATGAAGCGATACAGGCTTTGCAAAAATCCGGCCTGCGCGTTGTTATGCTGACCGGCGATAACAAAGTCACGGCACAGGCCGTAGCGCGCCAGCTTGGCATTGCGGAAGTCGAGGCAGAAGTTTTGCCGGAAGATAAAAGCCGGATTGTCAAAAAATTGCAGGCAGAAGGCCGGGTGGTGGCAATGGCGGGTGACGGAACAAACGATGCCCCTGCACTGGCTGCTGCCGATGTGGGTATAGCGATGGGAACGGGGACGGATGTAGCAATGGAAAGTGCGGGTGTAACCCTGCTCAAAGGCGATTTAAACGGCATTGTGAAAGCTCGCCGCCTGTCCGTCGCTGTTATGCGGAATATCCGGCAAAACCTGTTTTTTGCCTTCATATACAACATGGCGGGCGTTCCTATTGCTGCGGGAATCCTCTATCCCACGTTCGGAATCCTGTTAAGCCCAGTCATGGCAGCAGCGGCAATGGCTTTAAGTTCGGTGTCCGTTGTGGCGAATGCCCTGCGGTTAAAGGCGCAGCGTTTGTGAGAAGGGGGGCAGGGACGGTAAAACCGGAGGCTTTGGTTCCATCGAAGTAATGGCGGAGGGGGTGGGATTCGAACCCACGGAGGAGTTGCCCCCTCGATAGTTTTCAAGACTATTGCCTTAAACCACTCGGCCACCCCTCCGTTCGGGAATATCTATTTTGAATCTGGGTCAAAATGCTGAGTAGTAATAGCCATTTCTTATAATCAGGAAAGGTTATCTTTTCAAGCTGTTATAACGGGCTGTCTTCATTTTTTCCGGCCTTTTGGGGCTTCCTTTTCGGCTTCCTGACGTTGATGGCCGAGGCATCCAGCGTGTTTTTCAGGTGGGCGGCATAGAATTGCTCGATCATTTCCACGGATGTCCGGCAATTTTTGGCGATTTGATAGATGTCTGCACCCTCCATCAGCCTGAGGCAGATATAGGTATGGCGGAGGCTATAGGACGTTCTGACATTCCCGTCCCGGTCATATTTCAGGTTCAGTTCATCCAGAATCTTGTTCATGGTGTCACGGGGTGTTTTGCCAAAGATTTTATCTGTCGGCTTGCCGCCGTGCCGTTTCTGCATCCGCTGAAAGGGCAGGATGGCCCCTGACATAGACTTACAGTAACCAACGCCGCGCTTGCCCCGCACTTCGATTTCAAGAAGGCGTTCGCCTGAATCTTGGTCTGTCACGATTGTGACATCCCTGTACTCAAGCCGTCCGGCTTCGTCCGGCCTTAAACCTGTATTCGCCATGAACAGGACGTAGTCGTGTAAATCCTCCCATACCGTCCTGTAACGCTCACGCGAAGGGTTCTTCGCTCGCTCGCGTGTGGCTTCATACAGCATTTTGTATTCTTCGGGGGAGAACCAAGCCCTGTGTTTGACTTTGCCAGATGTTTTATAGGGTGCGGATATATCCGGCACGGCATCTATCCAGCCATAGCGGTGCGCGGTTTTTAAAACCAAGCGCATGGTTACGGTTTCATGGTGCAGGGTGCTGCGGGAGGGTATGCGTCCCTTATACCCGTTGGTGTTCCTTGCCACCCTGTATTCCTGCATCAATCCAGCGTTGATTTGCTTTACGGGCATTTCGCCAAAGAAGGGGATCAGGTGGACATTGATACGCATTGCATGGCCTTGCGCCCATGCTTCGTTCCGTTCGCCTTGGGTGATGATGTTGTATTCGGCAATGAATTTCTCTGCTGCCTCCGCAAAGGTCGGGCCGCTGGCCGCCTGTTTCTTGGGGCGCGGTTCATAGGGGCGGGGCGTTTGAGGGGCATAGGGTGAATGGGGCGCATTATTATAATGCGCGGGTTCTTCTATTCTGTGGTGATGCGGGGCTGCTTTATGCAGCAAGTTTTGGGTGAGGCCGCTTTCCTGAAAGCGGCGGGAATCCACATAAACGCTCATATACCACTCCCGCGCATAATCCATCGCCATAGCGAGGCTTTCATGCTTGGTGGATTTGCGGTGGTTACGTCCGTTCATGTAGGTGGAGCATTGCCAATAGCGGCTGCCGTCACGTCTATAAACGTGGACTTTGCCGTCCATCAAAGAATGGGTTTCTGTGACCATCAAGCGCGCCCTTTCTGTGTCAGAAAGTGTGTAACACTTGTGTAAGTATAAACCGGAAAGGTTAAAATTGATAAGTAATTGATTTTAAAGGAAAAATAGAGTTGAAAATAGGGTCGATTGGTTTTCAAGACCAGAGCCTTAAACCACTCGACCACCTCTCCGTGACCATCATTTGACTGTGGTTTGATTGCAGGCATATTTAAGGTTTTGGATAAGCCCTGTCCAGCCCCCAATCGCGCTTGGTCAACAGGGAAGGGGGGTGGTAGCCTTTGATCCATGACATTCTGGCTTTCAAAAATACTGTGGGCGGTGATCAGCCCGGTTAATCTGGCCGCCATTCTGCTAGCCCTCGGGGTTGGGCTGGGGCCGTTTTTCCGGCGTGTTGGGTATGGGTTATGTGCCTGTGCGCTGGCCATTATTGTGGTTTTTGGGGTTTTGCCGACGGGCACCAATCTGGTCGCATGGCTGGAGCGTCAGGTTCCGGCCCCGGCCAGCCTGCCGGGGGAGATTACGGGCATTATCGTGCTGGGCGGCATGTTTGAAACGCGCCTGTATAATGAAGTGTCCGGGCCGCAATTGAATGAGAATGTGGATCGCGCGCTCAAAGCTATGGAAATTGGGCGGAAATATCCGAACGCCAAACTGGTGTTCAGCGGCGGGAGCGGGTTTTTGACCGAGAACAGCCGGACAGAGGATATGGACGTGGCCGATTTTTTGGCGCGGCAGGGCTTTCCGTTGGACAACGTGCTGTTTGAAAATGAATCCCGCAATACTTATGAAAATATTTTGAACAGCAAAGAGCTGATCCGGCCGGGCGTTGGCGAGACCTGGATTTTGATTACATCGGCGTTCCACATGCCGCGCGCCATGGCCGTGGCCAATGAATTGGGGTGGACGGATATAATCCCGGTTCCGGTGGATTACCGCACCAGCGGGCAATATCGCATCGCACCCAGACGCTTGGATGTTCTGGGGGAGATGTACCGATCATCAATTGCTATAAAAGAAATCATAGGCTTAAATGCGTACAGATTCTTGGGGAGAGCATAAACCTAATCATGCGCAAAATTTTGTCGTATTTCGCTTTGTCTTTGTCACTGTCCGGCATGTTCGCGGGCAGCGCGATGGCGCAGGGGGGAAGTTTTCCCGACTGGCTGAACAATTTCAAAAGCGAAGCCGCGCGCGAAGGTGTGTCGCAACAAACGATCAATGCGGCCCTGAACGGCATTTCACCGATCCAGCGCGTGATTGATCTGGACCGCAAACAACCGGAAAGCAAAATCGGTTTTGCCAAATACAAATCCAACGTCATCACCCAAGGCCGCATTGACGAGGGCCGCAGCCTGTTGCGCCAACATTGGAACGACCTGCAACGCATTGAACAACAATTCGGCGTTCCGCCGCAATATGTCGTCGCGCTGTGGGGCATGGAAACCAGCTACGGTAAAAACACCGGCGGGTTCGATGTTGTTGATGCGCTGGCGACATTGGCATGGGAAGGCCGCCGGGCGGAGTTTTTCAAAAAAGAATTGCTCGACGCCCTGAAAATCATCGATCAGGGCCACACCAGCGCCGATAACATGCGCGGTTCATGGGCCGGGGCGATGGGCCAATGCCAGTTTATGCCGTCCAGCTTCCGTAATTTCGCGGTTGATTATAACGGTGACGGGCGCAAGGACATCTGGGGCACACGCGCCGATGTGTTTGCGTCCGCCGCCAACTACCTGTCGAAAAGCGGATGGAAACATGATGAACGGTGGGGCCGCAAAGTCTCCGCGCCCGCCGGACTGCCGAAGGGTTTGGAAACACGCAAAACCATTTCCGAATGGGCGCAATTGGGTGTGAAGCAGGTTGATGGTTCCCCGTTGCCGAAATCCGATACCATGATGGCGTCACTGGTCGTGCCGGAGGGTGGCAATGGCGAAGCCTATCTGGCGTATGATAATTACCGCGTGATCATGAAATGGAACCGTTCGATTTATTTCGCAACATCCGTTGGCCTGCTGGCCGATCTGATCGCCAAGGGCGCGCCGACGCCTCTGAACCAATAATCACTTAATACAAAGAGAGAGCCTGCGGCTAATGAGAAAGTTTGTCCTCCTGATCCTGGTATCGTTGACCCTGTCCGCCTGTACCGAAATGGAATATGCGTCACACCTGACGAAACAGGCGATGGGGTCCGATCAGCAATATGCCGCGAACAGCGGCGGCAGTGTCGGCCAAACCAAATTGCCGGACGGAAAAACATCCGAAGGGCTGTACAAGGTTGGCAAGCCCTACAAGATCGAAGGGCAATGGTATTACCCGAAAGAAACCTACAGCCACGTTGAAACCGGTATCGCGTCCTGGTACGGCCCGGGTTTTGATGGCAAACGCACGGCCAGCGGTGAGATTTTCAACAGCGATGAATTAACCGCCGCGCACCGCACCTTGCAAATGCCCTCACTGGTCCGCGTGACCAATCTGGATAACGGTAAATCCGTCATCGTGCGTGTGAATGACCGTGGCCCGTATAAACGGGGCCGCGTCATCGATCTGTCCAAACGGGCCGCCGACTTGCTGGGCTTCCGCAATCTGGGTACGGCCAAGGTGAAAATTGAATTGATGCCGGACGAAAGCCTGATGGCCGCCAACATGGCGAAGCAGGGCCAAAGCACCAAGGGCATCGAAATGGCCGCCAATAATGGCAAGCTGAGCGCACCGACGGCGCAACGCGGTGATGTCCAAATGGCGTCACTCAATAACGACACATCCATTGTCGGCCGTCCGGCCAGTGTGGAAAGCGAAGTATTACCACCGGGGCACACGGATAACACGGGCCGCTATCTGCCCGATCCGGTCGTGACACAAATGCCCGTCACACGCACCGGAATTTATGTTCAGGCCGGCGCCTTCACCGTGCGTGAAAACGCCGAAAGTCTGAAAAACACCCTCGGTTCGCTGGGGTCCGTGTCGGTCCATACGGCACAGGTGAAAGGCCAGCAATTCTACCGCGTTCGCATTGGCCCCGTGGACAATGTCACGACGGCGGACAAGATGCTGAACACTGTGGTGGGCATGGGGCATAACAACGCCTTGATCGTGGTTGATTGATCATCCGGCATCATCCCAAAAAATCCCCTGTAAATCCGCGGCAAACCCGTTGATTTTCGGGCTGTTTCGGGGTCTTATGGGGCCTTGAACACTCCTCATCCTCCTTCGACCTTTGAGAAGAGCGCTATGACCAAGCTTAAGTCCCTGATTCTGACCATTTTTATCGCTGTTTTTGCCCTGCCGATGGCCGCCATGGCCCAGCCGGATGACGCGCTGGACAGTGCGTCGTCCTTCGATATGAAAAAGCTGATGAATCGCGCCATCAGCGGCAACCTGAACGACCAGACAACGGCGAAACAGGCCATCATCATCGATTACGACACGGGCATGGTCCTGATGGAGAAGGATGCGGACACGCAAATGCCGACCGCGTCGATGAGCAAGACCATGACTCTGCACATGGTGTTCAAAGCGTTGAAAGAGGGCAAAATCGCCCTCGACACCATGCTGCCCGTCAGTGAAAAAGCATGGAAAATGCAAGGCTCCAAAATGTGGGTCGAGCTGGGTAAGGCCGTATCGGTCGAAGACCTGATCCGCGGCGTGGCCATTCAATCCGGTAACGACGCCACCGTCGTGCTGGCCGAAGGTTTGTCGGGCACCGAAGAAGCCTTCGCCGCAACAATGAACGAAGAAGCCAAACGTCTGGGGATGACGGGAAGCAACTTCACCAACGCCAGCGGCTGGCCCGACCCGAACCATTATTCAACGGCCCGCGATCTGGCCATTCTGGCGGCGGATACAATTCGGAACTATCCGGAATATTATCCGTACTATGCTGAACTGGAATATACCTATCACAACATCCGTCAGGCCAACCGCAACCCTATCCTGACCCAGAATCTGGGCGCGGACGGAATCAAAACCGGCCATACGGAAGAGGCGGGCTATGGCCTGATGGCGTCCGCCGTCCGCGATGGTCGCCGCATTGTTCTGGTGATCAACGGTTTGGACAGCATGGCGGCCCGCGCGCAGGAATCTGCACGCTTGGTCGCATGGGCGCAAAGCACATTCGAAAACGTATCTCTGTTTAAAGCGGGTGATACGGTCGAAGAAGCCGAAGTGGTCATGGGCCAATCGGCCACTGTTCCGCTGGTGATCGAAGAGGGGATTAAAGTCACCTTGAAAAAAGCCATGCGCAACGACCTGAAGGTCAGCGTTTTGTACAAGGGCCCGCTGCAAGCGCCTGTGAAAAAGGGCGATGTTGTCGGTTCCCTGAAAGTCGAAGCCCCGGGCCTGCACGCGTTTGAGGTGCCGCTGGTCGCTGGTGCCGATGTTGCGCCGCTGGGCCTGTTCGCCAAGACGATCGCGAAGGCCAAAGTTCTGGTTGGGCAGAAGAAAGCCGCAGCCCCGGCGCAACCCGACCCGATCGTGAAAAGCGCGGCCGAGCCGGTTGCACAATAACGATCGATGGCACGCGGATTGTTCATTACGCTGGAAGGTGGCGAAGGATCGGGAAAATCGACCCAGATCCGCCTTCTGGCTGAACATCTGACATCGCTCGGCCACGACGTCATCACCACACGCGAACCCGGCGGCACGCCAGAGGCGGAAAAAATCCGCCATCTTCTGGTTCACCGCGATGGGGGTGATTGGACGCCGATTGCGGAAACATTCCTGCTGTTCGCTGCACGCGCCATGCACACGGAAACACTGATTAAACCGGCGCTGGCCGCGGGCAAGATTGTTATTTCCGACCGCTTTGCAGATTCCACACGCGCGTATCAGGCCTATGCCGGCGGCTTGCCGCTGGATACGGTTGAACAGATCAACACGCTGGCGCTTGGTGATTTCAAACCGGACCTGACGCTCATTCTCGACATGCAAGCCGCCGATGGTTTGGCGCGGGCGGGCAAACGCCTATCGGATGATAATTCCGGCGAAGACCGGTTTGAGAAAAAGGGTATCAATTTCCACGAAAAACTGCGCGACGGATATCTGGCCATTGCCAAAGCCGAACCGAACCGCTGCATCGTCATCAACGCGGCCCAAGACATTCAATCCGTCGCCGCCGCCATTGCATCCTGCGTCACGCAGAAGGTGGCCGCATGATGTTTGATGATTTCGACGATCTGGATGATCTGCAAGACGATGATGGTGCATCCGCATCGGATGGGGCCGAGGGCGTTGAACTGCCCGACCCGCGCCTGAACATGGACTGTTTCGGGCACGATGATATTGAACGCCAGTTGCTGGAATTATTCAACGCGGGCCGCATGCCGCACGGTTTGGTGTTTGCCGGACCAAAGGGTATTGGCAAGGCCACTTTCGCCTATCGCCTCGCACGCTTCCTGCTGAAACATGGCAAGGCCGATGCGGTTGACGCGGGGCCGTCGTTGTTTGGCGATCCGTTGCCCGCCACTCCCGTTATCCATGAAACCATGAATGTGGATGCCGAAGAGCAAGCCGTTCGGTTGATTGCCTCCGGTGGTCATCCGGACCTTCTGACCATCGAACGCGCGATTGATGAAAAAACCGGCGCGCGCAAAGAAGGCGTCAGCGTTGATGACGCACGCAAGGTGACACCGTTCCTGCGCATGACGGCCTCGATGGGGGGCTGGCGCGTGGTTATTCTGGATGATGCGGATACCATGAACCGCAACAGCCAGAACGCCATCCTGAAAATTCTGGAAGAGCCGCCATCAAACACCGTTCTGATTTTGATTGCGCACCGCCCCGGCGCGTTGATCCCGACCATCCGGTCGCGGACGCGTTTTATTGAATTTAACACGCTGAACGACGATTTGATGGCGCGCCTGCTGACCCGCGTGAAACCGGATCTGCGCAGCGATGAATGCGACGCCCTGTGCGCCATTGCCCAAGGCTCCATCGGCCAAGCCCTGAACCTGATGGATGAAGAAGGACTAAAGGCGATGGATCGTCTGGTCGCCGTCCTGCAAAACTGGCCCCATCTGGATTGGAAAGACATTCACCATGTCGCCGATTATTTCGGGCAAAAGGGACAGGAAAACGCGCAGCAGAGTTTTCAGGATATCCTGTTGTGGATCGTATCCACCATGGTCAAGGCCCGCGCGCGCGGTGTGAAGGGCGAGGGCGGCTTGCCCCGCGCTTTGTCCGCGCCCGTCTTTGGCCAGATTTTACGCCATTACAATGTTGAACAATGGGTCGGAATTTACGACGCGTTGATCAGCCATTTCGCAACCGTCAAATACGGGACGCTGGACCGCCGCTATGCGGCGTTCGGTGCCTTCTCAATCCTCTCCGGAGCTGAACAAAAATGAGCAAGAATTTTTACATCACCACCGCTATCGCCTACGCCAACGGCGCGCCGCATCTGGGGCATGCGTATGAGGCGATTTTGACCGACGTCATGGCGCGGTTTAAACGGCTGGATGGTTACAACACGTTTTTCATGACCGGCATGGACGAACACGGGGAGAAGGTTGCAACCACGGCCGAGAAAAACGGCATGGCCCCGCGCGCCTTTACCGACACGATCGCCGAAAAATTCACCGCGTTGGATGATCGGATGAATGTGTCCTATGACCGTTTTATCCGCACGACGGAGGATGCCCATTACAAAGCGTCCCAAACATTGTGGGAAGAAATTACCAAGAACGGTGACATCTACGTCGATGCCTATGCCGGGTGGTATTCCGTGCGGGATGAAGCCTATTTCGGCGAAGATGAACTGACCACCGATGTATCAGGCAAAAAATTCGCACCGTCCGGCGCCGAAGTGGTGTGGAAGGAAGAGCCGAGCTATTTCTTCCGCTTGTCCGCCTACACACAAAAATTGCTGGACCTGTATGAATCGCACCCCGATTTCATCGAACCGGCCAGCCGCCGCAATGAAATTCTGGCGTTTGTGAAACAGGAGGGGGGGCTGAAAGACCTTTCAATCTCCCGCACCACGTTTGACTGGGGTGTGCCGGTTCCGAATGATCCGAAACACGTCATGTATGTGTGGCTGGATGCGCTGACCAACTACATCACGGGCATTGGTTATCCCGATACGAACAGCGAAAATTACAAAAACTTCTGGCCCGCCGATGTGCATGTGATTGGCAAGGACATCACCCGGTTCCACGCCATTTACTGGCCCGCGTTTTTGATGGCCGCGAAACTGCCGCTGCCAAAGAAAATTTTCGCCCATGGGTTCATCAATATTGATGGCCAGAAAATGTCAAAATCATTGGGCAATGTCGTTTCGCCGGGTGAATTGCTGGATATGTATGGCGTTGATCAAACCCGCTATTTCCTGATGCGCGAAATTCCGCACGGGCAAGACGGGAATTTCAGCCATGAGCAGGCCGTCCTGCGCATCAACAGCGATCTGGCCAACTCCCTTGGCAACCTCGCGCAACGCACGCTGTCCCAGATTGCCAAAAACTGTGGCGGTGCCGTTCCTGCGCCCGGGCCATTGACGGACGAAGACCACGCCTTACTTGAATCGGCACAGGCGAAGATGATTGAATCCGTGCGCGGCGAATTTGAAAAATTCCACATCCACCGCGCGATCGAGGACATCATGCGCGTGGCCTATGACGCCAATGCCTATATCGACAAACAGGCCCCATGGGCGTTGAAGAAAACCGACGTTCCGCGCATGGAAACGGTTTTGTATGTGCTGGCCGAGGTTATTCGGTGCCTGGCTTTGATCATGCAGCCGATCACACCGGAATCGGCCGCGAAAATGCTGGATCAATTGTCCGTTCCGGCGAATGCGCGTGGGTTTGATACACTGAATGCCGCCCATGCGATCAAGGCGGGCACAATATTACCGGCCCCGACGGGTGTATTCCCGCGCATGGCCACGGAAACGGAAACCGCAAAACAAGCGAACGCGTAACATGTATATCGACTCCCACTGCCATTTGAATCACAACCGTCTGCTGAATATCGGCGGGCCGGATCAGGTGATTGAAAATGCCAATGCCGCGGGTGTCGATGGCATGCTCAGCATTTGCTGCCGCATTTCCGATGAATTTCCGCAAATTCTGGATCTGGTTTCAAACCGAAAAAACATCTGGTGCACCATCGCCACGCATCCGCACGAAGCCAGCGACCCGGCGGAAAAGGCCGTGACGCAATCCGATCTGGTCGCCATGGCAAAATCGCACCCGAAAATCATCGGCATTGGCGAAAGCGGCCTCGATTACTTCTACGAACACGCCACGCGTGAGGATCAACAGGATTCATTCCGCAAACATCTGCGCGCCTGTATCGAAACCAACCTGCCCGTGGTTGTTCACGCCCGGGATGCGGATGACGACATTATCCGTATCATTCGGGAAGAGGGGGCGGGGACCAATTTAACCGGCGTCATGCATTGCTTTTCCTCCACCCGCAAAATGGGTGAAGAGGCGCTGGAATGCGGGTTTTACATCTCATTCTCCGGCATCGTGACGTTCAATAAATCACAAGAACTGCGCGATTTTGCGCGTGATGTTCCGCTGGACCGTATTTTGATTGAAACCGACGCGCCATATCTGGCCCCGGAGCCATTCCGCGGAAAAATTAACGAACCCGCGTTGGTCGTTCACACGGCGCGTGCCGTCGCCGACACGCACAAAATTTCTGCGCGTGATCTGGCCGCCAAGTCGCGAGAGAATTTCTTCCGGTTATTTCCACGCGCACTTGATACATTCATCGCCGACGGTGATGCGGCATGAGCAGAAAAGTTAAATTAACCATTCTGGGCTGCGGCAATTCGGCGGGCGTGCCGGAAATCGGCAACTATTGGGGCGCATGCGATCCCAATGAACCGCGCAACCGCCGCACACGCGCCAGCATCGCGTTACAGGACGAAAAAACCACATTCATCGTTGATACAGGCCCGGATTTCCGTGACCAGCTGAACCGCGAAAATATCACGCATGTGGACGGTATTTTCTACACCCATGCGCACAGCGACCATATTGGCGGCATCGATGAATTGCGTGTGTTCAGCAAACGTACAAAATCCATGATTCCGCTGTATGGTGATCAAAAAACCATCGATGAAATCCGCTATCGCTTTGAATATATGTTCAACGACATCGATGATGGCCTGTATCCGGCCGTGTGCAGCACACACGCATTCCACGACCACGAATACGGCCAGATCAAACATTTCGGTACCATTCCGGCGATCCCATTTGTGCAGGACCACGGGTTCCGTGAATCACTGGGCATCCGCGTTGGCGATCTGGCATATTCGACCGATATGGTGAATTTGAACGAAGCCGCACTGGAAACGCTCAAAGGCGTCCGGGTCTGGATCGTCGATGCCGCCGGATACAAAATGCCCAAAAACTATGTTCATGCGACGTTGGAACAGATTTACAAACTGAACGAAACCATCCGCGCCGAACAGGTATACATCACGCACATGGCCGCATTCATGGATTACAAAACATTGTGCGACGAATTGCCGTCCGGTTACGCGCCGGCCTATGATGGCCTGACGCTGGAAACCACGGTTGATTGATGGTCGTTTAGGCGCCGCTTATAAACAGTAAGAAACGCCTTATAAAACAGATCCATAAGCACCCTTTTCCCACCCTATGCTTTATTTTCCATAATATACATTATCACATCATTATCATGGTGTTTTAAAGCAGAACCTATACCAAAGTTTTGACTCAACCCACCTATGATGTTATTACGCGCCCCTTACAATCAAATTTAACATCAAAAACTGGGAAGTTCGCGTCATGGTAAAATCTCTTCGCCTATTTGTACTCTTAACATCCATTTCCGCCTTTATGATCACAGCGTGCGCTCCGCATTCCGAAGACATCAAGGCAGCCTATGTATCGCCAATGCATTACGAAGATTTCTCATGCAAACAAATCCGCTCTGAAATGATGCGTGTTTCGCGAAAAGTTCAAGAAATCTCCGGAGTTCAAGATGATCAAGCCACGGGCGATTCTGTGGCCCTTGGTGTTGGCTTGGTCCTATTTTGGCCAGCTCTATTTTTTATGATTGGCGACGACCAAAAGGAAGAAATAAGCCGTCTCAAAGGCGAATATGATGCCTTAGAACAATCCGCTATCCAGAAAAACTGTGATATTTCAAGAGAGCTGGAAGCTGCACGTGTAGCAGCAGAGAAGAAAAAGGCAGAACGTCAAGCCAGCCAGCAATCTGCTCATAAGGCCGTTAACGACTGATAATACATGGTTTTTCCGGTGTGGTCTCTTCAATTAGAAACGACCACACCGGACGCCTGCTCGCAACGTATTCAAATATAAGCACTTCTTTACATTTTCCACTTATAGTCTGATGGTTATATGATGAACCATCTCTGGCAATTATCAGGCTTGAAGGCATGAACAAAAACCGCACCGCGCTGTTTCAGGATTTGATTGCCGCGACCCGTATGGGCCTCGACATGAAACATGCGTCCGGCGTTGTCTCCGATCACGATGCCCAAATTGCATCTGAATTGCTGTCGGCGCTGGCGGCTGGTCGGTTCCATTTCGTGGCTGAAACCTGGCACAATAATCACGATCAGAATGCTGGGCAAAATACTGGGCAAATTTACCCGGCTGAGCTTCTTTTGCGCGCTTTTACAGCCGCTGGCGACCCCATAAAACCGCTGGAGCCCATCACCATTTTATCGCGCGCCGGGCTGCAATCGAATTTCGATCAGGCCCTGATTTTGGCTGGCCTTGATCAGGCTCTGGCCCAAGGTTTGCGCCCCGTATCCATCAACACATCCGCCCGCAATGTTTCAAATGCCAGCTTCTGGTACGACGTCTGCGATATGCTGAGTGATGATTTCACGCCCGAGGAAATTCAAGGCCAATTGACGCTGGAAGTCACCGAAGACGACCTGGCCGACAGCCCGTGCCGTGACATTTTACTGGCCATGAAGCGCCAATTTGGCTGCACTTTTGCCATTGATGATTTCTACCACGACTACGCCCAATTTTCCGCCCAAGATGGCAATGGCAGCCGTGATTGGCTACGCCTGAACAATTTGCGCGACATCGTCGACTACGTCAAAATTGACGGCGAAACGGTCGAGGCCGCGCTGGATAAAACCAATCCGTTTAATCTGGCGGATCTGGTTGATCGCATTAAACAGATCGTTCCGAACGTCAAAATCATCCTGGAACGCGTCAAAAACGCGGATCAGGCCCATGCGTTCAACGGCGTCAGCGATGCCGTCCAAGGCCTGTATCTGCCCAGCGATCGCCAAGCGTTTCAGGAAGAGCTTTTTATCGCAGCCCGTAACTTCCCGCCGCGCCCGCCAAACCTGTAGAATTGTTTTCATATTGCGCATTGACGGTTTTATTTTTGGCCCGGTTCTGACATAGTGACCGCGTGAAATTCATCACGCAAAGGACCGCAAACACCATGGCAAACGACCCCATCAAAAACCAAGCCAGCAATCAAGCCAGCAATCCCTGCCCGTCGATGACGGAATTGATCGCCGTCATGGCCAAATTGCGCGACCCGAATGGCGGTTGCCCGTGGGATCTGGTGCAGAATTTTGAAACCATTGCGCCTTATACGATCGAGGAAGCCTATGAAGTGGCCGAGGCGATCAACACCAACGACATGAAATCGTTGCAGGAAGAATTGGGCGATTTGCTGATGCAGGTTGTCTATCACGCGCAAATGGCGGCCGAGGCTGGGCACTTCACATTCGAAGACGTCGCCGCCGGAATTACCACCAAAATGATCCACCGCCACCCGCACGTGTTTGGCGAGGCCAAAGCCGCCGACGCCAAGGACGTTGAAAAACGCATCTGGGAGGACCAGAAGGACAAGGAAAAAGGCCCGCGCGAAAGCATTCTGGATGATGTTCCCCACGCCCTGCCCGCGTTGATGCGCGGCCAGAAACTGGCCAAACGCGCCGCGCGTGTCGGGTTTGAATGGCCCGAAGCGGTTCACGTTCTGGACAAGCTGGAAGAAGAAATCGCCGAACTGCGCGAAGCCATGGACAGCAAAGGCCGCGACGAAATTCAGGATGAACTGGGCGACATGATGTTCTGCCTGATGAATTTTGGGCGCATGCTGGATCTGGATGCCGAGGAAACATTGCGCAAAACGAATGCTAAATTTGAACGTCGTTTCAAGGGTTTAGAGCGCGATCTTAAAGCGATGAATAAAGGATTTTCTGACACGAATCTGGAAGAAATGGAAGCGTTGTGGCAGGCGCAAAAGCGCATCACGGGGTAAGCTTATTCCGCACAGCGTGATACAATTTTTCGACGCGAATACAATGCTTTATCGCCTCTTCTTCATATTCGTCTTTATGTGCAGCAATATCAAAAAACTGCAATAAATGACCCGATTCACGGTGCAGTTTTTCGGTGATAAACGCCTGCTCCGCGCCGTCCTGATAGTTATATTTATCGCGATCTTCGCCGTCATAATCGCGGTCGCAGAATATCTCTCCGGCCACCCCCTCGATCAGAACGCCGCGCGCCAGATCCGCACGCCCGTCCTCTGGGATAATACCAATCCCGCCCGTGGGGTCGGGTGACGCCAGAAACACGTTCAACACCGCCGCGCCATTTTTCTGGTACAGCGCGCTTAAAGATTCAGCGTAGCCATACCCGTCACTGCGACAGCCCAGCATATGATGCGCCCCGCTATTCTGAATCATCAAATCCAACTGATGATCCTGCATAAAGGCCAGCCCACGCTTGACCATACCCCAGTTGCGCACGGCCATACCGCTCGAACTAACGGCATCGCTGACATATTCGTCATCACGGGTGTAGATCAACGCGCCTGCCTCAACCAGCGGATCGGTAATATCCAACATCGCCATGTTGAGAGAATAATCCCGGGCCGCATCGTTAAAAATTGTTGGGATATCATTGTGATACAGGAAGGCGTTGAAATTTTTCTCCGCCACGGGCGCCCATTCCGGGTGCATGCAAACGATGGATGCCGCCAATGATGCGGTTCCGCGTGGGTCAAACTGGATCAGGCTGTCGTAATATCCAACACCACGGCCGACATCCAGCCCCATGCCTTCGGTCATCATATGGGCCAGCGCATTACACGGGCGCTCCATCGCCTGCGCAAAGGCCGTGCCTTGATCATGAAACGTCGCGGCGACCAGATGCTGTAATTCCAGATGCGCAGAAATGTTGTGCGTTTCAGCAATCAGGATGACCAGCGGCACATCATCCGGCAATTCCGCCCGCATTTTTGTGGCTGCACCAACGATAATATTGGCCGCCGGGCGCAGATCATACGGATTGGATGAGCAGTTTATGTAATGCGCCGCAACGCCCTCGCGGGCCGACTTGATTGTTGTTTCGGAAAACGGGTCAAACGGGCTCATGCGGTCAAACTCACGTTACGACGCAGGGTGTTTGCATGATATTGCGTCAGGATACGGTCGCAATGATTGCGAATAGCCTCAATATTGCGCTCCATATGGCGTTCAGCATCAAAAGACTGCGTCAAACACCCCGATTCACGGTGCAGTTTTTCGATAAAGGCGCGCTCCGCGCCCGCATTGTCGTTATCGGCAAGAAACTCATCATCGGCCAAGCCATTGATGACCACGCCGTCCTTCAAGTGGGTCCGCCGGTCCTGCGGGATCGTATCAATCCCGCCATCATACCCCTGCGTCGTGATAAAGACGGGCACAACCACCGCCCCGGCGGCTTGGTATGCTTCGGTTAGCGACAAGACACGGGTGTCAAAATTGTCGTATTTTCGGCCCAACACATGCGATCTGCCAGTGTTTTGCAGGATCATGTCCACCCCATGGCTGGCCGCGAACGCAACGCCCCGCTGGGCCATATTCTGGTGGCGAATACCAATCCCACCCACGCCGTACATATGGATGCCGTTTTTCTTGGTTACGCCACAGGCGGGTGCAACGGCGGCGTTGAAACGGTTTTGCATGTCCAGATACATTTCACCCTGCCCCGCAAAGTCACGGGCCGCATCATTGAAAATGCTGGGAATTTTGTTTTCGTGGCAAAAGGCCATCAAATTCAATTGCGTTTCCGGTGCATCATTCGCCACAACACATTGTGTCATGTAAGACAACAGCCCCGCCGCACCATCGGTATCCAGCGCCAGAATATCGTCGCTGTCCAAATGGCCAAGATCGCCCATATTGGTCGTCATCACCTGAACCAAATTGTTGGAATCCAGTTCGTATCCCATGCAAAAACGCTGACCAGCGCTGGTCCATTTTTGGGCAACCATGTGCAACAATTCACCATGGGCAGAACATGGGTGCTTTTCCCCTATCAGGATCACCAGCGGCGTCCCCGGCGGCAATTCCGCACGTCTGCGGCCTGCGGCCTGAATAATCAAATCTGCGGCAGGGCGGAGGTCATACGGGTTGGCGGAGCAATCGATATAATGCCCGGCCATACCCTCTTCCCCCAGGAAGAGGGGTGCATTGGATGATGGTTTGACTTTGATTGTGGCCATTGCAAATCCCGCCAAATGCTTACGCAGTAAGGCAGAACTATACCCCTTTAATTGCCATAATGCAACATTTTGAGGCCCGGAGAAATGGCGGCGCTGAATTGATAAATACCATTTATTTTCCGTACTTTAAAATAATATCCTCAAGTATCGGTTTAATAAAAATGGCATCAATCTGGTGCAAAAGCGCGTCATGGCTCGCCACCAGTAGACCGCCGAAATCATCGGACGGGTGGTAAACGGATGAATCCCACTTGGCGATCACACCCCCGGCCTCGGTCACGGCCAGCACCCCGGCCAAATGGTCCCACGGTTTGATCCGGCTATAGACACCAAAATCGGTCTTGCCCGTGGCCAGATTGATGTACTCATGCGCGGCGCAGCTTAGGGAATAAAACTGCTTTACCTTGTCGCGTTGTTCTTCCAGATGGGCGCGCATTTCTTTTGGAAAATACTTCTTCCCAATATGGCCCGTGGCGTTGATCGCATCATTCCGGTTGGTCAGGTTCAAGCGGCGGCCTTCGAAATACGCGCCCGCGCCCTTTTCCATCGTCATGGTCCGTTCGCCCAGAATGTCATAAATCCACCCCGCCCGAATTTCACCGTCCATCACACAGGCCAGCATGACCGCAAATTCGCGTTTGCCATGCACGAAGTTATAGGTGCCATCGACCGGATCGACGACCCAGACCATTTTGCCGGCTTCTTTCAGCGGCCCCAGCGTGGCCTTGCCCGATGAAATGCTTTCCTCGCCAATCACGATCGACCCGGGATACAGGTCGGGCAGAATGCGCACCAAGGCCTCTTCGGCTTCGGTATCGGCAACGGTCACAAGATCATTGGGGCCGGATTTTGTATCAATCTGCCCACTGGTCAGGGCGTTGTAGCGCGGCAGGATATAGGTCGCGGCAACATCGACGAGGACGTCGGAGATTTTGTCGATATCAATGGATTGTGTCATGGGTTACGCCCCCTCCCGCTTGTTTTTATTCGTCATACCGGCGAAGGCCGGTATCCATACAGAGCCCCCATGGATTCCGGCCTTCGCCGGAATGACGATAGAGGGGAAAAGCGGCATCAGGCCGCGTGTTTGCCAAACCGCTCCGCAAACCGCCCCTGATCCGCCGGGTCGATTTCGACGCGCATGGTGATCATGGAATCTTCACCATCGATCCGCTCAACAATATTGCTGCGGGCATAGAGCCAGGCCAGCGCCTCGCCCTCGGCGGGGTGCAGGTGATAGGTCACGATGTTGCGTCCATGGGCCAGCATTCGGGAAATCATCTGCATCAAATCACCAATCCCCTCACCCGTCAGGGCAGAGATGGCGACCGTATTTTCAACATGCTCGCGCGCTTCGCGCAGAATGCCGGGGCGGTTTTCTTCGGTAATGGCATCAATTTTGTTCAGCACCTCAACCACGCGGCGGTCGGATGCGTATTCAATGCCCAGATCATGCAGGATGGAAACCACGTCGTTTTTCTGGGCCGCTCGGTCATGGCGGGACATGTCCCGCACATGGACGATGACATCGGCATATTGCACCTGTTCCAGCGTGGCGCGGAACGAGGCGACAAGGTGGGTGGGCAGATCGGCGATAAATCCAACCGTATCGGCCAGAATGATTTCGTTTCCGTCTTCCAGCTTCACCCGGCGCATGGTTGGGTCCAGCGTGGCGAAGGGCAGATCTTCGGCAAACACGTTCGCACCCGTCAGGCGGTTGAACAGAGTCGATTTACCGGCGTTGGTATACCCCACCAGCGACACGACCGGGAATGGGACTTTCTCGCGCCCTTTGCGTTGCAGGTCGCGGGTGCGGCTGATCTGTTCCAGATCGCGTTTTAATTGCGTAATGCGGTCCGTCACCAAGCGACGGTCGATTTCCAACTGGGTTTCACCCGGGCCCCCGGTTTTACCCATGCCGCCGCGTTGGCGTTCAAGGTGGGACCAGGATTTAACGAGGCGCGATTTCTGGTATTCCAGCGCGGCCAATTGAACCTGAATTTTACCCTCACGCGTTTGTGCGCGGGCACCGAAAATTTCAAGGATCAGTCCGGTGCGGTCGATGACCTTCACCTTCCATTCCTGTTCCAAATTGCGTTGCTGCACCGGGCTGAGCGCGTGGTTCACGAACACGACATCGGGTTTCATAACCTCGACCTGCGCCGCGATCATTTCGCGCGTGCCCTTGCCGAACAAGGCCCCGGCATCAATCTTGCGCACCGCAACCACACGGGATTCGCAGACCTCCATGAAAATGGCGTGGATCAGCCCAACGGCTTCTTCCAGCGCATCTTCCGGGTCGCGATCGTGGCGTGCAAAAGCCCCCGGCAATGTCGGGTGCAGAACGATCGCCGTTCCTGGCCCTTCATCATCGGGGGTCTGTTGTGAATCACTCATGTTTTAAAACTTAAACGTCCTGATCTTCGCCGGCTTCATACAGGCTCAGCGGGCCGCCCGGCATAATCGTGGAGATTGCGTGTTTGTAGACCAGCTGGATATGCGCATCACGGCGCAGCAGCAGACTGAAATTGTCAAACCAGGTTACAACACCCTGCAATTTGACGCCGTTGACCAGAAAAACAGTCACGGTCATCTTTTCTTTGCGGATTTTGTTAAGGAAGACATCCTGCACGTTCTGATTCTTTTCACCCATCATTTTTTCCTTTTTTATTTTTCATATTTCTTTAACGGCCAGATGGCTGGAATTACTTAGCGAATGCACAATGACCAGACAAGGGGTCGAGCCCAAAAAACCTTAAATTAACGCAAAATTACAAACACAAACTCACAGATTTTGCTTCAGCAGGGTCAACAATCCTTGGTTATCGCCAACGATGTGGGTGGGCGGGTTGTTTTTGGTTGCGGCGTCATGTTGGCCATCAAACCGCAAAAACACCGATGCACACCCGGCATCCCGACTGCACAGCAGGTCCGATTCCGTATCCCCAATATACCATATATTCGGCCCGGCCTTTAATCCGGCCTGATTCAACGCCAGAATCAGCGGGTCCGCCGCCGGTTTATCGCGCCCGGCCACGCCCGCGCCCACGACGGAGGCAAAATATTTGCTCCACCCCAGATGATCGATTTCCTTCATCAAAACGGCGTGGCGTTTGTTGCTGACCACCCCCATCGGCACACCGGCCGCGGCCAGATGGGCCAGAACATCCCCGGCACCCTTCATCGGTGCGATGTGGGCCAGATGAAGTTTCTCAACATTTTCGTACCAGATTTTGAACGCTTCATCCGAACGGCTGCCGTACAGGCGTGGGAATAATTCGCGCGCGGAATATTTCAGATTGTCGAAAAACTGATCATCACTGAATGGCGGCTGGCCGAAATGGCTTTGCAACCGCGCATACATTTCGCGCAGCAGCGGAATCGTATCCACCAGCGTGCCATCCCAGTCGAAGAAGACACCAACCGGGCGTGATGCCGGTGTAAAATTCTGTGTCAATGTATCACCCATTTTTATCGTTCAACCCCGAAGCCCATTTTAATTGTTCGCCGCGCAACCCATCGGCATAGGCACGATATTCATCATACAGCCGCCGCGCCACCGGCCCCGGTGTGCCTGTTCCAATCACATGATCATCCAGCTTTACGATCGGCACAATCAGGGCCGCCGCCCCGGTGCTGAAGGCTTCATCGGCCTTGTACGCCTCATCCGGCGTAAAGGCCCGTTCCTCAACGGTCATTTGCAAATCATTGGCAATTTTCATCAACGCCGTGCGCGTAACACCGCGCAGGATGGAATGGCTGGGCGGGCGGGTGATAATGCTGCCGCCCTTTACAATCCAGGCGTTGGATGCCGCGCCTTCGGTAATCAACCCATCATCATCGACCAGCCACGCTTCCGCCCCGCCGCGTGCATAGGCACTCTGGCGCGCCAGAACCTGCGGCAACAGGGCGACGCTTTTCACGTCACGGCGTTTCCAGCGGATATCCGGCACGGTGAAGGCGCTGACGCCCTTTTCGCATTTGTTGGTTTTTTCAAAATTGAACGGGCGGGTAATGACCACGATTGATGGCGCAACATGGGCCGCCGGGAAAATAAAATCGCGTTTCGCCTGCCCACGCGTGACTTGAATATACACGGTCGCGGATTTCAGATGATTGCGGCGCAGCAGTTCGCGCATCACCATCTGCAACGTCCGGCGCGGCATTGGCATGTCGATGTCCAGCTCGGTCAATGACCGTTCAAGCCGGTCCAGATGCCCCTGCTCATCCGCCAGATGGCCGTGGATGCAGGCAATCACCTCATACACACCATCCGCAAATTGAAAGCCACGATCCTCCACATGCACGTTGGCGTGTGCATGGGCAACATAGGAACCGTTTACATAGGAAACGCGTGGCATTCTTTATATCAACCTTAAAACAGGTCCACATGGACCAGAAACAGTTTTTCAACCTTACGCGCTTGTGCCTGCGTGGCCAGAACGATCACATGGTCCCCGGACCGGATTTTCAAATCCGGTTGCGGCATTAACACATCATCGCCCCGCACAATCGCACCAATCAACACATCGCGCGGCAATTTAATGCGCCCGACTTCCGTGTTCACGATACTGGATGTATCGGACACTTCGGCCTCGATCACCTCGGCAAACCCATCACGCAGGCTGTGCAGCGCCTTGATCCGCCCGCGGCGTACATGCTGCATGATCGATGCCACGGTAATCGCGCGCGGTGTCACCATCGCGTCAATATCCAGGAATTTGATCAACGGGGTATAGCTGACCTTGTTCACCAGTGAAATGACGCGCTCACACCCCGCCTGTTTGGCCAGCAGGGCCGCCAGAATGTTGGTTTCATCATCATCCGTCACGGCCACCATGGTTTCGGTGTTGGCCATATCGGCATCTTCCAGCGTTTTGGGCTCCAACCCGTCGCCGTGCATAATCGATACGCCGCGCAATTGTTCGGACAATGTCATCGCGCGGGCCAAATTGTTTTCAATGACGCGAATGCGCGTCTGCGGGCTTTGTTCCTGCAAAATCCGGGTCAGGTACATGCCGATATTACCGCCGCCCAGAACGGTGACGTGACGCGCTTCTTTTTCCTGGTGGCCAAAAGCCGCCATAGCGCGTTGCAAATGATCAGTGTCGGTGAAGAAATACACTTCATCGCCCGCATACATCTGTTCGTTCTCGTTCGGAATAATCGCCTGCTGCCCGCGAATAATCGCCACGACTTTCAACGACAGGCTGGGGAACAGGTTGGTGAGTTGTTTCAGCGGCGTGTTGATCACCGGGCAATTATCCCCGCACATCACCCCCACCAAATGCACCCGGCCATCGGCCAGACGCATGACGTTGGTGGTGCCGGGCACGCGCAGCCGTTCACAAATGGCGTGCGCCACTTCCATTTCCGGGGAAATGATTACATCAATCGGCATATGCGCGCGGGTAAACAGGTTGGACCATTCCGGCTTCATATAGGCACGGTCACGGATACGGGCGATTTTTTTCGGTACGTTGAACAGGGAGTGCGCAACCTGACACGCCACCATATTGACCTCGTCCGACTGGGTCACGGCGATCATCAGGTCAACATCGGCGGCCCCGGCCGCCGCCAGAATATCCGGGTTGGATGCGTGGCCGACAATACCGTTGGCGTCCAGCGTTTCATTCACCTTCGCGACCAGATCGGGCTGGATATCAATGACGGTCACATCATTGTCTTCGCGCGACAAATACGCGGCAATGTTATATCCGACCTGACCGGCCCCACAGATGATGACACGCATGATGATTTAATTCCAAAGGCAGGGAGATTAGGTTCAGGCTGTTTTCTTCTGGCTTGATGGTTGAACGGGCGCTTCGTCCCCGCCAGACAATCCATCGCAGGCCCCATCAGACACATCGCCGTCATTGTGCTTCTCTGACGTTGAAATGCCAAGCAGTTTCAGCTTGCGATGCAGGGCAGAACGCTCCATCCCGATAAACTGCGCGGTTTTGGAGATGTTGCCGTGGAACCGCTCGACCTGGGCCTCCAGATAGTCTTTTTCAAATTGTTCGCGGGCATCGCGCAGCGGCATCAAAACCAGTTCACGGCTGAGCGCCGCACGGTCGCCATCACCGCCCATATCGGCCCCGGTAATTTCCGGCGGCAGATGGTCCGGGCGGACGGCTTCATCGGCCCCTGCACCCGACATGATCATCACCCATTCCATAACGTTGCGGAGCTGCCGGATATTGCCCGGCCAGTTATAGGCCTGCAACGTCATCACCGCCGCTTCGGACAAAATCCGGCGCGGCAGGGAATTGGCATCGGCATATTGATCCATAAACGCGGCGGCCAGATCGGGAATGTCGGCGACGCGGTCACGCAAAGGCGGCATTTGTACGGGTACGACGTTCAGGCGGTAGTACAGATCCTGCCGGAAACTGCCCTCCTCCATCGCGCGGTTCAAATCGCGGTTGGTCGAGGCCAGAATGCGCACATCCACATGCACCGGGTCTTTTCCGCCAACGCGGGTGACTTTCTGATCCTGCAAAGCGCGGACGATCTTGCCTTGGGTTTCCAGTGGCATATCCGCCACTTCATCCAGCAGCAACGTCCCGCCATTGGCCTGTTCCAGCACGCCAACCTTGCCCGGTTCACCATGGATACCGTCAATCGATCCAAACAGTTCGATTTCCAACCGTTCCGGCAACAAGGTGGCGCAATTCAGGGCCATAAACGGTCCCGTGTTGCGTTCCGATAAACGGTGGATCAGGCGCGCGGCCAGTTCCTTGCCCGTGCCCGGTTCGCCGGTAATCAAAACCCGGCTGTTGGTCGGGCCGACGCGTTCCAGAACATGGCGCAACTGGCTAACCATGCTGGAGGCCCCGGTCAAATCGGTCGGGGTCGACGTTTTCCGGCGCAGGGCCTCGTTTTCTTTTTTCAGTTCGGCATTTTCCAACGCCCGGTCGATCATCAGCAACAGGCGGTCGGATTTGAATGGTTTTTCAATAAAATCATACGCGCCCAGCTTGATAGCATTCACGGCGGTTTCAATGGTGCCGTGGCCGCTGATCATGATAACCGGCAAATGCGGGTGATCGGCCTTCAGCTTGGTCAGGATGTTCATCCCGTCATGTTCGCTGTTCTGCAACCAGATATCCAGAACGACCAGCGACGGCACCCGCGCGGTAACGGCGTCATACGCCTGTTGCGCGTTCCCGGCCTGACGGGTCGAGAATCCCTCATCCTCCAGAATGCCTTGGATCAGCATCCGGATGTCGGCTTCGTCATCAATGATTAAAATATCCGCAGACATTGCGATTCCATTACCTAATAAAGCGGCAGTTTATCAATCATCCGGACGCGGCATCAAGCGGGACGATCTGTTCATCCCCCGCAAGTATATCATCGGCCGCAAGGTCGAATACCAGCGTCATCGTCGCCCCACCCAGATCATTCCATCCCGGTGTGGCGCGGATCATGTCCGTTGTGCCGATAATAATACGACCGCCATGGTCTTCCATAATTTTCTTCACAATGGCCAACCCCAGCCCCGTGCCCTTCTCCCGGTGCGTAACATACGGGTCGGTCAGGCGGGCGGTGTCTTCGCCTTTGGGCAATCCGGCGCCGTTATCGCTGACCAACACCATAACCGTGCCATCGGCGCGGCTTTGGTGCAGGCACAGTTCAACATGGCCCGGCGCGCCTACATCAACGCCTTGGGTAATTCCATTTTTCTGTCGTGTTTCAATGGCATCAATGGCGTTTTGAAGAATGTTGGTGAAGACTTGGCGCACCTGTTGTGCATCCGCCTCCATCCACACCGGATTGGCGGAAATGGTCCGCAGATCAAAGCCGGAATGGGTGAATTTTATGTCCGGGTGCGCCTGCTGCTGCAGGATCATCGTGTCGCGCAACAGGGTCAGCAGGTTCTCCCGTTTCATCACCGGATCGGGCATCCGGGCAAAGGCGGAAAATTCATTCACCATGCGCCCGATATCGCCCACATGGTGGATAATCGTGTCGGTGCATTGGGCAAAGATATCAGGGTCTTCGGTAATTTGTTTCAGATATCGCTTCTTCAACCGTTCCGCCGATAACTGGATCGGGGTCAGCGGGTTTTTGATCTCATGCGCGATGCGGCGGGCCACATCCGCCCATGCCGCTTTGCGCTGTGCGGATTGCAGGGCGGTCATGTCATCAAAGGTCAAAACCGCACCACGGTCTTCATCCCCGATCAAGTCGATGGCAATGCGGACCAGGAACGTACGGCGGTTGCCATCGACGTCGATGAAGGGAATTTCGCCTTGGGTAATCTTACCCGGCTTCTGATGCGCCTGATCCAGCAAGGGCTGAATTTCTGGCACAATATCGCCGATAGCGCGACTGACCAGCCGTTCATCCTTGTCCCCGAACAAATCCGCCGCCGATGAATTGGCCAGCGTAATCTTGCCCATCCGGTCCACACCGATAATTCCGGCGGACACCCCGGCCAGAACCGTTTCCGTGAAACGGCGGCGCTGGTCCAGTTTACGGTTGGCCATAATCAGCTCATCGCGCTGATCCTGAATCTGGCTGGTCATGCGGTTAAACGCGCGGGCCAGAACTTCAAATTCATCCAGATTGTCGGATTCGATCAGGCGGACGGTCAAATCCCCCGCCCGCACCCGGTCGGCGGCGTTGACCAGCGACCCGATCGGCGTCACCAATTGCCGCGCCAGCACCAGACCAAACCACATGGCCGCCAGAAGAAGAAGCAAACCAACGACAACGAACATCATCATCATCTTGACCTGCAGGTCGCCGCGTTGGGCTTCCAATTGGTCATATTCCTTTACCGCGCGTAATGTGGCATCCAGACGGGATCGCACCAACGGGTCAACCATGCGGCCGACAAACAGATACGTGTCGATAAAACTGTTAAGCTGGACCAGCGCCCGCACGCGGTCGTCATCGCGCGTGCCCATCACGGCCACTTCGCCCTGACGCGCCTGCTCCATGACATATTGCGGGATGTTTTCAAATTGCAGGGAGAAGTTCATCCCCGATGACGCGATCACGCGACCCGACCCGTCAAAAATCAAAACTTCGGACAGGTTCCGCAGGAAGGATTGCGTTTGCACCAATTGGTCAAACCCCGCCGGGTTATGCGCGGCCATATCCGCCGCTCGGTCCAAATCGCCCGCCATGGCCAGAATATCGGCGCGCACAACCTGCTGGTGTTCTTCCATATAGGCTTCGGCGAAGGCTTGCGACTGGGTGACCGCATTTTGCACCTTCTCACTGAACCATCCCTGCACCCCGTAATAGAAGAAAACGGCGGAAAACACGGCCATGATAATGGCGGGAATGGCGGCCAGAAGGCTGAAGATCAGAACCAGACGGCCATGCAGACGCGCCCCCGGCACGCCACGACGGCGGCCGCTCCACAATCCTGCAATCCGACGCCCGATCAACGTGGCCAGAACCAGCAGAATGACCAGATCAAGGTTGAGCAGCCAAAAAATGGTCCGGGGATCATTGCCAAAGGGCGGCGTTTCGGTCAGCGCGGCATAGGTTGCCACACCCGCCGCCACCGCCGCGATACCCAGCACCAAAGCGGCCAGCGTTCCCACACGAGAATAGCGCCGCTCGAGAATGTTCAAGCGTCGCCAGAAACGGTTTGTTACGCTGTTCGCCAACAAGGATGATTTCACGCGTTCAATTATCCGCTATAACCTATCCAGAACATCGTCATCCCGGCGAAAGCCGGGATCTTCCGCCGATACGGTTAGAAGATTCCGGCCTTCGCCGGAATGACAAATATGTGTGCGAAATATCCTCCTATTTGACGGGAAAGGCAAGCCCGGAAACGCTATGGAAAGCATGAATAAACCGCAGAAAAACGCCGATTTTAGCCCCCTGCCTTTCACCCTGATCGTGGTGGCGGCGGGTACGGGAACCCGTATTGGCGGCGAGATTCCGAAACAATATCAACGCATTAATGGCAAAACCCTCCTGCGCCACACGCTGGACCGGGCATTGAAATTGCCGGGTTTACGCGATATTCGGGTGGTTATTCATGCCGATCATTCTGACCCGTATCATGACGCGGTTCATGGATTGAATCTGCACCCGCCAATTGTCGGTGGGAACAGCCGAAAGGAAAGCGTTTATAACGGGATAAAATCCGTTACCGAAGCGGGCCCGAAAGATGTCATTTTGATCCACGACGCCGCCCGCCCATTCTTGGATGCCGATAGTGTAATTGCGCTTGTGCATAAGGCCCATTACAGCGGCGCGGCAACGCTGGCCGTACCTGTGGCGGATACGGTGGCGCGTGATAAAAACGAATCTCTCGATCACATTGTCGATCGCTCCGGTCTGTGGGCGATCCAAACACCGCAGGCTTTTCATTACGACCTGATCAAACGTGCGCACGACCAATTCCAGGGAGACGATAATTTCACGGATGATACCGGGTTGGTCGCGGCCATGGGTCAAACGGTTCACATCGTGCCCGGTACGCGGCAGAATTTTAAAATCACAACAGTGGATGATATGACAATGGCCAAAGCCCTCCTGTCCCACCCCATGGAAACACGCACCGGGTTCGGGTTTGATGTTCACGCTTTGACAGCACCCGGGGCTGGATCGGGCGTGATCCATCTGGGCGGCGTCGCCATTCCGCATAACCGGTCCCTGATCGGGCATTCGGACGCGGATGTGGGTTTGCACGCTTTAACCGATGCCATTTTATCCACCATTGCCGCCGGGGATATCGGCACCCATTTCCCCCCATCCGACCCGCAATGGAAGGGCGCAGACAGCACCATTTTTCTGAAAAAATCGGTTGATCTGATTGATCAACAAAACGGCGTAATCACTTTACTTGATTTAACTTTTCTGTGCGAAGAGCCAAAGATTGGCCCGCACCGCGAAGCGATGCAGGATTGCATCCACCGTGTCACCGGCGTAGCCAAAAACCGCATCAGCATCAAGGCCACCACCACCGAAAAACTCGGCTTCACAGGCCGTGGTGAGGGGATTGCGGCGCAGGCCGTCGCCACCGTACAATTCCCGGCAGAGGACAATTGATTCATGGCCGATTTAACACCCGCAAAACTGAACTACCGCGACCCCGCCACATGGGTGGCCACATGGGGTGGTTCGGGGTTGATGAAACCCGCGCCCGGCACATGGGGCACATTGGGCGGCCTGCCCTTTGGTATTCTGTTCCTTGCCCTCGGCGGACCCGTGGTTCTGGCCGCAGCTAGCATCGCCCTGTTCCCCGTTGGCCTGTGGGCCACGCGCCGGGTCGAGGGCATGACGGGTGACCACGATTCCGGATTTATCGTGGTGGATGAAGTCGTGGGCATCTGGATCACCCTGCTCTTCGCCGCCTCGACCCCTGTTTCAGTTCTGCTGGCCTTCGTCCTGTTCCGCGCCTTTGACGCGTTGAAACCATGGCCCGTATCCCATTTCGATAAAAACGTCCCCGGCGCCATGGGGGTGATGCTGGACGATGTGGCCGCCGGATTGATGGCCGGGCTTTGCTTGTTGGGGTTGCGCTATGTTGGCATTGCTTGAAACCGTTTCCGCGCGATTGGCGCAAAAGAAGCTCATGCTGGTCTCAGCCGAGTCCTGCACGGGCGGGATGATCGGGGCCGTGATGACGGATCGCCCAGGATCTTCAGCCGTTTACGCGGGTGGGTTCATCACCTACAGCAACGACCTCAAGACCCGGTTGCTGGACGTGCCTGAACCGATGCTGGCCCAATATGGGGCCGTCAGTGCCGCCGTGGCCCAAGCCATGGCACAGGGAGCTTTATCCAAAACTGGCGCCGATATCGCCATTTCCGTCACCGGAATCGCGGGGCCGGATGGTGGCAGTGCGGATAAGCCCGTCGGGCTGGTCTATATTGGCTATGGCCTGAAAAACGGGCCCATCAGCGTATCAAAACACAATTTCACCGGGGACCGTGGCGCCGTTCGCCGCCAGACTGTTGAGGCTGGCTTACGGCATATTCTGGATGTTCTGGAAAAATTACCGGGATGATCCGTAAAGATCATCCGCCCGCGTTTCGAATGCACCGACCATCCGTTTGACCGCTTCGTGAAAAAACACGGTGATGAGTTTCTGTAACATCGGGTTTTTAAATTCGAAATCGACGAAGAAATCGATGGTGCAGGTTCCATCCGGATTGCGTTCAAACCGCCATTGATTGTTCAAATGCCGCATCGGCCCCTTCATATATTCCACATGGATCATGTCCGGGCGGGTCATGGTCACGCGGGATGAAAAAGCCTCGCGCACCATTTTGTAACCGATGATCAAATCGGCATAAATCACATCGGTTCCATCCACCCCTTTTTCCCGTTTGGTAATCCGGCTGGCAATGCACCAGGGCAGGAATTGCGGGTACAGATCCACCTTGGCCACCAGATCAAACATCTGGTCCGGCGTGTAGGGCAAGGTTCTGCGTTCTGCGTGGGTGGGCATTCCTGATTTTACGTCCTTAATTCGTCATCCCGGCGAAGGCCGGGATCTTCCTGTCATTATCGGATGAAGACCCCGGCCTTCGCCGGGGTGACGTATTGTTACGAGGCCTTCGCACCCAGTTTTTCTTCGCGCGCAGCCTTCAACCGCGCGAAATCTTCGCCGGCATGGTGCGATGACCGGGTCAACGGCGAAGCCGACACCATCAGGAACCCTTTGGCCCGGGCCATACGCTCCAGCCCTTCGAATTCTTCCGGCGTCCAGAATTTTTCGACCGGGGCGTGTTTCGGCGTGGGTTGCAGATATTGGCCGATGGTAATGAAATCGATATCGGCGGCGCGCATATCATCCATCACCTGCGCAACCTCTTCCCGTGTTTCACCCAGACCGACCATCAGGCCGGATTTGGTGAAGATCGACGGGTCGACATCCTTCACCCGTTGCAACAGGCGCAAAGACCGGAAATACCGCGCCCCCGGCCGCACCGTGGGGTACAAACGCGGCACGGTTTCAAGGTTGTGGTTGAACACATCCGGTTTGGCACCAATCACCGCGTCAATCGACGTCATGTTGCCGCGGAAATCACCGGGCAGAATTTCAACCGTGGTGTCGGGCGATTTGAACCGGATCGCACCAATGGTTTTCACAAAATGGTCCGCGCCGCAATCATCCAGATCGTCACGGTCCACCGACGTAATCACCACGTGCTTCAACGCCATTTGTTCCACCGCCACGCCCACGCGCAGGGGTTCGTATTTATCCAATTCGTCCGGCTTGCCCGTGGCCACGTTGCAAAACGCGCAAGCGCGGGTGCAGACCTCACCCATAATCATGAAGGTCGCGTGTTTTTTGTTCCAGCATTCGCCGATATTCGGGCACCCGGCTTCTTCGCACACGGTGGTCAGTTTCTGACCACGTACGATGTCCAGTGTATCTTTGTACACGGTGCCTTGCGGGGCGCGCACGCGCAACCAATCGGGTTTTTTCCCCATTGGGCGGTCGGCGTTTTTTTGTTTTTCCGGATGGCGTTTTGCGCGATCGAGCAGATCAGGGTTATAGGTCACAACACCACCTCGTTCAGTTTCAAACGGCAGATTTCTTCGGACGCGCAGTTATTGATAAACAAGGTCGGGTGCTTCACACGCGATGCGTATACATGCCACAACCCGCCATGCGCCACGACCAGAACGCGGCCCGTATGGCTTTTCGCTGCGTATTTCAGCGATTCGATGGTGCGTTTTTCAAACGTATCCAATGTTTCACCATTCGGTGGATTCATACGTTCGGTGAAATAATCACCCGTTTCATCCCACGTTTTACCCGACCATGCACCCAAGCACCATTCGCGCAAATTTTCGACCACTTCAACCGGCTTGGAATGCCCCTTCAGGATCAGTTCCGCCGTTTGCTGGGCGCGTGTCATCGGGCTGACGAAAACGGTGTCGACTTGTTCGATAAATTCCTGCTGCGTTTCGTTGAACGCGCGCGCCTGTGCCATGCCCGTTTCATTCAACGGAACATCCCATTCACCGCCAGCATTCAGGCGGTTCAAATTGGCATCGGTTTGGCCATGGCGAATGAAAAACAGCATGTCGGATCCTGTACGCTAAAAATCAGCCAAGACCATAGGAGTCCGCCTGACTTTTGTCAAAATGAAGCGAATGGATTTCGGTTATGTAAATAATAAATTACAGCTTCAGCGCATCCTGCATGCTGATCACCTTCAGTTGCTTGTTCTGCACATAAGGCTGGAACACAGGCAGGTTGATCACGTCACCAATTGTGCCCTTGGGCGCGCGGCCCGGAACGGGCGTGCCAATGCCGGCGACCAGGTCGGCGACCACGCGGACATTCGCCCCGCGTTGCAGATAGCCCATCATGGCATCGTGAACACAGAAATCCGACGCCACGCCGATCATGGTGACCTCGACATCCTCTGCCGTTCCCAGCTTGACCACGCGGCGCATAAATTCATCGCGCAATTCGCCCGTCTGAACAACCTGACGATCACGGGTAACGTGATACAGGTTATCATAGGCTTGTTCCTCTGCATCCGTGTCAAAGAACATCTGGCTGCGGTCGGAAATTGGGTTTTGTTGCCACATGTCGAACGTGTTTTTCGCCATGTAATAAACCGGCATCCGTTTGGCCAGTTCAGCATCATTGATAACCAGCTCCCACCCTTGCGCGCCATAGGGACAGTGAATGTCCGGGAAGTCCGCTTTTTCCGGGCTGTTTGGGTATTCACACGGGAAATGCGTGTCGTATTTGATCAGCGCCAGATCATAAATGCCGCGCGGCATGGACCGGAAAAAATCATTGGTCCGATCAATCAACGGTTCCGCATTCGGCACATAGAGCCCACCAATCGACTTCATAAAATCGAATTGCATATCAACAACATCTAAAATACGCGTCGTCATGGTGAAACCCCTTTCACATTTTTCTTATTATTAAATATGGATAACCTTTCCATACGCGGCCAGAACACTTTCATGGATCGCTTCCGACAAGGTCGGGTGCGGGAAGATGGTGTGCATGAAATCCAGTTCGGTGGCTTCCATCGTTTTACCAACGACGAAGGCGTGGATCAGTTCGGTCACTTCCGGCCCCACCATATGCGCGCCCAACAATTCGCCGGTTTTTGCATCAAACACGGTTTTCACCATGCCTTCGGGGTCGCCCAAGGCGATGGCTTTGCCATTCCCAATGAACGGGAATTTGCCCACTTTCACGGTGTATCCGGCCTCTTTCGCTTTGGCTTCGGTCAAACCAACCGATGCCACATGCGGGTGGCAATAGGTGCAGCCCGGAATGTTTTCGCGTTTGATCGGGTGAACGTCTTTTTCCCCGGCGATCTTCTCAACGCAAACGACACCTTCGTGTGACGCCTTGTGCGCCAGCCACGGGGCACCGGCCACGTCGCCAATGGCATAAATGCCGGGCTCCGCCGTGCGCAGATATTCGTCGGTGACGATCTGACCACGTTCGGTTTTCACCTTCGTGTTTTCCAGACCGATATTTTCAATGTTGGCCACGATGCCAACGGCCATGATCACGCGGTCAACGGTGATTTTCTCAACCTTGCCACCCACTTCGAT
Source organism: Micavibrio aeruginosavorus (assembly GCF_051245535.1). Lineage (GTDB taxonomy): Bacteria > Pseudomonadota > Alphaproteobacteria > Micavibrionales > Micavibrionaceae > Micavibrio > Micavibrio aeruginosavorus_D. The sequence continues at coordinate 860,202 of NZ_CP195303.1, forward strand.
ATGGGCAGTAACGTTGTCTTTGCCTTTCTCCAGCTTCGTGACCTTCACGCCGGTCATGATCTTCATGCCCTGCTTCTCGAACGATTTGCGGGCGATGGCGGAAATTTCTTCATCTTCCACCGGCATCACGCGGTCCATGACCTCGGCCACGGTGACATCGGCCCCCAGCGTGCGGAAGAAGCTGGCGAATTCGATACCAATGGCACCCGAACCAACGACCAGCAGGGATTTCGGCATCACATCCGGCACCAACGCTTCGCGGTAGGTCCAAACCAGTTTGCCATCGGGTTCCAGACCCGGCAGAACACGGGCGCGCGCACCCGTTGCGAGAATGATATGTTTGGCGGACAGGGTATCAACAACCTTCTTGTCCTTCTCAACCGTAACCTTGCCCTTGCCAGCCAGCTTGCCCCAGCCCTCGAACACAGTGATTTTATTTTTCTTCATCAGATGACCAATGCCACCGGAGAGTTGTTTGGAAACCGCGCGGGAGCGATCAACAATTTTTTTCAAATCGAACGACACACCCGTCGCAGACAGACCAAAATCATTGGCATGATTCATCAAGTGATAGACTTCGGCGGACCGCAGCAAGGCCTTGGTCGGGATACATCCCCAGTTCAGGCAAATCCCACCCAAATGGCTGGCCTCAACCACCGCGGTTTTCATGCCCAACTGGGCCGCGCGGATTGCCGCAACGTAGCCACCGGGACCGCTGCCAATAACAACAACATCAAAAGAGTGATCAGCCATCATTTTACCCTTGGGATTTAAGCGAAAGATGACCCACGAAATACCATGTTTTTCAGCGGGTTGTCCACGTTGGAATATTTGTAACAAAACGGTAACCAAAAAGCTGGTGTAAACGCCTTGAAATACTGGGAAAATAATAAAATATCCTTCCGATTGGCAAAGTTTATAAATTTTTGACCGGGGTACCTCATGCGTTTTTTAAGCAACCTGAAAATCAAAACCAAGATTTTGATGATCATTGTTCTGGCCGTTCTTGGCAATCTGGCGATTGTTTATGCCAACGCCAATACCACGCGAACAATGTTGCAGAATGAACGCACATTAAAAACCCGCCACTTGACGGAAACGGCGTACACCCTGATTGAAAAATCCTATGCGGATTTTCAGGCCGGATCTGTGACCGAAGATGAAGCGAAAACCGCCGTTTTGGAGACACTGAAATCCCTGCGCTATGAAACCAGCGATTATTTCTGGATCAACACACCGGAACCGCGTGTGGTCATGCACCCGATGATCCCCAAAATTGTGGGACAGGATCTGGCCAAGGAAAACCCGAAACTGCACACCCTGTTCTCGGAAATGTCCGTTGCCGCAAAATCAACGGACAAAGGCGGAGCCTATAACTATCTCTGGCAAAAACCGGGATTTGATCAAGACCAACTCTTCCCCAAAGTGTCCTATGTGAAATATTTCGCGCCATGGAACTGGGTTGTTGGTACCGGTATTTATGTTGACGATGTTCAAGCTGCCTTTCGCCAGAATTTGATCGAAGGTTTGATCAATGCAGGCATCGTGGTCGCGGTGATTATCCTTCTCTCCATGCTGATTTCGACGGACTTGTCCAAGCCGATGAAGAAGCTGAGCCATGACCTGAAGGAACTGGCCTCCGGCAACATCAACGTTGAAAGCGAATATGGCGGCCGTAAAGACGAAGTGGGCGACATCGCCCGCGCCTTTAACGTATTCAAACAAAACACCATCGAAAAATACCGTCTGGAAGCCGAACAGAAAGAAAATGAACGCCGTCAGGCCGAAGAGAAAAAGGCTCTGATGCTGGAAATGGCCAATACATTTGATGAACGCGTTGGGAAAATCGTGGATTCCGTCGGCCACGCGGCCTCTGACCTGCAGATGATGGCGGGCAGCCTGTCCAGCGCAATTGAAGAAACGACGCAGCAAAGCCAGCACGTGTCAGAATCCTCCAGCCGTGCATCATCCAACGTGGCCACCGTGGCCGCCGCGACGGAGGAATTGAGCGTATCGATTCAAGAAATTTCATCGAATATCCTGACCACATCCTCGGCGGCGCGCGCTTGTGCCTCCAATGCGGAATTGTCACAGGCCAAGCTGGATTCCCTGCAAGCCGCCATCAGCGAGATTGATCAGGTGGTTCAAACCATCAATGCGGTGGCCGAACAAACTAACCTGCTCGCCTTGAACGCGACGATTGAAGCCTCGCGTGCCGGCGAAGCGGGCAAAGGATTCTCCGTCGTTGCCAGTGAAGTCAAAACACTGGCAAACCAGACCCGCAACATGACCAACGAAATTTCAACCCGGGTTGAGCATGTTAAAAACAGCGCGCTGGAAGCCGTTGAAACCGTGAAAGCCATTATCAGCGGCGTGAACGAAGTGGACGGCCAAACCGCCCATATTGCGGCCGCGGTTGAGGAACAAACCACCGCGACACAGGAAATCAGCCGCAATATTCAAATTGCATCCGACAGCACGAACACGGTGTCGACCAGTATCGAGGAAGTTAAAGTGGCCACGGAACACAGCGCCCAATCGACCAGCCAGTTAAAGGAATCATCCGATATGCTGGCCATGCAGGCCGATATGCTGAAAAAATCGGTGAACGAATTTTTGGACCAGATCCGGAATGGATAAAAGCAAAAAGCCGCCCTGTAAAACGGGCGGCTTTTTTGTATCTTCATTCAACGATTAAATCTTTGGGCCGTTGATTTTTTGCGCTTTGACAAAATGAACGGCCTTGGTCGTTGCTTCCTGTAATCTTTCCGCTTCCTTGGTCAAATCACCACGCAGATCCAGCGTCAATTTCACGTGATCATCGCAAACCAGATTGGTGACCGCGCGGCCCGTATAGGCCTCCATCAGGTGGAATACGGTTTTAACGGCATCATTCATCTCGGCCACTTTGCCACGGGCATCCAGCGTGATGCGGTAAAACGGGTCGCCATCGGCCAGTTTGTGGTTAAGCCCAACCGCTTTCTCTTCATCGGAAATAATCAAAGCCGCTTTGGTGATGCCCAGTTTGATGGAACGGGCAGTCTTGTCATCAAACCCACTTTCCAGCGCATCGTGAAAACGCGACGCCAGCGTGATCGCGCCAAAGCGATCATCCGCGGTCATAGTGATGGTATCCAAACCTTCGAATTCAGAACGAACCTGCGACATTTCCCATTCCCCGCCTGTTTTAATCTGTAAAATCATTTCATTATTGATAACTGAAGCATAAGAAAAATGCAAAAAGAACCCGACCAAAGGGTCAGGTTCTTTAAATTCATGTTTTATTACAACACGTTAGTTATGCCGCCGCGCGCAGGCCACGCAATTCGGCCATGCTGGCCAGCGGGTTGTCGCCGGTGCGCAGATTTTCGCCCAGAACCGCCACGAAATCGGCATCGTTCAACAGGTCAAACTTCTCCGTATCGATCGTGCGGATACGCGCGCCACGTTCCGCCGCACGCACGGCATGGTTGGCCAGGTGCCCTTCCAGATCGCGGATGAAATCCAGCGTCACGCCCTTTTCATGGTCGCGGTTGCGGGCGCGGATACGGGCCATTTGTGTTTCCGGGGAACAGGTCAGATACAGGTACAAATCCGCCTGCCCTTCTTTGTCTTCCAGAAAATCGATGGTTTCCAGCGCCAGACGTTGCGCTTCGTCTTTCAGGAACAGGCTGGCATAGGCACGATCGGTTACGACCGAGAAATCGAACACGGTGACGCGGTCGGCCTGCGTGCTTTGACGGATGGTGAAGAAGTTGCCGAGATAGAACGACAATTGCGAATAAAACCCATAAGACGCCGGATCGGCATAGGCCAAATTCAAATACGGGTTGTTGGCCAGATTTTCATTCACACAATGAATACCAAGCCGGGTGAACGCATTGCACAGCGTTGTTTTTCCCACACCCATGCCGCCAATAATTTCTACACGCATTTTTTTACTCTCCCCGTTAAACATTCTGTTTATTCAGCCGCCATTGCATCTTCGTACAGAGGCAAATCGACGTCCATTGGGCGTTTCTGCCCGAGAACTTTTTCAACACTCATATCAAACATACCCGCGATGTGACGCGCCAGCGCCTCGGCATAGGCCGTATTGCCCGGGAAATAAACGGCTTCGGTATCGATATCCATCACGGCATCGCCATCGGCGCGCGCGCGTTCGACCAATTCGTTCATTTCACGTTGCAGGGATGTCACGTAATCCAGCGTCACGCCCTTTTCATGGTCGCGGTTGCGGCCACGGATGCGTTTCATCTGCGCCTCGGGTGAGCATTGCAGGTTGATATACAGATCCGGGCGGCCCAGACGGCCATCCAGATAATCAAAGCATTGATCAATGACACCGAGCGCTTCCGGGTCTTCGTCACGGAACAGCATGTTGGTATAGGCCCGAACGTTCAAAACGCCCTGGTCCAGCACGTTCACGCATCCCGGCTTTTCGAATTTCTTGATTTCGTGGAATTTCGATAAAACGAACCACATTTGCGACGGGAAACGGAAATTCGCGGGGTCAACAAAGCAATCCGCCAGAAACGGATTGGTCGAAAGGTTTTCATAAATGCAGTTAAACCCGACTTTTTCGAGCGCCTGACACAGCGTTGACTTGCCTACACCCAATCCGCCGACAAGCTCGATCCGCATATGGTTACTCTCCCCGTAACTTTTTTTGATTACGGGATTAACGGTACCAAGCATGACGCATATGGGCACCCAGAAATGGGTTAATGTCCACAGATAACCGCACGGGAAAATTGGGTTTTCGGGCGTTGCGCGTGTGGGTAATTTTGATATCAGCGGCAAATGCACAGGCCGCCCCGCACGGCATCACCGTCAGGTCACACCCCGCAAACCACGCAACCCATTACATGGGCATCAGGTGGTCGTAACGCGGGCGCGTTGAATCAATTTTCTGGAAGAGAGTTTTACCCATGGCCTCGATCTGGCTGGCCACGGTATCCGCGCTTTTGAACCGCAATTCTTCGCGCAGACCATTGGGGAGATAACGCATGAAATGGATTTTCATGACTTCTTTTTCGGCCGGAATTTTTTGTGTTTCAAGAATGTTCAATTGCCCGCGCGTTACATCCGCCGTGCCCTTGAAATAATCACACAGACGCGTGCCCACGGATTTACAGTCCTGAACCTTGGCTATATGTCCGTGCAGAATTTGGGCATTGCCAATCAAAACATCCAAAACCATGCGGGCGGCATGGTCGGTGATGTCATTCGCGTAAATTGGATATTGTTCACGCAAGATGTCAGGAAAGATTTTTTCGGCCTGCGCTTTTTCTTCTATGGCGCGCGCATGAAAATATGGCTGGCTGCTGTCCGCAGAAAATGTCGGGAAATCAAATCGTTCCATGGCCAAATCCTCTAAAAACCTATCGCGCGAATGCGGACTTTTTACAGCATGACGCGCATTATGTCAATAAAATCAGGTTATTGTTTCCAAATAATGGGTCGTAACACCAAATTGCTGTTTAAAGGCATCAATATCCGCCGCAATTTTGGCCTGACCGGTCTTTCCGCCCTTTTTCTTCTGCGCCACGATCATGACGTTTTTGGCAGTGTGTTCGGCGGAAATAAATTCAAAAATCTTCACGTCATAGCCGTGATATTCAAGGATCATCCCACGCAGCGTGTCGGTGACCATTTCAGCCTGACGCTCCATGAAAATGCCATGGCGGGTCAGCAGGCCGAGCGTGCCGCCCGCCTCGTGCTTCTCCATCTCACGACGGATTTGTTTGTGGCAGCACGGGGCAACGATAATAAATTCGGACCCCGCTTTGATCCCCTTGGCGATGGCATCATCCGTCGCCGTATCGCACGCATGCAGGGCGATCAGCATATTCACGCCATCGGCATTGAAATTATCAATCGCACCTTGCGCGAAGGATAAACCTTCAAACGATGAATTCTTGGCAATCTGGTTGCACAACATGACCAGATCGGGGCGGTATTCCACCCCCATCACCTGCACATCAATATTGCGAATGTTCTTCAAATAATCATACAGCGCAAAGGTCAGATACCCCTTGCCCGCACCCATATCGACAATGTTTTTAAATGTATCCGGCGATGCGTTTTTGGTCAGGCCGTCGATGATTTCGATATATTTATTAATCTGGCGGAATTTATCCTGCGCCTTGTCAAATACACGCCCATTCGGGTCGGTGATTTTCAGGTCGCGCAGATAATGGCTGCCGTCCGATGGCACCAGACGGTTTTTGTTGCGATCATGGTCGGCGGAGGGCACTTCGCTATGGCTGGCCGGCTTTTCCTTCACCGTGTTTTTGTCCAGCACCAGATCATATTGCGTCGTAAACAACGTCCCGGCCTTGAAATCCGACAAAACGGCCTTCTGAATCATGCCCACGGCCACTGGAATATCGTAATTTTTTACAATATCACGGGTTTTGTAGTGGTAGGTGAAGCTGAGTTTGTCCTCGCGCTTCACAACAATTTTGCGGACATCGATTTTTTTCAGGTCTTTTTCCGAACCAACATAGTGGCTCAGGGATACTTTAACAAAAGTCCCCTGCCCCAACGCCGATTTCAGGGACACAACAAAATCAGACTGACCGGTATTTGATGCCATGATTAAAGCGTCTCGTTGACGCCGATGGCATACAGCCATTCCGACGTGGGTAAAACCAGCTTGCGGGCCTTCAGGTCGAACAAGGCGATTGTAAACACAGCCTCGGCACAGGGTTCGTTATTGTCGTTCAAAATCACCTGCTTCAACGTGGCGATTTTGCCTGCGCATGACGTGGTTTGTGTTTCAATCACCACATTTTGGTGCAGGCGCAATTCCTTCATGAATTTGATATTGCATTCCAGAATGGTAGGGCCCAATGCGCTTTCGCGGATTTTGGCCATGCCGTAACCGCGTTGATTGATAAAATCCCACCGCGCTTCTTCCAACACTTCCAGATAGGTCGCATTGTTCATGTGACCGAACGTGTCCAGATGACGTTCGATGATTTTCAACGGATATTTGAATTTTACAAATTCTTGCGACATTGCCTGCGCCCTTTATGCGAACAGATCCGGCATTTTGAAACCGGGCTTGCGCATCATGGTTGTATCAATCTCAATGATCCGTGGGCCAGTATGGGCCGGAATGTTACTGATTTCTGTTTGCACACCCGCGTTAATCGCGCGCGCAAACTCTGCGGTCAAATGCTGTTCAAAATCACGTCCGCGTTTTTTAATGCGATTGACGATTTCATCCGGTGGACAGGTCAGATAAAGAATGACATCGGGCTGGCCAATATCACGCACCCCCTCTTCCAACTGCTGGTACAGCGCCGCAACCCAATCCGGCCTGTGCGCCAGATAGTGGGACACATACACACGGTCGAGAAGCAGACTGAAATCGGAGATAATGCGACCATCGGGATTATCGTTGATGGCCTGACGGATGGCGTTGACCTTGTTATCCACGAACCATTGCTGACACGGCAACGCGTATTTATCGGGATCATGCCGCACCTTGTCCAGATACGGATTACCCGATAATTCTTCGTACACAACGCGGGTAAACTGGCGCTCCAGCGTCTGACACAGGGTCGTCTTGCCTGTGGCCAAAGACCCCGCGATTTCAACCCGGAACGCCATAAATTATACCAGCATCGAAACAGGGTTTTCGATGTAGCGCTTGAACACCTGCAGATATTCGGCGCCCACGGCCCCATCCACCGCGCGGTGGTCAACGGACAGCGTCACCGACATAACGGTGCCCACGTCCAGTTTGCCATTCACGACAACCGGCTGCTGAATCCCTGCGCCAACGGCCAGAATGCAGGCCTGCGGCGGGTTGATAATGGCGGCAAAGTCCTTGATGCCGTACATGCCGAGGTTGGAGATCGAGAACGTCCCACCCTGGAATTCAACCGGCTTCAGTTTGCCATCACGGGCACGACCGGCCAGATCTTTCACTTCCTCGGAAATCTCGCGCAGACCCTTGGTCTCTGCCGCTTTCACGATCGGCGTAATCAGGCCGTTCGGCGTTGCCACGGCCACGGAGATATCGGAGCTGTGATATTGCAGGATCGCATCATCCGTCCACGACACGTTCGCCGCCGGATAGGCTTTCAACGCCATGGCCGACGCCTTGATCACGAAGTCGTTCACCGACAATTTGAATGCGCCTTTTGCTTCGGCATTCAAACGCTCACGCGCGGCCAACAGATCATCAATGCGGCAATCAATGGTCAGGTAGAAATGCGGAACCGTTTGTTTGGATTCCAGCAGACGGGACGCAACCACCTTGCGAATATTGTTGTTCGGCAGTTCCGTATATTCCATGCCCAGCAGATCAGCCAATTGCTTGGCATTCGGACCCGCCGATGCTGTACGCGGCGCGCCAGCAGAGGCAGAAGATTTTGCACCACCTTTGAAATTCAGCACGTCGTCCTTCACGATACGGCCATGCGGGCCCGTGCCGGATACAGCGGACAGATCAATGCCCTTCTCACCCGCCAAACGGCGTGCCAGAGGAGAAACGAAAAGGCGTGAACCTTTGTTCGGCAAAGTTCCCTCACCCTGCCCTCTCCCGGAGGGAGAGGGTTCTGTTTTTGCGGGCGCGGCGGACACCGGGGCCGTATCGCCCCCTCTCCCTGCGGGAGAGGGTTGGGGTGAGGGCGGTGCAGATTTAAGATCCGCCGCACTCTCACCATCTTCCAACAACATGGCAATCGGCGTATTCACGGCAACGCCTTCGGTGCCATCAGCCACCAGAATTTTACCCAACGTCCCTTCGTCCACGGCTTCGACTTCCATCGTCGCCTTGTCCGTTTCGATCTCGGCGATGACATCACCGGCCTTGATCTTGTCGCCTTCCTTCTTGGTCCATTTGGCCAATTTCCCTTCGGTCATGGTCGGGGACAAGGCGGGCATTGTGATTTGAATAGGCATTTTTCTTTTCCTCTACCGTCATCCCGGCGCAGGCCGGGATCCATGGAATATGCTGTATAAACTGTATGGACCCCGGCCTACGCCGGGGTGACACAATTGGGTTTAACGATAGCAGACCTGTTTCACCACATGGACAATCTCATCCACCTGCGGCAGGGCCAAGGCTTCGAGGTTTGCGGCATATGGCAGCGGAACGTCAGCCGCGCAGACGCGGCGCACCGGCGCATCCAGATAATCAAACGCATGTTCGTTGACCAACGCGGCAATTTCCGAACCCACGCCCGCGAATGGCCAGCTTTCTTCAACGCTGACAATGCGGTTGGTTTTCTTCACCGATTCAATGATTGTCCAACGATCCAGCGGGCGGATCGTGCGCAGGTTGATCACCTCGGCGCTGATGCCTTGCTCGGCCAGCTTCTCGGCCGCCTGCAGCGCTTTGCCCACCATGATGGAATAAGCAACCAGCGTCACATCGGTGCCTTCGCGTTCGATTTTCGCACGGCCCATCGGGATTACGAAATCTTCGTCTGTCGGCACGTCAAAGCTTTGGCCGTACATGATTTCGTTTTCCAGGATCACAACCGGGTTCGGGTCGCGAATGGCGGCCTTCATCAGACCTTTCGCATCGGCGGCGGACCACGGCGCAACAACTTTCAGGCCCGGAATATGGCCGTACCAGCTTGCGTAATCCTGGCTGTGCTGCGCACCCACGCGGGCGGCGGCCCCGTTGGGACCACGGAACACAATCGGGCAACCCAACTGACCACCCGCCATATATAGCGTTTTGGCGGCAGAGTTGATGATGTGGTCAATCGCCTGCATGGCGAAGTTCATGGTCATGAATTCGACAATCGGCTTCAAACCGCTGAACGCGGCCCCGGTTGCAATACCGGCAAAGCCGTATTCGGTGATTGGTGTATCAATGACGCGTTTCGCGCCAAATTCATCCAGCAGACCTTGGGATACTTTGTACGCGCCGTTATATTCGGCAACTTCTTCACCCATCAGGAAGACAGTGTCATCACGGCGCATTTCTTCGGCCATGGCGTTGCGCAAGGCTTCGCGCACGGTCATGGTCTGCGTTTCGGTGAATGCGGATTCGTCAAACATCGGCGGCTCAATAATCACGCCCTGTGCGTACAGGATGTCGCGGTTATCAACGCGCGCGCCAGCAGGCTGGGATGCAGACCCACCGGATGTCACCGGAGCAGCAACAGGAGCCGCCGCAGCCTTCGGTGCCGGGCCAGACGATACGGCACCAACGGATGTTTCGCCCTCTTCCAGCAAAACAGCAATCGGCGTATTGACCGCGACACCTTCGGTGCCCTCGGCGATCAACAGCTTGCCCAATTTGCCTTCATCCACGGCCTCAACTTCCATGGTGGCTTTATCGGTTTCAATCTCGGCGATCACATCACCGGGCTTCACCATATCGCCTTCTTTTTTCGTCCACTTGGCCAGTTTCCCCTCGGTCATCGTCGGGGACAGCGCGGGCATCAAAACTTCAATCGACATTTTCTTCTCTTCACTCTCAATGGGTGATTAGTCTTTGACTTCAACCAAAACATCGGTCCACAGCTCGGACACATCCGGCTCTGGTGACTCTTGCGCGAATTGGGCGGCTTCGTTCACGATGTCTTTGATCTCTTTTTCAATTGGCTTCAGGTCGTCCTCGGTTACGCCCTCGGCCTCCAGAAGCTTGCGGATGCGTTCGATCGGATCGCTTTCCGTCTTGAACTTCTCAACCTCTTCCTTGGACCGGTATTTACCCGGGTCGGACATAGAGTGGCCGCGATAGCGATACGTCATCATTTCCAGCAGATACGGGCCATTGCCGGAACGGATGTGGTCCAGCGCCTGACGCGCGGCGGACTGAACGGCCAGAACATCCATACCGTCAACCTGTTCGCCCGGAATGCCATAGGCCTCACCCCGGCGGTACAGGTCACCAGCGGCGTGGCGGGAAATGCTGGTTCCCATGCCGTATTTGTTGTTTTCAATGATGTACAGAACCGGCAGCTTCCACAGGGCGGCCATGTTCATGGCTTCATAAAACTGCCCTTGGTTGGATGAACCATCGCCCATATAAGCCACGGCCACGCCGTTATCGCCCTTGTATTTGTGCGCAAAGGCCAGACCGGTGCCCAGCGAAGAGCTGGCACCAACGATACCGTGGCCACCGAAGAAGTTCGCTTCCTTGCTGAACATGTGCATCGAACCGCCCTTGCCGCGGGAATATCCACCGCGACGCCCGGTCAGTTCCGCCATAACCCCTTTCGGGTCCATCTTACAGGCCAGCATGTGGCCGTGATCGCGGTATGCGGTGATAACCGTATCCTGCGGTTCCTGCATCGACTGGATGCCCGTGACGACGGCTTCCTGACCGATATACAGGTGGCAGAAACCACCGATCAGACCCATGCCATAGAGCTGGCCGGATTTTTCCTCAAAACGGCGGATCATCAGCATATCGCGGAAGAGCTTTTTCATCTCTTCAACGGTCGGCTTGGCCGCGCTGTTGGATACGGATTTCAACTTTGAATCTTTGCTTGTCTTGGCGGATGTGGCCACGAAAAGCCTCCTGCAGAAAACGTTGGAAATGTGCGATTTTTCGCCACGCACAACTACACCATTTCCCGGCGCGTTTCCACCCAAAACAGGATCAGGAAACCCGAAATGGTGCGATGCAATATTTTTTATTGGCTCAGAACAACAGCTTGCTCATCCGCATAGCCAAAGCCCAGAACGGCACGGGCGCGTTCTTCCAGCAAATCCGGGTCCAATGAACCGGGGCGCAGGCGGGTGACACGGGCCTCAAGCTCGACACGCTGAACGGTTGTTTTTTCAACCTTCATCGTGGTTTTGGCGATGGATTGTTCCAGTGTCATGAGGCGGATGATAGAGCGTTCCCCCTGCACCAGATGGTACGAAAAATACAGCGTCAGGCAGATCCCGATGATACCCAGGACATTGCGCTGTTTCGTTTTACGCTGTGAAAGGGAAGCTCTCATACTCACTATGGAATCACAAAGACCGTTCGACGGCAAGAGGAAAGTGTAACAGAGTCAAATAGTTAAGGTGGGAAGGTCCAGTGAACAGCGAGGACTTAAGTGATTCAAAAGACTCACTATTTTTAGCATAACTCCGTATGAAGGCACGCATGAAAAGCATAAATTTTTTATGCACCCCGCCTGAATATGGGCATCGCAGCACAGAGGATGCCTTGCTCGTCCGGGCGGGCCCCCTATTATGATTGGAACATTCTATCCCCCCTCCCGGAGTTTCTGATCATGCCATCCGCCCTTCTCATTCCCCTGACCATGTCCATTCTGGCCGGGTCCATGATTGTGTTACAGGCCCCCATCAATGCCCGCCTGGGCGATCATATGGGCGGACCGCTGGTGGCTGCGTTCTTCTCGTTTTTCACTGGCACGATCTTGTTGGGTTGCGTGCTGCTGGCCTTGCGCAAGCCCATTCTGCTGGAAAATATCGGCCAGACATCACCATGGATGTGGATTGGCGGGACATTGGGGACGATGTTTGTATTCACAACCATTTTCGTCGTGCCGAAACTGGGCGCGGCGGGCATGATCGCCTTGATTATATGCGGCCAGATTTTGTTTTCACTGGCGGTTGATCACTATGGCTTTCTTCTACCGCAAGCGACGCCGATATCACCCATTCGCATTGCTGGTGCGGTCCTGCTGGTCATCAGTGTGGCCATGATTATGGCCCCGAAATTCTAAAAAAACTTTGCCCCAAAAATGCGTCACCCCGGCGAAAGCCGGGGTCTTCATCCTTTATGGCGAGAAGATCCCGGCCTTCGCCGGGATGACGTCTTGATGATGCCGTATTAAGCGGCCTTCGTTTTCTTGCCCGTCACACTCGGCTCCGCGCGCAGAATGGAACGACCTGCGAAGACGGCCTGTGGGCCCAGCATATCTTCGATACGCAGCAACTGGTTGTACTTCGCCGTGCGGTCGGACCGAGACAGGGAACCTGTCTTGATCTGGCCCGCATTGGTTGCCACGGCAATATCGGCAATCGTCGAATCTTCGGTTTCGCCCGAACGGTGTGACAGGATCACGCCGTACCCGGCTTTCTGTGCCATCTGGACCGTTTGCAATGTTTCGGACAGCGTGCCGATCTGGTTCACTTTCACCAGAATCGCGTTGGCGCAGCCCTCTTCAATGCCCTGACGCAAACGCTCCGGATTGGTCACGAACAGATCGTCACCAACCAACTGAACTTTATCACCCAACGCATCGGTCAGCATTTTCCAGCCCGCCCAGTCATCTTCGCTCATCCCATCTTCGATGGATACGATCGGGTAACGGGCGCACAGATCTTCGTAGAATTTAACCATACCTGCGGAATCGAGCGTTTTGCCCTCGCCTTCCATCACGTATTTACCGCCCTTATAAAATTCGGTCGATGCGCAATCCAGTGCCAGAACGACATCTTCGCCCGGCACATAACCAGCGGCTTCGATCGCCTTCATGATGTAGTCCAGTGCTTCCGTGGCCGATTTCACAGCCGGCGCAAAACCACCCTCGTCACCAACGTTGGTGTTCAGGCCCGCTTTGGACAATTCTTTCTTCAGCGCATGGAAAATTTCCGCGCCGCAACGCAGGGCCTCGGAAAAATCCGGAGCACCAACCGGCATGATCATAAATTCCTGAATATCAACCGGGTTGTCGGCATGTGCGCCGCCATTGATAATGTTCATCATCGGCACCGGTAATTCATGGGCATGAACGCCGCCCAGATAACGGTACAGCGGCACATCCAGCTCATCCGCCATGGCCTTGGATACGGCCAGTGATACACCCAGAATGGCGTTGGCGCCCAAACGGCCTTTGTTCTCGGTTCCGTCCAATTCCATCATGGTCTGGTCGATGTGCAACTGTTCTTCGGCATCCATGCCGGACAGTGCTTCGAAAATTTCCGTGTTCACGTTTTCAACGGCGTTCAAAACGCTTTTCCCGTTGTAAAACCCTTTTTCACCATCGCGCAGCTCAACCGCCTCATGCGCGCCCGTAGACGCACCAGACGGAACCGCTGCACGACCCGTAGCACCACTTTCCAGCGTCACATCAACTTCAACCGTCGGGTTTCCACGGCTGTCCAGAATTTGGCGGGCATAAATATCAATAATTGCGGTCATGATTGTTTCCTTGGATGTTTTGATTACGGTTTCATTGATGGAGAGGATTGCGCAGCCTTTGCTGCTTCTGCGCGGGCGCGCCAAGCTTCGCGGACGCCGGGGTTGGCATCAACCATCTTTTGACCGCACACCCACACGAACTGGAATCGCGCATTGGCTTTGCCAATCTCTGCGATGTCACGCAGGTTTTCCGCGAGGAGTTCCTCTATTGTCTTACCCGGCGGCAAAACCATCTCTTCAAAACTTTTCATTCTTATGATCCCTTATTGGATATTCACCAAATTCATTGATTTCACCAGATCGTCAATGGCCTTCGCCTGACTCAGAAACTCTTCCAGCTTGTTAAACGGCAGAGCCGACGGGCCATCGCACTTCGCCTTATCCGGGTCTTCGTATGCTTCGATAAAGATCCCGGCCAATCCGATAGCCAGAACCGCACGAGTCAGATCAGGCACCAGCGCACGGCGGCCGCCCGAAGCCTCACTGCCCGGCAGGCGCATTTGCGACGCGTGGACGGTATCGCAAATAATCGGCGTGTTTCCCGTTTCTTGCTTCATCACCCCGAATGCCATCGGGTCAACGATCAGGTTATCATAGCCAAAGCAATGGCCGCGCTCGCACAGAATAACCTTGTCATTGCCGCATTCGGCAAATTTATCGACGATGTTCTTCATCTGATACGGGGACAGGAATTGCGGTTTCTTCACGTTGATCACCGCGCCCGTCTTGGCCATGGCTTCGACCAGATCGGTTTGGCGGGCCAAAAACGCCGGAAGCTGAATGACATCGCACACATCAGCCACGGGCTGGCACTGGTCGATTTCATGCACATCGGTGATGATCGCCACGCCAAATTCTTCCTTCACCTTGCGGAAGATGCGCAAGCCTTCCTCCAACCCCGCGCCACGATAGCTATGGATGCTGGATCGGTTGGCCTTGTCAAAGCTGGCCTTGAAAACATACGGAATGCCCAGTTTGTCGGTGATGGTCTTATAAACCTCAACAGCCTTCAGCGTGATGCTTTCATTTTCCAGGACGTTCAGACCACCAAACAGGACAAAAGGCTTGTCGTTGGCAACATCAATCGAACCGATTTTCACTGTCTTCATGGAGGGCTCACTTTTACTAAAGGGGGGTATACGCTTGCCCCGTATATATAGGGCAAACGACCAAAAACGGCCAACGAAAACATGAAAACCAGCCCCGCTTTGGCCAACCGAATCCCTTCAATAATCCCAAAGGCCCGTTCGGGGACAATTTGAGGTCATTTTTCAAGAAAACACCCCCGCCAGACCCGCAGAAAGACAGGGCTTTTAAAAAAAATTTCACCCCAAATTATGGAATACGAAGTCAAAAAATGAACAAAAACAAACCTAAAATTTTGGCGGGGGTAAACCTGAGGCAAGCCCTTGAGGCCAAAGGCAAAAAAAATGATTTTCAGGGGCGTTTTTTTATTGCATATAAGCGGCCGCTGTATGTATACAGTAATTTCCGTAACAATCCACTGGAGGATTCATGCATTGACAACGCTCGAGCTGACACGTGTTACTCAGGACAACCCTGTACTTCTCGCCCTTTTTGAGCGGGCTTACCGCCAGATTTTGGCACCCGCTTTCCCCGATACCAACCAAGCCGAAACGCTGGATAAATTCCTAGCGGGCATGAATGGTGAAATTAAGAACTTCGATGTCGTGGTCAATTTAATTGGCCAAAACTTACGCGATATCGACAGGGCTGAATTGGCCGGGATCAGTGTGGCCTATTACTATCCTGAACATAACGTCGGCAATCTTGCGTACAATGCAATTGATCCGAATATCCGCCAAGGCGGCCTTGGCAAAGCCATGGTCCAATGCCGGATTGAATCCCTGAAAGAAAAAGCGGCAGAACGCGGCAAATCGCTGAGCGCCGTTTTTCTGGAAGTAAACAACCCGGAACGCGCGCCCCAGGAAACGAACACCATGGACCCGCACAAACGTGTCGCCATTTTTGAAAAATGGGGTGCCCGTAAAATTGGCGTCGATTACGTCCAGCCGCCGGTCTACGAAGACGGCACGTTCTGCGACTACATGGATCTGTACAGCTATCCGGTCGATGGCCGCTACGCCAGCCGCAAGGATGTCAACGCCTTCCTGATGGCATCCTACTGCCTCAGCTACGGCACGACCCGCGAACGCCAAATGGCCCTGCGCACCATGTACAACCAATTGTCCAACTGGCAGCCGGAGCCGCAATTACCGCGTGGCGTTCTGGCCGGATATGAGGCTGGAAAAGCTGAACTGCGCCCGGTCTAAGCGCTAAAAGAAATCAAAACGGCAAAGCCGGTTGGTGGTCAAACCAACCGGCTTTGTTTTATCGCGGCATCGACGAACGCAACGAATAACGGGTGCGGGTCGAAGGGTTTGGATTTGAGTTCCGGGTGGAATTGGACGCCGACGAACCATGGGTGGTCCGCATATTCAACGATTTCCGGCAAGCGGCCATCCGGGGACAGGCCGGAGAAGATCAGGCCCTGCTGTTCCAGACGATCCTTGTACGCCATGTTCACTTCGTACCGGTGGCGGTGGCGTTCGGAGATTTCTGTTGTGCCATAAGCATCGGCAACTTTGCTGCCTTTTTTCAACATGGCCGGATAGGCGCCCAGACGCATCGTGCCGCCCATATCGTTGGAGGCACTGCGCTGTTCGGTCTGGTTGCCCTTGACCCATTCGGTCATCAGGCCAACCACGGATTCTTCGCACGGGCCAAATTCGGTGGAGCTGGCTTTTTCAAGGCCCAGCAGATTGCGGGAGGCCTCAATCACGGCCAATTGCATGCCGAAGCAAATGCCGAAATACGGCACGGAACGCTCGCGCGCAAAGCGGGCTGCGTTGATCTTGCCCTGCGCGCCGCGCTCGCCAAAACCACCGGGAACCAGAATGCCGTTGATGTTGTGCAAATGGTCGGCGGGGTTTTCGGCTTCGAAAATCGTCGATTCAATGAACTTCAAATTCACGCGCGCATTGTTGGCGATACCGCCATGGATCAACGCTTCGTTCAGTGATTTATAGCTGTCGTTCAGGCCGGTATATTTACCGACAACGGCGATATTCACCTCGCCTTCCGGATCCTTGATCCGGTGGACGATGTTTTTCCAGACGGACAGATCCGGTTCCTGCGTATCCAAACCAAAGAACGACAAAACCTGCGTGTCCAACCCTTCGGCATGATAGGTCAGCGGCACTTCGTAGATGGTTTTCACATCCAGCGCCGGAATGACCCGTTCAAACGGGATATTGCAGAACAGGGAAATCTTGCGACGGTCATCGTCTTCGATATGGCGATCGGCGCGGCAGAGCAGGATGTGCGGGCGTATCCCTGCGCTCATCAGTTCTTTCACCGAATGCTGCGTCGGCTTGGTTTTCAATTCACCCGCCGCCGGGATGTAGGGCAACAGGGTCACATGGGTGTACAGCGCACGCGCATCGCCCAGCTCGTTCCCCAATTGGCGGATGGCTTCCAAGAAAGGCAGGCTTTCAATATCGCCCACCGTCCCGCCGATTTCGCACAGGATAAAATCGGCCGTGCCGTCTTTCTCCATCACGAAAGACTTAATTTCGTTGGTGATGTGGGGAATAACCTGAATGGTCGCACCCAGATATTCACCCTTGCGTTCCTTTTGCAGGACCTTGGTGTAAATCTGGCCGGTGGTGATGTTGTCGTTCTTCTGCGCCGGGCGGCCCGTGAAGCGTTCATAGTGGCCCAGATCGAGGTCGGTTTCCGCCCCGTCATCGGTCACGAACACTTCACCGTGCTGGAACGGGCTCATCGTGCCCGGATCGACGTTCAGGTAGGGATCAAGCTTGATCAGGCGAACCGTGTAACCGCGCGATTGTAACAATGCGCCCAAAGCGGCGGATCCGAGGCCCTTCCCAAGGGAAGAAACCACGCCGCCGGTAATAAAGATAAATCGTGACATTTTTCTATTGAGCGACCGGAACAGAGGGTTCAGCAGGAGGAGTATCTTTGTCGTCTTTCTTATCCGCCTTTTCGTCCGCGCCAGCCTCAGCCGGTGCCGTTACCGCGGTCGGTTCATCCAGACGGTCGAGAATGCTGCCCTTGCTGGTCGACGCATTGGCCAGAACACCCAGCAACAAGCTGGTCGCAAAGAAACATCCGGCACAGATCGCCGTCGCACGGCTCAGCGCGTTGGCTGTTGCACCCGGGCTGGCCAATCCGCCAATACCACCACCGCCGCCACCAATGCCCAGACCGCCCCCTTCGGAACGCTGGATCAACACCAGGCCAATAATGGCCAGGGCAAGGATAAGGTGAATGACAAGAACGACCTGAATCATTGGTTTTCCCGTTAAGAGAATGAATCTGTTACTTCTACCCCGGCGTTTTACGCTTTATTGCACCGCTTTGGCAATAGCAAGATATTGGTCGGCCTTTAAACTGGCTCCGCCGATCAAGGCCCCGTCCACATCCTGAATGGCCAGCAATTCTGCCGCATTATCCGGCTTTACGGACCCGCCATACAGAATACGCACCCCGGCCCCATCGGTCATTTTCTCCACCAAAATCCCGCGGATAAAGGCGTGCATATCCGCCACATCCGCCGGGGTCGCCGTTTTGCCCGTGCCAATGGCCCAGACCGGTTCATAGGCAATAACCGTATTCGATGCCGTTGCCCCAGCCGGAATTGATCCACCAAGCTGTTGTTTTACAATCTCTTTTTCTTGGCCTGCCACACGCTGCGCCTCGGTTTCACCGACGCAGATAATGGTCATCAACCCGGCTTGATGCGCCTGAACCGCCTTGGCGGCCACGGTTTGATCCCCCTCGGCATGGTGCTGGCGGCGTTCGGAATGGCCCAGAATAACCGCAGAACACCCCGCATCTTTCAGCATCGGCGCGGCAATATCCCCGGTGAATGCCCCGGTGTCATGGGTCGAGCAATCCTGACCGCCCACACGCAACGCGCCGCGATTATGGTCAATCACCGCCCGCACAGCCGGAATATGAATAAAGGTGGGGCAAACCAGAAAATCGCACCGATCCAGCAAACTGGCATCTTTTTCTACGCCATCAATCACGGCTTCGGCCAATTGCCGCACGCTGACCAGCGTTCCGTGCATCTTCCAGTTTCCAGCAATCAGCTTTTTCTTCGTCGTCATGGCATCGCCTCATTAACAAAATCGGTTGGATAGAATACAGACAAGCCAGCCCGAAAAAAAGCCGCCTAAAAGTATTTTTTCATAAGGCTGTAATACGGCAAACGGTTGCACAAAGACCGCTTCGTTTCTATAGTTCCCGCCAGATTCTTTAAAACTCACGAAGGGTTACACACCATCATGATGCGGTCCATGCGCGAAGGCGTTCATTCCAAGATCATCAAAATTGTTCTGTTCGGCTTGCTCACCATGGCCGTGTTCGGATTGGTCCTGATGGATGTTGGCGGATTTTTCCGTGGCGGTGTCGGCAACACCAACGTTGCCACCGTCGCCGGATCATCCATTTCCAGCACGGAATTTCAACGCCATGTGCAGCGTGTCCTGTCCAACCAAGGCATCACACCCGCCGACGCTTACAGTTTTGGCTATATCGAACAAATCTTGAATAATGAAATCGCCCGCACCGTCATTTCAAACGCAACGGTTGATCAGGGTATTTTGGTTGGTGACGATGCCGTTGCCAAACAAATCAACACCATGATTGCCCCGCTGCTGCAAAGCAATCCGGAGGCCTCAAAGAAAGATGTCCTGCAACGTGTATTGATGAACCAAGGCATTTCCGAAACGGAATTCGTCAACGCCATCCGTCACGAAATCGCCAACAGCACGCTGCAATCCGCCATTCAAGCGGGCGGCACGCTGGTGACACGTGATGAACTGGTGGCCTTGTACCAATTGCGTAATGAAAGCCGCAGCCTTGATGGCATCATCCTGAAAAATTCGGATATGACGGACATCAAACCCGCTGACGAAGCCGTTCTGACCGTATTTTACGATGCCGCCCGCGCCCGCTATGCGAAACCGGAAACCCGCACCATGACCATCGCGGTCCTGAGCGAAAAACAGGTGCGCGATGCGATGGATATTTCCGATGAAGAATTGCGCACGGAATATGACCGCAACATTGCCCAATACCGCACGGCGGAAAAACGCGTCCTGCAACAGGCCGTTCTGACCGATCAAGCGGATGCCGAGGCCGTGAAAGCCAAGATGGATGCCGGGGCCACGTTGAAAGACGCCGTAAAATCGCACACGGGTAAAACCGACGCCTATCTGGGCGAAAGCGAATTTGAACGCGCCGGATTGATCGAAAACATCGCGAATGGGGCGTTTGATGCCAAAATCGGCGATGTCGTCG
Source organism: Micavibrio aeruginosavorus (assembly GCF_051245535.1). Taxonomy (GTDB): domain Bacteria; phylum Pseudomonadota; class Alphaproteobacteria; order Micavibrionales; family Micavibrionaceae; genus Micavibrio; species Micavibrio aeruginosavorus_D. The sequence continues at coordinate 880,645 of NZ_CP195303.1, forward strand.
GCCCGCTTCAAACTCCGCTTGGCTGGCACATTCTGGTCCTGACCAAAATCAATGCGCCCGATACAACGCCGTTTGAAAAGGTCAAAGCCGATCTGAAGAAAGAAATGCTGCAGATCCGCCTGTCCGATGAAATTCTGGCCACCGCCAACCAGATTGATGACCGTCTGGCCGCTGGTGAATCACTGGACGACATTGTGAAATCAATGAATCTGGACGTGACCAAAATTGGTGCCGTTCATAACGATGGCTCCACGCCGGACAAAAAAGACGGCATGACTGCGTTTGATAAAGATCGCGGTGCCATCCTCGAAACCGCATTCAGTGTTGAATCCGGCGAAACCGCCCCGGTCATGGAAATTTCCGGCGGACGTTTTGCGGCTGTGCGTGTGGATAGCGTAACGCCCCTCGCCTACACCCCGTATGAAGAGGTGAAAGACGAAATCGCCAAAGGCTGGATGGATGACCAACGCGCCACCGCCAACCGCGACCGCGCCCAGAAACTGCAACAAGCTGTGGCCGGTGGTGAAAAGACGCTGGCGCAAGCGGCCAAGGAACTGGGCCTGAGCGTTCAGACCTACAATGGCATCAAAGCCGGCGCAGAACCGAAAGCCCCGATGAACACCGCCACGCTGGCCGCTGTATTCGATGGCGTTCAGGGCGAAAGCCTGATGGCACCGGTCGATGGCGGGTTCATGGTTGGGACCATCACCGCCATCAATATCCCGGCAGCTGATAAAATCAGCGACCAGGATCTGCGCCCGATTTCGGATTCCATCACCCGCACCGCCGGAAATGAATTTATGGCCGTGTATGTGAGCCATCTGGAAGATAAATACGGCGTCAAAATCAACCGCCGGATGCTGGACCTGATGTTCGGCCCGGAAAGCGGAACAGTGGCGCAGTAAGCCAACCAAATAAAAACCCCCGGATCGCTCCGGGGTTTTTTATGGACTATCTCACCACCTGTGACGCTGGCACCAGTTCGATGCCTTTGTCCTTGAGCGTCGGCAACCACGCCCGCAGGCCTTCAATCGTCACATCCTTCGGATGACCGATGGCAATGGCCAGACCGTCTTTCAGCGCTTTACGTTCCACCTGTGCCAGAGATTTAGAAACGAAATCCGCCGTGTTTTCGTGATCCAGAAACACGTCGCGGCCCGCGTGCGGCACACCCGCTTCGCGTGCCATATCGCCCGCCACTGAATTTTGAATCGTGCGGCTGTCGATGAAATAAAGATTGCGGGATTTGAGTTCGTTCATCACGCGGGCCATGGCCGCTTTATCCTGCGTCAATTTGCTGCCCATGTGGTTGTTGATGCCGACATAGCCATCGAAAGCACTCAGATCATCCTGCAAAACCTGATCAAAGGCGGCAATATCCTGCCCGACGCGCAAAACCTCCGGGCCCGGATCTTTGGTCTGGCTCATCGGCTCCATCGGCACATGCACCATCAACTCATGTCCGGCGTCCTTCGCTTTGGCCGTTTGCGCCTTGATGTTGCTGGCATACGGCAGATAGGCCAGCGTCAACCCCGCAGGCAGATCGACAACGGCGGCGGATCGTTTTACGTCCACGCCCATATCATCAATGATGATCACGACGCGCGGGTTGGTGGCGGCTTTGTGTACAGGGGCGGCCAGTAATTCATCCACCACATCATCAACCGTTTCGGGTTCTTCAGGCAGGATAATCTCTTCATCGACAACTGTCGGATCAACCGTCTGCAACGGCTCGGTTGACAGCGGCAATGACGGCGCAAAATCTGGCGCTGGCGGCAGATCGTTTTCAACCGCAACAATCGCCTCGGTCACATCGTGCGATGGAACGGGTGCATAATCGCGTTTGACCACCAGTTGATCCAGCACGATCACCAGGGCAACGACAGCAAGAATAATGGAAGCCGCGCGCAGCGGCGTCAGGACTTTGAAGATTTTCATGGCGCGCACCATACCGCATTCGCCCCCTGTGGAAAAGTCACTGGACGAAACGGGAAAAAAACGGCAATATCCGCCGCCTCACCCCGGGGAAATCCCACCAAATCAGAACATTCGCAGTCATTCCTTGACACAAACCATGAACTAAACTAGAACAAAAAGGGTATGCAGAATCACAATTCCGCATGCCAAACCCGGCAAAAATGACGGGTTTGCATCAAAAAAGCCCCAAAACGCGGGCAAAACAAAGGGAATACAACGCCAAATGCTGACCAGAAAACAACGTGACCTTCTTGTTCTCATTCACGAACGGATGCAGACGGGCGAAGTGGCCCCCTCGTTTGATGAGATGAAGGATGCGCTGGGCCTGAAATCCAAATCGGGCGTCCACCGTTTGATCAGCGCGCTGGTTGAGCGCGGCTATCTGGAACGCCTGCCCCACCGCGCCCGCGCGTTGGAAGTGAAAAAATTACCGGAAGGGTACAAACCCGATGGCGCGGATTCATCCGCCGCCGCGGCCCAGACCCGCGCCATTGCCAGCGTGTACGAAGATGCCCGCATGGCGGCCCCGGCCCCCGCGAACAATTTCGCACAAATTCCTCTGCACGGTAAAATCGCCGCGGGTACACCGATTGAGGCCATTCGTGACGAAGAAACATTGATCGACGTACCACCGCAAATGCTGGGGTCCGGCGAACATTACGCCCTGCGCGTTGATGGGGATTCCATGATCAAGGCGGGGATCAACGACCACGACATCGTGATCATCCGCAACACCACCATCGCCGAAAACGGCACGATTGTTGTTGCGTTGATCGATGACAGCGAAGTGACCCTGAAACGCTTCCGCAAGTCCGGGAACAAGATCATTCTGGAACCGGAAAACGACGATTACGAACCCCGTGTTCTGGAGCCGGAGCGCGTGAAGATTCAGGGGCGGTTGGTTAGTTTGTACCGCACGTACCACTAAAAAATTCCAGTTTTTCACCAATAAGCACGTCACCCCGGCGAAAGCCGGGGTCTTCGTCCATTATGGCTGGAAGATCCCGGCCTGCGCCGGGATGACGGCCTTGGGGTTTTTACGAATTGAGGCTTTTACCGCCCGTTATTCATCGCCCATGGGCGATCACCGCGCAAATCGCGCACACTGCGGATAACGGGTTCTTCCCCATCCCGCACCCAGATCGCCACCGACCCGTTGCGCCAGACATCGAAACGATCAATCACGGCGGCCGCCGCACACTTTTTCTCCACCGGCATGCGGGCGACAACAACATCCGCCCATGCACAATCGGCGGCGAGTGCGACAGGCTGGTTAACGAAGGCGACTTTCGCCCCGTCCATCTCCATCCGGCAGGCATCGGCGTCACACGACACCATGCCATTTTCACCCTGATATAATCCTTCATTCGGGATTTTTTCGGTTGACCCTTCCGGCAATCCGGATTCCTGGGTCCAGACCTCGGCGGTGAATTTATCGGCCACGCGCGATGAAATCATCATGCGGTCGGAATCCATCCGCGCCGCCCACAATTTCCCGGTGGATGAGATCAATATATCCGGCGGCGTGGTGAAAACCACCATCACCATACCCACCACCAAAGGCAATAAACCCAACCAGCGCGACCGCCCGGCCCAGAGCAGCATAAACAACATTCCAAACGTCATGACACCAAGCGCCGTGCCCGACCATACCGGCCAATGCACAACGGCATGCGGCCACCCCGCCACGATGCGGGCAATATCCAGCATGACATCCACGCCCCACGCCATGCCCGCCAGCGGCCAATCCGCCAACCCCAAGGGCGCAAGGAAATAAACCAGAATGGCCAATGGCATGATGATAAAGCTGGCCAACGGCACCACAATAAAGTTGGCCGCAACGCCATAGGTCGCCACTTGTTGGAAATGATAAAGCGAGAACGGGGCCGTGACGATGGTGGCCAGAATGGTGGTCAAACACACACCCGCCAGATAAATCATGGCCCGCTGCAACCACCCGGCTTTGGTATACGCCTCCACCCACCAATCGCGCGTAACATCGTAAAACCAGATCAACCCGATCACAGCGGCAAACGACATCTGAAAACTCGCACCCAGCAAGATGTCCGGGTAAAACAGCAACAATCCCCCCGCACTGACCGCCGCCAGTCGCATGGAAAACGGGCTGCGGTTCAGGCCAATGGCCATCAGGAACAAGCCCGTCATAATCAAGGCGCGGAATGTCGGCACGCTCATCCCTACGATCAACGCATAGGCAAAGGCCGCAATAAACGCAATCACGGCGGCGTAGGATTTAATCGGGTGATACAGTGCAAAACGTGGGAACAGGGCCATCAGCAAGCGGCTGAGAAAAAACGCAGCCCCCGCCGCCATGCCGATATTCATGCCGGAAATGGCAATGATGTGGGCCAGCCCGGCGATGCGGACATCGTCCCATAAATCCTCGCTCATCGCCGCGCGCTCACCGGTCAGCAGGGCGATAACAACGCCGGTTTCGCGTTCGCCCACGTGTTCTTTCGCGGCCTGCGCCAGCATCAGGCGGTAATTTTCCAACCCCTGATAAAACCCACCTTTTTCTTCCGATAAAATCTCCGGCGCTTTATACGCAAACCCCATCGCGCCCAATTCGCGGAAATAGGCATAGCGCTGAAAATCAAAACTGCCCGGTGCCACGGGGGCCGATGGCGGGTTTAATCCGCCCAGAACGCGAATGCGCTGACCGGGGCGCAGGCCTTCGTCTTTGCTGATCGTCATGCGGATGCGGCGCGGGGTTTTCTCCGGCGCAATCTCTTCGATCGACAGATCATCCAGAACCGCGCGGCTGCCCCGCCCGCTTTCCAGCAATTCCAGCGACCGGATCGTGCCCGTCACATTGGCAAAGCGCATTTGTTTTTCCAACACGGGCCCGCGCACCATTTCCGTGCGCACCTTGCCCGCCGCAAATCCCGCCCCGAACGCCATGGCAAGACCGAACAGCAACAACAAAGCCACCGACCCGCCCGCCCGCGCCCGCCGCCATTGCCACAATACAGCCAGCGCCGGAACCAGAAAGACAGCCAGCGCCCCCGCCCATGACGGTTCAAATTTCAGCGAGAAATAGGCGCAAATCCCCGCCCCCAGAAGAACGGGCAGCCATAAAACGTAGTGCGGGCGCTGCGCGGCGATCACCGCCGTCACGCCCCGCCACGTTGCCGTGCTAATCCCTTGCTCCGAAACGCTGAAATCCACCTGCGAAACCTGTTTTCTGGCCTGTTTTCTTATGCTACCACTGTCCCCATCCCGTCATCCCCGCCCCCGTGCGGGGATCCGGAAAGATTATGAGCGATGCACAGCATCGCGCTTTTTACGCCAGATCCCCGCCTGCGCTCCGCCGCTTCGCGGCTCCACTTGCGGGGATGACATGCGCGGACAGGCTTGCAGAATTTAAAGGATAATACAACCATGACCATCGTTACCCGTATCCCCCCGTCCCCCACCGGCCTGATGCATATCGGCACGGCCCGCACGGCTTTGTATAACTGGCTGTTCGCGCGCCGCCATAACGGCAAAATGCTGTTCCGGATCGAGGATACGGACCGCGAACGCTACGCGCCCGAATATGTGGATTCCATCAAGGACGGCCTGAGCTGGCTGGGGCTGGATTGGGACGGCGATGTTATCTCCCAATTCGAACGCCGCGACCGTCATGCCGAAGTGGCTCTTGAAATGGTCAAGGCGGGCAAAGCCTATTACTGCTATTGCACGCCGGAAGAATTGGAAACCATGCGGGAAACCGCCAAGGCAGAGGGCCGCGTAACATTCTATGACCGCCGCTGGCGCGATGCCGACCCGGCCACCGCCCCGAAAGACATCAAACCCGTCGTCCGCATCAAGGCCCCGCTGGATGGCAACAGCGTCGTGCATGACAAGGTGCAGGGCGATGTGACGGTTGCGAATGAACAGCTCGATGATTTCATCATCCTGCGCAGCGACGGCACGCCGACCTATATGCTGGCCGTTGTGGTTGATGACCATGACATGGGCGTGACCCACGTCATTCGCGGCGACGACCATTTGAACAACACGTTCCGCCAGAACATTATCTACACCGCCATGGGCTGGGACGTTCCGGTTTACGCGCATTTACCGCTGATTTTGGGGCCGGATGGCGCGAAACTGTCCAAACGCCACGGCGCGACGGGCGTGAAGGAATACGAGAAAATGGGCTATCTGCCCGAAGCCATGCGCAACTACCTCCTCCGCCTCGGTTGGAGCCACGGCGATGATGAAATCATTTCCACGGAACAAGCGATCGAATGGTTCGATCTGGACCATATCGGCCAATCCGCCGCGCGGTTTGATTTTGCCAAGCTGGAGAACGTGAACGCCCATTACATCAAACTGGCCGACAATGCGCGTCTGGTTGATCTGGTCACGCCGTTCCTGATCGAACGTGACTACAGTGTGGATGACACGGGCCGCGCCCGCCTGCTGGCCGGCATGGACGAACTGAAAAACCGCGCCAAGACGATTGTACAGATCGCCGACGAAGGCGCGTTCTACGTCAAAACAGTGCCGTTTGATTTTGATGAGAAGGCCAAGGCCAATCTGGACAAAGCCATCCTGCAAACATTGAAGGATACGCTGTCCGGCATCACCGAATTCAACGCGACGAATATCGAAGACGCCTGCAAAACCGTGGCCAATGATTTGCGGGACGGAAAACTGGGCAAGGTTGCCATGCCACTGCGCGCCGCCCTGACCGGGACAACAATATCCCCGTCGGTCTTCCATGCCGCTGAACTCCTTGGAAAATCAGAGGTTTTACAGCGCCTTGATCATTCTTTGACATAACAATTGATCTATGCAAAAGTCCGCCATTCACATGAAAAAACAGGGAATGGCGGACTTTTATTTATGGCCCAGAATTTTTACCAATTACGCAATTACGGCGCTCTCGCATTTTCCTACGCCATGACGGCAACCATTGCCGCCGCGACCTATACGATCGGCATGCCAGCCATTCTCGGCTTCGCCGCGGCCTATACGACATTGGCAACAATCAAGGATCTGCGCGCCAACAAACACGTTTTTGAAAACAATCTGAAACAGCACGAAGACAATTATTCATACTCACCAAAGCTGAAACAGATTGTGCAAGAGCTTTACACAAAATCCGGGCTCAGCGCCGATAAATACCCGATCCACGATTTTGACATCGACGATGCAAAACCGCAGAAACGGGGAATCAAATACGAAGCCATCCGCCAACGCCTCCGCAGCGCATACACCGCCATGCCGAATGCGGCCGCGATTGATCTGGGCAAACCGGTGATTATGATTTCAAAATCATTGCTGGAAATTCTGAACGACCACGAAGAAAAAGCAGTTCTGGCCCACGAATTTTCCCACATCGTCGCAAAGCATTCAACCATCGACCTGCCTCAACAATTGATCCATCGCGCAGCACGCAGCGCAAACGGAATCCTGTATATTTTCAGCACGGCAGCCACGGGGGTCGTAAACTTTACCGTTGGATTATTGGCAACAATCGTCGTGCCAACCATCGCTGCAAAATTGTCTGGCTTTGGCGCCCTCGTTAAGAAAATGAATCCCGAAAATAAGGGCGAAAATGATCGCATGACCGATGCCGATAGAAAACGCCTGTCCAGAATTGCTATCGGATGTTTTGGCCTTGGCATTGTGACCAATGTTGCGTTCTTCAGCGCGATCAATCCGATGATTGCCGGGATATTTCTGGCCACATGGGGCCTAGGAAGAACGGCAAGGATCACCAGTGCCACATTATCACGCAGTCAGGAATATCAGGCCGATCGCGGCGCCGTTTTGCTGGGCGCTGACCCGCTGGCGCTGGTCACGGCCTTGCGCAAGATCAACGAAATCAAAACCATTAAAATGGCGGAAGCGGGCCACGACAGCACCAAGCAACCCAGCAAACTGTCCCGTGCATGGGCAAACCTGCACGCCAGCCACCCAACAGTTGAACGCCGCATTGGCCGCCTGAGTGCGATTGCGCGTCAGTCCGGTTACGGTGAAGACCACATCACCTTTGCCCGCACATGCACATTGGATCTGAGCGGCCTGAATCAGGTCCCACACCGCGCGGCGCAGGCTTATACAAACCATATGACCTAAAACCATAATAATTTTCATAAAACAGGCGCTTCTCATTTTGCCGCAGTAACGATTTTTAAACGCGCTGCCTTTATCTTTGTGCAGCGCAGGCCTATGATTGCGCAATCGATTTGGCGTCCGCCGAATCTTTCACACGTACACATTTCGCTTTTCCATTCCGTGGGGTAACACCATGTCCGCAGACACAGCACAAAAAACCTTCACCCTGACCAATGACCAGACTGGCAAATCGGCAAAATTGCCCGTGCTGGATGGCGTTTTGGGTACACCGGTGATCGACATTCGCAAGCTGCACGAAGAAACCGGACATTTCACATTCGACCCCAGCTTTATGGCGACGGGCAGCTGTAAATCCCGCATCACCTTTATCGATGGTGACAAGGGCGTTCTGCTCCACCGCGGTTACACCATTCAAGATCTGGCGGAAAAAAGCACCTTTATGGAAGTGTGCTACGCCCTGCTCTACGGCGATCTGCCGAACGCCAAGGAACTGAAGGAATTTGAACACAACATCACGTACCACACGATGGTGCATGAACAACTGCACTTCTTCTTCCGCGGTTTCCGCCGTGATGCGCACCCGATGGCGATTATGTGCGGCGTGGTTGGCGCATTGTCTGCGTTCTATCATGACTCGCTGGACATTCACGATCCGCAACAACGCGAAATTTCCGCGCATCGCTTGATTGCGAAACTGCCGACACTGGCCGCCATGTCGTACAAATATTCGATCGGCCAGCCGTTCATGTATCCGCGCAACGATTTGTCGTTCGCTGAAAACTTCCTGTATATGTGCTTCGCCGTTCCGGCGGAACCGTACACGGTCAACCCGGTTCTGGCCCGCGCCATGGACCGCATTTTCACCCTGCACGCCGACCACGAACAAAACGCATCGACATCGACCGTGCGTCTGGCCGGTTCATCACAAGCCAACCCGTTCGCCTGTATCGCCGCTGGCATTGCCTGCCTGTGGGGTCCGGCGCATGGCGGTGCGAACCAGGCCGTGCTGGAAATGCTGGAAGAAATCGGGCACAAGGACAACATCCCTGAATTTTTGGCCAAGGTCAAAGACAAGGGCGACAACACCCGCCTGATGGGCTTTGGTCACCGCGTTTATAAAAACTATGACCCGCGCGCCGAAGTGCTGAAAAAATCCTGTGACGAGGTTCTGGCCGAACTGGGCATCAATGACCCGTTGCTGGAACTGGCGCAGGAATTGGAACGCATCGCGTTGTCCGATCCGTATTTCGTGGAACGCAAACTGTTCCCGAACGTCGATTTTTATTCCGGCATTATCCTGAAAGCCATGGGCTTCCCGACATCCATGTTCACGGTGTTGTTCGCCGTGGCCCGGACCGTGGGTTGGATTTCCCAATGGAAAGAAATGATGGAAGAACCAGCCTTGAAAATCGGCCGCCCGCGTCAGCTTTACACCGGTCCGGCGCAACGCGATTATGTCCCGGTGGACAAGCGATAGAAATAAAAAAAGGGCGGTTTCAAACCGCCCTTTTCTTTTACTGACCACCCGTCCCGCACCGTGGCATTGAACGAGTCGCCCCATCTATCATCTTGTCATTCCCGTGAAAACGGGAATCCATTGTGACGATCCATTCATTGTATGGATCCCCGTTTTCACGGGGATGACAGTGAAAGAGATTACGCCCCCGAGGCCGCCATGCGCGCCGTGACACCCGCCGGGCGACTGAGCGTTTCAACGCGGGTTTGGGCCATGTTCAACACAAACTGGGCCGCTTCAACCGATGGTGTTTCATCACCGCGACCGCGCAACAATTTCCGCATGGTGGCGAACGACGCGCGTTGTTCTTCGCTCTCAAACCCTTCGTCCAGAATACCGTTTACGGCCTTGGCGATGATGTCGGGTTTGGCCGCGTCCTGAATGAATTCAGGAACACAGCGTTTGTTCAGCAGAATGTTGGCCAGATGCGCAAAGCGCACGCGGATCAACATTTTCACCAACACCCACGTAAACGGGTTCATGGTGTAGGTAATAACATGCGGAATGCTTGCCACACCCAGCTCCAGCCCCACCGTGCCAGATACGGCCACAGCAGCATCGAGTGCTTTCAAACTGTCGCTTTTCGTGTTGATGCCGTCGGTGAAGTAAACATTATCGACATCTTTCAGCAACGCCCGCAATTCGGGTTCCAGATGCGGCAAGGTCGGCACCATAAACGACAAATCGCGGCGGTTCTTGCGCAAGGCCAGCGCCACATCATGGATCAATCCACCCATGCGTTTCACTTCACCCATACGGCTGCCGAAGAAGAGGCCCAAAACCTTACCATCTTCCGGCACACCCAACGCCGCGCGGGCTTTGGCGCGATCACCAGACGTGGTCAGTGCCAACTTCGTTTCCATCACCGGATGACCGACGAATGCGGCATTCAACCCGTGGCGTGTGAAATAATTGGGTTCAAACGGGAAGAGGCACATCAGCCCATCATACAGGGCCGCAACCTTCTTCGCCCGGCCCGGTCGCCACGCCCACACGGTCGGCGCGACATAGTGAATGAAAACCGGCTTTTTCACGCCGCGTTCACGCAGTTTTTTTACGACGCGGAAACAAAAATCCGGCGCATCGATCGTGACCACCACATCCGGTTCACGCTTGGCAATATCATCGACCGTTTCGTTGATGCGGCGGATCAAATCCCGCAAACGTGGCAGAATTTCCGCCACACCCATCAGGGACAAATCAGACATTGGGAACAAAGATTTCAGCCCCTCGCCCTCCATCTGCGTTCCGCCGATGCCGTGGAAATGCAAATGCGGGGCATCGTCGTCCGCCGCGCAAATTTCGCGCATCGTGTGCATCATCCGCGCGCCCAGCGTATCGCCCGATGTTTCACCGGCGATCAGATAGATCGAAAGATCTTTATTGCCTGTTGTCATAGAATATCGGGATCCACCCCAATCACGAACATTTTATACTGATCCGCCAGATCCGCGACCTTCTGCGGATCGAGGAGCAGGCTGCGGTTGGCTTCAATCGCAATGCCCGCATACCCGGCCAGCGCCGCATGGTGAATTGTATCCGGGCCAATGGTCGGCAGATCGAGCGATTCATCTTGTTGCGGCTTGGACATTTTCACCAAAATTGGCCCACGTCCTTCGCGTTTCAGCAAGCCGCAACGGCGGATCAATTCATCCGTGCCTTCGATCCCCTCAACGCCCAGAACCAGATCCTGTTGCATCACCACGCTCTGGCCAATATCCAGACGGCCCAGCGTGTGTGCAACCTTGATCCCGTGGCGGATGGCGTTCATATCCTCCGGCGTTGGTTCGCGTGAACCAATCCGGCCCGCCTTGGGCATGATGTCTTCGATAAAATGCTGGACGGCATGAATCTTAAACCCGTCGCGCTCCAATTCACGGCGCAGGGCCTTCAGCAGCCCATCATCACCAATCGCGCGCAGACCGAGGCGCAGGAAGAATTTCAGCGTGCGGAAATCCGGGCGCAGTTCTTTCAACGACGGGCGACGAATGGAACCAATCAGAACCAGATCGCGGACCTTATGCGCCTTCAGCGTGTTGATGATCTGCCCGGCCGCACCCAGACGGGTTAGCATGTAACGGCGATCTTTCAGAATGGCCAGATCGGTTTGACGTTCAAAGCCAACAACAAAGGTATCAATGCCCTTGGTATCGCATACGCCCAGCAACCGTTCCGGCAGCAATCCGCCACCGGCAATAATGCCCAGTAGTTTTACGTCTTCGGTTTTATCGGTCATCGTTACGCGCTCCGTTTTGCGGGCTGGCACAGCGGGAAGCGTGTTTTGGCCCGCGCAAATTCAACCATTTCCATGACCAGATTGTCGCTGGAATAATCGCTGGCCACCATTTCGATCCGCTGGTCCATCGTGCCTTCTTCGCCGAACATCTGGTTAAAGGCACGTTGCATGGCTTTCACCTGATCCTTGGTGAATCCACGACGTTCCAGACCAATCAGGTTCAGGCCCGCCAGCGATGCGCGTTCGCCCTTCACCCGACCAAACGGGATCACATCATTTTCAACACCGGACATGCCGCCAATCACCGCATGCGCGCCAATGCGCACAAATTGGTGCACGGCGGACAGGCCACCCACCAAAGCAAAATCACCCACAACCACATGACCCGCCAGCGTTGCGTTATTCGCCATGATCACGTTGTTACCAACGATGCAATCATGCGCAACGTGGGACGCCATCATGAACAGGCCGTTATCACCCACGCGCGTTTCCATGCCGCCACCTTCGGTGCCCGGGTTCATCGTTACGTGTTCGCGGATCTTGTTATTCTTACCGATAATCAGGCGGGATTTTTCACCACCGAATTTCAAATCCTGCGGCGCGGAACCGATGGAGGCGAACGGGAAAATTTCCGTGCCATCGCCAATGGTTGTGTATCCATCAACCACGACATGCGAATGCACAACGACATTGTCACCCAGCGTGACATTCTCACCCACAATGGAATACGGACCAATTTTTACGCCCTGCCCTAACGTGGCACCGGTGGCAACAATAGCGGTCGGATGGATGGATACAGAGGACATGACAGATGACACTTTCGACAATAAGGGGATACAGGTGCAAGCGCACCCATAGAGTATAGAAAAATGGCGGAATTCCGCCAAATCACGCTTTGTTGCGGGGTGTTACAGAAGAACGGTTCAGCGGGCCTTAATTGTCCATGATCATGGCGCTGAATTCGGCCTCGGCGCACAACGTGTCGCCGACCATGGCTTCGCCCTTGAATTTCCAGACGGGGCCGCGCTGCTTCGTTTTTTGCACATGGATGTGCAGGGAATCCCCCGGCACGACCGGCTTGCGGAAACGTGCCTGATCAATGGTCATGAAATAGACCAGCTTGCCCTCGGCCTCTTTCCCCAGCGTTTGTACGACCATGATGGCCGCCGTCTGGGCCATGGCCTCAACAATCAAAACACCCGGCATCACCGGAAAACGGGGGAAGTGCCCTTGGAAATGCGGTTCGTTGAATGTCACGTTTTTCAGACCAACGGCGCGTTCATTCGGCACGAATTCCAAAATCCGATCCACCAAAAGGATAGGATAGCGATGCGGGATCATTTCCATGATCCGTGTGATGTCGATGTTCACTGCCGCAGAGGCGTTTTGTTCGCTCATGGTCATCTCTTCTTATTTCTGTTTTTTGATCAGGCGATTCAATAGGGCAATTTGACGCATATGTTGCTTGATTGGCAAGGCCGGAGAGCCCATTTGTTCCTCACCCGCCGGAACATCCCGCATCAGTCCCGATTGCGCCGCAATACGCGCGCCACGGCCAATGCGCAAATGCCCGGCCACGCCGACCTGCCCGGCCAGAACGACATAATCTTCCAACACGGTGGACCCGGACACACCGACCTGGGACACGATGACGCACCCACGGCCAATTTTTACGTTATGTCCAATTTGAACAAGATTGTCGATCCACGTGCCCGCGCCAATCACCGTATCCGGCCCCGCCCCGCGGTCGATACAGGTATTCGCCCCGATTTCGACGCGATCCTCGATCACGACGCGGCCCAATTGCGGCACCTTCACATGGCCCGCCGGGTCAATGGCAAACCCGAACCCGTCTTGTCCAATCCGCACACCGGGGTACAAACGCACGGCATTCCCCAGCACACAATGCGTAATCGCGGCCCCGGCGCCAATGCGGCATTTCTGGCCCATCGTAACGTTGCGGCCAATCACGGCGTTGGATTCGATCCACGTGCCATCGCCAATTTTTGCGCCGGCCTGCACCACCGCCCCAGCATCAATAACGCACCCAGCCCCAATCGTGGCGGATGGATCGACGTGGGCATTGGGTGCAATATGCGCGTCTGGATACGCTTCCGGATAAAATTTCTGCGCGCACAGGGCATAGGCTTTGTAAGGGTTTTTGCTGACCAGCAGGGCCATGCCCGCCGGTGCAAATTCCACCATTTGCGGGGCGACGAAACACGCCGCGGCCTTGCTGGCCCGGAACGCATCACGATATTTGATGTTATCGAGGAAGCTGATCTGATCCGCACCCGCCTGATCCAACGCACCCACATCATGGATTATCTGTGCGGAATCGCCCCTTTGCAATTCCGCCCCACAAGATGCGGCGATGTCGGCAAGACTGAATGGCCCCAGCCGGGTGAAGAACGATTGATCAGCCATAGAATATTACTCAGCCGCTGGAGCGTTTGATTTTTCGGCACCTTCCAAAGCGGTATCAACGGCTTTTTCCGCTGCGCTGATATCCAGCTTCACGTCCGGGAAATCTTTGTTCAGCTTGTCCATCACCGGGCCGGTAATGTCCATTTCCTTTTCGGCCAGAACGACGTTCTGACGGGTCAGGACAATGTCATAGCCGTTGGCTTGCGCCTGTTCGGCCACAATTTCGGTCATGCGGGCGCGCAGTTTGTTATAGGCATCGGCCGATGCCTTCTCCAGCGATACGCGGCGGCGTTGCGCCAGACGACGGGCATCCAGCAATTTTTCTTCAAACGCACGGCGTTTTTCGGCAAACTTTTCCGGGGTCAGCTTGTCACGCTCAGCCACCAGCTTCTTCTCTTCATCCCCCAGATCGCGTTCCATCTTGGAAAATTCCTTCTGGAAAGCATCGCGCTGAGTCGCCAGTTGATCCTGAATCGATTTTCCGGCTTTGGAACTGTTCAAAACGGCTTGTGCATCAATCACGGCAATGACGTGGCCAAACCCAGCGATAGCTTCCGCCGAATTTTTGCTCGCATGGCTCAGCAACGACGGCCCAACAATCAGGGCCAACCCGGCCAAAACAACAACACCGGCACCAGCCAGAACAGCCATTTTACTTACTTGCATCATCAAACCCTTTTTCTTGTCAGGTGTATGTTAGAACCGCGTGCCAAAGCTGAAGCGGAAGTTTTCTTCTTTGTCGAAATCTTCCTTCATGAACGGAGCGGCAAAATCAACCCGAACCGGGCCGATTGGTGAACGCCATGAAACGCCCACACCGGCACCGCCACGCAGGGAGTCGAGATCTTCGACATCGGCACCGACGTCGTCAATGTCCCACAACGAGCCAAAGTCGGTAAAGGCGTGACCCTTAATCCCCATTTCATCAGGCAGACCAATCGGGAACGACAATTCCGCCGACGCCCGATAGAACATGTTACCACCCAGCGAGTCATCCGTAGAAACATCGCGCGGACCAACACCGGCCGGTTCGAAACCGCGCAATGTTGCACCACCCAGGAAGAAGCGTTCGTTAATGGCAACGCTTTCATCGCCATAACCCTGAATCACCCCAACCTCACCCAATACGTTCAGGACAACACGGTCCGTATCGAACACAGGATAAAAGTGGGACGCGCCCAGTTTACCGGAAATATATTGCGAATCTCCACCCAAACCGGACATTTCAGCATCAAACCAGCCATAGGTGCCCTCGGACGGGAACAGGGTGCTGTTCCGTGAGTCATAGGTCAGCATCTGGCCAATGGCAGAGGTCGAACGTTCGCCCGCCTGCTCTTGAATGTAGCGAGATGCGTCACTCTGCACGTCGGTAATCTCGTTCTGCTCAACGCGATAACGCAGGGACTGACGCCATTTTTCAGACAACGGGTAGCCAAATTCAAAACCACCACCGGTCCGCTTCTGGTCATAGGAGCTTTCGTCCTGCAAGTCGCGGGTCATGTGGAAGGCGTTGACGCCAGCCGAGAAATCGCGATCAAGGAAATACGGTTCGGTAAAGGCGAAATCAAATTCCGTCCGTTCACCCGCAATCGTGGCGCCGAGCAGCATATCCTGCCCCT
Organism: Micavibrio aeruginosavorus; assembly: GCF_051245535.1. Taxonomy (GTDB): domain Bacteria; phylum Pseudomonadota; class Alphaproteobacteria; order Micavibrionales; family Micavibrionaceae; genus Micavibrio; species Micavibrio aeruginosavorus_D. The sequence continues at coordinate 896,516 of NZ_CP195303.1, forward strand.
TACCCAGGAAGTTGCGTTCGCGAATCCGGAAGTCAGCCAACGGACCATCAGCGGTCGAGAAACCGGCACCGATGGAGAGTTCGCCCGTGGATTTTTCAGCCACTTCGATATCAACCACGGACTTGTCCGGTGCGGTGCCCGGCTGCGGCGTGACGATTACGTTTTCGAAATAACCAAGGTCGCGAATTTTCTGTTCCGACTTGGCCACTTTTTCACGGTTGAACGCGTCGCCTTCGACCAGATCCATTTCGCGACGGATCACCTTGTCCAGCGTGCGGACGTTGCCGCGAATATCAATACGCTCAACAAACACTTTCGGCGTTTCGCGGATATTGAAGGTCAGATCAACAGTGCGTTTCTCACGGTTGCGTTCAACACTCGGTTTCACATCAACGAAGGCAAATTGACGGTTGCCCAGTTCGCGCGTGAATTGATCCACCGTGCGTTCAACTTCGTCCGCATTATACCAGTCACCCGGCTTGAACGTCAGGAACGGAATCAGTTCCGCTTCGTTGAAGTCGCGCAGATTGGCGTCAATCGTCACATTGCCAACGCGATAACGCGGGCCTTCTTCAACGGTGAAGGTCAGATAGAAAGCATCCTTGTCCTTGGACAATTCGGCGTTAGAGGCCAGAATGCGGAAATCAGCGTAGCCTTGCGACAGATAGAACCGGCGCAGCAATTCCTGGTCATAGGACAGACGGTCCGGATCATAGCGGTCATCGGCCCCGAGGAAGCGATACCAGCGATCTTCCTTCGTGCTGATCTCGGTGCGCAGCGTGTCATCGTCATACACTTCGTTACCAACGAAACGAATGCCTTTCACTTTCGTGACCGGACCTTCGTCAATTTCAAAAACCAGATTGACGCGGTTTTGATCCAGCTCGATCACTTTCGGATCGATCTGGGCCGAGAAACGGCCAGAGCGCGTGTACACTTGATACAGGCGGTTCAGGTCGGATTGCACCTTCGTCCGTGTAAACACCTGACGCGGGCGCAGGCTGATTTCAGCCAGCAGATCTTCGTCTTTCAGCTTGTCATTGCCTTCGAACGCAATCTCGCTGATGACCGGGTTTTCAACGACGGTCACTTCCAGCGTGCTGCCCTTCTGGCGCAGGGTCACGTCGGCGAACAGACCCGTGCCAAACAAGCTTTTCAACGCGCCATCCAACAAGTCCTGCGTCATCGCGTCGCCAACCTTGGCGTCCAGATACGTCAGAACAGTCACAGGTTCGATACGCTGTGTGCCGAGCACTTCGATGTCTTTGATTTTCGTGCCCGTTGCCTGTTCAGCCCCATACCCTTGTGCGGATACGGCTGTAGGCACGGCCAGAATGGAGAAAGCGCAAAGCCCCGCTATGGCCAGAAGGCCAAGCCCTGTAACACGGATCATGTTCATTTACGTCCTGTAGGAATCGCCGATCAGAGGACCAGCTGTACGATATCGTTCAGGTTAGCAAATAGCATGATTCCGACAAGTATGGCTAGCCCGAATCGGAAGGCATATTCCTGAAATTGTTCAGAAATCGGGCCCCCTTTAACCGCTTCAACGGCATAGAAAGCCAAGTGGCCACCATCCAGCATCGGGATTGGGAACAGGTTGATCAATCCAAGGTTTATGGAAAGCAGGGCCGTGAAGCTGATCAGCGCCAAAATCCCCACCTGCGCCATGTCACCAGCCAGCGCCCCGATGCGGATAATCCCGCCCAGTTCCGTCGCGCTGCGCGTTCCGGTGAACATCTGGCCAATAGCTTCCAGCGTACTGGTGGTCACGGACCATGTTTCGGCCACAGCCGCCCCAACGGCCCCAACCGGATTATGACGAATGGTTTTCTGCGGCGCACCCTGCGCCACGACCAAAACGTTATACCCTTCGGATTCCGGGATTTTCAGGTCCTGGTTCTGTTCCAGCAAGGGCTGGACGATCATGTCCTCTTCCTTTGCGCCACGATCCAGCGTAATCGGGAAGGTCTTGCCCATATTGGCCAGCAGAGCCGCACGGATCGCGTCCGGCGTTTCGGTGCGCTGGCCGTTTACGGCCACGATATTGTCAATCGCCAGACCATCGCCCGGGCTGATCACGCCCAGCATGCCGCGGGTGCTTTTGAACCCGTGGCGGTCTTCGGTTTCCATCCGTTCCGGCGTTGCGGTCAGACTGACCACCTCACCACCGCGGTCGATGGTGAACTCCATCGGCGTATCCAGCTTCACCATGACGGAACGGCGCAATTCATCGAAACGATCAATCGACTGCCCATCAATGGTCAAAATCACGTCATGCGGCTTGAACCCGGCCTTGTCCGCGGCGGAACCAGCAATCACAGCGGAGGATTCCGCCGGGGTGACATCCTGACCATGGAACATGAACAAGCCCGCCAGCAAAACAACGGCGAACAGGTAGTTAATCGCCGGGCCAGCAAAGACGATGGCCGCACGCTTGCCGACGGATTTGGCGAAGAAAGCCTCTTTCCGTTCGGCTTCGGTCATGGCGCGCGGTGCTTCACCACCCTCGCCTTTGACCTTATCCGTATGGCCTGCACTGGCCGGGTCGGAATCGCCAAACATTTTGACGTAGCCGCCCAACGGGATCAGCGAGAATTTCCAGCGTGTGCCGTGTTTGTCGTTAAAGCCCCAGATTTCGCGGCCAAAACCGATGGAGAACACTTCCACCCGCACACCGCACAGGCGCGCGACGTAGTAGTGGCCAAATTCATGGATGAACACCAGAATGCTCAAGACCAGCAGGAACGACCCGCCATAAAGCCAGACATTACCGGCAACAAGCTGAAACATTTCGGCCATGGACGTGGTCATTGCAACTCCGTAGGATCTTGGTCGTTAAGCGCTTTTCAGCGCGTGATGAGAATTCATATAGGCGGTTGTATCGTCGCGCACAGCGCCGTCAAAGTCCAGCACATCAGAAAGATTGGACATATCCACCTTTTCGACGCGTTCGACCGCATATCTCACTGCGTCCATAATACCATAAAACCCGATCCGCCCGTCCAGAAATGCCGCAACGGCCACTTCGTTCGCCGCGTTGAACGCTATGCAATGGGCTGGGCCAGCGCGCAAACAATCATACGCCATTGGGATAGAGGGGAAGCGCACCGGGTCGATCTGTTCAAAATCCAGCCGGGTCAGTGTTTTTAAATCCAGACGCTGGCCGCTGGTGCGAATCCGGTCGGGCCAGCCCAAAGTATAGGCAATCGGCGTGCGCATATCCGGCGCGCCCAATTGGGCAAGAACCGATCCATCGGCATATTCGACCATGGAGTGAATGACCGATTGCGGGTGGACCAGCACGTCAATCTGTTCCGGCGGCATGGCGAACAGATAATGCGCCTCGATCACCTCCAGCGCCTTGTTCATCATGCTGGCGCTGTCGACGGAAATTTTGGCGCCCATGGTCCAGTTCGGGTGAGCCACGGCCTGCGCCGGGGTGGCGGCGCGCATTTGATCCATCGTCCACGTGCGGAACGGACCGCCCGATGCGGTCAGGATAATGCGGTCAATGCCGGCGCGGTTTTCATTTTCAAAAACCTGAAACACGGCGTTGTGTTCGCTGTCCACGGGCAACAGGATCGCGCCGCTTGCACGCGCCGCCGCCATCACCAACGGCCCGGCGGCCACCAACGGTTCTTTGTTTGCAATCGCCACGCACTGCCCTTGGGCAATCGCGGCCAGAATGGGTTCCAGCCCTGCCATGCCGACAATCGCCGCCATGGTCCAATCGCTCGGCATGCTGGCCGCTTCGATCACGGCAGAACGCCCGGCGGCACATTCAATGCCCGTTCCGGCCAGACGGCTTTTCAATGCGGCATAGTGGGATTCATCGCCAATGACGGCGCGTTTGGCTTTCAACTGAATCGCTTGATCGGCCAGACGGTCCACATTCGTCTGTGCCGTCAGGGCCTGCACGTCATAGGCTTGTGGATTGTTCAGGATCAGATCAACCGTCGATGTGCCCACCGATCCGGTCGATCCCAGAATTGTGACGCGTTTACTCATCGCAACCACATCATGTAAGCCAGCAGGAACATGGGTGCTGCCAGCAGCAGTGAATCAATCCGGTCCAGCAAACCACCATGACCGGGGATCAAATTCCCCGTATCTTTTACACCGACGCGGCGTTTGAATGCGGAGATCAACAAATCACCCGCCTGCCCCACGGCCCCGAACCAGCACCCGGTCAAAAACACGACGAATGAATGAACGGGAATCAAACCACCACTGACCACAGGTGTCCATTGCATCAGACTGGGGCGCGCGGCAAACAACGCGGTTAAAACGATGCCGCTGCACACCATCGCGCCGATAAACCCGGCCCATGTTTTATTCGGGCTGACCCGCGGGGCCAGTTTCGGCCCGCCAATCGCGCGGCCCGCAAAATACGCGCCAATATCGCTGGCCCAGACACAGAGCAACAACGTCGCGACCAGAAACAACCCTTCCAGAAATTGCGTCCGCAGCCAGATAAACGATGTATAGGCCACAACCATATACAACGCGCCAACCAACACATCGCGCATCGGATGTTCACCCGCATCCGACATGCGCCACCATTCCCAAACGGAAATCATCGCCGCAACCAGCATGAAGATGAAGAAAGGCATATGCCCCAGATAAATCAGGAACAGGGTCAACGGCCCCAAAATCACGCCCGATAAAATGCGGGATTGCAGAGATGTCAGTTTCATATCCGGTTCAACCTGATCTGCGCCAATATAAATGCGCGGTGCCCTGTTTTATTCACCCCACATTCGTCATACCGGCGAAGGCCGGTATCCATGGGATGGATCGTATGGATACCGGCCTTCGCCGGTATGACGGCTTCTTTATTTCTTTTACTTTGCCTCAGACTTCACGCCACCAAAACGGCGGTCGCGCGCTTTGAAATCCGCAATGGCGGCTTCCAAATCGGCTTTCGAAAAATCGGGCCACAATGTGTCACAGTAAAACAATTCAGAATACGCACACTGCCACAGCAAGAAATTGCTGATCCGGCGTTCGCCGCTGGTGCGGATCAAAATATCCGGGTCCGGCGCGCCTGCGGTGGACAGGAATTGCGGCAAATATTCCTCCGCCGCTTCATATGTCGGCTCAACACCCTGTTCGGCCAGGGCGCGCGCCATTTTCGTGGCCGCACACAAAATATCCTGCCGCCCACCATAGTTCAGGGCGATCATCACGGTGATGGCTGTATTATTGGCGGTCAGGTTTTCGGCTTGCTCGATCATCTTGACGATATCGGGATCTAATTCTTCTCTGCGTCCAATAACTCTCAAGCGGATATTATTCCGGTGCAATTCCGCCGTCTCCGCGCGCAGATACATGCGCAGAAGGCGCATCAATTCGCGCACTTCATCAACCGGGCGGCTCCAGTTCTCCGTCGAAAACCCGAACAGAGTCAGATATTCAACACCCAACTCAACCGCCGATTCCACAACGCGCTTGACCGATTCAACGCCGCGCTGGTGCCCCGCCGTACGCGGAAGCCCCCGCTGCGTCGCCCAACGGCCATTGCCGTCCATAATAATCGCGATGTGACGCGGTGCCTGACTCATGGTGCGGATACTCAGGGCCTCAAACGGTCATAATGTCTTTTTCTTTATCAACCAGCATCTTGTCGATCTGGGTGATAAAACCGTCCGTCAGCTTTTGCACTTCATCGGACAGGCGTTTTTGATCGTCTTCGGACACTTCGCCCTTCATCGCCTTGATATCATCCATGCCATCGCGGCGGATGTTGCGCACGGCGACGCGGGCGCCTTCGGCGTATTTACCGGCCACTTTGGTCAGTTCTTTGCGGCGTTCTTCGTTCAATTGCGGAACCGGCACGCGGATCACGTTGCCTTCGGCTTGCGGGTTCAGACCCAGACCGGATTCACGAATGGCTTTTTCAACGTTCTTGGCAATGGTGGCATCCCATACGGTGACCGTCAGCATGCGGGGTTCCGGTACACTGACCGAACCACACTGGCTGATCGGCATGTGCGAGCCATAGGCTTCAACCGAAACGGTTTCCAGCATGCTGCTGGACGCACGCCCGGTGCGCAGGCCCGTAAATTCGGTTTTCAACTGTTCCATCGCGCCATCCATGCGGCGTTTCAGATCATTTTTATCGTAAGCCATTGTATGTTCTCCTTCGTATTCTTAGTCGGTAACGATCGTAAACTTGCCTTCGCCGCGAACGACTTTGGCGAAATTGCCCGCTTCGCGGACAGAGAAAACCACGATCGGAATATGGTTTTCACGGGCCAGCGAAATCGCCGTCGCATCCATGACCTTCAGATCCTTGGTCAGCACGTCCATGTACGACAAGGTATCGTAATGGGTCGCGGACGGGTCCTTGTGCGGGTCGGCGGAATAAACGCCATCAACCTTGGTGCCCTTAAACAGCGCATCGCAGCCCATTTCCGTGGCGCGCAGCGCAGCCGGCGTGTCGGTGGTGAAGAACGGGTTGCCCGAGCCGGCGGCGAAAATCACCACGCGGCCCTTTTCCATGTGGCGCAGGGCACGGCGGCGGATAAACGGCTCGCACACGGCTTGCATCGGGATGGCGGATTGCACGCGGGTCGGAACCCCGGCCTTTTCAAACGCGGATTGCAGGGCCAGCGCGTTCATCACGGTGCCCAGCATGCCGATATAATCGCCCGTCACACGCTCCAGCCCGTTGGCCGCACCGGATACGCCGCGGAAAATGTTCCCGGCCCCGACAACGACGCAAACCTGAACACCCAGATCGACGGCCTGTTTCACGTCCTGCGCGATCCGGTCGATGGTGGCCGGGTCGATGCCGTATTCACGGTCGCCCATCAACACCTCTCCCGACATTTTCAGCAACACGCGTTTGAAGCGAACAGACGGGTCAACAGTCGGGGCGGAGGAATCACAGGCTTGTGCAGACATGGGGACGGCCTTCATCTTTGATCTCTTTGTTTCTTCGGGGCTTTTCGGCGCTTTCAAATCGGGCTTACTCTAATCAGCCTCTGGGGCGGAAACAAGGCAATTTTCCGAGGATTTGGGGGTTTTACAGGCCCTATACGCCTTCCACAGCCAACCTCCTTCACCCCGGCGAAAGCCGGGGTCTTCCTCCGATAATGGCAAAAGATCCCGGCTTTCGCCGGGATGACGGACGTAAACAGGCAACCAATAAAAAACCCCGCCAGATGGCGGGGTTTTTGTAATTCTTTGAAGAAACGGATTAACCGTTTACCACTTTCGCCACTTCCGCAGCGAAGTCGGTTTCTTCTTTCTCAATGCCTTCGCCCAGTTGGAAGCGTGCGAAACCAACCAGTTTCACCGGTGCGCCAACATCCTTGGATGCATTTTCGATAACTTTTGAGATTTTGGTTTCGCCGTCCATGATAAAGATCTGCTCAATCAAGCAAACTTCTTCATAGTACTTGCGAACGCGGCCTTCCAACATTTTTTCGATAATATCGGCGGCTTTGCCTTGTTCTTTGGCGGTTTCGCGGATCACGTTCTTTTCGCGCTCCAGAACTTCCGGATCAACGGACGAGCTGTCCAGATAAGCCGGGTTGGCCGCAGCAACATGCATCGCAACCTGTTTGCCCAGAGCTTCCAGCTTGGCTTTATCGCCCGTGGATTCCAGCGCAACCAGAACGCCGATTTTACCCAGGCCATCACCAACAGCGTTGTGGACATAAGATGCCACAACACCATCGTTTACAGCCAGTTTCGTCGTACGACGCAGGCTCATGTTCTCACCGATCGTCGCGATCAGGGAGGTCAGCGTGTCCTTCACGGATTTGCCGCCTTCGATCACTGTTTCAGCCACTTCTTCAACCTTGCCAGCGCCTTTCAGGGCAGCTTTGGCAACATTGCGAACCAGCGTCTGGAACTGATCGTTACGGGCAACGAAGTCGGTTTCAGCGTTCACTTCAACGATCGCCGCGCTGGTGCCATCGGCAACAACAGCAACCAGACCTTCAGCCGCGGTACGGCCAGATTTCTTAGCGGCCTTGGACAGACCTTTCGTGCGCAGCCAATCCATAGCCGCTTCCAGATCGCCATTGTTTTCGACCAGAGCTTGCTTGGCATCCATCATGCCAGCGCCGGATTTTTCGCGCAGTTCTTTCACCATAGAGGCGGTAATATCAGCCATTTTTCAGTCCCTTATACGTGAATCTTCAGATTGAACTTAAAGAACAATCGGGGCATGACGCCCCGATTGTCTGATCGGTTGAATTAGGCAGTTGCCTGTTTCTTTTCAGCAACCGGAGCCGCTGGCAGCGTTTCCGTGATATCCGCACGGGCGCCAATGTCAGCACCGGAGGATTTCAGCTCAGCCTGCAGACCATCCAGAACCGAAGCTGCAACCAGGTCGCAGTACAGTTCAATGGCGCGCAGCGCATCGTCGTTACCCGGGATCGGGAAATCAACGCCAGCCGGATCGCTGTTGGAGTCCAGAATTGCGAATACCGGAATACCCAGCATGTTCGCTTCTTTAATCGCGATATCTTCTGCGTTGGTGTCGATCACGAACAAAGCGTCCGGAACACCGCCCATTTCTTTGATCCCGCCGATGGATTTTTCGAGCTTTTCACGCTCGCGTGCCATCATCAGCAGTTCTTTTTTCGTGTATTTGCTGGCCAGTTCGCCAGTCATCACGTTGTCCAGCTCGCGCAGACGGTTGATGGAACCGGAAACCGTTTTCCAGTTGGTCATCATGCCGCCCAACCAGCGGTGGTTTACGTAGTACTGACCGCATTTTTTAGCCGCTTCAGCAACTTTGTCCTGCGCCTGACGCTTCGTTCCAACGAACAGAACGCGCCCACCTTTGGACACGATATCGCGGATGCCTTTCAGGCCAGCGTCCAGCATCGGAACCGTTTGTTGCAGGTCCATAATGTGGATGCCGTTGCGCACACCGAAGATATACGGGCGCATTTTCGGGTTCCAGCGACGGGTGTGGTGACCAAAGTGAACGCCAGCTTCGAGCAATTGGCGCATAGTGAAAGACGGCATAGCCATTGTATTTACTTCCTTTTTTCCGGTTGAACCTCTGCGGAGCGTGATTTTTGAACCATTCAAAAACACCGGAGGGAACCGCCAAAATGACGAATCCCAATCCCCGCATGTGGATTTAATTGCGTGTGATATACCCGTATCAGCCGCAGTTTTCAAGCAGTTTCGCCGGAAAAGAAGGCACCAGAGTACGCAGTCGCAGACCTATTTTATCGCAGGTGCAGCATGAAATGGGAGAAAAACGGCTAATGCGTTGATTTTATTGAAATTAAATCCACTGCACGACAGCCCGCCCCTGCTCCACCAAATAATCATTGGCCGCGCGGAAATGGCCGCAGCCGATGAAGCCGCGATGGGCGGAGAGTGGTGAGGGGTGTGGGGCGGTCAGGACCAGGTGGCGGGTGCGGTCGATGAAGGCGCCCTTTTTCTGGGCATACGATCCCCACAGCATAAAGGCCACATGATCACGCCCGTCATTGACGGCACGGATCACGGCATCCGTGAAATCTTCCCAACCCTTGTTCTGGTGCGACCCGGCTTTGTCCGCCTGAACGGTCAGGGTGGCGTTGAGCAGCAAGACACCCTGCTCCGCCCAGCGGGTCAGATTGCCGTGGCTGGGCGGTGTAACGCCAAAATCACGTTCCAGTTCTTTGTACATATTGCGCAGGCTGGGTGGAATTTTGACGCCATCGGGGACAGAAAAGGACAGGCCATGCGCCTGCCCCGCACCGTGATACGGGTCTTGGCCCAAAATCACCACGCGCACATCATCAAATTTCGTGTGATTCAGCGCGTTGAACACATGATCTTCACGCGGGTAAACCGCATGGCCATTGGCGCGTTCGGAGTCCAGAAAGGCCTGCAAATTCTCCATATACGGGCGATCGAATTCGGTGCCGATACGGGAGAGCCAGCTTTGTTCAATGTGGGTTTTGTTCAATTTCATTCCAGTTCCCCAACCGTCACCCCGGCGCAGGCCGGGGTCTTCGTCCATTATGGCTGGAAGATCCCGACCTGCGCCGGGATGACGATATGTTACAAAATTTTGATTACAGTTCCTGAACCTCACCCACGCCGTGGGTTTTCAGCAAGGCGTTGCGCGCTTGGGCTGAGAACGACCATGAGCCGGGCAAAGTAATTTCGGCATATTCGGCCCCGTCCAACGGCACATGCACATAAACACGCGCCGGGCCACGGCCCTCAACATCCAGAAGATCTTTCAATTTTTGCACTGGGGCGGCGTCATTCAACGTAATGCGCACCTCGCGTATTTTGCCGGCCAGCGCGTCATCCAGCGGGCGCAGATCGTGAACGGTCAGGCGAACCTGATCGTCCTGCATTTCCGCGGCGGCCTTTAACAGCAGGGCCTCGCCCGGCTCCAGAAAATCTTTCGACCGCGCCAGCGTTTCGGAGAAGATCACAACCTCGTACACACCGGAGGAGTCGGAGAGTTGCAGGAACGCGAATTTGTTGCCTGATTTCTGCGACACCTTGATCTGTTTTTTCAACAGCACCCCGGCCATATCAACGGACACCGCATGGCGCGTCGCCAATTGTTCTTCCACATTGGCCATGGTGACGATTTTCATGCGTTCCAGTTGCGCCGCTTTGGTATCCAGCGGGTGCGCAGACAGGTAAAAACCAACCGCATCAAATTCATGTTTCAGCTTTTCCAGCGGATCCCACGGATCAACCTTTGGAAAGTCGGGCAAGCCCAGACCCGCTCCACCGCCCGCCGGACCACCGCCAAACAGGCTGGCCTGTCCCGCGGCTTTTTCCTGCGCCAGTGATTGGGCGTAGCGCATAATAATTTCAGCCCCGCCATAAACGCTGGCGCGGTCTGGGTGCAATAGATCAAATGCACCTGCGCTGGCCATTTGTTCGATCTGGCGCTTGTTCATGCCGCCCGAATCCATGCGCGTTGCGAAATCGGCCAGCGTTTTATATTTTCCGTTGCTGTCGCGTTCGACGACAATACGCTCCATCGCCTGCGCGCCCACGCCCTTCAGCGCGGCCAGCGCGTAGCGTACGGAATCGCCCTCGACCGAGAACATGGTTTTGGATTCATTCACATCCGGCGGCAGGAGCGACAGGCCCATCTTGTCGATTTCCTGTTTAAAAACCGCCAGTTTGTCGGTGTTTCCGGCGTCCAGCGTCATCGACGCGGCCATAAATTCGGTCGGGTAATTCGCCTTCAGCCACCCGGTCCAATACGCAATCAGCGCATAGGCCGCCGCGTGGGATTTGTTGAAACCGTATCCGGCGAATTTGTCGATCTGGTCGAAAATATACCCGGCTTGTTCGGGATCAACGTTGTTATGTTCCTTGGCCCCATCGACAAATTTCTGCCGTTGCGCGTCCATTTCCGCCTTGATCTTTTTACCCATGGCGCGGCGGAGCAAGTCAGCGGCACCGAGTGAGTAGCCGGACAACGCCTGCGCCGCCTGCATCACCTGTTCCTGATAGATCATGATGCCGTATGTTTCTTCCAGATACGGCTTCAGCAACGGGTGCATGTAGTCGGGATCTTCCTTGCCTTCCTTAATGGAAATATAGCGCGGAATGTTATCCATCGGGCCGGGACGATACAGCGACACGAGGGCGATAATATCTTCCAACCGGTTCGGCTTCATCCCCGTCAGGGTGGAGCGCATACCGGAACTTTCAAGCTGGAACACACCAACCGTCTTGCCCTCGGCCAGCATTTTGTATGTCTTTTGATCATCCAACGGCACTTGCAGGATATTGATATCCTCGCCCTTGGATTCCTTGATCAACTCCACCGCTTTCTGAATAACCGTCATGGTTTTCAGGCCGAGGAAGTCGAATTTCACCAGACCCGCCTGTTCAACATATTTCATGTTGAATTGCGTCACCGGCATGTCTGTACCCGGTTCGCGGTAGAGCGGCACCAATTCATGCAACGGCCGATCACCAATCACCACACCGGCGGCGTGGGTGGAGGCGTGGCGGTATAACCCCTCCAACTGCAAGGCGATATCGACCAGTTTCGAGGTCGTTTCGTCCTTGTACAATTCATTCTTCAGGTCCGGGTCTTGCTCCAGCGCCTCTTCCAGCGTGATCGGGTTGGCCGGGTTGTTCGGGATCATTTTCGCGATCCGGTCCACTTGGCCATACGACATCTGCAGAACGCGGCCCACGTCACGCACCACGGCGCGGGCCTTTAACTGACCGAACGTAATGATCTGGGCCACGTGGTCGTAGCCGTAACGGTTTTGCACATACCGGATCACTTCATCCCGGCGATCCTGGCAAAAATCCACGTCGAAGTCCGGCATGGATACACGTTCGGGGTTCAAAAACCGTTCGAACAGCAACCCGAAATGCAGCGGATCAAGGTCGGTAATTTTCAGCGACCATGCGACAACGGAACCCGCACCCGATCCCCGTCCCGGTCCCACCGGAATGTTATTATCCTTCGCCCATTTGATAAAATCGGAAACGATCAGAAAGTAACCGGGGAACCCCATCTGCACGATCACGTTTAATTCAAACGCCAATCGGTCGTGATAGGGTTTGGCGACTTCGGCGCGGGTCGCTTCATCCATCGTTTCGGTGAAGACGAAATTCTGCAAACGCCAGTTCAGACCCTCTTCCGCCTGCACCTTCAATTCATCCACTTCCGTGCGTCCGCCTTCGGTCGCAAAGGGCGGCAGGATGGGATTGATAGGCTTCAGCAGGAAGGAACAGCGTTGCGCAATACGCACCGTGTTTTCAATCGCTTCGGGCAGGTCGGAGAACAAAGCCTGCATTTCTGCCGCGCTTTTGAAATAATGCTCGCGCGTTTCGCGGCGGCGGTCAGCCTCGGTAATATAACGCCCACCCGCAATACACAGCAACGCGTCATGCGCCTCGTACATATCTTCGGTCGCGAAATAACAATCGTTTGTGGCCACCAGCGGGATATTGTGTTTATAGGCCAGATCGATCAACGCTTCTTCAATCTGGTCTTCTTCGCGCAGATCATGGCGTTGCAGTTCGATATAAAACCGCCCGTCAAAAAGCTTGGCCAGACGTTTCAAGGATTCTTCCGCAGGTTTCGCCTGATTGTGCAGAAGATATTGCCCAATCGGCCCCTTGACCCCGCCGCTCAGGCAAATCAAACCTTCGGAATGACCGTCCAGATTGTCCCAAGTCAGGTGCGGATCATCGGTGGCGCTTTCAGCGGCCATGAAGGATTGGCTGACCAGCCAGCTTATATTCTTGTACCCCTCCATATTCTGCACCAGCAGAACCAGATGATGCCCCTCAACGCCCAGACGCATCTGGCACCCGATGATGGGTTGCACGCCGCCCTTCGCCGCCTCCAGCGCGAATTCCATCGCACCGAACAGGTTGCCTGTATCGGTAATGGCCACCGCCGGCATGGATTTTTTCTGGCAGAGTTTGACGAGGTCCTTAACCTTGATCGCCCCTTCCGCCAGTGAATAGGCGGAATGGGTGTGCAAATGGACAAAATTTGCGTGTGGTTTGGACATGGGCGCCATTAAACCGAATTTATGGCGGATTTCCAAGGGTGAAAGCGACGGAATACACGGGTTTTGGCCTTAACGGACCGTAATCTTCCCGTCTCTCAACTCCAACACCCGGTCCATGCGTTTGGCCAGTTCCATGTTGTGCGTGGCAATCAACGCGCCAATCCCCGCCGAACGGGTCAATTGGATCAGCATTTCAAACACATGGTCCGCCGTGTGCGGGTCGAGGTTCCCCGTCGGCTCATCGGCCAGCAGGATACGCGGCTTATTCGCAATCGCACGGGCAATGGCCACACGTTGCTGTTCCCCGCCGGACAGGCGCGCCGGACGGTGATCCAAGCGATGGCCCAACCCGAGCGCACCCAGCAATTTATCCGCCCGCACCATGGCATCCGCACGCGATTTCCCGGCAATCATTTGCGGGATCATCACGTTTTCCTGCGCGCTGAATTCCGGTTGCAGATTGTGAAACTGATACACGAACCCGATTGAATCGCGGCGCAATGATGTACGCGCGGAATCGTTCAGGTTGCTGGCATCTTTATCACCCACCATGATCGTGCCGCCCGTCGGTTTATCCAACAGGCCGATCATTTGCAGCAAGGTCGATTTCCCCGCCCCCGACGGCCCCACCAGCGCGGCAATTTCGCCAGAGCGCAGTTGCAGGTCGAGATCCTTCAGGATCGTCAGGCTTTGGTCCGCCTGATGAAATGTTTTTTCGAGGCCTTTGACGTCCAGCAAAATGTTACTCATAACGCAGAGCCTCCACCGGATCGAGGCGCGCGGCGCGCCATGCCGGATACAATGTCGCCAGAATGGACAGGGTAAAGGCCATGGCAATCACGGCAATCACTTCGTTCCAATCAATCACGGCGGGCAATTTCGACAGGAAATAGATTTCTTCGCTGAACAATTCCGTTCCGGTCAGCCCCTGCAGGAATTGGCGAATGGATTCGATGTTCAGGGCAAAGGCAATGCCCAAGGCCGTGCCAACGAACGTGCCCACCACACCAATGCTGGCCCCGGTCAGGATGAAAATTTTCATCATACTGCGGCGCGTGGCCCCCATGGTGCGCATGATGGCAATATCGCGCCCCTTGTCCTTGACCAGCATGATCATGGATGAAATCACGTTAAACGCCGCGACCAGAATGATCATGGTCAGGATCAGGAACATGACGTTGCGTTCCACTTGCAGCGCGTTCAGGAACGAACTGTTATTATCGCGCCAATCATAAACCCCGGCGACACCATCGGTGATCAGGGAAATATCTTGCTTGACCGTATTCAAATGCTGCGGGTTTTTGGTGACGATTTCCAGTGAGGATACGGCCTTGCCCATCTGGTAAAAGGCCTGTGCGGCATCCAGCGGTACGAAAATGAAATTCGAGTCATATTCATACATGCCGACATCGAAGATCATCGCAACGGTAAAGGTTCGGCTGCTGGGTATTCCACCAAACGGCGTAACTTTGGCCTTTGGCGAAACCAGCGTAAACGTACTGCCGATTTTCAAATTCAGTTTTTCGGACATCAGGCGGCCAATGGCGGCGCTGTATCCTGTGAAGTCCGCCGGTTCCCCTTCGATGAAATGGTCGGACAAAACCGGCTTTTTCATCAGATCGTCACGGGTCATGCCACGGACCATCACGCCGGTGGAATAACCGTTAATGGTCATCAACGCCTGGCTTTCGATGATGCCGGATACCGACGTCACGCCCGGCACGTCCCCGATCTGCAGCTTCATAATGCTGTAATCATCCAGCGGCGCGCTGAGGGAATAGACGTTGATATGACCGTTCAGCCCCAGAATGCGCGTCACCAGTTCCTGTCGGAAACCGTTCATCACCGACATCACGATGATCAGCGTCGCCACGCCCAGCATGATACCGGCAAACGAAAACCCGGCGATAACGGATACGAATCCTTCGGCCTTGCGCGCGCGCAAATATCGTCCGGCCACCATGCGTTCAAAGGGAGAGAACATCGACTTCTTTACAACACCCGTACAAGGTTAAAAATCATTACGGGGCATATGCGCCCGCCAGTCCAGATCCGTCACGATATTCGTATGACGGTTTTGCATCAACGTCACACGGCCAATATGCCCCTGATCCAGACGGGGATGATTGGTATCACCCCAGAACGTGGACCAGGCCTTGGCCTGTTCAATCTTCTTCGGCAACATGCGATGCCCCATCAACGGGTCATGGCGCGCGCCCTTCAGCGCATCATCCATGGCCATAATGTTGAACAGCTTCGCCAGTTGCCGCGGCTCGGCCTCGGCATGCGACCGTACGCCTTCACGCGGCACGATACCATGCGGGGTCATCTCAACCTGCAATGCGTGCCATTCGCTGAGGAACGCCTGCATATACGGACTGAAATCCGCCTTCACCGTTTCGGGCACGCCACCCATATACAGCCAAGCCATGCCGGCCTTAATTTCGGCGTACCCGTCACCACCATCGAAAAATTCGGCCAATGCGTTCATCACATCGTCCAAACGATCCAACGGCTGGGGATTGGTATAAATATGCTGCTCAACAATTTTTGCAAATGCGGCAGCATCCTGGTTCCAATCCATGTCCAGAAGCCATTTTTTATTCTGTCCCATTCCCGTTCCCTGTTTTTTATTTTTTTAAGCCAGGGCGCTTTGAGTTTTTAGAGATCAAAGCATCCCTAGTAGGATTTGCCGATCAGGACGGTTTTCCCTTCATCAGCAAATGGCAGGCATCGCGTGGTCAGCGACAAATCTTTTTTCAGTTCGGCCAGACCGGCATCTTCGATAATCGATGACGGCGCACGCACGAAGCCAAGCCCGCCCCCTTCGTAGAAGGAGCGGATATCACCCAATGTTTTCACATCGGTAATGTTTTCGTTGGTGAATTTACGGGCGCGGGCCAGCATATCGGCCTGCATCGCATCCAGAACGGATTGCAGCGTGCCGAAGAATTCTTCGACCTTGACCGTTTTCTTGGAATCCTTGCCCAAATCACGGCGAATGAAGGTCAATGTGCCCTCCTCCGCTTCACGCTGGCCAATTTCAACGCGCACCGGAACGCCGCGTTTAATGCTGCCCCACATTTTGTCGGGGGTGCGGGCATCGGAATTGTCGAAATGAACGCGGAAACCGGCACGGCGCAGACCGTCGGAAATTTCCTTGCAACGCTCGATCACAACAGCGGCCCCGGCATCGTCACGCACGATCGGGATAATGGTGACTTGGTGCGGGGCGATTTTCGGCGGCATGATCATGCCGTCATCATCGCCATGCGTCATGATCAACCCACCGATGGAACGCGTGGAAAGCCCCCACGACGTGGTGTAGGCGTGGTGTTGTTGACCGTCACGGCCTTGGAATTGAATATTGCATGACTTGGCAAAATTCTGGCCCAGATCGTGGGACGTACAGGCCTGCAACGCTTTACCATCCTGCATCATCGCTTCGATGGTGAAGGTGCGCACGGCACCGGGGAATCGTTCATCGGCGGTTTTTTCGCCCATGATGCCCGGCATCGCCAACACGTTTTCATACAATTCGTTATAAACGCGCAGCATTTTCATTGCATCTTCGTGCGCGTCTTCTGCGGTTTCAAAGGCGTTGTGCCCTTCCTGCCACAAAAATTCGGACGTGCGCAGGAACAAGCGCGTGCGCATTTCCCACCGCATGACGTTGCACCATTGGTTCAACAGCAACGGCAAATCACGATACGACTGCACCCAACGCGACATCGCATCACCGATAATGGTTTCCGATGTCGGACGGATAACGAACGGTTCTTCCAGTTCCGCGGACGGGGCCGGAATCAATTTTCCATCCGGGCCCTGCTCCAGACGGTGGTGTGTCACAACGGCGCATTCTTTGGCGAAGCCTTCGACGTGTTCGGCTTCACGGCTGATAAAGCTTAAAGGGATCAACAACGGGAAGTACGCGTTCTGCACGCCCTCGGCCTTGATCATGTCATCCAGCGCGCGCTGGATATTTTCCCACAGCGCAAAGCCATAGGGTTTAATGATCATCGAGCCACGCACAGGCGAATTTTCCGCCATATCGGCGGCCTTGATGATCGCCTGATACCACTGCGGGAAATCTTCGCCCCGCGTGGGCGTAATGGCAGTTTTAACCTTCTGGCCCGAAGCAGATTGCTTCGCCTGAGCACCGGACATGGGCGTCCTTCCTTCTACTATCAAATGTCAATTGTTCGCCCGAGACGGGCGGGTTGATTACAACCCGCCATCGCCCGGACCACGCGGCGCCGGGGCCAGAATGGTCACACCACCCGGAGTCGCCAACGGTGCATCCGGTGCCGGTATGCTTTCGGGCGAAACAGGCATGCTGCCCTCTGGCAGGATCGACGCCGGAGCGGTCGCTGCACCCGGTGCAGGTGCCGGTGCAGGCATCGGCGCAGGGGCCGGAGACGGAACAGGCAGCCCTTCAGGTGTCGTAACCTCAGGCTCCGCTACAGGCGCGGTTTCCGGCGCGAGAATCATTTCTGTCGGCGCGGCAGGTTCCGTGCCAGCAGGTGTCATTTCACCGCTGATCTCGCCACTCGGTGCGGCATCAGGCACCACAGCAGGCGTTTCCATCATGGCCGGAGCCTCTGTCGGCTCGGCGGCAACAGGGGCGCTTTCCTGCATAATCGGTTGCGGTTCTACAGCCGGTTCTGCAACAGCGTCAGCCGCAACAGGCTCCGCTTCAACAATCGGGGCTTCAACTTTTTTCACTTTTTTCTTCGGCGGCGCTTTTTCAACGACCGGCTTTTCACGGCACAGCGTGTTGGTCTGGGTCGTGATATCGACACCGTTATACAGGACGCGGCCATCGCGATAAATTTCAACCAATCCGGCATCGGCCTTCAACTCGGTCCCGGCGGGCAGCATTTTCGACAAACGCTGTTCCAGATTCACGGTCATCGGAACGCGGATCACTTCGCCCATGCCCGGCATTTGCGGGGACAGATCAGCAGGCGCAACAGACTTGCCGTGTGCATCAACGCCCGGCTTGTAATTTGCGGAACCATCGCCAACGAAACCGGCGCGCGTGCCGCAGACAATGTTGTCATACGCGTTTGCGTTTGTTGCAAAAAATCCGATTGAACCCGCAACGATTGCGGCGGAAATCATCAATTTGAAAGTTACTGTTTTCATGGTGCCGGGCTCCCCTTACTGCATCTGGCTGGCGATATATCGATAATCTATTATCCCACTGTCAATCAACACATAAACGCAAACCCAGAGGAACGCGGCTATGACCGTTGTGACAACGAATTTAATTCCCATATTGGCCGCAACCGGGGCACTGGATGCCATACCCGGCTCCGGTCGGCGCGGTGGCTGGACCTTCCATGGTAAAACCACGAACAAAGTCAGCCACCAAATCAGAAGATACACAACGATTCCGGTAAACCAGGTCATTGCAACCTCAATTCCATAATTTTGAAATGTTTGATCCGGATGGATCAGACACGAACAACATGCACGGACGTTTTAGGCTTTAACCCTAGAATATCGCTGATAAAACGGCGTGCAACGACCCGAACTTCTTCGGCGATGCTATCATCCGTCCTTTTTGCATCAATGTCCAGATCGACGAACAAATCCTCAATCTCATCAACCAGATCATGCTCCAGCTTCTTTTCCTCCGGGCTGTCATGGTCGATCAGTCCCATGGTGGAAATCCGCGGATCGGAAATCAGGTCACCCCGGTCGTCCACAACCAAGGTCACATGGACCGTGCCGGTAAATTGAAGCTTGCGGCGCGTGGCAATCGCCTGGTGATCCGCCGGGATCAGGCGGGACGGTTCAACCGCCAGCGTGCCCGTGCGGACATGGTCGACCACTTCGGCCCCCTTCGGGTCCAGACGAATGACCGAACCGTTATTGGGCACGATGGAACTGAACACCTGCGCACCCAGAGCCAGCCGCGACTGCGCCGCCAATTGTACGCGTTCGCCATGAACCGGAATAACGATCTTCGGGCGCACCCAACTGAACATCTCCAGAATATCATCGCGGTACGGGTGACCGGATACGTGGATCAGGTGGTTCGTATCCAACGGTGTCACGATATGCACACCCGTCGCACTCAAATTGTTTTTAACGACGTTGATTTCTTCTTCGTTCCCCGGTATCGGACGCGCGGAGAAAATCACCGTGTCGCCGCGATTGAAACGGATAAACGGGTGTTCGGCTCGTGCGATACGCGCCAGCATCGCGCGGGCTTCGCCCTGCGATCCCGTCACGATCATCACCAGATTCTCGTCCGGGACGGAATCAATCTCGTCCTCTTCCAAGAACGGGCGCACATCGTTCAGATAACCGCATTCACGCGCCGCACCAGTCATGCGGTGCAAGGACCGCCCCAGCAACGCAACGGACCGACCCGTGGCCTCCGCCGCCTTGCAGATGGAATGCACACGGCCAATATTGGAT
The DNA here is from genome assembly GCF_051245535.1 of Micavibrio aeruginosavorus. Lineage (GTDB taxonomy): Bacteria > Pseudomonadota > Alphaproteobacteria > Micavibrionales > Micavibrionaceae > Micavibrio > Micavibrio aeruginosavorus_D. Next base: position 916,441 of record NZ_CP195303.1, read on the forward strand.
GCGAAAATCGTAATGGCAATGCGCCCCTGTACTTCGCCAAACAAGGCGGTCAGGCCACGCTGTACTTCCATTTCCGACAATGTGTTGCCCGGAACTTCGGCGTTCGTGGAATCACCGATATAGGCCAGAACCCCTTCATCACCCAGACGTTTGAACGCCGCGGCATCGGTGTTGTCACCAATGACGGGTTCAGGATCGAGGTTCCAATCACCGCTGTGCACGATATGGCCATGCGGCGATTTAATTGCAACGGCGACCGCCTGCGGGATCGAGTGCGCAACATGGATAAATTCCATTTCAAACGGCGCAAGGTTTAACATCTGCCCCGGCGACACCACATGAATTTTCGCATTGCTGCTGCCCGGCAGGTCATTGAATTTTTGGCGCAGGACGCTGGCGGTAAACGCCGTGCAATAAATCGGGCACCGCAAACGCGACCACAAATGCGCAACGGCGCCAATATGATCTTCGTGCGCGTGCGTCACGATCAAGCCAACCAGATCATCGGCACGGTCCGCGATAAATTCCGGGTCGGGCAACAACAGGTCAATGCCCGGGAAACGGTGCCCGGCGAAACCGAGGCCACAATCAATGGCCAGCCATTTGCCCTGATACCCATAGACGTTCAGGTTCACGCCGAATTGCTCACTCCCCCCCAGCGGGATGAAGTGGACGAAATCAGGATCGATGGAAAAATCTGCGACGCTGCGCGTCTTTTTATTGCTCTTTTTTGTCATGGGGCGATTGTGCAGGTATTTGGCGGATTATCAATGTTTTTTAAGCGTTGTTTGGAAAATAGACCTCACCCGCATGAACGATTTGCACCGATCCATCCGGGGTTTGGAGCAACAAGGCCCCGTTATCATCAATACCAAGGAATGTACCCGATACATCCCCGCCATGCAGCCGGGCGGTGATGAGCGTGTTCAGGCCATGCGCCCGCACCATCCATGCCTCTTTAACCCATCCAAACCCGTCGGTTTTCCAGCGTGTATAAAGACGCCCCAGATGGTGCAAAACCCGGTCCCGCACGATGATGACGTCCAATTCATGCCCGGCCAGTTGCGCCAGACCGATGCGGTCCGCCGGGGCGGCATTGATATTGATACCCGTACCGATGATCAGCGCATCCACCATTCCCGCCGGGCCCAGATCGCTTTCCAGCAAAATGCCCGCGCATTTCACCCCATCGACCAGAACATCATTCGGCCATTTCAGGGTCAGGCCATCGCCCTGCTGCCCGGTCAGTTCATGCGCCGCATCGGCCACGGCCAGCGCAACGACAAACGCCATTTGCCCGGCCAGCGCAGGGGCGCAAGCCGGTTTGAGCAAGATCGACATATACAGATTGCCAACGGGTGACACCCATTGATTGCCACGGCGTCCCCGGCCCGCGGTTTGAACCGCGGCCTGAACCACCAGCCCCTCGTCCGCCCCGGCGGATAATTCCGCCCGGACGACATCCTGAGTCGATGGCAGACTGTCATAGACACGACAGTCCCAACGCATCGTCATGGCTTAGAGAGCCTGCCCGAACAGGGCGCTGGCCGCCGCGCGGGTGGTTTCCACCAACGTATCCGGCATCAGGACGAAACCAACCACCAGCGCAACACAAACGGTCAACACCAGACGCTTGGTCGTACCAATTTCACCGTCGAACGGATCGGCGGCTTCGTCAAAGAACATGACCTTGATCAGACGCAGATAGTAGAACGCGGCCACAACCGAAGCGACAACGCCCAGCACCGCCAGAACATAGAAGCCCGACGCCACAGCGGCCTTGAACACCAGAAACTTGCCAAAGAACCCGGCCAACGGCGGAATACCGCTCATCGAGAACAACAGCAACGCCATGGCATAGGCCAAAGCCGGCTTGTACCGGGACAGACCCGCCAGATCATCGATGGTTTCAACCGCAACATCATCACGGCGCATGATCAGGACGATCGAAAACACGCCCAGCGTCATCACCATATAAATGGCGAGGTAGAACAGAACGGCGGCCACGCCCTCTTCCGTTCCGGCCAGCAGGCCGAGCAGGACATAGCCCATGTTACCGATAGAGCTGTACGCCAGCAGGCGTTTGATATTGTTCTGCGCCAAACCAGCCACGGCCCCAACCACCATACTGCCAGCGGCCAGAATCCAGATGATTTGTTGCCAATCCGGCATCATGGCCCCGAACGGACCAAACAGCAGACGGGTCAGCAGGGCCATTGCCGCAATTTTCGGAACAATGGCGAACAACGCGGTGACCGGAGTTGGTGCGCCCTCGTACACGTCCGGGGTCCACATATGGAACGGAACGGCGGAGATTTTGAACGCCAAACCAACCAGAACGAACACCATACCCACGATGGCTCCGGCGGTAATGCCGGCCTCGCTCGCATTGGCTTCGCCCAAGGTAGCGGCAATCGTGTCAAAGCTGAGCGACCCGGTATAGCCGTAGATCAGCGAAATACCGAACAGCAACATCCCCGACGCCAGCGCGCCAAGGACGAAATACTTAATCCCGGCTTCGGCCGCACGCGCATGGTCACGACGGAACGCGGCCAGAACATACAGGCTGAGCGATTGCAATTCGAGCGCAACATAGAGCGAGAGCATGTTATTCGCCGACACCATCAGCAACATGCCAAGGCCCGCAAACAACACCAGCACGGGGTATTCAAACCGCGCCATGCGTTCTTGGTACAAATAACGCACAGAGATCGCGAGCGCACCCGCCAACCCGGCCAAAATCAGGAATTTGGCAAAGATCGCGAAGCGATCGGAAACAAACATGCCATCAAACGCCAGCGCCCGGTCCCAATCCAGTCCCGTCAGGAACAAGGCCGTCACGATAAAGGCGCCAATGGTGCCCCAGCACACGGCCCGCGTGCCATCATTGCCGCGCAGGACGCCGAAGATCAGCAGCATCATGCCCGCCACGGCAAGAAACATTTCCGGAATGGCCGCGCCAAACATGGATGATGCCACCAGATGGGTTTCCGCAATGGCCACGACATCGGCGGCTTTCTCGACAACATGCTCTACGGCCTGTTCAACCGCGATCACTTCATTACTCATTGATTTTCTCCCGCAACAGCGTTGCCGGTATCGGTGGTGGTCATAGTGGTGGTTGCCGTGTTCGTCGTCGCCGTATTCGTTGTTGTCAGGGCGGCTTCATACCGGCTGATCAAATGATCGACGGAGGGCTGAACCTTGTTCAAAACCATATTTGGGAACACGCCCAGCCAGATGGTCAGAATCGCCAGCGGAACCAGACAGACGATTTCGCGCCAGTTCATGTCCAGCATTTCGGCCGCATCCTCGTTCACCTGCGGGCCAAAGATCACGCGGCGATACAGGATCAGCATATAAGGCGCCCCCAAAATCAGACCCGTGGTCGCCAGCACGGCCACCAGCGTGTCCACACGGTATGCCCCCAGCAATGCGAGGAATTCACCAACGAACCCGGACGTGCCCGGCAGGCCAACGGAGCCCAGCATAAAGATCATAAACACAACGGCGTATTTCGGCATGTTTTTGACCACGCCGCCATACCGGGAAATTTCCCGCGTGTGCAGACGGTCATAAACGACACCAACGCAGAGGAAGAGCGCGGCGGATACGATCCCGTGGCTGATCATCTGGAAGATACCGCCCTGAATCCCCTGCGCTGTCATGGTGAACAGACCGAGGGTCACATACCCCATGTGGGCGACGGATGAATACGCAATCAGCTTCTTCATATCATCCTGCACCAGCGCGACCAGCGAGGTGTAGATGATGGCGATGATCGACAGGCCGAACACCATCGGGGCGAAGAACTCGGTCGCCTCGGGCAGCATCGGGATGGAGAATCGCAGGAAACCGTAACCGCCCATTTTCAGCAGAACACCGGCCAGAATGACCGAGCCAGCCGTCGGGGCCTCAACGTGGGCATCGGGCAACCATGTATGGACCGGCCACATCGGCATCTTGACCGCGAAGCTGGCGAAGAAAGCCAGCCACAGCCAGAATTGCACATCACGCGGGAAGCCATGTTCCATCAGGGTCGGAATATCCGTCGTGCCCGCCTGGAAATACATGTACAGCAAGGCCACCAGCATCAAAACCGAGCCCAGCAGCGTGTAGAGGAAGAATTTATACGCGGAATAAACCCGGCGCTTGCCACCCCAGATCCCGATAATCAGGAACATCGGAATCAACACACCTTCGAAGAAGGCATAGAACAGCACGGCATCCAGAGCGCAGAACGTGCCGATCATAAAGGTTTCGAGCACGAGGAACGCCACCATATATTCCTTCACCCGCGACGTGATCGACGTCCAGCTGGCCAGAATACAGATCGGCGTCAGGAAGGCCGACAACACGACGAAGAACATGGACAAACCATCAACGCCCATGTGGTAGCCGATATTCAGCCCCGGGAACCATGTCGATTTTTCAACGAACTGGTACGACGCCGTCGACCCGTCGAAATTATTCATCATGTACAGGGACAGCGCAAAGGTGAACAGGCTGGTATACAGCGCCGCAAACCGTGCATTGCGCGCAACGACCAGCGCATCACCCCGGATGGTCAGGATAAACAACGCCCCCACCAAAGGCAGGAAGGTCAGAAGCGAAAGGATCGGAAAATCAATCATCTTAGATTACACCTTTATCCGGGTCTTTACTGTCCCATTGTCGCGCGGAAGACGAACCACGACACCAGGCCGATCAGTCCGATCATCATCACGAATGCGTATTGGAAGACATATCCTGTCTGGAAGCGGCTCATCACGCCTGCGAAACGCGCATACATGCTGGCCACACCATCCGGCCCGCAACCATCGATAATTTTCTTATCACCGGTTTGCCAGAAGAATCGGCCCAAACGGAACGCATTGCGCGTGAAGACGCGGTCATAAAGTTCATCAAACCACCATTTGTTGAAGAACAACGCGTGGATCGGCTTGAACACCTTCACCATGATCGACGGCATTTTCGGCGCAAACATGTAGAAGATGTAGGCCAGAATAATCCCGGCGCTGGCCACGAAGATCGGCAGAACCTTGACCCACGTCGGCACATGGTGTGCGGCCTCAACCGTGTCATTTTCCGGCAGAACGAAGATCGAGCTGCCCCAGAAATGCATCTTGTCCCAAACATTGACCAACCCGGTCATGTTCAGAATGTCATTCGCATGACCTGCCGCATTCGGTGAACCAACGAATCCGCCATAAAATACGGAACCCGCCAAAATCGCACCAGCAGCCAGAACCGTCAGCGGCAACAGCATAATCAACGGTGATTCATGGACGTGCGCCATAACCTTTTCATCCGCGCGCGGTTTGCCGTGGAAGGTCATCAGAATCAAACGCCAGCTATAGAACGCGGTCAGCAACGCCGCCACGATCCCGAACCAATACGCCATCGTTCCGAACCATGTATGGTCGGCGAAGGCCGTTTCCAAAATCATGTCCTTGGAATAATACCCGGCAAAGAACGGCATACCCGCCAGCGCCAACGACCCCACCCACATCAGGATGTAGGTCGAGGGAATCAGGTGCCAGATACCGCCCATTTTGCGCATGTCCTGTTCGTCGGACATGGCATGGATCACCGAACCCGCGCCCAAGAACAGCAAAGCCTTGAAGAACGCGTGCGTCGTCAAATGGAACATGGCCGCCGGATACGCCGAAACGCCCAAGGCAAAGAACATGTAACCCAATTGGCTCATCGTCGAATAAGCGATGACACGTTTAATATCAAACTGCGTCAGGCCAATGGTGGCCGCGACCAGAGCCGTCACCGCACCGAAGATGCAAACAACCATCAACGCGGTCGGCGCATATTCGAACACGGGCGAGAATCGGGACACCAGGAACACGCCCGCCGTCACCATCGTCGCCGCGTGGATCAGGGCGGATACAGGCGTCGGGCCCTCCATCGCATCCGGCAGCCATGTGTGCAGACCCAACTGCGCCGATTTACCAACCGCGCCCATAAAGAGCAGCAGGCACGCCAGCGTCAGGGCATGAACCTCATAGCCGAGGAAGTTGAACATCGTGTCCTTGTGCTGGGCGGCCTGATCGAAGACAGCTTGGAACTGCACCGTGCCAAAGACCATGAAGATGGTGAAAATACCCAGAGCCAGACCAAAATCGCCAACACGGTTGACCACAAACGCCTTCACAGCCGCCGCATTGGCGGAATGTTTATGGTTCCAGAACCCGATCAACAGGTAAGACGCCAGACCGACCCCTTCCCAACCGAAGAACAATTGGACCATGTTATCGGCGCTGACCAGCATCAACATCGCGAAGGTAAACAGGGACAGATACGCCATAAACCGCGCCTTGCACGGATCATGGCTCATATACCCAACGGAATAAACGTGGACGCAGGCCGAAACGATGTTGATGACGCACATCATCACCACGGACAATTGGTCAAACCGCAACGCCCAATCAACCGTGAAATCACCCACGGTGATCCAGTTTTCAAGGCTGACCACATGGGGTTGTGATTGAATAATCACGCTGTAGAACAAGGAACATGACGCAACAGCCGCCATGATCAAACCGGTGCAGGTTACAAACTGCGCCCCCTTGTCACCGATCTGTTTCCCGAACAGAAAGGCGATAACGAACCCCAGAAGCGGCGCAAAAACGGCAATCAGTTCCATTTGCTTTTAGCCCTTAAGCGTAGAGATGTCCTCAACCGCGATGGTGCCGCGGTTGCGGAAGAACACGACCAGAATGGCCAGACCGATGGCGGCTTCCGCCGCGGCAACGGTCAGGATGAACATGGCAAAAACCTGTCCCGCCAGATCATTCATCATGGATGAAAACGCGACGAAGTTGACGTTGACCGCCAACAGCATCAATTCAATCGACATCAGGATAACGATCACGTTTTTACGGTTCAGGAAAATCCCGAACACGCCCAACGTGAACAAAATCGCCGCCAGTGTCAGGTAATGGACCAAACCAATATTCAATAATGTTTCCATCATCATGGCTTAAACCCCCGTACCCGGTGTTACTTTTACAATTTCCATCGCGTCGTCGACGGTCCGCGCATTCTGGTCCGCAATTTTCTGTTTGCGGACGCCCGGACGAACACGGTGCGTCAGAACAATGGCCCCGATCATAGCGACCAGCAGAACCAGACCCGACATCTGGAAGACCATGACGTAGTTGGTATAGAGGATCTGCCCCAAAGCTTCGGAGTTTGTGATGTCGCCTGCTTTATCAAACGGGTTGGCATGGTTGGCCTGCGGTGCCGCGCCCCACGCCGTATACATCATCACCAGTTCGGTCAGCAGAACGATGCCGAGCAACAAGCCCAGCGGAACATACTGCATCGCGCCCTTGCGCAGATCGGCGAAGCTGATATCCAGCATCATCACGACAAACAGGAACAAAACCGCGACCGCCCCGACATAAACGATCACCAAAATCATGGCGATAAATTCGGCCCCGAGTAAGATGAACAATCCCGCCGCGTTAAAGAACGCGAGGATCAGGAACAGAACCGAATGCACGGGGTTGCGGGCCGTAATAACCATGATGGCGCTTAGGACCAGAACAGCGGCGAAAAGATAGAAGGCGATGGCTTGAATCATGATGTATCAAACAGCACTTTTTTGTTTTGCACCAAGCAGATGGACCCGTTTGGCGGCGTTGCCCCTTTCTAGTATGACCAGCGCCGCACCGCAAGGTCCGTATCTGTGCAAATCCACTAATATTTCTATTGATTTTTCTCCGCCGCCGGAGAAGAATGCGACCAGACCCGCGTATGCAATTTCTTGTTTTTAATCAAATCACTAGGACAATAACCGTGAAAAACATCGTTTTGCCGCTGATGGCGCTCTGCGTATTTCTGACCACCGCCTTTATTGGCACCCCCGCACACGCTGGTGATTATGACAAAATCAGCTTCTCGGTTGGCTATTTCGACGTTTTTGACGATGAGGGCGCCATGGATATGCGCGCCGAATATCGCTGGGCCGATCCGTTGATCTGGCAGATCAAGCCGATGGCCGGGATTGAATATACATCGGACGGCAGCGGTTGGGTTGGCACAGGCCTGTATTATGACTATCATTTTGGGAACAATTTCTTCCTGACCCCAAGCTTGGCCGTTGGCCTGTACAATGATGGTGGTGGCAAGGATCTGGGCCACGTTATTGAATTCCGCAGCCAGATTGAAGTTGGCTATGAATTCGAAAACGCATCCAGCGTCAGCGCTGGCCTGTCCCATATCTCTAACGCGAGCCTGGACGATGAAAACCCGGGTGCGGAAGTGCTGAGCCTGTATTACCACATGCCGGTTGGTATGTTGTTCCAGAACGCGCAGTAATACGCGACGCACGTAAGAATTAAAAAAACCCGCGATAATCTCGCGGGTTTTTTATGGCCTGATGTCAAAACGGACAGGGCGCGATAAACGTACATTCTTCGCCCGTTGATGGATGAACAAAGCGCAATTGTTCGGCGTGCAATTGCAACCGATCCGCTGCGGCCAGCGCATCACCATCGGCATAAAACGCATCCCCCAATATAGGATGGCCGATGGCCAGCATATGGACACGCAATTGATGCGTGCGCCCCGTGCGCGGGAATAACCGCACGCGCGTTGCGTTTTCTTCACGCGCAATCACCTCCCAATCCGTTTGCGCCGAACGGCCCTTGTCGTGATCGACACGGTGGCGCGGCTTGCGATCGACGTCGATGCCCAACGGTAAATTGATATGACCGCCCTCGCCGTCCATCCGCCCCCAGACACGGGCGATATAAATTTTCTGCGCTGTGCGGTTTTCAAACTGGGCCGCGATAAAGGCATGGGCCTTTTTATTCAAGCCCATCACGACAACACCGGACGTATCACGGTCAAGGCGATGAATGATCGATGCCTTCGGAAATAATTTTCGAACCCGCACATCCAGACAGTCCCACAAACGCGGATCTTTTCCGGGGACGTGCAACAATCCACTCGGCTTTTCAACGACCAAGAGGTCATCATCCTGATAGATGATAACCACGGGGTCGTTTGGTGGGGTATAAATCGGGTCGGCCAGATGATCTTCCATGGTCGTAACCTAGGACATTTCATATACATCTGGCAACGACCTGTGTGATCAGGCAAATTCGCCGTTATTAACGGCCTCCTCGACCTTTTCACGAATCTTTTCTTCGATCTTGGCGCGCTCTTCCGGTGACATCGCCGCCAATTCCTCTTCCGTCACGCCGGCACTTTTCAAGATCATGGCGCGCACTTTTTCCTCATAGGACATGGACGCAAATTCAAGGAACTCATCCACCGCACTATTTTCTTCTTCCTCTGGCTCCTCGGGCGCGCCTTCATTCTGCTGGGTCGCAATAATCTGGGTTTTGACCAAAGTTTCGGCGGACCCGTCACGGGCCTCGGCGCTTTCACGCGCGGCATCGGCGGCCATCGCCGCATAATCAACTTCAAATTCCACAGGCGGAACTTTCGCCCATTGCGCCGGGGTCAGCGCATCTTCGCTCATCACCACGGTGCCACCCAAGGCCTTGGCAATGTCTTCCGCGCGCTGCTGGGCCAACGCTGGCCCCGATCCTTGCGGATCGAACACGCTATCCAGTTTTGAAATCTTCCCATACGCCGCGTTCGATGTTTCAACCGATCCGCCATTATACAATTTGGCCACGGTTTTTCCGTCCACGACCACTTCGGCATACAGTTTCTGCGATGGGTGATCTTCCAGATTTTTGGGCTTGGTGTATTCAAGCTCCTTAATCTTTTCGATCTTCGCCATGAAATCGGGATCGGCCTTTTTCGTCAGCGATTTTGTTAGATCAAAATTGAACATCGTGAGCGAACTCACTTTGATTCCATCCATACCCGCCATAACCACACCTCGGCAATTGTTGTACACGTCGCGGGGTAGTTGCAATTTTCATGCCATTTTAAAATTGTTGGAACAGCTTGATTTTCAATGACAGCAGAATCAAAACACCCCGGAAGAATCTTCCGGGGTGTTCATATTTGCCGGGCTTTTATTGGCCCTTAACGGTATGGCGCATCCGCCGCCAGGTTTGCGGCGATCTGCGCTTCCCAACGGTCGCCGTTGGCCAGCAGACGGTCCTTGTTGTAATACAATTCTTCGCGCGTTTCGGTGGCGAATTCGAAATTCGGACCCTCAACAATCGCATCGACCGGGCACGCTTCGGCGCACAGGCCGCAATAAATGCACTTGGTCATATCAATATCGTAACGCGTTGTGCGGCGGGAACCGTCATCGCGCGGTTCGGCCTCAATCGTAATCGCCAATGCCGGGCAAATCGCTTCGCACAGTTTGCAGGCGATGCAACGCTCTTCCCCGTTCGGGTAACGGCGCAAGGCGTGTTCGCCGCGGAAGCGCGGGGAAATCGGACCCTTTTCATACGGGTAGTTGATCGTCACCCGGGGCTTGAACATGTATTTGAACGTCAGCGCCATGCCCTTGACGATTTCAGACAGCAGGAAACTGCGTGCGATATAATCGAGTGTCATACTCATTACCCCTTACGGCAAAGCATCGAAAGCCAACAGCGTACCCGCCACCAGAACAACCCAGATCAGGCTGAACGGCAGGAAGATTTTCCAGCCCAAGCGCATCAATTGGTCGTAACGGTAACGCGGGAATGTGCCGCGAGCCCAGATAAAGAAGAACAGAACGGCGCAGACCTTCACAATGAACCAGATCACGCCCGGAACAACGGCCAGTTCCGAAATTCCGAACGGCGGCAACCAGCCCCCGAGGAACAGAACGGTGGTAATGGCCGACATCAAAATCATGTTGGCATATTCACCCAGGAAGAACAGCGCGAACGCCATGGACGAATATTCAACCATGAACCCGCCGGACAATTCCGATTCACCTTCCGGCAAGTCGAACGGCGCGCGGTTGGTTTCGGCCAGAATGGAGACCAAAAACACAATAAACATCGGGAACAGCAAGGCCTGCATCCACACCGGACGCGGTGCCATCACAATGTCGGTCAGGTTCAACGACCCAACGCACAGCAATACGGTGACGATCACCAGACCCATGGACACTTCGTACGACACCATTTGCGATGCCGAACGCATGGCGCCCAGAAATGCGTATTTCGAGTTCGATGCCCAACCGGCCATGATCACGCCATAAACGCCCATCGACGAAATGGCGAACAGATACAGGATGCCGACGTTAATATCGGCAATCACCCATTTCAAATTCACCGGAATAACCGCCCACGCGACCAGCGCCAGCGTAAACAACAGCATCGGCGCCAACAGGAACACCGGGGCGTTGGCCTGCGACGGGATAATGGTTTCCTTGGACAGCAATTTGACGCCATCGGCAATCGGTTGCAGCAACCCGAACGGCCCCACGGTCATCGGCCCCTGACGACGCTGGATCGCGCCCAGAACTTTACGTTCCGCATAGGTCAAATACGCCACGGCCAGAACCACCGCCACGATCATCAACAGGATCTGACCCACCATAATGGCGCCGGGCAGTCCGTATGTCGTCCAAAGTGCAAGCATGTCGATTTGCATTTATTTACCCTTATTTTGGATAGGTACGGGCGTGCATCCGCGCGCCGTAGTGAGGTTGTTTGGCCTTGATCATCCGGTCATCAAAGGAGCGATGAGCCTGAAAAGCCGGGTCGCTGTGATGATTGAATGTATAAGTCGGCGTGTCGAGTTTCGGCAGTATCAGCGGTTCAATCTCTGGCATACGCCCCAGAACATGCGGGCTCGACAGAACGATGGATTCAAGATCGCGGTCTTGAATCTTTTCATTTGTATTTCCACCCACAACAACCACACCGACATTATGTTCGGCCAGCACACGGGCCATGGCCATGGCGGCCACATGGGCCCCCATTACCAAAACGATCCGTCTGTTGTTCGTGGTTCCGGTCATTGGTTACGCCTTACTCCGCCGCGATTTGTTCAGCCGCAAAACCATTGCGGGCAAATGTTGTCGCGCATTTCGCCATGGTCAGCGAAGCCTTCGTCACCACATTCGTGATGTAGAAATTCTTCACCGCCGGAACGAAAGCACCGGAATTGACCATGCCTGACGCGCCAAAGCTGCGCCACGGTGATCCGGCCAACGTATCCACCTGACCCAGATGCGGCCATTCATGCACGATGCGTGAACGCAAACCCGCCAAATCATCATACGGCAACGGATGGTCCATCCATGCGGACAGGGCACGAATGACTTTCCAGTCTTCACGCGCTTCGCCCACTGGCCAGACCGCCGCACGGCCCATCTGCACACGGCCCTCTGTATTCACATACAGGCCGTCTTTTTCGGTATAGGCAGCCCCCGGCAGAATGATATCGGCACGGGCGGCACCGGCATCACCATGGTGACCCTGATACACAACGAACGCCGATTGCGGAATGGCATCCACCACCACCGCATCATCACAACCCAGCAGGTAAACCAGTTCCATGCCGGATACATCCAGCAAGGCCTTGCCCGCCACGAACCCAATATCCAACGCCCCAACGCGAGAGGCCGCAACATGCAGAACGTTGAAACCGTTCCAGTCATCACGCACCGCGTTGCACATGTCGGCCACATCACGGCACAGCGCATGCACAGCCAAGCCATCGGCCCGGCGGAATGCACCCATGCCCACGATAATCATCGGGCGTTTGGCACCTTTCAGAATATCGGCAAAGGCACCCTTGCCCGCTGCAATGTCCTTCAGCGTATCGGCCCCGGCCCCCAGATAGGTGGTCGGGTATGACAGATCATGGTTTTCACCAATCACGCCAACCTTCACCTTGGTCTTGCGCCATGTCTTGCGAATGCGCGCATTGATCATCGCGGCTTCCGCTCGCGGGTTGGTTCCCACCAGCAGGATTGCGTCGGCCTGTTCAATGCCGGTAATGCCGGTGTTGAACACATAACCCGCACGCACCGTCGGATCAAACGCGGCCCCATCGGTGCGGCATTCCAGATTACGGCTGCCAATCACGCCCATCAGGTCTTTTAACGCGACCATGGATTCCAGATCGCACAGATCACCAGCCAGAGCCGCAACAGCGCTCGGGTTCGTGGACCGCATACGATGGGCCAGAATTGCAAACGCCTCGTCCCATTCCGCCGCGCGCAGGCGGCCCGTGTTTTCATCACGCACGAACGGACGATCCAGACGTTGACGCTTCAACCCGTCATAGGCAAAGCGTGTGCGGTCATCAATCCATTCTTCGTTCACATCTTCGTGCAAACGCGGCAAAACACGCATGACTTCCGTACCACGGCTGTCCACGCGAATGTTCGCACCAACCGCATCCATCACATCGATGGTTTCGGTTTTTTTCAATTCCCACGGACGGGCTTGGAACGCATAGGGCTTGGATGTCAACGCGCCAACCGGGCACACATCAATCATGTTACCGGACAGTTCGGTGGACACCGCCGCCTGAACGAATGTGGTGATTTCAACATCTTCGCCACGGTTCAGCAGGCCCAGTTCCGACACGCCGCCAATTTCTTCACCAAAACGCACACACCGCGTGCATTGAATGCAACGGGTCATGACGGTTTTGATCAGCGGGCCGAAATCCTTGTCCTTCACCGCGCGTTTGCTTTCGTAATAGCGCGAGCGGTCATACCCATAACCAACGGCCTGATCCTGCAAATCGCACTCACCGCCTTGGTCGCAAATCGGGCAATCCAGCGGGTGGTTGATCAGCAGCATTTCCATCACGCCCTTGCGTGCCTTTTTCACCATGTCGGTTTCCGTGAAAACTTCCATGTTGTCGGCACAGGCCAGCGCGCACGAGGCCTGCGGCTTCGGCGGTCCGCCTTTAACCTCGACCAGACACATACGGCAGTTGGCCGGAACGGTCAGGCGGTCGTGGTAGCAGAAACGCGGAATTTCAATTCCCAGCATTTCAGCGGCCTGAAGGATCGACGTGCCCTTTTCGACTTCGACTTCGATGTCATTGATCTTTAATTTTGGCATGGTTTTGCTTCCTGCTTACTCATCCGCTGTGTCCAGTTGCGGGCTTCAACGATCACCGGGCGGCGATCCCACGACATCTGCAACCAATCCTTGGTCGGAACGTGCAGCGTCTGGCGCAAAATTTCGCTCCAGCCCAATTTTTCAGCTTTTTCCGGTCCGAAATCCAGCACACCTTGCCATTCGATCTCACCGTTACGAACATTTTTGTAAACGGTCAGCTTGTCGCCTTCATCCAGACAATTCAAACCATCATACCCGGGGCGGCCATATTCATGGACGGACCAGATAAACCCTTCGGTTCCCGTTTCACAAAACGCATTCAGCGCACCGAACAGAACGCGTCCGTCCTTGCGCTCCAACCGTGCCGGCAGGGCGGCATGGAACATGCCCGTCCACTCCCGCGGCTGCAGACCTTTTTGCAGGCCATGATGATACTGGCTACGGTCATAATCGACCGTGCCTTCCCACTGCACATCGCCTTCGGTGACGGTTTTAAAAACTTTCACCAGATCGCCGCTTTCAAATTTAATTTTATCCAGCTTCGGCTTGTTGAACAGCTTTACGCCCCAATCATAGGCCGCGCGCATTGTGCGGAACCCGCATCCATTGATTTCTTTGTTCAGCTTGTCAGCCTTGGCTTGATCTTCCGGCGTGGCATACGGCAACTCGACCCACATCGCGGTCAAGATCCCGGATTTTTTCACACGGCGTAATGGGGTCACTTTGCTCATGCTGCCCTCGCCGCAATTTTACGATATTCCATGATGCGTTTTTCCATTTCTGGACGGAAATGGCGGATCAATCCTTGGATCGGCCAAGCCGCCGCATCACCCAAGGCACAAATGGTGTGCCCTTCAACCTGCTTGGTCACATCCCACAACATGTCGATTTCCTCAACCGTTGCGTTGCCCTTGACCATGCGGGTCATCACGCGCCACATCCAGCCCGTGCCCTCACGGCACGGCGTGCATTGGCCGCATGATTCATGCTTGTAGAATTCGGCCAGACGCGCGATGGCGTAGACGATGTCCGTCGATTTATCCATGACGATCACGCCAGCGGTGCCAAGGCCGGAGCCCGCCGCCCGCAGGGAGTCAAAGTCCATAATAACCGTGTCGCACACGTCACGCGGCAGCAACGGTGTGGATGAACCACCCGGAATAACCGCCAACAGATTGTCCCAACCACCGCGAACACCGCCGCAATGCTTGTCGATCAGCTCTTTCAGCGTGATGCCCATGGCTTCTTCGACGTTGCACGGGTTGTTGACGTGACCGGACACACAGAACAATTTCGTGCCCGTGTTTTTCTCATCCCGGCCAATGCCCGCAAACCATGAACCACCACGGCGCAGAATGGTCGGCGCCACGGCAATGGTTTCCACGTTGTTCACCGTCGTCGGACAGGAATACAAACCCGCCATCGCCGGGAACGGTGGTTTGTTCCGCGGCTCGCCCTTTTTGCCCTCAAGACTGTTCAGCAACGCGGTTTCTTCACCGCAAATATAGGCCCCAGCCCCACGGTGCAAAATAACGTCAAAATCCCAACCGGACCCCGCCGCGTTTTTTCCCAGCAGACCAGCGGCATACGCTTCTTTAATCGCCTTAACGACAGCGGAGCCTTCGTTATAAAATTCACCGCGAATGTAGATGTACGCCGCGTGCGCATTCATGGCGAAGCCAGCGATCAACGCGCCTTCGATCAATTTATGCGGTTCGTTGCGCAGGATGTCGCGGTCTTTACACGTACCGGGTTCGGATTCGTCGGCGTTGATGACCAGATAGCTCGGGCGGCCATCCGGGTTTTCCTTCGGCATAAACGACCATTTCATACCCGTCGGGAAACCGGCACCACCGCGACCGCGCAGACCGGATTTTTTCATCTCATCGATGATCCAGTCGCGGCCCTTCGCGATAATGTCCTTGGTGTTGTCCCAATCGCCACGCGCTTTCGCGTAGTCCAGCGAATAGGGTTCCCAACCATAGATGTTCGTAAAAATACGGTCTTTATCGTCCAACATCACACAACTCCAACTTTCTTCGCCAGATCTTCCAACGATGTCGGCCCGGCGGCGGACATGGAGCATTTACGGCCCGTTTGCGATCCAACCGGAACATCTTTCCCGTCTTTCAGTGCGCTCAGAATATCCTTCATGCGCAACGGGCTCAGATCTTCATAAAAATCATCATTGATCTGGATCATCGGCGCATTCACGCACGCGCCCAGACATTCCACTTCCACCACCGTGAACATGCCGTCCTTGGTGTTTTCGCCGGTTTTGATGCCCAGATGATCTTCGCAGGCCTTTTTAATATCGCCTGCACCGCACAGCCAGCACGGCGTGGTCGTGCAAACCTGCACCAGATATTTCCCAACCGGGGCCAGATTGTACATGGAGTAGAAGGTCGCAACCTCGTACACCTTGATTTTCGGCATATCCAGAATGCGGGCAATTTCATCCATCGCGGCGCGCGGAATCCAGCCACCGAACGGCGGCGTTGCTTTCGCGCCATCTTCGGCCAATTGCCGTTGCGCCAGATCCAGCAGCGGCATGGTTGCGCTGCGCTGGCGGCCTTCCGGATAACGGGAGATAATTTCCTCTACCTGCGCGGTGTCGCGGAAGGTAAAATTCTCCGGCTGATAATCTGCATTCAGGTCGACGTGCTTTTTCACGGCGATACTCCGTTCGTTTCTACTTCTTTAAATCGTCAATTTTTTCCGGCTTGCCCGTTGGCGCGGCAATCTGGTTGCGGCGCAGAGCTTCGGACAGTTGTTCCTTGCTGCATCCCGCCACGCGTTTACCCATCAGGATATCGTCGCCTTCGGTGCCAAACACATTCAAGCGTTTCGACGGGGTCATGATAAACGCGCCCTTATCCGTCAATTCAACAACCGTGCCCTCTTCGTCCGTATAACGGCCGGGGGCCAACGCCATCACCATTTCATCGGCGATGCGGCCATTGGGCTGGCGCCCTTCCTTACCGAAATTGCGACCTTCACTGTCTTCACAGAACGCTTCGATGCTTTCCCATCCCATTTCGGCACGGGCCGGGGTCGTCACAAAGCATGTAATGGCCAAGCCGATCACAGCCGATACCGCCAGAATGATTGTATGAATAAAAGGCATTAGCGGTCGATCTCCCCGAACACGATGTCCATGGAGCCGATATTGGCGACCACGTCGGCCAGCATGTGGCCACGGCTCATGAAATCCAGCCCTTGCAGGTGCAGGAATCCCGGCGCACGAATACGGCAACGGTACGGACGGCTGCTGCCATCGGATACCAGATACACACCAAACTCGCCCTTCGGCGCTTCCACAGCGGCATAAGTTTCGCCCGCCGGAACGTGGTATCCCTCAGTGTAAAGTTTGAAATGGTGGATCAACGCCTCCATCGAGGATTTCATTTCCCCTCGCGACGGCGGTGCGATCTTGCGATCATCAACCTTCACCGGACCACCCGGCATTTGTTGAATCGCTTGCTTCATGATTTTCAGCGACTGGCGCATTTCTTCCATGCGAACCAGATAACGGGCATAGCAATCGCCCGTTTTACCAACCGGAATGTCGAAATCCATGTCGGCGTAAACTTCGTACGGCTGTGATTTACGCAAATCCCACGCAACGCCGGATCCGCGCAACATCGGGCCGGTAAAGCCCCAGTTCAGCGCTTCTTCCTTCGTCACAACGCCGATATCCACGGTCCGCTGTTTGAAAATACGGTTTCCGGTCATCAGGTCATCAAGGTCATCAATGACCGCCGGAACGGATTTTTCAACCCAATCCATCATGTCATCCAGCAAACCCGCCGGAAGATCTTGTGACACGCCACCCGGACGGAAATAGTTCGCGTGCAGACGGGCGCCGCACACGCGTTCATAGAACTCCATGCCTTTCTCACGCTCTTCAAATCCCCACAGGGCCGGCGTAATCGCGCCAATATCCAGCGCAAAAGTGGTGATGTTCAGAAGGTGGTTCAGAACGCGACCCAGTTCGCAATACAGAACGCGGATATATTGCGCCCGTTTCGGAACCGTAATGCCCAGTAATTTTTCCGTGGCCAGCGCGAACGCGTGTTCCTGGTTCATCGGGGCCACATAATCCAGACGGTCGAAATACGGCACCGCCTGCATATACGTCTTATATTCAATCAGCTTTTCCGTGCCACGGTGCAACAGACCAATGTGCGGATCGGCGCGCTCAACAACTTCGCCTTCCATCTCCAGCACCAGACGCAGCACACCGTGCGCGGCCGGGTGTTGTGGGCCGAAGTTCATGGTGTACGGGCGGATTTGTGTTTCTTCGCCAATATCCAGCGCGGCACTATCGTTCTTTATGGAGCCCATTACGCGTCTCCTCCTACGGATTTCTGCTTCGGATCACGGTAACCGAAATTCGGCTTCACCGCTTTTTCATCACCTGGCAATTGCACATCGACCATACCTTCCCACGGGCTGGTATAATCGAACCGGCGGAAATCCTGGGTCAGTTTCACGGGTTCATACACCACGCGCTTCAATTCCTCGTCATAACGCAGCTCAACATAGCCGGTCAGCGGAAAGTCTTTACGCTGCGGGTGCCCTTCGAAACCATAGTCGGTCAGAATACGGCGCAAATCCGGGTTGCCCGTGAAATACACGCCATACATGTCCCACACTTCACGCTCCAGCCAGCCTGCACCGCTGAACACGCTGACAACGGACGGCACCGGCGTATCTTCCGCCGCGCTCAGTTTGACGCGCACGCGCTGGTTCTGGGTAATGGACAACAGGTTGTAAACAACCTCAAAACGCTCCGGACGATCCGGGAAATCGACACCGCAAATATCGATGATTGTCGTGAACTGGCACTCCATATCATCGCGCAGGAATTGCAGAACCGGAATAATATGATCACGCTTGATCGTGAACACGGGCGTGCCGCGTTCAACGGTGTGTTCAATCACCGCACGGTCCAGGCTTTCGTGAATATGTTCGGCCAGATCCATGATGGATTCGAGGGCGCCTTCATCGGACATGATCTTCTCGCTCCTCTACGCTTATCGAACGATCCGCGTGTCTTCACGCTGGATTTTCTTTTGCAATTGTAACAACCCGTAAACCAGCGCTTCCGCGGTCGGCGGGCATCCCGGCACGTAAATATCAACCGGAACGATCCGGTCGCATCCGCGCACGACGGAGTATGAATAATGGTAATACCCACCACCGTTCGCGCACGACCCCATCGAAACAACCCAGCGGGGTTCCGGCATCTGGTCATACACACGGCGCAGCGCCGGAGCCATTTTGTTGGTCAGCGTCCCGGCCACAATCATCACGTCGGATTGACGCGGGGATGGGCGCGGAATCATGCCGAAACGGTCGAGGTCATAACGGCTCATATACGCGTGGATCATCTCCACCGCACAGCACGCCAGACCGAACGTCATCGGCCACAAAGACCCGGTGCGCGCCCAGTCGAACAGATTATCGGCCTGCGTCAGCAGAAAACCTTTTTCATTCAAATGCTTTGAAATCGCGGCGGGCACAACGTCCTGCTTCGCGGCGGGTGGCATAACCAATCCGGTTTCAAGAGGCGCAGGCAGTGCGGTAAAGACGTGACGATCATGTGACATTGTTGATTACTCCCAATCCAACGCGCCTTTTTTCCATTCATATATGAATCCAACGGTCAGAATTCCGAGGAATGTGACCATGGACCAGAACCCGAAAACGCCAATGTCGCCCAGCGTAATCGCCCAGGGAAACAGGAACGCAACTTCCAGATCGAAGATGATGAACAGGATGGCGACCAGATAAAACCGCACATCAAATTTGTGCCGTGCATCGTCGAACGCATCGAAACCGCATTCATAAGCGGAGAGCTTGTTCACATCGGGATTGCGTTTCCCGGCCAGCAATGATGCCACGATCATCGCAACCGACATGCCGCCCGCAATGACGATAAAAATAAGGATCGGAAGATAGTTCAGAAGAAGGTCTGAAGGGGCCATGGTTCCCGCCTGATTCCAGAGGGTTAGATTACTTACGCGCCATTCATAAACCACAGAATCCCGCCCCACAAGCCCCAGATCGAGAGTTTCCAGCAGGCTTTTTATGCAAAGCGGTGCGATTAAGAATTATTCGCATTTAATGGCCGCTTGCCGTTTACAGTTTAAATATTTTCAACCACCACCTTTGGTATTAGACTGCATACACTACGCGTAAAATTCTCAGGCCTTTAAATTATCATATAGTTTGGAGCATTGTTGATGCCGTTACTGAGTGTTCAAAACCTTTATTACGATTACGGCCTGAAAAAAGCGCTCGAGGATGTCAGCTTTGATATTCATGCCGGGCAAACAACCGCACTGGTCGGCCCGAACGGCGCCGGTAAAACTACACTCCTTCGCTGCATCACTGGCCTTGATACGCCCATCTCCGGCTCCATCAAACTTTTCGGCGATGATCTTTATGATGACCCGCGCAAAGCCCGCCGCCGGATTGGTTACATTTCCGACTCATTTGGACTTTATGGGAAATTGACCGTCCGCCATTGCCTGCTGTACATGGCCCGCGCTTACAAGCTCCCGGCCAGCGAACAAAATGCACGCGTGGATGAAGTCATCGCCCTTCTCGGTCTTCAAACTTATGAAAAAACACTGGCGCGGCAACTTTCTCGTGGCTGGCGGCAACGGGTTGGCATTGGCATGGCCATCATCCACAAACCCGACCTGCTGGTTCTGGACGAACCGGGTTCGGGCATGGACCCGGATTCCCGCCACGGCCTGTCGATCCTGTTGCGAACGCTGCGGGATCAGGGCGTGACCTGCATCGTCTCTTCACACATCCTGTCCGAACTGGAAGATTACTGCACCGATATGCTGGTCATTAAGAACGGTCAGGTGCTGGACCACGTGCATCTGAATGATGCCATTCATCAATCCCGGCCCACGCGCATGGTTCACATCCGCCTGTTCGAAAGCCACGACGCCCATCCGCACCTGATGACCATCCGGTCCCAGATCAATGTCGTCAACGCCAACACCGTTGATGGACAGACCCACACCATCCTGGCCGAACTAAACGGCGGTGCGGCGGAACAAACCCACCTGCTCTCCGCCCTCGTCGCTGCCAACGTCCCGGTTCTGGCCTTCCACGAACACAAACAGACTTTGCAAAACCAGTACATCGACCTCACCCGCAAAAATAATCAGGCCCGCGCATCATGACGATAAACCCGATTTTCACATCAAACCCATTCAAGAACCCGGAATTGCACCGCAATTTATGGATTGAATTTTCGTGGTTTAAAGCCTTGGCAATTCCCGCCCTGCTTTTGATCTTTATTTATCTGATCGCGCGCGGCGAGGACGATATTGCAGAAACAGCCAATAAAATCAGTCTGACGGCCGCTTTCTTCTTTTTCTATATTGGCGCGGTTTCCTCCGCCTCGAATGCGTTCAGGGATGAACTGAAAGATCGCACATGGGACTTCCAGCTCATGTCATCGCTCAATGCGTGGTCGCTTGGCTTTGGAAAATTCTTTGGGGCCGTCAGCTACTATTGGTTTTGTACAGCCATCTGCATGGCTATCTATCTGCTCAGTGCCCAATTCCTACCAGGAAAGGACACAAGCGATCCGATCTCAACAATGTTCAGCGGGCCGATCCTGTTTATTCTATGTGGCTATCTGGGCCAACTCTGTGCCTATATCATGGCGCTACAGACGTTGCCCAATAACAAAGTTCGACAAAGCAGCACTCTTTTCTCTTCCGCCGTTGCTTTTTTCGTTGCCTCGGCCTTTGCCTTTGGCAGCTTGAGCATCTCCGCAGCCGGCCCGCTCCAATATTTAGCGGGCGCATCTGAACAAGCTTTCTTTACCCTCAACTGGTTCGGCTTCGAAATCCATTCCGCGTGGTTTTTCCTGTATAGTCTTTTCTTCTTCCTGTTCTGGGCTCATGTCGCCGTTTACCGCTCCATGCGCATTGAACTGCAATATAAAACTATACCGTGGGTCTGGATCGTTTTTCTGCTCACCATGCTGATATACAGCACAGGCTGTGTAGACATTATCCTGCGCGACCGTGTCCTGATGGACGAACAAATTCGTTTTGCCCGCACGTTATTCGCCTGCACCGCCATGATTGGGGTTACGTATATCGGTGGATACAGCTACTCCAATAACTTTATCGGCTATTCCCGATTTTCAAACGCCCTGAAACGCCGCGACTACACCGCCGCATTCCGATCAACGCCACCATGGATCATCAGCGGAACCGCGGCCACAATCCTGCTCATGGCTCTGATTGTATGGCAAGGCAGCATCATGACAAATGATGGGGCACAATTATTTGCAGCGCCGCTTTTGGCTCTCACGCTTTTTGCCGCCCGGGATATAATTATATTCCACACCATCTTTATTCCTGGCCTGACACGCTATAACGGGTTTGTTCTTATCGTCTACCTCCTCTGCGCCTATGTCTTTTCTGCCCTCATTCTTGAAGACTCAAATCCTGCCTTTTATCGCCCTATTATCGATTTAACCCCGCCTTACAAATCCGGCGGATATGCAGACGCCATTCCCGTCGCTATACAGGTCCTTCTGGCTGCGGCCTTATTCCAATTTTGCCTGCGTTTGGCCAAGAACAAACTGACCATGGATGGCATGAAAGAAAAAATGCAGGAGATTAAATCTCCTGCATAATTCGGGACGACTGGACCAGTACCATTTTCTCTACGGCGCTGTACTCAGCCTTGGGGACGCATCAATCGTGGATCCGCCTGTGCTGCCAAATTCATTGGCACCGTCGCTGTCGGATGCTTCATCAAATGTGGATGGGTCGGCATCCTGTCCCCACCAGTTGTTTTCCGCCTTCAGCACCGAGGCCCCGATATCCGGATTATAGTAAACGTTAATTCCGGCATTGTCGTAAATCTGGTTGCCGCCCGTGCTGGCAAACACGCCGCCGCCCATATCGACGATCGTGTTATTGGTGCCCAGCGTACTATCGAACTCATTAATATCGATGCCGCGTTGCGCCGATCCGGTCAGGATGTTGTCAAACATGCTGATATAGACAAAGGGCGCCACCCCCGCCGCCGTGCGGACATACATATTCGACATATCGTTGTCGCGGATCGTATTGCCAGACATGGTATAGGCCGTCCCAACCGTGCCCATCCGCCCACTGGCATCGCGCGCCGTGATGAAGACGCCGTATTCGGTATTGTCTTCAATGATGTTGTCCGTCATTGATCCCGTAACGGCGGAATCCCCTTGAATATTAAACTCGACACCATCGCCGCCCGCATCGCTGATCCGGTTCGATGTCAAAATGATATTCGCGGTCGATGTGTTGCGCGTATCAAAATACAAATTCTGCGCCGTTGATGTTGTCACATCATTGTCATCGACGGCCAGGTCCAGAATGCCGGTATTGGCCGTACGCACATCCATACCGTTGCTGTCGTTCCCGGTAATGGTATTCCCCTGAACCGTCACCGCAAGGCTGTTCGCTGTGCCGCTAGCCTCCAGATAAATACCGTCTGTCGTATTGTCATAGATTTGGTTATTGCGAATAACTGTGTGAATTTCACTGCCATTCCCGACAGCCGCCGCCGCACCGATGCCAATGCCGTTATTGTAAGAAATATTATTTTCAATGACGACAGGATTAGCCAAAGACCCCACGGTTCCCGCATCTTCAAGCGTGGCCACATACAAACCACGACCTGCGTTGTCGTATGTTGTATTCCCATCGAAGTGCGCATAACTCTGAGCCGAGCCCGCACGCGCATCGATCTGGATACCGTTTTCGGAATGGCCGCTGGCTGTGTTGCGATAGATATTGACGTCCATCAACCCATCGACAACCCCGTTATTCTGCGCCCGAATTTCGGCGCCATCATCCTGGTTATCCTGCATGATGTTATCGGAAAGTTCCGCATAAACCGTGCCACCAAAGGCCCACAACCCGAAACCGTCTTCCGAATTGTCGGACATCGTGTTGTTATGAATCATCAACCGATCGGCCAGGCTGCCCGCCGTCATGTTTTGATCCATACGAATAACCAGACCCGATGTATCAATATCCGGTTCGATAATATTGTCGGTCAGCGCGTTGCTGAAATTATTATTTTCAATGTTCCCGTTCAGCACCACGTTGGTGGCCCCGCCTGTGGCATTCCCGATGCGGAAACCATCGCCGACGTTATTATTCACGTCATTGTCATGCACATCGATATCAACGGTCGCATTCCCGGCAAGATCCATGTGGATGCCACGATAATTATTCCCCGTGACTTCGTTGCCGCTGACATTAAAATCAATATCGGATGTACCAGACGTATAAATACGAATGGTATCGTTGCCCGCCGCCGTTCCATTGCCGGTCAACAGATTATCGGTCAATGTATAGGCCCCGGTCACGTTATCAGCATCAATAAAGACGCCATGTGCGCCGGAGTTTTGGACGGTCGAGTCGTGCAAAGTGAAATTCGCAACACTGTCGACCAGAACCCCTGCCCCCGTCGCCCCGTCAACCGTCACACCGGACACAGAAACATCGCTGGCCGTTACAGTAATACCAACCCCGGCCCCGTTGGTTAAGGTTGGCGCGGCATTCGCGGCAATCAGCACCGCATTATTCAAATTGCCTACCCCCGATGCGGTAAAACGGCTGCTGTCATAGACAAAATCCGTTCCGGCCCCGACCACATGAACCCCGGCATTGCTGATAGCAAGCCCCGTATCCATACCATTTGATCCAACACCGGTATGGATATAAACGACATCATGGTCCTGTAACGCGGCTTGCACATCGGTCAGATTGTTAAACGGATTTTCCATCGACCCGTCACCGCCACCCGCAGCCTGGTTATCAATGTAAATAATCCGTTGCGCTACGCCTGTTGTGACGTTCAAAACTGCAACCGCCTGCACCGCCCCAGATGCTTCGGCCTTGCTGGATGTCACAACATCAACATCACGCACAGGCGATGCCGTCATGCGCGCCTTCAGCCCGGTCAAATCCTTGTCCGATCCGCCAAACGGCAACGTAAAACGCGCCCCGACCCAACCGTCCCGGCCCCGTTCATCGTCATACTGCCCTTCGGCGGTTAAGGCGACATTCTCGGTAATTTCATACCGCGCCCGCGCCCGCACACCGACCATGGTTGGTGAATCATCGCCGCTGAAGCTATATCCACCCAAATGCATCCATAGATCCGTTTTGGGAATTTTGACCCCAGCTTCAACATCACCGCCATACAACGGCTGTTCACGGATAATCATGGCCTGAGTATCAACAAACAATCCCGTGCCGGATAAATACGGGTCACTGGCCGTCGATCCCGCATCGACCAGAACATCATCGGTCAACGGCGCATAACCATTGGCGCGCACTTCCCATTCTTCGGCCAGCCATTCCGCCCCGGCGGTTAATTGCGAATGCATTTCTTCGCTGAACCCAGACCGTTTGCGGTCAAAATACACATACCCGCCAAGAATCCCGTCTTCTTTCAGAAAACGCGTTCCAAGCCCCAGATTGATTTCGCGGTTGCTTTGGTCATCGGCCTTCAAACGAATGTCGGAAAAAAGCAACGTATCCGGCGAACACGCCACAGGCAGGAAGATTGAGGTTTCCCCAATCTTGCGGTCCCCGTATTTCCCCTCAACATCAATATGCCCCGGGTAATACCGGCACGGCGCAGAGGCAAAGGCCGGAACGTTGTGTGTGGTCTGCGCCAACGCTGCGATGGACCCACCAAAAACAAGACATGCGACGGAAGACAGCAAAAATGCTTTGTTCATGACAAAACCCTTTTCGAGAAGGCTCAGGAAAGCAAACAGAGGAATAAATATGAAAATAGATTCTGAAGACGACCGTAGGATACGGCCACAGAAATGATGCACCACAACATATCGCGACGCAATAATAAAAAAACCGGCCCAAAAAGAGCCGGTTCTTTATTTTACATTGAATGGCGCGAGCGACGGGACTTGAACCCGCGACCTCCTGCGTGACAGGCAGGCATTCTAACCAACTGAACTACGCCCGCAATTCAATGTGGGCGTATAGTTATCGGAACGGCCACGGGATTTCAATACCTTTTTCAGATTTCTTACACAAACAGCCCGTTTTTTTTCGCGGGCTGTTTGGATATAAATAAATTCATTCAAAATCAGTTAGTTAACATCAACGCCGACCAACCCTTCGCGCCACATGCGGAAGAAGCCGCCCTTGTGAAAATCCAAACTGGCCTCTGGCTCGGCAACACAGGCGTGAATTGCGTCCCCGGCAATGAATCGGACATCGGCGGCGGCGGCGGCCAGTGCCACTTTGGGATCATCCGCCCCCAGCATGAAGGTTCTGGTGATCAAATGGCGGCGCGTCCGTTTTACGAAATTCCGAATGTCGCTTTCCATCAATTTGTACGCGCGGCCACCATTGGATGCAGGGTTATTCACCATAACACCCAGCACATCAAAACCAGCCATCCGCAAGGCCTCATAATCCGCATCACCAATGCTGGTCAGCGATACACGGCCACACAGAACGCGCCCGAATGTTTTCAGCGGTGAAATCATCCGGTTCAATGTCATCCACGGCGTATGGGATGGAACATCCATCACCATAAACAGCATATAGGCTTTCATCCGCTCATCGATTTTCTGACACAGGGCGCGATAGCGTTGTTGCCCGTCCATGCTGGACAAGGTGTAATGATGCACCGGACAAATAATTCCAAAATCCGGGATCATATCGGGGTTGGCCTGAAACCAGGCAATGACGGTACGTAACACCAGCATATCCATGGCAATCACCATGGCCCCCGGCGCGCCCGCATAAAAGGCTTCATGCGCCCGAATGGCCTGTCCGCCAGCATCCGGATAATCGGCTACAGCCATCTGGGCCACTTTGCGCCCCTTATAATGATCCCACACCGGCATATATCGCACCGCCGTGAAGGGCAGCGCGTGAACATCATCCATGGCTCCGGTTTCTGTTTTATGCGGCGCCGTCATTTCATGGTGCAAACGCGCCGCGCGTTCGTGCCCGGCCTGTAACACAGAGGAGAAATTTGGCGACCGCGATGCCGTCAACTGGATCTGCCCATTCACGCGCCCTTTTTCAAACAACGCCGTAATGGATTGCACCAGCGGTATATTGTGATCCAGATCGGTCATCTGGATCAGCGATACATCTTTCTTGACATTAATTTGATCCACACCGTCCAAAGCCTGCAAGCTGCGCTTCATCTCTTCGGCGATCAGGGTAATTTTCAAATCACTTTCTACAATCGTATTTTCTGTGAAAAGAAGGATAAAGGCATCATCACGAAATTCGACGCACATATCATCGTCGCTGATATATTTACCGATGACGGTTTTACAAACTTCAGCGACCTGAGTATGCAGCGTCTCCCATCGCGCTCCGCTATTATTACGGATTGTACGCAAGCCTAAAATTTCCATCCGCCCTGCGGCGACAACCCCATTTTTGTTAAAGAACCCAGACAGTGCGTTTCCCAGGACAGCATTATTTTTAAACGACATGAAATTTTGTTCTTGATGAACATTCCCTTGACCGACCATTACCCATTCTCCCGAAATATTTTTTATTTTTAAAACCCGTTGTACTATGATTGTGCGCACCTACACTGAAGAATGGATGTCGAAGCAAGACAGCTTAAGGTTATATCGGAAGATATTTTTGAGACCGGAAATACGTCGCAGAATGCAGAGATTTTCAGTAAACCCAGCGAAGACAATATTCATTATTAAATCCTAATGAACACCACCAGACCGCGCCGGGTCATTCCGCCATAACCTGAAGAATTCGTTCATCGAAAAATCCTGTTCTGACTCTGGATTTTGCACACAGGGATGAATGGCATCACCCGCCATAAACCGAATATCCGCCATCGCTGCCGCTACGGCCGCATCGGCATCATCGGCCCCCATGATGAATGTGCGATTGATAATATGTTTTCGCGCACGATGAACGAAGTTTTCCAGATCCGGCTCCAATGATCGATGTGTTCGACCTGCCGCGGAATCACCAATGAAGACACCCAGAACATCAAATCCCGCCATACGCAACGCTTCAATATCTGTATCGGTTATATCCAGCGGAACCTGACCGCACAAAAATCGACTGTATGTTTTCAATGGCGATACCAGATGATTCATGCTCAACCACGGCATATGGACCGGAACATCCATAACCAGAAACAACATGAATTGCTTCATACGATCATCAATTTTCTGGCACAAAGAACGATACCGTTCTTTTCCATCCATACTGGACAATGTTTTAAAATGAACCGGGCATATCAAACCAAATTCAGGTATGGCATTCGGGTTGTTTTGAAGCCAATTGATAATAGCCTGCAGGATGAACATATCCATCTCAACAACTTCGTGGTCACTGCGTCCAATATAAAAATTCCGATGTGACTGCATCGCATTCGGCCCCGCGCCCGGATAATCGGCAACAGCCACCAATGACACGCGCCGCCCGCGATATTGGTCCCATGCGGGCATAAAGCGGACACCGCTGAATGGCATAATCACGGGATCTGGTTTGGGGGGCGGCTTTAACCTGCCAAAGCGCCGCGCATGGTGACGGTGTTGCACAAATTCCACTTCCGTCCGGGGAATGGGGGTGAAATCTGGCGTTTTATGCCCCTGCTCCGCCATCTCCATCGTGGCCCGCATGCGCCCTTTGTCAAAGGCCAGCGGAACAGATTTGATGAACGGCAAATTCCGGTCCACTTCATGGGCGGATATTTGCGACATTTCTTTTTCCATCGTAATGGAATCCAGCCCCAGCTCATCAAACAAACGCCGCCGTATTTCTTCGGCCATCAACGCGGCCTTCATATCGCTCTCAACCAGCGTGCTGCTCATAAACAACAGGATGTAACTGTCATCTTCATACCGGATGTAAATATCGCCACGTTCCAGATATTTGCTGATGGTTCCTTCGCAAATCACAAAGACCTGGTCCTGCATCCCGTTCCATCGGCGGCCCATCTGCGCCTTTACCGCGCGCAGACCCAAAATCTGCAAACGCCCGGATGCGACCAGATCATTTTTTTCGAAAAGCTTGGCACACAGAACTTCAAGCTCTGCGTGCTGGCTTTCTGTTAGTCGCATTGGTTTTTTGGAATATGACCGCGTAGAAAACGCCCGATCATCCGGGTGCGTCCAGAACGCTAATTTCGATACATACTCACGGATATGTCCAGCCAGTCCGCGCACACGCATAGGCTCCTCCGCAATAAATCACAAAAATATGGATTAAGTATGTCCCCTTACATCCATTGTCGCACCGGACACGGATAAATTGCGACAAAAAAACGGAGGCCACTGGCCCCCGTCTTAATGTGCAAAATGCGAATGGCTATGCCGCCAGTGCTTTTGGCTCTGGATTGAAAGGCAAATTCAAAGCCTCCGCCACGCTGCGATACGTGATTTCACCACGGCAGACATTCAAACCGTTTCGCAAATTGGGATCTTCCATCACGGCCCGCTTCCACCCTTTATCCGCTAAAGCCAGCGCATAAGGCAGAACCGCATGGTTCAACGCCAACGCGGATGACAGCGGCACCGCGCCCGGCATGTTGGCCACGCAATAATGCACGACGCCGTCAACGACATAGGTTGGGTCTTTGTGCGTGGTGGCACGGCTGGTTTCGAAACACCCGCCCTGATCAATGGCAATGTCCACGATGACCGAACCCGGAATCATGGTTTTCAGCATCGGCTTGGTCACCAGTTTCGGTGCCGCTGCGCCGGGAATCAGAACCGCGCCAATCACCAGATCGCACACCTGAACATATTGTTCGACCGAATCCATGCTGGAATAAATCACGTTGGCCTGACCACGGAAATAATCATCCAAGGTGCGCAGGCGGTCATGATCACGTTCCAGAATGGTCACATTCGCGCCCATGCCCACGGCCACACGCGCCGCGTTAAACCCGGCCACACCGCCGCCAATCACCAGCACATTACCCGGACGAACGCCCGGTACACCGGAAATCAAACGGCCAACACCGCCCATGTGTTTCATCATGTTGTTGGCGCCGACCAGAACGGACAGGCGACCCGCAATTTCCGACATCGGAGCCAGCAACGGCAAACCGCGACCATCACGGCCCGTCACCGTTTCATACGCAATCGCCACGCAACCGGAATCCATCAAGCCCTTGGCCTGATCCGGGTCCGGGGCCAGATGCAGATAGGTGAACAACAATTGATCTTCGCGCAGCATCTGGCATTCAACCGGCTGCGGCTCTTTTACCTTCACGATCATGTCGGCTTCGGCGAAGATTTCTTTGGCGGTGCCTTTAATCGTGGCGCCTGCCTTTTTGTAATCATCATCGCTGAAATTAATGCCGGCCCCGGCTCCGGTTTCGACGATCACCTGATGACCGCGCGCAATAAATTCCTTCACCGATGACGGCACCAGACCGACACGATGTTCCTGAGCTTTGATTTCTTTTGGCACGCCGATTTTCATGTAAGACTCCATGATGTGAAAACGCGGCCTATTCTTGCCTGAAAGCCGGGTCCCATTCAACACGCAGCGCAGCATGGCACGGGCATACGCCTGTATCCGGAAAATAACGATCCGTTATGTCCAATAAATCAGGGGGCCGATTGCCCGGTGCCGAGAATGGCAACCACGCCACGATCAACCGTTTTAGAAATACGGTGCATGCGGGCCAGTTCCTCGTCCTTGATGGCCGGGGACAAAATATAGGGAATGACCGGCGTGGTGCGCATGACATCCCATATCTTCATCTGACGCCATGATGGTTCACGCCCTTCACGCCCCAGAATATTGATCCCCGCATGACGGTAATTGCGCACCGCGCGATACGCCAGAGTAGGCCCCACCTGCCCGTCCAGAACACCCCGCACCACCTGCCGCCGCAGCCCGTCAAAATGGATCACGCCCAAACGGTGCATATTCGTTTCAAAATCCGGATCGGACGGATGGCGGTGCAGATAGTTCTGCAGAGATCGGAACATCGCTCCGACCACGGCATTGCGTGTTTGCTTCATTTTGTTGAGCACACCAATGCGCATACCTTCGGGCATATCGGGCCGGGGCCAGATGGGCGCAACGGCCTGTTGAAACCGGTCTGCATTCCCGCCCTTGTCAACATGGCACAAAGCCGGATCGCGCAATGACGCTTCCTCATCAAACCGTACATGCGCCAATCCGCGGGCATAGGCTTTGATCGTTTCCTGAATGGCAACGGGCTGTTTCTCAAATTGGCGCACACCGCCAATCGAACTGGCCCCATGCAACACCTTGTTCTGGGCATCCGCCGGCTTTTCACATTCATACTGCAGACATGTGGACAAAGCCGTATTCAAATCCATCAGAACGTCATCCGTCATAAACCCCGGACGCCCTAAAAATTCCAGATACATCGCACCCAGATGATCCAAATTCACATGTTCGGGGTACCGCGTATCCTTGTTCCGCCACCGGTCACGCATATATTGGACCAGATCGGACCCATCCGGCCGGGTCAGCGTTTCCATTCGCGTCAGGGCTCGCCCCATCAACGGGTCATCCACCGGCAATACCCGCACCAGCGAATACAACGCCACCGTACCCAGATAATCCATGTAGCGATGCCGCATATCGGGCGATGCGCCATCCTTTTCCAAGGCCGCATCAATCCGCTCCAACGCGTCACAATATCGTTCAACCTGAACATCCAGATTGCGGTCATCGCCGTTGGTGCGCATTTCGCGGTATGTGTCGGCATGGCTAGCCAACGCCCATGCCTCGTAACTGTCCGCATAATCATCGGCGTCTTTTTCATTGGTGCGAAACGCCAGATACGCGGTCAAAAACCCGTTCAACACATCGCCATATTCGGGTTTGCGAAATTCATGGGTGATGCTCTGGCTCACGGCGGTGCTGGTCAAACCATGCAACACGTCATGATTGGCAATGGTCGCAATGGCGGACAACGATTCCAGAAGGTCGGCTGGATCATAGGGCGCAATCCGGTCCATCAGGTCCGAATCCAACCCCATCACCGGAAAGGCAACGGATGATTGCGCCGTCTGCTTCATACATTGAATGAACCCCAACTGATATTTTCTTCCGGCAATATCGGACGGGCGGCTAAAAGCTTTCAGGCGATCATCAGAAACCACCCTGTCCCACACATCGGCTGAAACAATGGCAACTTCGGACAAAACAAGATTGCCCGTATCCGCGGCCATTGTGTTGAAAACCCCGCGCACGCGCCCGGGTTCAAATTGCGTTTCGGGGGATGGGGCAGTTTCAATAAATTTATGGTACGCAACAACGCCCATGGTGGCGTTAAACGGGCTGGGTTCCGTGGCCTGCACCACACCATCCGCCGCCAAACGCTGGCCGAGCGCGGTCATATACGGGGCCAGACGGTCCGACTCATACGCCACAGCATCCGCGCCATCAGCGCCCAGCAACCGGTCAATATGCGCGCGGACAAGGCCAACCCCCGCCTCTCCCGACAAGGCGGTCACGGGGGGGCGATAAGACAACGCAGCTTTATCAGACTGACTTTTTGTTGTTTTACGCTGCGCCAAAGCGCCTCTCTTCTCTGCCATTCCTCAAGTTTTCAGCGGGTTTTACCCCAGCCTGTACTGTACGGCGGAGACGTTAATATTCCCTTTTGATCGGGATGGCAAATTTGGGGCAGAGAAGCCGCCTTAACAGCCTGAAAACAAACATTAAAAAAGCCCCCGCACGCGCAGGGGCTTTTTTAAAATGGTGCGCGGTGAGAGGATTGAACTCCCGACCCACTCGGTGTAAACGAGTTGCTCTACCGCTGAGCTAACCGCGCGCCGTCTTCAGGGGCGTAGATTTACGCAAAAACGCGCCCCGTTTCAAGCCCTATTTTCTGTTTTTCGCCCTTTTTCATCCCCGGTCTTATCATCCCCACCCGTCATACCGGCGAAGGCCGGTATCCATACAGCCTATCCTATGGACCCCGGCCTTCGCCGGGGTGACGATAGCAGTGGGACAGAATGAAAAACCCCCGCCGGATTGCTCCGCGCGGGGGTTTTAAAACCTGAAATCAGGCCGAAGGATTAGCCGTTTACAGCGTCTTTCAGCTCTTTACCGGCTTTGAATTTCGGCTGTTTGGAAGCCGGAATTGCAATGGCTTCGCCCGTGCGCGGGTTACGGCCCGTGGTGGCAGCGCGTGCGGATACCGTGAAGGTACCGAAACCAACCAGACGGACATCGTCACCGCCTTGCAGGGTTTCTTTGATGCCTTCGAACGTGGCTTCTACAGCTTCTTGCGCTTGTGCTTTGGCCAGGCCGGTTACTTTTGCAACGTGGTTGATCAGATCCTGTTTGTTCACGGGTTATCCCCCTCTGTGATCGTGTTAAAGACAAAATGCCAGAACCACATCATTCACAATCAGGCTTTAAATACGCGAAGCCAGAAAAGGAATGTGGGGCCCGAACCCGCGCTGTCCTTGGTCAAAACCCAAGGGAATCTGCGCCTTTCGGACCCCACATTTTTACGCCCATTTTAGGGGGGCATCAATGGCGAATCACGCCTTCCCCCTTATTTTCTGCGGTTTTTGCCGTAACCGGGTCGATTTCACCCTCTTCTTTCCCTAATATCGGCTCTGGAAGCCGGATCAGGGCATGGGTCAGCACGTCCTCGATGGCATTCACCGGGATAATCTCCAGCATTTTCTTCACGTTCGGCGGAATATCCGCCAGGTCTTTTTCGTTTTCCTGCGGAATCAGAACCTTCTTGATTCCACCGCGTGATGCCGCCAGCAATTTTTCTTTCAGGCCGCCAATCCCGGTCACGTAACCGCGCAGATTGATCTCACCCGTCATGGCCACATCCTTGCGCACTTCGATGCCGGTCAGCGCCGAAATGATCGCCGTGGTCATCGCCGCACCAGCGGACGGACCGTCTTTCGGCGTTGCGCCTTCCGGCACGTGAACGTGGATGCTGGTTTCATTCAGCTTCTTATAATCAATGCCGAATTTCGCCGCACGTGATTTGATCAGCATTTCCGCCACAGTGATGGATTCACGCATCACTTCTTTCAGGTTGCCCGTGGTGGAGACTTTGCCATCTTTGCCCGGCATGGTCACAGCCTCGATCGACAGCAGATCGCCGCCGAATTCGGTGTACGCCAAACCGTTCACGATACCAACGCGATCCTGTTCATCAATTTCGCCGTAGCGATATTTGCGAACACCCGCATATTTCTCGAGGTTTTTCGGTGTAACCGACACGCCGCCATCTTTGCCACGCATCAAAATTTCTTTGATGGATTTACGGCACAGATTGGCCAATTCGCGTTCCAGATTCCGCACACCCGCTTCACGCGTGTAATACCGGATCAGATCGCGGATCGCCGGATCGGACACTTTGAATTCGGTTGGCTTCAATCCCGCCGCCTTGATCTGCTTTTTCAGCAGGTGGCGTTTGACGATTTCCAGCTTCTCATCCTCGGTGTAACCGGCTACACGGATAATCTCCATACGGTCCAGCAACGGTTGCGGCATGTTCAGGCTGTTCGCCGTGCAAATAAACATCACGTCGGACAGATCATAATCCAATTCCAGATAGTGATCGTTGAACGTCGTGTTTTGTTCCGGGTCCAAAACCTCCAGCAATGCGCTGGACGGGTCGCCACGCCAATCCTGACCCAGCTTGTCCACCTCATCGAGCAGGAACAGCGGGTTGGATGATTTGGCTTTCTTCATCCCCTGAATGACTTTACCGGGCATCGCGCCGATATAAGTGCGGCGGTGACCACGAATTTCGCTTTCATCACGCACGCCACCCAACGACATCCGCACGAAATTGCGGTTCGTCGCGCGGGCAATGGATTGACCCAGCGATGTTTTACCAACACCCGGCGGACCAACGAGGCACAGGATCGGGCCCTTCACCTTGTTCGCACGTTGCTGTACGGCCAGATATTCAAGGATACGTTCCTTGACCTTCTCCAGACCATAATGCTCTTTGTCCAGAATGTGCTGGGCTTCCTTGATGTCTTTCTTCACGCGGGTGCGTTTGTTCCATGGCACCGACAGGATCCAGTCGAGATAGTTGCGCACGACCGTGGCTTCCGCCGACATCGGGCTCATCGAACGCAGCTTTTTCAGCTCGCCTTTCGCCTTGTCACGCGCGTCTTTCGACATTTTGGATTCATCGATCTTGCGTTCCAGCTCGGTCAGCTCGTCAACGCCTTCGCCATTGTCACCCAGCTCTTTCTGAATGGCCTTCATTTGCTCGTTCAGATAATACTCGCGCTGGGTTTTCTCCATCTGGCGTTTCACGCGGTTACGGATGCGTTTTTCAACCTGCAGAACGCCGATTTCGCCTTCCATGTAACCAAAGATTTTTTCCAGACGATCGATGGTCAGCGGAATTTCCAGCAATTCCTGCTTCTCTTCAATCTTCAGTGCCAGATGCGCGGCAATCGTATCGGCCAGCTTCGAGATATTCTCGATCTGGTTCACGGACACAATCACTTCCGGCGGAATTTTTTTGTTCAGCTTCACATACTGTTCAAACTGATTCACAACGGCACGGGCCAGCGCTTCGCTTTCCTCGTCTTCCTTCACGTCATCAATCACGTCCGTGACGGATGCTTCCAGATAATCCATGTGCGCGGTGTAGGTGTTGATCTTCACGCGGCGGCTGCCCTCGACCAGAACCTTCACCGTTCCGTCGGGCAGCTTCAGCAATTGCAAAATGGTACCGATGGTCCCGACCATATACAGGTCATCCGGACCCGGATCGTCCACAGACGGCGATTTTTGCGTGGCCAGCAAAATCTGCTTGTCTTCACGCATCACGTTTTCCAGCGCCTTCACCGACTTTTCACGCCCCACGAACAGCGGGACAATCATGTGCGGAAACACGACAATGTCGCGCAAAGGCAGGACAGGAAGAACAGCGTCTTTGGAAGAAGACTGGAAACCGATCATATTCACTCGCTCGTGCTGTATATGTTACGTAAAACCAAGGTGAGATCGCCAGAAACGGCCCAAGGCGATATTGACCCACTATAGTACCACAATTCTTAACAGGAGATTGCCGGATTTGTTGTGTTTTTGAATAATCCAAAGAGCCTGGCCCCGCCTGTTCCAATCAAATGTTAATTGATGGGGCAAAAATCAAGGCTTGTAATTTTATTACAAGCAGACAGTCCCTTAGCGGTAGGAAGGGCTGAAACGCGAAGGGCGCGAAGTAAAATCCATCATCCCCCACCACCCGTCATACCGGCAAAGGCCGGTATCCATGGCATGGATCGTATGGATACCGGCCTTCGCCGGTATGACGATGATAAAAGAAACTGCCTTCGCGTTTCAATCTCTTGCTTAAAAACACAAACCCCGGGCAATGGTTCGAAAACCACGCCCGGGGTTTGTAAAATCACGAACGCCCTATTCTTTCGGCTTTTCCGTTTCCAATGCTTTCGGGCGGGTTTCGACGACGTGGTCGATCAGGCCGAAGGCTTTGGCTTCGTCGGCGGACATGAAATTGTCACGTTCCATCGACACTTCGATTTCGTTCAGCTTGCGCCCCGTGTGCTTCACATAGATCTGGTTCAGACGTTCACGCAGGCGCAGAATTTCGCGCGCATGAATTTCGATGTCCGTTGCCTGACCACGTGCACCACCCGACGGCTGGTGAATCATGATGCGGGAGTTCGGCAGAGAGAAGCGTTTGTCCTTCGCCCCAGCCGTCAGCAGCAACGAACCCATCGACGCGGCCTGACCGGTACATACGGTGGCCACCGGGCATTTGATGTATTGCATCGTGTCGTACATCGCCAGACCAGAGGTCACAACACCGCCCGGGGAGTTAATGTAGAACGAGATTTCTTTTTTCGGGTTTTCCGATTCCAGGAACAGCAACTGAGCGCAGATCAGGGCGGAACCATGATCTTCCACTTCGCCGGTCAGGAAGATAATGCGCTCTTTCAACAGGCGCGAATAAATGTCAAACGAACGCTCCCCACGGGCGGTCTGCTCGATAACCATCGGCACCAGCGTGTTCGTGAAAAGGTCTACTGGATCGCGTTCTCTAATCATTGTCTGGACTCTCGGCGTGAATAAGGTGGATGCAGGACATGGCGAGATTCGCCATAAACCAAACGTATCGCCTGAATACCGAATGTTCAAGGGGTTAATGTGGCCTGCCCCCCAACATGCCAACACCCAGATCCACCGCCGGCCCAAAGAAAAACGCGCGACCCGTAAGGCCGCGCGTTTAATTCATTCAGAAAAGCGAAAGGCTTAAGCCTTTTTCTTCGCTTTTTCGGCTTTTTTGCCCGTGTACGGGGTGTCGTCTTCTTTGGTCAGTTCTTCAACTGTGACGACTTTCTCGCTCACGTCAGCCAATTCGAACAGGAAATCGACAACTTTGTCTTCGAATACCGGCGCGCGCAGAGCTTCCAGAGCCTGGCGATTTTTACGGTAATATTCGAACACTTCGCCTTCCTGACCCGGGAAGCGTTGAGCTTCCATAATCACGGCGCGTTGCATTTCCTGATCGGTGATCTGGATGTTGTTTTCACGACCGATTTCGGACAGAACCAGACCCAGACGAACACGACGGGCAGCAATCGCGCGCAGCTCGTCTTCTTCCTCGGTGGTCAGTTCCAGTTTACCGTCTTTCAGGTCGCCCTGACGCTCGATACGAACCTGGCTCAGGATGTTGTTGTATTCCAGATCCAGCATACCCTGCGGCAGTTCGAAATCATGGGCATCGTCCAAAGCGTCCAGCAAGGAGCGCTTCAGTTTCATGCGGCTGACATCGTCATACTGGCTTTGGATTTGCTTTTCGACCAGATCGCGCAGCGCTTGTTCGCTGTCCAGACCCAGTTTCTTGGCGAAATCGTCGTTCACTGTCGCGTCTTTGGCCACTTGGATTTCGTGGATTTCAACGTCGAAAATGGCGTCCTGACCCGACAATTCGGCGGCGTGGTACGCCTCCGGGAAGGTCACTTTCACTTCAACCTTGTCGCCAACGGCTTTGCCGACCAATTGGTCTTCAAAACCCGGAATGAATTGGCCACTGCCCAGTTCCAGCTTCGCAGCGTGCGCATGCATGCCCGGGTGCGGTTTGTTGTCCTTCGCGGTGCGGCCGTGGAAGTCCATCACGATGACGTCGCCTTTTTTCGTCGGGCGGGATTCGGTGATGGTTTCGTATTCGGCGTTGGATTTCGCGATACGCTCCAGCGTTTCGTCGATTTCCTTTTTGTCCGCTTTCACAACCGGCTTCACCAGTTTGATCGCTTTCACGTCCGTAACCTTGAATTCCGGCAGCAATTCAACAGCCATCGTGTAGGTCAGGTCTTTGCCTTCGTCAAAAGACGTCACTTCAAATTTCGGTTGAAGAGCCGGGCGCAAGTTCTTCTCAGTAATCAGTTTTTGCGCACCGTCATTAACGACTTTCTCAATCACTTCGGCCATGACCGAACGGCCATATTTCTGCTTCAGCAGCTTCAGCGGCACTTTGCCCTTGCGGAAACCCGGCAGGCTGATCGTTTCACCAACTTCCTGCAGGCGCACATCCACTTGCGCGTCGATATCCTGTGCCGTAACCGTCACTTCATACTGGCAGCTCAGGCCTTCTTTTTTCAGTTCTTTAACCTGCATCTTAAGTTCTCTTTGCAAGACGTTGATATCAAAATGTAAAACTCGTTCGCCAATGGTCGTGGCGCCAGCCACCCGAAGCTCCACAGGAGCGAAGGGTGGTGCGGATGAAGGGACTCGAACCCCCACGGGTCACCCCGCTGGAACCTAAATCCAGTGCGTCTACCAATTCCGCCACATCCGCATCCCAGAGCCGCACTGGCGCGGCCTGAAATTCAACCCTTCACAAACCAGAAAAGCGCGCCGAGTTCAAGCCCAATCCCTTAATATTCCCGGGATTCCTTCGGCTAAATCGGCTGCAACCAGCCCCGGACCCAAGCGCCACGCGGTTTCGCCGTGCATCCAGGCCGCCATACAGGCGGCTGTGAACGGGGCAACGCCCTGCGCCGCCAGCCCTGCAATCATGCCCGCCAGCACATCCCCAGCCCCTGCCGTGGCCAGCCAGGACGGGCCGTGGGTACTCACGACACATTGTTCACCCTTGGGCCCATCCGGGGCCGCAATGACTGTATCCGCCCCTTTGAGCAGGATCACCGCCCCACTCCGCTTGGCGGCCTCTTTCACCCGGTCGATCTTCGATCCCGGCAAATCACCAAACAAACGCGCAAATTCCCCTTCATGCGGGGTCAGGATGCAATGATCATGCGCCACGTGAAACAATTCATCGGCATGACCCGCGAAGGCACTGATCGCATCAGCATCCAGCACAACACTGCGCCCCGCCAATCCGCAGGCCCCCAGCACGATGGCGCGCAGGTCATCCGCGCGGTCCAGCCCCGCACCGGGTCCAATCAACAAAGCATTGCGCCGCGCATCCCCGGCCAATTCCAGAAACGCCGCGGGCGTGTCCGCCACCGCACTCATAATATGGGCGGGTCCGGTTTGATAAATGCGCTGCACTTCTGCGGGGGCCGCAATGGTGCAAACCCCGGCCCCGACCCGCATGGAGGCC
The DNA here is from genome assembly GCF_051245535.1 of Micavibrio aeruginosavorus. GTDB lineage: Bacteria > Pseudomonadota > Alphaproteobacteria > Micavibrionales > Micavibrionaceae > Micavibrio > Micavibrio aeruginosavorus_D. Next base: position 956,031 of record NZ_CP195303.1, read on the forward strand.
GCCCCGGCCAGCCGCGCCGCCCCCGTCAAGCGCGCCCCACCCAGAACCAGCACATGGCCCCGGTCATATTTATGCTGCCCCCGATGGGTCACGGGCACATCATCCACCCACAAAGGCGGGCAGTTTTCCATGCCTGCAAAACCCGTCTTTTCCAACGTTTCGTCGGGAATGCCGATATCGGCCACGCTCACCAACCCGCATTGTTCCATCCCCGGCATCAATACGTGCGCCGGTTTCTTGCGGAAGAACGTCACGGTGGCCAGACATTTGGGCGCGCCATGATCCACGGCGCCCGTGTCCCCATTCACCCCGCTGGGCACATCCACGGCGATGACGGGCAAATCCTTGGCCCGAATGGCGGCAAAGGCATCGCGCACCGGAAATTCCAGCGCACGCGACAACCCGGCCCCGAACACGGCGTCAATCACGCCCGTGCGGTCGGCATCAAAATCGCCATGTTCCAGATCATTGAGAAGTTCGGAGAAATTGCGGACAGGGCCGGTCCAACCCGCAACGGCGCGCGCAGCATCACCCTTCATATGGGCGGGCGGGATCAGCGCATACAGCCGCACATCCAACCCATCGGCCAGCAAATTCATGGCCGCGACATATCCATCCCCGCCATTATTGCCCGGCCCACACAGGACCAGAAACGTCCGCCGCCCCAGCACGCGCTTGGCCTCTTCCGCCACAGCCATGCCCGCCGCCTGCATCAGCGCGAATCCATCCAGACCCGCAAGCGTCGCGGCCAGATGGTCCGCCTGGGCCATCTGGGTTACCGTCAAAATCTGAACCGGATCGGAAATTTCAGCCATTGGAAAAACCCTAATGAATTGATTCAGAAGGAAAATGGGGCGACTGACGGGGCTCGAACCCGCGACAACCCGGACCACAACCGAGTGCTCTACCAACTGAGCTACAGCCGCCACATAAAAGGCCGAAGGCCCCTGTAAATGCAAGATTTGCGACCGTTCGTCAAGTATTTCTGCCAAAACGGAAAAATATTTGTGCTTTGCGATAGACAGGGGCACACTGGCGTGATACTTAAGACTGATAGCCTAAAATTGCATGACAGCATTGCTTTTAAAGCATATCTAAAATGCAATGATTACAATAACTTAGTTTAACACCCCTTCCGGAAGCATTAGAGGAACCCATGTCCGACGCAGAGCTGAACATCAAAAGCGTGGCCGATTTACTGAAGGCCATTACCGATCGCAACATTGAATATGTCGATTTTATTTTCACCGATCTGCGCGGGAAACAACAACACACGACTCAGCATGTCGATACGGTCGACAAAGACCTGCTGACCGACGGCGTGTTCTTCGACGGCTCCTCCATCGCTGGGTGGAAAGCCATCAACGAATCCGACATGGTTTTGATGCCGGATGTGACCCGCGTCACCATCGACCCGTTCACCGCGCAACCGACGCTGAAAATCTTCTGCGACATTTATGACCCGGTGACAAAGAAGCCGTATGTCCGCGACCCGCGCTCCATTGCCAAGGCCGCCGAAGCCTATTTGCAAACCACGGGCCTGGCCGATGTTGCCTATTTCGGACCAGAAGCCGAATTCTTCGTCTTCGACGATGTAAAATTCGCCGTACGCGGCAACAAAGTCGCCTATGAACTGGATGGCATTGAAGAACCGAGCAACACCGATCGCACTTATGCCGATGGCAACATGGGCCACCGCCCGCGTGTGAAGGGCGGCTATTTCCCGGACGCTCCGGTGGATAGCGGCGTTGACCTGCGCGCGGAAATGCTCTCCGTCATGCGCACCATGGGCGTTCCGGTTGAAAAGCACCACCACGAAGTGGCCGCCAGCCAGCACGAACTGGGCATCAAATTCTCCACGCTGGTCGATTGCGCCGACAACATGCAGATTTACAAGCATGTCGTTTTCAACGTCGCCCACGCCTATGGCAAAACCGCGACCTTTATGCCGAAACCGGTTTACGGCGATAACGGATCGGGCATGCACGTGCACCAGTCTTTGTCCAAGGGCGGCAAGCCTTTGTTCGCGGGTGACGGCTATGCCGGCCTGTCGGAAATGTGCCTGTTCTATATTGGCGGTATCATCAAACATGCGCGCGCGCTGAACGCCTTCACCAACCCGACGACCAACAGCTATAAACGCCTGGTCCCGGGGTATGAAGCGCCGGTCCTGCTGGCCTACTCCGCCCGCAACCGTTCGGCGTCCTGCCGTATTCCGCACTCCGTTTCGCCGAAGGGCAAACGTGTGGAAGTCCGCTTCCCGGACCCGCTGGCCAACCCGTATCTGGCCTACTCCGCCATGCTGATGGCTGGTCTGGACGGCATCAAAAACAAAATCCATCCGGGCGAAGCGATGGATAAAAACCTCTACGACCTGCCGGAAGAAGAACTGCGCCGCGTCCCGACCGTATGCGGATCTTTGCGCGAAGCGCTCGAGTCCCTGAAACAGGACCACAGCTTCCTGCTGGAAGGCGACGTCTTCACCCGCGACCTGATCGCCGGTTACATCGAACTCAAAATGGAAGAAGTCATGGCCTTCGAAACCATGCCGCACCCGATTGAATTCCAGATGTATTATTCGTCGTAAGATTTGCGATAGAGATAAAAAGAAAAGCCGGGGTGAGAGCCCCGGATTTTCTTTGTTTTATTGATGAACTTTCAACCATGTCCCGCTTTTTCTGGCGCTGCAAAAGGCCCTGTGGTACATTCGGTTGAGAGGTGCGCAATATTGTCACACGAAACAATCCGTCTCCTTGATGAAATTGTCTTAAAGACGCGGGATATCTTGTATCACACAGTCTACGATCCTGCGTCCGACACTCATGCAAATCCGCACGATCCGATGAGTTTACGGGCCGCTTTTGCGGGATGTTGTGGCCTCGCACAATGCATTGCAGGCTATGCGTTCCAAGACCTCAACCTTCCTGTTAAAGCGATCGCCACACAATCTTTGGATGGGCATTGGCGTCACGGCCACGCAGCGCTCGTGGTTGAAGTTGCGCCAGAACGCAGTCTATACCTGATTGACCCGACCTTTTGTCAGTTTTGCACAGACCCATTGTCTCAAAGCCCCGCAACCCACCTTATGCACAGCGACGAAGGGGCTGATTTGGTATCCTCGCTGCTGGACAAAGGCTATGCTAAGCTCACACCCGAGAAATCGGCCCTGTATCTTGCGTCTTTCTGTAACGGCATACCGCCACTGGATGCCGATGCCGCGATGGCGTTCATGAAAAATCCACCCGCGCATCCATATCACTTTAAACGCGATATTGATTGTGATGATTTCAGCCGGGAAAATCTTGGACGCTACAATCAATTAATTGACTGTAGCCGCATACGCCACCCGGCACGCCCCGCCTGATGGCAGCCCCGTCACTCGTGTACATTCCCGGCAAGAATTTTTGTAAGGAATGATTGAATATCATCATCAGTCTCGGTATCCCTGATATCTTCGATCTCGGAACGAATTGCAGAGGTCCAGCAAGGGCGCAAGGCTGCATCTGCTAAAACACCAAGCACGGTCTCCCTCACACACGGATCGGGCAGACGCAAAACGGCCAGCGCGCACTCTTCCCCGGCGGGATGAGAGAGAGCGTCGGGAAATCTCAGAAACTCATGAAAAACGCCCTCTATGACATAAAGAAACTGAATATCATAAACGGGTATCCCGGCAACGGACTGATTTCTATTTTGCTTTAAAAGCTCTTCTAAAACGGCAACAAATTTACCTTTGTCGTCGGCTAGGCGCAAACATGATTCAAGAAGGCTGGAGCCGCCTTTCTGAAACTGCTCAAAATGCCAGTCCCAGTAATTTTCATCCGATAACAAGCCCAGTCGACGCGATACATGCCCCAACATATCCGGAAACACATGTCCGCGGCCACCGTAATGGGACACAACAATCTCCCGCATCCTATCACCATGGCGCGTCCGGAAATCCAACGCCTTTTGCCGAATGGCATCAACATCCGCCTTCCGGCATTTCATTTCGGCGGAAATCTGTTGATCCGACCACGGGATATACCAAGTCAGAACTTCATAAATCCGCTCAGACATAAACACGGTCGTGATATTCAAATCGGAACGATCCAGATGATCGTAAACCTTGTCCAGAACGGGAATAAGCCTTTCTACGTTGTGGATGTGGCTGTGTTTTCCGTCCATCAGAAACAGATTTTTTAAAACATGCAGAACGGACTTCAATGTTTCATCATCAATCTGCGGGCGATCGACAGCCTGATAAAAATCCATGTTATTGAATAATAACAATGATGAAGACAGATTTGAGAAACGGTGACTGGGCCCGAGCGGAAGCATCTTTGCCCACAACGACGCAAACACTTCGCGCTGTTCACGCTGGTCCTCAATAATGAACTGGGTCAGAAGATAATCCCGCCCCCTTCCTTCGGCCATTTGATAAAGGCCTATAAATTTCTTTTCAAACTCATCCGCCGTAACTTCTTCATATGTCAGACGATTGCGCAGACGGATATAGCAATAAGGCAGGAACGATTCATCCCGCGCAAAAATCGCGTAAATAAAATCGTCAGTCTCCCATGGGAAAATAGACATACCCATCAAGCCAAATTTGACAGCCTCTCGGTCAGGGGCATTGAGCGCCAGCCAGCGGCACATTTGGTAAAACGCAATTGGGCCATCCCCCTCCCACGACATCAACTCCTCTGCAAAAACATGATAAAATTCCATGGCGGGGCTGGTTGTGATGACCGTATAAAGCGCCTCCAGGGTTTCATCCACTGGCTGAACAAAACCGCCCAGAACAAGATCCTTATAGAGTTCCGCATCCGCAACGGCTTCAAATGGCATTTCAACTCCATCGTCCGCAAGCCCAGACTCGATCTTCGCCAGATAAAATTCGGTCAATGAAGGGATTGCGGCCTGACCCGTGGCATCTCCGGTTAATTCAGAAAACACAACTTCGTCCGGCAAGAATGGCGGCGGAAAATCCTGCTTATCAATGTCCAGAGTTATATGTTTTTCGATCCCGTTTTCACTGAGATACGCAAAAAGCGACGGCCTGCTTGGGTCCCACGGGCACGGCGGCACAAAATCATCCCGTAACCAATCGGCCTGTGATGGTGCAAACAACATATTCCACTCCCCCTGCACAGAGAGAATACTGTGCAAATATAAATATGATGTAAACGAAAGTGAGGCTCTTTAAGGCCGCACCCGATTGAATTCCAGATGTATTATTCGTCGTAAGGTTTGCGAACATCGAAAATAAAAAACCGGGGCAAATACCCCGGTTTTTTGTCTATTGAAAGGCTTCTAATTATTTAGGTCCTATAAGATCAAAAACATTTTTCGTTTTCTTGGACAGAGTTTCAAACAACTGCACACCCGGCGTAACTTTTGCGCCCGGCTTCCCACTCCAATCACTGCGGCCCTCATCAATGGCTTTTTTATTAAAGCTCCCAACGAGCGAGTCCAAAATCTTTTTTACGTCGTTGGCTGGCTGATCATGCACAACCAGATCCAAGGCATGATCTAGCTCTTGCATATGCACAGAAAACATTAAATTGTGAAAGCGGACATTGAGGCCACCGCATTCATCAATGGCGTCTTTTAGCCACCCAAGATATTCGCCCTTAATATCCAAAAGACCTTTAATAACATCGCTTTTGTTGTTGATATCGCTCATTTTGCCACCTCCTCGTAAGAATATGGCAAATCCAATAGCATTAGCCATTGGTTATGTCAAATTAAATATGGCGTATTGTGAAGACCCGGATCAACAACGATAGGGCAATCCCTTAAGGCCGCATCGACTGAATCACCCGCCCAAACGCTTCCGTATTTCCCGCCCACGTGTAAAAATCCACGTTCCGGGATGGGGTTAGCATGGTGATGATGTAGTAGTAGCGGTCTTCGATCAACACGGCGATCCAGTATTCGTGGTCTTGGATCGATTTTTCCTTGTTGGTCATTTCATAGACTTCGACGCGGTTATAGGACACCTGCGGCTGGAATGTGTAGTCAGTCGGCTGTTCGATCATCGCGCCGATGACCATGCCGCGTTCTTCCAGTTCCTTCTGCAACGCCTTGACCTCTTCGGCCAGCGTCGTGTCCAGTTCGGTGGAGATGATGTTGATATCAATTTCACCGTTCAGCGTTTTTTCATCGCGCGTGTTGATAACACTGGCTTCCATCACGTCGATGGATTGAATGTTGGGGGCGCGCAGCCGCCACGATGTTGGGTAATCAAAACGCAGCAGATCAAGGAAGGCAAAGGTCTGTGTGCTGCTCAGGCGGGAATCTTCGGGTGCGATGAAATGGAATGAATCAATAATCGCATCCTGCATCCCCTCCTGCCCCTTCCACAGAGCTTCGGGCACATACACCATGCTCAAAATCATGCGGGGGCCGTTGATTTCGGCAGTGGCTCGGACAACGAACGGCGTGTCCTTTTCCATCTGGATATAAAGAGCTTCAACCCGGCGGTCGGATAATTCCTTCATCCCCTGCAACGTGTAACCACGCGACAGAATGTAATGCAGGAACCAGTTGCGGGCCGTGATTTCGTGGTCCAGCTCCAGCGCCATAATCACAAAACGGCTGCGCACATCGCCCGTCACCGGGCCGTAATACCGGGCCACTTCACCCAGCAGGCGCTTGCTCAGATCCTGCGAGCGCAAATTATCGTCGGCGGATTTCTTCCAATCCTTGGGCAGGCGGATTTTGTAGGAGAGGAATTTATCCCCCAGCGGGGTGTCTTCATACGCCGTCGTGGCCGCCTCGAACGCCGCCGGGTCCATCGGGTAGTTCGGCAATTCGCTGATTTTCTTGATATCAAAGGCCTGCGCCCATGCCTTTGGCACGGCCAGCCCGATCACCCCAACCATCATCAACAAGCAAAGAAGAGAAGATACGCGGACCGGGTTTATCATGACTTTCTGATCTCCACAGGCTGGCGGTCGTCACCGATGGCGACGAAGGTGTATAGCCCCTCCGTCACCTTGACGTAATTGCGTGTATCACGGCGGCGGCACCAGCTGTCAATTTTCACGGTGACCGACGTGCGGCCCACACGGGCGATCTCGGTGTAAAAGCTGATTTCATCGCCGATAAAAACAGGCTTATGGAATTTCATCGCCTCAATCCCAACGGTCACGACGCGGCCGCCGACATAGTCATAAGCCCGGGCCGCCCCGGCCAAGTCCATATGAGACAGGATCCAGCCCCCGAAAATATCGCCATTGGCGTTGGAATCAGCGGGCATGGGAAATGTCCGCAAACTGGGAACCTTCCCCGCGATTTCCGCGGGCATAGCGAGAGATTCCTGTGCTGAACCGTGCTTATTCATGGGTTTTCGCTTGCAACAAGGGTTTGAGCGGTTAAGTATCCTATTCCACCGTACCGAAACAAAATACAGACCGAATGCGTTCATTTTATGGCTGATCTCTTTGCTAACCAAATGAAAAAACCGTCAAATTCCGCAAAAGACACATCTTATGGCGCCTCGGATATCGAGGTGCTGGAAGGTCTTGAGCCTGTCCGCCGCCGCCCCGGTATGTATATCGGCGGCACGGATGAGCGTGCATTGCACCATCTGGTGGTCGAGATTCTGGACAACTCGATGGACGAGGCCGTGGCCGGCCATGCCGACAAGATCACCCTGACCCTGCGCACCGACGGATCGGTGGAAATCAGCGATAATGGCCGGGGTATCCCGGTCGATGAACACCCGAAATACCCCGGAAAGTCTGCGCTGGAGGTCATCATGACCACCCTGCACTCGGGCGGGAAATTCAGCGGCAAGAACTATGAAACCTCCGGCGGCCTGCACGGCGTGGGGTCATCGGTCGTCAACGCCCTATCCGAATGGATGGTGATTGACGTCGCCCGCGACAAGACCCTGTACCGGCAGACCTTTGCCCGTGGCCTGCCAACCGCGAAATTGAAAAAAATCGGCCCGGCCAGCCACCGCGGCACGACGGTCTCCTTCCTGCCCGACCATGAAATTTTTGGCAAAAGCGCCAAACTGCACCCCTCCATGCTGTACCAGATCGCCCGGTCCAAGGCGTATCTGTATCGCGGCGTGGAAATTCTCTGGGAATGCGACCCGGCCTGCCTGCCCGAAGGGTCAAAAACCCCGGCGAAGGCCACGTTCCACTTCCCCAACGGTTTGCTGGACTTCCTGACCGCGTCCCTGCATGGCCGCCCGACGATCACGCCGATGGCGTTTGCGGGTCAGGCGAAACTGCCCGACGATGCGGGCCGTGTGGAATTTGCGGTGGCGTGGCCCGATGATGGCGAAGGGTTCAGCCATACATATTGTAACACCGTCCCGACCCCGCTGGGCGGCACGCATGAAAGCGGTCTGCGCACCGCGTTGGCCCGTGGTTTGCGCTCCTACGGCGATATGGTTGGCAACAAAAAGGCCGGCATTATCACCGCCGATGATGTGATGGGTGGGGCCGCGATCCTGCTCTCCGTCTTTATCCGCGACCCACAATTCCAAGGTCAGACCAAAGAGAAACTGGTCACCGCCGAAGCGACCCGCTGGGTCGATTCCGCGATCAAGGACCATTTCGATCATTGGCTGTCCGGCGACCCGGCCTCGGCCAAATTGTTGCTGGATACGCTGATCGAGCGCGCAGAAGAACGCCAGCGCCGCAAAGACGACAAGGACATGGCCCGCAAATCCGCCACGCGGAAATTGCGCCTGCCCGGTAAATTGTCGGATTGCAGCCGCACCAACGCGATCGATACCGAATTATTTCTGGTCGAGGGTGACTCCGCCGGTGGCTCCGCAAAACAAGCCCGCCGCCGTGATACGCAGGCTGTTTTGCCGTTGCGCGGTAAAATCCTGAACGTCGTCAGCGCAACCAAAGATAAAATGCGCGCGAACCAGGAAATTCAGGATCTGATCCTGGCCATGGGCACGGGCACGGGCAAGGACTGCAAAATCGACAATCTGCGCTATGAACGCATCATCATCATGACCGATGCTGATGTCGACGGCGCACACATTGCCTCATTGCTGGTAACGTTCTTCTACACGCAAATGCGCCCGCTGATTGAAAAGGGTCATTTGTATCTGGCCCAGCCGCCGCTGTACCGCCTCAGCGCCGGAACGATGAGCGCCTATGCCCGCGATGACGCGCACAAGGAAGAATTGATGGCGACCCAGTTCAAAAACCGCAAAGTGGATATCAGCCGCTTTAAAGGTCTGGGTGAAATGCCCGCCGCGCAGTTGAAGGAAACCACGATGGACCCGGACAAGCGCACGCTGATCCGCGTCACCATCCCCGATTCCCGTGCGACGCTGGGCCTGACCGCCGAAACGATGGATGATGATGCCGGCCCGACCATCGCCGCATCCGCCGACATCGATGATCTGGTTGAACGGCTGATGGGCCGGAATGCCGAGGCCCGGTTTAACTTTATTCAGGACAACGCCGAATTTGTGCGGGATCTGGATATTTAGGACAAAATTCATATAAATATCAATGAATTAGCTAAAAACGCATGGGTTTTGGCCAGAACGCACGCGCCCCAATAATTGGTTATGTAAAATTTTATTGACAAAAACCCATATATCCCGTAATTTCACTGTTATTCGGCGCATAAACCAATGAAGCGCGATCAAAAAAAGAGGGTGTTAAAATGAGCAAACTGTCCAAAATTTTCTCCGTTGGCCTCCTGTCCACCGCCGCTGCCGTTATGTCTGGCTGCGCAACAAACCCGTATGGCGGCCTGCCGCAATATGGCAGCACACAGGCCCCGGAACGTATGCAAAATACACAAGTTGCACCGAACGGTGTTCGTGTTGATCCCTATGGCGCACCGGTTCGCGTTCATTACAACGCCTGCAGCGCACTGAATCAGGCGATCCGCAACACGCAACCATCCAATGGTACAAACCGCGCTATCACATCCAGCGTCGGCATGGCTGCTGGTGCGATCCGCAGCGGTCGTAGCAACCGTATTGGCGACATCGCCATGGGCGGTCTTGTCGGTATCGTAGGCTCCATGGTCGGCGACCGCGCCAATCAGGCCATCAACCAGCCGCGCGTCAACCAACTGGAAGCCGATTGCAACCAGCAACGCGCCTTCGAAGACTGGAACCGCGTGAACCGCCAGCACCAACAAATTCAGATGCAGCAAATGCGCCGCAATGGTGGTGGTTATAACAACCACTATCAAAACGCACAGCCATATCCGGCCCCGCAACCGACCTATCGCTACGGCCAATAAGCCTGACCGAATAATCCAGTTAAAAAGCGCCGGAGACACCCTCCCGGCGCTTTTTTTCACTGGCCTTGCATTTTTCCATGGGCGCTTTTTTCATGATGGACAAAACGCCCATTCCGCTTATCCTGAACCCAATGAAAAAGACTGTTTTAAGCATCGCCGCCCTCCTGTTGATCGTCTGCGCCGGACTGGCGTTTGGCGGGTCCGGCCTGCTGGCCAAATGGCGCGTGCATCAGGCGCTGGGCACACTCGGCTTCATCCATGCCCATGGCGGCCAAGCCGAATGGACGGGCGGCGGGATCGTGCTGCGCGATATCAAGATTGATAAGGATGAATTCAGCACCATCGAACAAATGCGCATCAGCGGCCCACTGGCCATGCTGATGCCGTTTCTGGGTGGTATGCCATCCATCACCATTGATCGCGCGACATTGACGATGGATGCGGCGGCTTTGTTATTGCCGTTTCGCGGTGACATGAAATTCCCGCAACAATCCCTGCCCGCGCTGTTTAAAAAGAACAACATTCAAGCCATCACGCTGAATTCCATACAGATTGATATGAACAGCCCGGCGGGCGCAATCCGTGTCGAGGCGAAAGGCCAAGCCACCGCCCTGCCCGATGGCGGCGTGCGGTTACAAGCCGTCGTCTGGGGTTCGCAATATCAATTGACCACCACCATCTCCGCCAATGGCGAAGTGGCACCGGATGGAACATTGTCCGCCGATTTTGAAATTCAGGACGGCAAGGCCAACATGAAAACCATTACGGCCAGCCGCATGGGCGGATGGGCCATCGTCAACGCCGCCCCGAACCAACCCGCAACGATCAGCGCCCAGCTGGCCGCCGGGCAATTCGTCTATCACGGCATTGCCATGAATGGCATGACCACGACGCTGGACGGCCCGGCTTCATCCCTGAAGATCACGATGCAGGCGATGCTGGCGGGCACAAAGGGCACGAACATCACCGCCGATTGGACCGGGACCATCGGCAAAACCGAAAGCGCGACCATCCGCGCCCAGGTGGACAACGCCGCCGATTTGTTCGTGGCCCTGGGCACCGGATTGTTCAAACAGAATGGTCATGCCATCGCCGCATTAAGCGACGATGTGCGCCAAAAACAATCCCGCCCCGGCATGATCGTCACCGCCAAGGCCCGCACGACGGCCCCGCAAAAAACCTATGACCTGTCCGTCACGGGACTGGATAACGCGGAATGGATGCGCGGGGAATGGCGGCACATGCCCGCCATGATCGAACTGGATATCCACAACCTGGATATGGATGAATTGACATCCGTCGCCGGGTGGAAAAATACGCGGCTGTCGGGCACGCTGACCGGGTTGGCCGGAATTATTTTTACACCGAATGAGGGGTTGAATATTCAAGACGCCCTGTTCCGCACCGCTTCATCCGGCACACTGAAATTCAGCGGCGATGAATTTCCGGACCATCTGACGGTTGAAGATGCCGGGGCCAAGGAAACCCGCGCCTTGATGAAAAATTTCGATTATGGGTTGATGGAAATTTATATCGACGGTCCGGGCGCAGGCCCGATGAACACCGACATCACCATCGGCGGCCGCACCGAGGGCAACCAATCAAAACCGGATATTATCCAGTTGCACAGCGATGCCGGGCTGTTAGGGCTGGTCGGATTAACGCCCTAAGGGCTTAGTTATCGTCATCATCGTCATCGCTTGAACTGGACAGGTTCACGCCCGACGTTGAAAATTCGCCAATCTGTTTCAAGCCAATGCGGAACATGATTTCCGTGCCGCTCTCACCCGACGAATCCCGGGTCAGGTTACGCTCCAACGTGCTGGACAAGGTGAAACACTGGCCCAGATAATCCAGACCAAAGATCGCTTCGCGCATGCCTTTTTCTTCTTCACTGCTCAGATCGTACAGGATGCTCGTGCGCCCCTGCCATTCCTCACTGAAACGATAAGCCAGCGCGCCGCGAATTTGCTCGCGATCTTCGCTCAATTCTGCACCTTCAATCGCTTTGGTGTACAGATATTGGCTGCCCAACGTCACCGGACCCAGATAGGCGATGGCATCCACTTCGTGGCGGCGGGATGACATGTCATTCTGATCCAACTGGAAGCGGTAATTGACATCCATCATGTCTTTGTAGCTGGCAATAACCTGCCCAACCATATCGGACGTCTCTTCCGACAACCCCGACCCTTCCGGGAACGGTGTCACGTTATCATCCAGACGGTAGCTTTGACCGAGGAACACCTCGCCCTTGCTGCCATCATACCCATACACGCCTGTGCGCATGCCATACGTAACATGCGAACCGTCTTCGATCCGGTCATAGCCGGGGAAGCGGTCACTGTTAAACAAATTGCTGACGTCCAGTTGAACGTCTTGGCTGTCTTCGTTCGGAATATTGCTGCTTTCCGAACTGATGTTCGGCGAAACGGTCAGGGCCGCTTCTGGTGCGATGACCAGTTGCGACTGCTCGAAAGCCTTCGCCACCGGATAGCTGGTGACGACATGGGCGCTGGCGAAGCCACGGGTTTCTTTCCCCTCGTTGCTACGCCCCGGGTCCGTATTCGCAATATCGCGATCAGATGTGTAATACGCATCCCCGCGCAGCTTCAGATCAACCGTGGTCAGCAAGCCTGTATCGCTGGTCAAGCGGCGTTGCCAGCCCAGTTCTGTGACAACGCGGTCCATGTCCTGTCCGCTGCCTTCACGGTGCAGGTTCAGGACGGATAAATCCGCGCTCCATCGTCCGCCCAGCATCTGGCCCGGCTCACCCAGCATCGACACTTCCATTTCCGGCAGGATATTGGGCTGGTCGCGTTGTTCTTCGCGGATACGAATATCCTGGAACGACAGCAAACGGCCTACGGCATAATTGCGCCCGGAAAACCGTTCGGCATAAATTTCGTTTTCCAGCACATCATCATCGCTGAAATCATATTGGCGCATATACTGGTCATCGGATGCGATTTCCAACCCGATGCCGGCGCGCCATTTGTCGTTGATGTTCCACAGACCATCGGCGATCAGGTGGCCGCGTGCTTCTTCGTCCTGTTCAACATCCTCACCACCGACATCTTCGGTCCGGCTGGAATAGGTCGCGCCGCCGCTCATTTCCAGATACGCATTGTCGAAGCGATGGCGATATTCACCAAACACCAACGGCAATTGATCGGTCATCAGCGTTACACCAACCGTCGCATCACGATGCGGATCAATGGCGTAGTAATAACTGTTGCTGATTTGCAGGCCCAGATCACTGCTGTACCCAAAACCGGGCGTCAATAATCCGCTTTTCTGGTTCACGGTTCCATCGGCATGGGACACATACGGGGTCCAGAACACGGGAACGCCAAACATATCAAACGTCGCATTGTGATAGATAATGCGCTGTTCTTCCTTGTTATGAATGACTTCGCCCGCACGGATTTGCCAGACGGGTTCGGCATCCGGGTCCGTTTCACAGGCCTCGCACGGCGTATAGGCCGCGTTGCTCAGTGTTGTGATATTGCCGCCATCACGCACACCACGATCGGCCCACAGGCGCGAGCCGTCTTCCAATGTGGAATAAACGTGATCGACATAGCCTTCCGTCATCTGCTGCGACAATTCCAATTCGTCGGCGCGGTGCACATCACCGTTCGCTTCGGTCAGAACGACATGCCCAACTGCCTTGGCCTTATCGGTCGTCAGATTATAAATAACTTTATCGGCCTTCAGCGTGCGGCCACCCTGCACCATTTCAACATTGCCCGTTGCGGTGACGGTTTGGGTTTGATCGTCATGGACCAGATTGTCGGCGACAAAATCCACCGGGCCTTTTTCAGGCTCCAACGTTTGCGCAACGGCAGGCGTCCCCGCCAGACAGATCAGGCAGGAACATAACAACGCGGCTTTACGCAAACGGAAAAGGCTGGACATGCCATCCCCAAAAGACAATTGAACAGACAAAAAAGGCCCGCGCGAACGCCAGACCAAACCCCGCCCCCATGATCGTGGATGCCCCGGGACAAGTCAAGCCAACGGATTGAAAAAACGGCAGATTTTGAAGGGTTTTGAAACCGGAAACGGCCCGCTTTAACGCGAAAAAAATCCCGGGTCAGGTTGAACGCCTGACCCGGGATCATGATTCAAGAACAGCGGGAATTACTTCCGCAGGAAGGCCGGCAGATCATCACCGAAGCTGGCCGGGCCGTCATCATCATGGTCACGGCGCGGGCGTTTATTGTGTTGGGGGTTTTGCTGCTGCTGTGGGCGCGGCTGTTCGCTGCGCTGGTCACGGCTCTGCGGCGGGCGTTGTTCACGCGGCTGGCGCGGCTGATCATCCCGGCGGGGGGTCGGCGCAGCATCCTCACGGCGCGGGGCTTGTCCCTCTTCGCGGGGTCCGCGGGCTTGTTGCGGGCCACGATCGTTGCGGCCGCCAGATTTATTGTCACGGCCACCACGATCACGACCACCCCGACCACCATCACGGCCACCGGCGCGGCCACCGTCTCTGCGGCCTTCGCTGGCTTCACCCGGTTGGGGCGCGGCAAAACCTTCGACCGTTTCAACGGGGATCGGTTTTTGAATGCGTTGTTCAATCGCGGTGACGTATTTCGCGTCATCCGGCGTGGCCATGGTCCAGGCGCATCCGGTCATGCCGGCGCGGCCCGTCCGGCCAATGCGGTGAACGTAATCATCGGCATGGGTCGGCACATCGAAGTTGAACACGTGCGATACGGCATCAACGTCCAGACCACGCGCGGCCACGTCACTGCAGATCAGCAAACTGACCAGACCTTCTTTGAAGTCCAGCAACGTTTTCGTGCGCGCAGATTGCACCATGTCACCATGCAACGGTGCAGCGGCATAATTGTGGTTTTGCAGGAATTTCGCGAGGCCCGCGATATCCTTTTTCCGGTTACAGAAAACGAAAGCGTTTTTCACGTCTTCCTGCTGGATCAATGCGTCCAGCAATTCCATTTTCTGGCGATCCTTCACCCACACCAAGGCCTGACGCACATTGGCGTTGGTGGACGCCGGGGCCGTGACCGCAATGGTTTTCGGGTTGCTGAGGAATTTATCGGCCAGACGTTTAATTTCCGGCGGCATTGTTGCAGAAAACAGCAATGTTTGGCGCATCGGTGGGATTTTCGACACGATCTTCTCAATATCGGGAATGAACCCCATATCCAGCATGCGGTCGGCCTCGTCGATCACCAGAACCTTGATGTCGTTCAGCAGGATATTCCCGCGTTCGAACAGATCCAGCAAACGGCCCGGCGTTGCGATCAGAACATCCACACCGCGATCCAGCAATTTAATCTGGTCGCCCATGGATTCACCACCGACCAGCAAAGCTTTGGTCAGCGCATTATACTTGCCATAGGTGTCAAAGTTTTCGGCAACCTGTGCCGCCAGTTCGCGTGTCGGAACCAGCACCAGCGAGCGCGGCATCCGCGCCTTGGCCCGGCCACCGGACAGAATTTCAATCATCGGCAATGTAAAGCTGGCCGTCTTGCCCGTACCCGTTTGCGCCAGACCAACAATGTCGCGCATCATCAAAACCACGGGAATGGCTTGTTCTTGGATCGGGGTCGGTGTGGTGTAGCCGCATTCATCAACGGCTTTCAGAACTTCAGGGCTCAAGCCCAAATCTTCAAAGGTGGTCATGTAATCGTTTCAATCTGATGGTTCATCTGGCGGACCCGGATGGTCGGCCAATAGCGTGTAAAGGTCCTTGAATTTGTGGGCTTTTCATAGCGTATGGGCCGCCGTAAAGCAAGCTTTGCAGGTCCAAAACACGGATTTTATGACATTTTGGACCCTATCATTAAATAATATGCAAAATATATTGACGCCCGCTTAAAAACAGCGCAAATTCCCTAACGAAATCAGCCCGAATGGGCGATCCCCCAAAGAATACCAAGGCATAGAGGAACCGTGAAATGAACAATACAGATCAAAACACCTACACCGTCACACTGGCAAAAGACGCCAAAGTCCCGGATTACATGCAATTGGAAGAAATGGCCGAAAGCATTGCCAGCATGGCCTATGTTTTCAACGAAAAAGCGACCGTCATTCAAGACCGCATCACCGGCAATGACCTGACCTTGACCCTGGTCACCGGCGAAGAATTTGCTGCTGAAGTTGCAAACACCGCTGGTGTCGCATCGGTCAAAAAACACGCGCACACCCCGTGCTGCGGCGGTTGCAAACCGTAAGCTGTTTTTGATAGATAGAGATTGAAAGAAGCCGGGCCATCAACACGCGCCCGGCTTTTTTAACCAACTATAAAAAAATAAAAACTGCGGTATAGAGAAAGCACAACGGATGTCCGACAAATACATTGTCACACTGCACAGCCACGATTCCAAACATCAGGATACAATGCGCGACGCCTTGCTCGACATGGGCCGCGAATTTAATCAGGCCGTTCTGGTGCTGAAACGCGCCCCATCGGCGGAAGGCCAACAACTGACCGTGATCTGCAAAGAACAATTCGTGGAAAAGGTTGGAAACACGGATGGCGTTAAATCCATCGTGAAAACGGGCCCGTCGTACCAGATGTAGGTTTTTCCCGCTTTTACAGCGAAAAATCGACCGCATCACCCCAATCAAGATGCTTGATATCCTTGTACCGCGGATCGCTTTTGGCGATCTGCGCCGTGCCGAAATCGCCATTATCATCGCACATTTCCACCTGCATCACCTTGGCCCCGGCGACGTGGCCCAGCACGCGCCCCTGTGGCAATGTCACGGGCGTACGGGAAAACGCGATATAGGAGAATTTTTCATCCTCATACCCAAGCGCCCCGCCCTTGAGCGAGCGATGCAGCTTGCTGCGCTCCACCCGCTGCGAAAAATGGCACCACCGTTTCCCCGCATCATGTAACGGGCACGCCCCCATTTGCGGGCACGGCGCGGCAATATATGCGCCCTTTTCCAGCAAGTGGTCACGCACACCTTGCACCACGGCGCTGCCCTCTGGCGTACCGGGTTCGATAATTACCAATGTACCGGAACACGCGGCCCAGAGTTTATCAATCACCGCCGCGCGCGCCCGCGCATTCAGTTCGTTCAGGACATAGCCCGCCGTGACCAGATCAAAATTATTCCCCGGCATTTCACCATTGACCAAATCGCCGTTGATCCAGTTGCCCTTGGGCACCAAAGTCGTACCCATTTCCCGCAAATGCGCGTTGGGTTCGATCAAGGTCACCTGACGCAAACTGTCGAAATGATCCAAGGCGGCCAAGGCCACCGTCCCCGGCCCGGCCCCAACATCCAGCATCGTGCGGGGCGTAAAATCATCCGGCAAGCGTCCCAACACATGCTCCGCCGCGCCATAGGTGGCGGGCAGGCGTGTGCCGACATAGGCCAACGCCTCGGCCCCGTCGCGGATTTGCAGGTTGGCGCCCTCTTTGGCGAAGGCTCCCTCACGGCGATACCGCGTTGAAACGGCCTCGGCGGCATCCCGCACGGCGTTTAACCCCGTTCCGGCCATTAAATTATCAATTTTTTCGCGCAAATCTGCGGGGATGGGCATGAGTTCAGGTCCTTTCGCAGCCGCATCATATAGACCCGCACCCGGTCCTTCAATTCCGACGTTTGCGGTGCTATTGTGGCCCCCGCATTTATAAGCCGTCATCCCGGCGAAAGCCGGGATCTTCCAGCCATAATGGACGAAGCCCCCGGCCTCCGCCGGGGTGACGCCAAAAGATAAAGGATTACACAATGAAAACCGCCCTGCTCGCCCATCTGGACCGCGAAATTGCCGCCGTCCGCGCCGCCGGATTGTACAAAGGCGAACGCATCATCACCTCGCCGCAAAGCGCGGATATCACGGTGGCCAGCGGCGACCATGTCCTGAATTTCTGCGCCAACAACTATCTGGGACTGGCGAACGATCAGGATTTGATCGACACGGCGAAGGATACGCTGGATTCCCACGGCTTCGGCATGGCCTCCGTCCGCTTTATCTGCGGCACGCAGGACATCCACAAAACACTGGAGCGCAGCATCAGCGAATTTCTGGGGACCGAGGACACGATCCTCTACTCCTCCTGCTTCGACGCCAATGGCGGGTTGTTTGAAACATTGCTGGGCGAGGACGACGCAATTATCAGCGATGAACTGAACCACGCCAGCATCATTGATGGCATCCGCCTGTGCAAAGCGAAACGCTGGCGCTACAAAAACAACGACATGGCCGATCTGGAAAAAGCCTTGATCGAGGCCAAAGATTGCCGCCATCGTTTGATCGCCACCGACGGCGTCTTCTCGATGGATGGCTTCCTCGCCAACCTGCCCGCCATCTGCGATCTGGCCGAAAAATACGACGCCATGGTGATGGTGGATGACAGCCACGCGGTCGGCTTCACTGGCGCAGGCGGCAAAGGCACCCCGGAATATTGGGGCGTGCAGGACCGGGTGGACATTATCACCGGCACGCTGGGCAAGGCCCTTGGTGGCGCATCGGGCGGTTACACATCCGGCCCGAAACAGGTTATTGAATGGCTGCGCCAGCGCTCCCGCCCGTATCTGTTCTCCAACACGCTGGCCCCGGTGATTACCGCGACGGCCGTGGCCACGCTGGATAAACTCTCCGGCAAGGGCGGTGCCGATCTGCGCCAACGCCTGAAAGACAACAGCCAGTATTTCCGCGCCGAAATGACCAAACTGGGCTTCGACCTCGCCCCCGGCGACCACCCGATCATTCCGGTGATGATTTACGACGCCGCCTTGGCCACACAATTCGCCGACGCCATGCTGAAACGCGGTGTCTACGTCGTCGGCTTCTCCTATCCCGTCGTGCCCCAAGGCAAAGCCCGCATCCGCACCCAAATGTCCGCCGCGCATACCCGCGCGCAACTGGACAAGGCGATTGCGGCGTTTGCCGAGGTTGGTAAAGAACTGGGCATTTTGAAGAAAGCAGCATAAAAATTATCGCAATAAAGGCACGAAAAAATGAGCACTCTTCTTTTGATCGTATCGATCATCATATCAATACCAGTAGCATGGTTTTTACTTTTGTTTTTAGCAACCTATTTGGTACCTGCACATAAATCGGGACTAGCACTACTTAAGAAAAAACTCAGAACTTACAGTATTGACCCCAGCATCGTACCAGATCACGAATGGAAAAGAATTGTAGAGAAACATATCAACTCATCTAAAGGAATAGCTACTTTATCAAATAACCCAGAATACAAAAACTGGAGAGCCAATTTGGTGCGCGCCCTAGATAATGAAGTAGCTCTTGTACATTACTTCATAACCGAAGATATTGCCATTACAGATGAGAAAGAAGAAACATACAAAGTTTTAGAAAAGTATGGCGTATTTGATAACTCCAAAAACTAAGGCAAGACCCATGAAATCCCTGATGAAATCCAAATCGGAACCCGGAATCTGGATGGCGGACAGCCTGCAGCCTGATATTGGCCCGAATGATGTTTTGATCCGTATTAAAAAATCCGCCATTTGCGGTACGGATTTGCACATTTACAAATGGGACCAGTGGGCGCAGAAGACCATTCCCGTGCCAATGGTCGTGGGGCATGAATATGTCGGCGTGATTGAGAAAGTCGGCACCGAGGTCAAGCACCTGAAGCAAGGGCAGCGCGTATCCGGCGAAGGGCACATCGTGTGCGGTCATTGCCGCAATTGCCGCGCGGGAAAACGCCATTTGTGCCCGAATACGCTGGGCGTGGGCGTCAACCGTCCGGGCAGTTTTGCCGAATTTCTGTCCATTCCTGCTGACAACGTCTTCCCCATTCCGGATGATATTGACGATGAATTGGCCGCCATTTTCGACCCGTTCGGAAACGCGGTTCATACGGCGTTGTCATTCGATCTGGTCGGCGAAGATGTTTTGATTACCGGCGCTGGCCCGATCGGATGCATGGCCGTGCCTATTTGCAAACATGCCGGCGCACGCCATGTGGTGATTACCGATGTGAACCCGTACCGTCTGCAACTCGCCGAAAAAATGGGTGCGACCCGTGCGGTCAACGTCGCCACTGAAAAATTATCCGACGTCATGGCCGAGCTGGGCATGAAGGAAGGGTTCGACGTGGGACTGGAAATGTCCGGCGTTGAAAGCGCGTTCCAGCAGATGATTGGTAACATGATGAATGGCGGTAAAATCGCCCTGCTGGGTATTCCGCCCGGCGGAAAAATGGATATCGACTGGAATCAGGTGATTTTCAAAGGCCTGATTATCAAGGGCATCTATGGCCGTGAAATGTACGAAACATGGTACAAAATGGTGTCCATGCTGCAATCCGGCCTGAACATCCGCGATGTGATTACGCACCGTTTGCCCATCGACCAGTATATTGACGGGTTCGAGGCCATGAAGTCCGGCCAGTGCGGCAAGGTTATTCTCAATTGGGACTAATCCTTAAAAACTTCGCGTACTCTACATTGCAGCATATTGTCCCGCTGATCTTTTCGATCTTGCTGTTCTGCGGCGGGGCCATGTTGCTTGTGTCTGCCGCCCTGCCCATCGTGCCGGAAAATTTGAAATGGATCAGCCAGTTTGAACCGCTGACCTTTATCGAACTCTCCCACATTGTCAGTGTTCTGTCGGGCTTGTTCCTGCTGTTCCTCGCCCGCGGGGTGCGGTTGCGGTTGGATGCGGCGTATTATGCCTGTATCGCCGCCCTGATCGCCGCCATCATCGCCTTGACCTTGAAGGGTCTTGAATGGAAGCAGGCGATGATGCTGGGTGCCATGCTGTTGCTGTTTATTCCCACGCGGAAATATTTCAACCGCAAGGCCTCGCTGTTCACCATGCAATTCCCGCCGGAATGGATCGCGCTGATCGCGCTGGTGCTGGCCTTGGCCACGTGGCTGGGGTTTGAAACATATAAACACGTCGAATACGCCCATGATTTATGGTGGCGTTTTTCGTACCGCGAAGACGCCCCCCGCTTCCTGCGCATGGTTCTGGTCACCGGGGCGTTTATCTTTGCCTATGCGCTGTATAATATTTTCAAGGTCGCCCGGCCCGCATTGTCACCCGCCTTGTCCGCCGCGGACCGCGCCCGTTTATACACCATTGCCCACGCGTCCAACGATTGCACCAGTTTCCTGTCCCTGATGGGTGACAAGGCTGTTTTATGGAGCGACAGCGGCAAGGCCTTTATCATGTATGCCATGACGCCGCGTTACTGGGTTGCCATGGGTGATCCCGTTGGGGATGCGGCTGAATTTCCGGCCCTGTTGTGGAAGTTCCGGGAAAACGCCGATCTGCACAACGCATTGGCCGTTTATTATCAGGTCTCCGACCGGCATTTGCCTTTGTATCTCGACCGCGGCCTGATCTTGCTGAAAATGGGGGAAGAGGCCCGCATCTTCCTGCCCACCTTCCACACCGATGGCGGCAAGCGGGAAAACCAGCGCAAATTACGCAACCGCATGCACCGCGATGGGTACAGCCTGCATATTATTGAAGGGGCCGAACTGGACGCCGCGCTGCCCGCCTTGCGTGTGATTTCGGATTCATGGCTGGCCACGAAGAAGGTCAAGGAAAAGGGCTTTTCCCTCGGCTTCTTCGATGAATCCTACATCCGCTCCACCCGTGTCGCCGTGGTGAAAAAAGACGGGCGCATCTATGCCTTTGCCAATATCTGGGATTTGCAGAACCACGAACAAATCTCGCTCGACCTGATGCGCTATGACCCGGAGGATTCACCGCCGGGCATGATGGAATATCTGTTCCTCGACACCATCTTCTGGGCCAAGGATCAGGGCTATCAATGGTTCGGGCTGGGCATGTCGCCCTTGTCGGGGATGGAGGAACACGCCCTCGCCCCGCTGTGGCATAAAATTGGCCGCACGATTTATAAGCATGGCGAAGATTTGTATAATTTCGAAGGGTTGCGCGCCTATAAATCGAAATTCGATCCGGTTTGGCGTCCGCGTTATATGGCCGTGCCGCCAACGCCGCGCATTCCCATGGTTTTGCTTGCCGTCGCCCGGATTATTTCCGGCGGTTTCCGTGGCATGTTCAAAAAACGCTGATTGATCCGTTACGGTTTCAAATGCGGGTTTTCGTCGCGGGCATAACCCGCAAACCGTTCACGCTGGCGCAACATCATGGCAACGGCCCGCATTCCCGCTTTATCCGCCATTTCGTGCAATGGCATGCTCTTTTCCTCGTTGCAGAAATAAGCACCGGCAAATGTATTGGTGTCCCGCGCAAACACATCGGTTTTTTTATCCGCGGCCAGACGGCGCGCAATACCCTCAGATTTCGACTGAATGGCATAGGACAGGGCGGACACGGATGACTGCGAATAAACCGCAACAAAGGCGGCGGCATCAATTCTTTCATGCACGCACAGCATTTTGTTGACGTTTCCATCAAGCAGCGTGTCCAGAACGATATCGAAGATGATGACATTGTCTTTACGAATGGCGTTTAACACAATCTGGTTTTTCTGGTTTTCATCCAACTGCGCTTCGCGTAACAGCGGGGCCACGTTATAAACGCGTTCATCCTCAATCGCGCTCAGAACATCAAGGAATTTTTTCTGCTGGGATTTGAATTCTTTGTAATCATTCACCAGAGAATTAAAAAATGCGCGAATTTTATTCATGATAACCCTGTTTCATTTTTAAAAGTGGAACCTATTTCATAAACGCACGGCAATATATTCAATTTAATCCATATCCGGGCGCGGAGCCTTGGCAACCGGCGTTTCACGCTCCGCGCGGTCATATAAAATTGTGGCCACGTCGCGCATATTGAATCTGGCCGCCAGATCATGCGCCATGAGCCATGTCTTTGCCTCGGTCTGCGCCACCTTGTCAACGAACCGGGTGGCTTGACCCAACGGGCGCAAAAACACATCCGTCTTTTTATCCGTGGCCAGACGCAAAGCGATTTTGTTGGCCTTGTTCTGAATCGCACAATGCAGAAGCGGTAAAAAATCCGTCCCATACGGATCATACGGCCCATCAACATGCGGCAGATACACGGCGTAATTCACATCGCCACCAATCATCGCGTTCAGGGCGATTTCGAACATCTCGGCATCATCGCTCTGAATAATCTTGTCCAGCAACCGCGATGTCTGAAAGGCATCAAGAACCGCATCATTCAACACACCAGCCAGATCGTCCGCGCAAGTATCCTGCACGGCTTTCAAAGCGGTAACGAAATCTTGCTGACGTTTTTTCGTGGCCCGATATTCGTCGATTAAGTCATTAAAAAATATGCG
Organism: Micavibrio aeruginosavorus; assembly: GCF_051245535.1. Taxonomy (GTDB): domain Bacteria; phylum Pseudomonadota; class Alphaproteobacteria; order Micavibrionales; family Micavibrionaceae; genus Micavibrio; species Micavibrio aeruginosavorus_D. Next base: position 979,478 of record NZ_CP195303.1, read on the forward strand.
TATTTTACGCATGAAAATCCTTATTATTCCCTTTAAAATGCGCCTCCCAGGCGGTGCGTTCATTCAACGCATCAATAACGCGCACCATGCCGGCTTGCTTGGCCATTTCTTTCACTTCAAGACCGTAGGTCTTTTCGGTTTTAAATGCCGTGCTCATATCATGTTCGATCCGTGCGGATACATCGGTTCTGCGATGTTGGACCAGCATCAGGGCCACATCTTCCGCCCCAACCTCAATCGCATAGGCCAGAACATGGACGCTGGCCGTAAACACCGCGCCACCGAAACGCACGCCATACGCGGAAAAATTTGTATCCTGAAAACGATAATTGACGTCATGGTCGATCAACCTGCGCAACGCCACGGTAAATGTTTCGACATTGTTGCGGCGGATGATCGCCTTCACGAACTCATCCTTTTGCATGTCGTGCAACATAACCTGTCCCAGAACACGGGATAAGGTTTGCACATCGTCATTTTCAATGGCGACGCCCAGATCTTTCACCAATTTGCGATTGGCCTGCATGTCTTTGTATTGTTGGACCAGAGCGTTAAACAAACCGCTGATATTCATGATTTTTCTACTCCCATCCCTGTACATGGTACATAATTCCATAAACCCCACCCCACACCCTGTCAAACATGATAAATATGGTAAATATATCAATGGATTAGAGCCGTGTGCGTTTTTGCTGTATCCTGTTTCCCGCATGAAAAACCCACAGAAAAGTCAATAACAGGAAGGTCCGCACATGACCGCACACGACCCGCAATATATGTCCGGCTTTGGCAATGAGTTCGCGAGCGAAGCCCTGCCCGGCGCGTTGCCCGAGGGCCAGAACTCACCGCAGAAACCAGCCTATGGCCTGTATGCCGAACAATTGACGGGGTCGCCTTTTACCGCGCCGCGCGCCACGAACAAGCGTAGCTGGCTGTACCGCATCCTGCCCTCCGTCTGTCACAAGCCGTATGAGGCGTACAAACATCCGACCTTGTTCAGCACCCCGTTCAACGGCACCGACACGCCGTCCAGCCAGTTGCGATGGGACCCGCACCCGATCCCCGCCAAGGGCGTCGATTGGGTCGACAGCCTGTTCACCATTGCGGGCAATGGTGATGCGGATTCATGGTCTGGTCTGGCCGTTCATTTGTATGCGTGCAACGCGGCCATGCATAACCGCTTCTTCTATAACGCCGATGGCGAAATGCTGATTGTGCCGCAACAGGGCACGTTGCGCCTGAAAACCGAAATGGGCCTGATTGATTGCGCCCCCGGTGAGATCGCAGTCATTCCCCGCGGCATTAAATTTGCCGTTGATTTGCCTACGGGGGCTGCGCGCGGTTATGTGTGCGAAAACTATGGCCAGCCGTTCCAGTTGCCCGACCTTGGCCCCATTGGTGCCAACGGTCTGGCCAACCCGCGCGATTTTCTGAGCCCCGTTGCGTGGTATGAGGACAAAGAAGGCGATTACGAAGTCATCGCCAAATTCTGCGGTAAAACATGGCGCGCCGATTACACCCATTCGGTGTTGAACGTCGTGGCATGGCATGGCAATTATGCGCCATACAAATATGATCTGAAAAACTTCAACACCATCAATTCGGTGTCGTTCGACCACCCGGACCCGTCTATCTTCACCGTCCTGACGTCGCCATCCCATCCGGCAGGTACGGCGAATGTTGATTTTGTCATTTTCCCACCGCGCTGGATGGTGGCCGAAAACACCTTCCGCCCGCCCTATTTCCATCGCAATTTGATGAGCGAATTTATGGGCCTGATCTTCGGCGTCTATGACGGCAAGGAATCCGAAGAAGGCGGTGAATTCGCTCCCGGCGGCTGTTCCCTGCACAATTGCATGTGCGGCCACGGCCCCGATGCCGATGTGGTGGAAAAAGCCAGCAACGCCCACCTGCAACCCGTCAAGCTGGACGGCACATTGGCCTTTATGTTCGAAAGCAAATACACCATGCGCCCAACCGAGCAGGCATTAAAGGCCAAGACATTGCAAAAAGAATATTACAAAGCGTGGGCCACCATTCCGAAATTGTTTACGGGATCAAAATAAAACATCTGTCATCCCCCGGTTTATCCGGGGGATCCATACCGACCTATGGATTGCCCGAGCAAGTCGGGCAATGACGGAAGAACGTAGAGAGAAAGAGAAACCATGAAAAATCTTCGCTTCGCCCTGCTGGCTTCGGCCCTGTTTCTGACCACACCCGCGTTTGCCAATGAATTGCCATTGAAACGCGCGGTGATTTCGACCAGCGGCGTGGCCCTGTATGAACATGCGGGCACGATTGAGGGCAATGCCGATATTGCTCTGCCCGTGCGGCTGGACCAAGTGGATGACGCGCTGAAAAGCCTGGTTGTCTTTGATACGCTGGGCACCATCGGCGGCGTGAATTTGCCGGGACGGCAGCCTTTGGACGAAGCCTTCCGCGATTTGCCGTTCACACAAGCCGATTTGCAATCCCCCGTCACATTGCTGAACGCGCTGAAGGGTGCGCAGGTCAACATTGATGGCGGCATTACGGGCCGCTTGATCGGCGTGACCACAGAATCCGAAAAAACCGACGCCGGAACCATCACTCGCCACCGCGTGACGGTGATGGGCGATACGGGCATGAAATCCGCAATCATGGAAAACCTAAACGCCGTGCAATTCACGGAAAAAGCGGTGCAGGACCAGATCACCCGCGCGCTGGAGGCCGTTTACACCAACCGTGTGAAGGATCAACGCACATTGAATGTCACGCTGAACGGCGAAGGCAAACGCGATGTGGCGCTGGCCTATCTGCAAGCCGCCCCGTTGTGGAAAAGCACCTATCGCCTCGTTCTGCCGAACGAAGGGGCCGAAGATCAAACGGCCTTGATTCAAGGCTGGGCCGTGCTGGAAAACACCACCGGACAGGATTGGAATGACGTCGCCGTCACCATCACCTCCGGATCGCCCGTGACCTATACGCAGGCTTTGTACGAAAGCTATTACCTGCCGCGCACCGCGCTGCCCGTCAAAGTTATAGACCGTGTTATGCCGCGTGTTGATGGCGGCACAATTGGCACCACCAACACTATCGAAAAGCGGCAGGAGCAACTGCAGAAAAAAACCATGCGGGGCGGCGCTGATGCCGAAATGCACATGCTGGCCGCCGCGCCAGCCCCCGCCATGGCGGAAATGGCGATGGACAGCGCGGCAGGGTATGGCGGCGCGGGTGAATCCTATGTCCCCACCATTGCGACACCGGACATGGCCGCCACCCAAACCGCACTGGCGGCGGAAACGGCGACCCAGATGCTGTTCACCTTCCCCACGCCCGTCACATTGCCCGCAGGTGACAGCCTGATGGTGCCGTTTATCAGCGAGAAAATGGACGCTCAACGCCTCTATGTTTATCAACCCGAAACCAATGCCGCGCATCCCTTGGCGGCGGTGAAGGTGAAGAATGACGGCGATACGGGCCTGCCCCCCGGCATCCTGACCCTGTTCGATGGGGGCGCGCCCAATCTGGTCCATGTTGGCGATGCGGAAATGCCGCTGATCCCGGCAGGCGAAGATCGCTTTATCTCCTTCGCGCTGGATACCAAAACCAATATCGAGCAGAAGACCGAAGATGACCGCCAACTGGGCCTGATCACCATTGCCAATGGCACGTTTACCCAAAAAGTATCATGGCGCAACACCACGACCTATACGGCCAAGGCCCCGGCGAACGAAGACCGCGAAATCGTGATCGAACACCCGCGCCGCGATGGCTGGGAATTGATCATGCCAGAGGGGTATGAGGGCAAGCCGGATGTTACATCCACCCATTACCGTCTGACCCTGAACGTGAAAAAGGGCGAAAGCCAGTCACTGCCCATCACGCTGCGCCGGGATGATGCGGAAACCATGGCCCTGACCTATATGAACGAAGCCGATCTGGATGCCCGCATGGCCGCCATGGGCAAGGATTTGCCCGCCGATCTGCGCAAGGCCATGGAACAGGTCAAAACCCTGCGCGCCGCCGTAGCCGAACAGGAAACGGCCCTGCAACAGATTGCGAATACGCGGAACCAGATCTACGCGGATCAGGAACGCCTGCGCCAAAATCTGGAAACCGTGGCGTCCAACAACAAGCTGGGCAAACGCTATTTGAAACAACTGGAAGAACAGGAAAACGCGCTGGATAAACTGGCCAGCAGCGAAGCCACGATTGAGGTCAAACTCAACGATGCGCGCAAAGCGTTGAATGATTACATTGCGACGTTGAAGTTCTAGCAAAACACCTTTGTCATTCCCGGCGGAGCGAAGAAAGCCGCAGGCTTTCTGGAGCGACGGGAAGGGAAACCAGCATGATACGTGAGCGCGCTTCTGGCGTGCTCGCTTCTTAAACTGGATCCCCGCTCGGCGTTTCGATGCACCAAATGGTGCATCTCCACTGGTCGGGGATGACAATGTGTGCTGTGGCCAATAAAAAACCCCGGCTCATCACCGGGGCTTCTTATTTTATCTTCTAAACCGCACTGGCTGGTTTCGCCGTTTTACTGGTCACCAGACTGCCGACAATCATACCGAAGCACGACGCCACAAATCCGGCCAGTTGCGGTGGGCATATGCCCTCGCCCTCTGGCGCAATGAATTCCATGGCAATCCATGTCCCAATACCCAGAATAATCGACGCCAAAGCCCCCGGCGAATTGGCGCGTTTCCAGTAAATGCCCGCGAACAACGGCACAATCGCCCCGGCCAGCGTGACCTTGTACGCATTTTCAACCATTTCGAAAATGGACAATTCGCTGTTCAACGCGATGACCAGAACGATCCCCGCAAAACCCACCACGCTGCCCCGGATCAGGGTCAGGAAATGGCGGTCATCCATATTTTTCAGGAACCCACGCGCAATGTTTTCCGCAAACGTAACCGACGGGGCCAGCAATGTGCCCGACGCCGTCGACATAATCGCCGACAACACCGCACCGAAGAACAACACTTGAACCCAGATTGGCGTATGTTCCAAAATCAGCGCCGGCAGAATGATCTGGCTGTCCTGTTCCAGTTGCAGGGCCACAATTTCCGGCTGGATTACAAAAGCGGAATAGGCCAGATAGATTGGAATAAACGCAAACAGCAGATACAGAACACCACCCGTGACCGTACCGCCAATGGCGGCCTTCTCGCTTTTCGCGGACATCACGCGCTGGAACACGTCTTGTTGCGGGATGGAACCAAAACCCATCGTCATCCACGCGGCAAGAAACGCCAGAATGCCCGGCAACGTCATTTCGGGCCAGAAATTGTCAAATTTCCCGGCATCAACGGCCGCCGTGACCACCACATCAACCCCACCGGCCATATCGCTGATGAAGAAGGAAATGATAAACAGACCAACGACAATCATAATCATCTGCAGAAAATCGGTCATGGCCACCGACCACATACCACCGAAAATCGTGTAGATCAAAACGATGCCCAGCCCCAGAACCATGCCCCATTCCTGGGTAATACCGCCATGGGTCAGCAGGTTGAACACCAGGCCCAACGCCATAATCTGCGCCGCGACCCAGCCGAGATAGCTGATACAAATACAAATCGACACCAGCAATTCCACCGAACGGCCATAAGTGCGTTTATAAAAATCACCGATGGTCAGAAGTTTCATGCGGTATAACGGGCCGGCGAAAATCAAACCAACCAAAATCAAACACAGCGCCGCCCCGAATGGATCGGACACAACGCCGCCAATCCCTTCTTCAATAAAGGTCGCAGGGATGCCCAAAACCGTTTCCGACCCGAACCACGTCGCAAACACGGTGGCGATGGTGATGTAAATCGGCAAAGACCGTCCGGCCAGAACATAGTCACTGGATGAATGCACACGGCGGGCCGCATACAAACCAATGGCAATGGACACCAGCATGTAGAAGAAAACAAATCCGATCAGCACCCGCGAGTCTCCCTGTTAGGCTTTATTATGCACGATTCTAAAAATCATAACGGAATTGGAAAATCTGTATAGATAGAATTATGACCGTTCCCACCGTTTAAAAAACGTCCACATCATGTCGTTTAACGGAATATCGTCATTATAGGGACCCGTGGCCTGCGTCCATTTCCGGCACAAAACCCCGCTCGGGCGGCTTTCGCACAGTTTCAGGCCCGTGGCCCCGCCGGGCCAGTTATGCCCGCCTCCGGCCACGCTGCATAAGGTCACTTCACCCTCATACACCGTGCACCCGGCCCAGCGTTCACAGGTTATGTTCCGGCGCTTGTCCGTAATTTCAGTTTTGCGGGTGCACCCATAATCCCGCGCCCGCCGCCACATCGATTCACGCACGTCCAGACATTCCCAGCTTTCGCCGTCATCATCCCCGCCGCCGAGGAAATCAGAAAAACACCCGCCACATGTGCCGCCGCCATACAACGCGCATTTATCCGCCGTACCATGAATATGCATGACCGGCATGGGGCGTGCATCGGGGCACGCATGGAACACATTTTGCCCCGCATTCGGCGCAACCGCCGCCACACGTTCGGACAAGGCGCAGGCCAGCCGATAGACCATCATCGCCCCGTTGGAATGCCCGGTCAGGTAAATGCGTTTGGGGTCGGCGCGGAATTGATCACGCAATTCATCCATAATGGCGGATGAATAGGACACATCATCCACCTTCTGCTCCATCGCCGAACCGCAACACGTGCCCGCGTTCCACGTGCGGAAACGGTTTTTGCCCTCTGGCGCGGTACCTTCCGGATACACAGCGATAAACCCGTATTTATCCGCCGTATCGTTCAGGCGCGTCATATCCGCCATACCCTCCGCCGTACCACCACCGCCGTGATAGGCCATCACGACCGGATACGGCCCAGCCTTCGGTTTAAACCCGGCGGGCAGATGGATGAGGTAGTCACGCTCCACACCATTCACCGTGACCGATTGCTTGATCAAACCATCAGCGGCATGCGCGGTAAACGGCACAGCAACAAGAATGCAGAAAATACAAAGTAAAACACGGATCATTTTCGACTTCTCCATGAATGAAAACAATTATCCCGGGAACATCCCGGGATAATAAAAAACTTTATTCCTTGGTCCACCGCAATTTCGGGAACCGGGCTGCTTTAACCTCGTCCAATCGGCGGCGCGGCGTGCTGCGCGGATATTCGTGCAATTCATCGCCCTGCCCGGTTTCAACCATATCGGCAATATGGCGCATCACACCAATAAAGCGATCAAGGCTGTCCTTGCTTTCCGTTTCCGTCGGTTCAATCAGCATTGCGCCCTGCACCACCAACGGGAAATACACCGTCATCGGGTGGAACCCGTATTCGACCAGCGCCTTGGCGATATCCAGCGTGGATACGCCTTTTTCTTTCTGCGTTTTTTCGGTCAGCAGGCATTCATGCATGCACGGCCCATCGAACGGCACGTTATAAACATCCTTCAACTGGCTGAGGATATAGTTCGCATTTAACACGGCATCTTCCGACACCTGACGCAAACCATCGCCGCCGTGCGACATCATATAGGCCAGCGCGCGGATATGCATGCCGAACTGCCCATGAAACCCTTTCAAACGGCCCAATGTGGTCGGGCGCATGTCTTCGGTTTCCAGCACATACGTCTCGCCCTGCTTCACGACCGTCGGCACCGGCATATACGGGGCCAATTCATCGGTCACGCAAATCGGCCCAGAACCCGGGCCACCGCCGCCATGCGGGGTGGAGAAGGTTTTGTGCAAATTGATATGCATCACATCAACGCCAAAATCCGCCGGACGCACACGCCCGACCAGCGCATTGAAGTTCGCACCGTCGCAATAGAAATACGCTCCGGCCTTATGCAGCAGATCGGCAATCTCCACGATCTCACGTTCAAACAAACCGCATGTGTTCGGGTTCGTCACCATCATCCCAGCCACGTCCTTGCCATCGCCGAGGGCTTCTTTAAAGGCCTCAACACTCATGCGGCCCGTGTCCTTCGTCGGAATCACGCGGATGGTATAGCCACACATCGCCGCCGTTGCCGGGTTGGTGCCATGCGCGGAATCCGGGATCAGCATCACGGTTTTATGGGCATTGCCTTTCAGTTCGTGCGCGCGGCGGATCGTCATAATCCCCGCCAGTTCACCATGCGCACCCGCCGCCGGGGAAAGGCATACGCCCGGCAATCCGGTCAGTGTGGCCAGCCAGTGCTGCAGATCATGCATCACGCGCAACGCACCCTGAATGGTCTGTTGCGGCTGCAACGGGTGAACATGCGCGAAACCGGGCAAACGCGCCATGCGTTCATTCAGCCGCGGGTTATGCTTCATCGTGCAGGACCCCAGCGGGAAAAACCCGCTGTCGATCGAGTAGTTCAGCGTGGACAGGCGCACGAAATGGCGCACCGCCTGCGGTTCCGACACTTGCGGCAAACCAATGTCGCCGCGCTCGGTCTGACCCGTGCGGTTTTTGAAATTTTTCACCTCGGGGAAATCAACACCGGAATGATCGCTCCGCTCTTTTTCCCAGAGCAGGCTTTCCTCGTAATGCAACCCGCGCGATCCGCCGTTTAATTCTTTTGTTATCATGGTGTCTACCTGACTTTCAATTTTTAGTTCGGCGCTCATTTTCTCCCCCTTCCCGTCATACCGGCGAAGGCCGGTATCTTCTTCCCTTATGGCTGGAAGATCCCGGCCTTCGCCGGGATGACGTGTTAAATTACAAAACTGATTTCAACGCCGTGCAAAATGCATCAATATCCGACGCTTCCGTCATTTCCGTTGCGGCAACCAGCAAACGGTTCCCGTCCAGCGCCAATCCGGCAATAATACCCTTGGCCGCCAATTGATCGACGATGGTTGCGGATGGCTTGGACAACTCAACAACGAATTCGTTGAAGAACGTATCATTCACCACTTTCACGCCCGGCACTTTCGCCAGCGCATCGGCTAGCATTCCGGCGCGTTCATGGTTGATGCGGGCCAATTGCTTAAACCCGCCCTCGCCCAACAATCCCATATGAACGGTGAACGCCAGCGCGCACAGTCCTTGGTTCGTGCAGATGTTCGATGTCGCCTTTTCCCGGCGGATATGCTGTTCCCGCGTGTTCAGGGTCAGGACGAAGGCGCGTTTTCCATCCGCATCCACCGTTTCCCCGACCAGACGGCCCGGCATCTGCCGGACATATTCGGTGCGGCAGGCAAAGAATCCCAAATGCGGACCACCAAAGCCCATGGCCAAACCGATCGATTGCGCTTCACCGCAAACAATATCCGCCATGCTCGGCGCAGGCAGCAAGCCCAGCGACACAATCTCATTGATCACAACAACCAGCTTCGCGCCCAGAGCATCGCACAACGCGCGCCATTCAGCATATTGCACCGGCTGGCCCAGAAAATCAGGGCACTGCACGATGATACAAGCCACATCGGCCTCATCATCCTTGATGGTGTTGAATGTTTTTTGCTCACACCCACGCACCCCGGATTTCAGCACATCCCAATAATGCGGATGCAGATCGTTGCCCACGATAACGCGGCCCCGTCCGGTCAGGCGCATCGCCATCAACGCGGCCTCGGTACAGGATGTTGCGCCGTCATACATGGATGCGTTGGCAATATCCTGTCCGGTCAGTTGCGCGATAAAGGTCTGGAATTCAAAGATCGCGGTCAGCGTACCCTGCGCGATTTCCGGCTGGTACGGTGTATAGGCGGTCAGGAATTCAGACCGCTGGATAATGTAATCCACGCTGGCCGGAACATGGTGGTAATAACACCCAGCCCCCAGGAAGAACGGCCCCGCGCCCGCCGCATGGTTCTGGTTCGCGTAAACGGACAAAGCACGCTCCACCGCCAATTCACCCATATGCGGGGGCAAATCGACCACCCCCTTCATCCGCGCCTTCGCCGGAACGTCAACGAACAGATCGTCCACACTGGCAACGCCAATGGCGTCCAGCATGGCTTTACGGGCATTTTGTGTCTGGGGCAGATAGCGCATTCTTCTCTCCTCTTCCCCGTATTGTCATCCCCGCCTTGTGCGGGGATCCGGGGCCACAAAGCAAACATTATCCAGGTCATCCGGATCCCCGCACAAGGCGGGGATGACGACTTGGTTATTATTACAACGTCTTCACAAACGCGTCATAGGCCGCCTGATCCATCAGGCCAGCCATTTCATCGGCATTGGTCATCTTGATTTTGGCGATCCAGCCTTCTTCCAGTGACTTTTTGATCAGTTCCGGATCGGTCGACAAATCATCATTCACCGCGACCACCTCGCCCGTCACCGGCGTATACACTTCGGCGGCGGTTTTGACGGATTCAACAACGGCGAAATGTTCGCCCTTCTTCACGCTTTTGCCAATCGACGGCAATTCAACGTAAACCAGATCGCCGAGCGCGTTTTGCGCGTAATCGGTAATGCCCAGCACCGCCGTATCATCACCTTCGATTTTCAGCCATTCATGGTCTTTGGTAAATTTCAAATTGCTCATTACGCTGCTTCCTTCTTTTTCATGGATTTGGTTTTCGCGGACACGAACGGCAGAGCGCAAATCTCTGCCGCGATATTGCGACCACGGACATTGACGAAAATTTTATGGCCGGTTTCGGCATATTCGGCCTGAATATAACCCATGCCGATGGAGGCTTGCGTGCTGGGAGAATATCCGCCGCTGCTCAGTGTCCCAATGATTTCATCGGCCTCATTGCGAATTTCGGCGCCTTCACGGGCCACGCCCTTGTCGGTCAGGCGAATGCCCACGCGCACATGTTCCGTCCCGTTGGCCAGATGGGCGCGGATCACCTCGGCCCCGATATAATCGGTATGATCCTTGGCGATGATCCAGTTCAGCCCCGCTTCCACGGCGCTGATATCCTCGTCCAACTCATGCCCATACAGCGGATAGCCCATTTCAAGGCGCAATGAATCCCGCGCGGCCAACCCAACGGGTTTCACCAAATCATGCGCCATAAACGCATTCCAGACTTTTTCGGCATTGCGTTCAGGAATGCTGATTTCAAAGCCATCTTCGCCGGTATAGCCCAGACGGCTGATCAGAAGATCATTCTCCTCCGCCATCCACATATACGGCATCAAGGACGCATCAAAGCCCAGCACATCGCGGATTACACGTTCGGCATCCGGCCCCTGCAACGCGATCAACGCGCGGTCGGTGATAATGTCCATCTGCGCATTGGGCGGCAGGTGTGATTGAAGCCACGGGAAATCCTTGTCCTTGCATCCGGCATTCACGACGGCGAAAAATTTATCCGGTCCCATGCGGGTGACGATCAAATCATCCACCGTGCCGCCGCGTTCGTTGGTCAAAACGGAATATTTCGCCCGCCCGCCGGGAATGTTGGCAAAAGATGACGGCGTGACATGTTCCCAAAATGCGGTTGCGCCCGCACCGGTCACAAACATCTGGCCCATATGCGACACATCGAACAGGCCCGCATGGCTGCGCGTCCATTCATGTTCCTTGATCACCCCTTCACCATAGTAAAGCGGCATATCATACCCGGCGAATTCGCCCATTTTCGCGCCCAAGGCAATATGGGCGGCGTGTAGCGGTGTGGTTTTCATTTTTCCTTCATTTCCTCCCCTCATCGTCACCCCGGCGCAGGCCGGGGTCTTCGTCCCTTATGGCTGGAAGATCCCGGCTTTCGCCGGGATGACGTGCAAGACAAGGAAATCTAAAGGACACACCCGCCCCACGCCACCCCATGCGCAGCGCAAAACCCAATAGATCACAGGCATTTTTATGATGCCCCGCGACATGGATATGTTTTGGAAAATGAGCGAAAGCGTTACGCCGCTTTCGCCTTGGCAGCCCCGCCGACATGGTTCAGGAACCGGTCCACAAACCCGGTCAGGAACTTCGCCGTATCCGGGTTGCTGACATTGCCATCGCTGTCGATCAGACCTTCTTTAAAGGTCAGATACAGTTCCGGCTGGCCCATCATGGCCATATCCAGAAAACCAGCGGTGACGGACCGCAAATGTGACTGCGCCACGGCGGTGCCGATCGCGCCCGGTGACGTGCCACAAATGGCTCCGGCCTTGCCCGCGAATGAGTTTTTGCCATAAGGACGCGATGCCCAATCAATCGCATTTTTCAGAACACCGGGAATGGAGCGGTTATATTCCGGCGTCACAAACAACACCCCATCCGCGCCCTCAATCTCGCTTTTCAAGCGCGTGACCGAGGCCGGCACATTGCCTTCCAGATCCTGGTTAAACAGCGGCAAATCATCAATCCGCACGTGAATCGCGCTAAAACGGCCCGCACCCAGCTTTTCCAGCGCTTTGGCCAGTTTCAGGTTCGACGAATCTTTACGAATGCTGCCGACAATAATCGCGATTTTGGTCATGGATGGCCCCCAAAGGATGAAAGAAAAGAATATTGGTGTTTGAATCTAAACCTTTTTTCCCCGATTTCCAGCCTGTAAATAAATGCATGCCCCGCAACAATTTACTTGTTTTCTGTAAATATTTGTGGTTAATAGCGGGCATTGAGTTCTGTAATAACTCTTCGTCCTGTCAGCCTTGTGACCAAAATCATCAAGCGTGAAGCAAAGAGTTTTACCAGCCACCTACCGGAAACGGACGGATGGATACGAAACTCTTTATTTTAAAAACGACTTCTTGATAAAGGAAACTACGACTATGGCTACAGGTACCGTTAAATGGTTCAACACCACCAAAGGCTTCGGCTTCATTCAACCTGACCAAGGCGGCGCGGACGTTTTCGTTCACATCTCCGCTGTTCAACAGGCTGGCTGGTCCACCCTGAACGAAGGTCAAAAAGTAAGCTATGAGCTGGTGACAAGCCGCGGTAAAACCGCAGCCGCTGACCTGCGCGACGCAGCCTAATCTTTTAGGCTAATCGACGACGTCCCTCTCTTTTTGTGTAGGGACCAACACGGTTAAATCTTCGACTGAAGAATAACAGGACCTTCTCCGGCACATGTCGTGCCGGAGGTGTTGGTCCCAACATACATGACAAAAAGAGATCGAGATGCAGAATTTCCATGAAATGGGTCTGCCAGACGCGCTCGTGCGCGCGCTGGACTATATGAAGTTTGAAACGCCGACGCCGATTCAGGCTCAGGCTATCCCTATCGCCCTTGCTGGCAACGACATTCTGGGTTCCGCCCAGACAGGCACAGGTAAAACCGGTGCTTTCGCAATCCCAATCATCGCTAAACTGATCGAGTTCCCGGAGTCGGGCGCATTGATCATGACGCCGACCCGCGAACTGGCTGTTCAGGTTGCTGACATCGTCCGCAAAATGCTGGGCTCCCAACCGACGATGACGCTGGCTGTTCTGATCGGTGGTGAACCGATGGACAAACAGATGCGTCAATTGCGCACCCACCCGCGCATCATCATCGGCACGCCGGGCCGTATCAACGACCACCTGCAACGCGGCACCGTGAATTTCGAGAAGTCCAACTTCTTGGTCTTGGATGAAACCGACCGCATGCTGGACATGGGCTTTGGTATCCAGATCGAAAAGATCATTCGGACCATGCCGAAAGAACGCCAGACGATGATGTTCTCGGCCACCATTCCGCCGTATATCGGCAAATTGTCGGCCCAATACCTGAAAAACCCGCAGCGCATTTCCATTGGCGAAGAGTCAACGGCAGCGCCGAAGATTAAACAGGAACTGATCCACACCAACCACTCCGAAAAATACGGTGCCCTGATTGGTCAACTGGATCAACGCGAAGGTTCGGTTATCATTTTCGTGAAAACGAAACATGGCGCCGACCGTCTGGCCCACAAACTGACCCAGGACGATTTCCGTTCCGAAGCTCTGCACGGTGATTTGCGCCAGAACAAGCGTGACCGCGTAATCCGCAGCTTCCGCGACAAGAAATACCGCATCCTGGTTGCCACCGACGTGGCCGCCCGTGGTCTGGATATTCCGCACATCGAACACGTCGTAAACTACGACCTGCCGCAATGTGCAGAAGACTACATCCACCGTATCGGCCGTACAGGCCGCGCCGGAGCAGAAGGCAACGCTTTGTGCCTGCTGACATCGGAAGATGGTGGCAAGTGGAAGGCCATTCACAAGCTGATGAACCCGCCCGCCAATGGCGAAAAACACGAGGCCCGCGACGAAAATGGCGGACGCCCGTCGTTCGGCCGCCGTTCCGGTGGTGGTTTCAAGCAAGGTGGCTTTAAACGTGACGGATACAGAAAAGAAGAAGGTGGCCGCGATGGTTACAAAAAAGAAGGCTTCAAACCGCGTCGTGATTTTGACGACCGCCCACGGCAAGACCGTCCTCGGAGCGAACGGCCGTTCGGCGACCGCCCGCGCGGAGACCGTCCGTTCAACAATGACCGCCCGCGTGAAGATCGCCCGCGCCGCGATTTTAACGACCGCCCGTCTTTCCGCGATGATCGCGGCGGTGATCGTCCGTTCCAAAAGCGTGACGACGACCGTGGGAACCGTTTCAATCGTGACGAACGCCCGAGCAGCCCTTGGAAAAAGGACCGTCCGTATAACGACCGGCCCCAAACCAGCGCACCGCGCGGCGACAAACCCTTCGGTGACCGGCCCTTCAATGATCGCCCCCGCCGTGATTTTGCAGACCGCCCGAAAAACAACGAACGCGGTGACCGCCCGTTCAACGACCGCCCACGCGACGATCGCCCCCGCGAAGATCGCCCACGTCGTGAATTCTCCGACCGCCCGCGTCAAGACGCCGCGCCGCGCCGGAACGACGATTCCTTCGGCAACAGCCAACCAAAATTCCAAGGCGACCGAGACGGAAACCGCCCAGAACGCGGCAACCGTGACGCGGACGGCAATCGTCGGGATTTTGCCAAGCGTGATGGTGACCGCCCGTTCGGTCGTCGCCCTAGCGGCAACGGCGGAAAACCGGCGGGCCGACCAATGGGCGGCCAACGCCCGGCTGAGGACGGCAAAGTGCGCACAGCATCCAGCAGCGGAAAACGCTACTACTCTGCATAATTCCTGAAGATTTCAGGACATTAAGGTTTGACGGGGTGCCCCATCTTTGCAAAGGTGGGGCACCTTTTCTTATCCCTTTTCCGTCATCCCCGCGCAGGCGGGGATCCAGGGGACCGGGATATTTTTCACCTGATGACTCTGGACCCCGGGTCAAGCCCGGGATGACAACGAGCTTAAACTAAAAGAACTGAATAAAATGACCGATACCCACATTGTCCGCACCTCAGCCGCATGGATCCGCACCCGCCCCGCTCACGAACCGATGATCGGGCGGCGGGATTCGCAATTGCTGTTCGGTGAAACGGTGCGTGGGGACAATAACCTGTATCAACACTGGATCGCCGCCACATCCATGCAAGATGGATACGAAGGCTGGGTGTCCACCAATGATGTTCGAATCAAATCTTTCCTGTCGGAACCGACGCATATCATCACGACCCGGATGGCAAATTTATACCCATCCCCTACATTCAAAATCCGCCCCAGCCTGACCCTGACCTTTATGGCGCAGGTCAAACCGAAATCGACCGATCTGGTCGTCGATGGGTTTGTCGGCGTGCGGTTTAATGATGGTTTGTTGTGGGTGCCGCAAAACCACATCATGGCCAAGGCCGATGCGCTGGCCAATCCGGCCGATATTGTCGACACGGCCAAAATGTTTCTGGGCGATCCCTATTTATATGGCGGGCGCGGCCATGGCGGCATTGATTGTTCCGGGCTGGTGCAAATTGCCCTGCAACGCAATGGCGTTGCTTGCCCGCGTGATGCGGATATGCAGGAAAACGTGGTCGGCGAAGCCGTTCCCGTCTCCTTAAAAAACCTGCGCCGTGGCGATATTGTCTATTTCCCCGGCCATGTCGGCATCATGGTCAACCGTACACATATGATCAACGCCACCGCCCGCTTTATGCAGGTGGTCATCGAACCCGTCCGTGATGTGAAGAAAGCGTGTAACGATACGATTACGGCTGTACGCCGTTTGCCGCCTTCGGTGCCGGGCGTAACGCTTTAAGCAGCCCGCGCCCAAAATCGGTCAGGGTATCATCGCGCGCGCCCATAATGACCAGACGGTCCCCCGGCTTCGCCAGCGACAGCATCAGCACCCCGGCTTCGTCCCGATTGTTGCAAAACCGTGCATCAACACCGCGACCGGCCATATCACCAATCAAATCAGCGGATGAAATATTGCGGTTGACCGTACCACCGGCATAAAAAATCTCCGGCATAATCACGATATCGCCGTCCCGCGTTCCGGCGGCAAAGGCGCTGACGATCCCGTCGCGCATCATTTTCATCGGGCCAAACCCGTGCGGCTGGAACATCACAATCACCCGTCCCGGATGATCAGCCAGCGTGGCCAAGGATGCCGCAATTTTATCCGGGTTGTGACCGAAATCATCAATCACGGTCACACCGTTTTCGGTGCCCAAAAATTCCATCCGGCGGCGAATGCCGGAAAATTTAGACAAGGCCGCAACCGCATTGGCAAAATCCAGCCCCAACGCCCGCGCAACCCCCAGGGCCGCCAGCGCGTTCGACACATTGTGCCGCCCCGGAACTTTCATGTTGCAATGATACGCGGCCCCATCGGAATGCACATCAAACGCTACGCCGCCCGCGGTCGGCGTTACGTTGCGCGCCACGATCATGGCCGCATCATTATCAATGCCCACCGTCACCGTGTTCGGGTTCACCCCGGCCATGGCGGCGGCATGCGCATCATCCAGATTGACCACAGCCCCATCCCGCGCGCGGGTCAGGAAGTCGTGGAACAAGGGTTCCAGATCCTCAATCGGTTTGTGATCCAGCGTGATATTGTTCAAAACAGCGATGGCCGGCTGATACAGCACGATCGACCCGTCGCTTTCATCCATTTCAGCGGCAAACAAATTGCCCGTTCCCGCCACGGCATTGCCCATCAAACTGTTCGGATGCCCAACGAAATCCGGCATAACCCCGCCATTAAAGATGGTCGGTCCCTGCCCCATTTCATGCAGCATAAAACCCGTCATGCCCGTGGTCGTGGTTTTGCCACTGGTCCCCGCCAGACCAATGCCGCGCGCGGCATTGAACAGCTCTGCCAGAACCTCGGCCCGCTTCTTAATCACAACGCCCTGCGCCTTGGCCGCCTGCACGTCGGGAATGGTGTCTTCCACCGCACTGGATACGACCAGAACATCCACGTCGGATGTCACGCCCGTTCCGTCCTGTGGGCACAACAGAATGCCCGCATCGGTCAGGGTTTTGGCCTTGTCCGGGCTTTTCCCCTGATCAAACCCACGGTCCGATCCGGACACACGGTGTCCATGGCCACGCACAAGGTCGGCCAGCGGTGCCATACCGCTGCCGCCGATACCGACGAAAAAATAATGCAGAGATTTGTTGCTCACGATCTCACTCACGAACCGGGATCAAAATGATCCGGGATTAGCCTCACGCGTCAGACTATCCGCCGATGAAGCATTACCACCACTGTTACCCGATGGCGACGGCGCTGTCATCACGGTTCCGGTAGGGGCGCGGGCCGGAATCGATGCTGCAGCGCCACCTGTTGTTTGGCCCGTTGCCGACGATCCGCCAACAAATTCAGCGGGCGGCGTGCCGTATTCAGGGGACGCCGTCATCACTTGCGAATGGGTTGGCACACGGGCGGCCATGGACCCTTCCGGCGCGACGACCTTGCCACCAACGCTTTTCATGCCGCTCTCATCAGATGTCGTAAATTCACCTAAACTTTCCTCAGCCCCTTCGCGGCGCTCCAATGTCGGGACGGGCGTTGTGTAATCGCTGATCAACACGGCACGACCCGGGCGGAATTCTTCCAGACCAATCAGGCCCGGGTTCTGGTTCAAGACGCGCTGATATTCCGGCAACGGCATCGGCTGGGCCGGAACACCGGTGAAATCAACCGTAATCACATTCGGAAACGCATGGGCCGCACCGGATACAACATCCCATGCCACGCCGGGTACGAACCCGTTGGTAAAGTTTGCGGCAATCATGTCGCTAACTTCCGGCTCAATCGTCGCTACACGTTCACGGTTGCCCGTGGCCACGCAACGCAGATTGATCGCCTTGCGTGTTTTTTGAATCCGGATCGTGGACGGAGCGTAGATTTTGTAATTGTAATCGTCGTTTTTGAAATGACACAGCGCCGTGTCTGCACCAACGATCCGGAATTCCACTTCCTGTGACGAATCTTCGATCACAGTGGCACACCCTGCCAGCAAGGCCACAGAAACAGCGGCAATGGATACAGCGTTAAGCAAGCGACGGGTCATACCGGCATCATCCTGAAAAAACATGGTCAAAAAGGCAAAAACGCGGGGGGAATCCCGCAACGAGGACATAACCCCAACAGGTTAATGGAATTTCCCCGCCCTGACAATCACTTGCGGCATTCCCTTGCGGTATCCCCCGGCGCCCTGTTTTTTCTTGACCCGCCTGTTTCCGTAACCTACGATCTTCGTATAAAATATAAAAAGAATAACAGGGATACCACCATGACCACCGCCTCAAGCCCTCAGGAGACCGAGATTCTCCGCCTGTGCGGCCGCTTTACCGAAGCGGCCTGCGACAAAATGGCCGCGATAGGGATTCGGGTTCCCGACAAAGACTGGGTTGAATTTCAACGCGCCGTGGCCCCGTTTATCGCCCAGCGCAAAATCCCGGTTGAACAATTGATGTTTGCCGTCGACAGTCTGGTGCCGCTGTGCCGCCGCATGTTTGGCCCGTCGGAATTGGCCGCCATGGTTCCCGACGGATTAAAAACACCGACCGCCGTGAATTACCTCAGCACACACAAGGCCCACAATCTGGCCCGCCTGTGCGGCATGAAACCCGTTTTGCCTTTTTAACCCCAGCGCTCTTACAGAAAGATCCGCCATGAAACAGAAGAAATCATCGACCGTATCCGCCAAACAAGCCATCGCCGCGTTGACCACCGTGGGATACAGCACCCGTCCGTTGGAAGACAACCACCGCATCCGTCCAACCGAACGCACCAATTACAGCAAGAACCCGGGCATTGAACTGTCCAACACGGGCAAATCCATCAACCTGTTCTTCAATGGCAGCGCCGACGAAGGCCGCGCCCCGCAGGTGTTCGTTCCCGCCAAGGGCATGCTGTCCATCAACCAGGCCGAAACATTGGAAAAGCAAGCCAAAATCAAATTTGACGATTTCAAACAATAGATCGTTACGCCCCCTCAAAGGGCACGGCGTGTTCCGGCTTTCTCTGGGGCCATACGATCAAGATGCGATAGACAGAAAAGCGGCGGGAACCCATGGTTTCCGCCGCTTTTAATTCACATCACACCGATAAGGCCTATCCCCGCGACGGGGCGGCCCCCTGCCGCGACAACACCACGGCGCGGGCGGCGGCCAGACGGTCACGATAGGCCTTCATGGCATTCTCACCCATCAGGGTCGGACCATCTTCTCTGATGGCAAAATCCACGAACGTGCCCAGAATATCATTCCCATCAACAGACAGGCGCAAACGCACCAGATCGCCCACGCGGTTATGCTGCAAAACAGCCTGCACAACGGCCGCCATGGCGCGCCCGGAAATGCCCAGTTGCAAAGGGCCTTGCCCCCGGGTCATCTGGCACACATCAATAAACTGGCTCAGGCTTTTTTGCGCCGCTTCGGAAACAACGGGCGTGGACAGCATGGCCGCAACATCCTGTGCCAACCGCATTGTGAACGCTTCAACCATTTTGGGGGTCACAACGCTGCGCACCCGGCCACATTGATGGGCCACATTCATCAGCCGCACAAATTCATCCGTATCATTGTTGGTCATGGCGGATGCCGCATACATGCGGTTCATCCCGGACAGGCAGTTGAATTGATGGATGGCGTTGAACAAGCGGTTCATGGCGGTTTCCTTACCCGGATAAAAAGATGGCGGACCATAAGCCCGCCATTCACGATATGTCAAATATAAAAGGTGATATTTTAGCGCTGTGGCGCAGTTTTTATGCTGGCCGCAACAACGGTTCCCACACGCTCAACGCCCGCAGATGATGCGGATAGCACCACCTCCAAATCGGGAATCCCCCGCACGATCCGGCGCAGGGATACAAATTGCTGGATCGCCTTGCCCACATCCGCAGCAGACTGGTCACCGAACATGGCGTTGAGGGCGTTACAGCTCACCCGCGTCGAAATGGATTTTACCATTTGCGGAGTCAGCACCACAGCAACACGGTCACACCCGTAAGCCGCCTCAGCAATCGCCATAAACCCATCCACATCGTTATCCGCCGCCGCCGACAACGCCCGCAAACGGTTGATGCCTGACAGGCAGTTGAAATGATCAATGGCTTTGGAAAAATAACCCATAATGCGTCACCCCATTCATTGGAAAGAATGGGGTGAGCTTAGTACCCATATTGGAAATATGTCAAACTTTAAGGCTTACGCCGCCACCTTCGCCGGGCCGGATTTCGTGACCTTGAAATCGAGCTGGTCGCCCTTACCGACGCTGACCGCCACGGTCGATCCGTCGCGGATGTCGCCTTGGAGGATCATCCCGGCCAGCGGGTTTTGCATGGTGTTCTGGATCACCCGTTTCAGCGGGCGGGCACCATAGGCCGGATCGTAGCCCTTATCGGCCAGCCACTGGATCGCCTTGGCATCCATCTCCAGCGTGATGCGTTTGTCGGCCAGCAGTTTGCGCAAATACCCAAGCTGGATATCCACGATCCCGGCCATCTGATCCCGGCCCAAACGGCGGAACAGCAGGATTTCGTCCAGACGGTTCAGGAATTCCGGGCGGAACGCCTTGCGCACGGCCTCCATCACTGGCCCGCGGACTTTCTCGACATCCTCGCCCTCTTTCTGGTTCACCAGATGGTCAGCGCCGAGGTTCGAGGTCATGATCAAAACGGTGTTCGAAAAATCCACCGTCCGGCCCTGACCATCGGTCAGGCGGCCATCATCCAGAACCTGCAGTAAAACGTTGAAAACGTCCGGGTGGGCTTTCTCAACTTCGTCAAATAAAACAACCTGATACGGGCGTCTTCTGACCGCTTCAGTCAGGGCACCGCCCTCCTCATACCCGACATAGCCCGGGGGCGCGCCGATCATGCGGGCAACCGAGTGTTTTTCCATGTATTCCGACATGTCCAACCGGATCAGCGCCGTATCATCATCGAACAGGAACTCAGCCAACGCCTTGGTCAGCTCGGTTTTCCCAACCCCTGTGGGGCCGAGGAACAGGAACGAGCCGATGGGACGGCGTGGGTCCTGAAGACCCGCCCGTGCGCGGCGCACGGCATTGGACACGGCATGGACGGCAGCCTCTTGCCCGACCACACGCTCCATCAATTTTTCATCCATTTTCAGCAGCTTATCCCGCTCACCTTCAAGCATTTTATCAACGGGAATTCCGGTCCATTTGCTGACCACGGCGGCGATGTCATCATCCTCGACCTGCTCCTTGATCATGGCCCCGGTCGCATTGTTCGTTTGCCCAGCTTTTTCCAGCAGACGCTCCAGTTCGGGGATGCGGCCATAAAGCAGCTCCGACGCCTTCTCCAGATTGCCCTCGCGCTGGGCGCGCTCCAATTCGGTGCGGGCTTTATCCAGCTCTTCGGTCAGGCGCTGGGCCGCGCCCAATTTGTCCTTTTCCGACTTCCAGATCCCGGTCAGATCGGCGGATTTTTTCTCCAGATCGGTGAGCTCGGATTCCAGCTTTTCCAGCCTATCCATGGATGCAGAATCTTTTTCTTTTTGAAGGGCTTGCCGCTCGATCTTCAACTGAATTATTCGGCGGTCCAGCTCGTCCACCGCCTCGGGCTTGGAATCCACCTGCATCCGCAGGCGGCTGGAGGCTTCATCGACCAGATCAATCGCCTTGTCGGGGAGGAACCGATCGGTGATATAGCGATGCGACAAGGTGGCCGCCGCAACGATCGCAGAGTCCGTGATGCGGACCCCGTGGTGCATCTCGTATTTTTCCTTTAATCCCCGCAGGATAGAGATCGTATCTTCAACCGTTGGCTCTGACACGAAAACGGGTTGGAAGCGTCGCGCCAGCGCCGCATCTTTCTCGATATGCTTGCGGTATTCATCCAGCGTGGTCGCCCCGACCATATGCAGCTCACCCCGGGCCAGCGCGGGCTTCAGCATGTTCCCGGCATCCATCGAGCCCTCGGCCTTTCCGGCCCCGACCACGGTGTGCAATTCGTCCAGAAACAGGACAATTTCTCCGGCATGGGATTTGATCTCATCCATGACGGATTTCAGCCGCTCCTCAAATTCCCCGCGGAATTTGGCCCCGGCCAGCAACGCCCCAAGATCCAGCGCCATCAGCTTCTTATCCTTCAGACTTTCCGGCACATCACCATTGATGATCCGCAGGGCCAGCCCTTCGATAATGGCGGTTTTCCCTACACCCGGCTCCCCGATCAGGACCGGGTTGTTCTTGGTCCGGCGGGACAGCACCTGAATGGTGCGACGAATTTCCTCATCCCGGCCAATCACCGGGTCTAATTTGCCCTCACGGGCCACCTCGGTCAGATCGCGGGCATAACGGCGCAGGGCGTCGAAACCACCCTCCGCGCTCGCCGTATCGGCCGTGCGGCCCTTGCGCATGTCATTGATGGCCTGATTAAGCTTGGCGGCATTGACCCCCGATGTTTCGATCAGACCCGCCACATCCGCGGATCGCGCCAGCAGGAAGGCCTGCAAAATCCGCTCCGCGGTGATAAACTTGTCACCCGATTTTTCAGCCAAATTCAAACTGTTATCAAGGATTTTTGCGAGATCGGTTGAGATACGAAGACCCCCCGCGCCACCACCCGTCACAGACGGAATTTTGGCCAGCGCGTCCTCAACATCGCGCATCAAACGGTTCACATCACCGCCCGCCGAACCGATCAGGCGCTGGACCATGCCATCCTCATCCTGCAGCATCACCTTCAGCAGGTGTTCCGGCTCCAGCGACTGGTGATCCGACCGCATGGCCAGCGTCTGCGCCTTTTGCAGGAAAGAACGGGTTTTTTCGGTAAATTTTTCAAAATCCATGGCAGTAGAACCGATCCGAACAAGTTGATTTTAATGAAGAATACGCAGAGGGGAGACCCCGTGTGGGCCCTACAGTTTAGATGGTAGAAACACCCCCAAAAATCAAGAGGCTCCCACAGGCCATTATACCCCAATTGCCCCAACAACCCCACACCCGTCATTCCGGCGAAAGCCGGAATCCAGTGGATAGGCCGCACGGATTCCGGCTTTCGCCGGAATGACGCATGGTAAAAACGAAAAACGGACCGCGTCGCGATCCGTTTTTTCATTTTACTAACAATGCAATACAGCGCATTGTTAAAGTTATATATTAAGCATCGGCCATTTCTGAACCAACATCAACACGGGCACCCACGATGCTGCTCGGCAGACCCAGATCGGCCTCCGGGGCTTTCTGCGGCTGGTGGCGCGGTTGCACGCTTGGTTGCGGCTGGGCGGACAGGTCAACGGCGTCCATGCTTTGCGCTTCGCTCACAACCGGGGCGTAATCGTTCCAGCTGCTGATGATGCGTTGATAATGTTCGGCGTGTTGCAAGTAGCTTTCGGCCAGAACCCGGTCGCCCATCGCGTTGCAATCCTTGGCCAGCGTCTGGTACTTCTCCACGATCTGGTGCGCGGTGCCGCGAATGCGCACTTCCGGGCCGTTGCTGTCGAAAACCTGCATCCGGTTCGGGGCGCGACCCTGATGGCCACCACCGCCGCCGCCATTGCCGCGGTTGTTATGAGCGCGATGACCACCACCATTGCCGTTGTTATTGTTATTGCGGGAGCGTCTGCCAGCGTTGCCGTGTCTCATAAAGTACCTGCGTCCTTCTTAACCCGTTGATTCGGTTATACGTACATCGTATCTGATTCACATACACCTGACCAGACCGGAGCGTTGCGAAACACCCCGTTTTGAAAAACGATGTTTCGATTCCGTCAAACTGACCCGTGTTCTTGTGAACTGTTGTAAGTGTACAGGGGCCCTTGAATCCGCCACAAGGCGGGCACACAAGCTTTTTTTTATTTATCCCCATGCGAGATTTCCACAACCCGCGGAATTCCGCCCAAATCGGCCCATGTCCGGCCACGAGTCGCCCCAGCATTTTCAACGAGTCGCGCGATGTCCTTTAACTGGTTTATGCCAATTTCCCAGAGCATAATCCCGCCGGGATTAAACAGCCTTTTTGTTTCCGTAATGATGTCGCGGTACGCATTCAGCCCGTCGTCACCCCCGTCGAGCGCCAGAATCGGGTCGAATCTGCGGACATTTTCATCCAATGATTCGATGTCGTTAGAGGGAATATAGGGCGGATTCGACACAATCAAATCGAAACCAGCCCCCGATTCAACATCGATTCCATCAACCCAGCGCGTTTGCACCACCTGAATCCGCGAATCCACCCCGTTATTCCGGGCATTCAGCCGCGCCGTATCCACCGCGCCCGCCGATAAATCGGTCGCAACCCCGGTCGCCCCCGGCCATTCGGCCAGCAAGGTGATCGCAATGCACCCTGTCCCCGTACCGATATCCAGAATCCGCTTCGGTGGCTCCCGCCCCTTGAAACATTCCAACGCGGCTTCGATCAGGGTTTCGGTATCGGCGCGCGGATCGAGCGTGTCGGGCGACAGGACAAAATCCCGGCCCCAAAATTCACGGCTGCCCAGAATGCGCGATGGCGGCTCCCCCGCCAGACGGCGGGCGACCATACCCTCCAGCCGATCCAGATCAGCCTGTGGATAAGTCTGTGCAGAACCTGTGATCAAGTCCGCATCCGACACCCCCAGCGCCGCCTTGACCAAAATGCGCGCCTCCAGCCCCGGGTTTTCAACCCCGGCGGCCCGGAAACGGGTCTGGATATCTTTGTAGAGGGCGGTCAGCACAGGGATTAAGGTTTCCGTTGACATGGCGGCGGTGGCGGCGCCTTGGGAAACCCGTTTGTTTTGATCATATGATCCATATGAACGCGCCGTTTTGCGGTCAATTCTGCATCTTCACGCAAGGCTGACCGCAGATCCCAGCGGCGTCCAATCCCGTAGGCGGCAGCAGAAAATATAAACATCCAAACGGCGGGCTCCTTCTGGCGTTCTGGCAAAGTCGCCATCCCGGCCACAGCCGCCACCGCGAAAACAGCGCTTATAACAAATGATTTCGCCCGCATTTTCTTACAGCGCTTGGCCCAACCCAGTATGTCGTTAAGATCGTAGTCACTGTATTTGGCGACTTCCAGCGTTTGCGGATCACAGCGAATAGCCTGCGCAACATCCTGCACCAAGGCCTTGCGTTGCAGTTGTTCCGGCGTATCCGGCTTGATATGGGTGATAATGAAATCCTCCTCAGCCGGCGGATCAATTTGGACATGAATGGTCTGCAAAACCTCCGGGTTCCCGCCCGTTTTACGGGCTGGCTCGTCCAGTTTGGTCGGCTTGTTACGATCATCCGTCATGGACATCCCCTGCTTCTATAGAGTGGAGTTTTATAGAAAATAAAGGGGCACGCTGTCAATTACTCCAGCTCGGCCAGCTTCTCCGCATTTTCCTCGGAAATCAGGGCGTCGATGAATTTATCGAGGTCTTTGCCGTTCATCACATCGTCCAGCGCATACAGCGTCATGTTAATGCGGTGGTCGGTCACCCGGCCTTGGGGGAAGTTATAGGTGCGGATGCGTTCGGACCGGTCGCCCGACCCGACTTGGGATTTCCGGTTGGCGCTGCGTTCTTCGGCCTGTTTGCGCCATTGGGCTTCGTACAGTTTGGACCGCAGCATTTTCATCGCCGTATCCCGGTTTTTATGCTGGGATTTGCCTTCCTGACACGCGGCGACGGTGCCGGTGGGGATGTGGGTGATGCGGACGGCGCTTTCCGTCTTGTTTACGTGCTGGCCCCCGGCCCCTTGGGCGCGGTAGGTGTCGATGCGCAGGTCTTTTTCCTCGATATGAATATCGACATCTTCGGCTTCGGGCATCACAGCCACGGTGGCGGCGGAGGTATGCACCCGCCCGCTGCCCTCGGTAACCGGAACGCGCTGAACCCGGTGGCCGCCGGATTCATATTTCAGCCGGGCAAACACGTCCGCGCCCTGCACCTCAATGATAATTTCCTTATACCCGCCCAGATCATTCTCGCTCATCTCCACAATATCGAAGCGCCAGCCGCGCACAGCGGCATAGCCCCGGTACATCCCGAACAGGTCGGCGGCGAACAAGGCGGCTTCGTCCCCCCCGGTGCCGGCGCGGATTTCAAGGATGGCGTTGCGGGAGTCGGCTTCGTCCTTCGGGATCAGGGACAGTTTGATCTGTTCTTCCAGAACCGGCAGGCGGGCTTTCAGGGCATAGAGGTCTTCCTGCGCCATTTCGGCCATGTCCGGGTCGGACAGCATGGCTTCCAGGTCGACCTGTTCCTTCAGAGCGGCGTTATAGGCATCAATCGTTTCCACGACCGGGGACAGTTCAGCATATTCGCGCGACAGCTTTACATACGCTTCGCCGCTCAAATTGCCTTCCCCCATCAGGGACGCCAATTCGCTGTGCCGGGCCTTGATTGGGCCTAATTTGTCCTTCAGTGCCATGGAACGCCTTCATATATCCGTCTTTTGGGGCTCTTTTACCACCAAAGCCGGATTTTGCAAAAGCTCTTCCGGTCCCTTGCGTGCCTACTCTGCATCGTTTAAGACTTTCCCATATTCAAAAAACACTAAGCCGGGGTCTTTCATGTCATTTTCTTCCATCGAAGGCGTTCACTATATTCTCGACCGCTACACCGTCTTGAACGACATGATGGCGGATGGTGATTTCAAAGAGCGCATCACCCCGGACAGCCCCGCGAAAGAAATTGCCAGAGTCGTCAAACTGGCCCGCGCCCTGTACCACCCCGACCGTCAGGCCCGCAGCGGCAAAACCATGCAGGAAAAAGCCGAACGGAACACCCACTTAATTGAAGAGTGCGAACGCTTCCTGAGCGCACCGGATATTAAACCGCTGTATGACGCCAAACTGGCGCAGTTCCAGAAAGACCGCCCCGATCTGGTCAGCACGGATGGCCTGCCGATTATCGATCTGTCATCCCCGGTGCTGGATATGGACAGCCTGTTGTCCGATGATGTGCGCGACACATCGACATTCGAAGCCTACGTCAAAGATATGTCCGGGTATGACGAGGGCAAAATGGCGCAGATGAAAGCCCTGTACGACACCATGCCCGACAACCCACAGATCAAGACCGTGTACCGTGATATGCTGGGGCAGAAACTGGCCTATTTCGACCTGCTGGAAGATGCGGCATGGGCGAAGTTGGGGTACATCAACCGGAAAAACAAAACCGATGGCCATGTGACCAGCAGTGACAGCTACGCCGAAAAGGTGGAAGAAGCCCTGCAAAACGCGGCCACGCGTGACATTGAGTCGGGTATTGAACAACGCGGCGATGCCGCCCGCATCGGCCTGGCCACCCTGCCCCTGTTGCTGACGTTTAACCCGGCGGCGGGAGCGGCGCCCAGCACGGCCCTGATGGACCCGGTACAGATGCAGGCGATGATGCAGGATTTAAAAAACCGCGCCCGCAAGAATTTTGAAATTCGCGCTGATTATGTGCGCGATGTTGCGCGCCAGAAGCAGGCCGTGATGGAAGAACTGGTCACCCTCAGCACCGTTTACCCCATCAACAAGCACAAGAAGACAAGCCCGCTTTACGATTTCTATCTCGTCAGCGCAGATGATCCGAAAAACGTCCTGTTCCGCTTGGAATTAAACGCCAAAACAGGTCAGGCAACTATGGGCGTTCTGGATAGAAGTGATTTGACGCTGAGTGATCTGAAAGCGCAGAAACTGACCCGAAATTCATTCGTCGTCGAGCGCAATGTGGATATTTCCGACATTCTGATCGAAACCACCGCCGCATCCGAACGTGTGTTTCAGGACATGAAGGCAACATTCGAAAAACCGCACAAACCCCGCGCGCCGAAAACCCCGCGCGCCGAAAACGCCGCAGCCTTAAGGCGCTGGCACCCGGTTTAAATCTCTCTGGCAACTGAAGGCATAGCTGCCTTCCAGTGCCTTGATCCATTTTTCGATATGAGGACGCACATCGTCCGCGGCGACACCCTTGGCCGCCACGAATTTGCGCTGTTTATGATGACGCACGATGTCATAGCCGCCATCCGCATCCATGGTGATACGCAGAATGCTTTCGGCGTTTTCATTGTGGGTTGCGCTGACCTGAATTTTGCAGATAACGCGCAGGGCGTTTGAAAAATCATCCGGCGGATAAACGATAAAGCTGTAGTTCGGCCCCTTCATATTCTCCAGAAAGGCCGCAAATTCCAAAAGCCCCTGATCCATCGGGTACTTTTGCTTGGCGGCGGCCTTAAAATCCGGAACGGGGCACCATTTGCGCATCAGAGCGTCAATTTGTTCGCGCGCAACATTTCGGCGCAGTCACAGCGGCGGCGGTGCAGGTTGCTCTGACAATCGAAATTATAGGTTTTTTGCAGGCTATCGACCCAATCGTTGATGGCCAGACGGACCGCGCGCGCATTGGTGCCAGATGACGCAGGAAAATCCATTGGGCCTTCTGCGGCGACGCTGTATTGGCCATGATCGTTCATCACAACGTGCAGCGTGTTGTACGTACGATCCTGCAAATTGCGGTCGTTGAATTTGATTTGAAAATCGCTGATCGTTGCGTGTTCGACGCGAAAATTGTGGCGCGGTCCCACAACACCATCCAGCAACGTCACAAACTCAAACAGACGTTTATCGATGGATGGTTTCGGGCACACTTCAACGTCAAACGCGGATTTCGCGGACACATCGCTCATCTTCAGACCCTCTACAGCCTTCATTCTTATGGTTATTATGGGAATGAATTTACCCGTTTTTCGGGTTTCACTGCAAGGGTTTTGTGGGATTTTGGCGGATTAGGCCGCTTTACCCGCTGATTTCGCGTCGATTTCGGCGGCTTTTTCCTCAACCATCTTCACCAGATGATCGACGATGCTCTCGTCCCCTTCACGCAGACGGTGGGCGGTTTGGCCGCCGATATAGATTTGGTGCGTGCCCTTACCGCCGCCGGTCAGGCCGATATCGGTCATCAAAGCCTCGCCCGGGCCGTTGACCACGCAGCCGATCACAGAAATGGTCATCGGCGTTGTGATGTGGGCCAGACGGTCTTCCAATGTGGACACGGTTTTGATCACGTCAAATTGCTGACGCGCGCAGGACGGGCACGCAATGACGTTGACGCCACGGTGGCGCAGGCCGAGAGCTTTGAGCATTTCAAACCCGACCTTCACCTCCTCCACCGGATCGGCGGACAGGGATACGCGGATGGTATCGCCAATCCCGGCCCACAGCAGGGACCCAATACCGATGGATGATTTCACCGTACCGGTGCGCAGGCCGCCGGCTTCGGTAATGCCCAGATGGATCGGGCAATCGGTTTGTTCGGCCAGCATTTGATACGCGGCCACGGCCATAAACACGTCGGACGCTTTGCATGAAATTTTGAAATTGTGGAAGTCCAGATCCTGCAAAATCTTGATATGGCGCAGGCCCGATTCAACCATCGCATCCGGGCACGGTTCGCCGTATTTTTCCAGCAGATCACGTTCCAGCGACCCGGCATTGACGCCGATGCGGATGGAGCAATTGTAATCACGCGCGGCCTTAATCACTTCGCGCACGCGGTCTTCCGACCCGATATTGCCGGGGTTGATGCGCAGGCAGGCCGCGCCATTCTGCGCCGCCTCGACCCCGCGTTTATAGTGGAAGTGAATATCGGCCACGATGGGCACATTGATTTGCTTGACGATGTCTTTCAGCGCGGCGGAGGATTCCGGGTCCGGGCAGGACACGCGGACAATATCAACACCAGCGGCTTCGCACGCCTTGATCTGTGCCACAGTCGCCGCCACGTCATGGGTCAGCGTGTTGGTCATCGTCTGCACCGTAATGGGCGCATCACCGCCCACGGGAACGTTGCCCACCATGATCTGGCGGGATTTACGGCGCGGAATATGCCGCCATGGGCGGACATGGGTGTGATCGTCGTGCGTGCTCATAACCACATTCAATGCCCGGTTTCCGGGGAATTTTCAATGATTTTACGGTTTTCCTTGAAACCACCCGCCTGAATATGTTATGAAAATAGTCTGTGTGATTATTCTGCGTATCCATTGGGGGCCTTTATGACGACTTATCAGCCAGACCACTACGCCACCTTGGGCGTTCAGCGTGATGCGACCGATGCCGAGGTAAAGGGCGGCTATCGACGGATGGCGTTTAAGTCGCACCCGGACCGCGACGGCGGCAACGAAGAATGGTTCAAACAGGTCAACGAAGCCTATGAAACCCTGTCCGATGCCAGCAAACGCCGCAGCTATGATGAGGCCAACCCCGGTGCCGGGCGGAGTACGGCCTCTGCGTCAAAGTCCGGTCCTGCCACGCCATCCGGCGCAGCCCCCACCACACCGCCGCAAAATGACAATCTGGTCGATCGCGTCAACGCGATTGTCGATCACTGGAACGGTTATCTGGATACGCTGGAAAATCTGGGCTCGCTGCGCAAAACCGCGAACCTGAATTTTCAAAAAACGAATGCCGATTTGTTTATGCAAGGGGCCGTGTGGGACAATGATTTGATCCGCCCGCAATTCAACGCCCACGCCGATCGCGCACGCACAACGCTGCGGACGCAAGCGAATGATACGCTGGATATGGCGGTGAATAAATTCGCATCGGATGACCGGGGATTGGGCCCGTATATTCTGGATGTGAAACGCATTGTGAAAACGCACGCCGAAACCGGCAACATGATCAACACGGCGGGTGTGCGCGCGGCCTTTGCCGCGATTGAGGAAAAACTGGCCCAGCGTCAGGATGTCATTCAAAACACGCTGGACGTGATCGGCGGTAAAACCACCGATCTGCGTTACAAGCCTCAAACACTGTAAGATTTTATTCGCGAACCTTATTCACGCAGGCCGAGTGCTTCGATCGCTTCTTCGTCTTCGCGCGAAGTGCTGCGTGAAGATGCGCGCGCCGGAGTGGCCGCCGGACGCTCTTCAACAGCCGGACGGTTTTTCAGGGATTCTTCGTCCAGCGTAATGCCGCGCAGAATATCGCCCGGGCGGCCCAGTGCGGGAATAACCGTGCCATTGATGCTGAGTTCCAGGCCACCGGCATTGCCCGTATCCAGACGCAGGCCATAATTTTCTTCCGGCACGACGATGGTTTCACCCGGTTTCAAAATGCGGGAAACCAGAGCCTTGCCCTTCTTGTCACGGATTTCAACCCATGAACGATCCTTGACGCTGATCACGATCTGACGCCCCGGTGGCGCGGGCGGAACGGCCAAGGCATCCGTCGGCGTTGCACCGGCAACAGCCGCCGCAGTCACATCACCCGGTTGGGTCACGACCGGAGCCGATCCATCGGCAGGAATTGTAACGGTCGTTCCGGTTGCAGTGGTGGCCGCAAAAGCCGCCGGATCCGTCCCCGGAACCACAGCGCCCGCCACAGGCGCAGCAAGGGCCGCAGCCGCCGGGTCCACGGGCGTTGGTGTGGCTGTCGTTGTTGCCACAGGCGCAACCGCCAAAGCCCCCGGTACAGCCGCGCCAGACAGCGAAGCCGCCGTGCTGGCCGCAACGGTTTCTTGAACCGGCGGAGGAATATCGGTTGTCGCCGTATCGGCGCGCATGTCGGCGGGAACGTTCGGGATGGCGGCCATCGTCGCCTCCTTCGTTCCGGCATTCATAATGACCCAGCCACCACCAATCACGGTCATGACCAGCAGCGATGCAATCACCAGCATCGTGCCCGGAACCTTGCTGTCCGATGCCGGTGCGGGGAAATGCAGTTCGGGCAAATCTTCTTTGCTGCCCACGGATTGCATCTTGAACAGCTGGACCATCTTGTCGCCGTCCAGACCCAGATATTCGGAATAAGTGCGCACATAGCCAATCGCGTACACGCGGCCCGGCAGTTGCGACACGTCGCCGCCTTCCAGTGCTTCCAATTGGGATGCGCGAATGCGCAAATAACCCGCGACCTCGTCCAGCGACTGTTCAAAATGAACGCGCGTCCGACGCAGGATCTCGCCCACAGGCAGATCCGTGTAAAACTCCCAGCCTTGCTCGCCCTCGCGGCGTTGCTGCTCAGTCATGCGGGTGTAGTAACCTTTGCTTCAGGATTGGCTTTAAAGGTCTATAATCATTACACGAAACAGTATGGCCCGGAAAGGGGCTAATCTATACGATCATACACGCGACACCATAATTTTATGTCAATTAATCGAGTCCGTATGCCGTATGCAGGGCGCGGATGGCCAGTTCGGTGTAATCCTCGGCGATCAAAACGCTGATTTTAATTTCTGATGTGGAGATGGCTTGGATATTGATGCCCTTCTCCGCCAGCGCCGCAAACATGGTTTGCGCTACACCGGCGTGGCTCTTCATACCAATACCGACGACGGACACCTTGGCCACGCGGGCGTCGGTGTGGATTTTCAAATCTTTCAGTGACGCAACGTTTTTCAGCGTTTCCATCGCGCGGTCCAGATCGGCGCGCGTCACGGTGAACGTCATGTCGGTCAGCTTGCCATCATGCGACACGTTCTGCACGATCATGTCGACGTTGATGTTGGCGTTGCTCAACGGGCCGAAGACAGAGGCCGCGATGCCCGGAATATCCGGCACGTTGATGAGGGTGATTTTCGCTTCATCGCGGCTGTAGGTGATGCCGTTGACGATATGCTGTTCCACGATGTCTTCCTCTCTGGTGACAAGGGTTCCGGGCAGATCGCTGCCGATTGAGGGTTCGAAGGTGGATAAAACCTGAACCGGAACATTCTGTTTCATCGCCATTTCGACGGAGCGTGTTTGCAACACCTTCGCCCCCAATGACGCCATTTCAACCATTTCTTCGTATGATACGCGCGCCAGTTTACGGGCGTTCGGCACGATACGCGGATCGGTCGTGTAAACGCCGTTCACGTCCGTATAAATATCGCAACGATCCGCCTTCAACGCGGCGGCCAACGCAACGGCGGTCGTGTCCGACCCACCCCGGCCCAGCGTGGAAATACGGTTCATGGGTGTGATGCCCTGAAACCCGGCCAACACGGCAACCTCGCCCGCGCTCAGGCGCTTATCAAATTCAACGGTGCGGATTTCTTCGATGCGGGCCTTGCCATGCATGTCGTTGGTGACCAGCGGCACCTGCCACCCTTGCCACGACCGCGCCATAACACCGCGTTTTTGCAACGCCAGCGCCATCAACCCGGCGGTAATGTTTTCACCGCTGGACACCACCGCATCATATTCCCGTGCATCGTGCAGCGGGCTGATACCCCGGCAGAAATCGACCAATTGGTTGGTGACGCCCGCCATGGCGGATACAACCACCGCGACCTGATGCCCGCGTGCGACCTCGGCCACCACTTTTTCAGCGGCGTTTTCGATCTCCGGGATACCGGCGACGGATGTTCCTCCGAATTTCAGGACAAGGCGGGCCATAAACACACAAAAAAGGGGTAAGAATTGACTTTGACTGCATTTACCCATACTTAGAAAACAGTCAGAAATCAAAGGGAAAACAGGTTTTTCACCCGTGACCGCACACAAATCCAGAACAACAGACCCGGATGAAATCCGCCATTTTGCCAAGGACTCCGCCCATTGGTGGGATGAAACCGGGCCATTTGCGCCGCTGCACCGTTTAAACCCGGTACGGATGGGCTTTATCCGTGATGTTCTGGCCCCGGATGCGGGCGGGTCCCTGCGCCCCCTGTCCGGCCTGAAAATTCTGGATATTGGCTGCGGCGGCGGGCTGGTGTCCGAACCGCTGGCCCGGATGGGTGCGGATGTCACGGGGCTGGATGCCGATGAGGTCGCCATTGGCGTGGCCCAAGCCCATGCCGAAGCGGGCGGGCTGGATATCCGTTATTTGAACGACAACGCCGAGGATCTGGCCGGGCGCGAACCCGGCGCGTTTGATTGCGTGGTCGCCCTCGAAATCGTTGAACATGTCGCCGACATAGATTTGTTTATCGCTGCCATCGCCCGGTTATGCCGCCCCGGTGGTACGGTGATCATGTCGACGCTGAACCGCACGACGAAATCCTTCGCCCTTGGCATCGTCGCGGCGGAATATATTTTGCGGTGGGTTCCAACCGGAACGCATGACTGGAAAAAATTTGTGAAGCCCGCCGAACTGGCCGCCGCCATGCGCCGCCATGGCTTAACACCGGAGCGCAGCAGCGGATTGATCTTCAACCCGCTGACCAATTCATTCAGCCTGTCCACACGTGATTTGGATGTCAATTACCTGATGGTCGCCCACAAACCGGAGACGAAAAAGAAATGAACGCGATTGCCGTTGCCCTGATGCTGATTGCCCTGGTTGCCGTTGCGGCATCATTGTTTATCGGCGTGTTCTACATGACCCGTGGCCGCGAAGCCGATCATGCCAAAAGCAACAAGATGATGCAGATACGGGTTTATTTGCAGGGGTTCGCGATTGCGATGTTCGTGCTGGCCATGCTGACCGGGATGAAGGATTAAGGCATTTCCCCCAACCTACCTATCACCAGTCACCCCCACTTCAGATTGTTTTAAGCAATATTGTTGCTTGACGCTCACACTATCCAAGACCCCCACACCCTTTACCCTGTCGACATACAGATGAACTTTATCACCCACTTTATAAATTTTTTTCGAGTATGCACGACTATGATGTACGGTAACTGTATTGCCCACATCATCAACAGAACAGACATATCCAACACTGGAAGGCCAGTATATTGACCGCTCCAAAACTGTTCCGGAGGATTTTTCTCCATACAAATAAACGGCAAATCTGGAGTTAAAACCAGATAAGAAATCCCGTCTCACAATAAATAGAGATGCACCCAATGACAGGAGAGGGCCAACAATAAACCCAAAAAATTCTGAAAAAATGAGCGTCGCAGCAAAAAAGACCAAGATTACTGCTAACAGATTTTGCATTCCCATATGCAAAAAAGCACGTTCATTTAAATCACCATTTGCCTGCAATAAACGAATGTTTCCTTGCACAACACCCGGCAAGACTTGATACAAAATCTTTTTAATCAACGGCGTCAAAAAACCGAATCCTCTTTTAAAGAATTGAATTAAAAGGGTTAGATTAAATTGAAATTTTACATCCGCTATTCCGGCACAGGTAGGGATCTGAGCCCATCCTATGGAGTTTACACCTACCCCATCAGCTTTTTCAACGAATCCGGCAAATTGCCATCGAAAATCGCGCCTTCGATCCGCACGCCTTCGACGATGGCGTTGTCCAGCTTGGCGCCCGTGAAATCGGCACCGGCCAGATCGCAGCCCGTCAAATCGGCATAGGATAAATCCGCGCCCTGGAATGACGATCCGGCGAAACGTGCGCCCGCACAGTTGGCGTAACGCATGTTGGACCCGTCCAGAATGCACGGGCTGGATTTTTTCGAACCGTCCGGGTTATCGAACACCAGCGCCCGGAAATCGGAATTGCGCAAATCGGCATGACCCAGTTTCACGTTCCGCAAAGACGATCCACGGAAGTCACCGCCGCGCAGGAAACAACTGCGAAAATCGCAATCATCCAGCATGGCGCTTTGCAATTGAATGTCGGTCAGATCCATGCCGCAGAAGCGCGCGCGAATGGCCTTCACCGCCGTCAAACGTTCACCCGCCAGTGACAGCAGGATGCGCAAATCATAACCGGACAGATCCAGTTGACGCCCCTGCCGCCCAACGGTGGCAACCCAGTTGCGGTGTTCCTTGATCAGTTTCGCCAGCGGTTCATCCAGTGCGGAAATGGGCTTGCCCACGTTTTCATCCGTCACCGCGCCGGTTAAATCGGCACCGCTGTTGGAAATTTCTTTAATCTCCACCCCGGTCAGGATGGTGGATTTCAGGTTCGCGCCCATCAATTGCGCGCCCTTAATATCGGCCTCGGTCAGGTCCGCACCTTCGAACCGCGCGCCCCGCAAATCGGCCCCGGTCAAATCGACTTTGGCCATGATCGCGTCAGAGAAATCAGCATTCGATGCCAGCGTGCCAGACAGTTTCGCCCCGGCCAGGTTGGCCCCGCGGAAGTTCACGTTCTGCCCTTGCCCGAAACTGCCGTCCACCGACATACCGCCCGCACGCAGGTCGGCGTTATCAAGGTTGGCCCCGGCCAGGTTGGCGCTTTCAATCCGCGCGCCGCGCAAATCCGCGCGCACGAACGTCGTCTTGTTCAAATTTGAATTGGTCAGATCGCAGGCATAAAGCGATGCTTCACGGAAATTTGCACCAGCCAGATCCATACCGGTCATGATGCTGCCGCTGAAATCCGCCTGCCGCAGATCGCGTTCACGCAAGGACAGACCGGACAAATCGATCCGTTTCAAAACCGCGCGCCGCCCGCCCAGTCGCCCGGCCATAAAACGGCCATGCAACTCAACCGCTTCATCCAGTTGGGTCTGCGTCATTTTTTGGAAGGCGGAGGCTGCTGAATCTGCTGTCATCAAAGAACGCTTGGTTAAATACGGTGGTGTGAATCGGGTCGTGGCCGGGAATCCCCGTCTATCTTGTATAGATCATATTCCTTTATTTTTCATTGCTGATCAGCCTTTTGCCAAAGGTTTTTATTTGCCAGAACAAGGACTTCACTATTTCCCCGGCGAAAACCTGTAATTTCTTGCCTCCCGCATACCGATTATGTTAAATACACGCATGCTGAAAAACATGCTCAAACAAAGTTTTAACCGGGCCAGTCGCGACAGCGGAAAAGACTGTCTGATCAACTATGTCTGGATCAATAAAAGCCCGGACGAGCCTGATCGTAAAGCCGCCTGTTCAGTCTCCTTCAAGCATATTGATTGTGCGCATGAAAACGCCAGGCTCTACCCCGATGCACGGATCAAAATCTGGATTGATTATAGGTTTTTGGATGAACGGTCGATCGCCTGCCTGCGCGAACACCACACCCGTTTTTCTCCGCCCAATGTTGAATGGGGCGATCTGAATGACATTCCGCAATATCATAACGATGACGCAATGTTCAGCCCCGATTCCGATAAAAACATCTGGGCCCGTGTCGATTTGGCACGGCTGATCGTTTTGAAGCACGTTTTAAAAACTGCGCCGCAGCCTTATGCGTTTTATGCCGATTTTGATGTGAAAGACGCAAAGCTCGACAAAGCTAAAGCTATCATGGATCAATACGGGCTGGCATTGGGCACAACGGGTGCGATTAAATCCTTTGGGCATATGCTGAACCCGGTCAATTTTTTCCCTGGCATGCTGGAAAATGGATATTTTGCCTTTAAAAAAGGGCCTGACGGACGCAAATTCCTGCATACGCTTTTATCCCACACCTTTGCCTCGGCCACGCGCGAAATAACGGGCTACACACCCTTCAGCCAACTTGCTCGTGACTGGGGCCGTCGCCATGATATGTCCCCGACAAAAAAATTGGCTGTATCGCGCGTGCTTTATGACATGGGATATAAAATCCCCGAAAACCCACGTTACAAAGATTGGAACTGGAACTAATCGGCCGCTGGCAACAGCCCGTCGATCAATTCCAACGCCCCCGGTGACGCCCAATCCGCAGGGCCCGTCAGCTTGTACAGCATCCGCCCATCCGCCCCGATAATAAAGGTCGTCGGCAACGCCAGACCGATATAATGCCCCCACCCGGTTTGGTCATCGGGGTTCAGGACGTAATGCGGGCCATCTTTCACAAATCCGGACTTTTCCAAAAGCTGGCGGATCTTATCCGCCTTCGGGTCCACGTCGGTGGACAGGGTGATCAGGGTAAAGTTATCGCCCTGCCGCAAGCCC
Source organism: Micavibrio aeruginosavorus (assembly GCF_051245535.1). Lineage (GTDB taxonomy): Bacteria > Pseudomonadota > Alphaproteobacteria > Micavibrionales > Micavibrionaceae > Micavibrio > Micavibrio aeruginosavorus_D. The sequence continues at coordinate 1,017,303 of NZ_CP195303.1, forward strand.
TGTAACGCCCGCAGGGTCGGCAGTTCGGTCACGCAGGGCGCGCACCATGTCGCCCAAAAATTGACCAGCAGGACTTTGCCCTTAAAATCCGCCGGAAAAGACGCGGATTGTCCATCAAACGCCCCCAAAAGATCCGCCGGGGCGGGGCCGCGCGGGGCGTCGGTGTCATAGGTATGCACGGCCGCAAATTGGGCGAGGAAATCCGCCTTTGTTTGCGGGGCGGCTGTTGCCTTTGTGGCCGCGTTGGCGCTTAATAGTGGGCACAGAGTCACCAGTGCCAAAACCAACAGAAACAACCCTTTAAGGGATGTTGACCGGCACAGATTATAATATGTCATAACCCTATTCAGCCTTGTGGGATGTTTGAAGATGAACCGACTGTCTGCTTTTACCCTGTGTCTTCTGGCTCTGTCTATGCCTCTGGTGGCGTGTGGTGTGAAACCCGGCCATGTTGATGCGCCCGCAACGGCCCAAAGCCCCGACACATTCCCGCAAACATACCCGGCCACGGCAACCGACCCGGAACCGACATACCGCAAACGCGCCCCGGCCCCGAAACCGGCCAACGCGGATCAAGCCGGCAGCGGATTGCAATTCTGATGTTCACCACCGGACCCGATGGCAGGTTGATGGCCGATCATGTCGCCGTGACCGATCTGGTCCGGGATCATGGATCGCCGCTGTATGTGTATAGCGCGTCACGTATGCGCGGCAATGTAAACGCGTTGAAGGACGCGTGCGCATCCGCCCTGCCCGCCGATCGTCAGCCTTTGATCGCATTCGCAACCAAAGCCAATTCCAATCTGGCCGTGTTGAATTTATTCGCACAAATGGGATTGGGGGCCGATGTGGTCAGTGGCGGCGAATTGCACCGTGCCATTCGCGCAGGGATTGATCCCGGCAAGATCGTGTTTTCCGGCGTTGGCAAAAATGACGATGAAATTACCGCCGCATTGGACCACGGCATTTTGCAGATCAATGTGGAATCGGAACCGGAACTCAACCGCATTGCCGATATTGCCCGGCGCAAAAACAAACGCGCGCGCGTGGCCTTCCGCCTGAACCCCGATGTGGATGCGGGTACGCATGAAAAAATCACCACGGGCCGCGATGATAATAAATTCGGCCTGCCCGCTGCGCGCGTGGCGGCCCTGTACCAACAGGCGCAATCCGACATGTTTCTGGACCCCGTGGGGATCAGCCTGCATATCGGGTCGCAACTGACATCGCTGGAACCTTATGCCGAAGCGTTCCAGAAACTGTCTGATTTCGTTTATGAATTGCGCAACAACGGCATGAATGTCCTGCGCACCGATCTGGGTGGCGGTTTGGGTATTGTGTATGAGGATGAAGACGCGCCGTGCCTGAACTCATACGCCGCGCTGATCCGCGATCTGGTTCTGCCGCTGGGCACTGAAATCATTCTGGAACCGGGGCGTTTGCTGGTTGGCAAGGCGGGCCTTCTGGCCAGTCGCGTTTTGTATGTGAAGGAAACGGATGCGCACCGTTATCTGGTTCTGGATGCCGGGATGAATGATTTAATGCGCCCGGCTTTGTATGACGCCTTCCACACCATTCGTCCGGCTGGCAAGCAGCGCGAAGGGGCCTATATGACTTACGATGTGGTTGGCCCCGTCTGTGAAACCAGCGACACCTTCGCCCGCGCCCGGTCCCTGCCCCCGTTGCAGCATGACGACGTGGTGGCGATCATGGATACGGGTGCGTATGGCGCATCGATGGGATCGACCTATAACACGCGCCCGCGCGCGGCGGAAATTCTGGTCGACGGATCAAACGTCGCCGTGATCCGCGCCCGCGAAACATTGGATTCCATGCTGGCATCCGAACACATTCCGGCATGGCCAGAACGTAAACCGGATAAAACAGGGACATGACCCACACGCCGCACCATGATGATCCGCACGACAACCACCGCCGCCCGATAAAACTTTCGGCGCGGCTGGGTTTTTTGCGCGCCATTGCGGCGTGGGTGATTGCGGCGGAACGCGGCACGGCGTCCATCTGGCGCATCGTGGTTTGGGCCATGGCCTTTGCCGGATTGTGGATGTTGCAAATTCCGCAGATGTTCGGCATGGCGGGTTCCGTCATTGCGCTGATCATTTTCGTGGTTGGATTGGTCTACATTCCGTGGCGATACAGCCCCCGTTTTCAAATGCCGCGCCCCGGCGATATTGACCGCCGTTTGGAAATGGACAGCGCCCTGTCCCACCGTCCCTTAAGTCAATCCCACGACCGTCTGGCGAACCCGCAGAAGGATGATACGCGCCGCCTGTGGGATGTTGCACGCGACCAGCAACAAAAATTACTGGCCCGCCTGCGCAGCCCGCGCCCACGCCCGGTGCTGGCCCCGGCCGATCCGATGGCGTTGCGCATTTTGGCCGCTTTAGTTGTGATTTGCGGGCTGGCCATTGCGGGACCGTCATGGACGGCGCGCGTGCGTGATGGTCTGGTACCGTTTTCGTGGCCGAAGGCTGTTGAAAAAACCGACTCCATTACCGTATGGATCACGCCCCCGGTTTATACCGGCGTGCCGGAAATGGTGTTCAGCGAACATACGAAATCCGATCCCGCAAAACCCATCTCCATCCCGGCGGGCAGCGATATCAAGGTGCGTGTGCGCAGCCACTGGGGCGATATCGCCGCCCCCGTTCTGGCCGCGGATGATCAAACCTTTGCCATGGATAATCTGGGCGATGGCAATTACGGGCTGGTGCGTCCGTTGCCGCAAGCCACCCATTTCCGCATCCGCCAATTGGTGTTCAACCGCATGGAATGGATGGCCACGATTATACCGGATACGCCACCAACCATCACCGTGGCGGGGAAAGCGGAAATCGGCCCGCATGCGGATGTTAAAATCCCCGTGAAATTGCGCGATGATTATGGCGTTGAAACGCTGGGCATGACCATCACGCTGGCGGCGGATACGGACGCCATGAAACTGGGCGCCGATTACACAACGACGCAAACCATTATGTCCCCGCCGGGACAGGATTACGAAACCGCGCCGTCCTTTGATCTGGCGTGGCACCCGTGGGCGGGATTGCCGGTGCAGATCACCATGACCGCCACCGACCATCGCGGCCAAACGGCCAGCCTGACCGAGCCCGTCACCATCACATTGCCGGAACGCACATTCCGCCACCCGTTGGCGCGGCAATTGGTGACGATGCGCAAACGCCTGATCCGCACGCCGGATGAAGCGGCATCAAACGTGGCCTATGACCTTGAAACCATCGTCATGTCGCCGTCCACGTATCAGGGCGATCCGGTTATTTTCCTCGCCTTGCGCTCTGCCGCTGTGCGGTTGCTGACCTATCCGGGCAATATGGATGAAATGGCCTCTGTCGTGGCCTTGTTGTGGGATGTCGCCCTGCGCGTCGAAGACGGCAACATGACCATGGCGTATCGCAGTTTGAAGGACGCCCAACAAGCCCTGCAAAACGCCCTGCGCGACCCCACCACGACGCCGGAACAATTGGCACAACTGGTCGAAGAATTGCGTCAGGCCATGGTCGAATATATGCAGGAAATGATGCGCGAGATGCAGAAGAACATGGCCGAAAGCGGCAATGAACAACTGATGACCGCCGAAGCGCTGGAGCAAGCCATGAACACCATGGACATCTCCGCCTATATCGACCAGATGATGGCGCGCGCCATGTCCGGCGACCGCAACGAAGCCCAGCAAATGCTGAACGACCTGCAAAAAATGATGGAATCCATGGACCCATCCGCCGACATGCAATTGCCGGAAGATGTAAAAAAGATGATGGAATCCCTCGGCGGTTTGCAGGAAGTGATTGAACAGCAGGAAAAATTACTGGCCGATACAAAAGAAGCCAAAACCGCTGAATCCGAAACACCGGAAGAAAAAGAAAAACAGGACGCCATTCGCAGCGACATGGGCGAATTGATGATGAAGATGGATGAAGCGTTGGGCCAGATCCCCGAAAAAATCGGTGAGGCCGAACAATTCATGCGCAAATCCGGCGAAGAACTGGCCGCCAATAATCCCGGCGGGTCCATTCCGCATCAGGAAGATGCGCTAGACCGCCTGCGGAACCAGCAAAAACAGATGTCGGAAAAACTGCAACAACGGTTGCAACAAATGACCATGCTGTCCTTTGGCGGCGGTGGCATGCGCACCGATCCGCTGGGCCGCCCGATTGAAGATGGCGAAGGCGGGCAAAACCCATGGAGCAAATCAAAAGTCGAAGTTCCGGACGAAGCCGAACGCCGCCGCATCTATGACATCATGCAAGAACTGCGCAAAAAATCCGGCGAGCTGACGCGGCCGGATTATGAGCTGGATTATTTCCATCGCCTGATGCGGCAGTTTTAGGGGCGCTTATTTCCCGGCCAGCGTGAATTGCACGTTCACTTCCTTGGCTTCCACCGGAATATCCGGATAGGTCGTATCAAACGTGATGGTTTCTTCCGGTCCAATCGTTTCGGATGGCGGTTCAATCACCCAGTCGCGCAATGTTTCCTCACCCGACACACGCAGGGAGACGCGAATGGGGGCCAGACTTTGTTGCTGGGCGCGCAGATTGATGATCTGGCCCGTCACACTTAAAACCTCGACACCTTGGTCGTTATATTGGGTTTTGGCTTCGATCTGGTCGAAAATTACGCCGGCCATCGGCGGCAGAATTGTCACCCCGGCCATTTCATAAACGACTTTCGACGGCGGGAATTTATGCATCACGGCGTCGCGGAAGGCATAGATGCCGCCCATGATCACAACGAACACGACGGCGGCGGTCATATATCCGCTGATCCGTCCGCGCAATTCATAAACATCGCCACCAATATGGGCGGGAACGGATGATCCTTCGGGAATGGGGCGCACACCTTCGGGGATGGGCTCCCCCGCTGGTCCGTCATCCAGAACGGCGGCAGTTGCAACATCCTCCATCGCACCCGCAAAGGTGTCGACAGCATCGCCATCATCATCTCCCCCGGCCAATTCCGTTTCGGGGAAGTTTTCATGCCATGTATGGCCACAATTACCACACCGCACCTTCCGGCCGTTGGGGGCCAGAGAGTGGACAGGAACCAGATAGCGGGCGTGGCACTCTTCGCACGTCAAAATCATGGGAAGCAGTCCAAAAAGGAGGGATATTTCACTTCACAAACTTGATTCAGTATATAGAGTCCGAGTGTGTTCCGTAAAGCACCGTTTCACGTCATGAAGGGATTTTCCAGATGATCGCCCATCTCATCCTCCTGCTTGCCGCCCTCACCCTGCTGTCCAGCGGGGCTGCCCGTGCGCAGGATGCGGCCTGTGCCGGGGCGGACACGGCGTGCATTCTGGGCACATTGGACAAAACCGCCGACACCATCACCGACAAGAAATGGCGGGACCAAACATTACGCGAAGTCGCCAAACTCTACGCCGCCAAGGGCAATACGGATCAGGCCATCGCCACCATCGGCAAAATTGAAAACCCGGACACGCGCGCCCTCACCATTCGCGGCATTGGCATGGCGGTGGCGCGCCTGAACTGGACCGCCGATAAATACAATCCCGTTTTCACCGCCCTGCAGGCCGAAGCCGCCAAAATTGAACATGCGGCGTCACACGCCATTGCACTCACCTACATCGCCATGTCGCAGGCCTATGCCGGGGATGATGCGGGCGCAACCGCGACCGCGCAATCCATGACCAATGTGGCATTGCGCAACAAAGCCTTTGGCGAGAACGCGGAGATTCAGGCCGCGCGCGGTGATGTGGATACGGCCCTGACCAGTCTGGCCGCCGTGGAAGACCCGCAATATCGCGATAAACAGGCCCAGATCGTTGCCAAAATTCTGACCGATTCCGGGGCCTATGATAAGGCCATTCGAATCGCGAACAGCATTGCGACCCCGTATGCGCAGGCACAGGCGATGTTATACATCGCCGCCAAGCAAATCACGCCCCATGAATCCGATCTGGGGCAAAAGGACGAATAAAGAAGGACGTGCGTAAACTATGATCCGTTTTGAACATGTCGGGTTGCGATATGGCATAGGGCCGGAAGTGCTGAGCGATATTTCGTTCGCGCTGGAGCCCGGCTCATTCCATTTTTTGAGCGGGCCCAGCGGTTCGGGTAAAACCTCACTGATGAACCTGCTCTATCTTGGCCGCCGCCCGACGCGCGGCCTGATCAACATGTTCGGCCAGAATATCGGCAGCCTGTCACGCCAGCAAACCAGCCCCCTGCGCCAACGCATCGGCGTGGTGTTTCAGGATTTCCGTTTGCTGAACCACATGTCGGCGTTTGATAACGTCGCCCTGCCTTTGCGCATTATGGGCCAGCCGGAAAAAGAAATTCGCAATAATGTCGAGGAATTGCTGCACTGGGTCGGTCTGGGCGACCAGTTGCGCACCCTGCCCAACACCATGTCGGGCGGACAGCAACAGCGTGTCGCGATTGCGCGGGCCGTTATTACCCGCCCGCGCCTGCTGCTCGCTGACGAACCGACCGGGAACCTGGATGATGAAATCGGCTACCGCCTGATGAATTTGTTCGAACAATTAAACCGCATGGGCACCACCATCGTCATCGCCACCCACAACCAGCAAATGATGGAACAGTTCGGCCATAACCGCATGATCCTTGATCGTGGGGCGTTGCGCATTGAACAGGGCACCCGCGCGCCGCAACACTGGCCCTCGGCCAGTGTCATGGAAGGGGCCGTATAATGACCGTTCCCGCAAAACCGAAAAAGAAATCGTTTAACCTGCGCCGCGAACGCATGCTGGGGCGCGCGACGGAAAAACGCCGTTATGATTTGCCGTTGAACAAGGGGGCTGGTTCTGGCTTCCTGATGGTCCTGATCGCGTTGATGACGTTTCTGGCCATGATGGCCGTGGCGGCGTCCTTTACCCTGTCGGCGATGACGCATCGCTGGTCATCCGGTCTTGAAAACCGCGTCACGGTTGAAATTCCGGCAACGGACATGGATGGCAATTTGCGTGATGCCGACGCGGTTAACGACATTGCGGCCAAGGCGCTGAGCATTCTGCACACCCATCCGGCTGTCATCGACAGCCAGCGCATGGATGATGCCGAAATTCGCAAGCTGGTCGAACCGTGGCTGGGCAGCAATCTGCTGAATGACACCATTCCCCTGCCCGCATTGATCACCGTCGCCCTGCGTCCGGAAACCGATGCACCAACATTGGGCCAATTGACCATCAGCCTGCGCAGCGCCGCATCAAACATTCGCGTCGATACGCATGAAGAATGGTTGAAGGACCTGCTGCGCTTCACCGGTGCCATGCAACTGGGAGCGTTGATGATCTCGCTGGTCATTGGCGTCACCACAATCACCGCCGTGGCCGGGGCCGTGCGCGCGCGGATGGCCGTACACCGGGCCGATGTTGAATTGCTGCACATCATGGGGGCCAGCGATGGCTACATCACCAAACAATTCCAGCGCCACGCCCTGATATTGGCATTGAAGGGCGGATTGGCCGGGGCCTTGGCGGGCGCATTGGCCATGATGGTTACCGGATGGGTTTCGGGTGAAATGGGCGCCGCGATCCTGCCTGATTTCACATTGAGCGGCGGGCAAATTGCCGTGCTGTGCCTGACCCCGTTGCTGGCCGCGGCCATTGCCACGACCACGGCGCGCTTTACTGTTCTGCGGGTGTTGTCGACATTCCCATGAGCCATTACACCCCCAGCTCCGTTCCTGTACGCCTGATGAAACTGGCCGGATATAGTCTGGCGGCGGCGTTCTGGTTATGGATCAGCGGATACCTTCTCTTCCTCGCCTCGGTGTCACTGACCCGCCCGCATGACCCGGACCGGGCAACGGACGCCATTATCGTCCTGACCGGCGGGCAGAACCGGATTCATACGGGTCTTGAATTGCTGGAACAGGGCAAGGCGGAATATCTGTTCATCTCCGGCGTCAATCCGGATGTGTCGATCATGCAGATCGTGCGCCAATGGAAACCGGATATCACCCCCATTCCCTGCTGCATCGTACTGGGCCACGCGGCCGCCAATACCGAAGAAAACGCGCATGAAAGCAGCCAATGGGTGCGCGGCATGAATATTCACAGCGTCCGGCTGGTCACGTCCACCTATCATTTGCCGCGCGCATGGCTGGAATTCAATCACGCTTTGCCGCGGCATGAAATTCTGGCCCACCCGATCAAATCCCCCGTGCTGGAGGATGGCAGCCGCGATTTCCTGAAGCTGGGGTTCAGCGAATATAACAAAACCCTGATGACATGGGTGCGGCAGAATATTTTTGACATCGACCTCTGGCGCGCGCAGAAGAACAAAAAAGAGCAACAGCAATGAAAACGATCGAAATTTTCCTGCGCTCGACGGTCTTTAACATTTTCTTCTTTGGCGTGACCGCCGTGATGGCGTTGAGCCTTCTGCCCACCGCGTTGCTGCCGCGCCGGGTGTTTATGGGGGTTGTCTGGACATGGGTGCGCGTCGTTCATGTGCTGGAACGCTTTATCCTGAATCTGGATTACGAAGTGCGCGGGCTGGAAAACTTACCGCGCGACCGCACCGTCATTATCGCCGCCAAACACCAATCGGCGTATGAAACATTTAAACTGCACATCCTGTTCAATGACCCGGCGATTGTTTTAAAGCGCGAATTGCTGCGCATTCCGGTCTGGGGCCTGTATTTGTCGAAAATTGATCCGATTGCGATTAACCGGGCTGATCGTGGCGATGCCCTGCGTTCGCTGATCACCGCATTGGATCATGTGAAAGACCAGCATCGCCCCATCATCATCTTCCCGCAAGGCACGCGCGTGAAATATAATGCGACGCCCGCCGACAAACCGTACAAGGCCGGCGTCGCCCGCATGGCGTTGCAGGGGAACATCCCTATCGTTCCGCTGGCGATGAATACGGGATTGTTCTGGCCGAAGCTGAGCTGGATCAAACGTCCGGGCCGGGTCATCTTTGAATTTTTGCCCCCGATCGCACCGGAGGGCACACCCGCCGACATCATGCATAAATTGCAGAGTGATATTGAGGGACGGTCCAACGCCCTGATGGATGAAGCCCGCGAAAAATCCCCATGGCTGCCACAATGAACAAAGCCATTACACAATGGGCCATGCGCATAACCTATGCCCTGTCGGGCTTGGTCGTGCTGGCCTTCATCGTGTATTGGACCGCGTTTTACATGATGGCCGAAAAAATTGTCGCCCGCGCCGTGGCCGATTTAACATTGCGCGGATATGATGTCGCGGCCCACGCCCAACCCGGCGGGTTCCCCACCATTCCGACATTAACCGGGTTCGTCAAACTGACCACACCGGATGGAACGGTCAGCGTCAGCATTCCCAATTTGCGCCTGCGCGGTTTTTTTATTCCCCATACCCGCCTGCGCATTGATGCGGAACCCGGCGTGTATTTAACCGGACCGGGCACCGATGCCATGTGGCACACATGGCGGCAGATGGAGAAGGTCCACCTGTCATTCGACATTCCGCCATCGATCCATGCGGGCATGAAGTCCATCCCGGTCCATAAAGTCGACATATCCGTCGACCAGTCCCGTTTTATCGGCAATGGCCTGTTGCAACTGGATCAAATGGGGCAGCCCGCAGGCATGATGAATATGCGCATTGTCGGCATCGATCATGTGATTGAACAAATCCGCAAAGACGGCACGATTGATAAGCAAAAGGCGGCCATGCTGGGCGCCTTGCTGCGCGGTTTTGAACAGGCTGATCCGGAAACCGGGGTGATGGCCGTAACCGTGCCGCTCACCTTGCGCGATCGCTGGCTCTATGCCGGGCCGATTATGCTGTGGCAAATCCCGCCTGTTGCGCTTGGGCTGTAATCAGGATTCCAGCGCGGGGATAACCGGATAGCCGCCCAGACAAATGCACGTCCCGTCCGGGTTTTCCAGACGCGTCAGAATCTGACCTGTCATTTCACCATCGGCGATATATTGATCGACCTCAACAAAATGCTGGGTCCGCTCCAGCCCCGGATGGCCTTTGCGTGAAAACAGGCTGAGCGGTGTCATGCCCATGGCCTTCAAACGGTCAACCACGCGCCCACGACTGACGCTGTCATCCAGATCGAGGAACAGGAAGGAATGGTCATTGCCGCTATCGTTGAATTTCAGGCACCCAACCACCAGAGCCTTAAACCCCGGGCGGGTGCGGCTGTCGACCCCGCTGCCATAAGGCAGGCTGGCCACGATATGGGCGATTTTTTCGGGTGATTCACCGCGCATATACGCCCACCACGGCTTCGGGTCCTGATCATCCGGCCACGGCAGGACGGCGAATGTCACCTCGCCCTCCTTCACCATCGACAGGGCGTTCATCGGGTTGGTCATTTTTTGCATCGGCACAACACTGCCGAAATAATTCTTGGCCACGTCCCATGCCTCGGTCATCTGCTCATCCGGCGCGCAAACAATAACCTTCACATCGGTTTGCAACAGCGACACCGCCCCAACCAATTCGCGCCAGATCCGCACCACGGCATTGCGCGGCAAGGCGCCATGGTGGCGATCCATCAAGCGGCGGATCATAACGGCTTCGCGATCGGGCTGGATAACCTGAACCTTGTTCCGGCGTTTTTCTTCGCCGATTTTTTGCACCAGATCGGCCCGCTTCATCAGCAGGTCGTGCAAATTATTATCGAGTTCATCGATTTCACGCCGCAAATTATCAACGCTATCGACCATGGGGAACTCCGAAAGAAGGGTAAAACGTGGAAGGCATTAACCATAGCAAGGCCCATGGCGCACCGCAAGGCAAACCGGATTATGGTCCGGATTTATCCCTGTTCCCGCCGCCCGCCGCTGAGCGCATTGGGCACCAGAATCCGCCGTCCGCGAATTTTAACCTTGGACGTTTGGGTCACGGCCGTGCCCGCGTAAAGCTGTTTGCTGAATTCCGCGATATGCAGACCGCACAGGCCCGGCATGATCCGCGCGCCGATCCGCTCCATAAACCAGAAGGTTCGCAACATCAAAAACGTGCGCACCGGCGGCAGGAACAGCGCCCGCTCGGTCCGCTCATGCACGAAAGAATGATCGCGGAACAATTGCACGATTTGCGAGGCGGAGAATGGTTGCCCCTGACCAAACGGGGACCAATCCGCCCGCGCCCAGAACCCCAGACGGTTCGGCACGACTACAATAATGCGGCCACTGCTTTTCAACACGCGCCACAATTCCTGTAAATTCGGGGACAGGATTTCGGCGTGTTCAATGCTGTGGACCAGTAAAATGCGGTCCACCGATTCCGTTTCCAACGGCAATTCGGCATCCTCGGCCAGACACACCAGATTTTTTTCATGGCGGGGCCAAACGCGCGCGCCCAGACGAGCCGGCATGACCGCGATCACGCGCTCTGCATCCTTCATATACGGGCGCAAATACGGCGTGGCGTAACCGCACCCCACAACGCGCAACCCCTTTACATCCGGCCACATGGGAATCAGATGATCGAGCAAAATCCGGCGCACCAGCCGCCCGGACCGGCTGTCGTAAAACGCTTTCAGATCATAAATCGATCCCGTGTTCATCCCCGCCCCAGATAGGTTTCGAGTTGCGGGATCAATGGCAGGTCAGCCTCCGGCATGGGCAAGGCATACATCTCATGCGGGAACAGCCATTTCAATCCGGCATGCTCATGCATTTGCGGTTCACCGCGCCAGACCCGGCACGCATAAAGCGGCATGATCAAATGAAAATCATCATACCCATGCGATGCCATGCCAATCGGCGTGTAACAGCAAGGGCGCGTTTCAACGCCCAATTCTTCTTCGATTTCGCGCATCAGAGCAAATTCCGGCGTTTCGCCCTGCTCCATCTTGCCACCCGGAAATTCCCACAGGCCCGCCATGGCTTTCCCTTCGGGCCGTTGCGCCATCAGCACCCGCCCATCCGCATCAATCAACGCCGCCGCAACAACAAACACCGTGCGTTTGGGCGCACAGGTTGGGCGCGGCAGATCCAGCGCCTCTTCACACGAAATCGATTTTTTTACGAAGCGAACCATAATCTCTCTTTCAGACAAACCCCCTCACCAATGTTTGGCGAGGGGGCTTTGTATCATTTAAACCGTTACACCAAAAATTACGGTGTTGCCGGAGCCGGTGTTTCAGCCGGAGCCTCAACCGGAGCAGCCTCAGCAGGCGCGGCTTCAGCCGGGGCCGGTGTGGATTCAACCTTCGGCTCTTCCGCTTTCGGCGCTTCTGCCGTTACCGGTTTGCCGTTGATGTCAAAACGCTCGATCTTTGCGTCTTTCTGCCAGTCCTGAATCATACGGCCCAGCTCTTCCTGACGCAGCTTGGCTTCGACTTGCGGTTTCACGTCTTCAAAGGCCGGAGCCGGACGATTGCGCTTGTCTTCCAGTTTGATCACGTGCCAGCCGAATTGGGTTTTCACCGGAGCTTTGGTGTATTCGCCAACTTTCAGACCGAAGGCTGCTTCGGAAAATTCCGGGATCATGTCACCCTTGGTGAAATAACCCAGGTCGCCGCCGTTTTCAGCCGTCGGACCCGTGGAGTTTTCGCGGGACAGTGTTTCGAAATCGGCACCGCCATCCAGCTTGGTGATCAGTTCCTTGGCCTTATCTTCGCTTTCGACCAGAATGTGGCGCGCTTTCGCTTCTTCCACATTACCCATCTGTTTGACCAGAGAGTCATATTCGGATTTCAGCTTCGCTTCGCTGATCCCTTTATCCAGTTCGCGTTGAACGTAGATATTGCGAACGATCTGGCCCTTGGCCATTTCCATCATCTTCGTGACTTCAGGATCTTGCTCCAGAGCAGCATTCGCGGCTTTCTGGTCAACGATCTTGTTGTTGATGACTTGTTCCTGTGCCATCGGGAACAATTGTTCCAGCGGCATGGCGCGCATGTTTTCCGGCAGAGCGGCAATGAAGCCCAGAACATCGCTGCGGGTTACATCTTCGCCGCCAACCTTGGCCACGACCGGGTTGCCCTGAACGATCTCGCTGCCGCCCGGGGTTTGGATCGTTTCGCCTTCAGCCGGTGTCGCCGCGGCGGTATCCGCCGGGGTTTCAGCAGTCGCCGCCGGCTTATCGGATTCGTTCACACCCTTACCGGACAGGAATACAAACCCGCCCGCACCAATCGCCAGAACAGCCACAGCCGCCAGTGCGATCACGGTTTTAGATTGGCCTTGTTTGTTTTCAGCAGTCATAAAAGACTCTCCTTGATAGCATTTTTCGTATTACATGAACCATGTACCCGGTCAGACTGACCATGAAAAAGGGCGTAAATATGGTGTGGTGATTCCGGAGTCTATAGGGGGTTCAACATATAATAAAGCCGCCATGTCCGGGTTGTCCCCATCCTATGGGCTATAACCGGGGTGAAGTTATCCACCGCCCCCCTTGCCTTTCCGTTGACGGGGACGGGGCGGAGTTCTATATCTTCAACTCGTAAAAATGGCGAAAATCCCGTGTTATTGAGGGGTTTCCTCTTATTTTCCATACATCACAAAGGATACGATGTTGCTCGCCCTCGCCCAGAAAATTTTTGGTTCCAGTAATGACCGTATGGTCCGCTCCGTTGCCCGTCATGTTGAGCCGATCAACGCGCTGGAAGCTAAGTACCAGGCCATGTCCGATTCCGAATTGCGGAATCAAACCGCTTTGTTCCGCGACCAACTGGCCAGCGGTGAGAAGTTGGACAATCTTTTGCACGATGCCTTCGCCGTTGTGCGCGAAGCCGCGAAACGCACATTGGGTCAACGCCATTTCGATGTGCAGTTGATGGGTGGTGCCGTTTTGCATTCCGGTAAAATTGCCGAAATGCGAACGGGTGAAGGTAAAACTTTGGTGGCCACACTGGCCGCATACCTGAACGCCCTGCCCGGCAAAGGCGTGCATGTCATTACGGTCAACGATTATCTGGCCAGCCGTGACGCCGAATGGATGGGTCAGGTTTACCGCTTCCTCGGCCTGACCGTCGGCTGCATCGTGCATGACATGAAGGATCAGGAACGCAAGGCCGCCTACGCCGCCGATATTACCTACGGCACGAACAACGAATTCGGCTTTGATTACCTGCGCGACAACATGAAATACCGTCTGGACGCCATGGTCCAGCGCCCGTTCCATTTCGCCATCGTCGACGAAGTGGACTCCATTCTGGTGGACGAAGCGCGGACACCGTTGATTATCTCCGGCCCGGCCGAAGATTCATCGGACATGTACACGGCCATCAATAAAATCATTCCGAAACTGATCGCCGAAGATTTCGATCTGGATGAAAAACAGCGCAGCGTCGCCCTGACCGATCAGGGGACCGAGCATGTTGAAGACCTTCTGCGTCAGGCTGGCCTGTTGCAAGATGGCGGCACGATGTATGACGCAGGGAACGTCACGCTGGTCCACCACGTGAACCAGGCCCTGCGCGCCCATAAACTGTTCGCCCGCGACCGCGATTACATCGTGAAGGATGACAAGGTCATCATCATCGACGAATTTACGGGCCGCATGATGGAAGGCCGCCGCTTCTCCGAAGGCCTGCACCAGGCATTGGAAGCGCGTGAAGGCGTGAAGATCCAGAACGAAAACCAGACGCTGGCATCGATCACCTTCCAGAATTATTTCCGCATGTATCCGAAACTGGCGGGCATGACCGGCACGGCCATGACCGAAGCGGCGGAATTTGAAGAGATTTACAAACTGGGTGTCGTGGATATTCCAACCAACAACCCGGTGGCCCGTATCGACCACAACGACAAAATCTATAAATCCCTGCGGGAAAAAGAAGATGCCGTTGTGAAATTGGTTCAGGAATGCCGCGATCGCAACCAACCGGTTCTGGTTGGCACCGTGTCGATTGAAAAATCGGAACAATTGTCCGAAAAACTGAAAAAGGCTGGCATCCCGCACAACGTGCTGAACGCCCGCCACCACGAACAGGAAGCCTATATCATCTCCCAAGCCGGTCGCCCCGGCGCGGTGACGATTGCCACCAACATGGCCGGTCGCGGGACCGACATTCAGTTGGGCGGTAACCTGCAAATGCGCATCGCCGCCGAAATCGACGATACGTTGCCGGATGATCAGAAACAGGCCCGCATCACCACCTTGACCGCCGAAATTGACCGCGACCGCGAAATCGTGCGCGCCGCAGGTGGCTTGTATGTTATCGGGACGGAACGTCACGAATCTCGCCGGATTGATAACCAGTTGCGTGGCCGTTCGGGCCGCCAAGGCGATCCCGGTGCCACCATGTTCTTCCTGTCGCTGGAAGATGATTTGATGCGCATTTTCGGTTCCGAAAAAATGGAAATGCTGCTGGGGAACAAACAAATCGGCCTGCGCGAAGGCGAAGCATTGGTTCACCCGTGGATTTCCAAAGCGCTGGAACGCGCCCAGGCCCGCGTGGAACAGCAGAACTTTGAAATTCGTAAAAACCTGCTGAAATTCGACAACGTCATGAATGACCAGCGGAAAGTGATTTACGAACAACGCCGCGAAATCATGGACGCCGATGATGTCGAAGACATCGTGGCCGGTATGCGCCATGAAGTGATCGAAGATATGGTTATGCGCCTGATCCCGGCGCAATCCTATGCCGAGCAATGGGACACGGCGACGTTGAAAGCCGAAGTTCTGCGCGTTCTGTCCCTCGACCTGCCGATTGCGGATTGGGCGAAGGAAGAAGGCATTGCCGACAATGAAATCATCGACCGCCTGATCGACGCATCGGACAAAAAGATGGCCGGCAAAGCCGTCAACGCCGGACCGAAAGTTTGGCGTCAGATGGAAAAGGCCTTCCTGCTCCAATTGCTGGACCAAGGCTGGAAGGAACACCTGCTGAACCTCGACCATTTGCGTCAGGGCATCAATCTGCGCGCCTTCGGCCAGCGTGACCCGCTGAACGAATACAAAACCGAAGCGTTCACGATGTTCGAAATGATGCTGGTCCAATTGCGTGAAAGCGTGACCACGACGCTCAGCCTGCTGGAAATCCGCTCACCGGAAGATTTGCAGCAACTGGCCCGTGGCCCGCAGGAACCGGACCCGTCCAAACTGCACGAAACACGGGTTGACCCGGCCTCGGCCGAGACATCCGTGCCGGATGACAGCACGGAACCGGCAGCCCAGCAACCGATCCGCAATGCCACGTTTAACGCGCAAGACCCATCCACATGGGGACAAACGCAACGGAACGCGCCCTGCCCGTGTGGATCTGGCAAAAAATTCAAGCATTGCCACGGACAGGCCTAAAAATTGAACGCACAACCGAAAGCGCCGCGCGCCCTTGATCCCGCCTATCGCATGGTGATTGCGGTGGCGCGTCGCACACCGCTGTCCCGTGGTGGCTTTCGCCGCGCGATCTTAAACTTTATCAAGACCCGCGTTGACCACCCGATCATCACGGATTTTCGTGGCGTGCCCTTTATCCTGAATCTGGATAACACGACCGAAGCGAAGGCTCTGTTCGGGTATTACAATCTGGACGAACTCAAATTCCTGAACGCCGGATTGCCGGATACGGGCGCCGTTTTTGTCGATATGGGGGCCAATTCCGGGTTCTTTACCCAGAACTTTCTGGCCCGGACCAAGGGCACGGGCCATGCACTGGCCATCGAACCCAACCCGCAAATGTGCGCCCGCATCCGCGCCAATTACGAAATTTTACGGGCCCAGAGCAAGACGGGCGTTTCCAAACTCAGCCTTGAACAATGCGCCGTTGGCGATGTCAGCGCAGTGATGGAACTGGATTTATCAACCGGCTATGGCGGTGCCCATGTCACGGACGAAAAATCCGCGCATTCCATTACGGTTCAGGTTGAACCGTTTGAAACATTGATCCGCCGCAACGGAATCGAAAAAATTGATGTTATGAAGGTTGATGTTGAAGGGTTCGAAGACCGCGCCCTGATTCCGTTCTTCAAAAGCGCACCGCAAAGCCTGTTCCCGAAACACATCATCATTGAACACACATCCCAAGACCAATGGGCTGGCGATTTGTTCGGTGTGATGAAAGATGCGGGTTATCGTGTTGTTAAGACAACACGCGGCAATATGTTTTTGTCGCGATAATTCCTGCTTTATCGCCCTACGCCGCCTCACCTTTTCTCTTCGGCGGCGTCATGCGAACCAGCGTAATCTGGTTACGATGGCGACGGACGATATCGAAACGGAATCCGTAAAAATTGAAAACCTGGCCGATTTCAGGGATTTTCTGCGCTTCGTGCAGGACAAGGCCCGCCAGCGTTGAATAATCTTCATCCGGCAAATTCCAATCAAATTCCCGGTTCAAATCGCGGATCGTCACCGTTCCATCAATCAACAATGTGCCATTCGGCTGTTTGCGTACACCGGCCACGCTGATGTCATGTTCATCATCGATATCACCGACGATTTCTTCCAGAATATCTTCCAGCGTGATAATCCCCATCAACGACCCGTATTCATCAACAACCAGCGCGAAATGTTCGCGGCGTTTACGAAAGGCCTGCAACTGGTCAAACAGGGTCGTGCTGTTCGGGATAAACCACGGGTCCGCGGCCAGCCGTTCGACATCAATGCGCTCAACACTGCCGCCCTCGCTTTGCATTTCACGCAACAAAGCCTTGGCGTGGATGACCCCGACAATATTGTCCGCGCTGTCCCGCCAGACGGGAATACGGGTATAGGGGCTTTCCAAAACCTGCTGCACAATATCGGCAGACGGCTGATCCAGATCAATCGTCATCACATTGCGACGATGAATCATAATTTCTTCCACCTCGACATCGGCCAGATCAAGAATGGAACGCAACATTGCGCGCTGTTCCTGCACTTCCTTGTCTTCGCCGCTGTGCATTTCGATGGCACCGCGCAATTCTTCGATATTATTCCCGACATTCACCTGCGTAATATCCTGTCCGAACAGGCGCAGCAATCCGCGCACAATCCACGCCACCGCTTCGGTAATCGGCGCCAGGACTTTGATGAGAACGTTAACCACTGGCGCAATCGTCATTGCCATGCCATCGGCATGATAGAAGGCATAGGTTTTCGGCAACACTTCCGAACAAATCAAAACGATCAACGTCATCGCAATGGTGGCGTAAAACACCCCCGCATCACCGAACAGGACAATCAACACACTGGTTGCCAGCGCCGAGGCCATAATGTTGACCAGATTGTTCCCGAGCAGCAGCGCCCCGATCATGCGGTCTTTTTTATCCCGCACCGTGTTGACCATAATGGCGCGTTTATTTCCCTCCTTGGCCAACGCCGCCATGCGGGCCTTGGACGCCGCCGTCAGTGCGGTTTCCGAACCGGAGAAAAACGCCGACAAGCACAGAAGGATAAAAATTGCAAAACAGGACAGCCCCAAAGACATTATTTTTTTCCTACAAAGATTGATTTAAGACAGACAACACATCGTGATCGGCCACGCCGCCCTGAACAAACGCCTGTCCGATCCCGCGCGTCAGGATAAACTGAATCCCTTGATCATTGGCCTTTTTATCGCCGCGCATGCGCTCCAGCAGGCCTTTTTCATCCAAGGACAGCGGTAAATCCAGATGACTGAGTGTAACGGGCAACTCCACCGCCTGCAAATGCGCGCGTGTGCGTGTCACCGTATCGTGGGAACACAGCGATAACCGCGCCGATAATTCCGTGGCCAGCATCATGCCAACGGCCACCGCTTCGCCATGCAAAACGCGGCCATCATACCCACAGGCGGATTCAATGGCGTGGGCGAATGTATGGCCAAAATTCAATAACGCCCGGCGACCGCCCGCGCGTTCATGTTCATCATCGGCAACAATCGCGGCCTTATGCCTGCAGGATGTTTCAACGGCATGGGTAATGGCCTCCGGGTCGCGGGTCAGAACCCGCACGCCATTGTGTTCCAGCCACGCGAAAAATTCCGCATCGCCCAGAAGGCCGTATTTCACAATTTCGGCGTATCCCGCACGCAATTCACGCGCGGGCAATGTATCCAGCACGTTGGTATCGCAAAACACCGCCACAGGCTGATAAAACGCCCCGACCAGATTTTTGCCCGCGCCCATATTGATGCCGGTTTTTCCACCGACAGAGCTGTCCACCTGCGCCAGCAAGGTCGTTGGCACCTGAACAAAGGGAATGCCGCGCATAATGGTGGCCGCACAAAAGCCCGCCAGATCGCCCACGACACCGCCACCAACCGCAATCAAAACCGATCCGCGATTGACGCCGTTATCCAGCAACCAATCCTGCACCCGTTCAAACCATGCGATGGATTTTGTGGCTTCGCCCGGGGGCAGCGTCATGGTTACACCGCCGCAAGCGCCCGCAACCTGCAACGCATAGGCTTCGGCATTTTCATCGGTTAAAACAAAAAAACGTTTGGCCCCGGCAATGGATGACGGCAATGAATCCCTGATGGTGTTCAATACGCCCTGCCCGACATGAATGTCATAGGCGCGATCACCCAACGGCACATGAACCACACGGTTATTCATCACAATCCCCCAACAGGTCCAGCAGTCCGCGCAGGGCCTGCGTCATAATGGCATCATCATCGCCGGACCCGGTATCCACCTGCATCATCGCACGGGCATAGACCGGATCACGCAGAGCAGACAATTCACGCAGAACATCCTCCGGGTTTTTACCCGCCAGCAACGGACGCGGACGGCCATTGCGTGTTCGCGCGGCCAGAATGGCCAAATCGGCCCGCACCCAGATAGAGATGGATTGCGCCCAGATCAGATCCGCCGTTTCAGGGCGCATCACCGCCCCGCCCCCGGTGGAAATCACCCGCACCCCGTTATCCAGCAAGCGGCGGATCACCCGGGCCTCGCCATCGCGAAAGGCCGGCTCCCCCAAAGTTTCAAAGATTTCCGGAATGCGCATGCCGGCGGCACGCTCGACCTCGTCATCGGAATCGACGAAAGGCAGACCCAGAACCTGCCCCAAACGGCGGCCCAGACGGGATTTTCCCGCCCCCATGGGCCCCACCAGTACGACGGGGCGGTCAATCCGCCCCCGCACCAATGCGACCAAGGCCTCGGGGCCCGTCCTGTCCTGTGGGATAGTATTCATCCCATTCTTATGCCACGGCATGAATAAAATGAAAATATGGCCTCCACCCTGTTGAATTCAGGCCCCCCTTTGCTAAATTGCCCGTATTATGTCGATTCGGGAATAATCCCACCAAAATAAGGAGTTTGCTCATGCTGAAATGGATTTCACTGGTCGTTGTGCTGGCGATTGTTGGTGGTTTCGGGTTTGTTGCGTTTACGGACGTCAACGTGCCGCAAACGGAAGTCAGCAAGACCATTCCGAACGACCGCTTTTACAACTGATCCAGTATTGGGACCTCGCGTATCATGATCATCTCGCAGACATTGAAATTTTTCATGCTGGGCGTTGCGGCCATTGCCGTTTTGTCAGCGCCTGCTTTTGCAGATGATCGCATGGCCGGAACGCCGGGCGGCGTAAACCGCCCTGCTGTTGTAAAGAAAGAAAAGCCGGACGCCACCGAGGCCCAAAAGAAGCAAGAACAGGAACAAGCCCAGACGGTCAAATTCACACCGCCTGCGACATCGTTGCCGAAATTCAGTTACAAGGTGCTGGAAAGCTACGGCACGCTCAGCGACCCGCTGGGCACGACGCTGGGTGTTGATATGTGGGCGGGGTCGTCACGATCCACCATCGTTAAAGAAATCCCCAACCTGCCCACCGGATACACCGTGGCCACGTTGCAGGACATGACGCTGCGCCTCTTGCTGACACAGGCGGATTCCGGATTCATCAATGGTGACGTCGCCCCGGAAAAGGGCAACGACCTGATGACGCTGCGCCTGCAGAAGCTGCTGGATATTGGCGCCTATAAATCCGCGATGGATCTGTACACACAGATTGCGGGCGAGCCCTATCACGAAAAACTGGCCCGCGTGGGCATTACCTCCATGCTGTATAGCGGCGAGACCGGTTTGGCCTGCCTGGAATTCCGCGCCGTGCAAAAGCGCATGATGGACAATGCCGCCGATATGTCCGCCGATGATACCGTGTGGTGGACCGCCATGGCCCCGATCTGTGATGCCATTCAGGCCCGCATGATCAACCCCAAGGCCGACGATTTCAAAATTGACGAAGCCGCGTTGGGGAACAGCAAAATCCTGACGCAGTTGCTGTCCCGGAAAGATTTCAAACTGAGCATCAGCGAGGCCGAAGATTTCGCCGCCCTGAATGGCCTTGAACGGTCCGTTCTGGCCAGCCTGCGCCGTTACGATTACAACCGCCTGAAGCTGCGCGACGTGGCCGCGGTTGATGGTGCCGTGCTGATGATCATGGTCGAAGACCCCACCATGCCAGCCCGCCTGCGCGCACCGCTGATGGCCGAGGCCCTGCGCCGCGGCTTGGTCCACACGGACCGTCTGGTTGCCCTTTATGAAGACGCCACGATTGATGGCGGCCCGCTGGGCAGCGTGGCGCAATCATGGCGCTCTATTAAGGGGGCGTCGAAAGCCACCATCGACGGCACGTTGCCGGGCCTGATGAATTTTGACGCCCGCACGCCTGTCGCCGCCTACTATCCTTTTGCTGAATCCTTAAGCAAAGCCAGCCCAGAGGGCTTCTCTGGCCGGGCGTTGGACAATGGCCTGCGGGTCATGATGCTGGCCGGGGTGACCCCGCCGGAACGCTGGGTCAAGGCCTGGAATGCCCGCGAATCAGTGTCCGAATCACTCCCATCCGAATCATATGAATTGGGGGCCGCAATTGCCGTTTCAGGAAACAATTCACGCCTTTTGGATATTTTTAATGGTGACGCCGCCAAGGCCCGCTTTACCACCCCGGAAAGCCAAAAAGACAAGGAAATCCTTGCTGTTTTTAGTGGACTTGGGACGGAAAATGTATTACATAATGTCGGCGCACCCGATGCTTATGAAAAATTGTTTGACTTGACAGCCCCTAACGATTATGTAATGCCATCAGGTGGCTTGTTAGAACAGCTCGGCAGAGCCGCCGAAGATCAGCGGCTTGGTGAGACGGTACTGATAGCCTCTGTGATCCTTAACGATATGGCCCGGGCCCCGGACAAGGTCCACCCCGGCGTCGTACGCGAGGTTCTCAGAAGTTTAGTAACAGTGGGGTTCAAAAAAGAAGCACATGATCTGGCTATCGCAGTCACTCTGGGCTTAGACGAATTAAAATAGGAGATATATTAAATGGCTCGTCCTGGTCGTCCGGCAATGCCGAAACCGAAACTTCACCCGCTCGTGGACTCGTTCCTCGATATGCTCACGACTGAGCGCGGGGCCGCAATGAACACACGCCAGGCCTACTGGCGCGATCTGGCTGACTTCAGCCTGTATCTGCGCGACAAAGCCAGCAAAGAGATCGTCGATGCAAGCAACGACGAAATCAAATCCTATTTGAAAGACCTTGGTGACAAGATGCATGTGAAGGGCCAGAACACGGCCCAGATCGCAACCCGTACGGTTGCTCGTCGTCTGTCCGCCCTGCGCCAGTTCTACCGCTATCTGGTATCGGAAAACATCCGCAAGGATGACCCGACCTCTGCGATCGAAAGCCCGAAACAAGGCCGCACGCTGCCGAAGACTCTGTCCGAGTCCGAAGTCAGCAGCCTGATCAAAGCAGCTGCCATTGGCGGCGGTGCTGACAGCCTGCGTCTGGTTTGCCTGTTGGAAATGCTGTATGCCACCGGCCTGCGCGTTTCTGAACTGGTTGGCCTGCCGCTGTCTGCGATCAACGATGATCGTCAGTTCCTGATGGTTGAAGGCAAAGGTGGCCGTGAGCGCATGGTCCCGCTGTCTGAACCGGCACAAAAATCTCTGGAAAAATACATGGATGTCCGTCAGCAATTCGTTGCGTCCGACGACAAAGGCACCCAAGGCCAGTGGCTGTTCCCGTCCCGTACGTCGGAAAGCGGTCACCTGACCCGTCAGCGCTTTGCACAACTGCTGAAAGATCTGGCTGATACAGCCGGTATTGATGCAGACCGTGTAAGCCCGCACATCCTGCGCCACGCTTTCGCTACGCACCTGTTGAACAACGGTGCTGACCTGCGCGCGGTACAGAAGATGCTGGGCCACGCCGACATCGCCACCACCCAGATCTACACGCACATCGTGGGTGAAAAGGCCAAGAAAACAGTCGAAGAAAAGCACCCGCTGGGCCAAAAGGTCGTAGGCGCTTAATTGATCCGGGGTTAGGGTTTTATACTCTCCTTTGGTATCAATAACTTAGGCAAGAATATGGAACAGGCTGACAATTGAATTTGTCAGCCTGTTCTGCTATCACAATGGACCTTCTAACCTGTATGTAAGGAAGACCTATGAGCAGACTTGATTTCGAGAAACCGGTTCTGGAACTGGAGGCAAAAATTGTGGAGCTGCGCAACACCAGCAGCAGCACATCCGTCAACGTTGCCGAAGAAATCAAACGCATGCAGGACAAGTCCGCGCGTTTGCTGCAACAAACCTATGGCAAGCTGACCCCCGTGCAAAAGGTGCAGGTCGCCCGTCATCAGGATCGTCCGCACTTCCTCGATTACATCGACACCATGATCGATGATTTCACACCGCTGGCCGGAGATCGTCGCTTTGCCGAAGATCAAGCCTTGATCGGCGGTCTGGGCCGCTTCCGTGGCCGGTCCGTCGTGATCATGGGTCAGGAAAAGGGCAACACGACCGAAGCCCGCATCCGTCACAATTTTGGCATGGCCCGCCCCGAAGGCTACCGCAAGGCGCAGCGCCTGATGGAAATGGCCGACCAATTCCAATTGCCGATCATCACGCTGGTTGATACCGCCGGTGCGTATCCGGGCGTGGGCGCGGAAGAACGCGGTCAGGCCGAAGCCATCGCAAAATCCATTGAAACCTGCCTGCGCGTGCGCACGCCGATCATATCGGTTGTGATTGGCGAAGGTGGTTCGGGCGGCGCGATTGCCATTGCGACCGCGGACAAGGTCTACATGCTGGAACATTCCATCTATTCCGTTATTTCACCGGAAGGATGCGCCTCCATCCTGTGGCGCAGTGCCGAACACGCACAGGACGCCGCAACCGCCCTGAAACTGACGGCGGAAGATATGCTGGGCCTGAAACTGATCGACGGCATTATCGGCGAACCTGTGGGCGGCGCACACCGTCACAAGGACGAAACGATTGAAAGCGTCGCCAGCCAAATCGACAAAGCCCTGAACACCATGACCCCGTGGGATGGTGACAAGCTGATCAAATCCCGTCGCGCCAAATATCTGGCGATGGGCCGGGCGTAATGACACACGACACAATGGAACCCAACGTCATCAAACAACAGTGTCAGGACGTTTTCGAAAATCTGGGGGCCGCCGGCCTTATCCAGTTCCAGAAACGCTTCCCTGCCAAGGCCGTACCGGGCATCAGCCATCTGTGTGTTGAATTCACCGATGACGCCACCTACTCCGCTTGCGCCACGATGGCACGGGAATGGGGTGATGTATCCGTGCGCCCATATAATGGCCGCGACATCACCTGGTGCCGCCTGAAACAACCCTTCGTGTATGGGGATTTGACCCTGCACTGGCTGGAACTGCTGCAGCCTGTGAACGAGCCCAATGATTTCAACGGCGTGACGTCGATCGTGTACGCAGGCGAACATATGGAGCGTATTGAAAAACTCCCCGGCCCGGACGATAGTAATATTCGTTTCCGCTACCAGAAATTCAGCGCGGACAAGCTGGCCAGATAAACCCACGCATTCAGAACAACACAACACAACACAATAAAATAAAACCGGGATCGGTGATGACGATCCCGGTTTTTTCGTGTGTGTGGAATTAAGGCTTTTGTTTTTATAGCTGCGGTAAAAATATTTGCCTGTTTAAAACGTGACTTACAGGCCCTGCATGGAATGGAAAGATGGTGTTTGTGCCGGTTGCATGGTCGACACATGCGATGTGCCGCCATTCATGCCGCGGCCACGTTTGCGCATATGCAATGAATCTGGCGTGGCTTGGGCACGGGTCATCATCGTATTGAAATCGCCATGACCGGCGCGCACATGCCCCTGCTCCGTCGTTGCCGCACGGTAATACAGCATCAGAAACACACGGATTGCCGCGGTCAGTGATGTATTCGGATTTTTGCGCAACTGGATCAATGAACACACATCATGAATACGGCAGCGTTCGCGTTTGGCGATATCACGCAACGCCCCCCACATTTCTGGCTCCAGACGCACGGATGTGCGGCGGCCCAGAACGGTGATGTTGCGGCTGACGAGCGTGCTGCGGCCCCCTTCACGGGCCTCATCCATGCCATCGATAGCATCCATCAATTTTGGATCGGAAAAGGAAACGGCCCCCGTAGAAATGTTACTAGTCATAAAATGCCCCCCTGGATCAATATGATCACACTTTTAAAATGCACTTCGCAAACCGCACTAACGTACGGACGAAACCAATTTTAAGGGGGAAAAATTAAAATGCAACTATGAATTGTTTTTGCAATTTGCCACACCAACCTCTGCGGGTGTATTCAGCGTCATGCTAAGCGCATGAATTTGTTTAGAAATTTCAGATTGCAAAATGCTATAAACGCGCCTTTGACGCTCCACACGCGACACACCCTCGAATGCAACAGACACAACCCGGATACGAAAATGGCTGTCCCCCGACCCATCATGCCCGGCATGGCCCGCATGCAGGGCAGATTCGTTGACCACCTCCAGAATCTCGGGATTCAGGGCGGATCGCAGCTTTTCTTCAATAATTTCAGTCATTCCCATGGATTTTCGTCCCTTTTGATATGTCAAAATCTTGTAAAAAGCCGCGGCCCGCAACATAATAATGGAATGCCGCGTATACATTTGAAACCCAACTCACCGGAATTTGCCGATTCGGACGCCCCCAAGCCCCGGAGCAAAAGTTGCGACATGCCGGGATGTGAGCGCCACGGCGAACACAAAGCCCCCAAAAACCGTGGTTTGAATGATTATTACCATTTCTGCTTCGACCATGTGCAGGAATATAACAAGGCGTGGGATTTCTTCTCTGGCATGACTCAGTCGGATATTGAGGCCCATATCATGCAAGCCATGCTGTGGGACCGCCCGACCAAGCGATATGACCCCGCGGCCGCCGCGGCCATGGAAGACGATTTGTTGAAAAAGGCGCACGAGGCGCGGTTCTTCCACAAACGCCCGCACGACCACGAAAACCAGCAAAAATCCCGTCAGGAACATTTCCGGTCCATGGACGATATTCGCCCCGCCCCGGAAATCGAGGCCATGGCGATTATGGGATTGGAACCGCCTGTCGATCTGGCCGGGATCAAGGCGAAGTACAAAGAGCTGGTGAAGAAATACCACCCGGACGTCAACCGTGATGACCCCAAGGCCGAGGAGCTTCTCAAAAGCATCAACATGGCCTATACAATTTTAAAGGCGGCCTTTGAAAGCTATGAAAAAATGATGACGGGCCGCGCGTAATAAAAACCTTCGTTTTCTCTCTCCACCTCCCTCCAAAGTGCGCACACCATGACAACCAAAAAAACCAAGAATGGAACAACCGCGTCCGCATCCGCTGGCGGAGCGTATGAGATGGAGAGCTTAACCGCGAACCACCCGCATTACACCACCATCCCCGATGCGTGGTTTGATGTGCGCGAAACATTCGGGCTGGATATTGATTGGCAAGTGCCGGGGTTTTCCGTTGAACACCCGAACGTGCCCGCGCGCGATGAAACGTACCAATTCGACCACGACACCACGCTGGCCATCCTCGCCGGGTTTGCACATAACCGCCGCGTGATGATTCAGGGTTATCACGGCACCGGGAAATCCACCCATATTGAGCAAGTCGCCGCTCGCCTGAACTGGCCGTGTGTTCGCATCAATCTGGATTCCCACGTCAGCCGCCTCGACCTGCTGGGCAAGGACATGATCGTCCTGAAAGATGGCCAGCAAGTGACCGAATTTAAACAAGGCATTTTGCCGTGGGCATTGCAAAACCCGGTGGCGTTGGTGTTCGATGAATATGATGCGGGCCGCCCGGACGTGATGTTCGTGATCCAGCGCGTATTGGAGGCCGAGGGCAAACTGACCCTGCTCGACCAGAACACGGTGATCCGCCCGCACCCGGCCTTCCGCCTGTTTTCCACGGCCAACACGATTGGTCTGGGCGACACCACCGGCCTGTATCACGGCACGCAACAAATCAACCAAGGTCAGATGGACCGCTGGAACGTGGTCGTGACGCTCAACTACCTGCCGCATGATGACGAGGTGAAAATCGTCCTCGCCAAAATGCCGGATCTGGATAGCGATGAAGTGGGCGCCATGGTCCGCCTGGCCGATATGACGCGGCAAGGGTTTATCAACGGTGACCTCTCCACCCTGATGTCCCCACGTACGGTTTTAAGCTGGGCCGAGAACAACAAAATTTTCAAAGACCGCGAACTGGCCTTCCGCCTGTCTTTCCTGAACAAATGCGATGAAACCGAACGCGGGACGGTGGCGGAATATTACCAACGCTGCTTCGGCGTCGACATTATGCCCACAGCCACGCGCATGTAATGACCCTCGACAAAGACAAACAACGCGAACTGGATAAATTTAAAAACGCCACCGCGTCCACATTGCGAGCGATGGCGAAGGTTGCGGATATTGAGGTGGCCTTTACACCGGTTGAGGGTAGCGCGAAATCATTGAGTCTGCCCAAGGCGGGCACCATGCGCTTGCCTTTGCCCGATGCGGCCATGTCGGTGCCGTCGGTTGGCGTGACACGCGGGCAAGCGGATTCCCGCGCTTTGCATTTGCGCCACCACGACTCCGCCATTCACCGCCGCAATGCCCCGCTGGATTTATCGGCACAGGCCGCGTTTGACGCGCTGGAGCAGGCGCGATTGGAATCCATCGGCATCCGCACCATGGCGGGTGTGGCGAAAAACCTGTCGGCGTCATTGGAAGATACGTGCCGCCGCATGGGGTACGCCAACGCGCAGGGCCGTGAAAACACCAATCAGGCCGATGCCCTGCATATCCTCGCCCGCGCCGCCATGACCGGGGAAACATTGCCCCCCACGGCCGCGCACGTTGCCAATCTGTGGCGCGATTGGGTTCGCGAACGGCTGGGGCCGGACGGCCTGAACACACTGGCCGCCGCAATGGACGACCAAAAAACCTTCGCGCGCGAAGTCAAACATCTGCTCGACCAGCTCGACATGGATGCGGGCGACACCCCGCCGGATGATGATGACGATACCGACAGCGACGATAACGACGCCAATATGCCCTTATCCGGTGAAGACGATGGCGACGGCGAAGATGATAATTCCGAGGCTGAGGCCGAAGGATCGGACGCACAGGAAGTGGGTGATGATTCCAGCGCCAAGGACGACGCGCAAGCCGCCTTCGATGATCTGGACACCGAAAACACACAGAGTGAAACCGAAGGCGAAAGCCCCGGCCAGACCCGCACCAACCGGGATCAGGGATACCAGCCGGGTCCGGAAAACCCGTATCATATCTACACTACCGCCTTCGATGAAATCGTCCGCGCCACGGAACTGGCGGATGATGAGGAGCTGGACCGCCTGCGCGATATGCTGGACCGGCAACTGGCGCATTTACAGGGCGTGGTGACGAAACTGGCCAACCGCCTGCAACGAAAATTGATGGCGCGGCAACAACGATCATGGCTGTTCGATCAGGAAGAAGGGCAACTGGACGCCGCACGTCTGGCCCGCATCGTCGCCAACCCCACCGTGCCCTTGTCATTCAAGCAAGAAAAAGAAACCGATTTCCGCGATACGGTCGTCACCTTGCTGATCGATAATTCCGGATCGATGCGCGGCCGGCCCATTGCGATTGCCGCCATCTGCACCGATATTCTGGCCCGCACGCTGGAGCGTTGCGGCGTAAAGACGGAAATTCTGGGCTTCACCACCCGTGCGTGGAAAGGCGGCAAAGCCCGCGACGCATGGGTACAAAATGGCCGCCCGCCACACCCCGGCCGCCTGAACGATTTGCGCCACATCATCTACAAGGCCGCGGACGAGCCATGGCGGCGCACGCGCAAGAATTTGGGCCTGATGCTCAAAGAAGGCCTGCTGAAAGAAAACATCGATGGCGAGGCCATTGTCTGGGCGCATAACCGTCTGGCCAAACGCCCAGAACAACGCAAAATCCTGATGGTGATTTCCGATGGCGCGCCGGTGGATGACTCCACTTTGTCCGTCAACCCGTCCAACATTCTGGAACAGGATTTGCGCAGCGTCATTTTCTGGATCGAAAACGCATCCCCGGTCAAACTGACCGCCATCGGCATCGGGCATGACGTCACCCGGTATTACAAAACCGCCATGACCATCGCCGACGCCGACGAACTGGCCGCCGCCCTGATCCAACGGCTGGACCAGTTGTTTGATGAGAAATAGCCACCCTTTCCATTCATACGTCACCCCGGCGAAAGCCGGGGTCTTCGTCCATTATGGCAGGAAGATTCCGGCCTTCGCCGGAATGACGGTCGTGTTTTAGGGCCCCGCCCCCTAGCCATTCCGCCCCAAATCGTCTAAAAATACCCCCATGAGCACAGATACAAAAAAACAGATTTACAAGCCCCGTCCCGTCACCGGATTCCCCGAATGGCTTCCCGAAGTCCGTTTGGTGGAACAGCAATGGTTCGACCATATCCGCCGGGTGTTTGAATCCTATGGCTTCTGCTCCATCGAAACGCCGAGCGTCGAGGAACTGGACGTTCTGCGCGCGAAGGGCGAGGTGGACAAGGAAATTTACGTTATCGAACGCCTGCACAAGGACGATAACGAAAAATCCGACGCGCGTCTGGCCCTGCACTTTGACCAGACGGTCCCGCTGGCACGGTACGTTGCGCAAAATTTCAACGAACTTGTCTTCCCGTTCAAACGGTACCAGATGCAACGCGTCTGGCGCGGTGAACGGCCACAAGCCGGACGCTTCCGCGAATTTTACCAGTGCGATATCGACGTCATCGGCATCGACACCCTGCCCCTGCATTTCGACGCCGAAATGCCCGCCATTATGTGGGAGGTCATGAACGGCCTGCCGGGGATGGAGGGTGAGAAGATTCAGATGCGGATTAGTAACCGGAAAATCTTATCCGGCTTCATGAAAGATTGGGGAGTCCCAGACCCTGCTGCTGCATTGAGAATACTTGATAAAATTGAAAAGGTCGGAGAAGGTCAAACCTTTAGTGACCTTTCAAAAGTTTGCTCATTCACAGGTCGAGAGGACTGGAATGCAGCAAACATGCTTATGGGGCTTGCAAAAATCAAGGCGACAACCAGCAAAGATTTAAAAGACCAAATCAGCAAATTAAGAATGAGTCCTGGCACGCCCACATATCTTGAGGGCATCGAAGAACTTTGTACTGTTCTCGATCACCTCTCCCACCTCCCCGAAGGTGCCGTAGTGGCCGACCTGTCCATCGTGCGCGGCCTCGATTACTACACCGGCACCGTGTACGAAACCGTATTCGTCGATGATCCGGGGTATGGCTCCATCTGCTCTGGCGGGCGGTATGATGATCTGGCGGGATCGTATATCAACAAAAACCTGCCGGGCGTTGGGATTTCGGTGGGGTTCTCCCGCCTGTTCGCGCGCATGGTGGATCAGAAGAAAATTGATGTCACCCGTAAATCCCCGGCGCATATCCTGCTGGTGATGACGGCGGAAGAACGCCGTGGTGAGATTGCGAAGACAGCCCAAGCCCTGCGTGCGCGCGGGTTCAACGTGGAAATGTACCACGCCGCGAAGAAAATTCCGGACCAGTTGAAATACGCCAGCCGCAAGGGCATTCCCTTCGTCTGGTTCGCGGAAGAAGACGGAACCCATCAGGTGAAAAACATGTCATCCGGTGAACAAACCAAAACCGAGCCGCAAAGCTGGGTCCTGCCGGAAGGATATGCGCGTCATGAAGCGGCTTAACCCTCATACGTCATACCGGCGCAGGCCGGTATCCATACAATCTATCCGATGGATTCCGGCCTTCGCCGGAATGACGATGATGTTGGGGTTGGCTACGGCACCCGCCATCGCCGCCGATTTCACATTCGCACCCAAGGGCTGCGAATTTGCCATGACTTTCCCCGAACAACCGACCAGCGCCGAACGGTGCGACCCCGCCGCGCCCACGCAATGCACGCATTCATCCGTATTTGTGAAAGTGTACGGCATGGATTCATCCATGCGCGTCACCGCCACGTGCAGCCCGGCCGAAGACAACATGCTGCAACGCTATAGCGGCGATGTCATGCGCTTCACGTTGGAAAGCATGGCCAAGGGCAACGCCAAAACATACGAAACGGGTTTCAACGATCTGGGCACGGCGAAGCAAGCCATCCTGCTGGGCAGCACGCCAAACGACCATGACGGCGAAGATGTCTATATGGCCCAACTGTGGATCGGCGAAAAATCGGTCCTGACCGTTGAAGGCGTGCTGACCGGCGTCCAAACCCCGGACAGCGACACGACCTTTACCGACATCATGAAAAGCATTCATGCCGCGACCGCTAAGGCCCCGGCTGAAACTGCGCCAGAAGCCGAGAAAACGGACGAATCCGACAAGGGCGAACCCGTTGAAAATAAAGAGGAAAGCAGCAAGGACGATTAATTCTTGCACCCCATTTAAACCTTATGGTAAATAAATCCGTTCATTTGGGATGGGTTTATGAGAGATATTTTCAACAGGTTGATGGGGCGCACAAAGGGGACCGTAGAAATGCTGGCCCTGCCATCGCCCGCGCAATCCCGCGGTCAACTGCAATCCGCATTGAAACAATTGGCCACCGCCAACCATGGCGATCGGTGCCAGACATTATCCTTTCAAACATCGCTCGGTGCCGTTGAATGGCGCACGGGCCAGCAGGACCCGTTTACGGGCGAATGGGTTATTCGCAAACATACGGAAGAACCCAACCTGTCCGGCTCCGCCGCGTCTGTGGGCGAACCCACCATCAAAACAATGACCTTGCATGAGGGCTTGAGCTTTTTTCAGGCCGTGACCATTCTGTCCGAATATGAACGCGGGCAATTGGCCATGACCGTATTACCAGTGAATGAAGCAAGTGAGCTGGGCGACAACCATGTCGTGGCCTTTGCCGAACGCGAAGGCATCGCCTTTGACACAAACGGCGTGCCCCATCCGACATTGAATGGCGAAGTCGTTACCGACGGAAGCTTCACGAAATCCGCCCTCGAACGCGCCCGCGCGTTCAGCCGCACTCAATCCGCTTTTTTCAAAGCAGGAAATAATGACGTTTTGTCGCAATTGCTGTCCTCCGCCCCGCGGGCAGAGACCTTGTTTGACGATGTGATGAACAAATCCGAGGCTTATTCCACGCTGAAAAAATTTCTAACCGCCGTAGAAGATATTGAAACACTCACAATATCGGCATTGGAGAAAACCCCTCTGAAAGATACGGAAAAAAACTTTATTCTGGATGTCAGACGAGACAAGTTTGAAGAGCCTATAAAATATCCAGCCAGCCAAGGGCACAAAGTAAGCGATACAAAGGCGACCACAAACATCATTCGCATTATGAATGATCAAAACCAATATACGCCAAGAGCCGCATTGGATAAGTTGTTCGAAAATATGGCCCAGCACGCCAAGAAATTGGACCAGAATTTTAGGAATGATTATTTTTCCAAGGGTACGAAAGCCTTGCGCCTGTATTTCGACTTGACCGTTGCCCGCCATTTGAGCGCACTGGATCGGGCCACACAGGACAGCTACGCGATTGATGTCACGAAAATCAGGCGGAACGTAGAAACGCTTGAAACCCGTTTTAAAGACATGGGCGGTAGTGAGGATGAAGTCTGGCGCGTCAAAAGCACCATCATCGACCCCAATGCCCCGTCCATTCAACACGCGATGAAACCGTTCATCACGCAATTGAACACACTGCTCAAAAACGTGGAAAAAGAGATTGCGCCCCTTAAAAAAGTCATTCACGCCGGAACCGTCTCCCATGGCCCGGTTTAACACACTGGCATTGCAACATAAATTCCCTATTTAGCCCCTTTTGGCCCTGTGCTACTCTCTTCCTGCTTTCAAAAACAATGAAACAGGAGAGGACGCACCATGAGCGCGGACCCCGTACAATTAAAGCCCGTTGCCCAATCCAAGGGCAAAACCCTGTCCAACACGCACCCCCGCAATGAAGGGATGAAGCTCGATCTGTCCGTGATCGAGGACATCCGCATGAATCTCAGCGCGATTGAGCAGCGCACAGCCACATTGTCCGGCCGCCGCAGCGTGAAGAAGGATTGGCAGGCCGCATGGCTTTTAAAAACCATCACCTGTATGGACCTGACCACCCTGTCGGGCGATGACACGCCGGACCGCGTGAAGCGCCTGTGCGCGAAAGCCGCCAACCCGGTGCGCGCCGATTTGCTGGACGCGATTGGTTTTACCAAACCGCTGCACACGGGCGCGGTGTGCGTGTATCACGCCATGGTGCCCACGGCCGTGAAAGCACTGGAAGGCACAGATATTCCCGTGGCCGCCGTTTCCACTGGCTTCCCGCACGGCCTGTCGCCCATGTCGACGAAGTTGCAGGAAATTCGCGAAAGCGTCGCCGCCGGAGCGAAAGAAATCGATATCGTCATCACGCGCCAATATGTTCTGACCCAGAATTGGGATGCGCTGTATGACGAAATGAAACAATACCGCGATGCGTGCGGTGATGCGCGGATCAAAGCCATTTTGGCCGTTGGCGAATTGGCCACCATGCGTAACATTGCCAAGGCCTCTATGGTTTGCATGATGGCGGGTGCTGATTTCATCAAAACATCGACGGGTAAAGAAGCCACCAACGCCAATTTGAACAACACGCTGGCCATGATCCGCATGATCCGCCAATACCAGACCATGACCGGGTTCAAGGTTGGTTACAAACCCGCTGGCGGTATTTCGAAGGCGAAGGATGCGTTGATGTACCAAGCCTTGATGAAAGACGAATTGGGCCGCGAATGGCTGGAACCGGATTTGTTCCGCTTCGGCGTGTCGTCCCTGCTGGGTGATATTGAACGCCAGATTGAGCATTTTGTTACGGGACATTACAGTGCGGGGAACCGCCACCCGATTGGTTGATCCATCCACCGGATCCCCCACAAGGCGGGGATGACAGCAAAGGTTTTTAAAATGTCAGAAACTAACGGTTTTTCAGTAAGAGATTTAATAAATTCAGGCAGCTACGAAAAACAGGCTGAATCTTGGGCTAAGGTATCCATTTTCACAGCCTTTGCTGTCGCTATTTATGTTGGGATATGGGGAAGCTTCTCACTAGGGTGGCACTGGTTATGGGTTATACCAACTTTGTTGATTGGGTCATCGCTTCTCATCGCAATGCCCACAATGCTCGTTCAAGTATGGCTTGCATCATTTGCCTCAAGACATATGGAGTATGTTTATGGACAAAAACCAAGACCAAAAAACGCCTTTGGAAAAATACTCACCATCACTAAAAACATGTGGGGCATTGCAGTGATTTTTGCTGAAATTTGGCTTGTTCACGAATTTCTGAAATGGGTCAGCACCTTCTAAATAGTCATCCCCGCCTTGTGCGGGGATCCGGAAAATAGAAAATGCAGGAGAAAAAATTCTACGTCTATATTCTAACCAAAGCCCGTAACAGCACGTTTTATGTCGGCATGACGTCCAATTTACCCAAACGCATTTGGGAGCATAAAAACGAGACTGCGGATGGTTTCACAAAAGAACATGGCATCAAAACGCTGGTTTATTACGAAGTATTTGACGACCCGGAAAACGCCATTCGTCGTGAAAAGCGACTGAAAAAATGGCCCAGAGAATGGAAAATGCGCGTTATTGAGCAGATGAACCCAGATTGGGCAGATTTATACGAAACACTAACACCGTAACCGGATCCCCGCACAAGGCGGGGATGACAGTGGAGAAAAAACGAAATGACCAAAGTTGCAGAGATTTTTGAAACCATGGAATACGGCCCGGCCCCGGAAGACGACAAACCCGCCCGCGCATGGATTGAAAGCCGCGGCGGAAAATTCGTGTCGTTCATCAACGGGAAATTTGTAACGCCGGGCGATAAACCGACATGGTTCGCGGCCGAAAACCCAGCCACGGGCGAAAAGCTGGGGCAGGTTTACCAATCAACGCAGAAAGACGTGGATGCGGCCGTGAAAGCCGCCCGCACCGCGCAGGAAGACTGGGCCGCCCTGCCCGGTTTTGAACGTGCGAAATATCTGTATGCCATTACACGGCTGATGCAAAAACATGCGCGTTTGTTCGCCGTTTTGGAAACGCTGGACAACGGAAAACCGATCCGCGAAAGCCGCGATGTCGATGTGCCCGCCGCAACCGCTCACTTCCATCACCATGCGGGATGGGCGCAGATTATGGATGATGAATTTGACGGCTACGAACCCTACGGCGTTGCGGGGCAGATCATTCCGTGGAACTTCCCGCTGCTGATGCTGGCGTGGAAAGTGGCCCCGGCACTGGCCACCGGCAACACGGTAGTTCTGAAACCCGCTGAACAAACCAACCTGACCGCGCAATTGTTCGCGGAAATCTGTGTTGAGGCTGGCTTGCCGAAAGGCGTGTTCAACCTGGTCACGGGTGATGGCAAGGTCGGCGCGATGATCGTCGCGCATGACGGCATTGATAAACTGGCCTTCACCGGGTCCACCGATATTGGCCGTTTGATTCGCAAGGAATCCGCCGGATCGGGCAAAGCCCTGACGCTGGAGTTGGGCGGAAAATCCCCCTATATCGTGTTTGACGATGCGGACATTGACTCGGCTGTCGAAGGTCTGGTCGATGCGATCTGGTTCAACCAGGGTGAAGTCTGCTGTGCGGGCTCCCGCCTGCTGGTGCAAGAAAGCATTTACGCCAGCTTCGTTGAAAAACTGAAACGCCGCATGCAGCACTTACGCGTTGGCAACCCGATGGATAAATGCGTCGATCTGGGGGCTGTGGTTGATAAAACGCAACTGGACCGCATCACCAAACTGGTCGACAAAGCCGTGAAAGATGGCGCCGAGATTTATCAGATCAAGGATGCCTGCCCGACCAAAGGCTGCTTCTATCCACCGACCATCTTGACCAACGTTGAACCGAGTGACGAGATCGCACAGATCGAAGTGTTCGGCCCGGTCCTGTCCGTCATCTCCTTCCGCAACCAACAAGACGCGGTGGCCATTGCCAACAACACCCGCTTCGGTCTGGCCGCAACGGTGTGGACGGAAAACATCAACATGGCGCTGGAAATGGCCCCGGCGATCAAGGCCGGCGTGGTCTGGATCAATTCGTCCAACCGCTTCTACGCTGGATGCGGCTTTGGCGGATACCGTGAATCCGGCTATGGCCGCGAAGGTGGGAAAGAGGGCCTGTATGCCTATCTGAAACCCGCTTACCTCTCTATCCTTGAGCCGTCATCCCGGCGGAAGCCGGGATCTTCCGCCAAAAAGGCAAAAGATTCCGGCCTTCGCCGGAATGACGCCCCGGGGGATGTTGCCTTGATTGACCGCACCGCCAAAAACTACATCGGCGGGAAACAAAAACGCCCCGATGGCAATTATTCGATGAAAATCGTTTCACCGTCCGGCGTGATGGTTGGCGAAGTGGGCGAAGGCAACCGCAAAGACATTCGCGACGCGGTGGAATCCGCCAGCGGTGCCGCCGCCGGATGGGCCAAGGCCACACCGTTTAACCGTGGGCAAATCCTGTACTACATCGCCGAAAATTTGAGCGCCCGCGCCGATGAATTCGCCGCCCGTATCAAATCCATGACCGATTGCACCCCGGCCGCGGCGAAAAAAGAAGTCGAACTGGCCATTCAACGCCTGTTCTACTACGCCGGATGGACGGACAAGCATGACGGCGCGGTGCATACCCCGCCGCTGCGCGGTGTCACACTGGCGATGAATGAACCGGTTGGCGTGATGGGTATTGTCTGCCCGGATGATCAACCGTTCTTGTCGTTCATCTCACTGGTTGCTCCGGCGATTGCCATGGGCAATGCGTGCGTGGTTGTGCCGTCCACATTATATCCGCTGGCCGCGACTGATTTTTATCAGGTGCTGGAAACATCGGATGTACCGGGTGGTGTTATCAACATCGTCACGGGTGACCGCGCAACGCTGACCAAAACCATTGCCGAACATGACGGCGTGGATGCAATTTGGTATTTCGGCGCGGATGACGGGTCCGCATTTGTCGAGGCCGCATCGATCAGCAACCTGAAACAAACATGGTGCGATTATGGGCTGGCCCGCGACTGGACCAAATCGGCGCAAGCCCAAGGCCGCGAATACTTACGCCGTGCAACACAGGTGAAAAACATCTGGGTTCCGTACGGCGAAAGCAGCGGCGGCGGCGGCGGGTACTAAGCCCCACCAAAAAAGTATGTCCGTCATCCCGGAAAACGCGCCAGCGTTTATCCGGGATTTTTGCCGTGTTGTTACCCTCACGGCCCAAACCCCGGACAAGGGCTAACGCCCTTTCCGGGGTGACGTTTATTTGATATTTCCCATCAACGCCGCCATTTCCCATATCCTAAACCCAAAATTAACCCTTTTCAGGTGTAATGGGGGCACAGAATAAAGGGGCTTCGGGGGAACGCAGCAGCCATGGCAACAGATTTCGACTTTATCACTGGCGAAGCGCACGCACGACCCGCGGCCATGCCCTACCCGTCTTTGGTTGAAAGCATGAACGTCAATCTGGTCGTCAACGACGCCGGAAAAATCTTCATCCTGCACGACAAAAAATTTCCATGCGTCATGAACTGGGTCGAATACGACACCGACAGCGGCCAACTCGCTTTGGTTGCTCATGACGGCACCATGATTGATTTCGGCATGATTATTCAGGCCCCCATCCGCAAACGCATGATGAACGCAACGGATATCAGCACCTTGCTGGTCGGGGATAATCGGATTGACGATTTTTATATTATGCCGCTGATTATTCGATAACGCAGGTGATAGAATGACAACCATTTCCGCCACAACTGTACAACAAGCCCCCGGTGCCGCCACCACGGTTGGATCCATGGTTCATGGCGATCCGAACAGCCTGTTCCAGCAGGCCGGCATGGAAACACCAGGCGTCGACCCCAATCCGAATGCGGGTGGCGGGTTACAGAATATGATGGCCGCACTCGGCGATGCGATTCCGCAGCTCCAACAGAT
The DNA here is from genome assembly GCF_051245535.1 of Micavibrio aeruginosavorus. Classification (GTDB taxonomy): domain Bacteria; phylum Pseudomonadota; class Alphaproteobacteria; order Micavibrionales; family Micavibrionaceae; genus Micavibrio; species Micavibrio aeruginosavorus_D. The sequence goes on from NZ_CP195303.1 coordinate 1,055,473, forward strand.
TTTTGAAGCCCTGATGAACACGTTCAAACAATCCGGATCATTTCTGGATCAGGGCAACAACAATACCCTGACCCAAAAGGTTATGGAGATGGAAGGCGTGTCCGCCAAGCTGGGCTTCGTGAACCCCCAAAATGGCGAAGTCACCGTGGCCGGACCGCAAAATCAAGGCCCGCAAAACCAACTGGAACAACAACGCCCGCAACCCACCGCCCCGCAAAACCAACCGGGCATGGGGATGGGACCGGGTTAATCCAACCCCACAACGCCATATTCACGCCGCTTTTTTGTTTGACAGTGGGACCTGCCGGGGATTATCCCTGCGCTGAAATACCCCTTTGCAAAAGAGCCCATGATGAGCCGTTACACCCTGACCCCGAACGACCCGGCCACCACCCGTGAACAGATGGAACATGCTGTTGCGACCCATGGGCATATGCGCGTGATTGAAACCACCGACAACAATATCGTGATCGATGCGGACGGCGACACTGTTTACGCGTTTGAAAAACGGTTCCCGGATTGGTCCGTTAAGCGCGGGGTTGAGGTTTATGCCGAAATTGCGCCGCCGAAGCTCAACAAAAAAATGCTGGAACGGTTGCGCGACCGCCTGACACGCAAACCGGAATGACCCACACGATTCCCGAACACATGATCGCCATGCTGCACGACCGGTTCATTGGAAACCGGGCCGCGTCGGATACGCCAACGGTATATTGCATGGCGGGTATTCCGGGCTCGGGGAAAAGCACTTACGTCGATGCCGCCATTGCATGCGGGGATTTTCCGGCGAATGCGTTCATCCTGAACCCCGACCGCGTGATGGAGGCCCTGCCCGCCTATCACGACGATGTTGCCACGCTGGGCGCGGTGGCCGCGTTTGAACGCTGGGAAATGCCCTGCCGCACGCTGGCCTATGACCTGCTGGACCGCGCCGCCGCATCGCGGTTGAACATCATCAAGGATATGGGCTGCGCCCGTGTTGAAAATTACGACATGCTGGTGCGGTTGAAATCCTCCGGCTATCGCCTGCACATGGTGCATCTGGATTGCCCGGTCGATCTGGCTCTGGCGCGCATTCAAACCCGCGCCCGCCATACCCCGGCAACCATGGTGCGTGAACGTGCGGCATCCCTCGCCGCCCTGCTGCCCCAATACCGGGCGCTGGCCGATCATTTCTCAGAAATTACCATATTGCAAAAACGGGCCGCCTAGCCTTAAGCGTCACCCAGCCGGGCCAATGCCATAATCTTCTCCACCATGGCGAAGAAGCCATTGCGGCGGTTGGGTGATAAATGCTGGTCCAGCTCCAGATCGCTGAAGATCTGCTGAATATCCACAGATTCCACGCCCGCCCGGTCCTTGCCCCCATAGGCCAGCATCAGGATGTAAATCAGGCCCCGAATGATCTGGGCGTCGCTATCGGCCTCAAAATGGAACCGCCCGTCCCGCCAGCCCGCAATCATCCAGACCTTGGACGTACAGCCCTTAACGAAGTGCTCATCGACCTTCAGCGCCGGATCCATCACTGGAACACGACGGCCCAAATCAATGATATAGCGGTATTTATCCTCCCAGTCGTCAAACAGGGAAAAGCTACCAATCAGGTCCTGGAGCGTGGTTTCGGACATAAAATTTCACTATTCTTTAAGGGCTTGGGTCCATTGATTATAATATAAGCCTAAGGATGGCAACTGGGCAGCCCCGCCCTAGCGCGCTTTCAAGCCACGGCAAGACCTTGTCCGGCTTGAAAAAATGCACAAACTATATTGGAAAGGGGCTTGCGCCACTTCCAGCCAGTTGGCTAAATTGTAAGAAGACTGATTCTCACCCTCTCTATTTAAGAACGGACCTCCCGACAATGAGTAAAGCCGGATCAAGCGATACCAAAAATACCCTGTACTGCTCTTTCTGCGGGAAGAGCCAGCACGAGGTCCGCAAGCTGATTGCTGGCCCGAACGTATTCATCTGCAATGAATGCGTCGAGCTATGCACCGATATCATTCGAGAGGAAGACAAGACATCCATCGTCCGTTCCGGCGAAGGCGTCCCGACCCCGAGCGAGATCAAGGCTGTTCTGGACGATTACGTCATCGGTCAGGAACGCGCGAAACGCATTTTGGCGGTTGCCGTTCACAACCACTATAAACGGATTGAATCCAACACGTCGTCGGATGTTGAAATTGCAAAATCCAACATCCTGCTGGTTGGTCCGACCGGTTCGGGTAAAACCCTGCTGGCGCAATCCATGGCCCGCATTCTGGACGTGCCGTTCACAATGGCTGACGCCACCACACTGACCGAAGCCGGTTATGTTGGCGAAGACGTTGAGAACATCGTTCTGAAACTGCTGCAGGCTTGCGATTACAACGTTGAACGCGCACAACGCGGCATCGTGTATATCGACGAGATCGACAAAATTTCCCGCAAGGGCGACAACCCGTCCATCACCCGCGACGTTTCGGGCGAAGGTGTTCAGCAGGCTCTGCTGAAACTGATGGAAGGCACCGTGGCCTCTGTTCCGCCGCAAGGTGGCCGTAAACACCCGCAACAGGAATTCCTGCAGGTTGATACGACCAACATCCTGTTCATCTGCGGTGGCGCGTTTGCCGGGATTGAAAAAATCATCGCATCCCGCGGTAAGGGCACAGGCATCGGTTTCGGTGCAGATGTGCGCGACCCGGAAGATGTGAAAAACCCGCAAATCCTGCGCGACCTGCAACCGGAAGATCTGATGAAATTCGGTTTGATCCCGGAATTCATTGGCCGTCTGCCTGTGATTGCCACGCTGGATGATCTGGACGAAGCCGCTTTGATCCAGATTCTGACCGAACCGAAGAACGCGCTGGTGAAGCAATATTCCCGCCTGTTCGATATGGAGAGTGTCAACCTGCGCTTCACCGACGGCGCCTTGAAGGCCATTGCAAAACAGGCCATCGAACGCAAAACCGGTGCCCGCGGCCTGCGCTCCATTCTGGAAGGCATGTTGCTGGACACCATGTTCGAAATGCCGGACAAGGAAGATCTGGAAGAAGTGGTGATCGAAGAGAAAACCGTCACCGAGAGAAAAGCACCGACCCTGGTCATGGCCGACAAGAAGAAGAAAAAAGCCAAAGACAAGGACGACGCCAAAGAATCCGAAGCCGCCGAAGCGTAAGCACAGGCATTTTCGATAGACTTACAAAAGACGGGGTTCACGCCCCGTCTTTTTCATTCTCAGACCCTCAAAACACCCCCACATATGTCAAACCTCTGATTAACTTGATCTTATTCTTTACTGATTTATAGTTTTGGGTGGCGTTTATGCACTGCAACGGTGCCGCCGCTTTCTGTTGTAATTCGGGGGATGACCACACCATGCAAAATCAGGCCAAAATTCAGTTCGATCCAAGCCGCACCTATCGCCTGATCACCCGGTCCGATATGGACGGTCTGGTCTGCGCCATTTTGCTGAAGGAACTGAACCTGATCGACGACATCATGTTCGTTCATCCGAAAGATATGCAGGACGGAAAGATCGAAGTCACCGACCGCGATATTTCCACCAACCTGCCCTATGTCCCCGGCATCTACATGGCGTTCGACCACCATTCCAGCGAAGCCGAAAGACTGGATGGCATCAGCCCGGACAATCACATTTGCGACATTCACGCCCCGTCCGCCGCGCGCGTGGTTTACAATTATTTCGGCGGCCCGGCCACCTTCCCCCGCATTGGTCAGGACATGATGGCGGCCGTGGACAAGGCGGACTCCGCTGGCTTCACCCGCGATGATATTTTAAACCCACAGGGTTGGGAATTGCTCAGCTTCCTGATGGATGCGCGCACGGGCCTTGGCCGTTTCCGCGATTTCGGCATTTCCAACTATCAATTGATGATGGAATTGATCGATTATTGCCGCGACCACACAATTGAACAAATTCTGGAACTGCACCACGTCAAGGAACGGGTTGATCTGTACGAAGCGCACAAACTGAAAGCGCGCGAGCAGTTGGAAAAATGCTCCACCATCAATAAAAACCTGATCGTTCTGGATCTGCGCAACGAACCGCAAATCTGGGCCACCAACCGCTTCATGCTGTATGCTCTGTTCCCCCAATGCAATATTTCCATCCACGTGATGTGGGGCAAGAATGACCAGAACACCGTATTCGCCACGGGCAAATCCATCCTGAACCGCACCAGCAAAACGCACGTTGGTAATTTGATGCTGCATTATGGCGGCGGCGGGCACGATGCCGCTGGCACCTGTCAGGTCGATAACGCCAAGGCCAATCAGGTTTTGGATGAATTGATCACAACAATCACCAAAGACGGTTAAGGGTTCATGCTCGACTTTCCTGTCATCCTCTGGTTTCGGCAGGATTTGCGTCTGCAGGACAATCCCGCCTATCACGCCGCGCTGGAATCCGGCTCGCCCATTCTACCTGTCTTTATTCTGGATGATGACAATGCCGGCCCGTGGAAACGCGGAGCGGCCAGCCGATGGTGGCTGTACCATTCCCTGTCATCCCTGAACAAAAGCCTGCACGGCACGCTGGCCATCTTTCGCGGGGATGCCACGAAAATCATTCCCGAACTGGTCGATGCCGCCTGCGCGCACGCCGTGTTCTGGAACCGTTGTTACGAACCGTGGCGCATGGCGCGGGATTCGAGAATCAAAACCGGATTGGAACAAGCCAGCATCGCGGTGAAAAGCAGCAATGCCAGCCTGCTGTACGAACCATGGACCGTGAACAAGGATGATGGCACACCGTACAAGGTGTTTACGCCCTTTTTCCGCAAGGGCTGTCTGGGCCGTGGCGAACCGCCCGCACCGCTGGGCCTGCCGCACCATGTTCCAACATTTTTCCCGCGCTTGAAACAATCGCTGCATATCGATGATCTGGATTTGCTGCCCTCCATCAAATGGGACAAGGGTTTCCACGATGTCTGGATTCCCGGCGAACATGGCGCGCGCACACGGCTGGGGCAGTTTCTGGATCACGAATTAAAAGGCTATAAAGAAGGCCGCAACCACCCTGACCGCGAAAATGTGTCGCGCCTGTCGCCGCATTTGCATTTCGGTGAAATCTCACCGCGCACCGCATGGCACGCCGTGCGCCACGCCATGGAATCCGACCCGGCGGTGGAAACCGATGGGGATTGTTTCCTTTCTGAACTGGGCTGGCGCGAATTTTCTTACTCCCTGCTCTACACCAACCCGGATATGCCGACCAAACCGCTGCAATCCAAATTCGCGTCCTTCCCGTGGGATAAGAACGACACCGCGTTGCGCGCATGGCAAATGGGCAAAACGGGTTACCCGATCGTGGATGCCGGCATGCGCCAGCTCTGGCAAACCGGGTGGATGCATAACCGCGTGCGGATGATCGTGGCGTCCTTCCTGATCAAGGATTTGATGCTGCCATGGACGGCGGGCGAAGAATGGTTCTGGGACACGCTGGTCGATGCCGATCTGGCCAACAACGCCGCCAGTTGGCAATGGGTGGCCGGGTGCGGGGCCGATGCCGCGCCCTATTTCCGCATTTTCAATCCCGTGACGCAGGGCACAAAATTCGATCCCGACGGCGATTATATCCGCGCCTTCGTCCCCGAACTGGCCGCCCTGCCCACCAAATATATCCATGAACCATGGACGGCCCCGGACAATGTGCTAAAACAGTGTGGTGTGGAATTGGGTCAAACCTACCCCATGCCGATTGTCGATCATAAAGCCGCCCGCGAACATGCGCTGGCCGTGTTTAAAGGATTATAACGATGGCCCAAAAGAAACCGATTTTACCGCCCGCTCTCAACCCCGGCGATACAATCGGCATCATGGCCCCATCATCCCGCCGCGAAAAAACCGAAGTCACCGAATTTGAATCCATCCTGACCGCGCGCGGATTTAATGTGTACGTTCACCCGCAAACATTGGCGCGCCACCACCAAACCGCCGGAACCACCGCACAGCGCGTCGATGCGCTGCACGATCTGTTCCGCGATAAAGCCATCAACGCGATCTTCGCCGCCGGTGGCGGCAACCGCGCCACGACGATGCTGCAACATCTGGATATGGATTTGATCCGCAAGAACCCGAAAATCCTGATCGGCTACAGCGACGTGACATCCCTGCTGGGTGCGATCAATGCGGACACGGGGCTGGTCACATTCCACGGCCCTGTCGCCTCCCGCCTGCGCCGCCCGATGCCAAAGGCGCAACTGGATCAATGTTTCAACATGCTGGCCGGGCAATCCGCCCCCATCCCCATGAACCGCGCCGCCGTGTTAAAAACCGGATCCGTGACCGGACGCTTGGTGGGCGGAAATCTCAGCCTGATGACCTGCCTGCTCGGCACGCCGTGGCAACCAGATTTCAAGGGCGCGATCCTGTTTCTGGAAGATTGCTTCGAAGAAACATCACGCATCGACCGTATGCTGGTCCATTTGGACAATGCGGGTGCGTTTGATGATATTGCCGGGCTGGTCATGGGCAAATTTTCGGATATGCAAGATACCGGTGGCACGAAATTCGGCTACAGCATGAAGGAAATTGTCGCCGAACGGCTGGACGGCCGCAAAATCCCCGCCATCATGAACGCCCCGTTCGGCCATGCGAAAGACCTCTACACCATTCCCTTTGGCGCAACGGCCACACTGAATGCACGCGAAGGCAAAACCACATTGTCGTTCGCGGGACCTGTTGTGAAATAACGCGCCCCCTCTCCCTACCCCTCTCCCAGAGGGAGAGGGAACAAGACGCCGCATTATAAAAAGCCCCTCTCCCTCTGGGAGAGGGGTTGGGGAGAGGGCCTCTCTTGCCGGAGAAGGCCTTGCCGCCCTGTGCAAGTTCTGTCACGCTCCTATATCAGTAAAGCCTGCGTAACCCCTTGCTCCGTCCCGGTGCGCCATGACCGAAACACCCGTTGACCGCCCGATCCGCATTGCCCTGTTTATTTCCGGCAGCGTCCTGTTCTTTGCCGTGATGAACATGTTTGTCAAACTGGCCGCTGAAACCGGGCTGCCGGTGCCGCAAATCCTGTTTTTCCGCAGCGCCATTGGCCTGCTGCCTATCCTGTTCCTGATGGCCCAGCGCCGGAATATGGATTTGTTCAAAACCACACGGCACAGCGGCCATTTCGTCCGCAGCTTTGTCGGCTTTTTCTCGATGTGCTGTTTCTTCTGGTCCTTTGCCCTGCTCCCGCTGGCCAACGCCACGGCCATTCACTTTGCGTCGCCACTGGTGCTGACGGCCATGGCCGTCCTGCTGCTGGATGAAAAGGTCGGGCCACATCGCTGGGCCGCGGTCATCATCGGCCTGTGCGCCGTTTTGTTTATGTTACAGCCAGCCAGCAACGGCGATGCGCTTGGGTCACTGGTTGCCATGTGCGCGGCCATCCTCGGGGCCTTTGCCATGATCGCCGTGCGGAAGCTGGGCGATACGGAACACGCTTTGACCATCGCGTTTTACTTCACACTGTATTGCGTGTTTTTAAGCGGCGTGTGGACCTTGTTCGTCTGGCAGACGCCAACCCTGCCCGGCTTGATCTACATGATCGCCACGGGCCTTCTGGGCGGGCTGGGGCAAGTCTGGCTCACCTACGCCTATGCCAAAGCCCCGGCGGCCTTTGTCAGCGTCTTTTCCTATCTGTCGATTGTCTTCGTGACCGCGCTGGACATTGCCGTCTGGGGTCATGTGCCGCCATGGCAGGTCGGTGTGGGCAGTTTGATTGTGATGGGCTGCGGTATGTACATCGTCTACCGCGAAACCCGCAAACGCGCCCCGCTGGCCTCGGAAACCATGCCCTGCACCGAGGGCGAAGCGGCCCCGACCGAGGCCGACCGGCAAAATCCGGTTTAGAGGGAATAAGGTTTGAATGCCGGGTCCGGCTGCGCCCGCGCGCCTGACGTTTCTGTCTTCAGGCAATTTTCTGGCCGGATCATGCGCTCTTCATTCAACCAGCGCACTTTGCCCTCCTCGACCAAACGATCCAGCATCGCCCGCTCCTTGGCCCCATCCGGGTCATTGGCAATCTCAAAAACATCCGTGTAGAAGTCATCTGTACTGTAATGATCCGCGACCTGATAAACCTGCACACCCGCGCGCATAAGGTCATTCAGGGACTCGACACGCTGAAACGTTGCCCTCTCAAGATTGACCGCATGACCGCTGACCCACTGGTCGGTGGCCTGCCCATCATCGCGGTGGATCTGGACGAAATCATCAGAATCGAAACTGTATATGCCACCCTCTAATGTGGGGTCGCCAATCTTGGATTCTTGATCCAGAAACAAAATCTCGGCCCCGCCCAGCCCGTGCATATTCCCCAACCGCACACCTTTCGGAACCGCATAGGTCAGGGACAATGATGGATTGTCGGTGGCGTAAACAAACGGAGGATTGGTGTCGGCATAGTCGGTGAAGCGTGCAATGGCCGTTCCATCCTCCCTTTCGGCAAGGCGGATATTGCGTGTCCGTGGCGTCAATTCTGCCGCCTCCAGAGTAACGGGGCTGGAATGGTACAGCTTCATACCCGAGACATTACAGGACACCCCTTAATTATGTCTAAAAACATCAACTCCCCTCTGGATTTATGACAGGGGGCATGGCATAAAACCCCCGCGTAAAGTTAGGGAATTGCCACCATGACCTTTGTTGTCACCGATGTCTGCATCATGTGCAAACACACTGATTGCGTCGAAGTCTGCCCCGTAGATTGCTTCTACGAGGGGGAAAACACCTTGGTTATCCACCCCGATGAATGCATTGATTGCGGCGTGTGCGAGCCGGAATGCCCTGTGGACGCGATCAAGCCGGATTCCGACCCGGAAGCCGATAAGTGGCTGGAAATGAACAGAAAATACTCTGAACTCTGGCCCGTCCTGACCCGGAAGAAGGACGCGATGCCCGACGCCGAAAAATATAAGGACGTAAAAAATAAATATCAGGACTGGTTTAGCCCGAATCCGGGCGAAGGCGACTAAGAGCGCGTTCAAAACCCCTGTGTTTCTGCGGAATATGCCCCTGCATACGCCGTTATTTTTCATATAAACATAAACCTTGAAATTTTACCTTTTTTTCATTATATTGGCCGACATGCTCAACGGCGGGCGCGTGCGGGACGCTAGTTCATCCCCTGTCTCAGCTTCCTTCTATAAGGATCTGAAACACCTCGCTTTCGCCGTTTCGCAGCCTGCCGGACACCCGGCCAGAATTTGAGTAATGGACCCCTATCAGACGGAGAAGGTGCAGACCATGGCGAATGATAATGTTGACTTCCGCAAAGGCGACTACGTTGTATACCCGGCCCACGGTGTTGGTCAGGTCGAAGGGATTGAAACCCAGACGATTGGCGGGATGGAAGTCAAACTGTATGCCGTGACGTTTGAGAAAGACCGCATGCGCCTGAAGATTCCGGTTTTCAAAGCGAAGACCGCCGGCCTGCGTAAACTCAGCTCCAGCGACCGTTTGAAAGATGCGATGAAGACCCTGCAAGGCCGTGCGCGTGTGCGCCGCACCATGTGGAGCCGCCGCGCCCAAGAATACGAAACCAAAATCAATTCCGGCGATCCGGTTGCGATTGCCGAAGTTCTGCGCGACCTGAAACGCAGCAACGACGAAACCGAACAATCCTACAGCGAACGCCAAATCTACCAGAGCGCGCTGGAGCGTCTGGCCCGCGAAGTTGCTGCCGTTCAGAAAATCACGGAAGTGAAAGCGGCCGAGCAACTGGAAGACATGCTGGGCAAAAAGAAAGATAAAGCCGTGAAAGAAGACGACGTGGAAAAAGAAGCCGCGTAATTCACCGCACAGATTTTATCCCCCCAAGGATAACCCAAGGGAGCGCGAACGCAGGTTCGCGCTTCTTTGTTTTTACGCTCTGCGCCACCACTCTCCCAATCGTCATCCCCGCCTTGTGCGGGGATCCGGAGTCACAGGGCCAATATTATCCCGGTCATTTCCGGATCCCCGCACAAGGCGGGGATGACGTATTAAAAATCCAGATAACTCATTTCCATTCAGGCTTATACGCAAAACTCCTCATCCACAACATCATCACAGCCCCACGCAACAACGCACTGATTCTGTGGGGCTTTTTGCGGTGTGACATAAAAATGCTCTTGTGTGTTACAAGCCCCCTCCTATACTGGAATTTGATTCTGCACCTGTGGAATCAGGGCTTTGCTCACCACCCTTTTGTTTTTTGGTTCACTTCCATCGTGTCCATCTGCGACCTTGTCAAAGATCAACGCTTCGCTGCTCTGGGTAATCCCCGGCGCATCTGGGCCATTTCCGCGATTCATTCGGAAGCGGACCGATTGGTGGCCCTGCACGATTCCATCTACCCACAATTGGAAGCGGGCGACCGCATCGTCTATCTGGGCAATTATTTCGGTCACGGGACCGAAGCCACCCGGACGATTGATGAAATCCTCACCTTCCGCCGCAACGTGCTGGCCATGCCGGGATGGATGCCATCCGACATCGCGTATTTGCGCGGCGGTCAGGAAGAAATGTGGGAAAAGCTGGTCCAACTGCAATTCGCGCCCAACCCGCGCGAGGTTCTGGAATGGATGCTGGATCGCGGCCTGTCGGCCACGCTGGAATCCTATGGCATGAACCCGACCCATGGGCTGGTCTCCACCCGTGAGGGCGCCATGTCCATCACGCGCTGGACCGCCGGGGTTCGCGCCGCCATCCGCCGCCACCGTGGCCATGACATGTTTATCACCCACCTGCGCCGTGCGGCCTTTACCCCGCCGCAGGTGATGGAACTGGCCGCGACAGGCACCGGCGGGGCCTATGCCCGCGCGATGGATGACTCGGCGGCCCCGATGCTGTTCGTCCATGCCGGATTGAACCCCAACCGCCCGCTTCAGGATCAGGGCGATGCCCTGTGGTGGGGTGGCCGATCATTTGATGCGATTCATACGCCTTATGATCCCTTTGAAAAAGTGATCCGGGGGTTTGACCCGAACCAGGGTGGGCTCCATATCAATGGTGTGACCGCCACATTGGACGGCGGCTGCGGTTTCGGCGGACCTTTGGTCTGTGCCGGTTTTGACCGCCATGGTGAGGTTTTTTCTCTAATCGAATCATAAGGTTAGAGAAAGCGGCCAATTTACCCAATTCTGCCCATTTATCCGCCACATTCCTGCCCATATTTTAGAAGATACTAAACTATGCGGTTCGGTTCCCATATTCTTTGTAAGAATCCCGCAAGTTTGACCCTATACCCTTGAAGAGTAGACAGACCAAAAGCCTGTTACCAGAAAGGACTCCCCCATGGCCCATATAGATGATCAAGGCACACAGAAAGCCAATCTGAGCTATATACGGACCTCGATGAGCGAACCGTTGCTGGAGCGCGACCATGAGCTCGACCTCGCCCGCCGCTGGCGCGAAGACGGGGATGAGCACGCGCTGCACGAGCTGGTTCGGTCCTATACCCGTTTGGTGATTGCGATGGCCTCCCGCTTCCGCAATTACGGCCTGCCCTTGGGCGACTTGATCCAGGAAGGCAATATCGGCCTGATGCAAGCCGCCAACCGTTTTGAACATGACCGCGGCGTGCGGTTTTCGACCTACGCCACGTGGTGGATCCGTTCCGCCATGCAGGATTACGTCCTGCGCAACTGGTCGATTGTTCGGACCGGGACGACGGCCGCGCAAAAATCCCTGTTCTTTAACCTGCGTCGCCTGCGCTCCAAGATTGAAGCGGCCACCGAACGTGAAGGCCTGACCGATGAAGGTCGCGCCCAGATCGCAACGGAGCTGAAGGTCAATATGAAGGACGTGCAGGACATGGAAGGCCGCCTGTCCGCCTCCGACCATTCGCTGAATGCCCGCATCGGCATGGATGGTGAGGATGAATGGCAGAGCCTGCTGTCCGATGAACGCCCGAATCCCGAAGAAATCGTCATCGGGATGAAGGACGCGCAAACCCGGTCACAATGGCTGAACGAAGCGTTGTCCGAGCTGAGCGACCGCGAACGCACCATTATCACCGAGCGTCATCTGGGCCACGAAACCGTGACGCTGGAAGATTTGGGCAAAGAGCTGGGCGTCAGCAAGGAACGTGTGCGTCAGCTGGAACAGCGCGCCATGAGCAAACTGCGCCAGTCCATGACCCGTCGCATCGACGATCCGGACGATATCCTGCTCGAAGGCTAAGACGCCCGACCGAAATTCACGAATGAAAAACCCGGCATTCCCCCAATGCCGGGTTTTTCTTTATCTCGCCGATACCGGGGAATTACCGGATGCCTTATTAATTGTGTTTATTCGCAATCAGGCTATTTACGCCAGCCGTTCCGGAGCCCGACATCATCGGCCATTATAAAATAAGAAACATATCCTCCGTTAAGCCGAGCGACAGAAGATATAATGGAATCGTTCAAAACTTTAACCGCACCGCTAATGTTTTTAGCGTCCATCTGTGCAGTCATTTCCTTTTCCGCCCCATCATCTCCGGCGATATTCTCAATCACGCTCTCTTTTAGTAGACCCGCATATTCATCGACGAAAATGTCCGACGCGATATTGTCCCATCGGAGTAAGGGAATGACCTTATGGAACAGATCGCCTAGACCAATGTTCTCAATGAGAGCAAAGAAAGACCTTGCCCAAAACTCCGACATACTCGCATAGTTCTTGACGCTATCCTGATCGCAGATAAAGACCCCACCTTTGTAATAAAGATCCTTATTATGCTGGGCGATCCGCATGCACTCCGAAAAATAATCGCAACTCGGGATCTGAAAATCTACGATGAGTGTCTTAAGCTCATTCACCTTTTCATTTTTCATTCCGGAACCTTTCTTTTATTCCGCAACGATCTTATAACCCTGCCCCGCGACAACCTTCGCCTCACCATCCAGCCCGTTCAGAGTCAGGAATCGTTCGACGGTGTAGGTGTCGGTTTTTGCCATTTTGGCCGACAGGCTGGCGATCGTATCGCCGGATTTGGCGGTGACGGTTTTAATGCGCAGCGGTTTGATCGATGATTTTTCAGCCTTCGTCATGGATCGCAGGCTGTAGCTCAGTTGCTTCATCCCCTCGACCGTTGCGGCGTTGGCTTTGGGCGGCCAGGCCATTTGGAAACGGTACACGGTATTCGCGCTCCATTGCACGGCCAGCAATTGCACGGTCATCGCCTGATTACCAATACGGCCCGTGAACTGGCCCGTGGCCGCCGGTTTTCCACCAATGCTGAGATTTTCAACATTGGCCAATTGTTCACCGCGCATCCATGACGTGGTCAGGAAGGTCAGCGGATCAACGCCCGCCGCATTCGCCGCCACATCAAACACGGCCAGCGCCCCCGCGGACGCATTCCGCACGATCACGGAATCCGGATTGTTGATGATGGTGTAACCATCCGGTGCGGTGAACGTCATGTCCAACCCCGGATGCCAGAAGGTTGCACCGCGTACAAACCCCTGCGTCGCGCTGTCGCCATAGATCATGGTGTTGATGGAATTCATATAGGCATCACGGTTGGTCAGCCCTTCGTTCGGCGGATATTGTGCGGCGATGTTGCGCGCATTGGCCACACGTTCCGCCGTTTGCGGGTGGGTGGAGAAATAACTGAAGCTTTCCCCATTGCCACCCTTGCCATGCAGGCGCGCATCCAACGCAGAATCCATTTGCAAGCTGGTCAGGAAGCGCGCCATTGCGCCCGTGTCATATCCAGCGCGATTGAGATAGCGAATACCCAGATCATCGGCCTGACTTTCCTGCCCGCGGGAATAGGACGACAGATAAAGCTGGCTGCCCACATTCGCGGCATCGGCGGCACTCTGGCTATCCAGCGCGGCGGCCAAAACGGCAGCGCCCAGCGATGTTACAACGCCGTGCGAATACCGTTCCGCCGTATGGCGGCCCGTGATGTGCCCAACCTCGTGCGCCAGAACGGCGGCCAGTTCAGCCTCAGAATTGGCCAGCGCCAGAATGCCGCGCGTCACATACACATACCCGCCCGGCAACGCGAACGCGTTGACCATCGGCGTATCCAGAACGAAGAATTTATATTGAACATCGGGGCGTTCAGTGTTGGCGGCCACTTTCTGCCCGACGCGATTGACATAGGCGCTCAGGCCAGCATCCGACACCGTGCCGCCATATTGCTTCATCACCTTCTCATGTTCCTGCGCCCCGACGGAGGATTCCTGTTGCGGGGACATCAGGGCCGTAAACTGGCTTTCGCCCGTGGCGGGATTGGTGGAACAACCGGACATCATGCTCCCCAGCCCGATCATCAGGGCCACGGCACACACAGACATAAAAACGGGCTTGAATTGAATCCGCATTGGGGCCACTCTCCTCATCATGAAAAACGCCATTATTTTAGCCCTTTTGATCACGATTGCCACCCCGTTTACGGGGGCCCCCGCATGGGCCCAGACATCTGGGAAAATGGGCGCAAATATGGGCAAAAATATGGACCCAAATGTGGCATCTTCCGCCCTGCCACCACAATCATTCAGCCCGCTGGTCGAAACCGGCGCGGGCACGGTGGCGCTGGCCGTGGACGGTTTGCGCCTGACCCTGAATGATGGACAGATTGTCGAATTATCCGGCATTGAAATTCCCGGCATGAATGAGATGGGCACCGCCGATCCCGGTAATTTTCCGCTACAGGCCAAACAGGCGCTGGACCAGATTTTCGTAAAAGACAAAGACATCATCCTCTATCAAACACGGGACAAAGAAACGGGCCGCGTCAACCGCATGGGACACACGCTGGCCCATGTCGTGCAGAAGCCGGGCAATGTGTGGATTCAATCCTATCTGGTGCGGCAAGGGCTGGCCCGCGTGGCCCCGACCCTGCGCAACCCGGAGCTGGCCGACCAGCTTTATAAAATTGAACAACTGGCCCGCGACGAAAAACGTGGCATCTGGGCCGATGGATCGGCCTATGCCGTTGTGAAAACGGCGGAACCGATCAACCCATCCCCCCGTTTTATCGTGGCCGAGGGCACGGTGGTGAAGGCCGCGATTGTCAGCAACCGTGTTTACCTGAATTTCGGCGATGACTGGAAAAAGGATTTTTCCGTCGGGGTGGAACCGGATGTGCGGCGGGCGCTGTCCCGGGCCGGAATTGACCCGTTACAGCTTCAAGGCAAAAACTTACGCATACGCGGGTGGGTGCGGGACTATAACGGGCCCTTTATTGACCTGGAAACCCCCGCCCAGATTGAGTTTCCGGATGGTTCAAAACCATTGCCTGCCCCCGGCGGGGCCTTTACAGTAGAGGCACCGAAAAAACCCGAAACGGATACGGACCAAAACGCCAATGCCGGGATGGACCAAGATAGTCAAAACGACCAGCAAGCCCCCGCGCGTTCCGGCACCATCCGCGAATGAGCGGCAGCCGCCGTTGTTCGACCTCTATCCGCCGATCGCGCCGTACTCCAGCGGTTTTCTGGCGGTGGATGACACACACAATCTGTATTGGGAACAAAGCGGCAATCCTGATGGTGTGCCCATCGTTCTTTTGCATGGCGGCCCCGGCGCGGGCGCGACACCAACGCACCGCCGATTTTTTGACCCCGCGCATTACCGCATTATCATTTTCGACCAACGCGGTGCGGGGCGATCAACACCGCTGGGCAGCACGCAGGACAACACCCTGCCCCACCTTGTCGATGACATTGAAAAACTGCGCGCACGGCTGAGCATTGAACGCTGGCATATTTTCGGCGGATCATGGGGCAGCACGCTGGCCATGGCCTATGCCGCCGCCCATCCGAAACGCTGCATCAGCCTTGTGCTGCGCGGTATCTTCCTGATGGAAGCGGACGAGGTGGAATGGTTCCTGTACGGCATGCGGATGATTTTCCCGGAAGCGTGGGAGCGGTTTGTATCCATCATTCCGGAGCATGAACGCGGTGATTTGCTGAACGCCTATCACAAACGCCTGAACGGCGATGATAAGGTCGCGCAGATGGAAGCGGCCTTGCGGTGGGCGTTGTATGAGGGGGCGTGCGCGTCCCTGCTCCCGCATCATGAAACATTGACCAGCGATGACCAACGCAACCATGCACTGGCGCTGGCCATACTGGAATGCCATTATTTCAAACATAATGTCATTCCGCCGGATCAAAGCCTGATGAAATCCATTCCGATTTTGCGCAACATCCCGACGACCATCGTGCATGGGCGGTATGATGTGATTTGCCCGATCCGCAAGGCGTATGATTTACACCTGCTCTGGCCCGAAGCCGATTATGTCGTTGTGCCCGATGGCGGGCATTCGGCCATGGACCCCGCCGTCCGGTCCCGTTTGATCGAGGCGGTCGAACATGCAAAAACACTGCGTTAACCGTGATAGAGGAAAACAAAATGACATTTAAAACCATTCGTAACATTGATGTTAAAAACAAACGCGTGTTATTGCGCGCCGATTTGAATGTTCCGGCGAAAGACGGCGTGGTCACCGACACGACCCGCATCGACCGCCTGAAGCCGACCATTGATGCGCTGACCAAAGCTGGCGCAAAGGTCATCGTCCTGTCCCACTTTGGCCGCCCGAAGGGTGTAACGCCGGAATTTTCCCTGCGCTTCATCGTTCCCGCGCTGGAAAAATCATGGGGCCATGATGTGGATTTCGCCGATGACTGCATTGGCGCGAACGTTGAAAAAATCATTGGTGATTTGCAGGCCGGGGAAATCCTGCTGCTGGAAAACGTACGGTTCCATGCGGGTGAGGAAAAGAACGATCCGGCCTTCACCGCCGCCTTGGCAAAACTGGGCGATATCTATGTGAATGATGCGTTTTCCGCCGCCCACCGCGCCCATTCATCGACCGAAGGATTGGCGCACCATTTGCCCACCGCCGCCGGATTGTTGATGGAAGCGGAATTAAACGCCCTGAACGCCGCATTGGAAAGCCCGGAGCGCCCCGTGGCCGCTATCGTTGGCGGTGCGAAAATTTCGACGAAGCTGGAATTGCTGGGCAATCTGGTCGAGAAAGCCGACCTGTTGATCCTCGGTGGTGGCATGGCCAACACGTTCCTGCACGCCATGGGCGTAGACATGAAAAAATCACTGTGCGAACACGACATGGCGGAACAAGCCCGTGAGATTATCGAGAAAGCGGTGGATCGCCGTTGCGATTTGATACTGCCCGTTGATGGTGTATGGGCCACGGCCTTTGCCGCCAATGCCGAACACGGTACATGTGACATGGAATCCATCCCCGATGGCACCATGGTTCTGGATGTCGGTCCGGCCAGCGTTGAAATGCTGAAAAAACGCCTGCTGGATGTAAAAACCATCGTCTGGAACGGTCCGCTGGGCGCGTTTGAGATTGAACCGTTTGATGCGGGGACCGTTGCACTGGCCAAATTCGTTGCCGATCACACGGATCTGGGCACCTTTGTTTCCGTGGCCGGTGGCGGCGATACCGTCGCCGCATTGGAACATGCGGGCGTGACGGATAATTTCACCTACATCTCCACCGCCGGCGGTGCCTTCCTCGAATGGATGGAGGGCAAAACATTGCCCGGCGTTGCGGCCCTGAGCGTGAATAAGAAAGCGGCCTAAAGAATAAAAAACCCCGGACATTCATCCGGGGTTTTTTATTTCCGTTTCAAGAGAAATCGTTTAGCGGCTCATGCCCATCATGCCTTGTGCCGATGTCACCGTCACCTTGTCATAGGCGCGAATGGCGGACAGCAATTCGCTTTGGTCAATAATACGGTCCGCACTGCGCACCCGCTGGGTCAGCATATAGAACCGCGTCATGTCGGTTTTCTGCACACCCAACGCCTTGCACGCAACGGCCAGACGATGGCCACCGGATTCCGAGATCATATCGTGAATGGTCCGCACATCCATGCCCGAATATTCGGCGAACATGGCGATAAAGGATGCGTATTGACCGCGTTGTAACGTGTCCATCATCGTGTTCACGCTCAAACGGCCTTTCTCCTTGTACGCCTTGGCGGCCGCAATCATGCTGGCCCCCGGCATAAAGGCGGGCATATCCACCGGACGCGTGGCCGAGGCAATCGCCTCACCAAATTCCAGCATCACATCATCAACCGCATCCGCAGCCGGACCGGCAAAGGCCCCGAAATAATCACGGATGTAATGTTTCAGTTCGGCCCCCACAACGCTGTACAAACGGCGCGCGATATCTTCGGGCAATTCCTGACGCATCAGCAGCGGTTTGGCCAGATCTTCATGGTTGGGAACCATTTCGCCAATCACGCTCATCGCGTGAACGGGCAATTGAATGGCGTTGTTACGAACCAACACACCCGCCGTCGGCACGTCACGCGTGTCGGCCAGCACGTTGATCAATTGTTCGCTCATCCCCCGGCGTCCGGCAATCGCTTGCCAGTATGCGGAAGTTTTCGCCTTGATGATGTACAGCAAATCCATATCGCTTAAGACGTTGCTTTTTTTCAGCACCGGGGCGGCGACGGAAATGTCATCATTCGCCAAATGCAATGCAACGCGCAACGGCACACTGTCGATGACCGACAGACGTTCGGACAACGCTTCGCGCAAATCTTTTTCCGCCTGACGCATCAGGCTGATCAACACATCGGAAATCAGTTCTTTTTCCCGCGGGGCCAGATCGGCCTCCAGCAGTTCGGCGACCGCGCTGGTCAGCTCGGCCCGCGCCAGCGGCGTATCATCCGTGGCCAGTTCATAAAGCTTGTGGCTGTCATACAGGCGCACCAGAAGGGGCGCGACTTTTGGCGATTTTTCGAATAAACGCGAATCCATGAGTTCCCTCAACCCGATCATCACAAACACCTGTCAAAACGGCCTTTTCCACGATGGAAGAGACCTGTTTTACCGCCAAAAAACCAAGTATTTGTTTTGATTAACATTTTTGACTTGGCTGCCTGTCCCAACCTCTAACCGGGTCGGATTCGGGCAACACACCCCACATCCCCCAATCTGCGCGCAAAAGGTTTAGATTAAGTTAAATTGCGAATCCGCCCTGCCCCAAAGGATGTGGACCAAAAAGGACATGCTTTCTTAAGCAATTCGGCTTAAGATAAGAGAGGTTTGGATTTTCAATATTTCGGATTTGGGGACGCCTTATGGCCATTAACCCGCTCGGCAATTATGCCAGCCAACAGATCAACAACCCGTTCGTCGCGCGCAGCGATGAACAGGCCCGGATCAATGACCGGGATCAGGATCGTCAGCGCGAAGCCACCGAAACCCGCCGTTCGGGTACGGAAGCCGCAGAAACGCAACGGTCCGAGGCCCGCAATAACGGGACCAGCCAGAATCGGGACAACGAGGTGCGCCAAGCCGCAGACACACGGAGCGAAAGCACCCCACCCCGACGCCAGGAACGCGGGAGTGTCCTGGACATCTCCGTCTAAGTGTCTTTCAAGTCTTAACTTGGGCTTTTACACGGCGTCCTCTTCTGGGCGCCGTTTTGTTTTTGCCTTTTGTGCAATGCCACAGCCCTAGACACACCCAAACGGGCGCGGCACACTGCCCCGTATGACACAGGACAAGACAAAAAACTGGGACCAGTACGGGGAATACCTCGCCCTCGATACGCTGCTCGATATTCAAAAACCGTGGAGCACCGATAAGGCCACGGGCGCGTTCGCGCATGATGAAATGTTGTTCATCATCTTTCACCAAACCTATGAACTCTGGTTCAAACAAATACTGTTCGAACTGGATGATGTGCAGGCCCGGCTGGGCCGTCCGGTGGTGGATGATTGCGATATGCAGCCGATCGTCAAACACCTGCACCGCGTTGTTGAAATCCTCCGCCTGCTGGTGCGGCAGTTGGATATTCTCGAAACCATGACGCCACAGGATTTCACGGATTTCCGCGACCATTTGAAAACCGCATCGGGGTTCCAGAGTTTACAATTCCGCCTGATCGAAACACGCCTCGGCCTGCGTCGTGAGGATCGCTTGCTGTTCAATCATTGCCAGTATGATGTGGGGTATTGCCCCGCTTCGCAAACCGCCCTCAACACGGCGGAGCATGAAACCACGTTGTTCGACCAGATCGATAAATGGCTGGCCCGCACACCGTTTGTGGACCGGGATGATTATAAATTCTGGGATTCATACCGCGCCGCCGTTCACACCATGCTGGACGGGCGCGAAGCCATGGCCCGCCACGCGGTGGATGGTGACCTTCTGGACCGCGAACTGGCCGCCATTACCCGCAACCGCACGAAATTCGACAGCATCTTTAACAAGGATGCCGATACGTCATCATCCCAATCTTCTTCGTGGCGATTGTCGTGGCGCGCGTTACAGGCCGCCTTGTTCATCACCGTTTACAAAACCGAACCCGCGTTACAAGGCCCCGCCAGCCTGCTGGGCCACATCATGGATATTGATGCCGCCATGTCGCAATGGCGGTACCGCCACGCTCTGATGGTTCAACGCATGGTCGGCATGAATGTTGGCACCGGCGGGTCCGCCGGATACGGGTATTTGATGCAGACATTGGAAAAGCACCGGATTTTCACCGATCTTTTCGCCCTCTCCACCTACCTGATCCCCAGCCACGCGCGCCCGCCGTTGCCACAAACGATCAGCAACCAGATGGGATACCGCTATGGCACCACGGGATAATGTGATGGTTTCAGATTTTCGCAAATTGTTCGGCACCGCCTTGGCCATGAATGCCAACAAGCTGCATTTCGCGGCGCACAGCCACCATCTCTGGCCCGATTGCACGCGCACCGCGCAAACGCGCTATTGGGGTTTATCGGCATCCATGGCCGATAATAAATGGGATGTGATTTTTAATACGGTTATTCCAACGGCGCAGGGGCATGTGGCCCGCATCCTGAACCTGCCCGATCCGCGCACGATTGCGTTTGCACCCAACACGCATGAATTTATCAATCGGTTGATCTCGGCCCTGCCTGACTCTAAAAATTCCGGGCCACACATCATCACAACGGACAGCGAATTTCACAGCCTGACCCGGCAATTGAAACGACTGGAAGAAGACGGATCCATCACGGTCACGCGCGTGGCGTCCGAACCGTTCCATTCCTTTACCGACCGCATGATCGACGCGGTCAAATCAACCCCCGCCGCCATAGTGTTTTTCAGCCATGTGTTTTTCAATTCGGCCTATGCCGTGCCCGACCTGAAAAAGATCGTGGATGCCGTGCCCAGCAAAGATACGTTGGTGGTGATTGATGGCTATCACGGTTTTATGGCCCTGCCCACCGACCTGTCGGCCATTGCTGAGCGCGCGTTTTATCTGGCGGGTGGGTATAAATACGCGATGGCCGGTGAAGGATGCTGCTTCCTGCATTGCCCGCCGGGTTATGCCATGCGCCCACGCAATACCGGATGGTTTGCGGACATGGGATCGCTGGAAGCCCAACAAGGTGATGATGTGCCCTATTCCACCGACGGATTCCGGTTCTGGGGCGCGACGTTTGATCCGTCGGGTCTGTACCGCTTGAATGCGGTGATGGAGATGCTGAATGACATGAACGTCGGCGTCGCCGATATTCACGCCCATGTGATGGCGTTACAGGATCAATTTTTAGAAGGCTCAAAAAAACGCCCCGGCACATTGATTTCGCCGGCTGATACACCGATACGCGGTCATTTCTTGACCTTTGAAACGGACCGTGCCGCCGATCTGGCGCAAAAACTGCAAGAGCTGGGCGTCGTCACCGACCACCGCGGCACACGTTTGCGGTTTGGATTTGGGCTGTATCATGTGGCAAATGATGTCGAACGGCTTGTCACCGTTCTGAACACCGTCGTTCGCTAATATCCTACTGGAACGCCACTTCGTTGAACGAGCGCAGTTTCCGGCTGTGCAGCCGTTCTGGCCCGTATTCACGCAGCATCGCCATGGCCAGAAGGCCAATTTGCAAATGCTGATCCACACGGTCACGGTAGAATTTGTCGGCCATGCCCGGCAATTTCAATTGGCCGTGCAATGGGCGGTCGGATACGCACAGCAACGTGCCATACGGCACGCGGAAACGGAAACCGTTGGCTGCAATGGTGCCGGATTCCATATCCAGCGCAATGGCGCGGCTCTGGCTCAGGCGCAAATTCTGACGCAATGTCGGGCGCAATTCCCAGTTCCGGTCATCGACCGTCGCCACGGTGCCCGTGCGCATGATTTTCTTCAAATCATAACCCTGCAACCCCGTGACATGTTCCACGGCGCGCTCCAGCGAAATCTGAATTTCCGACAGGGCCGGAATTGGGATGGAGGGGTGCAGATCGCGATACAGCACGTTGTCTTCGCGCAAATAACCGTGCGCCAGAACATAATCGCCCAGCGATTGCGAGTTCCGCAGACCCGCACAGTGCCCCAGCATCAGCCACGCATGCGGACGCAAAACCGCCACATGGTCGGTGATGGTTTTGGCGTTTGACGGCCCCACGCCAATATTGATCATGGTAATGCCCGAACCGTCTTTGCGTTTCAGGTGGTAGGCCGGCATTTGCGGCATGCGCGTCAGCGGCAGGCCCGGATCATCGCTTTCACCCGGATCGGCCATATTTTTATTGGTCGTGATGCGGTTGCCCGGCTCAACAAAAGACGAATATTCCAGCCGTTCGGCACGCAATTCCGGATTATCGGTCGGCGCCATGATGTCACGGCAAATGCGCACGAATTGATCAATGTAGAATTGATAGTTGGTGTAGATCACATAGTTCTGGAAGTGCCGCGCATTCGTGCCCGTGTAGTGGCGCAGACGCATGATGCTGAGGTCACTTCGCGGCGCGTTAAACAACGCCAGTGGTGCATCTTTGCCCGGTTTTGTTTCATGGGTGCCGTTGGCAACCTCATCATCCATCAAATCCAGATTGGGCTGGTCGAACAGATCGGACATGGCGTTGATCTGTTCCGGCGACAGGTCACGCTCCAAATGGAAATCTTCACCCAACGCGAAGTGGATTGGGATGGGTGTATCGCTGACCCCAATTTCAATCGGCTCGTGATGGTTCAGGAACAGCAGGCGCAATTGTTCCATCAAATAATGATCGAAAATATCCGGGCGTGTGATGGTGGTGGCGTAACTGCCCGGGCGCGGCACAAAGCCATAGGACAGGCGCGTATCCGCCCGCGTCGCCGTTTCGGTCGTGACCCGGATATACGGGTAGCATGCCGAAATGCGATGCTTCGGCATATGGCCATCCGCAAAAGCGAAGAAACTTTCCCGCAACCATGTGACATTGGCGTCATAAATCTCACAAATCGCGGCAAACGCGCTTTGGGGATCATTGAATTTGCGGGGCTTAAAAGAACGAGGACCTTTTGACATGCTTAATTCTTACTCATTTTTATTGTTTTTTCAAGGGACTAGCCAAAAACGCGAGGGTTTCCGCCGTTCTTTATACGCCGACACCCACCAATGACCGGGCATAGGCATCCGGGTGGAAGGGTTGCAAATCCTCCGCCTGCTCGCCCACACCAACGGCGATAATGGGCAAGCCGAACCGGTCCGCCAGACCGACGACAACGCCGCCCTTGGCCGAACCATCCAGCTTCGTCACCACCAGTGCGTTCACATCCACCATATCGCGGAATGTTTCCACCTGCGCATGGGCGTTTTGGCCGGTTGTGGCATCCAGAACCAGAATGACCGCGTGCGGCAGATTTTCGTCATGCTTGCGCAGCACACGAATAATTTTCTGCAATTCATCCATCAGGTTTTTCTTGTTGTGCAAACGGCCCGCCGTATCGATGAACAAAACATCCGCGCCCTCCGCCTTCGCCGCCGCATACGCCTCATACGCCACAGCCGCAGAATCCGCACCGATGTCGCGGGCAACAATGCCGCCGCCCGCGCGCTCAGCCCAGATTTTCAATTGCTCGGTCGCCGCCGCGCGGAACGTATCCCCCGCCGCCAGCATCACGCGTTTACCTTCGCGTTTATGAAGGTTATAGGCCATTTTGCCGATGGTCGTGGTTTTACCAACGCCGTTCACACCGCACACCAAAACGGTAAACGGCCCCGTGTCACGACGGGTAAAATCAATCGGCTTGTTCACGGGGTCCAGAATGCGCGCAATCACATCGGCCAATGCCGCGCGAATTTCATCGCCGTCCATGTCCTTGCCAAAACGCCCTTCGGCAAACTCGGTGACGATGCGTGATGCGGTTTTGGGGCCCAGATCGGCGGTGATTAAAACTTCTTCCAACTGGTCGATCATATCCTGGTCCAGCTTGCGCTTGGTTACCAGATCGCTCAACCCTTGCGTAATCTTGCTGGTCGATTTGCCCAGTCCGCCAACCAGACGGCTCATCCATCCACCGGATGGCTCTTCGCTAACAACCGTTTCGACAACGGGCACAGGTTCGGGCTGCGGCTCTACAGGCACAGATGCAACCGGGGCTTCAGCCTGCGGCTGCGCCTCATCAGTTACGTGCGTATCGTCTTTCTTCTTCCGCCAGAAAATCATGGTCTTTTCCGTTGTTTTTCGATGCCAACGGTTTACCGCATCCGCTGCCGGACAGCAAGAATGGGACGTTCTTATTTTTCGTAATAATGAGGCCGTTGGGCGTTATTTTTCCAACTGCGCCACTTTATCCTGCGCCCGGCATCCCTTGAGAACCTTGCCAAAACGCTCATACTCATCCGGTGTATCCACCAGATGATTGCGGCGGTCCATTTCTTCGCTGGCCAGTTCGGTGAAATACACCTGAATAAAATCATCCATACCCGCCTCCATCGCCGTAAAATGCAGGCGGATTTTATCGTGTGGAAGATAATTATTCCCCTCCATCTCACGAATGATTGCGGGCAAATCCTTGCGCATCTTTTCCACGGCGGCTTTCACCACATCCACATTTGTTGTGTGGTGTTTCAACTCGTGCATCTGGATTTCATTAAACGCACATGTTCCAACCTGATAATCGGATGGGATGTAAATAAGCGTGCGATAGAAAATATTGACTTCAATCTGCCTGAAAAACGGGCACTGATACCCGCCATAAGGGCCGTATGATTTGCTAAACATCGATGCGCGGCTGGTCATGGCCAAACCACCATGCGCTTGCCCCTTGGTTACAAATTGTGATGGTTTGTAAACAGACGTCAAACCGTTCCGGGCCAACCACTCCGATGTTGATTTGCCGCCGTCACGGTTCAGCCACGCAATCGAACGGGACAAATCGTAAATCGGCTCTTCTTCCAAGGTTAGATTGATTGTAATCGCCGTCTGGCCGGGTTTGTTGGCGTGACAGCCCTTGCGGTCAGAAAACACTTCCTGCGCAGACGCCGGCGCGCCAACCATGATGGCGGCACAGGCACAGGCCAATACAGACAAACCACGAAAAATCAAAACGTGCCCCCGTTGCACAATACAATCGAAAGTATTGCGCAACGGAATGAATGAACCGTTAAAGCCCTCACCCCAAAGGAAAACCGGGGCTTTTGGCCCCGGTCTATCGTATCGTTATCAGTGTTCCCTAACGTCTTACTTAGGTGAGTATCCCATTTTGGTACAGACTTCACGAACGGCATCGCTCTGCACGTCGGCGGCAACATCATTCACCTGCCCCGCGCTAATGGTACCCTTACGAACCATTTCATTGATTTTGGCTTTTGCTATGCGGGTCGTTTCATCGGACGCATATTCACCAAAAGTGCACGACAAGAAGTTCCCTTCATATTTGTCGGTTTGGTTTTTTGTAGCCTCTTGATGCTCAAGCTCGCACAACCCGGTGGTCACCATATCGCGGGCCTTGTCTTCCATGGCCTCAACATCCGCACGGGGAAAGCCCTGTTTAACAAGGTCTTCCAAAACTTCGTGCGTATACTTGTTTGTTTCATCGTCGTATTGGATGCGGGCTTTGCAGATAGACATGAAAGTATTGCTCGGCTCTTCCGCTGCGGCCGCATTTGTTACGCCGACCAGGCCCGCCAGAACAAATACCCCAACCAAATTTTTAATCATTTACTTTTACTCCATATAAATAAAGGTCGCGCTTGGTACACCAGAACGCCCTTTGTTGGCAATTTTTATTTATGGCATTAAACCGGGCTGAACGGGGCGCGGCGCAGAACGGGATCGCCCTGCTCCACCGTCACTTGCTGCACCTGAAACAGGCGTTTATCACCGATCTGGCACGGGCCAAAACGGTACAGGCTGCAATTGCCGACTTCCTTCATGCCATGGAATGTCTTTGTGATCTGCGCCAAGGCGTAGAACAACCCACCATGGGCAACAACCAGCGGCGGTGTCTGGGTATTCAATGCAGCAGCTTCGTCCTGCATCTGCCCCAAGGCCATCAGGATACGGCGCATATAGGCTTGCTGCGTTTCGCCGTCCTGCGGCTCGTCCCCGCGCTCAAACTGTTCGCGCAGGACGTAATATTTCTGCTTGTTCCACGACCCCAGACCCTGTTCGCGCAGATCATAGATCATGTGAACATCGGCCCCGATTTCCGAAGCGACGATGCTGGCGGTTTTGAACGCGCGCTGTAGCGGGCTTGAGAATATAACGGTCGGCTTGTTATCCATCGTTAAAATGGTTTGCGCCAAATCATAAGCCTGCTCACATCCCTTATCGGTCAGCGGCACGTCCCATTCGCATCCGGCGACGCGGTTAAAACGGTTGGCTTTGCTTTCGCCATGGCGGGCCATGTAAAACGGTGCGGAAAACGCACGATCCAGTTTCATTGATTCACTTTCTCTAATTTATCTCTTAAGCGACGCGACCAATTAAATGTTGCCCGTCAACGCCCTCGATTTTTACGGTGACCAGTGTCCCTGCATCAAATGAACCATCCGCCAGTTTGACCTCGGCGAATTGTTCGGTGCGGCCCATGTTATCTTTTTCCATCAGGACAGTGCGCACCATGCCCACCTGATGTTGTAAAAACTTCTGCATCTGGCGTTCGCCCGCTTCGCGCAATTGCGCGGCGCGGTCTTTACGCACTTGTTTTTCCACCTGCGGCATACGGGCCGCCGGGGTTCCCGGGCGTTCCGAATACGGGAAGACGTGCAGGAACGTCAGATCGCATTCATCAACAATGCGCAGCGTGTTCGCAAACATCTCGTCCGTTTCCGTCGGGAAACCGGCGATAATATCCGCACCGAACACCATATCCGGGCGCAAATCGCGGGCGCGTTTGCACATATCAATGGCGTCCTGACGCAAATGGCGGCGTTTCATGCGTTTCAGGACCATATCGTCGCCCGCCTGCAAACTGACATGCAGATGCGGCATCAAACGCGGTTCCTCGGCAATCAGCCGCCATAAATCATCGTCAATTTCCACCGGGTCCAGTGAGGACAGTCGCAGCCGCGGCAGATCGGGCACCAAAGCCAGCACACGGCGGATCATTTGCCCCAGCGTGGGCGAACCCGGCAGGTCGGGACCATAGGACGTTACATCCACCCCGGTCAAAACGATTTCGCGAAACCCTGCTTTGACCAAATGGCGGGTCTGTTCAACGATTTCGCCGATGGGCACAGACCGGGAATTGCCGCGACCATAAGGGATAATGCAAAAGGTGCAGCGGTGGTCACAGCCATTTTGAACCTGCAGGAACGCACGCGTCTGCCCCTCGAACCCATCGACCAGATGGCTGGCGGTTTCGCGCACGGCCATGATGTCGTTGACCACGACCTTCTCCGTCGGCGGCGCGCCCCATGTTTCGGCTTTCAGTTTCAGATCGTTGCCGATGACCTGATCCACCTCGGGCATGCCGCCGAAGCTGGCCGGATCAATCTGCGCGGCGCAGCCGGTGACAATAATACGGGCATTCGGGTTATCGCGGCGGGCGCGGCGAATGGCCTGACGCGCCTGACGCTCGGCTTCCTTCGTCACGGCGCAGGTATTAAAGATAATTGCGTCTTCAATCCCGGCATTTTTGGCATGGGTGCGCATCACCTCGCTCTCGTAGGTATTGAGGCGACAGCCAAAAGTGACAATTTCCGGGTCTTTTTTACCGTGCATGATTACTTTGCATTTTATGAAGTTGCCCCCTTTTGACCATAGATGACCCCCGAATTTCAATAAAATTCCATATCTTCCCCACATTTGGGGGAGATAATGGAATCATGGGCAAATCCCAAGGGAGATCGTGATGATTTTTGACAACCCGTATATCAAGGACACGCATCTGACGTTTATCGTCGACCATTTTGGCCGCACGGTGCCTGTTCTGGTGATTGAAACGACCGTGGACATCCCCGAAACCATGGACGAAATCAAGGATCATCCGACCCTAGAGCTCATTGAAATGCTGGCCGAACTGCAAAGTTTTGCCACCTATGACGACCGGGCCGAATTTCGGCAGGTCCGCGTGATCAGCCCCCATATGATCCACCCGGAAGCCGGTCATGCGTAGACCTCTCCTTTCCTAGGTTTCTGCGTACCCGAATACCCGAATACCCGAACCCCCCGTTTCCGGGCCAGCCACCCCACCCGATCCGATCCCCGTTGGCTGGCCCGGGCTTTTTTTCCAAAAAACCCGGATAAGCCAGTCCTTTTATTTGACATATTACATAACCCCTGCTAGCCTCTCCCCAATAAAAGATTAACAGGGAGCAGCCTTGGGCGCGTTTCAAGAATTTCATCCTTCGCTGGATCATCTTCTGGTCCGCCCGGTTTTTATCACCGAGGCGGCCCCCATCCGCACGACCCCGCGCCGCCTGAACCTCGCCTTCAACGGCGCCGCATGGAACATGCACGGTTTTTTACAGGATCAAACCAATTGCTACGCCTATGCCCTGAACTGCCCGGAGGCTGGATGGGCCATTCCCGGTCAATTGGCCGGTCAGAAACGAAGTGCGCCGGAAAACATCCATGTGTCGGTACGCACCATTCGCCATCGTTTGATCAAAGATGGGCTGATCTCCATTACAGAACAACAGGCCCTGTCAGGAAAATTTCACGCTATCGCTGTTGTGATTAGCCCAAACCGCGATTGCCATTTTTACCGCCGCGATATGGATGGAACATGGTCGGACAAAGGCGGGCGCGACATGGCCACCCGTAATCCCACTATCACCGTGCCGTCGCGCGATGCACTGGACCAGAAACATTTGAAATTCGGCGGGTACTACGCCGTACCGCCGCACGGCATTCAATACCGCCCACGCTTGCGCATTCCTGAACCTTTATTACAGCTTTTCGGATAACGACCATGCCCTATGATGGATATAGCGACCGTGAATTAAACGACATGATCCGTCCGGTTCATCATCTGGACCCGGATTTAACGAATGTGTGTTTCCCCACGCCCCACCGTGCGTTTAACGGGGCGGCATGGTCAACCTATTCCCGATTACAACAAAACACGAATTGCTATTGCTACGCGCTCGGTTTTCCCGACATGGGCAACGCACAGCCGGGCAGTCTGGTTTATTCCGAACCCACCTACAGCGACGCCAGCGAAGGCTTCACCGTTTTCAACGATGAAGACATCCGCGATCGTATTGCATCCGATGGTTTGATTATGATTTCAGAGGAAGATGCCCTGTCCGGCAATGTCCACGCCATTGCCATGACGGTTGCCACGGATGATGATTTTCACTTCTTCCTGCGCGATGCGGATGGCACATGGTCGGACAAGATGGGCAACAAGGCCGTGCAGAAGAACCCGCACATCACCATTCCATCCAAACACGCTTTGACCGACCGTTACAAAAAATTCGCCGGGTATTACACAATCCCCACGCAGGGCGTTGATTACACGCCGCGCCTTTCGATTCCGGCCCCGGTTCTACGTTTGTTCTAAGCGGCCATAACACCCGCAAACACATCGGTCGCGGCCCCGGTCATCAGGATATGGCCATCATCTTCGCGGATATGGAAGAACAGCGATCCGCCATCCAGCACGACCTCAACATCGCGCCCGATCAAGCCACGGCGCAAAGCCGCCGCCGCGGTGGCACACGCGCCAGACCCGCACGCCTGCGTCACGCCCGTGCCGCGTTCCCATACACGCATGCGGATTTTGGTGGGGGAGATTACCTGTGCAAATTCAACGTTCGTGCGTTGCGGGAACATGGCGTGGCGCTCCACCGACGGGCCCAGATGTTCAATACTCAGATCTTCAACATTGTTCACAAAGAACACGCAATGCGGATTGCCCATGTTAATCGCCACCGGATCGGACAGCGTATCGCCATCCCCAATCCCCAGATGCAGCGTGTCGCGTTCTTCCGACAACGGAATTTCATTCCACGCCGTGCGCGGCGCGCCCATATCGACAGTCACCAGACCGCCATCGGCTTTACTGGATGGCAGAATGCCGGACACGGTTTCAATGACGCAGGCCGCCTTCCCGCTTTCTTCCATCAACACCTTGGCCACGCACCGCGTTCCATTGCCACACGCCCCAGCCTCGGACCCGTCCGGGTTATAAATGCGCATAAAAATATCGGTGCCCGGCGTTTTCGGCGGCTCCATCACCATAACCTGATCGCAGCCGATCCCCCGACGACGATCCGCCAACGCCCGCGCCAGATCAGGCCCAACATTCATTTTGCCATCCCGGACATCCAGAACGACAAAATCATTGCCCAAACCGTGCATTTTGCGAAATTTTAAAGCCATGGCGGAACTCCCCAACTATTCAAAAAGACTCAAAGGCCATAGATTGATATACCACCTATATCTGGATATGATCCAGCATGGAAATTTGGTCTATTTATTTAAAAATTTGGTATTGGGCATATCTTTTCAGCGTGCCGATCATTATTTTTTCGGTGGGGAAAAAAGCGCCGACATGGCTGAAATCAGGGCGCCTGCTATTTTCAATTGTCCTTTTACCCATCCTGACAATTCCTACCAACTATGCCAGAATGCAAACAACACAAAATTTCGGCGGCCACGATTACAATTGCTGGATTTACGATCTTTACGCATTCCTCCTCGTTGCAGGAATTTCTGTTATTTATACGGGCTGGTGGGAATTAGCGTGGCGTTTCTTGCACAAGCAAGTCTGTGGGACTATTAAAAATGATCTCACGCACAACACCGCCAGCAACATCGTCATTTTTATATCGGGCTTTATAACCCTTAATTTTGCACTGATCACGTTGGGTTATAAACACAGCGCCGATCTGGCGTTTGATGTTTTTTGGGCCATCAAAGGATTTGTTTACCTTGAAATCATTCCATTAGCCTGCTGATTTGATCGAACCTGTAACCCGAGTGGTCCACACCCCTGTAATTGGATAAGGATTACGGCCAATTTCCGTGGCCCATATAACAGCATCCCCTACGACATTATCCGGGAGAACATCGGGATCAGAAGTACCGATGAGAGTCTGTCTGATACTTGCAAAATCTGTGAACTCATCATCAAGTAAATAATGGGCCGTTGCCTCAATATGCAGAACACCTTCATTCCTTTTAACAGTACCATTAAACCTCCCACGTATGACGGCGTCACCAATAGAAAAAACGACTTCTTGGAAATTATATGATCGTTCCCAAGTATCGCTAAAGTTACCAATCTGGACCTGTCTGGCTTTATCAGCAATCTGCTTTTCGACTTTATGGAACATCGTCTTTTTAGCGTGCCATATGATCTCTACAAGCCAACCAATTTCAGGCAATGTAACCTCTCGCCCATTACCGTATTTCCAGTGATTGATAAAATCTTCATCTGTCCATTGATATGAAGCTTGTTGTAAGGAGCTGATGACAACTTGCTTTAAGCCATCTGCAGCGCCCACTGGCTCAGCCCAACACCGACAACCAAATTCCTGTTGCGGATCGGGATCATCGCTCCATTTCCGCTTGGTGCCGTTGAGGGCGGCATGCGCACCACGCACGCGGTCATCGCCCACTGTCCGCCAGATATACTCGCCGTCCGGGGCGTTTTCGATGGCCGCATTCAGGGCCGTGAGCGTTTCATCGTCCGGTTTGGCCGTGCCCGTGGCGGACAGGCCGTGGGCGGATTGGAAGGATCGCAGGGCGTCAAACACGGCCCGGTCCACCGTGCCGGTGATGCCGGTGGCATCATAGGGGTGGTAATAGCCGAGGCGGTTGAGCGCCTTCTTCATCTGGCGCACGTCAAATTCATCCGCTTTGCCGTTGCTGGCAAAGGGTTTTAACAGACTGATTTTCATGAGATTTTTCCTGAATTTTGGACATAAAAAAGCCCCGCTGCGCCGGAATTTGGGCGCAATGGGGCTGAAAACAGGACAATATTCCTATATTGGGGCACTATTGTCAAGTCTCAAAAACTCCGTCATTGCCCGGTTTATCCGGGCAATCCATGGAATGGCCGGGCTCTGTATGGATCCCCCGGATAAACCGGGGGATGACGACTGAAATAATAAGGCCCAAAATCCTTGACATCCCCGCCCCAACCCCTTAGTTTCCGGTCAAATTCTTCCGGTCACTGTAAGTTTTGCAGTGCCTACGGGTACACCGCAGTTGGCGAAATTACGCTCACTGCGGCCAAATTGTTTTGGGATTAAAGGCTACTGATGTTTGAATCGCTTGGTGACAGGCTCGGGAAAGTGTTCGGCAAGCTGCGCGGTAAGGGCAGCTTGAACGAAACCGACGTATCCGACGCGTTGCGCGAAATTCGCGTGGCGTTGTTGGAGGCTGACGTCGCCCTGCCCGTCGTCAAACAATTCGTTGAGACTGTGCGCGAACGCGCCGTCGGCCAAGAAGTCATCCGCTCCGTCACTCCGGCGCAACAGGTTGTGAAGATCGTTCACGATGCGCTGGTCGACATGCTGGGCAGCGATACGACTGATCTGAATTTCGCCACGCCGCCGTGCGCTTACCTGATGGTGGGTTTGCAGGGTTCGGGTAAAACCACGACCTCCGCCAAAATTGGTAAGTTCCTGACCGACAAGCAGCGCAAGAAAGTGCTGATGGCATCGCTGGACGTGTATCGCCCGGCGGCGCAGGAACAATTGGCGCAACTGGGGCGCCAGACGGGTGTAACCACCCTGCCCGTTATTGAAGGGCAAAAGCCGGTCGATATCGCCCTGCGCGCCATGGATACCGCGCGCAAAGAAGGCTACGACGTTGTCATTCTGGATACCGCTGGTCGCCTGAGCATTGACGAAGCGATGATGGCCGAGGCCAAGGCCGTGCGCGACACGATTGGCCCGGTTGAAACATTGTTGGTCGTTGATGCCATGACCGGGCAGGACGCGGTGAACACCGCATCCGCGTTCGATGCGCAAGTGGCCATCACCGGGATCGTTCTGACCCGCGTTGACGGTGACGCGCGCGGCGGTGCTGCCCTGTCAATGAAGGCCATCACTGGCAAGCCGATCAAATTGATTGGCGTTGGCGAGAAATGGGACGCGCTGGAACAATTCCACCCGGACCGGATTGCGGGCCGCATTCTGGGCATGGGCGACGTTGTGTCGCTGGTGGAAAAAGCCGTCGAAACAATCGACCAGGAAGATGCGCTGAAAATGGCGCAAAAATTCCAAAAGGGCGATTTCGATTTCAACGACCTCCTGTCGCAAATGCGCCAGATGCAAAAAATGGGCGGCGTTTCCAGCATGATGAAAATGCTGCCCGGCCTGGGCCAGATGGCCAGCCAGTTGGAAAACGCCAATATCGATGATGGCGCACTGAAAAAACAGGAAGCCATTATCCTATCGATGACAGAATCCGAACGGTCGAAACCGGAATTGCTGAACGCATCGCGCAAGCGCCGCATCGCCACCGGGTCCGGCACAACGGTGCAGGACATCAACAAGCTGTATAAACAGCTGCAACAAATGCAAACCGTCATGAAGCGCATGAAGAAAATGGGCATGGGCAAAATGATGGGCATGATGAAGGGCATGATGGGCGAAAAAGACGCCGCCATGATGACCGAGAATATGAAGAATTTGGATCCAGCCATGCTGAAAAAGTTTGGTGGCTCCATGCCCGGCCTTGGTAACCCGGCCGACATACTGGGTTCCAATCCTTTCCTGAAGGGGAAGAAATAAACTTTAACCGACTACAAACTGAAGTAACACCAAAAGGAGAAAGAACTATGGCACTGAAAATTCGTATGGCCCGCGGTGGCCGCCGTCACCTGCCGTCCTACAAAATCGTTGTGGCCGACAGCCGCGCCGCACGCGATGGTAAATTCATCGAGAAACTGGGCACCTATAACCCGCTGCTGCCGTCCGACCACGCACAGCGTCTGGTCCTGAACACCGACCGGATCAAACATTGGTTGGGCGAAGGCGCACAGCCGAGCGAACGCGTTGCACTGTTCCTGGGCAAAGCCGGCCTGATCGACATGCCGAAATGGAACGAATCCCCGAAGAAATCCGCTCCGAAGGCAAAAGCCCAAGAGCGCGTTCGTGAAAAAGAAGCCAAAATCGCAGAAAAAGCCGAAGCTGAAGCTGCTGCTAAAGCTGAAGCCGCTGCTGCTGCCGCTGCGCCGAAAGAAGAAGCTGCCGCTGAAGAAGCCCCGGCTGCCGAGTAATCTTCGCGCCTTTCTCCTTCTTCCCTCACTCCAATACCCCCTCTCCCACCGGGAGAGGGTTGGAGTGAGGGGATGAAGGGACGCGATATATCGAACATGACAGAAAAACGCCTCTGCATCGGTGAAATCACAACGGCCCACGGCATTCGTGGACAGGTCCGGGTGCGTTGCTTTGGCGACGATCCTGAAAGCCTACAAAAATACGGCCCGCTTTATACATCCGAAACCGGGACCGAAACGGTTACCATCACACTGCAATCCCCGAACAAGGGCGCATGGGTCGCCCGCGTGAAAACCAAAAACGGCGTGGTCGATGACCGCAACGTTGCGGAATCATTGCGCGGAACCATGCTCTGGATCGATCGCTCCGCCCTGCCCGCTATTGAATCGGATGATGAATTTTATCACACGGACCTGATCGGCATGGATGTGTTCGACGAACACGACAATGCGATCGGCACCGTGGCGGATGTTCAGAATTTTGGCGCCAGCGATTTGATCGAAATTAAACCGACCGAGGGCGGCCCGACATTTTACGTCCCGTTCGCCGATGATTTTATTCGTGACGTCGATATGGACGCGCGCCGCATTGTCGTCGAAATGGTCGAAGGGCTGCGCGGCGACAAATGAACACCACACCCCAAATCGCACCATGGCACGTGAATTTGATGACCCTGTTCCCGGAAATGTTCCCGGGGCCGTTGGGCCAATCACTCAGTGGCCGCGCGCTGGATAAAAAAATCTGGTCGTGGAACGCGGTAAATATCCGCGACTTCGCCACCGACAACCACAAAACCGTCGATGACACGCCATTTGGCGGCGGTGCGGGTATGGTGATGCGTGCGGATATTCTGGAACGCGCCTTCCTGTCCATTCCCAATCCCGGCAAGCGCATTTACATGAGCCCGCGCGGTCGCGTTTTGAACCAGCGCATGGCGGAAGATTTTATCACCGCCCCGTCCCTGACCATCCTGTGCGGACGGTATGAGGGCGTGGATCAACGATTCCTCGACGCCTATGATTTTGATGAAGTCAGCATTGGTGATTATGTTTTATCCGGCGGTGAACCGGCGGCGATGATTTTGATGGATGCGTGCATCCGCCTGCTGCCCGGCGTGATGGGCAATGTGGATACGGCGGGCGAAGAAAGCTTTGCTGAATCCACGGGCGGTTTGCTGGAATACCCGCATTACACCCGCCCCGCCACGTGGACGACCACCGATGGCCGCGCCTTGGATGTGCCCGACATCCTGACCAGCGGCAACCACGGCAAGGTCGCGCAATGGCGCCGGGATCAGGCCCTCGCCCTCACCCGTGAACGCCGTCCGGATCTTCTCAAAAAATAACGATTAAGGTTTCGGCTTCAACCGTTGTGCCAGCGCGCGCATTTCGGACGCCTCGGCACGGTGGGATGCGGCCGCATCGTTCAACGGCGCATACGCCTTCATCCACATGGCCGTTTTAACGTGGCATTCCGCCCCGAATGACGCATGCCCGTGCAGACGATTGCGCGTCAGGTCCGTGTCGCTCAGCCCCGATGCCGTGCGGGCTTGTGTATTCTGCTGCGCCCAACCGGATGCCTCGAATACAAGGAAGGCCTTAAAGAACGCCTGCTTTTTACAATCAGCATCCAGACGGCGTTTATATTCCAGTGATTGAAGATTGACCGCGCTGACCTTGCCCGTCGCAGCACGCACGGCTGTGTTCAGGGCGCCCTGGTCGGATTGAATTGCATTGAAGCATTGGAGCAAGTCCCCGCGCGCATCCAGCGTCCGGCAAGAATCGGTTGCGGATTGGGGTTCAGCGGCAAAAGCCGTTCCAGCCATCGCAAACGCCAGCCCCAGAGCCAGAAGGCCCTTTTTTGCATTATTTCCCATAATTTGATCCTGTTTTCTTCGTTTTTTATATGTTAAGCCTGAACCCTAGCCCGCCACCCCCGGCTTTTCAAGGAACCACCCCTGTTTGCCCGGAACTATCTGCGCGGCGGCGCAAAAAAATGCTGGGAAAGCCACGGTTTCCCTTGCAACAGCCCCGTAAAATCTGTAAAACCGCGCCTTGAGTAAACCCATGAAAACGACAAGTGGACCGCCTCCCGCCTTAAAACGGGTGATTTCGGGTCCCAATAAGGGTCAAAGAGAAAAGGAACGAAACGATGAATATCCTGCAGAAATTTGAAGCCAAACACTTGGCTCAGCTGAAAGCAAACAGCAAAGCAATCCCCGCATTTTCCCCGGGCGACACCGTTAAAGTAAACATGAAGATCAGCGAAGGCACCGGTAAGGAAGCCCGCGAGCGTATTCAGGCTTACGAAGGTGTTTGCATCGCCCGTAAAGGCACAGGCAGCGACGCCAACGCCAGCTTCACCGTCCGTAAAATCAGCTACGGCGAAGGTGTAGAGCGCGTATTCCCGCTGTTCAGCCCGCGTATCGAAAGCATCGAACTGGTCCGTCGTGGTTCCGTTCGTCGCGCGAAACTGTACTATCTGCGTGACCGTCAGGGTAAATCGGCACGTATCGCCGAACGCACCACCGGCCACAGCCTGGTTGAGGACGAAGCAACAGTGGCAGCCGCAACGGAAGCCAAAGCCGCTAAGAAGTCCAACAAAAAAACCAAAGCGGAAAAAGACGCTCGCAAAGCCGCGAAGAAATAATCTTCGGCTTTATGCACAAATACAAAAAGGCGCGAGGGTTATCCTTCGCGCCTTTTTCGTTTCTTCCTCTTTTGCGTCACCCCGGCGAAAGCCGGGGTCTTCGTCCATTATGGCTGGAAGATCCCGGCCTGCGCCGGGATGACGTTTCATGAAAAATCCTACGCCGCTGGCCGTGCCATCATAATCCCGATCGCTGCACCACCGCCGCCCGCAACGGGCTGGTTCAAATGCGGAACCGCTCTGGCACCCGCCGACGATGTTGGTGAAATTGTTTGGGCCACATCCTGAACCGGACGCAGGACATCCATATCCCCTTCTACCGTCAGCGGCCCTTGATTCAAAAATGTTGCCGTTCTCGACCCATCAGACATTCACACCCCTCCATTACGCTACGCAGTTAAAAACTTTTCTTCTCTACGCCCGCCCGATTTTCACCGGCGTCGCGCTTTCTAAAATCGAACCATCGGGCCGCAGCGCCGACAGCAATACATGATCGTTCTTCGCAAACGATGTCGCCATCGCGCGCGATAGATTGCCAAGGTAATGCGCGCGTTCATGCAGGATCGCGTAGACAGCGCTGCTGTCCTCGTCGATCACAATGGTTTCGGCGCGCACATAGGTGGGATCGGAAAAAGTGATGCAGACATCCCCGGCATTGTTGCGAATAAAAGCCGCGCGGGTGTCGGGGTCCATGGCGCACAGCGTATCCGGCATCGCAATTGCAACATCCTCCCGCGGAAAACAGCGTTTGGGGTGTGACATAGCGTATCCTTCTCTCTTGTTTATGCTGGCCGGGCCTTGTTCTTTAGCATTGCTGCGGCGCACAAGTTCCGACACACCATTATAGAAATCATATAGTTACGGAAACATTAAAACCCACACCCTCAAAACTTGTAATTATGAAAAAATGCATGCTAGAACAAGGCTTCAAATAACCAAAAGGGAGCAAAAAACATGGCACTATCCTTCAAAGATCATGTACAGCAGGACCAATCAACACTGGCCCAAGTAAACCTGGTTGTTTCTCAAGTTAACACGCTTCTCGCCACGTTCTGCAGGGCTGTGAATGATGCCGCACAGGGCACCCCATATAGCCATAAGGTTGTTCAGCTCTCCGCATTCAATGACCTTGAGGACGGCAAGCTATTACAAAAATTCTGCGTTTATAACGAACATGACAGCCATAAAGGGGCAGATGATCTCCGCAGGGCGCAAGACGCGCGCAACAGCGATCGCTTCGTTTATGCGCATAAGCACGGCTTCCCCATCCCCGAAGGGACAGTACCGAGCCCAGGCCCTCTCCCCGTCATAACGGCATCCTACACAATCGCCATCACGACACATCGCCCAAATGCTCTCAGCCGTTTCTTTGGCCAGACAGCAAGCCCGGCGATCGGGATCGCCAACCAATATCTGGAGAACGTGGCCAGAGCCCCCGGCTTTAATCCTAAAAAATTCCTCGTCGCCACGCCTGAGGATGTAGCCAATCACCCGCTCATCAACGGCATGTTTCAGGAAATTTATAAGACCCTGCCCGAAACCGTACGCGCAAAGGTCTGCCTGAACGACATTAAAACAGGCATGAAACCAGCGTAAGGGCATTCAGCAAACAAAACACCAAGCCTTCCGAAAACCCGCCCTCACCCGGCGGGTTTTTTGCAGTGCGGGAAAAATTACAGAGAATTCACGATATTCCCCTAAAATGAAAATGGAAAATCCGGCCCACTCTTGCCGGGCGGCCTCACTCTGGCCTACTCTGGTTGGGATTTTAAGCCTTCGAGGATAGAGCCCATGACTGACAAAACCGCACCAAAAACACTGTATCAAAAAATCTGGGATCACCATGTGGTGGATCGCGGTGATGATGGCACATGCGTTTTGTATATCGACCGCCATCTGGTGCATGAAGTGACATCGCCGCAGGCGTTCGAAGGGTTGCGCATGTCGGGCCGCACAGTGCGCCGCCCCGAAGCCACATTGGCCACCGCCGATCACAACGTGCCCACCGCGCATCGCGATCAAGGGATCAGCGATCCGGAAAGCCGTTTGCAGGTGAACACGCTGGAACAAAACTGCAAAGATTTTGGCATTCGGTATTTCGGTTTGAATGATCACCGCCAAGGCATCGTGCATATTGTCGGCCCGGAACAGGGACTGACCCAACCGGGCATGACCATCGTTTGCGGCGATTCCCACACCTCCACACACGGCGCATTCGGTGCGCTGGCCTTCGGCATCGGCACATCCGAAGTTGAACACGTTCTGGCCACCCAGACATTGATTACAAAACCCGCGAAAACCATGCGCATTACGGTCGATGGCACCCTGCCCGCTGGCGTCACCGCAAAGGACATGATTTTGGCCATCATTGGAAAAATCGGCACAGCCGGTGGCACGGGCCACGTGATTGAATATGCGGGTGACGCTGTGCGCGCGCTGAACATGGCGGGCCGCATGACCATGTGTAACATGTCGATCGAAGCCGGCGCGCGCGCCGGGTTGATCGCGCCGGATGAAACCACCTTCGCCTTTATCAAGGGCCGCCCGATGGCCCCGAAGGGTGATGATTGGGACAAGGCCGTCGCATGGTGGAAAACCCTGCCCTCCGATGACGGCGCGAAATACGATACCGAAGTGGTCCTGCACGCTGAAGACATCACTCCCACCGTGACATGGGGCACCAGCCCGGAAGATGTTGTTTCCATCACCGGCAACGTCCCCGACCCGGCGAAAGAAAGCGACCCGCATAAACGCGCCGCGATGGAACGCGCGCTGGATTATATGGGCCTGAAACCCGGCATGCGGATGCAGGATGTGACGGTCGATAAAATCTTCATCGGGTCCTGCACCAACGCCCGGATCGAAGATCTGCGCGCCGTGGCCGATGTCGTCACCGGCAAACACGTGGCCAGCAGCGTTTACGCCATGATCGTCCCCGGATCAGGATTGGTGAAGGAACAGGCCGAAGAAGAAGGACTGGATAAAATCTTTATCGAAGCCGGTTTCGACTGGCGCGAACCGGGTTGTTCCATGTGCCTCGGTATGAACGAAGACCGTTTGGCCCCGGGTGAGCGTTGCGCCTCCACCTCCAACCGCAACTTCGAAGGCCGTCAAGGGCGCGGTGGCCGCACCCATTTGATGAGCCCCGCCATGGCCGCCGCCGCCGCCATTACCGGGCACTTAACCGATATTCGTGAATTCCAGAAATAGGAGGCTGCATGTCTGACTTCCCCCAAACATGGCCGGATGATTTTGACGTTCGCGCCGATGCGGTGTTTCAGGACCAAATCAAACCCTTCATCGAAAACCAGATGAAGTTGATGGAAATTTATGACCGCAAACGTCTGGCCGTAAATCCGGATATTAAATACATCTTCCACGAACATGCCGAACGCGTGGCCAATGATACGCGCAACACCTGCGCCAAGCTTGGCCTGCCCGACAATGTGCAGGAAAATATGTATTGGGCCATGCTGGTCCATGATATTGGCAAGCGCGTCTTGCCGATTGAAATTTGGGATTCACCGGAAAAACCGACGGGCGATGTGATGAAATATCGCCGCAGCCACGTTGATCTGGGCCTGAACATCGTGCGCGAAGAACTGGGCGACCTGCAACACCCCTTCTTTGATTTGATGACCGACATCATGGTCAACCACCATGAAAAAATCGACGGTACGGGCGAACATGGATTGAAAGGCCATGAACTTTCCGCCCCCGTGCGGCTGGCCTGCATCATTGAAAGCTATGACGGCTACACCATCCCGCGCCCGCATTTTGGTGACCGTGATATTTCTCCGACCGCCGTTTTGGATAAAATGCGCAGCGAACCGGGCAAAGGCGCCGCCATGTTTGACATGGACCTGTTCGAAGCCTTCGCCGCCGTGAAAGTGGAACAATCCGGGGGAAAGCCCCCCACCCCGCATAAACCAGCCACCAACCCGGCCCATGCGGGGAAGATTTAGAGCTCACAGGAATTTTAGGAACATTACTCTGCCATGCACCCATTTAAAAAACTGACCGCCCTTGCCGCGCCGTTGCCGTTGATGAATGTTGATACTGACATGATCATCCCGAAACAATTCCTGCGCACCATTTTGCGCACCGGGTTGGGCAAAAGCCTGTTCAACGATATGCGTTATAACGAAGATGGTTCGCCGAAAGCCGATTTCGTTTTGAACAAGGCCCCGTTTGATAAGGCGGAGATTCTGGTCGCCGGGGATAATTTCGGCTGCGGCTCATCCCGTGAACATGCGCCGTGGGCGTTGCTGGATTTTGGCATTCGTTGCGTGATCGCGCCGTCTTATGCCGATATTTTTTACAACAACTGTTTTAAAAACGGCATTCTGCCCGTCACGCTACCA
Organism: Micavibrio aeruginosavorus; assembly: GCF_051245535.1. Lineage (GTDB taxonomy): Bacteria > Pseudomonadota > Alphaproteobacteria > Micavibrionales > Micavibrionaceae > Micavibrio > Micavibrio aeruginosavorus_D. The sequence goes on from NZ_CP195303.1 coordinate 1,096,838, forward strand.
TCTGAAACGGTGGATGCGCTGATGGAACGGATGACCACGCACCCCGGCGAAACCATTACGGTCGATCTGGAGAACTGCGTCGTGACCAGCGGCAATATCCGCAGCACGTTTACACTGGATGAATTCCGCCGCCACTGCCTGCTGAACGGGCTGGATGATATTGGCCTGACCATGGAAAAAGCCAAATCCATCGACAGCTTTGAAGAAAAACGCAACGCAACACATCCGTGGTTGTAACCCCCACACCCGTCATCCCGGCGCAGGCCGGGATCTTCCAGCCATAAGGGACGAAGACCCCGGCCTGCGCCGGGGTGACGCCAAATAAAAAAGAAACAAAAGGAAGAACCAAATGACCAAAAATTCTGTCGTAATCCTGCCCGGTGACGGCATTGGCCCGGAAGTCATGGGCGAAGTGGCGAAGATCATCCACTTCCTGAATGAAAACGGCGAAACCGATATTGCCATCACCGACGATTGCATCGGCGGCGCGGCCATCGACAAACACGGCGTTCCGCTGGCCGACAGCACGCTGGATCAATGCCGCAAGGCCGATTGCGTCCTGCTCGGGGCCGTGGGCGGGCCGAAATGGGACAAGGTGGATTATAATATCCGCCCGGAAGCAGGCCTTTTGAAACTGCGCAAAGAATTGGAACTGTTCGCCAACCTGCGCCCGGCGATTGTGTTCGACGCACTGGTCGGGGCCTCCACCCTGAAAGAAGAAATCGTTCGCGGGCTGGATATATTGATCGTGCGGGAATTGACCGGCGGTGTGTATTTCGGCGAACCGCGCGGCATTACCGATCTGGGTCATGGCCAGCGTCGCGGCGTCAATACGCAAGTGTACACCACATCGGAAATTCACCGTGTCGGTCGTGTCGCCTTTGAACTGGCCCGCAAGCGTGGGAAGAAAGTCACGTCGTGCGAAAAAGCCAACGTGATGGAATCCGGGAAATTGTGGCGCGAGGATATCACCGCCCTGCACGCCTCCGACTATGCGGACGTGGCGCTGGAACATATGTATGCCGATAACTGCGCCATGCAGTTGCTGCGCAACCCGCGCCAGTTCGATGTGATCGTTACCGACAATCTGTTCGGCGATATTTTATCGGACGAGGCCGCCATGCTGACCGGGTCGCTGGGCATGTTGCCTTCCGCCTCGCTCGGCGCACGCGATGCGCATGGCAAGCAACCGGCTCTGTATGAACCCGTTCACGGCTCCGCCCCGGATATTGCGGGGCAAGGCAAAGCCAACCCGCTGGCCGCGATTTTGTCGTTTGCGATGGCGTTGCGTTATTCCTTCGACCGCGGTGATCTGGCCGATGCGCTGGAAGCAGCGGTGCAATCCGTCCTCAACGCCGGAACCCGCACGGCGGACATTGCGGAAAAAACCAGCAAGACCGTCACCACGGCGCAGATGGGTGATGCGGTTATTGCCGCGTTTGAAAGCGCGTTAAAACGCAAAGCGGCGTAAACATCACTCTTTCCGCCTCTCCAAAAAAACCTTCCCCTCCCCCCTTCCAAGGGGGGGAGGCCGGGTGGGGGGATGGCGCGACCGCGCCTCCTCCGGCCCCACCCAGACATCTCCCCCCTCACCCAGCTCCGGCTAAGGCGTCCCGCCTAAGCCTACACATCCCTCTCCCCCCAAAGAAGGGGGCGAGGGATTGTTTGTTTATTCACAGGGCCTCTCCTCCAAAGGGGGCGAGGGATAGTTTGTTTATTCATGGGCCCTCTTGCCCCGCCCTCTCCACCCGTCATCCCGGATCCGGGGCCACAAGGCACCTATATCCCGGACCATTCCGGATCCCCGCACAAGGCGGGGATGACGATGAGGGGGTGGAAATGACATGGAGAAGAAAGAGCCGCACAAAAAAGTACGGCCGGGTTTGACCCGGCCGCCTCTCTCTTCTCATTCACCTAGAAGATAGTCCTACAATACCCCATTTCGCCGCTCCGCGTCAAAAAGTTCAAAACCCGCAGATTTCCAAGTCTTTCAAACAAAACCCAACAAAAAAGCCCCCGGAAACCGGGGGCTTTTCGTTTATTTTGATCAGGCGAGATTAGCCTTGGATACGAACATACAGACCGCAAGTCGCACCAGCAGCAGCTGTTGCATAACCTGTTCCATCACCGCATGTTGCGCCACCAATACCGCGAACGGAACCCGTGTTAGAAACACCGTCATCCAGTTTGGTATCAATTTTCAAAGCATCCGACGGACGCATCGCATCTGCAGCTGCTGCACCAACCGTACCATTGAGAACCAAGTAGTGGCCTGCGCTAGCACCAGTCGTGCTGGTTGCGCCACCCAAGTCAGCCGGGCCAGAGGCGTAGCCAGCTTGCAAAACCGTATTGCTGAGTTTGCCGGACGGGAAGTTGCGGCCCGGCGTGCTAGCACCAGGAACAATACCCGTCAGCAGGTCTGCGGCTGCCAAGTGAACAAAGAACTGCTCTCCTTCTGTTCCAACAGGGCTTGCTGCTGGAGTATTGCCCAAACGACCATTTCCATTACCAGCAGAACTGCACGGAGCAGCTGTGCAGTTTGGCAAACGTGTGGACGGGCTCAACATATCACCAGGAACAGCCGAATAGCTATCACGGAAGCTGGATGTTGCAGCTTCAACGCCTTTCAGCTGTGCAACAGTCGATGTTACCTGCGCATTGTTAATCAGCTCCTGGCCTTTCAGAACCCCACCGATCAGCAGACCGATGATGATCATGACCACGGCCAGTTCGACGAGCGTAAAGCCCGCCTGGGACCGGTTGGTCGTGTGAATAGATTTAGTCATAGAGAAATCTCCTTACCTTGACGTCATTGAAGAGAGGTTTTGTTAAGAACTGCAGTTTCGAAAAACCGCCCCGCCGCCCGAAACGACGCACGAAAACGATTCGTGAAAATTATACACGCTCCGCACACACAGAGAACCCCTAACCGTTTCAGAATGCGGCGTTTTTGGTAAACGGAGTGTTAAAAATGACAGAGTGATCCACCCATTTTGACGGATTGAGAAGGCGGTTTGTCAGAATGAACGCCGCAACACTCCTCCCCCCTTTCAAGGGGGGAGGTTGGGTGGGGGGATGGGCGCAACAGCGCCATGTCGGCAACATCGAGACAGCCCCCCTCACCCAGCTTCGGCTAAGGCGTGCCGCCGAAGCCTGCGCATCCCTCTCCCCCCAAAGGGGCGAGGGAACGTTTTGTGGCGTCATCTCCACCGCACGACGTCATCCCGGCGAAGGCCGGGATCTTTCCGCCATAAGGGATGAAGACCCCGGCCTTCGCCGGGGTGACGGCCTTGGTTTAGGGTTTAAACTTTGTCCCTGAACTGCCCCGGCGTCACGCCTTCGACCTCCTTGAACACCCGGTTGAAGGAGGCGATGGAGTTAAAACCCACCTCCTCCGCCACGGTTTTGACCGGGGCTTTGGTGTCGCGCAGGAGGATTTTGGCGTCCGCCACGCGCCGTTCGTTCAAAATTTGCGGCAAGGTTTTGCCGAAATGCAGGTTCACCACGCGGGAAATAATTGTTTCCGATACGCCCAACTCCCGGGCCAGATGGGCGCGGCCATAGGTCGGTTCGTGGTAGACCTTCTCCAGCGTTAACAACTGGTCAATCTTTTGCGCCAGAGCGCGGTCCGCGCCCGACAAATCCACCGCACCCTTTGCCTCCCCCCGCGCGACCAGTTTCAGGGCTTGCGGATAAATGCGGAACAGGCTGGTCCCCGCCAGATAGACAAACCCCAACCCCCAGATGGTGCGGATCACCACAGCATCATCCACACCCAAAACCGGAGTCAAGCCCAAGAGCATCGTGGCCAGAAAAAACAGATTGGTAAAAACCAGCATCAGCACCAGCCAGTACCGGTCCGCCCCGCCCGGCTGGGTTTGCATTTGTTGTAAAAGCGTGCGTTGCGCCCACATCACCGCCATGCTGATCACCCCGGCCAGCAACCCCGTGACGGTCAGCCAGTCCGCATAGGTGGCACATTCATCCAGCGGCTTGCATTCAGAATCCAGCGACGCCGCAAAAACCGAAATCGCCAGCGCCACCGGCACCAGCAACAAGACAAAGAAATTAAACCAACGCGGCAATTCAGACATGCGCGCAATCTGGATCATCAGCAAGACGGACAAAGGTGGGCCCATATACCACAGCGCCCATTGAATGGTGGTGAAATGCGGGATGGATTCACCAATAAAACGCGTCGCAAAGCCGGATAAAAAGGCACAGCCCAACACAAGAAAATACACAAACGGAATAGCCGCCCGCGCCCGGCTGCCCGACCGAAAGGCCATGTACACCAGCACGTAAACACATTGCACCAACCCGATCAGAGACAGGATTTCAGGAATGGTGAATTTGAGGGATTCAAAATCCAGCATCATTCACCCGGTATCGATGTGCAAAGGGGATGGGTGGCGGCCTGCGCCGCGGTCAACGTCTTGTCACAAATCCAGTCACGGATCAGGCGAATTTCTGACGGATCCATTTTTTCGCCGTCTTTTTGCAACATACCCATCAGCATATCATACGCGGCCTCTTTCTCCCCGCGCGCGACCATGATGAAGGCCGGCATCTGCCGCGTCCATGCGGGCATGTCGGGCGTGGACAGATTGGCCAGCTTGGTCGCCAGATCAAAAGAGCGCACCAGATCGTTCTGCGTATAGCGCGACAGGAACACGGCCTGCGCCAGCCAGCGCCATTTTTGCGGTTCTGGCCGCTGGCCGATGACTTCCAGATAATCAATGACGGGCGTTAAATCTTCATGCTTCGTCGTTGCGCCGTAATAATACGCGGCCAAGGCCGGAATGAAGTTGGAGGTGGAATCCAGTTTGTCTTCCAGAAAAAACCAATTTTTCAGCGCCGTATAATCATATTGCGCCAGATTGGTCGTTCGGCCCCCGATATCCCCCAAGTTCTGAAGCATCAGGCCGTAAACGCGATACCCCATTTGCGCATCACCCAGCATGGCCATGGTCGCGCCGCGTTCACTGGGCACGGGTGGAACGTTGCCCCATGTGGTGCGCGCGTGCCGCGCCTGTGTCCAGAACGCAACGTTGCACACAAGCATCAGGATCAGCAAAGCGGGCAAACCCCACCGTGCAAAATCAAAACCCCGTTTATCGTGCGCGGTCATGGTGACCATTTATAAACCCCACTCAGAATTGGCGGCGACGCAAATCGACCAGCCCCGCAACCAGAACCAACCCGGTAAAGACCAGCCCCTGAAGCGCGACAAATCCATACCCAACGGATGAATTTTCCGTGCCGTAAACCAGCCATGTCGTTTGCGCCATCAAATCCAGACGGGGAATAACGACGGAAATAATATTCATCAGAATACCCAGAACGGACAGTTCATCACCAAGGAATGCCTTGTTCGCAATGCCCAGCAATTGCCCGATGATGCGGGCCAGAACATAAAACCCGAACACAGCCAGCGACCCCGCCGCCGCCCCCGGCAACACCATGGAGAAAAACAGCGCCACATTGACGACAACAATCAATTCAACGGCCAGTGAAAAAATCCAAAGCGCATGGCCCGCGCCAATCGCCGATGGAACCATCGCAATCAACGTGCCGCCAACAACGACAGCCACGGCCACGGCCAGAACGGAAAACGCCACCGCGTGCGACACCAAAAACCCAGCCCGCGAAATGGGACGAGAGAGAAGATAATCCACGTCTTTGCTGTCGAACGAACGGCGCATATGGAAGACGACGAACAGGACCAGCCCGGCAACCGCCGCAAAACGTAAGCCCCCCGCGGAGAACACCAGCGCAAACACCTGATCCTCAATCAGCGCGGCAGAACCAAGGAACAGCGACAGGCTGGCACCCACCGCAACCACCAGCAACAAGGCCAGAACAATCCGGTCGCGCACAGCGGCGGTTAGAACATATTGGATAAGGGGCCATGATAACGGCATTTTATTTTCACCTGTGTAGCGTCATGCCGGCGAAGGCCGGTATCCATACGATCGACCCCATGGACCCCGGCCTTCGCCGGGGTGACGAATGGTTGGAGACAAGAGCCTTAATTCATAAAGCCAATATACAAAGGCCGGTGTGGATTCGTCCAGCACCGGCCCCGTATAAATTGGGTTTATTCAACCGCAGATCACATATCAACCGGGCGACGGTCGCCAGAGAAGCTTCTATACAAATCGCGATCCACCGGGGAAATACCGCTGCCATCGATAATGGTGGCCTTCAGGAAGATCACGAGTTCCGTTTTCTGGATGTTGTCCACCTGGTTGCGGAACGCGGCGCCGAACAACGGAATTTCGGACAGAACCGGAACACCCTGTTGCGTGCTTTGTGTGCGGTCTTCCATCAAACCACCCATAATCAAAGCCTGCCCCGATTGCGCGCGAACAACGGAATCCATTTCCTGAATGTTCACAACCGGGATCAGCGATTGAACGTTGGTTGCCAGAGCATTGTTGGCAACCGTGAACGCCACCGCCGGATCAGGGATTTGATCGACAATGCGGGTTACGGTCGGACGAACAGCCATGGAGATGGTTTTCGTTTCAGTATCAATCGACGGAATAACGTTAATCAGAACACCTTCCGGCACGCTCTTGATCTCGCTGTCGATGGTCGTCTGGGTGTTGTTATCCTGAGTCGTCACATCGATATCCAGTTCGAAGTAAACGCGGTTATCAGCCACGTTCAAAACAGCCGACTGGTTGTTCAATACGGTCAGACGCGGGCTGGACAGCGCGCGCACGGTCCCGAAACGGGACACGGCCTGAACAACGGCCTCGATGTCATTACCCGCATAGCCCATTACGAAGTTGGAAACCGGGCTTGTCGGATCAGAGAAATCAGGACGGATCAAACCACCCGCCGCCGTGACGTCAAAGCCCAGCGAAAATTCCCCGATCATCCCTTCCAACAGGCTCCAGTCGATACCGACCGCGTATTCATCGTTCAAGGACACTTCAAGAATTTTGGCTTCGATCAAAACCTGTGCCGTCACGGCCGAACGCAATTCGTTCAGATAATCGCGAATTTGCGCATGCTGACGATCGTTGGCGTAAATGGAAACGATACCGCCCTGCTTGTTCATGGCGAAGCTCGGCTCATCCCCGCCGCCTGTCCCAGCGGACATGCCGCTGTTCGGGTCGGTCGTCGTGGTTGGCAAAGACGTCACATTTAATACCGCTTGCGGGGCCTGAACCTGAACAACCGGGTTGCCATCAGCATCGGTCGTCGTTGCCGGAGCCACCGGAGCCGGGTTTGACGCCGCCGCCGTAATGGTCGGGTCGGAGGCCGTCATCAGGCTGGAGGCCGTCGTGGTCACGCCCAGAATTTGTTGCAGGTTGGTGCTGAGTTCACCCCAGAAATCCGCTTCGCTGGACGAGCTGGCGGCGAATTTCGAACCCGTGCTGGCCGTACCGCCGGACACAACGGAAATATCGTTGCTGATCCCGCTTTCGCTTTTGCGGATATAGCTGAGGTAATCGATTTTGTATGTTTTGTGATACGGCTTATCCAGCTCAACGCGCATAACATCATCATCAAAGCTGTAACGCAGACCGGCAATCTCGGAAATGCGTTCAATCACGGAATCCAGCGGACGTTCGCGCGCGGTGAAAATGACCGAGCCCGTAATGTTCGGATCGAGTTCCAGATCATAGCCAGCCTGCTCCGCCAATTGATACAGCGCATCGCGCAGCGGCACGGTCTGGTTGACCGAGATGGACACCAGCGGCATCGGCTTCAAATTCTTCGACGGCGCGGCCACATACGGCATCAAATCCGGAATATTATTCTGTGCCGTTTTTGCGGCTTTGGCTTCTTCGCTTTCTTCTTCAATGCGCGGAGCGAGCGCATCGCGGTAATCCTGAAACTCCATATTGGTGCTGCGGTCAGCCTTCAGGTGATTGCGTGTCAGATCGCAACCGCCCAGCATCAGGGCCGTGGCGGATGTGCCAACAACCATCATGGACAGACGACCAAAAGAACGAAGGGTGCGTGAATGGACAGGCATGGGAATGTCACCAACAAGGTCGAAAAAGATGGGTTACAGGAGGAGCAAACCACCACAAGAACGCAGGCGGCCGCGATTCGAAATACCCTTCAAGGATATGCGTTTTGCCACACCTTGGCCAGCGGATATTTGCGGGAATCAGTGGATATCTGAATAGGATTATCGAAACAGAAAGAGCACTTAATCAGACAGCTTGATCGAAGACGTGTCGATGGATTTAAAGGCATCGCCCCCACCCTTGCCCATTTTAACCTGCTGGATACGGATCTTCATATCGCCCGGCAGGTCGGCCTGGGTAATGGCGGTTTCTTCGGCAATCAGCCCTTCCGCAAACAGGCGGAGCAAGGATTGGTCGAACGTGCACATGCCGATGGGGTTGTTTTGCTCCATCACGTCCCTGATTTTCGTAATCTCACCCTTATGGATCAGATCGCGGATCAGGCCTTGGTTGAGCATCACTTCAATCGCCACAACCATGCCCCCGCCAATCGCCGGGACCAGACGCTGGGACACGATCCCGCGCAAGTTCATGGACAGGTTCAAACGGATTTGCGCGTGGTAATCTTCAGGGAACAAATTCACAATCCGTTCAATGGATTGATACGTGTTGTTCGTGTGCAATGTTGCCAAACATAAATGACCCGTTTCGGCGGCGGTCAACGCCTGCTCCATCACCTCGCGGTCACGCACCTCGCCCACCAGAATAACGTCCGGGCGCTGGCGCAGCGCGTTCTTCAACGCGACAGAGAAGGATTCCGTATCCACGCCGATTTCACGCTGGGTAATGACGGATTTCTTATGCTCATGGAAATATTCGATCGGGTCTTCGATCGTAATAATGTGGCCCTGCTCGCGCGCGTTCCGATAATCAATCATCGATGCCAGCGTGGTTGATTTCCCCGACCCGGTCATCCCGGTCACAAGGATCAGCCCGCGCCGCTCCATCGCCAGATGCGCTAAGTTTTCAGGTAAACGAAGCTCCGCAAAGCTCGGAATTTTCGAAATAATTCGACGAATAACCAGGGCCGGAAATTGGCGCTGGCGCAACGCATTGACGCGGTAGCGTCCGAATTTCCCAACATCCAGCGACGTGTTCAGCTCCATATGCGCCTCGAAATCGCGGCGCTGGCGACTGGTGAAAATGGACCCGATAATCTCGTTCAGCTCATCCACGGTGATCGGCGTATCACGCAGATTGAGCAAAGTCTGCTCAATCCGCAAAGCAGGCGGAAACCCGACCGTGAGGTAGAGATCGCTCGCCCCCTTGTCGTTCATAGATTGGAAATACTGAAGGATTAAAGGCGCGGTCAAAATGTGTAGCCCTCGCCTGAATCATCTTCACCGGCCTTGCGCGGCTGCGCGCCCGGGGCACGCCCCACGGCCGCCTGTTTCCGCGACATCGTTTCGGACATCTTGCCACCGCCCAGCGATGCCGACACGGTATCCTCGTCGCGAGCACCTTCGTCTTCGGTGGTTTTCATCAAGGCGCGGCGCGCCTCGTCCTTGTCGATCACACCCTGCTCCAGCAAGGCATTCACGGAATCTTCCAACGTGGTCATCCCGTAACGCGACCCGGTCTGGATCATGGAGTAGAGCTGGGCAATCTGGTTTTCACGGATCAGGTTCCGCACAGCGTTGGTGCCGACCAGAACCTCGAACGCGCCAACCCGGCCCGATCCATCCGCCCGCTTCAGCAGCGACTGGGCCACAACGCCCTGCAGCGAACTGGCCAGCATGGCCCGGACCATTTCCTTGTCCCCCGACGGGAACACGTCGATAATACGGTCGATGGTTTTGGCCGCCGTGTTCGAGTGCAGTGTTCCGAACACCAAGTGCCCGGTTTCCGCCGCGGTCAGGGCCAGAGAGATCGTTTCATAATCCCGCATCTCCCCCACCAGAATAACGTCAGGGTCTTCACGCAGAGAACTGCGCAACGCCTTGGAGAATGATTTGGTATCGGTGCCGATTTCGCGGTGGTTCACCACAGCCTTTTTCGAGGCGTGGAAGAATTCGACCGGGTCTTCGACCGTAATAATGTGGCTGGCGTGATTTTCGTTAATGTAATTGATAATCGAGGCCAGCGTGGTCGATTTACCCGAACCCGTCGGACCAGTCACCAGGACCAGTCCCTTTTCCAGTTCAGCAAAACGACGAATAATCGGCGGCAATTCCAGCTCTTCCATCGTCGGAATCAAGGACGGAATGGAACGGAAAACGGCGGCGGTGCCGTTGCGGGTGGTAAAGGCGTTCACACGGAAACGGGCCTTTTCACCGTAGGCGATGGCGAAGTCCAGCTCCAGCTCGCGTTCGAAATCGGCGCGCTGGTCTTCGTTCATCACGGAATAGAGCATGGTGCGAATGTCGTCGCTTTGCAACGGATCGGCTTTAATCCGCTTCATTTCCCCGTTGACCCGAATAACGGGCGGGTTGGTCGGACTCAAGTGCAAGTCAGACGCATTGTTCTGAATCGTAAAGCGCAAAAGCTGAAGAATATCCAAGGTGGCTCTCCCCTGATGATGGCCCGGACATGGACCCAATGCTCACTTTAATGTGAAAAGTGCAAACGGAAGGTTAATCAGATGCAGAATTTGTCACGAATTCAAGGATGTATGAAGCATAAGGCCCCGTCAATACGACAAGCGCCCAAAAGATAGCCCATGATCCAGCCCCAAACCCACGCGGGTCAGCGCCAAACACAGGCCAAAAGCCACGATTAAGGCCGGGCCAAACGGGAAAACGGCCCCACGCCCTGTTATTTTCCAGATCAGCGCCAACCCAACCCCCAACACGCCAGACCACATCAGAAATGGCGGCGCCATGACCGCCGGGAGCCAGATACCGGCAACAACAAAAAATTTAACATCACCAAGACCCAAGGCTTCTTTCTTGAGAATTTTCTTCATCAAAAATCCCAGCACAAAGGCGCATGCGCCCCAGATGACCCCAGCGAGAAGCGCAAATCCCGCCCCCTCCGCCCCGCCCAGAACGAATTGATAAATCACACCAAGAACGCCAACCAACGCATTGAGTTGATCGGGTAAAATGAAATGGCGGACATCAATCACAAACAGCGCAACCAAAAACGGAATGGTCAGCATCACAATGCCGCCCGGCGCGTTATAGCCCCACAGCGCATAGACACCGAGACACAACAGCAAGGTGGAAAGTTCAATGGTCGGATAAATCCAGCCGATGGGTTTGTGGCAATGGCGGCACCGCCCGCGCAGAAACACCCACGAAAAAACCGGGATCAAATCCCACAGGGTCAGCGGTGTCTGGCAATGCGGACACGCCGAACGGGCCGCGCCCTTCTCTGCGACAATCCACGACACACCGCGCGGAATGCGCCAGATCAAAGCCGTGGCAAAACTGCCGCAGCACAGCCCGAACATCAGGACAAAAAGGATTTCAAGCGCGGTGCGCGCATCAACACCGCTCACCGGACAAAACCGGCAGCGATATTATTTCGCGCGCAAGGTCGACAGACGGTCATAAACCTGATCCCGCGGGATGGATCGCCCCGCCCCATAAACGGCATCGGTTTCCAGTGCCTGCTCATAATATTTAAGGGCGCTGGATTGATCCCCGGAGCGATCAAACAAGATCGCCAGGTTATACAGGTGCGTTGCATTTCTGGGGTCCAAACTGGCCGCCACATTCAATGAGCGCAGAGCATCCGGTGTTTGCCCCAAAGCCGCATAGGTCATACCGATCTGGGCCATCAGGCCGGAATTGCTTGGGAAGCGTTCCTTCAGATCCAGCAAACGGCGCAATGCGACGGACGGATATTCTTCGCGCAGAAGTCCCATCATATTGATGACCGCATCCGCATTCTTTGGATCAGCCTTCAAAACCTCTTCATAGCTTTGAATCGCCAGTTCGCGGTATCCAACATTCTGCTGTGCCACAGCGCGGCCCATCAGGATGCGAACATCGCTCTTATTCTTTTTGTACAGCGTGTCGTACATTTCCAGCGCGGATTCATACCGGCCCAGATCCAGCGCACGGCCAGCGGCGACAACCATCGCCTCTTGCTCGCCGGACCCGTAATCTTTCTGCACGATCACCATGGTCGATGCCGGCTCCATGGTCGGATCAACCTTGCGCGGACCAACCGTGTTGGACAACGGTCCCGACGGCACACCCGGTGCTGAATCGTAATACACATCATTTTCAACCGCCGGGGCCGGCGCCACGACACGGTTTTCCGTCACACCGGCGGCCGCTTCGCGTCCCGATACTGTCGCGGATGGTGGCGGTGCTGCTACACCAGACATCGGGTCCGGCGCGCCTTCCAATCCCGTCAAATCGGGCATGGGTGGTGTGGGTTCATCATTGCCCAGAATGATCGGTTCCGGCGTTGGCTCGGCCACAGCTTCGGGCACGATCTCCGGAGTCAACGGGGCGGAGGCAGACGCAGAATCATCAAGGATAATTGGCGCAGGTGCAGAGTCCGATGCAGGAACCGGAGGTTCAATAGAAACGACATCGCCGCCCAGCGGTGCTGGAGCCGGTGCAGGTGCAGGGGCCGGCAGAACATCCGGTGCCGGAGCCAATTCATCCGCAGGCATCGGCACGTCATCCGGACCGTTCGGCACAGGAGCCGCAGCCGGAGCGCCGCTGGCCGGTTCAATCGCATTCAAATCATTGACGATCGTGGTGATCGCATGATCAACCGCACCATCAACGGATGCTGGCGCCGTATCAACGCGCGACAACACGGTGACATCGGGCATCTGTACGTCAACAGTGATCGGATCAACATCCGCGGCATCCATGGCCGAGAGTTCGGTGACGATTTTGCCGCCCACCTGCTCCATCTGCTGCGCGCCAGCGGTGGCGAGATATCCCAGCCCCGCACCAGCCAATGCAACAACGGCGACCGTCGACATCAAAATCTTGCGGCCCGCATTGGACGCGCGCGCAGGTTTTTGCAATTCGAGAATGTCATCATCATCGTCCATCATATCCAGAACCATATCGTCCAGATCGGAGTCGTAAGTGTCGGACAGGATGTCATTCTTAGCCATTATAAGCGCCCCAGACAGGATCAGAAAAATATGAAGGCGCGCGAGGAAGGAAAACCCGAAAGTCCCGCGCGACGTGATGTATTCGTATTAGATTCTAACAGAAAACTGCATGCAAGTGAATCCTTGCCGCACAACGCTTTTATTCCCATATCAGGCCGCAGCGGATGGCGTATCAATCACCTTCAAAAACGCCCGCTCCAGATTGTCCACCCCGGCCCGGTCGCGCAAACCCGCAGGCGGGCCGACATAAACCAGCACCCCATCATGCAGGACCGCAACACGGTCGCAAATTTCATCCATATCCGCAAGAATATGGGAACTTAAAAAAATCGCCCTGCCCTGCGCTTTGGTTTGCAATAACGCATCCTTCACCGCCGCGCGGGCCCGTGGGTCAAGGCCGCTCATCGGCTCATCGAGAATCGATAGCTGCGCCCCGGTCATCAATGTCGCCATCAACCCAAGCTTCTGGCGCATGCCCTTGGAATAGGTTTGCACACGGTGGCCCAGCACATCGGGGTTCAGCCCCAGATGATCAGCCAGCGCGCGCGCTTCATCCAGATTGAAAGCTTTATTGTACAAGCGCATGGAAAATTTAATAAATTCGGTGCCGCGCAAAAACCATGGCGGCTCAAATTTTTCCGGCAGATAGGCCAGACTCTTCTTCGCCTCACCCACCAGACGGTCATGACCATTGATCAGAATATCACCCGTGCGATGATCGCGCAGGCCCAGAATACCCTTGATCAAGGTCGTTTTGCCCGCACCGTTCAGACCGATCAGGCCAAACGTTTCGCCCTGTGCCACATCAAACGTAATGGAATGCACAACATCGCGCGCACCATACGCCATGGTGACGCCAGACAGGCGCAATGCAGGAACAGAATGTGATGAATCAGATGGAATCGTCATGCCCAGAAATATAGGGCATGACGGCGTATTTAGAAAGGTGCCACATCCATGCCCGCCCCGGCGGCATCAGACTCTGCCCCCGTGCCCGGCAGGAAGATTCGCGCATCCAGATTAAACCGCTCATGCGGGCGCAGCCGGATCGGGAACACCAGATTGGTCGATGAATCAAACCATTTCAGGTCGATATATTGGCGCGCCACACGAATATCCAAAATTTGTTTTGGAATCGCATCCTTGGTAATCCGCACACCGTTCAGCCAGACCGTCCAGCTATCTTTATTGCTGTACAAAATCCCGCCCAGGCTGACCTCACGCGGACCGGTCGGGCGCGACACCACGGTGCCGTCGGACGCCAATTCCGTCGTTGTCGGCGGACGGGTGATAAACAATTGCTTTGCTTCCTGCAGCAACGCATGTTGCCACGCCGTGAAAAACAGGCTGGGCATAGATTCCGGCGACATGGCGGAATCACGCAGCATATTCTTGGTCGACGCCATGCCGACAAGGCGGGCATGTGCCTCGGCACGCTCCTCCGGTGTGGAAACACCCGGCGGCTTTTGCTGCTGCAACTGGTTGACATCTTGCGGTAGCTGTTGCCCTTGCGGCATTTGCTGGCCCATCCCGGCGGGATACTGGCCCGACGGGAATTGCCCCATCTGCGCCATGGCGGGCACAGACAGCACGGCCACAACAGCCAACACGGATGAGCCCAGCAACGCGCGGCGTTGTAATGTTTGCACGAAGGTCATCATTGCGCCCCCTCCTGCACGCCATCGCCGCCGGCCTTGGGCACCATCGTGCGCCATGTAAAGCCAACTTTGCTGTCAACCAAGGTCACGGGCGATCCCGAACCAATCTGGCGCAGAACGGCTTCGCTCAAATCGCCCTTGCGGGTCAATTCGATCATGTCGACACCGACATGGCCCGGAAACGCATTCTCAATCCAGTACACAAAATTATAAACGTCGATATCGTCCATTGCCTCAATCGCAATTTCAATCGGGCTGACCATCAATTGCTGACCGGCTTCGGTCGCCTTTTCGGTGTCTTCCTGTTGTGCCGCGCCGATCGTGTATCGTGCGCTCAAAACATGGGATTCTGTTTGAATGGACTCAATCGCGCGGCGGGCATTGTAGCGGTCCTGCTCACCAAAGAAGTCAGATTTTTGAAGAACGGCGAACAATTCCTTCTGCTCTTCGATCTGTTGCAATTGCGTGCGCATCTTTTCGGTTTCATCACGGCGTTGCGAAATTTCCGCACGCACCGTGCGCAATTCCTGATCCGTTTTGTCCTTTTGCGGCAAAACATACAGATATGTCGCCGCGCCCAGAAGCGCGTTGATCGCAACCAGACCAGCAATAACCGTTACGCGGCGGGCTCCAAGAACTGCAATCATTGTCCTGCTCCCTCATATGTCATGTCGGGGGCCGTGTTGTCCTGCGCGGGGGCATCGGCCGGAGCCTCGCCCTCCGTGCCCGTACCCTCAGCAGGTGTTTCTGCAGGGACCTCGTCCGGAACTTCGGGTTCGTGGAATTGTACCGGCCCGGTAATCAACAATTCGGCCACATGATCTTCCAGCGGTGCTTGAGACCCTTGCGCGCCCGGCATGCCGGTGCCGCCCTCAA
This sequence comes from Micavibrio aeruginosavorus, assembly GCF_051245535.1. Taxonomy (GTDB): domain Bacteria; phylum Pseudomonadota; class Alphaproteobacteria; order Micavibrionales; family Micavibrionaceae; genus Micavibrio; species Micavibrio aeruginosavorus_D. The sequence goes on from NZ_CP195303.1 coordinate 1,112,398, forward strand.
CTTCTTCGTACACCAGATCGCCGACGGGACGCGGAATCGCAACATCGTAACCCGGCAAAGCCGCCCGCAGGCGCGCCTGCAAATCATTCACTTCACGTTTGGCCACCAACGGGTCCACCGTTCCGGGGAAGCTGAGTTGCAGCGACGCCTTCAGCGTCGGGGCCTTTTGCTCCGGCGTCATTTCGGCGACGGCATACGGATCATCCGGCAATGTCGGGGTCACCCGCTCAATCTTCATCGTATCCAGACGCAGTTCCGCACCCAGAGCATCGCCCACCTTGCGCAGGATTGGCAACGGACGCAGGCTTTCTGCTTCCAGTGTCTTGTATGTTTCCAGCGAGGATTGGATCAGCTTGATATCAACGCCCAACGCATTCATGCGCGCGACTTCGATTTCGTATTCCTGATTGACGTTGATGCGCAAACGTTGTTGCGACACCAGATCATCCTTCGCCGTGAACCAGGCCTGTGCATTATCGGCCAACTGCCAGCCCAGATACGCCGCACCGCAGAACAACAACAACCCTGCAAAGGTCGCCGCCTGACGCGGGCCATAGATTTTATTGATGTCCGCTGCCACCATCGGCAGGATCAGGCGCGATTTCCGGCCAATCCATGACGCATGCAGCGGGTCGGCGTGATATTGGTTTTCTTGAATGCCGATGCTGAAGCCCAGCTCGCGCGCGGCTTCACCCACGGTGTAATTGTGCATGTTGCACGGCACGTCGATGCGCTGGCGCAGCATCTCACCCGCTTGCGGCGTGGTGATCACAAAGACATCGGTTCCATCACCGGCGGAATAGCCAAAACGCGACAGATAACTGATCGTCGCTTTGAATTCCTGCGCCACTTCGGCAACCCATGCGTTCGGGTCCGTGGACAGGTCCGTCACCGGGGTCATACGCGTCATCGCCAATTGGCCATCGCGTGTAATCACCTGACGCAAGCCACCGCTTTGATGCTGGCCGATCAGAACGGCCCAACGGGATTTGGTTTTTTCGCGCTTCGCCGCCTTCTCCGCCAGCACCCGGACCATGTCGGATGATTCAACGGGAAGCAGCGTGAAACCGGCGATCGACGACATCGATGCCTTGACCGCGCCAATGGTTTTTTGCACCGGTTCCGACATCGGAACGGCCGCGAACAGATACAGCCCGCCACCCACCTTCGCCGCAGCGGCTCCGGTTTTACGCGGGCCAGCATCTTTCAGCGCCAGCGCGCCACGGATGGGATAATTCGGGAAGGCAACAGCCAGTTTACGCGCAACCACGTTGGCCTTGTCCATCGGGCCAACCTTCGGAATACGCTGGCCGCCCTTGAACAACTGATCCGTCATGTCGTTGACGATCATCACCGCCTTGCCGCCGCATTCACGGCGGATCAGGCCAGACACAGTCTGTTCGAAATCGCGCGTCGCCCATGGCACGGTGTCAACCAGCCGGACTTTACCCCCGACGTCATAGACATACAGGGCATCGTCGCTGATCATCAGGACACAGCGCGAAGGACTCAAAAATGGTATCGATGAACCCGGCATGGTTTAGAAATCAATATTCTCAAAGCTGGCGTAAATGGGACCGAAGACGGCAACGGCAATCCACATGATCATAACACCAAGGAACATGGTCAGGAAGGGTTCAATCATTGCGATAAGACCCTGAACCGCCTCGTCCACGTCGTTGGTATAAAATTCTGCAACCTGGTCCAGAACCACGGTCAGATTACCGGATTCCTCACCCACTTTCAGCATGCGGACAACCATGCTGGGGAACTCGCCGGACGCATTGAACGCTTCGGACAAGGGCGAACCGGCGGAAACCTGCTCCTCCACGCCCTCCAAGGCTTCAACCAACGCCAGGTTTTTCACGGTATTCCGCGCAGCGCGCAGTGCGGACAGCACGTCAATACCGCTGGCAAACATGGCGCCAAAGGTCTGAGCGAAACGGGCAATGTTGATTTTCCGGATCAGCGGACCCGCCACGGGCATTTCCAGAAACAGGCGGTCCATCTTATAGGCAAAATCTTCGGAGGCCTGCACCAGAGTCTTGTAAAGGACAAACAGGATCGGCGGTGTGGCCAGAACGCCCCACCAATATTTCACGAAGAAATCGGACGTCGCCATCAGGGATGTGGTGTACCACGGCAATTCCTGATCCAGATTGCGGATAAATCCAACGATCTGCGGCACGACGAAGCTCATCATCACCACGATGGTCGCGATCACGACCACGACCAGAATGGTCGGGTAACGCGTGGCTTTCCGCACCTTGGCCTGCATCTGATCCACCCATTTCAGGTATTTGATCAAATGGCGGTATGCGGCGGTCAGATCCCCGGTTTCTTCACCGGCAGCAATCAGCGAAATGTACAAAGAACCGAAGGTTTTCGGGTGGTGGCCCATGGCTTCGGACAAGGCCGAACCATCGGATACATCGCGGTGAACTTCGGATAACACGTCGCGCAGACGGTCATGTTCGGTGGTGTCACGAATATCGGCCAGCGCGTCGAGCAAGGCCACGCCCGCGCCCTGCATCTGTTCCATATGCATGAAAAGCTGGATCAAATCGCGCGTGCTGATCTTCGGCGCGCGAAAATCGGACAGCATGCCCTTTTTCTTGGTCAGCGACTGACATTGGATCAGTTCCAGCCCGGCGCTTTGCAGCTGGTTGTACAAATCCACTTCGTTTGCAGCGGAAATGACGCCCCGGACAGGACGGCCTTTGTTATTGATGGCCCTGTATTTATAGCGATCTGCAGCCATGACACCCGAACTCTGGCAAGTATTGGAACGACTTAATTAGGAACGGGCCGGATGCTTATTTATGAACATCGACGGCCGTAGCGAGGGATTCGAGGGTGGTAATACCCTCAAGAACCTTCAGAATGCCATCGTCCTTCATGTTTTTAAAGCCTTTTTCGTAGGCCTTGCGTTTCAGCTCTGCCTTGCTGCCGTTTTGGGCGATCACTTCGTCCAGATCGTCGTCAAACAACAGAATCTCCGCTATGGAAATTCGGCCCTTATAGCCCTGCCCCGCGCACATCTGGCATCCGCCCTGATGCGCCTTGTAAATCGTCGGCGGGTTGGCGGGATCGACATTCAAAACCGCGCATTCATCCGGCCCCGGCTGGTACGCCTCGCGGCAATGCGGGCAGACCTTACGGACCAGACGCTGGGCGAACACGGCCACGATCGCCCCGGCGATCATCCCCGGCTTCAACCCCAGATCCAGCAAACGGGGAATGGCCCCGAACGAATCGTTGGTGTGCAGGGTCGAATAAACCTGGTGACCGGTCATCGAGGCCTGCAACGCTTTTTCCGCCGTAATCCCGTCCCGGATTTCGCCCAGGAAGATAATGTCCGGATCCTGACGCAGCAGCGCGCGGATACCGTCGGCAAATTCCAATACACCCTCACGCACCGGTGTTTGCCGGATCATGGGCAGGGAATATTCCACCGGGTCTTCCAGCGTTTGAATATTCACCTCAACCGTATTGATTTCGTTCAGCATGGAATACAGCGACGTGGTTTTACCCGAACCGGTCGGGCCCGTCACAATAATGATCCCCTCCGGGCGCGCCTGGGCCCGGCGGATTTTTTCAATGTTGTGCGCGCTGAACCCCAACTGGTCCAGCGGAATAATGTTGCTGCTCTGGTCCAGAACGCGCAGAACGATGTTTTCGCCATGTACAGTCGGCAAGGACGACACGCGGAAATCGGCCAGCTTGCCGCCGATATTCAAACCGAAGCGCCCGTCCTGCGGGCTCAATTTATCGGCAATGTTCATATGCGACATAATTTTCAGTCGCTGGGAAATCCCGTTCCAGTGTTGTTTGTGCAAAATCTGCGCCGTGAACAGCACACCGTCCAGACGGTAACGCAGGCGCGCGAAGTTTTCTTCCGGTTCAAAGTGCAAGTCGGACGCGCCAATTTTCACCGCATCATAAACCAGCGCATTCACCAAACGCACAATCGGGTGGGAATAGGCTTCGTCTTCCGACAATGTCGAAAGATCCGTCGGCTCGCCCTCTTCCAACTCTTTCAGAATGGCCGCAATGGAACTCGCATAGCCATAGGCCGCATCAATCGCCTCGGACAAAATCTTCGGCGTGGTCACCAAGGGCTTGATTGTAATGTTTTTCGGCAGGAAACGACGCAACGTATCCATGGCCACCACGTCATACGGGTCGCACATGGCCACGGCAGCTTCTTTATCGTCAATCGAGATCGGCAAAATCTGGTGTTTCTTCGCCGTGGCTTTGTCGATCATCGCCAACGCATCACCGGAGAAAATTGTATTTCTCGGATCAAACACATCAAAGCCCGAACTTTCCGCAAGGAAGCCGGACAGCAAATCTTCATCAATAAACCCAAGATCGACCAGAACAGACCCCAGCATCTTGCCGGTGACTTTCTTCTCCTGCAGGGCGACGTTCAATTGGTCTTCGGTAATAATGCCCATGGCGACCAGACGGTCACCCATACGGCCCCGATTCAAATCTTCGGATACACCGCCCGCATTTTGCACGGCCAGATCGCGCGTCCCCGCGCCCGCCCCTGCTCCCGATGCCTGTTGCGGTTGGGGTTGCGGTGCGATGTCACGGGTCACAACTTCAACGGTTTCGGCCTCGATATAATCATCGTCCAGCGCCAGAGCGAAAGCTCCGTCGTCAAGTTCGAGATCGGCTCCCGCCGAACGGCGCGATTTCTTATCCGCATTGTCCATCATGTTTATCCCGCACACTGGAAAGAAGTGATTGAATACTCTGTTGAAGAGCAAAAATTGAAATTTTGCCTTTTAATAGAATGCCAGATAAAGCTTAAAGAAAACGCTAATATATTATGGCAAAACAGGGGCTTCCCGCACCCGCTCTATGCAAAAAGTGCAAAATGGGAAAAACAGTGGTTTCAGCCCTTAACTCCATGTTACGATTAATAACTTGCAGAGAGACTCGCCGGGGGAAATGCGAAAATACTCCGGAACATGGGGAACAGAAGCCTTGGAACGCCTTTACATCAAAGGCCTTTCGGGGGTGTGCGCCATTTGCTTATTCCGGGTGATTAAAAATGACGTTTTCTCGCGCGTCAGCTTATTTTTGTTTTGTTGCGTTCTGTGTTGCTGCGTTATCCTCCGCCCCTGCAAAAGCAGAGAGTGGCCCGCGTCACCATGGCGGAACGGCCCAGCAAAAAAACAACGCATCCTCCTCCGATACAGAAAAATTCAACAAACATCGCCATCGGCAATCCCGCGATAAAACGCCCCACGATCAAAAGCAGGCTGAACGATCGTCCGTAAAAGACGACACCAAGGAAGACCGCACCAATTTCTATGTCGATGGAAAAATCGTCGGCTATTTCGAAGGCGGCACGCTGTACGGTGCCGATGGTATTAAAGTTCAATCTGCGAAAACAGGGCGGTGAGTACCATGAAAAATCTCCGCGCCACATTTTTGCTTATTTGTTTCGTGCTGTTGTTTTTCAGCACCCCTGCCCTCGCTGCAGAGACCGCCCCCGGCGATGCCTGCACGACAACAGGTGTCATCCAAAGAACGGGCGGCCCGGAACAGATGCCAGCGCGCACGCTGGTTTGCGATGGCGCCACATGGAAACTTCTGGCCGAGGAAACAACCAGCGGGCAAACACTGCTTCAGATCGGCAATGATACGGGCAGTTGTACAGCCGAAAAAACGGGGCGCATGCGCTACAACTCATCCTCCGATCTCTGGGAGTATTGTGATGGAAGCGACCCCTGGACCCCTTTTAAGAAACCCCTGTGTCTGGACGATGACACAGGGGAGTGTACAGTCAGCCTGACACGCTCCAGCAACGATCCGGATTTTATCGCTTCCAACATTGCCAACGGCATCAACATACTTGGCGTTGTCGGCACGATGACAACGGGCACTCCCGTCTATACCAGCACGATCACAAAGGTCGCCCGTCCCGGCGATAATACCTGTTACCTGACGAACGAAGGGCGCATTTTCTGCTGGGGTCAACATAACTGCGATCAATATGACAGCGTCTGTACCCACGCATGGGGCATCAATATTGAACCAACAGCCTATAATACCGGGGTGGACGCCCCCCTTGGCATTGCCGCCCCCACAGAGATCGATGGCCATTATACGGGATGGACCGCCCTGTCCACCGGGGATTCCCATGCCTGCGGCATTCGCGGTGGGGCCGCATATTGCTGGGGTTGGAATAAATATGGTGGCCTGGGCATTGGCACGAACACGAATTTTGAAAAAACCCCCACGCTGGTCAGTGGTGGATATACGGATTGGGTTAAGATCGATGCCGGCGGTGGTGAGAGCTATGACGGTAGCTACTATATTCAGGCCACAAGCTGTGCCCTTCGCAGCAACGGGCGCCTCTATTGCTGGGGGGCCAATTATGACGGGCAACTGGGCACTGGCAATACGAACAACACCAACGCTCCCACCGAAGTCAGCGGTGCCGCAACAGACTGGGCCAATCTATCCGTCGGCATGTGGCATACGTGCGGGCTCAAAACAACAGGCCGCCTGTATTGCTGGGGCTGGAACGGTGAGGGTCAAATGGGCCGCGGTAACACCACCAGCGCATCCAGTCCGATTCAGGTCAGTGGCAGCACCACGGATTGGGCGCAGGTATCTGCTGGATACTCCCACACATGCGCCGTCAAAACGACGGGCCGGCTTTACTGCTGGGGACAAAACCGCAACGGCGAATTGGGCACGGGGGCGACCAGCGCACGCAGCACTTCACCTGTTGAGGTCAGCGGCGCGGCCACCGATTGGGCCACGGTTGTGGCTGGAACGCGTCATACCTGCGCCATCAAGACATCGGGACGCCTGTATTGCTGGGGATTTGGCGGATATGGCGCGCTTGGGGACGGAACAACCACGGTTTCACAAACAACGCCCTCCGAAGTCAGCGGCGGATATACGGATTGGGTATCAATCGATGGCGGAGGCGCCAGCCTTGACGGAACCGTTGCCGCGTCTCATGACGACACGTACAACTCGACCTGCGGTGTGCGGTCATCCACGGGATTGGCCTATTGCTGGGGTGATCTTTATGGCTCATCGGCTGGCGATGGTATCCAGCGAACGCTGGGATGGAACACGTGGGCCGATGCCGCACAATCCTATAGCACAACCCCTGTGACCGTCATGCCCGCGATTGTCCGCTAAATCGTGCCATACGCCGCCGTAAACCACGATTGCATATCGGTTAAATCCGACGGCCCCAACCCATGGGCCATCGGCTTGGCCCGAAAATCCAGATCCGCCCCCGCATCGGCCAACATGCCCGCCAGCTTTTTCGAATTTTCCAGCGGAATGATCGGGTCCATCATGCCCGTGAGCATCAAGATTTTCTTGCCCTGCAAATGCGGCAATTCATCCGGATCAAACGGCACCATGGCCCGCAACAGCATGGCCCCGTCCAGCACCTCGGGCCGTTTTAAAAACAGACTGGCCGCAATATTCGCACCATTGGAATAGCCGAGCGCAACCAGCGGACGTTTGCCAATTTCGTATTCATCCCGCGCGGCCGTGATAAAATCGGCCAGCTCATCCGTGCGGAATTTCAAATCGTCCAGATCAAACACACCTTCGGCAAGACGGCGGAAAAACCGCGGCATGCCGTTTTCCAGCACGCGACCCCGCACCGATAAAATGGCATGGTCCGGCGCAACCGCCTGCCCCAATGGCACCAGATCATTTTCATCCCCACCCGTTCCGTGCAGCAGCAACAGCACAGGCCTGTCCGCATCACCCGGCAGAAAGATATGTTTGAAATCCGCTTCAGTCGCATTCATGGTTTATCACTCCAGCGGCGGCAGAACCGCGACAATGGCGTCACGATGTTGTTCATATTGGGCGGGCAGTTTTAAATCCTGTCCCAGTGTATCCACGGATTCATCCACGGCAAAGCCCGGATTATCGGTGGCCAGTTCAAACAGAACGCCGTTCGGTTCACGGAAATAGACCGAATGGAAATAATTGCGGTCAATCACCGGAGTCAGGTTCAAACCCTGCCGCGCCAGTGCGGCGCGCACATGCCCCTCTTCCTTATCGCCGCCAATGCGCCACGCGACATGGTGAATGGTGCCCGCACCCGGCGCCCCAGACCAGATTTCCGGCAGGCACCGCAGATCAACAATTTGTCCCAATCCCTTTTTACCCGTGGTAAAGCGGAAACGGCTTTCTTCATTCCCGACGGCATGGAACCCCAGATGCTCGCTCAACAGCGCCGCTGTTTTCTCATAGCCCTGTACCCACAAGGTGACCGAATGGAATCCACGAATGGCCACATCCGCCGAAATTTCATCGGTGGTCCAGACATTCTCGCTCGGCAAATCATCAACACCAACAAATTCCAGCATCAACCCATCGGGATCGGAAATGCGCAGCACCTTGTCCCCGAAGCGATCTTCGGGGCCTTGATATTGAATCCCTTTCTGGTGGAAACGGTCCAGCCAGAATGAAAAAGCCGTTTTCGGAATGGCGAATGTCACCTCCACCGCCTGCCCCAGCCCCGGCCGCCCTTGGGGCGTGCCCGGATAGGGGAAGAAAGTCAGGATGGTGCCCGGCGATCCCACCTTGTCACCAAAATAGAAGTGATAGGTGCTGGGGTCGTCAAAGTTCACTGTCTTTTTGATAAAGCGCAGGCCCAACAATTTCGTATAGAAATCGTAATTCGTCTTCGGGTCGCTGGCGATGGCGGTAATGTGATGAATACCGGATGCGTGGGTCATAATGAATCTCCTTATAATTCTAATCTTTGTGATTTTTTGGTAATTTTTTCGGGTTTCCACCGCTGAGGCCCGGCATCACCGCGTGCATGGTCTGCGGTTTATCCTTGCCGCGATGCAGATCCTGAATCTTCTTCTGCAACACGCGGTCGGATTCCGTGACGCGATCATGATGGCGCAAATGGTCGGCCCAGGATTCCGCCGTAAACATTTCAATGAAACGGCCATGATCCTCGACATCCTCGAAAAAGCCCCATTGAATGGCCCCGTCGCGGCGGCGAATGTCACCCAATTCCGTCATCAGATGATAGAATTTTTCACGGTCCGCATCATCGATCCGGTATTCCAGCGTGACCAGCACCGGGCCACGGTCATGATCCACCGGGGCCGCCAGCATGGGTTCGGGCCAATGGTGGGATGGCGTGTAATCCTCGCCCTCGCCCCGGTTCAGATGGAAACGCCATGTCAACGGCACACCGACAACGATCATCGCCGCGGCCACCGCCAATGTGTCCGACAAACCAACAATACCCGCCACATGCCCCCAGACGATTGACCCCAGTGTCATGGCCCCGAAGAACACCATCTGAAACACGGCCAATCCACGTGCCCGCACCCAATCGGGCAAGGACAATTGTGCCGACACGTTCAGCGATGATACGGCCAAAATCCAACCGACCCCGCCGACAAGCGCACCGATGATGCCCGCCACTTCATGCCCGCCATAGGCCATGGTGACCATGCCAAGGGCGGTCAACAGGCTGGCCAGTGCCAGAATGCGGTTCGGACCAATTTTTGTTTTCAACGGAGCCAGCATAAACGTGCCCGCAATCGCCCCCGCGCCCAACGCGGTCAGCAGGATGCCGTACAAATCCGGCCCGCCTTGCAACACATCCTTGGCCAGCAAGGGCAGCAACGCCCAATAGGCCGACGCAAAAACGAAGAACGCAAAGGCCCGTACCAAGGTGTGGCGCAACGGCAAAGACCGTATGGAGAAACGAACACCCGCCTGCATCGCACCGACCAGCCGTTCACGCGGTACATTCGGCGTGACCTGCGGTGCCGCTGTTTTCCACCACAACAGCGCCGCCACGATCACAAGATAGGACACGGCATCCAAAACCACGGTGGCCACAGCCCCCACGGCAACCAGAATAAAACCACCCAGAGCCGGACCGATGGCGCGCGCAATATTCACGCTGACCCCGTTCAGGGCAATCGCCGGGGCCAGTTCATTTTTTGGCACCAGACGCGGCACAATCGCCTGCCATGCCGGCATGGCAAAGGCCGACATGGCCCCGGTCAGGAATGTGAAGAACAACAATGTCCACGCCCCGACCACACCAGCCCAGAGCAATCCCCCGAAGACAAACAACGCCACAGCCGATAAAATTTGCGTGATGACCAGCAATCTGCGCCGATCAAACAAATCCCCGAATGCACCCGCCGGAATGGCAAACAGGAAGATCGGCAAAGCCGTCGCCGCCTGCACCAACGACACCATCAAAGGTGACGGCGCCAAATCGGTCATCAACCACCCGGATGTCACGTTGAACATCCATGTGCCGATATTGGAGATCAGCGTCGCTCCCCACAACACCGCAAAGACGCGGTGATGGAACGGCGAGAAAGCCGATATTTTTGTTTCTTTTGTCATGATAACTCTTCAATCAATACGCAAAGCAGCCACACCCAATGGCCCACGGGTTTTCAAAGCTGGGTTTCTTGCTCGAGCCATCCAGCCCCAGCCAGCGCGACAATATTCCATCATGCCCGCTGGCATGATGATGGTGCCCACAGCCATGTACAGTACAGGCACTGGCGACCTTGACCGCCCCCTCCAGCGCACCGGATTGATACCCGCCAAAATGACGCACCGGCGACCAATCGGGGCTGACCGGCGGCAATGGCGCATCGAAGGATTTAAATTCATCGGCGGCATACACAATTTTTCCGCCAACGACGGTCATAATGGACACGGTGTCCTTGATGGCTTCATCCGGCACGGTCATAAAATCATGCGACAACACGGCCAGATCGGCATACATGCCCGGCACCAAGGCCCCCTTCACCGTTTCTTCGTTCGATTTATAGGCACTGCCCAACGTCCACAGACGCAAGGCTTCCTCGCGGTCCAGACGGTTTTCATCACCGTACAGCGACAACCCACCCACCGTTTTCCCGGTAATCAACCAATACAATGACACGAACGGGTTAAAGCTGGCCACGCGTGTCGCATCGGTACCACCGCCCACGGGCACGCCCATATCCAGCATCTTGCGGATTGGCGGGCTGTGTTTTGCGGCCTCGGCGCCGTAACGATCAACGAAATATTCACCCTGAAACGCCATGCGGTGTTGCACGGCCACGCCGCCATTCAGTTTTTTGATCCGCTCCAGACTTTTATCGCTGACCGTTTCCGCATGGTCAAAGAACCAGCGCACGCCGTTAAACGGCGTATCGGCATTGACCTGTTCAAACACATCCAGCGCACGGGAAATTGTTTCGTCATACGTAGCATGCAAACGGAACGGCCAGCGTTGTTCGATCAGGTGGCGCACAACCGCCCCCAGTTCTTTCTCCATATTCGCCGCCATATCCGGACGGGGTTGCAGGAAATCTTCGAAATCCGCCGCCGAAAACACCAGCATTTCCCCCGCCCCGTTATGGCGCAGGAAACCATCGCCGCTATACGGCTTCACCATACCGGACCAGCGCTGGAAATCCGCCAACTCCCCACCCTTGTTCTGGGTGAACAGGTTGTAGGCAATCCGCACGGTCATCTGGCCGTCATTGTGCAATTTATCGATGACGTTGTAATCATCGGGATAATTCTGGAACCCACCGCCCGCATCAATCACGGATGTCACGCCCAGACGATTCAATTCCCGCATAAAATGGCGGGTCGAATTGATCTGGTCGCTCAACGGCAAAGTCGGCCCCTTCGCCAACGTGGAATATAAAATCATCGCATTCGGCTCGGCGATCAGCATACCCGTCGGATTGCCATTGGCATCACGCTGAATTTTTCCGCCCGGCGGATCTTGGGACTCCTTCGTCAACCCAACGGCGCGCAACGCCGCTCCGTTTAGCAACGCACTGTCATATAAATGCAGGATAAAGACCGGGGTATCCGGTGACACCGCATTGATTTCCGCCAAGGTCGGCATGCGGCGTTCTTTAAACTGGAACTCGCTCCACCCGCCCACCACGCGCACCCATTGCGGTGCGGGTGTGCGGTCGGCCTGAATTTTCAGCATCGCCAGCGCATCGGACAGGCTGGTTACACCGTCCCACCGCAGCTCCATATTGTAATTCAACCCGCCACGGATCAAATGGGTGTGGGAATCGTTCAGGCCCGGAATAACCCGCTTGCCCTTTAAATCAATCATCCGCGCAAGCGGCCCGGCCAGCGCGCGCATGTCCTTGTCCGATCCGGTCGCCGCCACCATACCGCCCGCCAATGCGATCGCGGTCACATCTGGGTTGTCTTTATCCAGCGTGGTGATTTTGCCGTTGAAAAATACTGTATCAATCTGCGCGTTGGTCATTGCGCCTGCTCCCTTTGGTAACAACCCTATGGCTCCGCCCAGTACCGCCCCGGCACCCAGCATGGCCGTGTTCTGCATAAAATTCCGACGGGTCAGTTTGTGGATTAGAAAATCGGACTTCATTTCTTCTCTCCCCTTATCGTCACCCCGGCGAAAGCCGGGGTCTTCATCCATTACGGCAGGAAGATCCCGGCTTTCGCCGGGATGACGACCCTCATATATCAAGCGGCTTTGTTACCTGATTTTTTCACATTGTGCGGGAATTTGGCGCGTTGGCCGTAATCATGCACCATGCTGGCGGCATAATCGATGCCCATACCATAGGCCCCGAAATGTTCGCGAACGATGTCGGTCGTGCCTTGATAGGTTTCCTTGCGGCTCCAATCGCGTTGCATTTCCAACAACAATTGAACGGTGGAGATGGATTCAGCCCCATGCTGTTCCCCACGGCGAATGGCCGCATCGTGAGCGTCTTTCGATGTGCCGCCCGATGCGTCCACGTTCATAATCACTTCAAACCCTTCGTCCAACGCGCAAATGGTCGGGAAGATCAGGCAGGCTTCGGTCCACAGCGCCGCCATCACCAGTTTCTTGCGTCCCGTCTTTTTCACAGCATCGACAAAGGCTTTGTCTTCCCAGCTATTCATGCTGGTGCGCTCAATCGGGTCTTGTTGCAAAACATCCATCAATTCCGGCCAGATATAGCCAGAGAAGCTTTCCGTTTCCACCGCGGTCAGGATGGTGGGAATATTGAACAATTTCGCCGTTTTCGCCATGGCGATCGTGTTGTTTTTCAGCAATTGGCGGTCAATCGATGTCACGCCGAAGGCCATTTGCGGCTGGTGATCGATGAATACGAAAACGCTGTTATCGGGGGTCAGAAGTTTATCGGTTGCTGCGGTCATTTTTTTAGTCTCCTTCGTTGTGTGTTTGATCATTAAAACTTTAAGGCAAGTCGAGGATCAGGATTTCGGCATCGCTGGTTGCCTGAACGAAAATTTTGTCTTCGTCCATAATCGCCAGCCCATCACCAGATTCCAGATCTACGCTATTCACATTCGCGGTGCCGCGCGCCATCTGCAGCCAATAACGGCGGCCAGATGACGTTGAAACGTCGGAAACAGCACCTTTTTTAAATTTGCCGGCCATCATGCGGGCGTCTTGATTAACGCGCAGTGAATTATCCGCACCGTCCGGCGAAATAACAACACGGAATTTATTTTCCATGTCAGCGGGGGCGAACGTTTGCTGCTGGTATGACGGTGTGGCATTTTCCACATTCGGCATGATCCAGATCTGCAGGAAGTGAACACCCCTGTCTTTGCTGTTGTTAAATTCGCTATGACGCACACCGGTTCCGGCGCTCATCAACTGGATATCACCGGGGCGGATCACGGACCCGTTGCCCATGCTGTCCTTGTGCGCCAGTTCGCCATCCAGCACGTAGGAGATGATCTCCATGTTCGCATGCGGATGTGTGCCGAACCCGGCGGCCGGGGTGACGCGATCTTCGTTAATCACGCGCAACGGGCCAAAGCCCATATGATCGGCGTCATAATAATGACCGAAGGAGAAGCTGTGCTTGCTGTTCAGCCATCCGGTCTGGGTCGGGCCGCGTTCGCCCGAAAATCTCTTCCTCAACATGATTTTATCCTTTCGCTCTCAACGATTTGATAATTTCAGGTTAGATTATCCGCAAAAATATGATAATACTGATTATAGGAACATAATTAGTCGAAAAATTAGAACAATGGACAAACTCGCCAATATGCAGGCTTTCGCCATGGTCGGCCAAACGGGCAGCTTCGCCGAAGCCGCTCGCCGCCTCAACCTGGCCCATTCGGTGGTCAGCAAACGGATCAAGGATCTGGAAGATTATCTGGGCGCGCAGCTTCTGATGCGCACCACGCGCAAGGTGTCGTTGACCGATGCGGGCTATGCCTATCTCGATCACGTCCGAAAATTTCTGGATGAACTGGACGAGGTCGAGGGCGCGTTGCGCCACAAAACGCAGAAGCCCGTTGGCACAATCAAACTCACCGCGCCGCTCAGTTTCGGCCTGCAATATCTCGGCCCCGCGATTGCGTCGTACCTCGCGCAATATCCGGATGTGACGGTCAAAACCTATCTGTCCGACCGCCACGTTGATTTGGTGGAGGAAGGATACGACCTCGCCATCCGCGTTGGCGCACTCAGTGATTCCAGCTTGATTGCAAAAAAACTCGGTGCCTGCCGCCGCGTTGTCTGCGCCACGCCTGCCTATTTCAAACAGCACAGCACGCCGCAAACACCGGACGACCTGCGCAACCATAATTGCCTCAGCTACATCAACCTCGCCGAAGGAAAATCATGGCCCTTTATGATCGACGGGCAAAAAACATGGCAGCCTGTAACAGGCAATTTCCTCTCCGATAACGGCGACCTGCTGTATCAAGCGGCCCTCGCCAACGGCGGCATCACCCTGCTCCCGACTTTCATCGTCGGCGATGCCCTCAATGACGGACGCCTGATTCCGGCTTTAGAAAAATATGAAGAAACCGATTTCGACATCCACGCCGTGTACCAACACACCCGGCATCTATCGGCGAAGATCAGAACACTGATTGATCATTTTGGAAAAATATTTTCTGCTGGATTCTGAAACAGCCTGCAAAAACAGCCCAAATCCCACTCTGAAAAGATTGAACCCTTCCAAAGTTTATGAAAGACTACAGACATTATTATAATTTGATGGACCATCCTGCCACCGGAGAGCATCCTTGAAAAACACATTCAACACTCGCCTTGCAACCCTGTTGACCTGTGCGCTCGCTTTTTATTCCTTTCCCGCTTTCGCGCAAACCAGTGACGAGGATCTGGCCAAACAATTGGCAAACCCTATCGCAAGCCTGATCAGTGTGCCGTTCCAAATGAACTATGATCGCGGCATCGGCCCCGGTGATGACGGTGAAAAAATCACCACGAATATTCAGCCCGTGATTCCCGTATCCATCAATGATGACTGGAATTTGATTTCGCGAACCATCCTGCCCGTTGTCTGGCAAGATAACGTTCCGACGATCGCAGAGGGCAGCGAGTTTGGATTAAGCGACACTGTACAAAGCCTCTTCTTCTCCCCCAAAAGCACGGAGAGCGGGATTATCTGGGGCGTTGGCCCCGTGCTTCTCTTGCCCACAGCAACGGATGAAGCATTAGGGTCAGAAAAATGGGGCGCAGGACCAACGGGCGTTGTGTTGAAACAATCGGGCCCATGGACATATGGCGCACTGGCCAACCACATCTGGTCCTATGCCGGCGATGATGATCGCTCCGACGTCAATTCAACCTTTCTTCAACCCTTCCTGAATTACACCACCAAGGGGGGAACGACGTATTTCCTGAACACAGAGACAACGATCGACTGGGAAGCGGATGAGCAATCCATCCCCGTCAATGCCGGGATCAACCAGTTGGTGACTATCGGCACACAGAAGGTTTCTATAGGGGGCGGCCTTCGTTACTGGGCCGACGCGCCGGACAACGGACCGGAAGGCCTCGGCGCACGGTTGCAATTCACGCTGCTGTTCCCCAAGTAGCACATAGCCCACAGCACAGACGAAACGAACGGGCCGGGAAACATTTCCTGGCCCGTTTTTTACGGCTAAAAAAAACGGGCTCGCCTCTGATGGCCGCCCGTTGATCAACATTCAGACTTAAGGAAAATGGCGCGCCCGTAGGGATTCGAACCCCAAACCTCCTGATCCGTAGTCAGGTGCTCTATCCAATTGAGCTACGGGCGCATTCTGCCCCGGGCGAAACATTGCCGGGGAAAGCGGAGCAGACCATAAGAGAAGCCGAAGCCGATTGCAAGGGGTTTATGACACGTTTCTGATTTTCATAGTTTTTCGCAGAAACCCAAGGGTTTATTCCCCTCCCGCCCCTGTTTATTCACCCCGTCCCCACCGAATTTTTCCGCACCTGCGGTTCACCATAACCCCACAGTTTTGGCGCAGGCCATGGAGGCAGCGCCCCCGTTCAACATAACAATGTGCATGACCCTGATCTTTTGGGGTGAACGCGCCTTGACAGTCCAGCGGTTTTCGTGTGTTTTTAAGGGGGTTTACAGGGACGAATCTGTCCCATTTCATGCCATAGCTGGATTGGTATTATGACACGCAATGTTTCCACCCGTCGGGGTGCTTCTTTCTCACGCTTTGCCTGCAACGCAGCCGTTTTCGCCCTCGCAGGTTTGAGCGCCGCCCTGATCAACGGGGCCCCCGCCGACGCCCGCACGGGTGGCACGATGCCCCCGGCGCTGGTGGTGACCAACGAACCGCTGCCGAATGAATTGCAAAGCAAGATTTACCAGCAACCACGCCGCGCGCCCGTTATCGACACCCAGCAAGTCATGGGCTCGCAATACTGGGACGAAGGATCTGAAACGATTGTTGGCCGCAAGATCGATGATCTGCGCAAGGAATTGTTCGGCCTGCAGGGCAACGTATCCGGCCTGTCCGATCGTTTGAACCAGTTGGAACAAGCCGGTCAAAACCATTCCGCAGATTATTACGCCAACGTCGCAACGATCAGCACGCAATTGCAATCCGGCACAACACCGGGCAACCCGCGTTTGATCAAACGTTTGTCCGTTGCGCGCAACTCGCTGGAACAACTGGCGGGCAACGTTGCATCGCTGAACGATCTGGCTGTTGAAATTTCCAATTCGGCAAGCATGGCGGGCTTCCTGCTGGAATCCGCACGCACCACCTACTCCCTGTCTGGGGCGGTGGAAGAAGATCACGTGCGTCTGTCTCAACTGGAAGATTCGATCAGCAACACCGTTGTTGCCATCGACCGCATGTTGAACACCGTGAATGACGACATCACCCGCACGGTTGCGTATCTGAGCACCGAGCGCAATAACCTGCGCACGCTGTCGCTGGGCATCACCACCGGTGATTTGTTTGGCAAGAGCCTGGGCACCCGCCCGTTCTCCGGCGCGCCGCAAACATCCATGAACGCCGCTCCGCAAGCAATGCCGATGGGTGATGATATGGCTGGTGGTTACGTTCAGCCGGTATCCCAACCCGCGCCGTTGGCCTCTGCCCGCCCGCTGGTCAAAATTCGCTTCGACAAAGCCAACGTCGATTACGAACAACCGGTTTACATGGCCGTGAACGAAGCGCTGCAACGCTACCCGAACGCACGCTTTGAACTGGTTGCCGTTCAACCGACCGGTGGCAACAGCGCCGAAGCAACGATTGAAAGCACCCGCGCTCGCCGCAATGCTGAAAAAGTTCTGCGCAGCCTGACCGAAATGGGCGTGTCGCTAGACCGCATCGATCTGTCGAACCTGCAAAGCAACGAAGCAACGACCAGCGAAGTGCATCTGTACGTTCGCTAATCATCTTACCCTTCATACAATTTTCAAATCCCGGCGCAAGCCGGGATTTTTGTTTTGGGCGCGGCACTGTGCTGAAGAAAAAATGGCGTCCCCGGCGTGATTTGAACACGCGGCCTACGGTTTAGGAAACCGTTGCTCTATCCGGCTGAGCTACGGGGACATCCAGACCACTCTAAACTAGCGAAGGCGTTCGACGCACGCAATGCCCACTTCCCTACAATTTTATCAATTCCAACATGCTGAATTATCACCCCTTTTTGACCTCCTCAAAAAAGGCCGCGACACAACCTTTTTGCGCTCTAATTTATTACTGTAATGTGCAACAAACGCAGGAGGGTGTAGCCATGAGATCCCTGCTTTTCTCAATCACGTTTGCCTTGATCACGCTGGTCGTGTTGACGCTGGCCTTCCCCGCCAAACCAAAGGCACAGGAAGCGAGCGCGACGTCATTGTTTTCCAGCAGCACGGAAACATCCGTCATGCGCATCAGCGCCCATAAAGATTACGCCGAAGAAACCCGTTACAGCCACGCCCAATCCATCCAAACGCTGTTGGGGGCCAATGTGCAGGATGGGGCCGGAAAATCCATCGCGCTGGTCCATGATGTCATTATCGTGAATGGTGATGATCGCGATGATAACGAGGCCGAGTTTTTGATCCTGTCCGATGGGACACAATTCGGCATCCCGGGCCGCATGGTGGCATTGGACTATGACGATGCCGTAAAAAGCGAGCCCCGCCGTGAAACGTTGCGCCGTATCAACACGGCCGACACCGATGACGTGATCGCGTTCGATTACAGCATCGTACAAAACGGGGGCGATACCCGCTTCCTCCGTCTGGATGAAATCAGCGTCCGCAATACGATCGGGACGCCGATCTACGGCACAAAAATGGATCAGGTGGGCATGGTGGCCGACATCACACTGAAAAACGGCAAGGCCGATTTGATCGTGTTCATTCCGACCCCCGTCATGGGCATGGGCGTTGACCCGGTGGCGCTGTTCTATGACCAGACATTGATCGTCAGCGCCGCAGACGGGCACAACGCCTTCCGCCTGAGCCCTGAACAGGACGCCGCGCTGAACAACCACCGATCCGCCCTGCGCACGTTCTAACCCGCGAACAACGGAGCCGCCCCCCGATACGACTACCTGGCGGTTCCGCTCGCCCCTGTGGTCCCCACCCCCACAGGGGCACATTTATGGGCCCCGCATAAACGCGGCACATTTATGGATCCCGCTTTAAGCATGGCACATTTATGGGTCCCGCTTTAAGCATGGCACATTTATGGGGACCGCATTAAACGCGGCACATTTATGGGGGTAAGCCCCCTTTAGCCTTGAAACATAAGGCTAAAGCGTTAAAATCCACTCCACAATTTGATTCTGACCAATCGCGAAAGGCCGCGCCGTAAAGCGCCGTGTAAGCACCATGAAAATTCTTGTTCCTGTTAAACGTGTCATCGACGCCTATGTCACCATCCGGGTGAAGGCCGACGGTACGGGCGTTGAAACCGCCAACGTGAAAATGTCGATGAACCCGTTCTGCGAAATCGCGGTGGAAGAAGCCGTGCGCATGAAAGAAGCAGGTAAAGCGACCGAGATCGTGGTCGTGTCCGCTGGCCCGACCAACGTGCAGGAAACCATGCGCACCGCGATGGCCATGGGCGCCGACCGCGGCATTCACATTCAAACGGACGAAGACATTCAACCGCTGGCCATGGCCAAATTGTTGAAAGCCGTTGTTGAGAAAGAACAGCCGGGCCTGGTCCTGATGGGCAAACAGGCGATTGACGGCGACAACAACCAGACGGGCCAGATGCTGGCCGGATTGCTGAACTGGGCGCAAGGCACGTTCGCATCCAAAGTCGAATTGAACGGCGATCACGCGATTGTCACGCGTGAGATTGATGGCGGTCTGGAAACGCTGAAACTGAAAATGCCGTGCGTGGTCACCACCGATTTGCGCCTGAATGAACCGCGCTACGCCGCTTTGCCGAACATTATGAAGGCCAAGAAAAAGCCGCTGGACACCACCACCCCGGCCGATCTGGGCGTCACCATTGAACACAAAGTCAAAACGCTGAAAGTGTCCGAGCCGCCGAAACGCGCCGCCGGGGTAAAGGTCGCCGATGTGGCCGAACTGGTCAGCAAACTGAAAAACGAAGCGAAGGTGCTGTAAGCGCGTCAGCGCGCACAGCATCCTCACGAAAGTGGGGATCCAATCCACAGAGGAATAAAAAATGACCATTCTTGTTGTTGCCGAACACGATAACCAAACGCTGAACCATGCCACGCTCTGCACAATTGCAGCGGCGCAAAAACTGGGCAGTGATATCCACGTGCTGGTCGCAGGATCGGGCAGCGCATCCGTGGCTGACGCCGTATCCAAAGCCGCTGGCGTGACCAAGGTTTTGCATGCCGATGATGCCGCCTATGCCCGCGAGCTGGCCGAAAATATGGCCAACCTGATTGCAAAAATCGGCGGGTCGTACAGCCACATTCTGGCCCCGGCCTCCTTCTTCGGTAAAAACGTCATTCCGCGCGCGGCGGCGTTGCTGGATGTGCAGCAAATATCCGACATCATCGCGATTGAATCCGCCGACACGTTCGTGCGCCCGGTTTACGCGGGCAACGCGCTGGCCACGGTTCAGGTGACGGGGTCCCCCGTTATTGTCACCGTGCGCCCGACCGCATTTGACGCCGTAGCCGAAACAGGTGGCGCGGGTGCAGTTGAGGCGCTGGCCTCGGCTGGTGATTCCGGCCTGTCCTCCTTCGTTGGGCAGGAAGTCACGAAATCCGAACGCCCTGATCTGCAAACCGCGAAGATTGTTATTTCCGGTGGTCGCGGTCTGGGTAGCGGCGAAAACTACGAAAAAATCATCACTCCGCTGGCCGACAAACTGGGCGCGGCGCTTGGCGCATCGCGTGCGGCGGTCGATGCCGGATATGTGCCGAACGATTATCAGGTCGGCCAGACCGGCAAAGTGGTGGCCCCGCAATTATACATCGCCATCGGTATTTCCGGCGCGATCCAGCATTTGGCGGGCATGAAAGATTCCAAAGTCATCGTCGCCATTAACAAAGACGGCGACGCCCCAATCTTCCAGATCGCCGATTACGGTTTGGTCGCCGATTTGTTTGAAGCGGTGCCGGAGTTGGAAAAAGCTCTGGGGTAAAGAAAATTGCGGGGCCATATGGCCCCGTTTTTTTCACCACAAAAACACCAAGGCACAAAGGATTAGAGCGGCATACAGACAGAACCACTCCCGCTCCCTCTAAAAACCACCTGATTATATCATTATGACAACCATTTGCGCTTGACCCCGCCGGGCGTTTGGATATGGTACAACCACCTTGCAATAAAAACAGCGTGTTGGACGATGTCGAACCCTCTTTTAAGTGCTATCGCCGGATCGGACAAAGTGTCCGTGCGCTTGGCAAAAACTCCGGCGGAAATCGAAGCAGCGCAACGTTTGCGCTACAGCATTTTCTATGACGAATTCGGGGCCACCCCGAACGACGCCGTCGCAGCCACAAAACTGGATACCGACAAATATGATCCGATTGCCGATCATATCATCGTTGTTGATACGTCCGGTGACGCAGAAAAAATCGTCGGCACCTATCGCCTGATCCGTCAGGAACCGGCGGATTCAGTTGGCGGTTTTTACACCAGCAACGAATACGACATCAGCGCCCTGCAATCCTGTGGCATGAGCATTCTGGAACTGGGGCGCTCCTGCGTCCTGCCGGATTACCGCACGCGGCCCGTGTTGCAATTGCTGTGGCAAGGCATCGCCAATTACGTGATGGTGGATTATCAAATTGAATTGCTGTTCGGGTGCGCCAGCTTCCACGGCACGGACCCGAGCAAGATTTCGGAACAATTATCCTATCTGTATCACTACCACCTCGCCCCGCCGGGCCTGCGCCCCACGGCGTTGCCGGATCGTTTTGTGAAAATGGATCTGCACCCGAAGGAAAGCCTGAACCCGAAGAAAATTTTCAACGAACTGCCGCCGTTGATCAAAGGGTATCTGCGCGTTGGGTCCATGGTGGGTGACGGTGCGGTCATTGACACACAATTCAACACCGTTGATGTGTGCATCGTTTTGCAAACGCATCTGGTCACCGATCGTTATAAAAAACACTATGAACGCAAAACGGGCCAGAGTATGCCCATCCCCGACGAACTGGCCGGCGAAACCGATGCCGACGCCCAAGCCCTGTTCCGCCGGGATTGAAAGATAAAATCACAATGACCCGCAGCCTGATCGCCGTTACAAAAGCCCTGATGTTCGTACTGTGGTCCTTGCTGGTCGCGCCGCTGCAGGTTGTTTTCCTGTTGTTCAACCGCGGACCTGCGGCCTATATCCTGCCGCATATCTGGCAACGCGGCGTGTGCCGCATTCTGGGCCTGCGTGTTATTGTTGAAGGCACGCCGGATACAACGCGACAAGTGATGTTCGTATCGAACCACCTGTCCTATCTCGACATCCCGGTGATCGCCAGCGTGTTGAAAGCATCTTTCATCGCGAAGAAGGATGTCAGCTCGTGGCCCGTGTTCGGTTTCCTCTCCACCCTGCAACAAACCGCATTCATCAGCCGCGACCGCAAGGATGCGAAGGTTGAGAAAAACAACCTGTCCGCCATGATCGCCGCAGGCAAAAGCCTGATCCTATTCCCGGAAGGCACATCGACCGATGGGTGCGATGTTGTGAAATTTAAATCCAGCCTGTTTTCGCTGGCCGCCGATCCGGCCACGGGCGCATTCCTGCCGGTTCAGCCGATCAGCATTGTCATGGACAATGTCGATGGTCGCGTACCCGGTGCGGGCCCCAATGATGTGCGGGATATGTATGCATGGCATGGTGATATGACCATGGGCCCGCATTTATGGAATTTTGTTAAATCCCGGGGTGCGACCATCCGGCTGGTGTTCCACCCGGTTTTGGACCCACAAGTGTATAACGACCGCAAATTGCTGGCCGATGCCGCATGGAACACCGTGCGCGAAGGCGTCTCGGGCCCGGCTTTGCCATCAACCCCCGCCTCTACACTTGCCGCCGTGGCCGTTGGCGGCTAGGGTAAAACCAGAATAAAACTCCAGAAAAGAACGAAAAAGGACGTAAAAACCATGTCGCAAGCGCAGGCCAAACTGAAACTGACCGGCGAGGAATCCTCGAAAATCCAGAAATTCATGGAAAAAACGCTGAAAACCCCGGGTCTGACCCTGCGCGCCCGCCCGCAAGCCGCCGACTCGGTTGAAGTGCTGGTGGATGGCGAATATATCGGCCTGATCCACAAGGATCTGGATGAAGGCGAAACCTCCTATATCTTCACCATGACCATTCTGGATATCGATCTGGAAGAATAAACCCCGGTTTATCGCGGATTTTGAACGCCCTCGCGCCCGTTTTTCAGTGGCGCCGGGGCGTTTTCCTTTTGCGGGTCCGGCAAATTTGCAAAAGCCCTATCCCTTCAGGTACAATTCTATAATCCCTTTTCGTGGTTTGCGTCATGACAAAACCCGGGGGATTCTGTACACTCAAGGGGCGTGTGACAATAAGAGGGGACGAAGAGCCTATGATCCTGTTTTCCGGGAATAAAAAATCCAAAGTCGGTCCCGTGGTTGCACGTGTGTCCGCACGGTCCGTCCTTCGCTCCGCCCTGACGGTTTGTGGCGCGGCTTTGATTGCCGCGACGATCTCGTCCGCCGCACAGGCCCAGCCCGCGAGCTGCGACCCCGCTTACTGGGAGTCGATGAAACAACGCGGCATGTTGGAAGCCCAACGCGAAGTGCAGCAAAACCAGAATTTGATTTTCAAGGCCGACAGCGTTTTGGAACTCACCTGCTTTGACCGCCAGCTCCAAGCCTTGGCCCAACAGGCCATCAGCCTGTTCAGTGAAACCACACGCTGGGGCGTTATCCTGTCGCCGACATCTATGGACGCCGCGCTGAACAATCTGGTCACCACCGGATTGATGAACTACATCGCCAACAACAGCTTCGCCCACAATTATGGCGGCGGCCGTTTCCCTGGCGACTACACCATGCAATCCGCTTTTGGTGGCAGCACGGTATTCAACTGCAACACCATGGCGCTCGTGTGGGAAGCCGCCAAATGCTATAACTTCGCCGAAGAAAGCAAAGATGGCTTCTTTATGCTGTCAGATTTCGTTGAACCGCGCGTTGGCGTGGGCCACCAAGGCTTCACCTGCTCCGGCGATGGCCGCCTCGGCAACATGCGCAGCGTTGCATCCAACTCCGGCGACCAGTATCAGACGGAAACGTATAACTCCTATGCCGGGTTGTTCGCATCAAATTCCTGTTCCGCGCCGATCCCGACCGGGGTCCGCGTTACACGCGTGAACATGACGCCGTATGATGAACATATCTGTATCAACCCGGGTTGCGCATACAACCTGTCGACCTGTGCGAGCACGGCCCCGTAAGGGACAGATTACAAAATCAGTTGAAGAATTCAGACATCAGCGTTCGGACCTTGGTCTGGACGCTTTTGTTTTGAGGCTGAAGCTCAAGAAACAAACGGATGGTTTGCAAATTGCGACGGCGATCAATCGCCTCGTATCCCGGCTTTACTGGCTCGGGCTTGATATCCGCGGCGGGGTTCCAGGCCTTGGCTCCCGGCGGCAGGGATGGGCGGTCATCGGACATCGGCTGCATCAAATCCAGCAAGGTCCGGTCCCCGATCAACGCCCGCACCCGGGCCAGCAAGGCCGGGTCCAATTGGTCGCGGGTCTGGCGCAATTGCGTCAGGGCATCGTCCAAAACCTGTTTTCGGCGGAGGGAGACAGGATCCATATGGGAATCGGTCACGGCGGAAATCCTTTCCGTTTAGGCGGCTAATCCATTGATTTTCAGCCGATTATGGCCGATTTTTACTGGTCAAAGGGGTGTGTACCCCTTATATCTTCATACCATTACGATACGCCCATTTGCCTAACACAAGGTTAGGGCGTGTCCCCAATTGCAGGATTTTGGCCTGCAAGGCACGATTTTCGAGAACCGCACCGCAGAATACATTGATGTATTTGAGGAGCGGAAGCGCAGAAAAGCGGGGCTTGCAGGCCAAAAGCCAAAAATTGGGGACATGCCCTACAAGGAATTTCCGGGACTTAAAGGACCATGGAACGGATTTACAGGACATTGATGCGGGCCGGGACCCCGGCCTTGCGGCTGTTGCTGGCCACCCGCGTCAAGCGCGGCAAGGAAGACCCCACCCGTTTGAACGAACGGATGGGTGTGGCTGGTCATGCCCGCCCCGCTGGTCCGCTGGTCTGGTTCCATGCCGCCAGTGTTGGCGAAGCGCAATCGACCCTGATCCTCATCACCGCCCTGCTCGACGCGCACCCGGACCTCAACATTCTGGTGACCACGGGCACCGTGACGTCGGCGGAGCTGATGAAGAACCGCCTGCCCTCGCGCGCCATCCACCAATTTTATCCGCTGGATCACCCCATGTGGGTGGAACGGTTTGTCGATCATTGGCAACCCGATCTGGTCCTCTGGATGGAATCTGAACTCTGGCCCAATATGCTGGGCGCGATCCGCGCGCGGCATATTCCCGCCGTTCTGGTCAATGCCCGCCTGTCACCCCGGTCGATGCGCCGTTGGAAAAGTCTGCGCAGCGTGATTACACCGATGCTGTCCACCTTCACCACCATTCTGACGCAGACGGATGAACACGCGGCCAATTACCGCGCATTGGGCGCCACCAACGTCATCAGCACGGACAATCTGAAATTCGCGTCCCTGCCGCTCCCGTATAACGCCACCGATCTGCACGCTCTGAAAGATGCCATTGGCGCGCGGCCCGTCTGGCTGTATGCCAGCACGCATGACGGTGAAGAAGGGTTGGCCTGCACCCTGCATCGCAAGATGTTTGCAGATTTTCCTGAATTGCTGACCATCATCGTGCCGCGCCACCCGGAACGGCGCGATGTCATTGCCACCACGGTCCGTGCGGAACATTTGCGCGTCTGTTTACGCGGTCCGGATAAAAAATTGCCCGGCATGGATGATGACATTTATGTCGCCGATACGTTGGGCGAACTGGGGCTGTTTTACCGCTTGGCCCCCATATCCTGCATCGGCCGATCCTTCAGCCGCGATGGCGGCGGCGGGCACAACCCGGTCGAAGCCGCCCAGTTGGGCTCCGCCGTCATCTACGGCCCGCTGGTGCAAAACCAGCAAACCTTGTATGACGAGATGCGCGATTACGGTGCCGCCATTGCCCTGACCGATACGGCTATGTTTGCCGAAACCTTGCACGATCTGCTGCGCAACCAAAGCCGTTTGATTGAACAGCAAAATCGTGGCCAGCATTTTGCCCGTGAGAAAAATGCCGTTCTGGATCGCGTCATGGCCGCGATTACACCGTTGGTGCCCACACCCAAAAAATCGGATGCGGCATAGATGGCCATGAAAACCCCATCCTTCTGGTACAAGGATACCGCCGATTGGCGCGCGCAGGCCTTGGCCGCGCCATCCGCGTTATATGCCATGGGCCACGCCGTCCATATGGCCACGGCGCGTCCGCAATCAGTATCCGTCCCGGTGATATGCATTGGCAATATCACCGCCGGCGGAGCCGGAAAAACCCCCATCGCCCGCGCCGTTATGCGCCTTATTCAGGAACGCGAACTGGCCAGCAATCCGGCCTTTCTCACCCGTGGGTATGGCGGAACGCAAGCGGGGCCGATCGTGGTGGATACGGCCGCGCATGACGCCACGACTGTGGGTGATGAATCCCTGCTCCTGTCCCGTGATGGCACGACCATTTTATCCCGCAACCGTTATGACGGCGCGCAATTCGCCGTTACAAACGGATTCAACATGATTGTGATGGATGACGGGTTGCACAACACGTCATTGCACCGCGATCTCAATATTCTGGTGATTGATGGCATTCACGGTATCGGCAACGGATTGATGATCCCCGCCGGGCCATTGCGCACGCCGTTGCATGACGGGCTGAACCGCGCCGATATTATCATCATTATCGGCAATGACCGCACCAATATCGCCGCCCGCGTTCCATCCGGAAAACCCATCATTCATGCTCGGCTGGCCGCCGATGCGATGCCGCAACATGGTATGCATCATCACGGGTTCTGCGGCCTTGGCCTGCCCGATAAATTCAAGGGCACGTTGCATGAATCCGGATATCAATTGACCGGATTTACCGCCTTCCCCGACCATCACCCCTACACGCCGGATGATCTGGACCAACTGGTGCATAGAGCCGGGAATGCGCGTTTGATTACGACGGAAAAAGACGCCATGCGCCTGCCCGCTGATTTTGTCGCGCGCCACACGGTTGAAATCCTGCCCGTATCCATTCGCATCAATGACGATGATGCAGACCGTCTGGCCAGCGCGATTGGAGCCATTCACAAATGAAACATCTCCGCTATCTGATCCAGTTTATCGCCATCCTGCCCATTATGGGATTTTTCGCCATTCTGCCCGCCGCCACCGCATCCCGGATCGGTGGCTGGCTGGGGCGCAAGGCGGGGCCGCATCTGGGTGCCAGTAAAAAGGCCATGCGCCATATCCGCATGGCGTTACCGGGCCGTACAGATGATGAGTATGACCGCATCATCACCGGCATGTGGGACAATCTGGGCCGCACATTTGCCGAATACACCCACATCAAAACACTGGCCCGCCAGTGCGCAGTTGTGGACGCCGGCAAAGTGTTGAATATGGAAGGCGAAAGCAACACCGCCGTCATGTTCTCCGGCCATCTGGGGAATTGGGAATTACAGCCGCCCACGATGCTGACCCAATTTGGGTACCGCGCCGATACAATCGTCCGCGCGCCGAACAATCCCTATGTCGGATGGTTTTTGAAACGCCTGCGCGAAATGAATGGCCGCATTCAAACATTGCCGAAATCAAAACAGGGCACGCGCCAATTGGTGCAAACGCTGAAAGATGGCCGGGTCGTCGGCATCCTGATCGACCAGAAATATAACGAGGGTATTGCCATGCCCTTCTTTGGTCATCCCGCCATGACCAGCACGGCCTTCGTCCAACTGGCGCAGAAATTCAAATGTCCGCTGATCCCCACCCGGCTGGAACGCATCAACGAAACGCAATGCCGCCTGACCATTTATGACCCCCTGCCCGTTTTCGACGAGGCGGGCAACCCGCGCAAGGTCGAAGACGTCATCATGGACGCCCACGCCATGCTGGAACGCTGGATCACCGAACGCCCGGATCAATGGATATGGCTGCACCGCCGCTGGATCGATGAATCCCGCGACGCGACCCATGTGGGCACGGATACCGTCAACTAATCAGAATTTTTCAACGCCGTTGGCGATTTCTTCGGCGGCTTGTTCCATGATGGTTTGCATGGCCGGGCCGAACAGGGCTTTGCCCGCCGGGGTCATCATATCGCCGCTGAGCTGTTGCGTCATAAAGGCCAGCAACATCTTTGGCCCCGCCGTCATCACGCCGCGTTCTTCCATGATGGACATGGTTTCAACACGGCTTTGTTCATAGCTGAGCCCTGCCGAAGAGCCGATATCCGCCTCATGCAGCAGCATGGCCATCATCGATAGAGCCGGATTTTCATCGAACCGGCGCAATTTGCCGATCATCATCATGCCGATATCATCCTCGGTCACGTTGCCGACGAAGAAATAATCGAAAATTTTCCGCATCCGCACGCACGGGCTGTTTTCCCCGGCGAAGAAAGTGATGTCGGTGCAAAATACGATGGTTTCAATTTCGGCCAGCAAATCGCGGTCCAGATCCAGTGCCTGAAAATACGGGCGGGCAATATCCACCGCGCGTTGTTCCATGTAACCCGGCGTATAAATGCCATCGCGCATGTTATCGCCACCTTCGTGGCCCAGATCGTGAATGGCGGCGGCAATCAACATCTGGATAATCTGCGCTTCGCTCAGCTTGATGGCTTTTTCATCCTGCACCGACTGGTGCGTCACCATCAAACGGATCACATGGAACATCACTTTGCGGTAATGTTCATTGCCGTGATACAGCAGATTGTTCGGATATTCGGCCAGCAGGGCCGCCGTTAAAACAGACCCCACCCCCGGATGATCGTGGGGAATGTTGAAATGATCAATGGCGTGCGCCACCATGGCCACCATGGATGGCCCGCCCCCTTCATCCGCCCAGCGATTGAAAACGGATGTCGCACGCGCGCCATAGGCAACCAGATCCGGCCCGAACAGCAATTCGGACACATCGGTAATGCGCGCATCGTCGTCAGCATAATTGTCGATGATTGTGTCGAGAACGGCCACCAGATCGTCGGCCCCGAATCCCTTTTCATCACCCTGCACGTCCAGCAAACGCGGACGCAAAGCCTTCAGGGCCGAGGTGGCCCAGTAATTTTGGCGCGGTCGTAAAGCCAGTTCGTGCAGCAAAAAATCGACTTTCTTCTATAAAAATGGCCGTGCACTGAACAAAGGACACGCCACACCCAAAAAAACCTGCTTTTTCAGGGTAATATTAAAGGGTTAAAAAATAAAGGCTTTGCTTGTGATAAGATGGTTTTTCCGGCTATGCTGTTGTGCAAAATAACAAAAAACCTATGTAAATACGGATAGTTAGAGGAAAAATCATGACCAGAACACACTGGACCCCCTCCAGCTGGCGCGACAAGCCCGCCCGCCAATTGCCCGCCTATCCGGATGCTCTGGCCCTGAAACGGGTCGAAGACGCATTGGAGGCCCTGCCCCCGCTGGTCTTCGCCGGGGAAGCCCGCAATTTAACCGCCCAATTGGCCGATGTCGCCGCGGGCCGTGCCTTCCTGCTCCAAGGGGGCGATTGCGCCGAAAGCTTCGCCGAATTCAGCGCCGGGAAAATCCGCGATTCATTCCGTGTGATTTTGCAGATGGCCATTGTCATGACCTTCGCCGCCGGATTGCCGATTGTGAAAGTGGGCCGCATGGCCGGGCAATTCGCCAAACCGCGCAGCGATGATAACGAAACCATTGATGGCGTGACCCTGCCCAGCTATCGCGGCGATAACGTGAATGGGTTTGATTTCACCGCCGCGTCCCGTACACCCGACCCGGACCGCATGATCCGTGCCTATCATCAGGCGGCATCGACGCTAAACCTGCTGCGCGCCTTTGCGCAAGGCGGTTATGCCGATTTAAACCGCGTGCATAAATGGAATCTGGATTTCGTCAAGGACAGCAGCCTCAGTGAACGGTACGAAGATCTGGCGACACGCATCGACCAAGCCCTGACCTTCATGGGCGCATGCGGCATTACGGGCGATAAAGTTCCGACCATTCGCGAAACCAATTTCTACACCTCACACGAGGCTCTGTTACTGCCTTACGAAGAAGCCCTGACCCGTGTGGACAGCACGACGGGCGATTGGTATGCGTGTTCGGCCCATTTCCTGTGGGTTGGCGCGCGCACGAACCAGACCGAAGGGGCGCAGATTGAATATGTGCGCGGCATTGCCAACCCGATCGGGCTGAAATGCCCGCCGGATCTGGACCCGGATACGTTGATCCGCCTGATCGACACACTGAACCCCAACAACGAACCCGGCCGCCTGACCCTGATCGCCCGCATGGGCCATGGCAAAGTGGAAGAAAAACTGACCCCGCTGGTCCGCGCGGTAAAGCGTGAGGGACGCAGCGTCGTCTGGTCCTGTGACCCCATGCACGGCAACACGTTCAAATCATCATCCGGTTACAAAACGCGGAAGTTTGAAAATGTTCTGGGTGAAGTGCGCGAGTTTTTCGGTGTCCACGCGGCGGAAGGCACCCACCCCGGCGGCATTCATCTGGAACTGACCGGGCAAAACGTCACGGAATGCACAGGTGGCGCGCAGGATATTACGGAGGAAAACCTGTCCGACCGTTACCACACCCACTGCGACCCGCGTTTGAACGCGAACCAGGCGTTGGAAATGGCGTTTATGCTGGCCGAGGAATTGAAATCCCTGCGTCTGGCCCCAGCCACGGGCACGATCGCCCACGCGGCGGAGTGAGTTTTTTAAATCCTCCCTATCGTCATACCGGCGAAGGCCGGTATCCAGTGGATGGATCGTATGGATACCGGCCTTCGCCGGTATGACGTGCTGAAAAATCAGTGACTATCTCTCATGCGTGGCGTCTAAACCACGTCCGGGGATCGCAATCGCAAGATCATATCGCGGCGGTTTTGGTACAGCCCCTCTTCAATCCCGACCACGTAGATATGCGGGTTTTTCAAACGGCGGTGCGTGGGGTCCAGCATTTTCAAGCCCTGCGCCGCACGCGCCCGCGCGGCGTGGACATCTTCCAATGCGACAACCATGGCGCCAGCCTGAAAAATCGGCGTGAGTGGACGATAGACGTGGGTTCCCACCGCAAAGTTTTTCCGGCGCGTGTCATCGTCACGACGAATGGAGGTGACCGGCGCAATCAACGCACCATCTGCCACGGGATCTTTCATAAACACCGGAACAATCGTGTCCCCGTTATACCGGGCGGCCTTGTCTCCGTCATACACGACGTAACGCAAGACATCCAATTCCCCGGGAATGGATATTTTAATCGCCTGCTCCGACAATTTAATCACATCGCGCATGAAATTTTTATCCCATTGCGGCATGGACCCGGCCCGCACCTGTGTCCGCACGGCATCAATTTCGGCTTGTGACAAATCGGCCCCGAACACAGCGCCCAATTTATACACCGCGCCCAAGGCCGGTTGCGCCTTGGACGTGGCCAGATTGGTGCCCACGCCCCACATATCGATGCGCCCGCCTTCCTGACGAATGGCCAGAATGGTTTCTTCGTCCAGATCATTCGATGCCACGATTTTCGCATCGGTAAATCCAGCGGCATCCAGTAACGCGCGGGACCGTTTCGACAGATACGCCAGATCGCCTGAATCCAGACGAATGCCCTTCATGGTGATTCCGGCGGATTGGCACGCGGCAATAGCCCGTTTCACGCCCTGCACCGTGTCGTATGTATCGACCAGAAACACGCCGTTATACGGCATGGCGCGGGCATAATCGGCGAAGGATTCAACCTCGTCTTCATACACCATCACCCACGCATGGGCGAAGGTTCCGGTGGAGGGAATGCCATAGGCCAGATCGGCCTGCATGTTCGATGTGCCCGCCACGCCGCCAATCCACGCGGCGCGTGATGGCTCCAACCCGCCAATACATTGCGCCCGGCGCAGGCCAAATTCCAAAATCGGCACGCCATCGGCCACATCCACCAACCGCGCGGCCAACGTGGCGAACAAGGATTGCGAATTGATCGCGTTTAACAAGGCCGCCTCGACCATCAAACATTGCCACAAGGGTCCATGCACCCGCATGATCGGTTCATCGGGGAAGGCCAACTCGCCCTCCGGCATGGCATCGATGCTCAGTTCCAGTTTAGCATCCTTCACCATCGCGATAAAATCGTCGGTGAACAAAGGATGTTCCGCGCCCGTTGTCGGATCAACGACCGTTTTGCGTTTCATCCATTCGATTTCATCCGGTCCGAACCGCCAGCGTTGCAACCATTCAAAAACGATATTCTGCCCCGCCGTGACCAGATAGGCCCCACCGAAGGGATTTTTGCGGATAAAGGCATGGAATGTGGCATTCACATTGTGTTTGCCGTTGGTAAAAAACGCCTGCGCCATGGTCAGGGCATATTGATCCCCCCACAAAACGCTTTGCCGGGCTAAAGGATCTTTGAAATCGGGCATAATGCAATATCCTTACTTAAAACCATGTCTTAAACGCGCTATGATCGGGCGGACTGGATGGGGATTATAGGATGACCACGACCATATTGGAACCATTGCATATCACGCTGGCTCAGGTGAACCCGACCGTGGGCGCGGTCACCGCCAATGCGGAAAAAATCCTGCAATATTATGATGATACGCCGGATAGCACCGACCTGATCATTTTCACGGAACTGGCTCTGGCCGGGTATTCGCCGGAGGATCTGGTGTTAAAACCCGCCTTCCTCGCCTCCTGTGCCGCCGCCATTGACCGCATTGCCGCCGCCACCGCGGGTCGCCGCACCCATATCCTGCTCGGCGCACCGATTTCCAGCGGGCAGCCAAAACCGTATAACGCCGCCCTGTTGATCGGTGATGGAAAAATTGTTGAAACGCGATTGAAACATCATCTGCCCAATTACGGCGTGTTTGATGATGAACGCATTTTCACATCCGGACCCCTGCCTGCTCCCATCGCTTTCCGTGGCTACACGTTGGGCGTCATGGTGTGCGAAGACATGTGGTTCCCGGATGTCTCCGCCAATCTAAAACAAAACGGCGCACAAATTTTAATCGCGATTAACGGCAGCCCGTTTGACATGGGCAAGCATGAAAAACGCAGAACGGAAGCCAAAAAACGCACATCCGAAACCGGACTGCCGCTGATCTACACCAATCAGGTCGGCGGACAGGATGCCATTGTCTATGACGGCGCATCCTTCATCATGCGTGAATCCGGCGATGTTATCGCACAACTGGATACATTTTCCGAGGACCGCGCCGACAGCATCTGGACCGCAACCGCCACAGGTGTCCTGTTGTGTCAAACCACGCACACCCGCCACGTCCCCGAAGGCATGGAGCGCATGTATGGCGCGTTGATGCTGGGCCTGCGCGATTACGTCACGAAAAACGGCTTCCCCGGCGTGCTGCTGGGCTTGTCCGGCGGGATCGATAGCGGATTGACCGCCGCCCTTGCCACCGACGCGCTCGGCCCGTCCGCCGTGCATACCGTGATGCTGCCCGGCCCGTATACAGCGCAGGAGAGTTTGGACGACGCAACGGAAAGCGCACGCCTGCTGGGCATCGCACACCAATCCATCGACATTGTTCCAATGGTGCAGGCGTTTGAGAAAGAGCTGGCGTCCAACTTCAACCCCGATACACCATCCATCACATTTGAAAATTTACAATCGCGCAGCCGTGGCGTGGCGTTGATGGCCCTGTCCAACGCGACCAACCGCATGGTTTTAACCACCGGGAACAAATCGGAAATGGCCACCGGGTATGCCACGCTGTATGGCGATATGTGCGGCGGGTTTAATGCGTTGAAGGATGTTTATAAAACCGATGTGTTCGCCCTGTCGCGCTGGCGCAACGCCCACCATCCGGCGGGCGGATTTGGCCCGCACGGTCCGGTGATGCCGGAGCGCACCATTACGCGTCCGCCCACCGCCGAATTGCGCGCCAACCAGACGGATCAGGATTCCCTGCCGCCCTATGACGTGCTGGATGCGATCCTGTTCGCCCTGATCGAAGGGGATCAATCCATCGCCGAAATCGTGGCCGCCGGGCACGATTTGCAAACCGTCACACGGGTGCAGAAATTGCTGGACCGGGCGGAATATAAACGCCGCCAATCCGCCCCGGGCACGAAAATTTCGCGCAAGGCCTTCGGCCCCGACCGCCGTTACCCCATCACCAACGGCTATACGGTTGAAAAACAATAGGTTTTTACACCTAAAGCACCCTTGCACCACGGGGGGTAAAACCGATATATTGCAAAGCCTTAGACCACCCGTCATCCCCGCCCTTGTGCGGGGATCTGGCACAATAAAGGCGCGGCGCAATGCGCCGCACATAACAACTGGATCCCCGTTCGGCGGCGCGGCTTGCGCCGCTTCTGGCCGGGGATGACAGCACTGAGATAAATTTGAAAGGTTTAAACCGTGTCCGTTCGCGTTCGTTTCGCCCCGTCCCCCACCGGTTATCTGCACGTTGGTAACGTGCGCGCCGCCATTGTTACATGGCTGTTCGCGCGCAAAAATGGCGGCAGCTTCCTGCTCCGTATCGACGACACCGATGTGGAACGCAGCAAGCCGGAATACGAAGCCGATATCGAAGCCGCCATGAACTGGCTGGGCCTGAACTGGGACGACCACGCCCGTCAACGCGACCGTGGCGACCGTTACAATGCCGTCATCGAACAATTGAAATCCAGTGGCCGCCTCTACGCCTGCTATGAAACGGCGGAAGAGCTGGCGCTGAAACGCAAGACCGCCCTGTCCCGCGGCCTGCCCCCGATTTACGACCGCGCGGCGCTGAACCTGACCGCCGATCAAATCGCCAAATTCGAAGCCGAAGGCCGCAAAGCCCACTGGCGTTTCAAAATGAACCCGACCGCGATTGAATGGGATGACCTGATCCGTGGCGCGGTGAAGTTTGATGGCGCATTGGTGTCCGATCCGGTTTTGATCCGCGAAGATGGCACGCCGCTGTACCACCTCTGCTCCGTCATCGACGATATTGATTACAAAATCAGCCACGTTGTGCGCGGCGAAGACCACGTATCCAACACCGCCATGCACGTGCAGATGTTCGAAGCCATCGGCGCCCCGGTGCCGCAATTCGCCCACCTGCCGATGATTTCGGATTCCGAAGGCGGAAAATTGTCCAAACGCCTTGGCAGTTTGAGCGTTCGCGATCTGCGCGAAACCGAGAAACTGGAACCGATGGCGATTATCAGCCTGATGTCCCGCCTGGGCAGCGCAGACCCAATTGAACCGTTCACGTCGATTCAACCGCTGATCGATCAATTCGA
The DNA here is from genome assembly GCF_051245535.1 of Micavibrio aeruginosavorus. GTDB lineage: Bacteria > Pseudomonadota > Alphaproteobacteria > Micavibrionales > Micavibrionaceae > Micavibrio > Micavibrio aeruginosavorus_D. The sequence continues at coordinate 1,147,651 of NZ_CP195303.1, forward strand.
CATGTCCAAATTTTCCAAGGGCGCGCCGAAGTTCGATATGGAAGAACTCCTGCGCCTGAACGCGAAAATCGTTCACGAGCTGTCTTTCGCATCGGTGAAGGATCGTCTGGCCACAATGGGCTTGAAAGATCTGGATGAAAATTTCTGGAATGCCGTGCGCCCCAACCTCGACCGTCTGAGCGATGTGCAGGATTGGTGGAATGTGGCCAACGGCCCGGTTGAACCGATCATCGCCGATTCCGATTTCGCCGCACAGGCCGCCGAGCTTCTGCCCGCCGCCCCGTGGGATGGCACCACATGGAAAGCATGGACCGAAGCGGTGAAGACCGCCACGGGCCGCAAGGGCAAGGACTTGTTCATGCCGCTGCGTCAGGCTTTGACGGGCATGGATCATGGCCCGGAACTGGCCGTGCTGCTGCCGCTGATTGGCCCGGATAAAGCGCGCCAGCGTTTAACCGAAAAACGCGCCGCGGCTTAATACTAGCTCTTTCGTCATACCGGCGAAGGCCGGTATCCATAGGATAGATCGCATGGACCCCGGCCTTCGCCGGGGTGACGATCAGGAAAGAATAACCGAGTTCAAAACATGACCGGAACAGATCGCACACAAATCGACACCCCACAGGACCACGGCCCTGTGGTCGTTCTTGTCGGCGCGCAAATGGGTGAAAATATCGGTGCCGCTGCGCGCGCGATGATGAATTGTGGCGTATCCCGTATGCGTCTGGTCGCGCCACGTGATGGTTGGCCCAACCCGGCGGCGGAGGCCATGTCATCCGGCGCGCTCGCCTTGATGCCGCCTGTCGAAGTTTTCGCCACAACGGCGGAAGCCTTGGCCGATATCAATCACGTCTACGCCACCACCGCCCGCCCCCGCGATATGGTCAAGCACGTCCTGACCGCGCGCGGTGCCGCGGAGGACATGCACACACGGATCCGGTCCGGCGAAAAAACCGCCATCCTGTTCGGCGCGGAACGCAGCGGGCTGGCCAATGATGATGTGGCGCTGGCCCAATCGATTATCACCATTCCGCTGAACCCCGGCTTCTCCTCCCTCAATCTGGGGCAAGCGGTGTTACTGGTCTGCCATGAATTTATGAGCGCGGGCGATGCCACACCGCCGAAACAACTGCCCACAGGTGACTCTGCTCTGGCCACACATGATGCGCTGGTCAATCTGTATGAACGATTGGAGGATGCGCTGGATGATGCCGGGTTCTTCCGTTCGCAGGAGATGAAACCATCCATCGTCCGCAATTTGCGCAACATGCTGGGCCGCACGCAGATGACGGAGCAGGAAGTCCGCACCTTCCACGGCATGATTTCCGTTCTGGCTGGCCGCCGCATCGGGCACGACTGACCCCCGACCATTAAACCCTTTATTAAGAAAATTATGGCAAGTTTCCTGTATCGGAGGAGAGCTTTGCCATGCTGGACTTGCTTATCAATTCGCTGACAACCTATTACGGGCTCGATTGGGTGTCCGTCATTTTCGGCATTTCCGCGACCTATGCTCTGGGCAAACAAAACCGCATTGGCTTCGTCTTTTCCGCCATTTCCTGCATCAGCGGCATCGCCGTGGCCAGCATTTCGGCCCAATATGGCTATGTCTGTTACAACTTCATCCTGATGGCCATGGCCCTGCGCGCCTATACCAACTGGGCCCGGGTCCGCACCGCGCCATAAACGGCGCAAATCCGCCAATTTCCTTCCCCCTTGGCCAAAACTGGACAAGCCCGCCCTTTCGCCGTAGATTCGTCCCATAAAATAAAAAAGACTATAAACAGGGACATATATGATGCCGATAAAAGGCACAGCCGCGCGATGGGGCAAAGCCATCGTTTTATCCTTCGCCCTTGTGGCCGGGTGTCAGACATCGTCCACGATGCCCGACAATGACAACCATCCGCCCTATCCGTCCAGCATCGATACAAGCACCGAACTCACGCATCTGTTTACCCGTCACAGTGCGACGCCCGTTATCGTCCTCAACAGCGTGGCCATTGAAAACGCCATGGACAACGCACCGCACGGCGCGGTCGGCGTTACGGCGGAAACCGTTCTGCCCTCCCTTATCAAAACTTTATCCGGTGTCGCGCCCAGCCCGGACACTGTCGCAATGCTGGGCAGTGCCTATTACAACCGCGCCCCCGTGGCCATTCCCAATCACGAAAATATTGGCAACAACGGATCGGGGCCGCGCAATGATTTGTGGGTTGTCTTTGGCGATTTGCCCGGCATTCCGGAGCATGGAACATTGTTTATGTTCAGCAAAATCCACCCGGACAATTTCAAGAAAATTGCGCCCGATATTGACGTTGACGCCCTGCACATTCCACCGCCGCTGGCTGAACGCTTCATCAAACTGCACGAAGGGTTCCACGCGATTGACACGCGTTATACGGTGGCGATGCACAATCTGCCGCCACTCCATGAATCATCATTTGCGGATTACGCCCGCCATAACGATGCGCGGATGCAGATTGAAGTGCTTCACCAGAAGGCCGAAACCTTTGCCGATGTGGCCAGCGCACTGAAAATGGCACAAGAAGGCCATGCAAAATATTTAACGCCCTATGCCGCATCGCGCGGTATGGCCCAATATTTCCGTCATCTGCACAGCCTTCAACAAGGTGACACCTACGCCGACATGATCATGACGGATGAAACGGGCATGATTGCGGACAAGGTATCGGGATGGCCGGACAACCTGACCTTCGTTCCTCAGCCTTTTACATCGCACAACACGGTGAAGGGATTGTTGATGGTCAATGATTTCGTGGCCCGCACCCCGGTCCACACAATCCGCACCATGACGATGGATGATATTCTGGCCAAGGCCTATGCCATCACCGAAGCCGCAACACCGTCACCAGACACATTGCGCGCGCAAGCATTCTACATGTGGCGTGATATTCGCAAGACATTGGGGGAAACGACGGACCCGCTTATGGCCCAAGATTTTTGCCCGCCGCCCTGTGCCTCGGCCATTACACCCGCGCAACGGGCCGGGGCCAAGGATGCGTATGATGATTACATCAACACACTCAACCGCGCCGTGGCCCCATACCGGAAGCCATCTCCGGCCCCAACACCGCAGTCATAAGGCGCGTTAGAGTTTTGGCGCGCGTGGCTTAAACGGAACAACAACCGATGCCCGGGCCCGCTCAACCTCCGCCGCCAGCGCCGGGCCGTTGGCAATGTGAATATCCATTTCGGCGATCGTGTCCTGCACCGTCTGAATATTGGGGTTGGATAAAACCGTATCGCCCTCGGCCTTCGCCATTTCCAGCAACGCGACCAGATCGGAACGATTGCATGCGCCGCAAATCTTCGCATCCGGCGTGCCCACAATCGCTTCGACATAGCGTGCGCCGTCCATGCTGGATACTTCGTGGTACACCAAGGTCGGACGCGGCTGGAACCGGCCGGACCGGAACAAGGCTTCCAATTCAGTCTTGGGCAGGAATGAATAATTCATGGCGCAATATCCCTCTTCTGATCTTATGGGGGCAACCTACGCAACTTCGTCATAATCGCGCAACAAAAAAGGCCGCCCAGTTGGGGCGGCCTTCTTCGTATTCTTGTGCCGATTAACGGCTGTAATATTCGATGACCAGGTTCGGTTCCATCTGTACAGCGTACGGAACGTCTTCCAGTTTCGGGGCGCGCAGGAATACGGCTTTCTTCGCCTTTTCATCCACTTGGATGTATTCCGGCAGGTTACGCTCTTGTGATTCCAGAGCGGAAATAACCAGACCCATGTCTTTGGATTTCTGACGCACTTCGATGACATCGCCGTCTTTGACTTGGTAGGACGGAATGTTCACGCGTTTGCCGTTCACGGTCACGTGACCATGGTTTACGAACTGACGGGCTGCGAACACGGTCGGTACGAATTTCGCGCGGTAAACAACCGCATCCAGACGACGCTCCAGCAGGCCGATCAGGTTCTGGCCGGTATCACCGCGCAAGCGGGATGCTTCCAGATAGTAGCGGCGGAATTGACGCTCGCCAATGTTGCCGTAGTGCAGACGCAATTTCTGTTTCGCCAGCAACTGTTGACCATAGTCAGACAGTTTGCCGCGGCGTGCACCATGTTGGCCCGGAGCGGTTTGACGCTTGTTGAACGGGGACTTTGCACGGCCCCACAGGTTCAGGCTCAAGCGGCGGTCAATTTTGTATTTAGCACTTGGACGTTTCAACGCCATTGTCGTTTCCTTTCGAACATTATTGTCCCGATATCCATTGGTATTGGCCGAACCATTCGGCCAACGCACCCAAGTCATGGTGCTTTTCGGGAGTGCCCCGGTTTTAGACGGTTTTATGGGATCAAGTCAATGTTTCTGCGCCCTTTTTGGCAGAAAATCGCCCTTTTAAGCGCTTTTAATTTTCATAATCAAAAGAATGTCAGCCGCACACCCTGCCCCAGACAATACAGGCAGACGATTGTGACCAATATCCGGGTGAATTTCTTAAAATGGTGATCGCTCATCCGGTGCAGAATCACCCCCGCCGCCGACGTGCCCGCAATGGCCGCCACCATAAAACCGGGGATGGCCCAGCCCGGAATCGAATCCGGCCACACGGCCTGCCCGCTGACCAACGGCACCAGCGACCCGAAATAGATCAACCGGGTTAAATGCATCGTGCTTTGCGTAAACGCCTTGGTGCCGACGATTTCTTTGCGCGTCAACGGCGCATTGTTATACAGCAAATCCAGCAACGGCCCCACCACCCCCGCCGTCATTTGGACGAAGGTCAAAATAGTCGCGGTGAAAAACGTATGCACCTTGTTGGTGATATACAGCGTCACATACCGTTCACCCGCCATGGCCAGCAACGGCAACGCCCCCATGGCCAGAAACACCACGCCCTTGTCCGGCACGAACCGGACCATCAGCATAATGCCAAACCCCGCCACCATGCCCGCGAAATACGGTGGCAACACCCGCCACACAATATGCCGCCGCCACAAAAAACTGCGCCACGCATTGGACACCAGTTGAATGCACGCATGCACGCTCATCGCCGCGGCAACGGGCATAAAGCCCAGCAAAATCGTCATCAAAATCAACCCACCCGCCATGCCAAACATGCCGGACAGGATCGCGGTAAGGAAGGTTGAGATGGTGATGATCAGAATGATGGGCGACATAAAAAATCTATACCATTTTTACGCCGCCCACTGAAAGGGGCTTAAGGTTTTGGGCCCTGCGGCGCTGGTGCAGGCGACGGCTGGATCTGCCGCGTCATCCGTTTGGCCGCCATGTTCAGGGCGGTTGCGGCATCATAATGGGCGGCCCAGGCGATTTTTTTGCCGTCTTCGGCTTCATTGCATTTCAGGGCGACCATAACAATGTCCACGCCATTCACCAGCAACAAACGCTCCGCCAGTTTTGGCATTTTCCAGCCGCGATCTTTGCATTCCTTGCGCAGGGCCCCGATATCTGTTGTCAGATCGCGCTCCATCGCCTGGTGCGGTGATGCGCCCTGCCCCGCGCGATGCTCCACCCAAATCGTATGCCACCCCGGTTGTGTTGTATGGTCCTGCTTGGTTGTGGCCTTGTTGAACGTTGTCGTCAAACGCTCAACATCCTTGGCATCAGCGACCTGCAATGTTTTACCATCCAGATGACGTGTCAGGATTTTTAAGCCCAGAAAATCGCGATATTTCTGCATCGGCGATGAAATTTTGGCATAAGGCGGCGCCGTACGGACAATCGTATCGATAACATCCAGCGCGATATTGTTGCATTCCAGATCGAAGTTGAAATCTGTCGATGCGTGCAGGACTTTGAAAAATCCCTGCGCCTGTTTGAACGGTGCGGGCAGTTTGTTATCGACGAAATATTCCGCCGCGGCCAGGTTGGTCATGCGCATGATTTCATGGACCAGATCGGTGCCCTCGTACCCCGGATGGGGCGGGAAATGCGGTGCGGATGTCGGTTGAATATTGTCATTCACGGCCAGATTGTTGCAGACCTGCGCCATCTCTTTCGTGCGCTTTTCATGCAGGCGGTGGCCCAAATCCATCCAACGCTGAACATCGGGATCGCCCTTGGCCAGTTCACGCACAATATCGTTGTCATTGCACTGTTTCAGATTTTCAAAAACCGTGCGATCGACGGAATAGGATTTCAAATTCAAATCCGCATCCAGAATAAAGGTGAACGTCACCGTCGGACGTTTCTCACCCTGCTTCAGGTTGAGGCACTTGGTCAGGAATTCATAATTGAACAACGGCTTGTCCGCACCGTAAGCCTGTTGGTGCTTGCGTGCGAATAGTTCCATCGGGTGATGGTTGGGGACCAGAGCCGGAACATCGACCAGACTGGATTCAATCATCCATCCGCCATCATCCGTCGGCTTCATAAAAATTCCATCATCCAACAACCGGGCGCGCGCATCATCAATGGTAATGCCCTGCACCTGACGACGCCCGGAAGAATGGGTCAGCCCCTTCATCCGCCCAACGGCATTAAATTCGACCAGAATATCGTTGGCGGTGCTGGGATTGTTATGGCGGGCCTGCCGCTCTTGAAGCTGCCGCGTCCGTTTTTGGTTGGCATTCTTATTATTGTTACGCTTCATAATCCCATCCCTGCCTCGTGTTTTTCCGAGTTTTATAGCTGAGCCTTTGCCCCGGTTCTTTACGCACACCGGCGACAATAATATGTAAAAAACTATAGCGCAAGGTTTTTGGTAATATGGGGCAATAGACCCCGAAGAAAATCGCCCACCACCCCCTAACTAATTGAATAAAAATACAGTTTTATCCACAAGCCCCCCCCTTGTTAATTGCCCCATACAAACATTTTTTGGAGTAATTTCAACCTTCAATGCGCGTGTTGCCAATGCAAAAATTGTACTGCTTTTACAATCTAGATGTTATGTACTTAGCAACAATAGTAGATTCCCGCGCTCTGTATGTGAGTGGGCCGCTTCACAAGGAATTTTAAAAGATGCAATGCGATATATATGAAGCTAGCAGTAAGGCCATGTTTCTCTTTGTCAAGCATGGCACACCGCCTAGTGATGTCATCCCGCTCTCCTTACAAAAAGAACTGGACACATTAACACTCTTCAAAACGAAAGAACTTATTGAAGAAACGCCGCTTGTTGGGGCAAATCCCAAAGATATTATTAAACGCATAACTGAGCATGGCTATGCCCTACAAAGTGTAGAGGTAAAAACAAGTATCTCTGAGGTTGGTACAGCCGTTGGCGCCGGAATTTTAGTGGCGAGCCTTGGCGCAACGCTACCAATAACAATTGCAGTTTCCGCAGGAGGGTTTGTTTTAGCTCATTTATTCAAGGGGCAAAAAAATGATTGATACAATTATAAAATTCGCCCCAATTTCTACCGCACTACTTTGTGTTTTAACACTGTGGTGTTTTAACCTTTTTAAGAGAAGGCCTTGTCGGCTTGATGATACCATCGTAGTCTTTTTGACGGGCGTATCCTTGCCGACCGCCATCCTTTTAATTTTTAGCGGCTTTAGCAAAGATCTTTTGAGCAAGTTAATCAATCTGGAAACGTATGTTCCTCTCGCGGGCGTTGCTCTTCTTTATGTCAGCTGTTCGAGCCTGCACGGAAAATTTAAATCTCAATAGCCTAAGGTTAAACACAGCAGCTTGCCTCACGTCTGAGCTCCCTGCGGGTGGATTCCAACTCATTGAGATAATAATGGATTTTCAGGGGAAAAATGGTGGGCCAGGCCGGACTTGAACCAGCGACCAAACCGTTATGAGCGGTCCGCTCTAACCAACTGAGCTACTGGCCCTTTTCATCTATTGTCGTATCAGGGTTGTACGGCCCTATCAAGGGGGGCGGCGGACTGGATGTCGGGCTTTTGCCCGGCTTTTTCGCCCATTTTCCGGCGCAAAGCCCACCCGGCCACAGCCCACAGGCCCGTGATGATCACGATGCTGACATAGCCATCAATGGCATAGTGCCAGCCCAGAACGACCGAACCGACCATAATGGTGGTAAAGAACGCCCCCATAAACGCCATCACCCACCAGCGCCGCACGGCAAAGCCATACAGCACCAGCAACCACGCCACGGCGACATGCATGCTGGGCATCGCGGAAATGGCATTCATGTCCAGCTTGGTTTCATCACCCCATAAATCTTTCAACGTCACGGCAATATCCAAAGCGCGCAGCGGCGTTTGTTCATGAATGGCCTGCAAGGCGGCCAGATGCGCGGTGTATCCGTTCAGTGGCAGGTCCGGGTAAAAGTCCTTCAGATAAATCGGCCCGACGGAGGCCAGCGTAATCGCCAACCCCGTGCCAATCACCATCCACGACACGCAATACACCCAGAGATATTGCAAACGCCGCACGCGGTTGCGGTCACAGAACACAACCCATGACGTGGTACCAAACATCACCGGGAACCAGAGAATATAAATCTTATCAATCGCGCGAATAATCCATGGGTGCGCGTACAACCCACCCAGCCAGTCCATGGCCGAGCGCCCGCCGTGAAAAATTTCTTCCCAATGGATCATCATTGGGTCCCAATGGTAATTGTCCAGTAAGGGCAGAAGCCCCTTGCCGATAAAGAACTGGCTGAGGCCAATAATCGCCACCGTTCCCAAAATGGTATCGGCCAGAACAGGCCATGTCGTATAGGGATGGATGATCTGGTCAAAAATCGTATGCAGCCGTTGGGTGAACCCCTTGCGCCCGCCGGGCACCGCCGCGAAAATCGCCCGGCCATACGCCAGCGCCAGCAACACGCCCCAGAACGCAAAGGCGATCAGCAAAGCCATCAGGGCATAGCCAACACCCTGCAACAATTCCCGTGCCGGAACGCCAAGCCCGAACACCGCAACACCGGACACAACCAGATAATAAGCAAACACGACCACGATCAGAGATCCGTGGTCGTGCCATGATTGTTTCCAAGTACCGGACATTGACGCCTGTGCTTATGTATCCAGGAAGCTGCGCAGTTTGCGCGAGCGGCTCGGGTGTTTCAGTTTGCGCAGGGCCTTCGCCTCAATCTGACGAATACGCTCACGCGTCACGTTAAACTGTTGCCCCACTTCTTCCAGCGTGTGGTCGGTGTTCATGCCGATACCGAAACGCATCCGCAGGACGCGTTCCTCACGCGGGGTCAGGGTCGCCAGAACGCGCGTGGTTGTTTCACGCAGGTTCGAGTGAATGGCCGCATCAACCGGCAGAAGCGCGTTCTTGTCTTCGATGAAATCGCCCAGTGTCGAATCTTCTTCGTCACCGATCGGGGTTTCGAGGGAGACCGGTTCTTTCGCAATCTTCAGAACCTTACGCACCTTGTCGAGCGGCATGTGCAAACGTTCGGCCAGTTCTTCCGGTGTCGGTTCGCGGCCGATTTCGTGCATCATCTGGCGGCTGGTGCGCACCAGTTTGTTGATCGTTTCGATCATATGCACCGGAATACGGATGGTCCGGGCCTGATCCGCGATGGAGCGCGTGATCGCCTGACGAATCCACCATGTGGCATAGGTCGAGAATTTGTAACCGCGGCGATATTCGAATTTATCAACCGCCTTCATCAAACCGATGTTCCCTTCCTGAATCAAATCCAGGAATTGCAAACCACGGTTGGTGTATTTTTTGGCGATGGAGATAACCAGACGCAGGTTGGCCTCAACCATCTCTTTCTTCGCACGGGCGGCTTCGCGTTCGCCCTTCTGCACCGTACCAACGATACGGCGGAATTCACCCAACGGCACGCCCGCATCGTCGGTCACCGTTACGATTTGCGTACGGATTTCACCAACTTCGGACACGTGCTTCTCGGCAAACTTGGCCCAGCCCTTGCCCGCCAGCTTGGCAACCTTGGTCAGCCAGTTCGGGTCGAGTTCGGAACCATAGTAGTTTTGCAAAAATTCTTCGCGCTTCACGCCGCAATCAACGGCCAGACGCATCAAGCGCCCTTCCAGACTGACGACTTCGCGGTTCATTTTATACAAACGGCCAACCAACTGTTCGATACGAGCGTTGTTCAAACGCACTTCGTTCATCAGCTCGACCATCTGCGCTTTCAGATCGTCATATTTCTTGTTCGTCGCGGCCGGGGGCTGCTTGGCGTTTTGCAGATGTTCAAAACGCTCCTGCTGCACCTTCTGCATCTTTTTGTAGGTTTTCTGAATCTTCGAGAAGCTTTCAGACACCTGCGGCAGCAATTCCTGTTCCATCGCGGACAGGGACACGGCGTTTTCTTCTTCGCCGCCTTCTGCGCCCTCGGCATTTTCACCTTCGGGTTCGTCCAGATCATCCGCCGGCGGTGCGCCATCGCTGGAATCGCCATAGGTGGCATCCAGGTCAATGACTTCGCGCAGGAGGATATCGCCCTTCTGCAGCGCTTCGTACCAGGCAATCATGGATTCAATGGCCAGCGGGCTTTCGCAAATGCCGCCAATCATCATTTCACGGCCAGCTTCGATCCGCTTGGCAATCGCAATCTCACCCTCGCGGGACAGCAGCTCAACCGAGCCCATCTCGCGCAGGTACATCCGCACCGGGTCATCGGTCCGGCCAGAATCGTCGGAACTGATATTACCGCCGGTCTGGTATTCTTCGCCCTTCTCGGCGTCTTCAACATCGTCTTCGCTATCGACCAGTTGGATGCCCACATCGGACATGGTCGCCATCGCGTCTTCGATCTGTTCCGAGGAAAACTCCTCAGCCGGAATCGCGCTGTTGATTTCGTCATAGGTCAGGAACCCACGGTCCTTACCCTTGGTCACCAATTTCTTGACGATGGATTCCAGCGAGCCGCGCGGCTTGGCCGGGGCGTCGTCGGTTGTGGCTTCTTGCTGTTGTCCTTTTGCGGCTTTGTCCGCAACGGGGGCTTTCTTGCCCTTTGCGGCCTTAACATCATCTTCAACCGCAGGAGGTGTTTGTTTTACGCTCATCTTCGTGGAACCGACGGAACCTTTTGCATTCTTGTTTTTGTTATCTTCAACCTTCGGCTGAGGAGCCGTTTTCGTCGCCGTCACCGGCTTCTTGGCAATGGGCGGTGCCTTCGGCGCGGCCGCCTTCACCACTGGTTTTGCGACAGGCTTGGCCTGCGGTTTAGCCGCAGCTTTTGCCGGGGCCTTCGCTTGTGGTTTTACAGGCTGCTTGATCGGAGCCTTTGCTTTCGACGGCGCGGGCTTTGCGGCAGGCTTGGTGGATTTGGTCGGCTTGGCCACGGGCTTCGCTGTTTTTTTAGCGGGCGCGGATTTCGCAGCCTTTGCTGATTTCGGTGCTGGCTTCGGCGCCGGTTTCTTGGCGGCGACCGGCTTCACTGTTTTGGTTTTGGCTGCGGATTTAGACGCGGCCTGTGTCTTCGATTTCGTCGGAGCTTTTGCCGGCACGCGGGTTACCTTTTCTGTCTTCTTTGCGACCTTGGCCACGCGCGCAACCTTCTTGGCTGCTGCGGCGGAACCTTTCGCTGTTTTACCTGTTTTCTTGACTGCCATTCCCAACCCGTATCACCCGAATCCGAACATGGAATTTAACCGTATTTTCCACGAAAAATCAAAGCGCTTTCACCCTTGCCCGTCATGATCCTGACGCGCCTGATGCAAAGCGAGAATGCGCTGTTCATTTTCCGTACTGAAGTCCCCGGCCAAAGTCTGGCCCGCAACACGCAGTTCCTGGCGTTCGGCCTGGTCATAAAGTGACCTGATCGTTTCCGCCCACCCCTCACGAACATCCTGCGGTTCTGCTAAGGGACGAGCGAATCCAGCGTGCACATACATAGTGTCTGACGCCAGATTTTGCAATTCTTTATCAAAGCCATATGCACTTAAATGGTCATAAAACGGCGTTTTTTCAAGGTTTGGGGCCTCGGACAGGGTCCGGATCATCATTTGGCGCAAAGAATCGAGCCGCGAATCGGACATGGACAGGGCCCCGAACTGCTCCTCTACCTCTTCGAACAGCCACGGATGATTTAACAGAATCAAGAGCAGGATCGAATGTGCCCTGCGCTCCTTCTCCACCACCGGGCTGCGCAAGGGGGGCAAATCGATCTTCCGGCCTTTGGCCTTGGGCCCCATATCGCGCCCGAACCCACGCCCGCCCATACCAGAGCCGCGCGATGCGTTTTGTTTGGCGCGATCCAATTCCCAGAACAGATTGCTGCTCTTCTTCAGCAGCAGCTTGCGATACTGGTCCTGCACCGCCTTGTCCACGATGCGCGCGGTTTCATCCAGCCATGTGCGCTCCAACCCGGCGCGCTCTTCCGGTGTATTAAAATTGCGGCCCTCGGTCTGGCTCATCCAGATAAAATCCGCGAGCGGCATCGCCGTGTCGATAATGGTCTGGAACGCCACCGCGCCCTTGGTTTGAATCAAACTGTCCGGGTCTTCCCCTTCGGGCAGAAACGCAATGCGCGCCGAATGATCCGGGCGCAAATGCGGCAAGATGCGTTCACACGCGCGCGCCGCCGCACGGCGTCCGGCATTATCACCGTCGAAGCACAGCACCGGAACCTTCATGTCGCTGGGGATCATCTTCCACAACACGGCGATCTGGTCTTCGGTCAGGGCGGTGCCCAACGGTGCCACCGCGCCCGTGAACCCAGCGCGCCAACACGCAATCACATCCAGATAACCTTCGACCACGATCAACGGCTTGCCATCAATCGCCGCCTGCCGCGCGTGCGGCTCACCGAACAGCATCCGCCCCTTGTGGAACAACGGCGAGTCCGAGGAGTTGATATATTTCGGCGGTTTCGATTGCGACGGATCGATGGGGCGCAAATGTTCCGGCAACACCCGGCCACCAAACGCCACCACGCGCCCACGCCGATCCGGCACAGGGAAAATCACACGGTCGCGGAAGAACGCATACAGGTCATTGTTACGCGTCGATTTGCGCGCGACCCCGGCATCCAGAATTTGTTTTTCGCTGAACCCCTGCTCCCGCAGGAATTTGGGCAGCGCGCCACCATCCGCCGGCGCAAACCCGACCGAGAACGCGGACAGCACATCATCCGGCAATCCCCGTTCGCGCACATAGTGGAGCGCGTCACGATGGGCGGGGCTGTGCAATTGATCCTGAAACCATTTGGTGGTGGCCGCCATCAGGGCATGGAGATCTTTTTCCTGTTTGGCGTGCTCGACATCCTCACGCGTCTGGCGCGGCACTTCCAACCCGGCTTGCGGGGCCAGAGCCTCAATCGCCTCAATAAAGGACAAATTGTCATGCCGCATGACAAAGCCCACCGCATCGCCATGCGCGCCGCATCCGAAGCAATGGAAGAATTGCTTGTCATCATTCACATAGAAAGACGGTGATTTTTCCCCGTGGAACGGACAGCACGCTTTATATTCGTGCCCAGCGCGGACAAGCTTCACCCGCCGCCCGATAATCTCGGACAGGGACAAACGGTCACGCAGCTCTTGCATAAAACGCGGGGAAATCGACATATCCGGGTTTTTAGCAGACCGCCCCCCCATAAACCAGACCCAAACCAGCCAAATCCCCACATGGGCCCCATACAGCCGCATGAACCTTACAGGCCAGTAAGGTTTCGTTAACCTTTTTCCCAGAATGCTGGGATATTCTGGAACACTAAATAGATAAAACCCAAGGCTTTGCTAACGTTTTGGCAAAGGTTTTACGTTAACCTTTAGGCTGGGGTACGGTTGGGAGAGATTGATGACAGAGAAATTATACGCACGGTTTGCGATCGCAAAGCCAACGGGCAAGGTGTCGCTGACACGCGAGTTCGTGGAAGTATCCGGCACGAATATCAAAGATATGACCCTGCCCGACAATGTCGTGCGGGTTGATTTCTTTGCGGACATCACCGCCCAACAACCGGCGAAGCGCGTCTTCCTCGGCGTGGATCAGGTGTACAGCAAATCCGACATCGACCACCATTACGGTGAATTTTTCACCCACCAGATCGAAGAAGCGGGCGGCAGCCATGCCGTTCTTCTGACCGGCCTCGGCAAACTGGTCCCAGCGCAGATCGGCGACGAATTTGTGCATACGGACGGATTGCATCAGATGGCGATTGCCTGATGCGGGCATCCATATAACACACCGTCATCCCCGCGTAGGCGGGGATCCGGCAAAGAACCGGCAAAGAAAATGTGCGCGAGGTTATGCCTCGCGCACTTCGTTTATGACCAGACCCCCGCCTACGCGGGGGTGACAATTTAGAGAATTAGCCAGCCAAACGCTGCTTCACCATACCGCTGACCTTGCCCATGTCCATCTGACCGGCATAACGTTCCTTGATCGTCGCCATGACTTTGCCCATCTCGCGGATGTCGGTCACGTTCATTTCGGCCAGCACGCGGTCGATCGCGGTTTTCACTTCGGCTTCGTCCATCTGCTTCGGCAGGAAGCGGCGGATGATGGCAATTTCGGCAACTTCGCGATCGGCCAGATCCTGACGCGCGGCATCGGTATAGGTCTTGGCCGACTCTTCGCGTTGCTTGATCATCGATTGCAACATGGACAGGATTTCGCTCTCGCTGATCCCCTCGCTGTTGCCCAGACCGCGGGCGTTGATATCCCGGTCTTTCAGGGCCGCAATGATCAGGCGAATCGTCGACAGCGCGATTTCGTCCTTCGCCTTCATGGCTTCTTTCATTGCGGTGTTGAATTCTGCACGTTTTTCCACGTTTTTATCCTTTAATTCGATCATGTCTTCCGGCATGCTGGCCCCTATATCTGGACTCACCCCCGACAGGAGAACACACCATGCTCGACGTTTCTAACGCCAAACAGCCGCATAATGCAACCGGTGTCCTTGTTTTGGCTGATGGAACAGTGTTTTGGGGGCGCGGATTTGGCGCGGCCCGGGCCTGTGTCGGGGAAATCTGCTTTAACACGGGGATGAGCGGGTATCAGGAAATCCTGACCGACCCCTCCTACGCCGGACAGATCATCACCTTCACCTTCCCCCATATTGGCAATGTCGGGGCCAATGATCTGGATATGGAAAGCACCAAACCCGCCGCCCGCGGCATGATCGTGCGCGAAGATGTGACCGAGCCATCCAACTGGCGCGCGATTGAGGGGCTGGATCAATGGATGAAATCTTATGACATTCCCGGCATCTCCGGTTTGGATACGCGCGCATTGACCCGCCACATCCGCGACCACGGCGCCCCGAACGGCGTCATCGCCGTCAGCCCCAGTGGCGACTTCAACATCACCGCCCTGAAGAAAATGGCCGCCGAATGGCCGGGCCTGAACGGCATGGATCTGGCCAAAGATGTGACGTGCGAAAAAGAATATGTCTGGACCCAAACCAACTGGGATGCGGACAAAAACGAATATGGCAAAGTCGAAGACCCGGAACACCATGTTGTCGCCATCGATTTTGGCATTAAACGCAATATCTTGCGTAATCTTGCTGCAGCAGGATGTAAGATCACCGTCGTCCCCGCCCAGACCAGCGCGGAAGACATTCTGAAGCACAAACCGGACGGCATCTTCCTGTCCAACGGTCCGGGCGACCCGGCCGCGACCGGAACCTATGCCGTTGCGACCATCAGCAAACTGATCAAATCCGGCACGCCGATCTTTGGCATCTGCCTTGGCCACCAGCTTCTCGCCCTCGCCCTTGGCGGCAAGACGAAAAAGATGGAACTGGGCCACCGCGGCGCCAACCATCCGGTGAAAGATTTAACCACCGGAAAAGTCGAAATCACCAGCCAAAACCATGGCTTCCGCATTTTGCCTGATACTTTGCCGCAAGATGCGGAGGTGACCCATGTCAGCCTGTTCGATGGATCAAACGAAGGATTAAGACTGAAGGGTAAGCCTGTGTTTTCAGTGCAATATCACCCGGAAGCATCCCCCGGCCCGCGCGACAGCCATTATCTGTTCCAGCGCTTCGTCGATATGATGAAAAAAGCCGAAAAAACGGAAAAAACAGAACCAGAGGAAAAGGCGGCGTAAAAGCCGCCTTTTTCTTGCCCACATCCGGGATCAGGTTGTAAAAATAAAACTCGTTTCCACGGAGTGTAAAAACATGAAACTGCATGAGTTAATGATCCGCCACGGCCATTCGATGTTCCGCTGGCGCAGCTATATCCCCCTGTTCTTTATTGGCCCGCTGCTGCTGGCCTTCCGCGAAAGCGCCCATATTGAAGCCATGGTCGGCGACGCCGCCGAAGATGTCTGGGTGCTGTTCTGCTTTATCCTGTCTTTGTCAGGCCTCGCCCTGCGCGCCTTTACCGTCGGCTTCGTTCCAGCGGGCACGTCGGGCCGCAACGCCAAGGAACAGCGGGCCGAGGTTTTGAACACAACCGGCATGTACTCGATTGTTAGAAATCCGCTCTACCTTGCGAATTTCATTATCATTTTGGGCGTCCTGCTGTCTGTCAAAGTTTGGTGGCTGGCGGCGCTCGCCTCGCTGGTGTTCTTCGTCTATATGGAACGCATCATCCTGACCGAAGAAAGCTTCCTTTTGGGCAAATTCGGCAAGGCCTATAGCGACTGGTGTGAAAAAACCCCGGTGATCCTGCCGAACTTCAAACTCTGGAAACCATCGACGATGAAATTTTCGATGAAGACGGTTCTGCGCCGTGAATACCCGGGTCTGCTGGGCATCGGCACCGCCTTCTTCGTGACCGAAATGATTCAGGATCTGGTGTACGAAGGCGAAGCGTTTCGTGAATGGATCGCCGAGGATTATATCTGGCCCATCACATACGGACTCATTATCGCAACTTGCCTGAGTTTGCGGCATCTGAAGAAAAATACGGATCTTCTGAAAGTTGAGGGGCGGTAACGCCCCTTTTCTTTTATGCCACCGTTTCTCCGCCCGTCACCCCGGCGAAGGCCGGGGTCCATACGATCCACCCTATGGATACCGGCCTTCGCCGGTATGACGAGAAGGATGAGAATGACAATCATGGGGTCATATGCACTTTTGTGGATAAGCCGCTTGCCCTTTTGCATACGCAATAATACACAATAGGTCTCGGGCCATGAATCACCTACACTGATTCCGTCATTTTCAAGGGACCGAGATCCATCATGCCAAAACGTCACGACATTCAATCCATCTGCATCATCGGCGCTGGACCGATTGTTATTGGGCAAGCCTGTGAGTTTGATTACTCCGGCACGCAAGCCTGTAAGGCCCTGCGCGAGGAAGGATACAAGGTTATCCTGATCAACTCGAACCCGGCCACGATCATGACCGACCCGAACATGGCGGATGTGACCTATATCGAGCCGATCACACCCGAGATTGTTGCAAAAATTCTGGAAAAGGAACGCCCGCACGCTTTGCTGCCCACCATGGGTGGGCAAACGGCGCTGAACACTGCGCTGGCCCTGCACGCCAACGGCACGCTGGACGCGCTCGGCATTGAACTGATCGGTGCCCGCGCCGATGTAATCGCCCGGGCCGAAGACCGCGACCTGTTCCGCCAGTGCATGGACCAGCTCGGCCTCGAAAGCCCGAAGAGCATTACCGTCACAAATTTGTTCGAAGCCATCGACGCCCTGTCCCATATCGGCCTGCCCTGCATTATCCGCCCGTCTTTCACGCTGGGCGGTACGGGCGGCGGCATTGCCTATAACCGCGAGGAATTTGAAACCATCGTCCGCGAAGGGCTGGACGCATCCCCGGTGCGGCAGGTTCTGGTCGAGGAATCCGTTCTGGGCTGGAAAGAATATGAGATGGAGGTCGTGCGCGACCGCAACGATAACTGCATCATCGTTTGCGCCATCGAAAACATTGATCCGATGGGCGTGCATACCGGGGATTCCATCACCGTCGCCCCGGCGATGACCCTGACCGACAAAGAATATCAACGGATGCGCGATGCCTCTATCGCTGTCCTGCGCGGGATTGGCGTGGAAACCGGCGGATCGAACGTGCAATTCGCCGTGAACCCGGACGATGGCCGCATGGTCGTCATTGAAATGAACCCGCGCGTGTCGCGCTCCTCCGCCCTCGCCTCCAAAGCCACAGGCTTCCCGATTGCGAAAATCGCGGCAAAACTGGCGGTCGGGTATACGCTGGATGAACTGCAAAACGACATTACGGGCGGGCTGACCCCGGCCAGCTTTGAACCGACCATTGATTACGTCGTCACGAAAATCCCGCGTTTCGCGTTTGAAAAATTCCGCGGCACGACCAATATCCTGACCACATCGATGAAATCGGTGGGCGAAGTGATGGCGTTTGGCCGCAGCTTCGAGGAATCCATCCAGAAAGCCCTGCGCTCGCTGGAAAAGGGCCTGACCGGGTTTGATGAAGTTGTGATTGGCGAAGGCAACGGGCTGGAACCGCACCCGGACCATGTCCGCGCCGCCATCGCCCGCCCGACGCCCCAGCGTATCCTGTATATCGCGCAAGCCATGCGCCATGGCATGAGCATTGATGACATTCACGCCATCACCAAATTCGACAAATGGTTCCTGAACCGCATTGCCGGAATTATCGCCACGGAAAACAAACTGCGCGTTGGTGGCCTGCCCCGCGACGCCGCCGGGTGGATTGCCGTGAAGAAAATGGGCTTTTCCGATGCCCGTCTGGCCAAATTGATGAACGTCACCCCGGACATGATCCGCACCGCCCGTCATAAAGTGGGCGCTCTGCCTGTGTTCAAACGCGTCGATAGTTGCGCCGGCGAATTGCCGACCAGCACGGCGTATATGTATAGCTGCTACGAAAATGTCGGTGCGGAAAACGAATGCAACCCGACCGACCGCGAAAAAATCATCATCCTGGGCGGTGGCCCGAACCGGATTGGTCAGGGCATTGAATTTGATTATTGCTGTGTTCATGCCGCGTACGCTTTGAAAGAAGCGGGTTATGAAACCATCATGATCAATTGCAACCCGGAAACCGTATCGACCGATTATGATACGTCCGACCGTTTGTATTTCGAACCACTGACCAACGAAGACGTGATCGAAATTATCCGCGCGGAACAACGCAAGGGCAAGGTCAAGGGCGTGATCGTCCAATTGGGCGGTCAAACCCCGCTGAAGCTGGCGCAGGCGTTGCAATCCGCCGATATTCCAATTCTGGGCACCAGCCCCGACGCCATCGATCTGGCCGAAGACCGCCAGCGGTTCCAAAAATTGCTGCATCAAATGAAACTGCGCCAGCCGCCAAACGGTTTGGCCCGGTCCGAAGAGCAGGCCGTTAAGCTGGCCGAGGAACTCGGCTTCCCGCTGGTCATCCGCCCGTCTTATGTTCTGGGTGGGCAAGGCATGGAAATCGTCCACAGCATGGACGAGCTGAAACGCTACATCAAAACCGCCGTTCAGGTGTCCGGTGATACCCCGGTCCTGCTCGACCGCTACCTGCGCAGCGCCATTGAAATCGATGTCGATGCGCTGTGCGATGGCACCGAAGTGGCCGTGGTTGGCATCATGGAGCATATTGAGGAAGCGGGCATTCACTCCGGTGACTCCGCCTGCGTCCTGCCGCCGCACTCCCTGCCCTATAAAACCGTGAAGGAAATTGAGAAGCAGACGATCCGTCTGGCCAAGGCCCTGAAGGTCAAAGGGCTGATGAACGTCCAGTTCGCCGTGAAGAAAAACCGCGATACGGGCGAACACGACATCTTTATTCTGGAGGTCAACCCGCGCGCCAGCCGCACCGTTCCGTTTGTGGCCAAAGCCACGGGTGTTCCGGTCGCCAAAATCGCCGCGCGTTTGATGGCGGGTGAAATGCTGAGCACCTTCACCACGCAATTGCGCGGTATGGATCAGGAACATACGGCGGTGAAGGCCCCCGTCTTCCCGTTCTCCCGCTTCCCCGGTGTGGACCCGATCCTCGGCCCCGAAATGAAATCCACCGGCGAAGTCATGGGCATTGACCGTGACGTGGCCGTGGCCTTCGCCAAATCGCAAATCGCCGCTGGCACCCATTTGCCGCTGGAGGGCACCGTGTTCCTGTCCGTGAAAGATTCGGACAAGGAAGCGTTGGTTCCGATCGCGCAGGATCTGGTCGATATGGGCTTTAACCTTGTCGCCACCGGGGGTACATGCGTGTTCCTGAAGGCGCAGGGCCTGCCCGTCACCCGCATCAACAAAGTGATGGAAGGCCAGCCGCATATCGTGGATGCAATCATCAACGGGCAAATCCAGTTTATGATCAACACCACCAAGGGCCCGCAAGCCGTGACCGACGCGACATCCATCCGTCGTCAGGCGCTGACCTATCGCATCCCGTATTACACGCTGCTGTCCGCGGCGCGGGCGGGAACGATGGCCATTCGCGCCCTGCGCGCCAAACCGTTGGAAGTGGCATCGATCCAAAGCTATTTCGGCGTGGACGGCGAAGGCATCTTCAGCCCCGCCGATCTGGATATCCCACAGGATATGCAGGCGGCGGAGTAACCACGCCCCTATTTCAGGACGTCATCCCGGCGAAAGCCGGGATCTTCCCCAAACCCTAAAAATCTCACCACGAAGACACGAAGATCACTAAGTTTTCACGAAGAAGGAAAAAGCGCGCACTTGCGCGCACTGAAAAACTTCGTGTTTTTCTTCATGCCCTTCGTGTCTTCGTGGTGAGATACGATTCCCTCGCCGGGATAAAAAAATGGAAAGAGTACGCGCGTGCCCATTACATTCTTAAAACCGAACATCCCCTCCGCCCCGCCCGGTGAATTGCCCACCGGGTTTGGGGGATTTCTGTTGTATGTCTGGCGCAAGAACCCGGTTTTGTGGGGCCTCTTTCTGTTACAGGACATCGTGCATTTTATGCGCTATCCCCTCGCCTTTATCCTGCTCGGGCGGATGATTGATATTTTGAAGGACGCAAACCCCGCCGATGGCCTGCCCCCGGCGGCGCTGAGCACATTAGCGATGATGGTTGCCGTACTGGGCATTGGAGAGTTGGCGCATATCTGGACCGCGCACACCATCCTGCATTGGAAACCCAAATTGCGCACCGTGATCCGGGGCGATTTCCTGTCCTACACCATGGGGCACAGTCATGCGTATTTTCAGGATAATTTCGCCGGCGCGCTGGCCCGCAAAGTGTCCGAAGTGGCGGAAAGCGCCCTGCGCCTGCACGATATTATCCGGTTCCAGATCTGGTTCGCCCTGATCCAGATGGGCACGACCATGTTGTTCATGTTTTCGGTCAATCCATTATACGGATGCGCCCTGCTGTTCTTCATTATTGCGGTGACCACGCCGTTATTCGTGCGTATCCCAAAATTGCGCCAGCGGTCTTTGCGCTATTCCGAACAACGCGCCCATGTCACGGGCATGGTCGTGGATATGCTGACCAATATTCCGGCGGTGAAATCCTTTGCCACCTTGCCGCATGAAATTGGCGTGCATAGCGCGGAATCGGATATTGAGCGGACCCGCTACAGCAAATTGCTCCGCAACATGATTCAGATCGAAGATTTACGCCGCATCTGCCTTGTCACACTGGGCGGCGGCATGACGGCGCTCGCCTGTATGGGCTGGGCGCATGAATGGATCAGTGTTGGCCAAGCTTCCAGCATTGCCACCATGTCCTTGATGCTGACCGGTACGACATGGATGCTCAGCGGCGGGATCGTGCAGTTCGTGGACGAAGCGGGCTATATCACCGACGCCCTGCGCATCACCGCCCGCCCCCACGGCATTTCCGATGAACCCGGTGCCAAACCATTGCCCGTCACACAGGGCGCAATCGAATATCGCAATGTGAATTTTGCCTTCGCCAATTTCCCGATTTTCCGCGATTTGAATTTGAAAATTGCAGCGGGTGAGAAAATTGCGCTGGTCGGCCCGTCGGGCGCGGGGAAAAGCACGTTTGTATCCGTCCTGCTGCGCCTGTATGACCTCAATGGCGGCGAAATTTCCATTGATGGCCAGAACATCGCGCATGTGACACAGGACTCCCTGCGTCAGGCCGTGGCGATTATCCCGCAGGACACCGCCCTGTTCCACCGCAGCCTGATGGAAAATATCCGCTATGGCCGTTTGGATGCCACCGATGACGAGGTGATCGCGGCGGCGAAGAAAGCCTATGCCGATGATTTCATCAACACCTTGCCCGAAGGGTACAACACACTGGTCGGTGAACGCGGCATTCGCTTGTCCGGCGGACAACGCCAACGCATTGCGATTGCCCGCGCCATCCTGAAAAACGCCCCGATCCTGATTCTGGACGAGGCCACTTCGGCGCTGGACAGTGAATCCGAACGGCTGATCCAACAGGCGTTGGACGATTTAATGAAGGGCAAAACGGTCATCGCCATTGCCCACCGCCTGTCCACCATTGCGCGGATGGACCGCATTATTGTGCTGGACCGTGGTGTGATTGCGGAACAAGGCAACCACGAAACTTTGCTAAAAAATCACGGGCTGTATGCGCGGTTGTGGTCGATGCAGTCGGGTGGTTTTCTGCACGCAGACGAAATTGGCGGAGAAAACTCCCCCGCCAATGCCGAACCTGTGAAAACTATTGATGGGTAAGTGAAGCGCTCTTACGGCTCCAGCGGCTCAATCGGACGAATGCCGTTTTTACCAACAATCAGGACATCGTTCTTTTTGCAGATATCAATGCCAAAACGTACGTGAAGTTTACCAACATACGTGCTGACGTTCGTGTCACGGCATGTCTTTTCATCAATGTTGCGTGCAAAACGCTTGCCGTACCCTTTAACAACGTCCTTCTTTTCTTCTTCGGTCATTTTTACGCCGGTCTGCGTTTCAACATCCTTGGCGATATAATCAGCCATCTGTTTAATCAGCGGGTCATTCTGGTGCGGAGCATCTTCGGCCACAGCGTTTGTTACAACGGCGCTCAGGAAAATGGCCGCCAGAATGCGGGATGTTGTACGGGAGAAAGATGTCGTCATTGTGCGATCCTGCCTATTCGATTTTATGGTTATTATGGAGCATCGTTTATGGCACGCCGCCCCACCCCGCACAAGGAATTATAAACCGTTTAAAATCAATCCATTAACCCTTCATTTTTATCCCTATTGACCTTTGGTCGGCGCTTGGCCTAATGTGCCTTTAACAGTTTTGGAACGAACCCAATCCCGTCGCTCGCGGCGGGGTTTGTTTTTTGGAAAAATTTCAAAACACATCAAAAACGAGAAGAAGAACAGACGAAGGAATTGAAGTCATGGATAAAGTCCCAATGACCAAACAAGGGTATGACGCGCTGGAAAAAGAGCTGCGCACCCTGAAAAGTGTTGAACGCCCGGCGGTGATCGTTGCGATTGCCGAAGCCCGCGCGCATGGCGATTTGTCCGAAAACGCCGAATATACCGCCGCGCGCGAACGCCAGAGCTTTATCGAAGGCCGCATCAAGGAACTGGAATCCGTTATTTCGGCCGCCCAGATTATTGATCCGTCCAGCCTGACCGGCAACACGATCAAGTTTGGTGCAACCATCTTGCTGGCCGATGAAGACAGCGGCGATGAAGTCACGTACAAAATCGTTGGCCCGTATGAATCCAATGCCGACAAGGGCATGATTTCCACCACCGCCCCGATTGCGCGCGCGTTGATTGGCAAGGGCGTTGGCGACAGCGTCGAAGTAATTACCCCGGCGGGCAAACGCTCCTACGAAGTGCTGGACGTGCAATACATTTAAGCGCGTTAGAATAAAGAAAAAGACCGCCCCGGGTTTCCCGTTGGCGGTCTTTTTTTTATTCTTCGGGCGGCCGCGTTTAAAGCTTCAGATTCAACGCTTCAATCTGTTTTTCCGTGCGTTCTACAATGGACTGTGCGGTTTTCGCGTCAATCCTGACCATCGCGCCACCATGGGCCCCCGTCGCAATACAGAACCCGCCTTTTGCGGCGCTTAATTCTGCTTCCAGAGCGCACAATTCCATTTTGGTTTGAATGCGGCTGATTGTATTGAAAAGTTTCGCCCACATCGCGATCGTTCCTCTATCCCAGCTTGGCTTGCAGATCTTTGATCCGCTGTTCGGATTCCTTGATAATCGCCTTGGCCGTTTGCGGATCAATGTCGCGCAAGGTGTTGGCCACAGACCACGGGCCGCGCACAGCCATCGGCATCTGCATTTTACCCGCCTTCGCGGCATCGAGACGGTTTTGCTGATCCATGATCTCCAACCGGATGAACAGGTCCGCAACAGGTTTAAAAATTGATTTCAGAGACGGCATAACGGTTCCTCCGATGTTGGCGGCCAAACGCAGAAGAAGAACAAGAGGATACGCAACATGGATCATGGCCTGAACAAATCCACGAACTTATGTAAAGGCCTCGCGGCCAGATGTCAAAGATGATGCAAATTATCTATTAAAATCAAAAGGCTATATTAAACGTCAATCGGCACGCCCGGCATATCTTTGGTCGAACGGATCGCCAGAGACGACTTCACCGACGTCACGTTCGGCGCGGCGGTCAGTTGTTCGGTCAGGAAATGCTGATAATCATCCCAATCCTTGGCCACGATTTTCAGCAGGAAGTCCGTCTCCCCCGCCAACATGTGCGATTCCCGCACCATCGGCCAGGTTTCAACCAGTTCCATGAATTTCTTCAAATCATTCTCGGCCTGACTGACCAATTTCACCTGTGCGAACACGGTAACGCCATATCCCATCGCCGTTGAATCAATGCGCATGAAGTATCCGCGGATATAACCGGATTCTTCCAATGCGCGCACACGGCGCAGACATGGCGGTGCGGAAATGCCCGCTTTCTGTGCCAGTTCTACGTTGGTGATGCGTCCGTTTTCCTGCAGGTGATGAAGTATTTTCTTATCGATTTTATCGAGCTTGACGCGTCGCATGGGGATATGTATTTCGCAAAATTGTTATATGAACGAAGGACGCTCTGATATAAAGTTGCGCGTGGCCCTATGCAAGCCCTTTCTGAAAGCGTTTTCCGCATTGGCATAACACCACAAAAAACCAAGACCATCTTTGGAAAATCCCCACAATGACACGCTGCTGGATCGTCACCGAAGGCCTGACCGGAACGGAAAACCAATGTTTGGGCGTAGCTGAAGCGCTTGGCGTTATTCCGGAAATAAAGCGCATTAACTTGAAGCAGCCTTGGCGCACCCTGTCCCCATGGCTGGGGTTTGAGCATGCGGGCATATTCACCGGCGATTCCATCACCGCCCCATGGCCCGACCTCGCGCTGTGTTCCGGACGCAAAGCCATCGCCGCCGCACGTTACATTCGCAAGGCCAGTGGCGGGAAAACTTTGGTCGTGCAAATTCAGGATCCGCGCGTATCGCCGGACCAATTCGATCTGGTCGCCGTGCCCGCGCACGACCCCACACGCGGACGCAATGTGATTGTCACAACAGGCGCACCCAACCGTATCAATAAAAAAATGCTGGATGATGCGCGTGGTGATTTTACATCGCTGCTCTCGCCCCTGCCCGCGCCGCGCGTGGCCGTGATGATTGGCGGCACCAGCAAAGCCTATGGCATGAATGATGATGTTGCACGCACATTGGCGGCACAGTTAAGCGGCTTGCGCGATCAGGGATGCGGATTGATGATCACCGCGTCGCGCCGCACCGGGGCCACACAACAGGCCATCATCCGTGATGCGTTGAAAGATGATCCGAACGTCTTCTTCTGGGATGGCACCGGGCCCAATCCGTATCTGGGGTTCCTTGCGTGGGCCGATGCCGTTCTGGTCACCGCCGACAGCGTGTCGATGTTGTCCGAGGCCGCCACCGCCGGAAAGCCCGTTTACATCATTCCCATGACGGGCGGCGCCCCCCGGATTGATGCTTTGCACCAAGCCCTGATCAAACACGGCGCGGCCCGGATGTTTGAGGGAAAACTGGACCAATGGACATATCGCCCCCTGAATGATGCGGGAATCGTGGCTTTGGCCATATGGAATGCTCTGAAAAACCCGAAAAAGGGATGATTTTGCCCTTTACCCCTCCTCCTCCGCCAATTAAGACTATGTTATTCAAGTCATTTAGTAGAGTAAGGACGGATCGTCATGAGCACTGGCGCGGACACAGCGACGCACACGAAAGTATTGATTATTGGATCTGGCCCGGCCGGATACACGGCAGCCATCTATGCCGCGCGTGCCAATTTGAATCCGATTCAGATTCTGGGTCTGGAACCGGGTGGCCAGTTGACCATCACCACCGACGTTGAAAACTTCCCCGGCTTCGCTGACGTGATCCAAGGCCCGTGGCTGATGGACCAGATGAAGGCCCAGGCCGAACATGTCGGCACCAAGATGGTTTATGATTTTATCAAAGAAGTGGATTTCAACGTCCGCCCCTATCGCGCCATCGCCGATTCCGGCACCGTGTACACCGCCGACACCGTGATTATCTGCACGGGCGCAAAAGCCCGCTGGTTGGGCCTGGAAGGCGAACAGACATTCCGTGGTCTGGGCGTATCCGCCTGTGCCACATGCGACGGGTTCTTCTTCCGTGGGAAGAAAGTGGCCGTTGTGGGTGGCGGGTCCGCCGCCGTGGAAGAAGCCATCTTCCTCACCAATTTCTGTGAGAAGGTCACGTTGATCCACCGCCGCGATACATTGCGCGCGGAAAAGATCGCGCAGGACCGCCTGTTCAAAAACCCGAAGGTTGAAGTGATCTGGGACAGCGTTGTGGAAGACATTTTGGGCGATAACAGCCAAGGTGGCGCGGGCGTCACCGGATTGTCGTTGAAAAACGTCAAAACGGGGGATGTATCCACGCTGGATGTCGACGGCATGTTCGTCGCCATCGGGCACGTTCCGGCAACGGAAATTTTCAAGGGCAAGGTCAATCTGGACAGCGAAGGCTACATCGTCACCGCACCGGATTCCACCGCCACCAATATCCCCGGCGTCTTCGCCGCAGGCGATGTGAAAGATAAAACATTCCGCCAAGCGGTGACCGCCGCCGGTATGGGATGCATGGCTGCGCTGGAAGCGGATCGCTATCTGGCCGTACTGGAATCTGACCACCGCGCGCACGCGGCCGAATAACGAAACACCAAACGAAGAACAGGACGTCGCGGCAATGGATTGGGACAAGCTTCGCATTTTTCACGCCGTTGCCGAGGCCGGAAGTTTTACCCATGCCGGTGAAACGCTGAACCTCAGCCAATCCGCCGTATCGCGGCAGATCAGTTCGCTGGAAGAAAGTCTGGGCGTCACCCTGTTCCACCGCCATGCGCGGGGATTGTTGCTGACTGAACAAGGCGAATTGCTACATAAAACGGCCCGCGATATTTTCGGCCAGCTTTCAATGATCGAAGGGCAATTGCTGGATTCAAAACAATTGCCCGAAGGCCCGCTGCGCATCACCGTTGCGGAATTTATCGGCTCGACATGGCTGGCCCCCAATCTGGGGCGGTTCCGCGAACAATATCCGGATATTCAACTGACCATCCTGTTGGATGATCGCATTTTGAATCTGGGCATGCGCGAAGCCGATGCCGCCATTCGTTTGTACAAACCGGAACAACCGGATTTGATTCAGCGTCAATTGACGACATTGAATTTCCGCATCTGTGCATCATCGTCTTATTTGAAAAAACACGGCACGCCGAAGGACATCAAGGATCTGCAATCGCATACGTTGATCGGCTTCCCGGAAAACGTTCCCGCGCCGTATGCCGATCCGAACTGGTTGTTCCGCATCGCCGGCGTGGACCCGGAAGATTACAACAAGATCATTATGATGAACTCGCTCTACGCCATCCAGCGCGCGGTGGAAAGCGATGCCGGTATTGCCTCCCTGCCCGATTACATGATCCGCCAGAATCCCGACCTGCAAATCATCCTGCCCGATGCCGAACGGGCCGGTGTGGACATGTATTTCGTGTACCCGGAAGAACGCCGCCATTCCCGCCGCATCGCGATTCTGCGGGACTTCCTGATCGAAAATATCCAAAAAACCGGGAAATAAGCCTGTTTTTGGCATCGCACAACCCGCTTACAACGCCCGGTTACGGGCGTTTTTCTTATGAAAATCAACGCACTAAGCCATTGGTATGCAAAAAACGCATATCAGATCATGCGAAAAATGCTGTAGACGCGAAGGATCGAGTGGGTATATAAAGCGGCCATCGACGTTTCGACGTTGATGGGATCTTCCCAGATCCTACGTCTCCCAGACGTGAAACCTCCCTGTTCAACTCGCCGGGCCCAAGTGGTCCGGTTTTTTTTTGCGCGAATTGGATTGGGCCGCGATATACTGGATACCCGATTCACTCAAAGCGTTTTTACAGAATCCATCCCGTGTCCGAATCCAACAGAACCCAGATTGCCCTTTTCAACTATGGCGGCGGATTACGCGGCCTGATCCCCGCCTATATCATGGCGCGGATTGAGGATGTTACCGGCCTGCGCATGACCGACATGGTCGATATTTTTGCGGGCCCGTCGACCGGATCGATTTTGAACGCGGCGCTGAATTTGCGTCACCCGGAACACCCGGAACAACCAAAATACCGCGCCCGCCACATGGTGCGTTTTTACGAACGCGAAGGCGCGCGTATTTTCCCGGCGGATTCATTCCGCGAGATGCGCGGACTGATCCACGATTTCAACAACCGTACCATGAAACTGAACCAGCTAAACTGGCTGTTCAAACATGGGCATTACGACCCATCCAATCTGGGGCATGCGTTACAGGCGTTGTTCGGCAATGCGCAATTGGCAGACTCGCTGCGCAGCCTGATCATCCCCTGCTACAACATTGACGGCGATGGCATTGAGGCCGTGACAGAACGTGGCGAAACCGGCAATTCCCCCGTTCACACCAAAAACAATTTCATCAACGAAGGTGGCCATGCGCTGTGGCTGAAAAGCATGCGCACGGGCACGCCCGCGGAACACCGCATCAACACACCGCACGTATCCATTTACGACGCCGTGATGGCCAGTTGCGCCGCCCCGACCTATTTCCCGTGCCACCATTTCCCGGCCACCCTGCCGGGTGATGCGCACCGGAAATATTATTCGGCCATTGATGGCTGCATTTTCGACAACCCGTGCATCAGCTATCTGGGCGCGATCCGGCAACATATTCAGCCGGGCCAGAATTTGAAAATGATCGTTCTGGGCACCGGGTACACCAACAAATCCATCAAACGCGATGAATGGAACCGCTTCGGTGCGTTGGGCGTCGTCGACCCGGTCAATGACCTGCCCCTCATCAACATCTTCTTCAACGCCTCTGAATCCGCTTTGATGGATTCCTTCGCGGCGGAGATGGGCGACAATCTGTACATCTTCAACAAATCTCTGCACATGGGCCGCCACGGCGATTTCCCCAGCATCCAGATCGATGATGCCAGCCCGGAAAACATGAACCGCCTGCGCCTGTTCTTCGAAGCGATCATGGAAGAAAACGCCCGCACGTTTGACGAGGTCTGCCATATCCTGGTCAGCAACCGCGACCGCCGGTCCGACGAAGACCGCGGCAAGCGCAAGGAAGGCGTTTTGCGCTATTTCGTGTCCATGTTCGATGGCCGGGATTCCAGCACGGACCGCTCGCTGGACGACTGAAAACCGCCGATTCATCGTCCCTAAGCCCCTGAAATGCCCCGAATCTGGGGATATTTTCGCGCCGCACAACGCACCAAACCTGACATCCCGGCAAATATGGTCTAAGTTTCCCCTGCGATATGCAAAACAAGTCACCCGCGTAAACAAAAAGTGACATTATATGAGCAACAGGGACAACACCGATCATCAAGAGCCACAGGATTACGTTCTGTACGTACCCGGTGGCGTGCTTTGGGGCATTTACCCGCTGGTCGTTCTCAAGTTTCTTGAGGACCTGACCCAGCTTCCCGTCAGCAAGCAATTCAACAATTTTGCCGGATCATCCACCGGGGCCGTTGCCTTGGGCGGATTGAACATCCCGAAATCCAAGGGATCGACCGAGCCGCGTTATTCCGCCGCCGACACGCTGGATTTTTACAAGGTCGTTGGCCGCCGCACCTTCCCGCCGCGCTCGGCCTATTACGAACGCCAGTTGATCATGGACCTGGTCAAACTGGGGCATGAATTTACCCGCGAAATCGTATTCATGGCGTTTGAGAAAACGGACGCCCTGCTCTCTGCCGGGGTCAATGGGGGCGGCCGTTTGCTGAACCGCCTGAAACGCTCGACCACGCCGTATGAACCCTTTGTCCTGAAACCCATGCGGTTCCTGCACAACACAGTGATCCGCCCGGTTGATAATGCCGTTGAACGGGGCATTGACCATCTGCTGGCCAAATCCCGCTATGACATCAATGTCCTGCGCGAAGCCTTGGACACGGCCTATCGTTTCGAAGATACGAACGAGCCCGTCAAGCTGAACGAAACAATCGTCAGCCACCACGTCACATCCATGAACGTGACGCGCAATGAACCCGCCATTTTCTTCCACTTCAAGGACGAAACCGGCACGACGGGCCATGTATCACACCCGGATATGGAGATCGTTGACCTGACCTGCGCCAGCAGCGCGGCCCAAACGATTTTCCAGCTTTATAAAGCCGACAACGGCAACCATTATTGCGACATCGCCCATTTTGACACCCCGCAAACCCCGATCAACAGTTATCAGGGACGGATGCAGAACAATAAGAACATCAAGCTGGTCATGATTGGCACCGCCAAGCGCGACGCCGAAATTGATGTCCAGCGTTTGAACGGCATGTTGTTCCTGCAACAATTGATTGGCCGGTTGGGCGCGCACCTGCTGGGCCTGCCGCAACGCTTTATCCTGCAACGCGACCTGATGAATTTGCGCCAGAATCTGGGCGCGGATAACGTCCTCGTCATTGATAAATCGATGAGCAAGGACACGCTGCGCGCGCAAGTGTTAAGCAATCCACGCGTGATCAACGCGGCGGCGCATTTTGGCGTCGATCTGCGCGCCCGTTCACAGATCAGCCATCAGGACCGCACCCCATCTCCGGACCTGTTCGATTCCCGCGACGCGAATATCGAGAAGATGGAAGCGTTCGGCTGGGACATGGTGTGGGAAAATATCGACACGCTGGTGCCGCTGGCCAAGGAACTGGTCCAGAATGCGGCCCTGCGCGGCCATATTACGGATGACCGGGCGAGCGAGATCATTCGCGGCATCGATAAAATCTATCCGATGAATGATGCCGCCATGGCCTATGACCATGATAACGACAACATCCCGGCCCCCGAGCCCAGCAAGCCCAGCAAATGGTTGCAGTTTGATGAGCGCACGCCAGCAACGTTGCGCCAATCGATTGCGGGTTTATTCAACCGCATCGTACAACGTGATCGATACACGCCGCCCCCGCCGCCTGCGGCCCCCTATATTCGGGACCGGGAAAATCCCCTGCCGAAACAAGATGGCGATTTATGCAATGTCTGCACCAGCGGGCAGATCGATCCGAAAAAACAACGCCCGCCCTGCACCCACAAGGGGCCAGAGCCGAAATAGACGAATAGAAAAAACGGCCACTTGTGAGTGGCCGTTTTTCTTTGATCTTTTATTGGAAATTACGCCGCCGCGCGTTTCTTCAACGCCGCGCACGCACGTTGGATGCGGGCGCAGGCTTCCGTCAAATCCTTGTTCGACGTGGCATAGGAAATGCGGAAATATGGTGACAGGCCAAACGCTGCCCCCTGCACCGCCGCGACGCCTTCGGTTTCCAACAGATAGGTAACGAAGTCGCTGTCGGATTGGATCACTTTGCCATCTGGCGTTTCCGCACCAATGCACCCGGCACAGGACGCATAGACATAGAACGCGCCTTCCGGTGTCGGGCATGTAATGCCCTCGGCCTGATTCAACAGACCCACAACCAGATCGCGGCGTTCTTTGTACACGCGGCGCCATTCGTTCAGGAAGGTTTGGTCCCCGTTCAGGGCCGCCACGGCTGCCGCTTGAGAAATGGATGACGGGTTGGACGTGGAGTGGCTTTGAATGCCGCCCATCGCCTTGATCAGCTCTTTCGGGCCTGCCGCATAACCAATGCGCCAGCCGGTCATGGCATAGGCCTTGGACACGCCATTGACGGTCAGCGTGCGGTCTTTCAAACGCGGCTCAACCTGTACCGGCGTTGCAAATTCAAACCCGTCATAGACCAGATGTTCATAAATATCATCGGTCATCAGCCAGACATGCGGGTGTTTCATCAGTACATCGGTCAGCGCCTTCAATTCCGCTTTCGTATACGCCGCACCCGTCGGGTTGGACGGAGAGTTCAGGATCAGCCATTTGGTTTTCGGCGTAATGGCCTTGTCCAGATCGGCGGCCTGCAGTTTGAAGCCATGTTGTTCGCCGCATTCAACGAACACCGGGGTGCCCTCGGCCAGAATGGTCATATCCGGATAGGATACCCAGTACGGGGCCGGGATGATCACTTCATCCCCCGGGTTCAGCGAGGCCATCAGAGCGTTGTACAAAACCTGTTTCCCGCCCGTGCCCACGGTGATCTGGTCCGGTGTATAGTCGATGCCGTTTTCACGTTTAAATTTTTCACAGATCGCTTTTTTCAACGCAGGCGTGCCGTCAACGGCGGTGTATTTCGTCTGCCCGGCTTTCATGGCGGCGGTGGCGGCGTCCTTGATCCAGTCCGGCGTATCAAAATCCGGCTCGCCCGCGCCCAGACCGATAACATCGCGGCCCGCGGCTTTCAGCTCGGCGGCTTTGGTCGTCACGGCAATGGTCGGTGACGGTTTAATTTTCGACAGACGGCTGGCCAGAATAGACATTCTTCTTCTCCTTTAGATGGTCAACTTCATTTTCATCACAAATGTCATCCCGAACGCATGTGAGGGATCTCACCTTCACAAAAACCGACCAAGGTGAGATCCCTCGTCGCTTCGCTCTGTCGGGATGACAGAACTCTTTCTTTAACCCGCCACCGGCAGGAATGGATTGCCATGCCCGCGTAAATCACTGGCGGGATAGCACCCCATAATCCGCATCGCGGCGGTGTGGCCCGCAAATTCATCCAGAACCGGTTTCATCGCCGGGTCCGCCATGTTCGCGCCCACATCGACATAGAATGTCGGGTTGGGCCGCGCCGGACCGGCCATGTATGTTTCCAGTTTCGTCATGTCGATATTGTGGCGTTCAAACACGTTCAGCACGCGGAACAACGCCCCCGGCTTGTGCGCGGTTTCGAACAGGATCGAGCTGATCGCCGGGCCAGAAATGGCCCCCGCCGCCAGCGGTTCACGCGCCAGCACGAGGAAGCGCGTGGTGTTCATATCCACGTCTTCGATGTTCTTCTGCAGGATCGTCATATTATACAGATCCGCTGCATCTTCCGATGCAATCGCCGCAATGTCGGGCGACATGAAATTGGCGATCGCGCGCGCCGCGCCAGCCGTATCGTAATATTCCTTCGCCGACGCGCGTGGCAAATTGTCGGCCATGAATTTGCGGCATTGGGACAAGGCTTGCGGATGGCTGCGCACTTCGCGGATGGATGAGAGGGCGACGGCCACCTCCTCCGCGCTTAGATCACTTTCTTTCCATGCGACGATGTCTTTGGTGGTCATGTTTTCCGGTGGTGCGCCGCGGAAGGCTTTGCGCGGGATCATCAGGCAATGGTGAATTGGCACCATATGTTCGCCAACGATAAACAATCCGGATTCAGGCAGCAGGTTATAAACCTCCATCACCCGGCCGGATGTGGAATTTTCAACCGGGATCATGGCGCAATCGACATCGCCATTTTCAACGGCGCTCAACGCATCCTGAAATCCGCGATAGCCTTGGTAATACCCGTCGGGGAAATATTCGGAACAGGCGCGATAAGAGAATGATCCCTTGATGCCCTGATAACTGACCCGCATTGGCTTATTTTCCGTATCGCCCAAGATGTTCCATCCGGTAAAAGTGACCCGGAATTTTTACTATGGGAATTGTGGCGATGCAACAGCGTCCAAGCGTAAAAACACGCCCTAGAACGCATCCGGACGGATCAGTTTCGCCGTATCCTTGGAAATGGCCGGGATGACGGTGAAATCCAGCCCCGCGCCCTTCGCCCAATCGGCCAAGGGGGCCAGAATGGGGTCGTTCAGACCATCACGAATATACCCGGCCACGCGCGGTAAGTGGGCCAGATACCGATCCTTGCCATCGCGGACAGCCAGACGGATAAACTGCCCCAGCACGCGGCAATGGAATTGCGTGGCCAGCACGCGGTACCATGCGCGGAACGCGTCGCGTTCATCATCCGCCATGTCGGCACAATACCGATCCAGCATGGCATTGCGCAGATCAACGGGTACATCGACCCGCGCATCTTCCAGCAAGTTCGCCAGATCATACGGAACCGGCCCGGTCATCGCGCCTTGAAAATCAAGAATGCCGCAACGGTTCAAATCACGCGCCCCCGGCAACCACATCAGATTTTCGAAATGGTAATCGATATGCAGGAACCCACGCGGCACCGGCGGCAGGGATTTTTCAATCTTG
The DNA here is from genome assembly GCF_051245535.1 of Micavibrio aeruginosavorus. Lineage (GTDB taxonomy): Bacteria > Pseudomonadota > Alphaproteobacteria > Micavibrionales > Micavibrionaceae > Micavibrio > Micavibrio aeruginosavorus_D. The sequence goes on from NZ_CP195303.1 coordinate 1,181,958, forward strand.
TCCCACGCGGCCAAATAATCATCGACGATCCCGTCAATATTCTTCTGCCCCAGTGCTGCGGGCATATACCAATCCACCAGACGGCGGCGGCCCGTATGCACGTGGCTGGCGTAATAATCGGGCAGCTTGATGTCCCCGTCCTTCGCCCGCTGACGCAAGGCGATCAGGGCATCGGTGGCCAGGGCATAAAGGTCTTCGCGTGTTGCCACGCTTGTTTCCATGGCGCGTTTAAAGGACACATCGCCGAAATCTTCGATCAGCACGAACCCTTCCGCCGCATCCGTGTCATAGACCGTCGGCGCACACAGGCCGATGGAGCGCAGATAGGTGCTGATGCGCAGGAAATCCTGAATCGAATGCCCGGGCGTCGCCATCGGGTGACCATCGGGCATCGCCTCCATCAAAACGCGCGTTTCGCCATCCGGCTTTTGCAGGCGGACATAACGGCGAAAAGCGGAATCTTCGCCCACAGGATGAATGCTGGCATCCCCCCACCCGGCACGTGACAAAAAGGCCGTGCGCAACGCATGGCGGGCGTTAAACCATTCGAGTGGAGTCATAGAGGGGGACGCAGTTTGTTTGGGTTTTGGTTTTGATTTGGGCATTGAAAAATACTTACACTTACTTTTTATCAGCGGGAGGCGTGCGCCCCGCCAGTTTCTTCAATGCATCAATATGCGATTGCGATGCCTTTTTCCGGCGACCGGATAAGGCGGGTGATCCGCTTTCATGGCCGAAAATGGCTGTGCCCGCACCGGACAACGCTTTCAAAATTTCTTTGCCGAACGTGTCGGGCGGCATATCCAATGTGCGCGGCGTGGCGGGAATATCTTCATCGATAATCGCGCCTTCCGGATGTTCAACAACACGGTTCACCGCGTGGGCGACGATGCCGGTTAAATGCGGCTGGGCCAACGCCATCAGAAGGCGCGGGTCTTCATAACTCCACGCGATCACTTGCTGACGGGCCTTGGTTGCATTTCCGCGTGACAGGCGCAGGGCCTCCCGGATGCGGCTTTCGGCATATTCACGGCTCATGGTCTGGCCCTCCGACGGCCTGTCTTTGATCCTTCCTCCAGTTTGACACAGTTTGCGCCCGCGTCAAAACCGGGAAGAACCAAAACATTAACCCACTGTTTTTAAATCAAAAATTCGCGAAAGCGCCAGATACAGCCCCGCCTGAACCGGGGCCACATTGTGCAGAGCGGCCAGATCGACCACACGCCCGACATTGTCCGTGATCTTCGCAATGGTCATGGATTTGGCCGCCGCCACCTTGTCCCCCGCCGCATGGGTCAGCTCGACAAAGGCCGCAATGATGCCGCCCGGGTTGGCAATAAAGTCAGGGATCAGCATCACGCCCCGGTCATGCAACGCCAGACGCGCGGAGTCGCTCACCGGACCATTCGCCCCCTCCACCACCAGACGGGCGCGGACACGGCCCACATTTTCATCCGTAATCACATTCTGCACCGCGCAGGGGAAGACGACATCAACATCGTGATACAACACATCCGCTGCATCCACCGACGTTAAGGTTCCTTCCATCGGCAACAACGCCGTCGCCTTGTCAAAATCCATACGAACCAGCGCATCGCGCAGATCATGCGACAATGGTTTTTCAAACACCCATGTGCCGCCATATTTCGGATCGGCCATGGATGCCAGTTGCGCGCCATGGTCACCGAAATAGCGCAGAACCGCAGCCCCCATCGCCCCCATGCCCTGCACCGCAAAGCGCGTGGCGGCAATATCGCTTTTGTTTAGGTCCAGAAAGGCTTTGGCCGCCGTCGCAACGCCCAGCCCGGCAATGCCCTCACGGTCATAGTCGGTGCCGCCCATATGCACGGGTTTGCCCGTAAAACTGCGCGTGGATTGCAATTCGTCACACGCCCACAACGCGTGTTCCGGCTTTCCGCCAATATCAAATCCAAACCCGCCAAACATCCCACCATTTTCATGCAGGAACGGTTTGCACAGCGACACGAAACGGCGATATTGGGTTTCAAATCCATCCGCGGATGAATTGGCGCACAACCCTGACTTCGCCCCGCCCAGCGGCAAACCAGCGGCCGCGTTTTTCAACGCCATCGTCCGCGCCAACATACGCACTTCGTCCAAGGTCAGGGTCGGCGTAATGCGCGTGCCACCCTTGCCGGAGAATTGCAGCGGCCCGCCCGCGCTGATCTTCGTGTTCCACACCACAACGTGCCCTTCGACGCCGAGCGCGGGGTCGCGCACGGTGACTTCGAATTCCGGTTTCATCGCGGCGAAGCGCTGTTTCAAATTTTCAAGTTCGTTGAGAAAATCCGAATCCGTTGTTGAGGCCCGATCCAGCGCGACAGTGTTGGTCATGTGAAAACCCTGATCCGTATAATGGTGAAAACAGGCAGATTTTCGCACGCCCGCACAGCCTTCAGCAAGGCGGTCACAGGGCGGTGCAACATAGCGATTTCAGGTGTTTGCCAACCCGGCCAGCTCACGGATCAAGCCCTGAACCCCCTGCACCCGGTGGGCGGGGCGGTCCCAGGAGCGCACGGCGGCCAATTTCTGGTCCGGGCGCAGTTTGATTGATCCGGCTTTGGATTGCAGCCATTGCATGATGGCCACCGGGTTGGGCGGCGCATCTTTATAGAAGCCAATGACGGCCCCCTTTGGCCCGGCATCGACCCGGTCCACATGCGCGGCGCGGCAAAGTTGTTTGATCTCGACGATCTGCAACAGATTTTCCACCTCGTCCGGCACCGGACCGAAACGGTCGATCAGTTCGGCGGCGAACCCTTCGATATCCGATTTTGTTTCCAGTTCGGACAGACGGCGATACAAGCTCATCCGCACGTTCAGATCCTCGACATAGTTTTCGGGGATCAGGACGGATGTGCCGATATTGATTTGCGGGGACCAGCGTTCTTCATGTGGCGCGGCACCCAGTTCGGACCCCGCACGCGCATCGGCCACGGCTTCTTCCAGCATTTGCTGGTACAATTCCACACCCACTTCGCGAATATGGCCGGATTGTTCTTCGCCCAGCAAGTTCCCGGCCCCGCGAATGTCCATATCGTGGCTGGCCAACTGGAACCCCGCGCCCAGCGTGTCGAGCGTTTCCATCACCTCCAGCCGCTTTTGCGCGGTGGCCGACAATTTCTGGTCCGGGGCGTAGGTCAGATAGGCATAGGACCGCAATTTCGACCGCCCCACGCGCCCGCGAATTTGGTAAAGCTGGGACAGGCCGAACAGGTCGGAGCGATGAATGACGATCGTGTTCGCCGTCGGAATATCAATCCCGTTTTCAATGATGTTGGTGGCCAGCAAAACGTTATATTGCCCGTCATAGAAGGCTGTCATGCGGTCTTCCAGTTCCTGCGTGCTCATCTGGCCATGGGCGGCGATAACCTTCACCTCGGGCACCAGCTCTTTCAGCATGCGCTCGACCTCGTCCAGATCCTTGATGCGCGGGCAGACATAGAAGCTTTGCCCACCGCGATAATGTTCGCGTAACAAGGCCTCGCGGATCACGACCGGGTCGAACGGCAGGACGAACGTCCGCACGGCCAGTCGGTCCACCGGCGGCGTCGCCATCAACGACAAATCCCGCACCCCGGTCAGCGACATTTGCAATGTCCGCGGAATCGGCGTGGCCGTCAGGGTCAGGACGTGGACGTTGGTCTTTATTTCTTTCAAATACTCTTTCTGCTTCACGCCGAACCGTTGTTCTTCATCCACGATCAGCAGGCCGAGATTTTTGAATTTCACGCTCTTGGCGAACAAAGCGTGCGTACCGATGACGATATTCACATCCCCGTCCCGCAAACCATCCTTTGCCTTTGCCGCGTCACGGGCGCTGGCGAAACGGGAGAGTTGTTCGATGCGCAGACCCAGCCCGGCAAAGCGCTTCATAAAATTCTGGTAATGCTGGCGTGCCAGAAGCGTGGTCGGCACGACCAGCGCCACCTGCGCCCCCGACATGGCGGCGATGAAGGCCGCGCGCAAGGCCACTTCCGTCTTGCCAAACCCGACATCGCCGCAGACCAGACGATCCATCGGGTGATCCGTGTTCAAATCGTCCATCACATCCATGATGGCCCGCAATTGATCGTCGGTTTCCTGATACGGGAAACGGGATACAAATTCGTCATAGATGCCATCGCTGACATGCAGTTTTTCGCTTCGCTGCATCATGCGGGCGGCGGCGATTTTCAACAGCCCCTCCGCCATCCGCATCAAATCTTTTTTCACGCGGGCTTTACGCGCCTGCCACCCGGCCCCGCCGAGCTTATCAAGCTGGGTCGTGCCCTCGTCACTGCCGAAACGGGACAAAACCTCGATATTCACCACGGGCACGAACAATTTATCGCCACCGTCATAAACGACTTTCAGGCAATCATGCACGACCCCGGCGGCGGAAATGGTTTCCAACCCGTCAAAGCGGCCAATGCCATGATCGACGTGAACAACCAGATCGCCAGGCGTCAGCGACGATACCTCGGTCAGGAAATTATCCGCCTTGCGCTTCTTCTGCTTCCGGCGCGCCATGCGGTCGCCGAGGATGTCTTGTTCCGTCAAAATCGCCAGATCGGGGGACACAAATCCGTTTTCCAGCGTTAAAATCGCCATGCCCGTCTGGCCGGGGTTCAGCGATTTCACATCATCCCAATGGTCGCAATCCTTGAAATTGGCGAACCCCGCATTGGTCATCAAACTGCGCAGGCGTTCGCGTGAGCCGGAGCTGTAGGCCGCAATGACGATCTTGCGCCCTTTTTCCGCACGCAAATGGGCGACATGGTTGGCCAGTTCGCCGAACACGTCGGCATCGGGGCGCGCGCGGATATCGCCAAAATCGCGCCCCTTGCGCCCGCCCGCATCATCCATCCCCGCTTCATCGGCAGAGCCGAAGGGCGATAATTGCGTTTCATCGGCGGCCAAGCGACGCCATTCATCGGTGGCAATATACAGATCATGCACCGGAACCGGGTGATAGATGGTGCCGGACAGGGACACATCACTGCCCTCCTTCCGCGCTTTCTTCTTATCCTTGGCGGAATCTTCCAATGTGCGGCGGGCGGCGTAGAAATCTTCCACCTGCGCCAGACGTTCGGCGCGGGATTGTTCGGCCAGATGGTCCACCGTGACGGACGCGCCGGGGGCGTAATCGAACAGCGTGTCCAGTTGATCAAAAAACAACGGCAACCAATGATCCATGCCGTTATAACGGCGGGCCGATGATACGGCCTCATACAACGGATCATCATTGCGCACCACGCCGAATAAATCGCGGTAGCGCGCACGGAACCGGGCGATGGAATCGTCATTCAGGAAAAATTCGGTCGCGGGACGCAGGGCGAAGTGTGACAACTTCTTATCCGTGCGCTGGCTGGCGGGATCGAAGGTGCGAATGCCCTCCAGCGTATCCCCAAACAGATCGAGGCGCAGCGGGTCGTCATAACCCGATGGGAACAAATCAATAATGCCGCCGCGTTGCGCGAACTCCCCCGCTTCGCGCACGGTATCGGTGCGGACATACCCATTCTGGCCGAGGAAATTCATTAACGCATCGACATTCACCCGTTCGCCAACGCGCGCAATGAAGCTGGCTCCCTCCAACGCCGCGCGCGGTGTCACGCGTTGCGTCACCGCATTGACCGTGGTCAGGACGAGGCGCGGAAAGCGTTCTTTCTGCTGATCCCAATGGATCAGGGTTGCAAGCGCCGCCACGCGGTGCGCGACAATATCGTTGTTGGGCGATACACGGTCATAAGGCAAACAATCCCACGCCGGAAACTGCACCACCTGCACATCGGGCGCAAAGAACCCCAGCAGGTCGGCCAGCTCCGCCACGCGGGCATCATCCATCGCGACATGAATCAACACCCGGTCATCGGGCATCAACGCCCGCGCCCGGTCGGCCAGAATGCGCGCATCCATCCCCTCGGGTGCCCCGAACAGGGTCCGCAAGGTTGATACAGATTTGGAGGATGGTTCAGAAGCGCCGGACATAGGCGGTTTTGTACCCCCCCAATCCATTCAGATCAAAGGTTTTTTCAGTCCTGAAACCACGCCGGATCGGCACGTTTTGCAGTGCAGCAAATACGCCAATAAAATCAGTGCACTATGGCAAAAAAGATGGCGACAAAAATCAGATTGGGATAAATACTGTGCCGCAGCAGACAGAAAAACAACCAATCCAACTGCGTAATAACAGGACATATGTCGTATGGGACTGCAATTTGCCAACGTGACGAAGGACCGCAAGGATCTGTTTAACGCCCTTGCCCAAGCCTACGCCGAAATCTACATCCCGGCTTTCCCGGATCAGAACGAGCGTGAAAGTCTGGAACAAATCCACGATTTGATGAGCGGCGCAGTTCCCGGCGTACAAGCCATCGTGAATATTGCCGGAAACAATCTGACCTCCAACGGCCCGGACCGCGTGGTCAAGGGCATTGCCGTGGCCTATCACTTCAACCCGGCCCATGTCGGTTTGCTGGCCTATAACGCCGTGTGCCCAAAGGCCAAGGGCGAAGGCATCGGCAAGATCCTGGTCCACAGCCGGATTGAATCCATGAAACAACTCTCCGCCAACCAAAACGCGTCGTTGCGCGGCGTGTTCGTTGAATGCCACGATCCTGCACGTTTTAACGCCACGAACGACGTTATGGACCCCAATGCGCGCATTCGCCTGTTCCAGTCATGGGGCGCGCGCGAAGTGCCGTTTAACTATGTCCAGCCGCCGCTGGATGCGCATCTGGATTATTGCGACAATATGACCCTGTTCAACTATCCGGTTGATGGCAAATATGCCGGGCCACAGGAAGCATTCGATTTCGTGAAGGCGCAGTTTAACAAAGCCCTGCCCAATTTCGAGCATGACCGCATCGAGCATTATCGGAACATGATGCAGGAACTGGCGGCATGGAGAGCCAACGCCGCCAACGACAACACCCCGCAAAAGGAAACCGCCCCCCTGTTGGACAAGGCGGCGGTTCAATCCCTGAAATTCGTTTAAGGAGAAGCGGCTGAATTTAAGCCGCTTCTTTAATTTCCACGCCCTCGGCGTTCCACGGGCCCGGCCAAACCTCCGGCTTGCCATGACGGATCGCGCGGATTTGCCCCAGCGGCACATCACGGGAAATCAGCATTTCACCCGGCAGATCGTTACCCGGCGAAACGGCAATATCGGCCCAAATGCCCGTGTAACCAAACGCTTCTTCGCACGGCAGGTACAAGGATGCACCGCTGTGATACGTATCGCGCTTTTTCCCGGCCAATGTCGGAGCGCCTACGCAACCGACAACCGCCAAAGCGGTCAGCATTTCAACGGCCCGCGCCTTGGCACAGCCGAACACGCGGTGATACCCGGATGGTTTTGACGTTTGCGACGGTACGAAAATCAAATCGATATCCAGCATGGACATTTTGCACGACAGGATCGGCATTTCGATGTCGAGGCAAATCAGGATGGACAGGCGGAACCCGCGCCATTCGATGATCTTCACATCCTTGCCCACTTCCAATTCCCACGATGCCGGGTCTTTTTCAAACGGGGTCATGACCAGCTTGTCATGGAACGCTGCTTCGCGGTCCGGGAACAGGAACCAGCAGCGGTTGGTGAAACCATTGCCGCTGTCATGCGGCCACGGCATGCTGCCCGCGACCAAGGCCACACCAGTTTTCTTGACCAGCTCCTGCAAAATCGGCTGAACGATCTGGGCTTGGTCCGCCATCCATTCAACTTCCCCTGTCGGAGGCAAATCGGCCGGGGCGTAATGCAGCATCCCTTCGGAGCAATATTCCGGGATCAGCAGCACATCGGCTTTTTCAGCCTTCGCGCGCTCCAACTGGCGTTCCACCAGATCACACCAATCCTGGGCGGATTTGACGGGCGTGCCATAGTTGGCAACCCAATGGGCAATCGTCATGGTTTCTTTGTTGGTCGTCATGTCATTACACCAGTCTGCTACAGGTCAAAGGGAGTTATATTGCGGCGCCAATAAACCATTGCCGCCGCGAATATTCAACAAATTCCGACGTGAAGGTCAGTCGAACAACGGCGTCCATCCGCCACGCCCCTCTTCACGGCCGCCATAGATGCGGTGGTAGGGGCTGAGCGTATAGCCGTTGGGGTTTTTCAGGATGTTATCGGCCCGGCGGGCCTGAACGAAAATATGATGCAGGGTATCAATGGCATCCTTGCCCGACACTGTGGCGTTTTCCGCCAGCAGGCCCCGCTCCCGCCGCGGGTATTTCAGGCCAGAATTTTCCATGCCCGTCCGGTTGACCAACCCGTGCGCCACAGCCCGGTTCAAAATTTCGGACAGATCAACGGCCTGAACGGCCTTGCCCGCGACCGCATTAAAATGCATCCGCGCCGCCTGCGCCCGGATCGCGGCAATATCCGCCGCGCGATGCTGCTCATCCAAGGCTTTTTCTTTTAAAACTTCCAATATTTTCATTGGGTTGCACACCTTCTGAAGGCCCATTACGCACATGCACCATTGAAAATGCCCGAAAATGGTTATTATGTCAAAAACAAAAGCGCGGGCGGCGGTTTTATTGGCATAATATCGGTCAGTTTGCTATGGGTGCCCCATGACCGAACCCAAGACCGCAACCGCCCCCGATTTGACCACTCCGTCCGATGCAGAATTAACGGCAACGATGGGCGTACCCGTCTGCTCCCTGCACATCGATGACATGCCGGGCCTCAATGCGGATGGGACCATAGACTATGATCAAATTTCCCACCGCGTGGAATTTTTGGAAGACTATGTTCGCCGCCATATCCCGGCCGCAGATATGGATGGATTGGAACGCATCGCCCAGCAACGCAGCGCACAGTGCGTCACATTTGTAGAACCCCACGATAATGGGACAGAAACCATATTGGGTTTCTTCATGCTCAAGCCATCGGGCGGTATCTCAGCAGCGCAAGAAATGGCCAATTCATCGGGCATCGCCGCCCATCATATTCAAATGCCCCTCAGTGAGCGCGAAAACGATTTCCTGTCCATCACACATGAAATCGGCCACATGAAGGCCACCACCGAAAAAATTGATTTTGGCACCCGTCACGCCTTGTACAAAGAAGAACTGTACGCCGACACCCATGCGCTTGAATCCCTGGCGCAAAAATTCAATGATTCCAGCAACAAAACGCGCATTATTGACGCCTATGTCGCCTATCGCGCCGTGAACGGATTTTCGTGGCAGGGTCCTGCATACTGGAACGCACCACAACTGGCCATCCGTTTCCACGCGGCAGATGAAACAGGCGATTTAATCCCGCCGATGGAAATTTGGGAATCTTATGCGGAATTGCGTTTTCGCACCGTGGCCAAGTTGATCGAGGGTGTCGATCTGGATGCCTATACATCCGAAATCATCAAACCCGCCCTTTATGCGTGGGGCCGTCACAACACGGAAACGATTACAGACCCGAAAATCAAAAATTTGATGCAACGGTTCCATGCGAACACGCATTCACAGGAATATAAAGCCTGCCGCCATCACGGCGCGCATTTGCGCACGCTGGATCAGATTTTCGAAAAAGCCGCTTTGAGCGAAAAAACCGCCAAACATGCGGACCAAATTTTATCGTCCGCCCGGTTGATCTGCCCGACAATATTCTAAAGATCGGCGGATGATACTTTGTGATCGATCAGCTTTTGCAGCACCGGGGTCATCACATTGGCGGGCGGTGTGGCCTGCCCCGTGACCCAGTTATACAGATCGACATCGTTTAATTGCAGAACCCCGGCATAATCCGCCAGCTCAGATTCTGTAAAACCCTGTACATAGGCCCGGGCAAAACGGCCCAGAATAATGTCCATTTCCTTGGTTCCGCGATGATCGGATTGATACATCAGGCGGCGGCGCAAATCGTCAACGGGTTCGGAATGGTGTGTGTTCATAATGGCGACTTTACCCGCCCCCCATATTTTGGTCAAATCCCCCCATGACCGAGAATGCCCAGCCCGCCAAACATGCCGAAGACACGTCGCCGCCCAAAACCATCGGGCGGCCCTTTGCGTTGGACCCGCTGTTTCGGCCTTTGACTGCTTTATCCGGCATCGGCCCGCGCAATGGAAAATTGTTGGAAAAGTTGGTGGGGGGACCGAAGATCCTCGACCTGCTCTGGCACAAGCCCATCGATTTTATTGATCGGCGCTACGCACCCACACTGGCCGAGGCCCTGCCCGGCAAAACCGCCACGCTGACCCTGCGCGTTGAAAAGCATACGCCGAACACACGGCGCAACCTGCCCTATCGCGTGCGATGCGCGGATGACACCGGGGCCATTGATCTGGTGTTCTTTAACGCGCACAAGGATTACATCGAGAAAAACATGCCGCTGGGCGCAACTATCATCGCCAGCGGCAAGGTCGAGGCGTATCAGGGCCAATTGCAAATGGTCCACCCCGATGCGTTGGGCGCGTTGGAAGACAAGGATTCAATTGCCACCATCGAACCCATCTATGCCCTGACCGCTGGTGTCACAAACAAGGCCGTGCGCAAGGCGATTACATCCGCCCTGCCCGCCGTACCGCCTTTACCGGAATGGCAAGATGCCGCCTATTTCGCGCGCCAGCATTGGCCCGCGTGGGATGATGCGTTACGCACACTGCACAACCCACCCGGCGAAAACGGATTGTCGCCTTTGCACCCGGCACGGGCACGACTGGCCTATGATGAATTGCTGGCCAACCAATTGGCCCTGTCATTGGTGCGATACCGTCAACGCAAAGTGAATGGCCGTGCGTACAACATCAATGGCCCCCACCGCGCCCGCGTTCTGGCCGCCGTGCCATTTGAATTAACGGGGGCGCAGAAACAATCGCTGGTCGAAATCGATGCCGATATGGGCAGCGATGAACGCATGCTCCGCCTGCTCCAAGGCGATGTGGGCAGCGGCAAGACCGTTGTCGCCGCCCTGTCCATGATGAATGCCATTGATACGGGCGCACAGGCCGCCCTGATGGCCCCCACCGAAATTCTCGCCCGCCAGCACGCGCAAAGTTTGAAACCATGGCTGGATGCTGCGGGCGTTCGCTTTGTTATTTTGACCGGACGCGATAAGGGCAAAGCCCGCGACCTGCTCCTGCAACAAATTGCCAGTGGCGCGGCGCAAGTGGTCATTGGCACCCATGCGTTGTTTCAGGATGATGTGATTTTCTCCGATCTTGGCCTCGCCGTTATTGACGAACAACATCGTTTTGGGGTGCATCAGCGGTTGCAACTGGCATCCAAGGGCCGCGGCGTGGATACGCTGGTGATGACGGCCACGCCGATCCCGCGCACGCTGACCCTCACCGCCTATGGCGATATGGACGTCAGCCGCCTGAACGAAAAACCGCCGGGGCGCAAACCCGTGGATACGCGGCTGATGTCGCAAGACAAGCTGGATGAAATGATCGACGGCGTCGCCCGCCAGATTGCCGCCGGAGCCCGTGTCTATTGGGTTTGCCCGCTGGTTGAAGAATCCGAAGTGATGGATCTGGCCGCCGCAGAAGAACGGTTTGATATTCTGCAGGCCCGCTTTGGCGACCGTGTCGGCCTTGTCCATGGGCGATTGAAACCGCAGGAAAAAGACGAGGTGATGGAAAAATTCGCCCGTGGCGACCTGTCCATCCTCGTCGCCACGACGGTGATCGAAGTGGGCGTGAACGTGCCCGAAGCCACGATCATGATTATCGAACACGCCGAACGCTTCGGTCTGGCCCAATTGCACCAATTGCGCGGGCGTGTGGGGCGCGGCGGTGATAAATCATTTTGCTTCCTGCTCTATGCTGGCCCCCTCTCCGATAACGGCAAGGCACGGCTGGCCACCATGCGCGATACAGAAGATGGGTTCCTGATCGCGGAGAAAGATCTGGAACTGCGCGGCAGTGGCGACATTCTCGGCACCAAGCAAAGTGGCTTGCCCACCTTCCGCCTGGCCGACCTGTCGGCGCACGCCGAATTGCTGGCCACCGCCCGGGATGATGCCCGGCTGATTATCGACAAAGACCCCGACCTGAAAGGCCCGCGCGGCAACGCCCTGCGCCATTTGCTTTATCTCTTTGAAAGAGACCAAGCAATTCAATACCTTAGGTCCGGGTGAGCACAGAATTTGCGCCCTTTTTCCGAATTGATTAAGATGCGCTCCATATTCCAAAACGGCTTTATATATAGAGGCAGGCCATGACAGATCTGGTTCCCCAAAACGGTCAAAACCCGGACGACAATAACGGCGAAGAAAAAGACACCACCGCGGTGGGCTTTGTACGCCGTCGCCCGGAAGAAGAAGAAACCGAAGAAGAGCGCGCCGATCGCCGCCTGCGTGAAGACGCGACAGCGAACGCCCTGATCCGTTTAAACCAAGTGCATCAGGAAGAAGGCACGGAAACTTTTGGCTCCGCCCGCCGTGATGAGGCCGATGATTTCATCGAAGCTGAATTTGGCCCGGCCGAAAAAAATAATGGCGAAGCCGCCGTGGATGCCGAAAGCCTGCGCCCCGATCCGGAACGCGAATCCCTGCACCAGACATTCAACCGCATCGCACAGTTGCAAAGCGCCCTGTGCAAAGTCTTTGAACTGGAAACGGTCAATACCCACATGGTCGAAGAACTGGCCAAAACCGTCACCGTCACGGTAGAGCTGGAACAATCCTTCGAAGCCAAAGGCACAGACGACGCGATCTCGGTCTCCCGCGATCATATTTTCGCGCAAAAGAATGATGTGTCCTTCGCCACGGCCTATGAAATGACCCTGATCGCCATGGTCGACCCGTCATTGTGCGAAGACGGCGTTGACGTGCGCGGCAATACGCATGACCGCCTGATCTTGAGCATCGTGGCACAGGAATGCGGCTTGAAAGTGAACAACGCCCCGGATGCAGACCCGGCCACCGTTGCCACCCTGACATCCGAAATCCAAACCTGGCTCGCCCAGAAAAACGGCGTCGGCCCGATCCACGCAACCCGCGACGAAGAAGAACCGGAACAAAAACCGGCCTATCAGCGCACGTTTGCTCCGGCTTAATACGGCGACACAAACAGATTAAAAAAGGGACGGAGCAAAAACTCCGTCCCTTTTTTAATCGTTAGCCTATGCATACTACCAACAGTGACTGCTTTCAGCCAGAGTCCGAAAAACACTTGCTTTATCCATGCCCGACGTTATTGCCGAGCAGTAAAGCAATTTAAGCAAATACTTCTCACGCTCAGTTACTGAAATAATTTTTCCATCGGTACGGGATATTTCATCGGGCTGGTGGCCTTTCACCGTATCATACGCTAACAGCGAATCCCGTTGCACATCAGAAGTATAATATTTCGATTTATCAAATAATTCCGGCAACCCCAGAGCACTAACAAGGCACTTTGGAACCACTCGATAAACATCATCTTCTGTCGCGGATATATCGATTTTGCAAATCACCAGATCAATGTTGTTATTATGATCTGGCAAAATATATGCCTCGACCAATGGATCAGGTATTTGAAGAGGAACGCCAGCCCAAAACATACGCTCTTGAAATTCAATCTTATAGCTATCGACCCCGGGGTTACTCGGGCTTCGAACATTCATAAGACTTGTTGGAACGATTCGGATTCTTGCATAATTCTCTGTGGCATCATCTGAATCTCCCAAACGCATGAATTTCAAAGCAGGAATCCCCTGCCCCGAAATTTGCGGAATGGTTTGCAAGACTGCCTTTTCAATCGTAGCGTAAAAATTCTCGGCCCCCACCCCGTTATAAGGGCTTATGCTAGGGCTTTTACGTCCATCACCAACCGACGCCAGAGAGTAAGCAGGCCACCCAAACGCGACAGAAACTTTCGAGCGTTGCCATTTGTTAACAACGCCGGACGCCGGCCATCCATATGGCCGATGAATATGATCTGCCATCCACGGATGCCATTTCTTATCTTTTTCGTAAGCCCTAGGCTCGTCTTTCATATAAGAACCGACCATTTCGCCGAACGCAGATGATCCATCTCGACGTGCTACATCGTCATTCCAAAAACGATTAGAAAATCCCGCAGTTAGTAAGGAGGCGATTAAATCACCGCGTGTGTACGTTCGGCCATCAAGCACAATTTCTGCACTTGCTCGATCTTTACCAGAGTCAAAAAAGGCATGAGATGCCTGTACGGAAAAAAGAAAAATTGAAAGAGAAGTAATTGAAAACAGAAAATATTTTTTATAAGAAGGCTTCACAATACATCCTCTAAAATTCATATCCCCGCCCCTTTCCATTTTTCGGCCAGAACGCGCACAGACACACGGTCATCATCCACCGCATCGCCCACAGGCAAGCCGTAATACACTTCGGTATCCTTATCCTTTTGCCCGGTAATGCGGGCGGGAATGCCAACCACGGTGGCGCCCGGTGGAACATCGCGTGTGACGACGGAATTGGCGCCGATGGCGGCGTTATCGCCCACCGTGATAGGGCCCAACACTTGCGCGCCCGCGCCGATCATCACGTTATTGCCGATATCCGGATGGCGTTTCCCGCATTGCGGGCCGTGGCCAGTGCCGCCCAATGTGACGCCATGGTAAATCGTGCATTCATCCCCGATTGTTGCGGTAGCACCGATCACGACGCCCGTACCATGGTCGATAAAGACGTTTTTGCCCACCTTGGCCGCCGGATGAATTTCGATGCCTGTGATCCAGCGCCCGACATACATCCAGAGCCGCGCCAGCGCGCGCAATTTATGCGCCCATAAAAAATGCGCCAGTGGGTGAAAGATTGTCAGGATGTGAAAGCCGGGATAGCAAAACACAACCTCGGCCCATGTTGGACACGCGGCATCGCGGTCGCGGATGGAACGGATAAAATTCTGCAATCCCGTGATCAATTTCATTCCAGACCCTCAAACAACACGGTCGATAGATAACGCTCGGCAAAGGACGGAATAATAACAACGATCATTTTTTCGGCATTCACGGGATCTTTGGCCACCTGAATGGCCGCCCACAGGGCCGCGCCAGATGAAATACCGACGGGAAGGCCCTCGACCTTCGCCACGTCACGCGCCATTTTAACGGCGTCGTCATTTTCAACCTTGATGATTTTATCAATCAAATCGGTTTGCAGGATGGAGGGCACGAACCCGGCCCCAATGCCCTGAATTTTATGCAGGCCCGGTTCACCACCGGATAAAACCGGGCTGGAAGCCGGTTCAACGGCAACAGCCTTAAAGCCGGGGTTGCGCGATTTCAAAACACGCGCCACGCCGGTCAGCGTTCCCCCCGTCCCCACACCGGAAATCAGAATATCGGCCATGCCATCCGTGTCGTTCCAGATTTCTTCCGCCGTTGTGCGTTCATGAATGGCCGGATTGGCGGGGTTATCGAACTGGCCAGGAATGAAACTATCCGGATATTCGGCCTGAAGCTCATTTGCGCGGGCAATGGCCCCCTTCATCCCCTTCTCCGCCGGGGTCAGGACCAATTCAGCGCCCAGCAATTTCAACATTTTCCGACGTTCGATCGACATGCTTTCCGGCATGGTCAAAATTAAACGATACCCACGCGCGGCGGCAATGAAGGCCAGCGCAATGCCCGTATTGCCCGATGTCGGTTCAATCAAAACGGTTTTACCGGGGGTGATTTCGCCAGCGGCCTCGGCCGCATCAATCATCGCAAAGCCAATCCGGTCCTTCACCGACCCCAGCGGGTTGAAAAATTCCAGCTTGGCGACAATATCCGCCGTAACACCGTATTTTTCCGACAGGCGTTTGAGTCGGACCATCGGTGTTGCACCAATTGTATCGACAACCGAGTCATAAATTTTTCCCCGAAATTCGGTCATGCACTGTCTCCTCAATTATTTTTTCTTGCCGTTTCCGTTTTTGGCTTGCGGCGGGTTTAATGTGGGGTCCGACGGCGTAATGATACCGCCGGATACAATCATCTTGATGGCGTCTTCAACATTCATTTCTAAGAAAGTTAAATCTTTACGTGGAATAAATAACAAAAATCCCGATGTCGGATTTGGCGTGGTGGGCAGGAACACATTCACCACCTCATCATCCGTCAAACGCTGCACCTCGCCCTTTGTCGTGCCCGTAACGAACCCCATGGCCCAAATACCGGGACGCGGATATTGAAACATGACCGCCTCGCGAAAGGCTTGCGATTGCGCGCCCATCACTGTTTCAAAAACCTGTTTCGTCGCACCGTACAACGTGCGGATCACGGGCATACGATCGACAATATATTCAGAGATATTGATGACCACACGGCCCATGAAATTGCGCGCAAACCACCCAATGGTGATAAAAAACGCCACCGCAATAATCAGCCCCAACCCCGGCACGGCGGTTTCGGGATAATAATGTGCGGGAATAATCGCCGACACTTTGCTGTCGATAAATTTCAGGAACACCCAGGTCAGATACAGCGTAATTGAAATCGGTGCCGTGACCAGAATACCCGCGAGGAAATAACCGCGAATTTTTGCAAACACGCTCAAATGAAACGGTTCACGCTCCTGCGGCTGATCGGGGGTGGTTTGCGGCTGTTCAGTGGTCATGCGCCACGACTCCTGGGACATAAGGGGGATTACGCGAAAAAGATCATGGAAAAGATACCATGTCCGCGCCCGATGACCAGTGTGCATGCGCAAAGCACACAAAAAGCGACCCCCCGAAGGTGTGTGGGCCTTCGAGGGGTCTTTTTTATCGTGGGGCTTGGGGGAAGCTATCCACGGCGTTTGGTGTGTGCAGCCTTTATTGGTGTGTGTGTATGGGGAGATACCAATAAACGCTATAATTCCAAACGTAAGACGATATAAACCATAGTTTTCCATAGCGCGTCAACATTATTTTCGATAAAAAATAAGTTCCAACGCTATAAAAAATAAGGTATAACATCAGAACTAACGAAAACCGCAGGAAACTGCCCTTTTATGAGGTTTGACGCACCGTGGCCATTACCGCAGACCAAATCCGCGCCGCCCGGGCCTTAAAAAACTGGAGTCAGGCCGACCTCGCCGAGCGGGTCGACATGGCCACGCCGTCCATTGGCAACATCGAATCCGGCAAACACAACCCCACCCCCCAAACCCAAGCCGCCATTATCGAAGCGTTCGAGGATGCGGGGATTGAGTTTATTGATGGGGGTGTGCGCGTTAAGAAACACACTGTTGAAATCCTGATTGGCCAGGAAGGCTTTCTGGAGTTTTACGACGATGTGTACGCGGAAATTAAGAAATCAAAAGAAAAAACCGTCTGTGTCAGCAACGTCGACGAACGCAAGTTTGTTGAATGGCAAGGCGACCAGCTGAATGAACACTCGGAACGGATGCTGAAGCTGGGCGTGCGCTATCAAATCTTGATCGAACACGGCGACACGTTCTTTCCGGCGTCGCACTACGCCGATTATCGCTGGATGCCAGAAAACACATTTTACACGGTCCCCTTCTACATTTATGGCGACAAACTCGGCATGATGGTTTTCGGTGACGAACCGCGCATTTATGTCCTGAACGAGCCAGAAATTGCAGCGTCCTATCGCAAGCAATTTGAAGAAATCTGGAAAAAATCGGAGGTTCCGCAGAAATGAGGAGCCTGAGCGATGCAGACATTCTCCACGCCTTGCGCAAGAAGGAAGAAAACCGCTTCCTGAATGACAGCATCGATCTTTTTTCGGGCTATCGCACCGGGCATATGAACCCGTATGCGTTCAATGAACCCCAAACCAGCAGCGATCCCGTTCGCGGTGGTGAGCATTGGGGACGTTTTGTAAACACATCACGCGATTATTACCTGATCAGCGAAGAAGCGCAGCTGATCCAAAGCCTTGCCACAGAGATTGGAAAAATCCTACCCAAAAATGCACTGTGCGTTGACCTTGGCCCCGGCGAAGAAAAGGCCGTGATCACAAAAACATTTCCCATACTGACGGGAATGTCTTCTCCATCGGGTTATGTGGCCGTTGATGTAAACAACAAATTCATTCACAACGCATCCGCGCTGGTTCAAGACAAGTTGCAAATTGAATCCAGCGGTATTCTGGCTGATTTCTTTGAGGAGACCTTGAGCATCGCGGCACGCTCTCCCAAAGTCATGGTTCTGTTCGGCGGCCTGTTGTGCAATCTGGGCCGTGGAAAAGCTTCAGCACTCCTCGAACTGTCGAACAATCTGAAAAAACTGCGAAAACACGCTCAAGCTGGCGATTATCTGGTCATTACCCAGGACATCAACCAGAACCAGACGACACTGGATGCCGCATATAATCACCCTGATCTTGCCCGCTATATCATGACGTTGACCCATCGGATTAAAAGAGACCTGCCAACGCGCGACTTTAATCCCGACCATTTTGAATTTTATTCAGAATGGGACGCAGAAGAGCACGTACAAGTTCTTGGCGCACGGGCCAAAACTCTCTCGACATTCCAGATTGCGGATCATGCCTTTGCGGTTCGTAAGGATAAAAAAATCCCGCTGGTCAATTGCTACAAATTCCCGGCCGAGTTTTTCCTCAGCGCCTGCCGCTCCGCAGGCTTCAACGCCGTGCAAACATTCCACGGAACATCAGACCGCATCATCTTGCATGTCTTGAAGGCTACTTAATATTTTTCCCGCGCCGTTGATTTTTTTGGCTTTGGCAAAGTCTGCCACAAAACTTCAAAAATCCCTCTTTGCGCATTCGCCGCATTTTCATCATTGATGATGATCACGGCCCCAGGCTCCGGCTTCTCAAAACTACTATCCAATGTCATCGCAAATTTTGTTCCGTAAACCATGCTTATGCTGTTCACAAACAAGTTTTTGGGAATTAAGCGGTATTCACCCAGATCGCCCATTAAATAGGTATCATCTTCGTTCACAATGTTTCGTATTTGTATCCCCGCCGAGCGAATTTTTCGAATTTGCTCAACAATCGCCGGGGGGGAAATTTCATCAATAGGCACAAAAACGTACCAAATACGCTCTGCTTCAGGCAATTCCTTAAGCGTCAAATAGACATCCTCAAGAACACTTAAATACAAGTTCTGTCCCGGGAAATCCTCCTGCGAAAATGTTGTGATGCGCTCATCAAAAGAACGCTTTTCAACACCGTGCTTAGTAAAAACAATGCCGGCCAACAAAAACGCTTCGTAAATTTTGTCGAGCAACTGCGCAGAGGGTTTTTGTTTTCCAAGTTCAATATTCGCAATGGATGGCACGGCAACATTGGCACGGTTCGCCAGTTCCGTCTGACTCCACCCCTTCAAAGCACGGGCGGCACGAATTTGATCAGGTGTAATCATAGGTTTTATCTCTTTGAAATCTCACGGATATTAAAAATAATATAGCATGCTATGATTTTTATATCAAATTTTCTTGCGTGCACAATAAAAACAATATAAAAAACATAGTATGCGATATTATTTATAGAACCACGCCCAAAAGGCCGCAATAAAGCCCGAAGCCAAAAGCATATGTGGCGCACTACAGAGAGGATAAACAATATGACAAAATCAACAATTGCCATCGTAGGCGGAGGACTGTGCGGTTCAATGGTGGCCATTCAGCAAATGCTGAACCTCATAACCCAAAGAACATTGGAAGGATGGACCGCCAGCCCGAAAAGCACCATCGATATCAACATTTTTGACACCAAAAATGCGATTGGTTACGGCACGCCATACATGCAAGAAGAGACAACGCAAAATGTCTTTCTTCTGAACCAGCCCGCCTATGCGATGTCCCCTCTTCAGGACATTCCGAATCATTTTTCTGATTGGCTGAAACTCAGCGGAAAACCATTTTCCGAAAATGATTTCGCCCCCAGAGAGCTTTACGGGTCTTACATTAATGATGTTTTTTCAAAAGCCGCAGACCTTTATGAGCAACACGGCATCGGGAAAATTTCGCATATCAAATCAACAATTAAAGATATAGAAAAAATATCTGCGTTTAACTTCAAACTTACAGACGACCAAGACAACACATCAACATCCAATGTTATTGTACTGACGCCTGGGCACGGCCAATCCGACCTGTTGAATGAGCACAGCTATCATCCGCTTTATTTTTCAGCTCCCTATGATAATAAAAGAGCTCACGAACGCCTTTCCTATGAATCATCACCCATCCTGATCATTGGGACAAGTCAATCCATGCTTGATGGACTGGCCTTGCTTGATCACATCCAACACCAAGGCCCCGTATATGCAATTTCTCGGAATTTGGTTAAACCATGGCGATTTGACCCCATTGCTGAACGATCAGAATTTGGCGAATTTTGCTTTGAAAATCTGAACGCGCGGATTCTTTCAAAACCTTCCGCATTGAGCTCAGAATCTCTCCGCTTTCTCTTTGAGCAAGATTTAGAAAATGGACTCAAAAAAGGGATCGCCACGGGACACATCCTGTCCTCTTTCCATGCATCACAACTGGAAAAAAGTATCGGCAATGATGTAACAAAGAAAAACTTCGCTTCATTAAGCAGCTACGTTAGCGCCTTATATGGCAACCCAACGTCCCCTCAAAGATACGAGCTGATGGAAAAATATGAATCCACGGGCAAGCTAATTTTTGTGCGTGGAGATATTCAAAAAGCACACATAAAAGCTACAAAGGATGGATTTTCCATTCAATTCGATCACCATCAAAAAATGAATGTATCGTCCATTTTTAATAGCGCCTCATACACGATGAAAACAATATCAGATGATGGAAAAATATCTATTCCATTACTTGATAGACTCGACATGCGCGGAGCATTACGCAGAAGCGACACAGACAAGAATGCCTTTGAATCAGGATCGCAAAACTGGAACGGATTATATCTTGCTGGCCCAGCAACGAATTCTCAACGCTGGGGCGTTGGGACATTCAAGAAAAGTATCTCAAACATCGCACATCTATCGACGCACGATTTAAAAACAAACCTGCCCATGAAACCCCTATAAAATGGAAAAGACATGACTGAATCAAAAATTGAAAGCTTCAAAAGCACCCGCGAAAAGCAAAACGCTATTCTGGCCAAGTACGCCAATCAGCAACAAAAACGATTTTTTGGATTGGATGCCGCCACGTATCAGGCCGGGGCCCTTGATAAAAAAACAAAGGAATTGCTGGGCTTCACCGCTTCGCTTGTTCTGCGCTGTGATGACTGCATCCTTTACCATCTGATCGCCTGCAAAGAATCCGGTGTAACGTCGGAAGAGCTTTCGGAAGCGGTTGGCATTGCTATGCTGGTGGGTGGGTCCATTACCATCCCCCATGTTCGCCGCGCCATGTCGATTTGGGACGAAGAGTTACAGGACACAACAATATAAAATTCACCCTTAATTCCCCACAAACACACAACGCACTGGCGCAACATGGTTTTCATGGGGCGCCAGTGTTTTAATTTTCATCGTGTGTTGACGGGAGCCGATGGCAGGCCACGTTAATCAGAGGGTTTGTGGTGGGGGTTTATGACGACATGGAGAACACCCATGATTCATCTTGGCCCCGATGCGCCGGGCATTATTTTGTTTTCATCTGCCATCAGCGCCGTGATTGCATTCGGCACCGTGATGGCGTTGTGCATGACGATGGTTCTGGAACCCATTCCCCCGATGCGTGGCGAGGATGGACGGCCGGATCCAAGCGTAATTGTCCCGCAGGATCTGCCGGAAACAACGCTGAAGCTATATTGAAGGATTGGGAGAGAGGGGTGGTGACTGCTCAGGGATTCGAACCCTGGGCCTACTGATTAAAAGTCAGTTGCTCTACCGGCTGAGCTAAGCAGTCTTACCCGTTGCGAACGCCCCGTAGTGGCTGGGTGCGTATATTAGGCCGATGCAAAATATGAATACATGGCCCCTTCGTCAAGGTTTCTTTTCAAAACAATCCCAAAGAACCGCACTTTTTTTGAAAATATTGGAATCTTTGGGGTTTTTCGGCCCCTGCGGCCCCATATCCCCCATATATCTCCTGCGCGAAACCGTG
This sequence comes from Micavibrio aeruginosavorus, assembly GCF_051245535.1. Classification (GTDB taxonomy): domain Bacteria; phylum Pseudomonadota; class Alphaproteobacteria; order Micavibrionales; family Micavibrionaceae; genus Micavibrio; species Micavibrio aeruginosavorus_D. The sequence goes on from NZ_CP195303.1 coordinate 1,203,881, forward strand.
GCCAGAGGGTTATTTCAGGCCAAATTTAGCCTTCATCTTGGCCTCGATATGCGGGGTCACAACCCCGGACACATCCCCACCCAGCGAGCAGATTTCCTTCACAAAGGACGAGGACACGAATTGCCACTTGTCCGAAGCCATCAAAAACACGGTTTCAATGTCCGGGTTCAGCTTGGCGTTCATGCCCGTCATCTGAAATTCGAATTCAAAGTCGGACACGGCCCGTAAGCCCCGGATAATGCACGACGCCCCGGCATCGCGCGCGAAGTCGATCAAGAGGTTGTCGAATGGCCGCACATCAATGTCGCAATATTTATCGTGCATGTTGGCAATATCGGTTTTGACCAGATCAATGCGTTCATCAATCGTGAATAACGGTCCCTTGCGCACGTTGGACGCCACGCCGATAATCAAACGGTCAACGATTTTGCTGGCGCGTTGAATAATGTGCAAATGGCCCTTGGTCATCGGATCGAATGTGCCGGGGTAAACGCCGACGCGGTGTTTGGCGGCCTCTAGGCTGGGGTTCATGATCCCGTCTCCTTAATATCCATTCCCATGTAGCGGACCGGAACCGGCCCGTTGCTCCATTCCCCGTTTCGCAAGAAATCGGGGAACACGATTGGCAATTCCATCAGCTCGGCATGGGTGAAAAATCGAACTTCCTCAACACTGCCGCCATGGTCAACCCATGAATCCTGTATCGCACCCGCCTCGATCGCGCAAACAAAATGCGCCTGCATCGTGTGGTGTGTGGCCGCGGGGTCGTAATATTCAGAAACGGCGTATAAATCGCCCACGGCAATGGTCAGCCCCGTTTCCTCATACACCTCACGCCGGACGCAGGATTTAATATCCTCACCCAAATCGGCCCGCCCACCCGGCAAGGTCCAGAACGTGCCATCCCCATCACCCCGCACCAAAAGCAGACGGCCCCGATCAACGATCAGGGCCCGTCCAGCAACTTGTGGCGCGGTGTGTTTGGCCATTATTACTCCGCAGCCGCCGGTACAATGGCGGGCGCTCCAACAGCATTAGACGAAACGTCCTTGGCTTTTCTTAAAGCCTTTTTCTCCGCTTTTGAAACTTTCTTTTGGGCCTGCTGCGCTTTTTCGCCTTCAATCACTTCGCGCTTAATCACCTCATTCGCAAGCAATTCTTTAATCTCATCTTCCGAGATTTTTGCTTCCGGGGACATACGGCGCAGCTCGCGTCGAACCGCCGAAACAACCGTTTCAGACATAACAATCGCGCCAACTGTGAACCTGTTCAAAATCTGCTTGTGAGAATGGTGCAGCTCCAGCTTCGACTTAACGATACCTTCCTTTGCCAGTAACGACAAAACATCAATGCTCGATTTATCCTTCACAGCCAAATCGAGCATATTAAAGCTCTCAACCAGCTCAAAGTTGATCGGCTTACCGAAGCTGACCCTGTAGATTCGCCATTCAACACCGTTCGTCAGGGAAACCCACTCAATTCCCTCGTTTGCCGCATAGTTGATGGCTTGCTTCAAATGTTGCTCTTTCAGGTCCAGACCAATGGCCTTTACCTCCATCAACATAACCAGCTTACCGTCAATTTTTAGAGCCAGATCACAGAATGTCCCACGGATAGCATATTCAGATGTAATCTCTGTGTATTTATCATAACCAAAAATATGCTCCAGCATATCGGTAATAATCGTCACAGTATCCGATTCATTAACATCACGCGCCTTTGCGGACTGAAGAATCGGCTGAAATCTTTTCAAGGATGTTTTGATTCGCTCGGCAGCCTTAGCAGGGACAGACATATTTAAGATCTCCGTATCTATAAATTACACGCAAGAGTTTATCCGCCAATACAATTACCTGTCTACACTATTCCTTACAGAAATATCCCGGCAAATTGCCGGGATATTTTATTCATTATTCCTCAACCGGCGCGTCGATGTCGTTGGCCGGGGTGGCTGCGTCGCCATCAATGGCGGCTTCATCCCCTTCCTCGCGGATCAGCCAGGCGACGGAGACGACTTTCTCGCCTTCAGCCACTTTGAACAGGGTCACGCCCTGTGCGCTGCGGCCCGTGAAGCGGACGTCGTGGACCGGCATGCGGATCAATTGGCCCGCATCAGACACCAGCATCACTTCGTGTTCGTCCGTGACCGGGAAGGTGGCGATCATTTCGCCGCCATTCTTCGCCGTCAGCGCCATGTTGGTCACACCTTGACCACCACGACCGGACAAACGGTATTCATAGGCCGATGTGCGTTTGCCAAAGCCCTTCACCGTGACGCTCAGCAGGAATTGTTCTTTTTCCTGCAGTTCCTTGAAGCGTGCTTCGGACAGTTGGATATCGCCGCCTTCAAATTCCACGCCCTCTTCGTCCGCGCCACGCAGTTTGTTGGCCATCTTCAGATAGGCCGTGCGTTCATCGGCGGTTGCCTCGACATGGGTCAGAATGGACATGGAGATGACTTCATCATCGTCCTTGGCCAGTTTCACGCCGCGTACACCGGTCGATGTCCGGCCCGAGAAGACGCGCACATCATCAACCGGGAAGCGGATGGCCTTGCCCAGACGGGTGGCCAGCAGGATATCGTCGTCCTCGCGCGCGATTTTGACGGAGATCAGTTTCTCGCCCTCTTCCTCCAGCTTCATGGCGATCAGGCCATTGGAGCGGATGGAACGGAAATCGGACAATTTGTTCCGGCGGACGCCACCTTTGCTGGTCGCAAAGATAATATCCATCGTATCCCAGATTTCTTCATCTTCCGGCAGGCGCATGATGACGGAGATATTCTCCCCCTCGCCCAGCGGCAGCATGTTGATCAGCGCTTTGCCTCGCGCTTGCGGCGTACCCAGCGGCAATTGCCAGACCTTCAGCTTGTGCACGATCCCGCGGCTGGTGAAGCAGAGCAGCGGCGTGTGGGTTGAGGCCACGAACAGGTCGGTGACGAAATCTTCGTCTTTCAGACCCGTTCCGCTGCGGCCCTTGCCGCCACGGCGTTGCGCGCGATAAGTATCCAGCGGGACACGTTTGGCATAACCGCTGTTGGTGATGGTCACCACCATTTCCTCGCGTTGGATCAGGTCTTCGATATCTTCTTCGAATTCGGCGTTCACGATTTCCGTGCGGCGCGGCGTGCCGAATTTTGCCTTCACTTCGATCAATTCATTGACCAGAACTTCCAGCAATTTTTCACGGCTGCCCAGAATGGCCAGGAATTCGGCGATGGCATCGGTGATTTCTTTCAGCTCATCCCCAATCTTGTCGCGTTCCAGACCGGTCAAGCGGTGCAGGCGCAGATCGAGAATGGCTTTGGCCTGCACTTCGGACATTTGGTATGTCCCGGCATCATCAACCATATATTCCGGATCATCGATCAAGGCGATCAACGGGGTGATATCACCCGCCGGCCAGCGTTTGGACAGCAATTGCTCCTTGGCCACGCCCGGGTTGGGGGCGTTACGGATCACGGCGATGATTTCATCGATATTGGCCACGGCCACAGCCAGACCCGCCAAGACGTGGGCCCGGTCGCGGGCTTTACCCAGTTCGAAGATCGTGCGGCGGGTAATGACCTCTTCGCGGAATTTCACGAAGGCGGAAATAAAATCACGCAGCAGCAAAGTTTGCGGGCGGCCATGGTTCAAGGCCACCATGTTGCACGGGAACGATGTTTGCAGTTGGGTGTGTTTATACAACTGGTTCAAAACAACATCGGCGATGGCGTTTTTCTTCAGCTCGATAACGATACGAACGCCTTCGCGGTCGGATTCGTCACGAATTTCCGACATGTCCTCGACAATTTTTTCGCGACCAACTTCGCCCAGACGTTCGAGCAAGCGGCCCTTGTTCACCTGATACGGCACTTCGTGCACAATGATGGCTTCGCGTTTGTCGCGCATATCTTCGATCGAGCATTTCGCCCGCATCATGATCGAGCCATTGCCCGTCATATACGCGGATTTAATGCCCATACGGCCCAGAATTTGCGCCCCCGTCGGGAAATCCGGCCCGTGGATGTAGGTCATCAAATCTTCGTTGGCGATTTCCGGGTTTTCAACATAGGCACAGCACGCATCAATGACTTCGTTAAGGTTGTGCGGCGGAATGTTGGTGGCCATACCCACGGCAATACCACCCGCCCCGTTGACCAGCAGGTTCGGAACGCGCGCAGGCAGAACCGTCGGTTCCAACGTGGATTCGTCGTAGTTGGGGCGGAATTCAACTGTGTCTTTATCAATATCGTCCAGCAACGCTTCGGCGGCTTTGGCCAGACGCGCTTCGGTATAACGCATCGCCGCAGCCGGATCGCCGTCCATGGAACCAAAGTTACCCTGACCATCGATCAGCGGCAGGCGCAGAGAGAATGTTTGCGCCATACGAACCATGGCCTCGTAAATCGCGGAGTCGCCGTGCGGGTGGTATTTACCCATGACGTCACCGACGATACGCGCCGATTTTTTGTAGGATTTATCGGACGTGTACCCGCCCTCTTTCATCGCGAAGAAGATACGGCGGTGAACCGGCTTCAAACCGTCGCGCACATCGGGCAGCGCACGGGACACGATCACGCTCATCGCGTAATCGAGGTAGGATTTCTTCATCTCGTCTTCGAGCGAAATGGTCGGAAAAATCGGATCCTGGATCGCGGTATCGGTCATTGTTCTACGGCCTTTATCAAAAACGGCGGAAACGCTTGGTTTTCTTGTGAAATTTCAAGGTCATTAAGTAGCATTTTTACCCCACCCAAACAACGCCAAAATGGCAAAAAGCGGGGCTTTTCCAGCCCCGCCAAACAATATACAACCCATTGATATTAAACGTATTTTATTCCGGAGCAGCGGGCGCGGACGTGGGGTTGATCCCAAAACGCTCATCCGCCAGCGCCTGATCCAGCATCCGGATGATTTCCGGTTGCAATTTTTCCTGATAAATCGGCAGTTTTTTGGCCACGGCCTTGGCCTCGGGCGAGCCAAAATAATCGACCATGGCCTGTAATTCCGCCGTGGTGAACAAATTCACCATCGTATCCACGGACATTTTCTCCAAGGCGGCATAGTCGAATGCTTTATCCACCATGGCGATAAAGCGTTCCTGATCCGCCGGGGGCAAATTGCGCGCCACTTGCTGAACGGCTTCGCTCACCTGCTCGCGCGCGGGGCGGATTTTGTGCATTTCCAGCGCCAGTTCACGGCGCTTGACCATATCCGCATCATTCGACACCGCATCCTGTGCCATAGCGGACATGGACAGCATGGTCAGGGCAACGAACAGAACAATAAAACGGCGCATAGCAGGATTCTCCCGGCTGTTAGAAGGATGGTTTGAACAGACTAAGCAATCTTCATGACATTTTCGAGGCGTATTTGCACCTGCGCCGGGTCATCAATTCCGGCAATGCGGCCACTGAACCGCGCCCATTCGCGCATCACGCCCGCCTCGATCAACGGTGCATAATCGCGGCCCGCATGGACGATATCCTTGGCCACCAGAATATGGCCAAAACGATCGGCCAGATGATCGTGATTCAGAACGACAACCCGGTCATCCCCCGCTTGGGTCGGCGGGACATAGGCGAACAAGGGATGGGCACTGCCCGGGCGGCTGATAAAGCGCACGGGGCCGTTTTGCACAATCGCCGCATGGGCCGCATTCATCATGCGCAGGGCGGATTGGGCCTGTGCCCCTTCGAACACACGGTCAGCGGCAAAATCATGGACACTGACCCCACCGGCCACATCGGCAAAGCGGCGCGTGGCGTTCAATGAATCCGCCATCGGACGACGCACCTGAACCAATCCGGCGTCCGCCAGACCGTTATACATCCGCATCCATTGCGGCAACATCGGGCCCAGCGGGATGGCGTAGCGCGCATCATCCGCCTCACGCATCAAACCGGAATTATGGCGGATGGCATCCAGAAAGCACTGAGCAAAGCCCAGCTTGTAACTGGTGTTTTTCGGTGCGTGGATGATGGCGTCGCGGTACACCGGCAACGCATCCACATGATGGTTCGGCATTTTCAGTGCGACGGAATCCCACCACACATCCCCGCGGCCCAGCTTGTCCGCCTTGCCGTCGGTGAGGTGTTCAAAATGGACCAGAAAATCCGCCGCCATGCCGCGCAATTCATCGGCCGATACGGCATACATCGGGCGATCGGCCGGGCCCGGACCATGGCGCAGCGTGATAAACATCACCGCCCCCGGATTGGCAATGTCACACAGCGTGCGGAACATGGTGGCCCGCGACGGTGCATCCAGATGCATCCACGCCGCGCTCAGCACCACCAGATCGTATTTCTGCCCCGTCGTACGAATTTTTTCGCGGACGGTATGCAAATGCGGCATCACATCGACGGCATAGGACACGTTGTTATGCGCGTTTACCGTTTGCGCCTGCCGGATCATGCCGGCGGCCCCATCGACGGCATCAACAGCGAACCCCTGCTCCGCCAGCCATTTGGCGTCGCGCCCGTTGCCACAGGCAATATCCAGCGCGCGTTGACGCCCCGGCATAAAAGGCAACAGTCCAGCGAGAACATCGCTGGACTGCACAGATTGGTATTGCGCCGACAATGTCGCGGATTGGGCATCATAGGTGGAAAGAATTTGATCCCTGACCTTTTTCATGCCCGATCCCCTTCAACAGCCGCGTTTGAATTAGAACGGAATTTCGTCGTCCATATCGTCGATACGGGCACCACCGCCAGAGGCCGCACGCGCAGGAGCCGGTGAACCGTAATCGGCCCCGCCGCCCATGCCGCCGCTCATGTCGTTTGCGCCGCCGAAGCCGGAACCACCGCCGCTGCGGGAATCCAGCATGGTCAGCTCGCCACGGAACGGGCGCAGGACCACTTCGGTCGTGTATTTTTCCTGACCGTCTTTGTCGGTGTATTTGCGGCTTTCCAATTGGCCTTCGATGTACACTTTCGCGCCTTTTTTCAAATAACGCTCGGCAACGGTGGCCAGATTGTCGTTAAAAATCACCACGCGGTGCCATTGGGTGCGTTCCTGACGCTCACCAGAATTCTTGTCTTTCCAGCTTTCGGATGTGGCGATGGACAGGTTTACAACCTTGCCGCCCGACTGCATCGTCCGTACGTCCGGGTCGTTGCCCAGATTGCCCACCAGAATAACCTTGTTCACGCTGCCAGCCATGGCCTGCTCTCTCTCATGTTCTATATTTGTTTCGGGGAAACCGGGGTCACTATTACCCATCATGCGCCGGATGAAAAGCCCGTTTTGCGCCATTTTGGCGGTTATGCACCAGGACGGACCACCCCGTCCACTTTTTCCTTGCCCCCTTTGCCCAGCTTACGTAAATTGACCCACCGTCAAAAAGAGTATGCAAAAAGCCCGGAAACGCGGGCATATCTTAGGGAGCGCAGAATATGGGACTGACTCAGCACAGTGAAAACCACCTGAAAACCTTCAGCAGCATCAGTCTGCTCGCTGAACAAATCGGGGCCCTGACCACCCAATTCCCCGCAATCAATGACAGTTTAAAAAAGCTGCCGCAGGATGTTATCCGCGGCCGGACATTCCATGAAATCGTCGTCGACGACTTGCTGGAGCTTTATGCCTGCATTTCGATGAATGTTCCGGCGAACAAGGCATACCCGGAATTTTACGGCGAAATCATGCGCCACCGGAATGGCGAATCCATTTCCCCGGAAACCGCACACGAATTTCTGACGGCCCATATCGAACAGGTCAAAAACGCCGAAACACTCTCCTACAACATGGAATGTGTCGGGCTTCTGGAACTGTCCCCGGACAGCAAAGAGGCCATTCCGAGTGTTGTCGAAATCTTCAAGACAGTCACCCGCCTGTTCGGCCAATTGCATTTCAGCGATGAAGCCATCCAAACCAACACGCTGGCCGAAAGTCTGGCGACCAGTATGGAACAGGTTTATGCGGAACAAACCAGCGCTCAGCGCGCACAGAGCGCGGAGCCGGATGACGACGCCGATCAGGATGATTTCGGCGCCGAAGAGAACGCCCACGATGTCTTGTCCATCTATGGCATCAACATCGCGGAAAAAATCGTCAAGCCGCCCAAGGCTCCCGAATTTGACAATGCCGTTGCCGCAGTGTCGCGCGTCCTGCTGCGCCCGCACGGCGCACAAGTCCTGTTACATGGGAAAGATTACAGCAACGCGCGCATTCTGGTCGATACGCTGGCCCACAAAATGGCCGCGGGCGAAGGACCGGGTTATTTGAAAGATGCCTCCATCTACCGCATCAGCCTGACCGACATGCTGTTGAAATCGGCAGATTCCGGCCCGGCGGGTCAAAGTGCCAAATCGATGCTGGGCGATGTTCTGGACACCACCAGCGCCCACAATCTGGACAACCCGGATGAACCCATCATCCTGCATTTTGATGATTATGGCTGCGCCGAAAAACCGCTCAGCTATGACGCCATGATGGTGGATTCAACCGGCATGCTGCGCACGATTATCCAGCATTACGCCGACAATGACCCCAATGTGATGATGATTTTCAACGCAACGGATGCAGAATTAAACGCATTGGACACAGATTCCGCGCGGATTGAAAAGATCGCCACGCCGGAACTGTCCACGGACTCTCTGATGTTCCACCTGCTGAAAACCGCTGTGGGTCTGGAATCACAGAAAGCCATGACCATCAGCGATTCCGTGCTGGCCGACATTATCCAGAAATCCGATGCACATATGCCGAAAACGGCATCGCGCATCACCCGCGCCACGGACGTGTTACTGTCCGCCGTCGCCGATGCCGAGATGAAGGGCCACACCGAACTGACCTATGAATCCGTTTGCATCGCTGTCGCCGCACGGTCGAAAAAGCCACTGGAAACCATTAATGGTGACGGGGCCAGCCGCTACACCAATCTGGCCGAAAAATTGTCCGGCAAAGTGTTCGGGCAAGATGACGCCATCAAGGTCGTTGCCGATACGCTGGAACTGGTCGGCCATGGGCTGCACGATCCAAAGCGCCCGTTCGGCGTGTTTTATTTAACCGGCCCGACCGGCGTGGGTAAAACCGAATTGGCCAAGGTTCTGGCCGACACGCTGGGAACCGATCTGATCACCGTCAACATGGCGGATTTCAGCGGCGAACATACGGTCAGCCGCCTGCTCGGCTCGCCTCCGGGCTATGTCGGATATGGCGACAAAACCGCATTGGAAGATGTGGCGCAAAAGTCCTACGCCGTCATCCTGATCGACGAAGCGGAAAAGGCCCACCGCACCGTTGACAACGCCTTCATGAAAATCATGGACGAAGGCGAATTGACCTTGCTCAACGGCAAGCATATCGACTTCCACAACACCGTTTTGATGTTCACCAGCAACCTTGGCGCCCTCGCCGCAGAAGAAGCCGGGAAAAAGAACCGCATTGGTTTCGGCACCGGCGACGGTCAGAGCGAACGCGATTTGGCCAGCAAGGAAGCCCGTGCCAAAGCCATTCAGGAAACACTGAAACCAGAATTCCGCCAGCGCGCAACCATGATCGACATGAACAGTCTGACACAAGACGCTGTGCAGTCGATTGCCTTCAAAAAAGTTAATGACGTATCCGCCCGCCTGCGTGAAAACAAAGCGTATGCGAATATGAACATTGACCTGACACCACAGGCCATGGATGAACTGATGAAAATTGGTTATGACCGCGCCCACGGGGCCCGCCACATGGAACGCACCATCCGCGACAATGTGAAAGTGCCGCTGGTCCACTGGTTGAATAAAAACGCCGATCAAGTTTCCGGCAAGGATTGCACCTTGGTCATCGAAAGCGTGTTGAAAGACAGCTTCCGCGCCAGCGTGACCCCGGCGGCCACAAACGATAACACCCCGGCACAGCCACAACGGCGCAAACGCGGCACCGTTCGCCCACGAAACCCGAGGCCGGAATAACCCCAATATCGTGAAACAATCAAAAAACCCGCCCCAACAGGCGGGTTTTTTATGGCCACCCCCATGGCGAAGGCCCCAGAAACCATAGACTTTTTGGCATCTTCCACAGCGCCCTGCTTTTTTATAAAGATATTTCTTGCCCCATACTTAAGCTTTATGTAAATTAAAGCACAGGGAAAACACAAAAACAGCGTAATTTATAAGTGTTATCAGGGAGATACAGAATATGAGTGAAAGCATCCGCGAAGCCACGCAATTGAGCCTGTTCCGCGCCATTGAGGAAGTTATGGGCCAAGCCCTGACCTTGGACAAACATCACCTGATGCCGGAATTCTTAGAAAGCGTCCCCGCTGCGCTGGTCCAGAACCGCAAATTCTCCGAGATTGTTGCCACCGACCTGCTGGATCTTTATGCCCATGTCGTCAAAGACGCGCAGGAAGATGATCTGACCATCGATGCTTACTTGCAACTTCTGCAATACCGCTACCCGGATTCTCTGAGCCGCGACGATGCAAAAACGATGCTGAAGCATCACATTAGCACCCTGAAAAATGAACAGGGCGAGAGAGAATCCCCGACATCCCTGCGTATTACCAAGGATGTGCGTTCGATGGTTCAGGTTCATGATTATTTGAAAGGCTGCTACGTCGACATCACGCAAGGGTTTGGTGAAATCTGCTTCTCGAACAATGCCCTTGTTGTTCATGCCGCAGCCAACGCGGTTATTGACTCTATTCACTCAGACAACGGCAAAAACCTGCTGAAAAACAGTGGCACCGTTCCGGTCATCAACGACTCGAACAGCAACATTGCCCCGGCATTGCTGGCCTTGCTAAGCAAAAACACGACAAACATGATCAATGAATCTGCCGATCTGGATGAACATCATGGGCGAAATGACGATGTAAAACGCCTGTCCCGCGTATTGTTGCAGAAAAAAGGCGCCAGCGCCCTGCTCCATGGCGACGAAGGCATCGGCAAAAGCACTGTTGTCAAAGCGTTGGCCAAAAACATGGCCGAAGGCAACGGCCCGGGCCAAATGAAAACCGGCACGATTTTCAAAATCAATCTGGCTGACATGCTGTACAAGGACTCGTCTAAAATCAAAAAGACGCTGGATGATATTATGACGGGCGTATCTGACCACAACAGCAATAATCCGAAAAGCCAGATCGTTCTGTATGTCGATGATTTTGGTTCCGTACCGGCGAATGAACTGCGTGACCTGATCAGCTATAAAGCTTCACGCGAAAACAACCTGCATCTGATCGTCAGTGCAACGGAACAGGAAATGTTCCTCCTGAAAAAAACGGCTCCGGCCCTGCTGGCTCCGTTCGAGACGCTGAAACTGGAAGAACTGCCTGCGGCGATTGCTATGAATCCGCTGCAAACACATGCAAAAAAACTGTCCGATTACCACAGCGTGGAAATTACACAGGACGCGTTGGACCACATTGCGGAAAAAACAGACCGTTACATGCCGAACGCGTTCCGCCCCGGAAAAGGCATCGGCGTTCTGCTGTCCGCTGTTGCAGAATCCGAACTGAATAACGAACCCACGCTGAGCACGGATACGATTGACACAATCATCGCCGAAAAAACCGGGCTGCCGCTGGCGTTAATTGGTGGATCGGCATCGGACCGCATTGAAAATCTGGGCGAAGCCCTGTCCCAACGCATTTTCGGACAGGAAGAGGCTGTTTCGAAAATCTCCAAAACCATCGGGCTGGTCAATCGCAACCTGCATGATCCGAAAAAACCGCTGGGCGTATTCTACCTGACTGGTGCCAGCGGCGTTGGGAAAAGCGAACTGGCAAAAAGCCTGTCACAATCGCTGTTCGCGGATGAAAAGGCCCTGATCACCGTCAACTTGGCCGACTTCGCCGACAAACATACGGTCAGCCGAATCGTCGGAGCGCCTCCGGGCTATCTCGGGTATGGCGAGGAAACAGCGCTGGAAACCGTAGAAAAGAAACCTTTCTCTGTTGTCCTGTTTGACGAAGCGGAAAAGGCTCACCCGGAAGTGGACAACGCCCTGATGAAAATCATGGACGAAGGCGAGCTGACCCTGCTGAACGGCAAGAAACTCAATTTCCGCAACTGCGTGCTGATCTTCACCAGCAACTTGGGGGCCTCGGCCGCACAAAATGCGGCAGATGAAATCGGAAACAGAAATACAATCGGCTTTACACAACCTTCCGCAGAGGACAAGCTGAAGGATGCCGATAAAGCCGCATCCACCGAACGGATGCGTGCCGCGAAGGAACGTCTGAAACCGGAATTCCGTAACCGGGCGACGTTTATCGACATGAACAATCTGACGCCGGATGTTGTTAAAACAATCGCGCTGAAGAAGATTGACGACGTGTCGACAAGCCTGCGCCAGAACAAACTCTATGCCGGATTGACGGTGAAATTGTCCGACAATGCGCTGGACGAACTGATGGGCATTGGCTTCGACGCCAAGAACGGTGCCCGCCCGATGGACCGCGCCATCCGCGATTACGTGAAGGTGCCGCTGGCTGATTGGTTGAAGCAGAACGAAACCGATTTGGCCGGGGAAACAAAAACCCTGACCGTCGACAGCGTGAAAGACAGCTTCACCGTGACGGCCACCGCGACCGCCGCAAACCAGAACAAGGTTGGAGCCCCCCAATCAGGCTCCACCCGCAAGCCCGGCGGCCCGACGGCGCAACCGGCTTAACAGACAGCAGTTTTAACACCACCTTGCCCCCGGCTGGTTAACCCGCCGGGGGCTTTTTCTGCGTTTTGCCCCAAAAAGCCCCTAGCCAAGCCGCCCCCGAATCCCATATACATGGAAAGCCAGAGTAGAACTTTTCAGGAACATTTCGCACTATGTTAAAGACCATCAGCATCCGCGGCGCGCGGGAACACAATCTGAAAGACGTCGATGTCGATATGCCGCGCGATTCCCTGATCGTGATGACGGGGCTGTCCGGATCGGGCAAATCCTCGCTCGCCTTTGACACGATTTATGCCGAAGGGCAACGCCGGTACGTCGAAAGCCTGTCGGCCTATGCCCGCCAGTTTTTGGAATTGATGCAGAAGCCGGATGTGGATTCGATTGAGGGCCTGTCCCCCGCGATTTCCATCGAACAAAAAACAACCAGCCGCAACCCCCGCTCCACCGTCGGCACGGTGACGGAGATTTACGATTACATGCGCCTGCTCTGGGCGCGCGTCGGCGTGCCCTATTCCCCCGCAACCGGATTACCGATTGAAAGCCAGACGGTCAGCCACATGGTCGACCGCATCATGGCGATGGGCGAAGGCACGAAGCTGTATCTGCTGGCCCCCATCGTGCGCGGGCGCAAGGGTGAATATAAAAAGGAACTGACCGAGCTGCGCGCCAAAGGGTTCCAACGTGTGAAAATTGACGGCACGTTGTATGAAATTGATGAAACGCCCGCGCTGGACAAGAAAATTAAACACGACATCGAAATCGTCGTGGACCGCATTATCGTGCGCGCCGATCTGGGTAACCGTTTGGCCGACTCGGTCGAAACCGCGTTGAAAATGGCCGATGGGTTATTGATTGTTGAAAACGCGGACAGTGGCGAACAAACGCTGTTTTCCGAAAAATTCGCCTGCCCGGTATCCGGCTTTACCATTCCCGAAATCGAACCGCGTTTGTTTTCATTCAACAACCCGCACGGCGCCTGCCCGACATGCGACGGGTTGGGCGTGAAATTGTTGTTTGATGAATCACTGGTCGTGCCCGATCCATCCAAAAGCATGGAAGACGGGGCGATTGATCCGTGGTCCAAGAATTTCAGCAAATATTACCTGCAAACCCTCGCCGCCGTGGCCAAGCATTACAAGGCCACCGTGGACCAGCCGTTTAAATCGATCCCGAAGAAAGTGCGCGACATCATCCTGTATGGCAGCGATGAAGAAGTCATTACGTTCTCCTATGACGACGGCGTGCGCAGTTACAAAACGAAAAAGCCGTTCGAAGGCGTCATTCCAAACCTGCAACGCCGCCTGCTGGAAACCGACAGCGCGGGCGTGCGCGAGGAATTGTCGAAATATCAATCCTCCGCCCCGTGCGAATCCTGTGAGGGCTATCGCCTGAAACCCGAAGCGTTGGCCGTGAAAATCAACAAAATCCATATCAGCCAGGCCGCCGAAATGGGCATTGGCGAGGCCATCGACTGGTTCGGGACGCTGGATAAGAAACTGACCAAGCAGCAACGCGCCATTGCCGAACGGATTTTGAAAGAAATCAATGAACGGCTGCAATTCCTGATGAATGTGGGGTTGGATTACCTCAACCTCTCCCGCTCCTCCGGCACGCTTTCGGGCGGGGAAAGCCAGCGCATTCGTCTGGCCAGCCAGATTGGCTCGGGCCTGACCGGGGTTCTCTATGTTCTGGACGAACCGTCCATCGGTCTGCACCAGCGCGATAACAACCGCTTGCTGGAAACACTGAAACGCCTGCGCGATCTGGGCAATACGGTATTGGTCGTCGAACATGACGAAGACGCCATCCGCATGGCCGATTATCTGATCGACATGGGCCCCGGTGCCGGCATTCATGGCGGCCAGATCGTGGCGCAAGGCACACCGGACGAAGTGATGAAGAATAAAAACAGCATCACGGCCGATTACCTGACCGGACGTAAATCCATCGCCGTGCCGAAAACCCGCCGCCCCGGAAAACCGAAACAGTTTATTGAACTAAACGGATGCACCGGAAACAATTTGCAAAATATCGACGGGAAAATACCGTTGGGCACCATGACGTGCATCACGGGTGTGTCCGGCTCCGGTAAATCGACCTTTACCATCGATACCTTGTTTCAGGCCGCCAGCCAGAAATTGATGGGCACGCGCGAAGCGCCGCTGCCGTACAAGGAAATCAAGGGCCTGCACAATGTCGATAAAGTCATCGATATTGACCAATCACCGATTGGCCGCACGCCACGCTCGAACCCCGCCACCTACACCGGGGCCTTCACCCCCATCCGCGAATGGTTCGCCGGACTGCCGGAATCCAAAGCCCGCGGCTATGAACCGGGCCGTTTCTCCTTCAACGTCAAGGGCGGGCGGTGCGAGGCGTGTCAGGGCGATGGCGTCATCAAGATTGAAATGCACTTCCTGCCCGATGTTTACGTCACATGCGATACATGCGATGGCAAACGCTATAACCGCGAAACGCTGGAAGTGAAATTCAAGAGCCAGTCCATTGCCGACGTTCTGGACATGACGATCGAGGAAGCGGCAGAGTTTTTCAAAGCCGTTCCCTCCATCCGCGAGAAAATGGAAACATTGGTCGATGTTGGTCTTGGTTACATCAAGGTCGGGCAACAGGCCACCACCCTGTCCGGGGGCGAGGCCCAGCGTGTGAAGCTGGCCAAGGAACTGGCGCGCCGGTCCACCGGGCGCACGCTCTATATCCTCGATGAACCGACCACGGGCCTGCATTTCGAAGATGTCCGCAAATTGATGGAAGTCCTGCACAAGCTGGTGGATCAGGGCAACAGCGTCGTGGTCATCGAACACAATCTGGAAGTCATCAAAACCGCCGACCACATCATCGATATCGGCCCCGAGGGTGGTGATAAAGGCGGACGCATTGTGGCCCAAGGCACACCGGAACAGGTCGCCGCGACCAAAGGCAGCTATACCGGGCATTATCTGGCCCCGTTGCTGGCCCCGGCAAAGGCCCCCGCGAAAACGGCAGCCAAGGGCAAGAAAACGGCTTAAGGCCCTTTTCGCCAGCACACACCCTCGTCATCCCCGCCTTGTGCGGGGATCCGGGGGCCATAAGTCGCAACTTGCCCCGGTCCTTTCCGGATCCCCGCACAAGGCGGGGATGACAATGTGTGGCAATTAACACATTGAAATAAAACAATAAAATCACATAAATTTCCCTCTTGCGCCGCGCCCTCAAGTTATGGTAAATATAAGGACGCCTGAATTCAAAAAAACCAATAAAAATCAGGCCTCAAATGGGTAAAAAAACGGTGGTGTGCAATGTTAAACGGCAAGACATATTACGAAATTCTGGGCGTTGATCAGAAAGCGGAAGACGCGGTGATCAAAGCCGCCTATCGCGCGATGACCAGCAAATATCACCCCGACAAAAATCCGGGCGATAAAGCAGCCGAAGAAAAAACCAAAGAAGCCAATATTGCCTATGCCGCGCTGAAAGAAGATCGCGCCGGATATGACCGCATACTGGCGGCCACCGCCACGGCACACAAACCCACCGTCAACCAACCGCCTTCCACCGAGGTGCGCGAATCTCATAAACCGCCGCAAGTTTATACAGAACCCAAACGGCCACAGACGATTGTACCGGAATCCGAAAAACCCGGCTTTGATCGCGCCGAACAAAAACCGGGATTTGAACGCAGCCAACGCAACGCCGCGCAGCGCGAAGCCAATCTGCAAAAGAAATCCGGTATGGGTAAATATTTCTTGGCTGCCGCTTTGGGCGGCGCGGCCTTGTGGGCCTATAACGAATATTTCAAGAACGATATCGACATCAAACCCGTTCCGACCCCTGCGCCGCAAACAATTCAGCAAGCGCCAACCGCCCCGGTTGAAAAACAACCGGCGGGCAATGGCTACGTTCTCCAACGTGGTGATATTTCCCCGCAATGGAAAACCATCGTTTGCACATCGCAATTGAAACAAGGCCAGTATGGCGATACCCAATATATTCAGGGCACCCACCTGCCCCACCAATTTGATCAAGACGCCGTGATCGAAGCGATGAAACGTGATTCGAACAGCGAGCTGGTCAATATGGCCCGCAGGAACAACACGCACATTCGCGTGACCTATGCCCATGTTGGTCAGGCCGCGAAACCCATCATTCACAACATCACGAACACGTTCTCGCTGAAATGCGATCCGGGCTACCGCCAATATCCGGGACCGAAGGAATCAAACTATAAACTGCAGGATTTCATGACCAAGCCGATCAGTGATCTGAAACCGACCCGGCAATAAGGACAGAGCATCATGACCGAACAAAACAACAAACCCGACGTCGATAAAATTGAACATGCGCAACAACCGAACGGTTTTAAAGAGCGCCTGAAAAGCTTCGGGCAGGCTTTTAAACAACACGGCGCCAGCGGCTTGAACAAAGCCCCGGGTGTTTTGAAAAAGAGCGGCCTTCTGTTCGGCTCTGGCCTGCTGAAAACCGGCAAAGTCATGGGTACAGCAGCCTTGGTCGGCACCTTTTTAGCCGCAAAGAAGCTGGGCGTTAAACGCGGATTGGCCTTGTTCGTTGGCTTGCCTCTGCTTGCAGGTGCGGCCATTGCCTTTGGCGGCATTGCCATCCCCGCAGCCGTCGCGATTGGCGGTTTTCTCGGCATCAAGAAATTAAACCAATACGTCCCCTTGCAAAAAATTCTGGGTTGGACCGCCCTGTCCCCCATCATTATCGCAGCCGGGCAATTGTTGTTTCAGGAACGTGTGAACCCGATCAATTACCCGAAAGACTCGTTTGACTATATGGTGAGCCAATCGGGCGCTAATTATAAAACCATGGGCTCCTATATCATGACCGGTGGCATGTGGGCCGTGGACAAGGTTAATCAGGGTATTGATGCCAGCACAGTTCCGGGTACGAAGCTTCACGATATTGCTGCGGATCATGGCGTTGTCGAAAAACCAAAAACACCGACAGCCATGCTGAACATCCCCGACAACCATATGGCCATTGAATGCTATCCGAAAATGACGCAGGATTTCAAAAAGGCGAATGGCAAGGAAATCACATCGCTGAAGAAGTTTAGCCATGCGCGACTGGAGCAATGGAAAAAAGACCCTAATGGCTTGCTGATGCAATATGCCGCCAAGGGTGACGTGATGATCATTTATCCGAAATTCAATGACAAAGCCCAAACGCTGGCCGCCCCGAAATCATTCGAAGCCGGATCCTACGCCGCGTGCCCGACCGGGTATGAACGCGATTTGCACCAACTGAAAGCCTGGATGCAAAATAAACACACCGCGCGGTAATCGCGGCCAATCGAAAAACAAAAAACCTCCCATGCGGGAGGTTTTTTCTTATCCAAAGAGTGATTTATTCTTTACCGTATCCGCCAATGTATGTTTGTTCAGCGCCGCAATAAAGGCGCGATTGGCATCGTGCAAATAATGTTTCAACTGGCACGCGCCCGTAATTTTACATGTATTGGTTTCACGATCGAAACATTCAACCAAATTCATATTGGGCTCCAACGCCTGAACAATATCACCCAAAGGCAATTGTACGGTTCCTTCGGCCAGACGGATGCCACCGCCTCGCCCCTTGGCCGAAACGATGTATCCCGTCTGCGATAAATGGTGCACCACCTTCACCAGATGGTTTTTGGATATGCCGTAATGGTCGGCAATATCCTTAACGCTGCACATCTGCCCGGTGCGCGCCGCCAAAAACATCAATGTTCTCAACCCATAATCTGTAAAAACGGTCAGTTGCATACAACCCTCATATCATGCTTGACCTTTGTAACATATTTTATAATATGTATTCAAAATACATATTATAGGAATCACATCATGCTCAACCAAAAAACCATCGATATCGTTAAATCCACCGCCCCCGTTCTGGACCAGCACGGCGAAACGCTGACCCGGCATTTTTACCAGCGCATGTTCACGCATAACCCGGAAGTGGCCCCATTTTTTAACCCCGCCAACCAGAAATCCGGCAGCCAGCAACGCGCCCTCGCCGCGGCCATCTGCGCCTATGCCGCGAACATCGACAATCTGGAAGTTTTGGGCAATGCGGTTGAATTGATCGCACAAAAACACGCCTCCCTGCATATTAAACCGGACCATTATCCGATCGTCGGTGAAAACCTGCTCGCCTCCATCCGCGAAGTTCTGGGCGATGCGGCGACCGATGACATTATCAATGCATGGGCCGAAGCTTATGGCTTTCTGGCCAATATCCTGATCAACCGCGAAGCCCAGATTTACAAAGAAAACGCCACCATGCCCGGCGGATGGGATGGTTTCAAAAAGTTCCGCGTGATCCGTAAAGAACGTGAAAGCAGCATTATCACGTCACTCTATCTGGCTCCGGCGGATTCCTCGCCCCTGCCTACGTTTAAAGCCGGCCAATACATCACCATCCGTATGCCCACCGCGGACGGATCAACCACCATGCGGAATTACAGCCTGTCCGACAAACCGGGCCAGGATTACTTTCGCATCAGTGTGAAACGCGAAGTCCCCCCGGAATCCAGCACACCAGCCGGATATGTTTCAAATATGCTGCATGATATGGTGAACACGGGGGATGCGGTTGAACTCTCCGCCCCTTGCGGCGAATTTTTCTTCGACCCGTCGGAACACCATGCCCGCCCGTTGGTTTTGCTGGCTGCGGGGATTGGCATTACACCGTTGATGAGCATTCTTCTGACCGCATTGGAATCGCAGAAAGACCGCCCTGTCTTCCTGATCCACGGATGCCTGGACACCAGCGTTCAACCTTTTAAACCGACACTGGATAATCTGGCGCAGAGCCATAAAAATCTGCACGTCCATTACCGCTACAGCGATTTGAAACCGTCTGATGTTGCGGACACCAAAGACGCCAGCGCGGGATTCATTGATGCAGAATTGATTGAATCCCTCATTCCGGGACGTGATGCCGATTATTATTTCTGCGGCCCAAAAATTTTCATGGTGAACATTTACCACCATCTTCTGGATTGGGGCATTCCGGCATCACAGGTGCATTTCGAATTTTTTGGCCCGCGTCAGGAGCTGGAGAAAAAAGCAGCCTGATCCGTTTGTAACCGGAAAAAACAAAAACCTCCCGCAAGGGAGGTTTTTTTGTGGAATGGTGCCCCAGGTCGGACTCGAACCAACACACCTCTCGGTACCGCATTTTGAGTGCGGCGCGTCTACCAATTCCACCACTGGGGCACTGGCGGGGACTATAGGCAAAAATTATCCGCGGATCAATAGGATAAATTTGATAAAAATCAGTGGGTTGGCGTTTTTATTTGCCAATACCCACCCAATCCGTGCCGTTGCAATACTGCATCACGCTGTGCGTCGTATTGTAAATCATCGTGCCCGTATCACCCGTCGGGTTAGAACACCCCGTCCCAACCGGGGGCGTTCCCGCCGCCGGCGTGATGATGATTTTTCCATTCCCGCCTACGGCGTTTTGCGCGCCATTCCCCGGCCCGCCATTGGCCGCCGCCCCAGAACTCACGTTCCCGGCACTGCCCAATGTGATCGTGCCGCCGCTGATACTGAACCCGCCACCACCACCGCCGAACACGCCACTACATGCACCGCCGTTTGTGGATGATCCACAGGAGCCACCCTCGCCACCAGCACCACCGGCACCGCCGTAGGTGGACGTAGCGCCATTATTTTCGTTACCACCGCCGCCGCCGCCGCCATAGGTTACGCCGCTTCCGTTTTGACGGCGGTTACCACCCTTGCCACCATTGAATGGTGTTGTCGCACCTCCGGAACCACCTGTATCCAGACTTGGCACCAAACCACCCGACCCAACCCATATATCCAGTTGTTCCGCAGGCGTGACCGTCACGGTCGCCGAGGCATACCCGCCGCCACCGCCACGCGATTGTGTTTCCGGTGCGCCATCAACACCGCCACCGCCGCCGCCGCCGCCGCCAACAACCAGCAATTCAGCATTGCTATTGCGCCGTGCCGCCGTTGCACCGCCACCGCCACCGGCAGCGCGCTGGCTCTGGGAATCCAGTGCGCCACTGCCGCCCGCGCCAAAGGCCTCAATGGTCACCTCATAACAATCAGCAGGGATGTTATAGGTATTCGTGCCCGTTACGGTGATTTCGGTTGGCGTCGTATTGCACGATCCACCCCCGCCACCGCTGGCAACTTCACCCATGGAAATCCAATCCGACCCATTGCAATATTGCATGACGCCGCTGGTTGAATTGAAAATGATTTGCCCTTCGGCCCGGAACGGATTGGTGCAAATGCCACCTTCCGGATTGTCATACAACGCCGCCACTTCATCAGCGGCCAGAACACGACCATACATCCGTACATCGTCCATCAAACCGTTAAAGGCCCGCGCCGTTCCGTTATCATTGCCAATATTCAAATTGGCCGTTTCTGCCGACGCCGTTCCGGTTGGCGTTGTTGTCTCGCTCACGCCGACGGGTGATCCGTTCACATAGAAAACAGGATCATTTCCAAGCGCGCCGTAATTATACGTTACCGCAACATGCGTCCATGTATTCAGCGGAATGATCGCCGAGCTGGATCCCCACACCCCATTGTTCCCGCTCCATCGCGAAGCCTCGAACACCAGGTGGCCCGGTGTAAGCAGATAGAAAATGAATGATTCCTGGCCGCCATTTCGCTTGTCAATAATGCGTCCGCGATCACTCTCACCCCAGCCACGCGGATAAATCCATGCCGCAACGGTCAGGGTATTGATGTCATTGAAAACAGGGTGCGTGTACACGATGACGGTATCGTTCGCGCCATCAAAATCCAGTGCCCCATTAACCCGCCCGCCGCTCGGTTGCCATGTTGGGCCACCGCCCAATGTGCCGATATTGGCGTTTGGTGAACTGTCTGTTGCGATCAAACCGCTAGATTCGTCAAACTTCCACCGCCCCAGCAAGCTGGAATGCGCGGGTGCCGCACCGGATTGTAGAACTTCCTCGACTTCAGTCGGGGACAAGGCACGGTTATAAACCCGTATATCATCCATGGCCCCCAGAAGAGTTCCAGCACCGGCCAACTGGCTGCGCCCCAGCCAGAGAGCCGCATTATTTTGTAGCGGCGTAAATGGGCCGGAACCAAAAGCAGCCGAAACGCCATTGACATACATATTCAATTCTTGTGCCGCATTGTCCCACGTACAGGCCAGATGGTACCAGACCCCCAACGAAGGCCCGACATTTTGCTCAATCTGCCGCCACGTCGTGCCATCATGGAAGCCGCAGGCCAGAACGTAGTTTGATCCATTATAATAAAGGTAGAAACGGTAATTCGCCTGCCCCGCCGTGCCCTTTTCAAAGAAATAATTGGCGGCCACCGCGCCATCGAAACGGGCCCACGTTGTCAGCGTAAAAGATGACAGGTCAAGCGTGGCCGTGTCCGGCGTGGTCAGGTAATCATTGTTGCCATCGAACAAAAGCGCCCCGCCGCGGACACCCGATATCCATGCCGATGCTGTGTTCATATTGGTCAGGTCCGCATCATGCAGCCCGGTCGTATCGGAGGCCACGGCGCTGCCGCTGGCCTCATCCAATTTCCAACGCGCCACCAGCCCATCGGTCGGGCCGTTATTGCCACCGGGCGCCATTGTCGCCCCCATGGAAATCCAGTTGGTGTCATCGCAATATTGCATCGTGCCATACGATGTATTGTAGATAACTTTCCCCTCGGTCCCGACAGGATTGGCACACGCGGCATAAACCGGTTTTGGCGCAACGAAAACAGCCAACAGCACCATAGTCGCCGCGATGGACGCCCATTTTTTGCTGATCTGTATCTTCCCCATTATCCGGCTCACTGTTCTTTATTCCTTATTCCGGCCCCATTGAAACCCATGTATCGCCTTCGCAGAATTGCATGACACTGTGCGTGGTGTTGTAGGTCATATCCCCGGCAACGCCCGTCGGGTTGCTGCACCCGGCTCCGCCGTTACCGTTCGCCCCCATCGGAACCCAGTTTGTCCCGTTGCAATATTGCATGACATGGTGGGTGGAATTGTAAACAATGTCCCCCTCGTCGCCCGCCGGGGTCGTACATGATCCACCCGCCGGATTGACCTTGCGCACGCATCGCGCGGTGTTGATTTCGTCCTTCACGGGGTTCCCCTGAACACCATCGGGCATGTTCTGGCGCCACGCTGTGAATTGGCCGTTATCCGACGATGACCATAGGCGCCGCTGCTCTCCTGATGCACCGGCATTCAATTCAAACCCACCAATGGCCACACGGTTGTCGCGCAAAATGGCCAATTCATCCAATGCTGGCAAATACCAGTCGCCGCGTCCATTCGCCGACAGATCACCACAATATTGCGCAGCCTGGTGCGGTTGCACCCCGCCCGTTATACTGTCGGCATCCGTGATCAGCAACGATGCCGTGTTGGCCGAACCGCTGACCGTGCTGCTGGCGTTACTGACAGTATCGCCACTGGCGTTTGCGTTGTTATAGGCAAATGTTGACCGCGTCCCCGTACACGCCGACCCGTTCCATGTCATCCCGGCATCGCAATGTGTCGTGTACATGGGAAAACTGCCATCCGGCGATGTACCGGCATAGACCGAGCCATCCGAACATTCCTGACCAATCGTGCTACACCCGCTGGGGGCACCACCTGATCCGCCGCCGCCGACATTGAGCGTCACAAGCTTTCCAGCCAAGGTTGACGTGACATAGGCATACGATCCGTTGACAATAATATCCTGCGCCCCGTTCAGTTCGGTTGCGTCCTGAAGCGTATAGGCAATCGCCGGATTTGATTTATCGCTGACATCCACAACGGCGACTGAATCACTGTTGTATGATGTCACGAATACATAATCTCCTACGGCATCCAAGTCTTGTGCCATATCAAACCATGTTGAATCGGCCAAGGTTCCGGTGACAAAGACACCCCAATCATTCGAAAGATCGACGATACCCAAGCGATCCCGCTCGCGTGCGACGGCATAGGCATAATCCCCTGATACATCCAGTGTCTGCATGCCATAATAATACGTTGTATCGGGACCAAGGACGTCCATGACGCTGGGGGAACCCGGTGTGCTGATATCAATAACACCGAACGCGCCCTGATAAGTAACCACATAAGCGCGGTCGCCAGCAATTTTAATATCCGTCGTATAATCCAGATTGGCATCAAACGCCGTTCCGCCAATCGTCGGCGGCACGTTCCAGACATTCAGCGCCGTAACCCCAGTATCCAATGTCTGCAACGTGACATAGGCCTGACCGCCAACCACATCAATACCTGTCGCACGGTCCAGTGTGGTGGCATTGGTTTGCGATGTTGCAATTGTCGGTGCATCGGGATCTGTTACATCAATAACATACACCGTGTCATTGGGATCGCCGGTCACATAAGCTTCATCATTATTGATGGCAACAACGCGCGTCGCCCCGGTGACCGCAACACTGCCGCGCATAACCGGATTTGCCGGGCTGCTGATATCAACAACGGTCAGCGTATCCGCCGCCTCGTCAACGACATAAAGAAAATTCCCGGCCATGGACATGCGCCCCGGGGCCGCAATACCCGTATCCGTATCTATGATTGCAGGCTGGCCAACCGACGCACCGGTATCCGTACCATACGCAATGGCGACCCAGTTCGTGTTGTCGCAATATTGCATGACCTTATAACTGGCATTGAACATCATATCCCCGGCCGCACCGACCGGGCTGGCGCACGCAGCCAGCGCCGTGTTGGACATGCCGCCCGCTGCGGCTGCGCCAAGCGCTGCCGAGACGAGGAATGATGAGATATACCGTTTCAGGGATAAAGACCGCGGTACAGAGGGCTGTTGCATGGGACAGCCTTTCTTTATTCGGCTCTGCGGCGACGACGCAGGCCCGTGTTGTTCCACATAAAGGCCAGCCCCAGACCACCCAGAATAACAACGATACCCGCAGCCATACCGGCACCAAATCCGGCCTTGCCAATACCGTAACCGGTATGGGCCTTCATGCCGTTCATATCCGCGCGCAAATCATCGATGGAGGAAACCATCGCCGTCTGTTCCGTTTTCAACGAGGCCAGCTCGGCTTTCAAATCGTCGTTCTCAGCCTTCAGCGTTTTGGTCGCCTCGATCAGCGGTGCGACAAAGCCCGTATAGTTGACCGATTTCGTACCCATCTCGTCACTGGCCGTACGAACCAGTTCAGGGAATACTTTTTCCACTTCCTGCGCCATCACACCCAGTTCCAATTGGCCGGATACATCATCGCGCATACGGAAGCTATAGGTATCGATCTGATCCAAGCGCGCCAGAACGTCCTGGGCATCCAGTTGCTGAATGTCGGTTTTCAAACGAATATCGGACGTGTCAGTCAGCACCCCGGTGTAGGTAATATCGCCCTGCGCATGCAGTGCAACACCTGTGCTGAGGTTTGTGAAGTAGCCGCCATAACCGGTCGAACTGCTGGATGAACCATACACACCATATGTGACACCCGACGCACCGGAAGCCGTTCCGCGAACACCCGTGGCCGTGGCCGTCGTGCTGGTCGTGCTACCCCAGACGGCAACACCGGCACCCGTGTTTGCAACACCGCCAACACCGGTACCACCCGATGCCGTGTTGTTACCATACATACCAAAGCCCGATGAGCTGGCCGCTGTACCCCAAACGCCCGCTGTAGAGCCGCTCGTGGCCGAGTTCGCCCCCAGAACACCGGCACCGGCCGTGCTGGAACTGCTGCCATGAACGCCATAAACCCCACCGGACGTACCTGTTGAGTTCCCTCTTACGCCTGTGGCCCCAGCCGTTGTGCTGCTTGTGATACCCAAGACGCCAAAACCCGCGCCAGCGTTTGCGACACCACCAACGCCAATACCCGCCGAAGCCGCGTTAATCCCGTACACACCAAAACCAGTTGCGCTTGCCGCAGAGCCATAGACACCTGATGTAGAGCCACTGACTGCCGTGTTATCCCCAAAAATACCAACACCTGACGTGCTGCTGGTCGTACCCCGAACACCACCAACCCCACCGGTGTTATTTGCAACACCAGTTACACCAGTGCCTGATGCCGCCGTACTCGTGCCGTAAACACCAGTACCGGCCGCGCTGTTTACACCATACACGGCAAAGCCAGATGCGCTGGCCGCTTCGCCATAAACACCGCTCGCCGTGCCGCTGGTACCCCATGAACGGCCATAAATTGCCTTGGCTGCGCCCGTGGTGTTGATCGAAGAATAAATACCCGTGCCCGTGGCCGTGCCGTTTGTAGAAGACACGGACAGCATCGTTCCCGATGTCATCGACGTCGACGCCATGGACAACGCCGTTTGCGTCGTCAGCGTGTTCCAGTTCCACGTTTGTGCAAAATTTAGGTTGTTAATCGTATTGGTTGCCGTGGCCGCCGTCAGGGCACTGATCGCACCGCCACCGCCGCACGCCGCGTTTTCCCATGTCGTCCCATCGTAAACCAGACATTCGCCGTTGGCCGGGCTCGCCAATGTGACATCGGACAAGCCAGTCAGACCCAGATAGGTCGGCAAGTTCCCGGTCACGCCACCCATGGCGATTTTGTCACCCACGCTGACCACACCGCTGACGCTCAATGTCGTGCTGGCCTGATCCCATGTGAAATCCGCCGTCCCGGCCAGATCGCCATTGGAGTTAAACTGAACGTTCGTGTCGGCACCACCCGGTGTTGCACCACCGCCACCGCCCGCGCACGGAGCCCATGCGCCGCCGGAATTTTTACATTCGATCACGCCTGCATTATCACGGATACCATAACCAGTGGACCCGCGTGTTGCGCCCCAGTTGAGGTACATGCTGGCGGCGAGGCCAATATCATCAGTCGAATACAGGCCCCAGCCACCGCCAGCATTGGTGTTGGTGAAATAACCGCCATAGCCAGCAGCGCTGGCGTTGTTTCCATAGACGCCATAAGTGGTCCCCGTGCTCGCACCGGCGTTACCATAGACACCTATGCCGCTGGTACTGGCGCTGTCAAAATACCCACCCATGGTCGATCCGGTCCCCGCCGCGGCTTCGCCATAAACGCCATAGGCCGAGCCAGTGCTGTCCGTTCTGAAGAATCCGCCCATGGTAGAGCCTGTAGCCGCTGTGGCCTGCGCACTAATCCCTATACCGCTGGTGCTGTCTGTTCCGAAATTCCCGCCATAAGTAGCCGCGCTGGCGCCATATGCCCAGCCAAAGACGCCCGCCGCCCCTGTTCCCGCACTATTTGTTGTCCCATAAAGACCGTATGTGCGACCACTGGCCCCGGTGGCAACACCTTCTACAGCGGCACCATTATTGGTGGTGCTGCTGGTTGTGGCATAGATCGCGCTGCCCGATGCGGCAGTGTTTGTTGCCGCGACATACAAAACATTCCCGGTTGTCAGCGAAGATGAACCAAGGGCCAAGCCATTCCCGGTGGTCAACGAATCCCAGTTCCATGTCTGCGTATGGTCCGCATTGGCCAAAGTATTCGCCGCCGTCGCCGCCGTCAGATCACTGATCGCACCGCCACCGCCGCCACATGCCGCGTTTTCCCATGTCGTTCCATCGTAAACCAGACATTCGCCGTTGGCCGGGCTCGCCAATGTGACATCGCCCAGATTGGCCAAGGTCATCTCGTTCGGGGCATTGCCCGCCTGACCCGCGATATTGATACGGTCAGACACATTGATCTTACCCGTTACACCCAGCGTGGAGGTCGCGTTATCCCATGTAAAGGCCGCGACGCCATCCAGGTCACCATTGGAATTAAACTGTACATACGTATCGGCCCCACCCGGCGTTGCACCGCCGCCAATGGCTTCCCAATCGTTCGCCGCTACCGCGCACATTTCAAATGTGTCCGTGTTGGACATGTAACGAATGGAGCCTTCGCGGGACGCATCGCATGCCTCCCCGCTATAGGCGATCTTAATCGTGCCTTCAACTTCAAACGCA
Source organism: Micavibrio aeruginosavorus (assembly GCF_051245535.1). GTDB lineage: Bacteria > Pseudomonadota > Alphaproteobacteria > Micavibrionales > Micavibrionaceae > Micavibrio > Micavibrio aeruginosavorus_D. Next base: position 1,231,418 of record NZ_CP195303.1, read on the forward strand.
GTGTCAGCGGACAGGTTTGTCGCTTGCTGGCGGGGATCAATCACCATTTTACCACCAAACAGGCCCATCGTATTATTCGCCTGAAGGTCAACAGCCTGCTGCACACCCATAAAGATACCCAGAGACTGATCGCCGGTCACACGCGCATAAGTATTGCTCATGCTGCCTTCGCTTGCGCCCGAGACGAGACCAATGGCCATGGCCCCCTCACCGACAGTCTGATCCAAGGCCTGATTCAGTTCGTCATCACCAACAAACGCCCCGTCACCTGCGATGACATGCGATCCAAGGGCCATACTGTATCGACCCGTGGCCGTTGTCATACCACCTACAGCGGAACTCGCCAAAGCGCCAGACTTCGCCCAACGACCGAGCGTAACAGCACCTTCTTCCGAAGCAATAGCACCACGCCCCAAGGCAATCGCACCTTCGCCAAACCCACCAATTTGCGCGCCATCACCGATGGCAAAACCACCGAAAGCTCCAGACGACGATCCATTACCAATCGCAACGCTATTGGTCTCGCTCGCCACGGTCTGCGGACCGAGTGCCAGACTGTTCTCGCCCTGGGCCTCAGCCTGGGTACCAATGGCAACACTTCCCAACCCGCTTGCGATTGGGGCATTACCAATGGCCACACTCACTTCGCCACTTGCCGTTGGCCCATCGCCCAAGGCAACGCTCGCAATCCCTATGTTCGCATCGTCCCACTCGGCATCATATGCACCGCCTGCACGGAATGCGCCCTTTGTTCTGTTGAAGAACATGCGCATATCTTCGTTACCCGTAGTCGTATCATCCATCTGGGTCGAACCCACGATGAAATCGCCAGCCGCTGTGTAAACAAAATTCGCATCCGCCGCGAACGCGTTGCCGGAGTTAAACTGGATCTGGCGATCCGCACCCGCCGCGCTCGGCGTGCTGGCGGTACACGCGCCATCAACCCATGCCGCGCCGTTATAAACCAAGCACTCACCATTGGCCGCGGATGAAATCGCAACGTCATCCATACCGTTCAAAACCAGACGGTTCGGCGCATTGCCTGCTTGACCGGAAATATTGATACGGTCGGACACGTTGACCGCACCCGTCACGCTCAAGGTTGTTGTCCCTTGGTTCCAGGTGAAATCCGCCGTCCCATGCAAATCGCCATTGGAGTTAAATTGAACGTTTGTATCAGCCCCGCCCGGTGTTGCACCAGCGACGCCACAGGCACCATCCGCCCAGACCGAACCATTATAAACCAGACATTCACCGTTTACGGCGGACGCAATCGTCACATCACCCAGATCATCCAGGTCCTCGACAAAGTTGCTGACCGGCGGATCACCGGCAACTTGCTCAATATTGCCACCAATTTCTTCCCATCCACTGGCTGTCTCTGCGCAGACTTCGAACGTGTCGGTGCTGCTCATATAACGGATGGAGCCTTCGCGCGAGGCGTCGCACGCTTCGTTGCTGTAGGAAATTTTGATTGTGCCTTCGACTTCGAACGCCGTGTCGGCGGACAGGTTGCTGGCCGGAACGCGCGGATCGATGACCATTTTGCCACCCAACAGGCTCATCTGGTTATTTGCCGAGACAACCAGACCGTCCTGATCACCCATGAAAATGCCCATGGATTGAACGCCCGTGACTTGGGATGGCGTTGTGATTGTTACAGCGTCATCAATCAAGCCATAAGCAACAGATCCATCACCCAAGCCGCTCCCCGCAACGCCATTACCCGCCGCGACACTAGAACCAAAAGCGATGCTTGTTTGACCGCTGGCATTTGTATTAAACCCGAAAGCCGCGCTGGCCAAACCACCCGCTACACTATTCCTTCCCGCTGCAAACGCAAAATTACCCGTTGCCGCAGCATAGGACCCCAGAGCGACGCTCCCCTCAGCCGTTGCAGCCGTGCCGTTACCCGCCGCAAAGCTGGAATTTCCAGAGGCCGTAACACTGTCGCCTAATGCAATACTGGCAAGACCAACACTTGCATCATCCCACTCATCAGAACCCGCGTACCCCGCACGAAATGCCCCTTTTGTTTTATTAAAGAACATTCGCATATCACTGCCAGCGCCATCATCCATCTGGCTGGAACCAACAATGAAATCGCCCGCAGACGTATAAACAAAATTCGTGTCCGCCGCCAACGATCCGCTGGAATTAAACTGAACCTGACGATCCGCACCCGCGGCTCCGACCGAGCCGGAACCGATCGTGCCTACGACCCAATCGGTACCGTCGAAGATAATGGCGTTCCCGTTGACCGCACCCGTTGTATCCACATCCGTCAAATCGCCAAAACGCATCAATTGCGGAACACTGCCCGCTTGACCGGCAATATTAATACGGTCAGAAACATTCACACGGCCCGTGACGTTCAACGCGCTGGACCCTTCCGTCCATGTAAAGCCCGGAGAGCCAGCCAATGTGCCGCTGCTGTTAAACTGCACTTCCGTATCCGCACCACCCGCGCCAGAGACGTTGGCAATGTCGATACAATTCAAACCAGCTTCATCGCAATATTCCGTGGCGCCGACTTTACCATTCACATCAAGTCGCAAATCCAAATCGGCCGCAACATACGAACCAAGGCTGATCCGGCCATCGGGCTGAATCCACATGGGCACCTGCCCCGCGCCGGCATTCCAGGTATTAAAGATCAGGCCCGCAGAATCTGCCGAAGATCCAAGCACTGACGATACGCCAGCCCCCAGATTAGCGCCGTTCATAAAGATGATTCCGCCAAGCGTTTCATCGACGGCGCTCGGGTGACCGCGCAAGACCACGTTTGCGGTATCTCCGCTATTTGTACCCGACACCATCAATGTTCGCGTGGTTCCGCCAAATGGCGCGACACTGGTCGTGCCGATACCAACATTACCATCAGGCAGAACGGTCATTCCGATCGACACGCAATCCTGCACATCGGCTTCACCGTCGAAATCACCCGCGACATATCCACCCGGGCAAACGGCGCTGTCATAAATCGTGTCACCCGTTTGCAGGCGCCCACTCGGCGATGCAACGCCCAGACCCAGACGGGCCGTGGTGCGATCCCACGTGAAATTCGCGTCGGCACCCAAAGTGCCCGCACTGTTGTAAACAACCTGAGTATCCGCACCCGGCGCGCCGCCGACGCTGCCGCTGCTGGAAATCGGCGACCATGTGCCGCTGCTGTTTTTGATTTCCATGATGCCGTTATTGTCGCGAATACCGTAACCCGTATCCCCGCGCGTCGTGCCCCAGTTCAAATAATGGTCTGCACCAATGCCAACATCATTTTCTGAATACAGACCCCAGCCACCGGCCAGGTTTTGGAAGTAACCCGCAACACCATCCGGGCTGTTCACATCGCCATACACACCATATGTGACACCCGTTGCCGATGCCGCACGGGCAAACAGGCCATATCCGTTGGAACCATTGCTGATCGCCTGAACGCCGTAGTTCACGCCCACTGTGGCGCTGGCATAACCGTACACACCGCGACCACTGCCGCCGTCACTTTGACCGATTACACCAGTTACAAGACCGCTCGCACCCGTCGCGAGCCCTTTGATTGCAGATGATCCCGCCGACGTCGATGTGCTCGAAGCATTCAGTGCTGCGCCGCTGGCGCTATCATTCGTTCCAACAACATTCAGAATGCTGCCCGACGTATAGGACGACGAACCCAGCGTCAAACCGTTCCCCGTCGTCAGAGAGTCCCAATTCCAAGTCTGTGCGTAGTTGGCGTTGTCGATGGTATTCGCCGCAGCCGCTTCCAGCAATGCGCTGATACGCGGACTACCCACGCCACCGCCACCACCGCCGCCCGCAGCCAGTTCATACCAGTTGCCATCGGACGAACAATATTCCAGCGCATCACCGCTGGTGTATTTAATCGAGCCGGCGGTGCCCGCCGCGCATCCGTTCGACGTATCGCCCAGACGGATCGCACCGGCAACTTCAAATTCCATGTTCGGGTTGGTCGTACCAACACCAACCTCACCCGTCGCCAATACGGTCAATGCCGGTGAACCACCAGCATTCAGCGACAATCCCGTGCCCTGCTCATACAAACCAGAGTCAGAATTTACACGGAACGATTCACCCAGAACGTAGCCAGAAAATTCACCATTCCCAACAACATCCAACGCCTGCCCCGGCGTGGGTTCACCGATACCGACATTACCCGTCGCATCAACAACCAAACGCTGACCACCCGCCGTTGCAATGGCAACAGTGTTTGCACCAGCACTGAACAGGCCAGTATCGTTATCACCATCGAATGAGTATGTCGGGCCACCAGCGGTTCCCGCCGTGCCATAGAAGAAATCGGCGTAGACGTTTTCGGTCGCCAGAATATCGCCCGCGACCTCAAGCTCACGACCACCGGATGACATACCAATGCCGACCAGACCCGCAGCATCGATCACCAAACGTGTCGATCCGCCAGTACCCAGCAGCAATTCGCCTGCGCCGCCATTGTCGTAGAAAATGTTGGTGCCGATTTGGTAACGATCCGCATTCACCGTACCCGTGCCAACGTCCAGCGTAGCCGTCGGGTTCGTTACACCAATACCAATTTCATTACTGGACAGATCACCATACAGCAACCCGCCAATGTTCATGAAGTCATTGGTACTGTCCGCCGCGGCATCTTCGTTATGACCGATGATAATGTTGCGGCTTCCACTCACGAGAGTGTTCCCCGCATCACGACCAATCAAAATGTTTTCGTCACCACCAACAATAAGGTCGCCCGCGCCCACACCAACAACAACGTTGCTGTCCGCCTGTGCAACATCAACGTCCAAATCGCCATCGTCAGTACCCAGGAACAAATTGCCCGTGGCTTCATCGCGCAAACCATCGGTCAGCGCATCAATCTCACCGCCGGACGCACCAGATCCGCCAACATTCACCCAGCCATCCGGGAACAACGCCAGAGCGGCCACGCTTTGGTCGCAAATCTGCAATGTCTGTTCGTCGCCTGCACCTTCGAAAATACGCAATACGCCAACGTTGGCCGCATTACACGCGCCAGATGTGGATTGGTTCGGAAGGAACAAACCGGAGTTTGCGGCACCGCGCATATCCAGGAAACCGCTATCGAACTTAGCGCCGCCCTGGAAGTTTGTTTCGCTCAGGAAGCTGGCGGCTTTGCTCAGTTCGATTTCTTTATCGATAGTGGCAACACCAGGCCTGTTCGGCATCAATTTCCACAAGCCATCGGACATACCGCTTGCATCATCGTACGTGAAGCTATGAACAACGTCGTCACCGCCGGACAAAACCATTTTCGGGTCTGTTGCGTAATCAACGCAAGATGTATTGAACGCACGGTCCGGACCCGCGGAAATAATTGAGATAATGATGGCCGCTCTGGCATCATCCGGGTCCGCCGTCGCGCCATCAAGCAATCCGGGCGGCGTCGCATCACAAGACGCATGTCCAAGATCCATCATGTCCCATGCGCAATAACCATACTCCGTCCCCCACGGGTCGGTTTTGGTTGCACCAATAATGCCGGGGATCAAACCACCATTGGTGGGAACTGTGGTACCCGCACGCGGAACCAAAGGCTCAATAAAACCATCACCATCGCAATCACCACCCGCGGACTGCTGCGCAGCCTCCATAACCGCCAGCTTCGCTGCCAACTGCATTTGCGTGTCGGCTTTGGCTTTCTGGTTGACGGTAACGACGGTGGAGAGAGGACCGCGCATCAAGGCGGTGGATGCGGCACCAACAACGCCAATGAGCGCGACCGCCCCGAACAGGGCGGCGAAAATATTCCCGCGCTCGCTATTGCGCTGTGACGTCAAACGGAAGTCCCCCGCTAGGTCCCTAGTATTATTACGCTCAATATCATTCTCAGGCCGGTGGTCGGTCATATGCTGGCCCCCGATCGCACTGGGGTACCGTCACATACAATCGTTTTCATTACCCAAGCCCATAATTCTTTAACCGACTGACTTAAAAATTCTTTTTTGTTTTTATGGGGCCGGGGCAAAATGCAAATACACTGGCTTAGGATAGATTCTCCCAGAAAATCATTACCAAAACCATAATTCCATACCTTATTCAGTGCGACGCAACGATTTGAAAAAAATACATTTTCAAGCCCGGAAGCCCTCTGGAAGGCTGGCCCGGAATTGCGTCGCATTTTGAATGATATGATCCGGGGTAACCCCATGGAAATACAGCACTTTGGATAGGGTGGAGAACGCATAAATATAAACAGAAAACCGGGGACGAACGCCCCCGGCGAAAAATCGGGTACACACACCCGTCTATCTTACGGATTTTAAAGCGTGAATCAAGCCAACGCCGGGATAAATCGGCGTATTTCAGCCCCGCCCGGACGCCGGGGTCTGATTACGAAAAACCTCCGGCGCTACGGCCTGCACCTGCAGGGCCAGGCAGGTCGTCCGGTCCGCCAGCAAATTGTGCTGACGCAGGGCATTGGCAAATTCCTGCCCCAGCCTCTTGTCTGTGAACATATTGGCCGGGGTCACGATCAGCGCGGAATCCCCCCCGCTCACGATTTTGCGGAGCGGCTCGACGAAATCCGGGTGATTGGCCGCAAAAGACTGCACATTCAGGGCCGTCGCATTGAAAATCGACGGCATAAACGGCCGCCCGTTGGCGTTCTTCATGAAACCGGGGTGGTAATCCTTCTGAAACCCGTGCGCGGCGTAATCCGACAGCACCTTCATCACCGATGCCCCACGGTGCAAACCCGTATCCTGCAAGGCTTTGTCCAGAGCCTGTAACCGATCCGAGGGCAGCGCTTCACCACTGCGATCGCGCCAGCCTTTGGCCAGTTTATTGAGGTCATCAAAGGCCTGCGGGCGGTCACGGCGCAGCGTATCCAGTTGGCCGCGCATGGTCACATAATCCTGTTCGGTGAGAAAACCGCCCTCAACATCAACATTCAGGGCCACAAGGCGGGATCCGGCGCGCTTATAATCGGTCATAACCAATCTCTTTCCTTCGGGTTCTGTTTTCGAGTCAGAGACCCTGACTATCCTGTATCAGAGCATAACGCCCGATATGTAAATATTAGGTAAATCAAATACAAGATAAATGCCCACAAACCTGCCATTTTCGCGGTACAATGCTACATGATTGCCCATGACCACTCCCGACCACAACACACCATCAAAGCCATGCACCTGAAAAACCTGATCAATTCCGCCCTGACCCGCCCCACTCTGGCCGCCGCGATCGTGACGGTGGTTCCGGCCCTGTTGCTGGCGGCGGCGTTTGTTTTTCAATATGGGGTTGGGTTGGCCCCGTGCGTGCTGTGCGTTTATCAACGTTGGCCCTATGCCGCCATCATCGCGGTTGGGTTGGTGGCCTTCGTTCTGGGGCGTCGCGGCCATGCCAAGCCGGCCGCCGCTTTGATCTTTCTCACCGCTTTGATCTTTATCGGTGAATCCATTCTGGCCGCCTATCACGTTGGTGTTGAACATCGCTGGTGGGCTTCGGTGTTTGAAGGCTGCTCCACCGGATTTGATATCGCCGGTGGCGGTTCCATTCTGGATAAAATAGAAAGCACCGCAGCGGTGCGCTGCGATGCTGTTGCCTGGTCGTTGTTTGGAATTTCGATGGCGGGCTATAACGCGCTGATCGCCTTTGCCATGGGGATTTATGCGGCCGTCGCATCCATCATGGTCACGCGCAAAGCCAACGGGTTTTAAGCGAACAGACCAACCAGACCCGTAATGCCCAGACCAACCGCGCCGTAAAAAATATAAAAGCCCACGCTTTCTTTCAGGCTGCGGGATTTGGACAGGTCAAACAGGTCTCTAAACATTTTGCGAAGGCCTTCTTCTAAAAAATTTGCTCGGGGTGAAGCATTTATACTTAAATGTTGCACCTGCGAAGTCAAGCGAAATCTTTGAAAACGCCTTATTTTATTGGGCTTTTGTCACCCCTCCTATCCTTCGGCATAAGAAAACCGGGCCCCGCGGGTGCCCGGTTCGTTATTCATTCAAGTCACGTAACGTGACGCGCGTTCTATTTGCGTGCGTCGAACGTGCTGAGCAATGCAACGGGGATCAACCCCAGAAGCACGCCTGTGGTCCAGGCCAGGTAAACACCTGCGACCGCCAGGATGATTGAGAACACATCGCTGCTCAATCCCTTGCTCATAACGATACCGCTGGCCAGCAACAGCACAAAGGCTGAGCCGATCATCGTATATGCGGAACCACCTTCGAAGAAACTTCCGGCTGCGCCATCAATGACGCCCATCATTCCTAAGACGTGGACCAACGTTGTTGAAATACCCACCAAGATCACCGTCTGTACGACGTAGAACATGATGGCATCCATCACCGTTTTCTGGTTTATGCTAAAGACCTTCCCAAACATGACAACCTCCCTTCAAGGTTCTCTTACGCTTATGGGCTTACTGGTCTACAAGCTCTGTATCCCAGTAGAGAAAGTCACCCCAGCTTCTATGCAAGAAGTTTGGAGGAAACCTTCGCCCGTTTTCCTGGAGCTCGAATATCGACGGCTGTAAGGGATCGGTCATCGGAAACATGCCACACTCGCGCGGGGTCATGCTGCCTTTGGCCAGGTTACATCCCTGACAGGCCGTGACGATATTGTCCCAGGTTGTACGTCCGCCCCGTGACCGCGGGATCACATGATCGAACGTCAACTCTTGCGTCCTGAAGGTATCGCCACAATACTGGCATTCAAACCCGTCCCTCAGGAACACGTTAAATCGTGTAAAGGCCGGTGCCCGTTCCATGGGCACGTATTCCTTCAGCGCCAGAACACTGGGCAGCCGCATCTGATGCGATGGCGAACTGATCACGCGTTCATATTCCGACACAACGACGACAGATTCGCGGAAGATCGCTTTTATCGCGTCCTGCCACGACCAGAGTGAGAGAGGGAAATAACTCAACGGTCTGAAATCCGCATTCAGGATCAGAGCCGGACATTGTTCAAGGGGAGTTATAGCACTCATGCAAACACACTCCTTCGCTGTGACGAAAGGGAGACCCTACGGGCGGGAGTGAGGAGAACAAAAAGGTCTCGCGCTTTGCCTACACAATATATTGTAGGGCAAAATCACATTTTGCACAATTTTTTCACAATCAAAGATTGATGCGTTGCGTCAATATGGTAAAGCGCGTTCTTCATCCACTGGACAGAAGAACGCCTGTATTTAATGACCTAAATGCGATTGCAGGAATTCGGCCCCCGTTGCAATCGCCGTATCATCAATGCCATGCGCCAGATACGGGATCATCTTACCGGTGACCGGAAACCCTTTGTTTTCAAGCGTCTGCAGCGCTATTTGATAGAATGCAACGGGCACCACCGGGTCCATCGCACCATGCACAAGATGGATGGGCAATTTGCAAATTGCATCGCCACTCAACCCCTCCGCACCCGCTAACAAACCGGAATAAGCCAGCACACCGGCAAGCTTTTTTGCACGGCGCGGCGCAACATAAAGCGCCATCATCGTGCCCTGAGAAAAGCCCAACAACGCGATATTTTCGTCGCTCAGCCCATATTGGTCACGTTGTTCCGTGATGAAATCATCGATGATTTGTGCGCTTTCTTTCACACCGCGCTCCATCGCCTCTTGTGTGAATTCGCGAATGGAAAACCATTGCCGCCCCATCGGCGCCATGTCGAACGGTTGCGCGCCATCAGGCGACACAAAAACCGTGTGCGGCAATTTTTCCGCCAGCATGGGTGCCAGCCCCAACAAATCCTGCCCGTCCGCCCCAACGCCGTGCAACAGAATGACCATGGATGTCGGCGCACCTCCTGCGGCGGGACCGAATGTGTAGGATTTTAATGCGGACATGGATACACCTGTTGGTTCGTTATTACGCCCCGCAATTTAACACGGAGCCCCAATTTTTACACCCGTCATTCCGGCGAAAGCCGGAACCTTCAACCCTTATGGCGAAAAGATCCCGGCTTGCGCCGGGATGACGTCTCCATGATAATGCCCCCATGACATTCTCCCGCTTCGCCCCATCCCCCACCGGGTACCTGCATATCGGCCACGCTTGGTCCGCGCTGTTCAGCGCCGCCCACGGTACGATGATTTTGCGGATTGAGGATATCGACACCACGCGATGCAAACCGGACTTTGAAACCGGAATTTATGACGATCTGCATTGGCTCGGCCTCTCATGGCCGGAACCGGTGCGGCGGCAATCGGATCATTTTGCGGATTACCGCGCGGCGCTGGCACGGCTGGATGATAGGGGGCTGCTCTACCCCTGCTTCTGCACCCGCAAAGACATTCAGGATGAAATCGCCCGCGCCAACTCTGCCCCGCATGGGCCAGAGGGGCACCTCTACCCCGGCACATGCCGCCATCTCTCCGCCGATGACCGCGCCCGGAAAATGGATACGGGCCACCCCTACGCCCTGCGCCTGAACATGGGTGCCGCATTGGCTACAATCACCGCGCCCCTGACATGGCATGACCGTTATCGCGGCCTCCAAACGGCCACGCCGGACATTCTGGGCGATGTCGTTCTGGCCCGCAAAGACACACCCGCCAGCTATCATCTGTGCGTGACACTGGACGACCATACCCAGAACGTGAATATCGTCACGCGTGGCGAAGACCTCTTCTACGCCTCGCATTTGCACCGTTTATTGCAACATTTGCTGAATTTAAACGTCCCGGAATGGGCACATCACCCGTTGTTGCTGGACCCGGACGGCAAACGCTTCGCAAAACGCAACAACGCGATCACACTGCGCCACATGCGCGAGATTGATGGCAAAAGCCGAGGCGATATCATTACGCTTGTACGGGACTCTCTACCAATCGACGGGCCGTGGCGCGGGCATCTACCCATTTAAGAACTTGCCCGACACTCAGCCAGATGATCAGCGTGCTGATCACGGCAAAATACCCGTCAATGGCGTAATGCCATCCCAAGAACACAGACCCCATCATCACCAGAATGAAGTAGACGGTGAACAAGATCCCCGTTTTTCGTCCCGTGCCCCAACCAACGAGCACGAACAGGAATGCCAAAGAAACGTGCAAGCTTGGCATCGCAGAAATACCAGAAAAGCTCAATATTTCCTCGCTCTTGTATGCGTACCAAAGGTAATCCTGCGCCACCAGATCCCAGACGGGCATGGTTTTATTCGTTTCGTGCAAGAACGCCATCAATTCCGCATACGGGTTTGGGCCATCCACGACATTGCCATAGAAGCACGGGCCCACCGATGAGAACAGAAGCGCAAAAATCGTTCCATTGATAATCCAGACCAAAATATAGGTCAGGAAAAATTGTTCGCGCAACCGCGGGCGCTTGAGCGAAAACGCCTGCCAAAACAGAACAGAAAATTTCGCAACGAACCATATTTTATAAAAGAAGCTGATGACCGTGACCATAATCCCAGCGCTTAAAACCGGGAACAGAATGCGCCACGGATCAACACCGAAATGCAACGTACGATCAATTTGCGAAAACAATTCGTCGTACTTGAACGGCACAATTTCGGGGATCAGGCTTTTGTAACTGGTGAACACCGAAAACATGACAGTGAACAACAGAATGATTGGTATCCCCCGTGCCAAACGCTGTGGGTTGAGACAGATGCGGCGCAAATCATCCAGAATGGTCAGCGTCAGCCTCTCCGGCCGAATGGCAATCATGATATAAAAACTGCGCCAGCTGATAATCCCCAACCCGAACCAGATAATCGCCCAATGCAGCGCATTGGAGTACATCATGGTGTGTATGTTCAAAGGCCAGTCATAGATACGGGCAAGAACACCGCCAACAGCGATTTGTAATGCAAAGATGGCCAGAATCCAGAGCGTCAGGCGATTGCCCAGCTCCTGCCGAAAACTATCAAACCAGCTTTTCATCCATCGGTTCCTTTAACACCAGACCGCAGGCCCACCAGATCAGGGCCGCAACCGCCGCCCCCAGATACCCATCCAAAGCATAGTGCCACGCCAGATGAACGGACCCAATCATGATTATGAGCGCAAAAGTCCCAAAAAACCATTGAACACCCCGCCCATACGAGCGGGACAACAGGAAAAATAAAAAGGCGAGCGCCACGTGAACGCTGGGCATCGCCGAAATTCCTGATCCTATCCCTGTGGCATTGGCTTGATATGTGGTCCAAAGCATATCCTGTGTCTGCAAGGCCCAAACCGGCCATCCGGCCTCACCCATACTATGGAAGTAATCCATTTGGGCCGCGAACGGGTTCGGACCATCCACCAGATGGCTATAAAAACACGGCCCGCCAGAGGAGAACCCCATGGCCAGAACGTTCCCGCACATGATCCAGGTCAACAGGAACGTCCAGAAAAACCGCATCCGCAACACCGGACGTTTCAGGTTAAACAACTGCCAGTACAGCACCCCGAACATCACCGCGAACCACAGATTATAAATCAGGTTGATGGCGAAGGTGATGGGGGCATAGCCGAAAACAGGGTGAAGGATACGCCACGGATCGATTCCAAAATGAAGAATACGGTCCCACGTCGCGAATGTTTCATCCCACTGATAATCCTGCACCAGCGGGATCATGGATTTCAGGCTGGTAAATGTTCCCATAAACAGGATGAAGGCAAAGAACAAAGGCGCCGCCGCGACCAGCATACGGCGGTTGAACAGCATACGGCGAAGATCGGCAATCAATTCCCGCGTCAGATGATCGGGCCGATCGACAATCATCATCCGAAATCCACGCCACCCCAAAAACAGGCTGAACAGTAAAAACGTCACCGTCACCACGGCGCGGGAATAAATGAACGGGCTGAATTGATCCGCGGCCCCGAGATAAAGGGACAGCCCCCACCCCGCCACCGCGTAAACGGCAACGGCCAAAACCCACCCGGTAACGGCGGGGGTATAAGGCCAGAATTTTTGCAGGCGGGAGAGTTTCATCGGAGGTTGATTCTTTATGCAGATTCAATATACTGTAGCTTAATGTGACATTGCCGCTTCAGGCAAGCCCACCCCGCCATTTTTCTTCACCTACCACCTCAACATCCCACCTTAAGAGGTTATTTCATGGATCTTCTTCATATTGACGGCAAACCCTATGTGCTGGTTCCGATGCAGGAATACCGCAAGCTGACCAACCGCGTGGACGAAGATGCCGCCGCCGATGCCGCGTTGCCCGATGATGTGCTGAACGCGATCGCCGCAGGCACCGATCACCCGGTCAAAGTTCTGCGCCGTTTCCGCAAGATGACTCAGGTTGATCTGGCCAAACTGGCGGATATGTCCCGCGCCTACCTGACCGAGATTGAAACTGGCCGCAAGCAGGGTTCGATCCGCGCCATGCGCCAGTTGGCGGATGCGTTGAAGGTCAACCCCGGCCTGTTGCTGGCACAGTAAGAATCATACGGAAACCAGGTTAAAATTCCGGTCATGACGAAGCGCGGGGATTGCACTCCGCGCTTTTTCGCTGTCCGCCAAATTGAGCGTTGCGGTGATCAGGCCGGGCGCATCGCCGCCTTCAGCCAACACTTTGCCCCACGGATCAACGATTAGGGAATGACCATAGGTCATCCGCCCACCTTCATGCGTGCCGCATTGCGCAGCGGCCAGAACGAACGATCCCGTTTCAATCGCCCGCGCCCGCAGCAGGGATTCCCAATGCGCCAGCCCGGTCGGTACGGTAAAGGCCGCAGGAACGGTCAGAATCCGCGCCCCACCCTGTGCCAGCGCACGGAACAACGGCGCAAAACGCAGATCGTAGCAAATGCCCATGCCAATCTTGCCAAACGGCGTATCGACCACAACCGCCTTGTCCCCCGGAACGATATGCGCGCTTTCACGGTGTGTTTCCCCGGTGGGCAGATCGACATCAAACAGATGAATTTTGTCGTAGCGCGCGGCAATGTCGCCATTGGCGGCAAAGATGTAGCCGCGATTGGCCATCTTATCATCCGCCACCTTCACCGCGATGGACCCGACGTGAATCCACACCCCCAGATCGCGCGCGATGTCAGAGAAATATGGCAAAGCTGGATGCTCGTCTTCCGCCTTGGCCGATTTCAATTTCTCCGTCGCCGGGAACCGCATATGGCAGGTATTTTCCGGTGTCTGAACAAATTGCGCCCCGTCCAGCGCCGCCACGCGGATCATATCGCCGGCGGTTTTCAAATTGGCGTCAATATCCGGCCCGCTGGTCATCTGGACCAGCGCCACGTTTAATGTGTCCGGCAAACTCATGCGGACAGGAGCTGGTCCAGCTCCCCTTTCGAATCCAGCGCATGCAGATCATCACATCCGCCGATATGCGCATCGTTGATGAAAATTTGCGGAATGGTCCGGCGACCATTGGCCCGGCCCAGCATTTCTTCGCGCTTGGCATCATCCTCATCCACCTTATATTCGGTGAAGGGCACGCCCTTGCGGGTCAGCAGGGCCTTGGCCCGATCGCAATACGGGCAATACGCCCCGGAGTAAATCTCGACTTTTGCCATGGTTCGGTTTCCTCTATGTTAGGCCCCTAGATATAGCACGCTTAAATGGGTTTGACAGACCATCATGACAACAAAACGACAAGCCCCAATAAAATCAAAAGCCTTTGATGTTGTTATCAGTGGCGCCGGGGTTCCGGGGCTGGCGCTGGCCGCCCTTTTGGGCCGGGCCGGGCTGAATGTGGCCATCATCGACCCCGCCCCCATCCCCGCGCCGGATGATGTCACGGACAACGCCCGCACCGCCGCCCTGATGCACGCCTCCGTCAACGTCCTGCGCGCAACCGGGGTTTGGGATGATGTCGCCCGCTATGGCGCGGCGCTGGAAACATTGCGGATTGTTGAGGACAGTCCAGGGGGAAAAGGCGCAAAGAAAGACCGCGCCGTCACCGTCGATTTCCACGCCTCCGACATCGACCTGCCGTGGTTTGGCATCAATATGCCGAATGATCGTTTGCGGGCCGCGTTGGGCGTTGCGTGCGACGACATTCAAAACATCACGTTCTTCATCCCCACCCGTGTCACCGATTACGACGCGGATGATACGGGGGTCAGCATCACGCTGAATGATAAAACGCAACTACGCGCCCGCCTGTTGATCGGGGCGGATGGGCGCAATTCGAATATCCGCACAATCGCGGGTATTGAATGCGATGAATTTGATCCGGGGCAAAGCGCCATCACCTGCTTGGTGCAACACACGCGTCCGCACGGTCATGTCTCCACCGAACATCACCGCCCCGGCGGTCCCTTTACCACCGTCCCCCTGCCCGGCGCGCATCATTCCAGTATTGTCTGGGTTGAATATGCGGACGATGCCGACGCGTTCATGCGGATGCGGAAAGGCGAATTTCAACAAGCGTTGCAGGACCGCGCCGGCTCCGCCCTCGGTACCGTGACACTGGACAGCGACCCGACCTGCTGGCCCCTCAAAATCATGCGCGCGCAGAAACTGACCGCGCCGCGCATGGCCCTGATGGCCGAGGCCGCCCACGTCCTGCACCCGATGGGCGCCCAAGGCCTGAACCTCAGCCTGCGTGATTGCGCCGTTCTGGCCGAAGTGATTGTCGATGCCGCGCGCGTCGGGATCGACATCGGATCGCGCAGCGTTCTGGACACCTACGAATCCCGCCGCCGCCCCGACATCATGACCCGCGTTGCCGCAACAACCGGCCTGAACAAAATGGTCAGCAATGATTTTTCCATCCTGCGATATTTACGCCGCGCCGGATTGAAAACGGTGGATAGCATTACACCACTGAAAAAATTTGCGATGAATGAAGGCGTGATGCCGGGGTATGACGATAGTCGACTGGCGCGTGGTGAAACATTGTAATAGCCTGTCATTAATAGAGGCGAATTTTTGTAGAGGTCACAAGATTTCTCAAATGATCGAGAGAGAAAAAACTGCAGCGTTACATGCAACAATACAGAAAATTTTACTAAACGAATGGGACCCAATAGGGATTAGAGATATCGCGGAAGCACAAGACGAGTACGACTCTTATGTGCCGGACATATGCGAAATGATCTCATCACAAAAAACTCAAAGCGAAATATTGGATTTTCTGTGGAACGTTGAAACTGAACACATGGGACTTTGTGGAAACAAAAAGAAATCAGAAAAAATCGCTGAGCGCTTGTTCAATCTTTCAGTATAATGTTTACAAGATTTTTCTGCTTATTTGCATCACTATATAGTTTTAAAAACTACTCCCTACTCACCCGTGCCACAGCCACCACGTCCACACGCGCCGCACCCGCATTCAGTAAGGTTTGCGCGCATTCGCGCACCGTTGCTCCGGTTGTAAACACATCGTCGATCAGAACAACATTTTTGCCGCGCACTGCATCCGCATGACGGGGATTGACCGTAAAGGCCCCCTTCACATTCTTCCGCCGTTCGGCGGCACGTTTATGCCCTTGGGATTCCGTTGCGCGGTGACGGATCAGCCCATCGGCCAGACAGGGCAAACCCGATGCCTTCGCCACACCATGCGCCAGCAAGGCCGCCTGATTATACCGCCGCCGCATCAACCGCCAGCGGTGCAAGGGCACAGGCACCAGCACATCGGCATCCGCCCACAATTCCGCCCCCGCCCGCATGATCCATGGCACCAAAACGGGAACGGCGTGCAGATGGTCGGCATGTTTGAATTTCAGAATGACGCCCCGGCTGGCATCGTCATACACCACCGCCGCCCGGGCCGCGGTAAAGGGCGGCGGATCATCCAGACACGCCGCGCATTGCAGGTCTTCCATCCCCTCGGACGTAAACGGAAACGGCATGCCGCAGGTCCGGCAAAAAGGCGGCGCGATAAAGGACAAACCCGCCCAAGCCCCCGGGTCCAATTGCCCCGGCGCGCCCACAATCGCCCCGCTTATGATGCAGCGCGGTGGAAAAATTGCATCCACAACCCGCCCCACCCCGTGGAGAATAGTGTTAATGCTCTGTTTTAAAACAGATATTTGCTCCACACCCTCTCCCTTTTCTGGCCCCGATATATGTTGCGAAAAACCGGACCCTTCCGGTATTATACGGAAACCCAAAAAGCCGGGTTTCCGGGCAAAAATGTAACGTCTAACCGTCGAAATTACAAATGGCAGGCGCGAAGAAACGCACATTGCGGGACGGCCACAAGAAAGCCCTCGGGCTGGACCAAGACGACTCCGTCCGCGCCACGCGCCAACAGCCCAAACCAAAAATTCCCGATTCCAATCCGTTGCAGGACCGCTACCAACGTCTGGCCCACCTGCCCGATGCCACGGTGCGCCGGGCCTGGTTCACGCTGGCCCACTTGATGGTCCAGCCGGGATCGACGATCCTCGATCTGGGCTGTGGTGGCGGCAAGCTCACCTACGCCATGGCGGTGCTGGCGCCGGATATGAAATTTATCGGCATGGATTCCGACACACGCGGCATTCAATCCGCGACCAAATCGTGGGACGCTCCCAATCTGGAATTCCGCGATGGCCCGATTGATAACCCCGCCGCCACAGGCATCGGCCCGGTGGATGCGATTATCAATTGCTTCACCCTGCATGAAATTTATTCGCGCAATGCGTTCCATGACCGCCCGGTTGTGCAGGCGCTGGAAAACCAGTTCGCGCTGCTGAAACCCGAAGGTCTCATGCTGATCCGCGATTACGCCAAACCGGACCCGGATGGCTACGTCCTGATGGAAATGCCGGACGTGCAAAGCACGGGCGCAGAATTGCACGAATTGTCCGAGGCCGATTTGCTCGTCTGGTTCTCCGAACATGCCAGCCCGAACGGCGACCCCGGTTGCGCCGGATTCTTCATCGAAGAATTGCCACCGCGTTTCCCGCGCACGCGCTTGTTCCGCCTGCCGCACAAATGGGCGTATGAATTCATCATGCGCAAAGATGATTTGAGCAGTTGGGACAGCAACCTGCTCAAGGAATTTACATTCTTCACGCAACGCGAATACCGCAAGGCTCTGCGCTCGCTCGGCGCGCGCGTGTATTACTCCGCGCCGCATTGGAACGACGAATATGTGAAGAGCCGGTTCGAAGGCCACTTCCGCCTGTATGGCGAAGATGGCAAACCGCTCGGCCCACCGCCGACCAGTTTTATCGCCGTTGCGCAAAAGGTTGGCGAACGCCGCTCCCTGCGCCTGCAGGAACGCCGCCCGTCATCGAAAACCGGATCATCCCTGCGCGTGCAGGCGATGCGGAATGACAATGATGGCCGTTTGGTCGATATCGTCACACGCGACATCAACATCACCGAAATTTTGCCCTATCGCGTCACCGAAAATGGCGAGCTGAACATTTTCGTTCATCACGGGGTTCCGCGCGGCATCGTGAATGCCGTTCCGCGGATGGGCCAAGATTTAGATGGCAAAAAATGGTCCGGTCACATGACCGAGGCGATTGCCGTTGAAACCGAAACCGTCACCCATATCGGCCCGGATGATGTGAAGGGCGCGGCGCTGTTCGCGCGCGATATGCTGGGCCTGAAACCCATGCCCAACCGCGTGATGGAAAAGGGCCCGGCCGTTTACCCCGCCCCCGACTACATCGATGAACGCATCGACACGCTGTATTTGGAAGTTGAAAGCGCCCGCGAAACGCTGGAACCCAAAGTCATCAATGATGATATTGCCGGGTTCCTCAGCCGTGGGAAAATCGTTGAAATCAGCGCGCAAAGCATCCTGAACGGCATCGCCGTCGGGATGATCCCGAACGCACGGATGGAAATTCAAATTCTGGCCCTGTACCAGCGTTTGGGGCTGAAGGCCGAAAGCTGGTCCGAATGCCCGCTGATTCTGGAAGAAGCCGATGTGCCCATCACCGATGTGCATGATCTGATGGCCAAGATGACCGAAACCGATGGCCGTTACCGCGCCACACGCGGCAGCGCCGGTCAATTGCGCCCGGTTCAATCCATCTTCGTGGATGAAGGCCAGATCAATGGCGGCGTGGCCGGCCTTGCCGCCCGCGACATGGATTTTATTATCTCCGACGACCAGACGGAAAACATCGCCATCGTGATGCCGCTGCTGCGCAGCCACTCGGGCGAGGTTCTGGCCGGATACACCACTGAATTCCTGCCCGTGCCGCAGCGGTACAAGGGCAACGGTCTGACCGTTACGGTGCCCAGCATCCCCCTGCCCCGCGATATTCGCAGCATGGATGATGCCCGCCACTACATTGCCGATTATATGAAGGTCAAACCGGAACACGTCGCACGCATGGGCGAAAGCTTCTTCTTGCACATGGGCCTGACCCCGCGCCGCGTCTATCCGTTCGTGATGTCCGGCCCGTTCGGCCAGACCAAAGGCCAGATTCACGGCACGACCAACTATTCTCCGCTGAAACAATTGTGGAAGCTGATGTACTGGGATAACTCCATGAGCTTTGCGAAGATCATGTCGAAATCTTACAAATCCCTCTGCGCGGACAGTGATTTGAGCCCCGTCTTCTCCTTTTCGAAGAAGATGGCCGAATCCTATGGCAAAAGCCCGATGTCGGCCCACGCCACCGATATGCGTGGCCTTGGCGGCGGAGCATCGACCAGTGGCGACAGCAGCGCCGCCGGTGGTGGCGACGCCCCGTCTGGCGCCCTGTTACAAGATCAACCGCAGAACAACGACACCACCCAGCAAAAACGGATGGAACGTCGTGAAAAAGCCCGCGATCAAAACGAAAAGAAACCGATCATAAAATAATCATGACGGTTGCATCATCCAAACCCATGAACGACATGGCGGTCTTTGACCGCGACCGCGTCCGCGCCAACCGCGACCGCGCCGCGTCTTTTATGATCAACGGGCATAACTTCCTGCATAACCATGCCATGGCCGTTCTGGCCGACCGGATTATGGATGTGAAACGCACATTCGATACCGTGATTCAAATTGGGGCCGGACCATCGATTGATGCGCTGGACGCCCCCATTCAAGCGGGCCGCATGGCATCCCCCTTTATCGCCGATTTATCAACGGAATTTTTGAACAACCATTCCGGCCCGCGCGTACAGATGGACGAGGAATTTTTGCCCTTCGCCCACGAAACGCTGGATCTGGTTCTCGCACCTCTGGGCCTGCACACGGTCAACGACCTGCCCGGCGCGTTGCTGCAAATCCGCAAAAGCCTGAAACCCGATGGTCTGTTTTTGGGCGCGTTGTTGGGCGGTGAAACATTGTATGAATTGCGTGCCTGCCTGCAGGATGCGGAAATGACCACGCGCGGCGGCATCAGCCCGCGCATCGCCCCCTTCGCCGACAAACCGCAAATGGGCGGGCTGCTTCAACGCGCGGGCTTTGCTCTGCCCGTTGTGGATTCCGAAATCATCACCGTGACCTATGCCGACATGTTCGCCCTGATGCGCGACATTCGCAAAATGGGCGAAGGTAACGCCATTGCCCGCCGCGATACACGCAACCCCGGCCGCGCCATGATGATGGAAGCCGCAAAATTATATGCCGAACGCTTTGCGGATGATGATGGCCGCATCCGCGCCAGCTTTGAAATCATCTATCTGATCGGCTGGGCCCCGCATGACAGCCAGCAAAAACCCCTGCGCCCCGGCAGTGCGAAGATCCGTCTGGCGGATGCGCTGTCGACAAAAGAAATCGGGGCTGGCGAACCAACCCCGACATCGTAATTTCATTGAACAGCAATCGACGATTATTCGTCGCCGCCTTCACGCGGCGGCATCGGCGCTGCGCCGCCACCACCTTGTTGTTGTGAACGGCGGCCCAATTGACGACGCGGAGCGCCTTGGCCACCGGGCTGCGCATTTCCGCCGCCTTGGTTATGCTGCGGGCGGTTGCCGCCACCTTGGTGACCTTCAACCATGTTACCGGCATTGTCGTCATCTTCCGGGCCATTGTCGCGGCGGCGGGATGAACGGTGCGGCGGGATCGGCAGCGGGCGTGACGCCATCTGGTCCCGTTCGCTGGTTGCGATTTCAATTTCCAGACGGGCGGCAATTTTGCGCAGTTCGTGGATCGCTTCCTGCAGCTTCTCACGCGCATCCAGATCTTTTTTGTTTCCGGCCCAGGTTTCATAAACCTTGATGCAAGTGTCTGCTGTATCGCGCAAGCGTTTGTCGATTTCGTCCATACCCTGAACTCCTAAATTGTCTGGGGAAAAAGGCCCGGGCGCATATGCCGGGGTCCTTGGAAAGATAAGGAACAATACCTGTCCCCACGTTAAATCGCAAGGGTTTCACCCTGCCGATTATCCCTGCCCGCCGCCGTCACCCCGGCGGAGGCCGGGGTCTTCGTCCATTATGGCTGGAAGATCCCGGCTTTCGCCGGGATGACGCCTAAAGTACGGGAATTAGCTTTGGCCAAAGATGTTGTTAATTTGCTGGCCCACACGGACAAAAGTCGTGCGTTTTGACAATTCCTTCAGCTTTGTCGCACCGACATAGGTGCAGGCCGAGCGGATGCCGCCCAGAATATCCTGCAACGACTCGGTCACGTCGCCACGATACGGAACGCGCACGGTCTTGCCTTCGCTGGCGCGATATTTGGCAACGCCGCCGACATGTTTCTTCATCGCGGTGTCGCTGCTCATGCCATAGAAGGTCACGAATCTTTGGCCGTCGTTATCAACAACGTCGCCTTCGCATTGATCATGCCCGGCCAGCATACCGCCCAGCATAACGAAGTCAGATCCCGCGCCAAACGCTTTGGCCAGATCGCCCGGAACCGTGCAGCCACCATCGCCGCACACCAGACCGCCCAGACCGTGCGCCGCATCGGCGCATTCGATAATGGCGGAGAGTTGCGGATACCCAACGCCGGTCATTTTACGCGTCGTGCAAACGCTGCCCGGGCCAATGCCGACCTTCACCACATCCGCACCGGACAGGATCAGTTCTTCGGTCATTTCACCGGTAACAACGTTGCCCGCCATGATGGTCGTGGTCGGCAGTTTTTCGCGCATGCGCTTGATAAAATCAACGAACGGCTGGGAATACCCGTTGGCCACATCAATGCACAAACGGTCCAGTTTCGCGCCCGCAGGGGTTTTCAGGAACGCTTCCAGCTTTTCCTGGTCCTTCTCGCTGACGCCGATGCTGTACCATGCGTTGGCGGATTCAGCCGTGCCGAAAAATTCAACCAGTTGATCCACCGCATAATGTTTATGCAAGGCCGCGGTCAGGCCATCGCCCTGCGCGTGGAATGCACGGGCCATCGCCATCGTGCCAACACCGTCCATGTTCGCGGCAATCACCGGAATGCCATGGAACGATTTCTTGCTCCATTTGAAATCATAATCGCGGCGAATATCAACATCGCGGCGGCTGGCCAAGGTGGAGCGTTTCGGACGGATCAAAACGTCTTTGAAATCCAGCTTAATGTCTTCTTCGATACGCATGATGTATTACCCTCTATCGTTACGCGCGGATTGTTCAGGATTTAAAAAAGGACGACGCGGCATCGCGCACAGCAACCTTGCGCTTGATTTCGCTTTCGGCCCGTTCAATTTCGGTTTGGAGATCGGAGATATAGGTGTGCAGCTCCTCGATCGAGAGGGGCTCCAGGTTCTTCTTCTGCGCGCCGGGTTTTTTCCGGGGCTCGAGATCATCATCAAACATGGTTCAAAACCGGGTGTTTCACCGTTAATATGGGCGTTCCGGTGGCACACCATAAGGCAAACAGGGACGCGAATGCAACAAAACATGAAAGCCGTGGAAATTCAGGGGTTTGGCACCCCCGACGTCCTGAAAATCGCCCCCCGTCCGGTCCCAAACCCGATTCAGGGGGAGGTTTTGATCCGCGTTCATGCCGCCGGGGTTAACCGCCCGGACCTGCTCCAGCGCATTGGAAAATACCCGCCCCCGCCGGGGGCCAGCGATATTCCGGGGCTGGAGGTCGCGGGCGAGATCGTTGAAAGCCACCACCCCGATTGGGGCGTGGGCGACCGGGTGTGCGCTCTGCTAGCCGGGGGCGGCTATGCCGAATATGCGGTCGTGCCCGGCGGGCAATGCCTGCCCGTTCCACACGGGCTGAATATGGTGCAGGCCGCCGCCCTGCCCGAAACAATGTTCACGGTGTGGAACAATGTTTTTGTACGCGGGCATTTAAAGGCGGGCGAAACATTGTTGGTCCACGGTGGATCATCCGGCATCGGCACCACCGCCATTCAAATGGCCAAAGCGTTAGGCGCACGCGTTGTTATCACTGCGGGCCATGACGATAAATGCGCCGCCTGTATCACACTGGGCGCGGATATCGCCATCAATTACAAGACGCAGGATTTCGTCACCGAAATTGCAAAAATCGGCGGCGTCGATGTCATCCTCGATATGGTCGGGGGCGATTACGTGCCGCGCAATTTGGAGTGCCTGAAACTGGATGGCCGCCATGTCAGCATCGCCAGCATGAACGGCGCAAAAGCCGAAATCGACATCCGCACCATCATGCAAAAGCGCATCATCATGACCGGGTCCACCCTGCGCCCGCGCAGTGTGGCGGAAAAATCCGCCCTCGCCCACGGCCTGCGCACCACCATCTGGCCCTTAATTGAAGCCGGAAAAATCACCCCGTTGATCCACGCCACCTTCCCGTTGGCTGACGCCGCCAAAGCCCATGAACTGTTGGAATCCGGGGATATGGCGGGCAAAATCGTCCTGACCGTCATTTAATTTTGACATAAAACAACCCCCTGCCGTATAAAAGCACCATGGATTTCAATGGTGTGAAAAACGTAGACAGCTTTGCCGCCCTGTCCGATGAACATTTCGGAGATGGCGTTCGCGCCGCGCGTTTTCCGCGCCAGATCTCCGGCGATTTTGAAAAAGTGGCGCGCAACCTGCTCAGCCAATCCAAATTTTCCCAGAGCCGCGACGTGCATCATTACACCGCCGATGAAGTTCGCCATTACGCGCAGGACCGCCTCAAACCATCATTGATGAACATGTTCCGCGTCAGTGCCGGTGAACGCACCGCACTGGACATCATGGTGCGTGATATCGATGATCTGGAACGCCACGGGTATGATTACTATCTGCTCCGCATCGTCGGCGAGTCCGGGTATGAGAACAAAGACATCACGACATTCCATTGCGACGGCAACCCCGCCGATCCGGAAACGCATCACCGTGTTATCCTGTCCTGTTACCACGGGCCCGTGACCGAGTTTATCGACAATGCGGACGCCATATATATGGGCAACAGCCTGTACCGCGCCAAGCCGGGTGCGACCATCCATCGTTTCAACAATGGCGATATCTGGACCCAATCCCCGGCGAATACCGCCCGGGCCGAGGCCTTCATTCACCGCGGTCCGCCCGTGAATACCCTGCGCATGCTGTTAACCGCCGCGCGGCCCATGTAGCATTGCAGTAATTATGTAAAAATATAAAAGCTGGCGATTCCCCCCGCCCTGCCTTATAGTCTTCGCTATTCCCGATAGCTTGAGATTTTAGCATCGAGAGTGGGCCTCTGAAACACGGGGTCGCGCTACAGGACCCCTTTTTGGAGATTTAAGATGGTTGAAAAACACGTTGTATCCGGCTTGCTGATGCCGAAGGCGACCGCCGTATGGATGATTGAAAACACCCTGCTGACCTTTGGCCAGATTGCCGATTTCACCGGTCTGCACGAAATTGAAATTCAGGCCCTGGCCGACGAAGAAGTGGGCCGCGGCATCGTTGGCCGTAACCCGGTCGAAAACCATGAGCTGACCCAGGATGAACTGGACAAAGCGACAGCGAATTCCGACTACCGCATGCGCATGGCCCGCACCGATCTGCCGACCGTGAAACTGCGCGCCAAGGGCCCGCGTTACACCCCGGTATCCAAACGCGCCGACAAGCCGGATGCGATTGCCTATATCCTGAAACACCACCCGGAAATCAGCGACGCGCAAATCTGCAAACTGGTTGGCACGACGAAGCCGACGATTGATGCCGTGCGCACCAGGTCCCACCCGAACAGCGCGAACCTGCGCCCGCGTCACCCGGTTGATCTGGGCCTGTGCACCTATGCCGAACTGGAAGGCGCTTTGAAAAAAGGCCTGAAAGCCGCCGGTAAAGACGTCGGTGAAATCGAAGCCCAGAAACAGAAAATGTACGAAAGCCAAGAAAAAGACGAAAGCGCGGACAATTCATCCGGCTTCGACTTCTCCAACTTCGTCAGCAAGACGGGCACGGGTACGGATAACAATTCCGGCGAATAATCTTTATCGCCCCCCAAATATAAAAAAGCCCGCCAGAACCGGCGGGCTTTTTCTTTCATTCGGATGAGCGTTGTCAGGACGCTTGCCTCAGCTCTTCCATCTCATCCTTCAATCTCAGTTTTTCCATCTTTAACCGCCTCGCCTCGGTATCGGTGAAGGCCGGGTGCTTATTCGCCTCATCCAGCCTGCGACAAATCTGCGCGTGGCGGGTTTGTAAAGATTCCAAACGGCTTTTCATTGCACCGGACAATTCACGTTCTTGAGACATGCATCAAACTCCCTCTTTCAACATCTATGACATCTATTCGCACACCAAACGATCTAGGGTTTTTCAGACCCCTGACCAAGCTGTACTTACGGGCCATCCCCCGGCCCGAGCCCCGCCTATCCCTTTTGCAACAGGTAAAGAAAACCCCCGGGCCAATCGCCATGCCGCGAAACCACCCGGGGGAATTCGTCTTTATCCGTTTTCAAGAATAACCAGAGCCATAAGATTCAGTATCGCATTGCCGCATTAAAAAACGTTTAAGCGCGCAAGCATTTGTATTTCCCATTGAAACATCACATAAAAAAATCAACCAGTCCCCATTTCTGGGGCACTGGTTGAGCAGGTGTTTGTGTGTGAGGAGGAACAAGATATTCCCAGTTCTTATCCTACACCGAGCCTCGTTAACGCCCGTTAAACTTTAGATAAAATTTGATGTATCTCCCCGTCCGTCATTCCCGCGAAGGCGGGAATGACGGTATAAAAAAAGAGCCCGCATAACCGGACTCTTTTTTATTTTTGTTTCTTTATCGCGGATGATCTTACAGATCAAACACAACACCCTGCGCCAACGGCAATGCGCTAGAGTAATTCACCGTTTGCGTTTGTCGGCGCATATAGGTTTTCCACGCATCGGATCCGCTTTCGCGCCCGCCGCCTGTTTCTTTTTCACCACCGAACGCACCGCCAATTTCCGCACCGCTCGGCCCGATATTGACGTTGGCAATGCCGCAATCACTGCCCGCAGCGGACAGGAAGCTTTCAGCTTCGCGCACATCCATCGTGAAGATGCAAGACGACAGACCTTGCGGTACGCCGTTTTGCAATGCGACCGCATCCTTCATGTCTTTATACGTCATGACATACAGGATCGGTGCGAAGGTTTCTTGTTTCACCACGTCACTCTGCCCCGGCATGGACACCAGAGCCGGACGCACGTAATAGCTGCCGCCCATGATGCCATCGCTGACGCGATCGCCACCAACCAGAACCTTGCCACCCTGCGCGCTTGCATTTTTCAATGCGGCCTGCATGGCGTTGAACGAGGATTCGTCGATCAGCGGACCAACCAGCGTTCCGGTTTCCAGCGGGTTACCCACGCGCAGAGAGCCATAGGCCTTGGTCAAGGATTCCAGCAAGCGATCACGCACGCTTTCATGCACGATCAAACGACGCAGGGACGTGCAACGCTGCCCGGCCGTACCCACGGCCCCGAACAGAATGGCCCGAATGGCCATATCCAAATCGGCGCTTGGCGCCACGATCATCGCATTGTTACCGCCCAGTTCCAGCAAAGATCGGCCCAGACGTTTTGCAACAATCTCCGCCACGGCACGGCCCATCGGCACACTGCCCGTTGCGCTGACCAGTGGCACATCATGATGATCGACCAAAGCCTGGCCCACATCACGGCCACCAATTAACACCTGATTCAAACCATCGGGAATGGTATGGCCCGCCGCGCGGAAGGCCTTCACCGCCCGGTCAAACACGGCCTGACACGCAATCGCGGTCAGCGGTGTTTTTTCCGACGGCTTCCAGATCACCGGATCGCCACAGACAAAGGCCAGCGCCGCATTCCATGCCCATACGGCCACGGGGAAGTTGAACGCCGTAATCACACCAACGGTGCCCAGCGGGTGCCAGGTTTCACGCATATGGTGGCCCGGGCGTTCGGATTGAATAGTCAGGCCATAAAGCTGGCGGGACAGACCGACGGCGAAATCGCAAATGTCGATCATCTCCTGCACTTCGCCCAGCCCTTCGGACAGGATCTTGCCGCACTCCAGTGTAACCAGACGACCCAGATCATCCTTCACGGTGCGCAATTCCATACCCAGCAAGCGCACAAATTCGCCGCGCACGGGGGCCGGAACGGTTTTCCATTGTTCAAAGGCCGTTTGTGAAACCTTGATGGCCTTTTCCACATCGGATGTTTTGTGCTGGGGCACCATGCCGATCACGGCCCCATCCACCGGCGAGCAAACCTTCAGGTCGCCGCCATTAAAAGCTTTCTCGGCAACGCCCAACGCGGACAAAATCCGCGCCACTTCGGCTTTGCTGTCATTGATTTGTGTAACATTTCGCATGGCATCCCCCATGATGATCTCCCCTGTTTTTAGTTATTATAGAACGATTATTTAAATGCCCCACTCAACGGCCCGGTTCGGATTATCCAGATCGCCCTCAGACGCGCTGGATTGATCACGCTCGACCAGAGCCTGCGCTTTTGCAATCTTGTCCTTTTCCGGACGCAAACGGCTGGTCCGCAACTGGCCCTTTTGCTCCAGCAACGGATAGGCCACGGTGCACATATAGCTGTTCACACGGCGATAATCGCGGATGATGTCCAAATGCATGCTGGATGTCGCAATCGTTTCCGGCACAGCATCGCGCAGGCGATCAATGTGCGCGGTCATGGCTTCTTGTTCAGCCTTGCGGAGGACTTCTTTGCCCTCAACCATTTTCCGGGCCAGGCGGATATCGCCAGACACGAAGACGGTCTGCGCCAGACGAATGCTTTCCAGCACCAGATTGTGGATATGCTCGATCTCTCCCAAGCCCTCTTGCGAGAAACTTTTCTGCGCGCGGATTTTTTTCAGCGCCATCGGCATGATGTTTTTATCAATCACATCACCCGCATGTTCCAGGTTGGTAGAGAAGGTCAGCGTTTGCACATAACGGGACGCTTCATCCGGGTCCATCGCGCTCTGGCTCAGCCGCGCCATATAGGCCTTGATCGATTTGTAAATATCATCGACCACGTTGTCCTGTTCCTTGATCCGATTGACCAAGGCTTCGTTGTTCCCTTTCAGGCTGCGGAACGTATCTTCCATCATCTTTTCAAGGATGTCAGCCATACGCAGCGTTTCACGGGCGGCGGATGCCAGCGCAATCGTCGGCGTATCCATGGATTTTGTATCCAGATAACGCGGGCGGCCCGGATCATCTTCCACCGGGCGGTCCGGCATCAGTTTATACGCGGCCTTCGCCACCAATCCGGTAAACGGAATGAAAACGATCGCCAGCGCCACGTTAAACGCCATGTGGAAATTCACCACGGCACGGGATGGATCATCCCCCAGCAGCGCCACGTTTTTCATGACCAGCCCCATGAGCGGCATAAAAGCAATCACGCCCACCAGACGCATCAACAGGTTCCCAACCGGAACGCGCGCGGCCTCTGGCCCCTCGCGCATCGTGGCAACCAGCGGCGCAATGGTGCCGCCCAGGTTTACGCCCAGCACCATCATCAAGGCCAGTTCTTGCGGCAAAACACCGCTGGCCACGAACGACACCAGCAACAACACAATCGCCAATGACGAGTGCGCCATCCATGTCAGCAAGGCCGCAACGACGACCGACAAAATCGGATCGGTTTCCAACGCCGTCAGAACGACGCGCAATGTTTCCGAATGCTGCATCGGGCCCGATGCGACCTTGATCGCGCCCAGCGCGAACAGCATCATGCCCAGACCCAGCAGCAATTTGCCGATATGCTGGCCTTTGCCCGTATCTTCGAAAATGGTGTAAATGATGTAACCCGTCAGCATCAGCAACGGCGCAAACCATGACAGGTCGAACGACAGCAACTGGGCCACGACGGTCGTGCCCACATCCGCGCCCAGCATCACAGCCAGACCCGCCGCCACGGTAATCAAACCCCGGCTGGCGAAGGAGGCAATAATCATCGCCGTCGCGGTCGAGCTTTGCAGCAGCGCGGTTACGCCAATCCCGGACAGGAAGCTGAGGAAACGGTTGCCCGTGCTGGCCGAAACCACTTTGCGCAAATTCGCACCAAAGGCCCGGGTAATCCCCATCCGCACCATGCGCAGGCCCCACAGCAGGAGGCACACACCGCCAATAATATTAATAAGCACCAACGTCGGGGTCATAATCCGCCTTAATTCACGCAAGAGGGGTCAAAATATGCAAAGATTGCACAGGATGGACGATAATCCATCGCAAGAACGGCGATTTTATGGCTTTAAGGCTGCTTTTTATAAGCGCCGTTCCGAACCGGAGATATTAGGGCGGAATAACGCCCTGCGCAAGGAATGGACAAGATGCAGCACAGCAATCCGCACAAAATCGTTATGCAAAACCAATCTTAAAACCCCGCCCCCGGCTGGGACAGGTAGATCAGCTCTTCCGCCGTATTGTCTCGCCCTAAAACCGCATTGCGGTGGGGAAAGCGCCCGAAACGTTCGATCACATCACGGTGGCGCAATGCGTATTCATAGCCCAACGGGTCATCGTCCCGCATCGTCGCGAATAATTCCACGGCCCGGTTCTGATCATCCATGGCTTCGCTGTGTTCGAACGGCAGATAGACAAAGCGGCGTTTGATCACGGGCAGGATCTGGTCAAAACCGCGGATGATCCCCAGCCGCGCCGTCTTCAGCGCCTTCTCATCCGTGGCAAAGGCTTCGGCACTGTCGCGAAACATATTGCGGGGAAATTGATCCAGCACCAGACACAGCGCCAGACATCCGTCCGCATCACTGGCCCAATGATCACACACACCATCGCGCGCCATCGTATAGGTCAGGCGGAAACGCTCACGAATGGATTGATCAAAATCGGGATTTTTCTGGAACCATTGCACGGGCTCCGTCTCGGAAAACCAGAAATGCAGAATATCCTGTTTGGTATCGCGCATAAAAACCCCAAAAGCACCGGAGCATCATACCCCGGTAATCTATTATTTTTTGGGGGCCGGCTCACCCGCAGAAAGACTGGCAATCGCCTTCTTCTCCATCCGCGCCGCCACCCATGACAGAACGATGGCAGGCAGGAACGGGATAATCAACATCAAAACCACACTGGGCTGGGTCATGGTTGAGAAGAAGCTGCCTTCGAAGTTGCTCAGATACAGGCTCACGAAGATGAATACCCCCGTCAACGCAAAGATTAACGCGAACAACCTGTAAAGGCGTGCTTTGGCGAGGGTGACTTTTGCTTGCATAGGGCCGTTTCACTAGAGTTCAGAGATATTTCGTATTTTACTAATATACCAGATAAATATTAACATTTCATGCCACTTTTAACAATTGGATCAGCTACCTGAAGACAAAAAGGGCGGAAGCCTGCGCCCCCGCCCTTTAAAAATTTTCGTTGAGAATCAAGTCTTAGTGCAGAGAAGACCAGATTTTGCGTTTTACGGCATAAGCCACACCGGTAAAGACCAGCAGGAACAGGAAGGCTTTCAAGCCCGTTTGCTTGCGCACTTCCATTTTCGGCTCAGCCGCCCACTCCAGGAAGTGGGATACGTCCTTGGCATACTGATCAACAGTTTGCGGGGTGTTTGTATCTTCATACGCCACCTGCCCATCGATCAGCGGGGCCGGCATAGCAATGACGTTACCAGACATGTACTTGTTCCAGTGCTGACCCGGCAGCAATTCTTTACCCGCCGGAGCCTGCGTATAGCCCGTCAGAAGGGCGTGGATATAATCCGGGCCCCCTTTACGCGCTTTGGCGACCAAAGACAGGTCCGCCGGCAACGCGCCATTGTTCACGGATTTCGCCGCATTTTCGTTCGGGTACGGGTTTTTGAAACGATCGCTCGGGCGGCCCGCGCGTTCAAACATTTCGCCGTCTTCGTTCGGCCCGTCGGTGATCATGTAAGACGCGGCAATGGCCTTGATCTCACCTTCACTGTATCCCAGCGCGGCCAGATCGCGGTAAGACAGGCGATCCATCCCGTGGCACGCCGAGCAAACTTCGCGATACACTTGGAAACCGCGTTGCAGGGATGCCCGGTCATAGGTGCCAAAAATCCCGTTTGACGACCAATCCACTTTCGGCAGATCAACGTGACCATGGCCACCGCCCTCTTCCGCATGGTCTTCACCAGCGGGAGCAGCTGCATGCTCTTCCGTTGCGGCAGCGTCGGCGGCCGGAGCGGTTTCAGTTTCAGCCAAGGCCGGAACCGATACACTCATCATCAATGCCGCGAAACCGGCCAGAATAAAAGTTTTACGCATCATAATTCTCTCTCCAGCCTTTTAGTGGGACTGTTTCGCCAAGACGGCTTCGTTAATGCTGTTCGGCAGATCTTCCGCCACTTCCTTCCGTGACAACCACGGCAGAATGGCCAGGAAGAACGCGAAGTAATACGCCGTGCAGAGCTGACCCAGAATAACCCAGATGCCTTCCGGCGGCTTCGCGCCGACATAGCCCAGAACGATGAAGGACACGATCAGCAGGATCAGGAACTTCCGATACAGCGGACGGAAACGAGCGCTGCGCACCGGATGGGAATCCAGCCACGGCAGAACGAACAGAACCGCAATCGCCCCGAACATCGCAATCACACCACCCAGCTTCGCCTCGATAAAGACGATGTCGGTGAACGGAATGCCAATATCAAACGTGATCGCGCGCAGGATTGCGTAGAACGGCAGGAAGTACCATTCCGGAACAATGTGCGCCGGTGTTTGCATCGGGTTGAACGGAATGTAGTGATCCGGGTGCGCCAGCAGGTTCGGTGCAAAGAACGTCACACCAACATACAGCAACAGGAACACGCCCAGACCAAACGTATCTTTCGATGTGTAATACGGATGGAACGGAATGGTGTCCTGCGGACCTTTCACATCGATACCCAGCGGGTTGTTCGAACCCGTGATGTGCAAAGCCCAGACGTGAATACCAACAACCGCGAAAATCACGAACGGCAGCAGGTAGTGCAGAGCAAAGAAACGGTTCAGGGTCGGGTTATCAACCGTGAAACCACCCAGCAGCAGCGTGTGGATAGAGTCGCCAACCAGCGGAATGGCGGTGAACAGACCGGAAATAACGGTCGCGCCCCAACCACCCATCTGTGACCACGGCAGGGTGTAACCCATAAACGCCGTCGCCATCATCAGCAGGAAGATTATAACGCCAAGGATCCACAGCAGCTCGCGCGGCTTTTTATAGGACCCGTAATACATGCCACGGAAAATGTGAATGTAAACGGCGATGAAGAAGAAGGATGCACCATTCATGTGCAGGTAGCGCAACATCCAGCCCCAGTTCACGTCACGCATAATGCGCTCGACGCTGCTGAACGCCAGATCTTCGTGCGGGGTGTATTGCATGGCCAGGAAAATCCCGGTCAGGATCATGGTGACCAGCATCACCATGGCAATCGCGCCAAAGTTCCAGAAATAGTTGAAGTTCTTCGGTGTCGGGAAAACGCCGTATTCCTTGTTCATGATCGTGAAGATCGGAAGACGGGAATCAACCCACTCAATAACCGGATTTTTAAACGGGGCGCGGTGTCCGCTGGCCATGATGTTTACTCCATGCTCTCTTGTAAATTATTAACCGATGCGAACCAGGCTGTCGGACAGGAATGTATATTCCGGGACAACCATGTTCTTCGGTGCAGGACCCTTACGAATACGACCCGACTGGTCATAGTGCGAACCGTGGCACGGGCAGAACCATCCGCCGAAATCACCATGCGGGTCGGTTTTCTTCTGGCCCAGCGGCACGCAACCAAGGTGCGTGCAGATACCAACGATCACCAACCATTCCGGTTTCGTCGCGCGCTCTTCATCCGTTTGCGGATCGCGCAAGGATGACACGTCAACAGCGCGGGATGCTTCGATCTCTTCCGCCGTACGATGGCGAATAAAGACCGGCGTACCACGCCATGTCACGGTGATGGACTGGCCCACATCAACCGGGGACAAATCCACTTCCGTGCTGGCCATGGCCAGCGTATCGGCGGCGGGGTTCATCGAGTCGATAAACGGCCAGGCAAAAACCCCCGCCCCCACCGCGCCGAATGCTCCGGCGGTCAGGAACAGGAAGTCGCGGCGTGTGCCGCCTTTTGAATCTTTATCTGAAGGATGCGTCGCGCTGTGTGTACTCATGGCCTACGGGTCCGAAAATTGATGGGTCTAGACGTCTTTTCTTGAATAGTTTCAATCGTGAAACCACCCAGCGATTTACCTTTTATAACGGCCGGATGCAAGCCCCCTTACGCGCCCTCTGGACGGTTATACGAACTTCCCCTTATATAAGGTCATGATCCGGATCGCCCTGTACCAACCCGATATCCCCCAAAACACCGGGGCCATGATGCGCCTGGCCGCCTGTATGGGGGTTGGGCTGGATGTCATTGAACCCACCGCATTCCCTTGGGATGAGCGGAAAATCCGCCGTGGCGCGCTGGATTATATCGACCATATCGACCTGACCCGGCATGGGGACTGGACCGCCTTTTTAAAGCATTATGAAAACCAAAACCGCCGGATCGTACTGATGACCACCAAGGGCGCCATCCCCTACACCGCCCACGAATTTCGCGCCGATGACATCTTATTGGCCGGATCGGAAAGCTCTGGCGTGCCCGACCACGTCCACGATGCCGCCGATTCCCGAATCATCATCCCCATGCGCCCGGGATTGCGCTCCCTGAACGTGGTCAATGCGACATCGATGATCTTGGGCGAAGCGTTGCGGCAGACCGGGCAAATATAAAGCCCTCCTCTTCTATATTGTCATCCCGACAGAGCGAAGCGACGAGGGATCCCCTCTTCTTCGCACAAGAGGAGATCCCTCACATACGTTCGGGATGACAGATTGAGAGTCACCTTGAAATCCTTAGCGCGCGGGCGTAGGTTTTGGGCATGATGAAAACAGCCTCCGCCACACCAGAATCCGCCCCCCAGATCGAACAGCGCAAGGCCACCGCCGCCGCGTGGTTTGAAAATTTGCGCGACAATATTTGCGCCGCATTTGAATCGATCGAAGATGATTGCGCTTTCCCCGATGCCAACCGCGCACCGGGCCGGTTTGAACGCAAGCCATGGGACCGCATGAACGAAGACGGCACACCCGGCGGACGCGGTGAAATGTCGATCATGCGTGGCCGCGTGTTTGAAAAAGTCGGCGTGAATATTTCCACCGTGCATGGTCATTTCTCGGAACAATTCCGGGCCCAGATTCCGGGGGCCGCCGGGAATGATGGCGCGTTCTGGGCCAGCGGCATTTCGCTGGTCGCGCATATGCAGAACCCGCATGTGCCCGCCGTGCATATGAACACCCGCATGATCGTTACATCGAAAAGCTGGTTCGGCGGTGGCGCCGATTTGACACCGATGTTTTTTGAAAACCACGCCGCCGATGGCGCAGATTTTCATGCGGCGTTCAAAACCTGCTGTGACAAACACGATCCGGCGTACTACCCGAAATTCAAGGAATGGTGCGACGAATATTTCTTCCTGCCCCACCGCAATGAATCGCGGGGGTTGGGTGGCATCTTCTATGACTATCTGAACAGCGGCACGGTGGACGGCAACATCATTCGCGATTCATGGGAGGAAGATTTTTCCTTCACCCGCGATGTGGGGCAGACCTTCCTGTCCATTTACCCACAAATCGTCCGCCGCCACATGAACACCCCATGGACCGCCGCCGACCGCGAACACCAACGCATGCGCCGCGGCCGTTACGTGGAATTCAATTTGCTGTATGATCGCGGAACACAATTCGGGCTGAAAACCAATGGCAATACCGAGGCCATTTTGATGTCCCTGCCCCCGGAGGTAACTTGGCCATAATTGAGAGCCATACTCTGGAACTGTCATAAACCCGAAAGAGGACCGCCCCATGCGCACCGCCGTCATCACTTTGCTTTCCGCCAGCGTCTTTGCCGCCTCCGTCGGCTTTGCCGGCCATGCCGTGCAACAGGGCTTGAAACAATTCCGTCAGGCGGACCGTTATGTGACGGTCAAGGGCCTGTCCGAACGCGATGTGGTTGCGGACGTTGCCGTCTGGCCCCTGCCCATCCTGGCCACGGGTGACGATCTGGCCGCGGTGCAGGCCAGCATTGACGATGCGACAACCAAGGCCCGCGCCTTCTTGATCGCGCAAGGGTTCGAAGATGCGGAAATCAAAATCCAGAAAACCGAAGTGACCGACTTGCTGGCCCAAGCCTATCGCTCCGGCGACACGGGTCAGGCGCGTTACATCATCCGCCAGTCGCTGGCCGTTGAAACCCCGAAAATTGCCGCCGTGCTGGCCGCCCAAGGGAAAATTGGCGCGCTGTTCAAACAAGGTGTGGTGGTGGACGCCGCGCAGGCCAAATATGTCTATAAAGGCCTGAACAGCATCAAGCCAGAAATGATCGCCGAAGCCACCGAAAACGCCCGTCAGGGTGCCGAACAATTCGCCAAGGATTCTCAGGCCACACTGGGCGGCATCAAAACCGCATCCCAAGGCCAGTTCCAGATCATGCCCGCCGATTCCGAATTTCAATATGACGAAGGCCAAAGCCCGAACAAAAAAATCCGCGTCGTAACCACGGTGCAGTACGATTTGTTCCAGAAATAAGGGAAGCCCCTCGCCCCTTGGGAGAGGGGTTTGGGGAGAGGGCCTTTTCCGAAATTCCGAGTTTCAGAGATTCTGTAACTCTTCCCTCACCCGCGCGCGGCAAGCGGATTCATTCGGGCGGAAATCTTCGGCGATCCACCAGTCTTCAATGGTTTTCAGAATGCGGCCCACATCTGGTCCGCGCGCGATGCCCGCCTTCATCACATCATCACCCGTGATTGGCAAAATTGGGGCGCGCCAGTTTTTCAAAATATCCACGTCCGCCGCATTGGGCTCCGTCCCCGCCATGGCGTGGTGGACCAGATGGGCCTGTAACGCCGCGCGGTTGCCGAAGCGATAGATAACTTCGTGAGCCTTCATGCTCGCCGCAGCCGCCAAAATCTTTAGAATCAGAATCAAATCACCGCGCAAAGCATTTGAAAACACTATATATTTGTCGAATTGATCAACCCATTCAGGGCGCGCATTGGCCGCCACGGCCATCCGCGCCGCCAGATCCGAGGCCGCATACATATTCTGCAATCTTACCAAGGCATTAAGGCGCAAAGCCTGATATTCCGGATGCACGAAATCCCGCATCACGCCGTTTTCAAACATCAAGCCCAGAATGTCCGCCGGGCGGTCCACCATCAGGATGCGGACCATCTCTTGCGTGATGCGTTCGCGGGACAAAGTGCCAATTTTATCCGCCGCCGCCCGGCACGCCGCCAGCGCCGCCGCATCAGGCGCAGTCCCGGCGCCGTAAAGCGCATAAAACCTGAAGAAACGCAGGATGCGTAAGTGATCTTCGGCCACACGCTCGCTTGCGTCACCAACAAATACGATCCGGTTCGTTTCGAGATCAGAGAGCCCTTTTCCCGTCGGATCGTAGATATTTCCGTCCGCATCGGCCAGCAAGGTGTTGATGGTAAAATCACGCCGCGCGGCGTCTTCGCGCCAATCATCGGTGAAGGCCACCACCGCCCGCCGACCGTCCGTTTCAACATCCCGGCGCAACGTGGTGATTTCAAATGGCTTTCCATCGACCACCGCCGTAACCGTGCCATGATCGATGCCGGTTGGAATAACGCGCACGCCTTGCGCCTCCAGACGGCGGGTCACGCCCTCTGGCTTATGCAATGTAGCCAGATCCATGTCCCCCGGCGGCAGACCAAGCAACGTATTGCGCACGCACCCACCGACAAACAACACCTGCGGGTCCACCGCGCCCGTGTCGGTCAGCGCATGGAAAACAACCTGCACAGCCCGGTCTTTCATCCAGACGGTTGGGGGAATGGTGCGTTCAGGATTAAGCATAACAACACTCTCTCTTATCGTCATACCGGCGAAGGCCGGTATCCATACAATCTATTCCATGGACTCCGGCCTTCGCCGGAGTGACGAATGAATACAAAAATCAAACCGCGCCCAAAACATGATCGACCCCGCCGCTGCGGATGATCAAATGACCGTCCCGCTCCACCGCCAGATCAACGAAGGCATAATACACGGCCCGGTCCAGCCGCGCCATCAGCCCGTCGCGCACCATAATATAGGGCACCATCGCCCCCGCCAGCGGCTCGGGCCGCAGGGTGAGCGGATGATCCACCCCCATCACAACCGTATCCCCCATATTGGTGGTCAGGGTTATGACATCGCCCTGTATGTCATAACCAACAATAAGAAACGGCACATCCTCAACCTCGACCGGGTATTTTTCGAACGGGGTGCGCAGCCAGTACCGCCCCTTGTCATCCAGCTTCAGCGCCCGGTCGGAAAACAGCCGGGACAGCGCCGCGCGGCGGATTTCCGCCCCGTCATGGAACCACCGCCCGTCATAGGCGATGCGGAACAAAGGCCGCCCGTCATTATCGTAAAATGCTGATTTTTCTGTGTTCATTCCGGGATTTAGCGCGTGGCCGCCTTTTTTTTGCCCCGCCGGGGGATTACAATGGAATCAATCATTTGAAACAGAATTATAGCCTTAAGCCGCCCCGGATCAAAACCCGGGCCTTTTGACCCAAGCCATGGAGCCACGCCGTGAGTGAGATCGCAACCGCCCGCCCGAACATCGACAAAGATCTGGACGATGCCACACGCCGTTTGAAAGACGCCAAGCGCGAAATCGGGTCCGTGATTTACGGGCAGGAAAACGTCATCGATAAAATCCTGATCACGATTTTATCCGGCGGCCACGTCTTGCTGATCGGCGTGCCGGGTCTGGCCAAAACTTTGATGGTCGATACGGTCGCCCGCGTGCTGGGGCTGGATTCATCCCGTATCCAATGTACGCCGGATTTGATGCCCTCCGACATTCTCGGCTCCGAAGTGCTGGAAGAAGATGAAGACGGCAAACGCCATTTCCGCTTTATCGAAGGTCCGGTCTTTACCCAATTCCTGATGGCCGACGAAATCAACCGCGCGTCCCCGCGCACGCAATCGGCGTTGTTGCAGGCGATGCAGGAAAAATCGGTCACCGTTGCCGGTAAACCCCACGCTTTGCCCCACCCGTTCCACGTTCTGGCCACACAAAACCCGATTGAACAGGAAGGCACCTATCCCCTGCCGGAAGCACAGCTCGACCGCTTCCTGATGCAGATTGATGTTGATTACCCCGGCTTGGCCGCCGAGCGGGAAATGTTGCTGGCCACCACGTCGAACCGCCGCACCGAAGCCAAATCCGTGTTTGAGCCCGCCGATCTGGAAGATTTGCAAAAACTGGTGCGTGACATGCCCGTGGGCGAAAGCGTGGTTGAGGCCATTCTGACCCTCGTCCGCCGTGGCCGCCCCGGTGATGGTGCCCCGGATCTGGTCAATGAATATGTCGCATGGGCCCCGGGCCCGCGCGCGGCGCAATCGCTGATGCTCGCCTGCCGTGCCCGCGCATTGCTGGATGGGCGCAGCGCGCCGTCGGTTGATGATGTCATCGATCTGGCCGGGCCGATTTTGAAACACCGTATGGCCCTGAATTACCAAGCCCGCGCCAATGGCGTGACCTTGTGGAACGTCATCGATAAAATGACCGAAGGTCTGTAACATCCATGGCCAATCAAGCCAGCACAACCCCGCCCGATAAACAACGCACGGCCTCCACCGCCGTGCGTGGGCGTGATTTGCTGGCCTTGCTGCAAAAATTGCGGCAACGGGGCGAAGACGCCTCCGAAGCCCTGCCCGCGTTGATCGCCGCCGCCGAGCGTGCAACGGCCAGCCTGATCGGTGGTGAACACCGCCAGCGCCGCGCCGGGTCCGGTGAAAATTTCTGGCAATTCCGCGAATACCAGCCCACCGACCGCCCGCAGGATATTGACTGGCGGCAAACGGCGAAGGGCGAACGCGTGTTCGTCCGGCAAAAGGAATGGCAAACGGCGCAGACCGTTTTATTCTGGGCCCAGAATGATGCGGGCATGCATTTCCGTTCCTCCCTCAACCTGCCCAGCAAATTTGAATCCGCCGTGACGCTCTGCCTCGGCCTTGGCATGATGCTGACCAAATCGGGGGAACAGATTGGTCCGCTGGACGGGTCGGTCCGTGTGGGCCGCGGGGAACAGGGCGTGCAATCGCTCGGCCTCGCTTTGCTCGCGGAAAAAAGCCGCGTGTCCGAACATGCCTTGCCCCACCCGGACACGGTGACGGCGAATGCGTCGATTATCCTGTGCGGTGATTTCCTTGGTGATCCGGATGAACTGGACCGCAATTTGACCGCCATCGCCGGGCAACAACGCCACGGCGTTCTGGTGCAGGTTCTGGACAACGCCGAACGCACATTGCCCTGGACAGGCCGGGTGATTTTCACCGGCATGGGCGATGATGCGTTGGAAACCATCGAAAATGTCGACAGCATCCGCGAAGAATACCGCACCCGGCTGGACAACCATCTGGATGCCGTGCGCCGCGTGGCCCGCCGCCATGGGTTTGAATGGGTGATGCACGATACTTCGTTGCCCGCCTCCACCGCGCTGGCGCAAATCTGGGCGGCGCTATCCCCCCATGGTGATACGGAGCGGATGGTATGAGCGGATTCATCGCATCCCTTTCCGGCTTGACCTTTATCAACCCGTGGATTTTGGCGGGACTGGCGGCGTTGCCCGTTCTGTGGTTCCTGCTGCGCGTTATTCCGCCATCACCGAAAATCGTCCGCCTGCCCACCGTGCGGTTTATGGCGGGGCTGAACCCCAGTGATCGCGTATCGGCCCACACACCGTGGTGGATTTTGCTGCTGCGCCTGATCATTGCCGCTTTGGTTTTGCTGGCGCTGGCCCGCCCCGTTCTGAACCCGGCGGAAAGCCTGAACCAATCCGGTATCATCCGCATTGTCATGGATAATGGCTGGGCCGCGGCGCAGACATGGACGGCGCAACAATCCGCCGCCGAACAAATTCTCGACCGCGCCGCGCGTGACCGCTTGCCCGTCATCGTCATGACCACCGCGCCCGACCCGGGGAAATTGCAAATCGGTATGCTGGGCCCCATGCCCGCAGGTGAAGCCCGCAATATGGTGCGCGGCCTGCACACACGATCCTGGCCCGCCGACTATACGGCCGTGGCCACCGCCGTGCGCGATGGCACAAAAACCAAAGACGCCATCCATACATACTGGATCGGACACGGGTTGAATGACGGGACGCCCGCCCACGCCACCGCACTGGCCCGTGCACTTCAAAGCAATGGCAGCCTGACTTATCTGGAACCCGAACCCGCCGCCCGCCCTGTCCTTCTCGTCTCTCACCTGAAACCGGGACAGGATTTGGCCGTCTCCATCTCCACCGCCGCCGGAACGCCGGCAGGCTTGCCACTGGCCGTTGATGCACTGGGCAATGATGGCCGCGTGCTGGAACGGGTGGATACGCTGAGCGGTGACACGACGACAACGGATGTCACGATTAAGATTCCCGAATCCCTGCGTTCGCAAGTGGCCCGCATTCATTTGTCCGGCCGCAATGGCGCGGGTGGGTTGATCCTGCTGGACGATCAATTTGAACGCCGCATGGTTGGATTGGCCACGACGCAGGATGAAGGCACACGCGCCCCGCTGACCGATGCGCCATATTACCTGACCCGTGCGATTGAACCCTATGTCGAATTAAAAACCGGATCGATTGACGAGCTGATGAAATCCGGCCCATCCGTCATTATCCTGCCCGATGTCGGGGCCATTCCGCCGGAGACGCTGAACGCGCTGGAAGACTGGGTGAAGGCGGGCGGATTGCTCCTGCGCTTTGCCGGACCGAATATGACGCAAGGCGAATCCTTCCTCACCCCCGCACCGTTGATGCGGGGCGGACGGGCGATGGATGGCGGATTGACATGGGACAAACCGCAAACGCTGGCCCCGTTTGATGATGAAAGCCCGTTCTACGGCCTCGAACTGCCCGCCGATATCGAAGTGCGTCGCCAGATTTTGTCCGCACCGGGGACGAGCGATGCCGTGCGTGTCTGGGCCGCATTGACGGATGGCACACCGCTGGTGACGGCGTCGTCACTGGATAATGGATTGCTGGTGATGGTGCATACAACGGCCTCACCGGAATGGTCCAATCTGGCCCTGTCCGGTTTGTATGTGCAAATGCTGCGCCGGGTGATTGCGTTGGCCGGAACGCCGATTACCAACACCCATGCTGATGGCACGTTGGAGCCATTGCAAATTCTGGATGGCGATGGCCGTTTGCAAGCACCGGACAGTACGGCGGAACCCATTGACGCCCGTGCCTTTGATAAACAGATGCCCGATGCCCGCCACCCGCCGGGATATTACGGCCATGCCGGGGCCAAACGCGCCTTGAATGTTGGCGAACGGGTTGGTCGTGTCACGGCCATGCCGTCATTGCCCAATGGTGTCGTGCGTGGAAGCTTCACCGGGGGCACGGAAACCGACCTGATGCCCGCCTTGCTGGCCACGGCGTTGCTGCTGTTTCTGGCGGACTGGATCATCATGATGATTTTGCAATCACCGCTGATGATCGGATTCAGCCGTATGGCGCGCAGTGGCGGCACGGCGATGATCATTCTGGGATTATCCCTCTCCGCAGCACCTGCTCACGCGCAAACCGCGATGGACTTTGCCAATGGCACATGGCTGGCCCATGTGCGCAGTGGCGACCCCACCCTCGACGCGGTCGCGCGCAAGGGGCTGGAGAATATGGATTTCGTCTTGACCAATCGCACGTCGGTCGAACCCGCGGGCGTGGTGATGGTTGACCCGGAGAAAGACGACCTCGCCTTCTTCCCCCTGCTCTACTGGCCCATTGCCCCGTCCGCCCCGCCCGTATCGGACAAGGCGTTGAAGGCCATTCAATATTATCTGGATCACGGCGGCATCATCCTGTTCGACACACGGGATCAGGGGGCCACCATTGCCCTGCCCACGGGCGTGCCGGGCCGGAACCAGATTATCCTGCGCAATATGGTCGCGGGGTTGAACGTGCCGCCGCTTTCCATCGCGCCAGAGGATCACGTTCTGAAACGCTCTTTCTACCTTCTCGAATCCTTCCCCGGGCGGTATGACAGCAAGAATTTATGGGTTGAGGAACAAACCGCCATTGGCCGCGACGGCGTGTCATCGGTCATCGTCGGTGGCAATGATTGGGCCGCCATGTGGGCCGAGGGCGACCCCGACCGCCCAACCATGTCGCAAGAAATGTCATACCGCTTCGGCGTCAATCTGATGATGTATGCGCTGACCGGGAATTATAAGGCCGATCAGGTCCACCTGCCCCACATCCTCGAACGGTTGGGGCAATGATATGAACCAGAGCGCATTGACCCTGCATTTCGCCCCGTTGCTGCCCGAACCCATTGTCTGGACATTGGCCGGGTTGGTGGTGCTGTGCGTGCTGGCCTCCATCTTCGTCTTCCGCCGTGGGTTGATCTGGCGCGGGCTGTGTGCCGGGGCGTTTGTTCTGGCGCTGCTCAACCCCGCTATGCTGGAAGAACAACGCGAAGCCGTGCCCGACACGGTCGTCATCGTCGCCGATAAATCCGCCAGCCAGAATTTTAACAACCGCGCCGACGTCACCAATGACGTGCTGGCCGGGCTGGATCAGTTTTTCAAGAATTACAGCGACATTGATGTCCGCATCGTCTCCGCTGGCAACGAACGCGACCGCGATACGCGCCTGTTCTCCACGATTGATCAGGCCTTGTCCGATATTCCGGTGCAACGCCGTGCTGGGGTCATCATCCTCAGCGACGGGCAAGTTCACGATGCGCCGCGTGAAGATTCCCGCATCAAAGCCTTTGGCCCCGTTCACACATTGCTGACCGGATCACGTGGCGAGCGGGATCGGCAACTACAGATTATCGAAGCCCCGTCCTATGGCATCGTCGGCCAAACCGTGACTGTTAAATTCCGTGTGACCGACAGCGGTGCCACACCGTCCGACAATGAATATGCCACCCTGCTCGTCCGCGCGAATGATGAAAAACCGGATATGCAGATGGTGCCGGTGAATACGGACCAGACCGTGACCTTTAACGTCGCCCATGCGGGACAGAATATTCTGGATCTGGAAGTCTCCCCCCTACCCAGTGAAATCACGGCGGCGAATAACCGCATTCCGTTGATCGTGAATGGCGTGCGCGACCGGTTGCGGGTGTTGCTGGTGTCTGGTTACCCCTATGCCGGGGAACGGACATGGCGGGATTTCTTGACGTCCGACCCCGGCGTCGATCTGGTCCACTTCACCATTCTGCGCGAGCCGCAGAAGCTGGACATGACGCCGCAGCACGAAATGTCGTTGATCGCGTTTCCGTTCCGGGAATTGTTTGAACTGAAACTCTATAATTTCGACCTGATCATTTTTGACCAATACACGATGAACAAGGTCCTGCCGAATTTCTATTTCGCCAATATTGCGCGGTATGTGCAGGAAGGTGGCGCGGTGCTGGAGGCCAGCGGCCCATCCTTCGCTGGTGAAAATTCACTGTATCAAAGTGTTTTGAACACGATCCTGCCCGGTGAGCCGACGGGACGCGTGATCGAGAAGGAATTTACCCCCGGCCTGACCGATCTGGGCCTGCGCCACCCGGTCACGCAGCATCTGCTGGACAATAAGGATGCAAAGGAAACGCCGTGGGGTCCGTGGATGCGCCAGACGGAGCTGAAACCCAAAAGCGGTGATGTCCTGATGAACGGGGCAGATAACTCGCCCCTGCTGATCCTCGACCGCGTGGGCAAAGGGCGCGTAGCGCATCTGGCCAGCGAACAAATCTGGCTCTGGTCGCGCGGCTTTATGGGTGGCGGACCACATGCCGACCTGCTGCGCCGTCTGGCTCACTGGTTGATGAAGGAACCGGATCTGGAAGAAAACGCGCTGGTGATTACCGCCGATGGCGGCGATGTTGTGATTCAGCGTCGCAATCTGCACAACGCCCTGAACACCGTCACGTTGCGCCATCCGGATGGCAAGGCCGAAGACGTAACGTTGAAACAGGGTGAGGATGGATGGCTGTCCGCCCGCGTCACGGCCAGCCAGCCGGGCGTTTACAGCGCCGAAGATGAAACACAAAAACGCTTCGCCGTGATTGGTGAATTGAACCCGCCGGAAATGCGCGCCGTGGTCACCACGGATGACATCATGCGCCCCGTCGCCGAAACATCCGGCGGCACGGTGCAGTGGTTAAGCAGTGATGCCGGAAACATGCCCGATATCCGCTTCGTCGGGCCGGGCCGCAGTGCCGGGGGCAATGGGTGGATTGGATTGCGCGACAACAACGCCTTCACCATCACGGGCGCACGGGACGTGCCGTTCCTGCCCGGCTGGGCCTACGCGCTTGGCCTGCTCGCGCTGGCCATCGCCGCATGGTGGATGGAAGGACGCCGGTCCAAGAAGTAATCCCGAGAAGTAATCCCACCCCATCGTCATCCCCGCGGCCCCGCAATAGCGGGGCTGAAACGGCGGGGATCCGGTTCTGCGCGCGGCAAAG
The DNA here is from genome assembly GCF_051245535.1 of Micavibrio aeruginosavorus. Lineage (GTDB taxonomy): Bacteria > Pseudomonadota > Alphaproteobacteria > Micavibrionales > Micavibrionaceae > Micavibrio > Micavibrio aeruginosavorus_D. The sequence continues at coordinate 1,276,039 of NZ_CP195303.1, forward strand.
CCGCGCACATTATTTACGCCGGGCAAAGCCGCGCACATTACTACGCCGGATGCCCGCCTTCGCGGGCATGACAAGGTGTTGCTTTGAGGCTATAGATTTTGCCCCACCTTAATGGATTTGATTGTGCTCGGCGGCGGCGGCTTGCTGCGCCAGAATAACCGCTTGGGTGCGGTTGGTGGCACCCAGCTTGCGGCAAATACCGCGCACGTGCAATTTCACCGTCACGACCTGCAGATCCAGCGCTCGGGCAATATCCTTGTTCGTGGCCCCCTGCATCAGATAGCCCAGAACCTCGCGTTCGCGCGGCGTCAGGTTTTTATCCTCTGGAATGGCCGGCGCGTCGGATTTTGGTTGTTCCGATGCCGCGCCGTGATCGTGCGATGCCATGATCATATTGGTGTTGTGATCGACAGGAACGAATATTTCACCGCCGACAATTTTGCGGATCGCCTGCATCACCGCCGTTCCCGGCAATGTTTTGGGCAGGTAACCGCGGGCACCAATGGACAACGCTTCCTCTATGTCCGCCTGTTCGGCCAAACCGGATACGATTGCAACCGGAATTTTCGGACGCAGAGAAATGGTTTTTTCCAATCCCTTTAACCCCGACATGCCCGGCATTTTCAAATCGAGCAGGATCAGGTCGACATCGTTGTTTGTTTGTAAATGTTCCATGACCCCATGCAAATCATGTGCGGGCAAAACCTCCACCGAGGAATCGGCCTGCAATATATAATGGGTCAAGGCATCGCGAAAAAGCGTATGGTCATCAGCAAAAATGATCTTCATTCAATCGTTTCCCAACAAGGGCACAATATACTCTGTGCGGTCTATACTCAGGGATATGGGTCACTATGCATCCATTATCCCATACGAAAGATATAGAATGCGTTTAGATTTCCTCAAGACCATGAAAAAAACTTGCTGGTTTAGCGCGCGGCACGCCCGTTTTCCGCCCCGTTCAGTGGCTTTAAGTAGCTGATATGAATGGGCGCATTGGACGTTTTTTGCACTTTGGCAAATTTGTGGCGGTACACAAAAACGCCCTCCATCACCCGTTGTATATAGTTGCGGGTTTCGGCCACCGGAATGATTTCGATCCAGTCCAGCATGTCAATTTCGCCTTTGCGTGGGTCGCCAAATTCTTCCAGCCACTGGCTCACGCGGCCCGGCCCGGCGTTATACGCGGCAATTGCCAACGGGTAGTGCCCATCATATCGACGCAACATCTGGTCGATATAGAGCGCACCCAGCTTGACGTTATGATCCGGGCGCGTCGTCAACCAATCATTCTGGTGCGACATGCCCGCTTTCTTCGCCGTTTCCTTGGCTGTGGCGGGCATCAATTGCATTAAGCCGCGCGCGCCAGCGGGGCTTTGCGCTTTCGTATCAAACGCACTTTCCTGCTTGATAATGCCATGTACCAGCGCCCATTCCGTATCCACATTTTTCATGCGTGACAACATGGTCGGGAAGGCGAAATCGGCCAGAACATACCCCTTCTTCTGCGCTTCCTTGGCCACGGCCAGCGCCGTGTCCGGCTGGTTGAATTCGGTCGCCAGATCGGCGGCCAGATGAAAATCATCATGCGTTTTCGCCTGCACCGCAAAAGCGCGCAGGAACGATGATGAATAATCATTCAAGCCCGCCCGTTTAAACAAACGCGCCGCCTGCACCATATCGTGTTTTTCAAAGGCCGTGCGCGCCTGCATCGTCAAATCCGGCATGGCCGTGACCAGCGTGTCATCGCGCCCCAGCTTGCCCAGTGCCATCTGGCCATAGAAGGTGGTGGAATACACCGCCCCCGCTTCGTACCATTTGCGGGCAATGTCCTTGTGCCCCAAGGCCTCGCTGGCCATTCCGGCCCAGAACGCGGCCCGGCCGCGCGTGATCGGCATGGCCGAATTGTGATAAAGCCGTTCAAAATGTTCAAACGCTTCCCACGGGCGTTTCACAAAGCGCAAGGCCAGCCAACCCGATACAAATTCCGCATCGGCAAATGACGCGCCTTCTTTCGTGCCGTGTTTGGCGGCCAGCAGATAAGCGCTTTCATACTGTTTCCGCTCGATCAAACGGCGCACCATAATATGGCGCTCTTTCCACCACGCATCCGGGTCCGGTTGCGTGTAGGCGGGCGGCGCGTTATGCAGAATTTCAATCGCCTTGAAATCCATGTCTTTCTTCCGGCGCCAGCGCAAACGCTCCAGCATCAATCCGGGATCATTTTGCAGATTGGTGGGCACGCGGGCCACAACCCCGTCCACACCCGGCGACATCGCCGCCAGCGCAATCCGCGCCTCGGCCAATTGCGGATAACCACGGCCCAACACGTGCGCAATACCGCGCGCCGCCGATTGGTAATCGCGCGACAGCAACATATTCAAACGTTTGATATGCGCGTCACGCGTGATGGTTTTGCCCCATGTCCGCAAAAACTTGTCTTGCGCATCCGGGCCGAAGGCCGTTTCCGCCCACCATGTGTTCAGGATATTGGGGATGTCCTTGTTCGCCCCCGCCGCGCGCAAGGCGGACAGATACAACATCATCCCATCCGCTGTTTGTGGTTTGTAGGTGTTGAACCATTCCACCACATCTTGAATCGGTGTGTTGGCCGATGCGGATTTTTCGGCGCTCAGACGCAAAGCCCCCTGACGCGGCCAGCTTGGGATTTGCCCGACAAAGGTGGAGATGCGGCGGAAATTATGCGGCCCCGCTTTATCCGTATAATACATCCAGTAATAGATGCGCGCGGCCAGCGGGTCACGCGTCTGCGCGATGAGGCTTTCGGCATAGGACCAGCTCCCCTGTGCAGCCGCCTGCAATGCCTTGACGGTCAGGGCGGCATCATTGGCCGACATGCCCACAACCGGGGCCGATTTGGCCGCAAACGCCATGGACGGCCCCCAGCCGCCCCCCTGCGCCGCACCATAGGGCGATGGTTGCGGGACAAAAGCCGCCAAAATCAGGGCCAATACCCCCGCATACGCAGCTTTCTTGAACACGCGGCCCGTTGGCATTAGAGTGAGAACGTTTTTAGACCACAGGCTAAACGGCGCACGCGCCAAAAGGATATGACCATGCCGAACATTCGTTTCCGCGGCGCGATGACCGCCCTGATCACCCCCTTCGTCAACACCGCGGTTGACTGGAAGGCGTATGATGATTTGGTTGAATGGCAGGTTGAGCAGGGCATTCATGGTGTTGTCGCCTGTGGTACCACGGGTGAATCGCCGACGTTGACGAAAGATGAACATAAATCCATTGTCGAACGCACCGTTGCCGTGGTCAAGGGCCGCGTTCCGGTCATTGCCGGAACGGGCAGTTACTCCACAGATTTAAGTATCGAAACCACCCTGTTCGCCCAGAACGCCGGGGCGGATGCCGCCTTGGTCGTTACCCCCTATTATAACAAACCGACCCAGGACGGGTTGTTCGCCCATTTCAAGGCGATCCATGACGCCACCAATATCCCGATTCTGATTTACAACATCCCGGGCCGCAGCGTTGTGGACATGACCAACGACACCATGGTGCGTCTGGCCGAACTGCCGCGCATTGCCGGGGTGAAGGATGCCACCGGGCAACTGGACCGCCCGACCTTGATCAAGGCCCGGGTGAAGGATGATTTCTGCCTGATCTCTGGCGACGACGGCTCGGCCCCCGGCTATCTGGCCCAAGGTGGTCACGGCGTGATTTCGGTGATTTCCAACCTCGCCCCGCGCGACAGCGCCGCAATGCAGGATGCATGGGTTGCGGGCGATTTGAAAACCTTCGCCGCCCTGCGCGACAAACTCGCCCCGCTCTGCCGTGCCACGATGATTGAAACATCCCCGGCCCCGGTGAAATACGGCGCGGCCCGCATGGGCCTGTGCCGGGATGAGGTGCGCCTGCCCCTCGTACCCGCAACCGCCAACGCCCGCGCCGTGATGGACGAGGCGATGGAAAAGGCCGGCTTGATTTCCGCCGGAAGTGGCACCATAGTGCGGGCCCATGGCTAAGAAAGATAAGAAAACAGCTTTAATTTCTGTCAACCAGACGGTTACCGATAACCGCCGGGCGCGGTTTGATTACCATCTGGAAGAAAAATTCGATGCCGGGATTGAACTGACCGGGACCGAAGTCAAATCGCTGCGCCATGGACAATGCAGCCTGAACGAAGCCTTTGCCGGGGATCATAACGGTGAAATCTGGCTGTATAATTGCTATATCGCCGAATATCAGCAGGCGGGCACGCATTTACAGCACGCCCCGCGCCGCCCGCGCCGCCTTCTGCTGAAAAAGAAGGAAATTCACCGTTTGATGGGTGCTGTGACCCGTGATGGCTACACCATCGTGCCGGTAAAGCTCTATTTCAACGGAAAAGGCCTGGCCAAGGTCGAAATCGCGCTGGCCAAGGGCAAAAAGCAATACGACAAACGCGAAACCAGCAAGGAACGCGACTGGGGCCGCCAGAAACAGCGCCTGCTCAAGTCCCGGGAATAGCCCCCACCCCCAATCTTTGTTACACTATACGTTCGGAATATAGAACGGAGGATTGGTGTGACATTTTTTCGGACTCTGACATTGGCGCTGTGCGCCGGCTGCGCGTTTGGTTTTTCTGGCCCGTCTTATGCAAGCGGCACCGCCGCCGCAACGCCCCCGGCAGAGGTAGAGGCCGTTCCCGCAAAACCAGAAACGCCCATTGATGTTGCCAATGAAATGGCGCGGCGTTTGCGCGCGTGTAAGGACATTCAACTGTCGATGACGCGCCTGCGCTGCTATGACGACACGTTGGCTGATTATAATTTACAGAGCCTGACGCTGGCCGATCTGGGGCAGGAAATCGGCAAGTGGGATATTATCAACGAAAAATCCAGTATCTCTGGCCGCCACAATATTATGCTCAGCCTGAAAGCCAATGCGCCGATCATGACGCAGAAAGAAGGCAATGTCTGGCCAACGCTGGTCATGCGATGCCGCGACGGACAGACGGAATCCTATCTGGTGTTCCATATCGACCTTGCCGACAAAACCAAAACCACCCGCCCCCGCACCGCCATTACAACGCGGTTTGATGCCGGGCAACCCACCACTGTAAACTGGGATTTGTCGCTGGATAATCTGGGGGCCTTTGCCCCCGACGCGAACGCGATGATTGAAACCGCGTTGAAGAGCGAGCGTTTATACACGCAAGTCACCCCACCGACGAAAAGCATGATTGAATCTACATTTGATCTGCGCGGGCTGGACAAGGCGATTGTGCCGCTGAAAAAGGCGTGCGCGCAGTAACCCACACCGTGCCAGTAACGTGAATAAGAAAAAGCCCGCCGGGGGAGATCGGCGGGCTTCTTTTCCTTGGTGCTGAAACCAAACTTTTATTCAAACTGGATTAGCTTGCCTTACGGCCACGCTTCGGTGCGGCATCATCATCGGACGCATCAACGACATCGTTCACGGCATCCATGGTGGCATCGGAAGCCTCTTCCGCACTGTCCGGCCCGACCAGCATGGCATCAGCCACAACACCGGCCTTGGTACGGATTTCGTTTTCCAGCTTTGCGGCCACTTCCAGATTGTCACGCATGAATTGCTTGGCGTTTTCACGGCCCTGCCCGATGCGTTGCCCGTCATAGGAGAACCAGGCGCCGGATTTTTCGACCAGATTGCCCTGAACACCCAGATCAATCAGCTCGCCCATCTTGGAGATGCCTTCGCCGAACATGATGTCAAATTCCACCTGACGGAACGGTGGGGCCATTTTGTTTTTCACGACCTTCACGCGCGTCTGGTTTCCGACCGGGTTTTCCTTGTCCTTGATCGTGCCAATACGGCGAATATCCAGACGGACGGACGCATAGAATTTCAGCGCGTTCCCGCCCGTTGTTGTTTCCGGCGAACCAAACATCACACCGATTTTCATACGGATCTGGTTGATGAAAATGACGATGGTGCGGGACCGGGAAATGGAACCCGTGATTTTACGCAAGGCCTGTGACATCAGGCGGGCTTGCAAGCCAACGTGCGTGTCACCCATTTCACCTTCCAGTTCCGCACGCGGAACCAGCGCAGCCACCGAGTCAATCACCAGAACATCCAGCGCACCGGAGCGCACCAGCGTATCGGCAATTTCCAAAGCCTGTTCGCCCGTATCCGGTTGGGAGATCAAAAGATTGTCGATATCAACGCCCAGTTTCTTGGCGTAAGACGGGTCCAGCGCATGTTCGGCGTCAACGATGGCGCAGGTGCCGCCCGCTTTTTGTGCTTCGGCAATAACCTGCAGTGCCAATGTGGTTTTACCCGAGGATTCCGGACCGAACACTTCGATCACGCGGCCACGCGGCAAACCGCCAATACCCAGCGCGATATCCAGCCCCAGCGAACCGGTCGAAATCGTTTCCACCTGCATCGGGTTGTTGTCACCCGTCAGTTTCATAATCGAACCCTTGCCAAAAGCACGTTCGATTTGGGCCAGAGCGGCATCCAGTGCCTTCGTTTTTTCGGCGTTGCTGCGTTGTTCCATTGCGGTATCTGCCTTGTTCATAGAAGTGACGGTCATTTGATATCCCCTGATTTTGCATGGTCGGACTGGGTTTGCAACGCAAGTCCCGGTCGTTTTCGATTCTGTCCTCTGATTGCAACTGTACCGCATTTGTTCTCTTTGTAAAGCGCAAAAGAGAACAAAATAAAAACATTTGAGGATAAGGGGAATTTATATTCTAATTCAATGAATTAGATGGCACGCAGCGCCGCAAACGCCGTCCGGGTCGATTGCCACATGTCCGCAGCCCCACGGCACGTGACCCGCCAGCCCAGCGCCAGCGCCCGCACAGAATCGGCCCGCGACCGATCGGCGGAGGGGCGGATAAAATCCGCATAATTTTCGACCAGAACAGGCGGGCGCACAGCCGCGGCAAAACTGCTGCGCAATGCTTTAGACCCCGGCAAAATCGGAATAGCCGCATACAGCCCGGTCAACGCAACCAGCACCGTACTGCCCCCCGGAACGGGAAGCGGTGTTGTCAGACAAACCAGATAGGTCATAAAGAAAGGATACAGCCACGGGCGTTTTTTCGTGCCATCGCGCACCATGCCCGACAGGCTTTCGGCCAGCGCCGCGCTGCGCAGGCTGTTCCGCCCCCAGAAAGACAGCCGGTTAAAACGGGCTGTCAGGCTTTCATCATACGCAGATCCCATTCATTGCCCCTGCCCCCATACGCCATTGTTTTTCACGCCTTATTCTTTGTGTTTTCTGGCGTTTTGTTGCATCCAGTCTACACAAAAAAACAGGGTGTTAGAAGCGGGAGCAAGAGCCGCATCAAAAACTTGCATTATTTTCCATAGCTTTGTACGGTCAGGGCTATAATAAGCAGCCTGATATAAAGAGGGTTTGGCGATGACCGGTGCACAATCAAACATACACAAAAACATGGTCCGTGTGGCCAGCACCCTGACGCTCGGTTGCGCCCTGGCCTTTAACAGCGCCAGCGCCGCCCCGGCGGAACAATCCCTGCACCTGCACAATGTCCATACCAAGGAATCGATCAACGTCGTTTACAAACGCAACGGGCAATATGTTCCCGCGGCATTGACGCAGATCAATGTCTTGTTGCGCGATCACCGCGCCCATGGACCAGAGGCCGTCCACCCGATCAATCCGCGCACGCTGGACCGCCTGTATGACATCGGCCAGAAAGCAAAACGAAATTACCCGCACATCAAACTGGAATTCGTCATCAATTCGGGCCACCGCCTGTCCGCATCGAATGAAATGCTGCGCAAGGCCAGCCGTGAACGCGCCAAACATCTGAAGCCCGGGCAGGATGACGGCGGCCCGGCAAAAAGTTCGGCCCACACCCGCGGCAACGCCATTGATTTCAGCATCCCGGGCCTGCCCACCACAACCGCACGCGATCTGGCGTGGTGTACGGGGTCCGGCGGTGTCGGGTATTACAAGAATGATGGCATGGTGCATATTGACGCAGAACGCAAACGCTTCTGGCCTGCCAACTGGAACCCGGCGCATGTCAATTGCGAGAAGTTTAAATAAAGAGAAGGCCTATTCCTCTAACGCTTCCTTCACCTTCGCCGCCAGTTGTTTCAGCGTGAACGGTTTCGGCAGGAACCATATATTTTCGCCCATATGTTCCTTCAACTTCTCCTCCGTATAGCCGGAGACGAAGATGATTTTCAGGATTGGGTTTTCCTGACGCAGACGACGGGCCAAGGTTGGGCCATCCATATTCGGCATGATCACATCGGTCACCACCAGATCGACCGGCATGGTACCGCCATGCTTTTCCTTTAAGGATTCGATGACAGCCAATGCCGCCTCGCCGCTTTCGGCATCCAGAACCTCGTACCCCTTGTTGGTCAACGCGCGGGTGGAGAAGGTGCGCACGGCGTCTTCGTCTTCGACCAGCAGAATGCGCGCGGTCCCGGTCAGGTCGCGGGTGGTATCTTCCTCAATATCCTTGCTGTGGTCGTCATGTTCGATTTCCGTATCGGACAGGCGCGGCAGATAGATGGTGAAGGTCGTCCCCTCACCCACAACGCTGTCTATCCCTAAATACCCGCCCGTTTGCCGCACGATCCCGTAAACGGTGGCCAGCCCCAGACCGGTGCCCTGCCCCACTTCCTTCGTGGTGAAGAACGGCTCAAGAATACGCGCCATGTTTTCCAGCGGAATACCGCAACCCGTATCCGTCACCGCAATCGCCACCCAATCGCCCGCAGGCATTTCATCGGTGCCGCACGTCATCGGCGCATCGTTGCGGAAGGCGCGTGTTTCAACGGTCAACTGCCCGCCACCATCCATGGCATCGCGCGCGTTCACGGCCAAGTTGATCAGAACCTGTTCCATCTGGCCCACATCGACGCGCACCAGACCGAGGTCGGAACCATGCACGACATCCAGATCAATATTCGCGCCAATCAAGCGGCGCAGCAGATGTGAAATTTCCGTGAGAATATCGGTGATATCCTGCACCTTCGGGCGCAAGGTTTGCTGCCGCGAAAACGCCAGCAACTGGCGCACGAGGTTCGCGGCGCGGTTGGCGTTTTGCTTGATCTGCATGATGTCCGAGAAGGACGGATCGCCCGGCTTGTGTCGCAACAACAACAGGTCACAGAACCCGATCATCGCGGTCAGCAGGTTATTAAAATCGTGTGCGACGCCGCCGGCCAGTTGCCCGATGGCCTGCATCTTCTGCGATTGCACGAATTGCGCTTCCAGCGCTTTCTGGCGGCTGAGGTCAATAAAGTGCAAAACCACGCCGTCACTGCCCCGGAAACGGCGCGCGAACATTTGCGTGGTGACATTGCCCTCAAGCCCGAGAAGCGTAACCTCCATCGGTGCGGGCATGGCGGCCACACCCTTTTGCGGGGCATGGACGATTTTATCCAGCGCATCCATCACGGCGGCGCGATCATCTTCGTGGATCAGCCCTTCGAAATGGCGGCCTTCGAATGTTTCCACCTGACCATCCAGCATGGAGGCCAACGCATGGTTCACATCACCCAGAACGCCATCGGCATTCAACATGGCAATACCCAGCGGCGCTTCTTCGAAGAACCGCTGGAAGCGATCTTCGGAGGCCTTCAATGCCTGCTTCATCGCACGTTCTGCCGTCAGGTCGTGAACAACGCCCCGCGTCCGCACCGCGCCATCGGCTTCGTTCACCACGGCTTGGGAAATCGACGCGGTGAAGGTCTTGCCCGCCGGGCCCTTCATCAGCAATTCAACAACCTGCTTCGCCCCGCCCCCTTCGACGACATCATAGGGATGCGCATCACGCGGCGGTTGGTCCAGATAGGTATGCAAATGCCCATGCGCCAGCAGGTTTTCGATATCTTCACCCAACCAGCGGGCCAATGTCGCATTCACGAACACAAATTGCCCGGTTTCATCGACGGAGAAGAACCCCACCGGGGCATTGTCGGTAAAGTCGATCAGCTTTTCACGCTCTTCCCGCACGGCGCGGTCATTGGCGCGTTGTTCGCTGATGTCATCGATCCGCCAGTGGATATAGCCCGCCCACCCGGCAATCGGCTGCGCCGTGACGATAAACCAGTAATCGGAATCACCGCGCACGCTGTGCAGTTCGATGGAATCCGTCAGACCACGATGCGCCTGATCCGCCAGAAGACGGAAATGCATGGCCGCTTCGTCGTCATCGCTGAAAAATTGTGCCAGGGTTTGCAAATTCGGTGCGCCGATACCGTCGCACAATTCGCCGAAACGCTGGTTGAAATAAACGCTGTTATCCGCGCCATCGGTGATCAGGCGCGCGCCACGGCTGCCCTCTAGAACTTCACGCAGGAGCGCGCGTTCTTTTTCCTGTTTCGTGTGCAGCTTGAACCCGCGCTGCATCAAAAACGCCACGCCCGTGGCCAGCAGGAAGACCGCCCCGGCGACCGCAACACTTTCACGCGGCACATCCATAAACATGGCCACCCCCGTACACACGGCGGCATAGGCCACAACCGCGCCCGAGGCCATCAATAAACGGCGACGAGGGTTTGGTGCGGAGGTTTCCGCCACGCCTTGGGCGGAACGGTGATGACGGGCAATAAATTCAGAATGATCGGTGCGCATAGTTCAAAGAATATGCCATATCGAACAAGGCATTAACAGGGGGAAATGGGTTTATCCCCCTGTTCAAAAATCATACAAAGCCGTGATTATGGTGCTGGCGGCGTTTGGGGTGGCTTTTGCGATTGTACCGCCGAACGATGCTTGTGCTCCGCCGCTAGAATCACATTTATCGGTGAGCCCATATCGTATTTATCGTCCCGATCACAATATTCCGCGTGCAGACGCAGGCGACGATTTTCCCATTCTGTGGCCAGCGGGGATTGAACGCTCTTCAAAAACTCAACGACAAAGAACGCCCCACGCCCCAGATCGCTTTTATATGCGATGTCGTCTTGTTGCGGGTTTAATGCAAAGGAAACTTTTTCGCCAATGACGTTAGCATTGATAATGCTGGCCGCATTCCACTTCGCATAGACGGTCAGTTTTTCATCCAATGTCAGTTTGCTGGCTTTCTTTCCGCTGTCCGGCAACAGGTCCAAAAACTGGTCCAGCGCCTGCCCAAATTTTTCAATCGCACGGGCGATTGGCAGGCATTTCGCGTAAGACAACCACTCGGCCTCATCATTGCGGTCCGATAAACAATTCGGGATCGGCAAATCAAGGGCGGCAATATTATAAGTACGGTTCAAATGCGTTGCGCTTGGCGGAAAAATAGACATAGAAAATCTCCTTGTATCCCTCCTTGCTAAAGGAAAACCCCAAGGGGTGCAAACATTCCCCGCCCGGGCGGCCAAGTCCTTATTTCAACTTGCCCTTTTGACGGAAGACGAAGGAGATAATCTCGGCCACGGCCTTGTAATGTTCAGCCGGAATCACCTGATCCACCTCAACCGTATCGTACAGGCTGCGCGCCAATGGCGGATTTTCGTGGATGGTGATTTTGTGTTCCTTGGCCATTTCACGGATGCGCAAAGCGACCTGATCCATCCCCTTGGCCACGCACAACGGCGCCTCCATCGTGTCCGGGTCGTATTGCAAGGCCACGGCAAAGTGGGTCGGGTTGGTGATAACCACATCGGCCTTGGGCACGTTGGCCATCATGCGCTGGCGCGCTTTCTCCGCACGCAATTGGCGCAATTTCGCCTTGACCATCGGGTCCCCTTCGGTCTGGCGGTATTCGTCTTTCAATTCCTGCTTCGACATGCGCAGTTTTTTCATGTGGTCCTGCCGCTGGTACACCACATCAATGACGGTCAGAACGACCAGCGCCATCAGCACGCCCATCATCAGGCGGATAATCAAATCTTCGGTTTCGTGCATGATGCTGGACATGTCCAGCCCGACCGTATGTTCGACACTCTCATAAAACGGCATTAACAAAACCGTGCCAACCGCACCGACAATGCCGAATTTCAAAAGCCCTTTGAAAAACTCCATCAACGACCGCTTGGAAAACAGGCGCTGGAATCCCTTTTTGATGGAAATTTTACTGATGTCCGGCTTGATCACTTCCGGCGCGATCAGCGGCCCCACCTGAATAAACCCGCCAATAAAGGCCACAAACATAAAAGCCACCAGCGGCACGCCGATGACCCCCATCACCATCCAGAATGAATCACCCAGCAGCGATGAAATCATTCCCGGCCCGCTCAGCATCTGGCCGGACAATTCGATATAGGACCGCAAATCGATGGTCAGTTTTTCCATGATCGGCCCGGCGAAGGCCATAATCATAATGGTTCCGGCCAATAACATGACGAAGTTATTGACCTCGCGGCTCATCGGAACCTGACCGCGTCGCCTGGCATCCTCCAATTTTTTCTGGGAGGGGTCTTCCGTTTTAGAGGTATCGTCGTCTTCATCCGACATCGGGGTTTATCCTCCCGCGGCCGTGAGGAAGAACACCATGCCCTCCTCAAACTGATGCAGCCAGAACAACATGCCCGCCGACAGAACCAGCGCGAGCGTCATCAGGGAAATCAAAATCTGCACCGGAATGGCAATCATAAAAACCTGAATCTGCGGCATCAGGCGCGACAGAACACCCATGCCGATATAAATCATCAAACCCACGACGATGAACGGGGCCGAGACCTGCACACCGATGCGGAAGCTGGCCGACAACGCCTGCCCCACCATGTCGGCCATGCTGCCCACATCGGGCAAAGATCCGATCGGGAACATATTGTATGAATCCGCAACCCCCATGATCAGCAGATGATGCAGGTTGGTGCTGAAAATCAAAACCATGCCCATGACGGACAGGAACGCCCCAATAATCGACCCCTGCGTCGAAAATGCCGGGTTGAACAATTGCGCGTTGCCCAGACCGGATTGCATCGACATGATCATACCCGCCGTATCCAGCGCCGCCATCAGGATGCGTGATACCGTGCCAATAAACATGCCAATGATAAATTCCATGACGATCAAACTGAGCAGCATGGTCGTGCCCGGCATCGGGTCAGGCAGATGGGGCGCCACAACCGGGGCCATGACCAGCGACAAGGCCAGCGCCAGATGCAGGCGCACGTTCTGCGGTGTGAATGAATCCCCAAGGCCCGGCATAATCATCATCGCCGTCCCGACCCGTACGAAGATCAGGATAAAGGCAAACACGCCCGTCGTGATGAAATGCTGGAGTGTTTCCATCTTACTGAATCGCGATCATGCGATCCGCCAGAGTTTCCATGAAAGCCGCCAGCGCCGTCGCCATACCCGGCAGGAAAATAAACAGCGCAACGAAGATCGCCAGAATTTTTGGAACGAAGACCAACGTGATCTCCTGAATCTGGGTCAGGGCCTGAACCAGCGCGATCGAGACGCCGACAACCAACCCGACCATAAGCGTCGGGGTGCTGAGCTCGATGGTCAGCATGATGGCTTCACGGGCAACTTCGATGATTTCTTCTTCGTTCATGATTCAATTATACGGGATAGCCCCGCCCGCGCGATACCCGTTTTCGGGGTGAATACGATTATCCTCTGGAAAAACCAGCACTTTTTGGTTGACAAAGAGGGGATTTTATAGGAATATAGTCCTTAGTCACCACCCCCTTGCTACCACTCTCCAACACAGCCCGCAAGGAGGGAGGGGGCAAGATATTACCCACTAACTGGCCAAACGAATATTAAGAATTAAAAGCGAACCCGCACCCTCCCCGCTGGCTCGGTTTTTATTACCTACCAGACAGGGCCGAAATAGGCCTTCTTACTATGATAGATCGTGGACCAAGATATTGGGCCTTGGAAACAGAGGATCGATAGGTATATGGGGCCACTCGTGTCCTTCCGCACAGGTTCACTTTTAGCATTATCATTCCGATGGCCATACGCAACCAAAAGATTCTTTCATTGACCAAACAACTGTGAGTTACTAGAGTTCCTGTAGATTGACCCTTTGATGTCAATTTGGGGCTTTACAACCCCTTACATAGACGACTTAACGCAGTTGTATTGCGTTGCCTTCAGTACTTTCGGGGCTGGGTGGCAATGTCATGTCCAAGCGCAAGCTAAAAGCATTGCGCCGTTCTCTATGTAGCGGTTGTAAACACCCAGCCACCAGAAGGAATTCTGGTGGTTGTTTTCAATTTACGATTTGGGAATGACATATCCATGAAGAAAAACCTTAAAGTTTTTTCAGTAGCTTCTATCTCGATTCTTATTGCCTTTGCGTCTTCGGCGTTTGCAAAGGAAACGATTCTTTTAGAAACAGATTGAGGTACAACAAAAAATACTTTCACAATACACAGAAAGCAACGGGTGGTGCGATGATGAGCGAAAATATCCTAAAAAGGGACAAATCGTTGTTTTTTGGTCTCAGGACGAAGGTGGGCGCTGTAATGTTCTAAACTTTATGAGCATGGACGAGAGCGGAAAACTGATTATTATTGAGCACATTAAAGTGAAGGAGTGAACATGAGTGACTATAAGAAAAACGAACTCATTGCATACATCATTAAAGACCATTCTCTATGCAGAGCTTGTGCCAGAAGGATAACAAAAAAACTTAATGGGGACCGTGATCAATATGGAGTTCCCCTTAATGACAAAAGAATAAAAAGAATTTTATTCAATTCTGAATGTCCCAGCGAGATTGATTACAAAGACGGCGGAGATAACCTAGAATGCCAGTCCTGCCATGAAATAATCATGGAGCACAAATCAACCAGACCAAAGCCACCATCATTTTGGGGAAGCACCATCAAGATGGTGTTTTATATATTTGGTGGATTTATTCTTCTTATAGTATGGGCCTTATATAAAGAACTCAGAAGTTCTGATAAGAATCGTTATTATTAAGCTGTTTGAAAATAGAAAAAGGAAATTTTATATGGACTTCCAGCACTTCGTAGTAATTCATCAAAATTTTCTAGATGAGGCTAAAAACGTTTTGCATGATCATTATAAACACAACATATTAAAACAACCCATCCCCAATTTATGCGAAATAAAAACGGATTTAGACGCTAAAAAACTTCACGATGAAATCAGGGGGATTCTGAATCGTGAAAAAATAGAAACATTTTTTACAGTCATCAATGAATCTGATTATTTTGGGTCTTCAACGTCTGGGTTCAGCGCAACACTATAGTACTCGCCATCCTCAGAGAAATATCATTTTCCTCCGGGGTATTCCAGCAAATCAAATAACCAAAGGGGCAGATTAAATTGAACTTTTGTAACCGGCGCAGTAGCTTTTCAATTTAACCTAACCCCTTTGGTGTTAAATTGAGATATAAAAAATGACAATCCAGCCCTTTATAGACTCCAGAATCATTTGGCCCATTGGTCTATATTGGGCGGTTGTTCTCATTCATGAATTGAAATGGGTTTGCTTCCTGCCGGTTCCGAATATTTTTTTTCCGTGCTTTTACTACGCAAAGGGAATCACAGGCTTTCTTGCGCTGCTGCTTGTCGGCATCATCGCAATTATGATTGTGCGTGCATTTTTCAAAAGCAAAAAAGCCGCGGCCTATGCCTTGCTGGCTCATCTGGTCATTGCAACCCTTGCAACACCCTACACACTCGAATCCGTTGAGTTGTTTGTCTGGTCATGGCGATAAAAGGTGGAAAAATCACAAATGCAAAATTCCAATGGATGTTTTGATTGAAACCACCCCAACAAAAAACCCGGGCCAAATGGTCCCGGGTTTTTTGTTCGTTGTGGCAAACACCTTAAATCGGCATCCGCATAATTTCCTGATACGCGTTGATCATCCGGTCACGAACGGCCACGACGGATTGCAGGGTCAGTTCGGCGGCGGTGACGGCTTCGACCACGTCGGCCAGACCGGCTTTGCCCATAATGGCCTGGGCCTGCACCGTTTCGGCGTTTTTCATGGTGGCGATGGATTCGGTTGCGCCCTTTTCGATCAAGGAGCCAAAAGACACCGCGCCATCTTCGGCGGCCACACCGGCACCGGATGCGGTTTTCGCCATGTTGGCGTAGGCGTTGGCGGCCATTGCGGGACTTGCGACTGAATTAACCATGGACTTAAACCTTTTTGTTACACCCTGTCATTATACCACGTTTTGGGCCGTTTCCATCAATATGGATTAACGGCGCAGCAAATCAATCGTTTGCATCATCATGGACCGGGATTGTTCGATCATCCCCAGATTGGCCTCGTATGACCGTTGGGCTTCGCGCATATCCATCATTTCCACGATCGGGTCGATGTTCGGCATTTTCACATAGCCGGTATCGTCCGCCGCCGGGTGGTCCGGCTGGTATTTCATGATGAACGGCGTGCGGTCATCTTCGCCAATTTTGGACACTTCCACCATTTCGGCGCCATTGGCACGATCCAGTTCATTTTTGAACGTAATCGTTTGGCGGCGATAAGGGTCGGCCCCCGGCGTCAGCCCGGTGGAGTCAGAGTTGGCCATGTTTTCGGCCACCACGCGCACGCGCGTGCTTTGAGCCCGCATGCCTGCGGCGGAAACCGATAACGCTGTGAACATATCATCTGCCATTTTAAACCCCTTTTATTCCTTGTTCTGCTGCTCTTATTTCTTATCGGCCAACGCCCAGTGCGGTGCGGATCATGCCGACATTTTTCTGATACATGCTGGTCATCAAATTGTAATCGATCTGGTTTTTGTTCGCGTTGACCATCTGTTCTTCCAACACGACGGCATCGCCCGTCGGTGATACGTCATAGACTTTTTTCATTTCCGGGTTGCGCGGCTTGGCCACTTCGTTCGGGGCCGGCATGTGGCGCGGGTCGGTGGTGACCGGGCGCACCACGTTTTCCTTGCTCACGTTTTTCAAGACGGTGCCGAAATCAACCTTTTCCAGGTCGTGCGGGCGGTAACCCGGCGTGTCGGCGTTGGCCACGTTTTGGGACAAAATCTTCTGGCGCTGGTCCAGATAGTTCATTTTTGCGCCGAGGGCTTTGAATAAACCTATATTTTGTGTTGTCATGGCGTTTGGGCCTTTTGTTCGTTTAAACCGTACCAACCGCTAAAAGCTTTGCAGGATCTGTGCCAATGGCCGATTACACCGAAAATGGCGGGAAAAAGCCCGGGGGCGACCCACTCAAGCCACTGAATTTAAAAGAAAAAATAAATAAACGCGCGGCCGCCGTGGCGATTTCCGCCACGGGCGAACCCGGGGATATGCCGACCATTTCTGCCGCCGGACGGGGCAAAATTGCCGAGCAAATATTACAGCTCGCCTTCGCCAACGGCGTCCGCGTGCGTGAAGACAGCGCCCTGGCCGAAATGCTGGTGGCGCTGGAAGTCGACAGCCCCATCCCCACCGAAGCCATTATGGCCGTGGCGGAAGTGCTGTGTTATGTCTATCGCGCCAACGGGGAACCAAACCCCTTTGACACGATTCTGCAGGAGTCAGAGCAAGAACCGGGCCAAGACGATTAAGGCCCGCTTCCGCACCGCAATGCAGATTTTCTGTAAAATAATAAAATCCCCCTTGTCCATAATCCCGCTTTTCTGCTTATGTGTCCCCAATCATAAAAATACCAACACACGACAGGGACATGGCTATGAGTGACCTCACGAAATCACGTCGCAATTTTCTGAAAACCACCGCGATCGGTCTGGGCGCTTTATTCTTGAGCAGCCTGACGCCGCATTTTGCCGAAGCCGCAAAATCGGATGACATTCGCCCCGTCGCACGCGCACAAAGCAATATCGTCATCGACGTCAACACCGGCCGCATGTTGAGCGGCCACAATGTTGATGGCTTGCGCTACATCGCATCGCTGACGAAAATGATGACCGCCTTGCTGGTCTTCGATGCCCTGCGCGGTGGGGACATTACATTGCATGAACCCGTCACATTTTCCGCCCGCTCACAAGGCGTTGAGCATTGGCGCCTGAATGTCGGCACTGGCAATACATTGTCCGTGAATGATTGCCTGATCGCTCTGCTGACCCGCTCCAGCAACGATGTCGCCGTGGCGCTGGCCGAACATATCAGTGGCAGCGAAGCGAATTTCGTTGAAGCCATGAACCGCAAGGCCCGCCGTCTGGGCATGACCAACACGCGTTTTTATGATGCGTCCGGTTTGAACAACCGTTATCAACGCACAACAGCACGCGACATGGCCACGCTGGGGCGGCATATTGTGCTGACCTACCCGACACGGCTGGACTTTTTTGCCCATGCGGAATTTTCGTATCACACCGACCGCACGCTGGGCCGTCGTCCATATAACGTGAACCGTCTGGTCCGCGACACAACCATGCCGCAAGCGCAGGCGCGGGCCCAACTGGATCGCATCGGCCTGACCCCCATGGGGATGAAAACCGGATTTATCCGCAATTCGTGGCACAATCTGGTCGCACTGGCCGGGGATGCGAATGGCAATAAAGTTCTGGCCGTTGGTTTTGGCGGACAATCCCAGCCCGCGCTGGCCAATACGCTGGCCGGATTGATGGTCCAGGGGTACAACGCCCTGCGCCGGGAACATGGCATCCCGCTCAACCGCCCCCTGCCCGCCCGGGCTCCGGCTCAGTATCGCGATCCGCGGTTGAATTTGTTCTAAAACCGCCTTTCCTCTTAAAATCTGTGCATCCCCGGGCATCCGGGGGTGCGCGGAATTGACTCACGCCCCCCATACGGCCATGCTGGACCCGCTATGGAATTGTTATCTTTGACAGATTTTGCTCGCTTTGCCGCCGCCCTGATTTTCGTTCTGGCGTTGATGGGGGGATTGAGCCTGATTATGCGCCGGATCAATGCCGGGCGCTTGCCCGTGACTGGCGCCAACCGGCAAATGCGCGTGGTTGAGGTGTTGTCGCTGGATGCGCGCCGCCGCGCCATTCTGCTCCAACGCGGGCGCGGCAGTGACGCGCGCCAGCATCTGATCATTCTGGGCCCCAACGGGGAAACAATCGTTGAAACAGGAATAGTGGTAAGCGATGACACAGCCAAAAACGGATAATGTCCCCCGCCGGATTGTGAAGAACAAAGTCGCCCTGTGGGGATTGGCGTTGTCCGCCATTTCCATGGTCATCCTGATGATCCTGATCAACACGCCCGCCTTTGCACAGAGCGTGACACTGGATATGGGCGCAGGCGCAGAAGACGGCACGGTCAGTGGCCGCGTCGTTCAATTGGTTGCGTTGCTGACCATTCTGTCGCTGGCCCCGTCCATCCTGATCATGATGACGTCGTTTACGCGGATTATCGTGGTGCTGTCCTTCCTGCGGACCGCCATCGGGATTCAGCAGACACCGCCAAACACAGTGATGATTTCACTGGCCATCTTCCTGACCTTCTTCATCATGGCCCCGACATTCCAGAGCGCGTATCAAGCAGGCGTCGTGCCGTTGATCGAAGAACAGATTGACGAAGTCGAAGCATTCAAACGCACCGTCGAACCGTTCCGCGAATTTATGTTCAAGCATGTGCGTGAAACGGATCTGGCGCTGTTCGCGCAAATGAACCAGTCCGAACCCTTCTCTGGTCCGGAAGCCGTGCCGCTGCAGGTTTTGATTCCGGCCTTTATGATTTCGGAATTGCGCCGCGCATTTGAAATTGGCTTTATGCTGTTCCTGCCCTTCGTCATCATCGACATGGTGACGGCCTCTATCCTGATGTCCATGGGTATGATGATGTTGCCGCCGGTGATGATTTCACTGCCGTTCAAGATCGTGTTCTTTGTCATGGTCGATGGGTGGCACTTGCTGGCCGGGGCGCTGGTACAAAGCTTTGATGTGGGCGCCGTCCCGCTCAATATGCCCAGCCCGGCGTTGATTCCGGACGTGCCCGTGGAACCGACTGGCGCAATTCCGTAACTCCCATACGTCATACCGGCGAAGGCCGGTATCCATACAATCCGCCCCATGGACTCCGGCCTGCGCCGGAGTGACGGTCAAGAGATTGGCTTAATTCGATGGTTGGTCCGACGCGCGGTATGTGTCCAGAAAATCCTTGAACAGATCAACTTCCGACACCAAGGCCGCAATGCTTTCGCGGTCAGAGGATAATGTGGATGTCCGCGACCGCGTGACCACATCAAACAATTTTGACCGCGATGTTTTCAACATCTGGTCGCCAAACCGTTCGCGCATGTTGGCCAGCGCCACACGGTCCCCCGCCAGATTCAGGGCCACGGCGCGGTTCAGGATAATATCGGCCTGCGCCTGCGTCAGCGGACGTTCTGCCACAATCGCTTGATCGACGATCAAATCCTGCAAAGCAATCGCGGCATCCTGCCAGCGCCCGGCATTCCACGCGATATCGGCGCGCAGGCGATTGATGTCGGGTGACGGCGGATAGGTGTTTAAAATCGTCAGCGCCTCGTCCACACGCTTCAGATCGGACAAAGCGCGCGCGCGCAGCATGGCCGCTTCGCGCAGTTTCTGATTCACGCTGTCATCCTTGGGCAAATTGGCATAGGTCGTCGTCGCCTTGTCCAGAACGCGCAGAACCGGATTTGGATTATCACTGAGCAAGTAAATGGCCGCCAGACGCAGCGATGTATCCGCCGCCTCACGCCCCTGCAAACGATAATCGATCTGATATTGCAGCAAGTTCGCCGCGCGGCCCAGCAAATCCGCATCGACCAGACGTTCGGCCAGACGGCGGATCAGGCGGTTGCCATCATCCCCATCGGGTGTCAGTTCACGAAACTCTTCGTAGACGGTGATAGCGTCGACCGGGCTCATTTTTTCCAGCGCGTCGCTGAGGAACAGATTCTTGAATGAATCCGTCATCATATAGGCGACGTCATTGGAAATATCTGTGCCCGGGCTCATCGCCACGGCGTCGCGCAGGATGCTGAAACCCTTCATATAGCGCGCTTGATCCAGATAGAGTTTCCCCAAACGGGAATTGATTTGGGCTTCCAGCTCGTCCCCGCGCCACATATAGCGCAGACCTTCCAGACGATCGACAGCCTCTTCCAGCTTGATCGTCCCCTGCTCCAGTTGCAGCATGGTCAGGGCCAGCCCCGCCTTGGCGCGGTACAAATCATCTTTTCCGGTCAGCAGAGGCTTCCAATATTCTTCCGCCTTCGCATATTCCTTGTTCTGGCGATGCGCTTCACCGCGCAGGTAATCCATGCTGGCCACTGTCCATGGCTGCAGATGCTGCTGTTCTTTCTGCAACATGCCCAACATGGCTTCCGCCGCCTTCACTTCGCCCGAACGCAACGCAATTTCGGCCAAACGCAGCAACATGCGTTCTTGTAACCGGCGCGGATATTCCGCAACGACGGTCATATCGGTTGGCAATAATTTCTTGGCCTGTTGCCAATCTTCCAATCCGGCCGCGGCATAAGCGCGCCAGTAATCCAGTTCCGGATACGTCTTCAATGCGGGATTGTTCAAATCACGGAAGCCATCTTCGAACATGCTGGCCATGCTGAGCGCAACACCGCGCAGGGCCAGAAATTCCGGGCTTTCTTTGATATCCGGCATTTCGGTTTCGGCAAAACGCAACAGGCCGACAGCTTCTTGCCCACGGTCATTGGCCATGTTCATTTTCGCCATCATCAACAAATCCTGCACCCGGCCGGATTTATCTTTATCCGCCATACCGGCCAGCAGGATATGCTGGTTATCGTGCAAGGCGTTTAAGCCCCCCATCATCCAGCGGTTGAAATCAAACATGCGCGGCACCTTGGTGGGGTCCGTCGCCGCCGGATTTTCGATTTCACCCGCCGTTTTTTGTTCGATAATCCGTTGCGTCACATCGCGCATGCGCGACAACGCCAACCCGCCCGGCCGCGTCACCGCAATACCGCCCGCGCGTTTTTCGAATTTCACATCATCGGCCTTTGGCACAACGGCCAGACCGATGGATGAATTTAATTGTTCAAAATCGACAAAATTCCGTTCGCTGCCCGCGAATTGATCCGCCGCGTCCACCGTGGCGACCATAATGGTGTCACCCACGTCGGGGTCCGTGATCGTCAGGTTTTTTGTCACCAGCGGCATGGCCCACACCATGGACCCACCGCGCAGATCATCACCCGATTTAAATTCACGCGTCGGTGGCGTCGGTTCAACCGCCTTGTCCTTTGGCGATACAATCACGCGCCAGATCAGGCCACCGCCTTCACCCTCAATCGTCGCCGTTCCCGGCATGCGCGTGCGATAGGCGATGCCGCCCTCGGATGTCGTCACCTTTTCAAACGGCGTGAAGTCTTCTTTCTTCGGGCCGTTGATTTGCGGCAGAACGGATAAAGATGGGCGATCAATAACAATCCACAAATACCCGTTGCGTTCAAACGCGGCCAGCCCCATTTCCTCGGTCGAGGACACGGTGATGACATGCGGGTCGGCAATGCGGGCCGCTTCCTGTTCCAAAACGGACGGGCCTTGCTCCACCGGGGCCACAGGAACGGCGGGAACCGCCGCCACTTCGGCTGCACCCTGCTCCGACGGTGCAGGTGCGATGGGGGGCGCAATGGGTGTTGCTGTGGGCGCGGCTTCGGCCACGGGTGGTGTTACAATTGGTTTTTCTGCAGCGGGTTTTTCCGCTGGAACGGGCGCTTTCGCTATTTCAGCGGGTTTTTCCTGCGCTGGCGCGTCTGCGGCCTTCGCGCCTGTGGCGGAATTGTAAACATCCACCACAACGCGATCACCAATCAGGAAGTGACGATATTTGCTGTCCGTCGGAATGCGGATGCGGATTTTTAGATTTTCACCATCGGCGGATAATTTTTCAACCGATGACACGTTGGGCAATTTTTCAACCGCCGTTAAATCCGGCACCGCGTTTTTGCGGAAGGTCAGGTCGAGAACGCCCGGTTCGACTTGTTTTAAATCATACGGCGCGGACGTGCCCCAATCGAACACCACGCGCGAATAATCGCTGTGCGTTCCGGTGCGAACGGCAACGCGGTCCTGCGCCCATGCCATGGGCATGAGCGCCGTTAAACAAACGCCGGTGAGCAGGAAAAGACGCACCATTAAAAAATCCGGATTATTCCCCCAAGGACACAGAAGAAAATTTATGGAAAGGCCGAGTCGGGATACACACGCTCCGCCCGCCAATCGTGGTTCATTATAACAATATCCACGCGTCTGGACAGGTCCAGTCTGCGTTCTTCGGGCAGAGAAGTGCCAATATCATCATACCGGCCACTCGCCGCCCCCTGAATGGTCACGGGATAGGTGTAACCAACATTATCCAGTATGGCCGCAACGGCCGCCGCGCGGGCCATCGACAAATCCCAATTTGTCGTAAAACCGAAATTCTTCGCCACATCCATCGCCATGGGGTCGGCATGCCCAACCAACGCGATTTTGTTTTTGATCCGCGCCAAGGTGGCGGCCAGGCTGTACAGCGCCTTGCCCCCTTCATCTTTCACGCTGGCCTGTCCCGGCTCGAACAACAAATCTTCCGGCAGGGAAATGATCAGCGAATCATAACGCGGGATCATCACAACGCGCCCCGCCAGATCGGCATTACGGTCGATAACGGATTGGATCAAGGCCTGCAGATAGTTGATGTCCAGCGCCTGATCAAAATTGATTTTGGCGATGTTGATGGTTTCTTCCGGCCCGGCATTCATTTGCGCGCCATAAAAACGGTTAAATTCCTGCTGCAAAGCCGAGGTGATTTCGGAGAATGATTGCTTCTCTGGCTCCGACATCGCAAACAACAGGACGAAGAATGTCAGCATCAGCGCCATGACGTCCGTGAAGGTCGTCAGCCACAAAAACGGATTCCCATCAGCGGCAGCCGCATCACCCATGCGGCGATTGCCGCGGCGGGGCATTTTTTTCGGCGCGCCCGCGACATCAAAAGCATGTTTGGCCGTGCGTTTAGGGGGCGTTGCCATCACTGCCCCCATTTTCAACCGGGGCCGCCGCATCATCCCCCGGCATAATAATTTTCGACGCATCAATTTTTTCGTAGCGCAGGAAGAACAGATCGACCATCGCGGGATCGCCCTGTTGCACCGATGCTGTGATCTGCTTTACAGGCAATCCCGCCTTTTCAATCGTTTCCGCCATCGCATCAACGGCACGCACCGTTGTTTGCAATGATTGCGGTGCCAGACGTTGCATCCGCGCCGGGTTTTCCGTGACGTTATAGGTGATTTCCATGCGGAATGGCTGGCCGCGATCTTCGGACCGCAGCATCACCACCAGAGTCGGCAGGAAATAATTTTGAAAGGCAGAATCCTTGTTCGTTCCCGCCGGGGCCACACGTTGGCCAATCGCCGTTACGGCCCGTTCGAACGCATCACGCGGAACGCGCACATGCATCATGCCGCGTTCCTTGTTCATCACCACTTCATAGGATGGAATCTGCGCCTGAAACAACCCGCTGACGCGATCAATCGTATCACCATCATACAGCGATGTTTCAACGGATTTTGTAACCGACGGGCGCATATCACCGCGCTGGATAATTTTAGATGCGAAGGTAAATTCCAGACTTTCCATCACGTTGCGGGCCTTTAATTCCTCAAACGTGGAAATGGAATTCAGCACGATAAAGAACGCAAGCAGCATGATGAACAGCGACAGCCCCAGAAGCTGGGATGCTAGCCCCTGCCCCTGTGGTTCAATATTCTTGCGTCTGCGTTTCATGGATTCTGCCGATCAGTTTTGCGGCAACATTGGCATTTTTTTCTGTTCCGCCATCAAAATGGTCACCGTGCGGGCGCGTTCGGCATCCATCTCGGCCAGAATGGGGGCGGATTTCCGTTCCGACATGCGCGTCATCACCGCGATCAAAACATCCAGATCCAGCGTATTGAAAATGCGCGCGGCGTCCTTCGCCTTCATGCCTTCGTAAATTTTCACCAGACTGGCGATCCGGGCTTCTTCTTCCTCGGATCGTTTTTGCATCAGCCCTTCGATTTCCGTGCGCACCGTGTTCAATTCGCGCAATTTTTGGTCCAGCTCCCGCTCCGCCGCGCTCAGCAACGCCTCGCGCACGGCCATTTCCTTTTCTTTGATGTCAAGCTGGTCACGGCGTTTGGCCAGATCCTGATAAATCTCGGCCTTCACCGAAGAATAATCGATGTCGGTGTCCCCGGCATCTTTCCATTCAACGGATTCCGGGTCATCAAATTCCGGTTTCGGTTTAATTTCTTCGCCCGGCGCATCCAGATCCAGACGGCCCGGAATTTCATTTTCAACAGCTTCTTCCGCACCTTCCGCAACGACAGGGGCCGCAGCGGCGGCTTCCGTCGGCGATATAGCCGGGGGGGCGGCGTGTTCGCCCGCGTCCACTTCTTCCTGCGCCATGGCCGCACCCATATGGCCCAGACCATAGGCAAAATCCCCCACGCGCACGGCAAACGCCATGCTGGCCACAAGGACCAGCATAGGCATCATCCGGATTTTACTGCGCAGGTTCATAAAGACTTACCCCAAAGAAATCAGATGGTCGCCCGATTAACGGCGACCCTTATTGATGGCGGCGAACAATTCGCGTTCGGCCTTGCTGTGGAACATATCGGCATCATCGTCACCGCCGGACAAATCATCCACGGCTCCATCGGCCCCCGCATCGTCATCTTCAAATTCGCGATCGCGAATATTGAACCCGGCGATGGCGGGCTCCTTGCGTTTCACGCTGGCGGCCACGGCACCCAGACCCGGCGAGGCCGCACCCGTCGTATCGACACGCGCCGCCGCATCCCTGCCACGATCGGCCAGACGTTCCAGACGCGCGGCCAGATTGTCACCGGCTTCGGTCATGATGTTCAGTTCATCGGCCTGAATGCGGGCCTTGTTCATGCGTTCCTGCAATTCCGCACCGGATTCACGCGAAGCGGATTTCATACCTGCAATGGCGGCCTCGGCCCGGTCGATATTGCGGGACAAATCTTGGACCAGCTTGTCCAGTTCCTTGCGGCTGTTGCGGAACGCCGCCATGTTCGACGACAGGCGCACGGAAAAGAAAATCGTCACCGCCAGAAACAGCAGGACAATTCCATCCAGAATCATACCGATCAATGCGCCGTCCATGATTATTGATCATCCTTTTCCGGCGGGATGTAGCGTTCAACGCGCACGGCAATATTGCCCTGCTTCTGGCCCACGGGCCCGCGGAACATCGGAAAATGGCCGCAGCGCAATTCCAGATCATCATCCACACTCGTATTAAATACCACGCGCGTGCCAACTTTCCAGTTCAGCAGATCATGCAGCGATACGGTTTTTTCGGCCAGAACCGCCTGCAACTGCACTTCGGTTTTGTACAGTTCCTGGGTCAAGTGGTTTTCCCAGATCGAGTCACGACCGAATTTTTCACCCATGAACATCTGCAACAGCAATTCACGGATGGGTTCCAGCGTTGCATACGGGATCAGAATTTCAATACGCCCGCCGCGATCACCCATATCCACGCGCAGACGGGCCAGAACGCACGCGTTCCCGGATTGCGTGATGGTGGCAAAACGCGGGTTGGTTTCCATGCGGTCCAATTGGAAGCTGACCGGGGCCAACGGGTCAAACGCGGTGGACAGATCGCTGAGCGTCACGCCAACCATGCGTTCCACCAGTTTGGTTTCAATCGTGGTATAGGGGCGCCCCTCAACACGGATGGCGGGCGTGCCCTTGCGTCCGCCCAGCAACACATCCACGACCGAATAAATCAGTGCGGAATCCGTCACCAGCAGGCCGTTGTTATCCCACTCCTCCGCCTTGAACACCGACAACATGGCGGGCAGCGGGATGGAGTTCATATAATCGCCAAACCGCACCGTGGACACCTGGTCCAGCGAGACTTCGACGTTATCGGATGTCAAATTGCGCAGGGATGTGGACATCAAACGCACCAGACGGTCGAACACAATGTCCAACATCGGCAGGCGTTCATAGTTCACCATGGCGGAATTGATCAGGGCCATCACGCCCGACATTTCCTCACCACCCGAAATTTCATCATCGAAACCGAGCAGAGAGTCGATCTCGTCCTGGTTCAGAATGCGGGTGCCGCCATCTTCTTCTTCGTCAAACCCACCATCGAACGACGGCGTGGCGTCGGCCTTCGCCGCGCCAGAATCAGTACCGTCGCCCCATTCTTCCATCATGGCGCGTTCGGCATCGGTCATTTGTTCCAGTTCGGTATCGCTCATAATCTTTAAAATCTTGGCGCTGGCCGTTACTCTTTACTGTGTTACGCAGGAGGCTTTGCAAACTTCATGCCACAAAAGCCTCTATCCCATTATTGTATCAGGATTTCCTGAAACAGGACATCTTTGACCTCAACCGGATAGGCCGCCGCGTTCACGCGGGACAGCAATTCCATTTGCAGGCGGTAAATGCCCGCAGACCCGCGCAAATCCTTGACGCGCAGTTCGCGCAAATATGTCTGGAACTGGTCCACCACGCGCGGCATCACGGCCTGAACCGCGGCCATATCGGCCTGGTTTGCCACTTCCAACTGCACCTTCAAACGCAGATAACGCGGCTGTTCATCCGGGCCGGACAAATTGACCAGCATGTTTGGAATTTCAAGGAAAACCGGGCCGCCAATCACGCCACCATGGCCATCATCCTTGCCATGGTCGTCGGCCTTTTTGCCGTGACCATCATCGGCGGCGGCGTGTTCTTCGGTGGCTTCACCCTTCTTCAAAATTTTGTCGAGCGCGCCGGTGAAATACAGGCCACCACCCGCACCCAGCAACAAGAACAACGGCACGACGGCGAATAAAACAATCTTCTTCGCATTAAACTTTTTGCCACCACCCTCGGCGGCGCCGTCTTCGCCTGCGCCGTTTTCGGTATCGATGTCATCTGTCTGGTCGGCCATGGTCGTGAATCCTGTCTGGGTCGGGGCCGGAGGCCTTTCAGATAAAAAGGCCAGCCCCATGAAATATATAGCGAATCTATTATCAGGCTATCATACCTTAGCGCGCAATACCCCCCTTACATAAATCCGACGATCTGCCCCCGGCCCCGATCACATGGAAATCACATGGAAAAAATTGCCCTGTGCAGGCGCATTTTTGCCCGATCCGGGAAATAGCCGGTCTCTTATCGCCCTGCCCAACCCGGCAAAAACAACCCAAGCCATTGATAAACAACAAATTTATAAACTGGCACGCCGGGTGCATACACTTTTGGTGGAGGGTCAGGCCGACGAACAGCCAACCTTTCGGAAAATAAACCGGTCAACAAGGGACCAGACAGACAATGGAAAATTCGATCTACACCGGATTGTCACGTCAGATGGCGCTTCAAAGCGACATGAACACGATTGCGAACAACCTCGCCAACGTGAACACGCCGGGTTATCGCGGCCAATACATGCTGTTTACAGAATATGTGGAAAACCCGAAGGGCATCGAAGATCCCCTCTCCATGGTGGAAGATTACGGCCAGTTCATCAGCAACAAGCCCGGACCGATGACGCATACAGGCAATCCGCTGGATGTCGCCATGCAGGGCCCCGGCTTTATCGGCGTCACGCGCGGTGGTGAAACATTCTACACCCGCGCCGGGAATTTCATGCTGGGTGAAAATGGCGAACTGGTCACCCCCATCGGTGACCGCGTGGCCAGCGCGGGCGGATCCCCCATCACCATTCCAGAAGGTGCCAAGTCGGTCAGTATTGCCGAGGACGGCATGGTTTCGACGGAAAATGGTGCCGTCGGCCAGATCATGATGACCGAATTTGAAAATATCAACGACCTCGATGCGATCGGCGACAATTTATACCAAGCCAACGCACCGGGAAACGCCGCCACGGAAACCCGCATGATCAGCGGCATGGTGGAAGGATCGAACGTCAATCCGATCATGGAAATGACCCGCATGATTGATACGCAGCGCGCGTACCAGTCCGCGGCACGAATGTTGCAGAGTGAACATGACCGCCAGCGCACGATGATTCAGCGCTTGAGCCAGGCACAGTAATTTAACGGGATACACGGGTAAAGGGAGCCACACATTATGATGCGATCATTGGACATCGGCGCCACGGGGATGCAGGCACAACAGATGAATGTTGATGTCATCTCCCAGAACATCGCCAACATGACCACCACCGGCTATAAACGCCGCCGTGCGGATTTTAAGGATCTGATGTATCAAAACATCACCCGCCCGGGCACGACGTCATCCGATTCCGGCACGATTGTTCCCGCCGGTTTGCAGATGGGTCTGGGCGTGCGCGCCGCCGGTGTGTACCGCATCCACGAACAAGGCACATTGAAAGTGACGGAAAACCCGCTGGATCTGGCCATCAACGGCGATGGTTTCTTCCAGATTGAATTGCCAAGTGGCGAAACCGCCTACACCCGTGATGGTGTGTTTCAGGTGAACCAGGACGGCGAATTGGTGACCGGCATGGGCTATCTGCTGCAACCCGGTATCGTTATCCCGGAAGATGCCACCGACATTGAAATCAACGAAAGCGGCCAGGTTTTTGCGAAAATCCAGAACCAGGTCAACCAGCAGGAAGTCGGCCAAATTGAACTGAGCACCTTCATCAACCCGGCCGGTTTGGACGCCATTGGCGACAACCTGTTGCTGGAAACCGAAGCCTCTGGTTCACCGATCAACGGCAACCCGAACGAAGATAATTTTGGCAGCATTCGCCAAGGCATTCTCGAAAGCTCCAACGTCAACGTGGTTGAAGAAATCACCAACCTGATCAGCGCCCAACGTGCGTATGAAATGAACTCCAAGGTCATTTCCGCAAGCGATGAGATGCTGAGCACCGTGGTTCAATTGCGCTAATTGATAAGGGAATAAAACAATGAAACAGACCATTCTGACATCATTGGATATGGCGGCCCGCATTTCAGTGCTGGTTCTGGCCCTTGTTCTGGCGGCGTTTATCGCTGTCGCCGGGGCCCGCACGGCCCACGCCGCATCGTTGAAACCGGACGTCGTTCTGGATCAAGGGGCGTTGACCGTCGGTCATCTGTTCGACAATGCCGGTCGCAATGCCGCCTATATTCTGGGCCCCGGCCCAGATGCGGGTGAAACGTTGACGCTGAATGCATCATCCCTGCTCCGCATCGCCATGGCGCTGGATCTGGACTGGCGTCCGGACAGCCCGACCGACAAAATCACGGTCACGCGCGCCGCAACGATCATTCCGACCAGCGATGTTGAATCCGCACTGGAAGAAAAACTGGGCGAACAGGGCCTGACCGGGAATTTCTCGGCCTATATCAACGGCACGAACCAGGACATCGTTCTGCCCGCGGACCAAGCCGCCACGGTTGAAATTGATGAAATGCGTTATGACCCGCGCACATCCACCTTTACCGCGACCGTGTATGCACCGTCCCGTGACAAATCCACGGTGAAACTGCCGGTGTCCGGTCAAGTGCGCCAGATGATTTCCGTTCCGGTGCTGAAAGCCGCCCTGCGCAATGGTGATTTGATCGGCATGAATGATCTGGATTTCATTGAAATGTATGTGAAGGACATTGGTACCGATGTCATCACCGATGCCGAAAAACTGGTCAACATGACCCCGCGCCGTGTCGCGATTGCCGGTCAGCCGGTCCGTTCCATGGACATTCAGCGTCCGGAACTGGTCAGCCGTGGCAAGAACGTCACCATTATCTTCAAAACGGGTCCGATGATGCTGACCGCAACGGGTCGGGCATTGCAGAACGGCGCCAATGGCGATCTGGTCCGCGTCACCAATCTGGCCAGCAATATTCAGGTTGATGCGGTTGTAACCGGATCACATGAAGTGACCGTCACAGAATAAAAAACAATAAAAGCATACGACAAGGGAAAGTAAGGAGAAGTACAATGATTGCAACAACACACAAAAATCGCGCCAGCCGCCTTGCCCTGGTCTTGTTGATGGGCGTGTCTTTGAGTGCCTGTGGCGCCAGCGAGCGTCTGTCCAATGTGGGCCAGGCCCCCGGCATGAGCCCGATTGTAAACCCGCAAACGCAACCGGATTACAAGCCGATCAGCATGCCGATGCCCGCACCGGAAGTGGCGATGAAACAGCCGAATTCCCTGTGGCAATCCAACCGCAAGAGCTTCTTCAAGGATCAGCGCGCCAGCAATATTGGTGACATCCTGACCGTTGTTATCGACATTGATGACGAAGCCGATTTGGAAAACAAAACGGACCGGACCCGCAGCTCCAGCGAAAACGCAGGACTGGACAATTTGCTGGGATATGAAGCATCACTGGGCCAAATTCTGCCCGAGGCCGTAGATAACGCCAACCTGGTCGGTGCCGATGCAGATTCCAGCCATGCGGGCAGCGGCAAAATCGAACGTGAAGAAGAAATCACGATGAAGGTTGCCGCCATCATCACGCAAATCCTGCCCAACGGTAACATGGTTATCGCGGGCAATCAGGAAGTGCGCGTGAACTTTGAAAAACGCATTCTGAACGTCGCCGGCGTCATTCGTCCGGAAGACATTGCGATCGACAACTCGATCTCATACGAAAAAATTGCCGAAGCCCGTATCATCTACGGCGGTCAAGGACAGATTACCGATGTCCAGCAACCGCGTTACGGACAACAGGTTTACGATATTCTGTTCCCCTTCTAACCCCAGACCCGACCGTCGGCCTTTCTCGTACCCCCGAAAAGGCCATGGAAGGAGAACAGATAAGGCGCGTCCCCTTGCCACCCGACCCCTTCCCCCTTCCGCTCTGGGGGTAAGGGGGCCGCCGCCCCCTTTGACTGTAGGACCCCAACAGTCACCCCAACCCTTGTTACCTCCAACCGGCTCTTCCCCAAGAGCCGGTTTTTCTTTTCTCATTTAGCTGACCATCAAGCCTTTGAAACTCATCCACGCCAAGCCATTGCAATACATGAAGGCATTATCCCGGTAATCAATGGTTCCCGCCGTACCACAGAAAAGCCCGGTGGGCAGCCCCAGCATCGTGCGCCATTTCGTGCCATCGCACATGTAATACACATTCAGACCATGGTTATAATCCAGCGCGCCGGGATTTGAACAAGATGGCAACAACAAATAATCCACCAACCCGAGATCAATCAGATTGAAGCGGAACCAATTTGACCCATCATAAAATTCCAGATTATTGATCGTGCTGTTATAGCGCATCGTACCCGCACTCTGCGCATTCGCGGGATTCGCGGAAAAAACGATGCAAATTGTCATGATGATTGCGAAAAACCACCGTACCCGCATAATCATTTCCCCCGAAATCCGCCGTTTTTTAAAACCCTCAACGGAAGACGTGGCAATGGATGTGCCAGCACACTGGTGCATTGGCGGGGCAATGTGTTCGCAAAATGAGAACAGCGAAAAACCCAAATAAAAAACCCGGACCTTGCGGACCGGGTTTTTAAGAGATCTTAAAGCGTTCGCCTATTCGTCGCGGTGCGTGCGCTCCATGCGCTCGTGACGCTCTTGCGCCTCAAGGCTGAGTGTTGCAATCGCGCGGGCTTCCAGACGGGCCACGGAAATCGGCTCGCCCGTTTCTTCGCAATAGCCATACGAACCATCTTCGATGCGCAGCAGCGCTTCGTTGATTTTCGAAATCAGCTTGCGTTCACGGTCGCGTGTGCGTAGTTCCAGCGCGTGATCGGTTTCCGCCGATGCACGATCCGCCAGATCCGGCTTCTGCAATTCTGTGCTTTGCAGCGTGTTATGAATGGTCTCGGACGATTCACGCAGCAGCTCTTCCCGCCATGCGATCAATTTGCGGCGGAAATATTCCAGCATCAGGGGATTCATGAAATCGCCCTTGTCCTTCTTCGGATCATAATCCGGCGGCAGACTGGTCGAGGTGCTGTCAGTGTTCTTTGCTTTTGTTTTTGTGGCCATGGCCCCATTCCTATGCTGTGAGGGGGTGTACATTAAACAGACTCAAATATATGGATTTCCGCCCCCCTCAGGCAAGCGGTAAAAATCCTTTGAATTCAATGATAAACAGATCTTTGCCGCTTTTTACGCTCCCGGGTGGGGGTCTGACCCGCCCAACGCCATGCGCATCTTGGCAATTTCGATCTGCGCGCGCAGATCAATTTCATCCAGAATCGCGGTCAAACCCGGGTCCTTAATGCGTTCCCGGTGTTGCGCCACAACATCGGCAATGTTCAAAATATCCCCAACGGTCATGGTTCCGGTCAACAACCCGAGGCGAATGGCCTCCAACTGGTCCAAAACATTATCCGCCCGGCCCACCATACGGCGGCGTGCGGCACGGGCGGCGGGGTCTTCGACCTCCTGCGCGGCCAGCAGGGCATCAACTTGGGCAATGGCCCGCGCCGTTGCCGGAGCCGCGGTTTCAGCCGTTCCGCCCGTCATAAAGTCACCAAAGGACGCCCCCGCTGCGCCGGCCTTGTCTTTCGACCGGGTGGAGCTGGTTTGGGATGTCTTATTCGGGCCTTCAATCTTCATGGCGATACCAGTGACTTAAGGGGATAGTGAGGAAACGCGCGGGGGAAACACCCCCATTCCTTTCAGGATACCATTTTTATACGCGACGCGGCACAGGCAATTTTTGCCGCTCTGCACGATCCAAAGGCAGGCTTTGCCCCAAAACCGTGATTTCACGCGCCAAACCACAATTTAACACATTGTTTTTAAACAGTAATTTTTAAATCCTCCTGTGGCACGCCCCCTGCATCTGTATACCCGGAATAATGGCTTTCTCGGCTTATGGGAAGAATGATGCAAACAACGACATATAATATGAGAGCCTTCGTGCGCGGCCTGACCCTGATGGGCCTGACCGTCATTTTGGGTGCCGTCATGGCCACCCCCGCTTTCACCAAAACCACCCGGATCAAAGACATCATCAATATTGAAGGTGTCCGTGACAACCAACTGGTTGGCTACGGTCTGGTTGTTGGCTTGAACGGGACGGGCGATTCGCTGAACAACGCGCCGTTTACCCGCCAATCCCTGACCGCCATGCTGGAACGTCTGGGCGTCAATGTTAAGGATGAAAACCTGAACACCGGCAACGTCGCCGCCGTTATGGTCACCGCCACCCTGCCCCCCTTTACCAACCAAGGCGGCCGTATTGATGTGACCGTGTCCGCCATGGGCGATGCCGACAGCCTGCAAGGCGGGACCTTGCTGGTCACACCGTTGCTGGGCGCCGACAGCGAAGTGTACGCCGTGGCCCAAGGCCCGGTGAACATTGCAGGCTTTGCCGCAACGGGTGCCGCCGAAACCATCACACAAAACACCCCGACCGCCGGCCGCATTCCGGGCGGTGCCATTGTTGAACGCGAACTGGATTTCCAACTGGCCGATTACACGCAAGTGCGTCTGGCCCTGCGCAATCCGGATTTCACGACCGCCCGCCGCATCGCCAGCGCCATTAACGGCTTCACCGCCACCAATGTGGCCACGGCCGAAAACGCCGCCAGCGTCGTCCTGAAAAAACCGTCCGGCTATAAAGGCTCGATCGTTGACCTGATCACCGATGTCGAACAACTGCCCGTGCAGCCGGATCAAATTGCCCGCGTTGTGATTGACGAACGCAGCGGCGTGATCGTGATGGGCTCCGAAGTGCGCATCAACACCGTTGCGATTGCGCAAGGCAACCTGACCATCAAAATCACGGAATCACCGCAAGTATCCCAACCGAACCCGTTCGCGGAACAAGGCGAAACCGTCGTCGTGCCGCGTACCGATGTTGAAGTCAATAATGGCGCAGATGTTCGCCTGGGCGTTCTGGAGAGCGGCGTGACGCTGCAGGATCTGGTCACCGGATTGAACCGCCTGGGCGTGGCCCCCCGCGACATGATCACCATTTTACAAGCGATCAAGGCCGCCGGTGCCCTGCAAGCTGAAATCGACACGCTGTAAGGAGGGATGAACCATGAACAGCTTGATGACATCCCTGACCACAACAGACGCCCAGATCGCCATGGTTCGCAGCCAGGCCGAACAGGCCAAACAAATGGCCGCGGCAATGAAAGCCAAAGGCATCAACATCGAGAAGATTGACGCTGCTGCGCGTGATTTCGAAGCCGTCTTCCTCTCCTCGATGATGAAGCCGATGTTCGAAGGGATCGAGCCCGATCCGTTGTTCGGCGGCGGCAATGGCGAAGAAATTTTCCAGGATTTGATGCTGGATGAGTACGGCAAGAACATGGCCGCCAATGGTGGCGTGGGCATTGCCGACATGGTTCGCGCGGAAATGATCCGCCAGCAAGAAGGAGCTGTATAATGAGCACACAATCGAAAAATTTTGAACCCGCAATCACCCTGCCCGCCGATCCGGCCCGCGCCATGCAGGACATGATGGAAACCATCGACAGCCTGCGCGCTGTGTATGTTGAGGAAAACGAAGCCCTGAACGCCGCACGCACGCGCGATTTCATGGCGCTGCAACCGCGCAAGCTGGAAACCACCCGCGCCTATCACGACGGCATCAGCCAGATGATCGCGCGTAAGAACGATTTCCTGAACGTTCACCCGGATCTGAAAAGCCTGTTCCGTCAGAAACAGGAGGCTTTCACAATCGTGGCCGAAGAGAACATGGAAGCGCTGGACCGTATGCGCCGCAGCGTCAACCGCTTGAATGAACGCATCATGACAGCGGCCCGCAAATCAATGGAACGTGACGGCGTGAACTATGGCGCCCACGGCAAGATGAAGGGCTACCAAAGCACAGCCCCGATGACCCTGAACGAATCCGCGTAATCGTCACTACACCGACCCAACGGGCAGCCAAAGCGGGCAGAAAGCCAGAGAAGGACAGATTATGACGACAGAGATCAGTATGCAGATCACACCGCAAGCCAAGCAATCCGCCCTCGCCGGATCTGGCTTGACCGGGAATGGCATGACAAGTGGCCTGACCAACGGTCTTGGCGGCGCCCTGTCCTTTATCGACCTGATCTTTACCCGTATTGCTCCCGAAACGACCACGACCGCAACCACCACGCAAGATACTCAAGGTACGATCAACGCCGAAACCGCATTGCTGGACAAAGCCGCCACCACGATCATCAACACGCGCCCAACGCAAATCAGCGCCGATACGACCCTGAACACGGATCAGGCCGATGATGTTGTTGGCATGTTGGTCAATGATGCACCGCTGAGCGAAGAGGCCGCCGCGTTTTTGGAAACGCTGGCGCAAGCCCTGCGTCAAAGCAATCCGGATGCACTGCCATCCACCGAAACACCGAATATTACAGATTTGAGCCCAGAGGCCCGCAAAACGCTGATCGTCCGCTTGGAAACGCTTATCCAAGGCTTACCGCTGGATGACCAGACCATCACCCTGCCGAAAACATCTGGCGACGCTTTGGCCGTTGATGCCAACGCCATTGCCGACGCGCAACAAGCCTTGATCGCCACGGGTTTAACCCCGGAAGATATTACCAAGATCGTACAGGACATCCATGATGGCCGCGATCTGACCAATGACAGTGAGGGCCTGGCCCTGCTGTCCGTCATCATCAACATCCTGCCGCCGCAATCCGGGGCATCCGCCCGCAAGGCGCAGGACATTGTGATCATGCCACGGTCCGGCAACCCGGTGACCACCACCGCAACGCCGCCCAAGACCACCGGCACCAGCGAACCCACGGTGCAATCCTCGCTCAATGATCTTCTGGTCAATCCGGAAGAAACCGCCCTTGTCGAAGATGACGGCTTGAGCGCAGGCGGAAAAACCAAAGGGTTTGACGAAATATTGCGCCTGATGGAAGCCGCGCAAAGCAACG
Organism: Micavibrio aeruginosavorus; assembly: GCF_051245535.1. Classification (GTDB taxonomy): domain Bacteria; phylum Pseudomonadota; class Alphaproteobacteria; order Micavibrionales; family Micavibrionaceae; genus Micavibrio; species Micavibrio aeruginosavorus_D. The sequence continues at coordinate 1,312,603 of NZ_CP195303.1, forward strand.
GCAACACGAAAATGGCCACAGGTCTGGAAAAGGCCCTGGCCGCCGTGCAATCCGGCACATCCCCGTCCGCCGCACTCAGCGCACAGGGCATGGATTTCATGAACGGTCTGGGCAGCCTGATCAATGATGGCTCTCTGGACGGCGTGTTCCCGGACGGATCCGAATGGGCCCGCAACCTGAATGGCTTCAGCGGCCTGAGCATTACGGGAACGGCAAGTTTGACCTCTCTGGTCACCAGCTCGGCAAATCCTGCCGCCCCGCACCCGGCAACACAGGCCGTGGCCGCCGCAATTACGAAAAGTGCCCAGAATGGCGGCGACAGCACCCTGTCCATGCGTCTGGACCCGCCAGACCTTGGAAAGCTTGAGGTTCACGTGCGTTTTTCGAAGGACAAGTCGATGCAAGCGCACATGGTTATCGAAAAACCGGAAACTTTTTTGATGCTGCAACGAGATTCCAGCGTTCTGGAACGATCCTTGCAAGAGGCAGGTATAGACACCGGGAATGGTGGGTTGAGCTTCGAACTGGCCGACCAATCCCATGACTGGAGCCGAGACGGAAATGGCCGCGGATACGAAGGCGGTTCAGGACGTAAAGGCGAAGGTGCCGAAGATGGCGAACAAGAGATCGTTATTGAAAGCACGATGAATTGGTACACCGACGCCGCGACCGGCATGCAGCGTTACGACATTCTGGCTTAATGGAGAGCCGCAGATGACAAGTGATGTAACATTAACAGGAGCGGCACAGGGCGTTGCGAACACGCAAACCCAGTCCATTAAACTGGCGGAAGATTTTTCCCAGTTCCTGACGCTGTTGACCACACAGCTCCAGAACCAGGATCCGATGAACCCGATGGACTCCACCGAGTTCACGAACCAGTTGGTTCAGTTCAGCCAAGTCGAACAGGCCATCAACACCAACCAGAAACTGGACGACCTGCTCTCCCTGCAACTGGGCAGCATTTCCAGCGTTGCGTTGGGTTATGTCGGCATGGACGTCACCTACACCAGTGCTGAAATGAACTGGGACGGCGCAAAACCGGTCGACATTTTCTACAATCTGGAATCCGGTGCGAAAGTCGCCAAGGCCAACATCTACAACGAAGCGGGCGACCTGATCCGCAGCATGGAAGCGCCAAAGGCCGCCGGCCCGCAGCAAACCACATGGGACGGTAAAGACGACGACGGCAATGTGGTTCCGGAAGGCACCTACACGCTGAAAATCGATGCCGTCGACAACGACGATAAACCAATCACCGAAATCGCCACCGCCGTATCCGGCAACGTGCGCGGTATCGAATCGCAAAACGGCGTCATCTTCCTGTTGATCGGACAACGCGCCGTGGCCCTGAACACTGTAATTCAGGCCAAAACGGCAACCGCCGCACCGGAAACACCACCGACAACACCGGATGATGGAACCGATACCGGCGAAACAGAAGAACCGGATGGGGAGGACAGCGCATGATCCACCTCATGGCTTAACCACACAGAATACGAATAAACAAAAAACAAACAAACAGAACAGCAACAGTTAGAGAGTAAAAGGAGACAGAATATGAGCTTGTTTGGATCCCTTTTCACCGGCGTATCTGGTCTTGGCGCACAATCGCAATCCACAGCCATGATCGCCAACAACATCGCCAACGTGAACACGGTCGGCTTTAAACGGTCCGAAGCCGCGTTCTACAGCTTGGTTACATCCGAAGGCCGTTCATCCCGTTATTCACCGGGTACGGTTGCGGTAAACCGCGTCCAACGCGTAAACCAACAAGGCCCAATTCAACAAACCGGTTCCACCACGGACGCCGCCATCTCCGGTAACGGGATGTTCACTGTAAAACGCGATACCACGGCTGGTCAGGAATTCCTGTACACCCGCTCCGGTTCGTTCAGTGAAGATGCCCAGGGGCTGCTGCGCAACACCGCCGGTTTCGTCATGTACGCATGGCCGCTGGATGCCAACGGCAACCTGCCCGCCAACCAAGGGGATTTGACCTCGCTGGTTCCGGCTGACGTTGCCTTCCTTGGTGGCTTGACCCGTCCGACCACGTCCGGGGAAATTTCCCTGACGCTGAACGCGAACGAAGTTGACGCATCGCTGGGCAACGTATCCACGACCCCGGCGGACTTCACCCGCGGTCTGACCGTGTATGACAGCCTTGGTTCCGCACAGGTTCTGACGTTCGAATACACCAAAACCTACGGCCCGCAGGGGACGTCGGCTGGTACTGTGTCCGATCTGTCCGCCACGGACAATCTGGTCACGGACCTCGGCATGACCGTCGGCAACAGCTTCTCGATCACAACAGATGCAGGTGGCCCGTCTACGTTTACGGTCACATCGACATCGACGGTGAACGACATCCTGAACTTCGTTAACACTGTTCCGGGGGCTGAGGCTTTCCTGGGCAACAACGGGGAACTGGTGTTCCAACGCACCGAATTCGAAGGTGGCGCCGCCCAAACCATCAACGTCACCAACGTATCCGGCACACCGCTGACCGCGTTGGGCATGGTGGCTGGGACCTACGCCTCCAACGATCTGACAACGGCGACAGCCATTGCCACGGGCACCGTTGGTGGTTTGGTCGATGGTACACCGGGTCCGGCGACCTTGTTGGCCGCCCTGGGCCTGAACCCCGGCGATACGCTGACCATTGACCTGGATGGTGCGGGTGCCCCCGCCACCTTCACGGTTGGTGCCGGTGATGATATCGACGACATCACGGCCTTTGTTGACGGTGTAACCGGTGTTCCGGGTTCGGCCATCATTAACGGATCGGGTCAACTGGAAATCACCCACTCCAACGCCTCTCCGAACGATGCCATCATTGGCTTCGGCGGCGTAAACGTTGCGGCCGCTCTGGGCCTGAGCACAACCCAAACCTACTTCGCTGCTGGTTTCGGTAACGGCTCTCCATCGGACTCCCCGCCGTACAGCTCGGGTGGCTACCCATCTCCGCAAAGCCTGCCGGGTGATACGAATTACAACAGCCGCGGCTGGTGGAATGTTCGCGTTGTTCACCCGAACGGCACGACCCTGTCCAATGGCCTGATGAACTTCGACGGTGACGGCTCGCTGAACGCCCTGCCGGACTCCGACGGGAACATCGACCTGAACCTGGACCAGATCGACTGGGGCAACGGTTCAAGCCCGCAGAACATCGACATTGACGTTGAACGTTTCAACAGCTTTGCCGGCCAGTACAACGTGATCTTCTCCGACCAGAACGGGGCCGAACTGGGCCTGCGGACTGGGGTGGAACTGACACGCGATGGCTTCGTCGTCGCCCGGTTCTCGAACGGTGCGTCGGCTCGCCTGTACAAGGTTCCGCTGGTGACGTTCTCCAACATCAACGGCCTGACCGAAGTATCGGGTACGGCCTACTCGGAAAGCGAATTGTCAGGTGAAGAAAACTTGCGTGAAGCCGGAACCGGCGGCGCGGGCTTCCTGGAACCCTCGACAATCGAATCCTCGAACGTCGACTTGGCCGATGAATTCGCGAAGCTGATCGTCAGCCAGCGGGCCTTCTCAGCCAACAGCAAAATCATCACCACGGTGGACCAGATGACAGAAGAGCTTCTGAGACTCCGATAATCCACCGTAACCAGACATAACCGTTTCAAGAGATAAAAGTACGTAAGAAAGGACTAAAATCATGACCAACGATGTCGTATTGACCGCAGCCTTGCGCACAAACCTGCTGTCGCTGCAGAACACGCAAAGCCTGATCGATATTACCCAGAACCGCTTGGCTACGGGGAAAAAGATCAACTCCGCTCTGGATGGCCCGCAAGCGTTCTTCGCCTCTCAGGCGCTGAACAACCGCGCTGGCGATCTGGGCCGCCTGCTGGACTCCATTGGCCAGTCCATTCAGGTGATCAAAGCCGCCGACACCGGCGTCACCGCTTTGACCACCATGGTCGAACAAGCCGACGCCCTGGTCACCAGCGCCCGCGAAGCGGTTGCGAATGCCCAGTCGGAAGCGAAAGTGACGGGTACGAAGGACCTGCGTAATGTTGACGATCTACGCGCCATCGTAGGCTGGCCTGCAGATGCATTAACCCGCATTTCCTTCACCTTGACGACGCAAGAAGGCGTTTCTCGTGCCACAGGTGAATTCGCCACACCACTAGTTACTGGCGCAACGACAAACATTGATGTCGCAGCGGGCACATCAACAGAAGATCTTCTGGCTCGCCTGAACAGCATTGTTGACGCTGATGGAACTCACGTTATCAAGGCAGAGCTGGATGCCAAAGGGCAGCTGTCGATCAAGACAACGAACGGTGATAGTTTGAACATGAACTTCACCACAACGACAGACAACGATGTAACCAACCTTGGCTTGGCAAACGCCCTTGGTTTTGGCGATCAGGTCCGCATTGTTGACGATGGAGCCGGCGCATCAAACGTCAGCATAACGGCCATTGCTGATACAGCACTGCGTTCGTTTTCCTTGTACGACAGCACAACAGCACCAGACACGATCGCAAATCGCAGCGACCTCTTGTCAAACCTCGTTAACGCTTCAGGAACATCACTGTTCGGTAACCTCGACAACGCCGCCGATGACTTCGTCATCTCTATCAACGGCGGAGCCGGGCAACGCATTGAACTTACATCCGGCGGCGCATCCATCAGCATTCAAGGATTCATTGATCAAATCAACAACAACGGATCACTGAACACGAAAATCAAGGCAGAGTTTGACGAAGAAACCGGTCAAATTTCCTTGCGCCCAATTGATGGATCTGTAAAAAGCATCACAACGACACTGGAAGCCGATGCTGGCGGAGCCACTGCAAACTTTGGCTTCGGCACAACGGCGCTGACCACCGCTGATGCGGACCCAATTGGTGAACACATCACCTTCGGTGACTCCGTCGCAGAACTGGCCAAGCTTGAATCCGACTATAACAAGCTGCGTGACCAGATTGATGCGTTGGTGTCCAACGGTGACACGGGCTATCGCGGCACGAACTTGCTGTTCGGTGATGACCTGCTGACCGTCTTCAACGAAGACCGCACCAGCACGATCACAACCGAAGGCGTAACGTTCACCGCCGATGGTTTGGGTCTGGACGTTGCCGACTTCTCCCGTATCGACACGGTTGAAGACAGCATTGAAAACGTTCGCGAAGCGCTGGAAACCGTGCGGAACTTCGGTTCCACACTGGCCAACGATTTGTCGGTCATCCAGGCGCGTCAAACATTCACCAGCTCGATGGTCACCACGTTGAAAGAGGGCTCCGCCCTGCTGGTCAACGCGGACCAAAACGAAGAAGGTGCGAAATTGCTGGCACTGCAAACACGTCAACAGCTGGGCGTTACCGCCCTGTCGCTGGCGTCGCAGTCCCAACAGGCTATCCTGCGTCTGTTCGGCTAATCGCCAACGACCCAGGGATAGGACTCTGGCCTTACGGCGGAGGATGGACACTAGCCCCCCACCTCCGCGGGCAGAACGCCCCAGTTCAGAACGGATAGTCGTAAGGACCCAGATCATAAGGGTACACCGGGAAACCGGTGTACCCTTAATCTTTTGCGGAATAAGGGCCGGAACCACGAATGGACACGCATTCATTCAAATAAAGCACCTCCAGCAACGCGTCATCACCCACCCCCACACTGCGTCATCACCCGGTTTATCCGGGTGATCCATACCGCCCCATGGATTGCCCGAATAAATCGGGCAATGACGCGTGCTTGTGACAACGCCTTATGCGCTTGAATGCGTGCCCATTCGTGGTTTCTACCTTCTATATACACGCCCACCACCGTCATCCCGGCGCAGGCCGGGATCTTCCAGCCATAAAGGACGAAGACTCCGGCTTTCGCCGGAGTGACGTATAGAGGAGGAAGACAATCAGCCCCAAATCCCGCAAAAATTTCTCAGAAAAACAAAACTTTTTTACATCAATTTTTTCATAATACAAAAAGACTCAATAATTTCAGTGACTTCCCAAAAAACGCATGCTAGCCTCTTTAAACCTTTGTTAAGGCCTCTTGGCTTAAGCTGGGTACTGTATCGAGAGGAATTCGATACTTACATAAAATAGGAAACCTAGGAAAGGAACCCTACTATGACATCCGATGTCGTACTCTCCGCCGCTATGCGGACCAACCTGCTTTCTCTGCAAAGCACCCAAAACTCCATCGATATTACGCAACGTAACCTGGGTACAGGTAAGAAGGTGAACTCGGCCCTTGATGGTCCGCAGGCATTCTTCGCATCCCGTGCCCTGACCAACCGTGCGGCCGACCTGACCAAACTGCTCGATTCTATCGGCCAGTCCGTTCAGGTGATTAAAGCCGCTGATACCGGTGTTACCGCCCTGACCTCCTTGGTTGAACAAGCCGACTCCATTGCATCCCAGGCTCAAGAAGCTCTGGCTGCTGGTACGGCTGAAGCCAAAGTGACGGGTAATAAAGACCTGCGCAACATTGATGACCTGACCGATGTTCCGGGTTTGACGGCTGGTGTGACGTTGACACTGACAGCCACGGACGCGGATGGTGATGTCATTGACCCGGATCCGGCTGGTGGTGTGCAAACAAGCATTACAGTTGCCGTTGCCGCAGGTACATCAACAAACGAGTTGATTACAGCAATCAACGAAATTCGCGATCAGGCCGATCAAAGTGCTGTTTTCGAAGCAAAACTCGATGATAAGGGACAGCTGTCTATCCGTTCCTTGGTCAGCGGCGGAAGCTTCACCGTTGACTTCAGCGGAGCCGCAGATGCAGATAAACTGGCTGCAGCTAACGCTCTTGGCTTTGGCGAAATCGCAAAAGTTACAGCCGATGGTATTGCAGCAGCTCCAAACAACGTAGGTTTCACAGCAACAGCTGATGTTGCTTTGAAGTCCCATAACTTTGTAAAGAACGACCAAGGTGACGTTGCAGACCGCAGTACGCTTTTGACTGCACTGCGCACAGCCGAGGCCCCGACTTCTGCAACGTTGTTCGACGGGATTAGCGGTGAAAACTACACTATCGCCGTAAACGGAGGGGCAGCACAAAACATCGCCCTAGCCGCAACAGCTACAGTTCAAGAGTTTGTTGATGCAGTCAACAATAACTCTACACTGAACTCGAAGTTGGAAGCTACGTTCGACGAAGAAACCGGGCAGATTTCTATCCGCGCGATTGACGCCTCAGTCGAGAGTGTGCAGATTGGTTTCGCCGGGTCCGCGATTGGTGACTCTGCAAACTTTGGCTTCGGTTTGACCGATCTGTCTGCAGTTGCCGCCGGTGTTGCAATCGAAGAAAACATCCAGCTGGGATCTTCCGCAGGCCAACTGGCTAAACTGGAGCAGGATTTCAACAAAATCCGCGACCAGATTGACGCCTTGGTCAGCAATGGTGACACGGGCTACCGTGGGACCAACCTGCTGAACGGCAACGACCTGCTGACGACCTTCAACGAAGACCGCACCAGCACGATCGAGACCAAAGGCGTGACCTTCACGTCCGCTGGTCTGGGTCTGGACGAAGCCAACTTCAGCAACGCGGCTTCCGTTGACGGTGTGATCAGTGCAGTGAGTGACGCTCTGAGCTCGGTCCGTGAATTTGGATCCAGCTTGGCCAACGACCTGTCTGTTATTCAGACCCGCCAAACCTTCACCAACAGCTTGATCAACACGCTGAAAGAAGGTTCGGACAAACTGGTTAACGCCGACCAGAACGAGGAAGGCGCAAAATTGCTGGCTCTGCAGACCCGTCAGTCCCTGGGTGTTACCGCCCTGTCACTGGCCTCTCAGTCCCAGCAGTCGATCCTGCGTCTGTTCTAATCGACACAGATTTAATCGCGAAAACCCCCGGCGGAAGAAATCCGCCGGGGGTTTTCACATTCTGAAACCAGAATGTGCCCCACACACCTTCCACCCCCTACTCCACAAGCTCCCCTCGTCACCCCGAACGCACATTCACATGAATAGAGGGCATCATCACTATGCGTCATACCGGCGAAGGCCGGTATCCAATGGATGGATCGTCTGGATACCGGCCTTCGCCGGTATGACGGTACGGTAAGAACGAGAAGTCCTATTCGTGTGAATTCGTGTCCATTCGTGGTTTACGTCCCCTCACCCCAGCCCTCTCCCGAAGGGAGAGGGGGCCCACCATCACTCTGTTTTTCTTTTGGAAAATGAAAGGCTTACTTTTTAACCTTCCGCTAATATGTTACTTTTAAGATGGTATTGGTCTTACTGCGGACGGTGAAAGCCATTCTGGCGCCATTCCGGCCCCCAATTTTGGGACGTTCGCTTTATCAGGGAAGAAATCCTTCATGGCTCTTATCATCGACCTGAAGCCAGGTGAAAAAATTCTGATCGGCGAAGCCGTCATTACGAATGACAGCCAGCGCACCCGCCTGCACATTGCGGGCAACGCCCCCATCCTGCGGGAGAAGGACGTTCTGCGCGAAGAAGATGTGAATTCTCCGGCGAAGAAAATCTATTTTCTGATCCAGTGCATGTACATTTCTTCCAAGCCGGATCAATACTTTGAGAAGTATTTCTCAACCATTCGCGAAATTCAGGAAGCGGCCCCGACCACCACCGTTTTCTTCGCCAGCATTAATGATAAAATTCTTTCCGGCCAGTATTATCAGGCCATGAAAGAAGCGCGTGAACTGATCAAGTACGAACAAGGTTTGATTGATAATGCCTAGTGATCAAAAACCACCACTGCCCCCGACCAACCCGCACGCCAGCGCTGCCGGGGCCTATGCCCAGCACGCCCGCACAACCACAACCGACCCGCGCGAGATCGAAGCGCGCGCGTTGTTAAAAGCCGTGCAGAAATTGCAGGATATTCAAAATCGATGGGACAGTTACACGCTGGAAGAGCTGGACGACGCCCTGCGCCATAACCGGCAGATCTGGCTGATGTTCGTGGATAATGCCACCGCTGGTGAAGAAGATGGTCGCCCCGACAGTTTGCGCGCCAATATTGCCAATTTGGGTGCCTATGTTTTTAAACGCACGCTGGATATTCTGGCCGATCCGAAGAAGGAAAAGCTGGATGTGCTAATCGACATCAACCGCGAAATTGCCGCCGGGTTGATGACGAAGCCAACGCCGGAGAGCGAAGCCACGGCGGAGAAAAAGGCCGGAGAGAAGTAACACCGCCCTGCCCCACAATTTTTAAAAATCCCCGGATGCGGAAGACGCGCCGGGGTTTTTTGTTTTTTGAGGCATGAATGAGAAGGCATCATTACTCCGCGTCATACCGGCGAAGGCCGGTATCCATACGATACATCCACTGGATACCGGCCTTCGCCGGTATGACGACGTCTGAAGAATCCCCCATTATCGTCATCACCCGGTTTATCCGGGTGATCCATACCAGCCGATGGATTGCCCGGATAAACCGGGCAATGACGGATGGCTGGGACGGGTGGCTGGGACGGAGGGTTGGGTTGAAAGATTTCTGCTTATTCGAGGCTTTTACCACCACAACATTCAATACGATCCGCCCCGTATCCACAAAAACACAAACAAAAAAGCGACCGGATCATCGGTCGCTTTGGTTTTAGTTTTTCCCACCTGCTCAAGATGTTACGCGAGGACGCTCACCGTCGTTGTTGACTGGCTGGTCGCTGCGAAATTGGCGGCGCTGGCAAAAGCAGCGAATTGTTGTTGTGTCGGGGTCTGGGCCTGCACTTGCGGCGCGGGTTGGGACACCTGCACCTGAACTTGCTGCTGCTGAACCGGTTGGGACACTTGCTGCACGCGGGTTTCGCGGGCGGATTGTTCGGCCTGGGCCATACGGCGGGCTTCCAGCGTTGCGTCCTGACGGCGCATCGCATCCAGCATCGGCTCGGACGGGATTTGACGAACGACATCGCCCGTATCCGGGTCGCGCAATTGCAACACGGCCTTGTCGTGATTCACATCAACATGAACATAGGGGCTGATATACGGGGCCTGTGCCACCACTTGAACCTTATCAGGATTGGCAGCATTCGTGCGCGACGTGCTCTGCTGTTCGGTGCTTCCCCGAATCAGCGGCGCGTTAGACAGCACTGAGTTTACTGCTTCAATCATTCTTTCCTGACCCGTATACCCTCTATCCAGTGTGCGCTCCGGGTCCCCACCCGAATGCGCCCTTTTTATTCAATGCGGGGCGCGGTCACACTTTTGGTATACTACCTAGATACCATGCTACCGCGATTCCACGCCAAGAGTCAAGAAAATGCGCACATTCACCCATGTATGCAGCCAATATTCGCCCCGAAAATAAGGAAAATTGCCGCACCTGCAAATATTCGAAAAAACTAAACTTCATGGCTTTACTAAGTAATGGCACACGTTACTGCGAATAAACTACGATCAAAAGGGTAAATTATACTACACTACTTCAAAACTATACTTGCGATAGGCCAGTTAACTTAAATGAAACATTCCAGTAACAATGAACAGATTCAACAAAGATTAAGCAGAGCGGGCGCATAATATTAGTTGAAATCAAGCCATTACTGGAAATTCAGCAGATTTGGCATGAGCAATGGCAAACAGGGCCAGAAAACTCAAAGGGATAGACCGGGCGGAACAGGCCCGCATACGTGGCAAAGAACCCCAAAACGCGCTATAATTTTTACGATGCGGTTCGCATTTGCGCGGACTCTCGTTCTCGGGTACCTTTGATATGAGAAACCCTCGTTTTCTGCGCCGCGCGTCCGTGCGGTTTGACCTAAAAACAACACCGCGCTCAAACGCTTTAACGCTACTGTCAGGATTGCAGACGTGAACAGCTTTATGGATACATTGCGACAGCTTGGCCCCGCTCGCCTCGGCATCATGGGCGGCGTGCTGGTGACGCTTTTGATCTTTTTCATTTTCGTGTCGATGCGCGTATCCACGCCGTCGCTGAAATTGTTGTACAGCGATTTGTCCACCACGGATTCCGCATCCGTTGCCGCAAAACTGGAAGAATCCCAAATTCGTTACGACGTGTCGCCCGACGGCACGCGCATCATGGTCCCCGAAAGCGAAGTGGGCCGCGCGCGCATGTTGCTGGCCGAAGCTGGCCTGCCCAACGGTGGGTCGATGGGTTACGAATTGTTTGATCAGCAATCGGGCTTTGGCACCACCAACTTCATCCAGAACATCAATCAGGTTCGCGCATTGGAAGGCGAACTGGCCCGCACCATTGGCGCGCTCGGCCCGATCAAGGCCGCCCGCGTTCATCTGGTTTTGCCGCAACGTGAATTGTTCAGCCGCGAAAACCGCCCAGCCAGCGCCAGCGTGTTCATTCAATTGAACCAAGGCGCTCGTTTGGAACGCGAACAAATTATGTCGATCCAGTCGCTTGTCTCCTCTGCCGTACCCAACATGAAAGCGGACAGCGTGTCCGTGATCGACAGTCAGGGCAACCTGCTGGCGCGTGGCGGCGAACAAGACACCAGTCTGATGGCGATGAAGGCCGAAGAAATGCGCCGTGCGTATGAAACACGCCTGACACAATCGGTTGAGGACATTATTGGCCGTACCGTTGGGTATGGCCGCGTGCGCGCCACGGTCACCGCCGAATTGAACTTCGACCGCATCACCACGAACGAAGAAGTGTTCGACCCGGAAAGCCAGGTTGCCCGTTCCGTTCAAACGGTTGAAGAACTAAATTCAGAAAAAGAATCTGCACCGCAGGACGTATCCGTTCAAAACAACCTGCCGGGTATTTCCGGTGATCTGCTGGGTGAACCGGGCAGCTCGGTCGAAGGATCCCGCGTCGAAGAAACCACCAACTTTGAAATCAGCAAAACCGTCCGCAACCGCGTCAGCGAAGTGGGCGAAGTCAAACGCCTGTCCGTGGCCGTTCTGGTTGATGGCACCTATGTCACCGATGCCGAAGGCAACAAAACGTACCAGCCACGCAGCGAACAGGAACTGGAACAAATCCGCCAACTGGTGCGCTCCTCGATCGGATACGATGAATCCCGTGGCGACACGGTTGAAATTGTAAACATGCAATTCGCCGATATGGATATCGTTTCCGACGATGTGTCCAACCTGTTGTTCGGCTTTGAACGCAGCGACATCCTGCGCGCCGCCGAAATTATCACCGTGGCGATCATGGTCATTCTGGTCGTTCTGCTGGTTCTGCAGCCGATGGTGGGCCGCTTGCTGGCGACCGAAGGGCTGACCGACGAAGATGATGGCGACCAACAAACCCTGCTCTCCGCGCGCGCGCCGACACCGGCGTTGACCGGTCCGGGCGGCGAACAATTCAGCCCGCCGGAAGCCGAGGAAGAAGACAGCCTGATCGACATGAAACAGGTCGAAGGCAAAGTTAAAGCATCCTCCGTCCGCAAGGTCGAAGATATTGTATCCACCTACCCTGCTGAAACCGTCTCCGTGATCCGGAGCTGGATGAGCCAGGAAAGCTAAGATAAAAAGGGAACGAGCGCACGATGCGTGTACGTGAGGATTATCGCACCCTGTCCGGTGCCGAAAAAGCCGCCATCTTCATGCTGGCCCTGGGCGAGGAACACACCGCCCGGATTTTCGAGCATATGGATGACGAGGAGATCATGGAAATCTCCCAAACCATGGCGAACCTGGGCAAGGTCAGCGCCAACGTGGTTGAACGCCTGTTTATCGATTTCGCGGAACAAATGAGTTCGACCAACAATCTGGTCGGCACGATGGATTCCACGGAACGCCTGCTGACCAAAGTTCTGGGCAAAGACAAAGTGACCCAGATCATGGAAGAAATCCGCGGTCCCGCGGGTCGTACCATGTGGGAAAAACTGGGCAACGTGAACGAGGAAATCCTCGCCAACTTCCTGCAAAAAGAATATCCGCAAACCGTGGCCGTCGTGTTGTCCAAGGTGACACCGGACCACGCCGCGCGCGTGATGGCCCTGCTCCCGGAAAACTTCGTGATGGAAGTCATCCACCGCATGCTGCGCATGGAAGCGGTGCAGAAGGAAGTTCTGGAAGACGTCGAGAAAACCCTGCGCACCGAATTCATGGCCAACCTGTCCCGCACCCAGCGCCGCGACAGCCACGAAGTCATGGCCGAGATTTTCAACAACCTCGACCGTTCGGTCGAAACCCGCTTCATGGAAGAGCTGGAACGCATCACACCGGAATCGGCCGAGAAGATCCGCAGCCTGATGTTCACGTTCGAGGATCTGGCCAAACTGGACCCGGCGGCGATCCAGACCATTATCCGTGCCGTGGACAAGGACAAACTGCCCCTCGCCCTCAAAGGCGCAACGGAATCTTTGCGCGACCTGTTCTTCTCCAATATGTCGGAACGTGCGGCCAAGATTATGAAGGAAGACATGGGCGCCATGGGCCCGGTCCGCCTGAAAGAAGTCGAGGAATCGCAACAATACGTGGTCAATGTGACCAAGGATCTGGAAGCCCGCGGCGAGATCGTGATTGCCAGCGGCAACGAGGAAGACGAGCTGATTTACTAAGGCTCGGAACGGCGTTTAAATGAGTGACAAGAATACAGCATCGCCGAAAGACGTCCGGAAATTCCTGTTCGACCGCAACAAATTCGATGCGGCGGAAGAGGAAGATATCCTTGCACCCGACGAACCGCCCCCGCCCCCGACATTCAGTGAAGAAGAACTGACCAAGGCGACCCGCGCCGCCATGGAACAAGGGCACAAGGACGGTGTCAACGAAACGCTGGGCAGCATTGAAAAAGACGTTTCAATGACGCTGAACAGCATTCGCGATCATTTCGACCTGCTCTTCCGCGCCGAAGCCATGCGCTACAACACGTTCGAGGAAGAAGCGGTTCAGCTGGCCCATGCCATTTTCAAACGCTGTTTCCCGTCGCTGAATGAACAGACGGGCCTGAACGATGTGAAGTTGATGATTGAAAACGTGCTGGAAACCGTGCGCGATATGCCGGAAATCGTCATCGAAGTGCCGGAATCTTACGTCGATACGATTCGCCAGCATATTGATTCGGTTTTGCGCGATACCGGTCAGGGCGCCCGCTGCACTGTGCGCAGCCACCCGTCACTGGCCGCCGGGCAATGCCGGATGGGGTGGGCCAACGGCACCGCCGTGCGCGATCCCCTGCATCTGGCCGAACAGATTAGCGCCCAGATTGAACAGATCCTTGCAGACCGGGCCAACCTGACGGATAATGGTGAACAGAACATTCACAATGCGGTGATTTCCGTAACGGAACCCCCCGCATCCGATCAAAGCCAATAAGCTGGAGAAGTCCCCATGACGGACGACAATCAGGATACAAAAGCCAAAGCAGGGATGAACCTGAACGAAATCGAATCCGTCGGCCTGCCCGAAAGCGACGAGAAAGATTACGAGTATGGCGAACCGATGGCCGGTGACGTCACCGCCATCTATGACATTCCGGTGCAAATCTCCGCCGTTCTGGGCCGCTCGACGATGCAGGTCAGCCAGTTGCTGAAACTGGGCCGCGGTGCCGTGGTTGAACTGGACCGCAAAGTCGGCGAAGCCATCGACATCTACGTCAACAACCGTCTGGTCGCCCGTGGCGAGGTTGTTGTGGTCGAAGACAAATTGGGCGTGACCATGACCGAGATTGTAAAATCGGATCGCAACTAATCCTCCACGTTCTGATTGATTTTGGTAAAACCGAATGACCAGTGATGCATCCCAACTGCGTGCCGCACAAAGCTCCGATGATTCATCCGGGGGCGCTGGTGGTCCGGATGTGGTCCTCAGCATCACCGCGCCCCGCCGCAAGCTGGATCTGGCCACCGTTGTTGGTGTGACAAGCGCGTTGGCGCTGATTGCCGGTGGTATCGCCATTGGTCAAAGCAACGCCAGCTTCTTTAACCTGCCATCCATCCTGATCGTTGTTCTGGGCACCGTTGCCGCGACCAGCATTGCCTTCACCGGCGAAGAACTGCGCAAATCCATTGGCGTCATGGGCAATTCCCTGTTCCGCCGCGTGTGGAAACCATCCGTGATGGCGAAACAATTGATGGATCTGGCCATGATTGCGCGCAAACGCGGTTTGCTGGCGCTAGCCGGGGCCGAAAGCGAATTGAAGAAAGACAAGTTCCTGCAAAGCGCCGTGCAACTGGTCACCGATGGTTATAACGCCGACGACATTGACCGTGTATTGAGCCAGGAAATCGACGCGCTGGTTGAACGCCACCGCCGGTCCGCCAATATTCTGCGCCGCGGGTCCGAAATTGCCCCGGCGATGGGGCTGATCGGGACGCTGATTGGTCTGGTGCAAATGCTGGCCGATCTGGATAACCCGGATGCGATTGGCCCGGCCATGGCTGTGGCCCTGCTCACCACCTTCTATGGCGCGGTGCTGGGCATGGTTTTGCTGGCCCCACTGGCAGCCAAGCTGGAACGCAATTCCAATGACGAAGCCACGATCAAAACCATGATCGCCCTGGCCATGACCTCGATTGCCCGGCAGGACAACCCCCGCCGTCTGGAAATGCTGTTGAACAGCGAATTGCCGCCAGCCGAGCGGATCAAATATTTCGATTGAGAATCAAGCCTTAAAGCTGTGAAAATTATGGCAAAGTATGCCATTCACCCTTTTCCTTCCCCCACTTTGGCCCTAATATCATTGACTCAAAAGGGGTTAAGTGAACATGCGTCTAATGATTGTCGGACAACTTGAAGGCTATATCAGCGCGGCGGGTAAAATCGCCCTGCAGCGCGGCGCCAAAGTCATCCATTGCGAAGATATCGAACAAGCCCTCGGCGCGTTGCGGAATGGCAAGGGCGCCGATCTGGTGATGATCGACGTGAAACAAAAAGTCGGCCAGTTTGTTGAAGCGCTGAAGGCCGAGCGCATCCATTTGCCCGTCGTCGCCTGTGGCATCAACACCGACGCCCGCGCCGCCGTGAAGGCGATTCAGGATGGCGCGAAAGAATACATTCCCCTGCCCCCGGATGCAGAATTGATCGCGGCGGTTCTGTCCGCCGTGACCGAAGAAAACAATACGATGATCGCGAATGACGCGGTCATGCAGGCCGTCGTCAAAATGGCCGACAAAATTGCCCCGTCCGAAGCCACCGTGTTGATCACGGGTGAATCCGGTACGGGTAAAGAAGTCATGTCGCGCTACATTCACAACAAATCCAAACGCAAGGACGGCGCGTTCATTGCCCTGAACTGCGCCGCCATTCCGGAATCATTGCTGGAATCTGAATTGTTCGGCCATGAAAAGGGTGCGTTTACCGGCGCAACATCCCGCCGCCTTGGCAAATTTGAAGAAGCGCATGGCGGCACCTTGCTGCTGGACGAAGTGACCGAAATGCACCCGTCCTTGCAGGCCAAATTGCTGCGCGCGATTCAGGAACGCGAAATCACCCGCATTGGTAACAACGACCCGGTGAAGGTGGATGTGCGCTTGATCGCAACATCGAACCGCAATCTGGAAGACAGCGTGAAGAAGGGCGAGTTCCGCGAAGATTTGTATTTCCGCCTGAACGTCGTCAATATCCGCCTGCCCGCCTTGCGCGAACGCCCGGGCGATATCGCACCGCTGGCGCAATTCTTCGCCGATAAATTTTCTGACCAGAATGGCGTTGATAAAAAACGCATTGCGGCGGATGCCCAGCGCGCCCTGCAAGCCTATAAATGGCGCGGCAATATTCGCGAGCTGGAAAACACCATGCACCGTGCCGTGCTGATGTCGATGGCCGATGAAATTGAAACCGAAGCCATCTTCCTGCCCGAAGGCGGCGGTCTGGGGTCCTCCCCGGCGGCCAGCCCGGGCAACGCCCCGTCTTTGTCCGGCGTATCCGGCGCGGGGGCCACGGCCTCCTCCTCCCCGTCTGAAATCCAGAATCCGGGGGCGGTTGAGACCCTGGTGGGCCGGACCATCGCCGATGTGGAACGCCATATGATATTGAATACATTGGGTCATTGCCTGGGCAACCGGACCCATGCGGCCAATATTCTGGGTATTTCCATACGGACCTTGCGGAACAAGCTGAACCAGTATAAAGACGAGGGGATCGATGTCCCGGCCGCCGCCGGCGGGGAACGATAAGCCCCTAAAAAACAACCAAAAACGACTGACAAGGATACATAATCATGATCAATTTCCGTACCCTGATGCTGAGCGCAATGATCCTGCCGGCTTTGGCTCTGGCCGCTTGCGACAACAAAAAAGAAGACGCGGCTCCGGCTGACGCTGCTGCAACCGAAGAAGCCGCTCCGGCTGCTGACGCTGCACCGAGCAACGCTGAAATGGGCATCGAAATGCCGCAACCGGAAGCCGTTGAAAACGCCGCTCCGGTTATGGAAGCCCCAGTGATGGAAGCCCCGGCAATGGAAGCGCCTGTGATGGAAGCTCCGGCTGCTGAAGAAGGCGCTGCACACTAATTCTGTGTCGCATTGAATACAAAAACGGGGCCCATCGGCCCCGTTTTTTTATCCCGTAAAACCAAACGATGGCGTGGCAACAATATCCACGCGGCGATTTTCGGCATGATCGCCGGTTTCGGTATCACTATCACCCAACACCGTGTCGGCATGCTCTTCGTTCTCGACCGCAATACGGTCCGGATCAATCCCCATTTGCGCCAGCGCATTGCGCACGGCAATGGCCCGGCGCATGGACAAAGACGGGTTTGGTTTATTGCGCCCGCTGGTGTCGGTTACGCCTGATAAATCAAGCGTCCAGTGCGGTCGATGGCGCATGGATACAGCCAGATCCATCAACACAATGCGCGACTGTTCATTGATCACAATGCTGTTGGTATCAAAATACACGGCGGTGCGTACCGCCGCCTGATCTACGTCGCCGGACAGGCTTTGCATCGCATTTCTAAACTGATCCCGGCAGGGCAGCGTGGCAATGACGGATAACACATCCTGCTGCATCGCCGATTGCGCAACCCAGCAATCAAAACTCACCTGCGCCACGGCCAGCGCATTGTCATTGCCGATGCCGCGCATGATGGAGAGCGCTTCATCCAACGCCATCGCCGCCCGGTCCAGATCGGGGGTCAGCGACACGGGAATAATATTCGGGTCCACAACATCCCGCGCAACCGGCTTGGCTTTCGCCGCGGCAAAGGCCTTGCGCGCAAAATGGGCGGACAAGTCACGGTCCCCGCCCTCCTGCTCCATCCCGGCCAGCGCCTGATACTCCCGCGCCAGATAGCTGTTGTAATCAGACCCGCTGACCTTCAGCGACCGGACATTGGTCGTAATGCAGGCGGACATCATCCCCCCGGCCACGCCCGCCAGCAAAACGAGGCGAACGGCACGGGCAAAGCCATGATACGGAAAAGAGTGTGAAGGCGGTGCGGAAATCATCCCCGAATCCTAATGGAAAACCGCAGAATGACAAGTGTTTAACACCGAAATCCACGGATCAGGGTTTGCATGTTCCCCCCGCCCCGCGTAAAATATTATGGACACCTGCCGACACCCGGAAACGGGATCAAGGCGGGGGTTCTTTTGTGTAATGCTCTTTCCCCGTCCGGGCTGTTTTTTTCATGGCTGATGCACCGTCGAATTTTTCGTTGAACATGGGTCGCGCCAAGGGTGCGGCTGGATCGGTGCTGCGCGGGGATGCCTTGCTGGCCCTGGGTATCGTCGTCATCCTGATGTTCATGATGGTGCCGCTGCCGCCCTTCGTTCTGGACATGGGCTTGTCGCTGTCTATCACCTTCTCCATTCTGGTCCTGATGACGGCCTTGTTCATCAAGACACCGCTGGAATTTTCAACGTTCCCGACCGTCTTGCTGATCACCACGGCGCTGCGTCTGGGTCTGAACATTGCCTCCACGCGCCTGATCCTTGAAAACGGGCACGAGGGGTCCAACGCCGCCGGGCATGTTATCGAAGCGTTCGGAACATTCATCATCCGCGAAAACTACGTCATTGGCGGTATCGTTTTCGCCATTCTGGTTATCGTCAACTTCGTCGTTATTACCAAGGGTTCGGGCCGTATTGCCGAAGTGGCCGCGCGTTTCACATTGGACGCCATGCCCGGTAAACAAATGGCGGTCGACGCCGATTTGTCATCCGGCCTGATCACCGAAGACGAAGCCAAACTGCGCCGGAAAAATCTAGAGCAGGAAAGCACATTCTTCGGGGCCATGGACGGTGCGGCGAAATTCGTGCGCGGTGACGCCATCGCCGGTTTGCTGATTACCTTCATCAACGTGGTCGCCGGTATCATCATCGGCACGGCCCAGCACGGGCTCAGCCTCGCTGAATCGGCGCAGAATTATACCCTGTTGACCATCGGTGACGGTCTGGTCAGCCAGATCCCGGCGCTGATCGTTTCCGTTGCCGCCGGTATGCTGGTGTCCAAGGCCGGCGTTGAAGGCGCGGCGGACAAAGCGTTGACGGTTCAGTTCTCGCGTTATCCGAAAGCCATGGGCCTGTCCGGTGGTTTGATCATCATGCTGGGTCTGGTTCCCGGCATTCCCACATTGCCCTTCCTGTTCCTCGGCGGCATCACGGCGGGTCTGGCGTGGTTGAGCATGCGGAAACAACAAACCGTCGAGGAAGAGAAAATCGCCCTCGCCGCCCCGCAGAAACAAGGCGCAGTGGCCGAAGAACCCATATCCAAAGCCTTGGCCATCGACACAATCAGGCTGGAGCTGGGCTATGGCTTGCTCCCGCTGGTTCAGGGCGAAGGCAGCAACAAGCTGACCGATCAGGTCAAGGGATTGCGCCGTCAGTTGGCCGAAGATATGGGCTACATCCTGCCCGCCGTACGGATTCAGGACAATCTGCAACTGCCCGCCAACACCTACACCGTGCGCATCAAGGAAATCGAAGCGGGCCGTGGCGAGGTTCGCCCCGGCATGCTGATGTGCATGGACCCGACGGGTGCCGCCATTACCCTGCCCGGTGAAAATACGGTGGAACCGACCTTCGGCCTGCCCGCTATGTGGATCGACGAACAATACCGCGAGGAAGCGCATTTCCGTGGTTACACCGTTGTGGATGCCCCAACGGTCGTCACCACGCATCTGACCGAAATCGTCAAGGACAACATGTCCGATCTGATGTCCTACACCGAAACGCAAAAATTGCTGGACGAACTGCCGGGCGATTACCAGAAACTGGTCGCCGATGTCGTTCCGGGCAAAATGTCGGTCAGCGGATTGCAGCGTGTGTTGCAGAATCTGGTGTCCGAACGCGTCTCGGTCCGCGACATGCCCGCCATTCTGGAGGGCATTGCCGAAGCCTCCATCTACACCAAGAACGTCACCATTATCACCGAACATGTGCGATCCCGTCTGGCGCGCCAGATTTGCGAACGCAACGTCAACGCCCATGGCGTTGTGCCGCTGGTCACGCTGTCCCCGGATTGGGAACAGGCCTTTGCCGAATCCCTGCTGGGTGATGGCGAAGAAAAACAACTGGCCATGGCCCCCAGCCAATTGCAGGATTTCATCACTGCGGTCCGCACCGTGTACGAAAAATTGGCCCAGACGGGTGAAGTTCCGGTCATGCTCACCTCCCCCGGCATTCGCCCCTATGTCCGGTCGATCGTCGAACGCTTCCGCCCGCAAACGGTGGTCATGTCACAAAACGAAATCCACCCGAAAGCCAAGATCAGGACGTTGGGACAGATTTGAGTCCATCATTCGACAGCATCGACCAGATCAAGGATATGGACTTGCATATCCAACGTCTGGACATTGCCAAAGACATTGAACGCACAATCCAGCATAAAATTGACAGCTTCGAAAGCGTCCGCCGCTTTCATCGCAATGGCTATATCGTGTTTTGGGGACTGTATGCCTGTATGGCGGCGGGGTTTGTTTGGTTCCTTTTTATGGGCCGCGCCGATCCTGACATTGAAATCATCGCAAAGACGACAGCTCTCTTTGCCGCGTTAAGCGCAGCGGCCTTTACCGGGGCACGCGAACAAAAGAAAAAATATTTAAGGCATGTCAAACGCGGCCTTATGTTCGCTCTGTCCCAGGAATTGAACATTAAATACAACCCCACCGGTTTTTTTCGTCTGGGCGATTTGTATGATCACCTGCTGTTACCCAGCTACGATATTCGGCTGGTGGAGGATGGATTTGAGGCCACGATCGGCGAGCGCCGTATACAATTTCAAGAAGCCCGCCTGATTGCCAAACATATCGACATTGAACGCGGCAAATGGTTAAGCGGCTACGTCATGTTTCAAGGGGTTGTCGCCACCATCCCCCTGAATAAATATCTGGACCACCACACGCTGATTTTCTCGCGTGATTATGTGACGCGCAAAACTGCCGCCAATATGGACCCGCGCTTCCTGCCCTTTAAACGCGTCAATATGGTCAGCCGAAAGTTTCAGGACCAATTCAAAATCTACTCAACATCAGAAACCGAAGGCCATTACATCTTCGACCCGTCCTTCATTGAACGTTTTTTAGAGGCCACGCAACCCGTCGGCGCAAAATCGGTCAGTGCTAGTTTTTACAAAGATACGCTGGCCATCGCGATTGCCTTTAATCGTGACCTCTTTGAATTTGGCAACCTTCACACCCCGACTGATACGCTGGCCATAAAGCAGGTCATTGACGACATTGCCATCGTCGCCGATATCGTTGAAACACTAAACATGAACCCTCATATCGGGTTATAAAATGCAGGCACAAACCCCGGACATCACCACCCTCTGCGCTACATTGGACGAACAACGCCAGCGTTATATGCAGGTGTTCGTCATGGGTTCCCCCATGGCCTTTGCAGCGTTGTGTGCCATTGGCGCGTTGATGATGTCGGAGGAAACGGGGTTTCCGTGGGTGTTCGTTTTATTCTGGACCGCGATTGTCACGCTGGTCCTGTTCCATGTCATGAACATGAAATACCGCAAGCGGACCAAGGCCGCGTTGATGCGCGATCTGGCCACCGGGATGGGATTGGAATTTAAGGCCGATGGCGTGATGGACTGGGACGATGTCGCCCCCCACGCCATTTTGCCGCCGCATGACCGATGCGGGATTGAAGATGGATTTACGGGCACCATCGCCAATGTCCCCGTCGCGTTTCAGGAAATGAATCTGGTCGATATCAGCCGGGACCGTGATGGCGACACCACCGAAACCACCGTATTCCACGGTGCGGTGATTCGCATCGGGATCGGCAAAACCCTGAACGCCCACACGGTGATTATGCCCGATGGGGCCGCCGGGCGGTTCTGGCGCACCGCGTTTTCAAAATTCGAACCCGTCCGCCTGTCCGCCCCGGATTTTGAAAACCGGTTCGACGTGATGGCCACGGACCAGCTTGAAGCGCATTACATCCTCGATCCCGGTTTTATGGAATCTTTCTTGGCTGTCGGGGACCATATCGGCACCAAAAATTTCGAAGCCAGCTTTCGCGGGTCCGAAATTCTGTTCGCCATTTCACGCCCCGGCGCATTATTTGAAATCGGCCATTTGTTCCATGCCCTGACGCCACAGGATCTGGCCACGGTGCAAAATGAAATTGCCGCGATCGAAGGGCTGGTTAACGCCTTGAAATTGAATCCCTATACCGGGCTGGGCGCAAAAATCCCGGATTGATGGAAAACTCCGCAAGGCCCTCTCCCCACCCCTCTCCCAGAGGGAGAGGGAGTCATCTCCGCACCCGTTCTCCCCTCTCCCTCTGGGAGAGGGGTTGGGGGAGAGGGCCGCACCCCAAAGAATTACGGCATTTTTCTTAAATCCAGGGATTCACTTAAACGTCCTTTACGTTTATTGTCTAGAATAGTGATTCTAGAAAACATATAATCGTTAAGTGAATCACAGTTCACGGTCCCGCCCATGCGCCTTAAATCGTTCTATGCCAAAACCATGACAGAGGCATTGCATATGATCCGCGAAACGCTCGGAGAAGATGCCATTATCGTCGCAACCCGCGAAGAAAACGGGGGTAAATCCGTGCGCGTCACCGCCGCCGTGGAGCAGGAAACGTTTGAGTCCCACAATGATGGATGGGGCGAACCCACCACATCCACCCCGCAAAGCCGGGCGCAGGATGGCGGATGGTTGCAATATGATGCCGAGCAGGACGAAAACGCGGTCGCGGAAGAGCTGACCGACATTATGCTCAAGCACGCCGTACCGGAAGAAATCACGGATCAAGTCGTATCCTGCGCCACCGTCGCCGGCATGGGCAACGCGCATGAGGCGCTGGTCGCCGCCCTTGAACATCTTTACGTATTCCGCCCCCTGCCCCACAAGGCGGTCGGCAAAAATTTCGTGCTGGTCGGCCCGCCGGGTGCAGGCAAAACGCTGGGCGTGGCAAAAATGGCCACACGCGCCGTTATGGCTGGGCAAAAAGTGGCCGTTATTACCACCGATACGCTGCGCGCCGGTGGCGTCGAACAATTGGCGGCATTTACCAAAATACTGAACGTCCCGCTGGAAAAAGCGCGTGATCCGCGCGATCTGGGCCGGGCGATGGACGCCGTGCGCGGTGCGGACCACATCGTGATTGATACCGGGGGCCTGAACCCCTTTAACCCGCAGGAAATGCGCGACCTGGCCCGCATGATGGCCGTGGCGAACATGGACCCCATTCTGGTCATGCCCGCGGGTGTTGATGCCGATGAATCCGGGGAAATGGCCCGTGTGTATGCCAGCCTTGGCGTCCGCACGATGATGTCGACCCGTTTGGATATTGCCCGCCGCATTGGCGGGCTTCTGGCCGCCGCCCATTATGGTGGCCTGGTTTTTGCAGACGCCAGCAATACATCTCAGGTGGCCGAAGGCCTGTTCGGGATGTCGCCGGATCGTCTGGCGCGTATCTTGATGCCCCGCAGCGCCCCGGCGGATCGTGGTTCCACGACATCCCCCGGTTCGGCGTCGCCCAAAAAGACAGTCAATGCAGGATAACACCATGACCGAGTCACCGTTAACGGCCGAAAAAGACCCAGCGACACCCGCTACGCCAACCTTCCGGCGCGGCAAGAACATTATCGCGGTTGCCAGTGGCAAGGGCGGCGTGGGCAAGACATGGTTTTCCATCACCCTGTCCCACGCGCTGGCGCGTCAGGGCAAAAAAGTCCTGCTGTTCGACGGGGATCTGGGGCTGGCCAACGTGGACGTGCAACTGGGTCTGATGCCGAAACGCGATTTGAACGACGTGATCCGTGGCCGTCTGGGTCTGGACAAGGTTGTACAGCGTTACGAAGAAGGCGGGTTCGATATTGTTGCTGGCCGTTCCGGTCAGGCCTCCCTCTCCGCTTTGCCGGGCCAGCGTTTGACCTTCCTGCGCGACCAATTGCTGGAAGTGGCCGATAAATACGATGTCGTCATCATCGACCTTGGCGCGGGCGTTGACCGCACCGTGCGCATGATGGCCGCCACATCCACCCGCACCTTGCTGGTGTCGACGGATGAGCCGACATCGCTGACCGATGCTTACGCCTTTATCAAACTGGGCAACGCCGCGGGCATGTCGAAAAATATCGGCATCGTGGTGAACCAAGCTCCCAGCACGATTGAGGGCGAGCGCACCTATAAAACATTGCTGAAGGCGTGTGAAAACTTCCTGCGCCTGTCCCCGCCGATGATGGGCATGATCCGGATTGATCCGCGCGTGAAGGAATGCATTCGCAATCAAACACCGTTGCTGATCCGCTCCCCCAACACGGAAGCGGCGGAAGACGTCGAAAAAATCGCCCGCGCCGTGATGCGCGACATGGCCGAAACCCGCGCAGCGGCGACGGCGTAACAGATAAAAGCAGACAAATAAAAAACCCCAGAGATGATCCGGGGGTTTTTATTTTTAAAATTCTTCTTCCCATTGTCATTCCCGCGAAAGCGGGAATCCAGAGCCATAGAGGCTAAAATCGTCCCGGTCCCCTGGATTCCCGCTTTCGCGGGAATGACAGGAAGGGGACAGAGGGTTACATCTTCGCACCACTCTCAATCGCGAAGATGCTGATAATCGCGGCCAGGCTCGGATGCGTGGTGCTGGTCGTGGCGACCATACCAATATCATTGCCCATGTCCTTACGGCGCACAGCGATCAAGGTGCGTTTCAGTTTTTGTTCCTTGTCGTTTTCTGTCCGCAGCTCATAGGTGATTTTTTGTTCACCCTTGTTCTTGTCCAGATTGTCTTTCATCCACTTCATCATCTCGTGGACTTTCTTTTCATCAGCCTTGCGGGAATAGATGGTGCACGCGCCATTTTCTTCGGACACCAGAACGAAACGTCCCTGCTTGCCGCTGGCCGACCATGCGAGGCCTTGACCGGACGGCGTGTTGCTCAAAAACGGTTTGGCATCTTCGCCGGTGACTTCCGGCAATTTGACCTCTTTCACCCATTTGCGCAGGCGGTCTTTATCACCGCCATTGGCCAGACACGCCTGCATAAACAGGTTCACCGCGAATTCAGCCTGTTCGACCGGGCTGGGTTCGGTGATTTTAACGGTCTTTTCTTTGGGGGCGTCTTTGGGTGCCTCCTTGGTTGCTTCTTTGGCTGCTTCCTGGGCAGGCGCGGCCTCCTTGGTCGCCTCCTCAGCCATGGATGGCAGGCTCAAAGCCAGCCCGGCCAACACCATGAAAACAAACCCGAATCTTTTGAAATTATTGTGCATTTTGCCTATCCCGGTTAACAGTCTTTGTCCCGATTTGGTGGTATAATAAAGGGAAATTAGCCTCTGGATTACGTCTTTTTTATGAAGTTTGCAATGGCATGACCGATACGGGTTCATCATCACTGCCGCCGGGCGCGCCGCCGCCCCGGAACCGCCCCAAAATCCCCACTGTTTTGGGGATTGTCACGGGGCGTGTGGCCGCCATTGCTCAGGCCCTGACCCAGCGTATTCAGACCACCACAGTCAACGGCGTCGTCGTTGGCAAGAACAAAGACGGCAGCACCAAAATCCGCACGGCGGAGGGGGACGTGGACGTGGTTTTGCGCGGGCGCGATTCCCCGCCCCCCGGCACGCAAGTAGAAGTCACCATCCCCCCCGCCCGCGCCGATGGCCAGCCCCCGCGTCAGGTCAGCGTGCTGGAAGTGGCCCCGCGCCCGGATCAACCCGCGCCAACACAAAAACCGGACACACCACAAACAACCATCACCAAACCCGGAACGGATTCCGCACCATCCAACGGCGATGATGCCCCCGTGGAGGACAAACCGCGCCCCGCACCCATCATCACCCGCCCGTCATTGCCGCCGGAATTGCAGGACACGCTGGCACAAACGCAACAACCGCGCCCGGTCGTAACGCCAACACCCGCACCGTTGCAGCCGGACGTGATTATCCGTCTGGTGCCGCTGCCCGCCGCGCAATTGCACGACATTGTTCTGCCCGTGGCCGAGGATGTCATCATCCCTGCCCCCCTTATTCGCGCGAGCGTAATGCCGCAGGAAATTGCGAAGGACATTGCACAAACGCTGGCCCCCGCATTTCCCGCGACAAAACCGGCCGCCATCACATCCGTTTCGCCCGCGCCCGTCACCACATTGCCGCCATTGATGGATGCCCCCGTGGTCATGCCCCGGCCCGCGCCCGTGACGATCTCATCCGGTTTTTACAGCGTACCAACAGCACCACCCGCCACCACGGCCCCCCTTATGCCCGACATGGCCATGACCGCGTTGCCGCAGGGGGCCACGTGGCCCGCGCCGTTGCCCGCCCCGCTGCAAAATGCCCTGATTCAAATTCCGGCGGCACCGACGCAAACCGCACCCGCGGCTCCATCTCTGCGCCCGCACACGATTGATGCGCGCATCACCGCCATTCATCCGGGCGAAGGCATTGTGCGTCTGGCCCCCATGCAATCAACACAAGCCGTCATCACACCGGATGTCACGGCCCCGATTTTGAACAACCCCAACCCAATCACGACGCAGGCCACGATTATCGGTCACATGCCGACGCAAAATAATCCCGTGGCTGTGTTGCACGCGCCCTTGATTGCGCCGAACCAATTGTTCGTCATCCAATGGGCGGGCGATGCCCCGATGACGGGCATGACGCTGGATTTATTACCGCGTTCGGTGCCTGTGCCCTTGCCCGGTGTGGTTCCGGATGGAACATCCATGCCCGCGCCCGGTGCGCCAATATCCACGGCCCCCGCTATGCCCGGTATGACGGGAATGACGCCGCCGTCCATGCTGTTCGCCAATTGGGATTGGCCCGCCATGGACGACATGATCCAGAGCTTGTCCATCACCGCGCCACAGGTCGCCGCCGCCACCGCGCGCATGATTCCAAACGCCGCGTCCCCATCACAGGCCGGGGCCGCGATGATGTTTCTGTTCGCCGCCATTCGCGCCAACGATGTGGCCGGGTGGCTGGGCGATGATGCCATCAGCGCCCTGCGCCGTGATTCCCGCGGGATGCAGGCCTTAACCCGCATGGGGCGCGATATTGCCGGGTTGCAAAAAGCCGATGCCGAACCCGTGACACAGGATTGGAAAGCCCTGACCCTGCCCATGATGTGGCAGAACGACATTCACAAAATCCACATGTTCTATCGCCGCCAGCACAGCGATCAGGATGACGACAGTTCCGATTCCAAAAAAGGCGACAGCACCCGTTTTATCTTCGACCTGAATCTCGACCGCATGGGGGATCTACAGATTGACGGGCTGATGAAAGACAAACGCCTCGATTTGATCCTGCGCACCCGGGAAAAATCTTTCAGCCCGCCGATGCAGGCCCATATGAAGGGCCTGTATGTCGCCGCCCTTGAAAATGCCGGAATGAAGGGCGTGTTGGGCTTTCAATCCCGGGCCGAAGATTGGGTGCGCGTCGATGTTCGCCGCGCGGAAGTACAGGAATCAGCCTGACCGCCCACGCCTTAACGGTTTTTAAGGCTTTTACGCATACGATACGCGTGAATCAGACGGAAGGCGCCGCATATGGCCACCGGACACGTTGTTATTGAATCACTGGCGTCCCTGCCCCACGCGCAGGAAGTACAGGATTATTTGCTCAATCTGGCCGCCGCCGCGACCGGGAAGAAAAAACCTTCGCCTGACCTGATCCCCGATTTGAACCGTAAGAGCAGCGTGTTCGTCAATGCCGCCGACATCAATATGGTTCTGGATCATATCCGCACATTATACATCGATAACGGTTATCGCGATCCGCAGGATCTTGAAAACGATCTGATCCGAAAATTGCAACCCGATATGCCGGACGCCGCAATTGCCGCCGCCGATCATTACGCCGCCGATGACATGATCCCCGATCAATTAACGGGGTATCAGCAAAAAACCAAAGTACCCTTGGTGATGGGTCTGGCCGCACTCTATGAACAAACCACGGGCCAGCCGGTCAGCGTGATGGAAATTGATTACAGCAACATGCGCGGCACGAACGAACATTTCGCTCTCCTGATTGGCGCCGCCGAAGGGCGCAGCCCCGAGAGCGTCATGCGCGATGCCATGAACATGACGGATTATATTTCCCTGATCGTTGCGAAAACCATAACGAACGCCGTACAAAACCGCATCGGCAACCGTGCGGATGTCGCCATGATCCCCCTGCGCACCGGTGGGGACGAGGTGCGTATTGTTCTGCCCGGATTACCGGCAAATGAAGCCCGTGCCTTGCTGAACGACGTGCATCATCAAATTGAGCAGGTCACCGCCCGCGCCGGGTTGCATGACCACATCCATTCCAAACGCCCCTTGGATGATCGGTCCAACGGATTCGGGGCCTGTGCCACCATTTTTGAATTGAAAGCCAACGGCCACAACGACTATAGCGAAGCCATTAAGGCCGCCGATCACGACATTCAGCGTACCAAGGCGGAACTGGGTCAGGCCCGCCTGAACAACCCGGCCTTCGACGCCCTGAAACCAGCGGGCAGCCTTGACCCCAACCGCTACACCGACCCCGACATTGCCGCCGACCATTACACCCATGTCATGGCCGCGATGGGTGATTTGTATCAAAAACATGTCGACATCACGATTGATACAAACGCCGTGCCGTCACTGGAATCATTGGCCACGCAATTACAGCCGGACCATTTCCTGACCTTGAAGCAAATCGAAAATTCGTTCTACGACCATTTGCTGGCCGATATGAAGGATAAAGGCCTGACCCTGACGCGGGAACAGGAACGGCTGTTAAGCGCCAAGGTGACAAAGTTTCCTTCTGCCGATTTCGCCAGCGGCACCTTGATCGCGCGCGATTTCCCCGCCATGGCGGGGGCGGCCCTGCGCGTGATTGATGATATCAACGCCCGCACCGGATACGACGAACCACCGATTACGCTGGGGGTCAGCTTTCACAATCTGGCGGGATTGAATGAAACGCTGGGCCATGAAGTCAGCAATTCGGTTTTGCATTATCAGGCGCACCAGATTATCGGCGCCGCCCTGCATAAAGAAGGAATCGCCGATGAAAACTTTGTTCTGGCCCATATGGGCGGCGGCGAATTTCGCGCCCTGATCCAACCCGTCATCCCGCGTGATGGTGAAACCCCGTATATCATCACCAATCAATCCATGATGAATGTGTACAAAAATATTCAAAACGGTGTTCAGGCCCTGAATATCATCAGGATTGATGATTTTGTCGCCATGCATGGTGGTCATATGGACACCAGCACCCTGCCCGCCCATTTCGCCGACATTCAAAACCCGCGCGCGGAATTGCGCGGAACGGAAAATGGCGTGGTTGCCACTATTTTTATTGCGCCGTTTAAACACGATGAAATGCCGGAACAAAACGCCGCCCGCCGGGGTGGCACCATAACCAACTTTATTGGTGAAGGGCTGTTTGATGCGGTTCAAAAACGGCGGGATTACACGCTATCCGCCCTGCCATCGCCCCATAACGGTATTGAACCAACGGGACCACAGGACAAAAATAGATCGTTGTTTTAATCGATCACGCCATATATCAGCATCCCCGCGAAAGCGGGGATCCATCAGGAGGTGCAAACATCGTATGGATTCCCGCTTTCGCGGGAATGCTACAGTGAGCGTAAAGCCCACCTACTCCTTCGTATCCTCATTCCGGCGAAATGTTTCCAACCCGATTTCATCCAGCATGATCGTTTCCTTGCGGTTTTGTTCCGCCTCTTCACGATCTTCACGGTTTTTCTGGGTAATTTCCACCTTCTTTAAATCGGCGAAGGCGACGCGGATTTCATCCTGCGCCCGCTCGATGCGGGTATTGATCTTGGCAATGGCCCCATCCATCTGGGCGATTTTCTTACGCTGGACTTCGGCATAACGCCCGTAATAGGTCGTGGCCTCGGTCACTTCGCTGTTGCTGGCCAATTCTTTTTCATGGGCCAGATCCGCTTCCATCTTGTCGCGCTTTTGTTGCAGGTTCTCCGCCTCGCGGTACAGGCTGGACAGGATTTTCTGTTTTTCATCGATGACATATTTGCGCCAGCGGATCAGGGGATTAAGGTCAGCCATGGCTTACCCCCCGCTTAAAACGCACGGCGGCCACGCGGCGCGGCGACGGAGTTCAACATCTCCTGCATCCGCGCGAACCCTTCGACGATGGTGGTATGATCGTCTTTGTTCTGCGCCAGAAATTCTTCCATCTTCGGATACAGATCGATGGCTTCATCCACCTTCGGATCGGTACCCTTGCGGTACGCGCCCAGACGGATCAGCTCGGCCATATCCTCGTAGCTGGTAATCACCTGCTTCGCGCGTTTCAGAATAGCGTTCTGTTCATCATTCAACGCCCGTGGCAACGCCCGCGATACGGACCGCAACACGTTAATCGCCGGATAACGTCCGCGATCGGCAATGGCGCGCTCCATAACTATGTGCCCGTCAATAATACCGCGCACGGCATCGGCAATCGGTTCGTTGGTATCATCCCCTTCGACCAGAACCGAGAACAACCCGGTAATCGATCCCTCACCCGGCCCACCCGGCCCCGCACGTTCCAGCAAGCGGGCCAGTTCGCCGAACGTGGTCGGCGGATAGCCTTTTGATGTTGGCGGCTCGCCCGCGCTCAGGCCGATTTCACGCTGCGCCATGGCAAAACGTGTGACGGAATCCATCAGGCACAAAACCTGTTTCCCCTGTCGGCGGAAATATTCGGCCACGGCCAACGTCGTGTACGCCGCCTGCCGCCGCATGAGTGCGGGTTCATCCCCGGTGGCGACAATCACAACGGATCGCGCCAGACCATCGGGGCCCAGATCATCTTCCAAAAATTCCTGAACCTCGCGGCCCCGTTCACCAATCAGGCCAATCACGGAAATGTCGGCTTCGGTATAGCGCGCCATCATCGACAGCAAGACGGATTTACCAACACCGGACCCGGCAAAGATCCCCATACGCTGCCCACGGCAGACAGGCGTGAACGTATTCACGGCGCGCACGCCCAGATCCAGTTTCTCGCCCATGCGTTGACGGCTGTGCGGTGGCGGCGGTGTATTGCGCAACGGCACCGGGTGCCCGCCCATCGGCAAATGTCCCTTGCCATCGATCGGGTGTGCCATGCCATTGATCACGCGGCCCAACCACCGATCATCCGGACAGATCACGGGCTTGCGCCCCTCAATCTCCGCCGGATTACCCAGCCCGATCCCATCCAGATTGCCAAAGGGCATCAGCAACGCCCGGCCATCCTTAAATCCCACCACTTCGCACGGCACGCTGGGCGCATGCGCCGGGTGCAGGCGGACCCGCGACCCGATGGTCAAATCCGACCCAAATCCGGCAATTTCAACCAAAAGCCCAAGAATCTTCGTCACCCGCCCACAGACTTGATAGTCGGGCAGGATCGAGATTGAAGCTTCGGCTTGTTCGGCGAGACGGTCCATCCCCTTATTATGGCACAGTTTTAAGGGCCGGACAGGGGCGATTTTCCGCCCTTTTCATCAAAAGTTGCGCGGCAGAAGCATTTCCTCTATAAATTTCCATAACTTATAATAGAGGAGCCCTGCCCCTTGAGCGATGTATGGGACGCCAACACCGCAAAATCCATCACTGGTCCCGCCCCCGGCGCGGCCAATGATAATGATTCTGCGCCCATCGGTGGGTTGAAAACGAAATTCTCCATCGCGCTGACGCGTTGTATGGCGCGGTTCAATCGCGACAATCGCGACGCCTATGCCGAATCCATCATGCGCCACGCCACCGTGCATCTGAACAATTCCGACGGAAAGCCGCGCGTCTGGATCTATATCGGCCCGGACCACATGGATCGCGGCGATACACACGGAACGATTGGTATTGGCCGTTGCATTGCCGATCATCTGGGCGCAGATCGTTTGCAAATCGACCAAGACATGCTCGACCGCACATTCCCCAATACAAAAGATTTAAAAAAGCGCCTGTCTGCCTTGGCCAAAATCCACGGCAACCCGGATATTATTCTGGGGACACGGTCCCGTGAAGCTGTCGCTTACCTGCCCAAAGCACCAACGATGCACGTGACCGCCATCAACGAAAACCATACAAAAAAACTTTCTGACCCGCTTTTGAGAGAGATCGCGCCCAACCATATAACGCCCGATCTTTTGCAAGAGGCCGAGCGCGATTTACGCCGCCGTCACAGAAAGCTGAATGCACCGATTATTGCGGTCTTTCTGGCCAGCGCATCAATTTTTGAACATAAACATGCTCTTCAAAAATTGTCAAAACTCTGCCGCCATAATGACAAAACGATTGTGTATTTTTGCGCCTCCCACCGCACATCGGAAAAACAGCAAAGATCGTTGGTTTCGGCGTTTAAAAAAGCTCTGGCGAACGACAATATTGGCGATCGCGTCCGCATCATTTCATCAAACCGCGAACAAAACGCGAGCAAGTTTAATCCGTACAAAGGACTTTTGAGCATTGCGGATCATGCCGTTCTTCTGGGGCAATCCGTGTCCATGCTGTCCGAGGCGATCGCAAACGGCCGCCCGCTCTATCTGAGTCAGGGCGATCATTACGCACGGATTATCTATCAAGAGTTACAAAAAGCCGGATACATAAAAATTATTGAAGATATGGACGACACACTTGCGCTGCGGAAAGAGCATTATCCGCCCTTAAACGCCACCAATGCCGTTGCGGACGATATTATCGCGTGTTTCCGCCTTGCCGCCCGCGCCCGCAGCATCAGCAGCCAGGCAAGAAAAAAGACTTTCGATTGTTGCGACCCTCAATTTACAGACAACATCATGCGCGCCGTTTTAAAACTGTGATGACCATGGATACACCGGAACTGAACGAGATACTCCAAAAGACCCCGCCCTATCGGTGCAATGCCGATGGAATTGTGCGGGTGTGGGCATATATCGGCGGTGACGACCCGATGCGCGGGGAAAGCCGCGGCGCCGCCGGACTGGCAAAGCGTGTTGCGGAAAAATTGAACGGGCAAATGCTGTATGTCGATCAGGATATGCTGAACAAAGCCTTTCCCAATACAAAATCGATGGCCAGGAAACTGAAAAAATTAATGGACCGCGACGGGAGACCCGATATCGTTATCGGCTACACCGCAGAGCAGTTGATACACAAAACGGAAGCCGACCCCACATTCCTGATCGATACCATTTTGCCCAACATGGTCAAACGCCTGCCCCAGAATGACACCGTGAACCCGCTGGTTCCCCATCATCTGACCGCCGACGATCTGACGCAACACGGGCGGGAATTTCTGGCACGCCACACCGATATAAAAAACCCCATCACCACCATCCTGCTGGCGAACATTCGTGCCGATGACAATGTGGCGACCATTATCGATACACACTGCCTGGGCGACAACACGGGCACAGTTTATTTCTGCCCCTCCACACGGACAGACCCGGACATCTACAAAAAAATCGTATCGAAACTGAAGACCCTCATTAAACAAAACGGACTGAGCCAAAAATTCAATATTATCGCACCGTCGCTGAGCAGCGTTCGGAACCAGTATAATCCTTATATCGGTTTGCTGGATCAATCCGATCACGTTGTTTTAATCGGCGAATCCCAATCTATGATATCTGAGTCTATTGCGAATGGCCGCCCTGTCCATATCCACATCCCTCCGCCCGCACCACCGGCGCAAGATGGCTACAGCCTGTGCATAGAGGACAGCGAATGGGACATAAAAAAGTATAGGGATCTGCAAAGAAGTGGGTATATCCGTTATCTGAAAGATCACGCGCCGGATACGCCGCTGAACAGCACACGCCTGCCCCCGATCAACATTACCGATAAAATCGCCGAGTACATCGCACGCGATTTTGATCGTGTATCGCGTATCCGCACGAATCGGCCAACAATGATGGCCATGCAAAATCCGTTTTGCCTGCAGATTGACAAACCCAAGGTGTCATACCCATGACAGATGATCAGGGATTTCGTTGCAACAAGGATGGCATCGCGCGAGTCTGGGCCTATATCGGCGATAACGACCCGACACGTGGCGAATGTCATGGTTCCATCGGACTGGCGCAACGTGTGGCCGAAAAACTGAATGGGCAGATGCTGTGCGTTGACCAAGCCATGCTCGATAGTTGCTTCGTTCACACAGATAGCATTGTCAGACAATTTCATATCCTTGGCGAACGCCACGGCCACCCGGACATTGTTATTGGGTGGATGACCCTGCCGGAATATTTCACACAATCCCCAAAGCCAACCATTCTCATCCCGGAATCTTTGGGCGCAATGCGCTTTAATCTTTTTTCCGGCGGTATCCTGCGCGATTTGCCGCCGCATCACCTCTCCGCGGATAGATTGGCGGCGGCTCAAACCGAATTTTTAGAGCGCCACCCCGGCATCGCCACACCGCTCACCGCTATATTCACGACAGATCTGTGGTTAAGCGCAGATGCCATAGAACACGTTTCAACCATGATTTGGAATGGGTCCATAAACGGCACGATCTATCTCTGCCCCAGCCGCCGGACGGACGATGCTGCCTATGATCACCTGCGCCAAATATTTGAGAGTGCGGCGGCAAAACCGAAATCGGGCATTCCGGCCACCATCATCGCGCCAACATGGAATGACATACAAAGCGGATATAATCCGTATAACGGCCTTGTCGCCGCGGCGGACAATGTCATCATGCTCGGGGAATCTGATTCCATTCTTTCCGAATGCATCACCAACGGACGCCCCGTTTATAACGATACCATCCGCTGTGCGGGTAATGCGCTGGTCGAACAGGGGTATGTCCGCGACATTATGCGCCACGATCCATCCACCGCACTGGACAGCCACCCCCTGCGCCCGGTGAACAGCACGCATATAATCGCCGATCATATCGTGGCGGAATTTGACCGCGTTTCCCGCCTGCGCATCACACAGCCGGGCATGGTCATGCACGAGCCCTGCCGCTTAAACGGGCCCAAACCGGTTCTGGCGTAACCCTCTCCATTAAGAATCCCGTTACCGCCCCTCAGCCCCGTCTTCAGGTTCGGGCCGGGTTATCCCTGAAAATTAAAAAATTTTCATCTGCGGACCTATTTTCCACTAACATTATGAAAAGATTTGGGAAAATCGCCCCAATTTCACCCCCAGATCATAAAAAAGGGTGAAAGATTTGCAGGGCGGTTCAGGATTTGTTAATATTAATATTAATAAAGTTTAATCGGAGCTGCACAGCAGGCTTGCGGATTAGAACGATCTCAAAGCCCACCACTGCACTGACCTCCATTTTTAAGAATACCAACCAACCGCGGGGAAAAAACATGCGCGTTCTGCTCGTAGAAGATGACAGCTCCACAGCGAAAAGCATCGAACTGATGCTGAAATCCGAAGGTTACATTGTCGATACGACCGATCTGGGGGAAGACGGTCTGGAAATCGGCAAGATTTACGATTACGACATTATCATTCTGGACCTGATGCTGCCCGACATGGACGGCTATGACGTTCTGAAAAACCTGCGCGCCGCAAAAATCACCACCCCGATCCTGATCCTGTCCGGTCTGTCCGAAATGGATAACAAGATTAAGGGTCTGGGCTTCGGTGCCGATGATTATTTGACCAAGCCGTTCGACAAACGCGAACTGATCGCCCGTATTCAGGCCATCGTCCGCCGGTCCCAAGGCCACAGCCAATCCGTCATTATGACCGGCAAGGTCAAAGTGAACCTGGACACCCGCACGGTTGAAGTGGACAGCAAACCGCTGCACCTGACCGGCAAGGAATACGGCATCCTGGAACTGCTCTCTTTGCGCAAGGGTTCGACCCTGACCAAGGAAATGTTCCTGAACCACCTCTATGGCGGGATGGACGAACCGGAAGTGAAAATCATCGACGTGTTCATCTGCAAACTGCGCAAAAAACTGGCCAACGCCGCCGGTGGCGATAACTACATCGAAACCGTCTGGGGCCGCGGCTACGTCCTGCGCGATCCGGAAGCGGAAAAGAAAAAAGCCGCCGCCAGAGCATAATATTGGCGTAATCCACCGAAAAGTTACAAAAGACCCGCTGTATGCGGGTCTTTTTCATTGTGGAACGATCTGCTATAACCCCCCCATGAAAACAATTCCAAAAAACACCGCCAATATCCTGACGGTTTTGCGCATTTTGTTGGTTCCGGTGATTGCCGGGCTGTTGCTGGTTCCGGCGGCGTGGGCGGTGTGGGCGGCGTTTGTCCTGTATGGGCTGTGCGCCTTTACCGACTGGCTGGATGGATGGGTCGCGCGGAAGTATGACCAGTATTCCGACTTTGGCCGCTTCCTCGACCCCATTGCCGATAAAATTCTGGTCGCGGCGTTGTTCATCATGCTGGCCGCGACGAAGGCCATTCCCGGTATCTGGCTGGCCTTGCCCATCATTATCATGACACGCGAATTTCTGGTCGCGGGCCTGCGCGAATATCTGGGGCCGAAGGGCGTTGTGGTGCATGTCACGCAACTGGCCAAATGGAAAACCGCCGTACAGATGATTGCGTTGGGCATCCTGATCCCCGGCATGCTGCACACGGGCATAGCGCAGGCCGGTTTAATGTTACTGCTGGTCGCGACGATCCTGACCGTTATCACCGGATGGGATTATATGAAGACCGCGCGCAGCCATTTTAAATCGTAAATGGCCGCCGATCTTTACACCCTGATCCGCCCTTTGCTCTTCGCGCTGCCGCCGGAAGACGCACACAATATCACGCTTAAGCTCCTGCCCTTTCGGCCACGCACGGCCAATCCGGCGGATGATCCGATTTTAAAAACAACATTGTGGAACCGCATCTTCCCCAACCCCATCGGGTTGGCTGCCGGGTTTGATAAAAATGCGGCGGTGATTGCACCGATGCTGAACTTTGGGTTCGGGTTTGTTGAGGTGGGCACGGTCACGCCCCGCCCGCAAATGGGCAACCCGAAGCCGCGTGTGTTTCGCAATCATCGGCACCACGCCATTATCAACCGCATGGGCTTTCCCAATGGCGGCGTGAATGTGTTCAAGGACAATCTGGAAAGATTTCTGGATCAACGCCCGCGCCCACCCGGATTGGTCGGCATCAATATCGGCATGAACAAGGGCCAGAGCGATCCGGCCAAGGATTACATGCTGCTGGTGCAGGCGCTTGGCCCCTTTGCCGATTATCTGACCGTCAATATTTCATCACCGAACACGCCCGGCCTGCGCGATTTGCAGGAGCCGGACACGTTCAAAGAGTTGATCGGCAAAATCCTGCATGAACGCGGGCGGTCCTGTGGCATGGCACCGCCGCCGCTGCTGGTGAAACTGGCCCCGGACTTATCGGATGACCAGATTCAAACCCTCGCCCGCGTGGCGACCGATTCGGGTGTGGATGGCTTGATTCTGACCAACACGACGCTGGATCGTCCGGATCATTTGCCCGAATCCTTCGCCCGCGAAAAAGGCGGCCTCAGCGGTCAAATTTTGCATAAGAAATCAACGCGCTCGATTGCCCTCGTCTATTCCGCAACAAACGGCACCTTACCCATCATTGGGGCCGGTGGCGTACACGACGCGGACAGCGCTTATGACAAAATAAAAGCGGGGGCCAGTCTGGTCCAACTCTATAGCGCGCTGGCCTTCAAAGGGCCCGGCGTGGTAAAAGAGATTAAATCCGGATTGATCGAACGATTACAGGCAGATGGCTATTCCCATGTGGGCGAAGCCGTGGGCGCCGATCACCGGTAAGGTACACAACGCATCTCTTTACCAATACGGGGCATGGCCACATGGCACAGGCAAAACAACGCGCTTGGTCTTTTTTAAATTCCATTTTTTCGCGCCATCGCGTTGCTCCGGTTGATGTTGATCTGGATCCGGTTGATGTTGATCTGGATATGTCCGACATCAATACACCGAAAAACACACGCCCCTTCTCGGTCGCGTTCCTGCCCCGCCCCATCATTGAATCGCTCAGCACGATGCAGATGCGCATTGCTGTTGGGGCCGTGGCCGTTGTTGGTGCGTTGATCGTGGCGTTTGTCATGATCCGCCCGGACAGTGAAATTGGTTCCGCCGCATTGCTGGGCGGCATGCTGGTCCTGTCGGGACTGGTCATGTACGACATTCTCAGCCGCCGCAATTGGGAACGCACCATCACAGAACAATTGGAATCCCTGACCCGCAATCATGACCGTCTGGTGCGTGAAGTTGCGCGCAACCGCACCGATCTGGCCGTGGTGAAAGAAGGTCTGGCCGATGCAGCCGACGAAGTGATGGCGATTGGCAAAAATTTCGGCCCCGGCCACACGATCGAGGCAAGAATGATTGAAACAATCATCACGCAACTCTCTGAACTGGGCCGCCGCCCCAGCACGCGCATCCTGTCGCCACAGGAACAAGCCGCCTTGAACGCGCAAGCCGAAGACCCGGCCATGGGCATTCTGGAACTGCTGGTCGCCCCGCCGCCGAAAATGATTACGCCGCCATCCGCATTGG
This sequence comes from Micavibrio aeruginosavorus, assembly GCF_051245535.1. Taxonomy (GTDB): domain Bacteria; phylum Pseudomonadota; class Alphaproteobacteria; order Micavibrionales; family Micavibrionaceae; genus Micavibrio; species Micavibrio aeruginosavorus_D. The sequence continues at coordinate 1,351,309 of NZ_CP195303.1, forward strand.
AAGCGGCCCTGAACCCCGATTTCAATAAATTCAGCGACACCATCGTCATGGAACTGATCCGCCACGCGGTTCAGAACGATCATATCGACGTGTTCGTCCAACCTGTGGTCAGCCTGCCGCAGCGCAAAGCCCGTTTTCAGGAACTGTATGCCCGCCTGCGCGCCGCCGCCGGGTCGTACATTCCCGCCGCGCGTTACATGGAACTGGCGCACAAGGAATCGATGGTTCCGGCGATCGACAATCTGTTGCTGCTGCGCGCGCTGCAAATTCTGCGTGACCAGCGCGATGATGACGATGCCCTGCCCTCGATCATCAATATCTCATCCACCACGTTGCATGACACCAGCTTTATGAACGATCTGGTGACGTTCCTGGCCCAATATCGCGCGCTGGCGTCCCGCATCGTGTTTGAACTGCCGCTCGGCGATATCGACAACGCGCCAAAGAGCGTCAGCGAAATCCTGTCCGGTCTGTCGCAACTGGGATGCCGTTTCTCGGTGGACCAAGTGCGCCGCCGCCGGATCGACATCAACCGCCTGCGGTCCATGGGTATTCGGTTCATCAAACTGGATGCCGCATGGTTGATCCGTGAAGCACAACAAGATGGCGGCAATGCCCGCATCACCAAGCTGAAAGCCCAACTGGACCGCGCCGGAATCGATCTGATCGTTGAACGGGTTGAGAATGCTGGCCAACTGCGCGAGGTTTTGGATTTCGGCATTGATTACGGTCAGGGCTTCCTGTTCGCCAAACCGGATTTGTACGGATCCACCGGCCACAAAAGCGCGATCAACCCGAAACGCGCCGTGAGTTAGATAATAAAGACGTAAAAGGTACAGAGTTTTTAATTCCGTCATCCCCCGGCTGGTCCGGGGGATCCATACAGACCGATGGATTGCCCGGATAAACCGGGCAATGACGATCATTACGAAGGACGAAAAGAATGTTGAAAATTTTAAGCGGCGTGGCCGTTCTCGCCCTCCTGTCTTTCCCGGCGCTGGCGCAAGATGCTGCAGTGAAACCCGTTCATGCCATGGCCATGCACGGCGCGCCGAAATACGCGGCGGATTTTAAACATCTGGACTACGTCAACCCGAACGCGCCCAAGGGCGGCACGTTCCGCCAGCACGTGATCGGCACATTCGACAGCCTGAACCCGCATATCATCAAGGGCGCGCCCGGTGCGGGATCATCGCTGGTCAATGAAACATTGCTGGAACAATCGGCGGATGAGCCATTTTCCGAATATGGGCTGATCGCCGAAACCATCGAAGTGCCGGAAGATCGAAGCTGGGTCATCTTCAACCTGCGCCCACAGGCCAAATGGCATGATGGCAAACAAATCACCGCCGATGATGTCATCTGGTCCTTCAACACGCTGACGACCGAAGGCGCACCGTTCTACAAAGCGTATTATCACAACGTGAAAAATGTTGAAGCCCTGTCTCCCACGCGCGTGAAATTCACATTCGACATGGCCGGTAACCGTGAATTGCCATTGATCATCGGGCAATTGCCGATTTTGCCGAAACATTACTGGACCGCCGAGGGCCGCAAATTCGGCGAAAGCAGCCTGACCCCGCCACTGGGCAGCGGCCCGTATAAATACGGCACCGTCAAACCGGGCGAATTGATCGAACTGGTCCGCGTGCAGGATTGGTGGGCCAAGGACCTGCCCATCAATGTTGGCCGATACAATTTCGACAAGCTGACATACGAATATTACCGCGATGCCAACGTGGCGTTGGAGGCGTTTCTGGGTGGTCAGTATGATTTCCGTCAGGAAAACACCGCCAAGACATGGGCCACCGCGTATGAATCCCCGGTCGTGAAAAGCGGTCAGGTGAAGAAAGAAGAAATTCACCACACCCTGCCGCAAGGGGCACAAGGCTTTATCTTCAACCTGCGCCGCCCGATCTTCCAGGACGTCATCGTGCGTCAGGCCATTACCAAGGCGTTCGATTTTGAATGGTCGAACAAGCAATTCGCGCATGGGGCCTATACCCGCACACGCAGCTATTTCTCCAACTCGGACATGGAAGCCAAGGGCGCGCCGAGCGCCGCCGAACTGGCCATTCTGGAGCCGTTCAAGGACACATTGCTGCCCGGTGTTCTGGTCGAAGAATTTAACCCGCCCAAAACCGATGGATCGGGCAACAACCGTGGCCTGCTGGCCAGCGCCAATGAATTGCTGAACAAAGGCAGCTACCACATGGGTCCGGACGGCGTGCGCGTGAGTGCCATAACCGGCCAGCGTCTGGAATTTGAATTTGTCGACAACAACCCGGCCTTTGAACGCTGGATCGCACCGTTCATTCAGAACTTGAAAAAACTGGGGATCAAGGCCACCTACCGCACGGTGGACGATGCCCAATATCAAAACCGCATGAACAATTTCGATTTTGATATGACGGTCATGCTGTACCCACAATCCAGTTCACCGGGCAATGAACAACGCGAATTCTGGGGCTCGGATCGTGCCGACATGCCGGGGTCGCGCAACTATATCGGGATCAAAGACCCCGTTGTTGATGCGCTGGTCGAAAAAATTGTCAGCGCCGGCACACGCGAAGAGCTGGTCACACTGACTTCTTCGCTGGATCGTACATTGCAATGGGGGTACTACATGGTGCCCAACTGGTACCTTAGCGCGTGGCGCATTGCCTATTGGGACAAGTTTGATAAACCGGCGGTCGCCCCGACCTATGGCATGGGCGTCACCGATACGTGGTGGGCAAAGGACGCAAAATAATGTCATCCATCGCCATTATTATTCCGGCCCGGTATGGGTCGACGCGCTTTCCGGGTAAACCGCTGACCAAGATTGCGGGTATCACCATGCTGGACCGTGTGGTCCGGCTGGCCCGCAAGGCGTGCGAAGATATGCGCGGCGTCACCGTTGCCGTCGCGACGGAAGATCAACGCATTGCCGACCATGCCGCCACGCTGGATGTGCCTTGCTACCTGACATCCGATGATTGCCCGACGGGGTCGGACCGCGTTCTGGCCGCCATGCGCCAGATGGATCAACGCCCCGACTTTATCATCAATCTGCAGGGTGATGCGCCGTTCACGCCGCCCGCAATCGTTCATGCCGTCATCAAGACATGGGTGGGTAATCCATCCCATTCCGTCGTCACCCCAATCGTCCGCCTGAGCTGGGACGATCTGGACCGTTTGCGTGACAACAAGAAAACAACACCGTTCAGCGGCACCACCTGCGTCACCGATGCCAAGGGCCAGGCGCTGTGGTTTTCGAAAAACATCATCCCCGCCATCCGCAAGGAAGAAAAAATGCGCGGGACCGATGCCACGTCCCCGGTGCAACAACATATCGGCCTGTACGGGTTCCGCACCGATGTGCTGGAACGCTTCGTCACCCTGCCCACCGGGCGGTATGAAGAGCTGGAGGGGCTGGAACAGCTCCGCCTGCTAGAAAATAATATCCCGGTGCAGACCGTGGCGGTGGATTTACCATCCGGCATGATGCAAGCGGGCATTGATTCCCCCGAGGATGTCACGCGGGCCGAGGCCATGCTCAAAGAATTTGGCGATCCGCTGGCGGCATAATCATGATCCATGCGGCGGCCATCCTTCCTGTCCTTTGCCTGTTGGCCGCATCTGTCGTCGCCTTGCCGCTGACCGCGTTACAGGACCCGGGACTGGCCATTGTCACCGGGCTGATCCTGCTGGCCGGGGCCGCCACGGCGATACCCGCGTTTCGCGCGGGCCGCATGATGATCCCGGCATCAGTCACCGCTTTATCCCTGCTCGGGCTATGGGGGTGGATGGGTGTCTCGATGGCGTTCAGCCCGGTGCCGTTCCACAGCCTGATCGCCTTCTGCACGTTCAGCGCCCTGCCCCTGACATTCTTTATCATCGGCGCGCATCCAGACCGCGGTGACATGACCCGGTTTTTGATGACGGGCCTTCTGGCTTTGTTCACGCTGCTGGCTTTGCCCGCGCTGTGGCAATTTATCACTGGTGTCACGACACGCGCCCATTGGCCCATGCTGGATCCCAATATTCTCTGCACCCTGTTTGCGCTTGCTCTGCCCTTGGCTGTGGCGCGCAGCGTTACCGCGATCAACCGGATGCAATTGATCACCGGGCTGATCACCTGCGCGCTGCTCTGCGCCGCCATTATCGCCACGGGCAGCCGCGGGGGATTGGTGGCCGCCCTTGTTGCCGCTGTTACCTTTATCGCGTTGATGGACCGCACATTGATCAAACGGGCCATCGCCCCGGCGATGACGATAATTCTGGCCATGGGCGTGATGGTGTTCGTGCTGGGGCCACAAACAACAACCTTCGACCGCATGGCCACGCTGGCGCACAATGGGCCAGATGAAAACGGCCTGCTGCCCCGGCTGATTATGCATGACGGGTCCATCCGCATGATGATGGACAACCCCATCGTCGGCACCGGGCCGGGCACGTTCTTTCTGATTTATCCCGGTTATCGCGGGTCCATTTCCGATACGTCGCTGGGTGCGTGGGCGCATTGCGATCCTCTGCAATGGGGGGCGGAGGCCGGCATTCCCGCCCTGATCCTGTTTTACGTTATTCTGGGTGCCGTTCTGGTCCGCACCATCCGCGCCATGCGGGTCGCCACGCCGGATCGGCGGATGGATATTCTGGTGCCCTTTACCGCCTTGCTGGCCGTGGCGATCCAATCCCATGTGCAATTCCCGCTGCAAACACTGGCGGCGTTGATTCCCTGCGGCATTCTTCTGGCCGTCTGGCATCATGCCACAGCACAAGCCCTGCATGGCGGCGATGCGATCATCGCGCATGATCCCGGCCCGAAACGAACGGGATTCTTGATTGCGACACTGGCCGTTTTAACCCTGTTTATCGCCATGGTTGTTCCCATTGGCGGCGCGTTGTTTGAAATGCGTGCGGCCAGCCGGGCGTGGGCATCGGACGACCCCGCCGATGCGCGGAATGTTCTGATCCATCTGGCCCGCGCCGATCGCTGGGGACCAGACAGCTTCATCGACCCAGAGGTCACACTGGCCCGGATCAATATTTCGATGATCAACGCCAATGATGCCCCCACAAGCCGGACCCAGTTGATCAACGAAACAACCGACCTGCTGGATGCGGCCACATACTGGAACCCGTATTGGGCGGATATTGATGCCTTGCGCGGTGATCTGGCGCTGGCCCTTGGCCTGCGCGATGCTGCACGCGGCCATTACATCCACGCCTTGCAAAAAAACCCGCTGCATTTTAATGCCCGCATTGCCTTGGCACATACGATGCTGGATGATAAAAAAATGACCGATGCGGTGCGGTTGCTGGATATGGGATTACGCATGCCCCACCCGGGATGGTACCGCACGCAATCCGTCGCTTTGTTGAAATCCTATGGACTGGCCCAATGACCCGCACAACACTGATCATCGCCCGCCATGGCAACACGTTTGAAAGCGGCGAAGCGCCGCGTCGCGTGGGATGCCGCACCGATTTGCCATTGACCGTGAAAGGTGAAGATCAAGCGCGCGCCATCGGCCAATATATCGCCGCCCACGGCTACACACCCGATGCGCTGTTTACATCCACCCTGCAACGCACGATGCGAACGGGTGCGGTGGCATTGGAAACGGCGCGGATTGATGCACCATCTTCGACCCTGCCCTTCCTGAATGAAATTGATTACGGCCCCGACGAAAATCAAACCGAAGATCACGTCATCACGCGTCTGGGTGAAACCGCGTTACAGGATTGGGAAACCAACGGCATCATGCCGCCCGACTGGTCCCCGAGTCCCGACACCATCATCGATGGCTGGACCGCATTTGCCACCGACATTGTGCGCACCCGTCCGGGCCAATGCGTCATGGTCGTCACATCCAACGGCATTGCCCGCTTTGCCCAACACCTTTGCCCCGACCCGGCCTCGCTGGCCCGCGCCCATGGGTTGAAGATGGCCACCGGGGCCCTTTCGGTCTTTATCCATGATGGTGAGCAATGGATTCTTGAAGGCTGGAATATCCGCCCCTGAGTCACCCAAAACTTGAGATTATCCAAAGCAACAGTAATTTTATACCAGTTTTATTGATGTTATGAATAATCAACGGGTTGATCCAATACTCCGTTCAGTTATAGCATTCCGTCGGATGCAAAAATGTGTCGTCCGGGGCATCGAGAACCCCTTTTCTGGAATCAGCGGCCCGCATCGGCCGTCGTGAATATTGCACTCTGTAGCGATATCACTGAATGCGCTTCTCGGCTTTCTCTTATGACCGGGGAGTGGTGGTGTATGTCCAGCGGCTTCGGCCTAAAGACCATCACGCCGTTACTGATTCGACGGTTTTCGATCCCCGGTCGCCAGAGCTTCTCTGGCGACCTTTTTTTGCGATTGTTTCGGCAATTTTCTCCGCCCCTGAACACCGCACACGCCAAAACATTAACGATAACTTGAGAAAATACAAACTTAATCATAATTTTTTCTTCGTTTTGCGGCATTATGTCCAAAACACCTCTTGATCCCCAATATTTCCCTGCGCTAGCATTCACCCGGATGCTGAGTACGCCATCTAGGACTTCGAAACCCCTTAGAGTCAGCGACCCACATCGGTCGCAAAGGTCTCGGTTTTAAACTGCAGGCCAGTGGTGTGCCCGTCGTTTGCTCTACGACCGGGGAGTGGTGGTGTATGTCCAACGTCTTTGCCGCAAAGACCACCACACCGTCTCTGATTCTACGGTTTTCGATCCCCGGTCACCAGAGCATGTCAGTTCCTCTGAACATCCATGGCCGGGAATATCTTCGATGATTTTACGATTGTTTCTTCTAAGCCTGATGGTGCTTGCACCACTTGCAACGGCACGCGCACAAGAAACGCAGCCCCACGATCCCTGCACAGCCGGACAAATGCACCAGACACGCCAGGTCGGCGGTCCCGAAACCCCCGGCGAGGGACATGTTCTGGTTTGCAACGGCACACAATGGGAACCCGTATTGCAATGGGACACCGCGACAGGCCGTACATTGATGCGGATTGCCGAGGATAGCACCACATGTGACGCCGATTATATCGGAGCCATGCGATATGCCGATGATTGCATCGAGGTTTGCAGCGCAGATGGATGGGCGTCCCTCTGCGGCACCGGCGGTGGCGGCAGCGGCGACAACACACCCAATGCGTTTGATTTCACGGATGTAACCGGGGCCGCATTGGGCACGGCGATACCATCCAATATTGTCATGATTTACGGCATCAACACGCCATCCGATGTTCTGATCGGCGGGGATGGCAGCCCGGAATACCGTCTGTGTTCCGACAGCGGCTGTTCCACCGTGGCACAGAATTGGGGATCAACCCTGTCCACCATAACCAACGGGCAATATATTCAAATCCGCACAACCAGTTCTTCATATGGCTTAACCACACGCACCGTAAACCCGGTCGTGATTGGCACCGTATCCGCCAATTGGACGGTCACAACACTGGATGGCTACCGGTACGATTTCGAAAACAACTCCCTCTCCGGGTTCTCTGTTGCTGGTGGTGGATGGGGCGTTGTTCCGACTGGTGCCTTTGAAGGGACATACACGGCAATCTCATCAAACGCGGGACAGCAAAACTCAACATCGGACCTCAATCTGACCCTGACATTAAGCGCACCAATGACCATCACCTTTTATTCCAAGGTTTCATCGGAGGCCTGTTGCGACTTCCTGCGCTTTTATATTGATGGAACACAACGCGGAAGCTGGTCCGGGAACTCGGCCTGGGCTCCGCGCAGCTATACCGTGACCGCAGGCACACATACGTTCAAATGGAGCTATATCAAGGATGGGTCATCCAACAGTGGTTCCGACACGGCCTGGATTGACCTTGTGACACTGGCCCCATAATTACGGGCAGGTGTGAAGCACGGAGGTCAGTTGGCGATCTTTGAAAATAACGTTCACATTCTCTGGTTTTTGTTTGCACATCATGCCGATGGCCAACGTGATATTGTTTTCCGGATATTCAATATCAAACACCATTTTTCCGGCCTTTTGAAACGGTTCTGCTTGCGCGCACCATCCCTCAAGAACGCACCGTTCCATCAAGACCCAATCAAAATCCGCGACTAAATTCGCGGACAAAGATGTCGCGTTCTTTAAACCAATCCCCAGTCCCCGGCTGTGTGCGGCACGGGCCAGCCAGCGGTTAAAGTTCATCTGGTTGGTGTCATTGATGGAAAACCCGGTTGTATTTTCAAACCCGTTGATATTGTCCGGGTCAACGCCGTCAAACCCCTTGTCCCGGCACAGATCCAACCGCGCCTCGATCAACGGGCGCAAACCGCGATTGCGAATATCCAGCCATTTTTCCCCCTGCCAACCGCGATACCGCTTGCCGATCAGCTTGGTCGGAAAATCTTTGGCATCGGGGCGCCAGTTTTCCCATGCCCCAACATTGATATAACAAACAACCCACGTCCCCTGTTTTTGTAACGCCACCACCGTTTCAACGGGCGTATCAAACAGATCGAGGATCAGCATATCCCGCGCAGGCAGGGTATCAATGTGTGGCGGATCTTGCAGCAGGATGTCCCAATTGCGCACGCTCGCATTGGGTCGCCACCATGAAACCTTATCTTCCGCTTGGCCCGTTGCTGGAAAAGACAGAACAATCAAAAGAAAAAGGATTAAAAACCTGCCCATAATACGCTCCTCGCGTTCGGCCTGACTTTGACAGCCATGAACCGCCTGTGCCAATCTAGCCCTCATCCACAATAACGCAAGATAAACAGGGTTACCGTCCATGACGCTCAGCGCCTATGAAAAACTGAAAGATCGTTTCCGCACCATTGCCAATCTGGGCGGCGCGGGCGGCATTCTGTATATGGACGGCATGACGGTCATGAAACCGGGCAGCGATTCCGATCGGTCCGAACAGATGATGGCCTTGGCCAGCGCCGGGCATATGTTGCTGGTTGATCCGGCGGTGAAGGATTGGCTGGATGAAAGCGAATCCAACGCCGCATCCCTGTCCCCCGCCGATCAAAAAAACCTTTATCTGATGCGCCGCCAGTGGATTGCGGCCACCGCCCTGCCGGAATCATTGGTGCGCGAAGTTGCGCGTCTGGAAACAGAGGGCAATAATATGCACACCCAGCACCGCGCCAGCGGTAACTGGGCCGCGATGAAACCCGTTTATGAACAGGCCTTCAAAACATCGCGCGAAATCGGATTGATTTTAAAAGACGCCCTGGGGTTCAACAGCGCGTATGAAGCCCTGCTGGATAAATTCAGCCCTGGTTTGAAACTCTCCACCGTTGAAATGGAATTTGCCAAGCTGGAACGCGCGCTGCCCCCGATGATTGCGGAGGCTATGGCCCGCCAGAAGACGCAAAAGAAAATGAAACCGCTGGGCACCATTCCCGTGGAACATCATCACGCGATTGCCAAGGATCTTTTGCGCGTTCTGGGGTTCGACCATGATCGCGGCGTGTTCTACACCGGCGATATGCACCCGTTAAGCGGCGGCACGCCGGATGATTCCCGCCTGACCACACGCTATAACCCCGACCATATTCTGGACGGGCTGTACACCATTATGCACGAAACGGGCCACAGCCTGTATGAACAGGGATCGCCGCGCGCATGGCGGTACCAACCCGTGGGTCACACCATGGGCATGGATGTGCATGAAAGCCAGTCGATGATTCTGGAACATCAGGCCTGCAAAATTCCGGAATTTATCGGATACCTGTCCACGCTGGCGCATCAGCATTTACCCCGTAAATACCGCAAGGGTTTCACGCCAGACAATCTGGCCCGGCACATCTTCCATGTCGAACCCTCCTTCATTCGCGTTGCAGCGGATGAACTGACCTACCCCGGCCATATTATCCTGCGTTACAATATCGAACGCGCGATGATTGAAGGCGACATGACCATCAACGACCTGCCCGGCGCATGGAATGATGCGATGAAGAAAACATTCGGCCTGACCCCGCCGGATGCATCCAAGGGTCACATGCAGGACGTTCACTGGCCCAGCCTGTCCGCCGGATATTTCCCGGCCTATACGCTGGGGGCCATGGGGGCCGCGCAATTCTTTGCCGCCGCCGTAAAAGCCAACCCGTCTTTGCCCGGTGAAATCGGCACGGGCCAATTCCAGACCTTGAAAACATGGTTGAACACCAATGTGCATGGCCATGGGTCATTGCTGAGCCAAGACGAATTGTTCACCGCCGCCACGGGTGAAGCGCTGAACGCCACCTATTACCTGAACCATTTGTCGCGGCGCTATCTGGGCCGGGATTGGCAGCCATAGCCCTCTCTCCAACTCAGGCATTCCCGCGAAAGCGGGAATCCATACAATTCATCAACCACCCCGTGGATTCCCGCTTTCGCGGGAATGCCTGAAAATTGACATTATGGAATATTTTGATCTGGGGGCTATCCACTAAATTTTGCACCCCGCCCTTGGCGTAACGTCCGCAATTTCCTAATCTTTCGGCATGTCATCATCCATGCTGTCTTACATTCTGCGCCGCTTGCTTCTCATGATTCCGACCTTGTTCGGGATCTTGCTGATTTCATTCATCGTCATTCAATTCGTCCCCGGTGGCCCGGTGGAGCGGATGATTGCGGTGATGCAGGGGCATGGCGGCGGCGCGACCGATCGTTTCACGGGTGCGGGCGGGGCCGATATGGCCATGAACGCCATGCAGAATGTTGGTGAGGGCAGCAAGTATCGCGGTAGCCAAGGCCTCGACCCCGAATTTGTCGCTGAACTGGAAAAACTCTACGGGTTTGATAAACCCGCACCGGAGCGTTTCTGGATCATGCTGAAAAATTATCTGCGCTTTGATCTGGGTGAAAGTTACTACCGCAATATTTCCGTGATCGATCTGGTGCTGGAAAAAATGCCGGTGTCAATTTCACTCGGCATCTGGTCCACCTTGCTGATCTATCTCATCTCCATCCCGCTGGGTATTCGCAAGGCGGTGACGGATGGATCAAAATTCGACGTCTGGACATCGGCCGCGGTTTTCATCGGCTATGCCATTCCGTCCTTTATGTTCGCTATTTTGTTGATCATCGTCTTTGCGGGTGGGCGGTATTTCGACATCTTCCCGCTGCGCGGCCTGGTCTCCGAAGGCTGGGCGACCATGCCGCTGTGGAAACAGATCCTCGATTATTTCTGGCACATGGCCCTGCCCGTTACGGCATTGGTCATTGGTGGATTTGCGGGCCTGACCATGCTGACCAAAAACAGTTTTCTGGATGAAATTAACAAGCAATACGTGCTGACCGCACGGGCCAAGGGCCTGACCGAACACCGCGTCCTGTACGGCCATGTGTTCCGCAATGCCATGCTGATCGTCATTGCCGGGTTCCCGGCGGCGTTCCTTGGGCTGTTCTTTACCGGTGCGTTGCTGATCGAAGTGATTTTCAGCCTCGATGGCCTTGGCCTGCTCGGGTACGAATCCATCATCAACCGGGATTATCCGGTGGTGCTGGGCACGCTCTATGTCTTCTCGCTGATTGGTTTGCTGGTCGGGCTGATCCGCGACATTATCTATGTGAAAATCGATCCACGCATCGATTTCTCGGCGAGGTCTGTGTGATGAAACTCTCCCCTCGCCTCTCCCCTCTGGCCCATCGCCGTCTGCACCAATTCCGCGCCAACCGTCGCGGGTATGTCAGTTTCTGGATCTTCCTGACCCTGTTCATACTGGCCATGGCCGCGCCGATTTTAGCGAACGATAAACCGTTGCTGATCAAATATGATGGCGGGTTGTACACGCCCGTTTTGAAATCCTACCCCGAAACCACGTTCGGCGGTGATTTTGAAACCGAGGCCGATTACCGCGATGCCTTCGTCGCCGACCTGATCGCAAAGAAAGACGGCTGGATGATCTGGCCGCCCATTCGCTATCACTACGACACGATCAATTACAACCTGCCCGTTCCGGCCCCGTCATACCCGACGCGCGACAATCTGCTGGGCACGGATGACCAAGGGCGCGACGTTGCCGCCCGTGTCATTTACGGCTTCCGCATTTCCGTCCTGTTCGGCCTGATCCTGACGATTGCCAGCTCGATCATCGGCGTCTTCGCCGGCGCGATGCAGGGGTATTACGGCGGCTGGCTCGACCTGATCATGCAGCGGATCATTGAAATCTGGTCCAGCATGCCCAGCCTTTATATCCTCATCATCTTCTCGGCCATGTTTGTGCCGGGGTTCTGGACGCTGCTGCTGATCCTGCTCGCCTTTTCATGGGTGTCGCTGGTCGATGTGGTGCGGGCGGAATTTTTGCGCGCGCGGAATTTTGATTATGTGCGCGCGGCCAACGCGCTTGGCGTGTCCAACGGCACCATCATGCGCCGCCACGTCCTGCCCAACGCCATGGTCGCGACCATGACCATGATGCCGTTCATCCTGACCGGGTCGATCACGGCGCTGACCTCGCTCGACTTCCTCGGCCTCGGCCTGCCCCCCGGCTCGGCGTCGCTGGGCGAATTGCTGGCGCAGGGGAAAAACAACATCCAGGCTCCATGGCTGGGCCTGACCGCCTTTGTTACATTGGCGCTGATGCTATCGCTTTTGACTTTTATTGGTGAGGCCGTCCGCGATGCGTTCGACCCGCGAAAGACGACTCTGTAAAAACGCGATCATCCCATTGCGCGATCTATCCACAACGAGGCCGCAAAACAGCGCTAAAATACGCACCGTAAAACCCCGCCAAATCAGTCAGATGCAAGCGATCCCGCATCGCAGCACGTTTATCTGTTGTGATAAAAAAGAGCACTCTATAAATATCCCGGTCCGACAAGAAAACAACGGGGATCGATTATGGAAACAAAAGACTCTTTCAACAATAGCGCCCAGACACCGCCCGCGCCCCTGCGTCTGACCGCCCGCTTTTCCCGTCCCGGCGATGAACAGATCGTGCGCGATTTCTACCACACCTTCAAACACGAATTTGTTGAAGAACGCGACCACGCCGTTCTGGACAAATACACACAAGACAACCGCATCATCCTGTTTTTCGACAGAGACAATGCCAGCCTGTGCGCATCGTCTATCGCACTGAGCCACAATCTGAACGCACCCGCCAAAGGGCCTGTCAAAAAATCAACATGGACAGAAATCGGCGCGACACGCATTGCGCTGAAGGGCTTCAACCTGTCCCCGTTCATGGTCAGCGCCCAGATCATGCACGAAATGTTTAAACGTCCGCCCGCACAATTCTTCTTCGCCGATATTTACAAAAAGAACACAACGGCCAGCGGCATCCTGAGCCAAGTCATCGGCTGGCACTTCTTTGAACCTGAGGACGATCTGTGGGACGCCAGCGAGCTGCGGCACGAAGACGGCCTGCTCGATTGGCTGCGTTGCACCACCCAGACCTTGCCGCAACAAGCGCGCCTGCTGCTGAAAACAATCGACAAGCCGAGCATCACAAACCGCACCACGGGCCAAGTCGCAAATATCGACCTGAGCGAAATGACCTGGCTGCGCGGGAAACGGGCCGCTTTGGAAAACATTGCAAACGGTACGGTCTCCACCATCCTGCTTGACCCGGCAGCCAACCAGAATGTCGGCTGGGCTGCAACGCAGTTCCCAAAACGCGCTGCGCCCCAAAAAGCCGGCCCGGCACCGCAACCATAATATTCGCATAATCAATACCGAAAGCGGCCCTTCGCCCCTGTGTGCGACGGGCCGCTTTTTTACACCCCCGAATCCCCCTATACTGAGCGCCATAAAAGACGAAGCGCGGAATAACCGCCCGTCAAAACAGGGAGGCATCAGCCATGACACCATTACCGGGTAAACTGACACTCGAATTTTCGCGCGCGGCGGATCGTCCGCGGTTGATGCATATGTTCAACCCGGCGGTGAAGGGTGTATCGGACCCGAATGGGTTTGTGGCCCAACGCGAATCCTCCGTGATTGATCACGCCCTCGCCCGTGGCGGCGTGGTTTTCCTCAGTGATGAAAACGGCGAAGCCCAAACCGTCACCGCGACCTATCACCTGCATGACAAAAACCAGAAACCATCCCAACGCCACCGTTATACCGAAGTGGGCACAACGCTGGCCCGCCTGCCGGGTTTTAACAGCGCGCGTCTGGCCATCACCGCGATGACGTTGAAGGAATGGTGGACCGCCGCCCCGCGCGAACGTTTCATCGCCGAAATTGATGTCGCCAACAGCGGGTCCCTGCACACATTTTTCAACGGTCTGAAATGGAAACATGTGAAAGACAAGACGCGGGCGCAGGCCTTGCAAACGCTCTGCGATGAAGGGCTGGCCCCATCGGAACGCGGTATGCCCGTCGAATGGTTTACCACCACCCCCGCCGTGCTGAAAAATCAGGCGCGCATCCTGCTTGATTTCATGGATCAGGGTGGATTGATCAATAAAAAATCCGGCACGCTGATTCCGGTCGATTTTTCTGCGCTGGACCATGTCGGTCTGACTCGCAAGCGGCTGGAGGCCATGGCCGCCGGAACGTTAAAACGGCGCGATTTATTGGCCATACAGCCGTGAAACCCGCCCATTGGGGCTGGAAAACCGTTTCAAAAGGGCTATGATTGGTCCCATTCAATAGATATGGAGACCCCAAATGCCCGTTTTGAACCGCGCCGCCGATATGAAGGACGAAATCGCCGCCCTGCGCCGTGAATTGCACCAAAATCCGCAAACCGCGTATGAGGAAGAATTTGCGTCCAACATGATTGCGCAAAAATTGACCGAATGGGGCATTTCGTTCAAGCGCGGTTACGCCACCACGGGTATCGTCGCCACGATCGAAGGCCAATCCAGCACGTCGGGAAAAACCATCGGCCTGCGCGCGGATATTGACGCGCTGGACATCATCGAAAAATCCGGCCAGCCATGGGCGTCGAAAACACCGGGCAAAATGCACGGGTGCGGCCATGATGGTCACACCGCCATCCTGCTGGGCACCGCAAAATATCTGCAAGAAACCAAAAACTTTGACGGCAAGGTCCATCTGATCTTCCAACCGGCGGAAGAAGGTGGCCGTGGTGCGGATAAAATGATCGAAGACGGCCTGTTCAACGATTTCCAATGCGATTCCGTTTACGGCCTGCACAACTGGCCGGGATTGCCGCTGGGCCGTATGGAAACGCGCGTTGGCCCGTTGATGGCCAACGTCGATGAATTTGTCATTGAAATCACGGGCAAAGGCGGCCACGCCGCCATGCCGGAAAAAACGATTGATCCGGCCATCTGCGCCGCGCATCTGGTCACCGCCCTGCAAACCATCGTCAGCCGCAATGCCGCCGCCGTTGATCCGTTGGTGGTCAGCGTGACCAACATGAACGTTGGCACCGGCGCATTCAACGTGATCGGCGACAGTGCGAAACTGACCGGAACCGTTCGATCCTTCACCGAAGACATGCGCCAATTCGCCCGCAAGCGGATCGAAGAAATCTGCGCCGGGATTGGCGCAACATTCGGTGCGAAAGTGCAAATGACCGAATTTATTTTCGGCACCGATGCCACCATCAACACCGAAGCCGAAACCAATTTCGCCGCCTCCTGCGCCGCCAAAATTCTGGGCGCTGATAACGTCAGCACCAAAGCCGATCTGTGCATGGGCGGGGAAGATTTCGGATCGTTCCTGAAGGTCAAACCGGGGGCCTATGTCTTTATGGGTCAGGCCACGAAACAGGACAGCCCGCATAACCACGGCCTGCACAGCCCGTTCTATGACTTCAACGACGACTTGATCCCGATTGGGATGAGCTATTTCTCCGCTCTGGTCGAAGAGGCCATGCCCCTGAAGAAATAATGGCAAGAAATAATAACCTATTGGAAACAGAACCTTTTTAGGTTTGTCGCCAGAAACAGGGGCCGCCGGAGACCGGGCGGCCCCAATTTTTTCCGGATTTTTTTGCCGCGAGGCACAATTTATTTTGACGGCAAGCCCCTGTTTTGTATAGAGTTCCACATCGTTAATTTCGATAATAAAGGAGAAACACCCGACGCATGAAAACAGCATTGACGCGCGCCTTTGTACCTTTGGCTGCCCCTCCTGCTCCGCACATTGCGGATGCCCATGCTGTGATTGCGTCTGGCCTCCTGCCCAAAACGGGCGAAGCCTACACCATTCAATGGCTGAACACGTCCCACATCCCCGCGCTTCTGACCCTGCAGCATCTGGCCGCGGATCAGGAAATCATTCTGCGTGATACCATGTATTTCGGCGCCCTCTTTGCCACGGGCAATGCCGCGTTGGGTGTCTTCAATCAATTTGGCATGATGATTGGCGCGGCCACCATTCGTAACAAGACAGCCCCCATGGCCGCCTTCTGCGCCGCATTGGAAACGTCGGATCAAACCATCGGCACCCATTCCATTTTCGGCACCGTCATGACCCACCCGGATTATCGCGGCAATGGATTGATGGGCCGGATGATTGATCAATGGATGATCCATGCCCGCGAAAACGGCACAGAAAATTTGCACGCCCGCCTGCGCACCACCAATGAAAACAGTTTGAAAAATTTCCTGCGCAAGGATTTCAAAATCGTGGCTGAAGGGCCCAGCCCGGAAGACGCAACACGCACGGTGTATTTCGTTCACCGCACGCTCGGCCCCCAATAAGCCCCAAAACAAAACCCCCGTTTTATCGGGGGTTTTTTATCAGGCATATTTATCGAGAAGCTTTTTGGCTGCGTCACTCAGCTCGGTTTTGATTTCCTGCCCCGACGCCAATGTCTTGGATCGCTCCAGCATTTTCTCGACGCTCAACGGTGCGTTTGCTTTCTCGGCATTCAGCTTGTCCAGCTCGGCCTGCTTCGCGGCGGCTTCGTCCTGTGATTTTTTCAACTTGGCCTGCTGGCTTTCCACCAGACCGTAAATTTCATCTTCCAGCGATTGCATGATCGCGCCTGACGGGTCCAACCCCGGCAGCGTGGAATACATGTTCAACTGGCCCTGCAACTGCGAAACCTTGGCGTTGATGTACCATTCTTGTTCGGTGTATGGCGTGGATGTATCCGGCTTCGCGGCGGCTTCTTGGTTCAACAAGCGCGCAACAGGGCTCAGGTTGACCGTATCCGTGGTCCCCTTCTCCATCTCGGCAATCATCTTCTGGATTTTGCTCATACCAGCCGTGCTGCCGGATTCGGCAGCAGCCTTGGACCGCGAAAGCAGATCCTCAACTGAATAGAGTGTGGTGTTTCCGACTTCTGTCGTCATTGTCTTGATCCTGAAGAAACCAGTAAGTCTATATTCTAGCCGATTTTCCGGGGGAAAGGGTTAATTCCCGTTAAGATTTCGACTGTTTTTGGCGGGTTCCGTGTGCTTCAATGGGGGTATGAGCGACATCCTTTTACAGATTCAAGATCTTAGCATCGATTTCCGCACCCCGTCGGGTCTATCCCGCGCGGTGAAAAACGCGTCTTTTTCGGTCTCTGCCGGGGAAACGGTGGCGTTGGTTGGCGAAAGCGGATCGGGGAAATCGGTCACCGCGCTCTCCATCATGCAACTCCTGCCCTATCCGCTGGCCAGCCACGGCGAAGGGTCATCCATTCGCTTTCGCGGACAGGAATTGATCGGCGCAGGTGAGCCCGCGATGCGCGCATTGCGTGGATCAAAAATCGGCATGATTTTTCAGGAGCCGATGACATCGCTCAACCCGCTCCATTCCATCGAACGCCAGATTGGCGAAGTGCTGATCGTGCATCAGGGCATGAGCAAGGAACAAGCGCGCGCGCGCATTCTGGAACTGCTCGACCTTGTTGGCCTGCCGCAATTGAAAGACCGTTTGAATGCGTATCCGCACCAACTGTCCGGCGGGCAGCGTCAGCGTGTGATGATCGCCATGGCATTGGCCAACAACCCCGATCTGTTGATCGCGGATGAACCGACCACGGCGCTGGATGTGACCGTTCAGGCGCAAATTCTGGAATTGCTGCAGGATTTAAAAAATCGCTTGGGCATGGCGTTGCTGTTGATCACACACGATTTGTCCATCGTCGAGCGCATGGCCGATCGTGTCTGCGTGATGAAGGACGGCGTGATGGTTGAAAACGAACCCGCCGCCACCTTGTTCAACGCGCCGAAGCATGATTATACGCGCATGCTGCTCTCCGCCCGCCCGCGCTCCACACCGCCAGCGCAGAATGACAGCGCGAAAACCGTTCTGAAGGCCACAGACATCCGCGTGCATTTCCCGCGCAAGAAAAACTGGGCCGGGAAAACCACCGAATGGGTGCGCGCCGTGGACGGCGTTTCCCTGTCCGTCAAACAGGGCCAGACCATCGGCATCGTCGGTGAATCGGGCAGCGGGAAAAGCACGCTGGGCCTCGCCCTGCTCCGCCTGATCCAGTCCACCGGACAAATTGAATTTAACGGCACCGATATTTCAAAATTCGACCGCAAGGCCATGCGCCCGTTGCGCGAAGATATGCAGATCGTGTTTCAGGACCCGTTCGGTGCCCTGTCCCCCCGCATGAGCGTGGGACAGATCATTGGCGAAGGTCTGGAAATCCACCGCAGCGATTGCAGCCCGTCACAACGCGAAGATATGGTCGTGGCCGCCCTGCGCGATGTGCATTTGGACCCCGACACGCGCCACCGTTATCCGCACGAATTTTCCGGCGGCCAGCGCCAGCGCATCGCCATCGCCCGCGCCATGGTCCTGCAACCCAAATTCGTTATGCTGGATGAACCGACCTCGGCGTTGGATGTTTCGGT
This sequence comes from Micavibrio aeruginosavorus, assembly GCF_051245535.1. GTDB lineage: Bacteria > Pseudomonadota > Alphaproteobacteria > Micavibrionales > Micavibrionaceae > Micavibrio > Micavibrio aeruginosavorus_D. The sequence continues at coordinate 1,370,003 of NZ_CP195303.1, forward strand.
ACAGGCACAAATTGTCGATCTGCTGCGCGAATTACAGGACCGCCATAACCTGGCCTATATGTTCGTCTCCCACGATCTGCGCGTGGTGCGCGCCATGGCGCATGATTTGATCGTGATGAAGGATGGCAAGGTGGTCGAACAAGGTCATGCCGGCGCTATCTTCGACAACCCGCAAGCCGACTACACCCGCACCCTGCTGGATGCGGCGCTGAATTTAAAAGCGCGGCGGGAAGCGGCTTAAGAAACTATCCAAACACTTTCGAATGCGGACCGTGCGGGCGTTTCGGGCGATACGGCATTTCGTATGTTTCATGCGCCTGGGCCTGCGGATACCCCAGATCGGCATATTTCGTGCGATCAAACGGGGCCCATGTTCCCGGTTTCTGGCTCAAACGATCCAGCAACACGGTGACGGATTGTTTGTTCATGCCCAAACCGATATGGCTGGATTGCACTTCAACATTCTCGGCATTCTCCGCCGGAGCGGTGATGCATTGGCGCCAGTTCACCACACCATCATCCTGCGAATACACGGCCGTGGTTGGCACGGGCAACGGTTCCATCAAATGATCGGTCAACGGCGCACGCCCGACAAAATCGCGGCGGCCACCATAAAACAAATGGAACGCCTTCAACAAAACGCGCACCGACAATTCGGAATGGTTGTCATCGGCCCCGAATGGTGAACCCAGCGTCACAACCTGATCCACTTGATCCGGAAACGCCCGGGCCAGTTCGCGCGCAAACACGCCGCCCAGCGAATGCCCGACCAGAGTCACTTTCTGCCCCGGAAATTTTTTCGACAGCATTTCCAATTGTTCACGGCATTGGCGCAACGCCCCTTCGCTCGGCCCGGCATTTAAACCGCCGCCCCAGCCATGGGCCTCGTACCCCTTGTCCCGTAAAAAATCGCGCAGGATTTTGGTGCTGATATCGCTGGCCCCGAAACCGGGCACGATCATCACAGGCCGCCCATCCCCCGGCGGGGTCCGCTCGATCAGTTCATCGCGCTTTCTGAAAAAATCATAGACTTCCGCCCCGGCCCGTACTTGTTCCGTGAACGTGTTCAACAATCTGGGAAGCCCCAATCGTTTGCCCATAAGTGTACCTATCCCTTGAATTTATTATGTTTTTTTATATTTGTCGGTATTTCAGCCCAGAATGCCCCATTCTGTCCAGCTTTATTCCCCCCTTTTCCGGATTTTCCCCTTGCCATCCGCCCCCAAAATGGTTAAAAACGCCCATCTTATTGATAGGAAAGAGGTGATTTCGTTGGTTAGCGTGCATGTCCGCGACAATAATGTCGAACAGGCTCTTCGTGCATTGAAGAAGAAAATGCAGCGCGAGGGTATCTTCCGTGAAATGAAGATGCGTCGTGATTTTGAAAAGCCGTCGGCAAAACGCAAGCGTGAAAAAGCTGAAGCCGTGCGTCGTTGGCGCAAGGTTGAACGCAAACGTCGCGACCGCGAGGGCTAGTCGCCCGCCTACGACCCTATCTGCCTTTTGCAGGTTTCAAAAACCCCGGCCAAACGCCGGGGTTTTTATTATCCAAAGCCAGGCTTGAGATTTTACGAAGTTTTACTTCGTTTTTTCTTGCGTCGCTTCCCCGCCGGTTGCTAGGTTCGCGAGCAATATCCTTGAAACCCCAAGAACGAAGGATTTTGCCGATGAAATACGTCAAAGAAACTCTGGTTGGTATTGCATTCTGTGTCGCCACCGCTGCCGCAATGTCCGGTCAGGACAAATACGATGCGGCCCCGGTGCGTTTCGTACCGCCCCCGTACCCGAACGTGACGGTCAAAGACCCGCTGTTCAAAGCAGGCCCGGTACCGGTTTCAACCCAGCCGGCGCAAGAGCCGCTGTTTAAACCGCGCACATTCTAATCCTTCAAAAAAACGGGCCGCATAACGGCCCGTTTTTTTATTTCTTTCCCCCCGCCCCGTATTTTTGTACCCTGCCCCCATAATCAAAAAATTATAAACAGCGGGGATTTCATTATGAAACAAAGCCACAAAACCGGATTCACATTTGCCCTTCTTGGCGGCACGCTCTGCGCCGCCTTTGCCTTCGCTTATCACGATTCCAAAACCGTCGATGCGGAAAAAATGGATATCACCTGCACGAAACAGGATGGCGCACTGGTCAGATACGAAGGATACCGCAGCGAACGTTACGGCATGGGCAACAGCGCGAAATTGGGACTGGGCGGGTACATCACTCTCGTCAGCGAAGGGCGCGATGTGGCCACGTTCGCCAAAGACAAATGCGACATTCAATACCATCCGGAAACGGAAATTCCATCCGGCCGGTTCCATCGCGGTGCATTAAAACTCACACCATAAACTGTCATCCCGACAGAGCGTAGCGACGAGGGACCTCATCTTCATCCAAGGTGAGATCCCTCACATACGTTCGGGATGACAATCTTAACCCACAGCCGGACCGGATGGCGCACCGCGAGCCAGTTGCGCGCGCGGTGCCTCAGGCTTTTTTACAGGAGCGCAGGCCTCCTTCAGCCACGCACGATCCGTTGCATCCAGATGCGGGCCGATCACCTGCTCCACCTTCGTATGATAATCGTTGAGCCATTTCAGCTCGTCCTTGTTCATCATATCGGCGCGGATTAAACGGCGGTCATACGGGGCCAACGTCACTGTTTCAAAGAACATGCGCCCACGGCTGTCCTTCTGCGTCAGAACCAGATTTTCAATGCGGATGCCATAGGCCCCGGCCTTGTAATATCCCGGCTCATTCGAAATCAACGTGCCCGGCATAAACGGTGTTTTGCGGGCCGATGAAATCCCAGCGCCATCTTCATGCACGGCCAGATAACATCCAACACCATGCCCGGTGCCGTGACCATAATTTAACCCGGCATCCTTCAACGGTTGACGCGCCAGCGCATCGACATCGGCGGACAATGTTTTCTTCGTCGGGCGCGCCATGGATACGGCGATGTGCCCCTGCAAGACACGGGTGTAATTTTCGCACACGTCCGGATCGGGCGTGCCCACGGTGATGGTCCGGGTGATATCCGTTGTGCCGTCCGGGTATTGCGCCCCGCTATCCAGCAGCAAAATTCCTGGCGGCGTGATCTGTTTGAATTTTTCCGGCGTGGCGCGGTAATGCACGATCGCGCCGTTATCCGCCCACCCGGCAATCGTATCAAACGATGAATCACGATATTCCGGAGCCATGCGGCGGAATTGTTCCAGACGGTCGGCCACATCCAGTTCGGAATACCCACCCTTGTGCAATTCCCGGTCCGCCCAGGCGAGGAAGCGCGTCACCGCAACGCCATCACGAATATGGGCGTTGATAATGGCTTGCTGTTCCGCTGGTGTCTTCTGCGCCTTCGGTATGATGATCGGGTCGGTGACATCCTTCACCGTTGCCCCAGCGCCTTCCAGAACCTGCTGTAACCAGACGGATGCGCGGGCAAAATCCAGCCCGATGGCTTTCTTCCCCGCCTTGGCCGCGCGGGCCAGTTTTTCCATCTCATGTTCCAGACCAATCGGATCGATGATCTGCACCTTGTTCCCCAGATGCGGGCGCAGCACCGGCGGTGTCAACTTCGCCGGATGGATATACCAATCCACGCGCCCATCGTCGTAAATCGTGGCATAGGACAGCGCCAGCGGCGTATGCGGCACATCGGTGCCGCGAATGTTCAGCAGCCACGCAATCGAATCCGGCTTGGTAATCACCATCGCGTGCAGTTTTTCTTTCTTCACCACGGCGGCAATATCATCGCGCTTTTGCGCGGCGGATTTTCCGGCGATCGCCTCAGGAAATTCTTCGACATTGTTCATCGGCATGCCCGGGCGGTCACGCCATGCAGCATCCAGCGGGTTGCGTGACACGGCCTTGAACGTCACGCCATGATCGGCCAGATCATCCTTGAACGCTTTGATCTGGGACGGTGTGTGCAGTTTCGGGTCATACCCAATCACCGCACCGGATTTGATGTTTTGTTCGATCCACTGCGCCACCGTCCAGCCCAGTGTCTTTGCATATGGCACGATGGATGTGTCAAACGAGGATTTATCCGTTTGCGCGACAACTTGTAAATCATACCGGGAATCCGTCACCACCACGGCCTTGTCCACGCCCACGGCGGCCATGCCCGCCGATCCGGTAAACCCGGTCAGCCACGACAAACGCTCGGCCCCGGCGGGAACATATTCCCCCTGAAATTCATCCGCGCGCGGGATCAGGAACAGGTCAATGCCCTCCTGAACCATATGGGTGCGGACATCGGACAGGCGGCTGGATGGTGCGGACATGACGTTGGCCTTTTTTTGATTGTGTGTCATAGGGTAGAATAGTAGCGGCACCGTGCGCGGTGTCCATGTTTTTTAACGCAACAGGGCGGAAAACCGATGCCTTACATTCTCGCGATTCTGGCGGCTTTGCTGGCGCTTTATGGCCTGTATCAATTCATGCTGAACGCCAATACGCATCAGGTCAAAAGCCTGTTTCTCTCCGCCTGCGTGCTGGGCGTGGCGATTGCGGTGGTGTTGCTGGCCCTGACCGGGCGGTTGCCGGCGGCCATTGGCGTGATCGCCGCCCTCGCACCAATCATTATGGGAATTTTACGCGCCCGCCGCCCGACCGCCCCACCCTCCGGCGAATCCCGCCCGCCGCGCAGCCGGGACCTGACCCGCGCCGAAGCGCTGGAGATTCTCGGCCTGTCGGGTGAACCGGAAGAAAACGATATTCAGGACGCCTATCGCCGCCTGATGAAATCGATGCACCCCGACCAGAAAGGCAGCCCATGGGTGGCCGAGCGCCTCAACGCCGCGCGGGATCGGTTGTTGAAAAAGGGAAAGAAGAAAAAAGACTGATTACGGTGCAAGGCTGAAACGCTTCAGCAAATCCTGCCCGACATCCTCGTTCTTGATGGTTTCCGCCCTAAACTCTGCGGCATCCATTTTGTAGAACGGGCGCGCGTTTTCCAACAGCGCCTTGTTAAAATCGTCCAAATGCCCTTGGTCAATCGGTTTCATGTTGCTGACCCGGACCAACGGGTCCATGAAGTTTGGATCACAGACCAAAATCTCTGCATCCTCCGGCTTCATCTGCGCATACAAAGACGGCTCGCCATACTGATTGACGCGTGGATTGTCTTTCATCGCCTCGCCCAGTTCTTCGTTCATCAAAAAACCTTCGGACGCTTGCTGAATCGCGCGGGACGTTTCAATCATCCGGTCGCGGATATCGTGAAATTCCGGTTGCTGCATTGTTTTGGCAACGGCCAGCACCAGCTTGTCGCTGGGCTGTGCGCTGGCCAAACCTTCCATGTTGGCGGAGACATTATTAAAGGCCCGCGCAACACGCCCCTGCGCCACGGGATCGTCCTGAACCCGGCGGCAGATGCTGTCCACAACGCGGGCATCCATCACGTCCCGTCCGGCCAGAAAATTTTCAATATCACGCAGCATAGCCCACTCACCAGTTACTCGACGCAGTTCTGTATGAGTGAAATCTTATATAACAAGGGTTACCCAAGCCTTAATACGGAAAAACAAACGCCCAACCCTTGAAAACCCCCCGCCCCTATGCCTTAATCCACCCACTTCATAATAACCTTTGGATTATGGCAACCGATGAGCGCATCGAAACAATGGAAGCCCATTCGCAAAGCCGTCCTGCCCGTTGCCGGGTTGGGCACGCGCTTCCTGCCCGCGACGAAAGTCATGCCAAAGGAAATGCTCCCCCTCGTTGACCGCCCTTTGGTGCAACACGCGATTGAAGAAGCGCGCGATGCGGGCATTGATGAATTCGTCTTCATCACGGGCCGGTTCAAAGAAATGCTGGAAGAGCATTTCGATTACCAGCCCGAACTGGCCGCCTTGCTGGAAGCGCGCGGCAAGCCGGATATGGCGGAGAAGGTCAAAGCCTCTGAAATTCCCGCCGGGCAATTGTTCCTGACGCGCCAGCCCAAACCGCTGGGTCTGGGCCATGCCATCTGGTGCGCGAAAAAACTGATCGGTGATGATCCGTTTGCGGTTTTGTTGCCCGATGATGTGGTGCTGAACCCCGGTGGTCCCGGTTGCCTGACGCAGATGATCCAGACATATAATGAAACCGGCGGCAATCTGGTCGCCGTGATGGATGTGCCGCGCGAAAAGACCGCAAGCTACGGCATTCTTGATATTAAATCCGATGATGGCAAACGCGTGGATATTAAGGGCCTGGTCGAAAAACCGAAGCCGGAAAACGCCCCATCCACCCTGTCCATCATTGGCCGCTATATCTTGCAACCGGAATTGTTCGCGTATCTCGACAAATTCGAAACGGGCGTTGGCGGGGAAATTCAATTGACCGATGCCATGGCCAATCTGATCGGCCAGCAACCGTTCCACGGCCTGCGCTATGACGGGCAGCGTTACGATTGCGGCAGCCGCGTGGGATTTATCGAGGCCAATATCGCCTTTGCCATGCATGATCCGGAAATCGGCGACACCGTCAAATCCATCATCAAAAAACATGCCCAGAACTTGTAAGGGAGATTATCAATGACAACCGCAAACACAGCGAAGAAAACAGAGATGACACAAGCTGCTTTCAATTTTGATCAGGAAATCTTGCGCGAATACGACATTCGCGGTCAGGTCGGAAAAAACCTGTCCGAAGATGTGGCCTATGCCGTTGGCCTGTCCTATGGCACCTATGTTCGCCGCAAGGGCGGCAAGACGGTTGCGCTCGGCTTTGATGGCCGCGCGTCCAGCCCGGTTTTGTCGGCAGCGGTTGTTCGCGGGTTGATGGCGGTGGGATTGGATGTCACCGATATCGGCCTCGGCCCCACACCGATGCTGTATTACGCAGTCAAACATTTGAAAACCGATGCCGGCATCATGATCACCGGGTCGCACAACCCGTCCGATTACAACGGCTTTAAAATGACCCTGCAAACCGGCCCGGTCTACGGCCCGGCGGTGCAAGAAATTGGCCGCATCGCCCGTGCGGGCGATTACGAAACTGGCGAAGGTTCAGTCAAGACATTCGATATTCAAGATATCTATGTCGATCGCCTGATGGCCGACCTGAAACAAACGGACACACCGTTGAACGTCGTCTGGGATTGCGGCAACGGCGCCGCCGGGGAAATCACCCGCCGTCTGACCAAGAAACTGCCGGGCAAGCATGTCCTGCTGTTCGATGAAATCGACGGCACCTTCCCCAACCACCACCCGGACCCAACGGTCGACCACAATCTGGAAGACCTTATCAAATGTGTGAAAGACAACGGCTTCGACCTGGGCATCGCGTTTGACGGCGACGCCGACCGCATTGGTGCGGTGGATGAGAAAGGCGGGATTTTACGTTGCGACTCCCTCATCACCATCTATGCCCGTGACGTGTTGAAACGTCATCCGGGCGCGACCATTGTCGGTGATGTGAAATGTTCCCAAGTCATGTACGACGAAATTGCCCGTTTGGGTGGCAAGCCGGTGATGTGGAAAACCGGTCACTCGCTGATCAAGGCGAAAATGGCCGAAGAAAAATCGCCACTGTCTGGTGAACTCTCCGGCCACATCTTCTTCGGTGATGGCTGGTACGGGTTCGATGACGGCCTGTATTGCGGCATTCGTTTGATGAACGCGGTGATCGACGCGGCGGCCCCGGCCTCCACCCTGACCGCGCATTTGCCGCAAATCTTCAACACCCCGGAAATCCGGTTTGAGGTGGACGAAGTGAAAAAATTTGATCTGGTCGCCTCGGTCGTGGCTTCGGTCAAGGCGCAGGCGCAAAAAGATCCGTCCATCACCGTGAATGATATTGACGGCGCCCGCGTAAACACGAAAGATGGCTGGTGGCTGCTGCGCGCATCCAACACGCAAAACGTGCTGGTCACTCGCGCCGAGGCCCAAAGTGCCGATGCACTGGAACGCCTGAAAGACATGGTTCGCACAGAAGTCGGGAAAATTGGTTATGACGTCAGCTTCGCTTAGGAAAGAGTCCCCCATGCATAACACGATGATCGATGCCACGGTTCTGGAACTGTTGGCCTCCCGCATCTGCCACGATTTGATCTCTCCGGTCGGGGCCGTGAATAACGGCGTCGAATTTCTGGAAGACATGGGTGCCGATGCCGGGGACGAAGCCATCGCCCTGATTTCCATGAGCGCCCAGGCCGCCGCCGCGCGGTTGCAGGTGTTCCGCCTCGCCTATGGCGCTGGTGGCCGCGACCCGAACATCAAACCGTGGGACATTCACAAGACGTTCGACAATTTGATCACCGCCGATGGAAAGGTCAAACAAACATGGGACGCCCGCGCGGTGTTCGCCGATGTCGAATTGCCGGAAGGGTTCTGCAAGATCCTGACCGCGACGCTGATGCTGGCCACCGAATGCATGCCCAAGGGCGGCGCGATTGGCGTCACCCACGAAAACGGCGAAACCCGCGTGATTGCCGCTGGCCCCGATGCCGCTCCGCGCACGCAGGTGAAGGAAGCGCTGGCCGTTGAACTGGACCCGGCCGATCTGGACCCGCGCCTGGTCCACCCGTTTGCCACGGGCATTCTGGGCCGCCAGTACGGATTGAGCATCACCATCGAAAAAGCGGGCGACAGCATGGTGACATTTTTGATCAAACGCGCCTGATTTTCACATCTCGCTCTGTTGTCATTCCCGCGAAAGCGGGAATCCAGAGCCATAAGTACAATTTATCCCGGTCCCCTGGATTCCCGCTTTCGCGGGAATGACAAGGTTTATGGACCAATTTTCTAAAATCCTGCCGCCGTCGTTAAATCCCCCTTAAGAAACAGATGCCTAGAATGGCCCACAAAGGGGAATTGCCCACTTTTCATACTTCTATTATTCGCACAGGCCTTCTATGGAATCCCACCAAGCTAAATCATGTCTGGTTATCGACGACAGTCAGGTCGTGCGCAAAGTCGCCCGTCGCATTGCTGAACAAGCCGGATTCCGGTGTTTCGAAGCCGATAACGGTGTCGAAGCGTTTGAGATGTGCGAGCGCGCCATGCCCGATGCCATCGTTCTGGATTGGAACATGCCGTCGATGAGCGGGCTGGAATTTCTGGAACGTTTGCGCGGCATGAAAAACGGCAAACATCCCAAAGTTATCCTCTGCTCCGCCGAAAACGATTCATTCCACGTTGAACGCGCCATCAAGGCCGGGGCCGACGAATACGTCATGAAACCCTTCGACAGCGAAATTCTGATGTCGAAATTTGTTCAGATCGGTATGGGGTAGTGATATGCGGTTAGCCGATTTCGAAATGTACCGCGAATTACTGCACCGGCACACGGGCGTTGATTTAACGCCCGATAAATCGTCTTTGCTGGATGCGCGATTGACCCCGATTGCCAAAAAATGGGGCTACCCGACATTTGAATCCATGACCATCGCCCTGCGCGGTGTGCCGGAAAATGCGCTGGTGATCGACGTCGTCGAAGCGATGATGGCGAATGAAACCATGTTCTTTCGTGATGCCCGCCCGTTCGAAGATTTGAAAAAAACCATCATCCCTTATTTGATCAAGGAGCGGATGAAATATAAATCCCTCCGCATCTGGTCCGCCGGATGCTCGACAGGCGAAGAACCCTACTCCATCGCCATGATGATCCGCGACAGCGCGCCGGGCATCAAGGGATGGGACATTGACATTATCGGCACCGATATTTCGCACAGCGTTTTATCCAAAGCGCGCGAAGGTCATTATTCGCAATTCGATGTCCAGCGCGGCCTGCCCAGCCCGATGCTGATCAAATATTTCCATCAGGCCGATGGCGGTGGCTGGCAACTGGACCCATCGATCATGAACATGGTCGATTTCCTGCACTCCAACCTGCTCGACCCCGTGCGTGATCTGGGGCCGTTCGATATTATTTTCTGCCGCAATGTTTTGTGCGCCATGGACGAAGCGGCCCAGACCCGTATCCTCGACAACCTCGCCCGCACGCTGGAACCGGATGGCTTCCTGATTCTGGGGGATGACGAAACCTTGCCCACCTCCTGTGTCTCCCTGCGCCCGCTGCCCGAATTGCCCGGCTTCTACGGCCCGGCGGACGGCACCCACCGCATGGACAAGCTGGAAAAATTAAAGAAAAGCGCCGGATCGTAAAGCCGCAGCCTTCTCTTTCCGCCCCCACGCCAGATTAAAAAATCATGCAAAAACAATGCACTATGCACACCCCTAAAATAAAATTATGTAAAATTTTAGATATTAAGACCTTGTTTACCTATTTTCCGTATGGTGAGGACACAACAAAAAGAAAAAAACAGCCTGTTTGTGTGACGGAAATTTGAGGGAGCGTAACGATGGGTGCATTATCAACAACATTCAAAGCGGCAGGCAAAGTCTTAGGTTTCGGCGTATCGAACCCGATCAAAACGGGTATTGGCGCGACCGCTGCTGCTGACGTCGTCTCTGGTCAGGGCATTGGCACCACGGCTGGATCCCTTATTCCGAAAGCCATTGATACGGGCCAGGTCGCCGCAACGAATTTCATCGCTGGCGCCACAGGGGCCGCGGGCACCGCCGGGGTACAAGACCCCACCGTGTCCAGCGATCCAAACACCCTGAACCTCGGCACCCAGTTTAATCAGAATGCAAACCCGATTGCAGGCCTCATGCAGAGCATGGGTGCAGCCTTTGGCAATAACCCGGGCGCCGCGATTGGTGCGGCTCTTGGCGCACTCAGTGGTGATGGCATTATGGGCCGCATCGTCGGCATGATCCTCGGTGCCGTACTGGGTGGCGTGATTGGAAAATTTGCAGGCCCGGCCCTGAACGGCCTGATGAACAATGACGGCCCGCAAAGCGGAACGTCCGCGCAATTCAACCCGGCGGCCTTTGGCCTGCCTGCGGGCCCTGCTCCGGCGGCATTACAGGCCGATATTGAGCAACAACCGAAACCGGCCCCGCTGGCCTTCACCCCTGCTGGTTAAGGTTGATACGAGGAGCACACCATTATGGCTGACATTCTCGCCTTGCCCCATCTCGCTGATGACGCCATCTTCGCTGGCGAACGCTTGGTCGACAACGTTGCCGTGGCCGCAAAAGGTGGTGCGGGCGTGTTGTCCAAACTTGGTCGCGTGGCGACGATTGGTGGCAAGGGCGTACCCTTGCTGGGTGCAGCCTTTAACGGCGGCTCCTCTTACTTCGCCAACGAACGCGCTGAACTGGCCGCCGACACGGGCCTGATTTCACAAGACGCCGTAAACCCCATTCGTGCAGCTTTGGCCGGCTATACCGCAACGGGATTGGGCGGCGTATTCGCCATGGCCGCAACCGAAACCGGTGGCGCATTGGCCTTTGACACCTTGCTGGATCAATTTGATGTCGACCCGGTGATGGGCCGCATGATCCGTCCGGAATTTGTCAGCGATATGGCCATGGACCCCAGCCTGAACGCCGAAGAATGGGCCGCGGTTGAGAAAAAATATGCGCCGGACCAAATGGCCAAAACCTATGCCGATATTCAAACACGTTTTGAACTGCCCGCGACCGTCAATCTGGGACAGGGCCGCATGATCAGCATGGCCGACGCCATCCGGAATGACGAGATCTTCGAAAAAATGGAAGATCATTATGATGATGCCGAAAATGAAAAAGCCCTGCGCGGTTTGGAAGCCATGCGCATGGCCGCCAGCGCCGAAGCCACGGCCCAGCACTGGCTGACCACCTTCCGCCCCGAACAAGACCCAAAGGGCGTAGAATTGTCCGCCGCCGCAACAACAGAAGCCGCCCGCGAAGCCGAAGCCGCACAAATTCTGGCCACGGAACGCGCCACACGCAATACGCAGGCCACGCAGCCTGCACCGCAAGCCACTGCGCCACAGAATACACAGCCAAATACGCCGCAAACATCCTTTGCACAGGCCGCGCAAACACCGGCACCGCAAACCGGGCAACACGCCACCACGCCCGGCACCGGGGCCAACATGGCCAATGGGTTTATGGACATGCTGGAGCGCAACGGCGCATGGGCGTTGATCCCCGCCGTTCTGGCGTTGGGCACGATGAGCAATTTTTCCCAAGGGCGCGGTATGGGCGGCATGATGCAGGTCGCCGTGACCACTTTGATCGTTGGGGCCATGATTTGGGGTGCGGAAAAAATGGGGCTGTCCGCCCCGGGCATCAGCACGGGGGGTTTGCGTGATACCTTTGGCCTGAGCGCCAGTGGCCAGAGTGCCACCCCGCAATCCGCTGTAACCGCACAAACACCGGACACGGAACAAGACGTTGCCCGCCGCACGGGCATCCATTTGGGTTACAATGCACCGGCGCCGGGTTAATCCATGCCAATTCAAAGGATTAGAGACGGCGGAAAAGTTGTAATTCCGCCGTTTTTTCGTTATGATACGGGCATCACGACAATGAATGGAAGTACGGGTTTAAGCATGGGCGCACAGGACGAAGAATTCGGCTTTAGCCTTGGCGAAGATGACGCCGTCAAATCCACGCCCGTCTATCCGCCGGCACTGGCGAATATGGAAGTTGATATTGTCGTGAACAAGAATTCAGAAGTCTGGATTCTGCACAACAAACCGTTCGAAGAAAGCATCGCGTGGATCGAATTTGATGCCGATGACGATACGCTGACATTCGTGTCCTATCGCGGAACGGTCAAGGGATTGGGCGCGAAGATTCAGGCCCCGGTGCGGAAATATTTATACAACGCCAAGCGTGTATTTCTGATCCAGACCGAAGGCGGAAAGATTTACGACTTTTTCAATGTGGCTCTGGTCGTGCGTGACGCCAGCACCAAAGACAAAGACTCAAAAAACAAAAAGCGGAGCGCGTAAAAATCCGGATCACGCAGAAAACATAAAAACGGTACAAAGTTTGAGGATGTGAAAGGAATACAAAATGTTGGGACTTCTTTTAGGCGCTGGAAAATTTGCTCTTCGTCACCCGTTCCTGACTGGAACCGTGGCGCACGTTGCCACCGACGGTAAATCCACCGAACTGGCCATGGACGCGGCAAAGCCCGTAATGGACAAGGGCATGGAGATCGCGGGCGACCAATTGAAAGGCCCTATTCTGGAACGCATGGGCATCCCGACCGATGCTTTTGATTTTCTGGGCGGCAGCATGGATGGCCTGCAGGACAAATTGCAGGGCATGTGGGGCGGCATGGGCGAAAAGATCGAAGCCCTGCTGAAAGTTCTCGTCTCCTTCCTGGTTGAAGCTCTGGGTGGACTGGTGGACACGCTGGTCCCGAATGCGCAGGCCGCCTATGCCCCGACGGGCGCAAAGGTCGAAGGCCCGCAGGCGATTATTCAGGGCACAGGCCGTCTGGCCGCCGATCTGGCCGCCAGCGCCGCTGGCCTGGACCCAACGACAGCCGAAGGCCGCAACGCCATGAACCGCGACGAAGTATTCCGCGTGCCGCATGACGGATCGACCGACATCGTGAAAACCCCGGTTGGCGAAATGACCAGCCCGGCCCGTGCCGAACGCGAAGCCGCCTTCCAGCAACAACAGCAAGCGAAGGCCCCGGATACGGCTTTGGGCAATCGCGGGCTGAACATGGATGATGTGACGTTCTAATCCACACGGATGAATGACAACGATATAACGGGGCCCTACAAGGCCCCGTTTTTCTTCGCCCAAAAACATCGGAAAATATTGGGCAAAACCACCCGTTTCTTCACCATGATTTAACTATTTTCGGGTCAAATGAGCGCAGAAGAAGGGCTTTTTGAAAAGAGATAAAACCCATGACGTTTTTTAACAATCCGGCGACCGAAACGATTATACCGCCCGCCTACAGCGAAATTGCCGATTCAAAATTCCATCTGGAACTGGCCGTGAATGATGCGGGCCGTTTGATCGTGTTCCATTCCCGTCCGTTTTCCAAACGCCTGTCATGGCTGGAATTCGATATGACGAACAGCAAATTGGATTTCATCATGAATGACGGCGATGTGCGTCAATTTGGCGTGCCCGTTCACGGTGATCTGGCCAAGCTGATGCAAAACACTTACCAGATCATGGTGGTGCAAGTGGACGAAGACACGATGGAACCGGAAGAAGCGGTCTGGATGCCGCTGATCCTACACAGCCACTAAGATACAAAAAAAGAATAGAGGGGATTTACAATGAGCAACCGTCTGAAAGACAACGTGATCGGCACGATCGTACAGGCCCAAAGCCTGCACCCGTTGATCGCCGAAGCAAAAATCAGCACGCATCTGGGCGCACAGGATTTGAACGCATCGGCGCAGGTTTCAAACGCCCCTGCCCCATCGGGACCGAAAAACGATACGCCGTCAATGTAAGACGCATCGCACAGGATCATAAAAAAGCCGCTGACATCATCAGCGGCTTTTTCGTTGTTCAATTCAGATCTTAACCACAGGTCACGCTGGTAATCACGCCGTTCTCATCGTGAATGACATTCACGCGGTCATGGCGGTAATCCATCGTCGCCGGCGTATCCTTGCCCAGAACGCGCACCGCACGGCCCAGCTTGCGCAGCTCAGCTTCCGCTGCGGCCACTTCCTTGCCGATCCATACATCGAAATCGCAAACCATTTCTTCGATCGCGACATCCGGGTTGGCGGCAACGGCTTCACCCGCCGACGCATGCACAGACCCGGTCCCACCGGCGGCCTGCAACACGGAATAAATAATTACGCATCCGGCCAAAATGGCGATGGCAACGGGGACGGTGATGGCAATACGGCGAATTTTACGGTCCATAAGGGGCCTCATTTTGTTGGGTTCGTCAGAAAAATACTGCCCCCATGTACCATCCGGGCAAAAACTTTGCAATTCCATATAGAAATATGTAAATAAATAGACTGGATAAACAGGAGCAGCCCGGATGAGCCGTATTTCCCACGCCGATGCCCCCGCCATGGATGATTGCGGCCAGCGCCTGTACGACGCCATCTGGGCCCAGCGCCCCCGCGCGGAAGTCTTGGGCATCCTGCTGCATGATTTTCAGGCCGCCGCCCGCGTCATCGACACCCCCGGCTATATCCAGCCCGGCGGGTTCTGGACCTTTAAACTGGCCGGGGTGCAGGGGGACAATCTGATCCGCCTGCATATCTGGCCCGCAGGCCGTCCCGACCGCACCAACACCGAAGGCATCCACGACCACGTGTTCGATTTCACCAGCCTTGTTCTGGCGGGTGGCGCGCCCATGGTCAACACGGTCTACACCCCCCTGCCGGACAAAGACGGCCCGGTGTCGATCTATAATGTGAATTATCTGGATACAAAAAACGTCGACGTTGAAAAACTGCGCGGACGGTTCATGCCCGTCGCCCAATATCAAGACCACACCAGCACGGGCGAATATTACACGCTGAAAGCGGGTGATTTCCACACCAGCGTTTTTGAAAACGAATCCTTTGGCGTGACATTACTCGCCACGCGCCTCGACCCCACCATCCGCTGCCCGCGTTTCTTCTTTGACGCGCACGCCACACCGCAGATGGACCAACCCCGCCGCCCGATCAGCGTAGAACGCCGCCAGATGGTGGCCCATCTTCTGCAATCATTGGGATAAAGGCCGTTACGCCGATGGGCGCGGCCAGGACGGGCACAGTTCTTTCGCCCCATTTTTCGTCTGGCCCAGTTTACGTTTTTGCAGACAATCCTGCGCCGCTTTCATGTCGCGCCAATCCTGATCCGTAAAACTGTCACGGATAAATTTTTTCAGGTCGCTGGTCATGTAATTGCCATACGTCCCCATATCGCCAACCGCCATCAGCACCTTATCACTCAACAAAACGTCACGCGCCTTTGCCGGATTATAAGGCGGCATAGCACCAATCACCCGCATGAATCGCGGGTCATACAGATTGGTCAGCTCCCGGCTCTGGCGATAGGCTTTAATCGCCGCCGCCATCACCGCAACATGATCACCGGGAAATTGTACTTCTGTTGAAATCATCGCCACAATCATCGGCTGATAGGCGCTATCCGAAAGCAATCGATCCATCGGTGCCTGATCCCCTGCGGCCCACGCTTCACGTGCGGCAATAATCGCCACCAGACGCGCATCGGCCTCCATCAACCACGCCGCGATCATGCGTTCGGCTTCCGGAACGTTTCCGACCTTCATATAATTCAGATCAATCAGGAATTGCTGTTTATGCCGGGCCTCATGCACCATGGTGGATGTCAGCGTTTCATCATCCCGGTCTGGGGCAAAATCAATCCGGTTAAAATAGGGCTCAAATGCCCCAAGCAGCCTGCTCCCCTCTTCCGAAGGGATCAGCAATTCCGGGTTAAAACAGGCGCGCACACCATCCCCCACAGCGCCCCCCAGAACACGACGCCCCATTTCAGTAGCCCGCGCCCGTTTTTCCAGCGCCTGCAGCGTGAGGATTTTAGGGTCCAGCGAATAAGCACGTTCCGCCTGACCTACGGTGATACAGCTTAAGTCAAACGGTTCGCTCAGCGGCCCGCCAGTCACGGGGGGAGGCACCACATCCCCCACCATCCCCCGAAACAGAAAACAGCCCAGCACAAACCCCGCCGCGCCAAAAAACGCGCGGTTCAGCATGGATTGCGTCGTATACGGCCCGCGGGGAAACGCCCCTTTCAGGGGTTTCAGCTCCTGCTTTTTCTGTGATTTCATGGGGGTCCCTGTTCCCGTTTTATTTTGCCCAGCATTACCATAAAAACAAAGACCCTGCCAGCCCCCATAAACCCCGCTTTCCCGCCATTCCGTCCGGGGATAAGCGTGGGAAATCGTTGCTTTTTCGGGGCCAGATCCCTATTGTCCCGGCCATGAGCAAGCCCCTGTCCCAAATTCGCAACTTTGCGATTATCGCCCACATCGACCACGGGAAATCCACCCTGGCCGATCGTCTGATTCAAACCTGTGGCGGCCTCGCCGAACGGGAGATGAAGGCGCAAGTCCTCGACAACATGGAGATTGAGCGCGAACGCGGCATCACCATCAAGGCGCAGACCGTGTGCCTGAACTGGACCGCGCTGGACGGCGTGACGTACCAGTTGAACCTGATGGACACGCCGGGCCACGTCGATTTCGCGTACGAAGTTTCGCGCTCGCTGGCCTCATGCGAAGGCTCCCTCCTCGTCGTGGACTCGACGCAAGGGGTTGAGGCGCAAACGCTGGCCAACGTGTATCAGGCCATCGACAACAATCACGAAATCATCACCGTCATTAACAAGATCGACCTGCCCGCCGCCGATGTTGAGCGCGTGCGCACCCAGATCGAAGATGTCATCGGCATTGATGCGTCCGACGCTGTCTGCGTGTCGGGTAAATCCGGTTTGAACATCACCGACCTGCTGGAAGCCATCTGCACGCGCCTGCCCGCGCCACAGGGCGACCCTGCGGCACCGACCAAGGCCTTGCTGGTCGATTCATGGTACGATCCCTATCTGGGCGTGGTCATTCTGGTCCGTGTTATTGACGGGTTCCTGCGCAAGGGCCAGAAAATCCGCTTCATGAACAACGGCGCCGTGCGCGATGTTGAACGCGTCGGTATCTTTACCCCGAAACACGTGATGGTCGATGAACTCGGCCCCGGCGAGATGGGCTTCATCACCGCCGCGATCAAAGACATCTCCGAAACCAATGTCGGCGATACCATTACGGACGACCGCAAACCAGCGGCAAAGGCCCTGGCCGGATTTAAACCGTCCGTGCCGATGGTGTTCTGCTCCCTGTTCCCGGTCGATTCATCGGAATTCGAAAAATTGCGGGAATCGATTGGCAAGCTGAAGCTGAACGATGCGTCGCTGCATTATGAACCGGAAAGCTCGCAAGCCTTGGGCATGGGGTTCCGTTGCGGCTTCCTCGGCCTGCTGCACATGGAAATTATTCAGGAACGTCTGGACCGCGAATTCGACCTCGACCTGATCCCGACTGCGCCGAGCGTTGTGTACAAAATCCACAAAACCGACAAAACGGTCATGGAATTGTACAACCCCGCCGACATGCCGGACGTTGTGCGCATTGATAAGATCGAAGAGCCGTGGATCCGCGCCACCATCCTGACCCCGGATGAATATCTGGGCAGCCTGCTGCAATTGTGTCAGGAACGCCGTGGATCACAGGTCGAACTGACCTATGTCGGCAACCGCGCCATGCTGGTCTACCGTCTGCCGCTGAACGAAGTCATTTTCGACTTCTACGACCGCCTGAAATCCATCTCCCGCGGCTACGCCAGCTTTGACTACCAGATGGACGGGTACGAAGAAGGCGATCTGGTGAAGATGGATGTTCTGGTGAACCAGGAACCCGTCGACGCGCTGGCCATGATCGTTCACCGGTCCCAAGCCGAACGCCGGGGCCGTCACCTCTGCGAACGGTTGAAAGACCTGATCCCCCGCCAGATGTTCAAAATCGCGATCCAAGCCGCCATCGGCGGCAAGATCATCGCCCGCGAAGACATCTCCGCCTTCCGCAAAGACGTCACCGCAAAATGCTACGGCGGCGACGCCACCCGGAAACGCAAACTGCTGGAAAAGCAGAAAAAGGGTAAACTGAAAATGCGTCAGTACGGGAATGTTGAAATCCCGCAGACGGCGTTTATTGCAGCCCTGAAAATGGGTGATGAGAAGTGACGGAAACATTAGCGACGTAGTCGCTTAGGTTTCCGTCATCCCCGCGAAGGCGGGGATCCATGGGTTTTTTCCAAAACCACGAATGGACACGAATAAACACCAATTTATCCGTCACCCCGGCGAAGGCCGGGGTCCATACGGTCCATCCACTGGATACCGGCCCCATTAATTCTTGGCGCCGGTATGACGAAAATATATTCGTGTGAATTGGTGTCCATTCGTGATTACCCCCTTCCCCCTTGACGCCCCCGCCCCCTCAGCCCATCATCATCCCCGGAATTTGAAACTCATACAGGAGAAAACCATGGCTATCGAAAAACTGCTTTATACCGCTGTCGCAACCGCAACCGGTGGCCGGGATGGCAAGGCGTCCACGCCGGATGGTGTGTTGAACGTTACATTGGCCAAGCCGGTGGAAATGGGTGGCAATGGTGCGGGCGTGAACCCGGAGCAAATGTTCGCCGCCGGATATTCCGCATGCTTTTTGGGTGCGATGAAATTTGTCGCGGGGCAGGACAAAATTGACGTGCCCGCCGATGCATCCATCACCGGCCATGTTGGCATTGGCACCATTCCGGGTGGTTTTGGGTTGCAGGTGGAATTGAAAATCTCCCTGCCCGGCATGGACCGTGCAGCGGCCGAAGCTCTGGTAGCCAAGGCGCACACTGTTTGCCCGTATTCCAATGCGACACGTGGCAACATTGATGTGACGCTGACCGTCGTTTAATCGACAACCGCATAAAAACAAAAAGCCGCGAACCATCATGGTATCGCGGCTTTTTTTATTTTACGTTCGCCTTACGGCTTCGGCGGCGATAAGTTCAGCGCGCGGATCGCCGCGCGCAGATTATCGTCATTATGTTCCAACGCCGCGTGGGCCGATGTGACCCCGGCGCCCAGCGCGACGAGGATCGCGGGCTTCACCCGACCCTGCACCGCATTCAACGCCATTTCGGCTTCTTTCGCGTTGCATCCGGTGACATGGCGCACCATGCGGGCGGCGCGTTTCATCAATTTGTCGTTGGTCGCGCGCATATCCACCATCAACCCGTCATAGACGTGGTTCAGGCCGATCATGACTTGCGTGGACAGCATGTTCAGGGTGATTTTCTGCGCCGTTCCGGCCTTCATCCGCGTGGACCCGGCAATCGCCTCGGCCCCGGTGTTCAGGCAGACCGAAAATTCCGCCGCGTCCAACAAGGGCGCCTCGGCACTGTTGGCAATGCCGATGGTGGTGGCCCCAAGAATGCGGGCGCGTTTCAGGGCGGCAATGGTGAACGGTGTCGTACCGCTGGCCGCCATACCGATGACGACATCGCCCGGTTTCACTTTCAACCGGATGATCGCCACTTCGGCGCGGCGCGCATTGTCTTCGGCGCGTTCGACCGCTTTCAACACGGCCTTCAATCCACCCGCCATCACATAGGCCACACGATCGGTCGGCCAGTTGAAGGTGGGGGTCAGTTCGCTGCCGTCCTGAATACCGATCCGGCCCGATGTGCCCGCCCCCACATAAATCAATCGCCCGCGCGGATTGGTGCGCAGGGCTTCGGTCGCGGCCTTCACGGCCTTATCAATATCGGGAATGGCGGCTTCCACCGCCTTGATCGCTTCGGCCTGCGCCATCAATTGCATCTGCAACGCATCCGTCACCGGCAAATGATCAATGCCCGCAAAACGCGGATCAAAGGCTTCGGTGGCGGGCAACGATGGGGTGTCTTCGTTTTTTTTCGACGTCATGGCGGGGAATCGCTTTGGCAACGGGTTCAGATGACCCTGTCATCATAAACAATTCAAACCCGATGGTGCAAGGCACCTAACCCGGTTTACGGTCCCAGAATGCCATCCGCCCCCATGCGTTTGACCAGTTCAGGCCCAAACCGCCCCGCCAGCGCATTAAAATCGGCCCCGGTGGACCCGCGAATGGTGAATTGCCCGGTCCAGAGCGTACGGTAATGCGGCAGGGAATAGAGTTTCGCGTCATAGGTCGCGACGGGTTCGCGAATGAAATATCCGCCATCGATCACGCCGGGAACATTGTAAAAATCACCATATCCGCTGTGATACCGGGAATAACGACGATGGCCGGGGTAATAGCTGGGCGGGATATATTCCTCCACCACCTTCTTCTGCTTCGGTGTAATCACCAAAACCGCATCGGTGCCGCTGTTCATGATTTTGCGTTTGCTGGCGGCATCACCAATGTCGCGCGTGGGCGGCAGCAAATCAATCGACCGTCCCGCCGATGTACCGGATGATGTCAGCGCCGCCACCGCCGATCCTTCCAGCGCCTGACGCTCGCCCAGATCATCGGTTTTCACCTGCACCACCATGCTGTGCACGCTGCCGGGGCGAAAACCGGGATCGGTAAAGCTGGACCCCACCGTGCGCGTGGTGGGCGTACAGGATACAAGAATCAGCGAAGCGAGAATTGCGGCGTAGAATGATCGGGTCATGGGCGGCTCCTGACCCCAATAAGAATGCGCTCTTTCCCTCTATATTCAAGAGGATAGGTGCTATCGTATTGAAAGTCTTAAAAAAGCCCTTTTCTCCCGCTGAAATGACCCTATCATTTCTATGCCTTTCAACGATAACCCCCAACAATAACCAAGGATGCTCCGCAATGCGCGCTTTAATTCTTCCCGCTCTGGCTCTGGCCACCTTCGCTTTCACGCCCGCCGCATTCGCGCAGGACACTACACGCCTGCCCGCCGCCGGTGAGACATTGCTGAACGTCAGCGCCAGCGAACGCCTTGAAGTGCAGCAGGATCTGCTGATCGCCAATCTGCGCGTGGAGATGGAGGGCACCGATCCCGCCATCCTGCAAAACGAAATCAACACGATCATGAAAAACGCCGTTGATAAGGCCAAGGCCGTGACGGATGTAAAAACATCCACCGACGGATATTACGTGTACCCGTATGACCCGAACCCGCAGCCGGTTGAAAAAGGCGTCACACCGAAGAAAGAACAAAAATGGCGCGGCAGCCAAGGCATCACGATCAGCGGTAAAAATCCGCAAGCCTTGCTGGAACTGGCTGGTGAATTGCAATCGATGGGTCTGGTGATGGGTGGGTTGAATTACACCCTGTCCCCCGAGGCCACCGAAACCGCTCGTGACTCTCTGATGGAGGCCGCTCTGGCCAAAGTGCAGGCCAAAGCCGAGCGCGCAGGCAAAGCATTGGGCAAAACCAAAGTTGAATTGGTTGAAGTCAGCGTCGATGCCGCCATGCCGTCCTATCCGCAACCGATGATGATGCGCGCCATGGCCTCTGATGGCGCCATGGAAAAGGGCGCCGCCCCCACCGCCGAACCGGGGATGAGCGAAATCACCCTGACCGTCACGGCCCGGGCCCTTTTGAAATAGGCTTATAAAACACCCTTTATGGATCAGGCCCGCCCTTAAAAGCGGGCCTTTTCTTTTGCCGCCATATCCTGCTATGGTAGGTCAATTAATTTATATGGATAATACAATGTCATTCCGCACCGCGATTCTCTGCGCGGGCCTGCTGGCCTGCTTTGCTTCACCCTCTGCGCACGCGGCGGATGCGCCCAATTGCGACATCGCCTATCAAAACGTGGCACAGGATTACTGGGTCATCGTGCATGACATGGTGCAATTCAAATCCATGTTCGATCATTATGACCGGATCTGTACCCAACACGCGCCGGACAAAATCGCCGCCCTGCAACCCACCGCCGATCAATTGCGCACGCAAGTCAAACGCGATATCGACGATGCCCGCGCGGTGATGACCTATCTGTTCGACAATAAATTCCCGGCCATGGTGCCCGCCGCATGCAAGGACAACGCAAAGTCCCGCGAAGGCACAAAGAAAAGCTTCCTGAAAAACATGGATGACAAAGCCGCCATCACGCAAAAGCGTCTGGATAAAGGCTACGTCGCCAACGGCAAGGTCGACCCCGCTCTTAACCTCTGCACCAATCTGGCGCCGATGAAGGCGAAGGTTGAAAAACATCTGGGCCCAACGCTGGACCACCCGCTGCTGGAAATGGCCACCCTGCACAGCAGCCTGATCCGCCACGCACCAAAACAACGCAAGAAAGCATTCGCGCTGTATCGTGCGGCGTTGGAGAATGTTCAGTCCGAAAAAAAATCGGCGCCTTAGCGTTCATACAAAACATGGTAATAGACATACGCTCCATCACCATTTTTGAAACAGCCAAGTGGCTTTTCACTTAAGGTTTCCGCGTCAACAATTCCATTGCTATGACTTGGGAACTTATACACCATTCCGGAATAGTCTATGATCTGGTCGTTATAGAGAGGTGATAAATTTTTACTGACGATTGGAATTCCGTCACCATTCTTTGATTTAATACCCCATAAACCTGCATTCAAATTTTCACAAACATCAGATTTCAAACCCGGCAGGAAAGCTATAATTTCTGAATTATCCGTCCCAACATTCAGAGCCGAAATATTTGCGCTATAAAACCAAACACCCGGCATCCCATTCTGCATGTTTTCTGCTGCAATGTTTGAATATTCCACATTTCCGCCATTGGGATGGAAAATTCCACGATCCTGATTTGAAAGCGCATCAAAAGTTTCGGGCGGATTAAACCGAATACTAGAAGGGTCCACACCGCTAATAATCATCTTTACAAGACTGACTCGCATCTTGGATGGATATTGAACGATGTCACCACCTTGGCCAAAGCATGCCGTTTCATCTTGGTCGAAGTATGATTGTGGGAATTGCGCCCATGCTGCACCCACATGATAAAACACGCCCGATCCCCAAACAGCAACGAACATCAAGCGCGATATAATCCGACGCATGAAAGCTTCCTATTATTGAGACTTAAACCAAAACCCGCAGGACAACATTCCCGCTATCCAGCTCCACCGCCTTCTGTGCGGATTTGGGCAGCGGAATGCGGTGACCGCGGCAGAACAGCATCAAGGCCGCCGCCAGAAAGTCGCGGGAGAATTCAATGTCCATTGCGGTTTGTCTGCGGTCGTCGCGGATCTGCACCAGCACCTTGGCTGGATCAACCGGATGCACGATCACCTTGCCCACCGTGCCCGCCGGCGGGGGTTTCAATTCTTTCTGCACGCACAGGGAATAGAGGGCCTTATAGACCTCTTCATGCTCAAAAATAATCCGGCGATCTTCGCGTGGCATATAAAATCTCAAATATAAATTTCAAATACCATTGTACGCGATTAAGCGCGCGGATCAATGATGGGCAGCATCGTCTTTGGCTGGCGCGGAGTCATGCGCAGGGGTCTCACCAGGGGCTTCACCATGCGCCGCCGGGGCATCATGCCCGCCCTTGGTCGATTGGATGAACATATAATGGCCCGCGTAGGTCAGCCCCCAGAACAACGCCAGCACGAAAACCACCCCGGGCAGAACCTTTTTCGGGTCAGCGGGCGCGTGATGATGTGAATTTTTTTCGTGCGCGTGGTCATCGTGATGGGCGGTATGGGCCATAAAATCCTCCAGAAACAGTCGTCAACGGGATCGTAAATCACGCCCAGCCTATTGAAAAGCCTCGATTTTTCGCCTTATGCAAAATTTGCCTAAAATTTTAGATAAACGCCACTAACGCACTGATTTAAAACATAAAATTTGATCCATTATTAAATGCCCTTTTACCCTTCCCCGCTATGGTGGGGGTAACGAAAAACGAAACAAACCTTTTGGGGCAGATAAGAAATGAAACACGGCTTTAACATGATCGCTTCGGGCAAACGGCAGCACGTAGAGGGTGTACTGACCGGCCTGCGTCGTGAATTTAACAAGCTGGCACCGAACCCGGATCAACCGGGCGCAAAAGGCCCCCAACTGGTGCGTGAAACGGGCCGCGGGATGGACAGCAACGACTCCATCATGGGCACCCTGATTGCCGAAAGCTTTCTGGGTGGCGTGTATGGCGAGGCCGTAATGGACGCATTGGGCGCGCCGGATTGGGCCGCGCATCTGGATTACGGCAAGATGGTGGATATGTACGACACTTATAACCGTGACCGCGCCTCCAGCCCGCAAAGCAACACCGCAACCGATCTGACCATGGTGGTGCAACGCGCCCCGATGACCATGGATGAGTTTATTGGCAAAGCCATGCGCAAAGCCTGGGCCGAAGATATGCCCGCCCGCATGAAGCTGGAAAGCAGTTTTGCCCATTTCAGCGCCATGCTGGACCGTCTGGAAGCCGCACAATTCGATATGCCGGCCCATAAGATGAAGGATTTTGGCTTCCATAAAGCCGCATAAAACGAATTCTCCGGGGGAAGTACGGAAAATAAGAATAATAAGAAGGTGTGGAATTGGGCGGATTGGCGACAATCCGCCCGCTTTTTTACCAATTTTCCACATCCTCCCTGTATGTTAGGATGCCGGCAACGCTTACTTTTTGGCCCCACCGATGAAAAATTTCAATACGACCCTATTACGCGAAAAATTTGTGATCCGGGATGCTTTTGCCAACAAGGGCAAGGATCTGACCGGGGAGAAAGCGCCCGTCGTTGCCATGTCCAACCGCATGGTGATTCCGCTGATCAATAGCGATGGATCGGTGCATGAAAAATTTGTCATCCGCGCCCAGAATATGCACACCTGCACCCGCATGGCGGCCAAGATCGTGCAGGAATTTCAAGACACCGGCCCCATCCTGAACCGTCAGGTTCCGTTCGATTGGGAATTTGCGTGGCTGTCCATCACCAAGGGGTATGAAACACAATTCAACCCCAACCGCTGGATCGCCGTGTATAACAAGGGCCGCATCGTGTACGAAGCGGGCGATGCCGAACGCCACCCCTTCCTCGACATCATCGAACAATGCGACGCGCGTAACCATGAGAGTTACGAGAAAGCCGTATCCGTCGCCGAAGATGCGTTTAAACAAGCCGGACGTCTGGTCACCATTGAACATGATTCCAACATTGCCTTGGTCATTACCGTTGAAAATGACGGCGAAATCCGCAATGGCGTGATCGTGCGCGGCCCCAACCGCACGACGACATTCAACTTTATCGCCCGCGCAAAACGCGGCACGCCCGCGAAAGTGTCGCAGTGCCTGAGCGCCGCCGCCGCGTTTTTAGAGGGCATTCAACTGGCGTTCCAAGCCGGGTTCCTGCGCCAGAAAGAATTGTATGAATTGATCAGCCCGTCATCGGAAGAAGCCGCGAAAGCGCGCGAAGCCGGACTGAAACTGGGCCGCCTGAACGGTGCCATCCAGCAATTCGAACAACTGGCCGAAGTATCCTATCGCCCCGAACGCCCGGATTTCAGCGAGATGATGGACGCCGCCAAGACTTTTGCGAAAACCGCATTGGCCGATGAAATTCAACGGCGCGTGGAATCGGGCGACATTGATAAGAATGAGTGGGTGACGTAATCGCCCTTCACCTTCCACGTCATGCCCGCGCAGGCGGGCATCCGGCCAAAACAAAGCGCGGCAAAGCCGCACATTTTCCGGATCCCCGCCGTTCATGCGCCGCTACGCGCCGCCGCGGGGATGACGACAGCCTTATGACGGTTTCGCGGATGGGTTGACTGATGGCTGGGCGGGTTTTTGCGCCGCCGCCGGGGTCGGCGCGGCCACCATATCCTGCGCGTTGGCTTGCGCCTCGGCCACTTTCGGATGAACGTTGGTGTTCGCGGCCAGTTCCTTGCGCTTCAAATACTCGTACATTGGGCCGTTGGTTTTATACGGCACGCGACCCGTCGGGCAGAAATGCGCGCCGGGGCCCAGATGCGCCTGCTGGTCATCAAAGAACACATGCGGGCGGTACGCGGCCAGCCAATCAGATTTGGCGGCACCGGACACATACGCACAATCACCATTGAAATCGATACCGTGATCCAAGGCCGTGGCGATGGCGCGGGCGCGTGCTTCCGTTCCGCGTGCGGTCAACAGGCTGAGCGAGAACGGGGCTTCCCCCTTCGGGAATTGCGCGTTCAGTTGTGTCAGCTTGGCAAGGATAGCGGTAAATGGTCCCTGCTCAACCGGCTGGCCCATATCGCGCTTTTCACCATCGACATAGATTTGCAAACCTTCTTCCGGGGTTTTCCCGGCATCCAGCGCTTCGCGGTAACGCACTTCGGCACTGTCGCCAAAGGCCACGGCATCGCCGTCAACAACGATATGAATCGGATGCAGGTCGTGGTC
Organism: Micavibrio aeruginosavorus; assembly: GCF_051245535.1. Taxonomy (GTDB): domain Bacteria; phylum Pseudomonadota; class Alphaproteobacteria; order Micavibrionales; family Micavibrionaceae; genus Micavibrio; species Micavibrio aeruginosavorus_D. The sequence continues at coordinate 1,396,684 of NZ_CP195303.1, forward strand.
GAAATCATATGTGCCTTCCGGCGGAAAATTCATCACGGCGGCGGCAATGCCCAGATCAATCGCGGCCTGTGCATCGGAATCGCTGCGCGTCAGGAACAGATCGGTTTTGAACGCGCGGTGCGCTTTCTCTGATACCGGACCACCCGATGTGCTGGTGCTGTAGGTCATAGCTGCGGCCAGCGCGGTGGCATTCATATTTTTTTCGAGAACCAGACCGGTATCCACCGTGTCCTTGGCCGACATGCCCAACTCAACCAGCGGCTTGCCCGCTTTTTGATTCAAACGATTAAGAGCGAGCGCCATATCGAACAACGGCCCCTTGTTAAAACGGCGGCACCCCAGTTCCGGGTCGCGGTCTTTCTCATACGCGCCGGTGCAGAGCATATAGTCGCGATACCCATCGACGCCTTTTTCTTTGAAGACTTGATCGGCTTCCTCCAGATCCAGCAAGACGCGGGAGCTGAAAAGAATGCGGATATGACCCATCGGACGCGGCATGGCGAACCCCTTAAATCCTGTAAACCCTGTTTTTCTTGTTATAGGCCCGTACCCTAGAATAATTGCGATAAGGGGTACAAGGATTTCTTAAAACCAGCCCCGAATTCCCGGGTTATCCACGGATTTCCGCCCCACGGGCATTAACATAATCGAATAAACTTGCCCCACCACACGGCATTTGCTATGCCGGACACCCATATTCAAATAATAAAAGACACAGGGATTTTTGAGCCATGCGCAATTTCGACATCGAACAGGCACAAGCCATCTACGCCAACGCGATCAAGTATCCGCAAGGCGATGCCCGTGACGACAGCGTGAAAAGAATTCACGAATATCTGTCCGATGCCGGATATGACCTGAACGATGATGCCACCTATGCCCTGCTCGACAAAGGTCTGACCAAGGCTCAGTTTGAAGAACAAGCTTTCATCGCCACAACGCACATGATCACCAAGGCGTTTATGCACACGCAAACGGTCGATACCCGCAATTATGGCGGATGGCTGGTTCCCGGCCGTCGCTATTACGGGATGGAAAACTTATTGCGCCTGTTGGACGAACACGCCGATACAATCGAAAATCATTCCGACACCATTGGAACAGATCGCTACCACAACGCCCTGCTCGATTTTGTTATGACGGAATACAGAAATGGCGGATTGCAAGAATATCAAGCCACACTGAAAGTCGATTATGCTGTTCGCACGTTTCACGACCTGCAAGAATTGACCAAGGAGGCGTTGAACGCAAAGGACCGGGGCACGCTGGACCATTATTTACGCCAGGCGACGGACAGTGCAAAAAGACTGGATAATTTGATGGCTGATTTCAGCAAGGACCAGAAGGCCGAAGTCCTGCAACGCACGGAACAAACCGAAAAATCATTGAAAAATTCGCGTAAATCCCTGGCCCTGACCTTCGCCCGCTACGCGGTCACCCATGACATTGTTCCAAAATGGGAACCGATCTTTCTGGGATATCAACGTGCGCTCGAAGAACTCGATAATGCGGGCGTCAATCTGAACGCCAAATCGACCTTTAAGGCCATTGGCATGGATGCCAAAACCTTCTGGGACAATTACAGCAAGCAAATTGAATGGTTGAAAGAACCGGGCCGCGTTTATGGCGTACCGGAAAAAATCTACGCACCAACACCAAAGCTGTAACCGGGTATCATATGGCCGAATATTCGATCCACGACATCATCCGTGAAAACCCCAGCCGTAGCCCGTGGAAACGGGCGTTCGCGTTGGTGGCACGCGGGCATTTCGTTGTTGATCCGGAATTTCCCGATTTTTATGTCGAAGACAAAACCATTGATGATCTGACCAACCGCCGCGCCTATCAAACCCACGGCGACCGGGTGTTCAGCCACCGCTATATGAATCTGGCCGATGAAATCGTGCGCGACGGCATGGACCAGATCAATGCCCGCACCGAAAGCGTTGTGCGCACATTGATCCACCGCAATATCAATGCCGAAATCAAATTCGGCATTCCCCTGCCCGGTATGCGCCGCGTCAACCCGGCCATCGCCGCCGCTGAACTGGCGTGGGTGTTGATGGGGACCGAAGATATTACGTGGTTACAAAAACACACGAAGATCTGGGATAAATTCGCCGTCAACGGCAAAGTCGAAGGGGCCTATGGCCAGCGCTGGCGCAATGAATTTGGCCGCGACCAATTGGCCGGGGCCATTGACGTCCTGCGCCGCGAACCCTCCAGCCGCCAGATCATGGTGTCGGCATGGCATCCGGGGAAAGACGGACTGAATGCGCTGAGCAAGGCGCTCGTCCCCTGCCCGGTCGATTTCACGATGCAGGTTTTGAACAACCGCCTGAACGTCGCCGTGCATATGCGCAGTTCAGACGTGGCCGTCGGCCTGCCCTATGACACGATGTTCTATGCGTTGTTGCTGGATGCGCTGGCCCGCGAAACCGGGTTAAAACAGGGCAAGCTGACCATGAATTTGGATCACGCGCATATTTATGAAACGCATCTGCATGATATGAAGACCCTGCCGCGCACGACCGCCGCCACCATGGAATTGCCCGGCTATTCGATTTCACGCATCATGCAAAACCCCGATGCGTATGTGCGCCGCGTGAAGGCCTTGGCCGAACGCGCCCACCAACCGGGGTCATCGTTGAAATTTTCCGCTGTCGCCGCCCCTAAATTATAGGGCCAGCTTGCGCACATTGTGCGCCAGATCGGAATGCGGAGAAAGATGGTCGCGCATGGCGCGCAGATAATCCGGATCGGCCGCAAACCCCAGCCATTTCAACGGCAAATCATTCGCCGCATCGTTGTACTGGTACCGCAGATCGGGCTGGGTTTCGATATCGTATGTAATGTCATCACGGATCGGCGGGCCAACAAATTCACCCACATTGCGCGATGGGGTTGGCAAAACAACGCGCAATCCCGCCGTATCATTCGCAACGCTCAAATTGGCCGTACCAATTTCACCCGCACCGCCATAGGTCACAACCAATTTTGTGCCCGCTTGTTTCAAACGATCCTGCCACCCTTCATAAGAATGGTGCGGGCTCAAAGCCGGGCCGAAGAATTGATGGAAATTCTCTGCTCCCTCGGCCCGTTCGTGCAGATCGGGGGAATATGTCGTTGTCATGCGGTACATGGGCCGCGCGGGAATAAACGCCACGAACACCATGTCGGCCTGTTTATCTTCGGTCAGAAAATCGCGGCCATCGCGGAAATTGATGCGGTCCAATTCAAAATCCGGATCAATCATAAAACCACTGCACAGCAAATATTCCATGATCCGCGTCAGGCGGTCGCTGTCCACACCCTTGCCACCGACCTCCAGCTCATACGCGCCAACAACGGCGATGGTTTTCAAACGGGGAAGATCGGGATTGCGGGCGCACATTGCGGCACACATCCGCCGGGCCTGCGCCTCGTCGGTCAATGCAACAGTATTAAATTCATCGCGCCATTGGGTCATGGACAGGGACATTACATGATTCTGGAAAATAATCCAAGAAAAAACCCCGCCAGACATTCCCGGCGGGGTTTTTCATGTATTTATAATGGCTTACGCCACCTTTTCCTGCGCGCTTTTCGCGGCCAGATCGCGCAGGACGTAGTGCATGATGCCACCATTTTCGTAGTAGCCGATTTCGTCCTGCGTATCGATGCGGCACAACGCCTGGATTTCTTCTTTCGAACCATCCTTGCGGGTGATTGTCACGGTCACATCCATACGCGGCTTAACGCCTTTTTCCAGACCCAGAACGTCGAACGTTTCCGTGCCGTCCAGTTTCAGTGACTGGCGCGTCATGCCGTTTTTGAACATAAGCGGCAAAACGCCCATGCCCACCAGGTTGGAACGGTGAATACGTTCAAAGCTTTCGGCCAGAACACATTTCACGCCCAGCAGGAACGTGCCCTTTGCGGCCCAGTCACGGGATGACCCCGTGCCATATTCCTTGCCCGCAACAACGATCAACGGCGTGCCATCGGCAATGTATTTCATGCACGCATCATAGATCGGCATTTCCGCGCCGGTCGGCAGGTACTTGGTGTAACCACCTTCTTTACCGCCCAGCATTTCGTTTTTAATGCGGATGTTGGCGAACGTGCCGCGCATCATCACTTCATGGTGGCCACGGCGTGCGCCGTAGGAGTTGAAGTCACGCACCTCGACCCCATGATCCATCAAATATTTCCCAGCCGGGGAATCCTTCTTGATCGAACCGGCGGGTGAAATGTGGTCGGTCGTGATGGAATCACCGAACAAAGCCATGCATGCGGCCCCTTTAATATCCTTAATCCCCGGCGGGGTTTTGGACATGCCGGTGAAATATGGCGGGTTGGCGACATAGGTGGATTTTGCATCCCAACCGTATGTTTCGCCTTCGCCACCTTTGACGTCTTGCCATTCCTTCGGCCCGAGGAACACATCCTTGTACCGATTGGAGAACATGGCGGAGGTCAGGTTGCGGTTGACCGCATCGGCGATTTCTTCGTTGGTCGGCCAGATGTCTTTCAGGAAGACCGGCTTGCCGTCCTTGTCATTGCCCAGCGCGTCCGTCGCCAGATTGATTTTCATGTTACCAGCCAGCGCATAAGCGACAACCAGCGGCGGCGACGCCAGATAGTTGGCCTTCACGTGCGGGTTGATACGGCCTTCGAAGTTCCGGTTGCCGGACAGAACGCCCGCCACGGTCAGATCACCCGTTTCAACCGCCTTGGCAATCGCATCCGGCAGAGGGCCAGAGTTCCCAATGCACGTCGTGCAACCATACCCAACAAGGTTAAAGCCCATCGCATCCAGATGCGTGGTCAGGCCGGCCTTGTCCAGATAATCGGTCACAACCTGCGATCCCGGGGCAAGTGATGTTTTCACCCACGGCTTCACCTTCATGCCCTTTTCATGGGCCTTCTTCGCCACCAGACCAGCGGCCAGCATGACCGACGGGTTCGATGTGTTGGTGCAGGACGTAATGGCCGCAATCACCACATCGCCGTGTTTCAGGCTGTAATCCGTTCCATCAACCGGAATGGCGTGGGTCGTGTCGTGTTTTGCGGCGGCATCACATGATTCCGGCATTTCCGACACCATACGATCATCGCCATTGCCGTGGGTCAGAACACCCAGCGACTCGGCCAGATAGGTTTTGAACGCATCCGCGGCGTGCGACAACACAACGCGGTCCTGCGGGCGTTTCGGGCCAGCGATGGACGGTTCAATCGCACCCAGATCCAGCGACAGCGTATCGGTGAATACTGGCTCCGGTGACGATTCATCGCGCCACATGCCTTGCGCCTTCGCATATTCCTCGACCAGTTTCGCACGGTGCGGATCACGCCCCGTGAAGGTCAGGTACCGAATGGTTTCACGATCAATCGGGAAGAAGCCGCATGTCGCGCCATATTCCGGCGCCATGTTGCCAATCGTCGCACGGTCGGCCAGCGACATGTTGTCCAGACCCGGGCCGTAGAATTCAACGAACTTGTTCACCACGCCTTTTTTACGCAGCATCTCGGTCACGGTCAGGACCAGATCGGTCGCCGTCGTGCCCTCTTTCATCTTGCCGGTGATTTTGAAACCAATCACTTGCGGGATCAGCATGGACACCGGTTGGCCCAGCATCGCGGCTTCGGCCTCGATCCCGCCAACGCCCCAACCCAGAACGGCCAGACCGTTCACCATCGTGGTGTGCGAATCCGTGCCCACCAGCGTGTCCGGGTACGCCACATTGCTGCCGCGCTCCTCGTCCTTCTCCACCCACACGGTTTGGGCCAGATATTCCAAATTCACCTGGTGGCAAATGCCTGTGCCCGGCGGCACGACGCGGAAATTGCGGAAGGCTTGTTGACCCCAGCGCAGGAAGGCGTAGCGTTCGCCGTTGCGTTCAAATTCGCGGTCCACGTTGGTTTGGAACGCGGCGCCATTACCGAACGCATCCACCATCACCGAGTGGTCGATAACCAGATCAACGGCGGTCAGCGGGTTAATCTTCTGCGCATTGCCACCCAACGCTTTCATCGCTTCGCGCATCGCGGCCAAATCGACCACAGCCGGAACGCCAGTAAAATCCTGCATCAACACGCGGGCCGGACGATACGCCACTTCGTGTTCGGTCTTGCCCTTGTTCTCCAGCCACGCATGACAGGCCTTCACATCAGCAACGGTCACCGACACGCCATCTTCAAAACGCAGCAGATTTTCCAGCAGCACTTTCATCGAGAACGGCAGGCGCGACACATCACCGATCTGCTTCGCGGCATCTGGCAAACTGAAATAATCATATGATTTGCCATCGACGGTCAGGCTTTTGCGGGTTTTCAGGCTATCGTGTCCGGTGCGTGTCATGGATGAAATCCTTGGTCGTAGAGTGAGGTGGTTGAAAATTCGACAGATGAATTGTGCAGATAACTTAGCATGCTGGCGCAAAAATCAAAGTGTTCGACCCACATGTGGATGCAGTTGAGAACGCTTTGCAAACAATGCGCGCAAGGGAGTGTAGGACGGGATGTTTAATGGAGCGTTAAGCCGCTTTGATTTATGAAAACACCCTGTATCATCCCGGACGCATGTGGGGGATGACACAATCGCCCCACCCGCTTGGGCCACCACCAAAACCGTTAAAAATCAAAACCCTGTCCCAAACCGCTTAACAAAACCCTAACAAAAAACCGCAGAAATCCGCCAATTTTTGCCTTATTCTTTGGTCTATGGCCCTTAATTTGGCCATATTTGGCCGTCAAGCTTGAAGGGTGAGAGCGAAGTTTTCCAGCTTCCTCCTTCGCAAATGGTTCCAGCTTCTTAAAAAATCCGTCGCCTTCCCCGGGCGGCGGATTTTTCTTTTCCCGTATAATTTAATTATGGCCGTCACCCCGGCGAAGGCCGGGGTCTTCATCCCTTATGGCCGGAAGATCCCGGCCTTCGCCGGGATGACGAGGGAAAACAGGGTGCGCCCCCTTGTCCCCGGGGCACCCCCACGCTACAACCTCCCCATGATGATATCCGCTGAAAAACTGGCGTTGCACCGGGGGTTAACTCCGGTCCTGCACGGCCTGTCCTTTGCCGTTCCGGCGGGGCAGTTGGCCGCGCTGACGGGTGCGAATGGCAGCGGAAAAACCACCCTGCTCCAAACCATTGCCGGGCTGATCACACCGGATGCGGGCCGCATCCTGTTTGACGGCGTGGCATTGGATGCCGAAGACCGCGCCCCGCTGATCCATTGGATCGCGCCGGATAACCCGTTCAAACATGCGCTAACCGTTTCCGAAAATCTGGTTTTCTGGGCCGCCATGATGGGCGTGCGCGCCGATGCCGATATGATCGCCGCCGCCTTGCACCGGATGGAGGTTGTCCATCTGGCCCACCGCATCGTTGGCACATTGTCCACCGGGCAACGCCGCCGCGCGGCCTTGTGCCGTTTGTTTCTGGCCCCGCGTCCGGTCTGGTTGCTGGATGAACCGGCGCTGGCGTTGGATGATCATGCGGCGGATGAATTGATCGCGCTGACCCATGCGCATTGCGGTGATGGCGGATGCGCCATTGTCGCCACGCACCGCCCGCCGCGATGGGATGCGAATATGATTATCCCGCTGTCCCCCGAATATCATTTGATGTCGGAGGTCGCGTAAACGCCGTGCTGTCATTCACCGCGACCATCAACCGCGACATTACCCTCGCCCGCCGCAACCCGGCGCGCATGATCGCCGTGCCGACATTCTTTATCCTGTTGGTCACGATTTTCCCGCTGGCCCTCGGCCCCGATCCTGATTTGCTGGCACGTATTGCCCCCGGCGTGTTGATGGCCGCCGCCCTGATGGCCACGCTGATCCATCTCGACCGCCTGTTCCGCGATGATGCCGAGGATGGTACGCTGGATGCCGTCATCATTTCCCCCGCACCGCTGTCGCTCTACACCGCCGGGCGGATTGCCGCGCACTGGATTGTGACGGGCCTGCCTTTGCTCATCCTCTGCCCCGTCATGGCGATGATTTTAAATGCGCCGTTACCGTTTACCGCATCGGTATTCGGAATCATCCTGCCCGCGACGTTGCTGCTGACTTTGATCGGTGCGGCGGTTCAGGGGTTAAGCCTGGGATCCGGCATTGGCGGTGTGTTGCTGGCCGTGCTGGCCCTGCCACTATACATCCCGGTTTTGATTTTTTCCGGTGCGGCGCTGCATCTGCTGTCCACCGGAATGGGTGCCGCCATGCCGATGGCGATTTTATGGGCGTGCGTGGCATTGGCCGCGCCGCTGACACCGCTGGTCACGGCGGCCACTTTGCGTATGGCGAGGGGATGATGAAGAAAATGGATTTATTTTTTGTCATTCCCGCGAAAGCGGGAATCCAGAAGACCGGGATGCATCGCGCCCCATGGCTCTGCATCCCGGGTCAAGCCCGGGATGACAAAACGGAAGGTATGTCATCATGAAACTGGCCAACCCCACACGATTTAACCGCATCAGCCGCATCATCACACCGTTGATGACCCTGCTGTGCGTTGCCCTGCTGATCCCCGGCCTGTACACCGCGCTCTATTCCTCCCCGCCGGATTACCAGCAACATGAGTCCGTGCGGATCATGTATGTCCACGTGCCCGCCGCATGGGTGGCGTTGATGGCCTATGCCAGTTTGGGCGTAGCGGGCATTGTCATGCTGGTGTGGAAACATATGCTGGCGGGATTGTGGATCCGCGCCGTCGCCCCAATCGGCATGGCCTTCACCGCCATCTGTCTGGTATCGGGCAGTTTGTGGGGCATGCCCACATGGGGCACATGGTGGGTGTGGGATGCACGACTGACCTCCGTCCTTGTCCTGTTTTTCCTGTATGTCGGCATTCTCGCGCTCGATCTGGCCTATGACGACCGGGACAAGGGCTTGCACGCGTCCGCATGGCTGGCTGCCATTGGCCTGATCAACCTGCCGATCATTAAATTCTCGGTCGAATGGTGGAACACGCTGCACCAACCGGCCAGCATTACCAGCATCACGCGCATGGCCAACCCCGCCATCGACCCCAGCATGATGACGCCGCTGTTCCTGATGGCGGGTGCGTTTACGGCCCTGTTCTTTGCGCTGGCGCTGACCCGTTTGCAGATTGTAATGACGCACCGGAAGATGCGGATGAAAGCCCTGCGGATGCAGGCAGACTCGATATAATAAGGATTGCATGGAATGACCTTCGAAACCTTTTTCGCCATGAACGGTTACGGCCTCTATGTCTGGGGTTCCTATGGCTTTGCCGCGATTGTGTTGATCGTGCTGACGCTGGCCACATACGTCCGCGCCCACGAAATCAAGAAAGATAACGAGAATGACGCGTAAACACCGCCGTTTGGTGGCTCTGGTTCTTATTCTGTTGGGTGTGGCGGTGGCGACCGCGTTGCTGCTGTTCGCCCTGCGCCAGAATGTCACTTATTTCATGAGCCCGACTGATCTGGTCTCCACCAGCGCGCGTCCTTTAGCAGGCGGTCGCCCAATCCGCGTCGGCGGCATGGTTGTGTATGGCACCGTGAAACGTGAAGGCACCATCACCCGCTTCACCGTCACCGACAATGAAAACAATGTCGTGATTGAATATGACGGCATCGTCCCCGATTTGTTCCGCGAAGGTCAGGGCATTATCGCCACCGGGACGATCAATAACGATCACGTTTTTATCGCCACGCAATTGCTGGCCAAGCACGATGAAAATTATATGCCGCCCGAAGTGGCCAAAGCCATGAAACCGCATTTCGACGCGATGGAAGCCAAACAACAAGAGGCCCCACAGCAATGATTGCGGAACTCGGCCATTTTGCGTTGATCTTGTCCCTGTTCTGCGCCGCCCTGCAAATGGCCGCGGGGTGGAAATCGCGGAAAGACGGCATGGATGCTTGGCTGCTTGTGGCCCGCCGGGCTGCTGTGTTCCAGTGCGCGACCATCACCACCGCCTTTGCCGCGCTCATCTACGCCTTCGTCGTATCGGATTTCTCGCTCGCGCTGGTCGTGAACAACAGCCACACGCTGAAACCCCTGCTCTATAAAATCGCGGGCACATGGGGCAACCATGAGGGGTCGATGGTCCTGTGGGTGCTGATCCTCGCCTTGTTCGGCGCGTTATCCCTGCGCCAAGCCATGCCGAACACCATGCGCGCCATGCTGTTGACCGTGCAGGGGATGCAGGGTGTGGGCATTCTGGCCTTTATCCTGTTTACATCCAATCCGTTTGCCCGCCTGAACCCCGCACCCGCCGATGGGATGGATTTGAACCCGTTGTTGCAAGACCCCGGCCTCGCCTTCCATCCGCCGCTGCTTTATCTGGGCTATGTCGGGTTTTCGATTGTGTTTTCTTTTGCCTGTGCGGGTCTTCTGACCAACGCGATCAACCGCGACTGGGCCGCGCTGGTCCGCCCATGGGTTCTGGCCGCATGGTCGGGGTTGAGCGCGGGCATCGCGCTTGGATCATGGTGGGCGTATTACGAATTGGGCTGGGGCGGATTCTGGTTCTGGGACCCGGTGGAAAATGCTTCTTTGATGCCGTGGCTGTGCGGCACGGCGCTTTTGCATTCCATCATCATCACGCGCCATCGCGGGGCGTTGCCGCGCTGGAGCGTTTTGCTGGCCCTGCTCGCCTACACCTTCTCCCTGCTCGGCACATTCCTTGTGCGCTCCGGCGTTTTGACATCGGTGCATGCCTTTGCCACCGATCCATCGCGCGGATTGTTTATCCTCGGCCTGCTGGCCGTGTTCGCGGGTGGTGGGTTCCTGCTCTATGCCTTGCGCGCGCCGGATTTGAAAAGCGATGCCGGGTTCAAACCGGTCAGCCGCGAAAGCGCATTGGTCCTGAACAATCTGATTTTAACGGCCATGGCCGCGACCATTCTGGTCGGCACGTTATACCCGATGATTTTATCATCGCTGAACGCCGGGCAAATTTCGGTGGGGCCGCCGTTTTTTAATGCCACCATCCTGCCTTTGGCCGTGCCCTTGATCCTGCTGATGGGTGTGGGGCCCTTTCTGGCGTGGAAAAAGGCCGACCTCATGGCCATACGCGGGCAATTGATAACGGCCTCAGCCATCACGGCGGTGATTGTCGGGCTGATCATCGCTATTCAAACGGAAACATCCTTTATCGTTCTGGGCGGCTTTGCGCTTGGCCTCTGGGCGATTGTCACCACGCTGGCCGATACATGGGCGTACCGGGCAAAACTCACCCTCTCGGGCTGGGGCATGCGGCTGGCTCATATCGGATTGGGCGTGGCCGTCATTGGCATTGTCGGCACCACGCTGTGGAAAATTGAAACGGCGCAGATTTTAAAACCGGGTGAGCATTTAACCGCCGGGCGCTGGACCATCACGCTGGATTCCGTCGATGCCGGGTTTGGCCCGAATTATTCCACCATCATGGCGCATGTCACGGCACGTGCGGGCAACACATCCATCGCTCTGTCCCCCGAACGCCGTTATTACCCGGTCGGCGGCATGGCCACGACCGAAGCCGCCATTCGCACATCCCTGCGCGATGATATTTATGTCGTTCTGGGGCAACAAGATACGATTGATCAAAGCGGGGGCCAAGGAAATGGCTGGATTGTCCGCGCCACCACCCACCCGTTGGTCGCGTTGATCTGGGGCGGGTTTGCCATGATTGCTGCGGGCGGTCTGTGCGCTTTGTTCGGCCAACGCCGTAAGGATAAAGGAGGATCATAAAATGATTACACGCACACAACGTCTTTATTTTCTCCTGCCGCTGGCCTTCCTCGGCTTCCTGATCGCCTTGGCCATCGTGCCGTTGCTGAAAGGCACGGACCCGTCCAAGCTGGACAGCGCCCTGATCGGCCAGCAAGCTCCGGCCTACACCGCCGACGGGTTTGATCCTGCCATTGTGGACACCATCTTCCGTGGCCCCGGCCCGGTGCGCGTGGTGAATTTCTTCGCGAGCTGGTGCCCGCCATGCGAAGCCGAACACCCGATGCTGGAATCCATTGCGATGATCGACAATGTCATGGTCATCGGCATCAATGTCCGCGATCTGCCGCAAAAGCGCGAAGCCTTCCTCGCCCGCCTCGGCAACCCGTTCGATACCATCCTGAATGATCCCGATGGCGGATTATCCATCGCCTGGGGCACCAGCGGTACACCCGAAACATTTATCATCGACATGGGTGGCATCATCCGCCACCGCATCACCGGACCGATCCAGCAAGCGGATATTGACGGCCTGATCCTGCCACTGGTTCAAAAGGGCAACGCCCCATGATCCGCGTTTTTCTGGCTCTTCTTCTGCTCTCCACCCCCGCATGGGCGATGCAGGACCCGCGTGAAATTCTGGCCGACCCGGTGCAGGAAAGCCGGGCGCAGGACTTGTTCCACGATCTGCGCTGCGTCGTATGCCAGAACCAGAGCATTGCCGAATCCGATGCCGCCATTGCGCGTGATATGCGTAAGCTGGTCCGCGACCGGATTGAATCCGGGGCCAGCGATGCCGACATCATCAATGAACTGCACCGCAATTACGGCGACTTCGTTTTAATGACGCCCCCGGTTGACCCGCGCACATGGATTTTGTGGGGCATGCCGATCATTATTCTGGGGCTGGGCGGGTTCGTCGCCATGCGCTCCCTGCGCCGCGCGGCCAATATGGACGATCCATCATGATTTTATTCGTTATCACCGCTGTTCTGACCGCCATCATCATGGTCATTCTGTCCGATCCGCTGATGAAATCGGCGACCACATGGCAATCGGGCGTTAAAGTACTTATGACCGGCGCGCTTTGCGTTCTGGCGCTGTATCTGTTTCTGGGTTCGCCCGACACGCCATCGCGCGCCGCCGCGTTTGAAACAATCGACAATCCGCGCGCGCAAATCCGCTTGAAGCAACAGGAAGAACTGGTTTTGCTGCAAGCTTTGTCGGGGGAGCCGGATAATACGGGCCTGTTGCTGCGTCTGGGCACGATTCAGATTGAATCGGGCCGGGCGAATGACGCCATTCCGCACCTGACCCGCGCCAATACGCTGCGCCCGAACAATGCGGACATTCAAACCGCTCTGGCCGCAGCGTATTTCAGTAATGGTTTAAAAATCGCGGAAGAAAACAAACCGGGCGCGATGGATACCGCGCGCAAAGAAATGGAAACGGCCCTGAAATACGCGCCGAAAAATCACCTGATCCGGGCGGATATTCAACGCGCCATTTCCGCCACGGCATCCGGGCACTGACGCATCAATTCGGCGTAGGTTTGCGGGGAATCCAGCGCATTTTGCCGCGCCATGCGGTCGGCGTGCATATCGCGCAAAATCTGTTCCGTCTGGTTAATCACCGCCTGTTGCATCCGGCTGCGCATCACCGTCACCTCGTTATCGGCAATGGGCGGGGATTGGCGGTTGCCGTCCACTTCGAACACGAAATCAAACGCCCGGTCAATCTGCGCGGAATAGGCCTCAATCGCGGCGCGATCAATGGCGACGTGTTCCATTTCGTGGTCACGCACGGCGTTATACACGCACCCGCCCCGCGCAAAATCCCGCGCGATAAAAATGGTCGGCTCCAGCGTCAGGATAATATTCACCTCACTGAAATGCAGGCAGCTTAATCCGCCGTGCTCCGCCGGTCGCCAATCCATTTCAATGCTGTATTCAATCCCGATGGTGCCGCGCATGACGCCGCCCGTCTTCGCGTGTGACATATTGGTGGCGGATTTCGCCGTGTCGGTGTCCAGTTCAAACGTCTCAAGCACACTCATGGGCAGGGAATCGTCGATCTTTGTCGCGGCCGTGACGGCATACACGCTGACATTCGGAATGGGCGGAACGGGGCAGCCGGGAACGCTGCCCGCCGCCAACCACAACCCCGAGGCCATCAATCCGGCCTGTATTGATTCCAGCAACATCTCTGGACCCATTTAAAAATGCGCCTTTTGTGTATATCAGTAACCCGTAATATAGATAAGTTACCGTTGCAGGCTGACCAGTCCCTTACAAATGGAACCGATCCGGTCATATTCGGCGCGTGAATCGACCTGGGCCTGTAGATTATATTGGTCTTTTTCCAAGGCTTTATCCTGACTGTGCAAAGCCTGCTTTACCTGTTCCAATGTGGCGGATTTGTATTTTTCAACATCGTCCAAAGGGATAGGCCCAATCACACCGGTTTGATCAACCGCCTGTTTCATCAACCGCCCCACCACCTGAACATAGGCGTTCATTATATGCCGATCGACCTCAACATGTTTCAATTCATGCTTGATCACGGCGGCGCGGCACGGCTGGCGCGAAAATTCCTGCGCCACATAGACGACCGGGGACAGTGTGATATTCAGCGTCACGCTTTTAAACTGCATACAGGCTTGCCCCAGATCGGGGCTGTGAAAAATTGACCATTCCATGGCCATGGATGTTCTGACCCGGTCATGGCGCATGCCCCCCGTGGCCGTATCGCTCATCCCCGCATAGGGATTGTAGCTATCGTTATCGGCCATCGCGGCGCCCAATTCGGCGGAGCGTTTTGAAAAATCATATTGGATCGTGTTGCTGACCGGATTGATATTGATCACCGGGGCCACACCGGGCGGGCAGACCATTTTCCCGTTCCGCATTTTTAATGGATAGGATTCAGGCGGCCCCTTCCCCGCCCACAGGGCAGCCGGCCACACCACACCAAAACCGCATAACAATGCGATGAAAAAAAACGCCTTTATCCGCATAACCTCCTAATTTTATCAGAAAATCCGCCCCTTCGCCCTTTTATCTTTGGCCCCGCCATACTATGATGGGCGCACCTGAAACTGGCTGAATACGGGGATTTTTGATCATGCTGGCTGCCATCGGACAATTGCTGATTACGTTACTGAATATTTACCTTTTTATCATCATCGCTGGCGTTGTGATCAGCTGGCTGATCGCCTTTGATGTGATCAACACCCGCAACCCACAGGCCGGCAATCTGGTCCGCCTGATCGAACGCATCACGCAACCGGTTTATGCCCCGCTGCGCAAATTCATTCCGCCGATTGGTGGCATTGATATTACGCCGATCATCATCATCTTCGGCATCTATCTGTTGCAAAGCTTGATCGGCAGCATGTTCTTCAGCGCGCCGGCCATTACCATTACGGGTTAATCCGCACACGATGACGCACAACGCCGCCACCATCATCGACGGAAAGATGATTGCCGCCACATTGCGGCAATCCATCGCCGATGACGTGGCGGCGCTGCGTTTGCGTGGGGTTATGCCGGGGCTGGCCGTCATCCTGATCGGTGATAATCCAGCGTCCGACATTTACGTCCGCAATAAAATGCGCGCCTGTGAATCCGTTGGGATCCACAGTGCGGAATACCGCCTGCCCGCAACGGTGGCACAGGACGCGGTGGAAACCTTGATCGACACGTTAAATGCCGATCAATCCATTCACGGCATATTGCTGCAACTGCCCGCCCCCGCGCATATTGACGCGCACGCGCTGATCAACCGCATTACGCCTGCGAAGGATGTCGACGGTTTGCACCCGCTGAATATCGGGAAACTGGTATCCGGCGCGGCTGATGCCGTTGTTCCCTGCACACCGCAAGGCGCGTTGAAACTGATCCAGTCCGTCCGCACGGACTTAACCGGGCTGCACGCCATTGTGCTGGGCCGATCGATTTTGTTCGGCAAGCCGATGGCGCAATTATTGCTCGCACAAAATTGCACGGTCACCACCGCCCATTCCAAAAGCCGCGACTTGCCCGCCTTGTGCGCGCAGGCCGATATTCTGGTCGCCGCCGTCGGGCAAGCGAACATGGTCAAGGCCGATTGGGTGAAACCCGGCGCCATCGTGATCGATGTCGGCATCAACCGCCGCGATAACGGCACCATCACCGGGGATGTTGATTATGAATCCGCATCCACCCGCGCCGCCGCCATCACCCCGGTTCCGGGCGGTGTCGGCCCGATGACCATTGCCTGCCTGCTGGCCAACACGGTTGCCGCAGCGCAAAAAACCGCACAATCCTTGGGCTAAATACAATTTTCTTGTCATTTCCGGGCCAATTTGGCCATACTCCCCGCCATGCAGGGACCAACAAACAATAAGAATGATAAAGACGAAGCCTTACTGCCCGTTCCCATCAAAAAAGATGGCGACCGGGAAGGCATGATCGCGCACATGGATGCCGCCCTGATCCAAAGGCACGCCGAATTTCTGG
Source organism: Micavibrio aeruginosavorus (assembly GCF_051245535.1). GTDB lineage: Bacteria > Pseudomonadota > Alphaproteobacteria > Micavibrionales > Micavibrionaceae > Micavibrio > Micavibrio aeruginosavorus_D. Next base: position 1,412,847 of record NZ_CP195303.1, read on the forward strand.
ATGAAGTGGACGACAGCCTCGACTCGTCCGATCTGGAAGCAAAGGCGGCCAGCCTGTATTACCTGCAACGCTACATCCACGCCGCCGAGCGCCAGTCATTGCGCGATAACAATCTGCCCATTCCCGCTGTCATTGAATACGCCATTGATGAACGAAAATTTGCGCGCGAAATTGACATCATGCGCCGCATTTTCAAAACGCTGGATTATTCCGAAGCGTATTTGAATGAACTGGACCAATCCGTCGATACGGTTCATGAAGCCTTACGACGCAGTGACTTTGTCCGGGAAACACAGGATGCATGGCCCCATCTGGGCCCCGTGTACCGCAAAATGGCCCTGCACCACATTCAGAAAATCCACGCCCAGACACAGAACATCGCCGGCGTGCAAACCCCGCCGACCTTAACGATGCAGTTTAACCAAAGCGCCATCACCCCGGCCGCAACACCGGATGCATTGCCGACGATCGTCTTTGCCTATCAAACCGACAATCTGGACGAAGCCGCGGGGATCAGCGCACTGGGTCAAGCCTGCATCCAAAAAAGCGGCACGGCACCACCATTGCGGCCAAAGATTTTTTACAACACACATGCCGATACAAATTTCGTGACGCGGGATTTTGCGACCGCCGCATCCACCGTGCATCACGAACAACACCACGTGATGCAATCGGCCCTGATGCTGGCCTATGCCCAGGGGCGCATTCCCAAATGCCACCCCATTGCCCGCGATGTTGAAATCATGTGGGTGCTTCACAAACAACGCGCGTATATCACGCATGCGTTGCAAAGCGTTTACCGCATCCAGCACAAGGAACAAGACACCTACTACATCGAGCACCGGATGCAGGAACGTCTGGCCTTACGCTTAAGCGCATAAACCATAATCCCGCAAAGCCCTGTTGCACTTGATCAAACGCGAAACCTCGCGTACAATTTTTTTGTGCATAACATCAACTGCACATCATAAAAATAATAATCAAGATTCTCGAACAGGGATCACGCCGCCACATGATGAATCAAAACGCCGCCTTGCCATCCCATGGGGATGGCGACAACACCCGGTTTTTGTCTTCAACCTTTCACAGCCACCTGCCCGCGTTGCGGGCCCGGTTTGACCGCTATAATCGCATCCACAAATCCGGCACACCGGATGAAAAACTGGATTTGATTCAAGAATTGCGCGATTACATTTTTGCCGAGGAAGAAAAAATCCTCTTCCCCAATGGCAATGCACCCGAGGGCGTGATGTGGCAAACCCCGGTGGACGAATCCCGCTACAGCGCTGAAATCCACCTGCTGCACAAACTCTGCGCCGATTTTGAATATACGGGTGAATACCGCCTGAAAATGCGGGAAATTGCCAATAATATCGCCGTCGCCATGGCCGCCGACAAGGATATGCAATTCGCCCAGCATAATTGGAACGCCATGGATATGGCGCAAAAGAAAGTCGTTCTGCGCAAGGCCCAGAAAATTCACGCTCAGGTTCAACAACTGGACAGTGTCAAAACCGGCCAGAATATCAGCGTGATTTTCAACAACGAGGCCCGTGCCCTGCCCGACGGGCAACATAACCCGCAATTCAGTTATGCCTCGCACAGCGACAGCCTGCACAGCATTTTCAACAGCAAGGCCCTCGGCTGGATGTTCGGCACACCGGACAGTCTGATCAATTACAACACCCATCCGGATAACAGCTTTATGCGCGGCGGCTTCGCCACGGCGCTCAGCGCCATGCACCATGAACAACAACACGCCTTCCAATCCGCTATGGCGCTGGCCTATTTCGAAAAACGCATCGATCCGGCCAGCCCGTATTACAAGGACGCGGAATTGCTCTATCGCCTGCGCGCCCATGACTGCTACGTCCCGCCCTCGATCTACAGCGTCTATCGCAAGCAAGCACTGGAACGCGACACGTTTGATTTCCAGTATTTGATGGAAACGCATTTGCGCCGTCCCTTTCCCGGCTCCGGCTGGGCCAAAGACCCCAGTCAGGCCCGCGCCCATGGCGATGCGCTGGATGGCTTCTTTGGCCGAATCCGCAAATGGTTCCGCGGCCCCGAAGCATAAAAACACATAATATTTCAATGAATTAAGGGGCGGTCACAGAATGTTTGACCGCCCCTTTTTATTGTCATAATATGCACCTGTACTTTAGCGCAGGGTCCGCCTTATGCACGCAAACGACAACGAGTCAGACGATCCCCTCTCCCGGCTGGTGACCCTGCTCGCCCGCCGCATGCGCACCATGTCGACCGCTGACATCCTCCTGTTCGAAGAACAGATCAATATCATCAAGAATGGCGATGACCGCAGCCGGATCGGGCTGGCGAGAATGCTGGTCCATAAAATCCTGCACGCCGAACGGGATCGGCTGGCCGCCAGAGATATTCCGTTTACGCCCAACACCTATGTCCGCGAAGACTATTACCCGCTGGAAATCACCCTGATCCGCGCGACGATGGATAAATTTCAGTTATCTGATGATTATAAACGCAAAATGACCATGGCCGCGAATGACGTCGCCGGTGCCATGGCCCGCAGCAAGACATTGCAATATGCCCAGCGCCACTGGCCCACAATGAAAGAGGACCAGAAAATCCGCGCCCTGAAAATCGTGCAGCATTTGCATCAAAAACACCAAACGCTGGATGATTTCCGTTGCGGTTCATTAACGGATTTGTTTTTCGCCCATGAACCCTGCATCAAACCGAACGGACAGGATAATCCGCATTTCTTTCTGGCCACGCATCGATCCGGGTTTAACCGTGTGTTTAACAACGCATCCGGGTCCCGTTTCGCAACGGCGATGGACCGTGTCGGTTCAAAAATTGATTACAACACACATAACGATAATTACTATTTTATGCGTAGCTTTGCCGCCGCTGCCGGGGCCATGCACCATGAACAACAGCATGTATTCCAAAACGCGCTGGCCATGGCCTTCCATGACAAGATGATCGATCAACACCACCCGCATTACAACGATGCCCGGGTTTTGCATCTTCTGACCAAGGAAGAATGCTATATGCCCGGCAATATCATCTCGCTCTATCGCACACAGGCGATTGAGGATGATGCCTTTGCCTTTCAAACCGCCATGACCCGCCGCCTGTACCGCCCGTTTAGCCAAGGGGTGTGGGCCGATGACCCGCAGCAATGCGACGCCTATAAAAACAGCGGCTGCGCCCTGTTCAAAAAATTAAAGGCGCGGATTTTTGGCCCGCGCCCCTAATTCATCTATCTTGCCAAAAATTTACTCACCTTGCGCGGCGGTGAAGCCCGGTTTCCCATCAAAATTATAAAGGTTTTCAACCTTGATAAAATCAATGTTGGCGGCATCGAATTTTGCCAGCAACGCCATAATGACATCGTGCTTGATTCCGCTGGTGCTCATAAACCGCAAACGCCAATGGTCGGAACAGAATGTTTCCGGTTGCCCGTCGGGCCACACTTTGGTCCCGCGGTTGGCAATGGATTCCATGGCCAAACCGTTATCATTCACGCCCAGCGCCAGAATACGATCGGCCAGACCGTTCGGATCGCATTGATCGATATTCACGAACACATCAACGCCGACCAGTTTTTTCTCCTGCGTCACGCGTGGCTTCAACGGCGGCAGAACCATGCCCCCGGCTGCCCCAATCACCGGCGCACCGTAATCAACCGGGCGTAACTTATCCGGTGTGGCTCCAATGCGTTCGATCACAGCCTTGGAGAACCCATCGGTGCCGACTTTCTCAATCGACTTGCCCAGACGGTAAATATCGCCCGTGTGAATGCCATCCTCGATGGTTTTCAGCCAGGCGTTATGCACGCGTGTGGCAATGTCCTTCTGGCCAATATGGACCAGCATCATCACCGCACCGAGCAACAGACCCGACGGGTTGGCAATGCCCTTGCCCGCAATATCCGGGGCGGACCCGTGAATGGCTTCGAACATCGCACATTGCGTGCCCACGTTGGATGACCCACCCAGGCCGACCGATCCCGTCACTTCCGCCGCGATATCGGAAATAATATCGCCGTACAGGTTTTCGGTCACGATCACGTCGAACATATGCGGCTGCACCGCCACCTTGGCGGAGCCGATATCGATGATCATGTGGCTTTGTTCAATATCCGGATATTCCGCGCCAATTTCATCGAAGGTGCGGTGGAACAATCCATCCGCCATCTTCATGATGTTGTCCTTGGACATACAGGTGACTTTCTTCCGGCCATTGGCGCGCGCATATTCAAACGCATAGCGAACGATCCGTTCCGAACCCGGGCGGCTGATGATTTTGACCGATTCAACCACGTCCTGCGTATGGCGGTATTCGATACCACCATACAAATCTTCCTCGTTCTCACGCACGATCACCAAATCCATCGTCGGATGGTTGGTTTCAACATACGGGGCATAGGATACGCACGGGCGCACGTTGGCGAACAGACCCAGCGATTTCCGTACCGTCACGTTCAGGCTTTTAAAGCCCCCGCCCTGCGGCGTCGTGATCGGGGATTTCAGGAAGACCTTGGTCCGACGCAGGGAATCCCACGCGGAATCTTCAATCCCGCTTTTGATGCCGCTTTTATAGACCGCTTCGCCGATTGCGATTTCTTCAATCGCCAGCGCCGCGCCCGCAGCATCCAGAATTTTCAACGTCGCATCCATGATCTCCGGGCCGATACCATCGCCCCGCGCCACTGTGATGGGAATCAGATTCGATTTACTTGTACTTACCATTTGGATTGGCCCTTTCGTTTGCCAAAGAGAAAATCAACCTGTTGCGTCATGCGATTGCGCAAGGACTCGTCCGGCTTATCACGCCAATCGGGGCGCATATTGGTCGGACCATAGCGCAGGATGCAATACCCCAGCGCCGCTGCCGCAATCGACCCCATCAAGACACCCAGACGGACCACCGCCTGCATATGCACATCGTGATAGGCCAGCCCGCCGATAAACAGCGACATGGTGAAACCAATCCCGCAAATGACCGACACGCCATAAAGCTGGGTCCAGTTGGCATTATGCGGTTTGGGTGATAAGCCGGTTTTGACCGCCAGAACGATCATGCCGAAAATACCAATCTGTTTACCGACCAACAGGCCCAACGCGATCCCCAGCGTCACCGGGTCAACCAGCGCGTCAACGCCCATCCCGGCAAACGGCACGCCCGCATTGGCAAAACCAAACAACGGCAACACCAAAAACGCGACCCACGGGTGCAAATTATGCTCCAGCATCTTGGCCGGGGATTTGCCGGGGTTTTTCTTGCCATGCAGGGGAATAAACATGGCCGCAATCACACCGGCCAACGTCGCATGAATGCCCGATTGCAAAACCGCAATCCACAAAACGAACGTGAGCAGGATATAAGGCGCGATGCGCAGAACATTGCGGCGGTTCAAAACAAACAACCCCACCAACGCCGCCGCCGCGAAATAAAGCGGTTCCGGGTTGAACCCGTGCGAATAGAAAATGGCGATAATGATAATCGCCCCCAAATCGTCAATCACCGCCACCGCGGTCAGCAGGATTTTCAACGAAATCGGAATGCGATTCCCCACCAGCGTCAGAATGCACAACGCAAAGGCAATATCGGTCGCCGACGGAATGGCCCATCCGGCCAGATTTTCGGGCGATCCTTGGTTGATGAACCAGAAAATGGCCGCCGGAACCGCCATCCCGCCAAAGGCGGCCAACGCCGGAAGCAAGGCCCGGTCCCGGCTGGATAACTCACCCTCCAGAAACTCGCGCTTAATCTCCAACCCGATCAGGAAGAAGAAAATCGCCATCAACCCATCATTGATCCACAGCAGGACGGATTTTTGCAGCGCAAGGTTATACCCCTCCGCCGTCGAAAACCCGATGGTGAATTTCACATTGTTTAATATGTGGTCATACAGACCGCTCAACGGCGAGTTGGCGATGATCAGCGCCAAAATGGACGCACAGATCAAAACGATCCCGCCCGCCGCTTCCAACCGGAAAAAATCCCGCATCATCACGACAATGGATTTGCCATTTTCGGTATCGAGGTCGTGATTCCCGTGATTGGAATGGTGTGATGCCATTGGCCTGCCTGAAACTCTTGGGTAAGATTATGGATATTGATGACAAAGCGGTGAAAACCCGCTAAATCTTGGAACCACAAGATACCGTATTTTTCGCCCATTGGGCAGAGCCAACAGGACATCATCGCATGCTGACTCAGGAAATCATCATCGCCCGCCGTCAGGCCCAACCGCTAGGCGAGGCCGAAATTGGCCAATTTGTCCGCGGCATCGTCGATGGGTCGGTGGGCGAAGGGCAAATTGCCGCCTTCTGCATGGCCACGTGCCTGAACCCGATGGATGTTGCGGAACGCGTCGCCCTGACCCGCGCCATGGCCACATCGGGCATTACGCTGGACTGGTCCGACCAATCGCTGGATGGCCCGGTGCTGGATAAACATTCCACTGGTGGCGTTGGCGATAAAGTTTCATTGATGCTGGCCCCGATCGTCGCGGCCTGTGGCGGGTTTGTACCGATGCTGTCGGGTCGCGGGCTGGGCCATACCGGCGGCACGCTGGATAAAATGGATTCCATTCCCGGCTATGTCAGCCAGCCGCCGCTGGATAAAATCCGCAAGGTGGTCAAAAACCAAGGCTGCGCCATCATCGGTGCGACGAAGGATCTGGCCCCCGCCGACCGCACCATGTATGCCGTACGTGATGTCACCGGCACGGTGGAAAGCCTCGACCTGATTACTGCCTCCATCCTGTCGAAAAAAATGGCTGCTGGGCTTGATGGTCTGGTGATGGATGTGAAATTCGGCTCCGGTGCATTTATGGAAGATTATAACGACGCCCACGCCCTGGCGGAATCTATCGTCGGTGTTGCCAATGGCGGCGGCCTGCCCTGCACCGCGTTGATGACCGATATGGATCAGGTTCTGGGCCGCACGGCGGGCAACGCGATTGAAGTGCGCGAGGCGATTGAATTTCTGCGCAATGAAAATATTGATCAACGCCTGTACGATGTCACCATCGAACTCTCGGCTGAATTGATCCTGCTGGGGAAACTGGCCGATACGATCGAAGAAGCGCGCGCGAAATGCATCGAGAATTTAAAGAATGGCCGCGCCGCGCATTTCTTTGAACGCATGGTCGACGCGCTTGGCGGACCGTCCGACATTATCGATCGGTTCGACAAACATATGAAACTGGCCCCGATTGAACATGCCGTGTACCCGGATCATGGCGGCGTGGTGCAATCCATCAATGTGCGCCAGATTGGCTACGCCGTGATTGAACTGGATGGGGGCCGCCGTCTGGTTACCGATAAAATCGACCACGGCACGGGTATGGCCGCCATGGCCGCCATCGGTGAACGTGTGGGCCGCGACGCCGCCCCGCTCTGCGTCATCGTCGGCCGGGACGAAGCCAAAATCAAACGCGCCGAAGAAATTATCAAACGCGCCTACACAATCGCGCCATCCGGTGAAGCCGTTTCATCCGGCCCGGCCATTCGTGAACGGATTACACTCTGATATGAACACCACACATGATCATTTCCGCACCAACCTGTCCGCGATTGGTGCGGGGGTTCTGGGCTGGGCGTTTTTCTCGCTGGTCGATACCACCGCCAAATGGCTGTCACAGGATTATGCGGCGGCGCAGATTGTGTTCGTCTCCTCCGCCATCGGGGCCATCATTTGCGGGCTTTGGATTATCGTGCAACATGGCTGGCGCGGGTTTGTGCCCGCGCAATGGAAACTCTACACCGCGCGCGGTGTGCTGATGGCCATTAACGCCTATTGCATCATTCTGGCGCTGAAACATATTTCACTGGCGGATTTTTATGGCGTCGTCTTCCTGTCCCCTTTGATCGTCACAATGCTGGCGATGGTGATTTTAAAGGAACGGGTGGGCATTCACCGCATCGCGGCGATTGTGATTGGGTTTGTCGGTGTCATCGTTCTGGCCGGACCGCAATTTTCCGACAATAATATCGGCCTGATCATGGCGTTCATCGCCACCTGCCTGACCAGCATGGGGGCGATTATTGTGCGCAAAATCGGCCCCGGCGCACGCGCCATCCACCATGCGTTCTTCCCGTTTATTGCGGGTGCCATTATTTATGCCCCCATGGTGATCTGGGGTGAACCGATGCAAATGCCAACCACGGCGCTGGACATCACCCTGTTCCTCGCGCTGGCGCCGCTCTCATTTCTGGGGTTCCTGTTTTATGCGTCGGCATTTTCACGCGTCTCTGAAACCGCCATCGTGGCACCGTTCCATTACACCCAAATGATCTGGGGTGTCCTTTTGGGGTATGCCCTGTTCAATCAATTGCCGACATCGTCCACAATCGTCGGATCGGTGATCATCGCATGCGCAGGGTTATATGTGATATGGCGCGAACATATCCATTATAAACAACACCTTACGTGAAACTTACAAGCATTTTGCAAAGCCGAATGCGTCATTATTCGCATTTTGCGCGCAAAATGCTATGCGCCACCTATCCTTTCGATCAGAGCAATAATGGGCTCATTTCAAAGGAATATCAGTATATTTGAATGTAAGAAGTTTCTTAATTCAAGCACATAGCCTTTGTATACATCTCACCCAAGGGATAGTTCCCACCCATCTAGCACAAGACTTGCAATACATCAGACAAGATAAGAGCCCCCTTACGCTTGATCTGGAGTACAACATGAGTAATGAGAAAAATAATACGCCGCAGAATGCGGATCTCTTCGCTGGTCTGCGTGTCTTGCGCGATATCGGATTGCGCCTGACGCCCGAACAACCCACAACGTTCATGTGCGATGCCGGCGTTGCCGTCAGCGATCTGGACCCCGATACAGTGCGTCGCGTTTACTACGCCATGCTGCAAGCAGCTGCCCGCGCACCGTTGTGCGGGGAAGCCAGCCTGCATTAAACGAACCTGCTATTCATTGACCTTATAACTCTGTCGCGTCTGTGCAGAAGGCACAAATGCGGCAGAGTTTTGAGCTTTTTGATCGGTGGAGCGCGGCGCAATCGTGCGCTTCTCCTCGCTGCGCTTGTACACGTAAATCCCCAGAACCGATAATCCCACCATCCAGATGGTGCCCAGCGATTCCATGGATTGCAGGACGATATCCGCCTGCGCCGTTTCAAACACGATGACATAGGCCAGCGCCAGCATCTGCGCCGCCCAGGTCAACGCCATCAAATACCCGAATGTGGGCCGCATGCGCCGCACATACGCGTCACTGGACGCCACCTCGGCCCGCAGGGATTCATTCACCTGCTGGTACGCCGCCACGTTTTCCTGCGCCGCCACTTCGGCCATTTTTTCGGCATGACGGTTGGCCTCGGCCATCTGTTCGGGCGTGATCTGGCCCATGCTGAGCGCATCACTCACCTGCCCCAGCGATTTCGACGCGACCTGCGCCGCTGGATGTTTGATGGTGCCGAGCGCCTCGGACACGATACTGGCCAGAACGGGCAGGCCCATTTGTAAAAGAACGGGTGAAACCATGGCTATGCTCCTACATCACGCGGTAAAAAATATGGCGGCCAATGACCGCCAGTGGTTTTTCGCCCCGCGTCCATGGTGGCGTAATGCCTGCCGCATGGTAATGGGTGGCTCCATGCGTTGGATCATCCAGAACCCCCGCCACCGCCCGCCGCGCAATGCGCACGGCCGTGGCGAAATGGATGTCGGTTTCCATCACCCCCATCACTTTGACCCGGTTGGGGTCATTATCGTTCCAGCAACTGAATTGATACGGTTTCTGGCACACGCCAATAATGGTATTGCCCCACCAGAATTTTCCGCCATGCGCCTCTGCCACTTTCACACGGTTGATAATCACGGCGGCCACGGCCTGCATCCCGACACTGCCCTCGCCGCGCGCTTCACCCCACAACGTGCGCGCCAGAATATCCACCGCCGCATCCTCATCAATACTGCCCAGAATGGTTTTGGTTGTTTTTGGCGTTTTGCTTTCCTGTGGTTTTAAAAATCGGACCATGTTATCGCTCCTTCCGCGCGTTCAGCGCCTCTGTTTTCAATGCGGTTGCATCCAGTTTCGATTCAATCCGCAATAAATGCCCCACCAGCCGGGATTCCAGCTCCCGCATCTCCGTCACCGACGCATAGGTTTTGGCGACTTCCAGCTTGAACGCCGCCAACCCTTCGCGCATCTGGCTGTGGCGTGTATCAATCAAATCGCGCAAATGCCGTTCGGCGTTTTCCGATTCATTGCGGATATGCCAGATCAGCCAGAACATCCCGCCCATAACGGGAATTTGAATGACGGTCACCCACCAATTCATATCAAATGCAAAATCATCCATGTCCTTTACACCTCAAATTCTGTGCGGGCTTCGTGTGTTATTCCGCCCCCGCGCCATGTCGGGCCGCCGGATACGGGCACCAGCCGCTGCAACCGCACGGGTTGCAACGACAACGCCCCCGCCACGGCATCCAGCCCGTCATCCGCCCCGTTATCGCGCGTGGGCGTCCAATCCTGCATCTCGGTCAGGAACGGTGTTTTCCACACATCGCCATGCACGCGCAGCAACCGCGCCGCCATCACGGTTTCAAACGATTCCAGAATACGGATATTTTTGGGCCGGGTGCTGGAATGTTCCACCACCGCGCACGGCACGCGCCCCTTGGCCAATTCCCGCCGCAAAATCGCGGGCAGGAAACGGCCAATGCCATTAATTTCAATCGTCACCGCCGGAACGTGAAACCGTTTCACGGCCTCGACCACGGCGCGGGATTGCGCGGTGGCTTCGTCCTCCGTTGCGCCATCACAATTCATGTACAGAACGTGGTGCAGGTATAAATTTCCATCCGTATCCGTAAACACGATGGCCAGAACGGATCGGTCCCCGCCACTGCGCCCGAACGCCGGGTCCCAATAGGCCGCGCACGACACCATGCGCGCCGCACCGATATGCAATTGCCGTAATTCCGGCGAAAAAACCGCATCATCCCCATAGCGAACCAACCGCGCCGGGTCCAATCGCCCTTCGGCAATATTGACGGGCTCCAGCATCATCTGGCTGCGGAAGCGGTTTTCACCTGTGGCGGCCCGCATGCGGGCAATATCATGCGCGCTGTAGCGCTCCGGCCATGCGCTGTGGCCATCGCGGTCCAGAACGGGAATTTTCAAGCGGCGGAACCCATCCAGAAACGGGCGCGCTTCGCCAATTTCGCTCCGCGCCTTGTCCGCATAGATCGTGAACCAGCTATGCGGTGTGCCGACATACAACATTGTACCGCCGGGCGTCAGGATAAAATCCATCTCCGCCAGACGGTCGCGCAAATCACGCCGCTTATCCGCCGTGTCGCATGTATTCGGAACCTCGACGTCATCACAGATAATCACATCGGCCCGGCTGCCCGTGGCGTTCGCGGTAATGCCCGCCGCCACCATGGATGGATCACGCAATTCCATCGCGCGGTTGACCGTGAATCGGTCCGCGCCCCATTGATCCGCGTTCTTGGGCTTCAAATTCTGCGTCAGCGGGTGGCGTTCAATAATCCGGCGGACATTGCGCACCATGCGCCGCGCCAGCGATGTTTCTGCCGCCACGACCAAAATACGCAAATCCGGATTGGTGTAGAGCAACCACGCCGCAAACAACCCCACCAACGTGCTTTTGCCACATGACCGAAAAGCCATTAATAACAATCGCTTATCACCCGCACGCCACGCCGATTCCAACCATGTGGCCATGAACAAATGCACCGACGGCGTGGCCAGTCCCTGACGCTGGTTCCACAAAACGACGAACAGGCGAAAGGCCATGGGGTTGGTTTTTTGAATCATTCTGCGTCCTCCCTCTCGCCTTCATCTTCGCCAAATTTTTCGTGATAATCGGCCAATTCGCTTTCCGCGTTTTTGACCATGGCGGCCAGATCGTCATGGCCATCATCCGCACTGGGCAAATCCGCCCATCGCGCCAGTTTGATCAACAGGTCGATATGCGCAATCGCGACCTTGCACGCATTGTGATACTCCTTAAACGCCTTGATATCCGTTGGCACATTTTCGCCGGAAAATGCGTGATAGGAATTGAGCGCCCGCGCCAGCGCATCAGGTAAAAAAATGGCGACGCGCCCACGCGCATCGCCTGTCATGTCACTCGTCATTCTTGTTACGCCTTCCCTAGGGTCTTAGGTGAATTTTGACACGATATACCATTGCGACCCGTTCGATGTGACCGTGATCGCGTCATATTGGCCTGATAATGGCTGGGTGTATTGATCCGGCCCCGATCCGCCTTGCTCACTGACCATCACGGCATTGGCGGAACTATCGACCTTTTTAATGGTCACGCTTCGCCCCACGGCCTGCGCCGCGTTGGCGGGCGGCAGGCGGGCGGTCAGCACCCCGCCATAGCTGGACAACAGATACACATCCACCGCCATATCAATGTCATACGTCCCCGACCCGTCATAATACCGGGTGTTCCCCGCCATGCGGTTCGATGAAATGATCGACCAGGCCGCGCCGTTGGAAATCATTTCCGCATAATCATACCGGCCACCCAATTGCAATGTCGTGCCATCCGGCCCCGCGCCGTCATCTTCGCCAATGGTGACGATGTTGGATGTGTCATCCAGTTTTTTGACCACCATCACCACCCCCGGCGCATCACCCGCATTGGGCAAATCCACCCGAATGGCCCCGCTGGTCGCATTGACCAGATGGACGGAATGCGACAGATCAAGCTGCGTCGTGCCCGGCGTATCAATAAATTCGGTATCATGGCGCAGCAACGTGGCCTTCAAATCCGTCACGCTGGTTTTGCGCAGACGGTTTTTATCCGGCCATCCGGCATTCACCGCGTCGTAATTCCCGCCGGACAGATCATAAATCGCCGCCCCGTCGCTCTGCGCCGATAAATTGATGATGGCGGTTTCTTCCGATCCCGCGTCAATCTGCACGTTTGGCACGCCGTTATTCGATTCCGTGAACAGATTGACCAGCAAGGTCTTGTTGCTGCCCGCGCCCATGCGCACGCACGCCGCCGCCGTGCCCTTCACATTGGCTTCGCAATCGACAAAACTGTTGTTGAACGATCCATGTTCGACATAAACCCCGGCCCCCGTAATATCCGTGCCCAACGAATACACGCGGCAGGATTGGAACCGGTTGGCATTCGGCGTATCCCCCGCCCCCGACAGCGCCAGATGAATGCCATGCGTGCCCGGTTGCGCCACCAGAACGCGGGTGAAATTGTTCCAGTAACACGGCTTGTTGGTATCGCTGCCGCCATCCAGTTGCAGACCGATATTGGACAGCCAGATGGTCACATCCGCCACAGCGTTTTGCACGCACGGCCCATCCACCCCGATCAGGCGCAGCCCCACACTGCCCCCTTCAATCCGCAGATGCTGGATATTCGTGTACCCGGCCGGGCACTCCACAGCGACAAAGCTATTATTGATCGCCTGAATGACCGATTTCTGCCCCGCCCCAATCAGGCTTTTGCGGTTTTTCACCTGCACGGTGTTGCTGATCAAATAGGTGCCGGACGGCACAAACACATAATCATGCGCGGCCAGCGCGTTTTGAAAGGCCAGCGTGTCATCCGCCAGACCATCGCCCACGGCCCCGAAATCTTTTACGGACACCAGATCGCCGAGCTTGTCCGCACTGCTGCGCGTTTCCGCCCCCGTGCCCGTCGCCGTGAAATCCGGCGCAGCCATGGACCCTTCCAGTGACACCGCAACCGGGTCACCATCTTCGTTAAAACCCAAAGCACGGTTGGCCCGCTGCGCGCGTGATGGCAATGTAATATCGCCCGGTGTTTCGTGGTCGCCATAGCGCAACATCTGCCCCTGCATCCGGTCCACCTGCTGCAGGCCCGCCATCAGCATATCCAGTTCCGTATTGATGGCGCGGGCGGAAAAATCGCCGCCTTCGATAAAATCGGTCAGACGTTCCAACGGTAAACGGCGCTCCAGCGTGACGATCACACCGCTGGCCGGGGCCGTATCAAACACCACCGTGCCGCCATCCGTATTCCCCGCACCATTGACGGTGAAACCATAGGCTTGCGCCGCCCCGTTCAGCGACACCACCATGTCTTCGGATGCAAACAGGGGGAAATCATAGGTGAATGTATCCTGCACCCCGTCGGCGGTGCTGCGGACAATCGGTTCAATGGCGGGAATTTTAATGTGGTCGGAGGGCATAGTTCGTCCTTTCTCAAATTTTTGGCACAAAAAAACCCGCCACAAAGGGCGGGTTTTTAAAAATCGTGTTTTAAATGGCTCAGGCGTTGGTCGTCGGCTTCTGCCCCGGAACAACAGGCTCACTCTGTTCACACATCACGGTAATGGCCACGTCGCCGACACCCTGATGATCCATATCCAGCGCCTTTGCGGCGGCCAGGGACAGATCGATAACGCGTTTGCCAATATACGGGCCACGGTCATTGATGCGAACGATAACGGTTTCACCATTATCCTTGTTGGTCACCTTTACCATTGTATCCATCGGCAAAGTGCGATGGGCGGCGGTCAACTCGTTCATGTTGTAAATTTCGCCGCTGGATGTTTTACGGCCATGGAACCCAGGACCATACCAAGATGCAACACCGTTCTGTGCGGTACCAACCTGAATTTCAGGACGGCAGAAGCCAGGGGCGTTTTCGGATTTCTGGGCCAGAACGTCACCGGCGGCCAGCATACCCAGCATCAGAAAACAAATCGGCAAAACGATTGCAAAACGTTTTTGTGTGCAGATTGTTTTCACAGTTTCTAACAGTCGATAAATCATTACTCCGTGCTCGCTGTTGTTAACGATGGCGGTGTTATAGATGATTTATCTCAAATGCCGCAAGTTAACCCGTCAAAAGCATGGTATTCCAAAGCGTTAGCATGCTTCGAAAAGTGTTAATTTCCGGGCCTTTTTGAATATTAACCCCCTATCCCCACCCAAAGGGTTACAACAACATTGTGTCCAGTTTTTGCCGTTCTTGCAGTTGTGTGCGCTGTAAAACGTTGATGCGATTGCGGTCGGCAATATCCAGATCAATCGCCTGATTGCGCAGCCCATCAAGCTTCTCACGCGTCTGTCGTTCCTGATCACTCTCTTCAAACATGCCGAGAAGAACCGCTTCGCCGGACCCATCCATCGCGGACAATCCCGATGCACCGTATTGCACTTTCTGTCGCGCCATCGCGCGTTTCAAGGCGGCGCGGCGCGCTGTTTCCGTGCTTTGCGCATCGGCAGAAATTTTCTGACGCTCCAACCCGGCTTGCTCTTCGGCTTTTTGCAGGCCGGCATTCTGCGCCTCGATCAATTGGCGCATGGCCAATTCCTGTTCCCGACGCAGCGCATCTTTCTGATCGGAATCGCCCAGCAATGTTTTGGCCGCGTTATAGCCCGAATAAATCGAGTTGATGCTGCCGGCCATGTTGCCAAACTGGCCCAGAACCTTAACGGCGGAGGAAAGCGTTCCCATTAGTCATTCACCTTCATTTCAGTTGTTACAGACAAAAGCGTAAACGGCAAAGCCGCCGATTGTTCAATCCGCCACAGCGGATTGGCCCCGGTTGTATTCCAGCCGATGGCCCGAACCGATACATCCCGGCTGACCAACGGCGGCGGCCCATCCGGCGGGTCAATATCCCCGACATGACGCAACGGAATATCACGCAAGCCTCGCCCCACATCCAGCCGCAGGGCCGATGTGTCCTGCAGACGGAAAATGGCCTCGATCAAACGCACCGCCCGCCCGGCCCCGGCCTCCGCAACGGCGGATGGGGGCAAGGGTTCGACAATATGTGTGTAGGGCAAACCGATGACGACGGAACTGGCCGGTTCATCCAACGTGATTTCCCCGTCGATCACCGTGCGCGGGTCATGCAAAATACCATCGGCGACAATAGACACTTCGCGCCCATCCAGATGCTCCAGCCCCGCCCATGTATCGGTCGGGGTTTCGGATTCACCGTTCAATGCGGCATCCAGAAACAATTCATCATCAAATTCTTCGATATGAATGGCCTCGCCCCGATTGACCAGCGCGTAAACATTTTCCCCCACCACCGCAACAGACAGGATTTGCCCGTCCGTTTCCAGCAAGGTCCACGCCGCCACGGCTTCGGCCCGATACACAGTCAACGTGGCGATTTTTCCATCCGCCCGCACCATAAACAGCAAACGGCGGTTGGCATCAAAATCCTGATCAATCGGATCGTTAATCAAATGCCGGGACAGCAAAGCCAGATCGGTCGCCTGATAGGCCTGTTCAATATCGGTGTAAATAAATTCCCGCACTTCTTTCTTGTTCCGGGCGATGAACAGCGTCGCGCCATCCACACTGACCGGCGGCACATGGCGGTTGGTCAAGGACCCGATGCGGGTCTGGCGCTTTAACTGCACATTTGTCGGCGTCAACGGATCGCCCGTGACCATCCATTCCGCACCAGATGTAAACACCTGCAAATGCCGCCCGGAAAACAGGCCACGAATGGCGTTCACCTGATCCGACAGGATGGCAAATTCAATCGCCTCGTCATCCAGCCCTGTACCCGTGTCGAAATTAAACAAATCCCCGGATTTTGAAAACCACAACCGGTTGGGCAGATCGCGGCTACCGCCCAGGACCAGACGATCCTGGTGGAAGGCCACATTGGCGGGATAGCCGCGCACGGCGCTGAACGCCTGTTCCATCCAATCAATGGTCGCGTTGGTGTTGGGCAATGTTTCAACCACGGTTGCCGTCACCACCGTGGGGGAGTTAAAGGCAGTTATATCCACCTCTTTCCCCGCCACGCGCAGGCGCGTGTTTTCATGGTCTTCGGTAAACACGCTGGCCGATGCGGTCAGGGTGATGGTTCCGGTGGTGGCCGATGGTGTCAACGTGACCGTGACATCGGCATATTTATAATAAGGCTGGAATTTCACCCCGTCATCGTCAACGAAGAACGCCCAGTCATTCAAACTGAACGTTCCCCCCACCCCGCGCACCAGTTTCATGGGCGTCAGGTCCGGGTGAACGATCAACAGCGTATCCGCACTCTGCGTCCATGCGACATTGGCAATCTGGTCCTCATCCCACGGCGCGGACAGGCTTTGTAAAAACCCGCCATCGGCATAAATATCCAGTTGCCCATCACTCAGGCACAGCAGATAAGTTTGTTCCGTGTTAAATTCAAACGCGATCAAACGCCCCGTCCCCGCCGCGACATCAATATGGCGCAAGCCCGCCCGGCGGGTCACACCGCCCGTGGGTTGAATAAAGACATTGGTCAAGGACAACGCCCCGTTATCATAGGCGCGCAAATCACCACGCCCCATCAGGCTGCGCGATACTTCACCGGCGGTGAAGGTGGTTTTTACGTTGCGAATACGGCTCATGAATTCCTCACATCGA
Source organism: Micavibrio aeruginosavorus (assembly GCF_051245535.1). Classification (GTDB taxonomy): domain Bacteria; phylum Pseudomonadota; class Alphaproteobacteria; order Micavibrionales; family Micavibrionaceae; genus Micavibrio; species Micavibrio aeruginosavorus_D. The sequence goes on from NZ_CP195303.1 coordinate 1,430,233, forward strand.
TCAGGCTGAAATCTTCAATGCGGTTGGGGGAGTCCTGCTGGGCGTCAATCTGGCGCGCGCGCTGGAATTCACCATCGGCCAGACGGAACATCGCCTCGGCCCGGGAGGTGTTTTCGGTGACCGGGATGCAAAATTCCGCACTCAATCGCGCGATCAGAGCCGCGTCGAAATACGGCGGAAATTCTTCTTCCTCTGGTCGGAAAATATAGGTCAGCAGAACCGAATCCGAATTGGCCTGCAACCGCCCGCGGGCAATGCGGTAATTCAAACCCCGCCCGCGCCCCGCCGTTCCGGCGGACAGTGCGCGCAGATAATCGGACGGCAAGTGGAACGCATGGGCATAATCCGCCACCGGGGCGGTCACATCGGGGTTCAGGACCACCTGCCCCGTGGCAAAGCTCCAGCCATAGGCGGACAGCAACGCATCCCGCACAGGCCCAAACAAGGCCCCGGCAATATCGGATTCGGCGGTGCCATCCAGAAACGATGTAATCGGTGCCGCGCCCAGGCGGATCAGCGCCCGGCTGCACAGGGCAATATCGGAAAGAGCCATTTGAAAGCCTGCCTTCAATCATAAAATGTGGAATGTAAAAAAATGGGGCCATGCCCCGCCGGATTGAATGAAAAACACACAATCCGGCGGGGGGACCCGATACCGATGAACATGGACGTCGCCCGTCATACGCATGAATCGACCAGAGGAACCAGAACAGTCGATTACCACGCGGATCCGCGCAAGCCCGCCATCACGGCAACCGGCTACACAGCCTTAGCTGTACAGCGCGATCGTCACGGCGCCGCCGCTGTTCCCGGTGACGATATAAAACTTCGTCGCCGGGGTTCCGTCGGTATCAAGATTGGCGATGATCAGATCATTCACACGCATCATATCCGACGCGTTGTTCAGATAGCCACCGCCTGTAACCACGCCGGATGCATCCACGGTGGTGTAGTGCCACAACGTGAAATTATTGGCATAGGCCAGAACGCTTAAGTCGCTTGCTTTGAAAGCCATTGTTTTTGTCCTTCTTCTTTAAGGTTGCACAGACGATTACGGGGTTTCGTCACATTCGATGACAACGACGCCGTTGCCATCAATCAGGGACGCGCCTTGGCTCATCATGTTGTTGACGAAATGCGCCGCACGGTCGCCGTGCCACGTAATATCCGTCTGAACATCCGAACCCGACGCATGACCGATGGCCGTTTTGTGGAACCAGAAGCAGGACCGCACGCCCGTGCCATCAATCGGCAAACCGGAATGCGGAATAAACAACGTCCCCAAGAAGCGTTTCGCCTGAATCCCACGGAACGGCAAATCCTCGGTACCGACATAATCGGCACTGGTGAATTCGTCGGTGGCCAGCAATTCGCTCCATTGCTTGTAACCAACAACGGCATAACGCTCGCCATCATCCGGAACATCGGCTTCGCCCAATTGTTCGAAAGCCTCCAGAATTTTGGCGATCGACATGCCGGCGCCTGCGTCCGGCACCACGTTGATGCTGGCCGTGGCCAAGGCGTTGATGATCAGCTCGTCCGTTTTACGGCCCAGCGCATAGGCACCGGCATTGGCAATCACCTGACGCTCGTCGATGTTGGTTTTCAGTTCGTCCAGACGGTCGACCCAGTCACCGGCATAATAATCCTGCAACGCGGTTTCCACCGTGGAATGGGACAGGTTCATGACCGGAACCATGCCGTGGGTGGATTTGGTCGACGCCACGCCCTTGCCGACTTTTTGGAAGACGGTGCTGGAGCCTTGGACATTGGAGATGGTGCGCACGGTGTTCCGCAGTTTGGAGCCCATACGCTGGTAGGATTCATGCACTTCGCGTTCGAATTGCTTGATAAAGGCTTGGTCAATGGATGTGGCCATGACATTTCCTCGTTCTGTATGTTGTTGATGAAAAACACATTGTGAAAACCGGGGGCGGTTGTCGTTCGTCACGGCCACAAAAGAAAACCCGGTGGGAACACCCAAAAAAACCATGGCGACGGGCGGCACGCATACCGCAACCGTTGTCCGTCACCACGAAGTTTCAAAGGGGGATCAAAACCGTCATGCCCCGCGGCCCAAGAGCAAGCCCTGACCGCGGACGCAATGAGGGCGTCGACAGGAGTTAATTTAGGATTAAATTCCTAAGTTGTCAATCTCTATTTTTAAAACTGGCAATTTATTTTTTGAAAATTATATAAGGGTGTGAAAGACTGGGACTGGGCATAAAAAAACAAACAATCCTTCCCGCCCGTCTTTTTCTTGCATGCGGCAATAGAGGTCTGATATCAACCACGTTACGGAAATAATTTCCGTACAAAAGGGTCGCGCTCCTGTGTGTTTTTGCGCGCCCGATGGAGAGTTAGAGCATGCTGAATATCCTTCTCGCTGGCCTGCGCGCCAATGGCAGCAATGATGCCGCCGAAACACGCCGCCGCTACCCCCGCCGTCACGCCGACCGTTGCGTCGCCAGCGTGAACGGGAAAATTTTCCCGGTTGAAAACTGGAGCTTCGGCGGATTGCAAATCATGGCCGATGAACGCCTGTTCGGGATTGATCAATCCGTCGCCATGGTTTTGAAATTCAAACTGCGCAACACGATCGTTGATATCGATGTGCATGGCACCGTCATCCGCAAAACCGCCGACCATGTCGGTATTGAATTCGAACCGCTGAGCCAGACCATCCGCCGCGCGTTCCAGCAAGTGATTGATGATCACGTTGCCGCCGAATTCGCCAATTCTCAAATCTGATTGGCCTGTAAAATAATCAAATCCCCTCCACCATACGGCGGAGGGGATTTTTTTATGGGCCAAGCCATACCCCATGCAAAGAGAGCGGCCCATATTCGATTTATTCAGTTCCGCCATAAATACGTTGGAACCCTTGGGTGACCTGCGCAATTGTGGACGGGTCACGGTCGCGCCAGTATTTCGGGTCGCGCATCATGGACCGCAGGGCGTTTTCATCGGTGCCCAGACCGGATGTGTCCTTGCCGCCCACCTGGTCAAACGCGGATTCACCGCCCTGCATCATGCGATACAGCGCCATGACGCCTTCGAAACTGGACGACAGATTGCTCAGCACATCCGGCGGCAGGTTTTTGCGGCCATAGGACAAAAGCTGGCGTGAAATTTCGGCCCAGCGTTCCGGCCCGCCAAAGGCAGAGATCAAACGGTCAACCTCGCGGTCGGCCTTGAACTCCTCGGCAATCTCCAAAATCATCGGCACCATTTTCTCGGCGGCCAGATCGTACACCATCTGCACCTGATCCGGCGTGAAGCCGCGTTCATGCATACGCTTGTTCAAATCCGCATCCGCCGTGAACAGGCCATGATCGCAACGCACATTATACGCATCCGGCGTATCCGGCACGCCCAGCGCACGGTGGATACGGCTGCGGTCTTCGCCCTCGCCCGGCATGGCGATCATGGTGGAGAGTTTTTTCTCCAGCGCCAGATAGGATTGCACCAACGCCTCAACCCGCACCGCGCGTTTTTCGGCGTCCCAGAATTTATCGGGCAGGCCCGCCGGACGCGCGGGGTCAGTGGCAGAGGCGTTCATCGCACCTGCACTCTCCGCATTCATTTTGGATTCGTCTTCGGGGGTCAGTAAATTATCAACACTCATTGTCTTTCTCCTTCTTTCATTAAAAATTTTCAATTAACGACTTGAACGGCCACGATCGACCATGCGCATGACCGAGGCGACCAGCGCCCTCTGCCCCTCGGCATAGCGCAGATGCGTGTCGCTGATATCCGGACCATGGGCGCGGGCGAAGGTCATCACCTGCAAATGGGCCAGAACTTTTTTCCCGTCATCGCTGGAAAAACAGCGCGCGAACAGGCGGTCGATATCCTGTTGCGTCATTGCCGGGGCCTCATCACCTCTAGAAAACAGATGCGGCGGCACGGGCAGATGCTTCGTCATTGGCAAGAAGTTCATCGTTCAAAATCTCCATATCAAGGGTGGGTTGGGCTGGCGACATCGGTTGGACGTCGTTCAGGATCAGGTCAGACGGCACGCCCAGCGCATCGCCCAGGAACCGCGCGGCCTGTGGCAGGTTGACGGCGGCCAAGGCCTCCGGCCCCATGGCTTGCACCGCCTGCAACCAGCTGAGCGTATTCTGGACGTTGCGCTGCCCCTGTGCCCGGGCGAGCGGTGAGCGGTAATCCAGCGTGACCAGACGGCCATCAATCGCAATATCCGGCACCTCACCCCGGCGGCGCAGGATGGCGAAGGCGCGCATAATCAGCGGCGTCATCAATTCCGTCTGCAACCGGCCATAGGTCGCCCCGAGCAGCAGGGCCATTTCGCCGGAGCGTTCCAAAACTTCCGTCGCGGTCATGCGGCGATCGGAAATTTGGCCCAGTCGGTCGGTCAGAAGGGCGTGGCGGATGCGGGCGCGCAGATCATCCAGAACCAGTTGCGAAATATCGAACCGCCCCGGCATTTCCAACGGCTTCAGCCCCTGTGACCCCACCGCCTTCGGAATAATCACGCCGGGTTTCAATTCGATGTTGGCGGGGTTGAGAACGCCATCATCATCCGCCTGCCAAATTCCGGTCACGGCGATGGTGGCATTTTTCAAGATCAGCTCGACCACCTTGTTCGCGGTTTTAATATCGGGCAACGATTTCATCACCGGCGACCGGCCATAAATTTCCCCCGGCGATTTCAACCAACGGAAAGCGATCATCGGCGTATCCGCCATGCGTGATTGTTTCAATATTGTCGCGTTACTGCCCGCAGATTGCAGCGTGGCCTGTAATGCATATCCGCCACGCCCATCGGGCAGGATGGATTCCAGAACCGGGAACCGGGCCTGGGCGTCGCGTTCACCACTGCGGATCACATCGGCGGGCAATTCCGCCAGCGGATAGCGTTCACGCAATTGCGCCAATGTCATGTTCACTTCGCGGTACAGGCCGTTCAGGTAGCCATCGGCCCCCTCCTCCAGCACCAATTGGTGCAAGGGCACCGCCGTAAAGCGGAAGGCGGAGAATGACCCCGGAGGCGCTTCCTCCACAAACAGGCACGCCGTTCCGCCGACGATCAAATCGAGGAAGCATTGATGAATTTCAACAATGAAGTTGGAGCGGTCCAGATGCGCCTGAATCGTCCGTGCCGCTTTTTCCAGCGCCGGGGCCAGACGTTCGGCATCACTCGCGCTAAGATCCGGGCCGGGTTTCAGGCCGAACCATTGCGTCCATGGCGGGGTCAGATTGCCCAGCAAGCTGGCCGCCAATTGTTCGACACAATCCAGCGCCGTGGCATCATAAAGACGATCCATGCGCGTATCACCGGGGCGAATGCCGCCGCCGAAACCCTGACGTTGCGGCAAAGCGTAATCATACGCATCCTGCCACAACGATTCCCATTGCGACCGGCGTGATTTCGCCGCGTTAAAACGTTGCAGCAACGCATCACGCGCCGTGGCATCCATCACCGTAGACGGTTTCGCGGCATCCAGAACAAAATTCGCAACCATCATTATTCTCCCAACAAGGTTTTGCGTTGCGGGGTGTCCCCTTGGGACAACAAGCCGCGGAAACCCGTCGTAATCGTGCTGAGCCGCCCGCGCCCGCGTTCCAGCAGGCTGGCCGCGCGTTGAGCGGACCGTGTTTCATCATCGGTCGGCGTGGTCGTTCCGGTATCCGTCCCCGTTCCCGTAGAGGGTGTGGTGGTCGGGGTCGGCGTATAGACCGGTACATATTGGACAGACGGCGTCTTCGGACGCGAAGCAAAGCTTCCCATCGTGTTCTCCTTCGATAACAATGTTGGTTTAAAAAATCAGGCGGTCGCGATATGGCGATAGAGTTGCCACGGCGTCATAATCCACCGGTCATGCAGGCCGAGAATGCGTTTCACCGCTTCGACACAGGTGAACGGCATCGGTGGCGCACAGCGACGCGGTGCTTGCCGCACCGTGGTCGGCACCACGCGTTGCCCCCGCCCCGCCAGCCATGCCGGCAAATCGAAATCCGCCGGAACATGATGCACGGTGATTTCCGTTTTATTGGCCAGCGGATCACACGACAGCCAATGCCGCCCGTCATTCAGCAAAACGAAGCAATGACGGAACCCCGGACGCAGGAAGCGCAGCCACGGTAAATCCGTTTCCCCGGTGAACACCACCCATGCGTTTTGGCGATTGGACGACGAATTGGAAAATTTGGACATCATGCTCATTCTGCGGCCTCCTGTAATACATGCATGGGAACGACAACGGACCCGCCCCAAAACCGCACCATGTCGGCGCGCGGGCTTAAAATTCCCTTGTCGATAAACGGTTGTTCCATCACCGCCATGGCCTCGGTCCACAGACGGTGGGCGCGTTGCTCCTGCGGGCGGCGCGGATCGGGCGGCAACATGCGCAGCCCGTAATGGCGCAGGACCAGCATGTGATCCATGCTCAAATCCCGGTTGCGGTGCAGACGGTCCAGAACGCGCAGCACGTCGATCGGCTCGCACGGGCGGGCCACCAGGCCGCCACCCTGCAACGATTTGGCGCCGTCGATGCGCGCCTGCTGCGCCTGCATGAACCAGAACCAGAGCGCGTCCATCGAATCGAAGGCCTGCGCCGCGGTGATCGTGACGGGGTTCGGGATATATCGGTCTCTCGCCATGCCTTTACTCCACACAAAGGTTCGTATAATGTTCTCAAACAATGCACGGCCCCACACCGTTTTGTTCTCATTTTGTTCTTTATGACGGAGAAACTTTGCCCTGTCAAGCCCAAAATAGGAAAATGTTCCTTTCTTTTTTGGTTTACGGGCGAAAAATATGATGGGATTATTCTCCTATGTTTACCCATGATCAAATCTGGACCGCAATCGACCGCCTGGCCAAAGACCGGGGCTATTCCGCATCAGGACTGGCTCGTCAGGCCGGGCTCGACCCGACATCCTTTAACCGCAGCAAGCGCGTCAGCCCCAGCGGCAAGCCGCGCTGGCCGTCGACCGAATCCATCGCCAAAATCCTGTCCGTCACGGCCTGCGCCGTCGGGGATTTCCTGTCGATGGGGGGGATTGAGGCCACGGGCAAGGCCGCCGCTGGCGTGCCCCTGCTGGATATGGCCACGCTGGCCGGCGGGCGCAACCCGACCGCAGCGCGCGAAAAAAGCAATAAAGACAAGGACAAAACCGCCCCGGCCCGCATCGCCGCATCCGCCGCCCACTATGGCCCGGCCTGTTTTGCGACCCATATTGATGACAAACGGTTTGAACCGTTGTTCCGCAAAGGGGCGGACCTGCTGATTGATGCCGATTGTGAAATGACCGCCGGGGACCGCGTTTTGCTGTTCTCCCGCCGCGATGGGCTGGTCTGTGGTGTGATCAAGACCGTTCAGAAAAGCGGATGGGACATCACCCTGCCCGGCGGTGAGCAAAAAACGATGACCACTGCCGACACGGCATGGATTGGCCGCATCGTGCTGGCCACCCAATAAGCGTAAGCCTCTCTCTATATATAAGAGTGCGCGCGGGCTTGCCCGCCGGAATAAAACCCTTTAAACCATGCGAAACCCGAGAGTGGAGAGAGCATCGCCATGACCGAAGTCCGGAAAAACACACACCCGGTGAACCAGGAAAGCCGCAGCGATCTGTACGTCCGCACCCTGTTGCGCGATGGTGAGACCCTGACCCTGATGGGCCAGATCCATTACGGCATTTACTGGAAGGCCGCCGCGTTGGGGGGCTTGAGCCTTCTGCTGCTGTTGACCGTGTTTAATCTGGGCGTTTTCATGCTGATCATCACGGCGCTGGCGTTTATCTTTGCCGCGCTGACCAAGCATTATCTGTTGCTGGCCCTGACCAACAAAAACGTCATTATCCGTTTCGGCATCATCAATCTGGACACCGTGCAGGTGCAGATGAACCGCATCGAAAGCGTCCAACTGGCCCGCACCATCATGGGCCGCCTGCTGGGTTATGCCAGCGTCGTCGTTACCGGAACGGGTAACCGCGTGATGATGATCCCCTTTATCGCCAACGCGGACCAGTTCCGCGCGGCGCTGGAACACCAATTGAATGCGCGCGATGACGCGCAAATGAAAAATCAGGACGCGTAAACCTATGTCGAATATCCCTGCGGCTCTTTGTATTGGCGTTTGCAATGTTGATGTCATCGCGCATGTCGATGATTCATTTCTGGAACGCCACAGCCTGGACAAGGGCACGACCACGGTTTTGAGCAGCGACGCCCTCCTCAATTTGATGGGCTATCTGAACCGTCCGTTCTACCTGCCCGGCGGGTGCGCGGCGAATACGGCGTGTGGTTTAGGTCTGGAAGACGTCGACACCACCTTCTGCGGCATGATTGGCACGGATTTTTACGGCGATATTTTCCGCAACGGTTTTAAATCATACAACGTCGCCTATCACCCCGTAACGGATGTGAAAAAACACACATCGTTGTGCATTACGTTGATCACGCCGGACAAGGAACGCAGCTTCGTTCTGGCCACCGATATGGCGAGCTGGTTCCTGCCTGAAAACACACTGCCGGACCGCGACACAACGCGCCCGTTGATCGTCTACATCGAAACCAACATGTTCCGCATGACCGCCGGAACGGACAAACAATCGATGGTTCATGCCGTTTTGGATAAATATGCGGCGAATGATACGCGCATTATCCTGAATCTGGTGGACACCGAAGTCACCGGCCACCACCGCGACCTGATCACCGCGTTGATGGGCGACCGTCTGGCCTTTATCGTCGGCAACCATGAAGAGATGAAGGTCCTGTTCAACGTCGACACGATCGAGGCGATGGAGAGTGCCGCTCTGGCCTCCGGCCAATCCTGCGTCATCACCATGGGCGATCGCGGTGTGACGTTGATTCATAAAGGGAGCATTTCGCGCATCCCGTCCGTCATCCACCTGAAACCCGCCGACATCGTTGATACGGTCGGCGCGGGCGACCAGTTTTCCGCCGGGTTTATCGCTGGCCTGGTCGAAGGCATGGATCTGGAGGCCTGTTGTGCCCAAGGCATGCAGCACGCCACCGAAATCCTGCGCCAACCGGGGGCCCGGCCGCTTGCGGCGTAAACGTTCCCCTTTTCAAATTGTCATCCCGAACGCATGTGAGAGATCTCACCTATAATGAAGGGGGATCCCTCGTCGCTTCGCTCTGTCGGGATGACAGACAGGCAATGACGGGATGATCTTGACTTTCGATAGCAGGAATATTATCCTATATTTATGCTCTCGCCCGAAACCAATGCCCGTTATGACGGGCCGATCCCCCACCCTTTACGCACCTGCGCGGCCCCGCCCGCGCTCTATGGCCCGCCGCCCGCCTTGGCCGCGGATTTATTCGACACCCTCACCCGGCTGCGGCAACTGCGCCGGACCAATCTATCCGATCAACCGTTGAAAACCCTGTATGCACGGATCGCCGCCTTGCACGCACGGCTGGTTCGGTTAAAGTCATGGGACGTTTTTTAAACACAGGCTGAGACATGAGCACAGACCGTAAAGAGATCGCAAAGATCGCCGCGCAAATCCTGCTGGATACCAAAAGCGTTTTGTTCAATGTCGAACACCCCTTCATCTTCACCTCGGGACGCGCCAGCCCGGTTTACACCGATTGCCGCCGTTTGATCGCCTTTCCGGCGGAGCGGACGCAATTGATGGATTTTGGCGCCGATATTATCCGCGCCGAATGCCCCGATGTTGAATATATCGCCGGCGGTGAAACAGCGGGCATTCCCTATGCCGCGTTTATTGCCGAACGGTTGAACAAACCGATGCTATATGTCCGCAAAAAGCCAAAAGGTTTTGGCCGCATGGCCCAGATCGAAGGCTGTATGGATCAGGAGGGCGCGGAAGCCATTCTGGTCGAAGACATGCAAAGCGATGGCGCCAGCAAGAAAGTCTTTATCGACGCGCTGCGCGCTGCTGGAGCCACCATCAATCACTCCTTCGTCATCTTCCATTACGGCATCTTCCCGTCCAGTGAAGCCAACATGAAAGCCATGGGCGTCACGCTGCATGCACTGACCACCTTCTGGGACGTGTTGGCCGTGGCGCGGAATCGCAATTATTTTGACACCGCCACGCTGGACGAAGTTGAAAAATTCCTGCACGCGCCGGAAGACTGGTCCAACGCCCATGGCGGCCATGTGAAAGAAGGAATTTCCCATTGATGCGCATTCATTTTACAGCCAACGACACCGATGAGGCGCAGGACGCCATCCGCACCCTAAGCGCCGCGCATGGCCAGACCGGCGTGGCGGATGCCGATGTCATCGTCGTTCTGGGCGGTGATGGCACGTTGCTGGAAACCGTGCATAAAACACTGAAACACAACAAGCCCGTATACGGCATGAACCGCGGGTCGGTTGGCTTCCTGCTCAACCCCTATCGCCCGGACAATCTGCTGGACCGGTTACAGGGCGCGCGCGCCATTACGCTGTACCCGTTGAAAATGATCGCCAAGGATAAAAACGGCCGCACGGTTGAAGCGCTGGCGTTTAACGAAGTCTCCCTGCTCCGGCAAAGCCGGCAGGCGGCGAAGATCGGCATTGCACTGGATGGCGTTGAACGCCTGCCGGAACTGGTCTGTGATGGTGTTCTGGTATCCACGCCCGCCGGATCAACCGCATATAACTTCTCCGCCCACGGGCCCATTATTCCGATGTCCGCCAACGTGCTGGCCCTGACGCCGATCAGCGCGTTTCGCCCCCGCCGCTGGCGCGGGGCCTTGTTGCCCAGCCATACCACAGTGCGTTTTGAAATTCTGGAAGCCGATAAACGCCCGGTCAGCGCCACCGCCGATTACACGGAAATGCGCGACGTGGTGCAGGTGGATATTGTTCAGGATAACAACACCCCGTTCACCATCCTGTATGATTCAGACCATATGCTGGACGAACGGATTTTACGCGAACAGTTTGAACCGTAAGATTTACGGTGCGGGGCTAGCCTTCGCCGCACGACCAGCGCGCAGCAGGAACAAACCCGTTTCCGATGGATGGTTCAGGATAATATCCGCCCCGCCTTGTGTCGCGGTGCGCTTGATATCCGGGGCGCGGCCATTGCGCACCTGAATCACCACACCTTGTGGGAATTTCTGCGCATCACTGACCAGCAACGCCGCCGCGCGGTCATTGCCGCCGGGGGACAGGCTGTCGCCCATAAAAATGGTCAGCGCGTTGTGATCCACATAATCGGCATGATCAATCGCATAGCCCTTGTTAAACACTTCGGACAACACCGTCACATCATGTTCTGTATCGCTGTGGATCAGGAAGATTTTTTCGCCGTTCACCACCGGATGATCCGGTGATTGCAGGATGATTTCGAAGGCGCGGCGCGCTTCAGCCAGAACACTGGCGCGTTTTTGCGCGTCCTGGTCCACCATATTGCGCGCATCCATATTCACGCATCCATGTTTGTAATGAACGATCAACCCCGGATTGATCGCGCCCAGCGCGCCAGCCGCGGCATTAAACTGCGCGATAATACCATCGGCCCCTGCGGGCAGGACCAGTTTCTCAATCACGCGCGCCCCGGCCCGCATCAATTCCGTTCCGTGGCTGCCCATGATGTGGAATGGCGGCTTCGTTTGTGAAACCGGCAATTTGGCCAGCATGTTCTCCGCCGTGCGCCCCGTGATCATCGTAAAGGACACGTTCTGATGTTTGATCAACGCGCGAATACCGATCAGCGCGTTCCGATCAATCGTCGCGCGCAACGGATCATTGCCGGAATGGCACAATGTGTCGTCAAAATCGCTGAAAATCTGCACACGCTCTCCCGCGCGGATGGCGGTGGAGACGCGATCAACCAGTGTTTTTATATCCATTGTCTTATACCCTGTTCAATTAACCCTTGCGCGGTTTTCCCGGCGTTGGCCCTTTGGGGATGGAGCGCAACTGGCGTTCCTGCCCCAGGTCATTTTCAATCGTGGCCAATGATGCCGCCAATTGTTCGTTGATGTTGCCGCCATCGATAATGCCCGTCTGCGGCACAAGGCCCAGACGTTTTGCAACATCCTGATACGCTTCAATCACGCCGCCCAGATCATGGCGGAAACGATCTTTGTCCAGCTTCTCACCCGTCTGCGCATCCCACAGGCGGCAATTATCCGGCGAAATTTCATCAGCCAGAAACAAATACAATTCCCCGAACTCGCCATGCATGCGGCCAAATTCCAATTTGAAATCGACCAGACGCAAGCCCACGCCCGTGAACAGACCGTTCAAATAATCATTGATCCGCCACGCCATGGCCAGCAGTTCGTCCAGCTCGTACGGGTCGAGCCAGTTGAACGCGATGATGTGGTCTTCGTTCACCAGCGCATCGCCGCTTTCGGCTTTCTTGTAATAAAACTCAACCACCGGACGCGGCAGGATGATGCCCTCTTTCACGCCCAGACGCTGGCACACCGGACCGGCGGCAATGTTGCGCACAACCACCGACAACGGGATCATATCCAACTGGCGCACCAGCTGTTCGCGCATATTGACGGATTTCAGGAAGTGGGTCGGAATGCCGATTGTTTCCAGCTTCGTCATCAAATGCGCGGAAATGCGGTTGTTCAACACGCCCTTGCCCGCGATCACGGCTTTTTTGGAATTGTTGAACGCACTGGCGTCATCTTTGAAATACTGGATCACCGTACCCGGCTCCGGTCCTTCATAGATGATCTTGGCCGCACCTTCATAAATCACGCGACGTCTAGACGTCCGCGGGTCTTTGTTCCACATCATGGGCACAACTTTACAGAATGGGTTCGATAAGGCCCCTATATAACCATGGATTCAGCGGCTTTCAAATGCTAGATTTGGGCCGAAATTCGCATTTTTAACCCCGACCAAGAGGACTGGACAGTATGTCGAACTTTAACGACCGCAAGGACGCTTTTGAAAACAAATTCGCCCATGACGAGGGCCTGCGCTTCAAGGTAGAGGCCCGCACCTGCAAGCTTTTCGGCCTGTGGGTTGCGGAACAGCTCGGCCTAAGCGGTGCCGATGCCACCACCTATGCCGGCGAAGTTGTCGCCGCCAATCTGGAAGAAGCCGGATTTGACGATGTGAAGCGCAAGGTCCGCCCGGATCTTGAAGGCAAGGGTCTTGAGATTTCCGACCATATGCTGGACACCATGCTGGACCAGTGCGGACAAACGGCCAAAGAACAGATCATGGCGGAATAAGCCCGCAACCGCAGAACGATTAAAAAAGCCCCGTAAAACGGGGCTTTTTTGTATTGTACTTTTAGCGTTGTATTCCCTAGTCCAACTCGCGGCTGGGTCTCTTAACCGGACCCATAACCTTCGAACGTGCGCCTGTGGGAAGTCTCTATCGCGGACTTTTGCACAGGGCGTGACCACCTCTTCAAATTTGGTATGGGAGAATTGTTAGCCAAGCGGGGCTTGGTATGCAAGTAATAATCCATCCTTTGATTGCGAAATCGCGTAATAAAGTTGCGAATATAAGCGTTTTTTCCGAAAATTCGGTCTTTTGCGGTGCATCACGCCACTTTTTCGCCTTTTTTCACCCCGATCCCCACCCCCATTTTTCGCGTTTTGCGACCCCCAATGGTAGGATGAAGGAAGACACGGATCTGGCTCACCCCGCTTCCGCTGTCCCGATTCCCTTGCTATGGCTTAAACACCGTTCAAAACAGGCTCGATAACAGGCGCACACGCATGGCAACGTTCTCTCTCCCCTCTTTGAAGTACACATTGAAGCTGGATATCCCGCTGTCCGTTGCGGCCCTGATGCTGGCCGGGGCGGCGCTGACCGATTATCCGCTCAACAATGTCTGCCTGATCGGGACCATCGTCGGTATCGTCTTCTTTATGGCGCGGGAGGCTGATCGCCTGTTCGCGGGGCGTGCCCGCACGGCGGTTCTGGTGTGGTGGATGGCGTCTTTATGCGTCTTGTTCATCCTCGGCACGCCGCTGGCCTTGATCATGGCCCTGCTGCCGGGCGTGATCTATGCCCGTCGCCACCGGGCCCAAGCCGCCTTATCCGATGATTTTCTGGAGGCGATGAAGGACCGGGGATACCGCCTGATTATTCTGGCCATGGTGTTTCTGGTCACCGCGGCGGCCCTGTATGGGTTCAAAGTCGTCCCGAAAATCATGGATAAACAGGCCATCGGGCTGGAAAGCTATTCCAAAGTGTCTATTTAAACCCCGGAAAAGACGCGAAAACTTGCGCATTTTTGGGCACATGAGTATGCTGAACCGATTGAAGGATACGAAAGTAACGCCATGGGCATGACCGCCGCCGCCATTGAAGACTTGATCCGCCAGGGCATCCCCGATGCGCAGGTTCAGATTTCCGATCTGCGCGGTGATGGCGACCATTATGCGGCCTATATCGTGTCGGAATCCTTCCGTGGGAAAAGCCGCGTGCAACAGCACCAGATGGTCTATGCCGCGCTTCAAGGGAAAATGGGCGCTGAATTGCACGCGCTGGCCATCCAGACCGCGATTCCGCCAGAAGAATAATTGAATCAGAAACACTGCGTAAAGAAAGAGAGTGACGAGGAATGGATAATATTGTTTTCGACCGCATCCGCAGCGAAATTAACGCCAATGATGTTGTTTTGTTTATGAAGGGCACCGCCGTGTTCCCGCAATGTGGTTTTTCCGCCGCGGCTGCGCAAATTCTGACCCAGTTGAATATCGCGTTCAAGGATATCAACGTGCTGGAAGATAGCGGCATTCGCCAAGGGATCAAGGATTTCGCCCAATGGCCCACCATTCCGCAATTGTACGTCAAGGGCGAGTTTATCGGCGGGTGCGACATCATCCGCGAAATGTTCGCCAGCGGTGAATTGCAGGATCTGCTGCGTGACAAGGGCGTGGCGTTTGCCGCCTAAGTCCTTCGCGCTATCCTGAAATAAAAAAGGCCGGTTCAACCCGGCCTTTTTTATTGCGTGTTGTGCGCGTCAATTCCGCGGAAGTTTGCTATCGCGGTGAATATTGGCCGATATAATCAAGCCGAACCCGATCATGGCCGCCAGCATTGATGTCCCACCATAGGACACGAGCGGCAGCGGGATCCCCACAACAGGGATCAACCCCATAACCATAGCAATATTGATAAACACATACAGTGAAAAGTTCACCATCAGGCCAAAGGCCAACAAGCGCCCATAAACATGGCGGCAGCGGAACGAAATCCAACCGCAGTAAATGAAAATCAACAGCAACAGGCCCAGCAGCACCAACCCGCCCGTCAGCCCCCATTCCTCGGCCCACAGCGTGAAAATAAAGTCGGTTTGCTTTTCCGGCAGGAAGTTCAAATGGCTCTGACTGCCATTCAGAAACCCTTTGCCCTCAATCCCGCCGGAACCCAGCGCGATTTTCGATTGCATGATGTGATAGCCAGACCCCAGCGGATCGGCCTCTGGATCGAGGAAGGTCAGAACGCGCTGTTTCTGGTAATCATGCATATAGAAATGCCAAACCAGCGGAATGGCCGCCAGTCCCGCCGCGATCCCGACGATAAACAGCCAGATCGGTGCCCCACCAAGGAAGAACAACGCCGCCCCGTCCACCACCAGCATCACCGCCGTACCCAGGTTTGGTTGCAGCAACACCAGCCCAACGGGCGCGAGGATCAACAAAGCCGGCGGGATCAGGAAGGTCAGGCGTCGCAAATCTTCGGACCGCGCGCCATTGAAATAGCGCGCCAGCGCCATGACCAACGCCAGCTTCATCAATTCCGATGGCTGAATTTGAATAAAGCCCAGATTGATCCAGCGCTGCGCGCCCATGCCCATCTGCCCAACAAATTCGACGAAGACCAGCATGACAAAGCCGGCCGCGTAAATCAGGTACGACATGTTGTACCAGAACCGCTGATCAATCAGCGCCACGATAATCATGGCCGCCAGACAGAAGACAAAACGGAACGTCTGGCGTGACGCCCACGGGTCCATGTTGCCGTTCCCGGCAGAATAAAGCGCCGCAATACCAATAAAAGCCACCAGCGAGACCAGAATAATCAGGCCCCAATTCATATTGGCCAGTTTCTGTGACAAGGTCGGGCCGGATTGCAGATCAAAGCTTCCTAGCATTATCCCGCTCCTTGCGCTGGCACAGTCTCAGTTTCCGGGGCGACAGATTCGGATTCTGGCGCGACCTCATCTTCAATCTCAGCGTCGGCGGGATCGGCGCTCAATGTGGTTGTATTGTGCACAGGCATGGGCGCAGGGGGCACACCATGTCCATCGGGCGATACAGCCCGCGCCGCCGGGTTGCGTTGTTGCGCCATCAAAATCAGATCCTTGGCAATCGGCGCGGCCACGGCCGAGCCGCCACCGCCATGTTCAACCACCACGGACACAACATAACGCGGATCATTATAGGGCGCATAACCAACGAACAGCGCATGGTGACGATGGTTCCATGGCAAATCTTCGTTCTTGATCCCCAGCGCCCGTTGTTCTTTGGTAATCCGGCGGACCTGTGATGTTCCGGTTTTCCCGGCCATCTCCATCCCCTCGACCGTGATACGAGAGCCATAGGCCGTACCGCGCGGGTACATAACGACATGCTCCATCCCATCACGCACAATCGCCAGATGCGCGGGGTTAAACCCCATGGACGGCCATTCTTTCTTTTCAATGGGAACATCCCCGATCATCGCCGTTAATTGCGGCATCACCGCGTGGCCCCCGTTGGCCAAACGCGCCGTCATGACGGCCAGTTGCAACGGCGTCGCCTGCACATAGCCCTGCCCGATCGAGGCCACAACCGTTTCCCCCCGGTGCCATGGCTGGCCCAGATGGGAACGTTTCCATGCTTGCGACGGGATCAACCCTTTGCGTTCCTCTGCCAGCCCGGTATCCAGCATGACGCCCAAACCAAAACGATTGGCCATTTCGCCAATCTTGTCGATGCCGATATCCAACGACACTTGATAAAAATACGTATCGCAGGATTGCGCCAGCGCGGTGACCAGATCGACACTGCCGTGCCCGCCTTGTTTCCAGCAATGGAAGCGTGTATCGCCCATATTGAAATGGCCGGGGCAAAATACACGACGACCCGGCGTTATGGCGCCGCTTTCCAGACCCGCCATGGCCGTCACCATTTTATAGGTCGATCCCGGTGGATATTGCCCGCCGATCGCTTTGTTGTTCAGCGGCACGCCCGGGTCGGCCAGCAAGCGGTTCCATGTTTCCGGGGTCAGGCCCCGGCTGAATTCATTCGGATCAAAAGATGGCACGGATGCCATGGCATAGACCGCACCGGTTTTCGCATCCATGATGACCGCGGATGCGGAACGCTGGGTCGACAAGCGCTCCCGCACATAATCCTGCAATTCCGAATCAATGGTCAAGGTGACATCACGGCCCGGCTCGCCCGGATTGCGGCTGAGTTCGCGCACCTCGCGCCCGACCACGTTCACTTCAACTTCGGCGGCACCGGCGCGGCCGCGCAATTCACTGTCCAGAACTTTTTCCAGACCCGTCTTGCCGATTTTGAAATCCGGCATTTTCAACAACGGATCATCCGTGGTCTGGTCCGCCTTGTCCACCGCACCGACATAGCCGATCATATGCGCAACGGCTTCACCCAACGGGTAATACCGCACTTCACCCACATCAATCGACACACCGGGCAGATCAGGCAGATTGACCTCGATCGTCGCGACCTCGTCCCATGACAAATTGTCGCGAATTTCCAGCGATGCGAAGCGTGGGGATCTTTTGGCCGTTTTCAAAATGGTTTGCACTGTTCCCTCTTTCAGAGGGATCAGCTTGGCCACATTGTTCAGAACCTGTTCCAGATTGGTGGTTTGTTCCGGCACGACCAGCACACGGAAATTCTGGCTGTTCTCGGCCAGCGCGACGCCATAGCGATCAAGAATCAAACCCCGCGACGGGGCCAGCAGCTTGACGTTAATCCGGTTATTTTCGGCCAGCGTTTTATAACGATGCCCCTCGACCACTTGTAACCAGGCCAGACGTCCGGCCAGAACAGCCATCAACCCGCCCTGCATCGCGCCAATCAGCAGCGCGCGGCGGGTAAACGACATACTCCGGTCTTTATCACGTCTGCGTTTCATGAGGGCAACAGGCGGTGGGTCAAAATCAAAAACAAACTAATCACGGGGAAGAGAAAGACCGTCATCGCCGCGGCCACCATAATCGGCATCAACGGCCCCCAAGCCATATCAACCAGACCATACAGCCCCCATTGCAACAACGCCACCCCGCCAACAACGAACGAAAACACCGCCCATGTGGTGATATAAGACTGCGCCATCAGGAAACGGCGCTGGTCCCGCACGACCATCTGGACCAGAACGAAGGAAATGGCATTCACGCCCAGCGCGGTGCCGGAAATCATATCCAGCAAAATACCGACGATGAAACACAGCACCGGCGGCATCAGGGTCGGACGATAAATGGCCCAGTAATAAACCGGCATCAAAACCAGAAACGGTTTGACCACCCCCATATAGGGCACGGGCAAAGCCGTGACGTTCAACAGGAACAGCACAGCCAGAAGGATGTACGGAACCGTCAACCGAAGGGCAGCATCAATGCTGGTAATTGAAATTTGTCGCGAACGGCGTCTTCGCATGATGGATCAAGGCGCAGGCGCGGCAACAGCGGGAATAACCGCAGGCGTTTCCGCAAGATTGTCCAGAACGGTGCGTTCCAGAACACGGTCAATGATCCGCACGAAGGACAAATTATCGGCCTGCGCCAGAAGTTGAACACTCACCTGACCATTCTCGCCCAGAACGACATAGCCAACCGGAACACCCGGCGGGAACAAACCACCATGGCCCGATGTGACGATGCGGGCCCCGGCCTGTAATTCATGATCACGCGGCAAATGAATGAGAACGGGCGTTGAGCTGTTTTCCCCGGCAACAATCGCCTTTATGTCAGATCCTTCAATAACCACAGGCACGCGCGAGTTCATGTCGGTCAGCAACAAGATGCGCGCAGCACGGCCGCCAGATTCAATCACGCGGCCAACCAGACCTTCGCCCGACAACACCGCCTGCCCCTTGACCACGCCATCATTTTGTCCGGCAAGGATCAGCAGACTGCGGGCAAATGTATTCCCCGCATCAGCAATCACGCGGGCGGTGATGTAGGTATAAGGTGGCGGCAATTTCAGATTCAAAAGTTGCTGAAGCGATTCATTTTCCGTCTTCAGGCTCAGCGCGGTTTGGTACCATTCGCGCAGGCGGGCATTTTCAGATTTCAGGCGTTCATTCTCCGCCTGCAATTCGGTCAGGCCCGTGACCGCCGTCACATAATCGGCCGCCATACGAAACGGTGTGTTCACCGCGGCCATTAACGGCGCGGCCACATCGGTCGCAGCCAGACGCACGCCTTGCAGCGTTGCCGGGTTCATTGCCGATGCCATAAACAGGATAATGCCAGTGACGAGAAAAATAAGCGACGGAGTCCGCGTTCCCCACAAACGAAGGGACAGTAAACGGGTCATTCCTCTGCTGCGCGTGCGTATTCTCAAAACCCTGACCTTTTAAGTGTCCCTTTCGGACGGACGAAACGATATTCCTGAAGAGAAAATTACACCGAAAGAGGTAAAACAAATATGAAAGCCGTTTCAAGACCTTCCAATGTTTAATCTACCGGAAATTTCAACATTCGTCCACGCACATCGATTCAAATACGGTGCGTATTGATTTCAAATGTATGTAAAATGCAAGCCGATAAATGCACCCCAAGCCGCCATCCACCCCCAATCGTCATCCCCGCCTTGTGCGGGGATCCGGAGTGGACCGGGATAATTATAGGGCTTGCGGCCCCAGATCCCCGCACAAGGCGGGGATGACAATGTTGGGCAAACGTCCCGAGCCCGCGCAAACATACCAACAAAAACCCCGGCCTCCTTACGGAACGCCGGGCTTTTTAAATCATTTGCAAAACGCGATCAGTAATTGCCGATCAGGACGTTTTTCAGGGCCTTTTCCTCTTCCAGCGCGTGGCCGGTGCCCAGCGCAACGCAGGACAGCGGGTCATCGGCGATGGTCACGGCCAGCCCGGTGGCATGGCGCAGAACATGGTCCAGATTGCCCAGAAGCGCCCCGCCCCCGGTCAACACGATGCCCTTGTCCACGATATCGGCGGCCAGTTCCGGCGGGGTGTGTTCCAGGGCGACCTTCACCGCCTCGACAATCGCACCCACCGGCTCGGCCAGAGCCTCGGCAATTTGGCGTTCGCTGATCATGATTTCTTTCGGCACGCCGTTCATCAGATCGCGGCCTTTAATTTCCACCTGGCGGCCTTCGCCATCGGCAGGCTGGCATGCGGAACCAATTTCTTTTTTGATGCGCTCCGCCGTGCTTTCACCGATCAGCAAATTATGCACGCGGCGTGTATAGGCGATGATGGCTTCGTCCATCTTGTCACCGCCAACGCGCGCGGATTTCGCATACACGATACCGCCCAGCGAAATAACGGCCACTTCCGTCGTACCGCCACCAATATCAACAACCATCGATCCCGACGGTTCCGTCACGGGCAATCCCGCACCGATCGCGGCGGCCATTGGCTCTTCAATCAAACCAACGCGGCTTGCGCCAGCGGATTCAGCAGACTCAATAATCGCGCGTTGTTCAACAGCCGTCGAACCCGACGGAACGCAGATCACCATTTTCGGTGAGACGAAGGAACGACGATTGTGAACTTTGCGAATGAAATGTTTGATCATGGCTTCGGTGACTTCGAAGTCAGCGATCACGCCATCACGCAGCGGACGAATGGCAACGATGTTGCCCGGTGTCCGGCCCAGCATTTGTTTGGCTTCGTTCCCGACGGCCAGAATATCTTTCTTCCCGCCATTGATGGAGATGGCCACAACAGAAGGTTCGTTCAGAACAATACCGCGCCCGCGCACATAAACCAGCGTATTGGCCGTGCCAAGGTCAATGGCCATATCATTCGACATAAAACCGAAAATCTTAGAGAACATGGATGATGGTCCGAAAAATCGAGGAAGGAGGGATGGTCTTGTAATATTCTGTATAGCAGAGAAAAAATGGCTTTTCACCTGCTATTCTTCATTTTTGTGGACATGAAAAAAGGCCGGCGGCGCAATCGTGCGTCCCAGCCTTTGATCCCGTATAACCCCGGCGGCACGAATGCCGCCAGCGATTCGGTCGTAAGGGCAATTAGCCCTGACGTACCTTCATACGCGGGTTTTTCTTGTTAATGATGTAAACGCGGCCGCGACGACGAACCATCTTGCAGTTACGGTCACGGGATTTCAACGTTTTGAGCGAGTTCACGACTTTCATGGCGCAATTCCATATATGCCTAAAATTCTTACAGAGGCCGCACAATAGCCATCGCCTGCGCCCCTGTCAAGCGTTCCTTCCCCCATTTCTTGAGAAAGAAAAAGCATATTTTTCAATGCGTTAGATTCACTCAGGTCGCCGACAGCAGCAAAACCAGCATGATATAAGTGAAATGGGTCAGGTTATGGGCCTCCTGATCCAGACCAAAGGACCACCAGAACCAGCGGTCCGTCGGTCCCCAGCCATAGCGCCGGCTGATAACGCCCTTGGTCCGGTCAATGGCCCCGTGGACCACACAATCCACCAACCCCAGCCACCACAGGCCCGGCGCGAAGACCAGCATTATCAAAAATGTCATGGCCCCATGAATCAGCGCATGCAGGGCCAGAGCCGTATATCCGGCCAATCCCGGCGCGCCCTTGTTCATGGCGATCCAGTCCGTTTGTAACAAGAAGTCCCCGGCAAATTGCTTGGCCCGGAAGGTGATATAGAGCAACGGTAAAAGGATCATCCACGACAT
Organism: Micavibrio aeruginosavorus; assembly: GCF_051245535.1. GTDB lineage: Bacteria > Pseudomonadota > Alphaproteobacteria > Micavibrionales > Micavibrionaceae > Micavibrio > Micavibrio aeruginosavorus_D. The sequence continues at coordinate 1,452,013 of NZ_CP195303.1, forward strand.
CATACATACGTCCCCTTCTGATGATTATGGAAGCAATCTGCGATGCCGTCCAGCAAAGGATTGATTTCGTACGATTGCACCCGTTTTGTTAACCATCCATTCACCGACCTGCTCCATTATGGTGTGGGGAAATTCCCGAATACTCTGTTGCGATCATCATTTCAAAAACTGCGGACTTCGACTTTGACAAAATCCGATTCAAACGGCGCCAGCCACTCTAAACGCAGCTTTGACACCGGCGAAACCATCATGCGCCAGGGTGATGCGGGCGATTGCGCCTATATCATCGAAGACGGCACCGTCGAAATTCTGATCGAAAAACCCGATGGCCGCGTTCAGCACGTGGGCACACGCGGCCCCGGCGCATTGATCGGCGAAATGGCCATTGTTGACAGCGCCCCACGCACCGCCACGGTGCGCGCATTGAAACCATGCAAGATGCTGGAAATCACGATGGATGATTTCACCAGCCGCCTGACCGGCACCGACCCGGTCATGCAAATGATTATGCAGGTGATCCTGACCCGCTATCGCGACACGCTGACACGCGCAGATATTTTACACGACAGCGATTCATTCCCGCCACCGGAAATGCTGGAACAGGATCTGGCGGAAAAAGCCGATGTTGTTGAATCCATAAAAATCGCAAACGAATTTCAAACCGCGCTGGAAAACGGCGAACTGTCCCTGCACTATCAACCGATCATTGATCTGACGCGCGGGAATGTTGTCGGGTTCGAGGCCTTGATGCGTTGGGTCCATCCGGAAAAGGGATTTATCTCCCCCGGCGTGTTTATTCCCATCGCGGAAAAGAATGGATTGATCGTTGAGGCCAGCCGCTGGGCGCTGGGTGAATCATGCCGCGCCCTGCGCCGTATTGAGGCCCGCGTGGGTGCCGACCGTGAAATGTATATGAGCGTCAACTTTTCCTCGACCGATTTCGCGTCGGAGAATTTTATTGACCACCTCTACAATATCATCAGCGAAAGCGATGTTTTGCCGACGCAGGTCCGTTTGGAAATCACTGAGCGCCTGCTGATCCAGCAACCGGACAACGCCAAGGCGATGTTGCAGATGTGTAAGGATGCCGGCATGGGCATCGCCATCGACGATTTCGGCACGGGCTATTCCTCGCTCAGCTATCTCTACTACTTCCCGATTGATACGTTGAAAGTGGACCAAAGCTTCGTTCGCGCGATGCAGCGCGATGAAAAAAGTCTGGAACTGGTTAAATCCATCGTCGGGCTGGGCAAAAACATGAAAATGTCGATTATTGCCGAAGGCGTTGAAACAGTTGAAGAAGCCCGCCTGCTTCAGGATATGGGCTGTGACAAGGTGCAGGGGTATTATTTTGCGAAACCGATGCCGGAAAAAGACGTCATCGAATTCCTGCGCAATTATCAGCCTATGAAACTGCGCGCGTAAAACCCGCCCTACCCGCATGAATTTTCAGCAAAATCCGCAGGTTTTCTGCGGATTTTTTAATCCATAAAATTTTATCTATATCCGCCTCAAGCCCTTCAAAAATTTCAATAAAATGCCGGACAATAATTACACGAAATTAAACAATGTCCGGGATAATGGGAGAATGCGGCACAGGTGTATGCACCGGTCCGCATCGTGTGCATCGCGGATCACAATGGGGATTTCGCGGGTGAATTTGGGGAATATCAAAGGGGTTTAAAAGATGGCACGGAATGTTGATGGCAGTGTCGAGGGCGTTTCCAGTTCCGATCAGGGACCGGTGAAAACGATCGACGCCAACGGACAGACGAAAATCGATCTGCCGGATTCCAGTTTTATCACCGATGCCACCATGATACGCGATGGGCAAGACTTGGTCCTGCACAACGACAATGGCCAAACCATCACAATCGAAAATTATTTCATTGCCGACACCGCCCCAGTGTTGAGCAGCCCGAATGGTGCCATCCTCAGCCCCGCGATGGTTCAATCCTTTGTCCACAGTGAAAACGCCGGCCAGTACGCGCAAATGGGCTCCGTCGATGACGTCAGCCCGGTGGGTGAAATTACCGAATTAAATGGTGGCGCAACGGTCACGCGCGCCGATGGCACAACGGAAACCATCACGCTGGGCACGAAAGTGTTTCAGGGTGACGTGATTGAAACGCAGGGCAATGGTGCCGTCAATATCACCTTCGTCGATGAAACCAGTTTCGCCGTTTCCGAAAATGCCAAGCTGGCGATTGATGAATATGTGTTCGACCCGGCCAGTGGATCAGGCAAAACCGATTTCTCGGTTCTGAAGGGCGTGTTCGTGTTCACATCCGGCTTGATCGGTCGCGAAGACCCGGATGACGTGACGATTGATACACCCGTCGGCTCCATCGGTATTCGTGGCACGACCATCATGGGTGACATTGACCCAAGCGGCCAGAGCCAGATCACCGTGGTCGAGGGCGCCATCGTCGTTCGTACCGAAGCGGGCGAACGGACGCTGGCTGAACAATTTGAAACCGTCACATTGACGGGACAGGACAGCGAGCCGACCTATCAAGGCACATTGGACGCCAGCCGCGTGACCGATGATTACGGTTCCGTGAAATCCGTATCCGGCACGTTGTTCAGCGCCTTTGGTGCCGACGATGCACCGGCGGCGGACAGTGCGACCGATGAGGCTGCGCCGGACGCATCCGAAACGACAGTGCCCGAAGGCGAAGAGTCCGGTGCCGCACAGGAAAGTGCCCCGGCGGAAACCGCCCCGACCACAGACCCAGCAACACAACAGGATGGCGCACTGGATCTCGCACCCACAACGGATATGGCCTTGGTCGGTGATGACACCATGACCGGTGGGTTGGACAGCGGCTTCGACCGTGCCGCAGAGACGGGCACCACCCTTTCCAACGTTGTTGGATCAACGACCAACACGGCAAGTTCAACCCTCAGCACTGATGGCAGCACCTTGGGATCGACAACAGGGAATACAGCCCCTGCCCCCATCACAACACGCCCGACGGATACGAATACACCGACTGATCCGTCCGTTCTGCCCAGCACGGGAACAGACACCAGCACAGGCAGTGGCGGTGGAACCGTCACGCCGCCAACGCCACCCGTACTGGACCTGAACGTCAACCTGCTGAGCAATCTGAGCGACGTCAGCCTGTCCGGCCTTGTTGTTGGAACAGTCTCCACCACAGTGGCCTACACCGAAACACTGAGCTTCGTCCTGACATCGCCGATGAGTGGCGGGAATCCGTTATTCCAACTGGTGTCCACGGGACCGGATTCGGCCAATATCGTGCTGACCCCGGCCGGAGCGCTGGCCGTTCTGGCGAACCAGAGCCTGAGCCTGAGTGTGACAGTCACCGAACCCTCCACGGGACGGACCGCCACATCCGGAAACAATGCAACCGTTCTGGATGCCGCCGATATCAGCCTGAACGATATTCATGATGCCTCGACTGCGGATGGGCGCTTTATTCCGTCCATCGCCACCGGGTCGCACCACGCCAATGCCGTGGCCGCCGTTGGCGATACGGATGGCAATGGCACCGCGAATTACATTTTCGCCAGCGACAACACTTTGTTCCTGGATGATAACAGCGGAAACATCGCGCAATATAGTCTGGCCACGCTGGGCTTCGACAACACCGAAGGATTATCCATTAACGGTGTTGGCGACGTTGACGGCGATGGGAAAATGGACTTCGTCGTCGGTGGACGCAACACGGCCAGCGGTGAAGGCCGCGCCGTCTTGATCGGTGGCGATGGCACCATTTCCGGCATCGACGGATCATCCGGCGTCAGCCACTTTGGTCACGAAGCGATTGGCCTTGGTGATATTAACGGCGACGGTTTTGCCGATGTCATGATCACATCCCCCAGTTCATCCGTCTATGGCAAGGCCGGCATTTATCTGGGTGGCAGTGATTTCAGCAATATTTTAACGGCCACACCGGACTATGTCATCAACGGCCCATCCACCAACAGTAATTTGGGCCGCGAAGCCGCCAGCCTGGGTGATTTGAATCAGGATGGATTTGACGATTTTGCCATCACCGTACCGAAAACAGCCGGGGCGGTGAACGGCGAAGTATGGATTTATAACGGCGGCAATACAGTCAACACGGCCAGCCCGTTTAAAATCACCGGTCTGCAAACCGGTGCGGATGGCGGATTGGGCTTGCTCAATCTGGGCGACATGAATGGTGGGTACAAAAATGATTTCGCCATTTATGAAAGCGGAACCGACACAATTCACGTTGTGTTTGGCGAAGCGCATTCATTTGCGCCTGGCGGCACAGCAACGATCAGCGCTGTTTCAGACCTGAGAATCACCGCCAGCGACGCCAACTCAAAAATTGAAAGCGGTGGCAGCGTCGGCGATTATAACGGCGATGGCCGTGAAGATATGGCCGTTGCGGTACGCACCGATTCGACGATGGATATTTACGTGATCTATGGCCAATCCGGTATTGCCGGGTCCATCGACCTGGACAATCTGACGCTGGAAAAGCATAAATACGAACAAATTCGTATTGATCTGACCGATCCGGATTTGGGCCTTGCCAACCCCAACACTGATCCGTTCGAGGTTGAAATTTCCGCCCTCGGCGATTTGAACGGCGATGGGTATGACGATTTCGCCATTGGCACACCGAATGGAGATGGCGGCGATGGCGGCCTGTACCTGATGTACGGTCAATCCGACGGGGGCCTGACCTCCAGCGGCCAGACTCTGGTCACCGGCACAAGCGCCAGCGCCACGGCCGCGGGTCAAGCCGTCAAGCCGTTGTTGGGACATACGCCGCCGATACGCTGTCCGATGGCGGTGCCTTCTCGAACGTATCCATCAATGGCGGTGCGGGGAATGATGTGATTACCCTGTTCTCCACCAACACCCGTCATGTTGATGGTGGCGCCGGATACGATCAGGTTAAATTGAACGGTTCGGGCCTGATTGACCTCAGCGGTGCCGATGGATCAACCAGTTCAAACAGCCTGGTCAACGTTGAACAAATCACGATGATGCAGGCATCGACCACATTAAGAATGGATATGGCCGATATTTTCAAACTGCTGCAACAATCGGCCGACAACCAGCTTTATATCAACACTGAAGGCGCGTTGAGCGGAAACCTGCAACTGTATGAAGGCGGAACGGTTGAATCACTGACCAATGCCGGATTTACGCAAACAGGAACGTCAAATGTGAGCGGAACGGATTACAACGTGTTCGAAATGGGTGGGTATCAATTGTATGTTGATACAAACGTGGCGGTAACCGTTTAATCCTTATTTCGACGTCGCTTCAAAAACGCCGTCCCAACCATCGTTGGGGCGGTTGTTTTTTAAGGTGCGGATGCGGGACAGGAACATATCGTAATACCCATCCAACCGTGCCTTTGAAGCGGATTGCGCATGACCCAACGCCTGCTCCGCCCCGTCGAAGTCTCCGGCCCGGTACAAATCCAGCATGGTTTGATGTGCGGCCAGCCATGTCGCAAAGTCCGGCGTGGTGGCATAGGCCTCGTCGCCGACCAGCGTGAAAATGCGCACCGGTTCGTTTTTCCCCTTCACGCGCAGCAGGTCCAGCTCAACAAAAGCCAACGGACCCGCGGCCTTTTTCGTGCGTTCTGACACCAGAATTTGCACACCATAGGCCTTGGTCTGCCCTTCCAGCCGCGAGGCCAGATTGACCGAATCCCCAAGGGCGGAATACGCGAAACGTTGCTTCGACCCCATATTCCCCACGGACGTCATGCCCGTATTCACACCGATCCCGGCGCTCAAAACCAACGGTTTTTGCCCATTTTGCGCGGCCCGTTCCATCAGGGCGGCATTGATCGGGGCCAGCGCATCATTCATCTGCAACGCCGTCAGGCAGGCGCGGCGCGCATGGTCCGGATCATCCAGCGGCGCGTTCCAGAACGCCATCATCGCATCGCCCATATATTTGTCGATGGTCCCACGGTTTTCCATGACCAACGATGACATGGGCGTCAGGAAATCATTCATCAGCTGAATCAATTCTTCCGGGCTCAACCGTTCCGATATGCCCGTAAACCCGCGAATGTCGGTGAACATGATAGACAGTTCACGCACCTCACCCCCCAGACGCAACTTGTCCGGATCGCTGGTCAGTTCCTTCATATAATCAGGCGATATATACAAACCGAACGCCTGACGAATCTGGCGGCGGTCAGCCTCCATCCGGATATAGGCCAGCAAGGCCGACGCCATAAAAATCACGCCCAAGGCCAGCGACGGATAGAACACATCGATCAACTGACCATGGTTCAGGAAAGCATACCACCCACCATAAATGCCACCACCAATCAGCAGCGTCACAATCAACGCCTGACCAAACGCACCAACGAAGGGCGCCAGCCCGACGATCAAAAGACCAGCGATCAGAATGGAAACCGCCTCCAACCCCTCAACCTCAATCGAGCGGTGCAGGAATTTTTCCTGCAGGATCTGGTCGATAATATTCAGGTGAACCTCAACCCCCGGGCGGAACACATCCAGCGGCGTGGCCCGGATATCTTTCAACCCGATGGCGCTGGTCCCAATCAAAACGATCTTGCTGCGGATCAAAGACGGGTCGACGGTGCCGTCCAGAATGCTGGCCGCCGACACATACCAATCATCCCGCGACTTCGCGAAATACGCGAGGAAGTTGCCTTGCGCATCCGTCGGGATCAGCACTTTGTTTTTCAGGAAACGTAACCCTTCCACCCCGAAACGGCTGGAATCCAGTTCCGCAAACCGCTCATCCGCCAGCTCAATCGACAGCGCCTTTTCACCCAGCAGATACCGCACAACCTCAAGCGACAGAGATGGGTAGAAGAAGGAAATATCCCCGCCATCTTTTCCCTTGTCCTGCATCGCCACAACCATCGGCACGCGGCGGATAACGCCGTCTGTATCTGCCGTGACGAAGAAACTGCCTTCGCCATAGGCACCCTTGCTGATCACCGGCAGGTTGACCGTGGCATTGTTCATGATGCGTACATAACGCTGCGCATTCTTCTGGCTGAAAAACGCCTTTTGCATCGGGCGGTTGCCGGTTTCTTCGGTGACGAATGAAAATCCGGTAATAACATTCCCGGCCTTGGCAATCGCATCACCAAACACCGTGTCATTATCGGGCAATTTTTCAATCGCCGCCCGCAAATCAACCGCACCATCCTCCGCCGGGATGTAGGGCAGAAGACGCTGCGGGCTGACCCGGTCATGTTCGGGGAAGACGGTATCGAACGCGATGACCAGTGCGCCCTGTTCGTTCAGCTTTTCAACCAATTGCGCCAGCACATCGCGCGGCCACGGCCATTGCCCCAATTCGGGCCGCGCCATGGACGCTTCGTCAATATCGACAATAACAACGTTATTGCCGGGATCGCGCGGTTTCAGGATGTTGTAATAATCAAAGGTGAAATGGCGAATTTCCTGCCGCCAGCGGGCGTTGGAAAAGCTCATACCCACGGCCACCGCCACCAGAACCAGCAGCAGGCACAAATGGAACCAGCGATTGATGGCAAGACGCATCATCAGCGTTTAAATCTCTGTAAAGGCTTTATCCTTCGCCATTAAAAGCGGCTTGGCTAAATACTCAAGAATGGTGCGACGTCCCGTCACAACTTCGATCATCGCAACCATACCCGGCGTAATCGGCAACGGATTTTCGGCGGTTCCCAGATAATTTTTATCGGTCAAAACTTCTACTTCGAAAAACGTCTTGCCCTCTTCATCGGCGATGCTGTTGGCACCGATGCGAACCAGTTTACCCTGGAGGCTGCCATAACGCTGCGCGTTATAGGCGCTGATCTTGACCTTTACATCCTGACCAATGTCGAGGAAGGCGATATCGTTTGGAGATACGCGCGCGGTGATTTTCAATTCCGGTTCCGCCGGAACGATTTCCACCAATTGCTGGGCCGGTTGAATAACACCGCCAATGGTTTTAATGGCAATATTGTTCACCACCCCATCGACCGGCGATTTGATTTCCGCGCGCGATACACGATCGCCGAGAGATTTAAGGCTTTCCTGCAACTTTGAAATTTCGGTTTCAACGGCGTTCATTTCGCTTAAAGCTTGCGACCGGAAACGATCCTGCTGATCTTCGGCTTCTTTCTTTGCCGCGCTCAATTGCGCTTCCAGACCGGTTATTTTTTGACGGTTGGCATTTAACTGCCCCTGAACATCATTCAGTTCGCGCTCCAACCGGATTTGTTCCAATTTCGGAACGGCTTTTTGCTCGACCATCTTGCGCGTGATAACCAGTTCCTGATTCAACAATCCGGCGCTGGAACTTAAACGGTTAATCTGCGCTCTGGTTTCAGCGATTTCAGCGACGGCCTTTTCGATCTTGTCTTTGGTGATCGATGTCGCATTGGCCAGTTCGCGTTGGCGCGATTCATACAATGCCTTCTCGTTCATGGCGATCGGCATTGCATCTTTCGGGATATCGTCAGGAATAACCAGCGGCTTGCCCGTCGATTCCGCTTCCAATCGCGCGCGCTTGGCACGCAAGGTCAAGCTTTGCGCCCGGGCACCGCCCTGTTCGGATGAATAAAAAACGTCGGACAGGCGCATCAAAACCTGATCCTTGGTCACGCGGTCACCTTCGTGAACCAGCAATTCCTGCAAAATCCCGCCTTCCAGACTTTGGATAATCTGGATTTCACTGGTCGGGACCACCTGTCCCTGACCGCGCACCAGCATATCGACCTTGGAAAACCCGGCCCACAGGAAGAACAGGACGATCAAACCCACAACGCTGTACAGCATAATGGCCGAAGCGCGCGCCGGGCGCATGCGCGTCGCAGCTTCCAATTCGGACATGTAATCGGTTTCACGGATGGTCATGCCGCCCCTCCAGTTTTTGGTGCGGAAATCCCCTGGGCCAGCGCCTGAATCACTTTTTCGCGCGGACCGTCGATCAAAACGCGCCCCTGATCCATCACGATCAAACGGTCCACCAATCCCAGCAAATGTTGACGGTGCGTAATCAGGATCAATGTCTTGCCTTCGGACTGCCCGCGGATATGACGCACGAAAGCCTCTTCGGCCTGCATGTCCATCGCGTTGGTCGGCTCATCGCACACCATGATGGCGGGGCTAAGCAGCATGGCACGTGCCAGCGCAATCGCCTGACGTTGCCCACCGGACAGACCCGCTCCCTGTTCACCCACCGGCGCGTCATAGCCCATCGGGTGGCGCGATACGAATTCATGCACGCCCGACGCCATGGATGCGGCCAGAATTTCTTCCTCGGTCGCCTGCGGACGGGCGATGGAGATGTTTTCACGCACCGACCCACGGAACAGAACAATATCCTGCGCGATATAGGCAATGTTCCGGCGCAAATCCGCCGGATCAATCTGGCGGTAGTCGGTATCATCGGCGAATAATGTTCCGGCCTTCGGTTCATACAGCCCGGTAATCAACCGCGCCACGGTGCTTTTCCCCGAACCAACGCGCCCGACAATGCCGACCTTCTCCCCATGCTCAATGGTAAAGGTGACATCGCGCAGAATGTCGCGGTCGGTATGCGGATAGGCAAAGGTTACATTTTCAAACTTGATCTTGCCGTTCAGCACCGGGCGGTGCAGGAAATTTTTATGCGGCGGGCGTTCCACCGGATTGGCCATAAATTCGTTCAGCGATTTCAGGGCGCGCATCGTCTGGTGATACCGCGACATCAACCCGGCAATCTGCCCGATCGGGGCAATGGCCCGCCCGCTCAGCAACACGCAGGCAATCAACGCCCCCATGGTGATCGATTGATCGCGCACCAGATACATGCCCAACAACACCGCCGCCACGCTGGCCGCTTGTTGCAGGAAGGTGGCAATGTTCACGCCCATGGCGGAATAAAAACGCGATGTTTGCGCATGCGCCGCCGCATCGGCGGCCATTTCGCCATAACGGGCACGCAAACGACCATCGGCCCCAATCGCCTTGATGGTTTCCAGACCGTGAATGGTTTCCACCAGAAGACCGTGTTTGGCTTCCGCCGTGTACATGGTTTTGCGCACCGCCGCCTGCAACGGAATTTGCACCATCCAGCCCACAGCCGCCGCCACGGCAATCAACGACCCCAGCAGCAACGCAATCGGACCACCCAGCACCCAGATGACCGCCAGAAACAACAAGGTAAACGGCAGATCGACCAACGTGGTGACCGTGGCCGATGTCATAAATTCGCGCACGGAATCAAATTCGCGCAACATGTTGGCAAAGGCCCCGCCCGATGGCGGACGGGCCGAGAGTTTCATATCCAGCAATTGCCCATAGATGCGCCGCGCCGCCACCACATCAATTTTACGCCCGGCAAAATCAATGAAGTACCCGCGCAAGGTCCGCATCAGGAAATCAAAACCAAAAATGGTCAGTGCCCCGATCCCCAACACCCATCCGGTTTCCACCGCAGCATTGGGAATAACACGGTCATACACCGTCATGATAAAAATCGGGCTGGTCAGCGCGAACATATTGATCATAACAGCGGCCAGACCAACCTGCCCGTAAATCGCGCTGTTGTTCAGGAACGGACCCCAGAACCAATGACGGTCGGTGTCCTGTAAATGCGGGGCCTGCGGGTCCTGAAATTCGGCATTGGGGTGAATATAGATGACGTACCCGCCATAATTCTTATCCAGCGCATCAATCGCCACATCTTTTTCCGCCCCGGTTTCGGGCAGGAACACGCGCGCCGTATTTTGATCCAGATCCAGCGCCAGCAAAACACACGCCCCGCCCCCCTGCATCACCAAGACAACAGGCAAAGCATAGGACGAAACATGCGTAACGGTTTTGCGTTTAACGATGCTGGTTTTCAGGCCAATGCGACCCGCGGCCTCGCAAAATAAATTCGGGCCCATGCCGCGTTCATCATAGGGCATACCGGCATGCAAAGCTTCGGCCGAGCGGGCATGGCCAAAATGCCCGGTCAGAAAAACCAGACAATTCAGAAGCGGATCGACCGATTGCGCCGATGGAATAACAGGATGTTGTGTTGGCGAATCCACAGGTGCGTCATTCATGCGCCGCGCCCGTTTCCGCTTTTGCATCTTCGTGCGCTTCGTCCTGCGCGTCTTTCTGGTCATCTTTCTGGGCGGATACGATGCTCATCGCATCTTGTAAATCCCCCATATTGGCCAGCACGGCATATTGCGCGGCCAGATGACGGTAATCGGCATTCACAACACCCAAACGGGCATTGAAATTGTTGTTTTCCGCCTGCAACAGATTCAGCAACGTCACCCGTGCCGCTTCAAACTGCTTTTCATAGGTGGTCAGAAGGTCTTTGGTTACACCAACACGGTCGCGGCCATTCTCCAAACGATCCTTAGCGGCCTGCATTTCGGCATACGATGTACGGATCTGGCGTTCGATATTGCGGCTGATTTCATCGCGGCGCGCTTGGCTTTCGGCATAACGGCTGCTGGCCTTACGAATGCGGGCCAGTTCCGCCCCACCGGTGGAGAATGTCCAATCCATGCGCACGACGGCTTTGGCATCGACCACTTCGCCACCGATAATATCGGCTTGGTCTTTTTTCAGGTAAGACAGCTCACCACTGAAATCGGGGTAGAGCGCCCCCTTCTCGGCCTCCGCATCGCGGGCGAAGGCTTCCTTCGTTTCATCGGCCACGCGCAAGGCCGGATGTTCCTGCAACGCCATGGTCACGGCCGCATCCACATCCGCCAAAACGGCATCAGACGGCAAATCCGGACGGATCAGCGGATCGGCCGGTGCTTGCCCCACCACTTCGCGGTATTCGGCGACGGCCTTGGCAAATTCGCCTTCAATTTCGACTTGCGTGCTGTCCAGTTGGATTTGGATGTCATGCGCCTGCACCGCCATGGATTCATCGGCGGCGCCCTGCTCCACCATGGAATCAATGCGCGTGCGGTAATCGGCGATCAACTTGTTATGATCGGTAATCATCGTTACGGCCTCTTTGGTCCGCAACACATCGAGATAGGCCAGCACAACGCGCAGACCCAGATTTTCCCGCACATCAATGACATTGCTTCCAGCGGAACGCACGCGCGCATCGGCCGCATCAACACGATTGGACGTTTCCAATCCATCCCAGATCATCTGGCGTACGGCCACGCTGCCTTCATACAGCCATGAATACCCGGCACCCCGTTCAACGGTCAGGCCGCGGCTGGTGCTGTTGTCGCCATAGATGCGGCCCATCGCGCCATTGGCGTTCAGTTCAGGATAGAAACCGGATCGCTGTTCCTGTTTTTCCTCAGCATAATAATCCTGGCTCTTCATCGCGGCCCGCACCGTGGGGTGCGCGTTCAGCGCCGAGACCATTGCATCCTGCAACGTTTCCGCCTGCGCGCCCGCGGCAAAGCCAAAACCCGACACACCCGCAAGGACAGCAAACGCCGCCGTGCGCGCCAACAAAAAGGCCCGCGGGGGGATAGACGGGAAAAGTTTCAATGACATGGACATACAGGAGCGCGTTCGTTTTATAAGAACAAAGAATAGCCCCTTGAATCTAAACAAAAACGCAGCAACAGGCAAGGCCGCAGACCGAGATGCAGGCCAATTGCACCGCGTGCGTGCAGTGCGCCATCGATACGCGCCCCACAAATCCCGATTGTCAGGGGCGCAGGCTTCACAAAAAGCGCCATATCTGCCATGGTTTTACGGCGCGGCGATCGCGCGAGAATCAGATGAAAAAGCAAATACCATAATGATTTTTCAGAACATCGATTCTTTTCAAGCAGACCTCCGGCCTACGCGCCGGATTTATCAAGGGATCTTACGACCGTGAGTCTGACACTCTTTATTCCCAAAGAAACCGCCCCCGCCGAGCGCCGCGTCGCCGCCACACCCGACACCGTCAAAAAACTGATCGCGCAAGGATGCAGCATTCGCATTGAACGGGATGCAGGGACGCAATCGTCCATTCCCGACGCACTCTATAAAGACGCGGGCGCGACGATTATCGATAACGCGGCCGATGGCTTCGCGCAGGCCGATATCGTCCTGAAGGTTCAGGCCCCCACCACCGACGAAGCCGCCAAGATCAAAAAAGGTGCGTTGCTGGTGTGCATGATGGCCCCGTACCAGAACGCAGATTTGATTGGCGCATTGGCGAAACAAGGCATCGACGTGTTTTCGATGGAGCTGGTGCCCCGCATCACCCGGGCGCAGGCGATGGACGTTTTGTCATCGCAATCCAACCTGGCCGGATATAAGGCGGTTCTGGATGCCACCGAACAATTCAACCGCGCCTTCCCCATGATGATGACCGCCGCGGGCACCGTGCCCCCGGCCCGCGTCTTTATTATGGGTGTTGGCGTTGCCGGATTGCAGGCCATTGCCACCGCCAAACGTCTGGGCGCCATCGTATCCGCCACCGACGTGCGCGCGGCGACGAAGGAACAGGTTCAATCCCTCGGCGCGTCATTCGTGATGGTTGAAGATGAAGAATCCAAAGCCGCCGAAACCGCAGGCGGGTACGCCAAGGAAATGTCCGATGCGTACAAAGCGAAACAAGCGACCCTGATCGCCGAAACAATCGCGAAGCAGGACATTGTGATTACCACCGCATTGATCCCCGGACGCAAGGCCCCCACGCTGGTCACATCCGCCATGGTAAAAACCATGAAACCCGGATCGGTGATTGTCGATCTGGCGGTCGAGCAAGGCGGAAACTGCGAACTGTCAAAAGTTGGGGAAGTGGTTGATGTCGACGGCGTGAAAATTGTTGGCCACCGTAACGTGCCCAGCCGCCTGTCCGCCAACGCCTCGGCGCTGTATGCGAAAAACCTGCTGAACCTTCTGGGCCTTGTGTTGAACAAGGACGGCGCGAAGGACATTCCGTGGGATGACGATATTATCAAGGGCGTGGCCCTGACCCGTGACGGTGCGTTGATCCATCCGCAATTTGGCGGCCCCCAACCTGCACCGAAAGAACAACCGACAGAGAAGGCAGCCGCACAATGACCAGCGAATCCCAAACCGATTTGAGCAATAACGCCGTCGATCTGGCCAACGCCGCCCGGTCATTGGCTGATCAAGCCGCCACACTGGCCATGCAAGCCGGGCAAACCATATCGGATAGCGGCGCGGCCCATGGCGGCGATGCGTTTCTGATCACCGGATTGACCGTATTCGTTCTGGCCTGCTTCGTCGGCTATTACGTGGTGTGGAAGGTGACGCCCGCTCTGCACTCCCCGTTGATGGGTATTACCAACGCGATTTCATCGGTCATTATCGTCGGCGCATTGATCGCCGCCGGCCCGTCCGATTTTTCATTTTCAAAGGTTCTTGGTTTTCTGGCCGTCATGCTGGCCTCCGTCAATATCTTTGGCGGCTTCATCATCACGCGGCGCATGCTGCATATGTTTAAGAAAAAGGGAGCATAAAAAGAATGAACATGAAACCGCACCCATCCAAACCGATGGATATCACCATTGAATATACCGGCCCCATCAATGGCTATGCCTTGTGGGAGAAGAAAAGTTCTCTCAGCAATGCCTTCAACTCCATCTCTGGCATTCTGAACCGCCATGGCGCCACGCTTTATAAAGATAGCTGGACCATTTACGACCCGATTGCAGATGCATCGGTTCCGACCGCGAATGTACGGTCACTGTTATTTGAACTGCGCCCACTGGGCTTTATCGTCCGACGCGGCTGACATCGTCTAAACACCATCTTTAGGAATAGATAAACATGGCATCGCTTGCCCCCCTCTTCTACCTGATCGCGTCCGTCTGCTTCATCATGGCGCTGCGCGGATTATCCAGCCCGGAAAGCGCGCGCCGCGGTGTCGTTTACGGCATGGTGGGCATGGCGCTGGCCGTGGCGACCACGTTGATGATGCCCGGCGTTGTCTCTTACTTCTGGATTATCCCGGCCATCGTCATTGGCGGATCGATCGGGACGGGCATTGCCCTGAAAATCCAGATGACCGCGTTGCCGCAATTGATGGCGGCCTTCCACTCGCTGGTGGGTCTGGCGGCTGTGTTCGTGGCCTCTGCCGCATTTACAAACCCGGAGGCTTATAATATCGGCCAATCCGGCGCGATCCGCCTGAACAGCCTGATTGAAATGGCGCTGGGCACGGCGATTGGCGCGGTGACGTTCACCGGGTCCATCATCGCATGGGGAAAATTGCAGGGCACGATTTCCGGCAAGCCGCTGACCTTCCCCGGCCAGCACAAGCTGAACGCGTTGCTCGGCTGCCTGCTGCTCTTCTTCCTGATCATGCTGTGTGTGACGCAAAGCGGCATCTGGTTCATCGCCATCGTTGCCCTCGCGCTGGCGCTGGGCATTCTGATGATCGTTCCGATCGGCGGTGCGGATATGCCGGTGATTGTGTCGATGCTCAACTCTTACTCCGGCTGGGCGGCGGCGGGCATTGGCTTCACCCTGCACAACAATTTGCTGATCATCGTCGGCGCGTTGGTCGGGGCATCGGGTGCAATCCTGTCCTATATCATGTGCAAGGGGATGAACCGCTCCTTCCTGAACGTCCTGCTGGGTGGTTTTGGGAATGATGCGTCGGCCTCCGGTGGTCCGGCGGCGGATGCGGGCGATCGCCCGGTGAAAATCGGCTCCGCTGATGATGCGGCCTATATCATGAAAAACGCATCCAGCGTCATCGTGGTTCCGGGATACGGCATGGCCGTGGCCCAGGCCCAGCACGCCCTGCGCGAAATGGCCGACATTCTGAAGAAAGAAGGCGTCAGCGTAAAATACGCCATCCACCCCGTCGCGGGCCGCATGCCCGGCCACATGAACGTGCTTCTGGCCGAAGCCAACGTGCCGTATGACGAAGTGTTCGAACTGGAAGACATCAACCGCGACTTCGCCCAAACCGATGTTGTCTATGTCATTGGTGCCAACGACATCACCAACCCGGCGGCCAAAACCGACCCGACCTCCCCGATTTACGGCATGCCCATTCTGGACGTGGCAAAATCGAAAACGGTGCTGTTCGTCAAACGCTCACTCGGCTCCGGTTACGCCGGTGTGGACAACCCGATGTTCTATCAGGACAACACCATGATGCTGCTGGGCGATGCCAAGGCGATGACGGAAAGCATTGTCAAAGGGTTAGAACACTAACCCTTTCTAGAAAAACCACAAAAATACACCAAATGGGGCGCAAAAATCACATTTTGCGCCCCATTTTTGCCCCTTTCGACCGTGAGAATGGGAACATAAGGTTTTTAACCGTCGGATCTTTAATCGGAGTGGGATCAATGAAAAATATCAAATTATACGTTCTGGGTACTGTTCTGGTCAGCGCGTTGAGCGTGCCTGTTGCTGTGCGTGCCGAAGAGATTGCTGGCGATGCCGCGAATGATGCGATGAAACGCCCGCCTGCTGGCGAGCGTATGATGGAAGCGCTGGACACCGATAAATCCGGCGACGTATCGCTGGAAGAGTTTCAGGCCAAACACGCCGAACAATTCAAAACCATGGATGCCAACAGTGATGGCAAATTGACCAAGGATGAAATTGGCAAAGCCCACGATGCACGCAAAGCCAAAATGCAAGAGCGTATGCAGGAAAAACGCGAGCAAATGAAAGATAAAGCAGCGAAAGACGCGGCCCCTGCAGAAGAAGCCCCGAAAGCTGAATAACGCATAAACAATTCCCCGCACGGATTTGTTTTGGGCCTGTTCCTCCTCCCCCGTTGGTGGCCCACTTACAAACAATCCGTGAACCCGAACCCCGGATCAGTGTCCCCCCTGATCCGGGGGTTTTTTATTTGCGCGTTGCGGGTGCAACGCTTTTTTATGGACGCATTGCGAGTGCAACGCTTTTTTATGGACGCGTTGCGAGTGCAACGCTGGGGCCTGATCCGGGGGTTTTTTATCTGCGCGTTGCGGACGGGCCCCTAAATCCCGGCCCTTTCGCACCGCAAAACCCCAAAAAACTTGACAATCCCGTCAATTTTCATAACAATGAAACCAAGTTTTAAGGCCCGCCCTGCTACAAAAGGGGCATCACAAAAAAACAGGCCATAAACAGGGATTAAACCCGGACATATTCACCGGGTTCTGCGTGGGGAGAGCATATGCCGGCAGTCCGCAGTCTGACTGACAATTTCAATCGCGTCAGCAAGCCGCCCGAGGGTTGGCACGAATCCACGTTCCTGAACGCAGAGAACCAACACATCCGTTACGCCCACATCCCCGCGAATACAGCGCCCGGTGAATCACCGCGCGGCACCGTCGTGTTGACCCACGGCTACGGCGAATTTGTCGATTTGTATTACGAGGCGATCAAGGAATATCAAGCGCAGGGTTTCAATGTCTGGGCCATGGACTGGCAGGGCTTTGGCGGGTCTGATCGTGATAATCCCAAAAAACCGCATCTGGTCGACGCACAGGGCATGAACCAGCACGTTCGCGATCTGGATCAATTTGTACACAATGTTGTTCAGCACGATAAAAACACACCGCTGATCATGTCGACCCATTCGATGGGCGGACATCCCGGCATGTTGTATCTGCAACGCCATCCGGGCGTTTTTGACGCGGCGGTGATGAGCGCGCCAATGTTTGACATTCACCGTCTGGGCGCTGGGCCATGGGCACGCCCGCTGGTTCACACCCTTTTCAACACGGCATCACGCGTCGGATTACAAGACCGCCCCGTCCCCGCCTTGGAAGGGTTGCTGGCCAAGGTCGGCGGCTGGCAGGAAGAAGACGGACGCCGCACCGTCGGCATGCACAATTTGCGCGAAGTGTGGAGCAACGCCATCCGCGCCCGCGCGCCCGAACACAATATCGAACGCCCCAGTTTTGGATGGATCAATTCCGTTTACGACACCGTGGGTGAACTCAACGACCCCGCCAATCTGCGCAAGGTCACCATTCCCGTCCTGATCGGCAGTGCCGGGCACGAAACGCTGGTCGATAATGGCGCCCATACCCGCGCCTTGGCCGCCCTGCCCAATGCAAAACACATCACCCTGCCCACGGCGGGGCACAGCCTGTGGCTTCAGGATGAACCGAATTATACCCGTTGGGCATCCGGCGTGAATGGCTTCCTGGAATCGGCCATGAATGATTTTTACAGCCGCCGCAACGCATCCATCCCGTTGCCACCACCGGACCCGGCCCAGATCGTCACGCGCGGGCCGCACCCCATCCTGAACGCACCCGCCGCATAGCAGCAAAACACCCGCGAAACCGCGTTGAAAAATATAAAAAACGAGAGAAATCCGCCTTCTTCCTTGCATAAGGGGCATCGCCGTTTTACCCTTCTGGGAGTTTTAGTATAGGCATTCATAGTCAGACCATGGACCGTAAAACAGATCATCCCGATCTCAACCCCCGTTTCCTGCAACCCGATGGGTGGCGGTGGCATAATTTTACGAATCCGCAAGGCCGCACCCTGCGCTTCGGCACGGTCAGCCCGCGTGACAAAATTCCCGATGCCGTTGTCGTCTGCCTGCCGGGTCTGTCCGAATTTGGTGAAAAATATTTTGAACTGGCCCGCGATATGCTGGACCGCAATCTGGCCTTCTGGGTTCTGGATTGGCAGGGTCAGGGAAAATCTCACCGCCATTTGAACAACAAACACCGCCGTTATTCCACCGGGTTTGACGATGATGTCGCCGATTTGCATTTCTTCCTGAATGAATACGTGAAACACGCCGCGGTTCAACCGGATGTGGGCCGCATTCCGCTGGTCATGCTGGCCCATTCCATGGGTTGCAATATCGGGCTGCGCTATCTGTCGCATCATCAGGATATGTTCGCCTGTGCCGCGTTCTCTGCCCCCATGCTGGGCATTCAGGCGTTGAACATACTGCCGCCGCGTGCGCGCTTGCTGTTGACCGGCATGTTTAATGAAATTGCCGGAACACACTACGTCTTTGGCGGCAGCGATTGGTCCCCGGCGGATCGTGATGACCCGAAACGCAACATCTTTTCATCACACCCCGGCCGTGCCGCCATTCACAATGCGTGGAGCCGGTTTGACCCGACCCTGCAGGTTGGAAATGTCACGTTCCGCTGGTTACACGAGGCGGTCAAATCCTGCGCCCTGTTACAACAGAAAAACATTTTGGAAGATATTCATACGCCCTGCTTTATGGCGTATGCCCAGAATGAAAAACTGGTCGACAACGATGCCACGCGCACCGCGGCCGCCCGTATGCCACACACCAAGGTTCTGGAGCTGCAGGAATCATTGCACGAAATTTTGATGGAACGCGACCCGATCCGGAACGTGTTCCTCAACGGATTTGACGAATTGTTGCAGCATAATAAAATTCGCGATCAGCGCACGCCCTTTTAAAAAACAAGAAGAACAATAAATGGAGTCAACAATGACCACCCCGATTGATAACAAAGCCCTGCGCGAAGTGCGCCTCAGCGATCGCATCCTCTACGCGCTCGAACTGGCCCTGTCTCAGGAAGATGTACAGGTGGCCGAGATGCTGACCCGCGCATTGGAAATGTCGATGACCCGCAACACGGGCGGCGGTGAATTCGTTGAACGCCGCGATTACCCGGCGGAGATCGAGGAAGCGATGCGGAAACTGCACGCGCTGAAAGCCCGCAAGGGTGTTGCCGGGCACTAAGGCTTACAGCCCCGCAATCAATTCCGCCCATTCGGCTTCGGTTAAAACGGCCACGCCCAATTCGCGTGCTTTGGCCAGTTTTGACCCGGCATCTTCGCCCGCCACGACGTAATCCGTCTTTTTCGACACGGACCCCGCCACCTTGGCCCCCAGCGATTCCGCGCGGGCCTTGGCCTCACCCCTTGTCATTGTGACCAGCGTGCCCGTAAAGACAACCGTTTTTCCGGCCACGGGGCTGTCACCCACCTGTGGCGCGACATAGGGCGCGATGGTGAGTTGGGCCAGCAAATCATCAACAATCACGTGGTTTTTCTGATCATTGAAAAAGCGGATTAAATCCTCGGCCACACTGGGCCCAACATCTTCCACGCGCAGCAAATCCGCCACCGCATCCGATTCCGGGTCATACGCCGCGCGCATCGCGTCATACAGCGCATCAAACGTGCCGTAATGCGCCGCCAGACGTTTTGCGGTTGCCTGCCCGATCTGACGAATCCCAAGGGCATAGATAAAACGATCCAGCGGAATGGTGCGGCGCGCATCAATCGCATCGAACAATTTCTTGGCCGATTGATCCCCCCACCCCATACGGGCGCGAATGGGCGTTAAACTACCGCGATCGCGTTCCTGCAATGTGAAAATATCCGCCGGGCTGCGGACCAGACCATCATCCCAAAATTCACGAATGATTTTATCGCCCAGCCCTTCGATATCGAACGCATCGCGGGACACGAAGTGTTTCAATCGCTCCACCGCCTGCGCCGGACAGATCATGCCGCCCGTGCAACGGCGCGCCACTTCCCCTTCGGGCCGGACAGCGGGGGAACCGCAGGCCGGGCAGGTTTGCGGGAATGCGTATGGCGTCGCGTTTGCCTCGCGCTTATCCATCACCACGCTGACCACCTGCGGGATCACATCACCCGCGCGTTGAATCACCACATGGTCGCCAATACGCACATCCTTGCGCGCTATTTCATCTTCGTTGTGCAGGGTGGCGTTGGACACGACGACACCGCCGACCGTGACAGGTTCCAACCGCGCCACGGGCGTCAACGCCCCCGTCCGGCCCACCTGAATATCAATGCCATGCACAATGGTCACGGCCTGTTCCGCCGGGAATTTATGGGCGATGGCCCAACGCGGCGCACGCGACACGAACCCGAGACGGGATTGCAGATCAAGGCGGTCCACCTTGTACACCACACCGTCAATATCGTAATCCAGATCCGGGCGCAGATTCATAATCTTGGTATAATATTCAAGAATCTGGTCCGTCGTTTCGCACAATTGCGCGGGCTCGGCCTCGGCAAAGCCCATGTTCACGAGCGCCTTGCGAATACCCCATTGCGTATCAGAAATTGGCGCGGATACATCCCCCAGCGCATAGCCGAAAAAGCGTAAAGGGCGCGATTGCGTGATGGACGAATCCAGTTGCCGCACACTGCCCGCCGCCGCGTTGCGCGGGTTGGCGAAGATGGGCTTGCCCTGTTCTTCCTGCCGCGCATTCAGCGCCATAAATTCATCACGGCGCATGTAAATTTCACCGCGCACTTCCAGAATCTCGGGCACATTTCCCTTCAATGTTTGCGGCACATCGCGGGTGGTGCGGACATTGGCGGTAATATCCTCGCCCTCGGCCCCGTCGCCACGTGTTGCGGCCTGCACCAGAACACCGTTTTCATAGCGCAGGGAACAGGACAACCCGTCAATCTTCGGCTCGGCCACCACCGCGATTGTATCGCTGAAATTCAGGAAACGGCGCACCCGGTCGATAAAATCGGTCACGTCCTGATCTTCGAACGCATTGCCCAGCGATAACATGGGAACACTGTGGCGTATCTTTTTAAATCCGGCAGCGACCGGGGCGCCGACCTTGTCTAAATCTTTTTTGGATGCGATTTCCGGATATTGCGCGGCAATATCAAAAAACCGTTTTTTCATCCGGTCATATTCGGCATCGGAAATATCCGGCGCATCGTTCTGGTGATAGGCAATGTCGTGCCGTTCCAGCTCTTTCACCAGATTTTTATATTCGGCGATAATTTCGGGTGGGGTGTTGAAAAGGGAGTTATTCACAATACACCCCCGTCGTCATACCGGCGAAGGCCGGTATCCATACGATAGATTGAATGGACCCCGGCCTTCGCCGGGGTGACGGTTAGAGTTTTCATTACCCCGCCTTCGCTTCCAGCAATCGATCCGCCGCCGCCCTGGCTTCGGTGGTGATGGTGGCGCCGGACAGCATGCGAGCAATTTCTTCGCGGCGTTCGGCCAGTTCATCCAACGGAATGATTTTCGTGGTCAAATCTGCCCCGCCCGATTTCATCACGATCAAATGATGGTTGGCCCGTGCGGCCACCTGGGGCGAATGGGTAACGACCAGAATTTGTTTCTGCCCCGACAGGCGGGCCAGACGTTCACCCACGGCATCCGCGGTTGATCCGCCAATGCCCGTATCCACCTCGTCAAAAATCAGCGTGTGGGCGGCACCCGTATCGGCCATCACAACCTTCAGCGCCAGCATAAAGCGCGCCATTTCCCCGCCCGAGGCAATTTTATTCAGCGGGCCGGGGTCAGACCCCGGATTGGTGGCGACCAAAAACTGCACCCGGTCCATGCCCGTCGGGCCCCACAGCGTTTCATCATCCGCCGCATCGACACGGGTGAAGAACCGCGCCTTGTCCAGTTTCAATGGCGGCAATTCGGCGGCGACCAGCGTATCCATTTTCTTAGCGCATTTAATGCGAGCGGCAGAAATTTTCTGGGCTGCGGCTTTATAATCTGCGCGCGCGGCATCCACCGCCTTCATCAGGCCGGCCAGAATATCATCGGTGCGATCGGCCAGACGCAATTTTTCGGTCATCTCGCTATGCAGGCGTGGCAAATCATCCGGGCGGCAGCCAAATTTCCGCGCCGCGCCGCGCAGGGCATAAAGCCGATCTTCCGCCGCTTCCAACGACATATCGCCATCGCTCAACGACGATGTCATGGATTCAATATCACGCACGGCGTCCTGCAGCGCGCTGGCGGCATTATCCAAGGCGGCCAGAACCGGATCAATCGAGGCCGGAGCCTTGTCCCCGATGCGGGTCACAACACGGGCGGCGGCGGCGATGCGCATTTCCGCGCCTTCGTCTGAACTGATCGCCTGCCACGCTTCATCCAGCGCGCTGAGCACATGCGCCTTGTGCTTCATCGTTTCGCGGATGGTCAGGAGATGATCTTCCTCCCCCTCCTCCGGATTGAGCTTGTCCAGCTCAGCCACGGCATGGCGCAAATATTCTTCTTCGGCGCGGGCTTTTTCGGCCTCGATCTGTGCGGTTTTCAGGGCGTTGCGCGCATCGGACCATGTATTCCATTGCCGGTTCAGCGCCCGCACATCGTTATGCAGCCCGGCGTAATCATCCAGCAAATCACGGTGCGTTGTCGGGTCCAGCAGGCCGTGCGTATCAAACTGGCCATGGATTTCCACCAACTGGTCGCCCACCTGTTTCAACAGGCCAACGCCAACGGGCTGGTCATTGATAAAGGCCCGGCTGCGCCCATCGGCCCCCAGCACACGGCGCAGGATCAGCGTGTCATCGCCCGCAATGCCCTGTTCGTTCAACAGGGTCAGAACGGAATGTTTGGAATCAATGTGGAATTCGGCGGTGACGCTGGCTTGATCCTGTCCCTTGCGGACCAGACCGGAATCGCTGCGCGCGCCCAAGGCCAGACCGAGTGAGTCGAGAAGGATGGATTTGCCCGCGCCGGTTTCCCCGGTCAGCGCACAAAAGCCACGGTCAAACGCGACCGTCAACTGGTCGATCAAAACGATATTGCGGATGGTCAGCGTGACGAGCATTCACCAACCCCAGATGCATCAATTCGGTTTAAACAGGGAATCGACCGTACGATCGACAAACCCGCGTTCGTCCATAATCTTCTGGCGCATCGCGGGATCGAGCAATTCATACGTATCTTCGTACCACGGGCTGCCCGGATAGTTATAACCGAGAACAGCGGCCACGCGCGTGGCTTCATCCGTCAAGCCCAGCGTGATATAGGCCTCGACCAGACGGTGCAGCGCCTCGGGCACGTGGGTGGTGGTCTGGTAATCCCGCACAACAACGCGGAAACGATTAATAGATGCGTTGATTTCACCACGGGTCAGGTAATACCGCCCGATTTCCATTTCCTTGCCAGCCAAATGGTCCAGTGTCAGATCGCGTTTCAGGATGGCATCGCGGGTATAGCGACTATCCGGAAAACGGCGGATCAGCGTATCAAACGCCTTCAACGATTCATCCGTCATATATTGGTCGCGGGCCACATCGCTGATTTGTTCATAGAAGCACAGCGCCTTCAGGTACAACGCGTAATCAATATCCTTGTGCCCCGGGTGCAGTTCAACGAACCGGTCCAGCGACAAAATGGCTTCATCATAGCGCATGCTTGAATACTGGGCATAGGCCGCCATCAATTCCGCGCGCACCGCCCATTCGGAATACGGGTGCTGGCGCTCCACTTCCTGGAACAAGCGGGTGGCTTCGCGGTAATTCTGCGCATCCATCGCGGCGGCGGCATTGGTGTACAATGTTTCCACCGGCGTATCGACTTCGTTCTTTGTATCTTCCTTGTTGCCCGTGCTGGAGCATGCAGCCGTGGCCAGCAAAACCGGCACGCACAGGATGGGGAGAATTTTGGTAAAACGCTTCATGACACACCCGGTCAAAATCTACGGAAATCCATTGAAATTCATAGCCCGAAGCCCCCCGGATTGAAAGGGGGAACGGGGCAGAAAAGCCCCCTTGTCAACAGGCCGATTTTCAATAAAACCGGGTGCGGGTGCGGTGCGGCGGGGTCGCCATATAACGCGGGTCTTCGACCGAGCGGTGCCACAGCACATGGTCGATATCCATGACCCGCACGCCCTTGATGGCGCAAATCCGCTCCACCGCCTCAACGGCGCAGGCGCGCAGCTCAATCTCCTCATCACTGCCTGCGGGGATAAAGTCCCCGGCGGCAATCCGGGCGGCAAGATCGTCGGACAGGGTCAAAACCCCGTCAGTGACCAGAACATGGGGCACGGCATTATCGGCAAACAGGGTCAGGCGGTCCATATCCCCGAACAAGGGGCGGCCATGGCGGACGAAGGCCAGATGCAAATCCGCCGCCGCAATCTGGGCCCGCTTATAAAATGGAATGGCCCGGCCATGATAATTGTGAACATCCTGAAACCCCGGCAATTCGGCCAGGCGGCACACCAACCGCGCCGCATGCCCGTCGGCATCCTGCACCAGTTTCAGGAACGACCCATCAAAATGATTTTGGACAAAGGTGCCCAGCTCGTTCAGGGCCGCGGCAAACAACACCGCCACCTCGGTCCCCACGGTACGGTGCGGCAGGCCGAAAATGCGGTGACAATCCAGAACGCTGAGGCCCGCCATGGTGGACGCATCCATCGACCCCTGGCTTTCGAAATGATATTTCAACGCCGTGGACACGGTGTAGTAAATGGAATGGTCGCGCAGACGCCACCCCTCCTCCACCAACGCGGCTTCATACCCCGATCCGAAATTGATCGCCTCCAGCGCCATGATATAGGCGGCCAGAGATTCCAGGTCGTTGCTGTCGTAATGGTGATCAAGATCGAGAACATTATTCGGCGCGCGCGGCGATAAAGTTTGCGCGTAATCGCGCAGGACCCAGTCATTGATGGTGACATGTTGCGCATGATCGGCAACGAAACGGCACCCCTCACGCACGCGGCCAAAAACATCGCAAGGCACACCCGGATTATTCAATACGCTCTGGTTCGTTTTTTTGCGAAAGGGCCACATACAGGTTCTACTTCGTATCGTATTGACGAAAACGCGATAAAAAACACGCCCCAAGCTCACCGTCAAGAGAGTCTTGAAGCATGTCGCATAACATCTTGTTTTTCATGGAAATCAAAGCCCGGCGCGATTGCGAAACGATCCGCACCGGAACATGTTTTTAGGATCAGGCAATCGCCACGGAACCCACGCGCGCATCATCCGGAACGGCGGACAGCACACCATCGTTCATCGCATCATATTCGACGAACAAATCAACCGGAACCCAGGCGCCCGGCGTGGAAAACAGAACGTGCAGAATCTGATTGTTCAGGGCATGACCAGCCTTGAACCCGTCATATTCCCCGATGATCGGGCCACCGGCCAGATACAGATCACCGATCGCGTCCAACAATTTGTGGCGAATGAATTCATCCACGAACCGCAGGCCGCCATCATTCATAACGCCCGCATCGTTCAACACGATCGCGTTATCCAGCGAACCGCCGCGTGCCAAACCTGCTGCGCGCAGGGCCTCGACTTCCTGTACGAAGCCAAAGGTGCGGGCATCGGCAATGTCGTGACGGAAATTGCCGTTGACCAGACGCGTTTGATAGGTCTGGTGCCCGATGGACGGGTGGTTAAAATCAATGGCACCGCCGAACACGGCCCCGTTGGACGGGCGCAGACGCACGACCTTGTCGCCGTCACGCACTTCAACTTCTTTCAATACGCGGATGGCGCGGCGCGGGGATTCCTGCGCCTTCGTTCCGACGGAATCAATCAGCGCCACGAACGGTGCGGACGAACCATCCATCACCGGAATTTCCGGGCCGTTCAGTTCGATCAGCGCGTTGTCCACGCCGCAACCGCGCAACGCGGCCATCAAATGTTCGATTGTTCCAACACTGGCGCCATTTTTGTTGGCGACCACGGTGCACATGCGCGTATCAACCACATGATCCCAGCGGGCGGGAATGTGGTTATCGCCGTTCGTCACATCGGTACGGACAAACACAATGCCATGATCCGCCCCAGCCGGGTTGATCACCATGGTGACATCGGCCCCGGAATGAAGGCCCACACCAACGCATTGTACGGATGATTTCAAAGTCTGTTGCATACGCGTATTACACCACCGGAAGGCCCGGCCCAATTGGAAAGAGAGATCTCGTAGAGTGACTATATAAGACTCTGATTTTCCAAAACAAATCACGCTTTATTGCGGTTTGTTACAAAGGGTAATGCGTTGATTTTAAATGATAAATTCGGGCCACCGCGGCCGGAAACAAAACCACAAATAATCTGCCCCCGTCATACCGGCGCAGGCCGGTATCCAGACGATCCATCCCATGGATACCGGCCTGCGCCGGTATGACGGGTGTCTTCGTGCCTCAAAAACAAAAAAAGAGGGGGTTGGATAAACCAACCCCCTTGGAAGGAGAGGCCAACGCCCCTGATAAAATCAGGGATTAATTGGCCTGGCGACGTAAGAAAGCCGGAATATCCAGGTCTTCATCATTTTGCAGACCCGGCTTGGTGGCCACTGGCGCATCAATGGCCAGGGCTTGCTGAACCGGAGCATGGTGCCCGGCGCGCAGACCACCCGCATTGTTGTGGCTTTCGCCAGCATGCGGAGCAGCTTGTTCACGAACATCCAGCACGTCCTCTTCTTCGTGGCGGCGTGTGAACCGCTCGAAAATGGACGGCGTGCGTTTTTTCGGCTGGGCCGCCTGTTGCGTTGCGACGGATGGCGGGCGCAGAGTCAGGCCAGACGGTTGTACCGGAGCTTCGGTCGTGCGGTGCATCGGTGCAGGAGCGCCATAGGACACAACATCCGGCTGACGTTCCGGCTCAATCGCGCGCGGCGGAATAAAGGATTCACCGTAACGGCTGCCACGCATTGATTCCTGCGTCGGGCGGGTTACCGGTTGCGGTGCGGCCTGCGGCTCATACTGATGATAGTAGGATTGCTGGGCCTGAACCGTTTCCTGAACCTGCGCTTGAACCTGCACGTGGGCTTGTTCCTGCACATAGGTCTGAACCGGGGCCATTTCAACGGCCTGTTGTTCAAACATGTCCATTTCAACGGATTGATCCATCTTGCGGGCAGCGGAACCGATCATCGAACCGGAGACCGCCGACGTTGCCGCCGTGCGCACCGGAGCCGATACAGCCGCATGCGTTGTCGCCGGACGAACCGGCGCAGACGTTTGTGCCGGAGCGGTCAGTTTCGCAGCCGGTGCCGTTACGGCATCAGCCGGGCGGGCGGTGCGATCAACGCGACGTTCGGCCTGTTGCGCACTGGTCAGTGCGTTCAGAACCGTGTTGGGTACGTTTTTTGGGCCACGTGATTTGGCAACAGCCTCAACATCGATACCCGTTGCGAAAACGGATACGCGCATCACGCCATCCAATGTGCCATCGAACGTGGAACCGAAGATGATATTGGCATTCGGGTCAACTTCGTCACGGATGCGGTTACAGGCCTCGTCCACTTCGAACAGGGTCATGTCGTAACCGCCGGTCACGTTGATGATCACGCCATGGGCGCCCTTCATCGACACGTCGTCCAGCAACGGGTTGTTGATGGCGGCTTCGGCGGCTTCGACAGCACGGCGTTCGCCCGTGGCTTCGCCCGTGCCCATCATCGCCTTGCCCATTTCCATCATCGCGGTGCGGATGTCAGCAAAGTCCAGGTTGATCATACCCGGCATAACCATCAAATCGGTTACGCCACGCACACCGGATTGCAAAACACCGTCCGCCATTTTGAAGGCATCGGCAAAGGTGGTTTTTTCGTTCGCAACACGGAACAAATTCTGGTTCGGAATCACGATCAGCGTGTCGACATAATCCTGCATCTCGGCGATACCAGCCTCGGCCATCTTCATGCGCAGAGCGCCTTCGAAATGGAACGGCTTGGTCACAACACCGATGGTCAGGATGCCCTTGTCGCGGCAGGCTTTGGCGATAACGGGTGCAGCGCCCGTCCCCGTGCCACCGCCCATACCGGCAGTGATGAAGGCCATGTTCGCGCCATCCAGGAAGCGCAGAACGTCATCCAGAGATTCTTCAGCCGCAGCGCCGCCGACTTCCGGTCGCGCACCCGCGCCCAGACCGCCGGTAACCGCCATGCCCAACTGAACCTTGTTTTCACACAGGGAACCATCGAGCGCTTGCGCATCCGTATTGCAGACCACGAACTCCACACCCTCCAGGCCGGAGGTGATCATATTATTGACGGCATTACCGCCCGCGCCGCCGACACCGACGACTGTAATTTTCGGAGACAATTTCTTAACCTCTTTATGCTGCATTCTTACATTGATCATTTGGAAAGGACCTCCGTGGACGCGGTGGATTTGATACTCGTGATTCTATGGGGGATGATTCGCCATTAAAAGAGCCTTCGCGCCGCGAGAGCGCAGGAAAGCCCTGAAATACGTGCCATTTTACCCGTTTAATTCATTGTTTTTCAGATGAGGACGAACCGCTAAGTGATTCATCCGACTCAAGACTTCACCACTGTGACAAACCCACATTGATTCGGAAAGAGTCGCGCAGCGTTTTCCTGTGGATAAATATTGATTCTGTGCATGAATTCAATACGATTCGTCCACAGGCATCAGGGGATGAAGGACGGGATAACCATGGGGATGATCAGGAAACACCCGCGGGACAGGCGTTTTTACGGCGTTACACCGTAAAGCGCCACCAAATGACCCGCGCGCGGCGTGCGGTAATGGCGATCAAATTCACGGCGACGCTGCACCGCGTCCGCATCGATGAAAATTTCCGGGTCAAACGTCACAACCTGCCCCGTCGGTACAATGCCCACATTCTGCGGCTCGGCATCGTAATCGAACCAGTCACGTGGATAGGCCTTGTTCGTGCCCCACGACAGATCCAGAATGGCGTTGGTGTAGGCACGGCCGTCCTGCGACACCACACGTTCGGGCATGCGCGTCAGCGGAACCACCTCGGGCAGCATTTCAATGCGCACCTGATCAAAGTCAGCCAACATATTCTGGTTACTGGCAAAAGCCTGCAACACCGTCGGATGAACGGGGCGCAGTTGGCGGCAATTATGATCACCCTCAACCCGCACAACGCGCATTTCACCGCTGGCCATATGCCGGGCCCGAAACGCCACGGCGCGCCCACCATTCCCCAGATAGGATAAATCGGTATAGCCATGATCGGCGACAAATTCGGTCATGCGATCCTGTACAACAATCGCCATCGGGGCCCACGCCCGCACAGCCAGATTCCCGCTCAGATTACAGAAGGTCGGTGCCAATTGATTCAAGGCGTTAAACGCATCGCTTAACGTCGCATACCGGGTGGTGGGAACATCGTTTTTCGGCTGCCAGATCGCATCATGATTGACCATGCCATCCGCATGAAAACTGGCCCGCGCCTGCGCACGCAGCCATTCAATCCGCCCGTTCCATGTTCGTAAATTGGGTTTTGCCATAGGGGTGGTTATAGCGGAGGTTTCAAACCCGAACAAGCAGCCCCTCACCCATATACGTCATCCCGGCGCAGGCCGGGATCTTCTCACCATAATGGACGAAGACCCCGGCCTGCGCCGGGGTGACGGCTCAATAGCTTACCTAAGATTCTACCAGTTTTCCCGCAGCCACAACCGCACGCGGTCGAACAAATTGCCCGGTTCCGCCTGTGCCATAATGGCGGCGGGCATTTCGTCGGCATGTTCGGAGATAAAGGTCAGAAGACCAGCGGTCGTGGCAAAGGCCGGACCGCTCACCGCTTCGGGCAACGCCCCGACGCGCAGAGGACGCCCCAAACGCACTTGTTTATCCAGCACATGTTGCCCCAGATCGCGCAGGCCCGGCAACTGACTGGCCCCGCCGGTTAACACCACACGGCGACCAATGGCCGAACCCAGCCCGGAATCATCCAGACGGGCGCGCACCAATTCAAAAATTTCTTCCAGACGCGGTTGAATAATACCCACCAGCAGAGAGCGCGGCACATGGTTGGGTGCAACATCCGGGTCTTCGCCAATTTGCGGCACGTCGATCAATTCGCTTTCATCCGTGGACGATGCCATGGCCGAACCATAGAGCGTTTTCAACCGCTCCGCCGCCGCCATGGTGGTGGTCAGGCCGCGCGCCACGTCGCTGGTCACATGCTGGCCACCGACCGGAATAGAGTCGGCATAAATCATTGATCCGCCTTGGAAGACGGCCAGTGACGTCACGCCCCCGCCCATATCAATCACGGTACAGCCCAGATCCATTTCATCTTCGACCAGACTGGCCAGACCAGCGGCGTAGGACGACAGACACATCGCCGTAATATCAAGGTGTGAGCGTTCAATACACGTCGCAATATTGCGCAGCGCCCCGGTATCCCCCGTCACCAGATGGATATGGGCCTGCATTTTTTGTGTAAACAAACCACGCGGATCGCGCACGCCGCCATGACCATCCACAGTGAAGCCCGTGGCGATGGTGTGGACCAGTTCGTGATCGGTGCTGAGCGCTTGCGTCTGCGCGCGGGCCAAGGCCCGGCGAATATCGTGGTCGGTGACTTCATGCCCCAGAACGTCAATATCAACACCGAAGGAATGCGATTGCGCATGAATACCGGGGACGTTGATGACGACTTCGCGCAAGGGATAACCCTTGATCGTCTGCGCCGCCATATGTTCGGCCGCATTCACCGCCTGACGGATGGAGGCTTCGGCAGCTTCCAGATCAATGACGGTGCCGCCTTTGATTCCGTTGGACGCCTGATGGCCGATGCCCAAAACTTCGAACCCGCCTTCATCATCAATAATGCGCGCGATGAAGCAGGCGATCTTGCTGCTGCCAATATCCAGCGCGGCGAGGACGGAGCCCTTTGGTTTTGGTTTGTGTTTCATAAGTTTATACGCCGTTCATACCCTTAAATATCATTGTCGCCAGACAGGCTGAAACTGGCCTTATATTCCTGAACCCGCCCCGGCGCGGTGCGCACGGTGATGCGGTTGCCTTCGCGCAGATCAACGATCGTGATGTCTTTTTTCAACAAGCCATCTTCGGCCTCGGCCTTGGCCAGACGGGACAGCGCCAGCGCCACATCGCCTTCCGGCAGACGCACGACCACACCGTTTTTCATTTTCAAATCCCAACGGCGTTCGCCCACCCATGTGATGGCCTCGACCTGATCACGGATGGTTGGTTCACCGCCCAGCAACCCGATCAGCGGCGCGGCATGGAACGGGGCATCTTCGCCCACGATCAAGGGCAGATTGCGGAATTTTGCCAAATTGGTTTCAGCCAGAACCGTGCCCTTGCCATCCACCAGACGAATTTTCCCCTGATGCTGCCACAAAGCCAGCGGTGCGCGTTCGGTCAAACGCACGTAAATGGTATCGGGCAAACGGCGCTCAACGTGGGCGCTTTCCACCCATGAAATACGCTCCAGTTGCGCTTTGACCTCAACCGGATCAAACGCCATGATCGGGTCGCCCCGGCGCGCATTGATCAAGCCCAGCAAAACATCGGGATCGGCATTCACGCGGCCCTCGACCAGCACGTTCTGCACGGCATACCCTGCCTCAGCCGCGGAATCCTGAAACGCCAGTTCCGCATTGTCCATCGTGCGCGTCACCGTGCCGGACATCCACAGCCAAGCACCACCCCACGCGCTGGTCACGACCAGCGCGGTGATAAAACCAAAACGGCGTAACGCGTTAATTATGCGCGTTTTTTTTGCGTTGCGGCTGCGCCGTCCGAGGACGGAGCTGCGGCGTGCGCCGTTTGATTTCCCTGATCGAGAGCGTGGCATCGGGCATTCTCCACAAGGTGGGCACAAAGTTCGGCAAAGGTTTTGCCGTTGCGAATAACCTGGGACGGACCGATGGATTCAGCCGTGCATCCAGGTTGGGTGTTAATTTCGAGGAAGCACAATCCCGTTGCGCCCGCCTTTGAATCATCATAGCGGAAATCACAACGGGCCAGCCCTTCGCACCCGAGAACATCGTAGACACGCTTCGCATAGTCAAGCGCCGTGTTGTAAACATCATCCGGCACGGGGGCCGGCATGACGTAGGATGTACGGGTGTCGTGGTATTTGGCTTCGTAATCAAAGAAACGGGTTTGGGACACAATCTCGGTCACGGCCTGGGCCACGCCGTCCAGAACGGCCACGGTCAATTCGCGGCCCGGAATGTAGCGTTCGACCAGAACGGTTTCACCGTAAACCCAGCTATCGGCATCCAGCGGCGGATGATTGTCGTTTTCCAGCACGATGCGCACGCCCACGCTGGAGCCTTCGTTCGTCGGCTTCACAACATACGGCGCATCCATGACTTTGCCGGACAGCACTTCGTCCTTTGTCGCCACACGGCCATCGGCCACCGGCACGCCAACCGATGCGGCCAGACGGCGGGTAATCGGCTTGTCCATCCCGATGGCGGATGCCAGAACGCCGGAATGAGTGTAGGGAATTTCGAGCATTTCCAAAACGCCCTGAATCACGCCATCTTCACCGCCGCGGCCATGAAGATTATTGAAAACCGCATCCGGTTTCGGCGTCAGGGAGGCGATCAGCGCGGGAATATCTTTCTTCACGTCGATGACGGTCACGTCATAGCCCGCTTCGATCAGGGCCTTTTCAACGGATTTACCTTTGTCCAGAGACACTTGACGTTCAGCAGACCAACCGCCAACCAGCAATGCAACCTTCTTCGCCATGATGAGCCCCTTTCGTTTCCGTGACCTGTTACCATCATTGCAGATGTTGGGGGTCGGGGACAAGCGCCGGATCGGGCAAAACATCACCAATTCGGCGAATTTCCCACCGCAACGTCACGCCGGTTTGATCCAGCACCCGGCGACGGATTTCCTCGCCCAGATTTTCCAGATCAGCGGCCGTGGCCGTTCCGGTATTGATCATAAAATTACAATGCAAATCCGACATCATCGCCCCACCGATGGTCAGACCCCGCCCGCCCACGCGGTCGATCAATTGCCAGGTTTTCGTCCCCTCCGGCAACCCGGCGGCGGCCAGTTCATCGGCGGATGGGTTGGCGAAGGTCGACCCGCCGGTTTTTTCCCGGATCGGTTGCGTCGTCGCGCGTTTGGTTTTGATATCGGCGATATGGGCACGAATGGTTTCGGCATCCCCCGGCGTTCCACGGAACACGGCGTGCGTAAAAATCCAATCATCCGGCACATCGGTATGACGGTACGTCATGTGCATATCGGCGGGTGTCAATTGACGCACGCACCCCGCACGATCCACCGCCGTGGCGTGGACCAGAACATCTTTCGTTTCCGTTCCATACGCGCCCGCATTCATACGCAACGCCCCACCAATCGTGCCAGGCACACCGCTTAAAAATTCCAATCCCGCCAGCCCCGCATCGGCAGCGACATTGGCCACATTGCCATCCAGCGCGGCGGCCCCCGCAGAGACTTCCAACCCATCCACGCGAATATCGGCAAATTCACGCCCCAGACGGATCACAACACCGCGCAAACCGCCATCACGCACGATGGTGTTGGATAAAACGCCCAACGTGGTCACCGGAATATCCGCGGGGCACGCCGACAAGAATGCCACCAGATCATCCATATCGGCGGGCTTAAACAACACATCCGCCGTTCCCCCACAGCGGAACCACCCCACACTGCCCAACGGGGCATTGTCGGTATAGCGCCCGCGCACGGACGGCAATTGAGTGGATGCAATTTTAACGGCGGGTTTTGTCATGGCAGGGTTTACGCAGCGCTTCCCGATTTTTTCGTCAGGCCGCGTAAATTTTCAATCTGCCCCGGCAAGGCATACGCCCATTTAGTAATATCCCCGGCCCCAAGGCAAACAACGTAATCACCCGGTTTCGCCACAGCGTTGATCGCCACCGGCAACCCTTCGGGTCCGGCCAGAACGGCAACGCGGTGGTGGCCGGATTGTTCAACGCCCTCCGCCAAAATCTGGTGGTCAACACCATTGATCGGCGTTTCACCAGCGGCGTAGACGGGCGCGATAAACACATAATCCGCATCGGCAAAACAGGCGCAAAATTCACCGAACAACGACGACAGGCGCGAATAACGGTGCGGCTGCATCACGGCCAGAACACGCCCGCCCGTTTCCGACACGGCCATGCGCGCGGCCTTTAACACCGCCGTAATTTCAATCGGGTGATGGCCGTAATCATCAATCACGGTAATGCCATCAACTACACCCGTGCGGGTGAAACGGCGTTTAACCCCGGCAAAGTCAGCCAACGCTTCGCGCATCGCCGCTTCCGAAAAATCCAGTTGATGGCCAATGGCAAGCGCCGCCAAAGAATTCTGCACGTTATGCAGACCCAGCATCGGCAAGCGCATATCGGACAGAGCCAACCCATCATCGAAAATCACATCGAAAACGGACACGCCATTTTCAACGCGCACATTTTCGGCCCGCACATCGGCATCATCGGCAAAGCCGTAGGTAATGATTTTGCGATCGGTTACAGATTCCGCCAGATCGCGCACTTCCGGATGGTCGAGGCACAAAACGGCAAAGCCGTAGAACGGAATATTCTGCACATATTGGCGATAGGATTCGCGCACGGCATCGAAATCGCCGTAATGATCCATATGTTCCGGGTCGATATTCGTGACAACGACATGCGTTGCGGGCAGGCGCGTGAATGTGCCATCACTTTCATCCGCCTCCACCACCATCCAATCCCCCACGCCCATGCGCGTGTTGGTGCCATAGGCATTGACGATGCCGCCATTGATCACCGTCGGGTCAACCCCGCCGGATTCCAGCATCGCGCCAACCATCGACGTCGTGGTGGTTTTACCGTGCGTGCCGCCAATGGCGATGGCCCGGCGCAAACGCATCAATTCGGCCAGCATATCCGCCCGGCGCACAACGGGCAGACGTGCATCGCGTGCGGCAACCAGTTCCGGGTTCGTGGATTTCACGGCGGATGACACAACGACAACCGCCGCCATATCGCCCTGCGGCGTTTGTAAATTTTCTTCCGCGTGACCGATGGACACGTGAATGCCCTTGTCCCGCAAACGTTGCACGTTGGCGTTCTCGGATTGGTCCGATCCCTGCACGCTGTAGCCCATGCCGTGCAGAATTTCGGCAATGCCGCTCATGCCAATACCGCCGATACCGACGAAATGCAATGTTCCGGTGTCGCAGGGAATAATACGCATTCTATTTATCCTCGTTACTGGGCGTCGGACCTTGCGGGCGCATGGCTTCGCCATCCCAGCCAGAGGCCACGGCCATCACCAGATTGCCCAAACGCCGCGCCGCATCCGGGCGGCCAACACTGCGCGCCGCTTCCGCCGCGCGGAACAATGTTTGCGGGTTTTGCAGGAAGGTTTCAATGCGGGCCAGCAAGGCTTCCTCGGTAAATCCGTTCTGCGTCATCACCCATGCACCACCCGCATCGGCCACCATATCTGCGTTGGCTTTTTGCTGTTGGTCGGCATGGTGCGGATAGGGCACGAAAATCGCCGGGCGGCCCGCGGCGGTGACTTCGGCCACCGTGCTGGCACCGGAACGGCCAACCACCAAATGCGTGTGCGCCAAACGGTCCGGCACATCGCGGAAGAATGTTTCCAATTCCGCCTTGATTCCCGCCGCATCATAAATGCGACGCACATTTTCAATGTCGCTTTCACGGCATTGCTGAACCACTTCGATCCGCGCACGGTAATCCGGGGACAGACGCGACAAAGCCGCCGGAACCACATCGGAAAACACATGCGCCCCCAACGACCCGCCCATGACGAAAATGCGCAGAGCGCCATCCGGTTGAATAATCGGATAGGGTTTGTAGCTTAAGGACGAAATTTCTTCACGCACCGGATTGCCCGTCACAACGGCACGGGCATTATCCGCCGGTTCCAACCCATGCACATGCGGCATGGACAATGCGATCCGGCTGGCGCGTGCGGCCAGCATCACGTTGGCGCGGCCAACGATGGCGTTTTGTTCGTGGATGATGGTGTCCACCTTCATCCCCTGCGCCGCGAACACGGCGGGGAAGGATGGATACCCACCAAACCCGGCAACGACCGTCGGCTTTAATTTTTTCACCAGATTGCGGGCCTGCAAAATGCCAAAGGCCAACCCCGCCGCCCCGCGCACCTTGCCCACCAATCCACGGCCGAGCGTTCCCGCGCTGATCACATGGACGGGGATGTCCCCAAAAATATTCGCGAACTTGCTGCCGCGCGCGTCGGTGACCAGTTCAACGCGATAACCGCGCGAAATCAAATCACGCCCAAGCGCTGCCGCCGGGAACACATGGCCGCCGGTCCCGCCGGCGCTCAAAAGAATCAGTTTGGATGTATCTGTCATAATGACGTTTTACTGCCTGAAAACGGGTCTGTACAGGGTTGCATCATGCCACAAACCCGCCTTATCCCAAAGGTTTAGGAGGCATTCATCTGGGTTTTGGGGGCCATTCCGCCCTTGGCGATGGTCGATCGCCCCTGGCGCCGGGTCAAAGCCAGCAAAAACCCCATGCCCACGCCCACAGCCACCAGCGACGATCCGCCGTAGCTTAAGAAAGGCAATGTCATCCCCTTGGTCGGGATCAGGGCCAGATTCGACCCCATATGGACCAGACTTTGGCACCCGAACATGGTCAACAGACCGCCCGTGCCCAGAATAACAAACATGTTATCCGAATCCATCACGCGGTTCAGGCCACGCAAAATCACCCAAGCGAACAAGCCGATGATGATCAGCAACAGAACCAAGCCCATTTCTTCACCCGCCACCGAAAACACGAAATCGGTATGCGCATCGGGAATGGCCAGCTTCACCGTCCCCTGCCCCGGCCCGGCACCGAATATGCCACCTTCCTGAAACGCTTGGCGCGCCAGATCGATCTGGTACGTATCGCCCGTTTCGGGATTGAGGAAGCGGTCAATACGGCTGCGCACGTGGTGCAGGCCGAAATACGCCGCCACACCGCCCAGAGCCGCCACACCGCCCAGCCCGACGACCAGACGCAACGGCAGCCCCGCCAGAAACACCTGCCCCACAATAATCGCGGTGACCAGCATCGACATGCCGAAATCGGGTTGCAGGATCAGCAGTGAAATCAACAACGCATACAGCCCCGCCGCCAGACGATCACCGGGGAAGCCCGGTTGATCCTTCTGCCGCGCCATAAACCATGCGATGACAACGGCGAAGGCGGGTTTAGCGAACTCGCTGGGCTGGATGGAACCGAAGGGCAAGTGAATCCAGCGCTGCGCGCCCTTCACTTCCGCCCCGGCGACCAGAACGAACGCCATGCACAAAATGCTGCCCGCCAGAATAACACTGGCAATGCGCCAGATGGTCCGGTGCGAACACATCGACAGGCCAACCATGGCCAGAAGCGACGGCACCAAAAACACCATATGGCGTTTAAAGAAATAATATTGATCCAGCCCCAACCGTTCCGCCACCGGCGGCGACCCGGTCACCACCATCACAATCCCGATCCCGGCCAGCGCCAGCATGATGGATAACAACACGCGGTCCACCGTCCACCACCATTGACCGACGATGGATTGGTCGGTCCGGGAAAACATGCGCCCCGTGCGGGAATGGTTGGTGGATAATCCGATCATGCCTTGTCCCCTTCGGGCAATGCCATGACCATTTTCGTGAATTCATCGCCCCGGTGTTCAAAGGACCGGAATTGATCGAACGACGCACAGGCCGGGGACAGTAACACAACGCCGGCCCCGCCCGGTTCACCCCGTGCGGCTTGCGCCGTGATATGGGCCTCACTGACGGCGCGGTCCAGCGTTTCGCTGCGCAC
This sequence comes from Micavibrio aeruginosavorus, assembly GCF_051245535.1. Classification (GTDB taxonomy): domain Bacteria; phylum Pseudomonadota; class Alphaproteobacteria; order Micavibrionales; family Micavibrionaceae; genus Micavibrio; species Micavibrio aeruginosavorus_D. The sequence continues at coordinate 1,490,177 of NZ_CP195303.1, forward strand.
ATAATCAACGCCACGATTATCCAGCCATTTGCAAAAATCATCCATGGCCGCGCCGATCACAAACGCCTTGCGCACGCGATCCATAAACGGTTCCAGACCATTCAGGCCGCCATCCTTCGGCTTGCCTCCAACGATCCAGCAGATGTTGCGGTAACAGACCAAAGCCTTGGCCGTGGCATCGGCATTGGTCGCCTTGCTGTCATTCACATAGGCCACGCCGTTGATCACGCGCGTCATAAATTGACGATGCGGCAACCCCGGATAGGTTTTGACCGCATTCATAATCACATCCGCATCCAACCCGGACAGGCGCGCGGTGATATAGGCGGCGCAAATATTCTGGTGGTTATGCACGCCGGGCAAGGTCGTCAACGCGGACACGGACCCGATTTCACGCACCTCCCCATCCATGCAATCAAACAGCACGCCGTTTGATACATAGGCTCCACGCTCCACCGGGTTCAGGACGGAAATCGCGTAGACATCGCGTTCACCCGCCTCCTGCACCTGTTTGAACATGGCGCGGGATGGTTCGTCATCCACACCGATAATCGCGGCCCCGGTTCCACGGAAAATCCGCATCTTCGCCGCCGCATATCCGGCCATGTCGCCGTGGCGATCCAGATGATCGGGCGTTAAATTCATATGCACGCCAATATTCGGTGCAAATGTCGGGCACAAATCCAGTTGATAGGATGATAATTCCAGAACGATCACGCCATCCTGCGGCGGCAATTCAATATCCAACGCCGCACGGCCAATATTCCCGCCGACGGATGCCGTCACGCCGCTGGCATTCAGAATATGCCCGATCAGCGCCGTGGTTGTTGATTTACCGTTTGTGCCGGTTATGCCGATGGTTTTGCGCCCATGACCAGCCCGATGCAACAATTCAACATCGCCCAGAATTTCTACGCCCGCATCCTGCGCCCGCGCCACAATCACGTGCGGTTCCGGGTGCGTCAGCGGAATACCCGGCGCCACGACCAGCATGGCAAAACCGGACAGATCGGCGATCGTCAGATTGCTGATGGTCGCGCCTTCGGCGGCGGCCTGTGTCCGCTTGGTTTCATCATCGTCCCATGCCGTGACGGATACACCCGCCCGCACAAAAGCCGAAACGGTGGCCAGGCCGGATAACCCCAACCCGAACACCGCAACAGGACGACCACCCAGATTGGCGGCGATAGACGATAGATCAATCATCGCAATTTCAATGTTGAAAGCCCGATCAAAGCCAGGATGACAGCAATGATCCAGAAACGGATCACCACGGTCGGTTCCGACCACCCTTTTTTCTCGTAATGATGGTGCAGCGGCGCCATGCGGAACACGCGCTTGCCCGTCAATTTAAACGACGCCACCTGCACGATCACAGATACGGTTTCCAGCACGAACAGCCCACCGATAATGGCCAGAACCAGTTCGTGTTTCGTAATCACCGCCATCGCGCCCAGAACCCCGCCCATGGACAAGGACCCGGTATCGCCCATAAACACCATCGCCGGGGGCGCGTTGTACCACAGGAACCCCATCGCTGCACCAACCAGCGCACCGCACAGAATGGCCAGCTCGCCCGTGCCCGGCACGAACGGAATTTGCAAATAATCGGAATAAATCGCATTGCCGACCAGATAGGCGATCAGACCAAAACACGCCGCCGCAATCGCCACTGGAACAATCGCCAGACCATCCAGACCATCGGTCAGGTTCACGGCGTTCGATGCGCCAACCATGACAATCACCGCCCACGGAATGAAGAACCACCCCAGATTCAGGAACAGGGATTTAAAGAACGGAATGGCCACATGATGGTTCAGCGTTTCCGGGGCCACATGCATGGCCCACAAGGTCGCAATCAAACCAATGGTAATTTGCGCCACCAGTTTCAGCTTGCCCGACAACCCCTTGGAATTTTTCTTGGTCAGTTTCAGATAATCGTCGCCAAAGCCAATCATGCCGAACCCGACCATGACCATCAGGGCGATCCATACATAATGGTTGGACAAATCCGCCCACAACAGCGTGGAAATGGTCACGGAAATCAGAACCATCAACCCGCCCATGGTTGGCGTGCCGGCTTTCTTCGCGTGGGCTTCTTCCAGATATTCGCGGATGTTGCTGGCGCTGCCCTGTTTTGATTTCAGCCAGCGGATCATGCCGGGACCAATCAGGAAACAAATCACCAGCGCCGTCATAATGGCACACCCGGTCCGGAAGGTCAGATACCGGAACAGGTTGAAAAAGATAAAATCGTCGCCCAGCGGGGCCAGCAAATTATAAAGCATCTTCAACCTCGCGGCGTGATGTGTTTGCGTTTTTCTTTTGTTTGCGTGTATGCGGCAGATGACGCAGCGTTTCCACCACAACATCCATCCGGCTGCCGTGCGATCCCTTGACCATCACGACATCACCCGGCACCAGAACTTCGGGCACGATTTCGGCCAGTTCGGTGCTGGTCGCGCGATGCGCGCCGCGTTGCTCCGGCGGCAACGCATCATGCAGATTTTTCATCAGCGCACCGCATGTATAGACCAGATTCACATCCGCCGCCTGTAACGGCAGGGCCAGTTCGGCATGCAACCGCGCCCCATCGGCCCCCAGCTCCAGCATATCGCCCAGCACCGCAATGCGGCGCCCGCCACGACCCGGATCGATCAGGGCCAAAACCTTGAACGCCGCCTGCATCGCCACGGGGGATGCGTTATAGCTTTCATCGATCAATGTGACAGGATTACGGCGATCCCCAATATTGATACGCTCGCGGCGGCCACGGCCCACCGGGGGGGCCACTTTTTCCAATGCTTTCGCGGCCTTGCGCACGTTTCCACCGGCGGCGGACACGGCCAGCAACACGGCAATCGCGTTCATGGCAATATGACGCCCGGCGATCAGCAGGGTGAACGATACCTCTTCCCCGCAAATCACGGCCCGCACACGCGATCCGTTGGACGCCAGCAGGCATTCCACCAACCGCCCATCAACATCATCCCCGCCACCGAAGGACAGGATTTTGCCAACGCCACATTTGCGTGCGCCTTGCGCCAATTGGTCGAAATGCGGGTTGTCGGCATTTAAAATGGCCACACCGCTGGCACCCATACCTTCGAAAATTTCCGCCTTCGCCGCGGCGATGGCTTCGGTCGTGCCGAAATGTTCCAGATGAACCGGTTCAATGGTGGTGATAATCGCAATGTGCGGGCGCACTTGGCTTGTCAGTCCGGAAAGTTCCCCGGCATGGTTCATGCCCATTTCGAAAATGCCGTAATCACACCCCGCATGCATGGTGGACAATGACAGCGGCACACCCCAATGGTTGTTGTGGCTGGCCTTGCTGTAATGAGTCTGGCCCAAGGCCCCAAAGGCCACGGCCATCATTTCCTTCGTTCCGGTTTTACCAACCGAACCGGTGACACCGATGATCTTTGCCCCCGTGCGGTTACGGGCACCCTGACCCAAAGCCTGCATGCCCGTGAACGTATCATCTACCATCAAAATCGGCGCGTGGTCGGGCAAGCCATCGACCGGATGCGCGATCATCACCGCAGCAGCCCCCTTGTCCAAAGCCATTTTCACATAGGCATGGCCATCGCTGGCATCACCCTTGATGGCGATAAACAGATCACCCGGCTGCAATGTGCGTGTATCAATCGACACGCCCGTGGCGGCCCAATCCTGCGCGCCCAGCAAACGTCCGTTCGTGGCTTTCGCCGCGTCGGATGCGCTCCAGATCACGTGTGATTCAGGCTTCTGCCTATGCTTACAAAATAACATTCTTATGCTTCCCCAAGCCCGATATTCAAAATTGCTGCGGTGGCCTCTTCGACATCGTCGAAATGTTCCACCCGATCCCCAATAATTTGCCCCTGCTCATGCCCTTTCCCGGCAATGACCAGAACATCCCCTTGTTTCAACATGCGCACAGCATGCTGAATCGCCACGCGGCGATCGCCGATATTTTCGGCATCATTTTTTGTCACACCGGCCATAATTTCAGCGCGGATCACATCGGCCTGTTCAAACCGTGGGTTATCGTCCGTGACGATGACATGATCGGCCAGATCAGCGGCAATGCCGCCCATCACCGGGCGTTTGCCCTTATCTCGGTTGCCACCACAGCCAAACAAACACACCAACCGTCCCGCCGTATGCGGGCGCAGGGATTGCAGCACATTGACCAGTGCATCCGGCGTATGCGCGTAATCGACATAGACCGCCGCACCCTGCGGGTGACCCGGAATATTCTGCAACCGCCCCGGCGCACCCTGCAGGCGGGAGAGGCCATCGACCAGCGCATCCACGCGGGAATCATCTTCGGCCAGTGCCAGCCCGAGGGCGCACAGCGCATTCATCGCCTGAAACTGCCCGACCAATGGCAACGCCACCGTATAATCATGCCCCAGAACATTGATCTGCAAATCCTGTCCATCGGGACGCAAGGTGCGGGATTTCAAAACGATATCCTGCGCAGATTGCCCATAGGACCACATCCGCAGGCCACGCGATTTACAAATATCGGCCAGCGCCGCAAATGCCTCATCATCGGCATTCAGCACCGCCGTACCATCATCGCGCAGGACCGATGAAAACAGGCGTGCCTTGGCCGCTAGATAGGTTTTCATGTCACCGTGATAATCCAGATGATCACGCGTCAAATTGGTAAAACCCGCCGCCGATACGCACACGCCGTCCAGACGGTTTTGGTCCAGCCCGTGGCTGGAGGCCTCCATCGCCAGATGGGTCACACCCGCATCCGCCATTTCGGCCATCAGCGCCATCAATGATACCGGGTCCGGCGTGGTCATGGCCCCGTCACGGTTAAAATGCGTTCCACGTACACCAATGGTACCCAAACTGGCCGAAGCCATATTCAACCCGGCCCAAAGCTGCTGCGTGAAATGGGCGGTCGATGTTTTGCCGTTGGTGCCCGTCACCGCCGTAACAATCTCCGGCTGGCGCCCATAAAATCGCGCCGCCATCACCGCCGCCACATGGCGCGGATTATCGTGCGGGATAAAAACAACGTTGCCATCGGCTTTCGTCCCGGTCGGAACAACAACGGCCCCGGCCCCGGATGCAATGGCGGCCGCAATAAAATCGCGTCCATCAACCTTCACGCCCGGCACAGCAACGAACACATACCCCGGCTTGACCGCGCGGCTGTCCAGCGCGATGCCGGACACATCCACATCCGGGCCCGTATAATGATCGATCAGGGTCGAAAGCTTTTTCGCCATCATTCCCCCGCTTTCTTTGGATCATGGACATAGCGAACCAGTTCCGCGGAAATATCCTTCTCCGCCGGAATATCCTTCGGCGGCAATGCCAGAACCGACGCCATCGCCGTCACCACACGACCGACAGCCGGGGCACCAACCCATCCACCCGTGGCATAGCCATAGGATTCTTTATTCCCCTGCGGCTCGTCCACGATCACCAGAACGACATAATCCGGATCATCCGACGGGAATACGCCAAGGAAGGATGACAGCAAACGTTTGCGGTCATATCCGCCACGCGCACCCGGCTTTTCCGCCGATCCGGTTTTACCGCCGACCATGTAACCCGGCACATCGGCCTTGCCACCCGTGCCATGGCTGACCGTCAGGCGCAGCAATTGACGAATGCGGTGTGCCGTTTCCGCCGACACGACACGCACCGATGCGTTTTCTTTATCTTCGGCGATTTTATCGAGAACGATATGCGGGTTCACACGCAAGCCACCATTGACGATGGATGACGCGGCGGAGGCCACATGCAACGGCGACACCGCAATGCCGTGACCATAAGACGCCGTCAGCGTGCTGGTTTCACGCCACGGTGACGGGATAATCGGCTGCCCAACTTCGTCAATTTCAATTTTCACCGGGGCCATGAACCCCAGATCGGCATAGAAATTCTTCAGCGCATCCGTTCCCACGGCCTGCCCCATCAGGGCCGAACCAATGTTGGACGAATACATGAAAATTTCAGGAATGGTCAGGATACGTTTTTGCGCGTGATAATCTTTAATCGTAAAGCGACCGATGGTCAGCGGCTTGGTCGCATCAAAGGTCTGGCCAATCGGCGCATTTTTTAATTCCAGATAGGCCGCGGTCGAAAACAGCTTGAAGGTCGAGCCCATTTCATACACGCCCAGTGACAGGCGGTTGAACAGATTGTCCGGCTTGGCCGATCCCGCGCTGTGCGGATCAAAATCGGGCAACGATACCGCCGCCAGAATTTCACCGTCATGCACGTTCATAATCACGCCCATGCCGCCCTTGGCGTTGAAATCCTTGATCGTGCGCGAAATTTCACGGCGCAAGACATGTTGTAAACGCACATCGATGGTCAACTGCACGGGCTCTTTGCCCGCCCGCAGAACATTGTCGAAACTGCGTTCAACACCGGCCAGACCATTGCCGTCCACATTGGTATAGCCCACCAGATGCGCACCCAACGCCCCTTGCGGGTACAAACGGTTAGCTTCGGTTTCAAAGGACAGACCCGGATGCCCCAGCCCCAGCACAGCATATTGATCCTGTGGCGCAAGGTTGCGCTTGATCCAGACAAAACGCCCATCACGCTGCAATTTTTTCAAAACATCGCCATAGGACAGGTCCGGCAGAACCTTGACCAGATCACGCGCCACCCCTTCCGGGTCCGGAATCAATTTCGGATCGGCGTAGAGCGAGGCAGTTTGCACCGACCGCGCCAGAATAACGCCGTTGCGATCGACGATATCGGCACGCAAAGTCGTTGGCGCCGTCTTCGGCCCTTGCGTGTAATCACGCGGGGATGATTCTTGTGAAAACCCACTGGACAGACCTTGGCTCAACCGCGGCAATTCACCCTGCAGGATCGTCAAGTCAAATCCGCGCACCGCCACCAACACAAAGGCCGAGGCAAAGCACACCCGCATAAACATGATTCGCCCACGCGCCAGATCCAATGCGGAGCGCCGCGTGCCAATCAACTTCATGACTTTTTGACGGAAAAACGGGGATGGGCTCATGGCGTACCCCCGCTTGGTTCCGTATCGGTCAGGCGATTGATCAACGTATCAAAATTTTCAGACGATGGAGACGATGTTGCCGGAGAAGCCACAGGATCGTGGACAGCAACAGACGGCGGAGAACCCGCCGGAGAAGGAGAGGGTTTTAAAACAGCACGGCGCAAAGCCGGATCGGGTTTACGCGCGGGAATAATCGGTTCCATCTGATCGGGCAACGCCCCACCATCACGCACCAGCAGAGCCGGATCAATCGGCTTCATTTTCAAATGCTGACGCGCCAGTTCTTCCAACCGGTCGGGGCGATTGAGATAATCCCATTCCGCTTCCAGCACGCGCAGGGCTTCGCCCTCTTTGGTCAGTTGCGCATTCAGCCCGCGCAATTGATGCTCGGCCTGCTGCACGTTCTGGCTGGTTTGGAACAGCATGAATCCCGCCATCCCGGCCAAGCCGAGCGAAACGATAGACGAAAGGCGAATGCGCATTATCCACGCCCCCCTTTCGCAAATTTTTTGGATACTTCATCACTCCATGCGGGAGCATTGGTACGAATAGCACTCCGCAATTTTGCGGATCTTGAACGGGGATTGCGCCGGGTTTCGGCATCGGTGGGATCAATCGCCTTGCGTTGCGTAAGGCGGAAGGTGGGGACCGGATGATCGCTGTGCGCAGCCATCGGAGCGTGACGGGACGGTGCGGGCACATCACCCGACCGCGTTTTGAAGAAGTTTTTGACGATACGATCTTCCAGAGAATGGAAGGTGACAACAACCAGACGCCCGCCCTCCTCCAGAATATGTTCGGACGCGGCCAGCGCGCGCTCCAGCTCGCCCAATTCATCATTCACGGCGATGCGCAACGCCTGGAACGTGCGGGTGGCCGGGTGAATGTCATTGGGCTTGCGTCGCCCCGGCATGGCTTTTTCAACGATTGTTGCAAGCGCAGCGGTGGTTTCAATCGGCGTAACAACACGTGCATCGACAATCGCGCGGGCAATGCGGCGGGAATGGCGTTCTTCGCCGTAATTGTAAATCAGATTGGCCAGATCGGTTTCGTCCATATCACGGACAATATCGGCGGCGCTTTCGCCCGCGCTTTGATCCATGCGCATATCCAGCGGACCATCAAAGCGGAAGGAGAAGCCACGATCAGCATTATCAATCTGCATCGACGATACGCCGATATCCAACATAAAGCCCTGAACACGATCAATGCCCGCCTGATCCAGAAGATCCCGCACATTGCCAAACGTACCGTGCAACAAAATCAATTTATCGCCGTATGTATCTTTCCACGCGGCGGCGCGGTCATGCGCGGTTTGGTCACGATCAATCCCGACGATACGGCACCCCGGTGCGCGGTCCAGCGTCGCGCGTGAATACCCGCCCGCACCAAACGTGCCATCGACATAGGTTTCGCCCGCGACGGGGGCCAGGGCCGTTAAAACTTCATCCAGCATCACTGGAATATGCGGCGCTGTATCCTGAATCATGATGCGGCCCCCCCGATGATCGAGGGCAGCGTCAAACCTTTATCCCGCGCATTCGCGCGGGCGTGAACCTGACGCGCTTTCAGTGCGGATGGTTCCCACAATTGGAATTTACGACCCAGACCAACGAACGCCACCTGCTCCGCAATATTGGCGTGGGCCATCAAGTCCGGTGTCAACGTCACGCGGCCATCGCCATCGAACGCCATCGGTGTGGCATCGCCGAAAATGGCAGTGGCCAGATCATCCTGTTCAGCGGAGAACAAATCGAATTGATCCAGACGCGTGGCCAGATCATCCATCTTCGCGCCATCAAATCCTTCGAGGCAGGCATGAACAGGCGAGCGGAATACAACAATCCCCTGAAACGCCTGCGCGTTCAGGGCGGTGCGAAATGCCGCCGGAACGGATACCCGTCCCTTGCGGTCAACGCGATTGATGTATGTCGAAAGAAACAACGCCATGGAGACGAGTGCGTTCCGTTTGCTGCAAAGGGTTCATGTCAAAGAAGGTCGAAGGTCGGCGCCAGCTTCAAGGTCCCGACAGGCGCGAATCACGGAACGCCCGCCACGGTGAAACATGGTTCTATATGGGATATCATGGGATGGCATGGAATTCAACGGACACACCACCCAAAAACCCCGGTTTTCCAAGGGTTTCGGGCACCCCGCTTATCCACAGAGGCGCCCCCAAAATGGGAAAAAGAGAAATGCAGGGAACCCTTGTAAAACCGCATCAAAATCGCTTTTCGCCCGATCCGTTCAGGAGCCGAAACACAGGCTTATCCCACCCCAACACACAGAGTTATCCACAGATTGACCCCCATGTTTTTGAAAAGCACACCATCGGTGGGGCGAAAACGCCCCTCCCTTTGAAAGACCCCCACCCCGGAACCCGCAGAAATCCACAATTTTTCCGGTCACCCACTCAAAACGAAATTTTATTATGAAAAAATTGATTGCCCCGCAAGATTCGTTATGGTAAACCATCGATCGTCCTGGCGACAGTGTGTGGAACCGGGACATGTGTGTGAAAAAACGAAAATGGGCGCAATACCGCGCTCATCATTTGTGTGTGGGGAGATTTTCCATGATTGCTATTCTGTTACTTCTGACCTTGGCCATTAATGGCGGCCTGTATGTGGGCACCATTTTGCACACGGCCGTTGAAACCGCACGGTTCGACCAGGTGTTGGACCTCTATCAAAAACTCTGGAGCTAAGAACCGCTTAAACAGCGGGGAAGCCTCCACGAAAAAGCCGCCCCTTTGACCGGGCGGCTTTTCACAATAAAAATAAAAAACCAGAGCGTCTGTAAGCCGGGTTCTGTCATCACCCCGAGGGATGATGGATGGCCATTCATCTGGGATGCGTGTTACCACGCACCTCAAGCAACCAACCCGGGCCGCGATGCGGAAACGCACCATATGCGGCCCCTATTCGGTCTTGCGTCCGGTGGGGTTTGCCATGCCGTCCCTGTTACCAGGTCCGCGGTGCGCTCTTACCGCACCGTTTCGCCCTTACCTGTGATCCCGAAAGATCCATCGGCGGTTTGTTTTCTGTTGCACTGTCCGTCGGGTCGCCCCGCCCGGGTGTTACCCGGCACCGTGTTTCCGTGAAGCCCGGACTTTCCTCACCCATCTTGCGACAGGCGCGGCCATCCGACCCTCTGGCGCCGCCACCATCGGGGAAATTGCATGGTTTTGCAAGAAATTATGGCGTTGGTGCCTTGGCGGTCGTGTTTTTCATCCGCAACAGCCAATGCAACCGCGCCGCCAGTTCCCGGTCGCTCCGTCCCCGGCGGACCGGATCAACGAAGGCATCGGGCTGGAAATGGCGCTGGAACGCGGGGATCAGTTCATCCAGTTTCAGGCGCGGGTCATACCCGTATTCCGTCAACGCCCGGTGCAAATCCGCCGCATTGCCAAGGAAGATATCGCCCAAATCATAATCACGCTGGTCCGGTTGCGGCCACAGGCCAATGCCGCGCGCGGCCAGCCACGCCCAATCCAGCTTTTCACCCGGGTCCGGTTTGCGTGTCGGCGCAATATCGGAATGCCCCAGAACGTAATGCGCAGGAATCGGATTGCGCGACAAAATACCGCGCACCAGAATTTCCAGCGCATCCATCTGTCCCTGAGTAAAATCAACATAGCCATGCTTGATACCGGGATTGACCAATTCAATGCCGATGGAATGGCTGTTGATATCATCACGCCCATCCCACCATGACGCGCCCGCATGCCATGCGCGCTTGTCTTCGGCCACAAATTGCGTGACGGTGCCGTCATAATCAATCATGTAATGCGGACTGACTGGCCCCGGCGATTTTTGTTTCGGCGGGTTCGGGTCCATGTACACATCTTCGGCATCCTGCGCCGTTTTTGTTCCGGTGTAATGCAGGATCAAAACGGTGGGCGTAACGCCGCCCGCCCGTTCGTTGAAGTTTGGTGAATGTTTTGTCCGCATGGTCATGGTTGATTATGCCGCTTTCTTCAAACCTTTTTGTACACCCCAATCAGAGATAAAACGCAACACCAGCTTGGTCAGTTTTTGTCCGGCAATCGCCGCCCATTCAATGGTCTGGTCGTGGCTCAAGGCCTCTTCGCTCATCCCTGCGGCCATGTTGGTGATGGCGGAACAGCCAACAACCTTCAAACCGCAATGGCGCGCGATAATGCATTCCGACACTGTGGACATGCCAACCGAATCTCCGCCAATCGCCTTGACCATGCGGATTTCCGCCGGGGTTTCGAATGTGGGGCCGAGGAAACCAGCATAGGTGCCTTCAATCAACGGCGTGCCAATGGCGGCGGCCGCATTGAACAACATACCGCGCAATTCGGCATCATACGCATTATCCATCGGCGGGAAACGCGGGCCCCACGCATCGTCGTTCGGGCCAGACAGAACGTTCAGGCCCGTGAAATTGATCTGGTCCGCAATGGCAATCAACTCGCCCGCCGGCGCTTCCGGACGCAGTGACCCCGCCGCGTTGGTCAGAAACAAAACCTCAACCCCCAGCGTCTTCATCGTGCGGATCATCACCTTCAACGGCGCCGGACCGACACCTTCGTACAGATGCGCGCGCCCTTTCAGGAAGATCGCCGGAACACCGTCAATCGTACCAGCGATCAAGGTGCCCGCATGGCCCTCAACACTGGGGCGCGGAAAACCGGGCAGATCGGTGTAGGGAATGGTTGCAACAACATCCGCCGCATCCGCCACACCGCCGAGGCCAGAGCCCAAAATTACGGCAATTTTCGGCTGCATCCCATTCAGGTGTTGCAGAATGATATTGGTCGAATCTGCAATCGCGATATCCAGATTTTCGTGTTCTTTCTTACGGCCAAAAATGCTCATTGCGCGGGCTCCTCTTCTTCATCGTGAATTGTAAACAAAAACGCCATTCCGACAATCCAGAACAGCAAGATACTAACCATACCGGCGCGCTGCGTTTCAAAGGTCGCCACGGCCAGACCATAAACAAACGGCCCCATCATCGCCACGGCCCGCCCGGTGAAGGAATACAAACCATAAGATTGCGCCACCAATTCCGGCGGCGACAGACGGGCGACATAGGTCCGGCTGGCCGATTGCACCGGGCCGATAAACAGGCCGAGCGCGAGCGCCAGAAACGTAAACAGCGTTTTATCCTGCGCCAGCAAGACGGCCGCCCCGGCCAGAATCAACCCGGCCAGCGACAGGATCAACGTCTGGCGCGATCCACGGTCATCATCCATACCCGCAAACAACGCCGCCCCGATGCCCGATGACACGTTCAGCAAAATGGCGAAGATCAACAAATCGGTAAACGACATGGCGAACGTCGCCGCCGCGTACAGCCCACCCATGGCGAACAACGTGTTCAACCCGTCGCGGTAAATCGCACTGCCGATCAGGAAGCGGACCATATTTTTCTGCCGCCCCACGGTATGGGCAGAGTCCTTCAACTGGCGCAAACCACGGCGAACAGATTCAATCACGGAAATATCCGTGCGCTTCACATCATCGGTCCAGATCAGCATCGGGATGGTAAACAACCCGAACCACACCGCCACCAAGGGCGCGACCAGACGCAAATTCTGCCCACCTTCTTCCGATACAGGCAGGAAGGGTGGAATATCACCAAGCCCGATCAACCCGAACAAAGACAGCGCCAGACAGATCAAGCCGCCCATATACCCCATGCCCCATGCCCATCCGGACACACGGCCGATCAAACGGTGCGGCGCGATATGGGGCAGCATGGCATTGTTGAACACCAGCGCAATTTCGTACGTGACGTTCGCCATGACCAGCAGCGTCAGGACAAAGGCAATATTGCCGGGCGATCCGTTCGGTTCCCCGAAATACATCAAGGCGGTGCAGATAATGCACAGCGCACTGAAAATGCCGACCCAGGGTTTCCGCGCGCCGAAATGGTCCGCCACCGCGCCCAGAACGGGGCTGAGCACCGCAATGATCAGGCCGGAGATACCAATGGCCATGCCCCATTGCGCCGTGCCCGCAACCTCATCACCGACAATGTTACGGGCAAAAAAGACAGAGAAGATGAAGGTGATAATAACCGTGGCAAAGGCCGAGTTGGCCCAGTCATACAGGCACCACGCCGCAATCGATCGCCGCGCCGTGCGATCAAGCGGTAAAGACGGCGATGGGACCACTGCTGCGGCCATACCGGAAGACCCAGTCATAAGGGGGCCTTTTCTCCTGTTTCCAATGAATTAGATAGTTATAATAGCTAAACGATTGGACCTGAAATGAAAAGCCGCATTCCCCTGTTATCCCGTCCCTTTCCGCTGATTCTGCTGGCCTTTTTACTGGTTTTTTATGCAGTTGCAGCAAAAGCGACCAATGGGGCCGTCACGGCCAAACCCAATAACCCTGATTTGGTGAGCACCATGCCCGACGATTTCCCGAAAGCGACCTTTGCCGGCGGATGTTTCTGGTGTCTGGAAAGTGAATTCAGAAAACAGACCGGCGTTGTCTATACCGTCTCTGGCTATGCCGGGGGCCATGTTGAACATCCCAGCTATGAACAGGTGAGCCAGGGCCGCACGGGCCATGCCGAAGCGCTGGAAATTTATTACGATCCCGATAAAACGGATTACCAGACCTTGCTCGACCATTTCCTGCGCCGCGCCCATGACCCGACGACGAAGGATGCGCAATGGGTGGACCATGGGTCGCAATATCGCTCCGCCATTTTTTATCATGACGACGCGCAGAAAAAGATTGCCGAGGACACCATTGCCCGGATCAACGCCGAGAAGATTTACAAAAACCCCATCGTTACGGAAGTAACGGCGGCCCCCACCTTCTGGCCCGCAGAGGATTACCACCAGCAATATTACGAGAAGTACGAAGACCGCACCGGGCAAGCCCATGTCCGCGTGATTGCGAAAGAGAAAATTAAGTCAGAAAAATATGGCACAAAATAACGATTTAAACGGTGCCATACTGCATATCCGCCTGTCCCCCGGCGCATCATCGGACGGGTTTCGCGGATGGATGGTGGATGAACAGGGGCGGAATGTCCTGAAGATCAGCGTGACCGCCATTGCCGAAAACGGCAAGGCAAATGACGCGCTGATCAAGCTCCTGTCCAAAACACTCAAACACCCCAAAACCGCAATTGAAATTCGCAGCGGCCATACGGACCGGAACAAAGTCTTGTATTTTGATAGGTTGGATAGCCAGGCGATCGAAAAAGCTTTCCCAAAAACCTAGCCCCACATTCGTCATTCCGGCGAAAGCCGATATTCTTCCGCTTTATAAAAGCTTGAAACGCCACGGACGCGAAGGACGCCACGGGGTCCGTGACTCGTGGCTATCGGGGCGCACGTGGCGTTAAAGATTTTTAAAAGCCACAAACCCCACCACCGAGCATTCCCGCGAAAGCGGGAATCCAAAGGATGGCCCGTGTGGATTCCCGCTTTCGCGGGAATGCTGAAACGGAAAAACGAAGCGCAAAACCCGTCGTGTTCGTTGCGTCCGTTGCGGTTCAAATTTTGCGTAGCTTTATAAAGATCCCGGCCGGAGTTTATCCTCCGCGAAGGCGGGGGCCGGAATGACGACGTACACCAAACAAAAAAGGCACCCAAGCGGGTGCCTTTTTATTGAAGAACGTAAAATCCTATGTCGCGGCTTTCAACAAATCCGCCATCACAATATGCGTCACCGCGAACAGATAATACCCGCCCAGTTGATACGCGCTGTCAATCGCCACGGCGTTCAGCGGATAACCCGTATAAAACGCGCCCATAATGGTCGGCGGCATGGCAAACGCCACCCACAGTAAGCACGCCAGCGAGATCAGGCCCGGCGCGGAATGAATATCCATTGCCACAACGAAGAAGGAGAAGAAAAACGCCGCCATCATCCACAGCATGAAGGACACAACGATCGGCAGCGGCGTGGGGTGCATTTCACCCAGACCTTTGCCACGGGCTTCCACCCATTTCTTGCCCAGAACCTTCGGGTGATACCAGAGCAGCCCCAGAAGGAAGGCCGCCATGCCCGATACAACGGTTTCAACAATCGGAAACGCAAAGCCTGAAAAGTCCATTCTGATCCTCCTGATAAATTATTTTAAGCGGCGCCCCGTTATGCCTGACGCGCCACCATTAATTTCTTCAATTCGGCAATCGCCTTCGCCGGGTTCAACCCCTTCGGACAGGCGTTTGTGCAGTTCATGATCGTGTGGCAACGATACAGGCGGAACGGATCTTCCAGTTGATCCAGACGTTCACCCGTGGCTTCGTCGCGGGAATCGATCACCCAGCGGTAAGATTGCATCAAAATGGCCGGGCCCATAAAGCGGTCGCCGTTCCACCAATAGCTGGGGCAGGATGTCGAGCAGCAGAAGCACAGAATGCACGCCGCCGGGCCGCGCCCGTCACTGCCGTTCAGCAGATCTGCGTCCTCCGCGCTTTGCAGACGCTCACGCGTCGGCGCCGGAGATTCCGTCTTCATCCACGGTTCAATGGATTGGTATTGCGCAACGATGTGCGTTTGGTCCGGGACCAGATCCTTCACCACCGGCATATGCGGCAGCGGAGAAATTTTGGCATCGCCGCTGATCTCGCTGATCGGCTTCAGGCAGGCGAGCGTGTTTTTACCGTCGATGTTCATGGCGCAGGACCCACAAATCCCCTCGCGGCAGGAGCGGCGGAAGGTCAGCGTGGAATCGACATCGTTCTTAATATGGATCAGCGCATCCAGCACCATCGGGCCGCATTTTTCCAGATCGATTTCATAGCGATCTTCGCGCGGGTTCTCATCCGTCTCCGGATCCCAGCGATAGACCTTGAAGGTTTTTTTCTTCTTCGCGCCCTCGCCCGCGGCTTTCACCGTGCGACCGGGTTTGACTTTGGAATGCTGAGGCAGAGACAATTGAACCATGATGGCAGACGTCACATTGAAGTTTGTTGGAAGAACCCGCTCACCGAATATCCATAAAACAGTATAGGTCGGAAGCGGTTACGCTTCCTTTAAGGTACGCTTTTGCAGGCGCAAAGAAAAGGCGAAAAAGCGCCCTTTTCCTGTGAAAAATGTGCGGCTTAGGTCAATTTTCTAAGAGGGGTTGAGCGACCCCGGTTTCAAGGACCGCAATGTGCCCACGGCAACACAGGCCCCTTTGATCCCGCCATTGACCACGGTGGAAAAACGCTGGCTCAAATCGTTGATCTGGGCTTCATGGCGGGCGCGTTGCGCGCCGTCCAATGTGGGCTGGAATTCCGCCTGCAGGCGCTGGATTTCATCACCAATCGCCTTGCGGGCCTTCAGCCGCAAATCCCGGGTCATATCGCTGACTTTATCGTTGAACGCCTCCCACAGGCCCCGGCGCGGGTCCGGTGGACCACCGCCAGATCCCCTGCGGCGGCGCTCCTCCGCCTCGACATCATGCCAGGTGGCGGCGCGGACTTTGGGAATTTCGTTGTAATAGGCCAAAACCGCGTCCTTTCGTGGGTTTATCACGACAATTATCGCAATAAAATACCACGAAAAGTGTTAAGGCAGCAATAAAATGCCGCCTAATCTTATGGCGCGGCCCACCCTATTGAAGCTGCCCTATTTGGGCTTATGAATCTGCTGGATCTGCCAGGTTACGAAATCCCGGACCGATACAGCCACCCGCCCATCCGGGCCCGCCGGTGGGAAATAATCGGGCTGCACGCCATCCGCCACCTGATTGAATTTCTTCAACGGGGTCAAGATGACATCCGGGTTCGGGTGCGCGAAGAACACAATGGTTTGACGCGGAGAATGCGCCTCAACCCGGTGCCATGACGGTTTCAAATCATTGTTGGTCATCAACCCCAACATCATCCCGCCATTCAGGATCAGTTCATCATCGCCGTCCGCAACGATGGCGTATTCATTGCCATCACGCGCCGTCACGAACAGGCCCGGTTCATCCGCGCGCAGCCATGTCAGAAAGTTCAGATCGAGGTGATTGGCCGCGCTGCCCGCCTTCGGGTAATGCAGCAGGCGCATCATGCTCAAACTATCCTGCAGTTTATCATCGAAGAAGTTTTCCTCTTCGCCCATATACACCGCCAGCGGCTTGACCACGCGCGCGGTCAGATTCTCAAACGCCGCATACAAATTCGTCATCGACGGTTTAAAGGATGATTGGCGCGGCACGGTCAGAATGTTCTGTTCCTGCCCGGCCAGCGGATGGCCCGACGGCAACCGCGTGCGGATATTCCATTGTTCTTTCATATCGGGAACATTTTGGCCGCGCGCCGTTTCATGGTTGCGCGAATACCCGATCAAGCCTTCGTTGCCGTGTTGCTGGTGGCGGTCTTTTGTCGCCGGACGTTTGCGGAAAAACTGGCGCGCATTCTCTTCGGCACCGGTAATGATCTCTTTTGGAATACCGTGCCCACGCACGCGGACGAACCCGAAATCATGGAATGCTTTACCAAAGGCGGCGGCAAACCCGGCCGGATCGGTGTCATAGTCACGCAAATCAAAAACGGGGATCATGGCCCGGGTACTCCCTGTAAAATGGTACTTTATTATTTTTTATACTGATTCCACAGGGGCGATGGGCTGTAAACCCCTGCCCCGCGCGATTCCACCCCCAATCCCGCACTTTTCAACGCCCCGCCACTCTGGCATCCTCAAACCCAGCTTATAACCCTGACTTAAACAAAGGATACCCCCATGCCCATCGTCCAGATCCATTTGATCGAAGGCCGCACCGTGGACCAAAAACGCGTTTTGGTCGAAAAAGTCACCGCCGCCGTCTGCGAATCCGTCAACGTCACCCCGGAACACGTCAAAATCATCCTGTCCGACATGGCGAAGCATGATTATGCGATTGGTGGCGTTTTGAAATTGGATGCGCAGAAGTAATTCACGCCCCACGCAGTATAAAAAAAAGCCCCCGATATGGGGGCTTTTTATTTATTCCTAGTACACACGCGCTTTCGGTGGAACTGGTTCGACCTCGTTGGTCAGCGTATGCAGATTGACCGGGCGGTAGCCGATGGAGTGGCTGCCATCTGCGCCGACCCATGTCACGCTGTGCTTCAGCCAGTTTTGGTCATCGCGTTCGGAGAAATCTTCACGCGCATGCGCGCCACGGCTTTCCTGACGGTTCAGGGCCGACTGGATCGTGGCGACAGATTGATACAGCAGGTTATCCAGCTCCAGCGTTTCAACCAGATCGGTGTTGAACACCAGCGAACGGTCGGTCACGCCAATGTCACCGCGTGCGGCGAAGCATTGCGCGATTTTCTCGCAGCCTTCGGCCAGAACATCGCCCGTGCGGAACACGGCGGCGTGATCCTGCATCGCCTTTTGCATTTCCAGGCGCAGCTTCGCCGTCGGGGTTGAGCCCGATGCGTTGCGGTAGCCATCGAAACGCGCCAGCGCGCCGTCCAGATGATCGGACGGCAAAGCACGGTGCGGGGCACCCGGGCGAACAATGTCCGCCGCGCGGATCGCCGCAGCCCGGCCAAACACGACCAGATCGAGCAGAGAGTTGGAGCCCAGACGGTTCGCACCGTGAACGGACACGCAGGCCGCTTCACCAATCGCCATCAGGCCCGGCACAACGCGGTGCGGGTCATTGGCGGTGGGGTTCAGCACTTCGGTATTCACGTTGGTCGGAATACCGCCCATGTTGTAGTGAACGGTCGGCAAAACCGGAATCGGTTCCTTCGTCACGTCCACACCGGCAAACACGCGGGCGGATTCAGCAATACCCGGCAGGCGGGAATGGATGATATCCGGGTCGAGATGTTCAAGGTGCAGGTGGATATGGTCCTTGTCCTTGCCAACGCCGCGACCTTCGCGGATTTCGATGGTCATGGAGCGGGACACGACGTCACGCGACGCCAGATCCTTCGCGCTCGGCGCGTAGCGTTCCATGAAACGCTCGCCCTCGCTGTTGGTCAGGTAACCGCCCTCGCCACGAACACCTTCGGTGATCAGGCAACCGGCACCGTAAATGCCGGTCGGGTGGAATTGAACGAATTCCATGTCCTGCATCGGCAGGCCAGCGCGCAGAACCATGCCGCCGCCATCGCCCGTGCAGGTGTGCGCGGAGGTGCAGGAGAAATACGCACGGCCATACCCGCCCGTCGCCAGAACGGTCTGATGACCGCGGAAACGGTGCAGCGTGCCCGTGTTCAAATCCCACGCCAGAACGCCCGCACATTCGCCTTCCGGCGTCATGATCAGGTCGAGCGCGAAATATTCAACGAAGAATTCAGCCTTGTGCTTCAACGCCTGTTGATACAGCGTGTGCAAAATGGCGTGGCCCGTCCGGTCCGCCGCCGCGCATGTGCGTTGGGCCGTGCCCTTGCCGTAATGCGTGGTCATGCCGCCGAAGGCGCGTTGGTAAATTTTCCCTTCCGGTGTGCGCGAGAATGGCACGCCGTAATGTTCCAGTTCGATAATCGCCGGAATGGCTTCGCGGCACATATATTCGATCGCGTCCTGATCGCCCAGCCAGTCTGACCCCTTGATGGTGTCGTAGAAGTGGAAGCGCCAGTCATCTTCACCCATGTTGCCGAGCGCGGCGGAAATACCGCCTTGCGCCGCGACGGTGTGCGACCGTGTCGGGAACACCTTGGTGATACAGGCGGTTTTCAAACCCTTTTCCGCCATGCCGAACGTGGCGCGCAAACCCGCGCCACCGCCACCGACAACGATGACATCATAGAAATGATCGACGATTTGATACGCGTTGGTCATGATCATGCGCCCTTACGCAAATGCGATTTTGAGGATGGAGAAAATGGCGGCAACGCCAGCAGCAATGAACGCCAGACGGATCGCCGCCAGCTTCACAATCTTGAACCCTTCGTTATGGACGTAATCCTCAACCACCACCTGTGTGCCCAAAACGGCATGGTAGAAGGTCGACAGGATCGTCAGGATCATCAGCACAGCATTGACCGGGTGCGCCAGCCATACCGTGAACGTGTCATACGTCCACACCGGCATTTGCGTGACCGTCCAGATCAACCAGCCCATCAGGACAAGGTTGGACACGGCGGTAATGCGCTGGTGCCACCAATGCGTCACACCGGAATGGGCCGCGCCCAGACCACGCGCACGCGCCAGCGGATTTTTATGCGGTGTATCGTTCCATTTCATCGACATGTTCAATAACCCTATTAGAATTGTTTCAGCGCGATCAGCATGGAATCCACATCGGACCATGGGCAGATAGACCACCACAACGCCGCCGTGGCGGCGAGAGCGCCCACCAGAACGAGCCAGCCGCTATCCTTCGCCGTTTTAATTTCAAATCCGCGCCCCATATCCCAGAACAGGTGACGCAGGCCGTTCAGCCCGTGGAAGATCAGCGCAAAGGTCCAGCCAACCAGAAACAGCGTACCCACCGGGTGCGCCGCGGCCCGCGCAAAAAACGCGTAAGCCTCCGGCCCAATCGCCGCAGCCACCAGCATCCACACCAGCACAAAAGCGCCAATGGCCAGCGCCATGCCGCTCATCCGGTGCAGGATGGACAGGGCCATGGTGATTTCCCAGCGGTAAACCTGAATATGGGGAGAGAGGGGGCGGGGCCGTTTGGTGGGTGTGGTCGGTTGCATGGACGCTCCGGCAAAAGACAAAAACAGATTGAATTCAGGCGCTTATAATAATGCCGCGCCGCATGAATGCAACCCTCTTGTGCCGGAGAATCCCCAACATTAAAAGATGATTTTTGTTTTAAATCAATGCAATAGCATTATTCAGCAGACTGAAAACGCAACACGACCCCGTTCATGCAATAGCGCAGACCCGTCGGCGCCGGCCCGTCTTCGAACACATGGCCCAGATGGCCGCCGCAATTGGAACAATGCACCTCGGTCCGGCCCACCCCGATTTTATAATCGGTGGAGGTTCCAACCGCATCCGGCGTGATCGGCTGGGTAAAAGACGGCCAGCCTGTGCCGGAATTGAATTTATCCGCACTGTTGAACAAGGCCTGATCACATCCGGCGCAATGAAACACGCCCGCCCGCTTTTCATCGTTCAGCGGCGAGGTAAAGGCCCGTTCCGTCCCATGGTCGCGCAGGACGTGATACGCCTCGGGGCTCAGGCGCTGTTTCCACTCCGCATCGGATAGCTTGAAGGGGAAGGTTTTCGTATCCTGTGTCGTTTTCTTTTCGCCGAACAGACCCATGGCCCATGCTCCTTGTGTCAAAATAGTGGCAACGCCCACAGCGCCAAGACCGGATAAAAATGTACGTCTATTGATCATGACCAACATCCTTGCGTTCCCCAGTAAGAATAGACCTCTGGCTGAAAATAACCAGAGGCCTGAAAACGCTTTGGAAACAGGGGTTTCTTAAGGTTGGGCGTCAAACCAGCTGCGCGGCAGGGCATTGGGTGCGGCGTATTTTTTCTCGCTGCTGACACTGCGCTCCAGATTGGCCCAGACGTTGAACACTTCCTGCAGGCTGGTCGGCCCGGCATAGGGCTCTCCCCGTTTTTTCAACACGGTGAACCAGGGCAGATATTGCGTTTTTTCGATCGCGTGAAAAACGTCCTGAACAATATCCTGACCACAGGCAGCAACGTTATAAAACGCGCACGCCGTTTTCACAGGCATCAGCAACATGTTGTTTTTGTACAGTCGCACATCATGCGGATCGGGCGACATGGCAATGGCGATGCGCAGCGCGTTTGTTTTTTCGCGCATGGATTCAACATCGGGCATTTTGAATCCGTTTTGAACGGCCTCGGCCACGATATCCTGATGCAGCTTGCTGTCCAGCACGGCATCCATGCGATTCAACAACGCACAGCTTTCAATATACAGGACCAGATAGGCCCGGTAGATCATCGGATGGACGAGAACGTCTCTGCTTCTTACTGGGGCACTCATGGGCTTGCCTCCCGTTTTCTTTTTTTATTATGAGGACTACATATACTCCCGCACCAGAATTTCTGCAATCTGCACGGCGTTCAGGGCGGCGCCTTTCCGTAAATTGTCGGCAACGCACCAGAAATTCAGGCCATTTTCGACCGTCACGTCCTCGCGCACACGGCTGACGAACACGTTGTCTTCGCCCGCGATTTCCGCCGGGGTGACATATTCCATCTCGCTTTCCAGATCAATCAGGGTGATGCCCGGTGCGCCCTGCAACGCCCGCTTGGCCATGGTGGCGTCGATATCGCGTTCAAATTCCACATTCACCATGGCGGCGTGGCCGATGAATACCGGAACACGCACGCAGTTGGCGCAGACCTTGATCTTTGGATCGAGAATTTTCTTCGTCTCCACCACCATCTTCCATTCTTCCTTCGTCATGTGATCGTCCATGAACATGTCGATTTGCGGAATGACGTTGAAGGCGATGGTTTTCGTGAACACTTCCGGTGGGGGGGCATTGTTCATGAACACGCCGCGCGTCTGGTTGAACAATTCATCCATCGCGTCCTTGCCCGCGCCGGATACGGATTGGTAGGTCGATACAACGACGCGTTTCACAATGGCCAGATCGTGCAGCGGTTTCAACGCCACGACCATTTGAATGGTGGAACAATTCGGGTTGGCGATGATGCCTTTCTTTTTATAATCGGCAATGGCGTGGGCGTTCACTTCCGGCACGACCAACGGGACATCCGGGTCCATGCGGAAATGGCTGGTGTTATCAATCACCACCGCACCGGCGGCCGCCGCACGCGGGGCAAATTCCGCCGACACCTTCGCACCGGGGGATGACAGGACGATATCCGTCCCCTTGAAATCATATTTCGCCAGATCCTGAATTTTCAGCGTGTCGTCGCCAAAGGACACTTCGCGCCCCGCCGACCGCGAGGACGCCAAAGCCACGATATCGTCCACCGGGAAATTCCGTTCCACCAACGTCGCCAGCATTTCCCGCCCGACATTGCCCGAAGCCCCGACAACCGCCACTTTGTAACCCATAAGAACCCTCATTTTCCGCTAGTTAAAATTAACTATCCATGTGATAGGATGAACGGGTTTGGAAGACAAGCCCCTCTTAAGACAGGCCCATACGACCCACCATGTCCCGCCTTACGCAAAATCGGGAATTTTTTGAAAATGTGCCGCTGGGCCTGTGCCTGCTGCGCCGTAACAATACGGGTGCGCAGGATATACTGTTTGCCAACCATGCCATGATTTACATGCTGCGCCCGCCCAAGGGCGTGGATGGTCCGGCCCTTGCCGGGCCGTTTGATGTGATTGGCCGGTCGCTGGACGAAATCTGGCCCAGCCCGTCGATCTGCGATCTGGTCAAAAAACTGAAAAGCGGACAACCGCCGCGCGACATCACCCTGCCCATCTATGATGACGAAGACGGTCGCCAACGCTGGGCCAAAATTACCATCAGCGAAACGGAATTCGAAGATACGCCCTGCTACGCGCTGTGGGTCACGGATATTTCCGCCACCAAAGAAGCCGAAGCAAAACTGCAACAAGCCGTGCAAGAGGCCGACCAGGCCGCCGAAATGAAATCGAATTTCCTGGCCACCATGAGCCATGAAATTCGCACGCCGATGCAATCGGTCTATGGCTTCCTCGAACTCATCTCCGAAGAAAAACCACCCGCCGCCATTCAGAACATGGTGGATACCGCACGCGGGTCCGCCGCCGGGCTGTTGGAAATTCTGGATGATATTCTCGATCTGGCCAAGATCGATGCCAACAAGATGGAACTGGACGTTTTCGAAGTGCCCGTGCGCACGCTGGTGCGCGGGATTTTGGAGGCCCTGTCCGTCCGCGTCATTGGCAAGAACGTCTCCCTGCTCGACAACATCGAATCCGATGTGCCGTTCGTTATTATTGGCGACCCCAAACGCTTGCGCCAGATCATTATGAATCTGGCGGGCAATGCGTTGAAATTCACGGAAAGCGGGGCCGTGACCGTGCGCGTCAGCACCAAAGCCAAAGCATTACAGCCAAAGGACAACGGCATCGTCCTGCGCATCGAAGTGGCCGACACCGGCATGGGCATGACACCGGAGGTGATGGCGCGTCTGTTCCAGCCGTTTAATCAGGCCGACAACACAACATCGCGCAAATTCGGCGGGACGGGTCTGGGCCTGTCCATCTGCCGCCGTTTGGTTGAATTGATGGGCGGGCAAATCGGTGTTGAAAGCACGCCGGGTGAAGGCTCCGTTTTCTGGTTCGAAATTCCGACGGAGCAGGTTTCAACCGATTCTCCGACCGTGAATTTGCCAGCGCTGGATGGCCTCAGCATTCTGTCGGTTGAGGATCACCCACAGGGCGCGCGCGAAATTGTGAAATCCCTGCAATCTATGGGCGCCACGGTTGAAAGTTGCGGCACTGTGGCCGAGGCGATGGAGCTGGTGCAACGCCGCCCGTTCGACGTGGCCGTGGTCGACCAAGGCCTGCCCGACGGGCTGGGGATCGATTTGATCCGCCATATCATGCAAATCCGTCCCTTTATGGGCTTGATCATGTACACGGTGCGCGATGACATTGGCCTGCAACACACGTTGCAGTCTTTGGGTGTCACCTACCTTGCCAAACCGGCCAGCCGTCTGGGGCTGGGCACCGCCGTCATGGATGTAGCCAGCAAGGTCAGCCGCGTCAAAATCGACGGCCCGCGCCGCCTGTTGATCGCCGAGGACACCGCCAGTGTGCGCGCCGTTCTGGAACGGCAATTGCAAAAGCTGGGCGTGGACGCCGATTTTGTGGTGAACGGGCAAGACGCACTCAACGCGCTCGAAACCGGGCTCTATGGCATCCTGCTCACCGACCTGCATATGCCGGGCGTGGATGGATATACGGTGGTGGCCACCATTCGCGATTCCGAACGGGACCGTGACGATGATGCCCATATGCCCGTCATCGCCCTGACCGCCGATGTGCAGATGGCACAGCGCCAGACCTATCTGGCCTATGGGTTTGATGAATGTTTGCTGAAACCCGTATCGCTGGGGCAATTTAAACGCCTGCTGATCCGCTGGGGCCTGCTGAACGAAGGGGGGGACGCCCCCAATTCATCCGATACGGCACAAACCACCACGGCACCGTCCGGTGGCTCCATCGATATTCCCGCTTTGTGCGAACAGATGGGCACAGACCCCGCCGAGGCCATCGACATGATGCGCATGTTTGTCGACATGACCGCCTCACAGATCGATGCCCTGCAACGCGAAGCCGCATCGGGCTCCTACGCCGACATCCGCGAAACAGCCCACAGCCTGAAAGGTGCCGCCCGATCGGCCTGTTGCAACCGGCTGGGCGACATCGCCGCACAAATTCAAAGTGATGCCGAAAATAATGTGATCAATGCCGATTTGATTATCACCGCCGCCAAGGAATTTGAATCGGTGCGGGTGGCGGTTGCGGCGCTTTGATAATTTTTAAACACAATAAGAATTAACAACACGACGAGCGCGACGATATTTTGCACGAACCCCGTCGTGTTGAAAAAACATCATCCAGCCGGCCTCACGCCGCCCCACATTGTCATTCCCGCTTCCCCCCTTCGCATAAAGCTACGGGCGACGAAGTCGCGGGAATGACAAAAAGGAGGGAATTGAGAAAAGCCTCAAATCAATTCGGGCAGCCAGCTTCCTGGAACACCGCAGGCGAACCCTTGATGGTCATCCAGACACGGAAGCAGGTGGAATTGGCGGGGCACTCGACACCGCCATCGGTATCCAGATCCACCGCACTGCCCCCCGCGACAATCGTATCCGCCTCGCACTTGCCAAACTTTTCTTCCAGCTTGGCCAGAGCCGTTTGCAGGTAGGTATCGCTCTTCGTTGTGTGGGTCCAAAAGAAAATCCCGTCATCGCCATTATAATATTCCCACTTTTCGAACAAGGGTGGGGGCGGCGGCAGGAATTTTCCCGTCTCGGCGGTAAAGATGCGCTTATGATCCTGATCATCACCGGGATTGCCGGGGCAGCGCAAATATTCCACAAAATCATCCGCATCGGCGGGCGGCGTGGCACCGGTAAAATGTGTCGATGTTGGCTTGATCGGGAATTTTTTATTCGCCCCCGGGTCGCTGCCCGTGACCGTGTTATCGATCGTATTATCCCCCATCTCATGCAAGATGACGCATTCTTGAATCGCGGTGCGGATATATTCGGCCTGTGATTCAATTTCCGAGATGGTTTTGAATGTGTTCTGGCTCTGCGTCTGCTGCCCCGACGGTTCCATAAAACTGAGAGTCAGCGCCGCCAGCAAGGCAATGGCAATCAGAATGTAAACCAGCGCACTGCCCCGCTCCCCACATCGTTCGCCGTGCATACGATTTTTTACAAAGCCCATTGCCATCTCAATCACCTTAAAAATTCTTTCAGCCATCATTATACAAAAGAAAAGCTGGCCATCCAACCCCGGATGACCAGCCCTTCAAACTCAAGCGAAATCGGGTTTATGCAAGGGGGCCAAAACCCGCCCCCTCGGCATTATTACCGTTCAACCAGAACGTGGTAGTAGACGTAGGTCGTGCCACCCGCATCGTAGCAACCAAACGGTTGCCCTTTTAATGTATCACTAGCGCCATCACCAATGACTTCATCTGGCGTAGCTGCCAAAGCCGGATAGCTATCATTCATGAAGTCATCCGTGGCGCCTTCTTGCGCACCAGATGGAACATAAGCAGCTTCGCCCGTTGGAATCGTCGAGCCCAAACCTAGTTCTTCGTTCATTTTCCGGCACACGGTCTGCGTCACACCAGGCAAATAAGCGATCAGATCATTTCCTGCGTTACTTGCCGCATCGGTCAGACCAATGTCTTGGATCTGGTTCTTCATGTTAAAGTACCAGTTACCTGCCGAGTTTACGCCGCTCGAAGCCATCATATCAGCCGGAGCATTGGTAAAGACAGCGCCGCCACCTTGGGGATGGAAAACAGACGTGCGCTCTTCATCCTCTGTTGTAATCTGATCAAAATCCGAGGGCGGGTTGAATTTCAGTTCATTAACATCAGTTCCCGCGATAACCATACGAACAATCGATGTCCGAATGCCGGCCGGGTACTGCGTCAACTGCGCCGAGCTGATCAGCGCCGTTTCACCGGACGCATCACCAGACCCGGACCGGGTGGATTGCGTCACGGCATAAGACAGGGCGGCAAACAAAGCCACCGCAATCAGGATCAGGAACAGCACGTTTCCGCGTTCCCCCGAACGTTTATTTTCAATCATTGTTGTGGTCATTTTCCAATCCTCTTTCGCTCGAAAAAATGTTTCAGTCGGTAGTATGCAATGACATCCGGCGACAATCTACCATAAATATTAGTTAGGCTTGTCGACAGAAACCTTATTCACCTTCAACAGGGCAATCAATTTATCCTTGTCACATTCGCGACCCACGCACATACGGTCCACCGTGACGCGCCAGCCTTGCCCACCATTTTGCATATGACCGATCGCCTCACGAAATTCGGCAAAACGGGACGTATCCGTCGACGTGACTTGAATGCTAGAGCCCGAAGCTTGAATTTTCAAACCTCTATATGTCTGCGTCAAACTGTCCGCAAACTCTTTCACATCCTTTGCCGGAACCGGAATGTCCGTTACCTTTGGCACCATGGGCTTCAGCGCCTCAACCTGCTTCAGTTCGGCGCGCAGCGTAATCATTTTCTGGGTCTGGATCGTGGCATACAGGCCAAGGGCCCCAGCGGCGGCCCACGCGATGCCCGCGGCAATCAACGCATTCTGGCCCGCCGTGTGCGGCAGGTCTTCCAAAAAGCGGTTTAAATCCTCACTGGCCTGCGGCTTCATATATTTCTGAAGCGACCGCCAGTCGAACGACTTGAAGTCCAAAACTATTACCCTTTGACCCAATCAGGCTTGTCGGTTTATCCGACTTAATTAACCTTAATATACTAGCTTAAAGACAAAGATTTAAAAGCTCTTTAAAGGCGTTAGACGTGTTTTTGCATGTTGCGACGACGCCAATCTGAAGCCTTTATTAACAAGGTGGCACTATCTGGAAAACGCCTACACCACAGCGTTATGACGTCCCCACCAAACGCACCCGGCCATCACCCTCAATCCCCGGTTTGATAGTACCGCGAATCGGGCCCACGCCTTGGCTGAACGATTTTGGCACCAGCGCTTCCCATTCGACCTTGCCGCCTTTGACCTCATAGCGGACCAATGTCCCCTCAATCGTGCGCAACGTATCCAGCAATTCCTGAATCCGCACCATGTGGCGAATGGTGTCCGACTGCAACGCGCCATAGGCGTTGATCATCAGATCGTTCGATAATTTTTCACTGTCCGCTTTCACCTTGGCCAGATCGCGTTTGACAAATCCCGTCATCAGCAATTGCAGAACAATCACAGCAACGGCCAGAGCCGAAACGGCCAATCCGGAATAGAGCAACACCATCGCCGTTGCGCGCGATAATTTCTCGGTGCGCAGGGCACGGTTCCGCCACGGGATAATGGTGGCGACATCCGGATTGATGGTCACAAAGTTTGCATCCATGCTCTGGATACGCGGCAACAAGGTCCGGGCCGCACCGATATAAACCTGCATCCGCGCCGTTTCCGGGTCCCACCGCAGAGCGCTGGCCATACCTTCTTGTTCGTACAGGTAAACCGTCTCACGGTCCCAATATTCACTGTTACCAGGCAGCGCCGCCGCCAAGGGGCACCACGTATCCGGCGCACTGGCCAATGCCACGGATGGCACAGCCAAATACCAGCAACGCCCATCATCCACCGTGTAGCAATAATGCACGCGTTCGGTGCCACACGCCTGTGACGCGGCGTTCCAAACGGCTTCTTCTTCCGTTCCCGGAATATGCGGCAATGATCCGCCAAAAATTTCAGAGGGCAGGAATGGGGAAAGATCGGTCCGGAAATCCTTCGCTTCGCCCGCGATAATATCAGACATGCCGGGGCGCAGCCGCGCCGGGCCCTGGTCCGCGCCAACGGTCGCCCCGGGTGTTGCACCGGCCCGCGTCATTTTTTTCAATGTGTCTTTCGTAGGGAAAGCCATAATCTTACATTGCTCCGCTCATCAAGCCGCCCATCATGCTGTCCATGCTCATGTTCATCACGGTCAGGGCGTAAATAGCGCTACCAAAGGCGAGGGTGAGGTAAACACCGGTGAGACCAAACGCGATCCAGACGATCAAACTATGCTTCGTCTTCGCCGCGGCCGCACGCATTTCTGCGATTGACTCCAATACTGTAGCAACTTGTCCCAGATCGGACAAGCTGGCCAGTTCCATACGTTCGCTGCGGCTCAGTGGCGCCCGGTCCAGCGCGGACCCCAGCCCGACCCCGCGTTCCAGTTCGGTGTTGGCCTCGGTCCAATACCGGGCCACTTCGGGCACCGTGGTCGCCTCGGACGATTGTTTCAGCGTATCGGAAATCGGCACCAGCCCCCGCAACATACGCGCCGCAGCCATCATCGAATCCACGAAGCCCAGATCGCGCAGATACGCCCCAATCATGGGGATTCTCCGCACCACGCGCGCCGTCGGCCAGTCGGTTTTCCCCTTGTTGATCCAGAAGGAAATAACCGCCCACGCCATAAACGCCCCGGCGGCAAAAGCCGTGAAAATCAGAATGTCCCATGTCAGAGCCAGTTGCCCGACCACACGGGTGAATTTTTCCTGCTCCGCCGGATCGGTCGGCGCATTGTTTTTAAACCAATCCAGAACCATACCCCGGCCCCAGAACAGCGATTGCACAATCGACACCACGTCAATGGCCAGCCACGACATGGTGGCCACGATGGCGCGGGTGTTGCGGCGTTTTTGCGTGATAGAGTGAATAGCGTGCGGAATCCCGTCCTGCAGCTTGTTCGCGCGTTCGCTGGCCGCCAGAATGGCGATGGTGCCGTGGTCAAAAATGCGCAACGCTTTCAAGGCATCAATCACGCCCAGACCGCGCGCCAGCGCTTCCCGCGCCGGGGCCAGAATGTTCTGGCGCATCGGGTTGGTTTCGGCCTGAATAATCCGCCAGAACGCCACACCCGGCGATGTCGCCGTGGAGCGGAATTGAATCCCGCGCAACAACTGCACCTGCCACCATGTGGACCGTGCCAGCATCCGCTCCATCGGGGAGCGTTCATGCGGCCGGATCGACAGGACATAGCCGCCCTTCTTCGACACCGCACGGCGCACATCATCCGCCGTCGGCAGATAAAAGGATTCCACAGCGGTTTTTGGTCCGCTGGAGGAATCATACGCAATTTCGGCGACCCATTGCTGCATGGCTTGAATAAATCAGGTTCGGACTCTAGACCAAGGCGGGCACAATAGCCCTGCCCACTATTATAAAGGCAAAAAGCTTAATTTTCCAGATTCGAGAGCGCCAGTTTCGGATCGACCAGCCCGCTCAAGACCAGATCGACCAGCCCCTCGCGCCGCGTGTGAATAATCACGCCGCCAACCCCCAGCACCGCATTCACGTTGGTCATCAAGGCTTCGTAAATCTGGTTTCGTTGCGCCGGGCCCATCGGGATCATGACGGCATCCAGCAACAATGTCCGGCCCATAATGCCCGTGCGGTTGCACAGATCACAGCCCGAGCTGTTGTGCGTGCGCACGATCGCCTCCGGGTTGATGCCCAACGCGTAAATTTCTTCTTCGCTCATCGCCTCACCGGCGCGCGTCTTGTGGGCGCAACCCTGACACAGCGTTTTCACCAAGCGCTGGTTCATGATGGCCTTCACCTGTTGCGCCAGCGTGAATGTCGATGACCGTTCCCGTTCATGCGGCATCAGTGAACGCAAACGTTCAAACGTCTGCAACGCCGTATCGGCGTGAATGGTTGAAATCACGGTGTGGCCGGATTCGGCGGCCCGCAATGCGGTTTCAACCGTATCGCCATCCCGCATCTCCCCGATCACGATATAGTCAGGATCGTGACGCATCGCGGCGCGGATCAAATCGGCGAATTCACCGCCTGCCATACCGGGGCGCACTTGCCACTGTGTGGCGTAACGCAATTCATATTCAATCGGGTCTTCAATCGTCAGAACGTGACGACGACGACGGTCGATCTGCTGCACGCACGCATACAAAGTTGTGGTTTTACCCGAACCCGTCGGACCGGACAGCAGGATCAAACCGCCACCGCCCTTAATATCCGGCGACAACAACTGCGACAAATAATCCGCCACATCCGTATGGCGGCGGAACAGCTCGTCAAAACCTTTCAGCGATGCACGGTCGAGCAGACGCAGGGTGATCTTTTCACCGTCCTGCGCTTGCGGTCCGGCGGCCACACGAATATCGATGTTCCGGCCTTGCCACATAAAGGAAAAACGACCGTCTTTCGGCGTTGTTCGATCACCGAAGTTCAAACCCGCATCCCGCTTGATCAACGTCGTCAAACGCGCCATCGCATCGGACGGCAGCAAGTGCATTGGGATCATGTCGCCATCGATACGATAGCGGATCCAGTTCGGCGTATCCGGGTTATTATCCTGCAGAATGTGAATATCCGATGCGCGCATCTGCAACGCCTCGGCCAGCATGTCGCGCTGGAACTGGTTCAGCAGCAAGCCGTTATCCGTATCGGACAACCATTGCGCCAGCGTCTTTTCCGTCCGGTCGGCGGACAAATCATGCACGGCACGCAGTGTTTCGAGCAATTCCGCCCGATCCCAAACTTCAATCTCAACCCGCTCAACGACCAGACCGGACCGGTTCGCCGTGGACAGCAAGGCCTTGATCTGGCGATCATTCAGCTCATGCAGCGGCGCAACACGCAACACGCCATCCTGCAAACCAATCAAATGAATGGACAGCGGCAACCACGATTGTACCGGCAAAATCGAGCGTAACTGGTCGCCCGATGCGCGATCGCGCAAACCTTCTTCTTCGGCTTCCGCGCCACCGGCCACCGTGGCCCCGGCCATTTCCAGCAATTGTTCCGTGGTGCGGGACACACCCTGATCCATCAGGATGGCGCGTTCTTTTTGCACCATATCCAGATAACGTTCGCGGCCTTCGTTCGCGCGCAGGCGGCGGCGATCCGCCCACATGCGACGCTCCATCCCGCCGGGTGCGCCTTGTTCCGCCTGACGGCGGTCAATGCGCTCAACATCCGAACGGCGCTCCTGCCCCTCATAGCCGGGGAGAGCGTCTGGATGGCCTTGATCGTCTGGATAATCCTGATCGCTCATCGCCTCAGGTCCTTACTGCGTTGGTGTCGTGCTGGTCGACGGTGCCGATGTCGACGACGATGTGGTCGATGACGACGAGCGGCCTGATCCAACATTCACAGAATTGGAAGACAACGCACGGTCGAACAGCAACAATACTTTTTCATCACCGCTCTGGAATTCAACACCGCTGGAGCGGATGTTGACGTTCCACAGGAAGCCACCAATAACAACCTCTTCGCCATTAAAGACGATACGGCTGCCACCCGGACCGGTGATAATGGCCCGCTTCGGCGAATGCGACGTCACGGCAAAACCATCCAGAACCGTGGCCGGATCGATATCGTTATCACGAACGATGATTTCCTGACGCGATTCACCGGATGAGCTGGTCACAACCGTTTCGGACAGACGAACGGCCTGATTATCCTTGCTGACAATACCCGAAGCCGTACCACGGACGGGCAGCACCAGAATGCCCCGCGCGCCATCATGCGCGATCTGAATATCATCCAGAATAGCTCCTTCGCGCACCGGGTTCCACACCACGGTCAGCGGACAGGCCTGTACCGGCTCCAGCATCATGCCTGTGGCGCAACCGTTTTTCGAAATCGACAAACCGGTATCCGTATTGGACAGGCGGATTTCGTTCAACGTCAACGCAACATCACCCGCATTCACCAATGACACCGTCATGGCAGAGGACGTAGAAACACCCGTTTCAAAATTGATTTCTTCTTGTGAAGACACCAGCAAACCCTTGCCCGGGATGGCTTCCGGGAACGGCTTGGCCTGCTCCAGATCCTCTGGATCAAACTCACCCAGAATAGGCACGCTGGCCACGCTGGTCGGACCGGAATGTTCAACAACCAGAACGCCCGACACCTGCCCGCGCAAGATCGGTGACCAGATGAGAGAAACGATACAGGCCTGACCGGGGCCGAGTTTCGCGCAATCCGTGCGGAAGCTGATCCCCGATTGATCGGCCGCTTCGACATAAATGGCTTCAACGTCGATGGCTTCGGACGTGATGTTACGGAAGACAACCGGTTTTACGACAGGCTGGCTGGTATCAACATCTTCGAAATCCAGTTCGGTCGGAATGGCTTCGATATCGCTGCGGAACACATCGGTATCGTCATCATTGGCCTGAACATCACCCACCACGGTGGCGGTGACCAGACGGGTGGTCCCGCTGTGACGCATCAACATTTCGACACGGAAACGGCCTGCCTGCAAACCCTTGACCGACAAACCGATGGCGCACACAGCACCCGGCGGCAACATGTCTTCCGGCGAGGACCCCTGGCATTCATTGATGGCGACGGATGCCGACACGCTGGATGACGGGTACAGATTGATGGCCCCCGTCTGCAGCGGGCGGCCGCTATCGTTACGGAACAACACCACGACCTGCGCCGTGGAGCCCAATGAAATCTGGCCCGTGTCGACATTGGGCTGAACCGGCGTCAAATCACCGATAACTCCGCCCTTGCTGGTCACGTTGCGACCCGGATCGTCAAAGGCGCTTTGCGCGGCGGCCTGTGATGCAAACCCCGTCCACAACAGTCCGGCACCGACAGCGCCGATCAAACATGCGCGTAAACCCCGTGAAATCAGGGTTTGGGCGGACGATGGTGCAATGTTCAATAATGTCATCATTGGATCATTTACCTATCAATATGTCCCGGTCAGTCGACCAGATTCCAAAAGGTCCACGGGCGCCCCGCTGTTGGGCGCTACGGGTTGCCCCATCATTCGCGCATCACGGGCCAGTGTGGCCGGACGTTGTGTATCCAAGGGTGCGACTTCGACCGATGGATCCATTGGTGCATTCATGGGCGCCCCGGTGGCAGGCACAACGGGTGCGATCGGCGCTATATCTGCTTCCGCCACAGGAACAACGACGGACTCGCTGACCTCCGGTGTCGGGGTCGGCGTCGGTGCGACATACGGCGTTTGTCCCGGCGATGGAACGCCCGGATTCACCGGTTCGTTCGGCGATGCCGGCATGGACGATCCGCGAATTGCATTGCGCTGGCCTTCATCCGGGTTGGTGTAGACAACCACACGCGGACGCAACAGGAACACCAATTCCTGGTTCGATGTCACCGTCGAACGGTTGGTCGGCAGAACAGGTTCCATCAACCCCAGACCGTTGGTATTGAAGTTGTCTGATTCCTGAACAAGTCCAGCGATCAGAACGGAATCGCCCGGGCGCACGCGCACTTGCGTGTTCAATTCGCGTTCGGTCGTGCGCGGCAACTGAATGGTTGTCGATCCGCCACCGGTGGAATCAAAGGCGAAATCCTCAATCTCCAAAACATCGGTCAGGGCGATTTCAATATCGGCATAAACGGTTGCGTTATCCCACGCGCTGCCCACGGTCAGGGTGAAGCCGGTATCAACCGAATCCGTGCTGACCGACGTGGTCGATTGACCGTTATCCAGCGTCTCGGAAATTTCCGCGACATAGTTCTGGCGTTCCGCCGCACGCAGGCGCGCTTCCGATCCCGAAAGAACCGTGATTTGCGGTTGGGATACGGTTTTCACCGCACCGAATTGCGACAGGAAGTTGAACACTTCACGCGCCGTCATGGAACCATCGGCCCCTTCAATCCCCTTCGTCGTCGGCAGGCCGATGCTGATCGGGTTGGTAAAGCCCTCACCCAGCGTCGCATCACTGATGCTGAAGCCCGTGCCAAACTTGCCCAGATCGGCCAGCATATCCCAACGGATACCCGTGGCGTTACCGGCGTTTAGCGAC
Source organism: Micavibrio aeruginosavorus (assembly GCF_051245535.1). Lineage (GTDB taxonomy): Bacteria > Pseudomonadota > Alphaproteobacteria > Micavibrionales > Micavibrionaceae > Micavibrio > Micavibrio aeruginosavorus_D. The sequence goes on from NZ_CP195303.1 coordinate 1,524,991, forward strand.
ACTTCCCAGATATAGGTTTCAAACACGATCAACGCGGTCGACGCGCGCATGCGCTGGAAATAACGCAACGCCATGTCGGCTGAATTTTGGTTCGCGTTATAAACCAACGTCCGGGTCGAGCTGTCGATAATCGGTGCCGTGCCAACGATAGCGGCCAGACCAGCGGCCACGTTCTGCATGAACGATTCATCTTGGCTGATCGGCGGAATTTTAACGGTGAATGTCTGGCTTTCTTTCACAACCAGAACACCATCTTCGAACGAACAATAAAGCTGGGCCAGACCGCAAACTTTATGCACGACGGAGTTTAACGGCCCGCGCAAATTGGCAACTGTAATGGTACGGGTCAAACCTTCGTTGCTTTCAAACGCCAGCGGCACATCGTAATCCGCCAAGATCAACTGCAACGCACCAGCCAAGGTTTCACCGCGCAGTTCAAGCGGACCAACCATGTCGCTGGGCAACGGATCATCCATGGAAATTTCAGGAATCAAAACATCGCGGCCCAGCGGCAGATACATCACACTGTCCGGGCGTTCGTTGACGGCTTCTTTACGCTCTTCGGCAAACGCAGGCGCAGGAATGTCCAGATCGCGCGCGCCCGGCACGTTTGCCTGCGCACAGCCCAGCAACATCAGCGGCAACAACGCAGCCGACATCAATTGTCGCGCCATACCTTTACGGTTTTGCATCTTGCGTGCGTGTGTTTTCATCATCATGTCCCCCGGGTGACCAACACCCGTTCAATCGCTTTAATCAACCTGTCTTTCACAACCGGCTTTATCAGAACAGCACCAACGCCCCACTTGGCCGCCTGTTCCAACAAATCGGTCGTCTGATCGCCCGTCACAAGAATGACCGGCGTTTCTAAATCTCTGCCGCGCAAGGCGCGAATAAAATCCAATCCACCCATCGGCTCCATCCGCACGTCGACGACAGCCGCCGCAATATCGGCACTCATCAAACCGAGTGCTTCGTGACCGTCTTTTGCTTCCACCGTTTCATGTCCGGCATCTTTCAAAAAACGGACGATTTGCATCCGTACAAAATCATTGTCTTCGACAATCAGGATATGAGCGGCAGACATGGGGTACGAGCCGGGAACAAAATAAGGACTGGGGGGTGGCCTGACGTGATTCGCCAAACCGGATAAATCATAACAAGGGTAAACAAGGAACCCCTTTGATGCAAACGCTTTTGGCGCAAACCCGTGGTTTCTAGCCCTTGGCGCACCAATACCGCCCTCACGTTAACAATTGCTTCAGCTTCGTAAAATCGCTGTGAATCACCATGCCCCCGCATATTGAGCCCCACCCCGCCCGGGTGTAGGGTCAGCCCCATCGCTTTTCCCGATAAACTGATGGAAAGACTGGCATGTTGGACTGGGTGGCGCTGTTATGCCTTGCGGGCGCGATTGGATTGCTGATCGCGCTGGCCATCATTGACCTGAAAACTTGGCTGCTGCCCAATGTGCTGGTTGCCCCCTTTGCCCTGCTGGCCGTTATTTTCCATTTTGCCGCCCCAACCCAATCCCTCCCCTTGCCCGATATGATCGTCGGGGCCGCGCTCGGTTTTGGCGTATTATGGATTATCCGCTATTGCGGCAGCCGCTATTATGGCCAAGACGCCCTCGGCCTTGGCGATGTCAAACTGATGGGGGCTGCCGGATTATGGTTAGGGGCCGAAGGCATCACGCTGGCCCTGACCCTTGGCGCGACCGCCGGATTGTTACACGGGTTGGGCGTGGCCGCCCTGACCGCGCGGCGCGAAGGTGGACCGATGAAACTCTCCCGCCTGCAAATTCCCGCCGGACCCGGTTTCGTTGTCGGTATTCTGTGCGTTGGCGCGTACCAATACATGCATTTCCGGATCGGGGGATAAACAACAATGACGGGCGCATTGAACACTATCCGCGTTCTCGACCTCTCCCGCGTTCTGGCCGGGCCTGTCTGCACACAAATTCTGGGCGACCTTGGCGCCGACATTATCAAGATCGAACGCCCCGGTGAGGGCGATGACACCCGCAAATGGGGCCCGCCTTATCTACTGGACGAAAACGGCGCACCCACCAGCGAGAGCGCCTACTACCTCTCCGCCAACCGCAACAAACGCTCCCTCGCCGTCGATATCACAACGACGGAAGGGCAAGAGATCATTCACGCCCTGCTCGAAAAATCCGATGTGATGATCGAGAATTTCAAAGTGGGCGGGCTGGATAAATACGGGCTGGGCTGGGCCGACATTCAAAAACGCCATCCGCATATTATCTGTGCCTCCATCACGGGTTTCGGCCACACCGGACCGCTGGCCAGCGAACCGGGTTACGACCTTTTGGTTCAAGCCATGGGCGGCATGATGGCCATTACGGGTGAACCCGGCGGCCAACCCATGAAAATCGGCGTGGCGCTGAGCGATGTCATGACCGGCCTGTACGCCACCATCGGCATCCTCGCCGCGCTCCATGCGCGGAAAGAAACGGGCACAGGCCAGCATGTCGATGTGGCGTTGCTGGATTGTACACTCGCGGGGCTGACCAATCTGGCGCAATATTATTTAACATCCGGCACCGTCGCCAAACGGCAGGGCAACGCCCATGCCACCATCGTCCCCTATCAGGCGTTTGAAGCATCGGATGGCTGGATGGTCATCGCCGTTGGCAACGACACGCAATTCAAACGTTTCGCCACCGCGCTCGGCCATGCCGAATGGGCGGAGGATGACCGCTTCACCCGCAACCAGTCCCGCGTGAAACACCGCGACATTCTGGTCCCCATGATCGAAGCCGCCATGAAAACGCGCAGCGTGGAGTCGTGGGTGTCATTGTGCCGCGACATCGACGTGCCCGCCGGGCCCGTGAATAAGATGGATCAGGTGTTCGCCATGACGCAGGTCGATGCCCGTGCGATGAACATTGAAATGGATCATCCTTTGTCCCCCACACCAATCCATCTGGTGGGCAGCCCGCTGAAACTGTCGGACACATCTGTCGATTACCGTTTACCTCCCCCGATTTGCGGGGAACATACACGCGATATCCTGCACGGCCTGTTACAGATGGATGATGCGGATATCCAAACCCTGATTACGCGTAACATTGTGGACCAGTCTTAAAAATGAAACATTGCACCGGCATACAGAATTTAAGCGACGCGGATATTGACGCCATTTTATCGCGCGCCCAAACCTATGCCGACCAGATCAATGCGGGCCAACCCATCACCCCGACCTTGAACGGGCGGATCGTGATGAATTTGTTTTTTGAAAATTCCACCCGCACGCGTACATCGTTTGAAACAGCCGCCCTACGTCTGGGGGCCAATGTCATTAACTGGGACGTTGAATCCAGCTCGCTGAAAAAGAACGAAAGTTTTTCCGACACGATTCAAACACTGGCCGAATATGACCCGGATGCCATCATCATCCGCCATTCCGACTACGGCGCGCCGGATTATGTGGCGTCCATGGTCAAATGTCCGGTGATCAATGCCGGGGATTCGTGGCGCGAACACCCGACACAGGCCTTGCTCGACGCCTTCACCATCCGCCAAGCCAAGGGCCGGATCGAAGGACTGACCATCGCCATCTGCGGCGACATTGCGCACAGCCGCGTCGCCGCATCCAACATGGCCCTGCTGACCCGATTGGGGGCAACGGTGCGTGTGATTGCGCCGGATTTCCTGATGCCGGAAAAACCACTGGCCGCGGGCATTGAAAAATTCACCTCGATGGAATCCGGCCTGCCCGGCTGCGACATCGTTATGATGCTGCGCAATCAGAAGGAACGCATGGACCCATCGCGCATGCCATCCGACATTGCGTTCTTCAATCAATATGGCCTGACCATTGATCGGCTGGATCTGGCCCAGCCGGATGCGTGCGTGATGCACCCCGGCCCGATGAACCGGGGCGTGGAAATTGCCGATGACGTCGCCGATGACCCGACGCGATCCCTGATTTTAAAACAGGTGCGCAACGGTGTCCCCGTGCGCATGGCTGTTCTTGACCTTCTGATCAACCGCTAACGAAACGATATAAAATAAATGACCAGCGTTCTTCTCTTCTCCGTCTTTGGCTATCTGCTTGGTTCGATCCCGTTCGGGTTGGTGCTGGCGCGTCTGGGCGGGTATGGCGATATTCGCAAAATCGGGTCCGGCAATATTGGTGCCACCAACGTGCTGCGCACCGGAAACAAACCGCTGGCGTTGCTGACGTTGATTTTGGATGGCGGCAAGGGCGCGCTGGCGGTTTTGATCGCCAACCATTTTGGATCATTCGATGCCGCCATGGCCGCCGGGTTGTTCAGCATTCTGGGCCATTGCTTCCCGGTCTGGCTGCAATTCAAGGGCGGAAAAGGCGTGGCCACCACGCTGGGCATGGTTCTGGCTTTGGCTCCGTTTACGGGTCTGGCCGCGTGCGCCACATGGCTGGTCGTGGCGTTTATCTCCCGCATCTCATCGCTGTCGGCCTTGATTGCGATGATCTCGATGCCGGTATCGGCGTTCCTGATCTATCACGATGCAAAACTGGCCGCCGTGTGCGCGGGCGTCGCCGCCTTTGTCTGGATCCGCCACAAGGCGAACATTCAGCGCATCCTGAAAGGCGAAGAACCGAAAATCGGCAAGAAGAAAAAAGACGCTTAAGGGCGCGGCGCGGATACAGGCGGAACGACACGCGGCGTCTGCAAGGACGGATCGGCCGCGACCATGTCTTTCCACACGGCGCGCAATGATTTCACCCGGTCATCGCGCACGGGATGCTCGCCAAAAACTTTTTCCAATATGACCGTCACCGTCGGCGCGGGTTCGTCGTCTTCATAAATACCACCCGGCCCCGTATCGTCCAGCCGATCAATCAGCGACACCGCCGCATTGAAATCACGTGTCAGGCGCAAGGCATTGGCATCAGCACGGTATTCCTGTTCCCGAATGATTTTGGCACCCAGCGCTTTTTGAACGATATGATGGGCATAGAAAGACCCCATCCACGACATCCCTAAAAACGCCGCAGTAACCGACCCGCCCGTGAACAGAACAGCCCCCATCATGGCCACACCCGCAACCCCGGTCAGCACCAGCGATCCATGAATGGCCATACGAATGGGAATCTGTGTCCGTACATCACGGGCGCGCACATGGGCAATTTCATGCGCCAACGTGAACGCTTGCTCCCGGCGCGGCAGGGCCGCGACCTGTGACGATGCGTAAACCGCCTGCCCCGTTGTCGCCGCATACTGACCGATTGTATTCAGGGACGCATAATCATCATCACGAATGAAACGCACCGGAAGCGGTGCCATTCCGGCCTTGAATGCCAGCGAATCCATGATGGTCTGCAGGGTGCCCACAATCGGCGCTTTTTCATGGGCGCGATCAAAGCTGCGATCATCTTCTGTCCGCAGGGCCCGGATCAACCCGCTGCCATACGCCAGCGCGATCATGCCCAACCCAACCGACGGCCCAAAGCCGAACGTGACCGCCGCCGCCATGGCCAGCCCGGTCGGCACCCCAAACTGGGCCAGCACCATCCCGGCCCCGCGCAGCAGACGGGTGCGGGTGGTGGGCAGGTGCAAAACAGGGTTCGCCGGGTTTTCTGACATGACTTCGGTTTTACATATAGACCGCCCTTTTGTCAAAAACTGTGCATGACGCCCCACACTCCCGGGTTTAGGGGCGCTTTCAACCACCCCGGGTGGTACATACTTCGGTATGGCCCGCATACACGAACATGCAGCAACGTCGCATTTTGATGACGATATGATCCGCGACTGGCTCCGGCTGGCGCGCACGCCGCATGTTGGGCCAATCACCTTTTACCGCCTGCTGCAAAAATTCGGTTCCGCCCGCGCGGCGCTGGACGCCCTGCCCAGCCTGAGCCAGGCCAGCGGCAAACAGAAAAAACTCACACCCGCACCGCTGGCCGATATCGACCATGAGCTGAACGCCCTCCGCAAAATGGGCGGCCTGATCCTGTGCGCCGATGATGTGCGCTACCCCGCTCCCTTGCGCGCGGTTGAGGACGCCCCGCCTGTCATCACCGTGCTGGGCAATATCGAACTCCTGAAGCGCCGCTGCGTTGGCGTCGTCGGCGCGCGCAACGCGTCGATGAACGGGCGCAATTTTGCGCGCAAGCTGGCCGCCGATTTATCGGCAACGGGCATCGGTGTCGTCTCCGGTCTGGCCCGCGGCATTGATACCGCCGCGCACGAAGGATCTCTGTCCGGCGGCACCATTGCCGTGGTCGCGGGCGGCATTGATATCGTCTATCCGCCAGAAAACCAGAAACTGTACGATTCCATTCGTGCGGAAGGGTTGATCGTGGCGGAAAGCCCGCTGGCGCAGGAACCCTTCGCCCAAAGCTTCCCCCGCCGCAACCGCGTGATTTCGGGATTGTCACAGGGTGTCGTGGTGGTGGAGGCCTCCCTGCGCTCCGGATCACTGATCACCGCGCGTGTCGCCGCGGAACAGGGACGCGATGTTTTCGCCGTTCCCGGCCACCCGATGGACCCACGCGCCGAAGGCACCAACAGCCTGATCCGCGATGGCGCGGTTATGGTCCGCAACGCACAGGATATTCTGGACGATCTGCGCACCCTGCAACCGGATGAATTTCACACGGCGGCGGGCATGATCCCCGGCGGGTTGTTTGACCGCGCGACCGGATTTATCCACGACGACAAGAATAGCGATGATGATGTCTTCGCCGATCTGGATGATGACATTCTGGATATGATGCTGGATCTGGGCGTGCGCCCGGTGCCCAGCGGCCCGGCCGATCTGTGTGAAGCCATTCTGGACCATTTGTCCACCACCGCCGTACAGGTCGATGATTTAATCCGCGCCCTAGGCCAACCCACCGCCGCCGTGCAAAGCGCCTTGCTGACCCTGGAACTGTCCGGCCGCATCCAACGCCTGCCCGGCAACCGGGTCGTGCGGCTGGCGGCGTAAAACACGCCCCACCCCGCTCAAAAAACTTGCATATTTCCATAAATAAACACATGATCCGGCCATGCTGAAGCCAACCCGGGTCATTTTTAACTATGCCGCACGGTGCAACATGCCGTGCCAGTTTTGCTACATCCCATTCAACGGGGTGCGCACAGCACTGGCCGACCGGCTGGTCGCCATCGACCGCGTGGCCGCAATGGGGGCGGAACTGATCACCTTTGGCGGCGGCGATCCGTTGCTGGACCGCGATCTGGAGGCCGTCTTTGCCCACACCGCATCCCATGGCATAAAAATCCAGTTGGATACGAACGGATTGTTGCTGAATACCGACACCCTGCCCTTGCTGCAACGCTATGTCAGTTTTATGAGCCTGCCGCTGGAGGGCGATGCCGATACCCACACGCTGATGCGCGGGAACAAAAAGCACTTTGCCCATGTACTGGATACCATTCCGCGCGTGCTGGATGCGGGCATCCGGTTAAAGATCAATACGGTGGCCTGCACCAAAAATCTGCACGCTTTGCCCGCCTTGGCGGAAACATTATCGCCCTTCGCCCAGCGGACGGATAATCCACTGGCGCGGTGGAGCATTTATGAATTCATCCCCGCCGAACGCGGCGAAATGAACCGGATTGATTTTGAAATGGCCCCCGGCCGCTTTCACACCGCGATGCAGGCGCTGCGCCAGCAGTTCCCCGCCCTGCCCATCGAACCCGGCGCACGCAGTACACGCAAATCAGCTTATTTCTTCATGAATGATAACGGCACCGTGTACGCCACCAACCCGGCCCCGGACCGCGACAGCACGATATTTCTGGGCCACATCATGGATGATGATATCCAGGAAAAATGGTCCGCCCTGATTGAGGGGACGGACCATGGTGATCGTTTCAAGGACCGCGCAACGCTGCGCCTTGGACTGACTTAAACTACGGTGTCGGCACAGGACCAGACGCAGCGGGCAGAATAACAACCTGCGCCAATTCATCACCCAGCGCCCTTACATCATCTTTCGTGGCCCCATCGGGCAACAACGCGCAAACCACATCCAGCATTTTCAAACGGTCGTGGGTTACGGGTTCAAACATCTCGATCGTGACCAGTGTTTCATCATCGACGAGATTGTTTTCCACATTGGCATAGTTTTCCTTGGCAATAGCTTCATGCTGGATGCCCGTGTCGATCTGCAATTTCTGCAGCGCATCGGCCAGATCATCTTTGCCGATGGCGCGCAATTGCTGCTCGGCCTGATCCAGCGCAAACCCGGCCATCATAATCGCCATCGTATCGATGGTTTCATCCAGCGTGTGTGCAACGTCTTTGAACATCATCGTGTGTTCCTGATCCGGTTACGGCGCGGGGACGGGTTGTGGCGTCGCTGCTTTCTTGTCCGCCATGATCTTCTTGCAATCATCTTTTGTCAGTTCAAACAAAACCTTCTGCGCGGCACCCGTGGCGCGGCGCATAAATTGATCGTGCAGGGATACGGAATCGCGGGTTATGCGTTCACAATATTGATCAACCATCAAATCCGGGTTCGCGTTATCGCGCGCATCCTGTTCGCGCTTGTCTTCGTTCAAAACATGCGCACCGCCCACAAGAACCGCCATCCCCAGAACAAACCCAGAATTTTTGCCGTCGAGACTTTTGTACCGCTCATACCCAATACCCTTCGCCTGATGGCCCAAGCCGGGCCCGTTACAGATCAGGCACATTAAACCCGCGCCGATTATTATGTCAATAAATTACGCCGTCCGCCATTTTCCCTAAAAACCACCCTGTTGACGAACGCCCCAACCCGTGTCATTCCCTGAAAGGACACTTTATATATAGAGGCAGGATTTTCACTTGAGCGCTTCCAATCTCGTCATCGTTGAATCCCCGTCCAAGGCCAAGACCATTAATAAGTATCTTGGCCCGGATTATGAGGTTTTGGCCTCTTACGGCCACGTCCGCGACCTGCCGCCCAAGGATGGGTCGGTGGACCCGGAGAATGGCTTTGCCATGCTCTGGGAACTGGGGGACCGCGCCGCCAAACCGGTGGGGGACATCCGCCGCGCCGTGAAAAAGGCCAAAGCCCTGTACCTCGCGACTGACCCTGATCGTGAGGGGGAAGCCATTTCATGGCACGTGCAGGAACTGCTGAACGATGAAAACTTGCTGGAGGGCAAACAGGTCTTCCGCGTCACCTTTAACGAAATCACCAAGAAAGCCGTTCAGGAAGCGTTCAAAAACGCCCGTGATCTGGATACGCCGTTGGTCGATGCCTACCTCGCCCGCCGCGCGCTGGATTATCTGGTCGGGTTTAACCTGTCCCCGGTTCTGTGGCGCAAGCTGCCCGGTTCCCGCTCTGCGGGCCGTGTGCAATCGGTGGCGCTGCGCCTGATTTGCGAACGCGAATCCGAAATTGAAAAATTCCGCGCCGATGAATATTGGACGATCGAGGCCCGCCTGCACAACCGCGACGGCGCGCCGTTCACCGCGCGCCTGACCCACCTGTCCGGCAACAAGCTGGACAAATTGGATATCGGGTCCGAAGCGCAGGCGACCGCCGCCGCCAACCGTATTCGCGGCAAAAACCTGATTGTGCAGAATGTTGAGAAGAAACAGGTCCGCCGTTTCCCGCCGGCCCCGTTTATTACCTCGACCCTGCAACAGGAAGCCTCGCGCAAGCTCGGCTTCGGTGCCTCGCAAACCATGCGCACGGCGCAGCGTTTGTATGAGGGCACGGAAATCAACGGCGAGACCGTCGGCCTGATCACCTATATGCGTACCGACGGCACGACCTTGTCCGAAGATGCGGTCACGCAATGCCGTGATGTGATTAAATCGAATTACGGGCCGAAATATCTGCCCGATGCGCCGCGCCTGTATAAATCCAAGGCCAAGAACGCACAGGAAGCCCACGAAGCCATTCGCCCCACCGATCTGTCGCGCACACCGGACGAAGTCCGCATGTATGTCGAAGAACAAATGGCGCGTCTGTATGAACTGATCTGGAAACGCACCATGGCGTCCCAGATGGAAAACGCCGTGATGGACCAGGTGGGCGCGGATATTTCCGATGGCACCTCCGATGTTGTCCTGCGCGCCACCGGCTCAACCGTCGCGTTCGACGGTTTCCTGACCCTGTATCAGGAAGGTCAGGATGATGACGAAGCCGACGAAGAAAACCGCCGCCTGCCCGTTCTGGACAAGGGCGATGCCACAAAATTGATCGACGTCGCCCAAGACCAGCATTTCACCCAGCCGCCGCCGCGTTATTCGGAAGCGTCACTGGTGAAGAAAATGGAAGAGCTGGGGATTGGCCGCCCGTCCACCTACGCCTCGATCCTGCAGGTGTTGCAGGACCGCGATTATGTGCGGCTGGACAAGAAACGCTTTATTCCGGAAGACCGTGGCCGTCTGGTCACCACCTTCCTGTCGAAATTTTTCACCCGCTATGTCGATTACGATTTCACCGCGACATTGGAAGAAGAGCTGGACGCGATTGCCGCCGGACAAGCGCATTGGAAAGATGCGCTGGCCCAATTCTGGAAGGATTTCAGCAAGGCCGTCGGTGACACCAAAAACCTGACCATTACCGAAGTCATCGACAATCTGGATGCCGAACTCGGCCCCCACTTCTTCCCGGTGGTTGAACATGGCAAAGACCCGCGCATCTGCCCGGCCTGTAACGAAGGGCGTCTGTCCCTGAAGCTGGGCAAATTCGGGGCCTTTATCGGCTGCGCCAATTACCCGGATTGCCGCTACACCCGCCCGCTGGTCGTTCCATCCGCGGATGAAAACGCCGAAGGTGGCGAAGCCGGCGGCGAAAGTGGCCTGGCCGCCCAACTGGCCAACGCCCCGAAAATTCTGGGCAATGATCCGGTAACCGGCCGCGCCGTGTCTTTGCGTCGTGGTCCATACGGTCCGTACGTACAAATTGATCCGCCGGAAGCCCCGCCCGCCCCCGCTGTCGAGGAAAAAGCCCCCGAGGTCGAAGACGGCACCGCGAAAAAGGGCAAAGGCAAAGCGAAGAAGAAAAAGGAAACCGCAGAGAAACCAAAACGCCAAGGCGTTCCCAAGGGCCTGAAGCTGGAAGATATTGATCTGGCCGCCGCCCTGAAATTGCTGGAACTGCCGCGCGAAATTGGCCTGCACCCGGAAACCAAGGAAATGATCAAAGCGGGCATTGGCCGCTTTGGCCCGTTCCTGGTCCACCAAGGGTCCTATACGTCCATTCCAAAGGGCGATGACGTTTTGACCATCGGCATCAACCGCGCCGTTGATTTAATCGCAGCCAAAGCCGAACGCGCCGCCAATGGCGGTGGCCGTCGCGGTGGATGGGGCAAGAAAAAAGCCAAAGCCGATGGTGATGAGGCCGCACCAAAGAAAACAGCGGCGAAGAAAAAGGCCCCGGCTAAAAAAGCAGCCGCCAAGAAACCTGCGGCAAAGAAGACTACGGCTAAAAAGCCCGCAGCAGCAAAGAAGCCGGCAACAAAGAAACCCGCCGCGAAAGAATAGTAAAAAAGAAAACCCCGATTTGTTCGGGGTTTTCTTTTTAATACGCCGTCATCTGATCCGCTAAAATCGCCGTCGTGCGGACATTCACGTCAAAGCGTGGTTCGTAATGCACTTCTGCCGAATGGATGGTGATGGATTTGACGGGCATGAATTTGCGTTTGAATTTATCCAGCGTTTCGGTTTCGGACCCGCCGAAATTCATCCATGCGATATGATCCGCCGCCATGGACCGGCATGTTTCAACAACCTGAAAATCCGCCAGACCGGAAATCATTGCATCACTCAAATTCGCCAGCAAATTCGATGTCCCCATATAGGGACGGTCATACACGGTAAACCCGACCGGGAAATCACCGCGCAGGAACACCAGACCGCCAAACAAATGCGGCCATTTTTGAATCACGGAAAACAGCATTGTGTAATAGGTCGATAAATCCATGTCGTCCAATTCACGCAGGACCATGGACCCCTCCCAATATTTCTGCGCGGCGCGCATGGCTTTCAGCGCGCGCGGATCGGACAGAGGCAGCGTTGAAACCTCATCCTCCACCTTGCGGCATTTGTTGCGGATTTTCATGAAGGCCGTGCCCTTCATTTCCGCCACGCGCGCAGTGTCCAGCACATGGACCGGATAGCGCCAGTCCATGACCGTTTCATCAATGCGTTCAATCCGGGCCACGCGGTCATCCCGCCGGGCCCGGAGCGCGTTTTCCAACTGGGCGAGATCCTGGTCCGTAAACCGGGCCAGCCGCACCCCGCCGGGTGGTGGGTCCAACCCGCATAAAACGGAGGCCGCCAAACGCCCGCGCGCTTCCTGCCCAATTTCGGGGAAGGCCAGCAGGCCCGCCGGGTTATGCGGATCGCGGCACACGACCATGGCCGCGCCATAGCCTTCGTGCAGCCACGCGCCGCGCCGTCCGGTCAAAACATAATAAATGGGAGCATTCAGATAGGTGTCGTCCCGGACCGCGCTGGACCGGTGGATCAGGTCATCAAATTTTTCATACGAAAAACCGCTTAGCACAATGAAAACCGTTCCCGTGCCCCGCACCTATATCCCGGATTATACAATCTTTGGTTGCGAATGCAACTAGCCTGCATCTTTTTGGGAGGATTCGTACGGAGGGATGATGGCGTTGGTCCACAGATATTCGAACCGCTGCTTTTCCGCCTCATGGGCGGACCGGCTGTTCACGACGATGATCATCGCTTCCTGCCACAATTGCAGCGCAACCTTGTCGCCATAGATGAACGAGCTCATCCCCGCGCGGAACACATCGCGCGGCAGCCAACGGTAATATTCAGCCGGTTGCACGAAATAGGCATCGCCCTCACACGCCAGCAGGCGTTCGGTGATGTTATGGGCCTTCATCCGGGACAAATGCGCCAGAAGCTTGTCCGGATGCGATTCGTGGGACCGGCGTTCATCCAGGTTGGTAATCAAAACCTCGCCCCCGGCGGCCTTCATCGTTTCAAAAATGTCGTCCCACAATAAAGGCAGTGCATCAGCACCCTTGAGGACCTTGACTGTGTCCCGGCGGCGTTGCACACCATAATCACCCACAAATTCGATATCGGACCGTTCAAACGCCAGACGGATTGATTCCAGCGATTCCGCCCGGACATCATTCGTGCCCCGTTCGAAATTGTTGATAGCCGTCTTGGACATCCCCGCCGCATCGGCCAGGTCCTGTTGTGTCCACCCCAGAAGGCCGCGCCCGGCCCGACATTGCTCTTTCGTAATCATAGAATCAGTCTACCACGAACTAAATTCAAAAGAAATTGAACTTTGTACCGAATTTTGTTGCAATCGTATGATTTTCGGAATAATGTTCAAACATCGTTGAATTTTGACACACTGATCAATGGAACACCTTGAAGGGGGGAAGACCATGGATGCCAACACACTGATGTGTGGTCAGCTGGCGCTGGATCGCTGCAAGAATTATGTAAATCATATTCATGCGATTCTGTTCCTCTGCGGCCAAAATGACGCCGCGCTGGATGAAAAGGCCATAAGCCACATCCACCGCATCGCCAGCCTGCTCGGGGAGGAGCTGGAAACCGGGTTTCAAATGCTGATGCCTGAAGCCGTAGACGGAGACCAAAACAACATCATCGAGTTTTCTGCGTACACATAAATAAACAAACACACACCACACACGCACACACAAGCAAGCCGGCCACCGCCAAAAAGCGGTGGCCGGTTTTGTTATCCCTTGCGTTTCCCCGTACAAAAGACCGCTTTCGTGCTATGAATTTATATATGAAAAAATTTGATCCATCCGCCATTACCGACCTCCTCAACGCCAGTCCCGAGCCGCTGACCAAGCGCCAGATTGCCGAAGCCCTGAACATCCGCGGCGAGCAAGAACGCGTCGAATTAAAAGACGCGCTGCGCATGCTGGAAGATGACGGCATCATCATCAAACAACCGGGTCAGGCCTACGCCATTCCCGAAGCCCTGCCCGCCGTGGCCATTATCGAAGTCACCGACATCGATCTGGACGGTGACACGCTGGCCCGCCCGGTGGATTGGAGCGAAGAGTACCAAGGCCCCGCCCCGCGCATTGAAATCACCCCCGAAGCAAACAAGGGCCACCCGGCCCTCGCCCCCGGTGACCGCGCGCTGGCCAAACTGAGCCGCGTTGCCCCGAACATGTACGAAGCCCGCGTGATCCGCCAACTGGACACCGAACGCGGCCGTGTCATGGGCTTGGTTGTACGCACGAAAAGCGGCTTTATCCTGCGCCCCGCGAATAAAAGGGCCAAATTCGATTTCGACATCGCGCAGAAAGATTTGAACGGCGCGGATGAAAACGATCTGGTCGTCGCGGAAATTCAACCCAGCCGTGGCGTGCGCAATGGCAAAGTGCGCGTGAAGGAAATTATCGGGTCACGCAACGATCCAAAGGCAATCAGCATTCTGGCCCTGAACGAAGCCGGTTTGCGCGAAACATTCCCCGACGCGGTCTTGCGCGAAACGGAAAAAATGACAGTGCCGACATTGGACAAGCGCGATGATTTGCGCCGCTGGCCGTTGGTCACCATTGACGGCATTGATGCGCGCGATTTCGACGACGCGGTCTTTGCCGAAAAAGATGCCGAAAATGGTGGTTACCATTTGATCGTCGCCATTGCCGACGTGGCCTTCTATGTCCGCCCGGACAGCAATCTGGACCGCGAAGCCTATCGCCGCGGCAACTCCACCTATTTCCCCGACCGCGTCGTGCCGATGCTGCCGGAAGCGTTGTCGAACGATCTCTGCTCGCTGCGCCCGAACGAAGACCGCGCCTGCATGGCCGTGCATATGTGGATTGACGATCAGGGCAATCTGCAAAAATACAAATTCGTCCGCGGCCTGATGCGGTCCAAAGCCCGCCTGATTTACGAACAGGTGCAGGCCGCGCGCGATGGCACGCCCGATTCCATGACCAGCCCGTTGATGGATGATGTCATCAACCCGCTGTACGAAGTGTATGAAGTCCTGCAAAAATCGCGCAATGAACGTGGCGCGCTGGATCTGGACATTCCCGAACGCAAAATCGTTTTGAACGATAAAAACGAAATGACGGGCGTGGCCGTGCGGGCGCGGTACGATTCCCACAAGCTGATCGAAGAATTTATGATTCTGGCGAACGTGGCCGCGGCCATGGCGCTGGAAGCCCGCAAAGCCCCGTGCATGTACCGCATCCACGACCGCCCCAGCGCGGAAAAGATTGATGCCGCCGCCGATTTCATCGACAGCTTTGGCCTGTCCTTGCCACGCGGGCAGGTGATCCGCCCGGCGCAATTGAATGGCATTTTGCGCCAGGCCGATAAACTGCCCTACGGCCATCTGGTCCACCAGATGATCTTGCGGTCGCAGGCACAGGCCATTTATCACCCGGACAATATCGGGCACTTTGGTCTGGCGCTGGAAAAATACGCGCACTTTACCTCGCCCATTCGCCGTTATGCCGATCTGGTCGTGCATCGCAGTTTGATCCGGTCGTGGAACCTCGGCCCCGGCGCCCTGAGCGAAGAAGAAGTCGTGCAGATGGAAGAAATCGCCGACCATATTTCCCAGACCGAGCGCACATCGGCGGAAGCCGAGCGCAACGCGGTCGACCGTTTCGCCGCCACGTTCCTGTCCACCCAGATTGGCGCGCAATTTTCCGGCCGGATCAGCGGCGTGACCCGCTTTGGCCTGTTCGTTACGCTGGATGAAAGCGGCGCGGACGGGATTGTGCCCATCCGCACCCTGCCCAACGATTTTTACGACCATGTCGAGGACCAGCACGCCCTGATCGGCCAGCGTTCGGGCCGGATTTACCGCCTTGGCGCCTCTATTGCGGTGCAACTGAAAGAAGCCGACCCCCTGACCGGAGGGACAGTTTTCGCGGTTATTGGCACCGAAGGGGCCGATATTCCGGGGTTAACCTTCAAGAAAACTTTGCATAATTCTGGAAAACCCTCTAAGAAGAAACCATTCCATAGAGGCGGCCCACGCAAGGGGTCCGGTAAGCCAAGCGCTCACAGAGGGCAAGGCGGCGGATCTCGGGGTGCTTCGGATGGTCAACCGGGCAAAACGCCGGGCGGGCCAAAACGTGGAGGGAAAAAGCGCCGTTAGCGTATTGAACGCCCGCTCCCCTTCGCACCACTCTAAACCCAGTTAGAACAGGGAGCGTATCCATCGTGGCTAAGAAAAAACAAACCAATAATAACCACCACGGGCGTAACAATAAGAACAGCAATGCAACCGGCAGCGCACCAAAGGGCCGGAACATTTCCCCGACCGCGCAATCCATCAAGGTCAGCATTGCCGCCACCAACGACCAAACCCCGACCGACCCCGATGCGTTCAAAGCATCCACCATCACCACGGCGGTTCTGGGCAGTTTTAAAATCAAAGAACAACATGACACCGCCGCCGTTGCCGAGGCCACAACCGTTGTTAAAACCGTTGATAGCTCCGCCGTGCGCAAGGATCTGACCCATATTCCGTTCGTGACCATTGACGGCATTACATCACGCGATTTCGATGATGCCGTTCATGCCGAAGCCGACACCGCCGCCGATAACGCTGGCGGGTATCTGGTCAATGTCGCCATTGCCGACGTGGCCTGGTATGTCCGCCCCGGCAGCGCATTGGATACTCAAGCCCTGTCCCGCGGCTTCTCCGTCTATCCGCCGGATCGTGCCGTTCACATGCTGCCGAATGAATTGTCTGAACATGCGTGCTCGCTGAAGCCGGATGTCGACCGCTATGCGCTGGTCGCCCATATCCGCGTGAACAAGGACGGCGATATTCTGGATAGCTCCTACAGCCGCGCCATTATCCGCTCCCGCGCCCGCCTGACCTATGAAGGCGTGGATGAGTTTCTGGGTGGCAACCTGAATGGCGTCGCCGCCGTAGCCCACACGTTGATCCCGCCATTGCACGAAGTGTACGAAGTGCTGAATCAAAGCTCCATCAACCGTGGCAAGCTGAAATTCAGCTTCGGCAAAATGTCCAGCACGATTGGTGCGGATGGTTTCGTCAATGGCTTCACCAAGGACGACAACCGTGAAGGCTCACGCGAGCTGATCGAAGAATTGATGTGCCTGGCCAACTGTGTCGTGGCCCGTGACTTGCTGGCCCACGGCCAGTACCCGGTCATGACCCGTGTACACGAAGAGCCCGCCGAAGATCAGCTGGTCAAAGCCAAAGCCCTGCTGTCCGCCGCTGGCATCACCAAACGCAATAGCGAAGACTGGACATTGGCCGACATCAACAAAATGCTGGATGATCCGGCAATGGCCGCAAAACACGATAAAATCCGCTCCGCCGCGATGAAGCTGATTAACCGCGGCGAATATGCGATCAACGAAACCGGCCACTTTGGTCTGGCATTGAAAACATATTGCCACTTCACCTCGCCGATCCGCCGTTATCCGGATTTGCAGGTGCATCGCGCTTTGATCTCTGCTTTCGGTCTGGGCGAAGGCGGCATGGCCAAGGACATTCCGTTGAAGGATATGTTCAATCAGGCGTCCGCCATCAACGCGCTGGATAACCAGGCCGATGCCGTGTACCGCATCGCCACCGACCGCTACGCCATCGCCTTCCTGCACAAAACAGGTCCGGTGCATCAGGCGAAGCTGAAAGACATCAAAAAGGATGGCGCGCTGGTTCTGGCGTTTGAAAACACGCCGCTGAAACTGACCGTCGACAAATCCTTTGTCCCGGCGGATGATTTCCGCATCAATATGAAGAAACGCCAATTGGTGGACGATATGGGCACCGTGATCGGGATTAACGACAATGTGCCGGTGCGCATCGTGTCCTGTAACCCGCTGACCGGGACCTTCTCCATCGCCATGGACGGGTACAGCTACCCCAAGGGCGGCGCGGTTCAGCCGATGGCCCAAAAGGGCCGGAAACGGGAACCCTAAGCCGGACCCCAAACGGGTCAGCCCCGCCTGAAAAACCCTAAAACCTTAAGAAATCCGGGACTTTCCCGGATTTTTTATGGGTTTTGGCCCGGAAAAGTCGCGATATTTTCCATTTCATTTGTTGACTTTCCGGGCGAAATCCGCAATATGACGACCTGATTTCAAATTGTAAGTGTTCTTGAAGGACCGAGAAAATGGCCAAAAGCAAAGGCAACGCCGTTAAAGTGCGCATGGAAAGCTCCGCAGGTACGGGCTTCCGTTACTACACGAAACAAAACGCGAAAGCGCAAGGCAAGAAGCTCGAACTGAAAAAGTTCGATCCGTGGGCCATTCACCCGGAAACCGGTAAAAAAGGCGCACACGTTCTGTTCGAACAGAAGAAAATGCCGCCGTCCAAAAAATAGTTTTGGATTTGCATATGGATTCAAAAAGGGCGCCATTGGCGCCCTTTTTATTATTCCATCATCTGCCGGGCTTCCTGGCGGAACTTGTCCGGGTCCAGCGGGCCGATATCTTCGAAAATGGTCAGGTTCCGGCCACCGCTTTTGGCCGCATACAGGCACCGATCCGCCCGCTCCAGAACGCTTTGCACCGTATGATCACCGGACCGGATAATCGCCCCGCCGATCGACGTCGTTACGGTTAAGGCCCCGGCGGGGATATTCACATTAAACGGCTTGTCCCCGATGGAGCGGCGCAGACGTTCGGCCACGAACTGGGCCATGTCATCCGTCACATCCGGCAGGATCACCACAAATTCTTCACCACCCATCCGGGCAACCAAGTCAAAGGACCGCAGGGAGTCCTTCACGCGATAGGCAAAGGTTTTCAAGACCTCATCCCCCACCCCGTGGCCGTAGGTGTCATTCACGCCTTTAAATTTATCAATATCCATCATCAGAACGCAGAGCGTCTTCTTCGACTGCTCGTTCTTCTGGAGCAATTTCTGCAAATGAACTTCGAGATAACGGCGGTTATACAGCCCCGTGAGAGAGTCGGTCAGCGCCATGGACAGGCTGATTTCGTAATTGGCGCGCAGGCGGTCTTGGAACCGTTTGCGGCGAATTTGCGTGCGCGCACGGGCCAGCAATTCATTGCGGTCAATCGGGCGTAAAATATAATCATGCGCACCGATTTCCAGCCCGTGGGCAATGCGCTGCATATCTTCGTCCGTGGCCACCATCAAAATCGGAATGGCCCGTGTACGTTCATTGGATCGCAAATGCGAGCACAGGCGCAAGCCATCTTCGGATTTCAAATTCAAACTGACGATCAGCAGGTCAAAGTCGGATTTCGATGTTTCTTCAATCGCGGCCATGCCGCCAGTGACGGACACGACATGATCCTGATCGACCTGGAACGTCTTGGTGATTTTGTCGGTTTCGAAATTCTGATCTTCGACCAGCAAAACGCGGGCATTTTCGAACGATTCATCCATGACCGTTTTATTGTCATCGGTCACGCCCAGTTGCGTTGCGGTATTTTCGCGCACACGCCATTCATCCACGGTCATCTTCAACCGCACCAGCGACCGCACGCGCGCCATCAGCGCCACATCGTTCACGGGTTTAGACAGGAAATCATCGGCCCCGGCTTCCAGCCCGCGAATGCGTTCGGCGGCATCGGTCAGGGCGGTTACCATCACAACAGGGATATGGGCAGAGGCCGGGTTGGATTTAATCCGCTTGCACACCTCGAACCCGTCCATGCCCGGCATCATCACGTCCAGAAGGACGATATCCGGGCTGTCCTGTGCCACGCGGTTCAGCGCTTCCTCGCCGCTGGTTGCGGTCAGGACGTCGTAATACTCACTGGACAGCTTGGCTTCCAGAAGCTTTACGTTCGGCAAAATATCATCAACGACAAGAACGCGTGCAGACATGGTTCAATTCACACAATCATTCAGCTTTTGGAGCCAGATATTTCTGGATCGTTTCAATAAAGTGCATCACGGAAATCGGTTTCGAGATGTAATCCTCGCACCCGCCTTCGCGAATTTTCTGTTCATCGCCCTTCATGGCGAAGGCCGTTACGGCGATCACGGGAATCACTTTCAATTCCGCATCCGCCTTCAGCCAGCGTGTGACATCCAGCCCGGACACTTCCGGCAACTGAATATCCATCAAAATCAAATCGGGTTTTTCACGACGCGCCAGATCCAGAACCTCGTTCCCGTTTTTGGTGTCGACCGTGGCAATGCCATGGGCTTCCAGCAAATCGCGGAACAGTTTCATGTTCAGTTCGTTGTCTTCAACAATCAGGACTTTTTTTGTCATGCGCGCTCAAATCTTTTCAGAAAGGCTTACCGTGGATGGACGAATCGCCCGGATGGTGTCTTTGGAAGGATTCCCCTGCCCAAAGATAGGGCCCAAGGTATTGCCAAACCGTTAAGAAAATGGCGCACTTACCATATTGCGGATCTTTATTTCGCGGGGCTGGTGCGCGCACCATTGCCGTTGCCGTTTCCATCCTGCCCGCAATCCTCAACGGGCAGCTTTTCCAAAGCCACCAGGCTTTGCGTCACCGAAAATTCATCATAGGTGACATACATATGGCTGATCATGCCATTGTCGTGGAACACCGCGTCCATTTCGTAATCCGATTGCGGTTCCGGATTGGAGCGCGGGAAAAACGCCAGATGCATCCGCCATGCCGGCGTATTGACCAAGGTTGAATCAACGGCTGTGCCAAAACTACGTTCATCCAGTGCGTTGATTTTCTTGCCGACGAAAACGCTGACATCCACCGGCCCTTCCTCATCACTGCCATCAAACATGGGCAGGGTCAGGAACGTTTTGCCATCGCGCGCGGCCTTCAACGTGGCCAGCGTGTGGCCCATGGGGAATAATATATCGGGCGACAACCGGAAATCCAGCCCGTCCGGTTTGCTGAACACCGCCTTGCCCCCTTTGGAGTCAACCGATGCACGGCCGCGCAATTCCTGGAACACGGTGCCATCGCGGCGGCGGCGGGATGTGAAATCAAACGTATCGCCGTCCAATTGCTCATACGTCGAAAAATCGCTGGTAATCCGCATGGGCGGCGTATCGGCATATTCATAGAGCATGTTGAAGCGATGATCGCTGACCCACGCGTCACAGGTTTTTTTCAATTCGAAATACATCTGGCCGCTGATGTTCAGAACTTGCGACCCGCTGCGGCGCTCAACCATCTCGATATTATAGATCGCCTTGTGCGGGACGATGGCGGCCATTTCATCTTTATAAAGCTGCGCCAGATTTTTGCGCGCTTTGGCGGGCTTCGCCGGTTTTTCATCGCGGCCGTTACCACCCATCACCGGGTCATCCAGCGAGACGCGCGCATCCGGCACGTCGCGCAGGAAGGTTACGGCGCCATACGCCGCCAGCCCCGCCACAGCCACGCTGCCCAACAGAATGAGTGTCCAAATGCGCATCATCGGCTTTATCTATACGCCCTTCATAAAAACGACCAACGGGGCATCATACCCGAAAAAGCCGACGGGGACCAACCGGGCAAAAAAAGCCTAGTGCCCATAATCGACCGGGAAAAAGACACCCTTCCGCCCGCCCGCCCGCCAAAGCCAAAACCATACCCCATTGAAAATGCTGAATTTTATTCCATAAAAAACTGGCACAGCTTTCGCAATATTAAAACCGAACGGGCACACAACCCACACAATGGGGCGCCGGTTCGTAATTAGGGGTGTATTCGACGGAAGGGAATGCGTAGCAATGACAACCGACATCACATATCCAACGCAACAAGATCTGGTCACCAATAATGGGGCCAATCCGATTTCGACCACATTGGTCAACCGCATGTACCGTGACAGCGTGACCCGCGCACGGCCCACCGGAAACGGACATCAAGACCCGGATCAAGCCGAACAACAACACAAAGCCATCACAAGTCTGGTCCAGAACCACAATCTGGAACGCGAAGGATGGTGGAGAAAGATGAGTGCAACGGTCGCCCTGCTCCGCCATGCCAACAGCATTATCGATCAAGCCGAATCCAAACTCCGCGCCCAGCAGGAACGTATTTTCATGCTGGAAGATCTGGCCACCGCCGATGATCTGACCGGATTGAAAAACCGCCGCGGTTTCTTTGAAGCCTTTGAACGCGAGCTGGATTTGTGCAACCGAGGCAAGTCCGCCGGAGGTTTGCTGGTGATGATCGATCTGGATAATTTCAAAACCACCAACGATACACACGGCCATCTGGCGGGTGATGCGTGCCTGCGCCTGGTGGGCCGCACGTTGCAGAACGAAATCCGCGCCATGGATACCGCCGCCCGCATGGGTGGGGATGAATTTATCCTGTTGCTGTCCAACACCACACGCGATGACGCCACCGCCCGCGCCCAGACCATTGCCGCGCGATTGAATAATCTGTCGCTGGCCTGGTATGGCGATCTCATCCCGATCCGCGCCAGTGTTGGTTTGAAAAATTTCGGCGCCGGGGACCAGATTGATCTGATCATCCGCGATGCCGATGCGCGCATGTACCAGACCAAGGCCGCGCGCAGCCGTTCCATTTCATACCCGGTCCGCAGCACATCCGTGCCGGACCCGGCCAACCGATAGGGGGAAAAGAAGGAATGCACAGGGAATATTGGGGGCCTAACCCCGCCCGCCATTCCACGGTTTTCCAGTCGCCACCAACGTTGCCCACCTGACCCCAACCCCAAACCCCAAGGGCAACAGGCGATCCCCCCAGCCCGGCTTGCGTCCCCCATGCAAGCCGGGCTCTTCTTTTCACCCTCAAAAGTTAACAATTTTCGGAAAACCTTGCCTTTTACCCGGCTTTGGCCCTAAAACCATAAATATGAAAAACAGGATGTGCGAGATCCCGGATCAGGAGTGGATGGCCGATGTCTGACCGTTTGTCACTGACAAGCTCTTTTAACCCCGCCTTGCTTCCCCTGCTGGACGAAGACATGGTCTGCGCCGCATGGAACAAAGCCCTCAAGACACAAGACCACACCACCATGTGCGGGCTGATGCAACAGGGTCTGTCGCCCGATCATCCGCTCAACCCGCTGGGCATCACGGCGCTGCATTATCTGATCCAACTGGAACCGCAAGGCCGGGTGCACGCCGGAACGATTGACCGGGCCGTGAAAAATCTGCTGCGCTCTCACGCGGATTTATTGGCGCCGGATTATTGCGGATTGCTGCCCGCCGATTATGCGTTGTGCAGCAGCAACCCGCAGGTTGCGCACACCGTGATTTTGAACACCATGGGCCTGCAAATCAAACGCGGTACGAAATTATTCCATCCGGCAATTGACCGCCTGTTCTCCATCCTGCCTGACCGCGATGGCATGCGGCTGGAAGCGTGGAACAATCTGCGTGAAAATGCGGACATGATCACCGATTACATCAACACGGCGTTCAGCACCGAAGGGTTTGAACCGCTGCTGCAACGGATGAGCGCCAAAGACTACGCGTATTGGCAGGACCCGGTGCAGGACAGACGGTTTGCGGACCTGCCCGCCCCGACCGACCAGATGGACAATTTATTCGAAAAATTTAGCTTTATGCGCAACAATCTGAATTTGCGCGGCACGTTTTCGCAATATACAAAAACGCATGATCTGGATGCGGAATTCGATGCCGCCATGACCGCGGAGCAGGAATTGCGCCACGCCGAATATAAGCACGCAAAGAAGCATCCACGCCCCTGATCCAAAAGGCGTAATTTTTCTGTAAGTTTCATCCCGTACATTGATATCCATGGAACATCTCCGTGGTGCTGCTTGACGTTTTTTAGCATGCACCTAGATCACTTCCATCGGGTGGCGTGCAGGCCAGCCGAGTCGCGTACAACGTGTGGGGGTTCGTTAAAATTGGCGACCCGTTCCAGCCTGCGTAAAAAAGTAATGGAAAAACACACACGTAGGAGGCCCCCAATGGCGTTCTCAAATCTTGTACCGTTTCAACGTAAAACGCTGACCTCCGATCATCCGGGTTTACGCGGATGGGAAGAATTCAGCCGCGAAGTTGACAAATTATTCGACAGCTTTTTCAGCGACGGGTTTGACCGCACGGTGTCACCCACATCCGCAATGACCGGCGGAACGCTGGGGCTGAATATCGACATCAGCGAAACCGATGCCGCCTATATCATTGCCGCCGACCTGCCCGGCGTGGACCGCAAAGATGTGGACATCACGCTGGAGAATGGCCTGCTGACCCTGACGGGGCAGAAGGCGATTGAATCAGAGACGGAAGGTAAGACATTCCACCGCATCGAACGCCGTTACGGCAGTTTTAAACGCCTGCTGCAACTGCCCGACGACGCGGATGAGAATGCGGTTGAGGCCACGATGAAAGACGGCGTTCTGACCGTCAGCATTGGCCGCAACAAAGCCGCACGCCCGGAGACGAAGAAAATCGCCATCAAGGACGTGCAATAAACATCCTTCCGTAAAAACGGCAAAAGAATACCCCCGGTGCGTGAATCCACACCGGGGGTCAATTTTTTAGAAAACCACAGATGGACACGAATGAACACAAATGCAGTTCGTCATACCGGCGAAGGCCGGTATCCATTGGATGGATCGTGTGGATACCGGCCTTCGCCGGTATGACGAACGGCATGGTTAAAAAACAAAACCCCGGTTTTCACCGGGGTTTTTATTCTTTACGCCGTTTTCTTTTCCGCCGTTTCAACCTTCACCGGCATCACGACCTTTAAATGCAGGTCGCGCATTTGTTCCGGGGTCGGATCGCTTGGCGCTTGCATCATCTGGTCTTCATACGAACCGTTCATCACAAACGCATAGACTTCGCGCAGGTTTGGTTCGTTGGCCAGCAGCATGACAATCCGGTCAATCCCGAATGCACAGCCACCGTGCGGCGGCGCGCCGTAGCGGAAGGCGTTCAGCATGCCGCCGAATTTCTTCTCCAGCACGTCCTTGCCGTATCCGGCAATGGCGAAGGCCTTTTCCATGATCTCGGCCTTGTGGTTCCGGATACCACCCGACGCCAGTTCAAACCCGTTGCACACGCAATCATATTGGTTGGCCAGGATATCCAGCGGGTTTTTGTGTTCCAGCGAATCCATTCCGCCCTGCGGCATCGAGAACGGGTTGTGCGAGAAATCAACCTTGCCGGATTTTTCATCCATTTCGTACATCGGGAAATCGACGACCCAGCAGAATTTATAAACGCCCTTCTCGCGCCCCTGCAACCCATTGGCACCCATATCGTCACAGATACGGTCACGCGCCTTGCCCGCGAATTTCGCGGCCTTCTCTGGCATATCGCAAACGAAGAAGATCGCATCGCCATCTTGCAGACCGGCAATGTTTTTCAACACGGCCAGCGCCTCGCTCGGCACGAATTTCGCGATCGGGCCTTTGCCTTCGCCGCCTTCGATCTGGATATAGCCCAGACCCACAGCGCCTTCGCCACGGGCCCAGTCGTTCAGCTTGTCAAAGAAGCTGCGCGGTTGACCGGAAACGCCCGGTGCGCGGATGGCGCGAACAACGCCGCCCTTGGCCAGAACGCCCTTGAAGGCATTGAACGTCACATCTTCACGTGCGAACACTTCGGTCACATCGCAGATGATCAGCGGGTTGCGCAGATCCGGCTTGTCCGAACCATATTTCGCCATGGCATCGGCATAGGTCAGGTTCGGCAACCATTCAACGCGGTGATCGGTGCCGGTCCAGTTGGCGAAATCCTTGAACACGCCGTCAATGACCGGAGTCATGGTGGCGAAAATTTCTTCCTGCGTCACGAACGCCATTTCAACGTCGAGCTGATAAAATTCGGCCAGACGGTCGGCGCGGCCATCTTCGTCACGGAAGCACGGCGCGATTTGGAAGTACCGATCGAAACCGGACACCATCAACAATTGCTTGAACTGCTGCGGCGCTTGGGGCAACGCGTAAAATTTGCCCGGGTGCAGGCGTGAAGGCACCAGATAGTCACGCGCCCCTTCCGGCGACGACGCGGTCAGGATCGGTGTGTTGAATTCCTGGAAGCCCTGATCCCACATGCGGCGGCGCATGGACGCAATCACGTTGTTGCGCAGACGGATACGGCTGTGCATCCCTTCACGGCGCAGATCGAGGAAACGGTATTTCAGGCGAATATCCTCGCCCGCGCTGTCTTCGTCCGCGACCTGCAACGGCAGAACGTCGGCGGCGGATTGCAGCGTGGCCTTGTCGATATACACTTCGATATCGCCCGTGGTCATTTTGGCGTTTTCGGTACCCGGGTGGCGCGCCTTCACACGACCTTCGATCGTGATGACGGATTCAGGACGCCATTTTTCAATTTCCTGCAATTGCGGGCTGTCCTGATCCACCACGCATTGGGTCAGTCCGGTGGTGTCGCGCAAATCAATAAACAGCACGCCGCCATGGTCGCGTTTGCGATGGATCCAGCCGGACAGTTTCACCGTCTGGCCCTCATCCTTTTTCGTCAGTTGGCCGCATTTATGGGTGCGATAGGCGTGCATGGTCATAAAACCCCGTCAAAAGTGAAGAAATACAGGGGCGGACAATAGCCCTAAGCCCCCGGAAATTCAAGAAACAATGGGCGTTTGGGGGGTGGCGGGATCAAAAATAGGGTGACAAACCCTATCCTCTTGGCTAAAAGCATCGTTATTCATAATCATTTATAATAAAAAACAGGGATCGCGTTATGTTGAGTGATAAATTTAAGCAGCTTCTGGACATTCAGGAGGAGCGCCTGAGCGTCATCCGGGCCGATTGCGCCCCGTTCGCCGGGGTCCACGACGCATCGCAACAGGTCCACCAGCGGATTATCGACGATATTGACCAGATTCTGACACTGGCCCAGACCTTGCGCACCGCCACCCCGGAAACCCGGGACGAGCAGCAGCGGGTGCTGGAACTGTACGGCCAAAGCAGCAAGATCAGCTTTGAGCTGTGCGCCTATATCTTCAGCAACAGCCATTGCGCCGGGGCGTTTCGCAAGGCCGCCCTGCAAAAACATGGCGACATCATGCATGTGATGGCCCGGGAACAAGTGACCACCAGCGTCGCCTCCCAATTGAACCTGCTC
Source organism: Micavibrio aeruginosavorus (assembly GCF_051245535.1). GTDB lineage: Bacteria > Pseudomonadota > Alphaproteobacteria > Micavibrionales > Micavibrionaceae > Micavibrio > Micavibrio aeruginosavorus_D. Next base: position 1,551,884 of record NZ_CP195303.1, read on the forward strand.
TTCGCCCTGATCGATGATTGGAAGGCCCGGAATCCGGACGAGGCCGTGCAAAGCGCTGAACAGGCCAAAGCCCCCGGCGACAATGTGGTGATGCTCCGCCCGGAACCCAAGCCCTGAGCAAGTTTCAGGATTATGAAAAAATAATAGCCCCGCTTAACCCCTTGTGAAATCAACCCCGCACGGGGTACAACGGGGCCATGACGATGATCACGACAACGGACGCCCTGACCCCCCTGTGCCACGAATTGGCACAGCACCCGTTTATCAGCATCGATACGGAATTCCTGCGCGACAAAACATACTTTCCGGTTCTGTGCCTGATTCAGGTGGCGTCCCCCGACGGGCAACCCTATGCCATCGACCCGTTGGCCGAGGGCATTGATTTGGCCCCGCTGTATGAATTGATGATGAACCGCGCCGTGTTGAAAGTGTTTCACGCCGCGCGGCAGGATCTGGAAATTTTCTTCAACATGATGGGAACCATCCCGACCCCGGTGTTCGACACACAGGTCGCCGCCATGGTGTGCGGTTTTGGCGACCAGATTGGATATTTGAATCTGGTACAGGAAATTTGCCACCAGAAACTGGACAAGGGCGCGCAATTCACCGATTGGTCCCGCCGCCCACTGTCGGACAAACAAGTTAAATACGCACTGGATGACGTGACCTGGCTGCGCGATGTGTATCGCAAACTGGACAACGATTTGAAAAAGCGCGACCGCACCAGTTGGGTCAACGAGGAAATGAACATCCTGACCGACCCCGCCACCTACACCAACCCGCCCGACACGGCATGGAAACGCATTAAACTGCGCACCGAAAAGCCAAAATCATTGGCCGTGTTGAAAGAAGTCTCCGCATGGCGCGAACGCGAAGCCCAACGCCGCAACGTGCCGCGTGGGCGCATCCTGCGCGATGAAACACTGGCCGATCTGGCCGTGCATGCACCGCGCACGCCGGATGAATTGAAACATATCCGCAATATCGGCGAAGATGTTGCGCGCGGCAAATTGGGTAAAGCGATTTTGGACGCGGTTGAAGCGGGCCTTGCCTTGCCCAAGGAACTGGTTCCGGTGATTGAGAAGAAAAAGCCGCTGCCCATGTCGATGATCCCGGTGGTCGAGATGATGAAGCTTCTCCTGCGCATCGTCGCCGCCGAAAACGAAGTGGCCGCGCGGTTGATCGCCGACCCGGATGAACTGGAAGCCATCGCCCGTGATGATGATGCCGATGTCGCCCCGATGAAGGGCTGGCGGTTTGAAGTCTTCGGGCGCGAAGCCCTCGCCCTGAAACACGGCAAGATCGCCCTGGGCGTTGATGGCCGTCAGGGCATTCGCCGGATTCCCGTGCAATAACGCTTATACTTATTTGCGTTGCAAAAACGATTCATCTGGCCACAACAGACCCGCCAAGGGTAATCTGTCCACCATGAGCCAGAACGATACACAAGACAGCACCGATCGTTATGAATTGCGCGTCACATTGCGGCCCGCTTTTGCCGCGGCCGTGCGTGGTGGCACGGGCGAGAAAAGCCTGTGGCCCTTTTACCGCGTCCTGCACGCAAATAATTTGCGCCTTGAAAACTATCTCGATCGCGTCATGGGCCTGTGCGCGGCCTTGGGCGATGATCACCCGAACACGATCAAATTGAAAAAACTCCTGCGCGATGGCGGATTTAAAAATCAGGTGGAGGATACGTTCTGCATCATCCCCCAATCCGGCACGCCCCTGAACCGGCGGGACCGCGCCTATCTGGCCAGTGTGTTGAAAGCCCCGTCGCTCGCCCGCTATGTGTTCGGGTATGAATGGAGCCTGATCCAGACCGAACAAACACCCAAGGCCCCCAACCCAACACCGGCGCCAACGCCCTGATTTCTGCCAATTTTTGCGTCGCAACAATCAATAATTTTGCCCGCCTCCCGCCGTTTGGAGTACAGTCCCGCATCCTAAAAACAAAAGAATGCAGGGTGAAAAGCATGGGACAGTTCCAAGCCGTTTTGGTTGATATTGATGGCACCACAGCCGATTGCGAAAAGCGCAACCGCGGTGTGTTGCAAGATGTGGCCGCCGCGCATGGCGGAAAGATCGAAGCGCAAGACTGGCTGATCCTCGCCGGGACCAACGACCATTTTATTCATGGCTGGCTGGCCCAGCAATTTAAGCACTTCAACATCGCCGCCGATGATTTCGTGATGGAAGTCAAAAAGGGCTATCTGCAACGGGCGTTCGAAGTCGTGGCGCGGGATGGCATGGTCGATAATTTCAATCACATCATCCGCAACAAAATGCCGATTGCGGCCGTCACCAATTCCCCGACCGACATCGCCATGTCCAACATCATCGCCACCGGGTGCCTGCCATACATGCAGTTCGTTCTGACCGCCGATGACGTGAAGGCCGCGGGCCGCCCGATTAAACCGGCCCCGGACCCGTATCTGATGGGTGCGGAACGTCTGGGCGTTGACGCCAAAGACTGCATCGTTTTTGAAGACAGCAAAACCGGTGTCACCGCCGGGGTCACCGCCGGATGCACCGTCATTCAAATTGTGGATGACCCGGCGTTTGTCGCCCCGAATGCGCATTATCACGCTTATAATGCGCAACAATTGCGGGCGATCTGCAAAAAACTGATTCCTTAAAACACACGGACGGCATCATCATGCGCATCGGTATCGACCTTGGCGGGACCAAGACGGAAATTATTTGTCTGGATCAAAATAACGGCAAGGAATTGTACCGCCAGCGCGTACCGACGCAAAAGGGATCATACGAATCCACCATCACCACCATTCGCGGTCTGGTCGAACAGGCGGAATCCACGCTGGGCCAAACCGGCACCGTGGGTGTGGGCATTCCCGGCACCGTGTCACGCGATACCGGACTGGTCAAAAACGCCAACAGCACGTGGTTGATCGGCAAACCGCTGGACAAGGATTTGTCCGACGCGTTGGGCCGCCCGATCCGCACCGAAAACGACGCCAATTGTCTGGCCGTATCCGAAGCCACCGATGGCGCGGGGGCCGGAAAATCCGTCGTCTTCGCCGTTATCATCGGCACCGGATGTGGGGCGGGCATTGCGGTGGATGGGCGCGCCGTGCCCGGAATTAACGGGATTGGTGGCGAGTGGGGGCATAACCCACTGCCGTACCCAACCGCCTATAACCCCGATGCAAAATCATTATACAACGCATTCGAAGCCGCCCCGGGCGCGACCGATACGTTGCACACCTATTTCACCGACGATGTGAAACTGTCCGAATATCCGGGCCCGCTGTGTTATTGCGGGCGGCGCGGTTGTTTGGAAACATGGATTTCCGGCACGGGATTTAAAAACGATTACCACCGCGTTACGGGTGACCCGATGTCGACCCACGACATCATCGCCGCATCGAAAGCGGGTGAGGCCAAGGCCGTGGCCGCCCTGCACCGTTATGCCGACCGCGTGGCGCGCGGATTGGCCGGGGTGATCAACATTCTCGACCCCGACATCGTCGTCCTGGGTGGCGGGATGAGCAATGTCGATGCGTTGTACGATCTTTTGCCCAAAATCTGGGGCCGCTATATCTTCTCGGATCACGTCAACACAGCCCTCGCCCCGGCCCGTCACGGCGATTCATCAGGCGTGCGCGGTGCCGCATGGCTGTGGGCCCGCGGCGAAGCCGCGTAATTCAACCCCGCAATGAGGCTGCTTAATCCGCAATTTACGCACTTGATCCTTAACCTTATCGGTTTATCCTTATAGGCAAGGATCTTATCAATGCGTCAACTTTACATTCTCCGTCATGCGCAGGCCGCATCCCCGCAAGGGGTTGACGACAAGCATCGCCCCCTGACCCGTCAGGGGCTGGCCGATGCGCGTGCGCTTGGCCTGTTGATGGACCGGATGGAGTATAAACCGGATTATATCCTCTGCTCCCCCGCGCGCCGCACACGCCAGACGCTGGCCAAAATTCAGGAAACGCTGGGGGAGGATATTCCCGTCGGTTATGCCAGCGGCCTCTATTTCGCCACGACCGGACAATTGTATGACCACATCAAGCGCGTGGATTCAAAATACCGCAATATCATGCTGGTGTCGCACAACCCATCGGTTCATGGGCTGGCCCGCTTCCTGACCGGGTTGGGGCAGCCGGATTTATTGATGTTGTTGGAACTGGATTACCGGGAATGCACAATGGCCGCGCTGGATTGCCCGATTGATTCATGGGCCAGCCTGTTGCCCGCGCAATGTGATTTGAAAAATTTGCTGATCCCCGGAAAAGATTTCCGCGGCGACGTTGTTGATTAAGATTCGTCTTGCATCTGCGTCAGAACATCACGCACCAGCGGCACGGAAATCGCCCGTTTTTGCGCCAGCGCCAGCGTATCCGTCCGCGTAACCAGATCGCGGGCCGCGGCGAAGGAGCGTTCCATCCGTGGCAACAGGTATGTCATCACATCCTGCCCCACCTGTAATTGACGATCGGCAAACATTTTTACCAGCACCGCGCCCAACAATGTTTCATCCGGCGCATGAATGGCCACGGCCGGGGCCGCGCGCAGGCGCGAGGCCAGATCCGCCACAACGAAATCCAGCCGCGACGGCGCCGTGCGGAAGGTGAGCAACATCGTATGCCCCTGTTCCCGCGCCATGTTGTAAAGGTGGAACAATGTCGTTTCGCTGGCGCGGTCACCAATCCACGGATCGACGCCGTCAATCACCAGATGGGTCCCGCGCGCAAACAATTCATCCGCCGGAATTTTTGCCAAATCGGACGGCGCAATGGATACGGCATCGGTTTGATCCGCCCACACTGCCGCCAGATGCGATTTTCCGCACGCCGCAGGCCCGTGCAGGACCAGCGCCGGAGCGGACCAGTCGGGCCAGCGATCAATCCACGCCACGGCATCCGCATTGCTGGGCGCGATCAGGAAATCATCCCGCCCCTGTGCCGTGCGATGCCCCAGATCGAAGGTGAGTTGTTGGACGCTGGCGTTACTCACTGCGGCTGATCCCCTTGAGGTTCTTCCGCGGGCTGCTCTGCAGTCACCGGAGGCGGTACTGTTTCGCCGTCCGTGTAATACAGGCTGGCCTTGTACTGGCGCACGGCAAAGCGGACCAGCACGCTGATAATCACCGCGACCGGAACGGCCAGCAACATCCCCACCAGCCCAAGCAAGGTTCCACCCGCCAGCAAGGCGAACAAAATCCACAGCGGGTGCAGACCAACCGCCTGTCCCATAATGCGCGGGGTGATAAAATTACCCTCGATAAACTGCCCAACCAGGAAGATCGCGGCGATGATGCCGATATAAGACCAATCGCCCCCTGTCTGGAACCAAGCAATGCCCAAACTGGCGACCAGACCGAACGTCGACCCGACATAGGGAATCACCGACAAAATGCCCGTGACCACGCCAATCAAAAATCCGTAATTCAACCCCGCAATGGTCAGCGCCAGCGCATAGACCATACCGAGGATAAAGGACACGGTCAGTTGTCCGCGAATAAACCCACCCAGTTTGGTGTTCATATCGTGCAGCATATCTTTAATCACAATATAACTCCCGCGCGGGATCATGCCGTCGATCCAGCGTGTAATTGGTTCCCATTGCACCATCATAAAGAACGCGACCAGCGGGGTGAGCGCACACAGCGCGATAACACCGACAAGCGCTTGCCCGCCGCTCATGATCCCACCGACCAGATTGCCGCTGACACTGAACATGCGGCCCAGCCATTTTTGCACCATATCTTGATAGGACGACATATCGCCCGCGCCAAAACGCGTCTGCAGCGTTTCAAAATATGGTTGCAAGGCGGTCCGCGCCTGCTCCGCATAGCCCGGCAGGGCCTGCGCCAGTTGCACCGCTTCGCGGTAGGCAAAGGGGATAATCAGGGCCAAAACGGTCACGACCACAGCAAAGAACGACAGCAAAATAATCAGAGCCGCCGCCGCGCGGGGCATGCCCGTGCGCGACAAACGCCGCATCACCGGGTCCAGCAGATAGGCAATCGCCAAGCCCACCACAAACGGCACCAGCATATCGCCCAGCGCCCAGACGAACCCAAGGAAGAGGACCGCCATGGCGGCCCAGAACATCATATGTGCGCGAAGGGTCATTGGTATGGGCTCCCGTATTTTTTCAGCATCAAATCATAGGTTTGCGGTGCGGCGTCGCCATAGACCGGATCGTACGTGACGACCGAGGGCTGCGACAAAATCAAATCCGCCTGGGACAAGGCCAGACGCAGACGATCTTCGTCCCCTTGAAACACAAATTCAACACGCGCTTCGCGCGGCGTCACGGACAGGATGCGCATATCGGCAATGCCCTGTACCCGCTTCAACGCGTTGCGGGTTTCCACCCATTGCTGCATCGTTGTAAACGGCACGCGGGCGGAGAGCACATTTTGCGGGTCGGCGGTGACGGCCACAGCCGTTTGCGCCTTCCATTCTTTCTGCAGGGCCTGACGCACGGCCTGTACCGCTTGATCAAACACGGCATCGGACAACGCATTGCCATCGGCTGCGGCGGGGATATTCACGGTTTGCACATATTCCGGCTGGGACCGATCGGTGCGGTAGATCAAAACGTCCAGCCCCTGTCCGCCCGCGCTTTGCGCGGCCATCAAAATCACGGCTTCGTTGGCGCCATAGCGATCCAGCATGTCGGCCAGACCCGCATGCTGATAGGTCAGGGCTTCGTTATCCCCGATGCTGGCGACATCGCGCACATCGCCCAGCGGCACGGCCACGGGAACCAGCCCGCCGGTTTGGTCCAAACGATTCCATGCCTGAAGCCACGGGTTTGTATCACGCCACAGCACCTGGCTGGCCCCCACTTGGAAGAAGGGCAGGACCAGAACGGGTTTGCTGGAAATTTCGGTATAGCTGACGCCCTGAACATTCAGATATTGGCGCACATAATCCGCATTGAAACGGAACGTATAGGTCCCAACATAACGCACAGCGGACAGGCGCTCCTGCGTCACTTCGAAATCATTGATCATGGTGGAGATGGTGGCAACATCCGGGGCCGTGAACCCGGCGCGTTGATCTTCCGGCATCAGGCGCTCAGCCAATTGCGTGAACGCTTTCGCCTGTGCTTCGGCGAAGGCTTTCTCGCGCGCCTCAACCGCGTTCTTGGCGGTCACGTCCACTTCGACCCCGGCCACGGTGAACGGATCGCTCACCATTTCGACCGCGCCTGCCTCTGCGACCGGTTCCGCGACAATGTCCGTGCCTTGCGCTTGTACGGCCGGAGCCGCAAGCATGCCGCACAGGAGCGCCAGAGATAAAGCAATGTGACGATGTTTCAACAGGGTCTTCATGGCGGTCGCAACGTTCCTTTAAATGGATCATACCCAAGGCATCGACTGTACCACGCGATTTGGCCCGGAATATGGCCCCCTTTTATGACATTCCCGGGGGTTTCGATCCAGCCATCTTGATCCAGCCCCCCCCCTTGATCAAGATGGGCATTTAAGGGTATGGATGGGGACAGTCATTATTTATGTAGAAGAGCCGATCATGAGCCACCATAACGACCACCACGCCCCCGCCACAGCCGTTGACGTTGATCCGGCGGCTTTGGCCGATGCCCAGAATTTGTGGGCCGCTTTTGTCCATTATTCGAAATATGGAATTATCGCCGTTGTGGTCATTCTGGCCCTGATGGCTCTGTTCCTGCTCTAACCCCTTAAAATTCTGGCGGATTTCCGCGCTTTCCCCCGCAGCCAGCCAGCAGCGGGGGATTTTTGCTGTCGGATGCACCTCCGGGCTAAGCCCTTACAACTCTTCACTCTTCTGTAACTTTTTCCCCGCATGATACGGGAGGATGCCAGCCCGGACCCAGTCCACCGGGCACATCCGGGGCCCGTCATGACCAAGACACAGATCCATTCGAGTCCTTATCCCCCCCGCATTTCCATGCGGGTGATGGTGCGTTTATGGATTTTGACCCTGCTCTGGCTGATCGGCCTGCCGGCTTTTCCGGCTCTGGCCCAAAGTGCGGGCAATCTGGCCGCCCTGCCCGCACCCATTACGTTGCGCGATGGGCAGGATTCTTATGACCTGAACAACAATTTGTTCGTCACCCCCGATCCGCTCGGGCAGATGAGCTATGCCAACTTGATTGATCGTCACATGAAAGGCATGCGCGGTGAATTGCGCGGCCAATCCATTATCACGCTGGGCACAAAACCGGTGCCGCACTGGATGGTCTTTGCCTTGAACAACCAGAGCAACACATCGCACTGGACCCTGTCACTGGGACGGCACGGTGATGGCCGCTATGGCGTGGCGCAACAAATCTATATGTATGATCACCTCAACCAGCGCCGCATCCTGACCGCGATTAAAACCGCCACCGCCGCCGCGCCATCTCCCGACAATGTCCCGACACAAGGCGCATCCATTTCATTCGACCTGCCCGTCGGGCGGCAAGCCTTGATGGTTTTGTACATCGTGCCCGAAGGCGGCGGCCCGGTGACATTGGCACCCACATTAAAAACAGATCACGCCTTCTTTGAATCCCACAACAACCTTATGCGGCCCGGCGTGATGATCCGCACGGGATTGATTGTTTTACTGGGCCTGTTTGCAGGGGCCATGATCTTCCGCCGCATGATCATTGCGGGCGGGTTTATGGCGTATTACGCCGCGAATATGGCGGCCTATATGGTCCAGAATGACATGATCTATGATCCTGCGCCGCTGGCCAGTGAAACATCGCCCTTACTCTTCGCCGGAACCGTTGTGGTTGGTTTGTTGCTCAGCCGCTTTTTCCTCAGCCTGTCGCGGGGACAGACGGTTGAAAAATTGATTCTGTATGGATGCGTCCTGCTGATCGGATTTTCTATCACCCTCGGCATCATGGCCGTTCCGGATTCATCCATTGTGCGCCCCTTGCTGATCACGGGTGTGCCGGTGGCCGTTCTGGCTTTCCTGTCCCTCTTCTGCTTTGCGCAAGGCCATGCCGGAACACCCGCCGCCAACATCATGGGCATGGGATGGTTGATTGGGTTTGCCGGGGCGATCACCTCTGGCCTCGCCGTTATGGGCATCCTGCCGCCGACATCCATCATGGTGAATGCGTATTGGGTGGCCCTGTTTGTTCAAGCCCCGGTCTTTATCATCGGCGTTTTCGTTCGTAGCTGGGCCCAGGATGCTGAAAATATCAGTGACGAAGCTTTGGCCGAAGATGATCTGGACACGCTGGGCCGTTTGAAACAAACCAAAGAATCCGTTGAAAATGCCCGCCTTCTGAAAGTGATCGAGCATGAACGCCAGACATTGGAAGAATTACGCGAACGGGAATTGAAACAAACCGAAGAAATGCGCATCGCCAAGGAAACCGCCGATGCCGCCAACCGGTCCAAATCCGCCTTCCTGGCCGTGATCAGCCACGAAATTCGCACACCGATGACCGGCATCATGGGCATGGTGCGGTTGCTGCTGGATTCGCATTTGACCCGCGATCAGGTCGATTACGCCCGCACGATTCAGGATTCTGGCGATGCCATGATCGCCCTGCTGAACGATATTCTGGATTTCGAAAAAATCGAAAGCGGCAAGATGGATCTGGAGAATGTCGATTTCGACCTGCACCGCATGCTCAACGGCGTTGTGACATTGATGTCCGGCCACGCCACACAAAAATCCATCAGCCTGACCACCGAAATCGGGCCGGATGTGCCCCGCTTCGTCAAGGGCGACCCGGTGCGGCTGCGTCAGGTGTTGCTGAATCTGGTCGGTAACTCTATCAAATTCACATCCGAAGGCGGCGTAACCATTGTGGTGCGTCGTGAAGGCGGCGATTCCAGCCACCATCGCCTGCATTTCGCCGTGCGCGATACCGGGGCCGGAATTTCAGAAGACGCGCAGAAAAACCTGTTCAACCCGTTCGCGCAGGCCGATTCCAGCATCAGCCGCAAATTCGGCGGCACCGGTTTGGGGTTGGCCATTTGCCAACGCCTGATCACCGCCATGGGCGGCACCATTGCCATCAGCTCAAAAGAGGGCCAAGGGTCCACGTTCTTCTACACCATCAACATGGACCACGGCCACGCCGCCAATGTTCAGGAATCGGGCAGCAAATCCCTGTCCGATTCCGGCAGCACCCCGACAAAATCACTGCGCATCCTGTGCGTGGATGATAACGAGATTAACCAGAAATTGTTGCAGGAATTTGTATCCCGCATGGGCCATCACCCCACGACATGTGGCAGCGGCGAAGACGCATTGGGCATTATCGAGAACAATGATTTCGATATGGTGTTCATGGACATCGAACTGCCGGGTATTTCCGGCATGGGGGCCACCCGCGCCATTCGGGCCATGCGCGCCCCGCAAAAATCGCATTTGCCTGTCATCGCCCTGACCGGGAATGTGCGGGATGATGATATTCGCCAATGTTACGCCGCCAATATGAACGGGCATTTGGCCAAACCCATCGACCCCGCCCACATGAAGGCCCAAATTGAAAAAGTAATCCGCGGCAAGTTGGACAACCCCATCATTGTCGAAGACGATGGAAGCGGCGGCGACACATTCACCCCCGTGCATGAAACCATCGTATCCATCGACGTCCCGCAGGATGCGGTTGAAGACGACACACCGATCCTGCCCGGCCAAATGGATCAGGAGATGGCACAACCCGCCCCCCACGACATCGAAATGCCGGATGAGCCGATTGATGACCTGATGGAAAGCCCCATCACGCCCGACCGCGCCCCGATTATGCAGGCCGCATTACAGGATGATGACAGCATGCTGGATCTGACCATCAGCGAAGATGAGCTGGACGAAGATTCGTTCGTAAAGGCGCTGGATGCCACGGCTGTAACGGAACTGGATGACGATTTCCTGGATGATGATTTCGATGACATCATGGCCCGGACGGAAGAATTGCCCCCGCCACCGCCGATGGATGGCACGATTGTTTTTGATTCCACCTTGCTCGACGGATTAAAGGGCAGCATGGATCAAGCATCGCTGAGTGAAATGATGACCGGATTGATGGACAAGGTGGATGAAATCATCACCCACGCCCATGGCGCCATGAACGCGCAGGATATGGATACGATCCGCGCCCGCATGCATGAATTAAAAGGCATGTGCGGTAATTTCGGCCTGCAAGAACTCAGCCTGATTGCCGAACATGCGGAAAAGGCCGTGAAAGACGGGCAGATCGACGCCCTGCCCGATGTTCTGGGCACCCTGCCCGCCGCCGGAATGCGCGCGCATAAGGTGGTTGGGGAATGGTTACAGAATTAAAAAAACGCCAGCCGGTTTCCCGACTGGCGTTTTCAATACGTAAGGGCGATTAGCCGACGATTTCGCAACCAGCGAAGAAATACGCGATTTCGATCGCAGCGTTTTCCAACGAGTCAGAACCGTGAACCGAGTTCGCTTCGATGCTTTCAGCGAAGTCCTTGCGGATCGTGCCGGCATCGGCGTTCGCCGGGTTGGTGGCACCCATGATTTCGCGGTTTTTCAGAACGGCGTTTTCGCCTTCCAGAACCTGAACAACAACCGGGCCGGAGGTCATGAATTTCACCAGCTCGCCATAGAACGGGCGCTCTTTGTGAACTTCATAGAATTTGCCAGCCTGAGCATCGGTCATGTGAATGCGTTTCTGGGCCACGATACGCAGGCCCGCTTTTTCAAAACGCTCGTTAATGGCACCGGTCAGGTTGCGACGGGTTGCATCCGGCTTCAGGATGGAGAAAGTACGTTCAATCGCCATTTGGCTATCCTCTTCTAAACTCTGATAAATTTGCGGGTTTCCCCCGGAAAGTGGACATGGTTATAGAGGGGCCTTCTGCGAATTGCAATGTTTCAAATCGGCCCAAAACCAGCCCTGCGCGGCGTGCGGGACAGAAAATGAGCTGATTTCCAATAAAAATGAGGAAAATTAAGAAATATCCTGTTAGGATGGCCTCAAGAATAAGAAAAAAGAGTACCGGGTTTTGAGGGAGTTTATAGGGATCCACGATGAGTAGCTCTGTTCGCCTTGCATTTTCGACCGATTCCGCCACTGTGGCCGCCCCTGCGCCCGCGATCAAACGTCGTTCCCTGACCGAAGCTTTTAATGCCGCCGGCGCCGGTGCCCCACCGCGCCAGCCGCACGCCAATGGCGAATTGCTGATTACCGAAGCGTTTATCGCTCAGGAATCATTGGAAAAAATCGGAAAATTGCTCCGCACGGAAATGAAGGGCCAGTTTGAAATCGGCCCGGCCAAGGATTTGGGCCGCGCCGTGGCCAAAACCAAGGAAAAAGGCGATCTGGCCCTGAATTGCGATTTCAGCCGCGCCCGCGTCCTGTTGAAAGATTTGAACCAGATTAAAAAGGCGATCGACATTTTCGGCCGCGCTGGCGAAGCCACCCTGGGCAAGGGGGCGAACGCCATGACGTTGAACATTCTGGATGTCGACAATACGTTCAGCAAGCCGAGCGCGAAAAAACCGGGCCTGTGCAATCTGGATGTGAAGATCGCACTGCCGATCACGCTGGATACAGGCGAAGAATCCTACCATATCTGCGAAGTGCAGTTCCTGCACAAGGGCACCAAGACCGTGTACGAGAAATCGCACAAGGTTTATGAGGAAGCTCGTTCCGAGTTGATCCGTCGCCAGTATTTCGAAAACGCCATGGATATGGCCGGTTGCCCGGAGACGGTTCGCAATCTGGAAAAAAAATGGCATGCATCAGACAAGAAATACAATGACTTGATGCAAAAACGCGGCGACCTGAACACGGAAATCGCGGAAAAGCTGGGCTTGAATACGCTTCGCGGATACCAGCCATGCGAATCCCGCATGCCCAAAAGCTTGCAGTGCAGCATGTAAAGGGTATATGACCTGCGTACATTTTAATGACGCAGACGGCATATACAGATGACCCCGCATATCAAGGAATATTACCGCATTGGCACCGAGCACATCATTCTGGTGATGACGCCGGAACGCCGCGCCTTGCAAGCCTGGGTCGCCGATGACGAACAAAACAAACTCATGCGCAAAGACGTCCGCATCATTGATATTCAACACGGCGATGGCGAGCCGCTGACTCAGGATATGTTTGACGCGTTTTGCACGGAACATAAAATCGACTCGTCCATTCCGGATCGTTCCATTGCCCTGTCCTTCCGCCTGTCCTCCGCGTCCACAACCACGATCAATATCGTCCCGACACCATCCGCCATGTTCGCCCGCACATATTGCCCGTCACCGTTCTAAAACTTTGACGACAATCCGCAGGCCATAAAAAAATCCCGCATCGAAGCGGGATTTTTTATTTTGATTGTGATCTGCTCTTACGATGCCAGTTGTTGTTCAATCGCGCTCACGGCATCATTCGCGGCATCGGCGTTCGGGCCACCGCCTTGCGCCATGTCAGGACGGCCACCGCCGCCCTTGCCGCCCAGAACCTCAACCCCGGTTTTCACCAGATCAACGGCGCTGACCCGTGCGGTCAGATCATCGGTCACACCGACGACGATGGAGGCCTTGCCATCATCCGTGGCGATCAGCGTAATCACGCCGGAGCCGATTTTCTTTTTCAGATCATCGACCATCGGCTTCAAATCCTTGGCCGGGAATCCTTCCAGAACGCGGGAGGTGAATTTCACCCCGCCAATGTCCTTCACATCCGGCCCCGCCGATGCGCCCGCACCACCGCCCGTGGCCATTTGACGGCGCAGGTTGGACATTTCGTTTTCCAGACGACGGCGGTCGTCCATCAACGTGCGAACACGTTCAAACACATCCGTCGGGCCAGCTTTCAAAACATCGGCCACGGCCTGTAACATTTTTTCCTGATTGTTCAGGTACGAAAGCGCACCCGCGCCCGTCACGGCCTCGACCCGGCGCACGCCAGCAGACACAGCGGATTCGGATACGATTTTCAGCAGGCCGATATCGCCCGTGCGTTTCACGTGCGTCCCACCGCATAGTTCAACGGAATAGGATTTGTTGGCCCCATCCGCGACTGTACCCATGGACACGACGCGCACCTCGTCATCGTATTTTTCACCGAACAACGCCATGGCCCCAGATTCCATCGCATCATCAACCGGCATGACGCGGGTCACGACCGGTGTGTTGGCACGAATTTCTTCGTTCACCATGCGCTCAACCTCGGCCAATTGTTCGGCTGTGATCGATGCGTTGTGTGAAATGTCAAACCGGGTGCGGTCCGCCGTTTGCAATGAACCCTTCTGGGCCACATGGGTGCCCAGAACGCGGCGCAGCGCCTCGTGCAGCAGGTGGGTGGCGGAGTGGTTCGCGCGGATCGCGCTGCGGCGATCATGGTCAACGACCAATTCAACCGCATCATCGGTTTTCAGCGTCCCGGCCTTCACCGTACCAATATGCACGAACAATTTGCCCAGCATCTTGCGCGTGTCGTTCACGGTAATGTCCGCGCCACCCGCCGTGCGGATTACGCCGGTATCGCCAACCTGACCACCGGATTCGGCGTAGAACGGCGTCTGGTTCACCAGAATGTGGACGGTATCACCGACATTCGCGGCATCCACAATCGCGCCATCTTTCACAATGGTGCGCACTTGGGCTTCAGCATGTTCGGTTTCGTAACCCAAAAATTCCGTCGGCCCGACCTTGTCCAGCAGGTCGAACCACACCGCATCCATTTTCGCATCACCGGACCCGGCCCAGTTTTTGCGAGCCTGGGCGCGCTGTTTTTCCATGGCGGTGTTGAAACCATTCAAATCCACATCAATGCCACGGGCGCGCAGCGCATCCTGTGTCAAATCCAGCGGGAATCCGAACGTGTCATACAGCTTGAACGCGACATTGCCATCCAGCGCCTGCCCACTTTGCAGATCGGCGGTTTCTTCGTCCAGCAGCTTCAGGCCGTTATCCAGCGTGCGTTTGAAACGGGTTTCTTCCAGTTTCAATGTCTCAGAAATCAACGCTTCCGCACGTTTCAATTCCGGATAGGCTTCGCCCATCTTCGCCACCAATGTCGGCAACAAACGGAACATCAGCGGATCACGCGCGCCCAGCAAATGGGCATGACGCATACCACGGCGCATAATGCGGCGCAGGACGTAACCGCGCCCTTCGTTCGACGGCATGACGCCATCGGCAATCAGGAACGACGCCGCGCGCAAATGGTCCGCGATGACGCGGTGGGACGGGGCCATGGCGCCGTCCGGTGATACGCCCGTCAGGTCGGCGGAGTGTTCGATGATCGCGCGCAGAAGGTCGATGTCGTAGTTGGTGAATTTCCCCTGCACCAGCGCGGTCGTGCGTTCCAGCCCCATACCCGTATCAATGGAGGGTTTTGGCAACGGTTTGCGGATATGGCCGCCATTGCCGTCCGGCTCCTGTTCATACTGCATGAACACGAGGTTCCAGAATTCAAGGAAACGGTCACCATCCTGATCCGCGGAGCCCGGAGGACCGCCAGCCATCGTATCGCCCTGATCATAGAAGATTTCCGAACACGGACCACACGGGCCCGTATCACCCATCATCCAGAAGTTATCGTTGGTGTTGATGCGCAGGATTTTGGAATCGGAAAAACCGGCAACCTTGCGCCAGATCGCGGCGGCTTCTTCGTCGCTGGAGTGAACCGTCACCAGCAGCTTGTCCTTCGGCATATCCAGACGTTTGGTCACAACCTCCCATGCGAAGGCAATGGCATCTTCCTTGAAATAATCACCGAAGGAGAAGTTCCCCATCATTTCAAAGAAGGTGTGGTGGCGGGCCGTATAACCGACATTGTCCAGATCGTTGTGCTTGCCCCCGGCGCGGACGCATTTCTGCGCCGTGGTCGCGCGGCTGTACGGGCGGGTTTCAACACCCGTGAAGACGTTTTTGAACTGGACCATGCCCGAGTTCGCGAACATCAGCGTCGGATCATTGTCCGGCACCAGCGAGGAAGATTGCACCACCTGGTGCCCCTTGTCCGCGAAGAAATCAAGGAAGGTCGAACGAATATCCTGAACGGTCTTGGTCATAGCCAGCTCATTTATGCATAAAGGGTCAATTGGATCGCCGATATTAGGCGGTTGCGGTCCAAAAATCCATGGGAAATCCCTAGGTTAAGGCTAATTCCCTCCCCAGAAGACCCTCTCCCCCAACCCCTCTCCCAGAGGGAGAGGGGGGCGCTGGCGCGGAGCCACGCAGAATAATTCCCTCTCCCTCTGGGAGAGGGTTAGGGAGAGGGTCTTCTATATCGAGAGTCTGAGATTCCGCCTATCGGGCCGCGGTCAGGCGCAATTGGCGGCCCGCGTCCCCTTCATGGCCCGTATCCATGGCCAGATAGCGCGCCGGGCGGCCCGCTGTGACGGCATCCAGCGACGGGGTCGGCTGGCCCATGCGCAGGCTGTAGATCCAGTAATTGGCCAGCACCCGTTCGACATAGTTGCGGGTTTCCGGGGCCGGGATCGTTTCAATGAACAACAGCGGGTCCTTCACATTCGCGCTGAGCCCCTCCTGCCACTTGGCCAGATTGCCCGGCCCGGCATTATACGCCACGGCCATGTGCAGCAGATCCCCCTTCACCCGGCCCAAGCCCAGCAAATGGTCCACATAACGCTGACCGATCTGCAGATTGACCTCGGGGTCGCGCAACTGGAACTTCCCATCCTTCTTTTTGAACCTTTCCGCGCCGGTGATGAAGCTGGCGGTTTTGGGCATCAATTGCATCAGGCCAACGGCCCCGCTGGGGCTGACCGCGAAGGCATCAAACCGCGATTCCTGACGCGTGATGGCATGGATCAAGGCGCGATCGACACTGTACCCATCGCGCGGTTGCCACGGCAGCAGCGGATAGAGGGCGGCGTCATACAACCCGCCCTCCGGATTGGGGAAGGACGCCGCCAGACGCATCGCCAGACCCGGCAATTTCGCATGCAGCGTATAGGCCAACAACGCCTGGCGCAGGAATTCATCATCCCCCGTTTTGATCCGGACCAGTTCCGATTCCGCCAGATGGTTCTGCCCCGCATCGACCAGCGCCATGGCCCGCCACGCACCCGGAATGGCCACCAGCTTTTCAAAATGCGCCTTGGTAAATTCCGGTGAAGACCAGTTGAAATCGTAATCCCAGCCCAGCGCCCGCGTGGCAACGATGCCATAGAACGTGCGCGGATACCGCGCCGCCAGTTCAAGCCAGCGCGTCATGTCACCCGGACGCCCAGCGCGCAAATGCGCCCGCGATGCCCAATAGGCCGAGGCAGAGCGCATCCATGAATCGGCATAGGACGATGTTGCCGCCAATTCGAAATGGCGCGCCGCCAGATTGAAATCTTTTTTCTGCCATGCCGCCAGACCCACGACCCACCCGGCCATCGGCGCGCGCGTGCCGGAGCGTGACGCCGCATCGCGGGCCAGTTGCAACGCCTCATCCGGTTTACCCAGCACCAGATAGCCCATGGCGATCTGGGCGCGGATTTGATCTTTTTCCGTGGAATCGAGGCTTTCTGCGACCTTGTCGGTATTGAGTTTTTTCAGGGCCCGCGTCGGCGCACCATCGGACAAATCGGCCCCGATCATGCGGGTCAGGCTGCGGATCAATTTATCCTGTCCGGCGCTGCGTTTGCGCGGCGTGACATAGGTGTCGCCACGGCCCGACAGAATTTGCATGACATTCGACGGCAAGCCCGACACCGCCAGCGGACGGTCCGGCGCGGGATCGCCCTTGCCCTGCCGTGCGATGGCCAGCTTGTACATCCGGTCCGCACCGGGGTGGTCGCCATAGGCCGACAGCCACGCGCGCAATTCTTCGTACCGCGTGCGATAGGACGGATGCACATAGCGTTGATGCAGCACATGACCCAGCAGGCGTTTATCCTTCAACTGCCCCAGCGCGGCATCGGCTTCTTTCCAGTCGCCTTCGCCTTGGGCGCGGAAGATGGTGCGATACAGCGCCACATCGCCATCGCGCAACGGGTGCAGTGATTGTTCAGACGGCGGAATAACCATGGGCATAATGGCGGGCAACGGCGGCTCGGCCTGCGCCTCCTGCACCGCGTCCACTTGCGGTTCTTGCACCACCGGGGCCTCAACAATGACGGGCACGGGGTCAGGTTCGGGAACCTTCGGCACAATCGCGGCAACCGGTTCCGGCTTTTCTTCCGGCAGAGGCGCCTCAGGGGCGGATTGGGCCGTTTCAACAGATTGCGCCTGATCCGGCTTGCGGGCCGGGTGTGGCGGGGCGACGGGCTTCTTAACGGGGCGAACGGTCGCCGTCTTTTTCGGTTCCGGGGCCGAAGGCTTCACCTGTGGCGCGGGTGGCAGGGAGGCCGGGACGACATTCTGTGACGCCGGAGCGTCCTCCATCACCGGGGCCACAGCCTGCACATCCGCCGGGTCGATATCCGGTTCATCGACGATCATGGGAACAGGCAGCGCCACCTGTGCATCGCCATCGCCCGCATAGATCGTGCCCAGTGTCAGGTTATAGGTGCGCCCCTTGGACCCGGCGATGCGGTCATCATCGGCATGGGCAGGACTGCACGCGCCAGCATGCGCCAGCAACAGTCCCACGCCCAGCGTGACAATCAAATTCCGGTCCAATTTCATGATGGGGTCTATGATAGCCTTTGGCGGGGTTCATGTCCAGCCAAAGCGGGGTTATAAAAACACTAACCCATTGTTATTGCACAAATATGACCCTAGAACACACCCAGAGAACGGGCCTTGGCCTGCAGCATCAGCAGGTCGGCCCAGGCCGCCCGTTTATGCGCCGGGGTGCGGAGCAGATAAGACGGGTGATAGGTGGCAATGGCCGGGATCGGCGTAAATCCGGCCCGCATTTCCGCCGTTTGCGGCACATAATCATGCCACGTCCCGCGCAGGCGCGAGATGGTGTCACCACTGCCCAGCAGGGATTTGGCCGAAACCCCACCCGCAAAAACCAGCAGGCGCGGGCGGACCAGCGCGATATGGCGCTCAATGAACGGCAGGCTGACCTCGATCTCCGCCGGGGACGGGGTGCGGTTGCCCGGCGGACGCCAGTTTAGAATGTTGGAGATATAGGCCGCGTGGGCCACATCCTCAGCCTCACGGTTCAGGCCGACGGAGGCCAGCATCCGGTCCAGCAATTGGCCGCTGACACCGACGAAAGGTTTGCCTTGGCGGTCTTCGTCCGCGCCGGGGGCTTCGCCGATCACCATGATGGGCGCGGATGGGTTGCCGTCGCTGAACACCATATTGGTCGCGGTGCGTTTCAACGACAGACCATCAAAGGCGGCAATCGCCGCACGCAATTCATCCAGCGTGTTCGCGGCCATCGCCAGCTTCAGGGATTCCGCCCGGGCCTCACTGGCCCCGATAAAGGCGGATTCAGCGGCCGGGGCCGCCACAGTCGCATGCGCAACCGGGGCCGCGGGCCCATCCTCCACCACCGGGAGCGCAGGCATGGCCGTGCGATCGACCGGGTCATCACCCAATGCGATATCCACCCCGGCATCGAGATACCAGGATAGGGCAGCTTTGTATGTCTGACGTTGCAGATCGGCCATCGCTCTCTTAAAAACATTATAGATGTGGTAACATCCCCAGTCTTACCGGACCCCGTCCGCAAAAACAACACCGAACGCAATACGTAAAATCAAAAAATAGCAGGAGCCTTTGAGATGACCGCGCAGCGCACAGACCGCGAATCCATGGAATATGACGTTGTCATCGTCGGGGCCGGACCATCGGGCCTGTCCTGTGCCATTCGGTTGAAACAACTGGCGGCGGAACGTGGCACGGATATTTCGGTGTGCGTGATTGAAAAAGGGTCCGAAGTCGGTGCGCATTTAATGTCCGGCGCGGTGTTTGAACCGCGCGCGCTGAACGAACTGATTCCGGACTGGAAAGATAAGGGCGCGCCATTGCATGTGCAGGCGAAGACCGATCGTTTTATGTTCCTGACGAAAAACAAATCCTTCCGCCTGCCCACCCCGCCGCAAATGTATAACCACGGGAATTACATCATCTCGCTCTCCATGCTGGGCCGCTGGCTGGCCACACAAGCTGAAGAGCTGGGCGTTGAAATTTACGCGGGCTTTGCCGCCGCCGAAGTGTTGTACAACGATGCGGGCGCGGTGATGGGCGTGGCCACCGGCGATATGGGATTGGATAAAGACGGCAACAAAACCGATCATTTCGAACCGGGTGTTGAATTGCATGCGAAGCAAACCGTATTCGCCGAAGGATGCCATGGGTCGCTGACCAAAACGCTGATCGCGCACTATGACCTGCGCAAAAATTCCGACCCGCAGACCTATGGTCTGGGCATCAAGGAAATTTGGGAAATTCCCGCCGACAAGCACAGCGAAGGTTTGATTATTCACACCGTCGGCTGGCCGATGGATTCCAAAACCTATGGCGGGTCTTGGATGTACCATCTGGATAACAATCAGGTGTCGATTGGGTTTGTGATCGGCCTGGATTACCAAAACCCGTATCTGTCCCCCTTCGCCGAAATGCAACGGTTCAAAACGCACCCGGATGTGCGCAAATATCTGGAAGGCGGGCGTCGCATCGCCTATGGCGCGCGGTCCTTGGTTGAAGGCGGGTTCCAGTCTTTGCCGAAACTCACCTTCCCCGGCGGGATTTTGATTGGGGATACGGCGGGCTTCCTGAACGTGCCGAAAATCAAGGGCAACCACACCGCGATGAAATCCGGCATGGTGGCGGCGGAATCGTTGTATGATCTGCTCACCGCCGGTGATGCCACCAGTGCGGAATGCACGGCCTATACCGACGCGATCAAAGCCAGCTGGATCTGGCCGGAGTTGAAGAAGGTGCGCAACATTCGCCCCGGATTCAATTTCGGTTTGTGGATCGGCATGATCCATGCCGCGTTCCAGACGGTGGGCGGATGGTTGTTGCCCTACACCATGAAAAACCATGCCGACCATACATCCTTGAAATTGGCGAGCGATGATTTGAAAATTGATTATCCGAAACCGGATAACGTGCTGACCTTTGACCGCCTGACATCCGTGCGCCTGTCCAACACGATGCATGAGGATGGCCAGCCCTCGCACCTGAAGCTGAAAGACCCGTCCATTCCCGTATCCGTCAACCTGCCCCGCTATGCCGAACCGGCCCAAAGATATTGCCCGGCCGCCGTTTACGAGGTTGTCGAGGACGCAAACGGCCCTAAATTCGTTATTAACGCCCAGAACTGCGTTCACTGCAAAACCTGCGATATCAAGGACCCCTCCCAGAATATCGAATGGACAGTACCGCAAGGCGGTGGTGGGCCGAACTATTCGAACATGTAACGTGTTGATTTAAAACAAACATACACGCGAAATCGTGCGGAAAAACATTAACCTTTGCGACTTATAATAAGGCCATGATGAAGATATCAGCCCCCCGCGCGGTTCTGGCCGTGCTGTTGACCGGAACCATGGCCGCCGCCGGAATTGGCGGGGTGTGGGATTATATCCATCGGGATAAGGTCGCAACACCACCCCCAACGGAAACCACCGCCAGCGCGGATGATGTTCTGGAAGAGTTAGCCCCGACACTGAACGCCAGCGGCAATCCGGTGAATGTGGTGCCCGCGATTATTCCAACCTTCATTCCCGATATTCCCAAAAACGCCACGGGTGATTATCTGGTCGCGCATTTTGCCCAATCGCAAAATGATTGGCGCACCGCCAGCGATTATTTGAGCGGCGTATTGAAACGCGATCCAGACAACATTGAATTGGTTCGCCGCGCCATGGTTCTGGCGCTTGGTTCGGGTGATTTCACACTGGCCGCCGAACGCGCCGCCATGATCACGAAGGATCAAAATCCCACATCCAGCGAACAAGACCCGCTTGCTTACCTCATCCTGTCGTCCAACGCGATTGTGAATGGACAGTATGATGAGGCAATTGCGGTGTTGAACCATTTGCCCAAGGGCGACATGTCTGAATTTGTCGTGCCGCTGCTGGCCAACTGGGCCCGCGTTGGGAATGGTACATATAATCAGGCCGAACTGGCCAGCACCACCATTCACGCCTATCACGGCGGGTTGATGGCCAAATATCTGAAAAAAGAGAAGAGCGAAATTGAAATGTTCGCCCGCGTCATTATTCAACCCAGCGGCTTAACCGCCGAGGAATATGAACGCGCCGCCGATTTGTTCGCGCTGGCCGGTAACAAAAAGGAAGCGCTGGAAATTTACACTGCGCTGCGCGATGAAGATATTGGCTCCGCGCTGGTCCATGAAAAAATTTCGGCCTTGAACGACAACAAGCCGATCGACCCGCTGCTGGCCTCACACCGTATTACCAATCCGGCCCAAGGCGCGGCGCAAGCCGTGTTTGATCTGGCCCGCATTCTGTTCCAGGAAAACAGCGACGCCAGCGCCCGCGTGTTTGCCAACATGGCATTGGGGTTGGACCCCAATCTGGCCGAAGCCCGCATTATTTTGGCCACATCCAGTGCGCGGTCCAAGCAATATCAGGATGCGTTGAAGCAATTCGACAAGATTCCGCAGACACACCCGGCCTGGGCCGAAGCACAATATGCCGCCGCCGATATGCTGGACCAATCCGGCCAGACGGATGAAGCGGTGCAACGGTTACGCACCATGTACGATATTCACCGCGATGTTGATGCGCTGGCCCGCATTGGCGACATTTATCGCGGCCATGAAATGTATGACAAGGCTTTGGTCGAATATAATGCCGCCATTGATGCATTGGGCGGTGACGTGCCGGATGCATACTGGCACCTGCTCTATGCCCGCGGCATGTGCCTGGAACAGGTTGGCAATTGGCCCGCGGCGGAAAAAGACCTGCTGGCCGCGTTGAAATTCCGTCCCGATCAGCCCTATCTGCTGAACTATCTCGGCTATGGCTGGGCGGATCAGGGGGAAAATCTGGATCAATCATTGGAATTGATCGCGCGGGCGCTGGAATTACAACCCAATGACGGATACATCACCGATTCACTGGGGTGGGTGCATTACAAATTCGGGCAATATCCGGAGGCCGTGACCAATCTGGAACGGGCGGTGGAATTGCTGCCCTACGATCCGACCATCAACGACCATCTGGGTGATGCGTATTGGGCGGTGGGCCGCAAGAACGAAGCCCGTTTCCAATGGGAACGCGCCCGCAATTTTGCCGACACGACCGAGGACGCGGAATTGATCATCACGCTGGGCGATAAATTGCAAAACGGCCTGTCTCCGGCGAGCCAAACCAAACCGGCGATCAAAGCCGCCAGCACCAATCCGGCCCAGACAGCGCAGGAATAATGATCTGATATTTGATTGAAGGGCCCATTGTGGTAAAAAGCCACATGGGCCCTTTGTCATTTTTCGCACCGGCTAAAATCAATTTGTATCTGCACATCACCGGACGCCGGGATGACGGGTATCATTTGCTCGATTCACTGGTGGGGTTTGCAGACATTGGCGATTCCATCACCATCACGCCGTCCGATCAGTTTTCATTGACCATCGACGGCCCGTTTGCAGACGCCTTCACAACTGCAGACATGGATGCCAGCCCGCAATCCGGCAACCTGATCGCACGCGCGGCATGGGCCCTGGCGCGCGCGACGAGACGGGATAATCCCGGCGCATCCATTCACCTGAGCAAGAATTTACCGCTGGCCTCGGGCATTGGCGGCGCGTCCAGCGATGCGGCGGCCACCATCCGTGGACTGTGCCAATTATGGGGCATTGCACCGGATGCGGATTTTATCGCGCCGTTGGCGTTATCGCTGGGGGCGGATGTTCCCGTGTGCCTGCGCGGCTCGGCGACCTTTATGCGCGGCATTGGTGATGTGGTCACACCCGCGCCCGCCATTCCGTCAGGTATGGGTATCGTGCTGGTCAACCCGTTGGTTGCCTGTCCCACACCAAGCGTGTTCCGCACCTATACGACCAATCAATCCCCCTTCACCGCCGCACCACACGGCGATCCGCAATGGGGAAACAGCGATGATTTTATCGCGACCTTACGCGCCGCGCGCAATGACCTGACGTCCGCCGCGACCGCCACCGTGCCCGCCATTCAAACCATTCTGGATCAGTTGAGCGCAACGGATGGCTGCGCCCTCGCCCGCCTGTCGGGCAGCGGGGCCACATGCTTTGGCCTGTTCCCATCCACATCCGCAGCGGAAAGAGCCGCCGCCACCCTGAAAACCCGTCACACCGGATGGTGGGCTGAATCAGGAAATATCGTTTAAAAACAGAAGGAAGCCCATTTTTCTTTTGCAATATGTAAATTTATATTATTGTCCTCAGCCATGACGGACGACAACACTCAAACCACATCACCGAATGCCCCCGCGCGCCGCACGATTGGCGTGATGTTTGGGTCGTATAACCCGCCGCATCTGGGACACGTTCAATCCGCACGTCAGGCCCGCATCCGGGCCGGGGCCGATGAAATCATCATGGTGCCGATCAATTCATTCTTTAAAACCAGAATTGCACAAGCCAGTTACGCCGACAAAATCGCGATGTGCGAAATTCTGGCGAATGACAATAAATCGTGGCTTCGCGTTTTGCCGATCACAGATGATTTGGACGGCGCAAAAACCACCAGCCTCTCCACCTATTTCAATTTTTTTTCTGGTTTAAAAGAACGCCATCCGCAGGACAGAGTGTTGATCGTGTGCGGTGATGACAATGGGCGGAAAATGAAAAATATTTGCACCCTGATCAACGGGGTTCAGAAAATTTACAAAAGCCTAGAGCGCGTTTCCATTTTCAACAACGCTGCAAGCGGCGATAACAATGTGTCAGAGCTGTTGCTTCATGTATCGAAGCGGGCCGAGATTGAAAGCGCCCTCAATGGCAGAAGTGATGTATCATCCAGCAAAATTCGGGCGGCGTTAAAAGACGGACAGCCCATTTCATCGGCTTGGATGCACGAGGATGTTTTGGATTATATCCAGCGCAAAAACCTTTATCCCACTCTGAAATAAAGCGCGCGTTACGGGGCCTCACCCAGCATATGCGCCAGAATATCCGCGTTCGCCAAGCCATCGACACTCAACCCATTGTCGCGTTGATAGGTGCGGATGGCGTCGCTGGTCAGGGGGCCGCCGATGCCATCGGCCGGGCCGGGATACAGGCCACGGCGCATCAACTGCTCCTGTACCTGCGCGGTCAGGCTCTGGTCGCTTTTCACAACGCCTTCACCCGCCAGCGATGCGGCATCCGCCGCCGATAAACGCGGAATCGCCGGGGCGATATCTTCCGCGCGCGGGCGGGTGCGTTCTGTCGCCGCTGTTTTCACGATATTCGTCACAGGCTTGGCACTGTCGGTGCGCTTTTCCGGTGTCGGGACCGATGGTGCCGCGTCTTGCACAGCCCCCGCCGGGTCACGATCGCGGCTCATTTCTTCGTACAGGCTGACCACCTGTTTCTTCGTCATGTTCAGCGCGGCGCTCAATTGGTCCAGCGCCACCTGACCTTCCGGGCTGCCCCGGTCGGCGGCGTTTTTGTACCAGAAGATGGCGGATTTCGTATCCACCGCGCCCAGCAAGCCATTCTCATAAATCAAACCGAGATTATAGGCAGCTTCGGTAATGCCGGCATTGGCGGCTTGTTCAAAGAAGCTAGCGGCCAGACGCGGGTCATAGGCGGTGCCGATGCCCTCGATATGCGCGATGCCCAGATTATATTGCGCTTCCGGGTGGCCCAGTTGCGCGGCGGCACGGTACCAGCGAATGGCGGTGGCGACATCTTTCTCCACACCCAGACCCTGATGGTACAGAACGCCCAGATTATAGCGCGCATTGGCAATGCCTTGCGCGGCGGCTTCTTCGAACCACAGGGCGGCGCGTTTGTAATCAACCTTCACCCCGGCATGCCCGGCGGTGTAAATGGCGGCCAGATCGTGCTGCGCTTCTGGGATACCGGAGAACGCTTTGTCCTCAACAGTTTTGATCACAGCAGGCAAGGACGCATCCGGCGTAATGCGATCCGCCAGCGGGGCCAGCCCTTCGCGTTTGGCGCGCAGAAAGGATTCGATATCCGATTGCCCCGTGACAGGCGCGACATCGTCTTTCACGATTTGCGTCGGCACCGGGTTTGCGACCATGACGTCTTCGGCCCGCTCAATCGCGCCGCCATCTATTTTCGTTTGCGCGGCAATTGCGGCGACGTCCTGCTCCAGATCCGGAACAACGCCCGCCTCACCCGGCTCGATCGCGTTCAACGCGGCGGCCACGGCATCCGGATTCACATCCATCATGTCGGAGAGGTCTTCGACCTTCAACGCGCCAGCGGATTCATTGGCCACGTCCGTCTCAACAGTGGGGTCCGCCGCGCCAAAGGCAGCGAGTTCATCTTCATTCGTGTTCAGCGTGGCATCCAGCCCGGCAATAAACGGGTCGGCTTGCGCTTCTGTGGCGGCATCCAGAACCGGGGCGGTTTCATCAACCGCCAGATCTGCCGTTTGTTCGATATCGGTCTGGGTCGCGGTGACCGTCGGCATAAATTGCACGCGCCAGCGATCCCACTGGCTGACGCCATAGCCCGCCAGAATGGTCAGCGCCAGAACGCCCACCAACGCCGTTGTGTTCACGCGCACCGCACGTTGCCACCAGAAGGCATTCTGGTTGCTGGGCTCGGCCACGAAAATGGAGCGCGATTGTTGCCCCGCCGGAACCAGCGCGCCGGTGCGAATGGCTTCGTTCGTGCGCTCAACGGATTGTTCGATGGCTTCGATCTTGCGCAACATGCGCGCTTTGTCCTGTGCGGCCTGTTCCAGGCGGCGGGCCAGACGCTCCTGCATCTCGAACGCTTCTTCCATGCGGGTGGCGATGGTTTCGGCGCGGTTCAAACGCTCCAGCGTGTCTTTCCAGATTTTTTCCAGTTCGGATTGACGGCGCAGGATGCTGATATCTGTCGCGTCTTGCTTGCTCAGCTTGTCCTGCAAGGTCAGGAAGATGCGCTCGCTCTGATCCGAACGGTTTTCAAGATCGCCGATCGCGGATAGCAGCATATGGCGTTCATGTTCGCTTTTGTGCAAACGATCCGCCAATTGATTCAACAAAGACACGACCATCGCGTTACGGTCGTCCGGTGCTTTACGCGCCTGATTGCTCATGCGGTCCCCACTCCCATCACGGGACGACGTGCCAGCCCCCACAAAGGGCCCCGCCGATCCCGACAATTTTTCAAATTCAAATATGGATTATGCCGGGGACTATAGCCGATTTTGGAAAATATGACCAAGAACGAATGTGTTAACGGGGCCGATTCTGTCCACATGCCCCCATGGCCCATGGCGTTAACCATGGGGTTAATCAATCCACTAATTTCCCATAACGTAAATTAAATTTCCCTGATTCTCGGGGCTTGCATTTCGCGCGCGGCTTGGGTAGTTTGGCCCCCGTTGATCCAGCCGGGTCACCACATAAACCGGCAAACAAGCCCGGTTTTTCATGGTTATTGGGGCGTCGCCAAGCGGTAAGGCAGCGGTTTTTGGTACCGCCATTCCCAGGTTCGAATCCTGGCGCCCCAGCCATTTCCACCACAATCCGCGACATTGCGAAAATTGTCCTTTGCAGCCTGCACTCTGCGGCCTTTGCTTTGCGTTACAGCAACAGGATATGGTGGGCCTGAAGACATTAACAAACGCCCCCCACGCAATGAATGATGGTTTTTAAACACATGCTTTCGATTGGCAAAACGGCACAGTTAGAAGTCATCAAGGAAGTCGATTTTGGGCTTTATCTTGATGGTGAGCATTTCGGGGAAATTCTTTTGCCCGCACGGTACGTTCCGGACCAGTGCAAGGTTGGGGACTGGTTGGATGTGTTTATCTATCTGGATTCCGAAGACACCATCATCGCAACGACAGAACAACCCTACGCCGAGATGGGCGAATGCGCGTATCTGGAGGCGGTCGATGCCAATTCTTACGGCACGTTTCTGGATTGGGGATTATCAAAAGATTTGTTCGCGCCGTTTAAAGAACAGCGCATCCCCATGGAAGTTGGCAAATCCTATGTCGTTTATATTTTTGAAGACAAGTCAGGCCGCATTAGCGCGAGCAGCAAGCTGGATAATTTCCTGAACGAATATGCGGATGGGTATTTTAAAAACAATCAGGCGGTTGACCTGCTGATCGCCAGCCGCAGCCCGTTGGGGTACAAGGCCGTTATCGACGGCACGCATCTGGGCCTGATTCATAATAACGATGTCCTTACCCCCATCCATATGGGTCAGGAAATTACAGGATACATCAAACATATCCGCCCCGACGACGCCATCGACCTGGCCCTGCAGCAACAGGGCGTGGAGATGCGCGGCACATTGTCACAGCAAATCCTGGACGATCTTGAGAAAAATGGCGGCGTCTCCACATTGACGGATAAAAGCCCGCCGGAAGATATTTTCAAGCGTTATCAGGTCAGCAAAGCCAATTACAAAAAGGCGATTGGCCAGCTTTATAAAGATAAAAAAATCATACTGGGCAAAGACAAAATAACATTGCCCGAGTGAGGAGACCTGGCATGAAAATATGGGTCGATGCGGACGCCTGCCCGAAAGTCATCAAGGATTTATTGTTCAAGGTCGCCGAGCGAACGGGCGTGCATATAACGCTGGTCGCCAATCAATATCTTTTTATCCCGCCCGCGCGGAATATCAGTTTTATTCAGGTCGAAGCCGGATTTGATGTTGCCGACCAAAAAATTGTCGAACTCTGCGCCGAAGGCGATATGGTCGTCACCGCCGACATCCCCCTGGCCGCCGCCATCGTTAAAAAAGGTGCCTTTGCCCTGAACCCACGCGGAGAGCTTTATGACTTAAGCAACATTGGCGAAATTCTGGCCATGCGGGATTTGATGGAAAGCCTGCGTGGCGGGATGATGGAAGATATGCGCGGCGGCCCCGCCCCGTTCACCCCCAAAGACCGCGAAAAATTTGCCAACCAGCTTGATAAATTTATGACGCGGAAGCGTTGAACACGGCGCATCACACATGAAAAACCACGCGCCCGTGAAACAAGCGCGTGGTTTTAAATATCCGGCAGCGGTCATACAGATATTTTAGTGATCATATTTTTCTAAAACATCATCTCTCGCGCTATCATACTCGCTATCGCTCAGGAGGCCTTGATCCTTTGCGGCTTTAAGATCTTGCAATTCCTGTCCCATGGTTGTGGTCGTGTTGATATTTTTTGTATCAGAACCACCCCCACCACAGCCGGCCAGCATAACAAGGCTCAAAGGCAGCAAAAAAAGAATTTTTTTCATAGTGTTAATCTCCATATAACCCCGGTGATGATAGAACGCTATCGAGCATTCATTGTACCAGTGCCGCTTAAGATTGTCAGTATGGCCCTGCGCAGCCCGGCCAGAACGAACAAATATTTCCAGAACAAAAAAGCAACACCCCAGCGTATTCGCACAAAAAAGCCCGCAATCCGCGGGCTTTTTCATGTTCTATCTTTTTGCAACGCTTAGAGCTTAGGCTCACATTTCGGACGCTTCGTCACTGCGGCCTTTTCCCAATGCACCGTTGCGGTTTGCGTGTCCTGCGAATGTGTTCCGACATGGATGATAAAATCACCCGGCTCCCATCCGAATTTGTCTTCGGTGATGAAGAATTTCAGATCTTCCGTGGTGATATCAAACGTTACGTCTTTCTGTTCACCCGGTTGCAGCATCACTTTCTGGAAGCCCTTCAGCTCTTTCACCGGACGGGTGCGGGAGCAAACCGGGTCGGTGATATAAAGCTGCACGACTTCTTCGCCAGCACGATCGCCCGTGTTGGTCAGCGTGACCGAAGCTTTCAGCGTCTGCTTGCCTGTCAGATCGGCTTTGTTGACCTTGACCGGGCTGTAATCAAAATGCGTGTAGCTGAGGCCAAAGCCGAACGGGAATTCCGGATCGTTGCGGCAATCCAGATAGGCAGAACGGAATTTTTCCCATTTGCCTGCCAAATTATCATTGTTGGCCCCCGTCAGCGGACGGCCCGTTGTTTTGTGGTCATGGTAAATTGGAATCTGACCCACATGACGCGGGAAGGTGGTCGGCAATTTACCCGACGGGTTGTAATCGCCAAACAGAACGTCGGCCAGACCGTTTCCAGCTTCGGTGCCGCCATGCCACGCGACCAGCATCGCATCGGAATGTTCACGCTCCCACCCGAGCGTCAGCGCACGACCCGCCATAACAACCAAAACCAGCGGTTTCCCGGTGCGTTTTGCCGTTTCCGACAGCGCCTCGAGCAAGGGGCGCTGGCTGCTTGGGATGTCGATATTGGTGCGGCTTGATGCTTCGCCCGTATGTTCTCTGGCTTCACCAACGACGGCCACGATGACATCGGATTGTTCGGCAATGCTGACCGCTTCGGCGATCATCTCGGCGGATGAACGCTCATCGATCATCGCGCTTTTAACCGGCAAGCTGTTTTCGAAAATATTGAGCTTCGCGGCTTCGACCGGATCGTCGGTGATATTCGCGCCCTTGGCATACAATATTTTCGCCTTGTCGCCGGCGGCGCGTGTCAGCCCGTCAATCACGGTGACGCAAGCCTCCGTATTCACGTTGGGGGACCACATGCCGGGCAGGTTGCGCTGATCATTGGCCAGTGGGCCGATCAGGGCAATGGTGGCGTTCCGCTTCAACGGCAAAGCCGCGTTATCGTTTTTGAGCAGAACGCAGGATTCTGCCGCCGCCACACGGGCCAGCGCCCGCGTTTCCGGGGCCAGATGAACCGCCACAGGATCGGCGTTCATGCGACGGTACGGATCATCGAACAAACCCAGATCGTATTTCTTCTCCAGATTCTTACGGCAGGCACGATCGATATCATCCATCGATACGGTACCCTCTTCTACCGATTGTTTCAGGGTTGACGGGTAACCCTCGCTCACCATCTCCATATCAAGGCCGGCCTTCACCGCTGCGGCAGAAACGGTTTTGAGGTTGCCAACACCATGCGCAACCATTTCACTGATGCCGCCGAAATCCGATGTGAAGGACCCTTCATAGCCCCATTTTTTGCGCGCAATGTCGGTCATCAACCACCGATCCATCGATGCGGGAACGCCGTTAAGATCATTGAACGCATTCATGATGTTGCCGGCCCCGGCCTTTACACCCGCCATAAAGGGCGGCAGAACCGTTTCCATGATTTTCAGGCGGCTCATATCCACCGTGTTGTAATCACGTCCGGCCTCGACAAAGCCGTAACCGGCAAAGTGCTTGAGGCACGACATAACAGAATCAGGCGCGGTCAGATCATCGCCCTGATACCCCTTGACCATCGCCTCGACATAGCGGGAGATCAGATACACAGATTCCCCGAACGCTTCGTTACCGCGACCATAGCGCGGATCGCGCGTGGTATCACAATTCGGCGAATAGGTCAGATCAATACCGTCCGCAGCCGCTTCACGCGCAGACACACGGGCCACGTTTTGCACCAGATCGGGATTCCAGCTTGATGCCATTGCCAGCGGTGTCGGGAACCCCGTCACGTGACCGTGAATTACATCCAGTTCGAAGTTCAGCGGAATGCCAAGGCGCGATTCATGGACGGCAATGTCTTGATAACGACGAACGACGTCGGGACCGCGCGCATTCAACATGCTGCCAACTTGACCACGGCGAATTTTTTCTTCCGTGCCAAGGCTTTTGATTGCGCCTGATATGATGTCCGTATCACCTGCCGATGGTTGGGCCAGATACATCTGGCCAATTTTTTCATCCAGCGTCATCCGGCTCATAAGGTCGGTGATAAAGGCGTCTCTGACGGTCTTTTCGGACATTTTTGAATACCCTGTTGGCTTTAAATTTTAAATGATAGGGGGATAGCGATAGTGGGGAAAATCGGGCTTGTCCAACATAAAAAACTGGCGGTTTCGCTGCGTCGCACCCCACATGCCGCACCGCACAATTCTTTCCGGGGGAGGATCCGCCAATTATCTTGTCAGGGCCGGGGAATGCCCTTAGAACCCTTCTATTCAATAAAGGTTATAAGAAAATCGAAGATCAGGGGCCAAACAACAAGGCGCAGCCATGGTTGCGGCGCATGTTCACGAAAGTGAGCAATCCCGCTTCAGCATCCGGTAACGGGCTGGGCGCGCGGATTCGCGCCCGTTTTATGGTCAGCACATCCCACACCGACGATATATCCAAGATGCAGACCGCCCGCGGCCTCATCTCCTCCTACTGGAAATCGAACCAGAAATACAAAGCCATCGGCCTGCTGGCCGCGATGACCGCATTGACCGTCGCCGATATTTATCTGGGCGTGGAAATGTTGAAATGGCCGGGCGATTTTATGAATGCCCTGGCATCGCCCGATGTCGCAGCCCTGACTCTGGGCAAGGAAGTTTTAAAATTTGTCGGGCTTGGGCTTGGGTTCGCTGGCGTGTGGAATTACCGCTACTACCTCGAACGGCATTTGATTATTGGATGGCGCGGGTATTTGACCGAACAATTCGGCAATGCCGTTCTCAAGGGAAAATCATTCTTTCATATCAACAATTCAAAAACTGTTCCCAATATGGATCAGCGGCTGTCCGAAGACCCGGATGTCCTCGCCAGCCAGATTGTCGAATTGTACACGGGCGGCCTGCGCTCTGTGCTGAGCTTGATGGCCACCACCTACACCCTGTATCAAATCACCGGCCCCGTCGCGACAAAGGCGTTGGGCCTCGCGTTTCTCGCACCATCACCGTTTTTCTGGGCCAGCGTTGGAACCGCATTGGCCTGTGCCGCAATTGGCACGGTGATGCTGCGTAAAACAGGGAAACCCAGCGTACAATTGGGCGAGCATTATGTTCACGCGCAAGGCGAAATGCGCAGCAACCTGACCAATATGTTTTCGCACTCCAGCGAAATTGCCTCCTATAACGACCAGAAGGTTGAGCGCAAAAACCTGAAAAGCGATTTTGACGCGGTCAAAGGACGATGGATCGGCTTTGAAAAAATGCAGGCCCAAATCGGGGCCCTGCTGGGCATCAACAACGACATGTCGAAACTGGTGGCGTGGGGCGTTGGTGCAGCGGGCTATACGCTTGGCCAGATTACGCTGATCGGTAACGTTCTGACCTATGTCAATTTCCTTGATAAATTGCGCGATAATCTGGCCTGGCCCATGCAGGTCAGCCAAGCCATCTTTAAAATTCAAACGCGCATCAATTTGATGACCAAGTTCGCGCAGGAAATCGAACTGTCGAAAGATCCGCAGAATTTTTACACGGCCCACGGCAAGAACGCCAACATCAAGGTGGAGCGCGGAGATGGTGAAGCCATCGTCCTGCGCAATATTGCCCTGCAGAACTCGGTCCATGATGAACCCATCCTGAAAATCAAAAATTTGCAGATTAACAAGGGTGAAAAAATCCTGTTGACCGGACGATCCGGCAGCGGGAAATCATTATTGCTCCGCTCGATTGTCGGCCTGTGGAAACATGGCGATGGTGAGATCACCTTGCCCTCCGATCTATCGCTGATCTTTGCGTCGCAAACGCCGCATATCAAGGGCAATATTACGTTGAAAGAAAACGTCATATATCCCAGCAGTGACGCCGCCGCCTACAGCGATGACGACGTGATTGAAGCCCTGCGCCTTGCAGAGCTGGATTATCTGGTCCCGCATTTGCAGGACAAGGAGCGCAACAACACATCATGGCGTGATTTGTCCATCGGTGAAAAACAACGCCTGATCTTTGCCCGCATTTTCCTGCACAAACCCGACATGGTGTTTTTGGACGAGGCGACATCGGGGCTGGACGAAGAATTACAAGAGCTGATGTACAGCCGTCTGCGCGAAATTTTGCCGGATACCACGGTCGTCAGTATCGCACACCGCAGCGGATTGATGGCGTATCACACCCGCCATCTGGCTGTCAGCAAAGGCGGGTTGGAAGAACGCAGCAGCCCGATCCCGGACCCGTACATGCTTTACAGCCACGCGCCTTCATTCGTAGGGCCACTGCTGCCGCCCCCTCATTGATTGTTCTATGACGGCGCTGGCCATGTGCAGGTACTCAACGCGCCAGCCTTCAGGGTCAGTGTTGCCCGCTTCCCATTATGAAGAATATTGAATCGCTGGTCCCAATCGCTATCGTTCAGCACAATCATGCTGATGCGTCCATCAGGGGTGCGAAACGCCGCATTGCGCAGAATATCGCTGTCGCTTGACTCAACACGCACAGACCCCGGCGGGATAAATTTTGCGGCATGGCCGATCAAATAATAGGCCACGTTGCGCGTTACGGCTTGCCCATCAATCGTCAAGGCCCCGACACAATGCGGTTCACCGCCCGGCGTATGCGGCCCACACGCCGGATCAGACGCCAAATTCCATTCCAGAACAGCACGTCCGCCGTTGCGCATGACCCCAATAAAAACATTGCGCGCATGCCACGCCAGATCATCCCCGAAATTGCCATCGGCCCCGACCCATTGTTCGGTCAGATACATTTTTTGATCGGGGTACAGGGCCTGAACCTGTGACAACGCCTCGGGCCCGCCGTTATAGAGATGAAAGGCAACCCCCGTCACATAGCGCTGAACCGCCGGATCGGACAAAACCGCGACCGGATAATCCGGTTCATCGCAATTATGATCCCAGCAGAAAATTTGCGTATTCAAATCGGATTTTTGTAACGCTGGCCCAATATGGTTTTGAATAAAATCCGCCTGTGCGGACGCGGTCATCACCATGCTGGGGTCGTTTTTGTGGTTATGGGGTTCGTTCTGCAGCGTTATCGCATGAACGGGAATACCATGCGATTTCATCGTTTCGAGATAGCGGATGAGGTAGCGCGCATACACGTCATAGCAATCCGGTTTCAATGACCCGCCCACGAAACTGTCATTATCCTTCATCCAGCGCGGCGCGGACCATGGGCTGGCCATGATCTGGATATCGGGATTGATGGATAAAATATCCTTGAGCACCGGAATGACCTGTTCATCCCCCGCCATGATATCAAACTGCGTCAGCGCGAAATCGGTCTGGCCGGGTGGGAGGTCGTTATACGAATAGCTTTTCGTGCTCAAATCCGACGCCCCAATGGTCAGGCGCAGAAAGCTGGTCCCGATGCCCTGCCCGTCACGGGAAAAAAGTTCGCGCAACAAATTCTGCCGCGCAGACGGTGCCAACCCCGCGATCAGCATGGCGCTGCCGCCCGTCAGGGAAAATCCGAACCCATCCATGGTTTGATATGTGCGTGCCGCATCGACGGTCAGTGTTGGGTGCGCATTGTCACGAAAAATGGCCGACAATCTGTGTCGACGATGCGCCAGCATCGCACGGCGATCACCCGTGGTCGTAAAAACGTCCATCACCATGTCCTGCTCCCTGTTCCGGGCCCGCGTTTCGGGCTTCTTCATTTTTTGAACGATCGGAAATTACGTCAAATCACAAGAAATGGCAACGGGTGCATTTTTCTGGACAGCCCGCAAAGCCCTGCCCTATAGTCTTGAAAAATATGAAAAATAAACAAAAACAGGGACTTATCAAACCATGGCCCCATCACGCCTGACCCACATCTTCCGCGCCCGCACCGCCCATACACTTGCGGCGCTTGTTCTGGGCAGCGCGCTGTCTGGCTGCGCCGCTTTCACGGAACCGCCGCACCCCTTAACCACGGGCGAGAAGGATCTGGTCAATACGATCTTCAGCGGACAGGTCAACACAGATATCGTTAACAAATATCTGGACCAAGACCCCAACAAATGTTCCGAGGCCAAAACGATCAGCCCGCGATCGATTATTTTTTACCACGGCCACCATGCACAGGATTACAGCGACAGGACAAAGCCGGAATCCATCAGCCTGTTCGCGCATGAGATGACCCATATCTGGCAAGTGCAAAATTGGTCCCTGCTGAAGCAAGCGTGGAAATTGTGCCAGACATATAATTATGACCTGACACCCAAAAGCCGTTTTGAAGATTTCTGTAATGAACAGCAAGCCGCGATGGTCGAGGATTATGTGCGGTATTACATTTCCGCCGAACCGAAATTTCCGCTCCGCCTGTTGAACAATGAGAAACCGGAAAAATTAGCGCTGATGACCGCGCTGATTGAAAAAACATTCCCCGGATTGGCCCAGGAACGCGCCCGGACGGAACACACCTATCCGACAACACTGGCCGCACGGGAAAAAATTGAAACCTATCGTCGCGAGAACAAAATCAAGACGATCACAGTCAGTGTTTGCCGTTAGGCCGCCTTATGTGATCGCCACTTGTGCGCAGGATGCGGGCAATTCCCGGATGATGTGACGCACGGCTTCCTCAGCCTTGACCAGAAAATCCGGATGGCTGTTCACCATGTGATACCGTGAGTGACCGGACCAGATTTTGTGAATCTTCTCATCGATCATTGCGGCTTGTGACGCCGTTTCGACACGCAGCGGGTTTTCATGGTTATAGCCATGTTCTTCCGTCGGTGTGCGCAGATGGATCACACAATGATACCGCGCATATTCCGCCGCCAGACTGGACTGTGCCGCCGCCCAAAAATCAGCTTCATCTCCCTGCCAATACGCCAGACCATCCAACACGCCGCGATCACACAGGCCGATGGGCCATTTCTTTTCGCCCTCAACGATTGATTCCAGTTCCTGCTGGATGTGCAGAATGGCGCGTTGCGATGCGCGAATGCCCAATGTTGTATTTAAACGCCAGAACCCACCCCCAAAGACGATAGAGGCCGCTTCGGGCAGGATAACAACATGTTCGCACAAATCTTTGCGAATGATTTCCAGCACGGCCGTTTTTCCCGCACCCGGGCCACCCGTCACAACGATCAGACGTGGCCCACCATCGCCCGCAAAAGCCCCGCCGCTGCACGCTTTGTCACACACCGCGGGTTGGTTGGGTATTTGTGTCATAAATCCTCGCTCTGCATATAAGACGGCACAATCGCGTTCCAACCGAACGTTTCTTCGACCTTGTCACGCATGGCATTGGCGGCATCAATTTCACCATGGGTGATAAAAACGCGGCGTGGGGCCGATTGAAAATTTCCCAGCCAGCTTAAAATCTCGGCATAATCGGCGTGGGCCGACATGCTGTCCAGCATGGCGATTTCCGCGCGCACCGGCCAAATACTACCGTGGATTTTCAATTCCTTTTCCCCGCGGGCCAAACGGTCACCCCGCGTTCCAGCGGCTTGGAAGCCGGTCAACAAAATCGTATTTTTCGCATCCCCGATATAATTTTTCAGATGATGCAAAACACGTCCGCCAGTGGCCATGCCACTCGCCGATATAATAATTTTCGGTATATTGTTGTTGCGATTATTTTCGTTAATCGCCTTAGACTCTTCCACCGTACGGGTATAACGGGCGACATTGCACAGCGCATCGCATTCCTCGGCGGACAGGCGATGATCGCTCATATGGCGTTTCAGCATATCGGTGGCGTTAATCGCCATCGGGCTGTCCAGAAAGATGGGAATGTCCGGAATACGGTTTTCACTGCGCAGGACATAGAGATGATAGAGCAAGGCCTGGGCCCGCCCCACAGCAAAGGCCGGAATAACGACAGTTCCACCACGGCTCGCCGTCCGGCGCACAACGGCTTCAATCTCGTCCGTTGGATCATCTTTGTCATGCAAACGGTCGCCGTAGGTTGATTCAAGGACCAAATAATCAGCATCCTGCATCTTTGCCGGCGGTTTCATCACCGGATTATGCAGGCGGCCAATATCACCGGAAAACAAAACCGATGTGTACCCATCCGTGATCCGGATAAACGCAGCCCCCAGAATATGCCCCGCCCGGTGGAACGTAAAACTTAGTTCATCGGTCAACCCATGGGGTGTGCCAAAAGACAGGGGCCGGAAATATTGCAGGGATTCGCGCGCATCATCTTCGGTATAAAGCGGGAAAGCCGGACTATGCTTGGTCCACCCATAACGGTTGGCCTCGGCCGCGTCATCTTCCTGCAAATGGCCGGAATCAGGCAACAGGATCTTGCACAGGTCAAACGTCGCATCAGTACAGTAAATGAGGCCACGGAAGCCTGCCTTGACCAGTTTTGGAATGTAACCACTATGATCAATATGCGCGTGGGTCAGGATTACCGCATCAATCGCGTTGGGAGCCACGGGCAACCCATCCCAGTTCCGGGATCGCAATTCCTTTGACCCCTGAAACAGGCCGCAATCAATCAGATATTTCTTGCCGCCATGTTCCAGAAGATATTTGGACCCGGTTACCGTTTCCGTTGCCCCGAGAAAGGTCAGTTTCATCGCCCTATCCCCCTTGGCCGCTTACAGCGACGACATCAAAATGCCGAGGGAGATATATATGGCCGCCTGCAAAGCGCCAACGGCAATATTTTTCTGGTCCAGAACTTCGGATTGGACATCAGCACGGAACAGAATGATTTTTTCCGCAATCAGGCACAGAATGCGCCACACCACCACCGCAATAATGGACACCACAAACCACGCGGCCAGCAGCGGAACGATATCGTACACTTCGTACACAACGATTTGCGCGGCCATGGCAATGGCAAAGGCCGTGCCGATTTTTTTGCCCGCGAAACGTAAGGCCAGCGCCCGGTTGTCTTGTTTTAAAACATCCTGAAAACCTAATCCACTGGTGCCGGGGCGGAAAAATTTAATGCCGATCCATGTCACCACGGTCAAAATAACCTGCGACACAGCATAACCACCCAGCAGGGCGATGGCCCCCTCGACGGAATCCGGGGTGGTCCACACCATCAGCGCGCGAATAATAATCGCCGCGGCCAGAATATTGGCCGCATCCGCAATGGCCACCGCCACATTACCGCCAACGATTTCATCGCGGATCGATACATCACGCAAGGTCACGCGGTCAAAAATGATCCGGGTCAGGGCCATCAAACCGATCCCCAGAATGCCAAAGGCGGCAACGGCCAGAACCGTGTGGGCAATTGAATTTTCGGGGGCGCCGTAAATCAGGCCACTTAAGACAATCGTCACCGCCAATGTGGTCGAGGCCAAAGAAATGCCAAAGGCCGGATTATCCTTGCGCAACAATTCATCAGAGGCATGAATATGCGCAATCACCCCGGAAAACAACCGCAACGACGTAAACAACCCGATCACGACCAGAAAATTAAGGGCCAGAATGGCGTTGTAATAGTGGTCCCAGTAAATCATATCCATTGTGCGTCATCCCGCTGTCAGTGTTGGGGTAGAATCTGTGGGCACCACTATATACGCATCACCCGCCCGTTTCTCCCCCGATCATGGAAATATGTCACTGCGGCGGAGCGGAAATATGAAAACAACCCACTTCCCCCTTATCAGGGCATCGAAGATATGGGAGATATAACGCCATGGACATGCTTTCACCCGTTACAATCTTATCGTTCATCACCACATGCGTGATTATTGAATTAACGCCGGGGCCGAATATGGCGTATCTCGCCATTCTCAGCGCCAGCGAAGGCCGCCGCTATGGTTTTGCCGCCGTGGCTGGCGTGGCTTTGGGATTATTGGTTGTCGGGTGTGCCGTGGCCATGGGTGTTGCCACACTTATCAGCCAATCGGCGCCTGCCTATCAGCTCCTACGATGGGGTGGCATCGCTTATTTTTTCTGGCTGGCCTGGGATGGTTGGAAAACCAGCGACAATATCACAGCACAAAATGCACAGGACACCCCAAAGGCAGCCAGGTTCTTTAAACGCGGATTGATTACAAACCTTTTGAATCCAAAGGCCGCCATTTTTTATGTGGCCATATTGCCGAATTTTATCACCGCATCATCGCATATTCAGGCACAAGCGATTTTTCTGACGGCGCTTTATGTCTGTGTCGCCACAGTTATTCACACCATCATCGTTACACTGGCCGGAACGGCGCGCACTTTTTTGAACAATCCGGTCTACCATCGCCGCGCCCGTCGCATTTTATCCTTGTCCCTCGCAGGGGTGGCCATCTGGTTTGCATGGAGTACGGGTTATACCGCCCCATAGCGCACGCAAATAATAAAAAAGGCCCGTAAAAACGGGCCTTTTTATTTTATCTCTCGTTTACGCAACCCTGCGGATACGCTTTTTCTGTTTGGCCTTGACCTGTTCAACCTTGATCACCTGATCAAACCCGTTAAACGGTGTGCGGCTGATCTCGCCATAGGCGCCGAGCTGGTCAATGATGATCCAATCCCCTTCGTTGATATCGGCGGGCAGCATAAATGGCCCCTTCATCATATCGATGGAATCACAGGTCGGGCCGGCGAAGCGGAAAGCCATCAGATCCGATGATACGCCCCCGCCGCCCGCGCGGACCATCTCCACCGGATAAAACAGATCCGCCGTCGGCCCGCCTTCGAACATGCCGCCATAGGTGCCATCGTTCAGATACAGCAAATCGCCCTTGCGCAATTCCACCCGCACGACCAGCGCCCCGCCAGCGGAGACCAGACCGCGCCCCGGTTCACACAACAAATGCAGATGGGATTGGCCATTGCGGGCCAACGTATCATTAACCACGGCCACATAATCGGCAAACGGCGGCGGCGGATTATCCGGCGACAGATTGGCCGGGAACCCCCCACCAATATCCAGCGCATCCACAGGCACGCTGCTGGCAGAAATGACATCTAGCGCGGCCTGAACCGCACGACCATAGGAATCCGTTTGCAGACAATGTGTGCCCACATGGAACGACAGGCCCAATTGCACGCAATGCGCCCGCGCCCGTTGCAACAAATCAATCGCCAGAACGGGAGACGCCCCGAATTTGGCCGAGAAATCAACCGCGACCTCTTCCTTTGGCACCGCCATGCGGACGAACAGGATCAAATCATCCACTGCGCCAAGGACATCGACGATTTTTTGCAGTTCATCGGCAGAATCCAGCACAAAGCGGCGGACATTGTAATGATGATAGGCCTCAAAAATCGATTCCCGTGCCTTAACCGGGTGCATGAAATAGATCGTGGCCGTGGGCATCAAACGATGGATCAACTTCACCTCATTGATCGAGGCGCAATCGAAATTGTGTACGCCACCGGCGATGAAGGATTGAATGACCCGCTCATCCGGATTGCATTTGACGGCATACAGAACGTCACCGGGGAAGGTCGTTGTAAATTCGCGCGCTTTGTCCACCAGCACATCGGGGCGTAGCACCGACACGGGATAGCGCGGTTTCGTATCCCGGACATAACGGGCCAGATCGTTGATTTGCGGGAAGGTAGAATGGTCCTGTGACGGAGCTGTCGCCCCGAATGTGTGATGCATGATCGTCAAACCCAATTAAGAGGGCGCGGGGCCCGGTTAATTATCAAGTTTTCCGTCGCTGCATAACCTTAACATCTTGGGAGAAGGGCCATAGACGCGTGCGTTACTTCATTTATACCACGAAACACCGCCCCCTCGCAATAAAACCGGGCCACCCGCCGCGCGGCCAAAAGGGCAAAAAATTATAAAACAAAAGCAATACTTTAAACCCGCACGCCGGGGCGCTACACTCTTCTCCGGGCCATCACCGGACAGGAGCTTGCCATGCCCTTTAAAGCCTATATCGACGACATCCCCGACTTCCCCGAACCCGGCGTTGTGTTCCGGGACATCTCGCCGCTGCTGGCCCGAAAATTTCCGGAGGTGGTCCACGCCTTCGCCGCCCTGTTCCCCGCGCACGAGCTGGCCGACATTGATGGTTTTGCCGGTGTTGATTCACGCGGCTTTATTTTCGCCTCGGCGTTGGCCGCCCATTGCCAGAAAAATTTCATCATGCCGCGCAAGGCCGGAAAACTGCCGCAGCCTTATGCCGAGGCGGAATACGCGTTGGAATACGGCACGGCGAAATTGCACCTGAAACCCGGCAGCGGCAACGTCATCATTATCGATGACGTACTGGCCACCGGCGGTACATTAAAAGCCACCGCCGGATTGTGTCAGGATGCGGGATATAATGTGAAGGGCTTCGCCGTCCTGATCGATCTGAAATTTCTCAACGATTTTCAATGGAACGGCATGCGAGCCCGCTCCGTGATGAGGTATGAGACACCGTAATTTTCTGGAATGGAGCATCTCCAACATGGTTTTCCTCCCATACCGAAAACCACATTGACCAACCCATATGTAATATTTAGGATGATGGGATCAGGAAGATTACATAAATCGGGTCCATGAAAAAACTCCTACTGCCTGTGGCAGCCCTCCTCCTCTTATCCGCCTGCACCACCACACGCTCTGCCCCACCGGCGGCGAAGTGGAGCTATATGGATGCCACACCGCGCCCTGAATCTGTGGCCCAGCCCGCCCCGGCCCCTGTGCCCATGGCCACATACAGCATGATGCGCAAGGCAGAGCAATGCGTGCCCTATGCGCGCCGTGTTTCCGGCATCGAATTATTTGGCGATGCGCATAGTTGGTGGAATCAGGCTGCGGCAAAGAATTATCCGCGTGGTCAGCGCCCCATGCCCGGCTCTGTTCTCGTCCTGCCGCGCACGAGCAAGATGAAACACGGCCACGTCGCCGTTGTGAAAGATGTTCTTGATTCCCGCAACATCAATGTGACCCATACCAATTGGGGCAACACCAGAGAAACGCGGCGGGCCATCTATCACTCCATGCGGGTGCAGGATATTTCAACCAACAATGATTGGTCCCGCGTGCGGTTCTGGAACGCGCATGATGACGTTTTTGGGTTCCCGTATGCCGCAAATGGCTTTATTTACCGGCAAAATTACGCATCTTTTACCCAATAAAAACAAGCATCTTGTGCACCGCAAAATTATTTGTGGGTGGGCGTCAGTCAATTCATCAGCTTCGCCATGATAGAATGGAAGGGCAGGACAATTTTCTGTCCGGGGCTGCGTAACTGATGGAGTGATCCGATGCATGAAAATCTTCAGAAATCTATCACCGAGATGCCAGAATATGCGGAACTTCTCAAACGCCGCAACGCCATAACCACACCGCTGGCGGCCATTGTTCTTGTCGCTTATTACACATTTATTATTATGGTCGCATACGCACCCGATTTAATGGGGCGCCCGATTGTTGAAGACGGATTAACATCCGTCGGCATTATTTTTGGTTTGGGGTTGATCCTTTTAACTTTTGCCGTAACTGCCTTCTATGTCTGGTATGCCAACACGTTGATTGAACCTCTGCTTCATACGATTTATCAGAAAGCGAAACACGATGAGTGAGTTTATCGCCAATCTGAATCAATTGAATATCACGGCTGTTATTGTTTTCTTCCTGTTCGTGGCGCTCAGTTTGGGCATCACCTATTGGGCGGCCAAGCGCACAAAAACGCGGTCCGATTTTTATGCGGCGGGGGGGCGCATCACCGGGTGGCAGAACGGGTTGGCCATTTCCGGCGATTACATGTCGGCGGCGTCTTTCCTTGGTATCTCCGGGCTCGTCTTTGCCTCTGGCTTTGACGGGCTTCTTTATTCAATCGGCTTCCTTGTGGGCTGGCCCATTATTCTGCTGCTGATCGCCGAACCGCTGCGCAATCTGGGGAAATATAATTTTTCCGATGCGGCCTCATTGCGATTCAAGCAAACCCCCATCCGTATCATGGCGGCGTGCGGGTCGCTAGCGACCGTCTGCCTGTATCTGATTGCCCAGATGGTTGGTGCGGGGAAATTGATTGAGGTCCTTTTCCACCTGCCTTACGAATCCGCAGTTGTGATTGTCGGTGTTTTGATGGTGGCGTATGTCACATTCGGCGGCATGCTGGCCACAACATGGGTGCAATTGATCAAGGCTGTTTTATTGTTGGGCGGCGCGACCATTGTCGCGGTTCTGGTTCTGGCACATTTCCATTTCAACCTGCCCGCTTTGTTTGCGGCGGCCGTTGAAAAACACACCAGCGGCGCGGCCATTATGGGCCCGGGCACATTGGTGAAGGATCCCATATCTGCCATTTCGCTCGGCATGGCCTTGATGTTCGGCACCGCCGGTCTGCCCCATATTTTGATGCGCTTCTTCACGGTGAAGGATGCCAAAGCCGCCAATAAATCCGTGGTCGTTGCCACGGGCTTTATTGGGTATTTTTATATCCTGACCTTTATCATCGGGTTTGGCGCGATTGTATTTTTGACGGGGCAACCGTCCTACGTCGATGGCAATGGCGCACTGGTCGGTGGCAATAACATGGCCGCCGTGCAATTGGCCCATGCCGTGGGCGGCGACATTCTGCTCGGCTTTATCTCCGCTGTGGCCTTCGCCACCATTCTGGCGGTGGTCGCCGGCCTGACACTGGCGGGTGCCTCGGCCATTTCGCACGATTTGTATGCCCGCGTCTTCAAGGGCGGCAATGTTACGGAGAAACAGGAAGTGCGCGTGTCAAAAATGGCGACCATTGGATTGGGCGTCGTTGCGATCTTTCTGGGGATTGCGTTTGAACAACAAAACGTCGCCTTTATGGTCGGTTTGGCCTTTGCCATTGCGGCCAGTGCCAACTTCCCCATCATCCTGCTGTCCATGTACTGGCCGGGCATGACGACGCGCG
Source organism: Micavibrio aeruginosavorus (assembly GCF_051245535.1). Taxonomy (GTDB): domain Bacteria; phylum Pseudomonadota; class Alphaproteobacteria; order Micavibrionales; family Micavibrionaceae; genus Micavibrio; species Micavibrio aeruginosavorus_D. Next base: position 1,596,265 of record NZ_CP195303.1, read on the forward strand.
GTGCCGTTGTGGGCGGATCGATGGGCTTGGGCGTGGCCGTCGTTCTGATGATCCTCAGCAAAACTGTATGGGTCAGTGTTCTGGGCTATGACGAACCGATTTTCCCGTATGAATACCCGGCTTTGTTCTCCATGACGGCGGCCTTTGTCGGGATCTGGCTGTTCTCGGTCACGGATCGGTCAGACCGCGGCCAAACCGACCGCGCGGTGTTCCATGCCCTGCATCTGCGGGCACAGACAGGCATCGGCGTGGATGAGGCGGTGGAGCATTAAACAACCTGCCCGGCACAATGGCCCGACGACCACGCCCATTGGAAATTGAACCCGCCCAGATGCCCGGTCACATCGAGAACCTCGCCGATGAAATACAGGCCGGGGACGTTATTCGCTTCGAAGGTCTTGGATGATACATCATCCGTATCCACGCCACCCAGCGTGACCTCCGCTGTGCGGTAGCCTTCACTGCCTGATGGCTTTACGCGCCAATCGGCAATACGGGCGGTCACGGTCATCAGAATCTTATCCGACAAATCCGCCATGCGCCCTTCCACATCCAGATCATCGGCAATTTTCTGCGCCAGACGTTTGGACACCAGATCGCCCAGAACGGTCTGTAGCATGGATTTTGGCTGAGCTTTGCGTTGATCTTTCAACCACGTCAGAACATCACCATGCGGGTGCATATTGATGGAAATATCTTCGCCTGGGTTCCAATAGGAGGAAATTTGTAACACCGCCGGACCGCTGATGCCGCGATGGGTGAACAACATGGCTTCGTCGAAAACCATACCCGATTGCGATTGAACCCGGACCGGGTCAACGGACACACCGCTTAGATCTTTTGTCATGTCCAGAACCGCCGGATCGAAGGTCAGCGGCACAAGGCCCGCCCGCGTGGGAATGATATTCAGGCCGAATTGTTTGGCAATTTCATACCCGAACGGCGTCGCCCCAATTTTCGGGATGGATAATCCACCGCACGCCACAACCAGCGACGCACAAGACACAACGCCGCGCGATGTCGTCACGATGAAACGACCAGCATCGTCGCGATCAATCGCCTGCACGGTCGTGGATGTTTGAATATCAACCCCGCCCCGGTCACATTCACGCACCAGCATGTCGATAATATCGCGGGCGGAATCATCGCAGAATAATTGCCCCAGCGTTTTTTCGTGATACGGAATTTTATGCCGCGCCACCAGATCGATGAAATCGTACTGCGTATAGCGTTTCAGGGCCGAACGGCAGAAATGGGGATTGTTCGACAAATACCGGTCCGGCGCGCAATGCAGATTGGTAAAATTACACCGCCCGCCCCCGGAAATGCGGATTTTTTCGGCGATTTTATCGGTGTGTTCCAGCACGAGGACACGCCGCCCGCGCGCCCCGGCGGTCAGCGCGCACATCAACCCGGCCGCCCCGGCCCCAATAATCACGACATCCGTTTCCATGACGTTGGTTTTAATCGGGAACAGCGGCAAAATCCATAAAGAAAAAACCCCGCCATGATAGCGGGGTTTTTATGTTCATATTCAGCGTGGGTTAGATGGCACCACCGCATGACGCAGCCTGGCTCAAGGACTCTTCCATCGATCCGCCGAAGCTGTAGTTAACGGCACCACCACCAGCGGCCTGGCTCATCGCGTCGCTCCAGCAGGAAACTTCGCCACCTTCACCGCCCGCAGCCGGTTCCAGATCGGCCAATTGACCTGCAATGCTGATCGACTGACCACGTTGCTGCTGACCGTCTTGTTGGTCATCACCACCAGCGGCCGGAGCCAGGTTGGCCAGGAATTCGGCGACGTTGCCCGTGAAGCCCGGCTGGCCGGCGGGGCTGTTGGCACCCACACGGTTCGCCCCTGCACCCGGAACGCTCGGCAGGCCCAGAATGGTCATACGGAAGCGGCCACCGGCCCAGTTCAGGTCACCAAAGCGGTTATAGACGTCTTCGTCATTGATGCCCGGAACGGCACCGAAGAAGAACAGGCCCAGAGAACCATCATCGTTGAAGTGGTAAATTTTCGACTCAATCGCGTCAAATTGCGCTTGGGTCAAAATGCCGCCCACCGAATTCGGCACGAACCCGTCATACGACGCGTCCAGACCGTTCAGAATGGTCGGCAGACCCGGCGCAAAGAACGCCGCATTGGCCAGTTCGATGTAGTATTGCGACTGGCCATTGAACGTCGTTGTGCCAATCGTGTTACCAACCAGCGTCAGATCATTCGGGTTACCAACCGGCGCAAAACGCATACCGATATCACCACCGTTAAAGGTGTTGGTTGCACCGGTCAGGTCGATAATACCGCTTTCGAACCAAGCCCCGATCGGGTTGCCCGTGAAGACGTTGTCTTCCAGAATAACCACACCATTATCCGCACCAGCCGCATACAGGCCAGCATTGCCGGAATTGGTGATCAGGTTGGAAACGATACGAACGCGGTTGTTTTCATCGATCATAATGCCGTTATTGGCCGCATTGCTGATGTCGTTACGGGCGATGCGAACACGACGGTTGCCGTCGGCCTCAATCCCGTTATCACCAACATTGCTGATCGTGTTGCGGCGAATGGTGACAACGCGGTTATCGGACACATCAACACCATCGGCACCAACATTATCGATCACGTTGCGGCGGATATCGACCAGATCGCTGTTCGCTACATCAATACCGTCAGCGCCAACGTTGCCAATCAAATTACGGCGGATCAGAACATTTTCTGAATCGCGCACATTGATTGCATCGCCCGAACCATTCTGGATCGTGTTAAAGGCGATATCGACAGACCCGTTTTCATCATCAACAGCAATACCGTGGCCGCCGAAGCCATCAACTACGTTGTTGGTGATCTTCGTGCCTTGGCTGATTTCCACATTCACACCGTTTCCGGCCACATTGGTAATGACGTTGCTATCTACAACCAGACCAAATGTGTCGTATGAATCAACCCCGTTCCCACCAACAAACATAATTGTGTTGTTGCGAACTTCTGACCCGTCACTGAAATCATAGCCACTGCCCGGCTTCAGCGTGACACCGTTGCCACCGACCAAAGCGATCAGGTTGTTTTCGATCAGGCTGTTTTCCGCCCCAGCGACGACGATACCGTCGCCGACCAGCAGGCCAACCATGTTGCCATGAATGTGGGCATCATCGCCACCATCCACAACAATACCGCTGCCCAGACCGAGGCCAACAATGTTGTTCGCGATTTCAATTTTCTCGCTGTCCAGTGCAACGACACCGTCACCACCGAAGAATGCGACCAGATTGTCACCGACGGTTACATTCCGGCTGCTGTCAACCGTAATGCCGTTGTTGCCAGAGAAGGTCACGGTGTTATCGGAAACATCTGCACGGTTGCTGTTGCGAACGGTAATACCGTTTTCAACGCTGTTCGTGACATCGTTATGGGTGATGACTGCATCCTTGCTGCCTGCAACGCGGATGCCGTCTTTATAGCCATCCACATCGTTGCCATAGCTGGTCAAAATATCAACGCCACCAATGATCGCACCATCGCTGTTACGAACATCGATACCAGCGCCGCGACCATAGCCGGTCAGATCGTTTTGACGGATGTGCAGGTTGCTGACGTTATTGGCGTAGATACCGTCACGGAACCCTTCGGCGCTGTTCACGCCAACCGGGAAGATCAGGAATGTGCCACCACCGATGATCACATCATCGCTGTTGGTCACGCTGATCGCCGTGCCACCGTTATAACGGCCCGTCAGATCATTGCCCGTTACGCGCAGACCGTTCGAAGCATCCGCCGCAATGCCGGAGCCCACATCGGTCAGGTCGTTGTTGGTGACATCAACATTGTTGCTGCCATTCACCACGATGCCTGTGTCAAAATGATCCAGCGTGTTGTTGTCGATCACAGCGTTATGGCTGCCCGCTACAACTTCGATACCGACGATGGAATTGCCGGCCAGATCGTTGTCCAGAACATCCGAATTGGTTGCGCCGGACAGACGCACGCCATAATCAACGCCGGAAATCGTGTTGCGAACAACATCGTTATCGTTGCCGCCCGCAACCGTCACACCATTGTCGAAATTGGTGATGGTGTTACCACGAACGGTGGTAACGAAATGTCCCTGCCACGGCCAGAAACCGGTTTGGACCCAGGACGTTTGATCGGTTGCACCAATATCCGTATTGCTGGAGCCCGTGACTTTAACGCCCGTATATCCACCCGAACCCGTAATCGTGTTGCGGAAGATATCGGCATTATCGCTGCGCTCAACAAAGATACCGTTGCGATCATTGCTCAGGATCTGGTTGCCTTGAACCAGCGTGTTGTCGCTATCACGCAGGTGAACGCCATCAACATCGCTGAACTGAACAACGTTGTTGGTCAGTTTTACGCCGTCGCTCAACTCAACCCAGATACCGGTATCGTTGTTGTCGGCCTTGTTGTTATCAACCACAACGTTATCGCTGTTTTTGATGATGATACCTTTGTCACCATTATTATGTGCGGTGTTGCCGGATACCGTTGCGCCATTCGTGTTCAGCACGCGGATACCGTCACCGGAGTTGCCATTGGACGTATTGCCCGTAACTCCAACCGTTCCGGTCGTATTTTTAACCAGAATGCCGGTGCCCGTTTGGTAATCACTGGCCACGCGGCCCGCGTTCGTGTCGGTTGCGCCGGAAACGACGTTTTTGTTTACTTTCGTCGTGCCGGTGGATCCTTCGACAACAATGCCGTTTTTACCGCCGGTTACCGTGTTGGTATCAACGGTTACATTCTTGCTGTTCTTTGCATGAATGCCGTATTCACCAACGGTCGAAACAATGTTGTTTTTGATGTTGGTCGTGCCCGGCGCACCGTTCACAACGATACCGGACAAACGGATGTTTGACACTTCATTGCCCAGTACGTTTACGGCGCCATTGCTGCCGCTCACCTGAACACCATTGCCACGCACGTTATCCAGATCGTTGCCAGTGATGCTGACATCACGGCCACCTTCGACCTGCATACCGGACCAGCTGATATCGGACAGGATGTTACCCGCCATGGTCAGGCCCAGAACCTGTTCCGTGCGAACGCCAACGTTTCCGATATGCGTCAGCGTGTTGCCGGATACGGCCACGTTGGAGCCTTTATCAATATTCACACCGGTCTTTGCGACGTTTTGAACAGTGTTGCCCAGAACTTGAGCACCGTTGGACACAGCAACGTTAATACCGTTGCCCTTCACATTCGATGCGCCACCCAGCGTGCCAACCTTGTTGCCATCAACGGTCAGGCCATCAACGTCTTCGGCATGGATACCGTTATGGGTCAGCGTATCAACGGTGTTTCCGGTGATTTTGTTCACGCCATCAACCCACATCATGCGAACGCCTTGCGTGCTGTTGCTGATAAAGTTGTTGGATACGATCGTGTTGGAACCCTTTTCAATCGTAACGGCGCCATATGGCGAACCGATTGCGAACGTGTTGGTGTTCAGCGTGTTGCCATCAACCAACAGGTTGGTTGCGTTGTTAGAGTAAATACCAACGCGGCCCGTGTTGCTGATGCTGTTACCCAGAACGTCGGCGTTATCACCGCCTTCCAGCTTCACACCATCCAGCAAAGCGGATGTTACGGTGTTTTTATCCGCGCCTGCGCCACCAATACGAACATTGTTGCTGCCCGTGACGAAGATCGCATTGCCATCAATGCTCCCCAGCGTGTTTCCGGCAATAACAGCGTTATGCGTGGTGATGGTTTCAATGCCATCGCCCGTCGTGTCGTTAACATTGTTGCCCGAAACAGTCAAAGCGCTGATATTTTTCGCCCAGATACCATCGGAACCTGTCGTCGTAACGTTGTTACCGCCGATCAGTGTTGCGCCCGTTGTACCTTGAACATAGACACCGGCCAGACGGATGTTGGAAATTTCGTTGTCGGAAACTTCAACGCCGTTTGTGCCGCTAACCTGTACGCCGTTACCGCGAACATTATCCAGATCGTTGTCGTTGATCAGGAGCGTGCGGCCACCTTCGACCTGCACACCAGACCAGCTGACGTTGGACAAGCTGTTACCCGTAATATCCAACCCTTGAACCTGGTTGGTCAGAATGCCCTGGTTACCGATCGCCGACAGCGTGTTGCCATCAACGGTCACATTGGAACCACTGTTGATATTCACACCAACTTTGGCAACGTTCTTAATCGTGTTATTCGCAACGTTTGCATCATTGGAAAACTCAACATTGACGCCATGGCGTTTGATATTCCCGGCAACGCCAAGCGTACCGATGTCATTTCCATCAACCGTCAATCCAGCCACGTTGTTGGCATAAACACCATCAACGCCCGTGCCGTCGATTGTGTTGTCGCTGACCGCATTCACGCCGCCAACGGCCATCAAGGCAATGCCGTTTGCGCCGGAGTTCGCAACAACGTTGTTATTGATATCCAGATCACGGCCCCACAGCGCCTGAATGCCGGAGAACGCCGCGTTGGAAACATTGTTTCCAGTTACAGTCGCGCCGTTTACTTGGTCCAGATGAATGCCATTCGCACCAGCGTTCAGAACCGTGTTGCCTGCAATATTGGCGGCATCGCTGCTGGATACGTTGATTGCGGAACCAGCGGAGCCACCAACCTGGTTTCCGATAACGGAAACATCATCGGCATTGGCAACATTGATGCCATAACCGAGACCGTTACCAACCACATTGAACCCATGGCCAACACCGCCCAGCGTCACATCATCCGCCGTAATTTTGATGACCGAGTCAGCGCCCAAGCCGGTTACACCAGCAATAGTCGTTGCGTTCATACCGTTTGCGGATTGCAGCAACATGGATTTATAGACCAGAACGTTTTCATTAAACGTACCGTCACCCACGGTCACCGTACCGCCAACCGTTACATCATCCACACCTTCCTGCACGCGGCCAACCGTACCGGTTTGTGCGCCCAGAGCGGTCACGAACAGATTGGAGAAATCACCCTGGAACCCGCGCGCCGCGCTGGTGTCCGCACCGCCCATCAGGAATGGGGTGAAGTCGACAGAGCCAAACATTTTGGATGCGATGGTGGCTTCGTTATTTGTGCCCCACCAGTTGCCGGACGCGTTTACTGTGAAACCACCCCAATTATCAATCAAACGCTGAGCGTTTGCATCAAAGCTGTTGTTATGGACGCGCAGATCAGCCGAAGCATCCCATGACGACGTGGTAATATTGTAATAACCAACGTTGTTAAACACGTTATTTGTAATAGCGTTATCCGAAGTCAGAAACGCAAGATCGGCACCGTGAACAACGTTATCAATTACGTTCTCAGCAATATTCAGATTGCCGAAACGACCAGCTTGATAAGAGCCATTTGTACGAACAGCGGTGTGAACACCATCGAACGTATTACCAACAATGTTTACATTGTTGATATTACCCTGAGTCAGCAAAACGCCTTGCGCGAAACCGCCCTGAATCGTATTACCGCCGCGGCCTGTCCCATTATCACCAATCGTGATATTGCCAATCGCGTTAGCCGCCGTTGTCCAACCCTGACCAACGACCCAGATTGCAGCGCCCGCACCAGATCCGCTTAACGGATCGCGGTGAATATCGAAACCATCGATGGTGACATCACCGGAATAAACCATAAATGCGGCGCCGTAGCCTTGTGCATTTACAATTGTTTGCCCCGCGCCAGCGCCCAAAACGGTCAGAGCCTTTTTAATCTGGATATCACCTTGATTATATAGGCCTGCCTTGACATCAACAGTGCCTCCAGTCGATGCAAGATAAACACCTTGCTGAATGTTCGCCGCATTCGAAAGAACATTTACCAAAGATGCCGTGCTTGTAATGGATGATTGATCCAGCAACCCGGACAAGTCAGAAATTTTTGCGTTCAGGTTAACCGTATTAGCCGTAACATTCAGATCACCATGACCTAAAGTCAGGTTTTTATTGAAGTTCACGACGTCAGAAATCAGGTTCAGGTTACCGGTTGTTTCGCCACCAAAATCAACCCATTCAAGATCAACCCAGAACCAATGAGGATTGACATCCACAAGATGCCAGTCTTCATGGCGGCTCAAATCAATGTCCCCGTTACCAAGCAGGAAGACGTCGGTACCAACATCAATGCTATTGTCGGCCTGAACCGTCACAGAACCGTTATTGTACAAATCGCGCGCCAAGGCTTCTGCGCTGAGAATATATTGCAAGCCAAGCGGGTTATGCAGGCCGCCGCTGTGAATGATGGCAAACAACGGATCGATCAGGAAAGAACCTGCCAAACCATTGACGGCCATAGTGCTGACAGAACCATCATATCCAACTTCATTTTTTGCTGACAGCTCAACAAAACCACCATTGCCACCAATTTCACCGCCACGGGCGAAGAAACGGCCACGATAAATCGCGTTATTTCCACCCATGAAATAGATGGAACCGCCGTTGCCGTTTGTCAGCGCATCCGCCGTGACAACTGCACCTTGAGTAACTTCGATATCTTCGCCGATCACCTTGATATCACCGCCACCCGCTGCACCAGACGCATCGATCGTGCCGGAAACCTTCACCTTACCTGCGTTGCCACCATTCAAGATGATCTTACCACCTTGAACCGTTGCGGATGTGGCCTGAACCACGCCGGACATGTTGATGACGGTGTCGACAACCTCTTTCGCGCCGGAGGCTGTCATCAAAACGGTTGCGCCGGAAATCACGCCGGAATTTTCCACCAGCGCCTTGCCCTTGGCACCGCCAACGGCAATTTCAACCAAACCGTCGCCATACAAATCAACCGTTGCGCGTTCCCCGCCAGAGGCCAGAACGACTTTGCCCAAGCGGGCTTCGATTACGCCATTGTTGGCAACGTGCGGCGCGACCAGAGCGGCAAGGCCAGCACCGGTCACGGAAATCGTGCCATTGTTGATAACGGATGCATCACCGAAATTGGACAATTCCAGTTTGGTGTCGCCGCGCATCACGGCGTCATCATTCACATCGCCGGTGGAGGCCACAATGCCGCCCACATCAACGCGAGATCCCGCACCGAAAACAACACCGTTGCGGTCCAGAACCATGACGCGGCCATTGGCTTTCAGCGTCCCCAGAATTTGTGTCGGGTCGGAATTGCGGCCGGTGACGCGGTTCACCGCCAGCGATCCGGAACCCGGCTGGAAAAATTCGGTTTTGGCGTTGGAGCCAATGTCGAACGAGTCCCAGTTAATGACAACGCGGTCCGTGTTCTGGTTGATGTTCAACGTGCTGGTATCAGGACGATCAAAATTCGCGGAACCGGCAACCACCTGTTCCCCCGTCGGTGTCGTGTTCGCATCCATCGCGTTTGCTGTCGCGCTGGCTGATGCGATCAAGCCCAGTGTCAGGGCCGAGGTGGAGAGGAATTTGTTCACGGTGCCGCGTTGTGTTGTCATTTTATGAAGTCCCCGTCTTGGTTGCCCAATGGTGAATAATTACGTGTCATGTATAGGCCCGTGGCGCGGTGCGCCGGGCTAGGTACGCAGAAAGGCAGAATCGTTTGAATTTGGATGGGGTTGTATACCCCCAAATCTGCGCGGGTGACAAGAAATGATTAAGGAAAATTAACCTTTTATCCCGTCTTGTTCACAGAAATGGCGGAAAGCCTTATGAAAATAATTCACTGCCCCATCGCCCCGCCGCATTGTGCAACGCACCAACGCGTCGAAACATAATCGGGGAAACATAATCGGGGGTGTTTTCAAACCCCTGCCAATGCTCTAATAAGGGGGACTTAACAGTTTGATTGATTTCTAAAAAAGACAGGCTCCGTACCATGATCCGCCAATATTCTTTTCGCGCTTTGATTCTGGCCGCGCTGATGGGCGCAAGCGCGCCTGCATACGCGCAGGTGCCAGCCGCCGAAGTGGGAACCGCCAGCCCGGGCCGTGTGCAAGAGCAAGTTCCGAAACCGGATTTCAAAGATCGCGGCGTTATGCCCTCTGTCGAAGTGGACCGCCCGCAAGTGCAAGCCGCACCCGCTGGTTCGGAAAATATCAAATTCACGTTGAACAATCTGCGCCTCGACGGCGTAACGGCGTATCAAGAATCCGACCTGCGCAGCGTGTATGCCGACTCTGTTGGCCAAACGATTTCGCTGGCCGATTTGTACGGCATCGCCGCGGCGATGACCAATCAATACCGCAATGATGGTTACATCCTGACTCAGGTCATCGTGCCACCGCAAACGATCGAGGGCGGCAATGTCCGCCTGCAGGTTGTTGAGGGGTATCTGTACAGCGTCAATGTCGCGTTGGAAGAAGGCGCCCCGGCGGAAACCGAAGCCGCCATGGAATTGATCCGTGGGTACGCCAGCCGCATTCCGGCGGGCTATGCGCTGAATATCGCTGATCTGGAACGCTACCTGCTGTTTATCAACGATTTGCCGGGTGTTTCGGCCCGTGGCGTTCTGTCCCCGAACGCGACCAATGTCGGCGCGGCGGATTTGAACATTCTGGTGCAACGTGATCCGTTCGAAGCCGTTGTCGGCATCGACAACTACGGCACGAAATATCTGGGCGCGGTCCAGTTCTCTGGCGCAGGCGCTTTGAACTCCATGCTAGGCAACAACGAACGCCTGACGGCACAGGCTGTGCTGGCACCGGATCCGGGCCAGCCGATGGAACTGGCTTACTTCGCCGCCGGATATTCGCAACCACTCGGCACGCGTGGCCTGCGTCTGGATTTCGATGCGTCCTACACCAAAACCGAACCGGGCTATACGCTGGATGAATTCGACGTGAAGGGGAATGCCAGCTTCCTTGGCATCGAACTGAACTACCCCGTGATCCGCAGCCGGAACACAAACCTGTACACCATGTTCAGCTTTGACATGCGCGACGTGGATACCCGCAACAACATCGAAGACACCCGCACGGATAATATCCGCGCCCTGCGCACCGGTATGCGTTTGGAGAAACTGGACCGCGTCTTCGGTGCCGGTTTGAACTTGCTGGATCTGGAACTGGCCCAAGGCCTGGACGTTCTGGGCGCCAGCAGCAAGAACGACCCGAACAAATCCCGCCCGGATGGCGACCCGCGCTTCACCAAACTGAATCTGGAATTGCAACGTCTGCAACGCTTGGCCAACCAATGGAACCTGTTGCTGGCCGCCCGTGGACAATGGTCCAACGGCCCGCTGCTCAGCTCGGAAGAGTTTGGCGTTGGTGGTATGGGCTATGGCCGCGGTTATGACCCGTCCGAAATCATCGGCGACGAAGGCATTGCCGGTAAAGTTGAAGTGCAATGGAACCTGCCGGGTGAATTCGGCATCACCAACAGCCATCAACTGTACGGTTTCTATGATGCCGGTCGCGTCTGGAACGACGATCCGACAAACGCCAAGGACAAAGCCAACACGGCCACATCCGCCGGCGTCGGCGTGCGCGCAAAAATCGGCGACACCACGAACGTCGACATGACCGTCGCCGTGCCGCTGAACCGCAGTGTGCAGACAATGAAGGACCAAAACCCTCGGTTCTTTATGAGCGTGTCGAAAAACTTCTAAAAAACCACGAATACAAGAAAAGCGGCGCATTCCAAGGATGCGCCGCTTTTGTTTGCGCTTTAACAAAATGCAAATAAGAGTTACATTTATACCGTAACGCAATTTATAAAAATGAGCCCCCATGTTTTCTAACAGCCAATTTATTTTCAGCGATATCGCCGCCGCCCTCTATCGCGCAGGATTGTATGTCAGCTATGCCGATCAATCAGGTGGCCGACGCGCACGTGTCAACGAATATAAAGCCATACAGACGGTCTTGCGTATTCTGCACCAGCAAAATTCCCCAGAGAGCTTTATCCACGATCTGGCAAAACTCGCCGAACAGGACATGGTTCCGATTGAAAAAATTAAAAACATAGACAAAAAAGAAGTGCATCGGCTTGAAACCAGCCTCAAAACTGTTCCGAGCGATATCGAAACCATCATGCTGAACGTCATTGATAATTTTTCGAAGCCTGAAGCACGCCTCTACGCCGATATTATTCTATCCATCGGCGCTTCCGTTGCCCAAACCCACTACGAATGGACCGATACACGACTGATACAAAAATTGTCCGATGCCCTATGGCCACAATACTGGCCCGAATTTACAGCCATTCTCTATGAGCGCATAATTTACCACCTGTCCAATCTCAACGCCGACAAAGATGCAAAATATTTATACGCTCCATCCAATCCGTTTGATGAAATGAATATTAGCCTGGAAGAATCGGACGCACTGAGCGAGCTGGCTCGATCCGTACAGCGCGCCTGGCAAAAGCGATACCCTGTTGATTTTGAAGCGACCGTTCAGGATTATATTCGCAACGGATAAAGAGGCGAAAAGAACAAAATCAATCGTCATTGATGGCAGATTTAGCGAAACGGCCCCTTCATCGGGGCCGTTTTTTTAATTTTTATTGGGCCGCTGGATATGGGCGCTGGCCCAATCGACTTTGCCGTCACGTATGAATAAATTCACGTTATACCCATCGTACGGAAGCATGGCGTAGCCCCGAATTTTTTCCTTCGCGGGTATTTTTGACGCGTAAACGATTTTATCATAAGGGCGGCGCTTCCCGAAAACCTCCCGCTGGTTATAAATGCTGGTTACATCGCGCAGCATAAATCCATTATTGCGGAATAATGCCAACGCCGATTTTTCATCCGGCGCGCATTTTTCAACAAAATGCGTCATCAGGCTGTTCATAACGATCTGTCGGCTTTGATCGCGTTTACGCGCCTCGGTAAACAGGGGCAGCAAATCGCAATCATCCACGCGCAATCCCAAGACATTTTCGGCATAGAAGGAGCCGGCAATATCGCGCGGGTGCGGGCTGTTCAGCTCCTCCATTAAGTGGTCCCAATCTGCTCCGGTTTGCAAAACCGCGTCATACAACAGCGCCTGATCATCACGGCTGAGATTATTAATGGCGACAGCATCGTCAATCACCATCAATGCCCGCAACCAGATCAGATTTTTTTTCTTATCGGGCAACGATTTCACCGCACGGGTAAGGCGGGATAGGGCATCCTGATCCAGCCCGGTAATTCCCCGCACGCCACCATCACCAATGTCATCATACAAAACCGTGCCCGTGAATAAATCCCGGGCAGCACTCTGGCTCAACATGAAAGCGAAATAGCTGCTGAACATAATGTGGTACCCTTGGTTCAAACTCTCAGCGCCCCAGAATAGAGGGTTCACCTCCCCTCCCGCGCCTGTTTGCACAAAGGCCTTACCAGTCAGCAATTCCAATACGGCCAAGCGGCGGGCATCAATGTTGGGCCCACGCGCGCCCGGGTCCATATCCGCTACACCAGCCCATTCAAAAATGATGGCATCCACCATGCCTTCAATGTTCTGGTCCGGGTCAATAAAGTCAGAAAATCCCAACGACCGCAGATGAACAACCGCGTCATATAATTTTTTGTTTGATAACATCGCGACGTGAAGGTCTGGTAATTTCTCATTCCCCTTCACATAAATATATTCATTTAATCCCAAAGTTTCCGCTGGCGCTTGTACATCAGGCTCCGCGGCAAGCGCAGACACAGACACACAAGACAGTGCCCCGAAAACCACCATGGTCGTTATGAATAAACGCATCGCAACTCCGCTTAAATCAGGATATAATTTACGGATGTGTAATAATGTTTATACCATTATGCGTTTAAATTGTTTGTTTTGGTAGGCGAAAAATGAAGAGCAGATCCAAAAATTCTTTTTTCATGGCGCTTTTAGTATGCAGCCTGTTGATGATTGGCTGGGTCGTATTTCGCAGCGTCACCATCATTTCAAACCCCGTCAACACACCGCGCACAGATGAAATGACAACGGCAACGTTGTTGGATATCGCCGAAAAAAACCTGCCGGAGCGGGAGCATGAAATACCAGACAATATGGAGCTGCTAAAGATATCTGATCACCATCTTGATCTCTCCTGGTTTTATGCCTATTTGGGGGACAATGAAAAAGCACAATCCCATTTTGACCAGATAAAATTCAGCAGCGACAAAGATACTTTACTATCACCCTTTGTAATGATGATGTTGCGCGCAGGGAATACCGGTGACACAGCACAAATTATGAATATTTTTTCGCAGTCAAAGAACATTTACGACACCGTAAACAAGATTGCTTACATCAAAAAAGAGGATGAAGACGGAATCGTCATATTATCCCAACTCTATATCAATGAAACGCTGTGCCTGTATGCAGCCCGCATGCTGTTAAAAAACAATCAATTTAGCGAAGTCGACCAGCTCATTCTGCAGCCATCTTGCAATGAAAGCATGATTAATATTGCCAATTACAAGTTGGCCGCCCTGGCCGCCGCACGGCACTATGATGATTTTTTTAAAACCGCAAAAATTGGCCTGATGATTGAACCAAACAAGAAAAATCGCCTGCAATACATTGCGCAAATCATGCACGATGAAAGTGTAAAGAATACGCAAGGAACGATCTTATCGCCCTACACCCTTGCCGCCCTGTTGAAAGAATATAAGAACCATCAGGATGATAATACGACATTCTTAATGGCACAAATTCTTCAGGACGCGGGGCAAAATGACGCGTCCGTCGCGCTGGCCCGGAACACCCAGGATACAAAACTGAAGCGCAACGCCCTTGTTGGCGCTTATAATAATTATTATCGTGCCGGAGACCGAGAGAAAACCCTGAAACTGGCCACAGAATTTGACCTGTTGAACAATAACCCGGACAAGCGCAATAGCGCGTTACACCGCAACATGACTTATTTGCTGGATGAATTTAATGACCTCTACAAAAACCCAACACCGCTGGCATACGAACTGGCCATGATGGTCAAGGATCAAGGCACACGCTTTAATGTTATCTCCAACATTTATATGTCGCGCAACAAAACATCGGATATAAAATTTCCGTCATGCGACAAAGAAGAAAAATATTGCGTGTTGCATGAGATGCAAAAAATTGCATCTGACACACAAAAAAATACAGACCGCGATTACATGATGAAAATCATAAAGAACGTAAAGAACAATCCATTACCGTTGCATCAAAACCCAAAAAAGGTGGAAGAAAACCCCGCAAAATGTCTGGATACATATCCCCGCGAAATCCTCGGCCTCTCAACCACCCGCGATGTGGAAAAAATGGCGAAATGTCATTACAGGTCCGGGCACTATGAAACCTACATGGCTTCCGACCACTTTAAATCCCTACCAGAAATCGCGCCATCCATTCGCCGCTTAAAAAACGCATATTTTGGCGGCATCGCATGGGAGATGAACCGCGATAAAAAGACCGAGAACAGCTACGTGGTCGCATCAATGATCAGCGACCCATTGGTGCGGCGAGAGATTGTCCTGCACCTGTGGAATAACAACACATCATCCTTTCAGCGCGGCGCTACAGACGCAGATAAAAAATATAGTGAATATGAGGAGACCAGAGCGCTGGCCTTATCAACCATAATGGCCACGTCCGCCCTGCAGAGCGATCAAGATCTGCTGGATAGCATCTTCCGATCAAACATTTATTCATATTGGCGCCAATATGACACAAGACCGTATATTACAGCACAGCAGGAAGCCGTGTGGACCAAGCCGATTTTTGATACATACACCGCAATTTTAAACGCACATACACACACACTGAACAAAAAATGCAGCCCAAAATCATTCAGAGACTTTCATCGCGAATGCGACGTTCGACGCATGGCAGCTTTGGGACAATATCAGGAAGCGATTAACGCTGCGGGCATAGAAAACAAGGGTGAGGCGGCACGCATCATATTGTTTGAGAAATTTATGAAAGACGACCTTTTCCGGCAGTCGATCAGTGTACGGGGCGCGTTCCCATACCTCTCCACAAAGATGCTCTCACATTCCTCGATCGAGGAATGATTCACCCTAACGAGAAAAGGATTGTTTACGCTCTATCCATTCACCGCCAACCACAATTCTTCCTGTTCTTCCAGCTTGGCGACAATGGTTGCGTATGATTTTTGGGCGTCGGCGGCGCGCAGGGCGTCTTTGTAAAAATCGGGGTCGGCCATTTTTGTTTCCAGTTTGGCCTTCTCCGCATTCAGCCGCTCGATCTCTTTTTCTATCTTGGTGACTTTGTGTGGGTTGATGCGGGTGGATTTTGAATCCTCCACCACGACCGGCTTCACCTCGGCCACCTTTTCCTTTTTGCTCTCTTTACGCTCTTCGCGGCGGGTTTGGACGATGAATTTGCGGTAATCTTCCAGATCGCCGTCAAAATTCTGCACCGCGCTGTCTTTCACCAGCCACAAACGATCCGCGACACGTTCCACCATGTTGGGATCGTGGCTGACGATGACGATGGCGCCTTCATAGGCGTTCAACGCCTGCACCAACGCTTCGCGCGCATCGATATCCAAGTGGTTGGTTGGCTCGTCCAGCAGCAGCAGATGCGGCGCATCGAAGCTCATAAACGCGAACAGCAGACGCGCCTTCTCACCGCCAGACAGCGACCCGATTTTATTGTCGGCCAGATCCTTGGAAAATCCGAATGCGCCCAGCTTGGCCCGCACCACCGGTTCGCGCACGTCCGGCTTATGCTTGGCCATCAAATCGCGCATGGCTTCATACGGAGTTTGCGTGACATCCAGCTCTTCGGTCTGATGCTGGGAGAAATAGCCAATACGCAATTTGTTCGACCGTGCAACTTCACCACCCATGATGTCCAGTTTCCCGGCAATCAACTTCATCAACGTCGATTTACCGTTCCCGTTGGCCCCCAGCAGGGCGATACGGTCATCGGGGTCGATGTTTTCATGAACGCGGCGCAGGATCGGTTTTCCTTCGACATAACCGATATCCGCCTGACGAATGGAAATCATCGGCGGGGCGATTTTATCGGGGTTGGGGAAACTGAACTTAATCGCCCGGTCGGCAATGACCGCATCGACCAGATCCATACGCTCCATCGCCTTGACCCGGCTTTGGGCTTGGCGTGCCTTGCTCGCCTGCGCCTTAAACCGGTCGATAAATTGTTGCATGTGGGCGCGTTCGGCTTGCTGCTTTTCGAACATTTTTTGTTGCACGCCCAGACGCGCGGCGCGTTCACGTTCGAACGTGTCGTAATTTCCGGTGTACAGCATCAACTGCTTTTTATCGACATGGATCACATGGTCGATACATTTGTTCAGCAATTCGCGGTCGTGTGAAATAATCATCAGCGTATGCGGATACGACATCAAATAGGTCTCAAGCCACATGATCGCTTCGAGATCCAAGTGGTTGGTCGGTTCGTCCAGCAACAGAAAATCCGGTTCAACGAACAAGACGGAGGCCAGCATCACCCGCATCTGCCAGCCACCGCTGAAGGATGAGAACGGTTCGTTCAATTGATCTTCACGGAAACCAAGGCCGGTCAGCAGTGTCGCGGCGCGTGACGGTGCGGCATACGCATCCATGTCACCCAGACGCTGAAAAATTTCGGCGATGCGGTCGGGGTCGGTGGCGGTTTCGCTTTCCGTCCATAATTGCGCCATCTCTTCGTTGGCGGACAGCACCATGTCGATCAACGGCATATCGGTTTCGGGAATGTCCTGACGCACCACGCCCAGACGCTGGCGGCTGCTCAAAGAAATCGTGCCGCCATCGGCGTGCAGTTTCCCGGTGATGAGTTTGAACAGGGTCGATTTGCCCGCGCCATTGACGCCAACCACGCCCACACGCCATCCGTCCTGAATATTCAGGGTGGCTTCTTCGATGATGGTCCGGCCACCAATATTATAGGTCAGGTTGGAAATATTCAGCATTGTACGCCCTTTCTATGCGCAAGCCTTATGGCACAGTCCGGGCGCCTTATGCAAACCCGAATAATGGCTATATATATCAAAGCATTATAAAATACATACCGATCGGGTCAAAATTATCTTGACCGACCGGTCAAGTCTTGGTAGTGTAAGAGTATGAGCCACGCAGCAACAGATACACGCCAGAAACTGATTGATACAGCCGGACGACTGATCTGGATGAACAGTTACGGCGCGGTCAGCGTGGATGATATTTGCAAGACCGCCGATGTAAAGAAGGGAAGTTTCTATCACTTCTTCCCGTCCAAGGCGGATTTGGCCATGGCGGCATTGGATAGCGAAGAAGCCATCCTGCGCCCGATTTACGATACGATTTTTTCGGCATCGCGCCCGCCGGTTGAACGGCTGACCATGCTGGCGGACCTGATTGTTGAAAAACAGGCCGAAATGCTGCGCGAAGTGGGCCATGTTTGCGGTTGTCCCAGTGGATCATTGGGGTGCGAACTGGCCGGAACAGACAGCATTATCAAGGACAAGATCGAACAGATCTTTGCGTTTAAGAAGCGGTATTACGAAGCCACGATCCGCGACTTGATGAATGAGGGATTGCTCCCCCAAGATACGGATTGCAAGGCCCGCGCCGACGAAATACTGGATTATATCACCGGACAAATGCTGGTGGCCCGGGTCCAAAATTCGTTGGACCATTTGGAACGGAATTTGAGATCCGGATTGCTCCGCCTGTTGGGGCTGAAAGATCCGGATCATGCGGTGGATGCCGCCTGAACAGAATAAGAGCCAAAAACGGACGTAAGTCGCGGGAATCCCGCGTTTTTTTGGACCAAGTGCTTGACCAACCAGTCAATATAAATAGAAGCAGCGCAACAAACGGAGACTTGAGTATGACCACCCCATCCAAACGCACCATCCTGTTGGCCAGCGCCGTTGCCCTCATCGCCATGGGCAGCGCCGGGGCTTTGTTCTATGCCAACACATCCGCGCAGGCCAGCACGGTCGAATTGGCCGCCGCCGTGCCGCAAGCGATGCCAGTGGCCGCCGCGAAAATTGAAAGCGCCCCGCTCGCCATCTGGAAAAATTTCTCTGGCCGTTTGCAGGCCGTTGATTACGCCCAAATCCGCCCGCAGGTCAGTGGCCGGATTGATGAAATCAATTTCGCCGATGGCCAGATTGTTGCCGAGGGTGATGTTCTCTACGTCATCGATCCGCGCCCGTACCAAGCCGCCGTGGATCAGGCCAGCGCCGAAGTAAACGCCGCCCGTGATCGCGCCGATCTGGCACAGAAAGAATTGGCACGCGCGGAAACATTGGTGAAAACCGATGATATTCCCAAACGCGTGTATGACGAACGCGTCAGCACCGTACAAGTGACCAAGGCCGATGTGAATGCCGCACTGGCGCGATTGGAACAGGCCAAAATCAATCTGGATCACGCCTTTGTGAAGGCCCCCATTTCCGGCCGGATCAGCCGCGCCGAAATTACCAAGGGCAATCTGGTCGAAGCGGGGCCGAACGCGCCGGTTCTGACCTCCATCGTCTCCGATAACGGCATCTACGCCGATTTCGAGGTGGATGAACAAACTTATCTGACCCATGTCCGCAATATTGCGGGTGACACCGCATCGGAAAATAAAATTCCGGTTCAGTTGATGGGCAGTGATGGCACAGTAATGTACGAAGGATTTATCCAAAGCTTCGACAACCATCTGGATACGTCATCCGGCACCATCCGTGCCCGCGCCTTGTTCGCAAATGAGGATGGTACGTTGTTGCCCGGCATGTTCGCCACCATCCGCATGGGCAGCCCGTCATCACAAAACAAAATCGCAATTTCCGACCGCGCCGTTGGCACGGATCAGGACCGCAAATTCGTTTACGTGATCGGCGATGATGGAAAAACCGCATACCGCGAAGTGACGTTGGGTGACAGCGTCGCCGGTAAACGGATTGTGCTGTCCGGTTTGAATGAAGGCGAAACCATTGTGTCCGACGGCATTATCCGTATTCGCCCCGGCATGGATGTGTCCCCGCAATTTGAAAAGGCACTGGCCTCTATTGAAACCAGTGCCGGGACGGGCGACAATACGGCCTCTGCTCCCCACAAATAAGGCGTAATGCGTAAAACCATACCCCATAAAAACAGGCGCTCCCCCGCCTGTTTTTTAAAGACCGCTTGACCATAAATTTTGAAAATAAGGATCTCATCCGATGAATCTTTCTCGCTTCTTTATCGATCGCCCGATTTTTGCGTCGGTTATTTCGATCCTGATTTTCATGGCGGGTCTGGTGGCCATTCCCAATTTACCCATTTCCGAATACCCAGAGGTCGTCCCGCCATCCGTCGTGGTCAATGCGCAGTTCCCCGGTGCGAACCCGGCGGTGATCGCCGAAACCGTGGCCACGCCGCTGGAAGAACAGATCAACGGCGTGGAAAACATGCTGTATATGAACTCGCTGGCGACAACGGACGGCAATCTCAGCCTGACCGTCACTTTTGCCATCGGCACCGACCCCGATCTGGCCCAGCAATTGGTGCAAAACCGTGTGGCCCAGGCCACGCCGCGCCTGCCAGAAGTGACCCGCCAATTGGGCGTGACCGTGGTGAAAAGCTCCCCCGATTTGACCATGGTTGTTCACCTTCTCTCGCCTAACAACCAATATGACATGCTGTATTTGCGCAACTACGCCACACTGAACGTCAAGGATCAGTTGGCGAAGATTGAAGGCGTGGGCCAAATTCGCCTGTTCGGATCGGGTGATTATGCCATGCGCATCTGGCTGAACCCGGACAAGGTGGCCGAACGGAATTTGACCGCGACCGAAGTGGTCAACGCCGTGCGCGCCCAAAACGTACAGGTCGCCGCCGGGATGATTGGCGGCCCCCCGTATGATGACGCCATCGAAGTCCAGTTGCCGGTCAACGTCCAAGGCCGCCTGACCTCCGCCGCGGAATTTGAACAGATTATTATCAAACGCGATGCCAATGGTGTTGTCACGCGTCTGGTCGACGTGGCCCGCGTGGAAATGAACGCGCAAAGCTACGCCCTGCGCTCCCTGCTGGATAACCAGCAGGCCGTGGCCATTCCGGTCTTCGCCTCCCCCGGCGCGAACGCGCTGGATATTTCCAAAAACGTCCGCAAAACCATGGCGGAGTTGAAGGAATACATGCCCGAAGGCGTGGATTATTCCATTGTCTATGACCCGACGGTGTTCGTGAAGGACTCCATCAAGGCTGTAATCCATACCCTGCTGGAAGCCGTCGCGCTGGTCGTTTTGGTCGTGATCATCTTCCTGCAAACATGGCGCGCATCCCTGATACCGCTGCTGGCCGTGCCCGTATCCATCGTGGGTACGTTTGCGGTGATGCACCTGCTGGGCTTCTCTATCAACGTTCTGTCCCTGTTCGGTTTGATTTTGGCGATTGGGATCGTGGTGGATGACGCCATCGTCGTGGTCGAAAACGTTGAGCGGAATATCGAGGAAGGAAAATCCCCGCGCGATGCCACCATGCAGGCCATGAAAGAAGTGACCGGCCCGATTCTGGCCACCGCCTTCGTGCTGTGCGCCGTGTTCGTGCCGATTGCCTTCATCAGCGGTTTGACCGGGCAGTTTTATAAGCAATTCGCATTGACCATTGCGATTGCCGTGCTGATTTCCACCTTCAACTCCCTGACCCTCAGCCCGGCATTGTCCGCCTTGTTGCTGAAAAGTCATGACGCGCCGAAAGATGGGTTGACCAAGATCATGGATTTCCTGTTTGGCTGGTTCTTCCGCGGCTTTAACAAGATGTTCTACAAAGGTCAAAGCGGATACGCCAAGGGTGTCGGTGTCTTCACCCGCCGCAAGGCGATTATGATGGTGATTTACGGCGCGCTGGTCGCCTCCACCATCTACAGCTTCAACCTTGTGCCCAAAGGATTCGTTCCGGCGCAGGACAAACAATATCTGGTCAGCTTTGCCCAGCTTCCGGCTGGCGCCACACTGGAACGGACCGAGGATGTGATTCGTCAAATGGGTGAAATTGCCCTGAAGCACCCCGGCGTGAAGGGGGCGGTGCAATTCCCGGGCCTGTCCATCAACGGCTTCGTCAATTCATCCAGCGCGGGCATTGTGTTCGTATCACTGGACGATTTCGACAAGCGTGAAGGCCATGACCAGAACGGTTTTGCCATTGCCCAGCAATTGCAGGCCCAATTCAATGCGATTGACGATGCCTTTATCGCCATCTTCCCCCCCCCGCCGGTTCAAGGGCTGGGCAGCGTTGGCGGCTTTAAATTGCAGATCGAAGATCGTGCGGACCAAGGCTACCAAGCTCTGAACGATACGGTGCAGGCCGTGTTGGGCAAGGCTTATGCCGATCCTGCTCTGCGTGGCATCTTCTCCAGCTATAACGTCAACGTGCCGCAATTGTTCGCGGATGTTGACCGGACGAAGGCGCAGCAACTGGGCATTCCCATCGATGATATTTTCCGCACCATGCAGATTTATCTGGGGTCGCTCTATATCAACGATTTCAACCAGTTTGGCCGCACCTATCAGGTGCAGGCGCAAGCCGACCGCGATTTCCGGTCCAACCCGGCGGACATCCTGCGTCTGCAAACCCGGAATATTGAAGGGGAAATGGTTCCGCTCGGCTCCGTCGTCACCGTGACCGAAACATTCGGCCCGGAAACGGCCATGCGCTATAACGCCTTCCGCTCCGCCGATTTGAACGGGGATGCCGCACCGGGATTTTCATCCGGTCAGGCGCAGGCCGCAATTACCAAAATCCTGAACGAAACCCTGCCCCCCGGCATGACGTTTGAATGGACGGAATTGACGTTCCAACAGATTCTGGCGGGGAATACAGCCATCTTTATCTTCCCGCTGTGTATCTTCCTCGTCTTCCTGGTGCTGGCCGCGCAATATGAAAGCTTGGCCTTGCCGATGGCGGTGATTTTGATCGTTCCTATGGCCATTCTCTCGGCCATTCTGGGGATCTATTTCACCGGGGGCGACAACAACATCTTTACCCAGATTGCGTTGTTCGTCCTTGCGGGACTGGCGTGCAAAAACGCAATTTTGATTGTGGAATTTGCCCGTGAACTGGAACACCAGGGCCGCACCATCGTGCAAGCCGCCGTGGAAGCCTCCCGCCTGCGTCTGCGCCCGATCCTGATGACATCGTTTGCGTTCATCATGGGTGTTCTGCCGCTGGTCAACAGCCACGGGGCCGGGGCAGAAATGCGCCAAGCCATCGGGATTGCGGTGTTCTACGGGATGCTGGGCGTGACGTTCTTCGGCCTGATCTTTACACCGGCCTTCTATGTCCTGCTGCGCAAGCTGGAAGATTTTATGAAGCGTGGAAAGGCCAAGACGGACGGTCAGATGTCCTGAAGGAAGAACCGTAATTCTTCGTGAAAATGCGTATTGTGAAGAACGTGCAGGCGATCCACCGATCGGCCTGCATTTTCTTTGCAGCCATTGATCGGGGTTTGTGATTCACGCAGCAGGACCGTCGGGCCGTTCCCGCGCGGCAAAGACCGCAATTTTCCAACCCATTGATTGATTTCAACACATGAATGTTCATCATCCAGAATAATCATTTCAGGAATGATGGTTTTGCACGCATCGATCACTTGATCAATCGTATCAATTTCGATGCACAGCAAATTATTATCGCGGATGATACGGCTGGTGCGTTCGCGGTTTTCCGCACCACCACCGGCCACAAAGCACAGTTTGTAATCCATACGGATCCTTTTCCACCCGTCGAAAACAACCTTAAACGCGGGACAACGAAGTCGCCATAGGGGTTGTTTTCGGAGTTGCAATTACAGGTTCACGCGACACAGCTTCTGCCTTTTGCACGGTATACAGGCCCGGACACGCCGCAACGGGCTTTAAATTCTGGGACAGGCCCAAAACTGTTTCCGAACTGCCCAGGAACAAATACCCGTCCGGGGCCAATTGTTGCATCAGTCCGCTCAGGACCTTCTTCTTCGTTTCCTCATCGAAGTAGATCAGCACGTTACGGCAGAAAATAATATCAAACTGCCCAACACTGCTCATCCGGTCCAGCAGATTGAATTTGCTGAAGCGGATCATTTTGCGTAAATTTTCCTTGATGCGCCAACGGTCGCCATCCTGAGAAAAATATTTCATGATGGTTTGAATCGGCAGGCCGCGCTGCACTTCAAAGTGACTGTACAGCCCTTCCTGCGCTTGCTTTAAAACGGAATCGGCAATGTCGGTGGCCAGAATATCGAATTTCCATGCTGTTTTTTCAAACACGGCCTCTTCAATCGTCATGGCGATGGAATATGGCTCCTGCCCCGACGAACACGCGGCGGACCAGATTTTCAAGCTGCGCGTATTCGCACGGCTTTTGATCAGCTCCGGTAAAATAACCGTGCGGAAATGTTTGAACGGGCGATCATCGCGGAAAAACAAGGTTTCGTTTGTGGTCATGGCTTCGACCACATCTTTGATCACGGCCTCATCGCGCTTCATACGCAAATATTGCGTCAGGCGATCGAGCGTGCCATGGCCCCATTTCTGCACCACTGGGGCCAGACGGGTTTCCAGCAGATAAATCTTCTCCTGTGAAATAGACAGGCCGGATTTATCTTTCAGCAAGCCTTTATAAAACTCGAAATCAGCTACTTCCATACTACTCTACACCCTTGCTGCGTTATAACCCTGTGACAAGCTTTCTGATCGTCACGTCCAATTGAGATAGTGGCTGGACCGCGGAGCATAACCCGGCCGTTGCCACAGCCCCCGGCATGCCCCACACGATGGATGACTCTTCGTCCTGTGCGATAACGTTACCCCCGCTATCGACGACTTTTCGAGATCCCTCCAAACCATCACTGCCCATACCGGTCAGAATGACGGTCAAAATTCGTGGTCCATAGATATCAACCAGACTACGCAGCATCACATCCACCGACGGGCGGCAGAAATTTTCCGGCGGCCCCGAATCCAGATGAATCGCCGGATATTCACCTGGACCTTTCTGAAAGATCATGTGCAGTCCACCAGGCGCCACATAGGCAGACCCCGGTTTCAACACCATTCCTTCAGCCCCTTCAAAACACGGTATCCCGCAGTTTTGTTCAATATGTTGCGCCAACATTGCCGTGAATGTTTTCGGCATATGTTGGGTAATCACGATGGGAAGGGGGAAGTTTTTCAACCCCTTCAACATATCCATCAACGCCTTCGGCCCGCCGGTTGAGCTGCCGATCGCCAGAATTTTCGGTGGCAAGGGCGCTTTATGCGGGCGCAATGTTACGGTGGCCTGCGGATACAGTTTTTTGGTCGCGCCCGTAGCCGTACCGTTTGTATGGTTTGTCGGTGCGTATTTTTTGCGTGGCCGCCCCAGGGCCCGGATCACGCGCACCAGATCGCGCTGGAAATCAGCCGCGCTGGAAATCGATTCACCGCCCGGCTTTAAAATACTGTCCGTGGCCCCGAGGGCCAGCGCCTTCATCGTCACATCGGCACCGCGTGCCGACAAAGTCGAACAAATCAGAACGCGCACATCCGGCTTTTCTTTCAACAACAATGGCAAGGCGGTCAGGCCGTCCATGATCGGCATTTCAATGTCTAAAACCACGATGTCCGGCTGCAACCGCGCAATGGCCTTAACCGCCAGATCGCCATTCGGCGCGGTTCCCACAACCTCAATCCCTTGCTCCGGCGTCAAGGTGCGCGTAATAACCGCACGAATAACCGCCGAATCATCGACGATCATTACGCGGATATTCGGTGCCTCTTGCGGGCTTTGCGGGCCGGTCGTGATGGCGGTCATTACGCCTCCACATCTTCAAGGATGTCGAGCTGGACCAGTTTTGTGCGCAGAATGATTTGATCGAACGGCTTCATGATATATTCGTTCGCTCCGGCTTTCATGGCGCTCATAATATGGTCCATGCTGCTTTCCGTCGTGCAGAACAGAACCTTCGGCGCATCACCGTTTTCCATGCCACGCAGTTTTTCGATAAATTCCAGGCCATTCATACGTGGCATATTCCAATCCAGCAAAATCATTCCTGGCATTTTCTTTTGGCAAAATTCATAGGCGTACACGCCGTCTTCTGCCTCTTCACAAACCAGCCCAAATTCTTCCAGGCTCTTGCGTGCGATTTTTCGGATGGTCGCACTATCATCAACAATCAGGCAAAATGTCATGCGACACCCTCCACAAGGCTGTTTTCGTAAAACTGTGCCGACGCCAGAAGCTTTTTGACATCCAATGTCACCAGCAACTGGTCCGGCAATTTATAGACACCCGCGGCTACAGCGCTCCACGAGGCATCCAAGGTCGGCGGAATTGGTTCTATATTATCTTCGTCAAGCGTTAAAACATCGCCAACGGCATCGATGATCAAACTGAACAATTCGCCGTTTTGTTCGACGACAACGCTCATGCCACCAATATTATCGCCGCCTTGTTTTTGATTCAGGCAACGCCGCACATCAATGACGGTCACAATACGTCCCCGTAAATTCATAATGCCGGCAATGGTGGGCGGGGCCAGCGGGGTCCGGGTTGTCTTTTGGGATCGCAGGACATCATTCACCTGCAACACCGACACCCCGAACAACTGCCCGGCCAGCATAAAGGTCAAATATTCATTCGACTTCGCATGTGTCATTCTGCTGCCCCCTGATACATCCCGAATTCCTCGGCGTCATGGCCATTACGATTGAGCGTTTGCATGACAGACGTCGCCGGTTTCGTTTCCGGTTCATAGGTCAGGTTGATAATGTCGGCCGCCTGACCTTCGATAATCGCACTGCCCGCCAACGGACCATCCGACTTGATCTGGAATTCGCCACGGAAGTTTGTGATGTCCATGATCTTGTCAACGATCAGCCCGGCAATGCCGTTTTTCGCGGCAAAAACAATCACCGGACGTTTGCCTTCCTTCGGCAATGTGTCGGCACGGCCCGCATAGAACACCGGCATCAACGTATCGTAATATTGGATCACGCGTTGATCGCCAGCCTGTTCAATTTCAGACAGCTCGATTTCCTCCAGCCGCGTCACGTGTTTCAGTGGCACGGCCTTCAGGCCCTTGCTGCCAACACGGAACAACAGAAGCGGTGTTTCCATGACGCTTTCTTTGGCCTCCGCCTCGGCATCTTCTTCGGCTTGCTTAACCATATTGTCCAGAATACCAGCCGTTTTCATGATTCCGGACGGGTCCAAAATCATAATCACCTGACCATCACCCAGAATGGTGTTGCCAGAGAACACTTGCTGCTGACGCAGAATGCTGGACAGCGGCTTGACCACGATCTCTTCGGTATCGAATACGCGTTCGACGATCAGACCAAAGTTAAACCCACCCACCTTAATCACCGCGATATGGCGGGCCCGTTCCGCAGAACCTTCCTGCAACGGCAAACCCATTAATTTGCGCAGTGATACCAGCGGCAAAATGCGGTTACGCAAACGGAACACTTCCGAATCATTGACCTTTTCGATCTTGTTCGGACCATTGGCATTGACCATGACCAATTCACGGACATCAAGTTGCGGAATGGCAAAACGCTCTTCACCCACCCCGACAATCAAGGCCGAAACAATGGCCAGCGTCAGCGGAATTTTAATGGTAAAGGTCGACCCTTTCCCTTCGATCGATTTCATCTCGATCGAACCGCCAATCTGTTCAATGTTGGACCGCACCACATCCATGCCAACACCACGGCCCGAAACGGACGTGATTTTTTCAGCGGTAGAAAGCCCGGCGTGGAAAATATATTGCTGAACCTGCTGAACCGACATATTGGCCAGCTCGGCCTCGGTCGCCAAACCATTCTGGACGATCTTGTTCTTGATCTTTTCCATCGGCAGGCCACGGCCATCATCGGAAATTTCGATGATGATATGACCCCCTTCGTGATAGGAATTCAGCTTGACCTTACCGGTTTCCGGCTTGCCCGCTGCGCGGCGCTGTTCCGGGTTTTCAATCCCGTGATCGGCGGCGTTGCGAACCATGTGGGTCAGCGGGTCCTTGATCATCTCCAGAACCTGACGATCCAGTTCCGTTTCCTGACCCTGCATGTCCAGGTCGATTTTTTTGCCCAGTTCGGATGAAATATCACGAATGATCCGCGGCAATTTGGCCCACGCATTGCCCACGGGCTGCATCCGCGTTTTCATTACGCCTTCTTGCAGCTCGGACACAATGTGATTTAAGCGCTGCAGAGACGATGACAGCGTGCTGTCATCCTGCATCCGCGAAATTTGCAGGATCTGGTTACGGGTCAGCACCAGCTCGCTAACCATGGTCATCAATTCTTCCAGAACATCGACGCTGACACGCAGGGTCTGGGCTGCGGCCCCACGAACTTCACCGTGTTCCCCGGCGGCAACAACGGGCTTATCCGCTGCCTGTGGCTGCACGGACAGAACATGCGGTGTTTCGACCGGAGCTTCCGGTGCAGGGGTCGGCGCTGGCGCGCCCATGGCACTGACCGGAATGGGCACATAATCATCAATCGATTCCATACCCATCAACGGATCATTGGCAATGTCGACAATCGGCTCAGGAACGGGTTCCGGCTCTGGCGCGGCAACCGGGGCCGTTTCACCACCTACAACAGCCGCAGCCTCCAAACGCTTGATCAGGACGGTGTCATCACCTTCCGGTTCGGTGCCCGTTTTTTCAATGCCTTCCAGAATTTCTTTAATCCGGTCCAAAGCTTCGAGAATCAGGGAAATATTCTCCGGCGTTGCCGTTTTTTTCCCTTCACGGAACAGACCCAGCAGATCCTCTGCCTTGTGCGCCACTTTTTCCAGACGCGGCAGGCCCAAGAACCCGCATGTGCCCTTAATCGTGTGCATAATGCGGAAGATTTTAGAGAGCAAATCCATATTACTCGGATCCTGCTCCAGCAGGACCACGTCATTGTCCAACGCGCCAATACTCTCGTTGGTTTCGGTCAGGAATTCATTAATTAAGTCATCCATGACGGGGTCCTCTGCATTGCCTTTTCAGCTGTCAAATTCTGCCAAAAGGCGGTCAATATCATCTTGGCTGACGCCACCCTGATTGGGCAGAGCCGGGCCATTTAACAGGCTGGGTTTATCCTTGGTCGCATCGCCACCATCTTCGTCGCGCAGATGCGCAAAACGCTCACCCAGTGTTTGCAGCATATGGCTGACTTTCTGGTCGATGGTTTTCAGGGCGGTGACGACCTTTTTGATACGCTGGCCGGTGATGTCCTGAAACGTGCAAGCTTCATAAATGCTGACAATATGGGCTTCGATCTTCTGCACCAATTCGGGGTCGCTGCCCTGAATTTCGCCCATAATGGCTTCGCATGAATCCATGATGGATCCTGTTGCCTTCTCCGTCGTTTCGACAACGGCGTCCAGCTCATCCGTCGCGGTCGGAATATGCGTTTTTTGAATGGCGTTCGGCTGGGCTGCCTGCAATTCCGTACGCATCGTTTCGATGGCGTCTTTCAGGCTGTTCAGTTCTTTGTTCACGACATCGAACGAAATTCCCTGCGGGCTTTGAATTTTCCCGATAACGGAATTGACGATGGTGACAACCTGATCCCGGCGATACAGGGCATCGCCGCCCCCTGCGCTCTCAATATCCCCACTCATATTAGAAGCTCCCCAAAACGGCGGCGATTTTTGTTTTCAGAATTTCCGCACTAAACGGTTTGACGATATAGTTGTTCACGCCGGCCTGACGTGCGGCGACAACGTTTTCAATTTTGCTTTCCGCCGTGACCATGATGAAGGGCAATTTATCATTGCCATTGGCGCGCACGGTTTTGAGAAGCTCCAGCCCCGTCATCGGCTCCATGTTCCAGTCGGAAATGACCAGGTCGTATGTTTTATGCTTCATCATATCCAACGCCATCGTCCCATCGGTGGCTTCATCAACGTTTTTGAAGCCAATCTGGGCCAAGAGATTGCGGATCACGCGCAGCATCGTTTTATAGTCATCAACGATCAACACTTGCATTTGCGCCGGGTTCACAGTCATTGGTTACACCTCTTTTTTACTTCTAAATATCTAAGTTTACGGGATCAAAAGACCAGATCAGGCCGCTTGAATATCGCGCAGGAAGGATTTGACCTCGCCATCCATTTTCTCGGCCTGAACCGACAACATGCGGGCCGCGTCCAGAACTTCGCGTGTGGCCGCCGTGGTCGAATCCGTTCCGCCCTTGATGGAGAAGATGCCGCCGTTAATTTGCTCAACCCCTTGTGTTGCCGTGTTCATATTGGACACGATTTCCTGGGTGGCGGCGGCCTGTTCTTCGACGGCTGCGGCGATGGTGGCGGATGTTTCATCAACCTTGCCAATCGCTTCACGCACGCTGAGCAGAACATCAGCCACATTCACGGCCGTTTTCTGCACACCGTCCAATTGCTGGCGGATTTGTTCGGTTGCCTTGGCGGTTTGCGTGGCCAGATTTTTGACCTCGTTCGCCACAACGGCGAAGCCTTTGCCCGCCTCACCCGAACGCGCGGATTCGATCGTGGCGTTCAAGGCCAGCAGGTTAATCTGCCCGGCAATATCCTCGATCAAGGTCGCAATTGCGCCAACGGCACTGGACATATCCACCAATTCACGCGAAGACGCATCGGCGGCTTCGGCTTTGGTCATGGCGTCCTGCACCATATTGTTGGAAATTGCGATCTGGCGGGAAATTTCCTGCACCGTTGCGGCCATTTCCTCGGCCGCGCTGGCTACGGATTGGACGTTGTGCGACGCCTGTTCCGATGCCGATGCAACCTCAACCGACTGACGGTTGGTTTCATCCGCAATTTTCGACATGCCTTCGGCCGTTTGCGACAATTGCGTGGAAGCAGAGGCCACAGTGGACACCGTTTGCGTTGCATTGATATCGAAGGATTCAATCAGCTCCTGAACACGCTTCTGGCGCTGCTCTTTCAGAACCTGCTCACGCTTCTCGGCTTCAACCATCTCGCGCTGTTTGGTCAGAGATTCTTTAAAGAAATTCGCTGCGCGGGCCACATCACCAATCTCGTCCTTGCGGTCCGCACCCTTCACGTCAACATCAAGATCATTGTTGGCCAGCTTCTTCAGAACATCCACCGACCCAACCAACGGCTTTGAAATCCCAGCCGAAGACAGAACATAACCAAAACCAAAACCAAAGACCGCAATGATTGCGGATACGATTATAATAGAGCGCTCCGCATCCGTGGCCGTTTTGATCGCTGCGTCTTTGCTGATCGCAACATCGTTACCCATGTCCGCACACAGCTCCCAAAGCTTTTCCAGAGTTGCTTGTGCACTCGCCTCGCTTTTGGCAATCGATGCCTTTAAAGCGGAGTCGTCTTCTTTTGTTTTTTGGATATAAATTTCATTGGCTTCACGAAGCGTGACTTCAATCTGCGCTACATAAACATCATATCGCTTTTGCAGCTCTTGAAGAATCGGGGCCTCTTCTGCGTCCGCTGCGGCCAGCATGATCGGCATGGACTCAGTGAACACTTTTTTATAATTGGCCAGATTTTTTTCCGTCTCTTTTACGGATTCGGCCGTGTCTTTAATCGCAATGACAGCTTCGGAATATTTCACCAGATTCTGCGCATCAATCATGTCATTGGTAATGCGCAAGCGATCGCTGCGCTCACTCAAACCGACGACGCCCATGTGCAGATCATAAATCGAGCTGTAGGCATTAAAGCCGAGGAAAGCAATGAACCCGACCATGATCGCAACCAGCGACAAAATCTTCGTCATAATTTTTCGATCATTAAAGAACTTCATGCTGGCTTCCCCATCATCTTTATAATGTGATGCAATAAATATGGCGGGCCCATTCTGGACCGCTCTATCAAATGATGGTCGCAAATGCGTGTTACAGAACGATGCCGGGTTTGTTACAGATTTGTGACAAACGCATGAGGGGGCAGGCGACCGGATTAGCCACGCCCGCGGATAGAATTTCGTAAAATACTGAGCCGATTAGCAAATTGACCGTCCACGATGCGGCGGCAACAATTTTACGCAACACCCAGAAACTATACCTAAGGGTATATAAACTATCCTTAAGCGCTAAGTCCCTGATTTCAACGTTCATACTTTATATAAGGTTCTTCAGATATGATTGGGGATATGGCGATTTGCCTACCTGCGTATTTATTTTTTAGTGAGCGTGAGATTCAGAATGAAGACACCGACACACACCATTCTTATTGTCGATGATGACCCACTGGTCCAACAAATACTTAAAGAACCCCTCCAATATGAAAATTACAATGTCCTGCTCGCCGGTGACATTGCCGCAATGGAGAAAGTTCTGCGTACATGCCAGCCCAGCCTGATTTTGCTGGACCACATGTTGCCGGGCGAAAAAGGCATTGATGCCCTGCCCCGTATCCGCGATTTGACCAGCGCACCCATCATTATGATCAGCAGCCGCGACGATCTGGCGTCAAAGATTGAAGCGCTGGAATCCGGTGCGGACGATTATCTGTGCAAACCATTCCAGATTCGTGAATTATTTGCCCGGATCAAGGTGCAATTGCGCCATCACAGCAAATCGTTCCAGCGCGCGGCCACCGCCACAGCGCAAAACACGGATCATATTCAATTCGGAAATTGGGTTCTGGACCGGAATCAGTTCCAGTTATTCGACCGGGACAGTAAATCCGCCGGCCTGACGCTGAAGGAATTCCATCTGCTGGAAGCGTTGGTGTCATCGCCAAACCGGGTTTTGACGCGTGAACAGATTTTGGACAAGGTCCATAACGGCAATTTCAACGTGACGGACCGTGCCATTGATACGCAAATCGCCCGTATTCGCAAAAAACTGGGCGACCATCAACCGGAATCGCGGATGATTCAATCCGTTCGCGGATTGGGTTACAAATTCTCCTCCGACGCGATCTATGCCAGCGAAGGAAGAAAGATGAGTGCCGCGGTTTAATAATCCCGGGTCCAGAAGACGCCACCACCGACCTGTGCGTCCTGCCCCACGGAACTTTCAACCGATATGCTCGGTGTGACTTCAACTTCGATACTGGCGGCGCTTCCTGTGCCGCCAGTATCGTTTTCAACGCGCAGATACACGCGATCGGTCAGATATTTCCCAACGCCCACCGTCGTTGCGCCGTCATCGTAACTTTCAACGCTGATGTCATCCAATCCGGTCATTTCACGCACCATGCCCACCGGATCGAACCCGCCCCCCTTGCCAGAAAAACGTTGCAGCGTTTGTGTCAGTTGCACCGCCTGAAACGCGCTGATCCGGCTCATGTCTTTGCCGAACAGGATGCGGGACATCACCTCATCCTCCGGCAAGGCGGGAACGGACGCAAAATTGATTTTCGGCTCACTCACCCGGCCAGAGAGAAGGACGGATGCCTTTACATCGCCTGTATCGTGCGTGGCCTCAACATCCAGATAGGGTGATGGCGGCACCGCCCCCTGGAACCGCAGATTGGCCCGCACCAATTCGAACCGCTTGCCAAACTCTTCGTACCGCCCGCGGATGGATTCGAATGCCCCATTCACCAACGGCGCATTCAATGTGCCCGTTATATCCAGGTCGCCACCAAATTCTGCATCCAACCCCCAACCCCTGACAAAAATGCGATGCGGCGCATCCAGCTTCACATTCAAAGCAATTTTTTGCAGGAACGGGTCCTGTGCCGCACCACTCTCCGGCGTCACGATATTCAGCTCGGGGATCTGCGTGCTGAATTTTTCCGGAATGGTGATATTAAAATCATTCAGCGTGATGGTTCCGGTGACATCATAACCATCCGCCCGCCCTTTCAACGCCAGACTGGCATCTGCCGTGCCATCGGCCATATTGCTTTTGACCAATCGCACCTGATCCAGATTGAGATTCATCGACGTTGTCGCCGTGTTCACAAAATCCATGCTTCCGGATCCGGCGATTGTTCCACCTTGACCATCATTGGCGGATAATTTTTTCAATTCCACTTTGGTCCGGTCCAGATCGGCCACGACATCAATGTCGCGCAAGGCAACATCGTATTGTTCGTTATCATAGGTTCCATTCTGGAACGCAATGGTTCCATGCGCATCCGGCGCCGCGGGCGTTCCCGTGATGGTTCCATCAACGCGCAGCAACCCCGCCATTCTATGCCCCGGCGGCAAGACCAGCCCGGCCAGAACCGCACTATCCAGATCGGCGTTCACCGCCCCCTTTAATGCCGCTTGTTCCGACAGGTTAAAAGCAAAGGGGTACAGGGATAACGAGGCCGGAACGCTAGCATGTGCGGACAGATCCTGAATTCCCGTCCCCGTTCCACTGGCCTCAACACGCGCAACGCCAGCCTCATAATGCCCCGTGGCGGATAACGAGATTCCCGGCACACCCGACGCGACAATGATTTCATTGGACTGCGCCTTCACATTGATCACGGGTTGATCCAGCGGACCCGTGACATCAACGGCCCCCGTAAGTAACACCCCCTTCAACGCCTCGGGCAGCGTAGCCGGAAGATCCGCCATGTTGAAATTTTTGGTCGTTACCGACAAATTGGCCACGCGGTCCACAACATCCCCCGCCAAGCGCACGGATGATGCCCCCATGGTCACGTTCAAATCAATATCCCGCGCCGAGGGGATGGATTGATCCAGCGCGGACAGGCTGGCGCTGCCCTTCATCCGCAAGGCATGCGGCATAGTTCCCGTGCCATCAGCACTCAAACGATAATGCCCGGCGTCATTCTGCGCGATTTTGGCCGTCATGGTTTGAATGGCTATTGTATCCGACAGGCGCGCGTTCTTGACCGCAATATCCATCGTTTTCGGCCACATTTTCCGCACATCATCCAACGCCACCTTCATGTCCAGATGATCGACGGTATATGTTTCATACCGGGCGTTACCAATATCGGCATCCACCGTCATGGCCTGTGTTGCATCTGCCGTCGGGGCCAGACTGGCTGACGCGTTGATGCGGCCCGCAATGTCAACACCGATCAAGGGCGCATAGGTCGCCAGCGCCGCCACGTCCGCGCGCACATCACCACTGGCCAGCAGCGTTGATGTATCAATCACAATATCCCCGCCCGCCTTTAAATCCGGCCCGGTCATGGAAAAATCGGCAATATTCAACCGTGGTGCGTCATAGGAAAATTGAAATGAGGTCTGTAAATCCATATCACGGTAACGGCCCGACACCGCCGCCGTACCTGCCGGAACAGAGGCCAGATTTTGCGCCGTGACTTTTAAATCCAAACGCGGCAATCCGTTTTCAACCATGCGATCCATGATCAGGGAGCCAGAGACATCCAGCGCCGGATCACGGGTTGCGCCACTGACACGAACGACCAGATCGGCCTGCCCACCTTCGCCCGTCAACGGTTGAAGATCGGAACTGTCGACGTTCAAATTGAAATCAATGGCTCCATCGTCATGCAAATCGGCCTGCCCCACACCCTCAACGGTAAAGGATTCCGCCTGCACCAAAAATGTTTCAAGGGTCGCGCGTAAATTTTGCGTATCCACAACGCCCTTTATGCGGATCGTTTGCGGCATCCACGCAATGAAAGCCGCATCCGGTTGGCCAATGGTGGCCTTGATGTCGAGCGCCAGACCGGACGACAGATTGGCCTTCACCGCAATATCCGGAGCCAGAACCATGGCCGGTCCGGCAACCCCCTCACGCAGATCCAGTCGTTTGACCCGCAAACGATCCAACGACAGGCTGCGGAAATACAGGTCAGGGATTGTAAATCCTGTGGCCGCATCATCTTCGGCCCGCGCTTCGCCCGCCGGAATGCGGTGGACCGTGATGGCTCCGGCATCAACACTGATGGCCGCATGACGGGCCGCCAGCGGCAAGAGGCCCAGCCGCACGGTCATCCGGTCGGCATCGGCGATCACACCGTTTGCATCATCCACCCGCAAACCCGTTACGTTCAACCCACCCACCGCGCTGTAATACAAAGCATGGTAATCAATGGAATAGCCCGTGCCCTCCAGCGCCAGATTGATCTGCTTGCGCATCATCGCCTGCCCGCCCGGCGTGCCCAGCCAGACAAAACCAACAGCGATCAACACATGGACCAGCATGACAAACAGGAACAGGAAGGACAAAACCTCCAGCACCGCATGACCCGTTTTGCGCAAAATGGTTTTTATCTGCATTTAAAACGCCTGCCCGATGCTGATATAAATTTGAAAATTCGATTCCAGATCGTCTTTCTGCGTCAGTGGCACGGCCACATCAAATCGAATGGGACCAAACCCGCTGTAATACCGTGCGCCGATACCGGCCCCAACGGCCACATCATTCATTTTTGGCCAGGATTCATTGGACACCGTCCCCGCATCCACAAATGCCACCGCGCCCAATGTCGTTGTAAAACGCTGGCGCATTTCGACACTGCCCGTCACCATCGATCGTCCACCGAGGGGATCGTCGTTGGAATCTTTCGGCCCCACCTCCTGATACCCGTACCCGCGCACGGACCCGCCACCCCCGGCAAAAAACCGTTCGGTGGAGGGAATATCGAATGTGCCGCTGCCCAGAATGCTGCCAATATTGGTACGCAGGGCCAGAATGGACCATTTCTTTTCATCCAGCGCCCAATACGTGCTGGCCCCGAATTCGAGTTTAAAGAACGGATCACTGACCCCCAGAACATCAAGGAACGGCGTAGCGGACCCAAAGATGCGCCACCCTTTGGTCGGGTCCAGCGTGTCATTGCGGTTATCAAAGGTCAGCGAATTTGGAAATGAAATCAGACCATAGAGATCATCGCTGTCATTGACGTCATTATCCTCGGTAATCTCTGACAGGGTGAACTTCACCCCGGTCGATCCGGTCAGGCGTTTATTAAAGGTGCGGTTAATCGACGCACCAACATCCACACCACTCTCTTCAAACGCATCGGTGTCTTGTCGCCGCACTTCCGTATTCAAGGATAGGCTTTGATCCTTGCGGATAAAGAACGGCTTCAACACATTGGCGGACAGGCTTTGCTTCAACGCCGACAGGCTGAGCGTGGTGGTCAGTTTTTCGGCCGCGCCCCAATAATTTCGGTGTTCCCACCCGAATGTCGCGCCCGGCCCTTCGTCCGTATAATAACTTAAACCCGCTTTCATCGTACGGTGGGCGCGTTCGGATAATTTAACCTCGACCGCCACCATCCCGTTTTCATCCGGTGCAGCAGGTAACACGGATTCCGCGCGCGAAAACAAACCGGATTCCATCAATGCGGTTTTCAACCGCTCAACCCGACGCTCACGAAAACAATCCCCTTCGTTCCACGGCACCAGCTTGTCCAGATAGGATGTTTTCACCGTACTCTGCCCCGTGAAGGTCACGCGGCCTAGCTTGGCCTCTGGCCCGACATCGACGCGATATGTCACATCGGCCGTCTGCGTATCAGGGTTCAATACAACTTCGTTTTTCACATCCAGCGTGAAATAACATTTATCCTTGGCCACGCGCTCTTTCACAATTTCCTGCAACGCCAGGACGGACGCCGCATCCAGCGGTGTGCCGGGTTCCAGCGCATCCTTGCCCATCACCGCCGCAAATTCCGGCGGATTGGTCGTGAGTGTTGCAATGGTGTAAAGCGAACCCGGTTCGATATTATACGTACCTGTGAAAGAAACGGCCGCATCATCCGCATATTTGACCGTGGCATCATAATAGCCCTTCGCCCGCAGAGCCTTTTGCAGATCCGTCAGGATCATCTGCTCGCGGTACGTTTCGCGGCGCGCATTATCCGCAGCATCATCGCCCAGCTCAAACTCACCACCCAGGCGATCGTCGACAATTTTTTGCAAGTACGGCGTCAGCGTCGCATCCGCCCCCTGATCGATCCCGGACAGGCTGTACGCCGTCCGCACACCCCCACCGCCCCAGCATCCGGACAGAACCAGACACAACGGCATCAGCAGAACCCGCGGTAAGGGGGATGGCCAGATACGCATAGGAAATTCCATTTTCAAGGGCTGCGGGTCCACCCGGCAGGCCATGGCCCTAACGGCATGATTGTTCATGGTTTTATGATGCCCGTTTTATACTGCGATTCTGCCCTTTTGAACATATCAAGGACGGAAGAGAGCACGGATAAGAGTATGAATAAACCAAGCGGTTTAGTGGCCATAACAATCATGCCGCACTGCCACATTTTCGCCCTTTTGCAATTTATTTGCATATTGACCTGACGGCGGTGTAATTTGCCCTCCAATCGTACATGAATGCGAACCACAGGGAGGCGCCGCAGGACATAAACTGCGGGCAGTCAAAAATTGAGCGTAGATCATAACAACAACGACAACCTGACCAACGACACCGCGACAAACGAAGGTCACACCGCGCCGCCACCATCACCGAAAAAGAAATCAGCGTTCCGCAAATGGATGATCGGAACCGTTGCCGGGACCGCCATTGTCGGCACACCTGTCGGCTTGTTCGGCCTCTATGAGGTCAATGAAAGCAACCTGCAATCCAAATATTTCAACGAAATTGCCACGGGCAAGCGCCACACCACCAAAATCACCGACCCGCTGATCTTTCCGCCGGCCAAGGGCCCGTTCGATGAGCGTCGTGGTTACAGCCACTTCGCCGCCTATGATCAAAAATTGACCGCCAAGGGCAAGTGGGAGCGCGCATCCATCGCACCATGGTATGACCGGAATATTAAAGGTCTCCAACTCAACCTGCTGGAAGACGAGAAGCAACAGGCCGGTGTCACCATCACCGATTATACCGGTGACACGATGTATCAGGCCCGGTTCCCGCGTAATGTTTACAAAACATTCGACGATGTACCAAAACAATTGCTGAACGCGCTGCTGTTCGTTGAAAACGCCGAATTGCTGGCCGATCACCCGGACAAGCAAAACCCCGCCGTTGAATGGGACCGCTTTGCGAAGGCTTCGTTCCATCAGGTTCTGAAGAAAATGGGTGTTGCCAGCGAATATCCGGGCGGGTCCACCGCCGCCGTGCAGAAGGAAAAATATAAATATTCCGACGGCGGCCGCACCGACAGCCCGATCGACAAATTGCAACAAATGGCCAGCGCGACCGCGCGTGCCTATAAAGATGGCGTCAACACCACCGAAGTTCGCAAGGCCATCGCGCTCGACTACATTAACTCCATCCCGCTGTCCTCCTATCCGGGACAGGGCGATGTTGAAGGCATTGGCGACGGCATGGAATTGTGGTTTGGCCGCAATTTCGCGGAACTGAACCGCCTTCTGACCAAAGATGAATCCACGATGGATGACGCCGAAATGGCCGAAGCGGGACAAGCCTTCCGCGAAGGTTTCTATCTGGCTTTGTCGATCAAGAAGCCATCCGATTACCTGCTGCGCACCCGTGGCCGGGATGAATTGAATGCCCGCGTTGATAATTTGCTGCCCTTGCTGGCGCGCGAAGGCATCATTTCCGAACGGATGCGTGATGCCGCACTGAACGCCAAACTGGAATTCAGCAAATCCGAAGACATCAAACGCAAAATGACCGTTCCGCATAACAAGACGGAAATGTCCCTGCGGATTGAAATGCTGCAAGCTCTCGGCGGGAAAACAGGCTTGTACGGGCTGGACCGCACCGATGTGTCTGCCGTCACCAGCGTGAACAAAGACGCCTCCGAAGCCGTGACCAAATTCCTGCAAGGCCTGAAAGACGTTGAAAATGTCCGCGCCGCAGGATTGCTCGGCTATCCGATGCTGAAAGAAGCAGGGCTGGAAGACATTACGTATTCCTTCACCCTGTATGAAGCGGGCGAAAACGCCAACCATTTGCGTGTTCAGACGGATACCTACCAAGGGGCGCTGAACCTGAACGAAGGGTCCAAGCTGCAACTGGGGTCCACCGCGAAACTGCGCACGCTGGTGACCTATCTGGAATGCATGGCCTATCTGCATGAACAATTGTCCGGCAAGGACGTGTTCGCGCTGGAAGAAGCCAAGGACCAGTATAAAGACAATCTGAGCCGTTGGGCGATTGATTACCTGATCGCGGAAAAAACCAAGGACGAACCGAATCTGTCCCTGCGCGCGTTGCTGGATGCGTCCATGGAACGCCGTTATTCCGCGAACCCAGGTGAAACATTCTTCACCGGCGGTGGCATCCACCATTTCAACAACTTCAAGAGCGAAGAAAATGGCCGCGTGCCAACGGTACGCGAAACATTGCAGAACTCGCACAACTTGCCGTCCGTCCGCATTATGCGCGACATCGTGAATTTCACGATGGAACACAAAATGAACGTGCCGGACGACATTTACACCAATATGGACAGCCCGGCCCGCGCCCATTATCTGGAGCAGTTCATCAACAAGGAAGGCAAAGTCTTCCTGTACCGCGCATGGGACGCCCAACGGGATAAAACCCGCGACCAAATTTTCACCGATCTGGTCGATAAGCGCAGCAACCGCGGCCAATACCAGATTGCGGCCCTGTACCGCATGATCTTCCCGGAGGGCAGCGTCGAAGACATGGCCGGCCGCCTGCACGAAATCGAATACCGTCAGGACAATCCGGACGCCAGCGACGATGCGGTGATCGAACATATGGTCGCCAAATCCGCCGATGAAAAAGCAATGAAGAAGATGCAGGCGATGTACACCATGTACGACCCCGCGCGCTTCGTTTACGAACCGTGGAAACGCGATCCGCAAAGCAACAAACTCAACCTGAACGATCTGGCGTTTATCACCAAAGTTCACCCGTTGGATTTGTGGTTGGCGCACGAAAACACCAAAACGGATCAACCGCTGCCGTGGAAAGATGCTTATGCTGCGGCGATTGCGCCGAATGCAGACGGCGAAACGATCATGAAGGATATTTATTCATGGTTGCTGAAACCCCACAAAATGGAAGCCCAGAACAAGCGCCTGCGCATCATTCTGGAGGAAACCGCCTTTACCCATATCCACAAAATGTGGGCCAAAAACGGGTTCTCCTTTGACAAAATGACGCCGTCGCTGGGGTCTGCTCTGGGCGATTCCGGCGATACGCCGGCGGCGCTGGCCGAATTTTCGGGGATCATCGTCAATGGCGGTATCCGTAAACCAAGCATCCGCTTCACTGAAATGACGCTGGCCCCGGACACGGAAGAACGCGAACGCGCTTACGTCCGCAAACCGGAAGAAGCCGTGCGCGTGATGCCACAGGACGTCGCCGACGTTGCGCTGGAAACCATGCAGTTGATCGTGCGTGACGGTACGGGCTTCCGCGCCGGGAAAGTTGTTCTGGATGATGGCCGCGTGTTGAACGTGGGCGGGAAAACCGGAACGGGCGATAACCGTGACAAATTCTTTACCGCAGGTGGTGGCATGACCTCAGCCGAGGTCAAGAACCGCACCGCCACCTTCGTCTTTGAAATTGACGATCCGGTATCGGGCAAACGCTTCTTTGGCTCTGTCCTGTTGTATGTTGATGGCCCGAACGCCGCCAAACATAAATTCACCAGTGCCGGGCCGACGCAGGTGTTGAAAAACATTCTGGTCATGCTGAAGCCGTTCCTGAACGAAGCGTGTGGCGTCACCGCCCCGACGCAAACGGCCACGCTGGATCAGAAGAAAAACGCACCGAAGGCTCCGACCCCATAGGACGGTCCCCGACGCGCCCAAAACCCTGAAACACGACAAGGCCCGCAGGCGGAAAAACACCGTCAGGGGCCTTGTTTTTTGGCGAAATTCCGAAGGTTTTCCACCCATTTTCACCACTTCCGCATCGCACAACATTTGTATTTTGACAAATACCAGCCACTGCGGCAACGTCCCCTTCCTTATTCATAATTGAAACTTTCAACAGGGGACGAACATGTCATCACTGAACGTAAGCGTAATGACGAAATTTATTAAAGCGGCCGCACTGGGTACCGCATTGGCCGTTGCTGGCGGTTGCGCCGCTGTGGGCGTTGGCGTACCGGGTGGCGGTGACAGCGTGAACACCGACATGTTCAAGGACGAGAAAGATTTTCTGGCTCGTATGGACAAAGTCAAAGAAGCAACCGGCACCGACAAAGTTGTAACCAAAACCGAAGTGCTGAGCATTCTGGGCGTAAAAGCGAAAAAGCTGCGCAACATGGACCGTTCGGAAATTCGTGGCGCATTGGAAGGCACAGGCCCGAACGCGATGCCGCTGGTGAAATCCACGCTGACCGCTGATGTTCTGAAATGCCTGCAAGGCTCCAGCCTGCAATATGCGGACGATAACGGCAAATACGCCTTTAACAACCCGATCCGCTGGCAGAAAGAAACCAAAGGTTTCAGCTACAATGTCCAGATCATTTTCAACACCTGCTCTGGCAAAGAGCCGGTTGTTGACACCGTGCTGGACAGCGGCGGCCCGACCTACAGCAAGCGCAAGAAAACCGTGTTTGACCTGATCAACTCGGACAGCTTCTCCCTGCCGGGCATGTAAGATTTGCATACAAAAACCCCGTCCGGTTTGCGCCGGGCGGGGTTTTTTATTGATTACAAAATTCTAATTACAAAATTCTACAGGCCGAACTGATACCGCGCCAGAAAACCGATAATATTGTCATCGACATTGTCCTCTTCGGTGTTCTTCCACCCGGCCTCCAGCGTCAGGCCGTTGTCAAAATCATATCCGGCTGAAATCTGGGTCAGATGATCGTCCACATCATCCGCGCCCGTCACATCAATATCACGCATGGTATGCGCCAGCGTCAGGTTCCAACGTTCGTCAATGATCGTCTTAACACTACCACTTAAATAATCGCGATTTTCGTCATCGACGCCGCCAAAATTCTGGATGTCGGTATATTCAGCAAACATATCCAGATCGACCCGGTCCGTCACACCGAATTGATACCCCAGCGTACCAACCCAGCCGGATTCATCCGCCCCGCCCGTGGCGTGATCAGCGTCGCCTTCGCCCAGAAAGCGGTAACCCAGTTTGTAATACAGACCATCAACCCCGGCGACAGCGTCCCCATCCAGCCCAACAACGAAGGACGAGAAGTCCTCTGTATTCGACGCGCCGCCATCCTCTTTTTCAAACGTACCACGCCCGCGAATGATGGACTGGCTCAAAACGGTTGTATCGGCAAAAAACGTTGACCCCGTCACTGTATGCGTGCCCATCGTTTTTGTTTCAAACACATGAGCCACGCCAAAACCAATTTTTTCGGTGATTTCGTAATCTTCCGCAAAATCTTCACCCCAGATACCGCGCCCCCATTCCCAGCCGAAGCCAAAGGCCGGATTAAATTTCCCGGCAAACACATGCCACGGCCCGTGGGTGAAGTTCAGTTTGATTTCTTCGGCATAGATCCCTTCATCTTCAAAAAACAGATCGTCGCCCGGCTCCGGATCGCGCACTGGCTCCAACACAAACGTGCCGTCGATATAGAATCGATCATTCAGGGTCAGGGTCGGCGCGACCTCGGTGCGAAAGAACATATTGGTGCGGTGATTATCCTCATTCGATGAATCCACCCCGCTCTCGCTCTGCAATTCCATCAGAACATCGGCGCTGATACTCTGGGCCTGCGCCGCAGGACCACACAGGGCGGTCGCGAATAAAAAAGAATAAAAAAGAATAAAAACAATGCGATAACTTCATTTCAAGTCCCTTATGGCGGTTTTAGTTCTTGCTTATAAGTTTAGCCTATGCTAAAAATTGAACATAGCACTAAATTTTATAAGGAACGACCCCAAATGTCACGACCCTCTATGCCGATTTTCTCATTCCGTCCTGTCGCTCTAGCGCTGACCCTGATGGCGCTGGCGTTGCCCCATGATGCATGGGCGGCGGATCAGAAAAAGATCAAGGCCGTGACCACCTTCACCGTCATCGCCGATATTGCTCGCAACGTGGCGGGCGATGCCGCCATCGTTGAATCCATCACCAAACCCGGTGCCGAAATTCACGATTACCAACCCACGCCGCAGGATATTATCCGCGCCCAAGGGGCCGACATTATTTTATGGAACGGCATGAATCTGGAACGCTGGTTCGAGCGCTTCCTGCAAGATGTCAAAGATGTGCCCAGCGTTGTGGTGTCCGATGGCGTTGAACCCATATCAATTTACGAAGGCCCCTACACCGGAAAACCAAACCCGCACGCATGGATGTCGACGGAAAATGCTATTCTGTATGTCGATAATATCCGCAAGGCGTTTGTCGCCGTCGACCCGGCCAATGCCGACATTTACAACAAAAATGCAACGGCCTACACCTACAAAATCCGCGCCCTTAAAGCCGATTTGATCCCCATGCTGGAGAATATTCCCAAGGACCAGCGTTATCTGGTCACCAGCGAAGGCGCGTTCAGCTACCTCGCCCGCGATCTGAAGATGAAAGAGGTCTATCTGTGGCCCATCAATGCGG
This sequence comes from Micavibrio aeruginosavorus, assembly GCF_051245535.1. GTDB lineage: Bacteria > Pseudomonadota > Alphaproteobacteria > Micavibrionales > Micavibrionaceae > Micavibrio > Micavibrio aeruginosavorus_D. The sequence goes on from NZ_CP195303.1 coordinate 1,640,368, forward strand.
ACCAGCAGGGCACCCCGCAACAGGTGCGCACCGTCATCGACCGCGTGCGTGAAGAAAATATTCCGGTCGTGTTTAGCGAAAGCACCATTTCCGACCGCCCGGCGAAGCAGGTCGCATCGGAAACGGGCGCGGCCTATGGCGGTGTACTCTATGTCGACTCACTCAGCGAACAGGATGGCCCGGTGCCGACCTATCTGGACCTGCTGAAAGTGACCACGCACACCATTGCCGAAGGGTTCCAAACGGGCCTGAAGAAAACAGCGGAGAAAAAATAATGAACGACGCCACGATTCACCTGCACAATGTCGGCGTAATATACCCGAACGGGCACAGCGCCCTGCACGACGTGAATGTCACGCTGCATTCCGGGGTGATTTGCGGCCTTGTCGGGGTGAACGGGGCGGGAAAATCGACCTTGTTCAAAACCATGATGGGGTTTATCACCCCCACCACGGGCACGGTCACCATTGCCGGACAAAGCGTGAAGCAGGCCCTGCGCCGGAATATGGTCGCCTATGTCCCGCAGACGGAGGAAGTGGACTGGAACTTCCCCGTTCTGGTCGAAGACGTGGTGATGATGGGCCGATATGGCCATATGGGCTTCCTGCGCAACCCGAAACAACCCGACCGTGATGCGGTGGACAGCGCCCTGAAACGCGTGGGCATGTTTGATTACAAAAAACGCCAAATTGGTGAGCTGAGCGGTGGACAGAAAAAACGTATTTTCGTCGCCCGCGCATTGGCCCAGGGCGGGTCGATCATCCTGCTGGATGAACCCTTCACCGGCGTTGATATTCAAACCGAAGCGTCCTTGATCGAACTGTTCCGGTCGCTGGCCGCCGAAGGGCGCATGATTTTGGTCTCCACCCACAATCTGGGCAGTGTGCCGAGTTTCTGTGATGAGGTCATTTTGATCAATCGCACGGTCGTCGCCTATGGCCCGGTGGAAACCACCTTTACCGAAGCCAATTTGACCAAGGTGTTTGGCGGCATGTTGCGCCACCTGCAACTGGCCGGGCGCGATCTGCATGATGATGAAGATTCGCGCTGTGTCACGGTGCTGACCGATGATGAACGCCCGCTGGTCCTGTACGGGGAACAGGGCGGCGAGCGAATCGTAAAAACAGGGCGCGATAAATCATGATCGACCTGCTGCTCGAACCTTTTACCTATATGTATATGGTGAAAGCCATTGGCGTCAGCGCGCTGGTCGGGTGTGTGTGCGCTTTTCTGTCATCGTACTTGATGCTCAAGGGCTGGTCCCTGATGGGGGATGCGCTGGCGCATTCCATCGTGCCCGGTGTGGCGTTGGCCTATCTTCTGGCTTTGCCTTACGCTGTCGGCGCGTTTTTTGCGGGGCTTCTGGCCGCGGGCAGCATGGCGCTGGTCCGGCAGAAAACGAAATTGCGCGAAGACACCATTATCGGCCTGATCTTCACCACGTTTTTTGCCGTTGGCCTGTTGCTGGTGTCCATCAACCCGATGGCGGTGAATATTCAATCCATCGTGTTGGGCAATATTCTGGCCATTTCCGATTCCGACGTGATGCAAGTGGTGATTATTTCCGTAATCTGCCTGATTGCACTCACCTTAAAATGGCGGGATTTGATGGCGGTGTTTTTTGATGAAAAACACGCCCAATCTATCGGCCTGCATGTCATGCCGTTGAAAATCCTGTTCTTCACTTTGCTCAGCGCCGCGACCGTGGCCGCGTTGCAAACTGTGGGCGCATGTCTGGTCATCGCCATGGTGGTCACACCGGGGGCGACGGCGTACCTGTTGACCGACCGTTTTGGCCGCTTGATTGCCATTGCCGTGGCCATCGGCACGCTGACCAGCGCCATGGGCGCCTATGCCAGCTATTACCTGAACGCCAACCCGGGCGGGTTGATTGTGTGTTTGCAAACAATCCTGTTTTTCGGCGCATTCCTGTTTTCGCCGAAATACGGGTTGGTGCCGCGTAAACGCGCCATGCGCAACGCCGCAATGGGGGTATAGGACATGGACACGCTGTACTCCTTCCTGATCGAACCGCTGTCGCATGATTTTATGCAACGCGCTTTGATCATCTCCACCATGATCGGTGTGGTGTGTTCGGTCTTTTCCTGTTTTCTGGTCCTCAAAGGCTGGTCCCTGATGGGGGATGCGGTGTCGCATGCCGTCCTGCCGGGCATTGCCATTGCCTATGTCGTGGGTATTCCCATGGCCATCGGGGCCTTTGCCGCGGGTCTGCTCTGCGCCATCGGCACGGGGTATTTAAAGAACAACAGCCGGGTGAAAGAAGACGCCGTCATGGGCATTTTGTTTTCCGGCATGTTTGCGCTTGGGCTTATCTTGCTGACAAAAATCGAAACTGACGTGCATTTGCTGCACATCCTGTTCGGCAACGTGCTGGGTATTTCCACCCGCGATATGGTCGAGGCCGGAACGATTGCCACGATTGTTACCGTCATTATGGTGGTGAAACGCCGTGACCTGATGCTCTATTGCTTTGACCCCGCTCATGCCGCCGTTCTGGGCCTACCCGTTAAACTCCTGCATTTCGGTCTGCTGACCCTGCTGGCTCTGACCATCGTGTCGGCATTGAAAGCGGCGGGGATTATTCTGGTTGTCGCCATGCTGATTGCGCCGGGGGCGATTGGATTTCTGGTGACACGGTCGTTTGACCGCATGATGATGGTGGCTGTTGGTGTTTCCGTCTTTTCCTGTCTGGCCGGAACGATTATAAGTTTTCACATCGATGCGGCGACGGCCCCGTTGATTGTTGTTATTCAATCCCTGTTCTTTCTGGGGGCTTTGGTGTGGTCCACCACACGCCGCCCAACGGTAAAGGCAAACGCATGACACCCAAAAAGAAAAAACTGGTTCTGGCCGATCCACAGACACAATCACAATGGTTTTCCCGCGTGCGCGAAGCGCACCAAACGGAAACCACCGAAGATTATGTGGAACTGATCGCCGATCTGATCGGCGCGCAACAGGAAGCGCGCCTGAGTGATTTATCCGCCCGGCTGGGCGTGTCCCATGCCACGGCCAGCAAGGTCATCTCTCGCCTGAAAGACGAAGGCTATGTCGACAGTGAACCCTATCGCTCCATCTTCCTGACCGACAAGGGCTGGACATTGGCGCAGAAATGCAAGGAACGGCACGAAATCGTTCTGGCCTTCCTGATCCGGCTGGGCGTGCCGCCGGATACGGCCGAATTTGATGCCGAGGGCATCGAACACCATATCAGCGCCGAAACGCTGGATATTTTCCGCCGCTTCAAGGGGTAAGCCCCCCTTTTCCACCGCCGCCGCCTGTGCTAGTCATAAGGCTCACTCCACACGCACAATGACGGTGAGCGGACCATGACGATCGAACAAGCGCTGGAAGCAGTTTACGTATCTTTGGACAATGATAACGAAAACATTGATGAATGCATCGATGCGCTGAAAGCCGTTTTGAAAACCAATGGCGCCGCCAACGTCACCGTTGATCCGAACCGCCTGCCGCAAAATAACCGTCAGGGCCGCAAAATGATGCAATCGTATTTCAAACGCCGCGGCGTTACGGTTGTTTTTGCATAAAAATCAACATATTACTCGATATATACAGATCCTTGCCCCGACACCTATATAATTGTGGGGCCATCCTTTGGTAGTATGGCCGGACAATTTTTGGACGGGATCGGGTTATGAGTGGCATTGAATTCTTCGGCATCGCCTGGGACATCTGGCTGATTTACGGCCTGATCATTGGCGTGTTTGTGGCGTTCCTGCTGGAACGGATGCCGCCCGATATTATCGCGCTCGGCGCACTGGCCATCCTGATCCTGACCGGCATCCTGACCACCAAAGACGCGTTGAGCGTGTTCAGCAACCCGGCCCCCATCACCATCGGGGCCATGTTCATTATTTCCGCCGCGCTGGAACGCACGGGGTGCGTGGAATATCTGGGGCGCAGCATCAATCGCTTTGCGGGCAAGGGACAATTGGGCCTTATTCTCGCCGTCACGCCTGTGGCGCTGGTCATCTCGGCCTTTATGAACAACACGCCGGTTGTTGTGGTTTTAACTCCCGTTCTGATCGCGCTGGCGCGCAAGATGGATATTGCGTCATCCAAAGTTTTGATCCCCCTGTCCTATGCCGCCATTCTGGGCGGCACCACGACATTGATCGGCACATCCACCAACCTGCTGGTCAGCGGGATTGCCGAGAATAGCGGCGCGGCCCGTTTTTCCATGTTTGAAATTACTGTCCCCGGCCTGATCCTCGCCGCCGCCGGGACGTTGTTTATGGTGTTGATCGGCCGCCATTTGCTGCCCACGCGGCAATCGCTGTCCAGCATGATTGGCGGCGGTACGGGTAAAAAATATATCGCCCAGTTGCTGGTCCCACATAATTCGGCCCTGATCGGACAGAAGCTGACCAGCTCGATGCTGAACAAGGGCGAGGATACCCATATTCTGGACGTGATCCGCCACGGCGATTCCATGAAGGACCATCTGGACGAATTGTTGCTGAAAGCCGGTGACCGCATCGTCATGGAAACCAACGCCGGGGAAATTCTGGGCATCAAGGAATCCGGCGCGGTCGAATTTGATACCAGCACGATCAGCGATTTCGAACCGGTCAGCGCATCGCAAAACGTGGTGGTCGAAGGGATTGTAGGCAACAACTCCCCCCTGGTCGGAAAAATGGTGTCCGCCCTGCGCTTCCGCCGCAATTACGGCGTTTACGTCGTCGGCGTGCATCAGGCCGAACACCGCACCGCCATCGGCGGCCCGAAACGCCAGCAATTGCAAATGGGCGACGCCCTGTTGCTGGAAGGCCCGATTCAGGGCATGACGCAGTTGTTTGAAGATAGCGGCCTAGTCAATTTGACGGTGCAGGAAGAACAACCGATGCGCCGGAACAAAGCGCCACTGGCCGTGCTGACCCTGATCGCCGTGGTCGGGCTGGCCGCTTTGGACGTCATGCCGATTGCGGCGCTGTCAATTATTGGTGCGTTTTTCGTCACCGTGACCCGCTGTATCGAACCGCGTGATATTTACAAAACCATTGACTGGTCGATCCTGTTCCTGATTTTCGGCATGCTGGGATTATCACTCGGCATGGAACGCACCGGCGCGGCTGCGCTGGTGGTGGAACAGGTGGTGCAACTGGCCGAAACGCTGGGCGGACCGCTGATGATTTTGGCGGTGTTTTATATTCTGACGTCCGTCCTGACCGAAATTGTCAGCAACAACGCCGTGGCCGCCCTGTTGGCGCCGATTGCGATTGGCGTGGCCACATCACTGGGGCTGGACCCCAAACCGTTCCTGGTCGCGGTCATGTTCGCGGCCAGCGCCAGTTTCGCCACACCCATCGGGTACCAGACCAACACCTTCGTCTATGGTGCCGGTGGATATAAATTCAAAGACTTTCTGGTTGTCGGAATTCCGATGAACCTGATCATGTTTGCGGTATCGATGGTCGTCATTCCAAAATTCTGGCCGCTGTAACGCTTAACCTTCCAGCAATTCATCCCGGGTGATCCAGAACACTTCGCCGTGGCTGTCTTCTGTATCCAGCCAGAGGAAGGGCAAGCTGTCATACTCGTCCTCAATGATATATTGCCCCGTGCCGATTTCGCACAGCAGGCCGCCATCATCACTCAGATAATCCGGGGCTTCGGCCAGAATGCGGCGCACGATGTCCATGCCATCCCCACCGCCATCCAATGCCATGGACGGCTCCGCCCGATATTCCGGCGGCAAGGCAGCCATTTCTTCGGAATCGACATAAGGCGGATTGGTGATAATCAGGTCGTATGTTTTACCCTTTAACGGCGCAAACAAATCGCCGTGGTGCAAATGCACGCGATCTTCAAGCCCAAGGTCCTTCACATTCCGTTCCGCCACGGCCAACGCATCCTTGGACAAATCCACCGCATCAATTGTTGCATTCGGGAACAAATGCGCCGCCAGAATGGCCAGACACCCCGACCCCGTGCACAGATCCAGCACGGATGTAATTTCCCACGGATCGGCGATGCCGATAAATCCATCTTCGGCACACAGAATTTCACCGATGTAAGAACGCGGAACAATCACGCGCTCATCCACATAAAATGGAATGCCCTGAATATAGGCACGATTGAGCAAATACGATGCCGGTTTGCGCGTGTCGATGCGGGCATTGATCAGCCCGATCATTTTTTCCCGCTCCGCCCCGATCAACCGCGCATCCAGATAGGGTTCCAGTTGATCAACCGGCAAATGCAACCCTTCCAGCACCATAAACACCGCTTCGTCATACGCATTCGTCGTGCCGTGACCAAAGGACACATCGGCTTCAATCATGCGGCTGACGCCATAGCGGATAAAATCACGCACGGTCAGAAGGTCATCGAGGGCGGTCGAGGATGTTTGTGGCACGGTTGTGGATTCCTGTTTGAAAAGGGTATTAAAAACCACACCCCTTGTACCATTCCCTGCCTGCCTCTGTCACCCGTCCGCTTTATTATCCCGCACACAACACATCCACAACACGGGCGATTTTATATCCCTCCGCCGGATGCTTTACCCCGCGCACCCGTTTTTGCAGATACTGCCCCAGAACAAAAGGGTCATAGGATTCCGGCATTCCCGTGGGGCCACGCGCATCATCGTCCGCCCCCAAATTCTGCACCACCGGCACCCAATCCGGTTCATCCGCGATCAGGGAATCCATGGAAATGCCCAGCGTGGCGCGCAGGCGGACAAACCCCTCCACCGGAACGCGGTCCGATCCCGCCTCATATTTCTGCACCTTGTGAACCGTCAGATAGGATAAGAATTAGAGGGGTGGGCGGGATTAGGCGGTCCAGCGTGGGGTTACATGGCATAAGGCCAATAAAAATGGGGCTTTATGTGGTATTCAATGGGATGGCGTTTGCAGAACGTGCGTCACATGGTTTGAGAATTTTTTCGGCACTGATGCCCAAATCCGTCAGATAGGATGAGAATTTCAACCAACGCCGAACGGGGCTGTAAGGCGCAGCGTTCTGCGGTTTCTTCGCGGAATCGCGCCCTTGGTAGGTGTCCCAGAAAAGGGCACTTTAGCGTCCCAGTTCCCACTTCCGTCCCACTTCCTATATCTCGTTGATATTAAAAGAAAAAGAAATGTGATCGAAAATCAGACCCGGCGGACCCCGTGAACCAGAACCACCTTGCCGAGGATGGCAAAGTCGGTCGCCCCATCCAGCGCGATTTCGTATGGCTTATATGATGGGTTGTCGCTGGTGATGGCCAGCTTGCCTCCCGGCACCCGTTGAAGGCGCTTGACCAGAACGTCCCCATCCAGCCGGATGACATAGAGACCATCGCCCGGTTTCAGGTGTTCTTCCGCCTGTGTAACGAGGATGTATTCCCCCCCTTTAATGGTGGGTTCAACGGTTTCGCCCACGGCCGGGATCACGCATATATGGTCCGGGTCCAGATACCACGCATCCAGCCACGCCCGGTCAAACTTGGTGTAACCGATGGTCCGGTCGCCCCTGCGCCCTTGCGCTTCATTTTCCAGAAAATATGCAAGATTGACCACGGGCAATGTGACCAACCCCTGTGTGTTGGCATCTTCGACAGCGGCCTGCGCTTCTGGCATTGGCGTGTCTTTTCCAGTGACGAGCCATACCAAAGAAACCTTCCCAGCTTTTGCAATGGCAACAGCTTTATCAAGACTGGGGACAGACCCCCCTTCTAGATATCGGCGAATCATCCCCTCAGACATACCGCAACGTTTAGCGAACCCATTGACCGATTCGCCATTTATTACGACCCCCAATCTTTCAGAGAAAGATTTTATGTCAAAATCAGCGGCAGGAATCGTCATAACACATTGATCCTAAACATTATATTTTTATCGTAAAAAATTACGATGTTTCGTTGACACGCTCGCAACATTTTGCGAACATGGTTAAGAAGTTAACCGAAACCACCTAAAAACAACCGACGTGTCAGGTCGGGCGTTTTCAGCAAAGGGGGCATCCAGATGGATAGCACAGCTCCGCACAAAGAAGACATCAAGGCCGCAATCCGCAAAAGCGGATCAACCCTTGCTGCCGTCTCTGCAGAAGCTGGTCTTTCCAAAGCCGCTGGTGCCAATGCCCTGAACCGCCCCGTTCCTCGCGCCAATCAAGCCATTGCCGAGTTTCTCGGTAAAAAGCTCCATGAGCTATGGCCCCGTTGGTACGACCAGAACGGTGAACGGATCAGATCAGCTCGCAGAAAACCTACCCGAAAACACCCACCCCGTCACCGTCAAAAAACACCACACAAATTTTCATAAACGCAAACCAGCCTTGGGGGAAACCATGAATACACTACACGACGAAACAACCAGCTATGAAGCCGCCCGGACCATCTGGCAAAAGCTGGATCGGCTCCGCATTCCAGAAGCCTATTCCGTTCTGGATGATGTTGAGATGGCAATCATAACCCGTCGATTGCCCAGCAATGACAGCATGGTGTCATCCATCATGCGAAGCTTAAACGGCATGGCAACGGGCCACGCGCTGGAAGCCACGCGCCGCGTCCGTCAGGCCATCAAGTTTGAAGCGACATTGGCGGCCGTCATGCGCGGTGCGGCCTTCCCCGTTTCTCTGGTCGGCGAAGCGCACCTGGTCATCCGTGAAGATGCCGCACGGAGAGTCGCATGATCCCGAACCCCGCAAACGATAACAGCACATACTCCGATATTGTCGGCCTGCCCGCTGGCTGGAATGCATCCGCCGCTTCCTTTGACCGCAAATTCCGCATTGAAGGAAGCCGCACCAACCCGGATACCCGTACCGGATACGAGCGCGACAACATCCATGACTATTGCCTGACCCGCGACATTGGGCTGGCCTTGGATCAGGCCGTTCAATATCTGCAATACGGATATTGGGTCGAGGTGTATGACGAAGCCAGCGACACATTGTTGGCCGGGCCGTTTAACCCGAACGACAAACACCCGAACCTGATGAACTTCATCGGCGGAGGTGTGAAATGACACTACATACGCCGGGACCATGGATAATTGACAGCAGAACCTCACCAAAAGCACGGGTTTCTGATGTAATTCCGATTACCGATATAGTCGGGAAATGGTTTTGCATTACCGTTTTTGCCACGGAGCAGATTTCGCCCGAAGAGCATAGAGCAAATTGCCGCCTTGTTGCCGCCGCACCTGATTTACTGGGGGCGTTGGAAGTAGCGGTAACGTCTATGCTTGATAGCGGATACAAGAAAAACAGCGCAAGTGTTTTGAAAGCGCGTGCCGCCATCGCATTGGCGCGGGAGGGCTTTTAAAATGATCCTTCTGTCCCATGCCATCATGAAAGAAGAATGCGACCGCAATGATGTGAATTGCGATCTGGTTCTTTCGCACCGCCGGGGTGAAGTGTTGGACGGTGTCCGCCACGTCATCATCACACGGATGCACCGTGAATTGAGCATGGGGCCAGCCGAGATTGGCCGCGCCATGAACCGCGACCATTCCGCGATTTGTTACCACCTGAAAAAATTCAAGAATACTTCGCCATCCGTAAACCCTTCCCCCAAGGGCGGATTGGACGAAGTCGGCGGCGGCCGCACCCGGCACTCTGACAGGACCGATCCGGCCGCCGCCACCCTTTATGGGGAGGCCCGATAATGCAGCGCACCAAAAAACCCACCGATAAAAACCAGATGATTCTTGATCTGTTTGAAGATATTGCAGACCGCCTGTCGCTACAGGGCGGGTCGCAGGACGGTTTAAGTGATTTTGAATATCGCTTCCGGCAGGCGTTAAAGGCGGTCGTGGATGGTGTGTCAAAACGCCCCACCGACCCCATGGACAGGATAGAGATTGCGGCCCGAATGAGCCGCGCCCTTGGCCGTGAAATCACCAAGAGCCACATCGACCAGTGGACCGCTATGTCCACCGTCCAGCGCCGCATTCATGCCGATGCGTTGAAAGCCCTGTGTGAGATCACGGGCGATTATACCGCGCTCAAGCTGTTGGTCGAATCCTGCGGTTTCCGCATGCTGACCCAAGATGAAGCCAAGTGTGCCGAGTACGGGGCACAGATGATGATGAAGCGTTTTCTCGACAACGACATTAAGGGCACCCTGTCTGGTGTTGATGAAGCTGCCATGCGCCGCCTTCTGACTAAACGCATGAATGGAGGCGCGGAATGATCCCGGTTCCACAAGGGCAATATGGCGTAATATACGCCGACCCCGCATGGGCATACACCATGTATTCCGACAAAGGATACGGCAAAAGCCCGGACGCGCATTATCAATGCTCGCACTTTGACGTGATGGCCGCTTTGCGCGACCAGATCATTTTTGCCGCCGCGCCGAATTGCGCTCTCGTGATGTGGGGTGTTTGGCCCATGTTGCCCCAAGCTTATGCCCTGATGGATGCATGGGGCTTTGAATACAAAACGGGCGGTTCGTGGGGAAAGATCACGCGCCACGGCAAAAGTGCTTTCGGCACCGGATACGTCCTGCGGTCCGCAGAAGAACCGTTCCTGATTGGAACAATTGGCCACCCAAAAATTAAAAACAGGTCCACGCGCAATCGGTTTTATACAGGGCCATTGCCCGAAGACCTGCACGATCTGCAAATCTCCCTGACCGCCGAACGGCGTGAGCACTCCCGCAAGCCGGACGAAATGGCCACGATCATCGAAGAATTGTTTGACGGTCCGTACCTTGAGTTATTCGCCCGCACAACCCGACCAGGCTGGACCAGTTGGGGAAATGAAACTGCCAAGTTTTCGGGAGTTCAGCAATGACCGAGATTTATTTTACAGCCCGTGAACTGGCGGACATGGCGTTACCGGATTTTCCGACAACAAAACGCAGAATAAACAGCTTGGCCACAAGTGAAAAATGGCCATTCATTGAACGTCAAGGCCGGGGCGGTGGGCGCATGTACCCGATTTCCGCCATTAAAGACCCCGCCATTCGCCTTGAAATCCTGTCAAACCACACAGGCTCCGCCACTCCGGTCGGAATGTGCGTGCCGCATCTGGACCCAAAAGACGCCGCCCTGCGCTCCAAACAACTGCGCGGTGATGCGATCCTGTTTATTGTGCGCCGCTTTGATGCATTCCGTGACCACCATGGCCTGAAAATGAAACAGGCGGAATCGTTGTTCATTGACCAGTTTAGCGTGGAAAAGGAAAGCCGTGAATTCCGCTGGTTCGCCGATTGGGTGATGGCGGTTGTTCCGACATTCAGCATTCAGTCCCTGCGCCGCTGGCGGTCAGGTGTTGAGCAAGACCCAAAGACCGTTTATGCCCAGTACAACAACCGCAAGGGCAAGAGCATTTTAGCACTGGCCGAGGGCGGCGCGGTACAAAACCGTATCGTTGGCCTAGTGTGTTCAAAACCGCACATCAAGGCGGGCCACGTCCGCGACTATATCCGTAGCCAGTTTGGCGACACGCTGAAAATCACCGATGAATCCGGCATTGAAAAGATTGTTGAAATGCCACAAATCCGGGCGTTTGAACGGTTCCTGATCCAGTGGAAGGTTGAGAACGCCAGCACATACCTGAAAATCGCAGACCCGGATGGGTGGAAGAACCGCCACATGGTGGCATTCGGCAGTGCATCGGGTGATGTTCACCGCCTGAACCAGCGGTGGGAGATTGACGCATCGCCAGCAGACGTGTTGTTGGCCGATGGACGGTATTCCATCTACGCCATCATTGACGTTTGGTCGCGCCGCGTCTTGTTCAGCGTGTCAAAAACCGCCTGCACCGATGCATCCTTGATGCTGGTGCGCCGCGCAATCATGGAATGGGGTGTGCCGGAGACGTTGAAAACAGACAACGGTGCCGATTTTACTTCGCACCGTTTCGTGTCGGCGATCCAAGCCCTTAATATCCGCCTTCAAACCTGTATGCCCTTTACGCCGGAAGGCAAGCCGCATGTCGAACGGGTTATTAAAACCATGCAGCACGACCTTATGGAGATGCTGCCGGGTTATGTCGGGCATAGCGTGGCCGACCGCAAGAAGATCGAAGCGCAAAAAGCCTTCGCCCATCGTCTGGGTGAATCCGATAAAGAAGCCTTCGCCATCAAGATGGACCATGTTGAGCTTCAGGATTACATGGACCGCTGGGTAAAGGACCGTTATTCGCACAAAAAGCATTCCAGTTTGGGCGTGTCACCGTTTGCAAAGGCCGCGACATGGGACATGCCGATCATGCGGATCGACAACATCCGCGCCCTTGACCTGTTGCTGGCACCGCTGGCCGGGACCGATGGCTTCCGCGTCATCACCAAGAAAGGTTTGCGGATCGACAACGGTATTTTCTACGGCCCCAATCTGGAACTGCATGTTGGTCACCGCGTTTTTGTCCGCCACGACCCGGAAGACATGGGCCGTGTTTATGTGTTTACCCCGGATCAGGAATTCATTTGCGAAGCCCTGAACCAAGAACGCCTTGGCGCAGACCCGGCGCAGGCCGCATCCGAAGCGAAGGCCCGTCAGAAACAATACATCGCGGACGAAACCAAAGAAGTGCGCCGTCTTGCCCGGAAGATCACGCCGGAGAAGATCGCCGAAGATGTGCTGTCCAAGGCCGCCCGCGACAATTCTAAGCTGGCGCAATTCCCGCACCGTTCAGAACGGTATGAATCCGCATCGCTGGATGAAGCCGCCCGTGTGTTCCAACGCCCAACAACCGAGATGACGCCAGAGCAACAGATGGCGCACGAAGTGCTTGTTGCCGACTTCAATGCGCCAAAAGCGCGTGAAGAGAAGGCAGAGGATCGTTGGGCGCGGCGTTTATTGAATATTGAATCCCAGCTTGAAATGGGCATTCAGCTCGACCCCGAGGAAATCGAATGGTTCGAGCATGTACAGAATACTTCATGGTATCGCGCCCGCGAGATCATGAAGGAAATGACGAACGATAAAGCGGGCGAATAAAAAAACGACCCGCGTGGGGCGGGCCGTTGAACAACATTGTGTGAGGACAATATGAGTGTAACAGAACTGAAAGTCAAGAATTATGGAACGCCGGGAACAGCGCCGCTTAAAAATATCGCTGTCCTGCTCCAAACCGTTGAAAAGCTACGGGATCGCGCCCTGCACCTGCCGGGTTTGGGGACGTATTCCGGGCCATCCGGCTTTGGCAAATCCACCGCCGCCGCATTCGTTTCGGCGCGTTTGGGAGCCTACCATGTGGAAATGAAATCGCACTGGGCAAAGAAGCCTTTCCTTGAGATGACCCTGAAGACCATGGGCATTCCGGCCGCAAAGACGATTTCCGCCATGGCCGATCAAGTATCCGAAGAACTGGCGGCCAGCCAACGCCCCTTCATTATCGACGAATTCGATTATGCGGTCCAAAAGGAAGGCATGATTGATCTGGTCCGCGACATTTACGAGCAATCAAACGCTCCTATTGTCCTGATCGGTGAAGAGAACCTGCCACAAAAGCTGAAAAAATGGGAACGCTTTGACGGCCGTATCATGGAATGGGCGCAAGCTTTGCCCGCTGATATCGAAGATGCGCAGTCACTGAACCGCCACTATGCGCCCACCGTTCAAATTCAGGACGATCTTCTGAATATTCTGGTTGGACAGGCACAAGGCAGTGTCCGCCGTATCGTAACGAACATTGACCGCATCGCCAACTTTGCCCGGATGGACGGATTGAAAACAATCGGCCTGAAAGAATGGGGCAACCAACCGCTGTACACGGCCGTGCCGCCGAAGACACGGGGGTTCTAATCCATGAGCTACTCACCAGATCGCGATAAAATGTGGACATCAATCCGCACACTGAAACGCTTTACCTTGAAAGAGCTGTGCCAACACTCCGGCATTTCCGCATCAACGGCTCGTGGCTTCTTGAAACCGTTGATGGCTGGCGGCTTTATCAAAGCCCGCAAAGACGGCGGCCCAGTTGTCTATCAGCTCATGAAAGATAACGGCGCTCATCGCCCCGACATTACAAATGACGGGAAGAAGAAAAAACCGGACGGGATGCAACGCATGTGGGCGGCGATGAAAGTATTAAAAAACTTTCGCATTTCCGACCTGACATTAGCGGCGGAAACCGTGGAGCAGGAAGCAAAGCATTATTGCTTATACCTGACTAGAGCCGGGTATCTAAGAAGCGTAGGTGATGTTTATAAGTTTGTGCAAAAGAACGACACAGGGCCACATGCGCCGCGCGTGATGATTGCCCGTGCCTTCAAGGTATATGACCGCAACACGGGCATGGTTGTATGGCCGGAAAGCGAGGCGGCATGAGCGCGATTGAAAAACGCCATCCGCTGGCCGTGGATATTGTCGCCCAATATTGGGGCGACAATGCCCCGGAATGGGTCAACACACTAGCCCGGTATTGTGATGCAGAGAGTCAGGCATCGGCGGCGCGTAAGATTGACCGATCCCCAAGCCTGATTAACCAAGTCCTCAAGAATAAATACACCGGGGATTTAGTCGGCGTTGAGGCACGGGTTAAATCGGCCCTCTCCGTCACATGCGTTTTCTGCCCGGTGCTGGGTAACATCCAAGGCGATGAATGCCTTTCGCACCAAGGGACCGCATACAACCCCAGCAACCACGTTGCTGTGCGTCTGTTCGTCGCATGCAAACGCTGCCCGAACAACGTGAGCAGAAAGGCGGTGAAGAATGTCGCTGAGTGATGAAATCAGAAAGATCAGCAATTTGGTGGATTACCAAATTGCTGGAAGTCCGGGCTTTGAATTCTTCATCAAGGGCAGCCCCGCAATCCAGTTGGCAAGACAACTGAACGACATCGCAGATCGGGTGCGAATTTTGGAAAGCCATATCGTACCCGAACACCTTACCACCCTGCCGCCCCAGCCCACCGAGAAAGTTATTCGGCTGGATCTGTGGAAAGCAAAACAACCTGAGAGGAAAAGACAGTGAACACAGAACCAGAATACATGACAAACGCCGAAGGACATTTGGTCCCATCCGCTCTTGTGAAGCCACAGGACAAGTTGACGAACCAGCTGGTTATGAGCTTGCTCGGAACCGCAACGTCCATGCGTGATGCAATCAAGGCGTTTAAGAATTTGGCCTTCAATGATGTTGACGCTCTGCTGAATCTGCTGGCCGAAAAATACGGCGCTAAGATGGGCGGGAAAAAAGGGAATGTCACCATCACGTCATTTGACGGCAAGTTCAAGGTTGAAGTGTCGATTAACGATTTCATCCAGTTCGGGCCGGAATTACAGATCGCAAAAAGCCTGATTGATGAGTGCATCCATGAATGGTCCGGCGGTGCAAACGACAATATCAAAGCCCTGATTTTTGATGCGTTCAAAGTGGATAAAAACAACCGCCTGAATGCAGACCGAATTCTGGGGCTTCGCCGCTTGAACATCACGGACGACAAATGGAAGTCGGCCATGGATGCGATTACGGATTCCATCCGTGTTAGTAAATCAAAACGCTACATCCGGTTTTATCATCGCCCGACAGCAGAGTCGGACTGGGAAGCCATTAAACTGGACATTGCAGGAGTTTAAGCGATGAAGGTAGGAGCCGATTTCCGCAATGCGAAGATTGCCAAAATCAAGATTGCCAGCAAAACACTGGCTCTTGATGACGGCTCCTACCGCGCCCTGCTGACCCGTGTGACGGGAAAAGACAGCGCGGCTAAAATGACGGACCGCGAACTGGATGCGGTTATCAAAGAATTTGAGCGCCTTGGATTTAAGGCCGTTAAAAAGCGCGCTGGTGGACGCAAGATGGCGAACCATGCGCAGGCCGGGAAAATCCGCGCCCTCTGGATCATGCTGTATCACATGGCCGCCGTTGAAGAATCAAGCGAACACGCGCTGGCAAAATTCGTGAAGCGCACATGCGGAGTTGAAGACCTGCACTGGATTGGTGAATACCACGCCGATCAAATTATCCGAGCTTTGCGCGGCTGGATGGCCCGACTTGGATATACCCACCCGACAGCAGAACATGTGAAAAGCGTTTCTACAGCCCGGACATTCGCCGGGATAGACGGAGAGGACAGCTACGCGACCGCAGCAAAGCTCAACCTAATATTTTGGCAAGCAAAAAAGTTGGGCATTAACGATATAGCAATCAGAAATGGTGAATATACCATTCAGGATTGCCTGTATGCCGACAACAAAACATTGGACTGCGTCATTGAAGAACTGGGAGCGTCACTGCGTAAATGACCGATCTGTACGACAACATCCCAGACGACCTTGATGACAACCCGACAACCGCCAGCTTAAGGAAGTTGATCGGCGACGCTTTGTATCAGCATCTGGCCGCAGATTTTGGTGGCAGAAAGATATACATTCCCGAAGTCATCGGCGAGCATCACCCGATCGCGGTTTGTGTCGGACTGGACGCGGCACAGAAAATCAGCCATGTTTACGGAAGAATGGAAATTGACATTTCCCCCGAAGCTGGATTGAGGGTAAAGATCGCACGCCTTTACAAAGGCGGCACACCGAAGTCCCAGATCGGCTTCATAGTCGGTGTCAGCCGACGACATGTGTACCGCGTTCTCGCCGACTTGGCCGATCTGGACGAGTCGAACCAAATGCACCTTCCCCTCTAAGGGTGACCTAGCGTCACTCTGATCCAATCAGCCCCCCTTAGTATGATGAGGGCATGAGCTTAGATTGGTCAAAATATCCGAATTTTCGCAAGTCTGAATTTGACTGCAAGCATACGGGCATCAACCGCATGCGCCCCGAATTCATGGAGCGGCTCCAACAAATCCGCGACACTTTCGATAAGCCGATGATTATTACATCCGGTTATCGGGACAAAACACATCCTGTTGAAATTACAAAGCACGGCCCCGGCGAACATTTTTATGGCTGCGCCGCCGACATCGCAATCTCTGGCACTGATGCCATGGACCTGATCGTCATTGCATACGGCCACGGCATCCGGCGCATCGGCCTGAAACAGACAGGCGCGGGCCGCTTCATTCATCTGGGCATGGGCGATCAGCTTAGCCTTGGCTTTCCATCCACCATCTGGACCTATTAAGGGAGAAAAACACTATGGCGTTGAAACATATCCTTATTCTGCTGGCGGCCGCCGCCACCTATCTCGTGGCCATGGCCATCATTTTTGCAACATCCGCTCATGCGGCTGATGCAATCACCTATGCTGTCAACCTGCAAGATGGCCTGTCGGCGTTGGTGACGCTGGTGTTTGCGAGCTTGAGCGCGGCGACCGGGGCAATCATCGCTTTCATTTTTGGCCGGAAGAAAAGTGCAATCAAACTGGATGCGGAGATGCAGGGCAATCTTGCGCTCGTCATTATTGGTGCATTGAAGAAGGCCGAATCACGATTACAGGTCCGCATTCAAGATATTGATGATGTCGCCGTGAAGAGCCAATTTGTTGCGGCCGCGCTGAATACCATTCTGGACACCTTCCCGACCGTGCTTAAGAAAATTGGTGTCGATCACAATACGCTCCTTAACCTGATTTCCGCACAGATTGAAAAAGAGCGCTCCAATGGAGTGGTTTAATTCCATCCTGCCCGCCATCGCCAAGATCATTGATGCAATCAAGCTGGTGGTGGCGGGTTTGTTTATTCGGCGATCAGCAAAAATCGAAGTGAAAAAAGATGCGCTTGAACAACAGGTCAAAATTCAGAATGAGCAACTGGAAATCGCGGCACGTCCTGCTGATTCCCCTTCTGTTGTTCGTGATGAGTTGTTCGGCGACTGAAAAAGAGCTGACCGTTTCCCACGCATGTCCTCCATTCCCAGAAGGTGGGGAGGCAGTAAAGGCGGAACTTAATCGCGTCTGCCCGATTTTGCGAGATGAACGTGGCCGCGAAATTTCAACCTGCCCAGACATCGACGAATACTTTGGTCGGCTGCTGGTGTTCAAACGACAGACCAAGGTTTCACCGTGATGGATTTTATTAAAGACCTGTTTTCATCTCCGACCGTCATTGTCATGATTGTTCAAGGCGTCTTTATGGTTGCCATGATCGTCATGCAAAGTAAGTTTGCGACACGCGAAGAATTTGAGAAGTTGAGGGTAGAACACGACACTCTGCAGGATAAACAGGAGCGTGGCGAAATGAGGATGGCTTTCATGGAAAAGGCCATCCAGCAAATGCCTGATGAATCATCCCTGCACAACATTTCAAACCAGATCACCGAACTGAAGGGCGAGTTAAAGGCCATCAACGCCCGCCTGTCAGGCTTCAATGATATTTCCGACCGGATGCAAAACCAAGTTGATCGAATCGATGAGTTTCTGAAACGGAGAAGTGTATGAACGGTTACCTCAAACACATCGCCCAAGACCGCCGCCTGTGCATCCTGCGCCTTTTGAAAGAATCGCAGGGCAGTGCAAACGAAAGCGTCCTGCACATGGGTGTTGAAGCCCTTGGGCATTCCCGCCAGCCGCGATCCCAAATCCGTGAGGACATGCGCTTTCTGGAAGGAGCCGGACTGGTCGTTCTGGAATATTACGCAGATGTTGCTATCGCCACAATCACCCGCCGCGGCGTCGATGTGGCTGAAGGCCGTATTGAAGTTGAGGGCGTGAAGAAACCCGCAATCGGTATTTAAGGGGCAACAATGAACCAAAGAAATCGCCCATCAACAATCAGCCGCTTGCCCCCTAACGTCAAAAGAAAGATCGCCGAACTGCGCGATCAAGGATGCACGCTTGATGAAATCATGGCCGCACTGGATGCCATTGACGTTGACGTGTCGCGCTCGGCTTTAGGTCGGTACACGAAGAAAATGGATCGGATCGCCGCCAATATTCGCCGATCCCGTGAAATGGCGAAGGCTGTAGCGCGTCAATTTGGAGGGCAAGAAGTCAGCGAGGTATCACGAACGAACCTCGAAATCCTTCATACAATGATTATGAAGATGATGACCGGGCCGGAAGACCAGGATGGTGATGTTACCTTCGACGCAAAGGACACGATGTTCATTGCGACTGCACTTGAGAAGCTGACCAAGGCCAGCAAGATTGATCTGGACGCCCAAATTCTGGCGGCCCGTGAACAAGAGCGCAGGATCGCAACAGAAAAAGCCGCCGAGAAAGCCGTGGCCACAGCCATATCAGAAGGCATCAGCGATCAAACCGTCAACAAAATCAAAGCGTCCATCTTGGGGATTGAAGCATAATGCCTATTGATCCGGGTCCACTGCCTGAACTGAAATGGCTCAAGAAGGATGTGTTTGTCGTTGATCATCATTATCAACGGCACACAAACTCTCAACGTTCACAACAAGTCATTGAGAACATATACAAGAATTTTCTGTGGGCACGGTTTTCCCCGCCCACCGTGACACCCGGACCAAAGGGGAAGTTCTTGGTGATCGACGGCCAACACAGAATTACAGCCGTTCAAGGTCGAGCCGACATTGATACAATACCTTGCTATGTCGTTCCAGATTTAAGCCTAGAAGATCAGGCCAGAAACTTTGTCGCCATCAACAGGGACAGAGCCGGACTGCACGCGCTTGCCATGCACCGCGCCCTCTTGACCATGGGCGATGAAACGTCATTAAAAATTCAGGAAGTATGCGACGAAGCAGAGGTGTCAATCGCCCTGCAGCCCGCGCCGTATGGAATGACACCACCCCGCGTTACGGCCGCACTGGGCACAATCAAATCCGGGCTGTCGCAGCATGGTGAAGAATGCGTGATTGCCGCTCTGATGGTACTGGCGGATTCTTACAAAATCGCAAAAGGCATGATGCGCTCAAAAACACTGAAGGCCCTCATGCGATTTTACAGTGTCATCGGCATCAAGAACGTGGACCGTGACGCACTGATATACGTTTTGAAAGAGGTAAACCCTATCGACCTTGAAGAAGAGGCTATGTCCAACGCTCGCGCAGATGGAGAGAGTGTTCAGTTTCATATCTTGAAGGATATCCGCGACCGATACGATTTGCGATTACAGGGTGTGAAATCATGAAGCAAGTTACGGTAAGCCAGAACGTGAACTTAAATTTGCCAGATGTATTCCTGACCTATCAAAAAAAGTTGATGCAGGCCACATCGCAATACTCTGTTGTGATTTGTGAGAAGTCACGCCGGATCGGTGTCACCTGGTCTATTGCCGCCGATGCCGTTTTGACCGCAGCCAAAAGTCGATCATCAAAAGGGATGGATGTTCTTTACATCGGCTTCAACTTGGACATGACGCGTGAATTCATCGACACTTGTGCAACGTGGGCAAAATCATTTCATCATGCCGCTGCCGCAGTCAGCGAGTTCATCTTCGACGACATTGACGAAAATAACCACACCAAACAAATTCAGGCATTCCGCATTCGGTTTGATTCTGGATACGAGATCATTGCGCTAACATCACGCCCCCGATCATTACGCGGTCGACAAGGGTATGTCATTATTGATGAAGCCGCATTCCATGATGACCTGAAGGAATTGATGAAGGCCGCTCTTGCCCTGCTGATCTGGGGTGGTAAAGTTTTAATTATCTCCACGCACGATGGCGTAAGCAATCCGTTCAATGAATATGTTCAGGATGCACGGGCTAAGAAAAACAAATATCACGTCCTCCGCATCGACTTTGATGATGCGCTCAAAGACGGCCTATACAAACGCGTTTGCCTGACAACTGGCAAGGAATGGTCGCCAGAATCTGAAGCACAATGGCGGCAGGAAATCATTGACTCCTACGGCGAAGGGGCTGATGAAGAATTGTTCTGCGTTCCGCGATTATCATCCGGTGCGTACATTCCTGCCATTCTTGTTGAAAGCAGGATGCGCAAAGACATTCCGGTTGTGCGCCTAGCGCGTTCTACCGAGTGGGGACAAAAGCCCGAACAAGAGCGCAACCGTGAAATCGAACTTTGGTGCGAAGAAACCCTATCACCACTATTGGACAAGATCAGCTTAATGGACACCACCAGCTATGTTGGTGGTGACTTTGCGCGTTCCGGCGACTTAAGCGTGATCTGGCCAATACAAGTCATGCAGAACATGGTGCGCTGGACACCGTTTGTTGTAGAGCTGAAAAACATCCCGTTCCGTCAACAGCTTCAAATTCTGTGGTACATCATGGACAGGCTACCGCGTCGCGCCGGGGCCGCATTCGATGCGCGCGGGAACGGCCAACAGATGGCTGAAGAAACAGCAGACCGTTATGGGCACGGCCACGTTCACCAAGTTATGACCTCCGCCGCTTGGTATCTGGAAGCGTTCCCACCTTACAAATCCGCACTGGAAGACGCCACATTCACGCTTCCGCAAGACCGGGATATTGCCAATGACCACCGCACCGTTGTTATGCAAGGTGGCATTCCCCAAATCCCAGCAAAGCGCACAAAAGGGAAAGACGGAAATCAGCGACACGGGGATTCTCTGGTCGCGGCTGTTATGGCTCATTGGGCCAGCATGCAAAACATTGTTGAATATGATTACACCCCAGCGAATGGAATGGAACAATCATCCAGCCTGCGTAACAGCGACGATGATGACGACAACGACAGCGGTGGGCGATTTTCTAAAGGAGCATACTAATGTTTGACAGATTGAAACAGTTGGCCGACCGCTTCGGAAAGACAATCAAGCGCGAAGATTTGTTGGTTGAACAGGCTGGACCCACCACGACAGGTGTGCGATCCATCCGATCCAGCGCCGTAACAAACGGGCTGAACCCACACCGTCTGGCAAACATCCTGCGCGATTCCGAAGCGGGTGACATTCAGGCATATCTGGAACTGGCCGAAGAACTGGAAGAAAAAGACACGCACTACATGTCTGTGCTGGGCACCCGGAAACGGGCCGTTGCACAAATGGACATTTCTGTTGAAGCCGCCAGCGATGACCCGGAACATCAGGCCGACGCAAAGCTTATTAGCGAATGGCTGAATCGCGACAGGCTGGAAGCAGAAATCTTTGACATTCTTGACGCAATCGGCAAGGGATTTTCTGTCACGGAAATGATCTGGGAAGTGTCGTCCGATCTGTGGCTTCCGAAAGAATTGATCTGGCGCGATCCGCGCTGGTTCCAATTTGATCGGAACAATGGGCATACACTCCGCCTTCGTGATGGCACATCAATCGACGGCGAAGATTTGCAACCGTACAAGTACATTGTCCACCGCCACGCCTCTAAGTCCGGCTTAACAATTCGCGGTGGCGTTGCCCGGCCCTGCGCTTGGATGTGGCTGTTCAAAAACTTCAGCATCAAAGATTGGGTCGTATTCCTTGAGGCATATGGTCAACCCATCCGCCTTGGGAAGTACGGCCCCGGCGCATCTAAGAAAGACCGCGACATCCTGATGCGGGCCGTTGCGAATATTGGCTCCGACTCTGCCGCAATCATTCCTGAATCCATGATGATTGACTTCATCGAAACGCAGGGTAAGGGCGGAACCATTGACGCGTTTGAACGGCTTTGCAATTTTGCTGACCAACAAATATCAAAAGCCGTTCTGGGGCAAACCACCACAACCGACGCCTTGTCCAGTGGGCTGTCTGGAAATGCATCGCACAATGACGTGAGAGGCGATATTGCACGGGCCGATGCGAAACAACTTGCGGCCACACTGAATGAACAGTTGATCCCGGCTATCATTATCCTGAACCGGGGGCCGCGCCGGGCATATCCGCGCCTGAATATTGGTAGCCCCGAAGCTGCGGATATGGATAAACTTTCCATCGCCGCCCAACGCGCTGTCAGAATGGGGCTGGAAATTTCCAAGAAAGGAATGGTTGAAAAGCTGGGTCTGCCTGCACCGTTGAATGATGACGATATCGTCCGCTTGCCGGAAAGTGTTTCCGGTGGCGGTGAAGAAGCGTTCGCCGCCCGGAATAAAAACCTTGTCGCCGCATCCGCAGATCCACAGCGCACATCAGATATCATTGACGCACTGGCCGATGATATGGCGGACGATTGGGAAGAGGTGATGAACCCCATCGTTGCGGAACTTGAAGAAGCCATCCAAGACGCCGCATCCTTTGACGAGTTGAACGATAGGCTTCTTGCGATTGTTGCAAAGCTGAAGATGGACCCTGCCGCCGAGAAAATTGCACAGGCCATCTTTACGGCACGGTTGGCCGGGAACCTGAATGTTGATTTATCCGGGAAAAAATAATGTCGGATATTGAGTTAAAGGCTCTACCGCCAAAGCAAGCCATCGAATTCTTCCGGTCGAAGGGCTATAAGGTTACATTCGACTGGCGTGATATGGCCAGCGAAGATCACGCCTACAGCTTCACCGTCGCCAAGGCCATGCGTGCTGATATCCTGCAGGATATCAGGCAGGCCGTTGATACCGCGATTGCCGATGGAACCACGCTGGAAACATTCAAGGCCCGCCTGCGCCCCACCCTTCAGGAGAAAGGATGGTGGGGCCGCAAGGAAATGCTGGACCCGCTTACAGGTGAAATGAAAGAGGTTCAGCTCGGCAGCTCCCGGCGATTGCGAACCATCTTCGACACCAATATGCGCACGGCTTATGCGGCCGGGAAATGGGAAACCGTTCAACGCACCAAGAAGACGCAACCCTATTTACGCTATCTGTGTGTTCTGGATAACAGTACCCGTGACAGCCACCGCCAATGGCACAATGTTGTGAAGCACGCTGATGATCCGTTCTGGGACGAACATTATCCGCCGAATGGATGGGGATGCCGATGCACCGTGCAACAGCTTAGTGAGCGCGACATTCAATCCCTTGGCCTATCCGTCACACCGGGCAGTCCGACCGGGCCGGATAGAAACTGGATCGACAAGCGGAATGGCCAGCTTGTGAAGGTACCACAGGGCATTGCCCCCGGATTTGCCCAGAACGTCGGCAAAGCCCGGATGAAAGCGTTGACACCGCCGCCGCTGGATCAGCCATTGAAGATACCGTACAGCGGCCCTTTAATTGATACCCCACCGCCCGCGCCGCGCGCGATGGATAAAAAGCTTATCCTACCGGACGATCTGCCCGATGAAGAATATGTTGAATTATTCTTGAAGGAATTCGGCGGCAAGATCGGACAGCCCGTCATCTTCAAAGACAAGCTTGGTGAGCAGCTCATCATCTCGGATGATTTGTTCCGTACTGCCAATGGAAAGCTCAAAGTAAAGCGGCGTGATAGGCACCGCCATGTATTGCTATTGGCGCATGCGATAAAAGACCCCGATGAAATTTTCTGGACGTGGCAGGAATATCCGCAAGGCCGCATGACGCTGACCAGAACATACCTGACCCAGTGGGATGATGGCGGGACCAACGGCTTCACCATGTTTGATACATCGGCGGCCGGGTGGAATGGAATCACATCGTTCCAGACCGATGACCTGCGCTATATCCTGAATCAACGCAAAGGGACGCTGGCCTACCGACGGGGGAAAAAATAAAAGGCCCGGTTGCGCCATACGCGTCCGGGCCGTGCCGGGACTTTGGGGGTGGATATGGCCACCTGACCCCGACAATTCCAATTGTCCCACATTTTCCAAAATCAGTCAATTTTGGGATGGCCCGTTTTAAGGCCCGTACAGCCCCGTGGATGGGGGTGTCTGCGGCAACCATACCAACCGGGGCCGAGATTGCAAAATTGAAGGCGTTAAATCGGGTCTTAAATGGGGTCTGGTCCAAAAGAAAACCCCCGGATTGCGTCCGGGGGTGAAAACTGGGGGATTACGAAAATAAAACCCGCTACATGATCGCCTCCGGCATTGCGTGTGGATGGGACAAAAAAGGACCAGACAGTTCAACCCCTCTATTAAGCCCTGCCCACCGAGATAGCGTCAGGGTGACCTAGCGTCCCTCTGATTGGCCATGCCGCATATCCGTAGCATGACCACATGAAATCAGATTTACAAGCATTCTCTGTTGAAGTTAAACCCGGCCAAAGCGGATGGATTCAATTATTTCCGGCAGGGCGTTTCACTGGCTATGACGGGCGCGGTCCGTTTGAGCTGAAAAATCCTGCCGCCGTGATCGCCGCCAGCATCCGTCCAAAGACGGACCTGTTTATCGACAGGGATCACCAGACCGTCTTCATGCCACGCGGCACGGAAATCACGGCGGCAGGTTGGATCAAAAAAATGGAAGCGCGTGAAGACGGCGTTTGGGCATTCGTGGAATGGACTGAAAAAGCCACCGCACAACTGGCCGCCAAAGAGTACCGCTACATCAGCCCCGTTTTCAAAACCAATCCGGCAACAGGCGAAGTCCTGCAAATCATGCACGCCAGCCTGACGTGCTTCCCTTGCCTCGAAATGACGGCTGTTGCATCAGCCGACATCCACCGTTCCCAAACCACCCAATCTCAAGAGGAGATGAAACCAATGGACGAATTTGTGAAGAAACTTGCCGCATTGCTGGGGCTGGCCGAAACAGCCACGGGCGACGAAGTCGTGGCGGCCCTGACCGAACGCCTGCAAAACCTGAATGCGGCGAGCGCAGAAGTTTCTGACATCCGCAAAACCTTGAAGCTGGACGCCAAAGCGGATGCAAAGACCGTCTTGGAAACCATGTCCGCCCTGATCGAAGTCGGGCAGTCCAAAAAACCGGACGCTTCGGAATACGTTCCGATGTCCGTTTTCAATGATCTGAAAGGCGAATTGGCCCACCTGAAAAAATCGCAGAGCGACCGCGATGCCACCGAAGCCGTTGATGCGGCAATGAAGGCCGGGAAAGTTTCACCGGGGCAGAAAGCGTGGGCGATGGAATATGCCAGCGCCAATCTGACCGGGTTCCATAAATACATTGAAACCGCCCCCGTTATCGTGGCTCCGGGATCATCCGCTCCCCAAGGTCAGATCGAAACCGCCAGCGCAAAACCTAGCGATGAAGTTAAGGCCGCTTGGCAAGCAATGGGCGTGAGCATCGAAGACGCCGAGAAGCATTTGAAAATTCAAACCGGCACCAATCAGTAAAACACCAACCCTTTTAAGAAGGAAAGAACATTATGCCTTTGAGCAAAGATCGCGACACCCTGCAAAAGAACGACGACAAACTGCATAGCGGACCCGTTGCCGCCGCCACAACCATCTATGCAGGCGCATTGGTGGCACTGGATGCCAGCGGAAACATCGTTCCGGGCACAACCGCGACCACCTTGAAATTCCCCGGTCGCGCCGAAGAGTACGTCAACAACAGTGCAGGTCTTGCAGGTGACAAGAAAATCACCTTCAAGAAGGGCGTGTTCCAATACGCCAACAGCGCAGCAGGCGATGAAATCACCCGCGCTGACATCGGTAACAATTGCTACATCGTTGACGATTCCACAGTGGCAAAAACCAACGGCGCGAACACACGCTCTGTCGCGGGCAAAATCATGGACGTAGACGCTGGCGGCGTCTGGGTCAAGTTCGACTAATCACCCCTTAAATCCAGAAAGAAGGATTCATCCGATGAATATCAATCGTCAAAACCTTGAAGGCGTTCGTGCTGGCTTTACGAGCTTGTACACTTCCGCATTAAGCTCTGCCAAACCGCAATGGTCAAAAGTTGCGATGGAAGTGAACTCCACCAGCGCCGAAGAAAAATATGGATGGCTGGGTTCCAGCACACGCTTTAGCCCGTGGCTCGGTGAACGTGTTCTGCAAAACTTGAAAGAACACGATTTTGCGATCAAGAATGTCGCATTTGAAAATACCGTGCCCGTTCTTCGCGACAACATCGAGGACGACAAGCTCGGCACATACAAACCCATGTTTGAGATGCTGGGTCATGACGCCGCAATGCACCCGGATGAACTCGTTTTTGGACTGTTGAAAAACGGCTTCTCTAAACTTTGCTATGATGGACAGTACTTCTTCGATACCGATCACCCGGTTTTGGATGAAAACAAAATTGCACAGTCTGTCTCCAACTTCGGGGGCGGCGCTGGTGCGGCGTGGTTCCTGCTGGACGTATCAAAACCTGTGCGCCCGATTATCTTCCAAAAGCGTCGCGGATACGAATTCGTTGCGATGGATGATCCGAAAGACAGCAACGTCTTTAATCGCCGCGAGTTCGTTTACGGTGTCGATGCGCGCGTAAATGCGGGCTATGGCCTGTGGCAGTTGGCCTACGGCTCCAAGCAAACGCTGGACGAAACCAACTACGGTTCAGCACGTGCGGCAATGCAAAGCTTCAAAGGCGACAATGGCCGTCCGTTGAACGTCACGCCGAACCTGTTGGTTGTTGGCCCATCCAACGAAACCGCCGCACGCAAACTGCTGGCAGCAGAGAACCTTGCAAACGGCGAAACCAACATCCACCGCAACACCGCCGAAATCCTGGTCGTGCCGTACCTGTAAAGGTTCGGTTCAACCACCCCTTCAACAAGCCCTTATGAGGTAAACAATATGGCCAAAAAACTTCAAGTCGTCGCCCGTGGTGACAGCTTCCGTCGTGCTGGTTTTGAATTCACCAGCACACCCACCCTTCTGGACCCTGACAAATTGACCAAGGCCCAGATCGAAAACCTTAAATCCGAACCGCGCCTTGTTGTGGTTGAGGTTGAGGTGAAAGACGAAAAGTCCGCCAAGACGGAAACCGGGAAAAAAGACCCCGCCGACGATGGCAAAAAAGATGCCGCTGGTGACGAAACAAAAACGCCGCCGGACGGAACCACCGCCCCGAAGAAATAACCCTCCCCTGACCTGAACCCCACAGGGGGCCGCCAATCCGGGCGGCCCCCATCAGAGAAAAGCAGACATGAACTACGCCAGCAAACAAGACCTGATTGATGCCTTCGGTGAAGTCGCTCTGATTGAGCTGACTGATCGCACCGATGAAGGCGTTATTGATGATGTCGTGTTGGCCCGCGCGTTGGATGACACCGATGCCGAGATCGATTCCTATGTCAGCGCACGCTATGACGTGACCCTTGCGCGGGCCGCCGCCGTATTGCGTTCCAAAGCCGCCGATATTGCATTCTATAAATTGCACCGCGACCGCCGCACGGATGAGGTTCGCCAGTCTTACGAAGACGCCATCCGATTCCTGCGCGACATTCGCGGTGGCCTTGCCAATCTGGACATTGCCGGACAACAGGCCCCATCCGCCCCAGCCGATGCGCGTGTTGAAGGCCCCGACCGCATGTTTAGCCGCGACAGCTTGAAGGGATTCTAAGCATGACCGATGGCATCACCCTTAAACCGGAAGGCATGGAGCAAATCAAGAAGGCTCTCGCCCGCTTGAGCGATAAAGGCATGCGCCGCGATTTGCTGGACCAGATCGGCGCGAAGGGTGTTTCGCAAACGCAACAGCACTTCAACGATCAGGAAAGCCCTGACGGTGTGAAGTGGCCGAAATCACTGCGAGCCATAGAAGCCAAGGGCGAAACGCTGAAAAAATCCGGTCGCCTGTTTTCGTCAATCACCCACAACGCCACCAGCACGGGCGTCGAATGGGGAACCAATGTGGTCTATGCCGGCATTCACCAATTCGGCGGCGACATCAAGCCGAAGACGAAAAAGGCATTGGCCTTTCGCATCGGCGGAAAGTTTATTCGCGTGAAGAAAGTCACCATACCAGCACGTCCGTTCTTGGGTTTGAGCGACAAAGACCGAAACGGCATTGCGGATGTTGTTGAAGATTGGGTACAGGGGGCATGGCGATGAGCGATCAGGAAGTACAAATTTCGCAGATTGAAGATGCCATCGTTCAAACCATTCTTGCCGCACAGGGAGACGGTGGTCTTGGCTACAAGCTGAAGACCGTCAAAACATACGGCGGGGAATTCGGCGACAGCATTGACGACGCCGTGAAGAACTTCCCGGCCGCGCTCGTGATTTTTTCCGGCGCGCAACCGTCACCGAATGGCGGGACACAATCACGCACCCGCATGATTGCAAAGTTTGGTGTGATCTGTGGCGCAAAAAACCTGCGTAGCGAGAAAGCGTCACGCCATGGTGATGCGAACACGCCCGGCAGTTACAAGATTGTTTATGACATCTGCCGCCTTCTGCACAAGAAACGGCTTGGTTTGGCAATCGCGCCTTTTCAAATCACCGCCATTGATCCGCTTTATAACGACAAGAGCAACAAACAACTCGCGTCCATTTATGGCATCGAAATCCAAACGGAATTTGATCTGATTGAATTCTTCGCCGATCCCGCTGATCTGGACGATTTCAAAACCTTCCATTCCGATTGGGACATTCCGCCACACGGCAATGTCGAAACCCCACTTCCTGCCGACGACACGGCGGATGCAACCGACCATGTAACATTGGAGACCTAAGCCATGAATCCCAACCTGCCCCGCATCTATGTCGTCCCGAAAAAAGGGATCGTTGTGGTTGATCTTGAAACAAACCGCCCGATTCCCGCTGAAGGCGCGTTGGTTTTGGACAGCCGCTACATGCGCCGCCGCATTCGCCAAGGAGACGTCACCGAAACTGCGGTACCGGACCCGTCAAACACCGCCAAGAAAACCCAAAAGAAGGAGGGCTAACCCATGGCTGGCATCAGCTTTAATCTTATTCCCAGCGACATTCTGGTACCGGGTCAATATATCGAAATTGACAATAGCAATGCGTTAAGCGGCTTGGTTGGCATGCCGACCAAAATCCTGGTCATCGGCCAGAAATTGGCCAGCGGCACACAGGCACCATTGCAACCCGTTCTGGTGACGCGTGAAGATCAAGCCCGCCAGATGTTTGGTATTGGCGCGCAGATTACACACATGCTGGAACGTGTCTTAAACGTGGATGGACTGATCCCCGTTTACGCCATCGCCCAAGAAGATGATGCCGCTGGCGTTGCCGCCACAGGTGCCATCACCTTCGCTGGCCCCGCCACGGCCGCTGGGACAGTGAACCTGTGGATTGGTGGTCGACGCATCCGCGTGGCCGTAGCCGCAGCACAGACGGCCGCCCAAATTGCAACGGCCATCACTGCAACAATCAACGCAGAAACCGACCTCGTCGTGACGGCGGCGGTTGACGGCGTTGATACCAGCAAAGTGAATCTGACCGCCAAAAACAAAGGCGAGTGCGCCAATGATGTTGATATCCGCTTCAACTATTACCAAGATGAGCGATTCCCGTCTGGCGTGACGGCCACAATCACGGCCATGAACGGCGGGTCCGGCAACCCGGATGTTGACGATGTCATCAATGCCATCGGCGATGAATGGTACACCGATTTCATTATGGCCTATACCGACTCGGCCAACATCGTTTTGATGGAAACTGAACTGGCTGACCGCTTTGGCCCCATGCGAATGACTGACGGCCACCTGTTCGCAGGCTTATCCGGCACGCATGCGGAACTTGTGACAAAATCGTCCGCCCGCAACAGCCCACACTTGTCTTGGATGGGCGTGAAGAAGGCACCAAACCCGCCTTATGAATGGGCGGCGACCTTAGGTGCCATTGCCTCATATCAAGCAAAGATTGACCCCGCCCGTCCCTTGCAAGCCCTCCCCATGACGGGATTGCTGGCACCGTCCATTGAGGATCGATTCACCACTGAAGAGCGGAACATTCTTCTGGCCAACGGCGTATCCACATTCTGTGTCACCAGTGGCGTGAATGTGATTGAACGGGTTGTCACGACCTACCACCAAAACAGCTTTGGTGCCGCTGACCGTTCTTATCTGGATGTTGAAAGCCTTAAAACGCTTTCATTCATCCGGTATGACACCCGGACATTTATTGCGGTCACATACCCACGCCACAAGCTGGCTGACGACGGTACGAACTTTGCCCGTGGTCAGGCGGTTGTAACGCCCTCGGTTATTCGCGGGAGTCTGATTGCCCGCGCGCGACTGTGGGAAGAAAACGGACTGGCGGAAAACATTGACCAATTCATTCAGGATTTGATTGTCGAACGGGATACAACCGACCGCTCCCGCGTCAATTCGCTGATCCCGATTGACATCATCAATGGCTTCCGCGTCTTCGCGGCGAACCAGCAATTCCGCCTGTAACAATCATTCAAGAACAGGAGCATCACAGAGATGACCGACAGACAACTTCATGGCCTCGCCACCTTACGCATCAATGGTCAGGTGTACGAAAGTCAAGACGCTACACTGACGCCGGGTGGAATCAAAAACCATCCGCGCATGGTAGGGAAAAAGTTTTTCTTCAACCAATCCTTTGAACCGTCCACCTGTGTGGTGAAGATCGCAAAGATTAAGGGCCTGTCCCTGAAATATTTGCAATCTCTGTCCGGTGCAGAAATTCAGTTTGAGTCAGACGCTGGTGAAACATACATCATGCGAAATGCCGCACAGGTTGGCGACATCACCATGACAGGCGGCGCAGATGGCGGC
Source organism: Micavibrio aeruginosavorus (assembly GCF_051245535.1). Classification (GTDB taxonomy): domain Bacteria; phylum Pseudomonadota; class Alphaproteobacteria; order Micavibrionales; family Micavibrionaceae; genus Micavibrio; species Micavibrio aeruginosavorus_D. The sequence continues at coordinate 1,671,561 of NZ_CP195303.1, forward strand.
CTTGTGGAACTGACATTCAACGGCGAAGAAATTGAGGAGATGGTTCGATGAGCAATGAAGACCTGATCTTAGTCGAGGACGAAATAAATGAGCAACCCTCCGAAACTGGAACCATCATCAGCGAAGATGATCCGGCTGACCAAGCCACTGAAGATCAATCGGATAAATTCAAAGGCCGCGTTACGAAGGATGGTGAAAACATCATCGTAAAACTGACATATCCGAAAGAATATCGCGCACGAAAAAATGGCGTTGAAGAAAAAAGAACGCTTTCTGAAGTCACGTTCCGTCCGATGAATGGGAGCGACATTCAGAACACCGCTTCGTTCCGAGATGAAAACGAACGCGGCATTCGTGTTCTTATCCGAATTTCCAACATCACAGAAGCCCTGTTTCAGATTATGGACGCCCGTGACATTCGCTTCTGCAGTGAGGCGATTGAACATTTTTTGTCGGATGGCCCGTGAATGGTGAAGATTTAATTGCGGCGGTAGCCAGCAATTTTCACTTTACCGAAGCCGAAGTGATGGGAATGTCGGCCACCCGTCTAATATTCTGGAACCAACAGGCGAAAAAAATCCATGAGCGGACGCAGTCTTAACCTCAAGCTGATCCTTGAAGCCGTAGATAAAATGACCGCCCCCATCAATTCCATGATGGGAAAATTCCTTTCATCCATGAAAAAGATGCAGGACGCCGCAAAAAAGGTTTCGGAAAGCATGACAAAAATCGGCGAGAGCATGCGGAAGGTGGGCGGCGACATGACGCTGTCAATATCCGCACCTCTCGCCGCCATTGGCACCATGGCTGTCAAACAATCCGCCAACTTTGAAAAGCTGAAGGCATCACTGAAATCCGTCACTGGATCACAGGAAGCGGCAAACGCGGCCTTTGACGATATGTTGGCATTCTCCACATCAACCCCCTTCCAGTTGGAAGAGGTCATGGGGGCCTATATCAAACTGAAAGCGTTAGGACTGGACCCATCACGCAAATCGCTGGAGTCCTTCGGCAACACCGCCTCCGCCATGGGCAAGAGCCTTGACCAGTTTATTGAAGCCGTCGCGGATGCATCAACCGGGGAGTTTGAACGCCTGAAAGAATTCGGTATTAAAGCCCGCACCGAGGGCAACAAAATATCTTTTACATTCCAAGGTCAGAAAACGACCGTAAAGAACAACGCGGAAGCCATTCAAGGGTATCTGCGTAGCATCGGCGAAGTGAAATTCGCAGGCGCTATGGAAGAGCAGATGAAAACCATGAACGGTGCGTTTTCAAACTTCTCCGACAGCGTTTCAACATCCCTTGCAAAAGTCGGCGATGAGATCATCCGCAATCTTGATTTGAAAGAATTCACAATCGGGGTATCAAACCAGATTGCGGCATTGGCAGACGCGTTTAAATCCCTGCCGGAGCCGATGCAAGGATTTATTATCAAAGGCGGATTGATCCTCGCGATCGTGGGGCCGCTGATCGCGATTCTGGGCCAATTCGTCATTGGCATGGCCAGCATGGTTATTGCCATGTCTTTTGTTGCCCCCGCCTTCATCCCGATCATCGCCGGACTGAAAGCCTTGGGCATTGCCTTTTTAACCACCCCGTTCGGATGGTTTGTCGCGGGCGTCATGATCGTCGCAGGAGCTGCCCTGCTGATTTATAAAAACTGGGGGCGCATTACAACATTCTTCGGCGGCATCTGGGGCGGCATCAAGAAGGCATTCGCGGATGGCGTTGCGGCCGTCATGGACTTTTTAAGTCCACTGATTAACGCAATCAATTTTGTCCGAGACGGCATCGGGAAGGCAAAAGCCTTTATGACCGGGACCAGCAGTGTCGGAGGCACAGACAGCCCACAGGCCAGCACATCGGCTCCATTCATTGCCCCTGCACCGATGGGTGGCATGCAAGTCAATCAAAAGGTTGATACGGGTGGAACACTGCGGATCAAGATTGATGCCGATGGCCAAGCCCATCTGGTGGAATCACGTCCGAATGACCGCCGCATGGAATACGCCACCGACACCGGGTTGTTAATGGGGGCCATGTAATGGTTGACCTGTTCCGTGATCTTCGCCCAGCTTCCTTTCGCGGCATTTCATTTATGGTGGAATCCGATGAGAAAGTGTTTGGCCGCAGTGTCATCACCCATGAATTTCCCGGTCGCGATGATCCGGGCCATGAAGACATGGGCGCGAAACCGGATCGCTTTTCCGTTGAAGCCATTATTGGTGGCGAAAACTACCTTGCTGATGCCAGCGCATTTGAAACGGCCCTGAAACAAAAAGGCCCCGCAACCCTGATCCACCCGTATTACGGCGAGATCACCGTGATTGTGGTGGGCGATGTAAGACGCCGCCATTCATCCAACGCAGTTGGTGAGGTCGCCTTCAGCGTGCCGATGGAGAAGTATTCTCCCGTATCCACACCCATGGCCGCATCAAACACAGCGGAAGGGTTGCGCGTTGCAAGCGATGCAGGGTTTGCGGCGGCCCTGTCAGACTTCACCCGCCAGTTTCGCAACAGCGGCATTCCTGACTTTGTGTCGGCAGATTCTATCAACCGTAACACCCTCTTTACAGAGGGCTTAAACACGGCCTTAAGTCGCGCTGGTATCACCCAAGCCTTCCCAGTTCTGGATGTGTTGAAAGGCGATTATGCACAATCGGCCATTGATGCATATAAAACGATCATGAATCTGGCCGCGCCGCGCAAGACCCCGGTGATTGGGCAGGCCACAACCAGCGCAGCAGCTGACGGACAGAACGTATTAAATGCTTTGAGCCGCGCCGCCGATCAAAGTGTGCTGGATACCATTCCCGCCACGACCGCAAGCCGATCCATCCGGGCACAAAACGCGCAGGCACTGGATTATTTCCACCGCCTATCCACCCTGTCGGCCGCCACCGGGTCCGTGCGCTACATGAACTTTGAAAGCCGTGAAGATGCGGCAGCCATTCGCAATCAAATCGGCACGAGCCTTTCGACCCTTCGCGATCAAGTCGGAGCGGCCGGGTGGGATGATTCCTACCGGGCCATCGCCGATATGCAGGGTGCCGTCAACCGCGACATCAGCGTCCGCATCGGTCGTCTGCCGCGCACCATTCGCATCCGCCCCACATCCATCAGGTCATCCCTGTCGTTGGCCAACCGCCTTTATGGGGATAATCCGGCCGATCTGTTGAACAAGGCATCCGATCTGGCCAGCCGCAATACGGTACGCCACCCCGGATTTGTGCCCGCTGATAATCTGGAGGTTCTGATCGATGCAAACTGATCCAGAATTTGTCCTGAACATCGACGGCCGTAAATGGACTGTTTGGCAAACAATCAGCCTATCCCGGTCCATTGAACGCATGGGCGGCAGTTTCAACGTGACGCTGGCCCAAAAGCCGGAAGAAGGTTTTCTGTCCACAGCAATGAAAATCGGCCTTCCGGTTCAGGTGGAGATCGACGGCCAGACGGTGCTGGATGGCTGGATTGATGATGTGGACCACAGCTACGATAAATCGTCCGCGCAAATCTCCGTTACGGGCCGCGACAAAACAGGCGACCTGATCGACTGCGCCGCCAGCGTTGATGGCCCATTTGAATTCACGGGCCTGAAACTTGAGAAGGCGATTGAAAAGGTTCTGGCCCCGTACAAAATCCCCCTGACCGTGAATGCGGATACAGGCGCGGCGTTTTCACGCATTGCCATTCAGCCGGGCGAAACCGTCCACGCATTCATTGACCGAATCTGTCGTTTCCGCGCCGTACTACCCGTATCAGACGGCATCGGCGGCTTAGTCCTGGTCAAACCCGGTAACGAGAAATCACCGGGCCGTTTAATCTATGGCGCCAACATCCTGCAAGGCCGTGTTGCGATGAAGGGAACGGAGCGTTTCAGCCTGTATGTGTTGAAAGGCCAGTCCGAAGCGTCCGACACCAGCAGTGGCGATGACATTGTTGGTGGCGAAGGTCGTGCGAAGGATGAACTGGTGACGCGCTATCGCCCGACCGTCATCACGGCGGAAAGCCAAGGCTATACCCAGACCCTGCAGGAGCGTGCGGAATGGCAGCGCAATGTCAGCCGTGCCCGTGGCAACACCGCAACCTATACCGTGGCAGGATGGTATGCCGACCCGGATGCAAAAACCCTATGGAAACCAAACACCCTTGTGCGCGTGGATGACCCGGCCCGTACCCTTAACCGTGAAATGCTGATCACTTCGCTGACGTTTGAACGCACACGTCAAAACGGCACCAGAACCACGCTTGAGTTGGCCGTGCCGGAAGCCTTTGAACTGGTCGCCGAAGTGGACCCGAAAGCAGACGATGATCTGGTGGGGGAAAGCTGATGAATAGTTTTGAAAGCGCCCTTAAAGGAATTCGGCAGCGCATCTATCTGATCGTCGGCCGCGCAGTTCTGGCCGCTGTAGATGACGGCGGGAACCATCAGCGCGTCCAATTTAGCGCCCTTAAAGGTGAAGTTAAAGGCAACGTTGAGCGGGCACAGGAATACGGGTTCACGTCCGTGCCCATGTCCGGCGCACGGGTGATTTTTCTATCCATGGGGGGCAACCGTGACCACCCGGTTGCCATTTCCGTTGACAACCCGGCCCTGCGACCCAAGGGACTTCAAGCTGGTGAAGTGGCTATCTACACCGATGAAGGCGACACCATCATCTTGAAGCGCGGGAACACGGTTGAAATCACCACCCAGAACCTGATCGTCAAGGCATCGGAAAAAGCCCGGTTTGAAACCCCGCAGCTCGAAGTGACCGGGAACATCATCGACAACGTCGATAGTGGCGGCCAGTCCATGAGCAATATGCGCGAAACCTATAACATCCACGTCCACCCGGAAAACGATGGCGGTGGACCGACCAACCAGCCCAATGAGCAGATGGGCGGTGGAGCATGAAGCTGGTCGTAACAGAAAGCGGCATGATCGATCTGGGCGCAGGCGAAGGCGGGTTGTTGAAAGAAGACAGCCTGACCACAGCTGTCATCATCAGCCTGATGACAGATCGCCGCGCAGAGCCGGACGACCGCCTGCCGGAAGATGACGGCCGCACCCGTGCAATCCCGCTGGACCGTCGCGGTTGGGCTGGTGACGCGCTTGCAACGGATAGCCGCCGGATAGGTTCTCGTCTGTGGCTTCTCGTCCGTGAAAAGCAAACAGAAGAAACCCGCCGCCGGGCGATTGAGTATGCCCGCGAAGCCCTGCAATGGACAATTGATGACGGCATCGCCAGCCGCATCACCATAACGGCCGAATGGGGACAGATCGGCAGGCTGAATATGCAGATTGTCATTTACCTGATTGATGGCGCTGTGTTCAGCACGACCGTCAACGATGTATTAAAAGGGGACGCCTATGCCGTATAAACGCGACACGCCTGCGGATATTAAGCAACGCATCGAAGCAGACATGGCCAGCGCATCCCCTGCTGGCGATGTGAAATTGCGCTGGTCAGTTGAATCCGTTTTTGCCGGGGCCATCGCCATGGTTGCCCATCTGATCTATGGCTATATCGACTGGCTGTCGCGGCAAATCCTGCCCGATACGGCAGAGGATGAATTCATGGTCCGTCATGCCAAGATCTGGTCACTGACCCAGAAAGGGGCAACAAACGCCACAGGTCCCATCATCTTCACAGGCATCAACGGAAGCACCGTTACGGCCGGAGCCATCCTGAAACGTGCAGATGACGTTGAATACGTCTTGAATGCCGATGTAACGATTGCGGCCGGAACCGGAACCGGAACGGTAACGTGCCAAACAGCAGGCGCGGCCGGGAACGCCATTGCGGGCGTGAAATTGACCCTGACCAGCCCGGCACCGGGAATTCAGTCCGAAGCGACCGTTGCGGCAGAGGAATTAAAACTGGGTGTCGATCAGGAACGTAACGAGGCCCTGTCCCTGCGCGTTCTGGAACGCATTCAACAACCCCCACATGGTGGGTCCGCCCACGATTATATTGCATGGGCCAAGGAAGTGGCGGGCGTAACCCGTGCATGGTCTTACCCAGAACAATACGGGCGCGGCACCGTTGGCGTGACATTCGTGATGGATGAAAATACCCCCACCATCATTCCGATCCCGGCGGAGGTAACCACCGTCCAAAATCATATTGATGGCGTCCGCCCGACCGGGGCCGATGTAACGGTCTTTGCCCCGACCGCCGTTCCCGTGGATTTTGAAATCAACATCACCCCGAACACGGAGGCCGTTCGCGCGGCGATTGCGGCCGAGGTTGCCGACCTGTTCCAGCGCGAAGCCCAGCCGGGCGGGACCCTTTACATCTCACGCCTGCGCGAAGCGGTCAGCATTGCGGCGGGCGAATATGACCATGTTCTGGTGGCCCCGGCCGCCAACGTGGTGATGGGTTTTGGCCAGATGCCCGTTGTTGGCACATACACATGGGATACCGTGTAATGGATCGTAAAGCTTACCTCAGCCTCATCTTCGACCTGTTACCCGTTGGTTATGCATGGGTCCGCGACATGAAATCCATGACGTCCCGCGTTCTGGACGTTGCGGCCGCAGAATTTGCCCGCATCCATTTTCGTGCCGAAAACCTGATTAACGAAGCCGACCCACGCACCGCCAGTGAATTGCTGACGGATTGGGAACGCGTCTGTGGCCTGCCGGATACCTGCACGGCGACCGCAACGACCTTGCAAGAGCGCCGCAACGCCGTGCATCAAAAGTGGACCAGCCGGGGCGGGCAATCGCCCAAGTACTGGAACGAGGTCGCCAACCGCCTTGGGTACACCATTGATGTGACAGAATACCGCCCGTTCGTTTGTGGCCTGTCTGAATGCGGACTTGGTGAAATTGAAGGACCGGAATCCACAATCGTGATTGGCCTGACCGATGATCCACTTATCCGGTTCTTCTGGCGCACTCTTGTAAACGGCCCCCGCGTCACATGGCTTGAATGTGGCACGGGTGAATGCGGCATCGACCCTCTCGCCAAAATTACAACCGCCGAAGATTTGGAATGCCAACTCCGTCGATTGAAACCAGCCCACACCGAACTGATTTTCGCTTACGAATAAAGGAGATAAAAAGATGGATTATATCCCACCAGTCAATGGCAACGAGCTGGACCCTAACCGTCCCTATATTAACGCAAATCCCGGAGCAGGTATTCAAGGATCAATTATCCCCGCTGAAGCCATTGAACACACGCAGCGGGAAATTATCAATGCCATCACTGCAGCAGGGCTTGAACCTGACCCGGAAAACCTGAACCAGTTGGCGGAAGCAATCCAAGCCCTCGCCGGAAGTGAAAAGCGTATCGGCGAACCGTTTGTATTGTGGGATCATCTTGCCGGAATGACTTTGCCCGACAACAGCGGATCAGAAAAATATATTAAATTGACCGCCGGACAGACAGGTGTAGGACAATACAATGAAGGATTATTGGGCAGTGAATCCGTTTCGGGAACAGCCCCATTGGTTCAAGCCACATCCACCATCTTGGTTGGCCCCCTCGCCGGGCAAACTGTCCGCCTTATCAATACGGAACGGTCATTCCTTCGCCCCGACACGACCAGCGGAGTGCTGACAATGGATTGCTTTCAAGGCCACTTACACCCAATGAAAACCCTTAACACATCACCGGGCGGGTCAGTAAATAGCCCTTACTACCCGACAACAGGGGGAAGTGAAAGCACAACTGGCATGAACCCAATTCCTGTTTCAGACGGCACAAACGGCACCCCTCGTGTTGGAAACGAAACCCGTCCGAAAGCCGTATCAGCAACCGCCTATTTGAGGATCGTTTAATATCATGCCACACGCATCAGACAATAAAATCAGTGAAATTGCCTTTGACGGCTCCATCGAAATCACGGACGCGCAATACAGCGAAGCCCTTGAAGCTATCATCAATGGACAGGAAATCGCCGTACGCGGTGGTGAACTGCGTATCCTTTCGAAGGATAAGCGGTCCGTTTACAAGACCGTCAACCGTGAGGAAAAGGTGATCGCCGATAACGACGATACACCGGAAGGCTACACCCCGCTGGAGCCGCCATCAGCAGACCATGAATGGGACGGTTCCGATTGGATCATCACCCCGGCCAAACAGGTGGAAATTGACCGCCGCAATATCGTCGCGGAAATCACCGCCCTTGAAGCCCTACAAACACCGCGCCGCATCCGCGAAGCGGCGTTGGGCCAAGACGGTGGATGGCTGGCTGATCTAGAGGATCAGATCGCGGCCCTGCGCGTTCAACTGGCGGGGATGGAATGATGTTTAAAGCCATCATAATGATCCTTTACATGGCCGTTGCCAGTCGGATGTCTGGCGGCGGCTTGGGGGCCGAAATCCTGCCCGCCCGCACCGATGGCGGAAAGATGCCCTTCAACATGACATGGCTGCCGGAGGTATTCTTCGCCCTCGGCTTCGGCATCGCCCTTGCCAATGTTCTGCCCATCTGGTGCGGGGCATTGGCGGCCGTGTGGTCCTATATCTGGATGCAGACCGGGCACGGTGCGGTTTTGCACTGGGGTAAGCTGAATGAATATGACCCAACCCGCAAGCAAACCCTGTCCCCGGTCGTGGACTGGATCGCCCAGCGCATCGGCATCGTCAGTGATACGGATGTGAATTACTGCCGCCTGTTTATGGCCGTGAAGGGCTTCCTGATCGGCCTTCCGGTCGGCGGCATCGTGCTGGCCATTCTGTGGCCGCTTGGATACGAGATCGGCGCACGGTTGCGCGGGAAAGTCAGCTTCGACCCCCACGCGGTCGCCGAATTGATTTCCGGGGCGGGTGCAGGCGTGGCGATTGTGGTGTTCTTACTTTTAACCGGGAGCCTGTGATGTGTGACCGCCTTAAACTTTTGAAATTGGTTGAGTCGGCCAATTCGTCTGACACTGCGATTTTGGATGAGATTGATGGGCGGTTTTGGCTTTATATACACCACCCACAGCTTGAATATCTGACGTTTGATAACAGCCGAACCGTGTTCGCAAAAGATGAGAGCGGAAAATTTCATTCGTTTTTCGAAGCACACTTAGCAATATACACCCGTTCTAGAGACGAACTTAAACGCGCCAGACCGGATGGGTGGATTGTAACTGATGTAAGCTATTTTTCATCTACTGGCGAACACACCTGCCTGATGAGAAAAAAGGGTGTTGCATTCGCATATTGTGAACACGCGCCAACCGAAGAATTGGCCGAACTCCATGCCATAGTTCAGGCCATCGCGTTGGAGCGCAAACAGATGGCGGGGACAACGGATAATGAATAGACAGCAAAATCCTTGCCTTCGACTGGCCGTAAAGCGGGAATATTTTGAGCAAATTAAAGCCGGGACCAAAACCGAAGAATATCGGCTCAATAATGAATACTGGCAAAAGCGTTTGGCCGGGAAGGTTTATGGCCGTGTGGTTATCACGCTTGGTTACCCACCGAAGGGTGACACCCAAAAGACACTGACCTTTGATTGGGCCGGATACGTTGAGAAGACCATTACCCATCCGCACTTCGGCGCAGAGCCTGTCGAAGTTTTTGCTATCAATCTGAATTCCCCTGCCTGACCGGGCGGGGGTCGGGGTGCGCTAACACCCCGAACCGCGATGGCTAAGATCGCATGACTGCAACTGGCCTTGTTACGGCCATCCCGACACCCTGACAGGGTCGGGCGAGTATGAAAGAAAAAAACGTGAAGTCAACAAAGCTGAAAGAGGTTGAACCCGTATCCCCAGTGGCCCCGTATATCGGGGGCAAACGCAATTTGGCCAAAACCATCATTGGCCAGATCAACACCATCCCACACACCACCTATTGCGAAGCCTTTGTCGGCATGGGCGGGGTGTTTTTCCGCCGCGACCATCGCCCCAAGGCCGAGGTTATTAACGACTTCAACGGTGAGGTCGCCAACCTGTTCCGGGTGTTGGAACACCACTATGTGCCCTTTGTGGAAATGATCCGCTGGAAGCTGGCCACACGGGCCGAATTTGACCGTTTGGCAGAGATGAAACCAGCCACCCTGACCGACCTGCAACGGGCGGCCCGATTCCTGTATCTCCAGCGGCTGGCCTTTGGGGGCAAGGTGAAGGGGCAGACCTTTGGCGTGACCACGCAAAGGACCGACCGCTTTAACGTAACCAAGTTAATCCCCATGCTGGAAGACGTTCACGAACGGCTGGCCGGGGTGGTCATTGAATGTCTGGATTATAAAGCCTTCATCACCCGCTATGACCGGGCCGGAACCCTTTTCTATCTGGACCCGCCATATTACGGGAATGAAGAAGACTATGGCCGGGGGATGTTCGGCCGGGACGAATTCACGGATATGGCCACCCTGTTAAGGGGTATTCAAGGGACGTTTATCCTATCTTTAAATGACCGACCGGAAGTCCGTAAAATCTTCAAGGGTTTTCATATTTATGGCGTTGCTACGTCCTACACACTGGCCGGGGGCCACCATACCAAGCAGGTTGGCGAGGTACTGATCTCCAACCGAAAACTGAAAGGTCTTTAATATGTGGGGACGGCTCCTGTGTCTGTTTGGCTCCCATGACTTCGGAACGCGCCGGGTCACTTGCCGCAGATGCGGGGGCTGGAAACCCGGTCGGCGGAAGGGGCCAGTTGGCCAGCCATGGCGGGGCGAACAGAGCAAGGCCGGGGAGATTATGGTGCGTTTCTTGCCATAATTAGCAAGGCAAAAAATTCTCAAACCATGTGACGGAAATTCTCAAACCACGCGCCGCGCTACACACCTGCTGGTACGACACGCCTAGAATATCGGCCAAATCCCGCTGGGACAGGCCCACCACCTGCCGCAACAGGCGCAGATTTTCACCGATTTTTTCATTTACATTCAATTCGTTACGATTATCCTTGGCCATATCCGCCCCATCCATTAAAATTATAAAAGTTGCAATCGACTTTTATAAAAGTAACCCCGGGGTCACCCCTTGGTCAAGGCCAAAAACAATTTTTGCGTGTATTTTTGATTCATGGCACCACAACCAGACATCGACACTGAAACAGATTCCGATTTCATCGCGCGCATTGCGCGTCTGGTCACCCGCACCGGGGGCCAGAATGCGTTGGCGCGCGCGACCGGATTATCGCTGGGCGCCATTCAACGTTACTTGAAGGGGGGCGAACCCACGCGCGGCGCGCTGATCCGCCTGGCCACGGCGGGCAATGTCTCGCTCGACTGGCTGGTTTATGGCGGCATGGATGAACAATCATCGCCCGGGCACCATCCCGTTCCGGTTTATGGCTTTGCCGAATGCGGATTACAGGGGTGGTACAACCCCGTGCGCTATAAAATCAATGCGACGCTGGACTGGCCGGACCCGGAATTATACGCCGTGGTCGCCAGCGGATTGAGCATGGTGCCGGAGGGGATCCACCCCGGCCATATCTGCATCATCTCCCCCAACACGCGGGCGCATATGGGCGATGCGGTGTTGATCCGCCGCAATGACGGCGCATCCACCATCAAACGTCTGGTGCGTGAAGATGATACATGGGTGCATGTGCAAGGCTGGCTGGACCCGGAAAAAGAAAATGGCCCGCAAATCCCCTACACCGATCAGATCAAGCGCAGCGTGATTGAACAAATCGCCCCGGTGATTTTTATCAAGCGGCGCGCGTAAAGAACAATCCGTCCAGCATCGGCAGAACATCATCCGACGCGGCGGCGAAGTCCGGGTTTCTAAACCCGCGATCCGCATGGCCGTAGGTTAAGGGATAGCCCGACGCATCCACAACATTTCCACCCGCGGCCAGCAAAATGGCATGCCCCGCCGCACTGTCCCATTCCGACGTTTCCCCGGCGCGAATATACAAATCCGCCTTGCCAAAGGCGATGGCGCAGAATTTCAGGGCGGAACTGCGCTTCAGCAGTTTTTCAACCTTCAGCGATTCCAGATATCCATTCAGACGATCCACGTCACCATGATGGCGCGTGGTCATGACGGTCAAGCCGTTGTGGGGTGCGCGGCGGCACGCAATGTCTTTTTCCTGATCATCATCGACCATGTAGCGCAGCGCCGTTTGTGCACCGTAGCCCGCAAACAATTCCCCCGCCACGGGGGCATAGATCACACCCAGAACGGGCACGCCATTTTCGATCAACGCGATATTGACGCAATATTCACCGCTGCCGCTGATAAAGCCCTTGGTGCCATCCAACGGATCAACCAGCCAGAAACGTGTCACACCGTTCAGATCGGGAATGCGCCCCGCCGCCACCGATTCCTCGGCCACGACAGGAACCGAGTTATCAATATCGGCCAGCGCCTTCAAAATAATTTCTTCCGCCGCATGATCGGCCAATGTCACGGGCGATCCGTCCGCCTTGACCATCGTTTCGGGCACGCCGGATTCATCGAAATAATTCAGCGTTTCATCCCCCGCCGCAATGGCCGCGCGCCGGACCATATTGCACAGCGCCCCATAATAAGCCGGGTCGAATAATTTATTCATGGATGCTCACGCCTTTTCATTCTTGGTTTTTGCAATCACGTAATCGACGATCATGGTGACACAATGATCAATCTCGTGGCTTTGCGTATCCACGATCATGTCCGGGTGCTCCGGTTCTTCGTAGGGGGAATCGATGCCGGTAAAATCGGCGATCTGCCCAATGCGGGCCTTTTTATACAAACCTTTGGGGTCGCGCAATTCACATGTTGCCAAATCGGCCCGGACATAGATTTCATGGAAAACCCCCGCCGGAACAAACCCACGCGCCCGGTCCCGGTCGGCCCGGAAGGGGGAGATAAAGGCGCTTAAAACCACCAGTCCCGCATCGGCCATCAACCCGGCCACGGCGGCGACACGACGATTATTCTCGCTGCGATCCACGGGGCTGAACCCCAGATCGGCGGTCAGGCCGCTGCGCACATTGTCACCATCCAGAACATAAGTGGCAAAGCCGCGGTCAAACAACGCCCGCTCCACCCGCGTGGCCAGCGTCGATTTTCCCGCCCCCGACAACCCGGTCAGCCAGAAGACACCGCCGCGATGCCCCATGCGGGCCATACGTTCCGCCGCGCCCACCAGCCCATGCACCGCATGTAAATTTCTACCGTCGCTGACCGGACGCGCGCGCTGATCCAGATAGCCGGACAGGTCAACGCCGCCCCCGGCGACCAGATCGGGACCATCATACAAACACACACGCGACAGGATCGCCCCGTCATGCCCGGCATCCAGTGCCATGAGCCCCTGCGCGCGCAGGGTCATATCCACCACCGCATGGCGCGGCGCGGAGGGCGCATGATAATGCGGTGTTAAATCATCAGCCGTGACCACGCGTTCAATCGCCTGCACGCTGGCCACCAATTCGCGCGTACCCACACGCACGGTATAAACATCACCGGGGCGCACATCCGCATGGCCCAGCCAGACCAACCGCGCACGGAAAATATTGCTCAGGATGGGCGCATGGTCGATGGAACTGATCACATGGCCCCGTTCAACGAACACGCGGTCGGACAGGATCAGCCCCACGACATCCCCGGCATGGGCCGCGATGCGCCCGTCATCTTCCGGCCAGACGACAATTTTCTCAATTGTGGTTATTTCATTGAGCGGAGAGAGCAACACCCGGTCCCCGGCCCGTATAACACCGCGATCAACCCGCCCGACAATCACACGGTGGCCGTCGCGGCGGTCAATGTCCTGCACGATAAAGCGCAAGGGCCCATCCTGCCGCGCGGGTGGAACCGCCAGATGCCCCAGCGCCTCCACAATCGTGGGGCCGTCATACCACCCCATCTCATCCCCACGGGCGCGCAACATCACCCCATGGCGCGCCGCCACCGGAATCATCGCCTGCACCGCCAAATCCAGCCCCGCCAGAAGGGCACGCATATCCGCCGCAATCCGATCAAACACATCGGATGCGTAATCCACCACGTCCATTTTATTGATTGCGACAATCACATGGCGCACGCCCATAAGTTGGATCAACAGCGCATGGCGGCGGGTTTGATCGCACACCCCTTCGGTCGCATCCACGACCAGAATGGCCGCATCGGCATCGCTGGCCCCGGTCACCATATTGCGCAGGAATTCGCGGTGCCCCGGCGCATCAATCAGGATATAGGATTGATCATTCGCCTTGAGAATCCGGCGGGTAATATCGATGGTGACCGCCTGATCCCGTTCCGCCTGAAACGCGTCCAGCAAATAAGCCCATTCAAAATCATCATTCGCGCGCGCCGTTGACGCCGCCCGGGCCGCATCAACCGCCCCATCGGGCAAACACCCACAATCATGCAGAAGGCGCGCCAGCAAGGTGGATTTTCCATGATCCACATGCCCAACCATAACAATGCGCAAAGGGGCGTGGGTCACATGTACCCCCGCGTGCGCAGAAGTTCGAAAGAATTTTCCGTTTCACGGTCCATCGACCGCCCGGCGCGTTCCGATGTGCGGGTGTGATCCAGTTCGCGGATAATATCGTCAATGCTGGCCGCATCACTGCGCACCGGATGGGTGATATTCTGCTCGCCCAGAGACCGATAGCGCATCCCATCCCGCGCCAGATAGAGCGGCACAAACGGAATATTTTCGCGTTGCGTGTAACGCCAGATATCGGCCTCGGTCCAATTCAGCAAGGGATGAATGCGCACATGGCCGCCATCGGGCACGACGGGGCGGTAACAATCCCACAATTCGGGTGGCTGTTCTCGCACATCCCATGCGCCGAAAGAATCACGCGGGGAGAAAACACGTTCCTTCGCCCGCAATGCTTGTTCATCCCGTCGGATGCCGACGATGACGCCGCGCAATTTTTCCTGTGTGATAAAATTTTTTAATCCCACGCTCTTGCGCTGCGCCGCGCGGGTGGCGGGGGGGAGCGTCACATCCATTTCGGATTCCGGCGGGCACGGCACGGTGATATAGGGCAAATTCCAGTCACGCACGAGGGCGTCACGAAATTCATAAACCGCGTCCAGCTCCTGCCCGGTGTCCAGCAACGCCAGCGGAAACGGGACGCGCCCGAAAAACGCCTTGCGCACCATCCACAGCAAGGCGGTTGAATCCTTGCCCATCGACCAGAGCATGCACAGCGGCGCCACCTGCGCCACCGCTTCGCGCAGGATGTACAAAGTCTGGTTTTCAAGCTGGGTTAAATGATCCTGCCTCATAGGGTCAAAACCTTAACCGATTTACCCCACCCGGAACAGGGCGTGCCCAGGAGCTTTAAACAGACGCATTCAACAGCCCCATTACGGCATCGCACCAATCCGGTAATATTATTACGCCTACCGCTGAAGGGGCCAGCCATTTTCCGGAACATTTCGGCGCTTTTGCGCGGTTTTTTACCCCAAACACCCCCACCCGCCCCCGCGTCAGCGCGGCACCACCATTGCGGATAAAACGCCCCCTTACCCCCTTTTGGATTGATCCACAGGGGCGCATTTGCTTAAGTGGAGCCATTCCGGATTAAAAATTGCAACACTCAATGAAGACACGCGAAAGGTCACTCCCATGGTCGACAAGAACACCGCTCCCAAGGACGACGGCACAGTCCGACCGATGCCGCTGTTTTACACCAATCCGGCCCCGCTGGATTCCAAACGCCATGCGAACCTGGCGCTGAAAAAGAATTTTGGTTTTGAGTATGCATCCGATGTGAACGCCGTCCCGGTCAACATGATCGAGATGCCGCAGGTCTGCCACTTCTATCCAATCGCCTTCAGCCCGGATGAAAACGCAACCCCGGTTGCGATCATGGGTCTGCGCGATAATGAAAACCTGTTCGTCGGAAACAAGGGCGCATGGGAAGAAGGCGCGTACATTCCCGCCTATATCCGCCGTTACCCGTTCATCTTTTCCGAACTGCCGGGCAGTGACCAACTGACCCTGTGCGTCGACATCAACGACAAGGTCACCGAAGAAAAAGGCGAACAAAAATTCTTCGACGCCGATGGCAAGCCGAGCGCGTTGGCTCAGAACGCTTTGGAATTCTGCAAATCCTATCACGCAGCGGCCCAGCAAACGCTGGAATTTTCGCGCTATCTGGCCGCCAGCGGATTGCTGGTGGACCGCAAGGCCGAAATCGTTGTGGCCGGAAACCGCCGCATCAACTTCGCCGGTTTCCGCATTCTGGACGAACAGAAACTGACCCAGATGGACGACAAAGACTTTCTGGAATGGCGCAAGCGCGGCTGGCTGCCGTTCCTGTATGCCCACCTGTTCTCGGGCAGCCAGTGGCAGCGTTTGACTCGCCTGCTGAATGAAAAGCTGGAAAAAGAAGACAGCAAGAAAAAATAATCCAATTGATTTAAAAATTGACCACAGGGAGATTTCACCATGGCAAAAGTAGGCGCACAACGAGCCGCAGAATTAACGGGCCGCTCTAAATCCACAGTTCAACGTGCAATGGGCACGGGTAAATTGTCGTTCGAAGTGGACGCCAATGGCCGCCGCACCGTTGACGTGTCGGAACTGGACCGCGTGTTCGGCCTGCTGCCGCAAGGCAGCGGCACACACGCCGCCCTGCAGAACAATGCCAGCGCCGAGGCCGAGCTGAAACGCGCCGCCGACATGCTGGAAATTGAACGCCTGAAAATGCGCGTGAAAATGCTGGAAGAACAAGTCGACTCGCTGAAAGACCAGTTGGAAGACAACAAAGCCCAGCGCGACCAGTGGCAAAGACAGGCCCAGCAAGTCCTGCTGACCAGCCAATACAGCCAGAAACAGGCCGAAGAGCTGAAAGCCGAACTGGTTGAACAGCAACGCCGCGTTAAAATGCGCCGCATGCAGGAATTGGAAAAGGCTGGCAAGTTGAACAAACCGGCCACCCCGGCCCAAAGCGCCGACCAGGCCGCCACCACAGATTCCGGAAAGGCCGCCGCCGCCCAGATCCAAGGTCTGTGGCAGAAAATCCGTGGAGACAAAGCCGCCGCCGCTTGATTCTGCGCTTTCATAAGATACGAAAAAGCCGGGCCATCCAGCCCGGCTTTTTTCATGCCACATTTTTACACCTTTGATGCGCATGGGTTATTTTTCTATTTACCCGGCAATGGTATGATGGCCGCATGAAACATTTGCTTTTGACCCTGTTTTTGGCCCTATCCCTGTCCGCGCCTGCAATGGCGCAGGATACTTTGTCGGCTCCCGCACCGGGGACCGACCGACTGGGCATTCCCAGCGCCCCCCAACATATGACCGAGGGGCAAATTGCCGCCGATGATGCGGCCGGAAAACAACCCGCAACAGCCCCCGCCGCCACCCCGGATGCCGCACAACCCGCACCGGGCGCAGGCCTGACCATTCTGGCCCCGAAAACACCCGGCCCGCGCAGCGTCGCCGATATTCCGCCGGAAGATCTGCCGAAAGAATTGCTGGATGAAATGGTCAGCGTGGAAAAAGAATGCAGCGACAACACGTTCTTCTCCGCCTTTCAGGATTGCCGCTGTATCGCCGTGAAATATCTGGATGAACGCATCAAACGCGGCCCCTATGCCGTGCGCAACATCATTATGAACGATGTGAACACGATGTGCCCGAACACGCCGGGCGTGGCCGGATATGTTTATAAAAGCTGTTCGGAGTACATGAGCTGGACACGTCCTGACTTTGAAGCCTTCTGCCGCTGCACTGCCAATCTGGTGGCCGATCGTTACACGCGCCTGCCGAAGATGAACAATGAATATATCAGCGGCCTGCGCAAACGCGCGATGCTGGAATGTGGCATGCCCGCCTATGGCGCGACCAATGATCCGGATGTGCAGTATTAGATTTCATCAATAATCAAAAAGCCCCCGGCGCAAACCGGGGGCTTTTTTATGACCTCTTTTATGACTCCTGCGCGACATTTACAGCCGCGCAATATCAAACCCGGTCACAACATCCGCACCATGGGACACGATAGCCAGCGCCGCATCCGCTTCGGGGAGGATATGGGCGAAATAGAACCGCGCCAGATCCATTTGCGTGGCATAGAACGTCGCGTCCGACGCATTGGCCTGCACATGGCCGTGCGCCGCCAGCGCCCGGCGCGCCATCATCGCCGCACCCGATACGGTGCCAAAAGCATGCAGGAACGGCGCATCAATCGCCCCGACACGGTCCGGGTCATTGGTTCCCGATTGCACCAGCGCGGTCGTGGCACTGCGCAACGCCGCCACATTCGTTTTCAACGCCGCCCCCAACGCGCTCAGATCATTCTGGTTCGCTGCCGTCAACCGGGTGCACACGCCGTCCATGTCATCCAGCCACGCATTCGCCGCCGCCCCGCCATCGCGCAGAATTTTGCGGAAGGCCAGATCGGCCGCCTGAATCCCATTGGTGCCCTCATAAATCGGCAGGATGCGCGCATCGCGGTAATATTGTGCCGCGCCCGTTTCTTCGATGAATCCCATGCCGCCGTGAATTTGTACACCGGTGGATGTGACACGCACCGCCATATCGGTGCACCAGCTTTTGACAATCGGGGTCAGGAAATCAACCCGGGCCTGCATCGCCTTGTCACCCGTATGGGCCAGATCCAAAGCACGCGCCGCTTCATACGCCATGGCGCGGCCTGCTTCCACTTGCGCCTTCATCGACAAAATCATGCGCACGACATCCGGGTGGTGAATGATCGATACACGATCGCCCGCACCGGACAGGCCACGGCCCTGCACCCGGCCCTTGGCATAGTCGATGGCGGCTTGCGTCGCGCGGTCGGCCACGGCCACACCCTGCAACCCGACGCACAGGCGCGCATTGTTCATCATGGTGAACATGTATTTCAGGCCTTCATTTTCCACACCCACCACATATCCGGTGGCCCCGCCCGCGTCGCCATATTGCATGGTGCAGGTGGGGGATGCATGAATGCCCAACTTGTGTTCAATACCGACGCATTTCACATCGTTGCGCGCGCCCGGGTTGCCGTTTTCATCCAGAATGAATTTCGGCACGATGAACAGGGAAATGCCCTTCACCCCTTCCGGTGCATCCGGCGTGCGGGCCAAAACCAGATGGATAATATTGTCGGCCCAATCATGTTCGCCGTAGGTAATGAAAATCTTCTGACCGATGATTTTATAACTGCCATCCGCCTGTTTCACCGCGCGCGTTGTAATCGCGGATAAATCCGACCCCGCCTGCGGCTCGGTCAAATTCATCGTCCCGGTCCATTCACCGGAAATCAGTTTTTCAAGATAGGCGGCTTTCAGCGCGTCTGATCCATGGCTGTGGATCGCTTCCACCGCGCCTTGGTTCAGCAACGGGCATAGACCAAAGGACATGTTCGATGCCTGCCACATCTCCATGACCGGAAACGCCATGGTCCACGGCAAACCTTGCCCACCGAACGCGGGATCGAACGGCACGGCGTTCCATCCGCCTTCAGCATATTGTTTATACGCATCGCGGAAGCCGGGTGGCGTGGTCAATGCGCCGTCTTTCAACACGTTACCGGTTTGATCACCGCTGTGGTTCAGCGGGGCCAGAACATCGCGCGCCAGTTTTCCGGCTTCACCCAGAATGGCATCAATCGTTTCCGCGTCCAGATCGGCCGCCGCCGGAATACCGCCAAGGCCAATCACATCGTTGAGGAGAAAGGCCATATCCTTTTGCGGGGGGGTGTAATCGGTCATTGTGAAAAAATCCGGATAAACGAAGGGGTTGGCATAATGGGCCCGAATCGGCCCCCTTCACTATATATCGCCCCCTGCTTGATTCGGAACCCATCTGGCACGGTCCTTGCGATGATCATTCCGAACGGGGCCTGCGTTTAATCCGCCCCACCCTTTTGGATGATATGACAAAAAGCCATGAATTTAAGCGGAAATGCCATATATAACAAAGATTTAGAAGCCCTGAGCCAGCGGGCCGGCGCGGACGTGACCGCCGCCATCCACAAGGCCAGCACCGCCACCGGGGTCGATTTTGCCTATTTGATGGAAAAAGCTGCCGCGGAGAGCAGTTTCGACACCAACGCCCAGGCCGGAACCAGCTCCGCCCGCGGCCTGTACCAGTTTATCGAACGCACCTGGCTCCAGATGGTGAAGGACCATGGTGCGCAATATGGCCTTGGCGACTATGCCGACAAGATTTCCGATAATTATAAAGTTTCCGACAAAGCCGCGCGCAAAGAAATTCTGGCCCTGCGTGATGATCCGCAAATCGCCTCCTACATGGCTGCCGAATTTGCCGCCGATAACAAGGCGTATATGCAACAGAATCTGGACAAGGGTTACGGCGAAATCGGATCGACCGAAATGTATTTCGCGCACTTCCTTGGCGCCGGGCAAGCCACCGCGTTCCTGAATGCGATGAAGGACAACCCGCTGCAACCCGCCGCCGATTTGTTTCCGAAGGCGGCCAACGCCAACCACAACGTGTTTTTCAATTCAAAAACCGGACAGGCCAAATCGCTGGCACAGGTTTATGCCTTCTTTGACAAGAAATTCGGCAGTGACGGCAGCATCGATACAGACGCGTTGCGCGCCAATCGTTTGGCCCCCGGTGTTCCCTCACGCAAACCGGATCAGTTTAAAGCACTGGATGGCGAAGGTGACGGATTGCGCATTCAACCCCGCCCGCAATTTATCGCCACACGCGATCTGGGATTTGGCGAAGAGGATGATGCCATATCCGCCGCCGGATCATTGTGGACCAACGCGCAATTATCCATGGCGAAATCATCGCTGTCCTTATTGGGCAATGAAAAATCCCGCGATGCCGTACCCACAGGCGGATTGATTACCGATCCGATCACCGTGATGACGATGGCGCAATTGAGCGCACCGGGCGAAACCGCCGCCAACACCGCCACGCATCAGCGCAAGAAAGACGATGATGACGAAGGCCAGCAAAACCGCATCATGCGCCCGCGTTTAATGACCGCGATCAGCGCATAAGTCCCCAGTTTCCAACTCCAGACCCACCTTGATCCCGGATGCGTGAGCATTCGGGATTTTTCTTTGCCCGTCCATTTTGCACCCGCAACAAATATTCATATCCGGATTTTAAATGATTATTTGTAAATATAAATAAATACAGATACGAATACAGTAATTATAGATTGAATACTATTGGTTAATATTAAATACTGATTGTTAATTTGTATTTAATTTATAGTTCACTGTTAAAATATATACTTGAAATAGTGCCGGAATTTTGCTATAAAATAGGCATGGACAAACAAATATAGGAGGTCCAAATGACACGTTTTCTTCGCAAATGCCTTCACTGTGGTCACGCTCTGTCCGGTCGCTTTGGCCGTGCCGTTCGCGCCATGCAGGGATGCTGTGAAGGACGCGCGCGCAGCGCCGACCCTGCGGTCAAGGCGTCCCTGAACACCCACAAGCCGGATGATGGCATGTTCTGGGTCATGGCCATGATGGCCCTGATGATGAACAACATCATGTACAGACCCGCGCTACAACAGCCGGTCCGCGCCATGGATGCGTTCGAAATCAACGCATAATCATTCGCACTTGGGTTAAATAAAGGAAAAGCGCCGCAGATTTTTGCGGCGCTTTGTTTATTTTGAATTCTTATTTCACACTGCCCGCCGCGGCGCGCCGCAAACGGTCATTGATGGCCAGACCCACGCCCGTATCCGGAATGTCCATCACGGCAATTCCACTGTTCTGGCCATTATCCAATTCACGCATCATGCGGAACAAATTGGAGGCCGCTTCGTACAAATCGCCATTTTCGCTCAAATTCCGCAAAGCATGATCGGGCAACGCACTGGCCGCACCGCCGCCGCGCAAACCCATAAACCGCGTGGACCCAAAGGCCAACAAGCCCTCCCCCGGCGCAACATCGACCGCGCGCATGCGCAGCGGAATGGCCGGCGCATAATGTCGCAACAATTGCCCCGGCGATTTTGGCGCATCGTGATCGCCCAGATCATATCCAACATCACGGCCCAGAACGCGACCAATCTGTTCTGCCGTAATCGCGCCGGGGCGCAGGACGACGGGCACATCCCCCGACAAATCCAGAACCGTGGATTCCAACCCCACATCGCACGGCCCCGCCGCCAATATCATATCAACGGCATCACCCAGTGAATCGGCAACATGTTTCGGTGTGGTCGGGCTGATCGATCCGGATTTATTCGCACTGGGCGCGGCCAATGGCACGGCACAGACGCGCAACAAATCCTGCGTCACCTTGTGCGCGGGCACACGAATGGCCAACGTGGGCAGCCCCGCCGAACACAAATCAGACACCGGGGAATTATTTGCGCGCGGCAAAATCATGGTCAACGGCCCCGGCCAGAAACTTTCTGCCACCAACCGCGCGGCATCATTCATCACAACCAGTTTTTCCGCCGCCGCAACATCCGGCACATGCACGATCAACGGGTTAAACCCGGGCCGCCCCTTGGCCGCAAAAATTTTGGCCACCGCCACACCGTCCAGCGCATTGGCGGCAAGGCCATAGACGGTTTCGGTTGGCATGGCCACCAACCCGCCATCGCGCAAAATCTGCGCGGCGTCGTTTAATGTAGAGGGAGAAACAGCAACAATACGCGGCATCGAAACAACTAACCCACGCGCATCGTTTTTCCGGGCGCGGGGTGCAATTGCCCACCGCTGACCGCAATCTTGCATCCGGTTGTTTCGGGAACCGATAACGGTTGCCCCAGCAAGGACCGCACGGCGAGCCATGCAAACCCTTCGGCCTCAACCGCATCCCCGTTCCAGCCCAGCGCATCAATCGAATGCACGGGCACGCCCAGAACGTCACGCAACCCATCCATGATCACCGGGTTCAAACGCCCGCCACCAGCCACGTACCAGGCCTTCGGCGCTTCGGGCAAATGATCACGCGCGGCGGCAATGGATTCAACGGTGAAGCGCGTCAATGTCGCCGCGCCATCCGCCGCATTCATGCCGACCAGATCGCCCGTAATATGCCACGCATCGCGGTCCAGCGATTTAGGTGGTGCCACGCGGAAATATTGATGCCCCAACCAGCCCCGCACAATGCCATTGTGGAACGTTCCAGATTTGGCCAATTGGCCATCCAGATCAAATTCCGCACCCGTATGTTTGCGGGTCCAGTCATTGATAATGGCATTGCCCGGACCGGTATCAAACGCGCTCAACCGTCCATCCGCGCCGATCCATGTCACGTTCGCCACGCCACCAATATTCAAAATCGCCACCGGCAGATCCAGCCCGGATGACGCCGCCATAGCGCGGTGATAAAGCGGAATAAGCGGCGCGCCCTGCCCGCCATGCTTTACGTCGTTGGTGCGGAAATCATTGATCACATCAATGCCAGTTTCACTGGCCAGCAGATCGCCATTGCCAATCTGCCATGTAAACCCACCGGGGGCGTCATGCATGATCGTCTGGCCATGGAAGCCGATCAGATCGACATCCGCAGCAAGCACCCCGGTTTGCGCCAGCAACGCCCGCACCACATCGGCATGCGCCTTGGTCATCAGGGTTTCCGCCCGCGCCACGGTGCCGTCATTGTCCACACGGCGGCCCAGACAGGCGCGCAGGGCATCGCGCACAGAATCTTCGTAAGGAACCGTGATAAACCCCAGATGTGTCAGGGAATCCGCCCCATCCGTCCGGATCAGCGCCGCATCAATCCCATCCAGCGATGTGCCCGACATCAGGCCGATAACCGTGTATTCTCTTGGCTTTTTCATGGCTTCCTGCTATCACAATTTCGACGAAAACAGCAATAAACGCTTACATATCCGGGACTTGGCACCATGGCCAGCTATAAATCCGAATTCCTGAACATTTTACAACAACGCGGCTTTGTCCACCAGTGCAGTGATTTTGACGGGCTGGACGCGAAACTGGCCGCCGGGTCGTGCTCGGCTTACGTCGGCTATGACCCCACGGGCAAATCCCTGCATGTCGGACACATGATCTCCATCATGATGCTGATGTGGTTCCAGAAATGTGGTCATAAGCCGGTCACCCTGATGGGTGGCGGCACGGCCATGCTGGGCGATCCGTCGTTTAAGGATAAGACGCGCCCGCTTTTGACCAAAGAAGAAATCAAAACCAACATCGCCAGCATTCAGGAAAGCTTTGCGTCTTACATTGATTATGACACCGCGCCCAACGCCGCGACCATGGTCAATAATGCCGACTGGTTGCTGAACCTGAACTACATGGATTTCCTGCGCGAATATGGCACGCACTTCACTGTCAACCGCATGCTGACCTTTGACTCGGTCAAATTGCGTCTGGACCGGGAACAACCGCTGACCTTCCTGGAATTCAACTACATGATCATGCAGGGGTACGATTTCGTCGAACTGCACCGCCGTCATGGCACGATCCTGCAAATGGGCGGATCGGACCAATGGGGCAACATGATCAATGGCGTTGAACTGGGCCGCCGCGCGGATAACGCGGAATTGTTTGTCCTGACCTGCCCGCTGCTGACCACCGCGTCGGGCGCGAAAATGGGCAAGACAGAAAATGGCGCGGTCTGGCTGCGCGGTGATATGTGCACGCCTTATGATTACTGGCAATATTGGCGCAATACCGAAGATGCCGACGTGGGCAAATTCCTGCGCCTGTTCACCATGCTGCCGCTGGATGAAATTGCCAAGCTGGAAGCTTTGGGTGGCGCGGAAATCAACGAGGCCAAGAAGGTTCTGGCCTTCGAAGCCACGAAACTGTGCCATGGAGAAGACGCCGCGCATCACGCCGCCGCAACGGCGCAGAAAGTATTCGAGCAAGGCGGTGTTGGCGGTGATTTGCCGAGCATTGAATATGACCGCACAACGCTGGATTCCGGCATCGCGCTGGTCGATGTTCTGTGCGATCTGGACCTCGCCTCATCCAAGGGTGATGCCCGTCGCTTGATCCAAGGCGGCGGTGCCCGCGTGAACGACGCGCAGATCAGCGATGTCGCCCACACGATTGCGGCCAATGATTTGACTGGCGATGGCTATATCAAAATTTCATCGGGTAAGAAGAAACACGCGCTGGTGCGGGTGAAGGGCTAAGCCCACCATCCATCGCCATTAAAAAACGCGGAAAGCATTCTTTCCGCGTTTTTATTTATCTTATTCAAAAAACAATTTCCGCAGGAACCCCGGTGCCAGAACGGCCAGCGGGTTCACGGTGGTCGTCGGGTTGCTGGTCGGCCCGCGGATCGTATAGGTCGCGGCAAACACCGCCCCGCCACCGCCCGTAATCACATCCCCAATCAACGGGATGCTGGAAATCAATTCATTGACCATCGAAACCGGGACGATCGTGCCCTTGATATCCATGGTTTGTTTGGCTTCATCCAGCGTCCCTTGGAACGTCAGGCCCATGGCGGCCCCTGCTGTGCGGCCATCCAGAATGGTCATCAATGACCCGCCATAGCGTTGTTCCCAGATAAAGTTGCCTTCCAGCTTGGTAAAGTCGATCCCGTCACTGCCCAGCAATTGGATAATCCCCGGCAGGCTCAGCGCGCTGAGCAGGCGGGCCAGAACCGGGGCATTCACCACACGGAAATTGGAAATCAGGGCATGGCCCTGCAACTTGCCACGGAACAGGCCCTCCGGCGGCTGGCCGTCCACGCGCAAAACGCCGCCGACCATGTTTTCATAGTAACCAAAGGCCTTCAAGGCCGCGCCCGCATCGTTGCTGTCGATGGCCAGAACCATGCGGCCCGTACTGTCCGGTTTATAGCGGAAGGCCAGTGTCCCCTTGCCCACCGCCGCATCGACATCCAGCTTCGTCACTTCGCCGCGACGGTCCATTTCCAGATCGACCTTGGCGTTCTTGATCGACTGATCCTTGTTGGTCAGCATCACCGGAACCTGCACCAAAGCCACGATGGCCGGGCCATCCGTTGCCGGTTGCTGCCCAGCCTTGCCGTCATTATCCAGGAACGGGCGCGCATCAAATGATTGCCCCGTTACATTCAGGCGCAGAATATCATCGGTGCCTTGCGTAAATTCCAACGTCCCGCGTGTATCCCCCAAACGGGCATTGGGGAATTTACCGCCGGATACTTGCGGGCCTTCTTTGGCCTGACGGAAATTCAAAATCGCGTTTTCAACCTTGGCATCCGGCGTGGTGATGGACAGATTTTGAATATCGCGCAGCACGCCCCCCGGCGCCAGATTCACACGCGCCGACGCCGTCGCCGGAACGGCCGGTTTCTTTTCATACTTGAACGGCTTCACCATCAATGTTGCGGGCGTGGCATCAATATTCAGATCGATGGTCACACTGCGGTCTTGTTTCTCGGTGTAGGTGATCTTCGCCGGCGCAGACCCCGCGACCCAATCGGCCAGATCGGCCCCGAAATGCGCCCGCAATTCCGGATCAATCACCGTTTCGGCCACGACCTGATAATCATAGGGCTGGCCCGCCGTGCTGAGAAACTGGGCCCAGCGGAATTTCATATCGCGCCCGGAAATTTTACCCTGACCCTCAACCGATACTTCGTTGCCCGCCATTTTCATGGCCAACCCCGTGCCCGTTACATCCAATCCGCTGACCAGACCGGGCATCACGACATTGTTCAACGTGCCATCCACGGTGACTTTGACATCTTCCGTCTTCACATGTTCCGCGGTGGGAAGGTCGACCCCGATTTTCAAATCGGCATCACCCAAGATTTTTTCCAATGGCACCGGAAAATCACGCCCCGCCTCGATCGGTTCGGCACGGATATATTCCAACACCGTTTTCAGCGGACCCGTCAGGCGCAGATCAATATCCGCTGTTCCAACCCCCTCACCCGTCACGGTGTCAATCACCACCGTGCCTTCGGACACAGCCATATCACCCAACGCGGCCTTGTCCACCTTGAACGACAGCGTATCGGTTTTAATGTCAAAATGTCCCGATCCGTGGGCGGCTTTCACCTTCATCAACGGGGCGCGGTAATCGATATCCATGTTTTCGATACCGAAATCGGCGGTCAGTGCCTCGACCGTGACATCCATTTCGCCAGCCGTGGCTTCATCAGTTTCCAACGCCGCGGATTTTTGCGCCTTCAATGACACTTTGATTTCAGCATCATGCACGCGCCCGCCCGACAAATGATCCAGCACCCACGGCGTGATGGATTTTTCGGCCAGAATTTTGGGCCAGAGCGGGGCCACGCTGGCCTGTGGCAAATCGGGAATGCGCAATGTGATCGGCGCGGTAAACCCGACATCCGGATTGCCGGATATATCGGCCTGCGCCGATACGGCCAGACCCCCAACCTGCACCGACACATCTTCGATATGGAAGATACGGTCAGAACGATTGAAGGATGCCTTGACGTTCATATTCTGGAACGCCAGCGGCGCATCATACAAATCCGGCAAATTCACCTGTCCCGCCACGGCCTGCAGGTTGAAATTTGCCGTGTGCAGGAACAGGCCGCTATCCATCGCCAGCTCCACCGTGCCCTGCAGCGGAATGTCCTGCCCTTGCAGCCACGCCAGTTCCGGGAATTTTGTGGCCAGGAATGGTGTTGAAATGCTCTGCACATTCAATCGCGCCAGCAATGTTTTGGAATCGCGGTCATAGGCCGCATCCAGCATGATATTGGCATCGCCACGATCTTGTTCAATCCACAGCGTCGATGTGGCCACCAACCCGTCACGCCCCTTGCGAAACATCAAATCCAGACGCGGTATCAACCATGATTGCTGGACCGCATAATCCTCGACCATCATGCGCGCGCCGGTGACACGCACCATGCGCAGCGATTTCATCGGCCAATCGGCCGGCATGTCATCAACATCTTTTGACAATGTATCCAGCAGGGTAAACAGAAACTCACTCTGCGCTTCCGGCATCTCTGTGTCGGACCCCGCATCATCCAGCCCGAGGGTGAATTTACGATCCGCCGTCCGCACCAAGGTCAGCAAGGGACGATCAATAAACACCGCGCGCGGCACCACCTGCCCCAGCAGCAGGCGGCCACGGGCCAAGGACAGGCCCAGCGAGTCCATGCCCAACATCGTCCGGTTATCGGCACGGTTCATCAGGCGCACATTCTGCAACGTGATGCGCGGACGGGAATCAATCTGCGACCATTCCAGCAGCACATGTTCCATCTCCACCGCGATGGCGGGATTGATTTCGTTCAGTTCCGTTTGCAGGAACGATTTAGCGAAGGCAATATCCAGCGACCCGGCCTGCAGGCGCAGCATCAACGCCACGATCGCCAGAACCAACAGGACAGCCAGAACCATCACCACTTCGACAGCGGTGAGCCCGATTTTCCGTAGAATACCCAAAGTGCGCTGGTTCACCCAAAAGCCCCATAGAACAATGCCGCCATCATAATCCGGCCAAGCACCGGAACCAACAGGACTTTTCAAGAACACTTGACCGAAAAATCCAGAATGCCATGTTAAACGTCCGTTTGCCCCACCCGATGGAGAGAGCCATGCCCGCATTGAAAGAAGGATCCAAGGCCCCGGCCTTTAAAATGACGACCCAGACCGGCGATGTGGTCAGCCTGAAGGATTATGCGGGCGCGCCCTTGGTCCTGTATTTTTATCCCAAAGACGATACACCCGGATGCACCACACAGGCCTGCAGCTTCCGTGACAATGTGCCGAAATTCAAAAAATCAAAGGCCGCCATTCTGGGCGTGTCCCGCGACACCGTGGACAAGCATGTGAAGTTTGCCAACAAATATGATTTGAATTTTCCACTGGCCGCGGATGAAGACGGAACCGTGACGGAAAAATACGGCGTATGGGTGGAGAAAAGCCTGTACGGCAAAAAATATATGGGCATCGAACGCACAACGTTCCTGATCGACGCGGATGGCAAGATCGCAAAAATCTGGAACAAGGTCAAAGTTGCCGGCCATGCCGAAGATGTTTTAGAGGCGGTCAACGCACTTTAAAAAATAAAAAAACCCGGCATCATCGCCGGGTTTTTTTATTCTGTTTCGCTATGCCTTACGCCGCGCTGATCAACTTCGGCGGCACGACAACCTTGCGGCCCGCATCGGCACGGTTCAGGTAATCATGCATGTGGCCAACCATTTGATCGATACGATCATTGTAGAAATGGTTTGCGCCATCAACAATGCGGTAATCCACCTCGATGCCTTTTTGCGCGCGCAGTTTCTGCACCAGCTTCTCGGCATGCGGTTCCGGAACGATGTTGTCCTTGTTGCCCTGAATGATCAGGCCCGAGGTCGGGCACGGCGCAAGGAACGTGAAATCATACATGTTGGCCGGGGGCGATACGCTGATCCAGCCACGGATTTCCGGGCGACGCATCAGCAATTGCATGCCGATCCACGCACCGAAGGAAAAACCACCAACCCACACATACGGTGCGTTCGGGTTCAATTCCTGCATCCAGTCCAGCGCCGATGCGGCATCGGACAATTCACCTTCGCCACGGTCATAGATGCCTTGGCTGCGGCCTACGCCACGGAAGTTGAATCGCAGAGTCGAGAATCCGCGTTCCACGAATGTCTGGAACATGTGGTACGTGATTTTGTTATTCATCGTCCCGCCATGCTCCGGATGCGGATGCAGGACGAGGGCCAACGGCGCGTTCGGCGTTTTCGCATGGACGTAACGGCCTTCCAGACGGCCGGCCGGCCCGTTGAAAATAATCTCTGGCATAAATTCCCCTGACTCTTCGGTCTTCTTTGTTTTCGGTTCAAAACCGCTCGGAGGCCCCATACCCCCGGAAATCAACGGCACTGCCCCGATTTTCGTTTATCTCTGGTATGGCCC
Source organism: Micavibrio aeruginosavorus (assembly GCF_051245535.1). Classification (GTDB taxonomy): domain Bacteria; phylum Pseudomonadota; class Alphaproteobacteria; order Micavibrionales; family Micavibrionaceae; genus Micavibrio; species Micavibrio aeruginosavorus_D. The sequence continues at coordinate 1,701,192 of NZ_CP195303.1, forward strand.
CGGGTATAGCAAGCCCAGCGCCAAAAGTCCAAAAATTTCCTGTAATTCATTGAATTTTATTGTTGATTCCCTTATTCTCCGGCCCGTTATGACCGACATTTTGAACAACGGACCCGTTTATCTGGATTACAACGCCACGGCGCCTGCGCGCCCGGCGGTGATTGCGGCCATCACGGCGGCCCTGACCCAGACGGGCAATGCGTCATCCATCCACGGTTTTGGCCGCAAAGCGCGCAAGATGATTGAAGATGCGCGCACGCAAATCGCGGGCCTGTGTGCGTGTGATCGCAATTACGTCACGTTCACCAGCGGTGGCACGGAATCGAACAACATCGCGATCAAAAGTTTTTCCGGCGCCCGCATTCTGGTCAGCGCCATTGAACATCCCTCGGTACTGGAGGCAGCCCCCAGCGCAGAGCGTATTCCTGTCACACCATCAGGCCTTGTCGATCTTGGCGCGCTGGAACAGATGCTGACAAACGGCGCGCCCGTTGCGTTGATCGCCGTCATGCTGGTCAACAATGAAACGGGCGTCATTCAGCCCGTTGCCGATATCGTCCGGCTGGTCCGTCGCGTATCACCGCAAACGCGCGTGCATTGTGACGCCGTGCAGGCCGCCGGAAAAATCGCAATTGATTTCTCCGCCCTGCAGGTCGACAGTCTTGCTTTATCCGCGCACAAAATCGGCGGCACGCACGGCGTTGGCGCATTGATCATCGTGCCCGGCGCGGATATCAAAGCCCTGATCCATGGCGGCGGGCAGGAAAAACGCATGCGCGCAGGCACGGAAAACGTCGCTGGAATCGCTGCTTTTGGTATCGCCGCCGCGGAAGCAGTGAATGATCTGAACACCATTCAAACCCTGTCCGATTTGCGCGATCAGATTGAACGTGAACTCTCTGCAATCGAACCGCGTCTGAAAATTTTCGGGAATGATGCGCCGCGCGTGGGCACCACCACGCAAATCGGCCTGCCCGGTATTCCGGCGGAAACACAATTGATGGCACTGGATCTGGCGGGCATTGCGGTGTCATCCGGGTCAGCCTGTTCCAGCGGCACGGTCAAGACCAGCCACGTGCTGAAAGCCATGGGGGCCAGTGACAATGACGCCATGGGGGCCTTGCGTATTTCGATGGGATGGGCCACAACACCCGCCGATATCGACCGCTTCATCACCGCATGGACCACCATGCACGCCCGGTTAAAAGACAAGATTAAAAGCTAGAGGACCAACACCCATGCCGACCATGACCTTCATCATGAAAGATGGAACCCCCAAAGTGGTGGACGCGCCCAACGGCCTGTCCGTGATGGAGATCGCGCAGAAACACGATATCGAACAGATCGAAGGCGCCTGCGGCGGCAGCCTCGCCTGCGCCACCTGCCACGTCTATGTCCACCCGGATTGGTGGGACAAGGTTCTGCCCGATGCTGGGGATGTCAGCATGGAGGAGGAAGACATGCTCGACCTCGCCTTCGACCTGCAAAAAACCTCCCGCCTGTCCTGCCAGATCATGATGCGGGATGAGCTGGACGGGCTGGTCGTGGCCCTGCCGGGGTCAAAGCCGGGCTGGTAACCCGCCCTTTGGGCGAAATTCGCCATTTTTTAATCGTTATAGGGGAAGAATGGGCCTGATAAAGCGGGCCCATATCCTTATGTTAAATTTGCCTCCAGACCTCGATCCGGCGTATGTTGAGCCGATGAAAACCGGGGCCGACCAGAACCAGACTCCCCCGATCATCGCCATCATTGGCGGTGGGCAATGCGGCACGATCGCGCTGCACGACATCCTGTTCCATTTTGAAAAACTGAAGGCCGAAAACGCCGCGACCCCGGCCCCCAAAATCGTCTGGGTCGATGCGCAAGGGGCCTTTGGCCAGTGCGGTGCATTTTCAACCGCGCAACCCGATTGCCTGCTGACCAGCGGCCCGGCCTATGCGCTGAAGCCCAGCCTGTGCGCGCCCGATTTATTCACGCGGTATTATATCGACAATCATAATGCCACCGATTTGAATACATGCGTGCCGCGCCGCATCTACGGTGAATTTATGGCCGACCTGACGCACGATGTCATGCACCGCGTCATGGCCGCCGGGATGGATATTCAAACCATCACCGCGCGCGTTGAATCCATCACACGCGACGATCATGGTATCCTGATCCTGCAAACGGATGCGGGCGAAACCATGAATGTGCATCAAGCCATCACCAGCCCCGGCCCGTCGCGCAACACCGCGATGGATCATCTGAATGGTAAAACCGGGTTCATCGCCAACCCGTCCGACATTGCATCGGTCCGCGCGTCGAACCTCGATTTCAATGATCCGAAATCCACCATCGTGTGTTTTGGCCCCGGCAATTCGTTTTTTGACGGCATCAATCTGCTGGAAAAGGAACTGGGCTATCGCGGGAAATATATTCTGGTCAACGCATCGGGCCGCACACCATGGGCGGTTGGCCCGGATCTGGAGGACTATGACGGCCTGCCTTATCACTTCAACCATTTCGCGCCGGAATCCATGCCGAACCGCGTCAGCTTTGCCAAGCTGAAAGCCGCCCTCGACCGCGATCTGGAAGATTTGAAAGACCCGGAAAAAAACCCCCGCGGGTTCGGGCCGGAATATCCGATTTATTATATCGCCGCCTATGGCATGCAATATTTCAAAAGCTGGGCCGACCACCACAAGCCCGACACCCTGACCAAGGGACAGGCGGAAATCGCGTTCCAGCAATTGCAGGATGATGCGATGATGCAGTTGAAATGCATCTCCGCCCCCGATGATATCGCGCTGTACCAGGATTTGCGCGCCCAGGGGCGTTTGTTTGAATCCCATGGCCGTATTCTGATCGACCAGATCAAACAGGATGAACGCGGATTTTCCGTGCCCATCCGGTCCCATCTGGATCAGGCATTGTACAATGTGCGCGTCAGCGGCTTTATGAACTGTAAACCCTATCATTCCAACTGGGACACCCCGGTGAAGGATCCGCCGGGCCACCTGTTGCGCCAGATGGAACGCGAAGAATTGATCCGCCGCCCCCCCAGTGGATATGGTGGCGGTGCCGGCCATGGCGAGCGCTATGACACATCCCACGCCCGCGATAACGGGATCAGCGTGGTGGGCAGCAGCATGAGCCCCATCTGGGGTGTTCACCTGAGCGCCGCACAAATCAACATCGCCGCCCGCAACGCCCTGAACGGAGCCATCCGCGCCGTACAGGACGGCCCGTCCTCTGACCCATCGTCTAATTTTGGGGCCGGGTTTGGAAGCATGGCCTATTAAGGGCTTAGGCCCCATTCTCACATTATGGCAAAAACCTTGCATTTCTGCGGAAAAACCCTATATTCCGCCCCATGAATGAAATGAAGCTGAACTCTTTGGGCATCAATAAGGAACCGAAAGACACCCGCGTGGTTGTGGCCATGTCGGGCGGCGTTGATTCATCCGTTGTGGCCGCCCTGCTGGCCGAAGAAGGTTATGATGTCGTCGGCGTAACGCTGCAACTCTATGACCATGGCGCGGCGCTGAAGAAAAAAGGCGCGTGCTGTGCGGGCCAAGATATTTACGATGCCCGCCGCGTGGCCGAGATGAAGGGCTTCCCCCATTACGTTCTGGATTACGAAAGCAATTTCCGCGAACAGGTGATTGACGATTTCGCTGATTCCTATTTGCGCGGGGAAACGCCGATCCCGTGCGTGCGCTGTAATCAAAGTGTGAAATTCAAAGACCTGCTGGCTGTTGCGCGCGATCTGGGGGCAGATTGTATGGCCACGGGCCATTATATCCAACGCACCATAAACCCGGACACGGGCCGCGCCGCCTTGATCCGTGCGCATGATCACGGCAAGGATCAAAGCTATTTCCTGTTTGCAACAACGCAGGAACAACTGGACTTCCTGCGTTTCCCGCTTGGCGGATGGACCAAAGATGTGACGCGCGCGCACGCCCAGCGTCTGGGCCTGATTACCGCCGATAAACCGGATTCTCAGGATATTTGTTTCGTCCCCAATGGCGATTATGCCGGCATCGTCAAAAAAATGCGCCCGCAAGCCCAGCGCCCCGGCGACATCGTGCATATTGATGGCCGCGTGGTAGGCCAGCATGACGGCATTGTCGGCTACACGATTGGCCAGCGCAAAGGTCTTGGCATTGGCGGTGGGGTCAGTGAAAACAATGATCCGCTCTATGTCGTGCGCATTGACCCGGCCAGCAACCGGATCATCGTCGGGCCGAAAGATGCCTTAGCCCGCGATATTTTGCATTTAAAAGATGGCAACTGGTTGATCGACACGCCGCCCGCCCCATCGACCTCACCAACCTGCGCGCTGGATGGCGAAGGGGTGGACCATATTGCGGTGATGGTGAAATTCCGCTCCGTCATGACCCCGATTCCAGCGACGTTGCATTTGTCGCATGACGGCACCGCGTCGATCCAGTTGCATGATGCCCAATACGGCATTTCACCGGGGCAGGCCGCCGTATGCTATATCAACGACCGCATGATTGGCGGCGGCTGGATCGAATCCACCGCGCACAGCACGATTCCGCTGGCGGCCTAAGCCACCTTCTGCTTCGCCCGTTCCTGCAACGCATTCAGCATTTCCAGCGCGACTTCGCGGGAAGATGCGGGGTTTTGCCCCGTCACCAAACGGCCATCACGCACGGCAAAGGAATGGAAGTCATCGCCGCTTTCAAACCGCGCCCCCAATTGCCGAAGCCGTGATTCCAGCAAAAGCGGCATCTCCACATCCAGCTCAACGGCACGCTCTTCACTGTTGGTAAAACCATTCACCACGCGCCCTTGAACCAGTGGAACGCCACGTTCATCGACCGCTCCAATCAGCGCATTGACGCCGTGGCAGACCGCACCAATAACGCCGCCACGCGCCCAGATGGTGGACAGGATCGACCCCAGAACATCATTGCCCGGCATATCCCATGCCGCACCGTGCCCGCCGGGAATAAATGCGCCGACATAGGCATCGACATCCACACGGTCAATCGACTTTGTGGTGGCCAGCTTGCGCATCGCGCCATGGTCATTCAGGAAACGATCCACCGCGGGGTCATTGCCACCCGCTTCTTTTAAACTGGCGGGATCGACCGGGGCCGAGCCGCCACGAATGGACACCAGATCCACATCATACCCAGCGCGAAGCAAGGCATAGTATGGCACCGCCATCTCTTCGAAAAAAAATCCGGTCATACGCCCGGTGTCACCCAGCTTGGTATGCGAGGTGAGAATAAAAAGCACTTTGTCTTTATTTGCCATTTTGGCCTCCACAACGCTGCACACGTTGATCCGCCCTACCAAATGAGGTAGCCCCACCCAGGGGGGCGGCAATGCCTCATCCCTAACCCCCTCAAGCCCCCTGCGTTTTTGCCACCCCCCGGGTCAAGGCCACGGTTTTCCGCCAAAAACCCAAGCCCCCACCCAAGGGGAGATCAGGGGAGGATAAAAATACGGCGCAATGCTTGACATTTCCCCCGCCCCACGTCATAAAACCCCCCGTTGGCGGCGTAGCTCAGCCGGTAGAGCAGAGGAATCATAATCCTTGTGTCGGGGGTTCAAGTCCCTCCGCCGCCACCATTTCACGGTTAAGCCGTTGAAATGACAGAAAACCCTTTCAGATCAAAGCGCTAATTTTGCCCCTGTAACACAAACATGTTACACAAAGGGATGAAAGACGTGCCCGAGACGCCCCCTTCGCCCGTTCCCATTTCAAAGCCCACCTTTTAAGGCACAACTGCGCTGCAATCACGCGGAACGGAGGCCGTAGAGGATGAGCGCGAGCCAACCGGCCATCAGGCTGATGCCGCCCACGGGCGTGCCAAGCGTCAGACCCGCCATGGGCCAGTGCAAAGACGCGTAGAGTGATCCGCAAAAAATTACGATTCCCAACAAGAACAGACACGCCGCCACCATCAGAATGCGCGATGGTATCGTGCGGGTCAAACCGTACAGGGACAGAACCAGAAGAACGATGCTGTAGTTTTGGTGATAGCGCAGGGCAACGTCAAAACGCTCCACCATCGATGCAGACCAGCTTTCCGTGAGCAGGTGGTCACCAGCGGCCCCCAAAACCACGGATAAAAACCCAATCAACCCTGTCGCACATAATATATATTTCATGACACTTCCGCCCTTGCCGTAACGCACATGCTTGGCCCTGCCCTTTCTTTATAACCCCTGCGCCGGGTTGAAAAAAGGGCCTTGCTGCACAGGTTTGGCGAACCTCTGGCCATGGGGCCTTTACGCCCTACCCTCTCTGTATGAGATTCATGCGTATGTCTGTTGTAAAGGAGAGTTACCATGAAATTGACCGGACAGCTTGCTGAGCAAAATCATGGCGCTTTTGCGCCCTCCGTGGCCTTGCACGCGGGCATTAAGACGCCGCGTGTGTGGATTGTCGTTGCGGATAAGCACGGCGCACGCATTTTCGAAAAAATTGACAGACATTTAAAATTGATTGGCGAGGCATCGCCCGACCAAAACCTGCAAGATGGCCTGAACAACCAGACCATCGGACGGGCGGTGAGTTCCGGCGGGAGCACCATTCACCACAAATATGAACCGCATATGGAACAGGAACGCGCCGGTGCTTTGGATTTCGCGCACGACCTCGCCGCTTTTCTTGATGAGGCCGACACAGCCAGAGAATTCGACCGCCTGGTTCTGGTCGCCGCGCCGCGCACATTGGGCGATTTGCGCGCAGTCATCAGCAAGCATGTCCAGCGACACATAACCGCGCAGGTCGACAAAAATCTGACAAAACTCGACGAGCGGGCCTTGGGTGATGCGCTGGAAGATGTTTTGTGGCTGTAAATAAAAAGCGAAGAGTGGCGCTCTCCGCTTTTTATATAAACTTTCAATCTTCTATGCAGGCTTACTGGCGTATATAATCCGCTTCGGGGAAAAAGACGCTTTGTATAAAGGCCGATGTTTTTCCGTCATCCGGCGCATCGTTTGTATCGAACTCAATGGCCACACCGTAGAGCGACGGAGCGTCGTGGCCATAAATCTCTTTGAAAGCCTGTTTCAGATTAAACCGTGTGGTCACGACCTCGCCCGGTTTTGGGTGCGCCACGCAAATGAAACGCCCGCCATCGTGGAAGAACATGCCCTTTTCCGGCTTGTTGATTTCATCGTTCTGGCACAGATGCAGGGCGATGAAATACGGGCTGTCGGGAACGACCATCGATCCGCTATCAATCATTTCCTTGCCAAAGAAGGCATAGAACATAACCGCTTCATTGCGCTTGCCTGCGGCATAGGACGCCCCTTCGGGGAATTTATTCACGCCCCAGACAATTTCAACATCCTGATAATTTTCAAGGTGCCCCTTTTTCAAACCAATCATAGCTTGCCCTTCGGACAGAGCCTCAAGCTCCAGCCCCTTATCGGTCAGGGTCAGCTTGGTCACATCATCATCATCGGCATCACGTTCAAGAATAAAGCCGCGGCCCGTCAGAAACTGCACGGCGTCCTGTCCCTTGACCGTGCGGAAATCAACTCCGGGATCGCTTGCAGGAACGTTGGCGCGGGCCATGATCGGGGCCAATGCGCCCCACCCGGCAAACAAAACGCCCACAGCCAGAATTGCAGGAACAACCATATGGTTCCACTTTTTCATGATAAATCCTTTATTGATGAATGTTTTTTGCAGGATGGAATGAAGGCGCTCGCTTCGTAGATTCTTGTTATGCGTTTGGCCGAAGCCCTTTCAAAACAAACGCCGCATGATGATACATGAAAATTGCACGTTGTGACCTGTATTCGCATTATTTTCGGCATACACCCGTAGATTGGTTATTCTGAAAATAGTTTTTTCGCGGGGATTTTTGACTTTCCGCCACAACGGCGTATCCTCTCCTCTGTCCATCCATGGGCACTAGAAACGCCTTACAAAAAAAATCGAAAAAACAAGGATATTCATAATGTCACATATGCGCACATTTCTGTTCACCGGTCTGTTCACGGGCCTTCTCTTCCTGCTCGCCACCTTCACGGCGTCCTCTGCGCGTGCCGAAGCCGACCCAACGGGGTTGTGGCTGACGCAAAACAAACGGTCCGTGGTTTCCGTTGAACCGTGTCAGGAAAACAAAGCCCTGCTGTGCGGTTATATCCACTGGATTATCGAAGGCGGCATGCAATTCGATGACAAAAACCCGGACGCAGCCCTGCATAATCGCCCGATGTGCGGCCTGCCGATTATTTACGGATTGGCAAAATTGAGCGCCACCGAATGGGGTGATGGAAAAATCTACAAAGCCGACGAAGGCGATGTGTATGACGGCGAAATGGAAATGAATGATGATGGTACACTGGCCGTCAGCGGTTATGTCGGCATTCCGTTGTTCGGAAAAGAACAAACATGGACCCGCGTCAAAGGCAGCGATTATCCGCGTTGCAAAAAGGCAAAGCGTTAATCATGGACAAAGCTGATCGCGGATAAAATCTGCGATCACGGCCCGCGATGCGGTGCTGGTATAATGACCGAGGCCGGGAACGACGTGATGTGTCGCCCGGCCTTTGGTATAAGCGGATACCGCGTTAAACGCCGCCAGATAGGCCGCCGTTCCAAATTCCGGATCATTGTCGCCATGAATCATCAGGGTCTGTGGCGTGGCCGTCATCGCCGGGTCATGGAAGAAGATACAGCTATGCCCCACCAGCGCGCCCAGTTCCGCCCCGCGCGTAAAGCCCGTGAACAACGCCACGCCACCACCCTGAGAAAAACCCATCAGGCCGATATCGGCATCGGTCAGGCCCAGCATGTCGCGTTGATTGTCGATAAATTCATTCATCACCCGCGCAATATTCACCATACGCGGATAGAGCGTTTTTAAATCGCCATCAATGGCAAACCATTGGCGCAGCATCGCGGGGTCGTTGCCATCATTCCCGGCCAGAACCTCCTGCGGGATGTGCAGGACATCGCCGTTATGTTTGCCGATATTCTGCGGAACGTTTAATTGTTCGGGACCATGCGGGGCCACCACCAGCGCATCGGGCATCAGCGCGCACAACGCCAGCGCCATCTTGTCCATATATTTGGCATTGCGGCCATAGCCATGCAGCAGGACCACCAACTTCTTCGCCTGCCCGCTTTTGGGACCATGCGCGACGTATTCAAGGTCCGTGCCGTTCATCTTACGATTCCTCGTCCTTATATTGGGCGCTTGCATATTGCCCTTTGACCTATTACCACAATATCAATGCGTTGAGGAAGGATATAGGCCAGAAATGGACCGTTACCAGCATTATAACACCCTGCCCGAAACCGCCCGGAATGCCGTGGTGGTGATTGGCAATTTTGACGGCGTGCATCGCGGCCATTGCGGCCTGTTTGATGCCGCGCGGACGATTGCCAAGAATACGGGGCGCAAGCTGGCCGTCCTCACCTTCGAACCGCACCCGCGCCATGTGTTCCGCCCGGATGATCCGCCATTCCGCATCACCCCCGCCGCCCTGAAGGCCGACCGTCTGGCCGCACACAATGTTGATATTTTGATCAGCCTGAATTTCGATTGGCCCTTCGCCAGCCAGAGCGCGGAGCATTTCATTCAGCATGTATTGAAAGACGGATTGAACGCCGCGCATGTGGTGGTGGGCCGCGATTTCCGCTTTGGCCAATTGCGCAAAGGCGATGCCGCGATGATTGATGCCGCTGGCATTCCCATCACCGTCATGGACAAAATCGCCGATGACGATGATGGCGACGACATTTCATCCACCCGCATTCGCCAAGCCTTGGGCATGGGCGACATCAATGAGGCCAACGCCCTGCTCGGCTGGGAGTGGGAAATGCGTGGTGTGGTGGAGCAAGGCGACAAGCGTGGCCGCGAACTGGGCTTCCCCACCGCCAATGTCGGATTGGGCGATGCCCTGCATCCCGCTTATGGCGTGTACGCCACATGGACGAAGATTGTTGAAGACGGTCCCGACGCGCCATGGATTCCCGGTGCCACCAATATTGGCATCCGCCCGATGTTTGAATTGAAGGTCGGGCGGATTGAAAATTATCTGTTCGACTTTAATCGTGATATTTATGGAAAAACACTGCGCGTCCGCCCCGTGGCCCGCCTGCGCGGCGAGGCCAAATTCGACAGCCTCGACGCCCTGATCACCCAGATTACCGCCGATTGCACGGAAGCCCGGGCCATTTTGGCCCAAAACCCATAGACCAGATTTGCCATTTCGGCCCAAAACCCTTGATTCTCTGCGGATTTTTGGCAATAGTGCCCCCTCAATCCACATCAGAATTTCAAGGGCGCGAAAATGAGCGACGCGGACAAGTACAAGGACACCGTCTTCCTGCCGAAAACGGATTTCCCGATGCGCGGGGAATTGCCGAAACGCGAACCCGAAATTTTGAAAAAATGGCAGGACATGGATCTGTACCGCGCCACGCGCGAAGCATCCGCCGGCCGCCCGAAATGGATTTTGCATGACGGCCCGCCCTACGCCAACGGCGACATTCACATGGGCCACGCGTTGAACAAGACATTGAAAGATGTCGTGAACCGTTTTTACCAATCCATGGGCAACGACTCCCCTTACGTTCCGGGGTGGGATTGCCACGGCCTGCCCATTGAGTGGAAGGTCGAAGAACAATACCGCAATGCCGGTAAAAACAAAGACGATGTCGATGCCATTGCCTTCCGCGCCGAATGCCGCGCCTTTGCCCAGAAATGGGTCGATGTACAAAGCGCGCAGTTCCAGCGTCTGGGCGTTAACGGCGATTGGAAAAACCCGTATCTGACCATGACGCACCGCGCCGAGGCCGGGATCGTCCGCGAAATTCACAAATTCGCCACCAATGGCGGATTATACAAGGGCGTGAAGCCCGTGATGTGGTCCACGGTTGAAAAAACCGCGCTGGCCGAAGCCGAAGTGGAATACAAGGAACATAAATCCATCACCGTATGGGTGAAGTTTCCGGTCCGTGGGCAAGCCAATACATATGTTGTGATCTGGACCACCACGCCATGGACATTGCCGTCCAACCGCGCGATTGCGTTTGGTGAAAATCTGGATTACGCCGCCTACACCATCACGGCGGTGAAGGATGAGGCGCGCGCAAAAGTGGGCGATACACTGATTCTGTCCACCAAACTGGCCGATGATGTGAAAGCGAAAGCCCATATCGAAGATTGGACGCAAGCGTCTGTGTCCTTTGACCTGAGCAAAACGGTGTGCGCCCACCCGTTGCACGCGCAGGGTTATGATTTTGATGTGCCCGTTCTGGCCGGGGATTTCGTCACCGACGACACCGGAACCGGATTCGTGCATATCGCCCCCAGCCATGGTGAAGATGACTATTGGCTGTACATGAAACATTTCGGCGCGAAGGATATTCCCGACAACGTCACCGATGACGGGAAATTCCGCGACCATGTGCCGTTGTTCGCGGGCATGGAAGTTCTGACCGAAAAAGGCGAGATGGGCGGCGGGAATTTTGCCGTTCTAAAAGCCTTGGATGAATGCGGCGCATTGCTGGCCAAGGGATCGATTAAACACGAATACCCGCATAGCTGGCGCTCCAAGGCCCCGGTAATTTTCCGCACCACGCCGCAATGGTTTATTGGCATGAACGCCATCACCACTGGCACACAGGGCGACAACAACGCGCCGTTGCGTGAAAAGGCACTGGCCGCCATTCGCGAAACACAATGGGTTCCCGCCAAGGGCGAAGCCCGCATCACCGCGATGATCGAAAACCGTCCCGATTGGTGCATTTCGCGCCAACGCGCATGGGGCGTGCCGATTGCCCTGTTCGTGCACAAGGACACCGACGAAGTATTGCAAGATACCGATGTCCTGTCGCGCATTGCCGATGCGTTTGAACGCGAAGGCGCCGATGCGTGGTGGAAACATGACGCACAATATTTCCTGGGCGGGCAGTACAAGGCCGAGGATTACCACCAAGTGTTCGACATCGTCGATGTCTGGTTCGAATCCGGCTCCACCCATTCCTTCGTTCTGGGCGATACCAAAACATGGCCGGATTTCGCGGGCGTTGGCAAAGCCGATTTGTATCTGGAAGGATCAGACCAACATCGTGGCTGGTTCCACTCCTCCCTGCTGGAATCATGCGGCACGACAGGGCATGCACCGTATAAAACGGTTCTGACCCACGGCTTCGTGCTGGATGACAAGGGCTACAAAATGTCCAAATCGTTGGGCAACGTCGTTGATCCGCTGAAAATGATGGATGAACATGGCGCGGATATTATCCGCCTGTGGACCATGTTATCGGATTACAGCGAAGATATCCGCATCGGCAAGGACACGTTGAAGGTCACCGCCGATTTGTATCGCCGTATCCGCAACACGTTCCGCTATCTGCTGGGCGCGCTGGACGGGTTTGATAAATCCGAAATGGTGCCGGAATCCGAATACAAAAACATGCCGGAACTGGAACAACTGGTCCTGCACTGGCTGGCGGAAATGGACCGTGATGTCCGTGGCTATATTCAGAATTATGAATTTGGCCGCCTGTCGCACCGTCTGCACAATTTCTGTGCGAACGAACTGTCCGCCTTCTATTTCGACATCCGCAAGGACCGCCTCTATTGCGACCGCCCGGATTTGTTCGAACGCCGCGCCTGCCGTACCGTGATGGCGAAAATTTTTGACTGCCTCGTCACATGGCTGGCGCCGATTCTGGCCTTCACCGCCGAAGATGCGTGGAATTATCGCCCGCGCGGTGTGTTTGATCAGGATACGGACAGTGTTCACCTGCGCACCTTCCCGGTTATTCCGGTGGTGTGGGGCAATGACGCACTGGCCGCCAAATGGAACGCGCTGCGCGATGTGCGCCGTGTGGTTCTGGGCGCGCTGGAACCCAAACGCGCCGATAAAACTATCGGTTCGTCACTGGAGGCCCACCCGGTTATTTACCTGAACGCCGACATGGCGAAACTGGTGGCTGGTGTTGATCTGGCGGAATTGTGCATTACATCGCAAGCCACCGTGAAAACGGATGCCGCCCCGGCGGATGCGTTTACGTTGAGCGATGTAACCGGTGTGGCTGTTGTCTTCACAAAGGCCGAAGGCGGAAAATGCCAGCGTAGCTGGCGCATCGTGCCCGACGTGGGGTCGAACCCGAATTACCCGGATCTGTCGGCCCGCGATGCGGATGCCGTGCAATGGTATCAACAGAACAAGAAAGCGGCGTAATTTATCATGCTTCTGGGTCCCCCTTATGCCCGCGTGGCGTTTCCGTTGATTGGCGTTTTGCTGGTTCTGGATCAGATCAGCAAATGGTGGATCACGGAAATTATGATCAAACCGCTGGTCACCCCGGCGAACGAAGCCGCGACCGCGATGCCGTTCCTGAATTGGCTGATTTCATCGGGCGAGCGTTTCCCGTTTGCCCAGATCGAGGTTTTGCCGTTCTTCAATCTGGTCATGGTCTGGAACCGGGGCGTCAGCTTCGGCCTGTTTTCACAGGGGCATGATTACGGCCCGGCCATCCTGACCATCGTATCCCTGTTGATTATGACCGCTTTTGCCGTCTGGCTGGTCCGGGCGAAAAGCGCGTGGCTGGTCACGGGTCTAACGCTGGTGATCGGCGGGGCCGCCGGGAATGTGATTGACCGGGTCCGGTTTGGGGCCGTCATCGATTTTCTGGACGTCCATGTCGCCGGATTCCACTGGCCGGCCTTTAATGTGGCCGATTCCTGCATTTCTATCGGCATTGCCCTGATCCTGATTGATGGGCTATTCTTGGAACCGAAACGTAACAAAGGTGTATCGCAATGACCAAAACACTGACCCGCGCCATCATCATCGCCGGATGCGCCCTGTCCTTATCCGCATGTGAAGGGGCCAAGGAACAATTGGGCCTGACCCGTCAGGCCCCGGATGAATTTGCCGTCGTCAAACGCGCGCCGCTGGAAATGCCGCCGGATTACACCGTCCGCCCGCCGCGCCCCGGTGCCCCGCGCCCGCAGGAAATCGCCGTCGCGGAAGAAGCGCGTAACGCCGTTCTGGGTGAAACCGCCCGCAGCACACAGGCCAGCGGTGCGGAATCCGCCCTGTTGCAACAAACCGGGGGCGTTTATGCCGACCCGTCCATCCGCGGCGTTGTTGATGCCGAGGCCACATTGTCCGATCAGGAAGACAAACCCGTGGCGACCCGCTTGCTGGGGATTGGCAGTGGCAAGACCGAAGCACAGATCGTTGACCCCGCCGCCGAGGCCGAACGCATCCGCACAAATGCGGAAGCGGGCAAGCCTGTCACCGAAGGCGAAACACCGTCGATCAAGGACAAATAAATCCATACGGATGACAATAAAAAACCCGCCAGACAATGGCGGGTTTTTTTATTGATTATTGCGGCGGGGGCAACAACGCCCGTGGTGGTGGCAAGGCCGGACCGCTGCGCACATTTCCACCACGCGGCAACGCGTGTAAATAAGCCGGGCGTTGAAAATTTTCCATCAAGATCTGGATCGATAAATCATCGCGGGCCACAGCCATATTAAACCGGGCCGCGCGTGTCATTTCCATCGACAGCGTCATGTAATCCCGCATCTGCTGCTCCGTCGCCGGGGTGAGTTGCATCGGCTTCGGATAATTTTTAAACACCAGCAATGTTGTCGCCATGGACAGGCTATCGCGTGCCAGATCGGCCTGATGGCTGGCCAACTCCAACGCGGCGGCCGTCATCTTGCTCAAACCGATCGACATATCGTTGACCGATGGCCGCGTATTTTTTTGCCGCATGAATGGCGCAGCCACATCGCGGTGCGTTTCATCAATCTGGCGGGCCGCCAGCAGGAAGTTTTTCAGTGTGATGTGATACCCGGAAAAACTGGCCGTTTCCCCGCGAAAAACCGGCATTGTCGGCACGACCTGTAATGTCAGTTCCTGCAAATATTGAAGCCGCAAAAGACGATCGCGCGTCAAACGGTCAATCGTGATGGAATCCTCTGGGCAATGTTCAATCGCGGTTTTGATATAGTTGGTGACCAGCGAGGCCAAAACCCCACCTTCGCGCACAACGCCCAGAATACGGCCCGCGATGGTTTTATCCAGATCTTTCATCTTCTGTTCGGCGCGATCGCATTCGGGCCGCGACGAGCGGGCATTAAATGCCTCCGCCAGCGCCCAGTCCTTGAACAGTTTCAGAGGCACGGGCCCATCGCTATGCACCTGATCAAAGGCCTTGTCCAGATCGCGCAAAACATCGACGGTCGCGTCGTGCAAATTCCAGTTATATGGCTTCATTCAAGACCCCAGACATCCTGTTTTTTTACGCCGGCTTTTCGCCGGTCATTTTTACTTCTCGAAAGTATAAAGAAACGCTGGCCGTTGTACATCCCGTGAGAAATACGCTCCACGCAATAAATTCTCGGCCTGTTTCAAATCGTTATCGGCCCCGCGGGACATGGCAATGGCAAACTGTGTAAACAACGCGGCCACGTCTTCGTCATCCCCGCCCAGTTTGGCCACCCGTTCCGATGCGGCGCAAACCACCGCCCGCTGGGCAATTTTATGTTTCATCACGGCATGTTCCAGCGTTTGGTCCGCATATGCGTCACAGGACGCGGCCAAGCGTTCGATGCGCTTCGCCAGATCATCCCCGGATGCAGCGGTGCCATCGGCCCGGCGTTCGACCAACTCGTCAAAGGCGGAACTGGCCAGAAAATAGACACGGTCCATTTCAATTTCCGTTTTCCGCGCGCCCTGCTTGGCAAAATCCTGCATGCCCGGAATAGCGACCAGCATATTGGTGGTGGCGTGGGATTGTTGCTTCTGTTCCAGCCCGCGCAGGCCCCAATATTGAATATAGGCGCGCAGCTTGGCGTCATATTTCTCTTCCGGGAAATCACCGATGACGGACGCCATGTGCGACCCGATCGCTTCGAGCCGCATGTTACATTTCACAACATTGTTGCGCATATTGCCCAGCAGAACGACCGACGCCTCCTGCCATGCCGCTTGGTATTGCATCAATCCGAACTGCCCGGCGTGGGCATTGAACGATTCTTTCAACGCCAGTTTTTCCAGCGCGGCCACGTGCTGCGGTGTGGCCGGCGCGGTCAACGCGTGCACAGATTTCGCCAGCTGCGCCAACCCGGCCCGGGTTTGGTCATGCAGCACCCAATTATATGTATCATGGTCCATCATGGGGGTGACGTTAGCGTCATTTTGTAAGTTATGTCAAAGTTTTAAACCGATTCCATTTGGGGTTTTCCTTTGCCCCGATTCTCGGGTAAACCAGAAGACATGAAACACATTTTGATTCCTGTTTTTATTGGTTTTTTCCTGATCCCCTCACCGGTCTGGGCCCAAAGCCAAACCGCAGTGCAGCCCCCGGCCGCCACTGTTGCCGACACCCAGTTGCCGCAGCGCACAAAAATTTTCGGCGCGGAAGAGGCCACCCTGCCCAACGGCCTGCGCGTCGTGGTCATTCCCAATCACCGCGCCCCGGTGGTCAGCCACATGGTCTGGTACCGTGTCGGCGCGATTGATGAACCCGCCGGACAATCGGGCATCGCCCACTTCCTTGAACATTTGATGTTCAAGGGATCGGAAAATGTTCCGCCCGGCGAATTTTCCAAACGTGTGCGCGCCATGGGCGGCAATGACAATGCGTTTACGTCCCAAGACTACACCGCCTATTTCCAATCCATCGCCGCCGATCGTCTGGAAGATGTTATGGCGATGGAGGCTGACCGCATGCGCGGCCTAACCCTGCCCCCGGATCAGGTTTTGTCCGAACGCGATGTGGTGTTGGAAGAACGCCGCCAGAACACCGACAGCGACCCCAACGCCCAGATGCACGAACAAATGCGCAATGCGCTGTTCCCCGGCCATCCCTATGGCATTCCGGTGATTGGCTGGCCGTATGAAATCGCCAAACTGTCCCGTGAAAACGCGATGGATTTTCACAATAAACGGTACGCGCCCAACAACGCGACCGTGGTGATTTCCGGTGATGTGAAACTGGCCGACATTCTGCCGATCATTGAAAAGACCTATGGCGTTGTTGCCGCGCGCGCGGTGCCCGAACGCACGGCGCCCCCGGTCATGAACGTTCCCGGCGAAGCCCGCATCATCATGCAATCGGACCGCGTTCATCAACCCGTTTTCCAGCGTATGATCCGGGTGCCGTCTTTGCGCGAAAACCGCAACGACGCGATTGCGTTGCAGGTTGCGGAAAGCATTCTGTCGGATGGCGCGTCATCACGCCTGTATAAATCATTGGTGGTGGAGCAAAAAATCGCCGTCGGTGCCGGATTTTCATACACACCCAACGCATGGGATGATGCCACCGCCGCCCTGTACGCCATTCCAACCGATGGTGTCGCGATGGATGCGGTTGAAGCCGCAACCGACGCCATCATCGCCACCTTCGCCCGCGACGGCGTGACCGATGATGAACTGGCCACCGCAAAAATCCGCATGAAGGACAGCGCCGCATTGGCCCGCGACAGTTTGCAGGGCCCCGCGATGATTTTTGGCCAGACCATCACCACGGGTGGCACGATTGATGATGTCGAATATTGGGCCGATGATATTGATGCGGTGACCGCCGCCGATATCAAACGCGTGGCGCAATATCTGATCAAACCGACGGGCACGCATGGCCGTGGCGTGACCGGGTGGATTTTGCCCGCGCCCGCACCGGATAAAATTATTACCGAAGACGAACCGGATGCCGCGCCAGCCGCCGCCCCCACAGAAACCCCGGCCAACGATAACGCAGCAGAGGCAAAGCCATGAAATCCCTGATCCTCAGCGCCGTTCTTATCGTCAGTGCAATCACCCCCGCATGGGCGGCCGATATCACCACCATTACACCGCCGACGGAGCGCTTCCTCGATATCCGGTCCGTCACCAGCGATGGCGGCATCACCGCATGGTTTTTGGAAGATCATTCGGTTCCGGCCATCGCCATTGAATTTGCCTTCGCTGGCGCGGGGGCCTCGCTGGACCCGCAAGACAAACAAGGACTGGCGCGGCTGGCATCCAACACGCTGGACGAGGGGGCCGCAGATCTGGATTCCCAAGCCTTTCAAAAAACCCTGACCGACAATTCCATTGCCCTGCGTTTCGACGTGGGCCGCGATGATTTCTTTGGCTCGTTGAAAAGCCTGACCCGTCACCGCGATCTGGCCACCGATTTAATGGCCAAGGCCCTGACGTCACCGCGTTTTGATCAAGACCCGATCGACCGGATGAAGGCCGCGAATATCAGCCGGATTAAATCCCAACTGTCCGACCCCGACTGGATCGCCGCACGCATTATGAATGACGTGGCCTTTGCCGGGCACCCCTATGCCATGAACAGCGGCGGCACGGTCAGTGGCTTTGCCGCCATCACCGCCGATGATCTGCGCCATTTCACGCGCATTAGTTTTGCCCGTGACAATTTGCTGGTCGCCGTTGCCGGGGATATTTCGGAAGATGAATTAAAACCCCTGCTGGACAAAATGTTCGGCGCATTGCCGGAAAAATCGCAAATTCCACCGACAGCAGATTTAACCATTCAAGGCGCCAACACCATCACCCTGTTCGACAAGGACGTGCCACAAACATCCATTCAGATGATGCAGGCCGGCATTGGCCGCACAGACCCGGATTATCACGCCGCACAGGTGATGAACTTCATCCTTGGTTCCTCCGGCTTCGGCAGCCGTTTGACCGAAGAAATTCGTGAAAAACGTGGCCTGACCTACGGTATCTATTCCTCCATGTACCAGTTGGACCATGTGAAGGCGCTGAGCGTGTCCACCTCCACCCGCAATGACAAAGCGGGTGAGGTCATGGGCCTGATCCGCACCGAATGGACCAAAATGCGTGACGAACCGGTCAGCGCCGATGAATTGAAAGCGGCGCAGGATTACCTGACCGGATCGATGCCGCTGGCTCTGACCTCAACGCAGGGCATTGCCGGGTTGATCCTCGGCCTGCGGCTGGATGATCTGCCGATTGATTATCTGGATGGCATTACCGAACGGTATAACGCCATCACGGTGGACGATGTATCCAAGGTTTCCAAACGCCTGCTGACCCCCGATGCGATGACCACGGTCATTGTCGGCAAACCCGAAGGCATCACCCCGACCACAACCCGCACGGATTTGCCCAATGTTGAATAATACGCTTCCCGAATGGGTGACGCTGGATACACATGCGCGCACCATGCGCTATGTGCATATGAATGATGTGATGAGCGACGGCCGTGTGAAGGCGATGAGCCTGTCCCTGCCCGGCCTGTACGCCGATTTTTCGCGCCAGCGCATGAATGACGACACGCTTGGTCTGCTCCTGTCCCTCGCCCGTGCCTGTGACGTAGAGGGGTGGCGGGACCGGATGTTCAGCGGTGCGCCCATCAACACAACGGAAAACCGCGCCGTTTTGCACACCGCCCTGCGCCGTCCCGGAAAGGACAGCGTGATGGTCGATGGCGAAAACGTCATGCCGTTCATCCATGATGTCTTGGCCCGGATGAAGGCGATCACCGAATCCATTCATTCCGGCACTTGGACGGGATATACGGGCAAGCGCATCACCACCATCATCAATATCGGCATTGGCGGGTCGGATTTGGGCCCGCAGATGGTGACCGAGGCCCTGCGCCCGTTCCATGTCGATGGCATCACCGTGAAATTCGTGTCGAATGTTGACGGCACCCATTTGCACAATGCCCTGCAAGGATGCGACCCGGCCACAACCTTGTTCTTGATCGCATCAAAAACATTCACGACACAGGAAACCATGAAAAACGCGCAGACGGCGCGGGCATGGCTCCTCGCCAAACTGAAAAAAGATGATGCGATTGCCAAGCATTTCATCGCTTTGTCCACCAATGAAAAGGCCGTGACCGCCTTTGGCATTCACCCGGACAATATGCTGCCCTTCCGCGACTGGGTTGGCGGGCGGTTCAGCCTGTGGTCATCCATCGGACTGTCCATCGCACTCGCCGTCGGCTTCGACCATTTCCGCAACCTGCTGGATGGTGCGAATGCCATGGACAAGCATTTCCAGACCGCGCCGTTGCACCAAAACCTGCCCGTCCTTATGGGCCTGATCGGCGTGTGGAACCGCAATTTTATGAATTGCGCGGCGCTGGCCGTTCTGCCCTATGACCAGAATTTGCTCCACCTGCCTGCCTTCCTGCAACAGGTTGATATGGAATCAAACGGCAAGCGCGTCAGCCGCGATGGCGAAACGCTGCCCTATGCCACCGCGCCCATCGTGTTCGGCGAACCGGGCACGAATGGCCAGCATGCGTTTTATCAAATGCTGCATCAGGGCACCGACATCGTGCCGTGCGATTTTATCGGCAGCCGCGAAAGCTTCGCGCCCCATGCCGACCATCACCACATCCTGCTCGCCAACATGATTGCACAGGCGCAGGCGCTGATGACCGGGCGCAGTGAGCGCGATTCGCATAACAACCCGCACCAAACCTTCCCCGGCAACCGCCCGTCTGTCACCTTGCTGTTCGACCGGATGGATGCGTTCCATCTGGGGCAACTGATCGCCCTGTATGAACACAAGGTTTTCGTTCAGGGCGTCATCTGGGGCATCAATTCCTTTGACCAGTATGGAGTTGAGTTGGGCAAGATTCTTGCCAATTCCGTGCTGGATTCGGGAAAAAACCCGGAATCCCAAGGCAAAATCGACCCCGCCGGGGCGGCTTTGCTGTCCCTGATCGCCTAGAACACCTTAAATTTCGGGCGCTAAGGCCCAGATATTTAAGATTTTTTAGGCTCCCTCCGGTACGATGGACGGAACCAATAAGAACAAAACGCAAGAATTGCGTGTGTGAGGATACCCCGCCCGATGAGTACTGGCCTGCAAAAACTGACGCAGTCCGAGCTGGATGAAATCATCCGCAAACATATGCGCTTTATCAGCGGCATACGCGGTGGTGCGCGCGCGGTTGTTAAATTCAAGGATCTGTCGGGTCTGCATTTCCGCAAGGGCGATTTGTCGCAAGCCGATTTCACCGGCTCCATCCTGATCAATTCCAACATGTCGAGTGGCACATTCAAGGGTGTGTCATTCTTTGCCTGCGACATGCGCGGGGCCAATTTGGAAAATGCCTGTTTCGCGCGGGCGGATTTCCGGGGGGCCACCGTTGTTGGTGCCAATTTAACCGGGGCCGATTTTGAAAAGGCCGACATGCGCGAAGGCGTCATTCTGGAACGCAACCCGACCAACAAAACTTTGTCGGGCAGCATCAACAATGCAAAAGCAAAAACGATTTTCAGCGGATCGCGTTTGTCTGAAACCAACCTGTCCGGGGCCAGCGCGAACTTCGCCGACTTCTCCGACGCCGATTTGTCCGGCGTCATTGTGAAAGACGGTGATTTCAGCAACGCCAATTTCGAGGGCGCGAACCTGTCGGGCGCTGATTTTTCGGGGTCAAACCTGAAAAACGCCAACATGAAATCATCCATTATTTCCGGCACAAAACTGGACGAAGCCGAAACGGCGGGCCTCAATATGGCCGATGCCCTGACCGAAGATAAAATGGGCAGCAAGCTGGAAGCGCTTGGTAAAACGCTGGAACAATTGCTGGAAGAACACACAGCATGGATTGCAACGGCGGGAAAATCGGGCACGCGGCTCGATTTATCCGGCTATGATCTGCGCCATGTTTTGAATTTGAAAAAATTCTCGCTCACCGCGGTGAAGGCCGTGGGCGCAAACTTCCTGAATCAGGATTTGCAAGGGGCCAGCCTGCAAAGCGCCGTGATGGACCGCGCCGATTTCCGCGACACCAAATTGGCCAATGCCGATTTTCGCGGCACGTCGTTGAAGAACGGATTATTTGCGCGCGCCAATCTGGTCGGGGCGAATTTATCGCCGCTGATCTTCCCCAACCCGGATGGGTCCAAACGGTTACAACGTGTCAATTTGTCCGGGGCCAATCTGCGCTACGCGATTCTCAGCAATGCCGTGCTGGCCGATTGCCTGCTGGTCGGGGCGGATTTGTCCTATGCCGTCATGCATGATTGCGATTTGCGCCGGGCCGATTTAACCGGCGCGATTCTGGATAATGCCGATTTCCACGGCGCCCTGCTGAATGACGTCATCAGCGACCGCAAACTGGGGTAAAACCCCGGAATTTTCCGATTTTTGGGCTGACTCCCCCCGCCCCAGCCGCTAATCTGCCCCTATGCGCATTCGTCATTTGCCAGAAACACTGGTCAACCAGATCGCCGCCGGTGAAGTCATCGAGCGGCCCGCCGCCGCTGTCAAAGAACTGGTCGAAAACGCCATCGATGCCGGGGCGACCTCGGTCGCCATCGATTTGCGCGATGGCGGCAAAAGCCTGATCCGCATCAGCGATAACGGCATCGGCATGACCCATGACGAATTGATCGCCTGCCTTGACCGTCACGCCACATCCAAATTACCCGGCGAAGATTTGCTGAACATTTTCACGCTGGGTTTTCGGGGTGAGGCTTTGCCCTCCATCGGCGCGGTCAGCCGCCTGAGCATCGCCAGCCGCGCGCGCGAAACCCCGAATGCAGCATGGGAAATCAAGGTTGAAGGCGGTCGTAAAGACGCCCCGATCCCCAGTGCCCACCCGGAAGGCACGCGCGTCGAAGTGCGCGATTTATTTTACGCCACGCCCGCCCGTCTGAAATTCCTGAAAGGCGACAAGGCCGAATACGCCGCGGTGAAAGACACCGTGATGCGTCTGGCCATGGCGTTTCCGGCTGTTGGGTTCCGCCTGACCCACAATGACGCGCTGAGCCTGTCTTTGCCCGCCGCGACACAAGGTGATTTGTGGGATCAGCGGCGCGAACGCCTCTCCGCATTGCTTGGCGCTGACTTCGCCGCCAACACGGTGGCGATTGAGGCCGAACGTGATGGCGTAAAACTGGAAGGCTACGCGGGTCTGCCGACATGGTCGCGCGGGACATCGCAAAACCAATATCTGTTCGTCAATGGTCGCCCGGTGCGCGACAAATTGTTACAGGGCGCCATGCGTGGCGCCTATGCCGATTTGCTACCCGGTGATCGCCATGCCGTCGCCGTGCTGTTCCTCGACCTGCCGCCGACCGAAGTGGACATCAACGTCCACCCGGCGAAGGCCGAGGTACGGTTCCGTGATTCCGCCGGGGTGCGCGGCCTGCTGGTCGGGTCGATCCGCCATACGATGATGCAGAAAGCGGGTCAGGGTTCAGCCACGACATTGTCCGACCGCACGCTGGCCGCCTTACAAACCACAACCAGCAACGCACCGCATACGCCGTCCTATGGCACAGGCAATCTGGCTTATTCCTACACACCCGCGCCGTCCTATGGGCTGGCGGAGCGCACGTATGAAAATTATCGCCCCTTGGGCAGTTTGCAACCCGCAGCGCGGAGCGAAACCGCCCCGACCATTGCCGCGCTTCAGGATCAGGATTATCCGCTGGGTGCCGCGCGCGCGCAGATCCATGAAAATTACATCATCGCCCAGACCGCCAACGGCATGGTGATGATCGACCAGCACGCCGCGCATGAACGCCTGACCTATGAACGGTTTAAGGCGCAGGTGATGGAGGCGGGAAAAATTGAATCCCAAGGATTACTGGTCCCCGAAATCATCACGCTGGACGATACCGATATCGCGCGGCTGATGGACGCGGCGGAACAACTGGATCAACTGGGCCTGCGCATCGAACCCTTCGGCCCGGATGCCGTGGCGGTGCAGGCCGTGCCCGCCTTGCTGTCGGGTCGCGCGGAAATTTCCCGTCTGGTCCGTGATATTTGTGACGAGCTGGCCGAACAGGGCAGCACGCAAGGTTTGGAAGACCGCATCAACGCTTTGCTGTCCACCATGGCCTGTCACGGGTCGGTGCGATCGGGCCGGGTTTTGAATGTCGATGAAATGAATGCCCTGCTGCGCCAGATGGAAGCCACGCCAAAATCCGGCCAGTGCAATCATGGCCGCCCGACCTATATTACTTTAGGATTAAAAGACATCGACCGGCTGTTTGGGAGAACGTGATGAGCGAGATCGACATTCCGGATCAAAACCCGAAGCATGATAAACCAGCCCCCAACAAGGATCAGAAAACGGTCACCGCCGTTTACGGCACGCTGTGCGCGTCGCTGATCCTGCAACTCACCCCCAATGCGGGTGTGGCGTTGTTTTCCGGTCTGTTGCTGTTGTTTACATGGGGCATGATTGGTTTTCTGCGCCGCGGTGCGGACCGTGAAAGCCTTCTAGCCAATCATATGAGTTTTTTGAACATCACCCTGTGGATGTTTTCCGCCCTGATCTTCGTCGCAACGGCCATTGGTGGGTATTACGTTTACACCCATTATACGTTCGCCCAGTTTGGTGATTTGGCCAGTGTGATGGCCGAAGGTGATATGAACGATCCGATGATCCGTGAGCTGAAAAACCTAACGCTGGCCGTTGGGGCACCGGGTTATCTGTATATCGTCTACCGCCTGACCAAGGGCCTGCGCCGCGCTTTGGGCGGATACCGCATCGCCCACCCGAAAAATCCGTTTTAAGGCTTCAGTCGATCCAGAAAATCACGCGACGCGTTTAAATCCGCGCGCATCGTCGCGCGCTGTTTTTCCTGATGCGGGGCGGGGCCGTACAAAGCTTCGTTATAAATTTCAGCGCGGTATAAATCTTCGACATTCGCGGCGATGAACACATCATCCGGCGTCACCACACCCTCCATAAAGGCCAGCCCCAGAACAACCGATCCCGACACCACCGTCACCAACTGGAACACGGTGAATTGGTACAGGTTCATTCCCTCCATCGCGCGGCGGACATATTTATGGGCGGCGTCTGGTTGGCGAATGGCGGACAGGCCCGGTGTAACAACCAACGCCGCGCCCGACACACGCGCAAACCAATCCCGCGCCGGGGCCCATGCCGCGTTTTGTTGCGCGGCCAATTCCGGTGGCTCTTCGGTTTGATAGCACAGCAAGTCCGTATCCAGATACCCGGCCACCATATCGGTCATGGTTTTACGCTCACCCGCCACACGGTCAATCGCGGTGACCAGAACTTGCGTCAACGGCATCGTATCGGGGACGATATTGTCCACCTGCGCCGACCATTCCTGCACCAACCCATCGGCCAAGGCGGGTGTCGGGGCCACAACCATCTGGCCCGATGGTGTCTTCACCGGCTTGCCATCCAGACGGATGGAAAACCCACCCGCAGGCTCGGCCTGTGATGTCACAACTTTGTAAAACCGCTTCATGGAGCTGTATCCGTCGGGGAGTCTTGGAGAATATTCAAAAACGCACTGGTCCGCAGGGATGAACCATCACCCATCTGCATCACCTGAATATGATCCAGCGCATCATTCCAGAAGGGGGCTGCGTTCTTCGCCGCCTTGGTATCCGGGATCGGTGTGGCCAGTGCGGCCAGCGCGCTATACAAATCCGCCAGCGCCTTGGCATCACTTGATCCCGCGACGGGCACGCCATCCACACGGATCGTGCCATGAATTTTTTCCGCATTTTCCGCCGTCGCGCCAACGATCACATCCGGCACAAATTTAAAATCACCCAGTGTCAGTTCCGGTTCACCCGCAATGCGCAGTCCGCCATTATGACGTCCGATTTTCACGGCCCCCACCACCGGATGATCCGCCAGACCGAATTGCGTAATATTCAACACCGCGCCGCCCAGCAAGCCCGTATCAAACCCGGTTTGCAGCGACACCGCGCCCACAGACGCATTCAAAATGGCATTATCCTTCACCCGCCAGATGGGGTTGGAATCGCCGCCGTCATTGACCATGTCCAGACGGATCGAAACCGCATCATCGCCATAGGTGCCCGACACCACCAAGGCCGATGCCGCCGCATCAATGCCGACATGATCAAGCGCAATAGCGCGATAGCCCGTTGCCTCACGATCAATCTTGATCCCCGTCATATCCAACACGCGAAACCGCGTGCGCGACAGGATCAGATCGCCAAAGCTGACCTTCAACTTCGCCGCATCGACCGTGGCCACCACGGGCCCCGGCATGGGTTTTTCGGTCACAGCCTCAACACGCCCCGGCGCACGCACACGCCCCGCATCAATCACCATGCCGGGAATGGTTTGGTGGAATCGCACATCGGCAATATCAATTTCCAAAAACGGAAAGAAGGAGGCGTTGTTCAGCGTGCCAATTCGCACATCGTAACCCGTGGCCTGGGACAAATTGCCCTCCAACCCGGTGCGCAGCATCGCCTTGTCGCCGCCCAGCATGTAGAGCGCGCCAAGACTGACCCCAATGGCCACAGCAAACACCATAAGCAAACGCAGAAGGAATTTACCCTTTGATCGTTTACTCATCGGTGCTTGTGTCCTGTTGGATAATGATTTGGTCGGCGGATGGCGCCGGAACGCTCTGCACCTGTGGCATCACGCTTTCAAACTGCATCGCGCCGGTTTTCATGGCGATGTCGCACGGGCGGATAAACTGGCA
The DNA here is from genome assembly GCF_051245535.1 of Micavibrio aeruginosavorus. Lineage (GTDB taxonomy): Bacteria > Pseudomonadota > Alphaproteobacteria > Micavibrionales > Micavibrionaceae > Micavibrio > Micavibrio aeruginosavorus_D. The sequence continues at coordinate 1,727,625 of NZ_CP195303.1, forward strand.
CACCTCGCGGCCCAACGCCCGGTCCTCAACCAGCCCCCAGAACGCGGTGCGTTCGGTCAGGTAATCGGTGGATTGCGGGTCCAGCGTGCTGACATCCACATCGGGCGGCAGCAACGGCACGGGCGCGCAGAGTTCTTCGGCCACGCACGCATCATATTTCGCCGGGTCGGACAATTCGCCCGATTCAATGCGGCGCGCGGTGGATACCATGCGCACGTGAATACGCTCAATCTCCTGCATCAGATTGATGCCGAATGTTGCGGTGATGGCATCGGTTGTTTTGCATTCTTCGGGAATGGCGCGGCCCACATCGGCGGGCGCACCGCATGTTTTTTCAAACGCCAGCAATCCACCCTTCGGCGCGTCCTCTACCGGCTTGTTGGTGGCCAGAACCAAAGCGGTCAAGCCACCCAGCAGAACCACAGCCAAACCACCGGCAAGAAGCAAATTCCGGGACGGAGACGACAGGAAATCGGTCATTTTTACACTGCTCTTTTAGATTCATGGGGCCTTGAATTAAGTATAGCACCAAGGTCGTGAATGCAAAGCCTCAAAACCGAAATTAACCCATTGATATAAATGGGTTAAATCTCAACGTTAGCGAAGGGGTCCTGATCGATCTGCGGGCGGAAATCAAAGGCTTTCCAGCTTTTTTTCAAATCATCGGCCAGCGGTGCCGTCACCTCGATCATGCCCTTCCGCGTCGGATGCGGCACAACAATGCGCCAGGCATGCAGATGCAGGCGCGGAGCCAGGTTCATGTCATGGATCATGTTGATGCGGGCATCATCCTTCTCCAGATCGGCATGGCCGTATTTTTCATCACCGATCAGGGGGAAGCCACCCTCCGCCGCATGCACGCGGATCTGGTGCGTGCGGCCCGTGCGCGGCCAGAACATGACGAACGCGGCGGCCGGGCCAGCACGTTCAATCACCTGAAATTCCGTGCGGGAAAATTTTCCGTTTTCGGCATCGACGATCATCATATCCTTGTACGGGCCATCGCCCTTGATCAACGGCGCATCGATCACGCCATCATTCATCTGCGGTGCGGGTGCAGTCAGAGCCCAGTAATATTTGCGGATATTACGCCCTTCGAATGCGCGGCCCAGACGCTTGGCCGTTTCACGGTCGCGCGCCAGCAACAGCACGCCGGACGTATCGCGGTCCAGACGGTGGCACAGTTTCGGCTTCACACCATCGCGGTCCGCCAGATGTTCCAGTAATCCGTCAATGTGCCGCGCGATTTTCATGCCGCCCTGCACCGCGATGCCTGCGGGTTTGTTCAGCGCGATCACTTCGCCGTCATCATAAATCACCATGGACCGGATCAAATCCGCATCGCCCGGATGCGGGCGGAACCATGTGTCGGTTTTACCGACGGTCGCCGTCGTGGCCGGCGGCAAACGCACAGATTGCCCGGCATTCAGACGCGTGTCCGTTTTCACACGGCCACCATCAACGCGGATCTGCCCCTTGCGCATCAGTTTCTGCACCAGCGCATAAGGCAGGTCCGGTGCATATTTTTTCAACCAGCGATCCAGACGTTGCCCATCATCGCCCATTTCAACAACGATCTGGCGCACACCGCCCGATTTCTCATCCGATGGGTTTTCATCAGGGGACACATCATCCACATCCTGATCGTCGGCAAATTGATCGTCGTCACTCATGACAGAATTCCTCGTACACAGGCCAGCCCGGCAACAAGCCCGGCCAGCGATAAACCAACGGAGAGCGCGACATACAACGCCGCTTGCGTGAATGCCCCACGCTCCCACAACAAAATCGTATCGGCGGAGAAAGCGGAGAACGTCGTAAACCCGCCCAAAACCCCCACCATCAAAAACGCCCGCCATGGCGCGGAGGCCTCGGCGGACAATGCAAACAATCCAATCAAAACACCCATCAGCGTCGAGCCGATGACATTGCACGCCAGAATGCCCCACGGAAACCCGCCCGAAAATCCAGCAGGCACCAATGCGGCCACGCCATTATTCAACAGATGGCGCACCACCGATCCAATTGCGCCGCCCGCGGCAATGGCCAGAATGGTTTGCATTATTCATCCCCTTCCGCATTTTTCCGCGCGCGCAATTTGGCCCAATAATCGACCCGTTTGCGCAATTCGCGTTCAAACCCACGTTCGACCGGATTATAGAAGATTTCGCGCGCCATGCCGTCAGGAAAATAATTCTGGCCGGAAAAAGCATCCGGATCATCGTGGTCATAGGCATAATTCGCCCCGTACCCCAGATTTTTCATCAATTTTGTCGGTGCATTCAGGATGTGTGCCGGCGGGGCCAGCGACCCGGTGTCCCGCGCAACGCCCTTGGCGCGGTTATAACCTTTATACACGGCGTTCGATTTCGGCGCGGTGGCCATATAGACCAGCGCCTGCGCCAAGGCCAATTCGCCTTCCGGGCTGCCCAGCCGTTCATACGTATCCCACGCGGCCACGGCCTGGCTCAGCGCGTTGGGATCACCCAGGCCAATATCTTCCACCGCCATGCGGGTGATACGGCGCGCGATGAACCGTGGATCTTCGCCCCCTTCCAACATGCGGCAGAACCAGTACAGCGCCGCATCCGCATCCGACCCGCGCACGGATTTATGCAGCGCGCTGATCAGGTTGTAATGCCCATCATCTTTCTTGTCGTATAACGGTGCCCGGCGATTGACCAAAGCGGTCAGCGCGGGAATGTCGAACAGATCACCTTCACGCGCCTGCGCAAATACCTGCTCCGCCATGGTCAGCGCATACCGCCCATCGCCATCGGCCATGGCCTTTAACGCATCGCGTGCGGACGTCTCCAACGGCAAGGCCCGCTCCATATGGGTTTCCGCCGCCTGCAACAATTTTTCAATCGCCGCATCGTCCAGACGTTTCAGGACGAACACCTGACACCGCGACAACAACGCCGCATTCAATTCAAAGGATGGATTTTCCGTGGTCGCGCCGATCAACGTGATCGTGCCATCTTCCACCACGGGCAAGAACGCATCCTGCTGCGATTTATTGAAACGATGAATTTCATCGACGAACAGCAACGTCCCCTTGCCATTCCGACGACGCAGACGGGCGGATTCAAACACGCGCTTCAGATCGGCAACGCCAGAAAAAATCGCCGAGATTTGTTCGAAATGCAGATCGGTGTGTCCGGCCAGAATGCGCGCCAGCGTGGTCTTGCCACAGCCCGGCGGCCCCCACAAAATCATCGACACAATCCGGTTATTGGCCACCATCCGGCCAATGGCCCCGTCCGGCCCGGTCAAATGGTCCTGCCCCGCAATGCCCGCCAAAGCCCGCGGGCGCAGCAAATCCGCCAAAGGCCGGGGGCCAGAGGCATGAGAATCATCAGATTCCGGGGTTTCAGCAGGGTCAAACAAGGTGGCCATAGGGGCAAAATACGGGGGTTTAGAGGGGAAAACAAGGGATATTTGTTGACATATTATCTCCACCAGCCCATAACATTTCCCATATCAAAAAACGCCCCGGAGAGCTCTTTATCATGCACCCATTCGTTAAAAGCATTACCAAAGCCATCGCCGCCCCAATTGGTATTCTAGCCCTTATACTAGCAGCCGTACTTGAGGGAGGTCCGCTCATGTCAAAAATGATCGAGCAAACAAACGACGATGCAGTGACCGCCCGTAGAAACCTGACACCAGTTCTCGTCGAACCCGTAGCGGTCTATACCGCGCAAAAAGGCGAGGCTTGCTTGGTCGAACAATTGGGCACACGCCGCCATTATACATTTGAGCAGGCACCCACAAGCTCGGTCATCTTCCTGATCGCCCAAACCTTGATCGCAGGCGAAAAAAAACTCAACGCATTTGAACTTGGCTCTGTGCCCGATTTCAAACTTGTGAATTACCCCTGCGCCATGATCAATGCCCAAGGCCGTAAATGGGACAGTGTCGAAGACTTCACCCAAGCGGCAAAAGGTGAGTTTGATGCCATCGGTGCAAAACTCAAGCCCCTGCAAGCCGCACCGGAAACAACCCGGCTCAGCCTTGTCAGCAACAAAATTCGCCCAACCCCGTAAACGAGGCATAAAATGCAAAAAATTCTAAACTTCGTCGCAGGCATCGCCATTATCGCCGGCGGAATCGAATTGTTTGTTTCGACAATCATGCCCAACCACCTTGAAGGCTATAAAGAGGGGAGCATGAAGACGTCCCTGGATCTGGGCCCGGTTTACCGTGAAGGAGCCGCAGATCAGTGTCTGGTCGAAAAGCCGGAGACGCGCCGCCACTTCACATTCAAGCAAGCAGACACACGATCAATCATCCTTTTCGCCGCCAAGAGTTTTCAGCGGACAGAAACGGAACTGGGCTCCATTCCCGACTTCAAAGTCATCAATACACCGTGCGATCAGATTGCATCGCCCGTCCGCAAATGGGACACGCTGCAAGATTTCGTGACCGCCTCCAAAGGTGATTTTGAACAGATTTCAACGAAGCTCAAGACCGCGGCAAACCAGCCCGGCACAACCAATCTGAGCGTTCTGGTCAACCAGATTAAGCCTGTAACACCACAATAATCTAGCGAATGACGATCTGCTGTTTGCGGCCATTGCGCTCCAGCGTGATGGCCCAGACGCCACCGCGCCCGGCGCGGGCCAAGGCTTGTTTGGCATCATCGGTATTGCCAATCACCACGCCATTGACTTCAACCACCTTGTCACCGGGGCGGACGAAGCGCGTGGCGATGCTGCGATCCTCCACACCCACCACAACGACACCGGCATGATCATCGCTGGCATCGCCAAAGCCCAGTTCGGCCACCACCGCTGGGTTCATGTTGACCAAGGTCGCGCCTGAGAGCGGATTTTCACCCTTGATCAATTGTTTTTTGCGCGCTGGCTCATCCGGCGGGGCGATGGCGGCGACCTTCACATCGCGCGTTTTACCCTGACGCAGAATCGTCATATCCGCCTTGCCGCCGATCTTGGTCGTCGCCATGCGATATTTCATTTCCGATGGATCGACGATTGTGTGGCCGTTTACCGCCACAATCAAATCGCCTGCCTTTACCCCGGCTTTATGCAGCGGGCTGGCCGTATGCAATTTGGCGACCAGAACACCCGCCGGACGATCAAGGCCGAGGGATTCAGCAATATCCGCGCTTACACTTTGCGCCGTAATGCCCAGCCACGGGCGCACCACGCTGCGGCTGCCGTCAACGGTGTTGTCCTCGGCATCCATCACGCTCATCACCATTTCGGATGGTACGGCGAAGCCAATGCCCAGCGACCCGCCATCGCGCGAATAAATGGCCGTGTTAATGCCGATCACGCCACCATCCATCGCCACCAGCGGCCCGCCGGAATTGCCGGGGTTAATCGCCGCATCTGTCTGGATAAAGAAATTGAAATCATTGATGTTCAGGCTGGACCGCGCCAGCGCGGAAATAATGCCGCTGGTCACCGTTTGGCCGACGCCGAACGGATTGCCAATGGCCAGAACCAGATCCCCCACCTGCGCCGTCTCACTGGCCCGCAACGGGGCGAAGGGCAGTTTTTCACCGCCCGTATCCACGCGCAGAACCGCAATGTCGGACGGCTCATCCCGCACGCTGACGCGCGCCGGAAATTCGCGCCCATCGGACAACACAACACGGATTTCATCCGCCCCGTCGATGACATGCACGTTGGTAATAACCACGCCAGCCGCATCGACGATCACGCCAGACCCGAGGGCGTTTTCAACCTTCTGCCGGGTCAGGCCACCGCCAGAGTACGGGAACGCATCGCCGAAAAACTGTTCAAAAAACGGGTCGCTCATAAACGGATGGGTGCGCCGCGTGATGGTGCGGCTGGTGTAAATATTCACCACCGCCGGGGCCACCTTCTGCACCAACGGCGCGAAAGAAAGGTTCACCTGCGCCTGCGATTGCGGGACCAGACGCGGCATATCCTGCGCCAGCGCGGGCATGGATGAAAACACACAAACACCAAGCAAAAGGGGCAAAAAACGACGCATAGGGCCTCTCAACCAGATCATGGGAACAGGACTAGGGTCTGTACTCAATTGACGGATTTTGAGCCGAAAACGATGGTTTTCGAGAACCGCACCGCAGAATACATTGATGTATTTGAGGAGCGGAAGCGCAGAAAAACACCGTTTGCAGGCCAAAAGACTAAAATTGAGTACAGACCCTAATGTATTTACGTTTCAGCGTTTAGCAAGGCCTTGGGCCGCGCCGGTTTGATATGTTTTTTCAGGCGCAGCGCCGGTTTTTCGATAAAATGCCACGAGGCCACGGCAAAGCCCAACGTGACCGGCATGGCCACCAAAAACAATTGCCACCAATGCTGAATGGCCGGGAAAATTTCAACCAACGCCCGTTCAATGGGAAAGCCGTACAGATAAATGCCATACGAATAATCCCCCTGTTGCACCAGCGGGAAACGGCGAAGATCCAGAATACCAATGCAGAGTGTCAAATAACACGCCGCCAGCACGCCCAGAATGATGGTGTATTTCAACAGGAAGAAGGCCATGCCGCACACGGCCAAAACCGCGAAGACCGCATTCATTCGAATTTTATTGGCGCACGCGTGGCACAGCACACCCAGAAAGAAGCTGTAGATCAAAAGTTTTGGGTGAACGAACACCGTGCCGCTGCTGCCCCAATCAATGCCCGGCAGCAACAGGAGGAAAAACACCTGCGCACAGAGCATGACGCCAATCAATATCTTCTTATCCGCAATGACCCCCAAGGCCATCAGCACGATCATCACCGCATAGCTTTCAAGCTCAGACGGCAAGGTCCACAAATTGATGTTCACGACAGATGTGGTCGGAAGAGCGCTGCCCGTAAAAACACCGGGCAGGTCATATTGGATGAAACCGACAATATTCAAAAAATACTGCCAGAAATCACGGTCTGAAAAATATTCAGACAGCGGCAAGGTCGTTAAGAACGCCCCCAGCACAACGGCGCAGAGCATGACCTCAACAAACAAAGCCGGAACAATCCGCAGAGCGCGATACAGAAAGAACACGCGCGCCGACCCGACGCGATGCGCGCTGCCCGTCACCAGAAAACCACTCAGGAAAAAGAACATCGGCAAGAGCGCATGCAGAATAGGCTGAAACAGCGGAAAGCTCCACACCGCGTCATAGGTCTCGCTATAGCGGCCATAGCACGCATACACAGTGTGCCAGAGCAGGATAATAACGGACAGGACCAAACGCAGCGCATCGAAGCCGGGCAAAACCCCGCGATGTTCGTCCATATAATCCTGTAATGTTTTTGCCATCATGCCCACTTTCCCCATGCTGCCCCCATGCAGCCCCCATGCCGCATCAAGCATGGGCACCATGATACAGCAATCACCTTGAATACCAGATGAAAAAAGGCCACCGAAACGGTGGCCTTTGTTTCCTTAAAACTGAAAACGGGATTATTCCGCGTCTTTTTCAGCTTCTTTTTTCTTTGCCGGCGCTTTTTTAGCGGCCGGTTTCTTTTCAGCAGCGTCCTTTTTCGGAGCGGCTTTCTTCGCAGCCGGCTTTTTCGCTGCCGGTTTTGCGGCCGGGGCTTTTTTCGCTTTAGCGGATTTCAGTTCGCCTTCTTCGCCAACTTCGTATTCGCTTGCCACGTCTTCACCCAGCATGGTCGGACCGCTGTCCTGACCTTTTGCGGATACGTCGCGATCAACGAATTCGATCACAGCCATCGGAGCGGCGTCGCCATAACGGAAGCCGGCCTTCATGATGCGGATGTAACCACCGTTACGGTCTTTGTAACGATCGGCCAGAATGTCGAACAGTTTACCAACTTGAACTTCGTCGCGCATGATTGCGATTGCGCGGCGACGGTTGGCCAAACCACCTTTTTTCGCCAGCGTTACCAGTTTCTCGGTGAACGGGCGCAGTTCCTTGGCTTTCGGCAGAGTCGTCGTGATCTGCTCATGTTTTACCAGTGCGGCCGACATGTTTGCGAATGTGGCTTTGCGGTGCTGGCTTTTACGGCCCAATTTACGCTGTTTAATACCGTGTTTCATTTACTTCACTCCAACGTCTGCGGTCTTCCTCGGAAGAACCATTGTGTTCCCCATTAACATGCCCATGAAAAACAGGCGCATCGAAAACGGAGGCGGGCACCATGCCCGTTTGAATGCAGGATGCCGATATCACAAGGACCCGGCATCCCACAAATTCAGATTAGAACGGCTCGTCAACTTTACGGGCCAGGTCTTCGATATTCTCTGGCGGCCAACCCTCGACCTGCATACCCAGATGCAAGCCCATGATGGTCAGCACTTCCTTGATCTCGTTCAGCGACTTGCGGCCGAAGTTCGGCGTACGCAGCATGTCGGCTTCGGATTTCTGGACCAGGTCACCGATGTAAACAATGTTGTCGTTCTTCAAGCAGTTTGCAGAGCGAACGGACAGTTCCAGTTCGTCAACTTTGCGCAGCAGGTTTTTGTTGAACGGCAGTTCGTGTGCTTCTTCACGGTTCTCAGCAGCTTTCGGCTCTTCGAAGTTGATGAAGACTTGCAACTGGTCTTGCATGATGCGTGCGGCATAGGCCACGGCATCTTCCGGAGAAATCACGCCGTTGGTTTCAATGTTCAGCGTCAGTTTGTCAAAGTCGGTGATTTGACCAACGCGGGCATTTTCAACGTCGTAGGATACTTTACGAACCGGGGAGAACACGGAGTCAACCGGGATCAGGCCAACCGGCGCTTCTTCCGGACGGTTCAGCGCAGCCGGGCGGTAACCCTTGCCGGTGTTAACCGTCATTTCCATGTTCAGTTTCGCGCCCTTGTCCAGCGTGCAGATCACGAGGTCCGGGTTCATGATTTCGATGTCAGCGCCAGCTTCGATCATGCCGGCGGTCACTTCGCAAGGACCTTCAGCGTGCAGGCGCATTTTCTTCGGGCCTTCAACGTGCATGCGCACGGCGATTGCCTTGATGTTCAGGACGATGTCGGTAACGTCTTCGCGTACACCTTCGATCGAGGAGAATTCGTGCAGAACGCCATCAATCTGCACAGCGGTGACAGCCGCGCCTTGCAGAGAGGACAGCAGAATACGACGCAGGGCGTTGCCCAGGGTCAGACCAAAGCCGCGTTCCAGCGGTTCAGCCACGATTTTGCCGATCGAACGGACGTCAGAGCCGTGTTCGATATCAATTTTCGACGGTTTAATCAGTTCCTGCCAGTTTTTCTGTATCAAGGTGAATCCCCTTTATCTCAACAGTCTTTCAGAATCATATATCGTAACGCAAAGAGAAGACCCGGCCCCCGCGAAGCGCAGGGACCGGACCAGAATTTTATTAAACGCGACGACGTTTGCGCGGGCGAACGCCGTTGTGCGGGATCGGCGTAATGTCCTTGATCGCACGGATGGTGAAGCCGATCGACTGCAAAGCGCGCAGTGCGGATTCGCGGCCCGAGCCCGGACCTTTCACTTCAACGTCCAGTTCTTTCATCCCGTGTTCTTGTGCTTTGCGGCCAGCTTGTTCAGCAGCAACCTGCGCAGCATACGGGGTGGATTTACGAGACCCTTTGAAACCCATCGTACCCGAGGAGCACCAGGACACAGTGTTGCCCTGAGCGTCGGTGATGGTGATGATCGTATTGTTGAACGTAGAGTTCACGTGGGCAACGCCCGAGGTGATGTTTTTACGTTCTTTACGGCGCATACGAACGCCAGCTTTTTCAGCCTTAGCCATGATCTTATGCCTCCGTTACTTATTTCTTGGTTGCTTGTTTTTTACCAGCGACCGGTTTCGCAGGACCTTTACGCGTACGCGCGTTGGTCTTGGTCCGCTGGCCACGAACAGGCAAGTTACGACGATGACGCAGGCCGCGATAGCAAGCCATGTCCATCAGACGTTTAATGTTCAAGGAAATTTCACGGCGCAGGTCACCCTCGATCAGGAAACCACCGTTTTCAATTTCTTTACGGATGAGGTTCAGTTCATCTTCGGTCAGTTCGTGCATGCGGCGCTGAACATCGAGGCCCAGTTTTTCGCACATTTTGAACGCCGTCGTACGGCCGATCCCGTGAATATAAGTCAGCGCGATTGGAACGCGTTTCTTATCGGGAACGTTGACACCAGCAATACGTGCCACTTTTCTTCTCCTTTGATTGTCGATTTCAAGCCGAACCGTAAAATCCGCAAGGCAAAAACCAAGGGGACGCCGGTTCGTATACCAACCTCAAGCCGCTGATTTACAACGGAATTGAGAGTCCTTCCCACAGGGAAAGACGGGCGGAGTATAGCCATTTCCGCACCCGCGTCAATAGAAAAAGCTGTGGAAAACTGCGGTTTTTACGGCCTTTTATTGGAAAACAGATTCCCCCGGGACCCCGCCCCTCAAAACCGCGAAAAAGGTGAGAAGAAAGCGCCCTTTTTGCTCATTTTCACAAATTATGGAAACGGTTACGGTAGATTCAGGACCAATTGATCGCAATAGGACCGATAGACAGCCCCCATTAACATGACATGGGCGTTATGGGCCCGGTCATGCGCAGTCCGTTCCGGTTGACGTTGCGCCCGAAAATGCGCCACCCCATCATCCCGCACCTGGGTGAGAGCCTGCGTCAATGTCGGCACGTCATGGGCCTGCCCCAGGCCCCCCAGGGCAATCCCCAGATTGGCCGAAACCACGACTGAAAAACTACGCGCCAGGCTTTTGGGATAATTGGCGATTCTGTGCAAATCCACCGGGGCCAGAGGAGCGCCATCGCGGGCCTCGATCGCCACGACATAGGCCTGCAACTCGTTCGGATTCACGTCGGCGGCCACCGCATTAAAAATCGGGGCCAGATCGGCGTCATCCATCATCATCGGGTCATAGTCTTTTACGGCCACCAATTGCGTCATCTGAAACCCCTTCAAAAAAATTTATAAAATAAAAAACGCCCCCAAATTTATCATCAGGGGGCGCTTTAAAAAAATCTTTTACGGATGCTGGGCCGCCGGGGCGCTTGGCGCAGCGCCCGCGCCACTGCCCACCAGAATTTTATCAATCGCGGCTTCAACCGCATCAATGCTGGCCATACCATCCACCGAACGCAGCAACGCTTTGCCCTGATAGAACGGAATGATCGGCGCGGTCTTGTTGCGGAATTCCTGCAGACGCTTGCGCAACGTGGCTTCGTTGTCGTCGCTGCGAATCGGTTCGCCGCGCGATTGCATGTCGGCAACGCGCTTGTTCAGGCGATCCACCAGAATGGCTTCATCAACCTGCAATTCAATCGCGGCCAGCAAAGGGTGGCCTTTTTTCGCCAGCATGGTGTCCAGCGCCGCGGCCTGTGCCACAGTGCGCGGGAAGCCATCGAAAATCACGCCCTTGGCGCAATCGGCTTGTTGAATACGGCTTTCAATCATCGCGATGATGATGTCGTCGGACACCAGCCCACCCGCATCCATCACGGCTTTCGCCTGCTTGCCCAGATCGGTGCCCGCGGCCACTTCGGCGCGCAACATGTCACCGGTGGAGAGCTGTTTCAGACCGTATTTGTCTTCCAGCTTTTTTGCCTGTGTCCCTTTGCCTGCGCCCGGTGGGCCCAGAAGAATCAAATTCATCATCGACGGCGGCCTCCTAATTTCGATTTCTTCAACAGCCCTTCATATTGATGGGCAATCATGTGGGAGTGGATTTGTGCCACGGTATCCATCGTGACCGATACAACGATCAGCAAGCTGGTCCCGCCCAGATAGAACGGCATGCCGGCACGCGCCACCAGCACTTCCGGCAACAGACAGATCAGGCACAGGTACGCCGCACCAACCATCGTAATGCGCGTCAGAACGTAATCCAGATAATCCGCCGTGGATTTACCCGGACGAATACCCGGAATGAAACCACCATATTTACGCAGCATCTCCGCGTTCTCGGTCGGGTTGAAAACAATCGCGGTGTAGAAGAAGCAGAAGAACGCGATCAGCAGACCATACAAAATCATGTAGGTCGGCGAACCATGTTGCAGCCACTGCGCCAGCGTCGCGGTGAAGTCATTGCCCGACGCGCCGGAGAACCCAACGATGGTCAACGGCAGCAACAGCAAAGACGATGCGAAGATCGGCGGAATAACGCCGGCGGTGTTCAGCTTCAGCGGGATGTGATTTTGATCCCCCGCCATCATGCCGTTGCCCACCTGACGTTTCGGGTATTGCACCAGAACGCGGCGTTGTGCGCGTTCCATGAATACGATGAAGGTGATCACACCAACAACCATCGCGGCCATAATGAACAGCTCAACGAAGCTGAACGTGCCTTGGCGGCCCAGTTCCAACGTGCTGGCAATGGCGCGCGGCAATTCGGCCACAATACCGGCGAAGATGATCAGCGAGATACCATTACCGATGCCGCGTGCGGTGATCTGCTCACCCAGCCACATCAGGAACACGGTGCCACCAACAATGGTAATCACGGTGGAGATGCGGAAGAACATGCCCGGATCAATGACAGCGGAACCGCTTGCGCCCTGCATGCTTTCCAGACCAACAGCCAGACCATAGGCCTGCACCGTCGCCAGAAGCACCGTGAAGAAGCGCGTATATTGGTTGATTTTGGCGCGGCCGCTTTCGCCTTCTTTCTTCATCGCTTCCAGCTTTGGCGACATGGAGGACGCCAGCTGCATAATGATGGATGCGGAAATGTACGGCATGATGTTCAGCGCGAAAATCGTCATACGCTGGAGCGCACCACCGGAGAACATGTTGAACATGTCCAGAATGCCGCCGCCCTTTTGCGTGAAGATTTCAGCCCACACATGCGGGTTGATACCCGGCACGGGGATGTAGGTGCCCAGTCGGTAGACCAGCAGGGCCCCAATAACAAACAGCAAACGTTTTTTCAGCTCGGTCGCTTTGGCAAGCGCACCCCAATTGGCATTTTTTGCAAGCTGTTCTACGGCAGATGGCATCGCTTCAAACCTTGAATAATTCGGTACAAACACAAAGAGTGCGGGCTCCGCAAAAGGAGCGCGTACGCCCTTAAAGGTTTAGAGAAAACGGGAGACCGATACAAGCCCTAAGCATGGAGAACAGCAGTCTTTTTCCCCTGTGGAGGGATGCAAAAAAGGCACGGCGATAAAAGAATAAAGCCCGGTGGATTTCTCCGACCGGGCTTCTATCTCTTTCAGCGCTCCGACGGAGCAGCCGCTTATTTCTTCTTCTTCGCTTTACCGCTTTTCGCGCCCGTGGCTTTTTTGCCGAACGGTTTCGGTACGAATACGGAGATTTCGACTTTACCGCCAGCTTTCTCAACAGCTTTTACAGCCGCATCGGTTGCACCGGACAGTTTCAGGTCGATTTTGGATTTCAGCGTGCCTTTGCCCAGCAGACGAACACCGTCTTTGCTGCGGCGGATCACACCGGCTTTCACCAATGCTTTCTCATCAACAACGCCTTTAACATCCAGAATTTTGGAGTCGATGGCTTCCTGCAGGCGCGCCAGCGTCACTTCCGCGTAATCCTTCGCGAAAATGTTCACGAAGCCGCGTTTCGGCAGACGACGGTACAGAGGCATCTGACCACCTTCGAAGCCTTGGATCGAAACGCCGGTACGGGCTTTCTGACCTTTTACGCCACGGCCGCAAGTTTTGCCTTTGCCAGAGCCGATACCACGACCGACAATCATGCGGCGCTTAACGGAACCCTCTTGGGGTTGCAGCTCATTGAGTTTCATCGTTAGAACCTTTCCTTCACAACAAAGACGGGCCAATTAGGCGACGTCTTCAACTTTCACCAGGTGTTGTACCGCATTGATCATGCCACGCACGGACGGAGTATCTTCCAGTTCGCGGGAGCGGTTGATCTTGTTCAGGCCCAGGCCTTTCAGCGTGGCTTCCTGATAGTCATAGCGACCGGCAGCACTGCGGATCTGCGTCACGCGTACCATTTTACCGGACTTGGTAGCAGCCTTTTTCGGGGCAGCTTTTTTCGCTTTTTCCTCAGACATCGGATCGGTCCTCTATATTAAACGTATATCGACTTATTCTTCTTCAGCTGCGGCAATCGCTTGTTCAGCGGCGCCACGGGCGGCTTCACGGCTGGCAACAATGTCACCAACTTTTTTGCTGCGACGGGCTGCAACTTGACGCGGGCTCTGCATGCCTTTCAGGGCAGCGAAGGTCGCGTTCACCATGGTGTACGGGTTGTTGGAACCAATTTTCTTGGCCACAACGTCCTGAACGCCCAGAGCTTCAAAAATCGCGCGCAGCGGACCACCGGCTATGATACCGGTACCCGGAGGGGCGGAGCGCAGGAATACGCGACCGGCGCCATCACGGCCAGCAATATCGTGGTGCAACGTGCGGGCTTCGCGCAGCGGCACACGGATCATGGCACGTTTGGCCTGATCGGTGGCTTTGCGAATTGCATCGGGAACTTCACGGGCTTTGGCACTGCCGAAACCAACGCGGCCTTTACCATCACCAACAACGACCAGAGCAGCGAAACCGAAACGGCGACCACCCTTAACCACTTTGGCAACGCGGTTGATACCAACCAGGCGTTCGATCAGCTCGGACTCTTCACGCTCGCGCGGCTCACCGCTGTTGCGGTCGTGGCGTTTGCCACCCTTGCCATCACGATCGCGGCCACCGCGTTCGCGTTTGTTGTCAGACGGTGTTGCTGTTGCTTCTGCGCTGGACATGTTTAATCCTTAGCTCCTCAATAAATCCTTAGAATTCCAAACCGGCTTCGCGGGCACCATCAGCCACGGCCTTGATACGGCCATGGTAAACGTAACCACCGCGGTCGAATTGAACCAGCGTAACGCCGGCTTTCTTCGCGCGTTCAGCAACCAGCAGACCCACTTTGTGTGCTGCTTCTTTGTTGCCGCCGTTTTTCAGCTTCAGCTCTTTGTCCATGGACGATGCTGCCGCCAGCGTAACGCCGCGCACATCATCAATCACCTGAGCATAGATACCTTTGCCGGTGCGATGCACAGACAGACGCGGACGGGCGAGCTTCTGCCCGGAACGTGCAACGTTAACCTGACGCAGCTTATTGCGCGTACGGAACGTGCGGCGTTGTTGTGATGTCAAACCTTTGGCCATAATGCAGTCCTCTTGCCTCTAATTCTTACTTCTTCTTGCCTTCTTTACGCAGGACCTGCTGGCCCTCGTAACGCACGCCTTTGCCTTTGTACGGCTCTGGCGGACGATAGGCGATGATTTCCGCAGCGACCTGACCGACTTTTTGTTTGTCGATACCGGAGATGCTGATTTTCGTTTGCTTTTCTACAGCAACTTTGATGTCGCTCGGAACAGCATATTGAATGTCGTGGCTGTAACCCAGTTGCAGAACCAAAGTGCTGCCTTGCAGGTTTGCACGGTAACCAACGCCCTGGATATCCAGGTTTTTGGTGTAGCCTTCGCTCACGCCGATCACCATGTTCTTCACATGGTTACGGAAGGTCGGCCACAACATGCGCAGCTTACGCTCTTCCGACAACGCAGCCAGAACAACTTGTTTCTTGCCTTCAGCGTTATCTTCGAGTTTTACAGACACAGCTTCGTGTACAGCCAAGGTCAGCTCGCCGAGCTTGCCCTTCACTTTAACGTCTTGTCCTTTAACTTCGACGGTAACACCATCGGGAACGATCACGGGGTTTTTGCCAATCCGGGACATCGTCTTCAACCTTTCAAAATTAGAAGATGCGGCAGAGAATTTCGCCGCCAACGTTCTGTTCACGGGCTTCGTGGTCGGCCATAACACCATTCGGTGTCGACACAACAGCGATACCCAGACCGTTGTAAACGCGCGGAATTTCCGTCACTTTCACGTAAACACGACGACCCGGCTTGGACACACGGCTGATCTCTTGGATCACCGGCTGGCCCTGGTCATATTTCAGTTCGATCTGCAGCTCAGCATGGCCGCGATCGTTTTTCGTTTCGCTCCAGCCACGGATGTAGCCTTCGCGTTTCAGAACGTCCAAAACCCGACCGCGCAGTTTAGACGCAGGGCACGTAATGACCTCTTTCTTAGCGCCTTGACCGTTACGGATACGGGTCAGCATATCTCCAAGTGGATCGCTCATTGACATCGTTTGTTCTTCCTTCTTAAAAAAAACTTCGTTTGGTCCTGTGCGGCCCCTTTATAAAAAGGACCTGCCGCTGGTTACCAGCTCGACTTCGTCACACCGGGCAGCTCGCCACGGGATGCCAGAAGGCGCAGTGCATTTCGGCACAAATTAAATTTGCGATAGTTGGAACGCGGACGACCGGTCAGCGCGCAACGGTTGCGAACACGGTTTTTCGCCGAGTTACGCGGCAGTTCCGCAAGTTCCAGAACAGCCTTGAAACGATCTTCCGGCGTTGCCGCGCGATCGCAGATCTGGGCTTTCAGCGCAGCACGTTTGGTTGCATAACGCTTAACCAATTTGCGGCGTTTGTCGTTCCGGATCACTGAACATGTCTTAGCCATAGGCCTTATCCTCCAAGTATCTCAATCGTATTAGTTGCGGAAGGGCATCATGAAACCGCGCAGAAGCTCTTTTGCTTCTTCGTCGGATTGTGCCGTGGTGCAGATGATGATGTCCATCCCGCGCATTTGATCAACTTTATCGTAGTCGATCTCGGGGAACACGATCTGCTCCTTCAAGCCCATCGCATAGTTACCACGACCGTCAAAGCTGCGGCCGTTAATGCCGCGGAAGTCGCGAACGCGCGGCAGCGCGATCGTTACCAGACGATCCAGGAATTCATACATGTGCGCGCGACGCAGGGTCACTTTGCAACCGATCGCCATATCTTCACGAATTTTGAAGGAGGCGTTCGCTTTGCGAGCGTGCGTGATCAGCGGCTTTTGGCCGGAGATACGCGTCATATCGCTGACAGCGTTTTCAATGTGTGCGCGGTTGGTCGTGGCTTCGCCTACGCCCATGTTCAGAACGATTTTATCCAGACGCGGGATCTGCATATCGTTCTTGTAACCGTATTTTTGTTTCAGCGCCGGTTTGATGTCTTTTTCGTACATCACCTGGAAACGGGGCTTCGTTGTCATCGCCGTATCCTTCATCACTTATTTATCAAGAGTTTCGCCGGAGCGTCGTGCTACGCGGACCTTTTTACCGTCCTTCAGGGTCGTGTAACCCACTCGAGTCGGCTTGTTCGACTTCGGATCAATCAGAGCCACGTTAGACGCGTGGATCGGCATTTCCTTGGTCTCGATACCACCTGCACTCGTCGCCGAAGGCTTCGTGTGTTTTTTCGCCAGGTTGATACCTTGAACCAGAACGCGGTTGTCTTCAGGGAATACCTTCAGAACTTCACCGGTTTTGGTTTTATCTTTACCAGTCAGAACGACGACTTTGTCGCCCTTTTTGATTTTCAATTTTACGTTGCTCATTACAGCACCTCTGGCGCCAGAGAAATAATTTTCATGTAGCCCTTGCCACGCAGTTCACGTGTCACGGGGCCGAAGATACGGGTTCCGATCGGCTCGCCCTGCTTGTTGATCAGCACAACTGAGTTGCCGTCAAAGCGGATTTTTTCGCCGTTCGCGCGCTTCAGACCATGGGCCGTACGCACAATAACCGCGCGGTGAACATCACCCTTTTTTACGCGGCCGCGCGGAATGGCGTCCTTTACCGAAACAACGATGATATCGCCGATATTCGCGGAGTTGTGGTGAGACCCGCCCAGTACTTTAATGCACTGAACGCGTTTCGCGCCGCTGTTATCGGCTACATCGAGTTCTGATTCCATCTGGATCATGATCGTTCTGCCTTCTTTAATCGTTCAAACTTGTCGTTTCAATTCGCCCTAATTAGGCGTCTTTTTTCTTGGCTGCGGGTTTCTTCGCGGCCGGTTTCTTTGCTGCGGCGGTTTTCGCGCCAGCTTTCGCCGGAGCCTTTTTCGCCTTCGGTGCGGCAGCGGCCTTTTCGGTCACTTCCGGAGCCTGACGGGTCGCGGCATCGCCCAGACCAGCCGATACACGCCAAGATTTCCGCTTGGAAATCGGACGGCATTCCTCGATCTGCACCCGGTCGCCGACTTTATACATATTCAGCTCGTCATGTGCAGCATATTTATCGGATTTCCGGATGTATTTTTTGTACACCGGGTGCATCGTGCGGCGCTCGACCAGAACCGTAACGGTCTTGTCCATCTTGTCGCTGACGACGTTGCCTTCCAGAATGCGACGTGGCATGTATTTGCTCCTTACCTACGTATCTCTATTAAGCGGCTTTGGTCTTTTTCGCGGATTTCGGGCTTTTCGCCTTTGCCGCGGTCGGACCGCCTTTTTGTTGTTCTAAAACCGTCTGAATACGGGCGATATCGCGGCGCAGGCCACGGATTTGTGCCGTATTGGACAGCTGGCCGCCAGCTTTCTGGAAACGCAGCGTCATTTGCTGCTGTTTCAGGTCAACAAGCATCTTTTTCAGCTCGTCGGCGGTTTTGCCTTTAATGTCTTCCGCTTTCATATCGCGTCTCCTAACACTCGGCCCGGGGCTTATTCGCCAATACGGGCAATGAATTTCGTTTTAACCGGCAGTTTCGCCGCGGCCAGTTCCAGTGCTTCGCGGGCTACCGTTTCCGGTACACCGTCCAGTTCGAACAGGATACGGCCCGGTTTTACCCGTGCAGCCCAGAATTCCGGGGCGCCTTTACCGGAACCCATCCGCACTTCCAGCGGCTTTTTGGATACCGGGACGTCCGGGAATACACGGATCCAGACTTTACCTTGACGCTTCATCGCACGGGTGATCGCACGACGGGCTGCCTCGATCTGACGCGCGGTCAGACGATCCGGATCCAGGGTTTTCAGGCCATAAGAGCCGAAAGCCAGAGTCGCACCGCTGGTGGCCAGACCGTGGATACGGCCTTTATGCTGTTTGCGGTATTTTGTCTTTTTCGGTTGCAGCATCGTCTTTGCTCACATCTTCAATCGTTCAAATTCAGTCAATTAACCACGGGGTGTAGAAGCCGGGGTCGTTTCAGTGCGTTTGTCGCGGGCCAGCGGATCATGTTCCAGGACATCGCCCTTGTAGATCCATACCTTCACACCAATGATCCCGAAGGTCGTCAGTGCTTCGGCAAAGCCGTAGTCCATATCAGCACGCAGTGTGTGCAGAGGCACGCGGCCTTCGCGGTACCATTCGGTACGTGCGATGTCAGCCCCGCCCAAACGACCGGATACGTTTACACGGATCCCTTGGCCACCCAGACGCAGTGCGCTTTGTACGGCGCGCTTCATTGCACGACGGAAGGACACGCGGCGCTCCAGCTGTTGGGCAATGCCCTCAGCAACCAGCTGTGCGTCAACTTCCGGCTTGCGGATTTCAACAATGTTCAGCGAAACATCGGAACCACCGCGGATCGACAGATCCTTACGCAGTTTCTCAATGTCGGCGCCTTTTTTACCGATGATCACACCCGGGCGAGCCGCGTGAATCGTCACTTTCGTGTTCTGGGCGGCGCGCTCGATGATGACTTTGCTGATGCCTGCGGCTTTCAGCTTGTCCTTCACGTATTCGCGCAGCTTCAGATCCTCAACCAGCCGATCGGCATAGTTGCGGTCGGAAAACCAGCGGGAATCCCAGGTGCGGTTGATACCGACGCGGATACCGATTGGATTGACCTTCTGACCCATAACCTTATTGCTCCTTCAAATCTCTTTTATATGCGCTCTGTTTATTCGCTTAGTCGGCGTCGCGTTGACGCACAACGATGGTCAGGTTGCTGAAAAACTTTTCAACCGGACCTACGCGACCACGTGCACGGGCACGGAAGCGGCGCATTTTCACCGATTTACCAACGGTGGCTTCGGCAATGTACAAACGGTCAACATCCAGATTGTGGTTGTTTTCCGCATTCGCCACAGCAGCTTTCAGCACTTGCTTTACATCGCGTGCGGCATGCTTCGTGGAAAATTCCAGGTCAACCAGCGCCTTGGCCGCGCTTTTGCCGCGGATCATTTGCGCTACCAGATTCAGCTTACGCGGGCTCGAGCCAACATATTTGGCCATTGCCTGGGCTTCGTTGGCAGCTGCGCGCCGTTTATTTGCATCCTGTCCCATTGGGTTCGTCCTTTACTGCTTCAATCGCTTATCAGCTAATTACTTGCCGGCTTTTTTATCGGCGCTGTGACCCTTGTAGGTACGGGTCGGCGCGAATTCGCCCAGCTTGTGGCCGATCATTTGGTCGGTCACCAGAACGGGCAGAAACTTCTGACCGTTATGTACACCGAAGGTCAGACCTACCATGTTCGGCAGAATCGTGGACCGACGGGACCAGGTTTTAATCACTTCTTTTTTGCCGCTGCTGCGCACATTTTCCACTTTTTGCAGAACGTGGCGATCAACAAACGGACCTTTCCAGACTGAACGTGCCATAGTCTAAGCTCTCCTAAAACCTTACTTCTTGCGACGACGGATAATGAATTTATCGGTCGCTTTGTTCTTACGGGTTTTTGCACCCTTGGTCGGTTTGCCCCACGGCGTAACCGGGTGACGACCACCCGAGGTACGACCTTCGCCACCACCCAACGGGTGATCGACCGGGTTCATAACAACGCCGCGAACGTGCGGGCGTTTACCGCGCCAACGGGTGCGACCAGCTTTACCATCATTGGTGTTGAAGTGGTCCGGGTTGGACACTGCACCAACGGTGGCCATGCATTCCTGACGAACAACACGCAGTTCGCCAGAGGCCAGTTTAATCTGGGTGTAACCTTGGTCACGACCAACAACTTGAGCATAGGTCCCGGCGGAGCGAGCCATCTGGCCGCCTTTGCCCGGTTTCAGTTCAACGTTGTGAACGATCGTACCAACCGGCATGCTTTTCAGCATCATCGCGTTGCCCGGCTTCACGTCGGTTTTTTCGCCAGCAACAACTTTGTCGCCAACTTTCAAACGTTGCGGCGCAATGATGTACGCCATTTCGCCATCAAGATACTTGATCAGAGCGATATAGGCTGTGCGGTTCGGGTCATATTCCAAACGCTCAACCGTGGCTTCCATGCCCCACTTGCGACGCTTCCAGTCGATAACGCGGTAGCGGCGCTTGTGACCACCGCCACGTTGCCATGACGTAATGCGACCATAGTTGTTACGGCCACCGGTCTTGTGCAGACCTTCGGTCAGGGAGCGCTCCGGCTTGCCCTTCCACAGCTGGCTACGATCAGTGATGATCAGCTCGCGTGTGCTCGGGGTCACGGGATTGAATTTTTTCAGTGCCATCAGTTTAGCCCTTTGCTCTCAATCTCTTCATTCAACCAATTACGCGGCAGTGCCGACGTCGATGGTTTGACCTTCTTCCAACGTCACGATCGCTTTCTTAGCGTCGCTACGACGGCCCAAACGGCCACGGAAAATTTTGCTTTTACCTTTTTGGATCGAGGTGTTCACACCCTTCACCTTCACTTCAAAGACAGCCTCAACAGCTTCTTTGATAGCCGGTTTCGTCGCGGTCATCGGCACGCGGAACGTGATTTGACCGTGTTGGGAACCCATGGTGGCTTTTTCAGTGATCAGCGGCGTGCGTACGATGTCGTACATCCATGCAGCAATTTTCACGTCTTTTTTCGCCTTCGTTGCCATTGTCTTGATCCCTCTATCTTATTTGCTCAGACGTTCGGTCAGATTCGCGACCGCGTCCTTGGTCAAAACCAGCGTGTCACGACGCAGAATGTCATACACGTTTGCGCCTTGGCTCGGCAGAACATCAATACGCGGCAGGTTGTCCGTCGCGCGGGAGAAGTTCGCATCCACCTCTGCGCCACAAACGATCAGCGCATTGGTCAGGCCCAGAGCCTTCATCGCAGCAGCCATCGGCTTCGTTTTGTGGTCAGCCGCAACGGCCTCATCCAGAACGATCAGCTTGCCAGCTTTTGCCTTCGCAGACAGTGCGCTGCGCAGAGCCAGAGCCCGTACCTTTTTCGGCAGATCCGTTGCGTGGGAACGCGGCGTCGGTCCGAAAATCACTGCACCACCGCGCATTTGCGGGGAACGCAGGGAACCCTGACGACCATTACCTGTGCCCTTTTGCTTGAACGGCTTCTTACCTGTACCGCTCACTTCACCAATTTCCTTGGTGTCGTGCGTACCGGCGCGACGCTTGTTCAGCTGGAAATGAACCATCCGGTGAAGGATGTCATTCCGCACGCTCATGCCAAAGATTGCATCGTCCAGATCAATCTGGCCGACCTCTTTGTTCTGCAAATTCTTGACCGCAACCTTCATGGTTCCACGTCCTTCTATAAATGCTTCTATTCGTTATTCAGCCGGAGCTGCTTCTTCTGCCGGGGCCGCTTCAACAGCCGGAGCTGCCTTTGCTGCGCCTTTCAGGGCTGCCGGTTTCGGCAGATCGGCCGGAGCCGGAACCTTAACGGCATCTTGAATGCGTACCCATTGACCATCCGTACCCGGAACCGAACCCTTAACCAGGATCAGACCGTCTTCGATATCAATAGCAACCACTTTCAAATTCTGTGTCGTCACTTGCTCAGCACCCAGGTGACCGGCCATCTTCTTGTTCTTGAAGACTTTACCCGGATCTTGGCGCTGACCGGTGGAACCGTGGGAACGGTGCGACACGGATACACCGTGTGTTGCACGCAGACCACCGAAGTTCCAGCGTTTCATCGGACCAGCAAAACCTTTACCGGTCGTGATACCCGTTACATCAACCAACTGGCCAGCAACGAAGTGGCTTGCGCAGATTTCTGCACCAACTTCGATCAGGTTTTCCGGAGAAACGCGAAATTCCGCAACTTTCTTCTTCGGCTCAACCTTGGCTTTCGCGAAATGGCCGCGCTGGGCTTTCGCCGTGCGCTTTACCTTTGCAACGCCAGCACCCAACTGAACAGCCGTGTAGCCGTCTTTGTCTTCGGTGCGGACAGCCACAACCTGGCAGCCATCGATTTTCAGCACAGTCACAGGAACGCTACGGCCTTCTTCGTCGAAGATCCGTGTCATCCCTTCTTTGCGTGCAATCAGACCAGTTCTCATTGTCTTCGTCCTCTTGTGTTCCAGTGTCAGCGCTTATTAAGCAGCCTGACCAATCTTAATCTCAACATCAACGCCAGCGGCGAGGTCGAGTTTCATCAGCGCGTCAACCGTTTGCGGGGTCGGATCGACGATGTCGATCAGGCGCTTGTGGGTGCGCATTTCGAACGCTTCCATCGACTTCTTGTCGATGTGCGGCGAACGCAGAACGGTGAACCGTTCAATGCGCGTCGGCAGAGGAACCGGACCGCGAACGCGGGCGCCGGTACGCTTGGCCGTATTGACGATCTCACCCGTGGACTGATCCAGAACGCGGTGATCGAAAGCCTTCAGGCGGATGCGAATGGTTTGCGTATCCATAGTTCGGTTCCTTTACCTTAATATCTTACTTCACAATCTTGCCAACAACGCCAGCACCGACGGTGCGGCCGCCTTCGCGGATAGCGAAGCGCAGACCTTCGTTCATCGCGATCGGGCAGATCAGTTCGACTTCGAAGTTTACGTTATCGCCAGGCATAACCATTTCCGTTCCAGCCGGCAGCGTTACGATGCCCGTAACGTCCGTCGTGCGGAAGTAGAACTGCGGACGGTAGTTCGTGAAGAACGGCGTGTGGCGGCCACCTTCGTCTTTCGACAGAATGTACGCTTCAGCCGTGAAGTTCGTGTGCGGGGTAATCGAACCCGGCGCGCACAGAACTTGGCCACGCTCAACGTCTTCACGTTTCGTACCACGCAGCAGAGCGCCGATGTTGTCACCAGCTTCACCGCTGTCCAGCAGTTTGCGGAACATTTCAACGCCCGTTACGGTCGTTTTTTGCGTCGGGCGAATACCAACGATTTCGATCTCTTCGCCAACTTTCACGATGCCCTGTTCAACACGGCCCGTTACAACGGTACCACGGCCAGAGATCGAGAATACGTCTTCAACCGGCATCAGGAACGGCTTGTCTTTCGGACGGGCCGGGGTCGGGATGAACGAGTCAACCGCTTCCATCAGAGCCTGAATCGATTTCTCACCAATTTCCGGATCGCGTTTTTCCAGAGCGGCCAGAGCGGAGCCCTTTACCACCGGAATGTCGTCGCCCGGGAATTCGTATTTGGACAACAGTTCACGGATTTCCATTTCAACCAGGTCCAGCAGTTCAGCATCGTCAACCTGGTCTACTTTGTTCATGTAAACAACCAGGGACGGAACGCCAACCTGACGCGCCAGCAGGATGTGTTCGCGCGTCTGCGGCATCGGGCCGTCAGCAGCGGAGCAAACCAGAATAGCACCGTCCATCTGTGCCGCACCCGTGATCATGTTCTTCACATAGTCAGCGTGGCCCGGGCAGTCAACGTGCGCATAGTGGCGGTTGGCTGTTTCATATTCAACGTGCGACGTGGAAATCGTGATACCACGGGCTTTCTCTTCAGGAGCTTTGTCAATCTGGTCATATGCCAGTGCTTCCTTCGAGAATTGTTGCGTGATCGCAGCCGTCAACGTCGTCTTGCCATGGTCAACGTGACCAATCGTGCCGATGTTTACGTGCGGCTTATTCCGCTCAAACTTACCCTTTGCCATCTTTTTTTCCTTCTCAAAACCTAATCAGGTTGTTTCTTCAGTTTCTGTTGTGTTCTAGGCGGTGATTAAGCCACCAATTTCTTTCTTACTTCTTCGGCTACGTTCGGCGGTACCGGCGCATAGTGGTCGAACACCATGCTGTACTGCGCGCGGCCTTGGGACATGGAACGCAGGTTATTGATGTAACCAAACATGTTGCCCAGCGGCACCATCGCCATAATAACCTTCGCGTTTCCGCGATCTTCCATTGCGTTGATCTGACCGCGGCGGCTGTTCAGATCGCCGATAACGTCACCCATATATTCTTCCGGGGTAACAACTTCGACTTTCATAACAGGTTCCAGCAGTTGCGGACCAGCAGCAGCCATGGCTTCTTTGAACGCTGCACGGGCAGCGATTTCGAAGGCCAGAGCCGAGGAGTCAACATCGTGGTACGAACCGTCGATCAGGCTGACTTTGAAGTCAACGACCGGGAAACCAGCGATAATACCGGTGTCCTTCGCACCCATCAGGCCTTTTTCAACGCCCGGGATGTATTCTTTCGGAATTGCGCCACCAACGATTTTGTTTTCGAAGGCATAGCCCAAACCAGCTTCTTGCGGTTCGAACACGGCGGTCATCTTAGCGTACTGACCCGAACCACCCGACTGTTTCTTGTGGGTGTAGGTGATTTCGTGCGCTTTGGTGATCGTTTCGCGGTAAGCAACCTGCGGCGCGCCGACGTTTGCTTCCACTTTGAATTCGCGCTTCATGCGATCGACCAGAATTTCCAGGTGCAGTTCGCCCATGCCTTTCAGAATGGTCTGACCGGATTCATGGTCCACCGATACACGGAAGGACGGATCTTCGGAAGCCAGACGTTGCAGAGCAACACCCATCTTCTCTTGGTCGGCTTTGGATTTCGGCTCAACCGCAATCTCGATAACCGGTTCCGGGAATTCCATACGCTCCAGAACGATCGGCTTAACCGAGTCGCACAGCGTATCGCCAGTGGTTGTGTCTTTCAGACCAACCAGAGCAACGATGTCACCGGCTTCAGCATATTTGATTTCTTCGCGGTTGTTGGCATGCATCAGCAACATACGGCCGATACGTTCTTTTTTGTCCTTCACAGAGTTCAGAACATAAGAACCGGATTCCAGTTTACCGGAGTAAATACGGGCGAAGGTCAAGGAACCAACGAACGGGTCGTTCATCACTTTGAATGCCAAAGCGGAGAACGGCACGTCATCAGACGGCGGACGTGTGTCCGGATCGTCGGAACCGACTTTTTTACCTTTTACATCACCCACGTCCAGCGGGGACGGCAGGTAACGGATCACAGCGTCCAGCAGCGGCTGAACACCTTTGTTTTTGAAGGAAGAACCGCACATCATCGGAACCAGTTTGCCCGACACTGTACCCTTACGGATGCAGGCGCGCAGCGTTTCGATGTTCGGCATATCGCCGTTCAGGTACGCTTCCATAGCAGCGTCGTCCATCTCAACAGCCATTTCAATCAGGCGGTCGCGATATTCTTCAGCTTTGGCTTGCAGATCAGCCGGAATGTCAACGATCTGGAAGGTCGCACCCAGAGAATCGTTGTCCCAGATGATTGCCTTCATGTCGATCAGGTCAACAATACCAGCGAAGTCGCTTTCAATCCCGATCGGCAGAGTCAGAACCATCGGCTTGATGCCCAGACGTTTCTGAACGGTATCGATGCAGAAATAGAAGTCTGCGCCGATTTTGTCCATTTTGTTCGCGAAAATGATACGCGGAACTTTGTACTTGTCGCCCTGGCGCCATACGGTTTCCGTTTGCGGCTCTACGCCTTGGTTACCGTCCAGCAAGCAGACAGCACCGTCGAGAACGCGCAAAGAACGCTCAACTTCAATCGTGAAGTCAACGTGGCCCGGCGTATCAATGATGTTTACGCGATATTGTTCGCCATCGTCCGGACCCGTCCAGAACGCGGTGGTCGCAGCGGACGTGATCGTGATACCACGCTCTTGCTCCTGCTCCATCCAGTCCATGGTCGCGGCACCGTCGTGCACTTCACCGATTTTGTGCGATTTGCCTGTGTAATACAGAACGCGCTCGGTGGTCGTGGTTTTACCAGCATCAATGTGTGCCATGATGCCAATATTGCGGTAGCGGCCGATAGGTGTTTCGCGTGTCATAATCTTAAAGTCCGATATCCAATATTAGAAACGATAGTGAGCGAAGGCTTTGTTTGCATCCGCCATTTTGTGGGTGTCTTCGCGTTTTTTCACCGCTGCACCACGTTCGTTCCAAGCCTCGATCATTTCGGCGGCCAGACGATCGGTCATGGTGTTTTCACCACGAGCGCGTGCATAGGAGATCAACCAGCGAATGGCCAGAGCCAACTGACGATCCGTACGAATTTCGCAAGGCACTTGGTACGTCGCACCACCAACACGGCGGGACTTCACTTCAACCTGCGGCTTTACTTTGTCCAGAGCGGTCTTGAAGAACGCAATGACTTCGTTGTCATTGGCCAGCTTCTGTTTTACGCGCACCTGATCCAGGGCACCGTAAACAATGCGCTCGGCAACGGATTTCTTACCATCTTCCATGACCATGTTGATGAACTTGGACAGGATGAGATCACCGAACTTCGGGTCCGGGAGGATTTCGCGTTTTTCTGCGGCGTGACGACGTGACATTCTATTTCAGCTCCTGAAAAATTATTTCGGACGTTTCGCGCCGTAGTGCGAACGGCTCTTCTTACGGTCTTTAACGCCCTGGGTATCCAGCGCACCACGGATGATGTGGTAACGAACACCCGGCAAGTCTTTCACACGACCGCCGCGCACCAGCACGACAGAGTGTTCTTGCAGGTTGTGACCTTCACCCATGATGTAAGCAATGACTTCGATCCCGGTGGTCAGGCGAACTTTAGCCACTTTACGCAAAGCGGAGTTCGGCTTCTTCGGGGTCGTCGTATAAACGCGCGTGCAAACGCCACGTTTTTGCGGATTGCCCTTCAGAGCCCGGTTTTTCTTCCGCACTACTACCTTTTCGCGCGGCTTACGGATCAATTGCTGTATGGTTGGCATGTTTAGCCCTTCAAAAATTGTATCGTTTGTTTTCCAGATGGTTGGCTTCAAAAACCAGCGCCCTTACGTTTTTGGAAGGTCACCCATGCCTGCGTCCCGGTGGTGGGCCGCTTTGCGGGTGCCTTATAAATCGTGGCGCGTCGCTTTTTATTCCTCTTTTTTCACCGAAACCGGCGAAAAAATCTGAGCTGCGTTTAACCCGCTTTCCATCGAAAAACCTAGGAAAACAGCGGCCTACAGCCAGCCCATCCGTATGCGAACGCGCGGAATATACATTCGGACCTAGGGACCGTCAAGCAATTGTTTACGAAATCCTCAAGATTTTTATGGTGCATCGGCGTTTTTTTACACAGCGAGTCATGACCCGCGCAAACCGAGTCATTTTGACCCATAAAAAAACGGCTCAAACGAGCCGTTTTTTGCTTCTCAATCGTCTTCCCCTGCCCCAATGCGCCGGGTTGACCCCGTGTCGCGTTTATTGCCTTTAGAAACCCGTTTGTACCCTGAACAACGCGCCGGAAGCGGTTGATCGTTGTTTTATTGTTGAAGCCAATCGTATGCCATAAGATTGTTTCGATGCAAGCATCCGCAGGGAAATTTTATTGCTTATTTATGGAATCGCCCCCTCCGGCCCGTCATCCCGGGTATTCCGAGAGGAATTATCTGGGATTTTTGCCGTGAAAGAGCCCGCGCAGCAAAAGGCAACATTACGGCCATAATCCCGGATAATCCCTTGCGGGATTTCCGGGATGACGGGGGATAGACAAAGAAAAACCCGCCCAAGGATCGCTCCCGGGCGGGTTTTAAACTTTTAAAAGCGGCGGAAATTAGCCGTTTGCAGCCTTGTCCATCCCGGTATCATCACCCATTCCCGGCATATCCGCATGGGCCAGAGCCTCTGCTTCTTGCTGGGCGGCGATGGCCAACTGGTCACGCTGGGCAGCCAGTTTCTTGACCTGGTTGATATAGGAACCGGTACCGGCCGGGATCAGACGCCCGACGATCACGTTTTCCTTCAACCCGTTCAGGGTGTCGACTTTGCCTTGCGTCGCCGCTTCGGTCAGCACGCGGGTCGTTTCTTGGAACGATGCCGCAGAGATGAACGATTTGGTTTGCAGAGAGGCCTTGGTGATACCCTGCAGGATCGGCTTACCCGTCGCCGGGATTTTTCCGGCTTCGATGTATTTCTGGTTGGTGACTTCGAATTCGTCACGGTCAACCTGTTCGCCAACCAAGAAGGTTGTATCGCCCGGGGTCAGGATCTCGGTTTTCTGCAGCATCTGGCGAACGATCACCTCGATGTGCTTGTCGTTGATCTTCACACCCTGCAGACGGTAAACGTCCTGAATTTCCTGGGTCAGGTAGTCGGACAGAGCCTCGACCCCCATAACATCCAGAATATCGTGCGGTACCATCGCCCCGTCCAGCAACGCATCACCGCGGCGGACGAAGTCACCTTCGTGCACAGCCAAGTGACGGCCTTTCGGGATCAGGTATTCGCGGGCTTCAGCCTGAGCATCCGCCGGCTTCACGATCAGACGACGTTTGGACTTGTAGTCCTTGCCGAATTCCACCTGACCGTCGATTTCGGAAATAATCGCGAAATCTTTCGGTTTGCGGGCTTCGAACAATTCGGCCACGCGTGGCAGACCACCGGTAATGTCCCGCGTTTTGGATGTTTCGCGCGGAATACGACCGATAATGTCACCCGCACTGACTTCCGCACCGTTTTCAACCGACAGAATGGTATCAACGGACAGGTAGTAGTTGGCCGGCAGACCGTTCGGCAGGGTAATAACTTTACCCTTGGCATCCAGCAGGGACACACGCGGTTTCAGCGTGCCGCCCTTCGGCTGGGAGCGCCAGTCGATCACGACTTTGGACGAAATACCGGTTGCCTCGTCGGTTTTCTCCGAGATAGACAGACCTTCGACCAGATCGTAGTAGTGCGCCACACCGTCCTTTTCCGTCAGGATTGGGATGGTGTACGGATCCCACTCGGCCAATTTCTGGGCCGGCTTCACCTTGTCACCTTCGCTCACCAGCAGACGGGAACCGTACGGCAGGCGTTGCGCCAGCTTTTCGTTACCCTTGGCATCGCGAACGACGATTTCGGTGTTACGACCCATAACAATGGTCACGTTTTCAGAGTTGGTCACAACGTTGTGGTGACGGATTTCAATCGTGCCTTCGACCGGAGCCTCGACAGATGATTTTTCCGCACCACGCTGGGCCGCACCACCAATGTGGAACGTACGCATGGTCAGCTGTGTACCCGGCTCGCCGATTGACTGTGCTGCCATAACGCCGACAGCTTCACCAACGTTCACCGGCGTACCACGGGCCAGATCGCGGCCATAGCACTTGCCGCAAACGCCGATCGCGCTTTCACAGGTCAGAACCGAACGGACCAGAACGCTGTCAACGCCAGCGGTTTCGACCATTTCAGCCTTCACTTCGTCGATCAGATCACCCTGCGCCACCAGCACTTCGCCAGACAGCGGGTTTTTCACATCGATGGCAGCCGTACGACCCAGAATACGCTCACCCAGGTTGACGATTACGTCCGCACCGCTCATCACAGCGCGCATCGTAACGCCTTTTTCCGTACCGCAATCATGCTGGGTAATAATGGCGTCTTGCGCCACATCAACCAGACGACGGGTCAGGTAACCGGAGTTAGCCGTTTTCAACGCCGTATCCGCCAGACCCTTACGGGCACCGTGGGTGGAGTTGAAGTATTCCAGAACCGACAGACCTTCCTTAAAGTTGGAGATAATCGGCGTCTCGATAATTTCGCCTGACGGCTTCGCCATCAGACCACGCATCCCGGCCAACTGACGGATCTGAGCTGCGGAACCCCGCGCGCCCGAGTGTGCCATCATGTAAACCGAGTTCATCGTGCCGTCGGCGTAGCTCGAGATGCCTTTCATCATGGCGTCAGCCACGTCGTCCGTGCATTTCGACCAGATGTCGACAACCTTGTTGTACTTTTCGCCTTTGGTGATCAGACCGTCTTGGTATTGACGTTCGAATTCCTTGACCTTGCCTTCGGCCTCTTTCACCAGTGCAACCTTGGCTTCCGGAATGATCATGTCATCCTTACCGAAGGAAATACCGGCTTGGCAGGCGTGGCGGAAGCCCAGCTTCATCATACGATCGCAGAATATCACTGCCTCTTTCTGGCCGCCATGGCGATACACCATGTCGATCAGGTTCGAGACTTCTTTCTTCGTCAGCGATTGGTTGATCAGGCTGAACGGCAGTTCCGGATTACGCGGGAACAGTTCCGAAATCATCATACGGCCCGGCGTAGAATCCACGATCAGCGTTACCGGCTGGTTGTTTTCATCAACCGTGTGGTAACGGCACTTGATCTTCGCATGCAGGGACAGGTGACCTTCCGCGATAGCGTGCTGGATTTCACCAACACCACGGAAAATCATGCCTTCGCCCTTTTGCTTGTCCAGTGCGATCGACAGATAATACAGACCCAGAACAATATCCTGCGACGGAACGATAATCGGTTTACCGTTGGCCGGGGACAGAATGTTGTTCGTCGACATCATCAGGCAGCGTGCTTCCAACTGCGATTCAATCGACAGCGGAACGTGAACGGCCATTTGGTCACCGTCGAAGTCAGCGTTGAACGCCGTGCAGACCAGCGGGTGCAGCTGAATCGCTTTACCTTCGATCAGGGTCGGTTCAAACGCCTGGATGCCCAGACGGTGCAGAGTCGGCGCACGGTTCAGCATGACCGGGTGTTCGCGGATAACCTCTTCCAGGATATCCCAAACTTCCGGACGCTCTTTTTCCACCATACGCTTGGCAGCCTTTACTGTCGTGGCCAGGCCATACAGTTCCAGCTTGTGATAAATGAACGGCTTGAACAGTTCGAGCGCCATTTTCTTCGGCAGACCGCACTGGTGCAGCTTCAGTTCCGGACCAACGGTAATAACCGAACGGCCAGAATAGTCGACGCGTTTACCCAGCAAGTTCTGACGGAAGCGACCTTGCTTCCCTTTCAGCATGTCGGACAGCGATTTCAGCGGACGCTTGTTTGCGCCGGTGATCACGCGGCCACGACGGCCGTTGTCGAACAACGCATCCACAGCTTCCTGCAACATACGCTTTTCGTTGCGGACGATAATGTCCGGCGCGCGCAGTTCGATCAGGCGTTTCAAGCGGTTGTTACGGTTGATCACGCGACGATACAGGTCGTTCAGGTCGGACGTTGCGAAACGGCCACCATCCAGCGGAACCAGCGGACGCAGTTCCGGCGGCAGAACCGGTACAACATCCAGGATCATCCATTCCGGACGGGTGCCGGATTCAATGAAGGATTCAACCAGTTTCAAACGCTTGACCAGTTTCTTGCGCTTGGCTTCGGAATTTGTGTCGCGCAGGTCTTCCTCGATCTTCACCTTTTCGGTTTCCAGATCGATTGCAGTCATCAGTTTTTTCAACGCTTCGGCGCCGATACCGGCTTCGAAGTTTTCGTCGCCATACTGATCCTGTGCGTCCATGAACTCTTCTTCCGTCAGCAACTGCAACGGCTTCAGAGGGGTCATGCCCGGCTCAAGAACAATGTACGATTCGAAATACAGAACCTTTTCCAGCTCTTTCAAAGTCATGTCCATCATCAAACCGATGCGGGACGGCAGGGATTTCAGGAACCAGATATGTGCAACCGGCGAGGCCAGTTGGATGTGGCCCATGCGCTCACGGCGAACTTTGGTCAGCGTGACTTCAACGCCGCACTTTTCGCAGATGATGCCTTTGAACTTCATGCGTTTGTATTTACCGCAAATGCACTCATAGTCCTTGATCGGACCAAAGATGCGGGCGCAGAACAAACCGTCTTTTTCCGGTTTGAATGTGCGGTAGTTGATGGTTTCCGGCTTCTTCACTTCGCCAAAGGACCAGGACAGGATCTGTTCCGGGCTGGCAATCGAAATCCGGATCGAGTCAAAAGACTGCGGTCCGGTCGGCTGGCCAAAGAGGTTCATCAGTTCGTTCATCGTTCACTCCCGTAAGGGCTAAAAAAAGCGTTCTATCTCTTCAAAAAACCCGGCCGCGGTTTACGCCGCGACCGGCTTGGCAATTAAGTGCCGCTGTTTTTCATGTCGACGTTCAGACCCAGAGCCTTCAATTCTTTCACAAGAACGTTGAAGGATTCCGGAATACCGATTTCGAAATTGTCTTCGCCGCGAACAATCGCTTCGTAGACTTTCGAACGGCCAGCCACGTCGTCCGACTTGACGGTCAGCATTTCCTGCAGCGTGTAAGCAGCGCCATACGCTTGCAGAGCCCAGACTTCCATCTCCCCGAAACGCTGGCCACCGAACTGGGCTTTACCGCCCAACGGCTGCTGCGTAACCAAGGAGTACGGACCAATGGACCGTGCGTGGATCTTGTCATCGACCAAGTGGTGCAGTTTCAGCATGTAGATGTAACCAACGGTCACGTTACGGTGGAAATATTCACCCGTACGGCCATCGATCAAACGCACCTGACCCGATGTGTTCAGACCGGCTTTGGTCAGCAACTGGTCAATGTCAGCCTCAACCGCGCCGTCGAAGACCGGCGTTGCCATCGGCACGCCACCACGCAGGTTGTTGGCCATTTCGACCAGATGCGTGTCGGTCAGCTTGGTGACTTTTTCGTCATATTCCTTGTCACCATAGACGCTGTGCAGACGCTCTTTCAGCTTCTTCATGTCGCCATCGGACGGAGCCTTGCGGTCCGCGAAGGAGTCAATCAGTTCACCAATCTGCTTGCCGAGGTTGGCCGACGCCCAGCCCAAGTGGGTTTCCAGGATCTGACCAACGTTCATACGGGACGGAACACCCAGCGGGTTCAGCACGATATCAACCGGCTGACCATCTTCGGTGTACGGCATGTCTTCGGCAGGAACGATGCGGGAAACCACACCTTTGTTCCCGTGACGACCGGCCATTTTGTCACCCGGCTGCATTTTACGCTTCACGGCGATGAAGACTTTAACCATCTTCATCACGCCCGGGGGCAGTTCGTCACCGCGTTGCAGTTTTTCAACTTTGGATTCGAAACGGGCCTTCAGATCATCGACAGCGTCGTCGAAGGTCTTCGACATGGCTTCGATTTCTTCCATGCGGGTTTCGTTTTCAACGCCAATTTGACGCCACAGGCCACGGCTGATGGACTCCAGATCGGATTGCTTGATCTTGGAACCTTTCGCCAGGTCCAGTTGCTTCGGCGCAGCGGCCAGAGACTGACCAACCAGCATTTCAGCAAGGCGAGCATAGAAGCCGCCTTCCAGAATGGAGCGTTCGTCATCACGGTCTTTGGCCAGTTGTTCGATTTCAGCCCGTTCGATCGACAGTGCGCGGGCATCTTTATCGACGCCGCGACGGTTGAACACGCGAACTTCAACG
This sequence comes from Micavibrio aeruginosavorus, assembly GCF_051245535.1. Taxonomy (GTDB): domain Bacteria; phylum Pseudomonadota; class Alphaproteobacteria; order Micavibrionales; family Micavibrionaceae; genus Micavibrio; species Micavibrio aeruginosavorus_D. The sequence continues at coordinate 1,761,601 of NZ_CP195303.1, forward strand.
ATCGTACCCGTTACGCCCGGCGGTACACGCAGGGAGGTATCTTTTACGTCAGCCGCTTTTTCACCGAAGATTGCGCGCAGCAATTTTTCTTCCGGGGTCATCGGTGATTCACCTTTCGGTGTCACTTTACCAACCAGAATGTCGCCCGCCTGAACTTCGGCACCGATGTGTACGATACCGGCTTCGTCCAGGTGTTTCAGCGCTTCTTCACCAACGTTCGGAATGTCGCGGGTGATTTCTTCGGTGCCCAGTTTCGTATCGCGGGCCATCACTTCGAATTCCTCGATGTGGATCGAGGTGAAGATGTCTTCGGCTACGATACGCTCGGACAGCAGGATGGAGTCTTCGAAGTTGTAACCATTCCACGGCATGAACGCGACCAGCACGTTGCGGCCCAGAGCCAGTTCACCGAACTGGGTCGACGGACCGTCAGCGATAATGTCGCCAGCCTTGATCTGATCACCCACCGTTACCAGCGGCTTCTGCGTAATGCAGGTCGACTGGTTGGAACGCTGGAACTTCGACAGTTTGTAGATGTCTACGGTCGGCTCGTCCGCACGGGTCATTTCCGTGGCACGGATAACGACGCGGGTTGCGTCAACCTGAACCACGATACCGGAACGGCGGGCGGTCACAGCAGCGCCGGAGTCACGCGCAACCGCGGCCTCCATACCCGTACCAACCAGCGGCGCATCAGAGCGCAGCAGCGGAACGGCCTGACGTTGCATGTTCGAACCCATCAAAGCGCGGTTCGCGTCGTCGTTTTCCAGGAACGGGATCAGCGCCGCAGCAACGGACACGATCTGTTTCGGGGACACGTCGATCATGCTGATCGTATCCGGGGTGGCCATCAAGTTTTCACCGGCCTGACGGCAGGAAACCAGATCATCCAGGAACTTGCCGTCTTTGCTCAGCGGTGTGCTCGCCTGCGCAATGGTGTATTTGGCTTCTTCCATGGCGGACATGTAGACAACTTCGTCCGTCACTTTGCCATCAACAACGCGGCGGTACGGAGATTCAATGAATCCGTACTGGTTCACGCGGGCGAATGTGGCCAGAGAGTTGATCAGACCGATGTTCGGACCTTCCGGTGTTTCAATCGGGCAGATACGGCCATAGTGGGTCGGGTGTACGTCACGCACTTCGAAACCAGCGCGTTCGCGGGTCAGACCACCGGGGCCCAACGCGGACAGACGGCGTTTGTGCGTAATTTCGGACAGCGGGTTGGTTTGGTCCATAAACTGGGACAACTGGCTGGAACCGAAGAATTCACGCACCGAAACCGCAACCGGCTTGGCGTTGATCAGGTCGTGCGGCATGTAGTTGTCGATATCGACGGACGACATACGCTCGCGGATTGCGCGTTCCATACGCAGCAAGCCAACGCGAACCTGGTTTTCCATCAATTCGCCAACGGAACGAACGCGACGGTTACCGAGGTTGTCGATATCGTCGATTTCGCCTGCGCCGTCCTTCAGACCATGCAGGTATTTCAGGATCGCCAGAATGTCTTCCTTGCGCAGGACGCGAACGGTGTCTTCCGCATCCAGATTCAGGCGCAGGTTCATTTTCACGCGACCAACAGCCGACAGATCATAACGCTCAGCGTCGAAGAACAGGCTGTCGAACAGGGCTTGGGCCGAATCAACTGTCGGCGGCTCACCCGGGCGCATAACGCGGTAAATGTCGATCAGCGCTTCCTCACGCGTATCGCACTTATCAACCAGCAGCGTGTTGCGGACATACGGGCCCACGTTCACGTGGTCGATGGCCAGAACCGGAATATCGGTCACGCCGGATTTGTCGAAGGCTTTCAGCTCTTCTTCCGTGATTTCGTGACCGGCTTCGAAGATCACCTGACCGGTTTTCGCATCAAAGATGTCTTCCGCCAGATATTGGCCGATCAGCTGGGCGTCTTCGACCAGCATGTCTTTCAGGCCTTTTTCTTCCAGTTGCTTGATCACGCGGGCGGTGATTTTCGTCCCGGCATCCAGAACCGATTTACCGGTTTTGGCGTCGATCAAATCGTGGTCCAGCTTGACGCCGCGCATACGGGCACCGTCAAACGCTGTTTTCCAGCCTTTTTTCTCTTTCGAGTACGTCACAACGCCGTAGAAGGTGCGCAGAATTTCTTCGTTGCCCATCCCTTGAACCATCAGCGAGTCAACCGGCTGATCGTTCTCTTCACACTTGGCGCGATAGGCCGCCGTCATGGAGGAGTCCAGCGCGCGCAGCAGCGTGGTCACCGGCAGCTTACGACGACGGTCGATACGAACGTACATCAGGTCTTTCGCATCGAATTCAAAGTCCAGCCAAGAACCGCGATACGGGATCACACGGGCAGAGAACAGATATTTACCGGACGCGTGGGTCTTGCCACCATCGTGGTCAAAGAACACACCCGGGGACCGGTGCATCTGGGAAACGATAACCCGTTCGGTGCCGTTCACGATGAACGTCCCGTTTTTGGTCATCAGCGGCATGTCCACCATGTAGACATCTTGTTCTTTAATGTCGCGGATGGAGCGCAGGCCCGTGGTTTCATCAATATCGAATACGGACAGGCGCAGCGTCACGCGCAGCGGAGCGGCATAGGTCATGCCGCGCTGTTGGCATTCGTCGGTGTCGTATTTCGGCTCTTCCAGCTCATAACGCACATAGTCGATCTCGGCCTTGTCCGCGAAGTCTTTAATCGGGAACACGGTGGAGAACACTTCCTGCAGGCCTTGCATGCGGCGGTCTTCCGGCTGCACGTCAGCTTGCAGAAACGCCTCATAGGACTGGCGCTGAATTTCGATCAGGTTCGGCATGGCCGCAACTTCGCGGATTTTCGCGAAAGAACGACGAATACGCTTCCGGCCCGTGAAGCTGTCAACAGCATCCGCCGGGCGGGTGATCACCACAGGCGGGCGATAGAGTGATGGGGGTTTGGACGGCGCAGTCGTTGCGGCTTTCTTGGTCGTGCTTTTGGCTTTAGCAGCCATAACTTTTTTCGGGGAATTTTTTTCGGAATTGGTGTTTTCAGCAGTCATTGTGCTTTCCTTCGCCCATCAGTTTGCCCGCGGATGGCCTGATTCACCCGCTGACGTCATTGTCCAAAACGTGCCCAAAAGGACATCACCGCCATCAGCCTTCCCATGCGCCCGGAAGGTTGAAGCGGTTGAAAAGATTATATTTTTACCTGGCTCGTGTCAGTGCGTTCACGCTGGCCCCGGGTTAAAAATGCCCCAAAAACAAGGGACTGTGGGCGGATATATGGAGGATGGCGGGGTCCAAGTCAAGCGGTTTTTCCACAGAAACCCGCCCCGAGGCTCCCAGGAGCGAAGAAACCATTATGAAAAAATTTGCCCGCATGCTATGAGGCAAAAAATTTTAGATGCTCCTTTCAGGAACAGGGACTTTACAGATTATGAAATTTCGCAGCCCATGGATCAGCCTCCGCAGCAAATGGCACGATGTGGCCTATACCATCGCCAGCCCGATGGGCCGCGCCGAAATCTGTCTGGCCGACGCGGTGAAGGCCTTGGTGCAATTTGAAGCCGAAGACACGCAGGACGCCCTGATCGACATCACCCAAAACTACCTGACCATTGAAAAAAGCACGCCGGATCAAGCGTTTGGCCTGACCGAGGCCATGATGAATCTGTGCGAAACCTATGGCAATTTGTTTGGGAAATGCAAGGAATATCAACTCCTTAGCACTCTGCGCGACCATTCCCCGGACCAAGTGTCGCGCCTGTGGCTGCAAATCAATTCCCGCATGACCCAAGTGGACCGCGAAGCCCGTCAGGAACGCCGCGACAGCAAAACCGATGACCCGGTTTTGTTCAGCGCCTGGATCGAAACCATGACCCAGATTCAGGACATTATGCGGGATCAGGGCATGAAGGGCCTGTTCGCCGATTTCAACCCACCCCAGATGAAGGGCATCCCCACCGCCGCCAGCCTGCCCGGCCGGATGAGCCCGAAGGATGTCGCCATCTTCTGCATGCGCTACCGCTTCTTCGCCGGCCCGCAAGCCGATTTGCCGAACACACCGTATTTGTAAGACCCCAGATTTGTAAGATCCCAGCGCCCAGCCCGGACAAACCCGGCAATCCCCCTGCTTGCCTAAACCCGTCGGCGCTCCTATGGTGCGCATTCGGTTTATACGCCGGTACAGGATTGAAGGAGCCTCAATCAACCATGCAGCTTTCGCCACGTCAGCGTTTTGGCTTTTACCGCCATTTAATCAAGACCCTGCACAAAGACGACCATCTGGTTTTACAAAATTTGTTGCAGCCTTACATCCCCGATGACGCCATCGTCTTTGATGTCGGTGGCCACGCCGGACAATTTGCCAAATTATTCGCGCGCCTGTGTCCCCGGGGTCGGGTTTATACCTTTGAACCCTCGCCCTATGCCCGCAGCATTTTGCAGATCATGGCCGGGGTCAAATTCATCGATAACCTGTACATCATCCCCTTTGGCCTGTCCGATAAACCCGGCACAGCCACCATTCACACGCCGTTGAAAAAAGGGCGCAGCATGGGATTCGGATTGGCCTTCATCGGCAACGCTGATGAATGTGCGCACAAAACGATGCAGCACGATATTGTCCTGTCCACCATGGATACAATCGGCGATGCGCTGAGCCTGTCCCGTCTGGATTTTATCAAGGCGGATATTGAAGGGTGCGAGATGCTGATGCTGACCGGCGGGGCCCGAACCATTGAAAAGTTCAAACCCGTTGTGATGTTGGAAATTTCCGATGCGCATTTAAAGCGCAACAATCATTGTGCGAACGACGTGTTCCAATTCTTCGCCACGCGCGGTTATGCGCAGCCCTTGCAAATCTGCGAAACAACCGGCACGACACAACCCTTCACATTGAACGGCGACGTCACCATTAACGGCGACTTCCTGTTCATTCCAAACTAACGCGCACCCCATAGAAAAACCCCCCGTCCTTGCGGATCGGGGGGTTTTCTATTCAGCAGTGAACTGAAATTATTTCAGTTCTACCTTGCCACCAGCAGCTTCGATCTTTTTCTTGATCTCTTCTGCGTCAGCCTTAGCAGCGCCTTCTTTCAGCGGCTTCGGTGCACCTTCAACCAGGTCTTTTGCTTCTTTCAGACCCAGGCCGGTGATGGCGCGGACTTCTTTAATCACGTTGATTTTGTTTGCGCCTGCATCGGTCAGAACAACATCAAAGCTGTCCTTCTCTTCAACCGGAGCAGCACCAGCGCCAGCAGCGGCAACCGGAGCAGCGGCAGAAACGCCCCACTTTTCTTCCAGCATTTTCGCCAGATCGGCTGCTTCCAGCACGGTCAAAGCGGACAGGTCGTCTACGAGTTTCTCAAGATTAGCAGCCATTTTCGTTCTCCTATAAAAAAGCTGATGTAATTTTCAGTATTAGGCTTGGTCTTTGGTTGCGTATGCGTTGGTCACGCGAGCCAATTGAGCGCCCGGTGCCTGCAACAGGCCAACCAGTTTGCCACGCAGACCGTCCAGAGACGGCAGGGTAGCCAGGTACTTGATCTTCGCCAGATCCATCACGCCGTCCGTGGTTGCGCCACCAACGATTTCCAATTTACCATTGGTTTCTTTGGCAAACGCGTGAGCAACACGAGCTGCTACGACTGGGTCTTGCGAAATAACGATGCCGATCGGGCCGCTCAGATACGTGGCCAGACCTTCAAATTTCGTGCCAGCCAAGGCACGTTTCGCCAGTGAGTTCTTGACGATCTTTACGCTGCCGCCTTCGTCACGCAGGCTTTTGCGGAATCGACGATCCTGCTCTGCTGTGACGCCGTTGTTGCGGGTCAAGATCATCAACTTGGCATCTTCAATACGCAGTTTCGTGTCCGTAACGATCTGCGCTTTTTCGATCATTTGTGCTTTTTGGGCATGATCCATGGGTGTTCTCCCGGGTTAAAAACAATAAAGGGATGCACCGCATCCGATACATCCCGCCAAAACTTTGATAATGGAAAACCAAAAAGACGCATAATGCCGGAAACATCCGACCTTATGCAGCGTCTTGAAATTCCCATCTATGCTGGATTTACAATGGGTTAACCCCAGAAACCGGCAGTCTTGGACAGGTGGGATATGTCGCCATACCCCGTATGCCGGGCGGTTATAGGGGAAAAACTGTCCCTCCGTCAAGCGCTTTCATACGAAAAATCTTGACCGCGCACCCCCGGACATTATAGAAAACCACTCACAACGGCAACCTTCAATCCTTAAGGATAAAACGGCCATGACAATTTCGGCTCAAGCCCAAGAATGCACCTATTCCATCGAAGCCCTGACACTGGCTTTCACGACCGCGCAGAAGACCAAGCCGACCGGCACCGAACAATTTGTTCTGGGCTGGCTGAAGGCACAGGACCAAAGCGGCGCCATGCTGATCAAAACCCAGGGCGCGCTGAAACTGGAAGCCAATCACACGCTCTACGCAAAAATCCACGCGGGCCAAGCCCGTCCGGCATAAGGGCTGAAGCCAAGACCCCATAAAGAACAAGGGCGCACCCGGATGGTTGCGCCCCTTTTCTTTGGCCGAAGCCCCGGATGCCTTAAACTGGATCCTTTAAACCGGGCGGGGACCATTGCGGCTATACGGCTCAGACAATGTCTTCCACCCCAGCGCCTTCGCCGTTTGGGCCAAGCTGTAAATCTCGACCAGAATGTCATCGGATGAGGCACGCATAAAATCCTGACGCAGGCGGATCATCTGGGACAAGGTTTGATCCAGCGGACTGGCGGAACGATCCAGCGTATGCAGATCCGCATCATCAAACGCCTCGGCCGCCGCATTGGCCATGACATTGTTGCCACCGGGACAAATTTTACCGTTCCAGATGCTGATGCCCGCGCTATAGATCCGTTGTGAGGCCTCGGCCGCAGCGGCATGGAGATCTTTGTAAGATGCTTTTTTAAATCCGTACATGGGTATCACTCCTTGGTTTGTTTTGACGCCAGATAAAGAAGAAGCCCCGCCTCAGTGTTTTTCTGGGGCGGGGCTTCTCGAAGACTATCTCATCGCTTAAGCGGCTTTGCTTGCGGAGGTTTCCGCGGCAACGCTGCTCAGATCGATTTTCATGCCCGGGCCCATCGTCGTGGACAAGGTCACTTTCTTCATGTAGTTGCCGCGTGCGCCAGCCGGCTTCGCGCGTTGGATCGCGGTGATGAACGCTTTCACGTTATCAACCAGCTTGCCATCAGCGAAGGATGCTTTGCCAACACCAGCCTGAACGATACCTTCTTTGTTCGCACGGAACTCGATGGAACCACCCTTTGCGGCTTCAATTGCTTTCGCAACATCCATCGTTACGGTGCCCAGTTTCGGGTTCGGCATCAGGCCTTTCGGACCCAGAACGCGGGCCATACGACCCATCAGGCCCATCATGTCCGGCGTTGCGATACAACGGTCGAAGTTGATGTTGCCAGCCAGAACCTGTTCAACCAGGTCCTCTGCACCAACGATGTCGGCACCGGCTTTTTTCGCTTCTTCGGCTTTTGCGTCTTTAGCGAAAACAGCAACGCGAACTTTCGCGCCTGTACCGTGCGGCAGTTCAACCATGCCACGGACCATTTGGTCAGCGTGACGCGGGTCAATGCCCAGGTTCAGAGCGATTTCGAACGTTTCGTCGAACTTGCGTGCTTTGGCAGCGGTTTGCAGAATCTTCACGGCGTCTTCAACCGTGTAGGATTTCGTGCGATCGAACAGAGCCAGAGCGGCTTTCATTTTCTTGCTCATGGTCATTATCCTCCCACCACTTCAACGCCCATGGAACGGGCAGAGCCTTCAACCATGCGCATCGCGCCTTCGATATCCTTGGCGTTCAGGTCAACCATTTTCAGTTCGGCAATTTCTTTCACCTGTTTACGGGTGACTTTGCCAACGGTCGGACCTTTGCCCACGGTACCGGAACCCGCTTTAATGCCAGCGGCCTTCTTGATCAAGAAGGTCATCGGCGGGGTTTTGGTGATGAAGGTAAAGGAGCGGTCTTGATACACCGTGATTACAACCGGAATGGGCATGCCCTTTTCCAGCTTTTCTGTCTTGGCGTTGAACGCCTTACAGAATTCCATGATGTTTACACCATGTTGCCCCAGAGCCGGACCGATCGGCGGCGATGGGTTAGCGGAGCCAGCCGCCACCTGTAGCTTAATATAGCCAGTAATCTGCTTTGCCATTGTTTTCCTCCGTTTTTCAAAAGCAAACGGGTCCGTGGTACGGCTCGGTGGATGGTCTTAAAAGCCCACCGAAAACAACCTCCCACGATCCACCCTTTGACCCGCAAGACGGACCAAAGGACGGCGCACCATAGGGATTCCCCCTTATGAAATCAAGCAAAAAGAGCGTGAATTACTTCACCAAACGCATGCCGGAACGCACCCGGGCGCGGTCTGCATCCGCCGGATTTGAGGGCGCAGGCGCGGTCCAATCCCGCCCCTTGAGCGATTCAAGGCTATCCAATTGATTTTCAATGATTTTAACGATTTTTTGATCCGCCGCCGCATCGGAATGCGCCAGATGAAGCGCCACCGCCCGGGCCAGATCCTCGCCCAGCGTCACGATGCCCTTTGACCCGTCATCCCGGGCGTCATCGCCGCACAGGCTGATGGTCCAGCGGTTCTGATCCGGGTGATAGCCACGAAACCCGGCCACGACCGGGGCCTTCAACGCCTGAATCTGGGCACAGATGTCCCGGACACGGGCAAATTCGAGGGAAAGGGGGTTCGGCATAACGCTTCCTGTTCTTTTGACTGCTTTTTTAAGAGCCTAGCATCGGCATCCCATCGACGCAAAGACAAAGAAAAACACCCCGTCCAGATGGAGCGGGGTGTTTTTGAAAATCCTTCGACGCCCAAAAATCAGGCGATTTTTTCCACCTGCGTGAATTCCAATTCCACCGGGGTCGCGCGACCGAAGATGGACACGGATACTTTCAGGCGGCCTTTTTCTTCGTCGATGTCTTCGACAACACCGTTGAAGGACGCGAACGGGCCTTCGGCCACTTTCACTTCTTCGCCGATATCGAACATCACGCTCGGGCGCGGACGCTCAACACCCTCTTGGATTTGTTTCAGCAGGCGCTCGGCCTCTTTCTCGCTGATCGGGGACGGACGGTTGCCAGCACCCAGGAAGCCCGTCACCTTCGGCGTATCTTTTACCAAGTGCCAGACTTCGTCGCTCATATCCAGCTTCGCCAGAACATAGCCCGGGAAGAATTTGCGCTCGGCGTTGACCTTCTGGCCACGGCGCATTTCCATGACTTCCTCGGTCGGAACCATGATCTGTTCAACGCGATCTTCCAGACCGTGTTTCTTTGCCTTTTCCATCAGGGCTTCGGCAACCTTGCTCTCAAAACCGGAATAGACGTGCAACACATACCAACGTTTTGCCATTTCAATCTCTCTTCGTTTTTGCTGTTCGTTTAAATCTGTTTCAAAACTGTAAGACGATCCGCCCCACTAACCGCCGAGGCCGATGATAAATTGCACCAGAAAGGCAATGATCTGGTCGGCGGTAAACAGGAAGATGGCCGCAATCGTCACCATGATAAACACGGCGATCGTGCTGACCGTCGTTTCCTTGCGGGTCGGCCAGGTGACCTTTTTCATTTCGGCCTTTACCTGACGGAAATAAGGTACTGGATTTAGTTTTGCCATTTCAATCAATCCTTTATGCGCAGTTTAACGCGGGTCTTTTCCACCACAGGTTCGTATCGCGGCGAGGCCGTTTTTCGAAGAACCAGATTGTCGGGGAAATAAGATAGGGATTTTTAGCCTAACCGGGGCCGAATTGCCAGTGAAAAATAGCGGGCCAAAAGCCCCTTCTCACTTTTCTCTGTTATTCATAAACAGATCAAGGCATAAAACGGACCCTATACCTGCATGGATTGAGGCGAAATCCCGCGATGGGCTTTTTGATTGGCAATATCGACATTCCGGACCCCGTGTTTCTGGCGCCCATGTCCGGCATCAGCGACCTGCCCTTTCGTCGGTTGGTGAAACGCCACGGGGCGGGACTGGTCTTTTCGGAAATGATCGCCAGCCGCGCGACATTGCAGGAAGAAACCAGCTCCCTGCGCATCAACGCCGATAATTACGCCGAAGAATTTCCCATGGCCGTGCAATTGGCCGGATGCGAACCCGACATCATGGCCGAGGCCGCCAAAATCAATGTCGGGCGCGGTGCCGCCATTATCGACATCAATTTCGGATGCCCGGTGAAAAAGATCGTCAAAAAATTCGCGGGCTCGGCCCTGATGAAGGACGAACCGCTGGCCTGCGCCATTATGGAGGCCACGGTGAAGGCCGTGAATGTGCCCGTCACCGTCAAAATGCGGTTGGGATGGGATGATGACAACCTCAACGCCCCCACCCTCGCCAAAATGGCCGAAGATGTTGGCGTGCAGATGATTACCGTGCATGGCCGCACGCGGTGCCAGATGTATAAAGGCGAAGCGAATTGGGACGCCGTGCGCGCGGTCAAAGACGCCGTAAAAATTCCGGTGGTCATCAACGGCGATATCCTGACCCCGGAAGATGCGGAGGCCGCCCTGAAAGCCTCCGGCGCGGACGGCGTGATGATCGGGCGCGGCAGTTGCGGCAAACCGTGGGTGTTAAAACAGACGATGGATTACCTGCGCACCGGCACCGCCAGCGCCCCACCGCCCGAGGCCGAACGCCTGCACATTATTCAGGATCATTACGACGCCATCATTGATTATTACGGCGAATTCAAAGGCGTCGCCATCGCCCGCAAACATTTGTCATGGTATTGCACCGACATGCCGGGCGCGTCCGAATTCCGCGACCGTATCAACAAGGAAAAAGACCCACACATCGTCCGCCGGATGGTGGATGAGCAGTTCAGCTAAATTGTTGGAAAAATGGCAGGGGCAGAAGGGCTCGAACCCTCGACCTACGGTTTTGGAGACCGTCGCTCTACCAACTGAGCTATACCCCTATACCAATCTGGGCCCTTTTTAATCATATCCGGGCCGGGATTTCCAGTGAAAATTATACACCACCGGCCCCCAACCCCGCAAAAACCCAAAACAAAACCCCCGGGCACTGCCGGGGGTTTTGATAAAGCATGGGATGAAGCTTAGATATTGTACTTCATCTGATCGCCGATTTTCAGGCCACGGTCGGCGGCGCTGGTCGGCATTGCAACCGTCGCGCCTACTTTGCCTTCCGGGTCAACGGAATGGACCGTGATCGGATGGCCCCACAGGCTGTACAGATGTTTCAGCACAGCCTTGGTGTTTTCTTCGTGCAGCGGGCGGTATTTGAAGATTTTGTGCTGCAGGGTCAGGCTGCGGTCACCGCGGTAGTTGTAGCCCGCAACTTCCAGCGCCGGCTCACGTTCGGCCAGGCGGTATTGCGCGGCCAGACGTTCGGCAATCACCTTATATCCATCACGGTTTTGAACCGCGTCAACAACCAGAAACTCTTCCAGTTCATCGTCATGGATGTTGAACATGCCCATATCGCGGATCACTTTCGGCGACAGGAATTGTTCAATAAAGCTTTCGTCCTTGAAATTCTGCATCGCCCATTTCAGGGTCGGCAGCCATTCCTTGCCGGCGATGTCCGGGAAATATTCGCGGTCTTCGTCCGTCGGATTTTCGCACATGCGCTTGATATCCTGATAGATCGCAAAGCCCAGCGCATAGGGATTCCAGCCGCTGTAATACGGGCTGTCAAATTCCGGCTGGAACAGAACGCCACAATGCGACTGAACGAATTCCATCGCCATGCCGTCATCAATCAGGTCCATTTCATGCAGATCATTCATGAGGGTGTAGTGCCAGAAGCTGGCCCAGCCCTCGTTCATCACCTGCGTCTGGCGCTGCGGGTAGAAATATTGCGACAGGTCACTGACCCGGCGCAGCAAATCACGCTGCCATTCCTGCAAATGCGGGGCGTAGGCCGCCACATAGCGCAGCAGGTTTTCTTCCAGATCGGCGGGGAACATTTGTTTTTCGCCGTTGTCGTTGGCGGCCTTTTTGAACGCTTCGCGGAAAACCGGGCTGTCCATCAACGGGTTGACGTTTTGCTGGCGGATTTCTTCCAGTTGCGCGCGGCGGGCCGCTTCTTCTTGCGGGCTACGCTGCTGCGGCTTGTTATAGCGGTTTACGCCATAATTTTGCAGCGCGTGCGCGGCATCCAGAACCTTCTCAACCTCTTCCTGACCATATTTATCTTCATAGCGCAAAACGGCTTCGCCCATGGCGGCCTGGTCCGCCAGAATGTCGCGCGGTTTTGTAAACTGCTTGAACATATGGTTGCCCTTGAAGAAGGAATTGTGGCCATAGCTGGCGTGCGCAATCACCAGCATCTGCATGGTTTTGGTGTTGCTGTCCATGCAATAGGCAATCGCCGGATCCGTGTTAATGACGATTTCATAGGCCAGACCGGAACGACCCTGACTATAGGACTTCCCTTCCTGTTCGCGCTGCATCCCGAAAGACCAGTGTGCATAGCTTTCCGGCAAGCCAACAGAGGCGTACAGATCCAGCATCTGGTCCGCGGAAATAATTTCAATTCTGTTTTTATAGGTGTCCAGACCGTATTTATCATGGGCCAGAATGGAAATCACCTTGTCCGCCAGCGCGATCCAACTGCGCGGAATGTCTTTATCCTCCGCTCCCGGAACCAGCAGCAGCTTGTGGTCGAAATCGCTGGCCTTTTTAAAGACATCGCGGCCATCGACATAGTTGCTCAGCAGATCCTCGATCTTCTCGCGGGCGGTCAGTACCTGTTCTGTTTCTTTTTTTGCTTTTGCCATCTTTTAACTCTTTTATCGTGCAGCGTTTTTAACGTTCAGCCGAATTGGCAATTAAATCATATCCAACGATGCCGGGCGCAAATTCGCGCTGACATTCGTTCCGGCACTGCGGCGTTGGAAAAATTCACGGAAGATCGGGAAAATTTCCTGACGGTTCCGGATTTGCCCCATCCAGAATTGATCCGGGTGCTTGGCCTGAATGTCCGCATACATGTGCCACAGATTTTGGTGCTCACGCGGCGTAATTTCCGTGTAGAAATAAGCCTGCATGTCCTGCAGCAAATCTTCGATCAACGGTTTGCACGCGCGGGTATCATCGGCCCAGTTATCACCGTCCGAGGCTTGCGCCGCATAGATGTTCCAGTTGCCATCGCCATAACGCTCGTCGATGATCTGACGCGTTAATTGCAACGCCGAAGACACGGTCGTGCCGCCGCTTTCGCGACCATAGAAGAATTCTTTCTCGTCCACTTCCTTCGCTTCGGTGTGGTGGCGCACGAAAACGATGTCCGTTTTCAGATAGTGACGCTTCAAGAACCGGTAGAGCAGGAAGTAGAAAATCTTCGCCTGATCCTTGTGCTCCTGAGTCATGGAACCGGACACGTCCATAATGCAAATCATCACGGCCTTGGAATTGGGCAGCGGTTTCTTTGTATCAAAACGGTATTTCAGGTCGGTGGATTCATTCCAGGCAGCCGCGTTTTTCAGGCCCGGTCCCATTTTTTTAATCTCGGCATCGATCTCAACCATGCGCTTGGCATCATTCGGTTGAACCGCCGCGCCAAATTCAGCGCTCAGCTTCACGATCTGCCCCTTGATCCCGCGAATACGCTGGGCCATCGGCATTTCGGTCGGCTTAACAATCTTAACCCGGGCCGGATCGGCCGGAGGCACGTAATCCGGCGCATAGGCGCGGAGAATTTCGCGCTTTTCCTGCAACAGGGCCAGCGTTTTACGGTTGCTGTTCGCGCTCATCCCCATGACGCGGCCCAGTTTTTCCGACTTGGAACGCGCCAGATCCAGCTTGCTGTGCGGACCGGAGGACACGATACCGGCGCGCTGACGTTTATATTTCGTCAGGTCGGCTTCGCGTTTTTCTTCCAGGTTCGGCAATTCCAGATCGTCGAACAGATATTTCAAAAATTCTTCTTCGGACAGATGGAAGGTGAAGTCATCCTCGCCCTCACCACCGTTGCCAGCATCGCCGCCGCCACCGCCACCACCGCCGCCATTCGGACGACGGAAATGTTCGCCACCGACGAACTCTTTGTTACCCGGGTGCACGATATCGTTGATACCGCCTTGACCATGGCTGATGTGCGGCTGTTTCAAATCGCGTTTTGGAATGCTGACATCCGTGCCACCGGCACCAATGTCGGTCACATTGCCATCGCTGATCGCGCGATCGACAGCTTTTTTGATGTAGCCCTTGTAACGCTCACGAAAACGGCGGCGGCTGGCGGTTATTTGCCCGCCGGACTGACCACGACGGTCGATGATCTCGCTCACAGCTCTTCTCCCTGAAGAATTTTTTTATTGTTTACGCTATGCAACGCGGTTTAGGCCTCAAAAGCAAGCTTTTTCACGGCGTTCCATCGGAATGGACACAGCGCGGAATACCCTCCCGTATGGGTTCGTATTCCGCGCTGCGCCAGATTCGGACTTAAGATCAGGTCGTAGAGTTAACCCAATGTCGGCTTGCTCTTGCGCACGCGGGAATACCATTCGGTCAGAACGCGTGTCTGTGCCGGGGTATAACCTTTATCGTCCATGCGCTTCACAAACTCTTCGTGACGCTCTTGCGCTTTCTTATCCGCTTTTGCGGTGTAAGAGATCACCGGAAGAATTTCTTCCATGGTCGTGAACATGCCTTTTTCGATCACGTTGGCCAACGGCTTGTACGATGTCCAGGACGGGTTTTTGCCACCATTGTTGGCGCGCGCCCGCAGAACATAGTTCACAACTTCGTTACGGAAGTCTTTGCCGTTCATGATACCAGCCGGTTTCTCGAACTTTTGCAGCTCTTCTTCCAGATCCGCGCGGGACAAGGTCAGGTTTGTGTCCGGATCGCGGTAGTCTTGATCCTGGATCCAGTGATCTGCGTACAGCACATACTGGTCAAACTTGTTCTGACCGAAATCCTTGTAGCTTTCGACATAGGCGGTGCTGATCTCTTTGCCAACGAATTCAACATATTTCGGCAGCAGATGTTCCTTGATCAGGTTGATGCGGCTTGCAGCAACTTCACCAGCCAACTGTTCTTTCTTGATACGATCTTCCAGAACATTCATCAGGCGGATCGGATCGGCGCTGATCTCATCGTTTGCTTCGTTAAAGACTTTGGACAGGGTTTTGAACGCCCAACGGGTATCCGAACCATCCATGCCTTCTTCGATACCGGCTTCATCGCGATAATCCGTGAACGGCTTAGCTTTTTTGTCCGTCTCTTTCAGGTTTTCACCGTTATAGACACGCATCTTTGCATAAACGGTCGAATGCGCCGTTTCTTTCAAACGGGTCATAACGGACCATTCGGCCAGCATTTCCAACGTACCCGGCGCAATCGGAGCCTTGGCCAGCGCGCTGCCGTTCAGCAGTTTCTGGTAAATCTTCAGCTCTTCGTCAACGCGCAGCGTGTACGGTACGCGCACCAGATAGGTACGGGCCAGGAACGCTTCGTTTTCTTTGTTGTTACGGAACTTCGTCCATTCGGATTCGTTCGAGTGGGCCAGAATGATGCCGTTGAACGGGATCATACCGATGTTTTCCGGGCTGGAGAAGTTGCCTTCCTGCGTTGCGGTCAGCAACGGGTGCAGCGTCTTGATCGGCGCCTTGAACATCTCAACGAATTCCATGATACCGCGGTTACCTGTGCACAGGCCGCCGGAATATGCGAAGGAACGCTGATCTTTCTGGGAGTACATTTCCAGTTTACGAACATCGGTTTTACCAACCAATGCGGAAATGTCCTGCGTGTTTTCGTCAGCCGGTTCAGTTTTGGAGATACCAACCTGATCCAGTTTGGACGGCCAACGCTTGACCACCATGAATTTGGAGCGATCGCCCTCGAATTCTTTCAGCTTCTGCACAGCCCACGGGGACATAATGCCCTTCATGTAGCGGCGCTCGATGCCATAGGTGCTTTCCATGGCTTCGGCCAAGGAACGACCACCAACGCGTTGGCTCGGATCGAACAGACCCAGCGGATCTTCGTTCACCGGGGAGTATTCCAGCTTCATTTTCGGCACACGCTGGCCATTAACTTCGACATCTTCATATACCGGCTCGCCAGCTTCATCCAGCTCCGGAACTTCAACAGCCAGTGTGTAGAACGGCTCTTGCTCCATCAGCTCTTTCAGGCGCTCGGCCAAAGAGGATTTCGCGCTACCAACAGGGCCCAGCAGATAAAGGATCTGTTTGCTTTCTTCCAGACCTTGAGCGGCGGCTTTCAGGAATTTCGTGATCTCACCGATCGTTTCTTCCATGCCGAAGAAGTCGGAAAACGCCGGATAAACGTTCAGAACTTTGTTGCTGAAAATACGGGACAGTTTCGGGTCCGTGCTGGTGTCCAGCTTCGTCGGCTCGCCAATGGCCTTCAACAGGCGCTCATGAGCGTTGGCGTAAGCCCATTTATCTTGTTTGCAAAGGTCGAGATAGGCGCTCAGCGAAATCGGAGCGTCCTGCTGCTTGTTGACATAATCGTCTTGGAGTTGCCCCAAGATCCCAATGGATTCGTTACTCGACATAGCATTCTCCCTGCTTCTGGTCGTTTTTTAAATTCGCTCTTCTTTGCATAAGCGTCATTTACCTAATTTCATTACAAAGAACGTGTCAACAAGAAATTGTTCAGAAATTATTAACCACTCACTACATTCGTTTTTGCGGCGCGGGCATAAAAACAGAATCGGCGGAAATGCTGGACCCGGAAAAATGAATAAAAAAATCCCCTCCGTTTCCGCGAAGGGGATTTTTAATTGTTTGATCCGTGGATCGTGAAAAATTACTTCACAATCTTGCCAACAACGCCAGCACCGACGGTGCGGCCGCCTTCGCGGATAGCGAAGCGCAGACCTTCGTTCATCGCGATCGGGCAGATCAGTTCGACTTCGAAGTTTACGTTATCGCCAGGCATAACCATTTCCGTTCCAGCCGGCAGCGTTACGATGCCCGTAACGTCCGTCGTGCGGAAGTAGAACTGCGGACGGTAGTTCGTGAAGAACGGCGTGTGGCGGCCACCTTCGTCTTTCGACAGAATGTACGCTTCAGCCGTGAAGTTCGTGTGCGGGGTAATCGAACCCGGCGCGCACAGAACTTGACCACGCTCAACGTCTTCACGTTTCGTACCACGCAGCAGAGCGCCGATGTTGTCACCAGCTTCACCGCTGTCCAGCAGTTTGCGGAACATTTCAACGCCCGTTACGGTCGTTTTTTGCGTCGGGCGAATACCAACGATTTCGATCTCTTCGCCAACTTTCACGATACCCTGTTCAACACGGCCCGTTACAACGGTACCACGGCCAGAGATCGAGAATACGTCTTCAACCGGCATCAGGAACGGCTTGTCTTTCGGACGGGCCGGGGTCGGGATGAACGCGTCAACCGCTTCCATCAGAGCCTGAATCGATTTCTCACCAATTTCCGGATCGCGTTTTTCCAGAGCGGCCAGAGCGGAGCCCTTTACCACCGGAATGTCGTCGCCCGGGAATTCGTATTTGGACAACAGTTCACGGATTTCCATTTCAACCAGGTCCAGCAGTTCAGCATCGTCAACCTGGTCTACTTTGTTCATGTAAACAACCAGGGACGGAACGCCAACCTGACGCGCCAGCAGGATGTGTTCGCGCGTCTGCGGCATCGGGCCGTCAGCAGCGGAGCAAACCAGAATAGCACCGTCCATCTGTGCCGCACCCGTGATCATGTTCTTCACATAGTCAGCGTGGCCCGGGCAGTCAACGTGCGCATAGTGGCGGTTGGCTGTTTCATATTCAACGTGCGACGTGGAAATCGTGATACCACGGGCTTTCTCTTCAGGAGCTTTGTCAATCTGGTCATACGCCAGTGCTTCCTTCGAGAATTGTTGCGTGATCGCGGCCGTCAACGTCGTCTTACCATGGTCAACGTGACCAATCGTGCCGATGTTTACGTGCGGCTTATTCCGCTCAAACTTACCCTTTGCCATTTCTAGTCTCTCCTAAGTTTTTGGAAATGTTAAAATAGCGCGGCACCCTATCGACATTGGCGGAAACGGACGCCTCCAGCGCATTAGGTTGAGGGTTTAGGAAAGTTGGCGCGCTGTGTCAACTGGTTTTAACGGCGGGATTTTTCATGGTTTTTCACCACGGGGAAAACCGGCAAAAAGAATGCAGCAGATTGCGTCCGCAATGCGCCCTATAATTTTTCATAATCGAAATTAAACGAAACTCTTCAGCGCGATCAGCACGGCGGCACACGCCACCACACCCAGCCCGGACCAGATATCGCCGTTATTTTTGCGCCCCACGGCGGCATAAACGGCCAGAATAATGACCGCATCCAGCAATTTCACCGCCGGAACATAGGCCGGGTTATCCGCCGCATAATAGGCATAGAGGCTGAGCAGCACCGTCGCCGCCATGACCATGCCAATCAGCAGCCCGCCGCGGATCGTCGCCGGTGCAAAAAACGTCGCGGGCGAGATCGGGCGACGGATCATCCCATAGGTGCCGAGCAGCGTAATCATCATCAAACCTTCAACGAAAACATAGGCATAGGGCCCCTGTTCGATCGCCGCATTCTGGGTCGTCAGCTTGGCCAGCAACGGCCCAATCGACGCCGCAAACAACACGAACCAGACCGTCCGCAACGCCCCCATCGACACCGGGCATTTGCGCAGATTGCTGGCGCAAAAGACCCATACGGCCATCACCGCCCCGATCCCCGCAAAGACCCACGGTGACCCGAGATATTTGTGCAGCAGATCCGGGTCAATCACGAACCAGAGCAGAAAGCTGATCAGGATAGATGACGGCAGAACGCGGCTGACCGCCCCGGCCCCGGCCTTCGGAATACCGCGGAAAAACACCACGTCACTGATGGACCACAGCACCGCGCCCAGCCCCAAAAACAAGTAAAACAGCGGTTGCGTCGGCAAGCCATTGATCAGCACGAAGGGCAGTGTGACGCACACACACGCCACCTTGCACCAGATGGCCAGCGCATAGCCCTCGACCCGCAGCCGTTCCTGCAACAGCATTAAAACAGCCGACAAAATTGCTGCAGCGCACCCAAAAAGAGCCCATGCGGGCAGCAGAAGAGGAAAAGCCATAACGCGCCCAATCGCCCATTAAAAGATCTTTAATAACAAGGCCCTATACAAGACACCCCGGCCCCCGGAAACCGATAATAAAAACCGCGGGCGGGTCCATCTAAACACATGTTTCAGAGAAGAATGATACTATCTTATTCCTGAGTACCCAACCTGCGTAGTCAATGAAGGCTGTACCGAATGTCGCACCCTCCCCTACATCGCCCCCTACATCGCCCCCTGATCCTTGGGCTGTTTGCCGTTTCCACCCTGCTTTTGTCCACGGCCTTGCCGGCCCATGCGGAGCCCCCCACCAGCGCGCTGGTGTCGGAGGATTTGATTGGCGAAATTCGGGACTTTATCGACCGCGACATCGTCCGCCTGTCGATTTTGAACCAGAACCAGAAATACAGCGCCCTGGACCCCGCCGCGATCACCGCGCTGGACGAACAATGGGTGGCCGAACTGAAGGCGGATGAGAAGCCCTTGGTCGCCGCGACGTTGTCCAACCCGCTCTCCACCTATCTCACCCGGATTCAAGCGCACTCCTCCGGCCTGTACACCGAAATTTTCGTGATGGATAAAAACGGCCTGAATGTCGGGCAGAGCAATCTGTCATCGGATTTCTGGCAGGGGGATGAGGGCAAATTCCAAAAAACCTACCCCGTCGGCCCCACCGCCGTGTTTGTCGATGACGCCGAATTTAATGACGGCACCATGACATGGAACGCGCAGGTCAACCTGGCCATCGCGGATGAAGGCGGCAGTGCCGCGATTGGCGCCGTAACGGTTGAGGTGAACCTGACCGAACTGCAACGCCGCATGGATGCGCGTAAGGATGTGAAGAAAGCGGAAGTCGAACCGCAGGCAGAGGCAGAGGCAGAGGCAGAGGCAGAACCTGCCCCTGTAGCCGCCGCAGAGCCGGAACCCGCACCACCCGCCGCCGCTGAAACAGCAACCCCGCAAGCAAGCACCCCGACCGCAGAACCCACAGGTGAGTAATCATGTTACAAAATATGTCGCTACAGAAAAAACTGCTTCTGGGTATGGGCTTCACAATGCTGATCAGCGTTGCGGTCGGTGCCTATATCTTTATCAGCGTGCTGAGCCTGCAAAAAAGTCTGGAATACGTTGAATCCGTCAATCAGGTGCAGAGCGAAGTCTACGCGCTGGAGCGCGATCTGGCCGAGGTGAAAACATCGCTGGCCGACTTCCTCAATTCCGGCGATTTGGCCAAGCGTGATTTGTACCTCAAGGAACAGGCCCAGTTGGAGGCGGAGAAGGACGGCACCATCGCCCTGCTGAAAACCATTGGCGGTGATTATACCGCCAAGGGCGAAACGATTTATACCGACATTGCCGCATGGAAAGACACCATTGTCGCCAAGCAATTGGATTATATGACCCGGCCCGAAACCGTCGATCTGGCCCGCCTGATTCAGGCGTCCGAAGAAAATGCCGCGATCCAGCGCAATCTGACCGAACATTTGAACGCGATTAACACGCCGCTGACCGAATTGTTGCATGACAGTGCGCAATCACAACGCCGCGTGATGACGACAACGCGCATGGTGGTGATCGTCGGTGCCATTTTGATGTTTGCGGCTACCGTGGCCGTGTCCATCTTCCTGGTCCAGATGATCAGCAAACCGCTGGCCCGTCTGGTCGGCGTGACCAACCGGCTGGTGCAGAAACAATGGGACGTGTCCGTCACCGACACCGACCGCAAGGACGAGGTGGGCCAGATGGCCTCCGCCCTGTTGCTGTTCCGCAATAACGGGTTGGAAAACGAAAAATTGCAGGAACAACAACGCAAAGAAGACGAAGCCCGCCTGCAACGCGCGCAGAAGATCGAGGCGCTGGTCGCCCGCTTCCGCGATGATTCATCCGCAACCACCAACGCGCTGGAACAGGCGACGACGGACATGCAATCGGCGTCCGACATGATGTCGCACATCGCATCCAAAACCATGGATCTGTCATCCCGCGTGACCGAGGCCGCCAGCGAAACCGGAACCAACGTGCAAAGCGTATCCGCCGCGACCGAAGAACTGACCGCGTCCATCAATGAAATCAGCGTCCAGTTGAACAAAACCAGCCAGCAATCGGTTGACGTTCAGCGCGCCGCCGAAACCGCCGTGACGCAAATGAAAACATTGGAAGAAACCGCCAACGCCGTGGGCAGCGTCATCCAGATCATTTCCGACATTGCCGAACAGACCAACCTGCTGGCCTTGAACGCCACGATCGAATCCGCCCGCGCCGGGGAATCCGGCAAGGGCTTTGCCGTGGTCGCCAACGAAGTGAAAACACTGGCCAACGAAACCGCCAAAGCCACGGAAAAAGTGCGCGAACAGATTGAAAGCATGCAGGCCCAAGCCCAGGACGCCGTCGGCATGATCGACAACATCTCCACCGTGATCGAGGATTTAACCGCCGCCTCCGCCTCCATCGCCGCCGCGATGGAAGAACAAAGCAGCGCCACACAGGAAATTTCCCGCAGCGTCGCCAACGCCGCCGTCGGCACCGAAGACGTGGTCCGCAACATCACGGAAGTCAACCACTCCACCGAAGAAACCGGCACGACATCCAGCAAGGTGCGCGAGGTTTCCGAAGAACTCGCCAAACGCTCCGAAACCCTGAAAACCAGCATTCAGACGTTTATTGAGTCGATTAAGACGGCGTAGGGTTGGCAGAAAAAATCAATAAAAACCCCTCCCTGTCGGGAGGGGTTTTTTGTTTTACTCACGCCCGGGACTACGATTTGAACCCGACAATAAAAGTCCGGTTGCAACTTTAAAAATTACAATTCAATATACGACGACATAAGAAACACAGCTTTTCCTTTCAGAAAGAACTGGCGAATGAAGCTAAAAATTATCCCGTTAGTTGTTGTTGCCATTGCCTTGTCAGGATGCGTAACAACCCGACCACCAATGACAGACCAACAAATTGCAAACGTGAACGACGCAGCGTTATGTTCCCTATCCAATACAGAAAACGACATAAGAATTGACGCCGAAATCATGTCAAGAAAACTGGATTGTGATCCGGCCGCGCTAGTTTGCTCTGCAAAAGGCCTTAAAAAAGGAACATCAAAATATACGCAGTGTAAAAAAGAGAAGGCTGCCGAAAACAACCTCCAAGCCCAAAAGCGGGCTAACCCGGCCTTCGGATATTGCTACGATAGCGGCTTTGAAACTGGAAGCCAGGCAATGGCAACTTGCATGGCCGCATGGAGTGATCGCGAACAAAAAGCCAAACCCTCTTACACAAGCTGTAGCGCCAAAGGTAACTCTATCCATTGTGCCACTTACTAATCTTCATTGCGGAAAACATGCAAAAAACCACAGCCAAGTGAGGCCATTGTGCCCCTTGGCTGCCCGCCACTCGTTTTCTGTTATAAGCGTTGAGAAATCACATCCACGCGCTAGGCGGGATAAAATTGGAGCGGGTGAAGGGAATCGAACCCTCATAGCCAGCTTGGAAGGCTGGAGCTTTACCACTAAGCTACACCCGCGCTCCGATTGGATGGTCCATATCTAAAGCACGGATGGGCAAAAATCAAACCGAAATCCACGGTTTTCCGCCCGTTTCGCCGCGATCCCGGTCAATTAACAGAATCATAAAGCTTTTCGCCCACAATTCCCCTGAAGAACCATGAGGATTTGCCCGCGATGGCCGATGAACCGAATACCAATCCGGGCACCAACCCGGATCAGGAGACCCCGCTGAAGCCCGTGGGCAAGGCCGGGAAAGTCATTGCCCCGACGGCGACGCAATCGGGTGCGGGGGTGGCGTGGAACAACGGGGCCGCCACCTATGCCGGCAGTGACGGCAAGGACATGTTCAATGGCAGCGAGAAAGACGACATCTTCCTGTCCAACGGATCAACCAAAAATCAAGACACATCCGATCCGGGGCGCGACCGTGAGAGCATGAATGGGCACGCGGGCCACGACGTCGCCATTCTGCCCGGCTTTCGTGAGGATTATAAGGCGGTGATGCCGCACGCCACCCAATATCCGAGCGCCAGTTCGCCGGCATGGGAAAACACCGACACGTTGTATGGTCGCGTGATCGCGTTGGAAAATATTCATACGGGCGAAAGTTACGTGATGAACAATGTCGAATCCGTTGTGTTCGACAAGGGCGACCCGTTCGCGAACCCGAAGCAAGCGGTGAAAGGCCTGCCCGAAAAAATTGAGAGCGGCGCGATGCAGAGCGCCAGCACACAGGAATTGCATTTACAGGCGCAGGCCGATTTATCACCCGCCGAACAACGCGCCGCCAAAGTCGCCGCCACCCGCGAATGCGCGCAAGAGGTGGCCGGACAATATAAACTGGGCATGGGCGTTGAAGGCATGATCGACATGGCCGATAAGGTCGTGCAAAAACTGGATCAAAGCGGGATTGAGGTGGATAGCCGCAAACCGCCGGAAGCCGACCAGCCCACGTCGAATGTTACGCAACGGGCTTTTGCGATGGATATAAAGCCGATGTGATAATCGGAAGGCCCTCTCCCTAGCCCTCTCCCAGAGGGAGAGGGGACATGAGGGGTGAAATTAAAGCTCTCTCCACACAATAATCTCCCTCTCCCTCTGGGAGAGGGTCGGGGAGAGGGCCTTTTTTCAGCGCTTCAACACCGGCACCGCCCGGCCATCCTTGCGGTATTCGCAGGCCGACCCGCCCGCTTCATAAACATTTTTCAAATAATCGAAATAGGATTTCACGGTCGCATAGGTGCGCGGATAATGGCGGGACAGGTTGCTGCCCCCCTGCCCTGAGGCCTCGGCCCAGAGTTCCGCGAACACTTCACGGCGCAGGCGTTGGCCTTCGTCCTGTTTCCCGCCGATACGGATGGGCATGTAATAATCCAGCGCCACCACATCCGGCTTTGTCCCGCGAATATGGCGCAAATCGTCCGTGATGGCGGTGCGGTAATCGCGGCGATCCGTCAGGCGGCCCTCGGCAGGGCCTGCGCCATCTTCAACGCTGTAATTCCCCAGAATATCATCCGCCATGTGTCCGGTTTCATGGTTCGCGATGCGGAACCCGCGCGCGATCTCTTCGTAAAACCCGATGGAGCGATACGTGCCATTTTTATTTTTACGCACATCGGCAAGCATAAAGGGGAAATACAGGCGGCGTTCATATTCCAGATACAGCCCCGGCGTAGTGTAACCATTGGCCGCATTTTTGCGCGACGGCAACGATTCCGCCAGCCCGTACCGCGACCACACAAACACACCGCCGTCATTATAGGTCAGGGCCCGTGTATGGTGCGGAATGGTCGCGTAAATTTTATCGGCGCGCGCGTGCATTTTGGCATCAAAATGGGCCGATTGCATGACGAAGGTCAGCCCCTTCGTCCGGTATTCCGGCGCGGGATCAAGGCCAGAGGTCACGGGGATAATCGCGGCCCGGCGCTGCATTTCCTGCACCGCACATGGCGCGCCAAGCCGCTTGCTCAGGGCCGCATGATCAAAGGTTGCGGCAATATCGGCGGCCTGCACCGCAGATAAACCAAGCCCGGCCACGGCCGCGCAGAAAATTTTCGTAAGGGTCATAAGGCCCCGCCCCTGTTCGTTTTTTATTGTTTGATGGGCGTGACGCTATAACACCCGGGCGCGGGGGTGCAAGAATAAAGAAAAAGACCCTCTCCCCAACCCTCTCCCAGAGGGAGAGGGCTTTTGTTGCGCCTTACTTCCCCCTCTCCCCTTGGGAGAGGGTCGGGGAGAGGGCCTTGCCCTTAGCGCCAGTTGACCTTAATCCCGCCCGGCGGGGTGCCGAAGCTTTTCGAGGCGTTGCCGCCGCGTTTAACCATTTCGGCAAATTCCATGCGGCTGCCATCCGGCAAAGCCCAGCCCGAGCTGCCCTTGGCCAAACAATATTCACCATCCGCAACGGCGAAAATGCCCGTGCCGACCATGGCCACCTGTTCCCGGCCATTGATTTCCACGGTGACTTTTTCGCCGTGGTGCGTATCCAGATCCTTTGGATCGATTGAGCATTTCAAATTGCCGTAGCCGTCGGTGTAGACAACCGCATTTTTCGGCAGCGCATCCGGCACCGTATGCGTGACATCATCACCCAGCAGGCTTTCATCCCCGCGTGCAATCGCGCCCACGGCCACCGGGAAATTATCACGGGACCGGAATTGCGACCCCGCCGCCGACACGTTGATCAGGCGGATGGAATCGGTAAATGGTTTGATCAGGGTCAGGGAATACCCGCTGTTCACCGCAACGATGCGCACGCCGTTTTTCAATTTGGCGTAGACCAGGCCTTCACCTTCGTTATCCACGCGGGCTTGCGCCTTGTCCTTGCGCGGGGCCGTGTTGACGTAGAAAATATGGCGATCACCCAGCGGAGAATTGACCGCCAATTGCGCCAGCATAAACCCCGTGGCAATCGTATCGAACACAGGAACCGACGATAAACGCACGCTGAAATGCGCGTCCGGAATATCCATCAATTGCGCATCCAGACGGTCGGATACTTCGGCAAAGGCCATATCGCCCAATTGGCCGTAATCGCCAATGACCCGTACGAAATATTGTGTTGTCATGTTTGCACCCTTTTGTTGCGTGTTCAGATTTCGAATTTAAAGCCGCGGTCCAGCATATGATCGACCAACGCCAGCGTGTCATCGACAATATCGGCCTGATCATGCGCCAGAATAATGTGCGCGGTATCGGTGCGTTGCAGCCATGGATCGTTATCGATTTTGGCCTTCAGATCATCCAGCGTTTTATAGGGCCAATTGCCCTTGTGCCGCGGCGTGATCATCCAATCCGATGTGGAGAAGGTGAACATGGCATCAATCGCCTGCCCCATCTCGGTATCGCGATACCATGGCAAGGCGACATTGTTAAAGGCAGGTTTGGTGAAACCGTTGGATTTCAACCACAATTGCAATTGCGCTTTTTTGCTTTTGGCTTCTTCGCTGGGTGGGTCCATCGACACGTTCAGGCCATCGGCGAATAATTTAATCACGATATCGCGGTGTTCATCCGGCACCTTTTGGAAATCAACGACCCAACCGCCCGTGCCACGATCCATATGGGGAAAACGGAAATATTTCGGCCATGTATCCATGCCCGCATCGGCCCAGCATTGATCGAGCAGTTTTTGCGTGCGCGTAATTTCCGCCGTGATTTCATCGAACGTAATCTGGCTGGACCGACGGTGGTTATAGGCATGGTTGGCGACAACGAACCCCTTTTTAATCGCGCGCGTGACCGATGTCATGTTATTTTCCAGCAAATCCCCGCGGCAGAAGAAAATGGCCGGCACGCCGGACGCTTCCAACGCATCCACCATGTCATCCATACGGGTTGACGGGGAATCATCAATGGTCAGATAGGCAATACGCTGAGCAGTCATTTTCCATTCTTTCTGTCGCTGCGATCCATCGCAATCAACCCACGCAGGGCAATATACGGGTCATTGACGATAAAAACAGGGGTTTTTTCAAGATCGGCCCGCACGGACGGGGCCGGATTGAGCGTCATAAAATCCAGAACGCGCGCGCCATCGAACAGGCCACGTTCATGCAGCCGCGCCGTCAATCCACCATCCAGATACAATCCGCCATACGATTCCAGCGTAATCGCCACGTTGTGCATGAACAGCCCCAGAAATTCATGGAACAGGCGCAGCGTTTCAACAACGGACGGATTATCCGCATAATCCAGAACATTGGCCGCGTTTTCCAACGGCAACGCATCATCGCCATTCATCTGGCACACGGCGCGGTACAGCGTCGGCAGGCCACGCCCGCTGACCATATCTTCCACAATCACCATACGGTTCAGGCCATTTAATCGGCCAACCAATTCACAGATCAGATGATGTTCATCGTTTAAACACGCCGCCATCATGTGGCCGCCATGCGTGCCCTGCACCCGCCAGCGCCCGTTTTCCAACGGCAACGCATACGCCAACCCCAACCCCGTCCCCGGCCCCAGAATGGCCCGTGGATGATGGTGGTCCGACTGCGCACCCCGGACAACATGCAACGCATGATCGGGCACACAGGTCATGCCCCAAGCCGACGCCGCGAAATCGTTGATAACGCCATGCAACACCATGCCCCGCTTGCGCAATGCCGCCGGGTCAATGGCCCACCCTTCGTTATTGAAGAAACGATAGACCCCATCACCCAAATCATTCGCGGCCGCCGCAACAGCCACGGATTCAACATCATGGACACCACTTTCGGTGCAGTAAAAATTCACCGCATCATAAAGATCGGCAAAATTGGATACAGGATAACGACGCGGATCGATCGGGTCACGACCACCATTGTCCTGCGCCAAACGAATATGCGTTCCGCCAATATCACAAATCACGCGCATTTAATGGTGTACCCCCGGAACGGAATGGCGGCTGTCATCAATATCGCCGAGCGGGTCCATATGGATCATCACTTCAGCATTCGGAAATTCACGGACCAGCGCGATTTCGATATCGCGCGTAATGTCATGCGCGTGCATCAATTTCATATCCGGGTCCAATTCGACATCGAAATAAATGTAAATCTGCATGCCCGAAGCCCGGGTGCGCAGATCGTGGATGCCGTGAATACGCGGTTCGGCGCGAATGATCGCCTCGATCCGCGCCCGGGTTTCGCGCGGCAATTCGCGATCCAGCAGCATATCAATCCCCTGCCGCCCGATGCCCCAGGCCAGCCAGCCCAGCCACCCAGCCACACCGAGGGCAAAAACCGGATCAATCCACCACGGCCCGCCCATGGATTGCACGGCCAGCGCCGCAATCACACCGCCATTCACCACGATATCGGATGAATAATGCGCCCGGTCCGCCTGTACCGCCAGCGATGGGGCCGCCCGCAAAATATGGTTTTGCACCATCACCAGACCGACGGACAGAACAATGGCAATCGCCATGACGATAATGGCCACGCCATGGGCCTGCACATCCTGTGGCTCGACCAGACGACGCAGCGATTCCAGCGCCAGAAACACCCCGGCCCCGGTGATAAAGGCCGCCTGAATCAACGCGGCCAACCCCTCGACCTTGCCATGGCCATGGCGGTGGTTTTTATCGGCAGGCAGAAGGGAAATACGAATGGCCAGCGCATTCATCGCCGACACAACCGCATCGGACAAAGAATCGATGAGCGATGCCAGAATGCTGACCGATCCGGTCATAAACAGCGCGATGGTTTTGATAACGATCAACACGGCCACCGTCACGATGGAGGCGATGGCGGCATGCATGGCGCGTTTGGGTTGGTAGAGGGGTGTTTCATTCATAGCCTGTGCAGGATGCCATGATTTGCCCCCCTGTTCCAGACAGACACAAAAAAAGGGGCGGATTTAACCGCCCCTTTTCGTAAATTTTGCCGTGCGCTATTCCGCCTCGATCGCCGCAAATTGCTGGGCGCGGGTGGATTTAGAGGCCGCACGGTGGTCCTTTGCCAGAATCGTGTAAACGGACGGCAGCACGAACAACGTAAACAGCGTTCCGATAGTCATACCCGATACGATCACCACCCCGATGGAGAAGCGGCTGGCCGCCCCGGCCCCGTCGGCCAGAACCAACGGGATCAGACCCACAACCATGGCGGCCGTGGTCATCAAAATCGGGCGCAGACGCACGCGGGCGGCTTCCTCGATCGCGGCGCGGCGGTCCAGATCATGCTCCACCTGCGCCTTGTTCGCGAATTCGACCATCAAAATCCCGTGCTTGGAAATTAGCCCGACAAGGGTGATCAAACCAATCTGGGTATAGATGTTCATGGTGGCCACACCGATAAACAGCGGCAACAACGCCCCCGAAATCGCCAGCGGCACCGTTATCATCACGACCAGCGGATCGCGCAGCGATTCAAACTGCGCCGCCAGAACCAGGAAGATGGCGATGATGGCGAAGCCAAAGGTGACATACAATTGGCTGCCCTCGTTCACGAACTGACGGGAATCGCTCATCCAGTCATAGCTGAAACCCTTGGGCAACAGCTCGTCCGCTTTTTTATCGAGGAACGCTACAACATCCCCCATCGTCACGCCCGGCAAGGGCACAGCAGAGAAGGTCGCGGAGTTCAACTGGTTAAACTGGACCAGGCGGTCGGGCGATGACCGCATCGTTACACTGGCCACCGTGGACAACGGAACCATATCACCGCCAGCCGTGCGCACGTAATACTGGCGCAACGATTCCGGGGTGATGCGATCTTTTCGCGGCACCTGCGGAATCACGTCATAAGACCGCCCGTCAAGGCTGAACCGGTTGATATAGTTTTCACCCACCATCAGCGCGAACGTATCACCGATCGATTGCATGGTGATGCCCAGCTGGTTGGCCTTGTTACGATCGATCAGAACATCGACGAACGGCGTGTTAAAGTTCAGGTCCGAGTCCGTAACCATGAACAGACCGCTTTGCGCCGCAGATTTTTTCAGATCTTCCATGACGCGGTAAATGGTTTCATACCCTTCGGTCGAGCGGATAACCATTTGCACCGGCATACCACCCGTGGACCCCGGCAACGCCGGCAGGGAGAACGTGAAAACCATCTGCCCGTCGATACTGCCAAGCTGGCTTTGTATGCCTTGCTGGATTTCCGATGCCTTTCGGTCACGTTCGGACCAGTCTTTCAACAGGACACCACCAAAACCGTTGCTGGGCCCATCTGTCCCGACCAGGACGAACGTCGAACGCACCTCGGGCACGTTGCGCATAATTTCTTCCACCTGGCGGCCATAGACCATGGAATAATCCAGGTTGGCATATTGCGGTGCTTTCGTGGACGCCAGCACGATGCCCTGGTCTTCTTCTGGTGCCAGCTCACTGCGCGTACCGGCAAACAGGATGGGCAGGGAAATCAGGATGCACAGGCCAAAGAACAACGTCACCGGCCGGAATTGCAACGTCCCGTGCAGGCGGCGCGCATAGAACGCTTCCAGCTTGCTGAATGTTTTATCCACCTTGCGCGCGAACCAGGTTTCATTCATCCCATGCTTCAGCAGGATTGAACACATCATGGGCGACAGCGTCAACGCCACGATGCCCGAGATAATCACCGACCCCGCCAGCGTAAACGCAAATTCCTTAAACAGGGATCCCGTCACGCCACCCATAAACCCAATGGGCGCATACACAGCGGCCAGCGTGATCGTCATAGAAATAATCGGGCCCACGATTTCACGGGCACCTTCAACAGCGGCCTGAACCGGGGTTTTGCCGTGTTCGATATGGCGGAACACGTTTTCAACCACGACAATCGCGTCATCAACCACCAATCCGATAGCCATCACCATGGCCAGCAAGGTCAGAAGATTGATGGAAAACCCCATCGACAACATAATGAACGCCGCCCCGATCAGGGACAGGGGAATGGTCACAATCGGGATCAAAACCGAGCGGAACGTGCCCAGGAACAGGAAAATCACGACCATAACGATAAGCATCGCCTCGATCAGTGTTTTTATAACCTCGTGAATGGACGCATTGATGAAAATCGTCACATCGAACGGAATTGCAACCTTCATCGAAGGCGGCATCGTCTTTTCCAGGTCGGGCAGCATGGCGCGCACGTCCTTGACGATATTCAACGGGTTCCCGGTCGGCGTCGCGTTCACACCAATATAGACAGCGGGTGACCCATCCATCAATGCGGACTGGTCATAGTTTTCCGCCCCCAGCTCGATCGTGCCGATATCACGCATGCGCACGATACTGCCGTCCGAGCTTTTCACAACCATGTTGGCAAATTCTTCGACGCTCACCAGATCAGTGTTGGTTTCAATGTTGGTGATGATATAGCTGCCCTTCATCTGGCCGGGCGCGGATTGATAGTTGTTTGCGCGGATCGCAGCGGCCACATCGGTGGCCATCATATTGCGGGCCGCCATTTTTTGCGGGTCAAGCCATATGCGCATGGCCAACGTCTGGCCACCAATAATATCCAGCGACGCGACCCCATCAATCGTGGACAACATCGGTTCGACCACACGGTTCAGGTAATCCGTGATCGCGGCAGAGGGCAGCTCCTCGCTGGAAAAACCCATATACATGACGGACGTAACGTCACCGGTGGATTTGAGGATGATCGGATCGTTGGCCTCTTCGGGGATCAGGTATTTCACCTGATCCAGCTTGGCCTGAATATCCACCATGGCCCGGTCGGAGTTGGAGTTCAGGCGCAGGTGCGCCGCGACCGAACTGCTGCCTTGTCTGGATGTGGACACCAGGTATTCAACACCATCCGCCGTGGCAATCGCCTGAGCGATCGGCGTGGTCACGAAACCCTGCATCAAATCCGGTGACGCGCCGGGATAGCTGGTCGTCACGGTGATCACCGCCTGCTCGATCTCCGGATATTGACGGATGGGCAGGTCGAAAGCAGCACGCAGCCCGATCAGCAGGATCAGAACGCTGACCACAAAGGACAGGATGGGGCGTTTGATGAAAATATCGGTGAAAACCATGGTTTTTCCGTTTCTATTCTATAACTGTGACGATGATGCGATGCAGTCCGGCCAGTTTTCTGGCGTTATTCCTGCTTTCCGCTGTCTTTTTTCTTCTCGAAATCTTCGGCCAGCGCATCTTTCGGCGCGATCGTAACCGCCCCGCCGGATGTCAGTTTCAATTGACCGCCAGTAACCACGCGATCGCCCGCTTTCACGCCATCAACGATAACGACCTGATTTTTAAAACGGGCGCCGGTTTTGATGTAGTGACGCGTCGCGGTCAGCGTGGGCTCACCCGCTTCGTTCTTCCCTTCGGTCACGATATAGACAGAGTCACCATAGATGGTGAAGTCCACCGCCGTCTCCGGCAGGATCACCTGATCCGCGCCATCCGGCAGAATAACCGTAGAGCGGGCGAACATACCCGGCTTCAATTTTCCATCTTCGTTCGCCAAAATTGCCTGAACCTCCACGGTGCGGGTTTCATCACCCACTTGCGGTTCAATAGCATTGATCTTCGCAATGAAGACATCCGCCGGATAGGCGTCCACACGCAGCTCAACCTCTTGCCCGACGGCGATGTCGGCCAGCGTTTGTTCCGGCAGCGTAAAGTTCACGAACAATTCGGACAGATCGGTCAGCGTCACGATCGTATCGCCCGGGTTCAGATATTGGCCCAGATTGACCTGACGGATACCCAGCACACCATCGAATGGCGCGCGGATTTGTTTCTGACGGATCACGGCTTCGGTGCGGGCGATGCCACCTTCGGCTTCGTTCAATTCGGCGCGGTCACGGTCAACGGTGGACCGGGTCGATGCCACATCGACCAGCTTGCTGGAACGGGTCAAATTTTGCTGGGCTAATTTTGCCTGGGCCTGGAACCGGGTCAGGTCGCCCTTGTCCGGTTCGTCATTCAGTTGTACCAGCAAATCACCGGCAGCCACCAGAACACCAGCCTCGAACGTAATGTTGGTGACGCGGCCACCCACTTCCGGGGATACCGTCACCTGACGCACGGCCTGCAGCGTTCCGATCCCTTCCAATGTGCGGGATACAGGTTTGGTTTCCGCCGTGACCACCACGACCGGAGCCGGGGGTTGTTGCGACATCATGGCCAGGAACTGCCCCATCATCTTCTTTTTGAAGATGTCATAGCCGATCAATCCCGCAAACAGGATGCCGACCAGAATCAGGACGATGATGAAACGCTTTACCATGACATTTACCCTTTGCCTTTTTATACGCGAGCGCGCGTGTGGTTCACGCCCACCTTGTATATAAACTGTGTGGTTTAGTCTACTTGATTCGCCAGACTCGCACCAGACGAGGACAGAGCGCCCGTCAAAATGCTGAAACTCCTATGCAATATTCTTGCCAGCACAACAGGCCGCCATGGCACTGAGATATGACAAATGTTAGGCTTGTCTATCCCCTTCTATCCCTGCTCTATTCTTGGCCGGGAATCCTCCGCCGCAACCCCGGTTTTCAGGACCCGCAAGGTCCGGGCAATCAAATCATCCGGCATAAAGGGCTTGGTGACATAATCCTGCGCCCCGGCCTCCATTCCGCGGTCAATATCGCGCTGGTCCTTGTGACCGCTGAGCATAATAACCGGAATCGCCTCGGTCGCCGTATTCGACCGCACCCGCTTCAGCAGGGAAATCCCATCCACCTCGGGCATCATGACATCCAGAATAATCAGATCGGGCGCATTGGTCCGAATGATATCGAACGCATCCTTGCCATCCCCGGCCAGCACGACCTTAAAACCGCGATTGCGGAACTTGCTTTCCAGCAATTGCAAAATCAACGGGTCGTTGTCCGCGATCAAAACCGTGTAGCGGCTGGCATCCAGAATTTTTTCCACGCGGGAGACCAGATGATCCGGATCAAACGGCTTCACCACATAATCAATGGCCCCGGAATGCAAGGCCCCCACCACATCCTGCTGCTGTGCCCGGCCGGTCAGCATGACCACCGGCACATCGACAAAGGCCGGGTCCTGTTTCAAACGGCGCAAAACCTCATGCCCGCTTAAACCCGGCATCATGATGTCGAGGATGATCAGATCGGGCACGCCCTTCTGACACAGGGACAAAGCGGCATTGCCATCACGCGCATTGATCACATGAATCCCCTTCTGTGTCAGCTTCAGGGACAGCATCCGGCTCAGGCTTTCATCATCATCAACAATCAAAACATTCAGCACTTCTTTCACCAAGCCATCGCGCGCAGCAGCCTGATCGGCTTGCAGCGCCGGACCATCACCACCCTTGCTGGCCGCAGTGCGGCAGGTGCCCTGCAGAACTTTCATCAGCATTTCAAATTCCGGATAGGATTCATCATTCATCGTGCCGTCTTCGGGCATAGACCGAACCAGACGCTCCAGAAACACATCGGCCTTGCGTCCGGCCTCACTGACCGCAGGAAATCCGAATGTTGCACCCGACCCGGACATGCCATGGGCCAGCATCTGCGCCCGCAGTAAATCATCCTTCGTCAACGGGCTTAGTTGGCGTTGCGCCAGAATGTTATCAATCGCCTCAACCGATTTTTCGAGGCGGCGGATATATTCGTATAAAAGTTTCTGGTATGTCTCTTCGTACGAAGGACGCTTCACCATGTCGATATCATTTGGATTATGGTCTGTCATAATTTTTTGATCCTAAAATTTATCCCAAACATTACGCACCTGATCGGCCAGAATCATCGGGTCAAACGGTTTGGCAATGACACCCGCCGCCCCCAATTTCATCAATTCTGAAATTTCCTCCGGCCGAATTTTGGCTGTCATAAACGCCACCGGTATGCCCGCCAGCGCCGGATCGGCGCGCAACGCCGCAAGTGTTTCCGGCCCATCCATGTCCGGCATCATCACATCCAGCAGGATCATCTGCGGCGGATTGGCCCGCGCGGCGTCCAGTCCGTCCCGCCCGCAACAACAAACGGCAACGCTCATCCCGCCCACCATTTCCAAGGCCATCTGGGCCACGGTGCGAATATCCTCTTCGTCATCAATATATAAGATATGGTGCAGGGGAGCCTTTGTCATTTCTTCCATCCCGTTACGGTTTTATCGGTTTCACCCAGCAGGGTCATAATAATTTCAATCATCTCCGATTCCGGCGTGCGCGCCTTCACCAGACAGGCGGCCGCCAACGGTTTAATATCGTCCGGAATATCATAGGCGGAAATCACCACAATCGGGCACTTGTCCTTGTGCTTGATATGCTCCAGCAGGGACAGGCCACTGCCATCCGGCAACCGTAAATCCAGAATAATCAAATCAAAATCACGCCGATCAATCATAACATCCGCATCGCGCAACGTGCGCGCATTTCGTACAACAACGGTCGGCTCCAGCCCGCTGCGAATAACGCGGTAAAAATCGGGGTCATCTTCTACATGCAGAACGGATTTTTTCAACTGATCCACCAGCGGATCGTCGTCACTGACATTTTCGGCGGCGTTATAGATGGGAAGCTCAATAAAGAACGTCGTCCCTCGCCCCTCTTCCGTTTCAAACGACATCCACCCACCCATGCGTTCGCACAAGCCCTTAGCAATACTCAGGCCCAGCCCCGTCCCACCCTGCGCCCGCGCATCCGATGAATCGGCTTGGGCAAATTTTTCAAAAATGCGCGATTGAAACTGGCGCGGAATGCCGGGGCCGTGGTCGCGCACATACAAACGCACGCGTGTATCGTCAATCACATAACCAGCCTCAACCGTCGCCCCGCGCGGTGAAAATTTAATGGCATTGGACACCAGATTGGACAAAACCTGCTGGAACCTGTGCTGATCAACCAGCACCGATGTGGCCTGCACCATCGGACCAAGCCCCAGTTGCACACCGTATTTATCGGCATAACCCTGATTGGCCTGAACCATCTCCTGCAGCACCATGCCCACATCATGCGGAGCGATGTTCAGTTCCAGTTGATCCGCCTCCAGCTTGTTCATGTCCAGAATATCGTTGATCAACAAAATCAATCGGTCAGAGTTTTTATAAGCAATGTCCACCAACTCCTGCGCCTTTTGCGGCAAAGGCCCAGCAACACCACCCGCGACCAAACCCAACGATCCGCGAATGGAGGTCAGTGGCGTGCGCAATTCATGGCTGACGGTTGAAACGAATTCGTCCTTCATACGCTCCATGTCTTTGCGCTTTGTGATGTTTTCGACGGAAATAATGATCCCATTGGACTGGTCACCCTTGCCCCCGCCCCACGGGTGCAATTCCCACCGCGCCCAAATGTCCGGGTGATCGGGGTGTGTAATTTTATCCTCGGTGACAATCACCGTCTCCCCACCCAGACACCGATCCACCGCCTGTTGCCAGTCATCGCGCGTTTGCAGATAGGGCAGAACATCTTTCAATTCCATGCCCGTGGCCGTGTGATACCAATGGCTGTCAAATTCGCTGGACCAGCGGTCGCTGGCAATCACAAAGCGCAAATCACGATCCAACGCCCCGATGGCCGCAGGCGCATGCCGGATAAAGGCCCGCAACTGCTCATCCGTCCGCTCGATCCGGCGGCGGTCACGAATGGCGCGCTCGCGGCTGGCCGCCAGCCCCCAGAAGGACAGCAACAGCAAAACCCCCAGAACGATATTCCCCGCAATCACAAAACGGGAATAAGAAGCCATACGCAGGTCGGTTTCGTGCAACATCGTACGCGCAGATTCTTCACGAATCTTGATCAGCTTGCCAATCACGGTCCGGATGTCATCCATCGCGGTCTTGCCCTTACCGCTTTTGACCTTCTGCGCCGCGTCGTCAAAGCCACGATCCCGCACCTGCCGCAATGTGTCGAGGGTTGCAAGCCGTTTTTGCTCTACCCGATCCCGCAACGCGCTGACCAGCGCGGCGCTGTCCGGATCATGGGCCAGCTTTTGTTCAATATTGCGAATTTCACTGGCGATGTGGGTTGGGGCTGTGTCTTGGTCCAGAAACGGCGCGGACACGATGCGCCCATCATCCGCGAACGCCAATTGAGCGACATGCAAATCATAGAGGTGCAAAAGCGGTTCAAGAAAATCCGGATCGCGGGTCAGAATGTAACCACGTTGCCCAGTTTCCATGTCCTGCATCGTATTCAAAATATGATGCAGTTCACCGATGACGATATAATCGGCCGTAACCCGTTCATCGGCTTTACGAAAGCTGGACCATTGTATATAGGGCAAAACCCCCAGCACATTGACCAGAAGAACCAGAATCAGAAAACCAATGATCGCGTAATATCTGACTTTCACGGCAAGCCTGTCCGTTGATGCGCGGGCGTGGGTACAAAAGCATACGCAGAAAGGGGCCCAGCATCCGGCTGGACACGGGGGCCTGATTCTATTTAAGCGTTATTCCGCCTAAGAAAAGATGAAGGAACGGGCTGGGGTATGCAACCCAGCCCGTTGATTTTTAACAATTTTTCCATATACACAGCCCAAAAGGCTCGGATTGCGCGCCCTAGGCGTGATTCCACGGCATCCGCCGCAACAGCATGGCCAGACCGCACCATCCGGTTATCCCGGCCACAAACAACGCCGCACCCAAAATCCCCGCCAGCACAAAACCCAGCGTCAAACCCACAAAACCAAGGACCACCAGCGCCACAACCAGCGCACCGACCACCATTTGCACCTGACGAAAGATGGGCAGGACTGGGTCCGATGATCCAACCACAGGCAAGCCCGCCTGTTTCCACGCGGTAATGCCGCCTTCGATATTATAAACGTCATATTCACCGGCGTGATTGGCGGGCAAAGCCACACAGGCCCGGTTTCCGCGCCCGCCCATCAAACATTGAAAGATGATCTTGCGCCCTTTTGGCACATGCATCTGATCAAACAAATCCGGAATATGCGCCAACGGCACCGATGCGGCACAGGCGATATGTTCTGCGCTGAATTCATCGGGCTCGCGTACATCGATCAATATGGCCTCACCGGAAGACAGCCATTGATGGGCCGTTTTTGCATCAACATTATACACGCTCATTTCGCACCTTTTTTCTTGGCTTGCGGGCTGCAGAATTTTTCGTACAGAATGCCCATGATCTGCACCACATCATGCTGGGCAATGGTATAAAATAAAACGCGATGTTCACGGCGATAGGTCACGATGCCTTCGCGTTTTAATTTCGACAGATGTTGCGACATGGATGTTTGCGGAATGCCCGTCAGATCGATCAGATCACTGACGTTTTTTTCACCGTCCAGCAAATGGCACAGGATCATCAAACGGTGACCGTTTGATAGACCCTTTAAAAACGCGGCGGCCTTGTCGGCCTGTGCCAGCATGTCTTGCATTCGTCACCCCTTTACAATTTATATTTTTATGATATTATAATTTTATGAATTGATCAAGGAGAATGTGACCATGACAAAAGATTACAAGCAGCTCACCCAGGATATTTCCCAATATATGGCCGAACTGCGCACCCTGACCCCCGACGCGATGCAGGGTTTTTCCGCCATGGCCAAGGGCGCGACTGCTGATGGGGCGCTGGACAAGAAAACCAAAGAATTTATCGCCCTCGCCATCGGCGTCAGCCAGCGGTGCGACGGGTGCATTGGTTTTCACGCCAAAGCCCTGAAAAATCTGGGTGCCACGCGACAGGAAATCGCCGAAGTTGTGGCCATGTGCACCTATATGGGCGGCGGCCCGGCATTGATGTATGCGGCGGACGCCTTGCGCGCCTTTGACCAGTTTAGCGAAGAAGGCTGATCCAAATACAAAAACCCCCGGCACTTCACACCGGGGGTTTTTAAAACGTCTCTATTGCATGGGTGGAACATGCAGGACGATTTGCTGCCCCTGCGCGTTGCGCATGATCAACGATCCATCCGCCTGCGCCTGTAACTGCGTCATGCTGGCCAGCACTTGGGTAAACGCTGTTTCCTGTTGCGCGGCATCATCCGACAGACACGCCATGCGCGTCATCGCCATATCCGCCTTAATCGCAAGCGTATCGCCGTTCAGGTCATATGCACCCGTAAAACGGTTGCACCCGGAAAAGCCGCTGATGCGGCCCTGATCATCAAACCGCACCGTCAATGGGCGGTCGCCAACGGGGGCGGCATCGTTGATCATCTTCACCTGCCATTCCGTGTTCTGCACCAGCGAGGCCTGCGCCGGAACCGGGTTCATGCTGGCCGGGGTGCCCATTTTTGCGCCCTGTGCCTGGCAATTCAGTTCACCATGGCCGGGAATATTCGCCATCGCCGCATCCCCCTTGTTCCACAGCATGGCGGCGGGGGCGGTGCCCGCGGCCGTTTCATATTTTGCGCCGGACGCGGAAACGACCGATTGCAAATGATAGGTTTGATCACCAACCATCATCACGGCCTTGTCCTGCCCGTCAAAGGCGGCCCGCACAACAACCGACCCGCAATGAAAGGTCACAGCATTCTGCGCCGATGGGGCCAGCGCTTGTGTTTCTGTTTGCGTGGATTCAGGCGTCGCCGCATTCTCCGCAGCCTTGTCCTTCTTCGGCAGGCACCCGGCCAGCGCCAGCGTGGCCACACCCATTAAAATCATCGTCCGCATCATGGTCTTTATCCTCCTGTGGGGCGCAGTGTATCACACCTGTTTATGGCGAAAACAATCGATTGTGTGGTCATTCACCATGCCAATCGCCTGCATATACGCATACATGATCGTGGGCCCAACAAACGTCATGCCGCGTTTTTTCAAATCTTTGGACAACGCCACCGACTCCACGCTTTGCGCCGGAACATCTTTCATGGTTTTGCGTTTGGGGTTGATTGGTTTACCGCCAACGAATCGCCAGAGGTAATCATCGAACGATCCGAACTCCTTTTGAATGGCCATGAATGCGATGGCATTCTTGCGCGCGCCGAACACTTTCAATCGATTACGGATAATATCACTGTCTTTCAGTAATTTTTCCAATTCCGCGTCGGTCATTTTCGCGACCTTCTTCACATCGAAATTTTTAAAGACTTTGCGATAAGACTCGCGCCGCTTCAAAATCGTGGCCCAGCTCAGGCCCGCCTGCGCGCCCTCTAAAATCAGCATTTCGAAATGGTGGCGATCGTCATGCACGGGCACGCCCCATTCCACATCATGGTAATGAATGTAATAATCGGCCCCGGATTCAACGAATCCCGCCCCAGCCCAGCCGCAGCGTTGTTTTTCTTTAGCCATTTTTAATCACCCTTGCCCATTGTCAAAACCCATCTAGTTTTATCCGCACGTGTGATTTTTGACCACCCGCATTTTTTAAAAGGATCCTCCGCCATGACCACCAAGGCCTATGCCGCACAAACCGCCAAAACACCGCTCACCCCTTTTACGCTGGAACGCCGCTCCGTCGGTGCGAAAGATGTCGCCATCGATATTTTATTTTGTGGCGTCTGCCATTCCGATTTGCATACGGCGCGGGGTGAATGGGGTGGCGTCAAATTCCCGTCCATTCCGGGCCATGAAATCATCGGGCGCGTGACCCAAACGGGTGGCGACGTCAAAAATTTCAAAGTTGGCGATCTGGTCGGTGTCGGGTGCATGGTCGATAGCTGCCGCACCTGCCCGTCCTGTAGCGAAGGGCTGGAACAATATTGCGAAGGACCGGATGGTTTCACCGGAACCTATAACGGCACGATGAGTGGCCGTGGCGATAACACATTCGGGGGCTATTCCACCGACATCGTCGTGGACCAGCATTTTGTTTTGAAAATCAACCATGCCGAATCCGATCTGGCTGGGGTCGCGCCCTTGCTGTGCGCGGGCATCACCACATGGTCGCCCTTGCGCCATTGGAAGGTCGGACCGGGCAAAAAGGTCGGCGTGGTCGGCATTGGCGGGCTGGGCCATATGGGCATTAAACTGGCCCACGCGTTGGGTGCCCATGTCGTGGCCTTTACCACATCGGAATCCAAACGACAGGATGCCCACGATCTGGGCGCGGACGAGGTGGTGATTTCCAAAAACGCCGCCGATATGAAGAAACATACGTTCAGCTTTGACTTCATCCTGAACACCGTGGCCGCCCCGCATAATCTGGATGCGTTTATGTCCCTGCTGAAACGTGATGGCACCATGACGTTGGTGGGCGTGCCCTCGGAACCACACCCATCGCCGTTCGTTGGCAATTTGATCTTCAAACGCCGTCAATTGGCGGGGTCATTGATCGGCGGCATTCCGGAGACGCAGGAAATGCTCGATTTCTGTGCCAAGCACGGCATTACCGCCGACATCGAAATGATCAAGATGCAGGACATCGAAAACGCCTATGAACGCATGTTGAAAAGCGACGTCAAATATCGATTCGTGATCGACATGAACAGTTTGAAAACCGCTTAAGGTCACAAAAAGGAGAAGTATAATGAAAAAACTCGTTTTATTATCCACGGCCGTTCTGGCTCTGGGCCTCAGCACCGCCGCCCACGCCCAATATACCGGCCCGGGCGCCGCCGCAGACGCCAAAAAGGTCAGCGAGGTTCTGGCCAATGGCAAGGACGATGAACGTGTAACCTTGACCGGAACATTGGTCGAAAAGGTCGGCAATGAAAAATACATCTTCGCCGATGATACGGGCAAAATCCGTGTCGATATCGACAACGAAGATTTTCAAAATGTCGCCGTTGACGAAAAAACCACCATCGAAATTTCCGGCGAAATCGAAAAAGATTTCATGGAAACCCCGGAAATCGACGTGGACAAGCTCAGAACCGTGAAATAATCAAACGGTCCGTTTTCAAAAACCCCGCGCGTGTCGCGGGGTTTTATTTTAAGACAAAGCAAGCTCTTGTTATTTTCATATAAACAGAACAAAGAGAGTCTATTGGCACTCTCAGGGTCAGTGTGCTAATTTGTATAGGACTCGTGAAAGAAGCGGGGTTGCAGCCCCGCTTTTCACGAAATCTGTAAAAGTAGCCAATACAGATTAGAACTCTCAGTGCCGCAGATACTACGTAGCACAGTTCACACCGTCAAGCTTGGTTACATCATATAGCTATTCTTTAATTTGAAAGGAGAATAGGCATGAGTAAATCCACACGAAACTCTGGTACACATTGGTCCGACAAGGATACCAAACAACTAGAGAAACTGGCCGAGCAAAACACACCCACACGCGTTATCGGGCTTAAACTTGGCAGAACCGAAAGCGCCATCTACTCGAAAGCCTCAAATGAAGGCATCTCGTTATCGCCGACGAACCAATCACCTTATAATCGTCGCAAGTGATTTGACAGAAAGAAAACCCCGCGCGCGTCGCGGGGTTTTTTATGGGGCCACGCCGTTCATCAGTGCGGCACTGTCTTCCATCAATCTGCGCGTCAGATCCGCCGCTGTCATATCACGACACATATGCGCCGCCTGCCCGGACCACATTTGCATGCAATCCGTCCGCCCCGCGTGTTCCGATGCTTTCCGCAGCGGTGAAACAAAGTGCGAAGCGTAAGGAAAATCCGGGACCTCATCACTGATCGGGCCAACATCCTGAATAAAACGGTTCGCAATGCCCCGCGCCGGAC
The DNA here is from genome assembly GCF_051245535.1 of Micavibrio aeruginosavorus. Lineage (GTDB taxonomy): Bacteria > Pseudomonadota > Alphaproteobacteria > Micavibrionales > Micavibrionaceae > Micavibrio > Micavibrio aeruginosavorus_D. The sequence goes on from NZ_CP195303.1 coordinate 1,803,623, forward strand.
GGCCGCTGAACACATTGGTTACAACGGCTCCATCATCGCGTACATCGTGCAACGCTTGCCGATAAAGCGGGGACACGTTCGCCTCTGGCGTAAAAAGATACGCCGTTCCCAATTGCACAGCGGACGCACCCAATGATAACGCCGCCACAATTCCCCGCGCATCGGCAATACCGCCCGACGCCACAACGGGACAGGATACGGCACCGACAATCTGCGGAACCAGAGCCCGCGTGCCGGATTGCGTTGCCAGATCCTGCGTCAGAAACATGGCGCGGTGACCACCGGCCTCAATCCCCTGCGCGATAATGACATCGCAGCCATTCGCTTCGAGCCAGATCGCCTCTTCAACCGTGGTTGCGGACGACAGAATAATTGCGCCGCACGCTTTGACACGGTTCAGTAAGACACGATCCGGAAGGCCGAAATGAAAGCTGACAATCGCGGGCTTAATATCCTCAACCACGGCGCAAAAGGTCGCATCAAAGGGCGCGCGCGTGACCGATGCGCCAACATGATCCGGATTGACGTTGAATTCATCATAATAGGGAAGCAGGTGTTTCTTCCATCGCACCTGCCGCGCCGGATCATCCGGGCCCTGATGATGGCAGAAAAAATTGAGGTTGAACGGTCCGGTCGTTTTTTCGCGGATCAGGGCACAGGATTGAACGATCTGATCCGGTGACAACAAAGCACAAGCCAAAGACCCAAGCCCGCCCGCCCCCGAAACCGCAGCGGCCAGCGCTGGTGTATCAACCCCCGCCATGGGGGCCTGAATAATCGGATGCTCAATCCCCAGAAGTTCTGTGATTGGATTGGTCCGCACGGGATTCATCGTCACGAACCATCTTTTTTCAAATCGTCCTGCAGGCGCAGCAGGCTAGCCTGACTGACTTCCGTCAGGCCACGACGGGGGCGATCAATATCGAGAATAACCAGCAACACGACCACAATCAAAAGCCCAAACAACGCCGTTGATATGGGTCGCCGCTTTCCGGCCAATCCACACCCATAACCGATAAACCCCATTCCCACCGCCGATACAAAGAACAGCAACGCAATCACAGATTCGGGCACATGATTATCCAGCGCCGCCTGCCGCTTCTCACGCGTGTCGATCACGTCATTCAAGGATTCGATGAACAGGCTCGCGGGTTCCGATTCCGGCATCGTCCGTGCCACAGCAATGGCCTGGGCCCATAATTTCTTCTCAATATCCGCGGCCGCCGCATTGGCCGTCGTAATACGGTCCGGATCGATACCGGCATTATAAAATTCAAGCCGTGCATCGACAAAGGATCGCAAATGATCCTGTACATCATGCGCCATGGCATCGGGCAGATATTGCGCGCGCAGATAGGCCGTGCCAATCGCATTGGCTTCCTGCACCACCAGTTCCTTGCGCACATCATACCGCGACACCGCCATGGCAAACGTAAAACCCAACAGCAAGGCCAGCAGACCCAGCAGGGCGCTTTTCAGCGTGTCGACATGGGATGACAACGCTGCATCTGGTACATGGTTGCTGGAACGCCGCCCCCCAAGGCGAAACCCGCCTTCGATCAATGCAATAAAAACGACAGTTAAAATCGGTAAAATAACGATTTCAGAGGTATTCCAGATCATGGCGGTGCGCTCCTGTTGAACCGTTACAAAGTCTACATTGTTTTACGCAGAAAACGAGAGGGCATGGTGATCACCCTCCTCGGGCAGTCCAACAGAATTGTAATTCCCGCGCATCCATAGTACGAAGAGATTACAGAACATCACCCTCACCAAAGCCGGAACCAATGACCGACACACAACCACCCTGCCCGCAATGCCAATCCGCCTACACCTACGAGGATCGGGGTTTTTATAATTGCCCGGAATGCGGACATATCTGGTCTGGAACGGCCAATGCCGGCGGGGGTGAAGGCGATGACAAAGTCGTTCGTGATTCCAACGGCACCGTTTTAAAGGATGGCGACACCGTCACCGTGATCAAGGATCTGAAGGTCAAGGGATCGTCACTGGTCGTCAAGGTCGGAACCAAGGTCAAAAATATCCGTCTGGTCGACGGCGACCATGACATTGATTGCAAAATCCCCGGTATCGGCGATATGGGCCTGAAATCGGAATTTGTGAAAAAGGTCGCAGAATAATAAAAACCCCGCGATGAATGCGGGGTTTTTATTTGATCTATGATGCGTCTTGCGCCGGAGGGGACATGCGCTGGATCAGGATTTTATCAATCCGCAACCCGTCCATATCAACCACTTCAAAACGCCAGCCCTTAAATTCAAAATGCACCCCGGCGACCAGAGAGCCACGCGCATGGGTCATGACAAACCCGGCAATGGTTTCGTAATCTTCGCCGGATGGAATATCTTCCAGACCGATGACCATGTGAATTTCCTCGATCGGCGTCAGACCATCGACCAGCCACGATCCATCTTCGCGCTCAACGATCAACGGGCCTTCGTCATGGTCGTAATTGGACGGCATCATCCCGACAATCGCCTCCAGCAGGTCAGACGTGGTGAACAGCCCGTCGAACGTGCCATATTCATCAATCACCGCGGCGATATGCAGGCTTTTACGGCGGAACAGCCCCAATACATCCAGACAGGATATGTTTTCATTCACGAACAAAACATCTTGCATGTAATCGCGCACGCGAAAATCCTGTGCCTTGGCATATCCGGCCAGAATTTGCTTCGCCTTCACAAAACCCAGCACATGGGTTTTGTCCTTATCAATCACCGGGTAACGGGAATGCCCGGCCTCGGCAATTTTGCGGCAGACTTCCACAAAACTGTCATCCACATCGATAAAGCTGACATCGGTCCGGTGCGTCATGATGGATTTGACATCGCGATCCCCCAATCGGATGACACGGCGGATCACATCGCGCTCTTCGCCTTCAATCGCGCCGCTCATCACACCTTCGGCGATTATGGCGGTGATTTCGGTTTCGGTGACCCCTTCGTCGCGCGGCTTAATCCGCATAATCATCATCAGGAACCGGGCCGATAATTCCAAGACCATCACCACCGGTGTACAAATTTTTGACACCTGCTTCATCAGCGGCGCCACCAGCATCGCGAATTTTTCCGAATTGTTCAGCGCCAGTTGTTTCGGCACCAATTCACCAACAACAACGGAGAAATAGGTAATCAGGCCAACGACCAGAATCACCGCCATCGTTTCCCCATAGGGCGCAATCAGCGCAATCTGGTTAAACGGCTCTTTCAATTTTTCGGCAATCGTCGCGCCACCATACGCACCTGCCAAAATCCCGACCAGCGTAATACCCACCTGCACCGTCGACAAAAACCGCCCCGGATTTTCCGCCAGATCCAGCGCCGCCTGCGCCGACTTTTTCCCTTGCTTGGCATATTGGCGCAGCAATGGCTTGCTGGACGACACAATCGCCATCTCCGACAACGCAAAAAACGCGTTCAGCAACAACAGAAGGGCAATAATCAGAATTTCGTTCGACATGATGGTCCGCAGGGCCAGAGGGGTTGAAGGCGAAGTAGGGCTACACTTGTAATATCATATTTATGAAGCCAACAACATTAAACATCCCCATCTACAGAGCGACGCTTTTGCAGCTGACCATTTAAAAACCACTTTTCCGCCCCACCCACACTGACCACAGCAGGCCCATCCTCACGGTGCAACATCCCGTTCTGAAACCACTTTTTGTGCCCCCAAAAACGACTTTTATAACCGACATCCGAAGCAGTCTTTGCTGGTGCCCCCACGCGATGATGCTTACCGTTCTGGTACCAAATTTCAAAATTTCCCCGCTCCATAATACCGATCATCGCTGGTCCACCATCACGGTGGCATAGTCCGTTTTTATCAAACCAGAACAAGGTATCCCGAACATGCACAACCTCTCCATCCAAGCGAGAGGAATTATCCGGTTTATGTTTCACATCGCTGGCAGAGAAATGCCCGGTGCGTGGGTCATAGCCCTCTAAAAACTCGCCATAACGGAAGGATAGCGTCAACCCATCAGCGCGAATAAAAGCCGGACCGCTATCGCGGTGTGGGCGACCACGCACATCCAACCAAAGTTGACTACCATCCGCATGAACATCAGTGGGGCCATCATCTGAACGAAATGGAAGACCGTTCACACGCCATTGGCGAATGCCGCATTTAAACTCTGCGGCTGGCAGATCTTCTTTACGATGGAGCCGCTGTTGACGATCCATCCAAAATCGATTGCCATGTTTGTCCACTTTTTCAATGCTGCCATCCTCTGCATCCAAAGGTTTTTCTTCCCACGGACAGCCCCATAAACACTCAAAAAATTTCACAAAAAGGCTATAAATGAACGCCAAAACCTGCATCAAAAATCCCATCAGAATTTTTTAAATTTTAAACCAGCACTCAAATCAACATCTTAGCAATGCTAACACAAAATCCAGATTTCGGTTATACCGATCAGACGCACTCTGCCGCATAAATTTTTGGCAAATACAACAAGGGCGCCGCAAAACATTACAGCGCCCTTGAAATATAAAAGCCAAACAGGATCAAATCAGATCAAACCGGTCCGCATTCATCACCTTGGTCCATGCGGCGATAAAATCGTGCACGAACTTCTCCTTGTTATCATCCTGGGCATAAACTTCGGCATAGGCCCGCAGGATGGAATTGGACCCGAACACCAGATCGACCCGCGTGGCGGTCCATTTCACCGCGCCGGTTTTACGATCACGAATTTCATACAGGTCCTTGTCCACCGGCACCCATGTGTAATTCATGTCGGTCAGGGTGACGAAGAAATCGGTGGTCAGCGCGCCCTCACGGTCGGTGAATACGCCATGTTTGGTGCCGCCATGATTGGTGCCCAACACCCGCATCCCGCCGACCAGAACGGTCATTTCCGGCGCGGTCAGCCCCATCAATTGGGTGCGGTCCAGCATCATTTCTTCGGTGCTGACGACATAGTCTTTCTTCACCCAGTTGCGGTAGCCATCATGCAACGGCTCCAACGGGGCAAACGATTCCGCATCCGTCATGTCTTGCGTCGCGTCCCCACGGCCCGGCGCGAAGGGAACGGTGACATTGAACCCGGCATCCTTCGCCGCTTTTTCAACACCAACATTGCCGCCCAGAACGATCACGTCGGCCACGCTGGCCCCCGTATCGGCGGCAATTTTTTCATAGATCGCCAAAACCCGGGACAGGCGGGCGGGTTCATTGCCCGCCCAATCCTTTTGCGGGGCGAGGCGAATGCGCGCCCCGTTGGCGCCACCACGGCGATCCGATCCACGGAATGTGCGGGCGCTGTCCCATGCGGTTGAAACCAAATCGGACACACTTAAACCCGCATCCGCAATTTTCGCCTTGACCGCGTTCACATCATATTTGGTGTTGCCGGCGGGGATCGGGTCTTGCCAGATTAAATCTTCCTGCGGAATATCCGGGCCGATATAAATGGATTTCGGGCCCAGATCGCGGTGGGTCAATTTGAACCATGCGCGGGCAAAGGCATCGGAAAACGCATCGAAATCATTCATAAAGCGCATGGAAATTTCGCGGTAGGCCGGGTCCATTTTCAACGCCATATCCGCATCCGTCATCATCGGGTTGTTGCGGATGGATGAATCTTCGACATCGACCGGCTTGTCTTCGTCCTTGATCGTCACCGGTTCCCACTGCATCGCACCCGCCGGGGATTTGCGCAATTCCCATTCATGGCCGAACAGCATTTTAAAGAAGCCATTGTCCCATTGCGTCGGGTTGGTGGTCCACGCGCCTTCCAAACCGCTGACCACGGTGTCGCGGCCAATGCCGCGTCCCTTGGTGTTCATCCAGCCGAGGCCTTGAAATTCCGGCCCGGCTGTTTCCGGGTCCGCGCTCAAATCCGACGCTTTGCCATTGCCATGGCATTTGCCAATCGTGTGACCACCGGCGGTTAAGGCCACGGTTTCTTCGTCATTCATCCCCATGCGGGCAAAAGTTTCACGCATTTGCGCGGCGGTGACCAACGGGTCGGATTTGCCGTTCACCCCTTCCGGGTTGACGTAGATCAAACCCATTTGCACGGCGGCCAGCGGATTTTCCAACGTGGCCGGATTTTTCACATCGCCATACCGGTTATCGCTGGGGGCCAGCCATTCTTTTTCATCGCCCCAGAAAATATCCTTTTCCGGGTGCCAGATATCTTCGCGGCCAAAGGCGAAACCGAATGTTTTCAAACCCGCTTCTTCATACGCCATGGTGCCGGCCAGAATAATCAAATCAGCCCAGCTAATTTTATTGCCGTATTTTTTCTTGATCGGCCACAACAGACGGCGGCCCTTGTCCGTGTTGACGTTGTCGGGCCAGCTGTTCAACGGGGCAAAACGTTGGTTGCCGGTGTTGCCGCCACCGCGGCCATCGGTGTTGCGGTATGACCCCGCCGCATGCCATGACACGCGCGCCATCATCCCGACATAGCTGCCCCAATCGGCGGGCCACCACTCTTGCGAATCCTTCATCAACGCGCGTAAATCGGCCTTCAACGCGGCGACATCCAATTTTTTCAATTCTTCGCGGTAATTGAAATTCGCACCCAACGGATTGGTCTTGGCATCATGTTGATGCAGAATGTCGAGGTTCAGCGCATTCGGCCACCATGCGGTGACGGATTGGCCCATTGCGGTCATCCCGCCATGGCTCACGGGACATTTACCTGTGCTTTTCAGGGCATTTTTCATGATCTTCTCCTGTATGATTGTTTGACGCAGTGTTTTGACACGCGGGGCATGTGCCCCAGAAAATCACCTCGGCCTGATCGATGACGTAGCCATGATCTTTCGCCGGGGACAAACACGGGGCCACAGCGGCGCAATCCGTGTCTTCAATATGGCCGCATTGGCGGCAAACAATATGATGATGATTGTCGCCCACCCGGGTTTCATACAACGACACCCGCCCCTTGGGCTTAATCTCCTGCAAAATCCCGGCTTCGGTCAGGGCGTTGAGGTTGTTGTACACGGCCTGCAGCGTCGCGGTTGGAATCCGCCGCTGGACCGCCGCGAAAATCGTGTTCGCATCGGAATGGGGGTGATCGTGCAAAGCCTGCAACACCGCCAGCCGCACGGCGGTCAGGCTGAGATTATGGTTTTTAAGCACAGGGGTGAAATCGGTATCCATGCCGATTTTTATAGCAGATCAAAAAATTGAATCAATCAATTTTATTTTGATTGGGGGGGACGCGGTTACAAATTCCACTTCACCTGCATCTGCGGCACGGATTCGGTCACGCCGTTGACACCATATTTATTGTGCCAATATTGGTACTCAACCCCGGCCCAGATCGTATCGCTTTTCCAATCCCACAAATCCCCCACATCCACCAACAATCGCGGCACGATCAATTGGTTGGGGTGGGATGTGTCTTCATGCCCGGAAAAATCGCTAAACCCTTCGACCATAAAATTCACACCGCCCAGCGCAAAGGGCCGTTGCCAAGCCAATGTCACCTGCCATGTCTGCCCATCCAGCGCAACATCATCCCGCACATAGGCATTGGCCGAAAAGAACCGAAAACCGGGCAGATCCAGATCCACCGCCGCGCCATATAAATAACGCGGCTTCAACCCCCGCCCGTTTTCCAGCGTGGTCGAAATCAAAACATCCTTGATCGGACCAAAAGACAAATCCGCCCCCGTGATTTTGCCCAAGGACAGACGCGGCGATATTTCAAAGTAATAGCTGGAATCCCCGCCATCGGGATAAGTCAGATCCGTAAACGCAAACAGATCGCCATACGTCCAGCCACTGGCATGTTCGAGCGTGACAATGGTTTGCTCTTCCTCCGCATCCAGCTTGTAATCATGGCCGCGCAGGATCTGGACATTATAATCCGCCCACTGCACCCACTCCCCCGCCATAGCGGGCAGTGGGAACAGGCATAAAAAGGAACAAACGCAAAGGAAACCGCGCATAGAACGCCCCATCCACGAATAAACAATCAAAATGAAAAAATTATACGACGCAGGATATTATGAAGCCTTTGCGAAATTATGCCAGATCAATACCTTAGCATAGCGATGCCCGGCGCATTCCGTCCCTATAGGCCATGGCAAATAAGAGAGAACCCCGCCTGAACCGGCGCCCTAAGCATATGCAAAATCACACAAAAATTGAATTTTGATACAAAAAACCCGCCATAAAAGGCGGGTTTTTGAAGATGGTGGAGGGGACAGGATTTGAACCTGTGTACTCGCTAGAGGGCAGATTTACAGTCTGCTGCCATTAACCACTCGGCCACCCCTCCGTACCTTCAACGGCTGGGGAAAGAAAAAGGTTTTTGCATTTTCTGTCAAGACATGATTTATGAGGCCACCCGTAAAATACAGAGAAAAAGTGAAAAAACTCATGGCACCCAGAGAAAACCCACCCGGCCGCGGTCCCCGTTCAGGAAAAGGACCCACAGATCGATCCACAGGACGATCCACAGGCGGCCGCCCCGGTGGTCGTGATGGGGGCTTTAAGCCGCGCCGTGAAGGCAGTTTCGATAAACCACGTCGCGAAGGCGGCTTCGACCGCCCCCGCTCCGACCGCCCGTATGGCGATCGTCCGCAACGTGAAGGCGGTTTCGACAAACCGCGCCGTGAGGGTGGATTTGATCGCCCCCGCCGTGAAGGCGGCTTTGATAGACCGCGCGATGATCGTCCGCGTTCCGACCGCCCGTATGGCGATCGCCCGCGTCGTGAGGGTGGCTTTGACAAGCCCCGCCGCGAAGGTGGTTTTGATAAACCACGGCGCGAAGGCGGCTTTGATCGTCCGCGCGATGATCGTCCGCGTTCCGACCGCCCGTATGGCGATCGCCCCCGCCGTGAAGGTGGTTTTGATAAACCCCGCCGCGAAGGCGGCTTTGACAAATCGCGTCGCGAAGGTGGCTTCGATCGTCCGCGTTCCGATCGCCCCTATGGTGATCGCCCGCAACGCGAAGGTGGATTTGATCGCCCCCGCCGTGAAGGCGGCTTTGATCGTCCGCGCTCTGACCGCCCGTATGGTGATCGTCCGCAGCGCGAAGGTGGCTTTGACCGCCCGCAACGCGATGGTGGTTTCGAACGCAAACCGCGCCGTGATGACCGTCATGAAGGCCGCGCCCCGTTCAAGGGCCGTGGTGAAGAGGTCGAAACCACGGACACAGCCGCCGAACAACCCAAACGTGATCAAATGCGCCTGAAGGCTGGCGGCCGTCCGAGCCACCGCCCGAACCTGTATGGCATGCACGCCGTCCGCGCCGCATGGTTGAACCCGAACCGCAACATCCATGCTTTGTATTTGAGCGAAGCGGCGATGGAAACATTCGCCCCGGTTCTGGAAGAAGCCACGAAAGCGGGCCTGACCCGTCCGGAACCGCTGGCCGTCAGCAAGGATGACATGGACCGCCTGTTCCCGCCGGGTGCCGTGCACCAAGGCATTGCCTTGGCCTGCGGCCAGTTGGAAGATGTGTCGATCGAAGACATCATCATCAGCGGCCAGACCAAAGCGCGTAGCGTTGTTGTTCTGCTGGATCAAGTGACCGACCCGCATAACGTTGGTGCGATCCTGCGTTCGGCATCGGCCTTTGGCGCGACGGGCGTCGTGATGCAGAAAATGCACGCGCCGGAATTGATCGGCGTGCTGGCCAAAACGGCGTGCGGCGCGGCGGATCATCTGGCTGTGGCCTATGAAACCAACCTGTCCCGGACGCTGGAAAAGCTGAAGGAAGACGGATACGTGACCATTGGCATGGACGAGCGTGGCGAAAAAACCATCGCCGAACTGGACCGCCCGGAGAAATGCGTGATCGTTCTGGGCGCCGAAGGCCCGGGCATGCGCCGTCTGGTGCGTGAAAATTGTGACGTGCTGGTCCGCCTGCCGACACATGAACCGATTGCCAGCCTGAACGTGTCCAACGCGGCGGCTGTGGCCCTGTATGCCATGCTGGCTTAAACCCGCATCAAAACCCGAACTTTTAAAAACCCTTCCGGGCCACCCGGGAGGGTTTTTTGCATACACGCCAACCTGAGCCCTTGAATGCCCCCCGCAATGGCCTAGTTTGAGAGCGGTCCATACGCAACAAGAGGAAACATTATGTCCTATACACTTTACTACAAGCCGGGTGCCTGCTCGATGGCGATGCACGTTATCCTGAACGAACTGAACGTGCCGTTCGAGGCCGTGAAGCAGGATGATTTGAAAGCGCCGGATTTCCTGAAACTCAACCCGCGCGGTCAGGTGCCTTTGTTGATCGTGGACGGCGAACCGGTGAAAGAAGGCGCAGCCATCATCACCTATCTGCTCGACACCCACGCCAATGACCTGATGCCCACATCCGGCATTGCCCGGGCCAAGGCGCTGGAATGGCTGATGTGGTGCAATTCATCCCTGCACCCGGCCTGCAGCCGGATGTTCTGGCTGAACAAGCAAACGCTGGATGAGGCGACGAAGGCCCAATTGGCCCCGTTGTTTATTGCCGGCATCCAAGCCCTGTGGGATGAAGCCGATGCCCGTCTGGCCACCACGAAATATCTGGCGGGTGATGCCGTCACCGCCGCCGATATTTTGTTGTCCGTCATCGCCAACTGGGGCCTGCCGGTCACGTTGGGTGCCAACGTGAAACGCGTATTGAAAGACGTAAGCGCGCGCCCGGCCTATCAAAAAACACTGGCCGCCGAACAAATTGAATACAAAGCCGCCGCGTAACATCGGCACAGCCTTTAAAAAAGCCGCCCCTTCACCGGGCGGCTTTTTTCATGCGCATCTGCAACACAAGGGGGCAATTGCCCTTTGCGCCATGCTCACGTACCCTTTTGCCCGGCATTATAAACACGGTCATTCCCGCGCACGCGGAAATCCAGAAGACCGGGATGACAAGAATGGGAGCATCGAAAAACCATGGGTGAATTATGGACCAACTTGAAAAGCGACCGCATGCTGGCGCTGGCGATTTTTGTCGCGGCACTTGGGTATTTTGTCGATGTGTATGATCTGGTCTTGTTCAGCGTGCTGCGTGTTTCCAGCCTGAAAGACCTCGGCTTGTCCGGCGAGGCCCTCACCGACAGTGGCGCGTTGCTGCTCAACATGCAATTGATCGGGTTTTTGATTGGTGGATTGATCTGGGGCGTCATGGGCGACCGCGTGGGCCGGAAGCAGGTGTTGTTCGGGTCCATCCTGCTCTATTCCCTCGCCAACATTGCCAATGCGTTTGTCACCGACATTCCGCAATATGCGCTGTGCCGCCTGCTGGCCGGGATTGGCTTGGCCGGGGAAATTGGCGCGGGCATTACGTTGGTTAGTGAAATGATGCCGCGCCATTTGCGCGGATACGGCACCACCATCGTCGCCACGGTGGGCGTGATGGGCGGCGTGGCCGCCGGGTTCACCGGACATATGTTGCCGTGGGAGACCGCCTATATCGTCGGCGGGGTGATGGGGCTGGCGCTCCTCCTGCTGCGCGTATCATTGTCCGATTCCAAAATGTTCAAGACCGTGCGCGATGATGACACGATCAAGCGCGGCGATTTGAAAATGCTCCTCACCTCTGCCAGCCGGATGAAACGCTATATCGCCTGCATCCTGGTCGGCACGCCGCCATGGTTCGTGGTGGCGGTGTTGATTACGTTCGCGCCGGAAATTGGCGCGGCGATGAATGTGACGGGGCCACTGTCGGTCGCGACCGCTTTGCCGCTGTGTTATCTGGGCCTGACCATCGGGGACGGGGTCAGCGGAATTTTGAGCCAGCGCCTGCACAGCCGGAAAAAAGTTATCGGCCTGTTCATGGGGCTGGGCACGATCCTGACCATCATCTTCCTGAATTTGAACGGCATCAGCCCAACCACCTACTACGCCTTCTGTTTCGCGATCGGGTTTTCGATGGGGTTCTGGGTGTTGATGCTGACATCGGCGGCCGAACAATTCGGCACCAATCTGCGCGCCACGGTGGCGACATCGGTGCCCAATTTCGTGCGCGGCACGGGGGCGCTGGTCATTTCCGCCTTCGTCATGCTGAAACCCGATCTGGGCGTGGTGAGCGCGGCCATGGTTGTGGGCCTGGCCACCTACGCCATCGCCGCCGCGGCCCTGCTGGGCATGCGGGAGACCTGCAACGTTGATCTGGATTTTGTGGAGGAAAGCACGGCCACCAAAACGGCATAAGAGCACGACACCTCACCCCAAAATTGCCGCTCCAGAATCGTCATCCCCACCCTAACCATTGTCATCCCCGCCCCAGCCCCCGTCATCCCCACCCCAACCACTGTCATTCCCGCCCCAGCCACTGTCATTCCCGCCCCAGCCACTGTCATTCCCGCCCCAGCCACTGTCATTCCCGCCCCAGCCACCGTCATCCCCGCCTTGTGCGGGGATCCGGAAAAGACCGGGATGATCTGCGCCTTTTGGCTCCCGGATCCCCGCACAAGGCGGGGATGACAAGGCGAGAGTTGATTATGTAAATATCTGAAATTGCAGTTTAACTTCGCTTTAACGCCTACGTTGTATAAAATAACCATACGTACGATTTTTAAGGGCTGGGGCTGTCCACCCCGGCCCTTCTCTTTTTCCTCTCCCCTGCGTCCCATCGCTTTTTTCAAGACCGGAGATTTTGTTTCATGCGTGGTTTCGGAATTCGTTGCCTGAGTATTGCCCTTTGCGCCCTGATCACCAGCGGCGCGGCCCATGCCAAGGACCCCGCCGAACATCTGTACAAACCCGACCCCGCATACCCACCGCAACCGGCCATGTTCGTTTTGCGCGATCATGATTCATCCGTTTATCTGTTTGGATCAGTCCACCTGTTACAAAAAGGAACAAAGTGGCGCACACCCTTGTTCAATGAATCACTTGCACACGCGGACACGCTCTGGCTGGAAGCCACGTTCCTCGACATGACAAATCCGGCCTTGCTGCGCGAATACTATAAATCTGGGTACGATATGCATGGCAACCTGACCAAGCGCATGACACCAGAGCAACGCAAAGATCTGGAAGATTTAATGTCTGATATTGGTATGCAAATGGCCGATATTGACCATTTGCAGCCATGGGCCGCCGCCGACGTGATCGAATCAGAATTTTATACCGCACGGGCAAACAACAAACACATCGAAACAGATCCCAATAAAAAATATAAGCGCCGGAAAATAATTCAGGGCGTCGAGATGATTTTAGAAAAAGGCGGACTGGGCATTCCGACAAAATCACTCGAACCCACCCGTGAAAATATGCTGAAACACTCGACTTTATCGGAATCCGATCAGATGGCCTATCTGATGAACACGGTGAACGATCTGCGTGGCGAAATATCCATTGAACAAGACAGCAAGATGGATCAGCTTTTCAAAGCCTGGGTCACGGGCGATTTAAATGACGTCCACACCAGCGGCAACAAAGATATGCAGGAAAAGACCCCTGGCCTGTACAACATGATGCTCACAACACGAAACCAACAAATGACCGATGCCATTATTCGTGAATTGAATGGCACAGGCACAGACTTCGTGGTCGTTGGTGCAGGGCATCTGGCCGGGCCGGACAGCGTTTTGCGCATGCTGGTGGAAAAAGGATATAAGCCAGAGCGGTTATACGACACGCATGAGCCAGAAATATCATCAACCAAGCGTAAATTCTTTGACCCGGGCTACAAGCAGGGAAAAATCTATCCGAAAAAACTGGATGTTTCGCTCCGCCCGTCAAAAGGTGACCGCGCAGATGAGGTCATTCTGCGCCTTAGCACTCCTTTAAATTACCAAATTTGCGGTGACATTTCCCCGCTCAATCACTGGGTCAAAGAGGAACAGGGCGCACTGACAATTTATGTCGGTCCTTATTACATTACACAATATCCAACAGCTAAAAACGATGATTGCGGAACACCCATCAAAGCGGCATCCCTAGATATACCGCTGGCGTTGGATGATTTGGTCGGCGACAAACCCCGCATTCTGCAAATGATGGCCCCCGGCCTCATGGACTCGTACAAGGTTACGTTAAGCGACAACACCTTGCTTTTTGAACCGATGGGTCCCTTGTCATTCTTTAAACCCCTGAACGGCCAAGATTTGCGATTGGATTTACAAAACCCCGCGCACTGATCAATCACGAATCTACGCTGGACTTGAACGCCACCTTGCGCCATTGTTTGCCCCATGGCACAGGCAAACGCACAAAACACAACCGATAATAACGAAATCTTTCTGGTGGACGGGTCCGGATATATTTTCCGGGCCTATTACGCCCTGCCCCAGAATTTGACCAACCCGCACGGTGTGCCCGTGGGGGCGGTGCTGGGGTTCGTCAATATGATGACGAAATTGCTGGCCGATATGCATGCGCCGTTTATCGCCGTGATCTTCGATGCCGCGCGCCAGAATTTCCGTTACGACATTTACCCGGAATACAAAGCCAACCGCGACGAAACACCGGAAGATTTAAAACCGCAATTCGGCCTGATCCGCGAAGCGACCAAAGCGTTCGGCATTCCCGCGTTGGAGATGGAGGGGTTTGAGGCCGACGATCTGATCGCCACCTATACCCGCATGGCGCGCGAACAGGGCAAAACCGTCACCATCGTCAGCAGCGACAAGGATTTGATGCAGCTTCTGGGCGATGGCGTGCGCATTTTCGACCCGATGAAGGCGAAATTCATGGGCCCCGAAGACGCGTTTGAAAAATTCGGCGTCACCCCGGACAAGGTGGTTGATGTGCAGTCACTGGCGGGCGATCCGTCCGACAACGTCCCCGGCGTGCCCGGCATCGGCATTAAAACCGCCGCGCAATTGATCAACGAATATGGGTCGCTGGATGAATTGCTGGCCCGTGCCGGCGATATCAAACAACCCAAGCGCCGCGAAGCCTTGATCGAGAATGCGGAGAAAGCCCGCATTTCGCGCCGTCTGGTGCAACTGGACGATCACGCCCCGGTTCCCGTCGCGTTCGAAGATATGCGCGCCCGCGATCTGGACAGCCCGTCACTGGCCGCGTTTTTGGCGGAACATGGATTTAAATCTGTGATTTCCCGGTTGGGGTTGAAGCACGACGCCCCGACGACACCCACACAAACCGCCAGCACCCAGACGACCGCCATTACCCCGATTGCCCGCCCATCTATGGGCGCGCCGATGGCGGACAATGTCTATACCCTGATCAACGATATCAAAACGCTGCAACACTGGGCGGAGCAGGCCCGCGCGGCGGGTATGCTGGCCATCGACACCGAAACCACCAACCTGACCCCGGCCATCGCTGATCTGGTCGGTATTTCCATGGCGATTGTGCCGGGGCAAGCGGCCTATATCCCCGTGGGGCACAAGGGCACGGTGGATTTGCTGGGCGGTGGCGACACCGTTATTCCGCAATTGCCGTTGAGCGACGTTGTCGCGGTGTTGAAGCCGTTGCTGGAAGATGAATCCGTCCTGAAAATCGGCCATAACATTAAATACGATCTGCAAATGTTTGCGGGCATCGGCATCAATGTCACGCCCGTCGATGACACGATGTTGCTGTCCTACGTTCTGGATGGCACCGAACATGGTCACGGGATGGATGAACTGTCTACCCTGATGCTGGGGCACGAGACGATTAAATATAACGATGTCGCCGGAACCGGAAAAAATCAGGTGACGTTCGATAAGGTGGACATTGCCAAAGCGCTGGATTATGCGGCGGAAGATGCCGATGTCACACTGCGCCTGCACCGCATTTTGAAGCCACGCCTGGCCCCGGAAAAAATGGTCGGCGTGTATGAAGATATCGAACGCGCCATTGTCCCCGTGATTGCCGAAATGGAATGGACGGGCATTAAGGTCGACACCACCGTTTTAAAACAGATGAGCCACGAATTCGGCATGAAGCTGGCCACGCTGGAAAGCGAAATCCACAAGCTGGCAGGCCACGAATTCAATGTGGCATCGCCGAAGCAATTGGGCGTGGTTTTGTTTGACGAAATGGGCTTACAGGGCGGCAGCAAGACAAAAACCGGCGATTGGTCCACCGCCGCCGATGTGCTGGAAGGCCTACAAGGCACCGAGATCATCGACAGGGTTCTGGAATGGCGCCAACTGGCCAAACTGAAATCCACCTATACCGACGCCCTGCAAAACGATATCAACCCGAAAACGGGCCGCGTGCATACGTCGTTTTCGCTGGCGGGCACCAATACGGGCCGCCTGTCATCGTCCGACCCGAATCTGCAGAACATTCCGATCCGCACCGAAGAAGGCCGCCGCATCCGTCAGGCATTCATCGCCGATGACGGTCACGTCTTGCTGTCCGTCGATTATTCTCAAGTGGAATTGCGTCTGGCCGCGGCGCTGGCCGATGTGAAGGCATTGAAACAAGCCTTCATCGACAATGTCGACATTCACGCGCTGACCGCATCGCAAGTGTTTGGCGTGCCGCTGGATCAGGTCACGCCGGAACTGCGTCGCTCCGCCAAGGCCGTCAATTTCGGCATCATCTATGGCATCAGCGGCTGGGGGCTCGCCAAGCAATTGGGCTGTGAACCCGGTGAAGCCAACGAATTCATCCGCAAATATCTGACCCGTTTCCGTGAAATTCAGGATTACATGGAATCGAAAAAGGACGAGGCCCGCCAAAACGGCTTTATCAAAACCGTGTATGGCCGCAAATGCGTGATCAACAATATCAACGCCAAAAACGGCGCATGGCGCGCCTTCGCCGAACGGCAAGCGATTAACGCCCCGTTGCAAGGCACCGCCGCCGACATCATGAAACTGGCCATGGCCAAAATGCCGGGTGCCTTGAAACAGGCCGGATTATCCGCGCGCATGTTGTTGCAAGTGCATGACGAATTGGTGTTCGAAGTGCCGGAAGGCGAAATCGAACAAACCGCCGCACTGGTCAAGCATGTGATGGAATCCGTGGCCGATGTGGGCGTGCCGCTCTCCGCCGAGGCGGGCTGGGGCAAAAACTGGGCCGCCGCGCATTAAACAGGAACAGCCACCTCATCGTCATCCCCGCCTTGTGCGGGGATCCGGGAGCCACAAGGCACAAATCATCCCGGTCTTTTCCGGATCCCCGCACAAGGCGGGGATGACGGCTTTTCTTTAATCAATCACGCGCTTTCAACATATCCTTTAATTCCGCAATATCGCCGCGCAGGGCATCAATATCATCCTGCCGCGCGATTTGGTGATGCTGTTCCGCGTCTTCTTCATCATGAATCATGTTCATGGCATCAACGATAATCCCGATAAACAGGTTCAGAACAGCAAACGTCGTCACCACGATAAAGCCGACGAAGAACACCCACGACCACGGATAATGCACCAAAGTCGGCGCGGCGATGTTTTCCGACCATCCCTCCAACGTCATCAATTGGAACAGGGTGTACATGGACGCACCGATAGACCCGAACAGATTTTCCAGCACCGGATCATCGGTATGACCGAAAATTTGTGTCGCCATGACCGCGGCGACATAAAACACCACCAGCAAAACCGCCAGAATGGACGCCATCCCCGGAATGGCCCGCAGCAAGGCCGACACCACCCGGCGCATTTGCGGCACGACGGAGATCAAACGGAACACCCGGAACACGCGAAACACCCGCAGGACCGAGAACATGGCAATCATCGGCAGCAATGAAATCGCCACCACGATAAAATCAAACACGTTCCAGCCATTGCGAAAGAACGACCCGCGCCACAAGACCAGCTTCATCGCCAATTCAACAACGAAAATACCAATGATGACCCGGTCAAGCATGTGCAGAAGCGGCCCGTGCGCCGCCATAATGGCATCATCCGTTTCCAGCCCCAGCATGACCGCATTGACCAGAATGACCGCGATAATAAAGCGGTTAAACACGCGGGAATTGACGATTGTTGCAAGCATGGGAAACCCTGTGAGACTTAACGCGAGAGATCTTCAATCCCGGCGGCGACGATGCGGGCCGTATCCGGGTCCTGTACGAACACAATAAACGCATCCGCATCCGGATCGGCCGGGGGCGTCACGCTCCACGCTGTCGCCGACCCATTCCAATCGCCCCCATTGATTAATTGACGAATCTGGTTGGTGTGCGGGGCCTTGGCATCATCCATCTGTTTTTTGACCAGCGCCATGCGCAGCATATACGGCTTCGCATCCGCTGCACGCATCATGGCGGGCAGGATGATATCGAACTGGCCCGCAACGGCCCCGGCCACAATATTCAACCGCGTCGCCGGGTTTTGTTGCGCGCCCTTCAACGCGACGGCCACATCCTGAATTTTATGGCCGGACATGTGCGACACGCCATTTAAAATCAGTTGCGGTGTATAACGCGGGCCGGTTTTGATCCGGTCCATATAAAAATCCTGCCGCGCGGTGCAGAAGGGACGCGCCAGCGGATCGGTTCCAGTCGAAAAATAATCCACGGAACAGGTGAACCCCATCACGCCATCCTGCCCCAACAGGTCCCGGAAATTGCGTTCGGCTTCCGGGCAAAACGGACATTGTTCGGATGTGAACAATTCCAGAAAAACGATGCCATGCCCCATGCGATCGGGCACATCTTCGGCCACAACTTCGACCGCCGGAACGGCGGGCACCACCGGTTCCGCACGTGCAGATGTATGCGCAAGCCCGTAAAAACACAGGCAAATCAAAGCCGTTAAAAGATAGTTAATGTGTCTGGGCATAGAATGGAACTGTATCCCGCCTGCAGGTCATGATGTTTTGGGCCATTGCTGTTTGATCATCGTATTCGATCACACTATGACCCGCGCGAGGCGGAAAAACAATCCGCCGAAAAGAGAATATGGCCGACCACACTCTTTAATTAAAGGCCGTTCTCTGTGGAGCATGTGCAATGTGGCACCCTAAAACCCCGATTCACATATTCCGTTGCTTCCTGATTGCGACCGCAACGGTGGTCAGCCTGTTTCTGGCCATGGACAGCGATGCCGCCAGCCGCCCATTGATCGGCCCGCCGCACGCAACCACAACACACCTGCATCGCACCGCGCTGATCGCACCGCCGCGTTACAGCCCGGATCGCACGCCCGACGATGCCACGATTCAAACCACAATTGAAACCGCGCTGAACGCCATTCGGACGCGCAATGTCGTGCAATGTTCCACCAATCTGACACGCGATTTTCGTGACCAGCTCGGCGGGCAGAACTCAACGCACCCGACCCGTCTTCTGGGCCATATCCGCATGGAATACTGGCCCGTTTATAACCATCGCGCTGTGGCCCTGATGGACCGCGATGTCCTGTCCGGCGGCATCGTGTTGCAACAGGTGCGCATGGTGGGCCGGGACAATAAACCCTTCACCGCCATTATCCGCCTGAAGGCGCAAGTGGACGGCGCATGGCTGATCGACGGCATCACCATACTGGACCGCAAGGGCCCCGCCGCCTGAAACCCGGCCCAGCCCGCCAACCAGCCAGCCGACCATAGGGTAAAAGCCTGTTTTTTTCGCGGCGAATGGGGTAAAACGGAGATCCGTTGAATCACCCCGCACCCAACAGGACTTAAGAAGACATTATGGCCAGCGCAACCAAAGCGAAGAAAACCCCCGCAAAAAAGCCCGCTCCCCAAAAATCAGCCCCGAAAAAATCAGTGCCAAAAAAATCCGCGCCCAAAAAGAGCGCCGTTAAAAAAAGCACGAAGAAAGCCACCGCCCCGGCACACCGCGATTTGTTTATTTCATGGGATCGTTTCCACGAAGATTCCAAGGCCTTGGCGTGGCGTTTGGATATGCCGAAAAAATGGGTTGGCATTATTGCCATTACACGCGGCGGATTGGTTCCGGCCTGTATCGTTGCGCGTGAACTGGATGTGCGTTTGGTCGAAACGCTGGGTATTTCCAGCTATGACCACACCAACCAGCGCAAGGCCGATGTTCTGAAGCTGCCGCAAGGTGTGGGTACGGGCAAAGGCTGGCTGGTCATCGATGATCTGGTCGATAGCGGCAACACCTTCAAAATCGCCCGCAACATGCTGCCCGATGCGCATTTCGCCGCTGTCTATGCCAAGCCAAAGGGCAAGCCCACCTGTGACACATACGTCACGGAAATCAGCCAAGACACATGGCTGCACTTCCCGTGGGATTTGACCATGCAATACAGCGCCCCGATCGCTGAACAAAAAACCCGCCGCGCATAAAGGGCTCTCACGTGTCATCCCCGCCAAATGGAGATCTGCACCGCAGATCGAAATGCGTGCGGGGATCTGGTACAATAACGGGCGGCGCAAGCGCCGCACATATCTCCCGGATCCCCGTCCTGCGCACCGCCTTACGGCGTTGCGCGCCGGGGATGACACTCAGATGAAGCATCTAAAATGACCGAACCATTTCAAATTCCGATCGGAAAGCAGGACTGGGTCACCGCGATCCATGACCCGGCGAAAACAAAGACGCCGTCCGATCTTTTGGTCATTCTGGTCCACGGGTTCCCCGGTGACCGCAAAAATTTCGGTGACGTGCTGGGAAACCTAAGCACGCAACTCAATGCCCAAGGCTATGACAGTTTGCGGTTCGAATTCCGCGGGTGCGGTGACAGCAGCAAGCGATCACAATTCTTCACACTGGAAACCGCGTTCGAGGACATGCTGTCCATTTTGAAATGGGCGCGGGACAACATGAAATTCACCCGCATCGTGATTGTGGCCGAGGGGTTGGGCGCGCTCAACACCCTCACCGCGCTGACCGACGCGTGGCGCGATCACGTCGCGGGGCTGGTGTTCCTGTGGCCGATCTTTGACCCGGGCAAAAGCTGGCTCGCCCCGCTCACCGAACAAATCGCCATGGCGGAAATTGCGGGCCTCGACCATGTCGCGGTGGAGAATGCCGAGCTGGGCCTGCCCTTCCTGCGACAGGTGCGCGATTACAAATTGCAAAAATTGCTGAGCCGCATCGCCGCGCCGACGCAAATCCATTACGGCGAATCCGACCTCTGGTCCGACCCGGCCAAAATTCCGGGGGTTCAGAACGCGCAGGTCGATCTGGTCCAGGCCGCCTTTCGCGCCGGAACAGCGGGCAGCAAAGCGGGCGACAAAACTGCCGGACGGCTGGAGATCACCGGCTACGCCGACGGGGATCAGGGTTTGAAAACCACCCACGCCAGAAACATTATGACAAAAGAAATCCTGGGATTCCTCAAATCCCTGACCCCGCCCGCCTAACCCCCATCCCCACTCTGTCATTCCCGCGCAGGCGGGAATCCAGGGGACCGGGATAGTTTTACGCCTGATGGCTCCGGATCCCCGCCTGCGCGGGGATGACGAAGGGAGAGGTTTGGTCAGAAAAACACCCTTTTTCCCTTGATTTTACCCACAGACCCCGTCTATATAGCCGTTCGTAACGCGAGGGCTGGCCCTGGAATTCGGCATGCCTTGCCCCCGCACGTTGTAACCCCCTGAAAAAGGAGAGGAAAATGCCGAAGATGAAGACCAAGAGCGGTGCGAAAAAACGTTTTCGCGTCACCGCCTCTGGCAAGGTTAAATTTAAACCTGCCAAAATGCGCCACATGCAAATGAACAAACCGAAACAGATGAAACGCAAAGCGCGTAAGATTCTGACGATGTTCAAAGCTGACGGTGTGAACACGCTGACATTCCACATGCCTTACAGCTTGAAAAAGCTGACTCGTGCTGTGCGTCCGAAGCGCAACCCGAAAAAAGCTGAGGGAGGTCAATAATGGCACGCGTTACCGCCGGACCGAACACAAAGTCCAAAAAGAAAAAGGTATTTGCCGCAACGAAAGGTCACTATGGCCGTCGTCGCAATTGCCTGAAAACAGCACGTCAATCGGCTGAAAAAGCTGGTCAGTATGCGTACCGCGACCGTCGTACAAAGAAACGCAATTTCCGCAGCCTGTGGATCATGCGTATCAACGCCGGTGCCCGCGAACATGGCATGACGTACTCCGTTTTCATGAACGGTTTGAAACTGGCTGGCATCGAGCTGGACCGCAAGGTTCTGGCCGACATCGCCGCCCTGGCTCCGGCCGATTTCGCAATCATCGCGAAACAGGTTGCTGATGCTCTGGAAAAAGCTGGTAAAAAAGCTGCTTAATCCTTAAGCGCTTTGATCGCATTAAAAAGCCCCGGAGAAATCCGGGGCTTTTTGTTTGTCTGCTGTGTCGCGTAAAAATCGCAACCTTAATTCAATCGTGGCACCGTTTCTCGTGGGACAACTTTTTGCGGGATATATTCCGCGCCATCCTCCGTCAATCGCGGCGCCGTTTCCAACAATGTGGTGTCCATATGAACTTCAACACGTTGGTTCATAGGGTACGGTTTGTGCGGTGGCTCCAACGCGGTATCGACCACAGACGCGGACATAAAGGCCGCCAGGGCGGCACCCGCCAAAGCCCCCAGACACGTGCCCTTTGCAAATTTCTTTCCATTGGACAGTCCAAACGACTTCACATCCTCGTGCATGGCATCTACGGCACCAAGGCCGTGCACACCTGTGATAACCGCACCCATAACGGCAGACAAGACGCCGATAGACCCGGGCAGTGTTGCACCAATCCCCATCAGCGCCGCGCTGAACCCAATGCCGCCCGCAAACAATCCCGCGTGTTTGGTGAAGACAGAGCCTATAGAGCTAACGCCCATCCCGACGATAGCCGGCGCCACCACAAGAGCAAAAGCACCCCCCCCAGCCAAAAATTCAGCCGACAGCCCGGAATACCCAGCCGCCGCCACCATGCCACAGGCCAACGCCGCACCAGAAGCAGAGGACAACAGCCCCCGTCGATAATCAGATGTTCCCGTTTTCACAGGCACAGATACAGCCGGTTGGGCCACGGTTTCTTCTGCCGATGGGGTTGGGGGCACCTGCACAATGATGTCATCAATAGCCATCAGCCCCGTGGTGGATTTACCCTGCTCTCCCACCTGCATAAAAATGGCATCGCCCATCGAAATCGTACTGAATTTATACGACGCATCCCCCGGCTTGTAGCCGCAGGACTGAGGAGGATTTGAAGAATTTTTGTGCATGGTCATGGTTATATTTCCCTTACAATTTTCCCACAGGATGCGCACCGAAAATAAATCGGCAACGCTTTTTCTATCATGATCGCGGAACCAGAAATTCGTTATGGATTTGCACGCGGCGCTTCAGCGTCTGAACTGAAAAATCACACTCCGCCGCTGCGGCACCCATCGGATGCGTCGCATCGCGCGCGGGCGTGCAAAATTCGGCCGCCGGATCGGAGAGCGCCACCGCCGTAAACGCGGAAAGGGCGGCCCCAGCCAGACAGCCCAATACGCCACCGGTCACCAACTTCCGTACACTGGAAATTCCGCTGGCTTCCGTGGACAGTCCCATTTGCATGCCCCCGAGCAGGGTCGTGACCGCCACGGTACCCGCGCCCG
Organism: Micavibrio aeruginosavorus; assembly: GCF_051245535.1. Taxonomy (GTDB): domain Bacteria; phylum Pseudomonadota; class Alphaproteobacteria; order Micavibrionales; family Micavibrionaceae; genus Micavibrio; species Micavibrio aeruginosavorus_D. The sequence goes on from NZ_CP195303.1 coordinate 1,826,951, forward strand.
CAACCAACAGCACGCCGCCCAAGCCAGAAAAAGGCAAAAGCCCCACGCCCATACCAAAAGCGGATGCACACAGCCCCGTGCTCGCCAGCATGGTTTTTTTCGATGCGGGCGTTGGCAGTGAAGGCATGCATGACAACGCGCCAATAAGACCAAACGCCGGCAACAGCAGCGTCGCCATGGCCGCCGATCCACCCGCAATCATCAGGCCGCAGGTCAGCGCACTGGCCGCCGCCGTCGCCACAAAGCCACAGCGAAAATCGCGCGATTCCTTGATGGGTTCCGGCGGCAATGCCACCACTGATTTTTCCGCGGCACCAGGGTCCTGCACAATAATATCATCAAGGCTCATCAAGCCTTGTGCTTGCGCGCCCGTCACATCGGACTGCATCAGTAAAACGCCATCCTTTGAAATTGTGCTGAATCTATATCCCACATCCCCGGATTTGAAGCCGAGCGGACGGGAGAGATCAGATGGATCGTTTTTTAAATTCATGGCGATACCTTAGGCCGGGTAAAATATCGCGTTTCCAGATGCATGCCCCGTTTCAGACTTTCTGTAGACGACGCGCAGGACATTTCCGTAGTGGAGTTGCGATGGTAAGCGCAATATTCCATTTCCGGTTCCACGGGCGTTGATACCGCTGTAAACGCCGACATCGCCATGCCAGCCAGACAGCCCAGGGCCGTTCCCGCCGCCAGTTTGAAACCACCGGACGCACCGCGCTTCTTTACATCGGGTGGCATTGCCGCCGCACCGAGCGCCGTCGACACGGTCGCCGAAGCGCTCGCAACAATCATTATTCCGCCTGCTGCTGAATATCCCAGACCCGCGGCAAACACAGATGTGAGCAAGCCCACGCCAGCCGCGGCAAACACGCCGCTTTTGGATTGCGAGGCGGAATATCCTCCGTTTAGAACAGACATCATGCCAGCAAATGACAGGGCAAGACCCGTAAAATCCAGATCAAGGCCCGTGAAAAGAACACCGCAGGTCAACGCGCTGGCCGCCGTCGATCCCAGTAATCCGTTATAAAAATGACGCTTCCCGCTGCATGGCGTGGGCGAAGCATTCAAAACTGTTTGGCCCGGTGCCGTAACCGCCTGAACGATAATGTCGTCCACACTGGTCACCGGCACCACAGCCTTATCCGCCTGCACCAGAACCGTGTCATTCATGGACATGGTGCTGAGCTTATAACTGGACCCGCCCGGCATGAAGGCAAACGGATTGGCGGCAGGTTTGAAATCACGTTCGTTGGTCATGGCCGAACACCCCGGACAATAAATATGAAAATAGAGGTCCGTTAGACCACAACCCCCACCCACTCGTCAAACATTTTTCATATAATTAGACGGGGCTAATATCCTGCTTTTCCAGCCAAAGGCCGGGTTTTCGGGGCCCGCGCCTTATTTCCCTGTGAGACCACACAATTCCTGCCCCCTGCCCATCCTCGTCCAGATGCTCAAGGCCTTTTTCCTTGTCCCCGCCTATCCCACCTGTTACCGCTGAAAGAAAAGCAGGGAAGGGCTGGCCAAATGTGGCCGATGGATTCGTTTAAAAAAATGGGGCGCGTGCGCCGGGCGTTTGCCTATGCCGGATTGGGATGGATGGGGTTCAACCTGTCCGGGCCGTTGATCGTCGCACCCATTGGGGACCAGACGGATCATCTGGTGCAAACCCTTGATGCGCACAAAGACACATTACGCGATCTGGCCGGAAGCACCCTGACCATTTTATTCCCCGAACAGCGCGCCGCGAAATTATACGCCATCACGCAAACGAACCCCGACCTGCGCACCCTTCTGTCGGATGGAACCACGGGCTCTTACTATGAGTTCTTCGGCTTCCAGCCCGCACAATATCTGGTTGGCCCCAACAGTATGTTGAGTGTTGCCACGATGGGATTACGCGGGCCGTGGATTCAATGCACCGTCTTTACGCCGTCCGATCGGCTGACCATGGACACGATACGGGGCGCTCTTCTGCCTATTCACGCGCCGACAAAGATTGCATATTTCCCAGGCACATTGGCGGATTACCGTCGCCTGTTCCTGTATCACGAAGCGGTGCACTGCCGTGACGGACTGAAACACGGCGCGGAAACCGAATACAATGCCGATAAACAAAGCATGCGGGCCTATCTGGATGACGGCGGGAACCCAGAGGTGGTGCGATCCGTCATTTCCATGCGCATATTAAATGCGATGAACAACCATATCTTCTATCCCGACATCGACGATCAAAACGAAGAAGCGGTCGCCCTCAAGGAATACGTCATGGGGCCGACACTGGCGCATGATTTTCTGGGCGCTTCGCCACTGCCCTTGGACCGGGCCAGCCAAGCCCACCATGATGCCGCGCACGCTTTACGCACGTACGCCCAGAACAGGGGACAAGATGCCTTCGACATGATCGTTGCGCCCATGCGCCATGCCGCCATTCTGGATATTCTGTCCGACCCGAACGCAAGACTGAGCCCGGATGCCCGCATCGTGCTGGAGGCAAACCGGAAGGCGTATGAATTCTTCACCTCGCCGCGAACAGCCCCGGCCAAGACCGCGAAAACAGCCCCCACGCCGCACCCAAATACATAAAAACCGTCCGTTTCCGCACCGAACCCTTTGTTTTTTGCCGCCGGAATGGTAAAAACGGGACGTATTTTGACGTGATCCGGACCCTTTGACAGCGATATGACCGATATGACCAGCAATATTGCCACCCTGAAAACCGAATTGACCCAGATGGTGGAACAAGCCACCGATCTGGCCGCGCTGGACGCCGCGCGCGTGGCCGCGTTGGGGAAAAACGGACGCATCACCGCGCTGATGAAGAATCTGGGCACCATGACCCCGGATGAGCGCAAGGAAACCGGCGCGGCGCTGAACGTTCTGAAAGATGAAATCGCCGATCTGATCGCGCGGCAGGATGCCGCCCTGAAGAAACAGGCGATGGACCAGAAACTGTCCGCCGAAACCATCGACATCACTTTGTCCCCGCGCCCCGAGCGCAAGGGCCATATCCACCCGATCAGCCAGACGATGGACGAAATCGCCGCCATCTTTGCCGATATGGGATTCGTGATTAACGAAGGCCCGGACATCGAAGACGATTTCCACAATTTCACCGCCCTGAATTTCCCGCCCGGCCACCCGGCGCGCGAAATGCACGATACGTTCTATCTGCCCGATGATCCGGATGCAGCGGGCGAAGCCGCGAAGAAATTGCTGCGCACCCATACATCCACCGTGCAGGTACGCACGATGATGAAACAAAAACCGCCGATCCGCATGATCGTGATGGGCCGCACCTATCGCTCCGATTACGACATGACCCACACGCCGATGTTCCATCAATGCGAAGGTTTGGTGATCGATAAATCCACCAATATGGGCCATTTGAAGGGCTGCCTGCTGGATTTCGTGCGGGCGTATTTCAACATTGACGATCTGCCGCTGCGTTTCCGCCCCAGCTTCTTCCCGTTCACGGAACCGAGCGCGGAAGTGGACATTGGCTGTTCGCGCAAGGACGGCGGATTGAAAATTGGCGCGGGCGATAGCTGGCTGGAAATTGGCGGCTGTGGCATGGTGCATCCGAACGTGTTGAAAAATTGCGGCATTGATCCCGAAGAATATCAGGGCTTCGCCTTCGGCATGGGGATCGAGCGCATGGCGATGCTGAAATACGGCATTCCCGACCTGCGCACCTTCTTTGAAAGCGATGTGCGCTGGCTGGAGCATTACGGGTTCGACCCACTGAACCGCCCGAACCGCGCAACGGATTAAATTGCATGACCACAACACCGGCTTTGGAAGAATGGAACCACCAAATCATCATGCTCGCGCAGGCGATGATTGGGGCCATTTCTCCCAATTTCAGACAGGTGACCCTCTCACATGAAAAGAGTGAATGGGTTTTAGAATTTTATCTTGAAAACAATATTTCTGAAGATGTTGAAGAGATTGAGGACATTGCTTTCCAATATGAAGCGTATCAGGACTCGAACCTGAAATACCGATCAGAACTAACTGTGGGACACGGACCACTGCCCGAAAATTCAGTTACAAAACGTACCGTGTACCGACGAAAAGAAACCATATAATCCCCCTCCATTGCGCCCATGGCGCTTCACCCCTTAGAATAACCACCATGACCGCACCCATCATCGCACCACTGAATAAAGACGATTACGATGGATGGTTGCCGTTGTGGCAGGCGAATATGGAGGGCACGGTTACGCCCGACATTACCGCCAGTACATGGGCGCGCATTTGCGACCCGACATTCCCCGTTCATGGCCTGTGCGCCCGCCTTGAAAAAGGCGGACCAATCGTTGGCATCTGCCATTTCATCCTGCACCCGACGACGGGCAGTTTGAAATATGCCTGTTACATGCAGGATTTGTTCGTGGACCATTCCGCACGTCGCCGTGGCGTGGGCCGTGAACTGGTGATCCAACTGGCGGCATTGGGTCAAGCAGCAGGATGGGCGCGCCTGTACTGGCTGGCGGAACAGAAAAATGCCGCGGCACAATCATTGTACCGCGACATTGGAATCAAGTTGGATTTTTCACTGCACGTTCTGCCCCTCGGTTAGACGAAGCAAAAAGCGCTAGAGCCGCATATTCAAGCGAATACCACCAATATTCACACGGAAGCCGTTATTGCTGACCCCCACTTGCGGTGTGTTGATGCGGAAATCACCATTGCTGTTGGCGTTGTAACCCGGCCCGTTGACGCGGATGCCGTTGTTATACGCGCCCCCATGGGACGCGCTGTGGTTAAAGCTGGGGCTGGCGCTCCCGCGGTCGTAATTGCGGACTGAATCCTGATTCATCGCCGGAGCGGCCGGTGCCGGCTCAGCAGCAAACACGCCGTCATTCATCGCTGGTTCAGACGGGGCCGCAGACACAGCCGGGGCCACATTCGTCACATCCACCATCGGCGGTGTGCTTTGCGCCGGAATTTCATAGGAACTGCCCGCATCGACCACAGGCGGTGGCGGCGCGGCAGGCGGTAATTCAACAGACGGCGGAGCCGCAGATGGACCAGAGGCCACTTGTTGTTGCGGCTGAATATCCGGCGTTGGCGGCATCAATCCCACTTGATCCAGCAACGCGCCTTGCGTCAATGGACCGACAACGCCGTCCACTTTCAATTCCGCCCCATGGGCATTCAACACATGTTGAATGGCGCGGGCATCATTCACATCCATCTGCCCATTCGCGCCATCGCGCAGGGCCGTGGCCATATTGGCAATCACTTTCGGATCGCTTTGCACCTGTTCGCGCATATGGGCCATGACATCATTCATGCTGGCCCCATCGGCGATATTATGCTGGGCGCGATACGCATCCAGTGCGGCGGTGGTTTTCGGGCCCATGTCATTATCAACCGGGCCGGTATCAAACCCCATCATGCGCATCAAACCCTGCGCTTCGCCGACATTAAAAGATTCTGTTTGCTGAGCCGCCGCCGGAGCCGAAACCGGGGCCGCAGCAGGCTGGGATAAAGACGCGTGCGGCGCGCCTTCGACCTGCGGCACATCCGGGTCCGGGGCCATGCCCTGCTCCGCGCGCCAACGGGCCATCTGCAGAGCCGCTATCTCATTGATATCGGCAAGCATTTGCTCATCTGGTTTGTTTGGATCGGCCATTCCTACCCCCGCATTCCTACGTAGCCTGTGCTCACACGGTAGCGGAAAGGCTTTAATTTTCCGTAAAGTATTTTCCAAATAAAGCCTTGTTTAACGATTTTTGCATAAGATCGGGGCAGATCAAGCGGGGGCAAGAACGGGGTTTATGGCGTCCATCACAACAGACAAACAGACAGCAGCGACCGCCCCGGCGCATCTTTATGCCCCGGTGGAAACGCGCACCTATCTGCAAAATATCGGCATTAACCCCGAATCCCTGCCCCGTCTGGCGGGCATGGATGTGTTGCTGGTCGATGGGACGATCGTGAACAGGGATATGGCCGACCCCGGTACATCCGAACTGGCCGACAACGCCCCAAAGAATTATCGCGCCCGGGCCATGGATCTGGAGGGGGCCCCGGCCCCGCTGAACAATTATTCCATGCGCTATGTTCTGGCGCTGGAAGAGTCGATTCAAAACCCATCCCCCGCCGCGGGCAGCGTCGAACACGACAATAATCCAGACAATAAAATCTGCATCATCGCCTTGCCGGAAAATCATCTCTCCGCCCGCACGGCGGTTGGGTTTTTATCCGGCGTCCCGGAATCATTATTGCCGGATAAAATTCCAGGTAATGATGGCGACTGGATGAAAATGATTTTGGCCCATGAAATCGACCATTGCATCAACACGGACGGCACAAATTTTCAACGTGAAGTCAGCGCTGATAAGGCCGCATTGCGCCAGTTACAGGCCGAATTTCAAAATTCCGCTACCCCCGAAATCCGCACCGAAATGGGCCGGATGTTTGAACAAAGCCGCGCCCTTGGCACCTTCACAAAATTTAATACCGACCATTCCACCGGCGCGTTCATCGACCACACCGCCGCCGACCATACCCAGCACGATCATTTCGCCATGAATGTGCCATATGATGTCGAGATTCCAGCCAAAGCCATTGTGAGCAAGGTGGTTGATCATTATGCGGCGGCCTCCGGCGAAACACGAAGCGAGGCGCAAAACCATCTCGCTGAAACGCCGGGGCTGTTTTACAACACGCTGAAACAACTGAACCATCAGGGCGCGTTTAAAGAAGGCGACACACAACAGGCCATTGCCACCGAATACCTGAAAGCCGCCGAAGAATTTTCGCCGCGTTATTACGAAAGCCTGCAAAAAGCCGCCGCGCAAATGCCCGATGCCACGCCCAACGCACCAGACCCACAAAAACCCGCCATCACGCCAGGAATGGGGGCATAGATTAGCAAGCTCACCCCCATCACATCACCGGACGGACACCGTTTACTGGCCACGCCGGAAACGTTGGCGGCGTTGGAGGGTATTGCGGAGCATCTGCCGGATGTGGCCGGTGGCAATATCATTATTATCACGCAAGACGATATCAAAACCGCCCCTGAAAACATGACAATGCAAGACGGATTAAACAGCGCACAGATGTATGCGCGCGGCATTCAGGCGCTGATGACCGATGAGGGATTGAAACTGGCCGATTCAGCCGGCGACTTCCCCGAGACCGAATATTTCGACGCCTTGGGCGGTGCGATGGATCACGACGGAAATTACGGCGCGGTTTCCTTTCCCTTTGAAAAGGACGGTGAGAAATATCATATCCTTCTCGCTCCGCAATTGCCTGTGCCTTTGGACGTTTACTACAACCTGTCGGAAAGTGGGTCGATTTTATCCGGGCCCGCCGAGATGGACCAGAAAAGCGCCACCGCCATGGTTCTGTCGCATGAGGCCGGACATATCTATTCCTACAACCAAGGGCGATTGAGCAATATCACGCTGGAGGGTGAAGTACAGGCCGACCAGCAGGGATTTTACGGGTACGATTTGATGCGGGATCGCGGGTTGGACATTCACCCCGATGGCGTTGCGATTACGCAGGCCCTGCGCGATATTGCCGTTATCAATACATTGCAGGATGATTTCAGACACGCGGCCAAACCCGCGCTGGAACTGCATGATCACGACACGGGCTTGCTGGCCGCTGGCGACCATACCAGCACCGCCAGCTTTCATGATCACGCCGAAGCCATCGATAATTTCTTCCGCCAAACCAACGCCATGATCGGGGCCAGTTATCAGGGCACCTATGCCGCGATCCTGAGTGACCCCAGTATGCGCAGCGATGAACGCAAAGATTTAAAAGACGACAAGGCCCTGATGGTCGCCACCTATCACCCCTATGATCCAGATATTGAAACCGCCCTCGCCCTGCGACACGCGGAGCAAAACCACCCGGCGGCGGATTCACCCAGATCATTCAGCCACGCCGATAATGTCCATCTGGGGTCCGAAATCGGGGGCAATTACCCCGAAACACAATATGCCTTCGCCCGCGCCATGCGTGAAAGCGGCCTGTACGACCATGACCCGTTGCAGAAGGCCTATGCCGATCGGTATCTGGCCGCGTTTGAAAAACTGAACCCGGAACAGGCCACAGAAGGGGCCGCCATGGCCGCACAATTGGGACAGGCGATGAAGGACCATCAGGCCACCCTGAACGCCGAGGCCCCCGCCCCCATCGAACAGGCAAACAACCGCCCGCACGCCACACCGATCACCGCCCCGTCCTCGCCCGGCGGGCTATAGCCCCTTAAAATCCCCTGTTTTCAGCACTTTGCCCTTCCCCCCCGGCGTCATTTTTTCTATAAACAAGGGGTCAAAATGACCTGCGCTGGAGATTTTTATGAAACTGACCCTCGACTGGCTGAAACAGCATCTGGATACGTCCGCTTCGCTGGATCAAATCACCACCGCCCTGACCGCTGTCGGTCTGGAAGTGGACGGGGTTGAGGATCGCGCCACCGCGTTCGCGCCGTTCTTCGTCGCCAAGGTCGAAAGCGCCACGCGTCACCCGGACGCCGACCGGTTGCAGGTGTTGATGGTCGATACGGGATCGGAAAAATTACAGGTCGTCTGTGGCGCGCCCAACGCGCGCGCCGGGATGAAGGGCGTGTTCGCCCCCGCCGGGTCCTACATTCCGGGCACGGGCATCACACTGAAAAAAGGCGTGATCCGTGGTCAGGAATCCAACGGCATGATGGTGTCGGAACGGGAAATGGGCCTGTCCGATGCACATGAAGGCATTATCGAAGTGGCCAATGATGTGGCCATCGGCACAAAATTCGCCGATCTGTACCGTTTGAACGATCCGGTCATTGAGATTGGCCTGACCCCGAACCGCGCCGATTGCGCGGGCATTCGCGGTATCGCGCGCGATCTGGCCGCCGCCGGGTTGGGCACGCTGAAACCGATCAACGAAACTCCGGTCGCGGGCACATTTAAAAACCCGATTGGTGTGACGTTGGATTTCGATGCGGATTCCAAGCACCACTGCCCGCTGTTTTTGGGTCGCTATATTCGCGGCGTGAAAAATGGCCCGTCACCGCAATGGTTGCAGGATCGTTTGAAGGCCGTTGGCCTGCGCCCGATTTCGGCGCTGGTCGATATCACGAACCTGATGACATTGGACATGAACCGTCCGCTGCACGTGTTCGATGCTGATAAATTAAAGGGCGGCATTGTTGTCCGCACCGCCAAGGCTGGCGAAACGCTGGACGCGCTGAACGATAAATCCTACACGTTGGATGATGGCATGGTCGTTGTGTGCGACGATTCCGGTGTTCTGGGGCTGGGCGGCGTGATTGGCGGCACATCCACGGGCGTGGCCGATGAAACGGTCAACGTCTATGTCGAAGCCGCCTATTTCGACCCGAACCGCACCGCCCGCACGGGCCGCGCGTTGCAGATCAATTCCGATGCGCGGTACCGTTTCGAACGCGGCATCGACCCGGCATTCACGGTTTCCGGCATGGAAATCGCCACTCGTTTAATTCAAGAGATTTGCGGTGGCGAAGCCAGTGATGTCATCACCGCCGGATCGGTTCCGGATTGGAAACGCACCATTGCGTATGACCCGGCCCTGACCCAAAAACTGACCGGCGTGGATATTGCCGTTGATCAGCAAATCAAAACCCTGACCGCGTTGGGCTTTGCCGTATCCGGCACCGCCCCCACCTTGTCCATCATCCCGCCCGCATGGCGCGGCGATATTGAAGGGCGCGCAGATATCGTTGAAGAGGTCTTGCGCATTTACGGGCTGGACAACATGCCCGCCATATCGCTGGCCAAAACCACGACCGTGACACACAGCGCCGACACGCCGAACGTCACCCGCATGCGCAAAAGCCGCACGGCATTGGCCGCGCGCGGTATGGACGAAGCCGTCACATGGTCCTTCATGGACCGGGCCGTCGCCGATGCGTTTGGTGTGAATGATAACGGGCAAGCCGCGTCGCTGACGCTGGCCAACCCGATTTCCAGTGAACTGGACACGATGCGCCCCAGCATCCTGCCCAATTTGATTCAGGCCGCATCGCGCAACCGCGCCCGTGGCTTTGCCGATTGCGCCTTGTTCGAAGTTGGCCCGATTTTCCGCAGCGCCAAGGTCGACGGTCAAGCGATTGTGGCCAGCGGCATGCGCGCCGGCAACGCAGCCGCCCGCCATTGGTCCGGCCCGCAAGCCAGCCGCGCCATGGACGCATTCGATGCCAAGGCCGATGCCTGCGCCGTTTTGGATGCGTGCGGGTTCGTATCATCCAACGCGCAAATCACGCGCGATGCGCCGGGTTATTACCATCCGGGCCGCAGCGGTACGCTGCGTCTGGGCAAGGTTGTGCTGGCCCATTTCGGTGAAATTCACCCGGCGGTGCTGGACGAATTGGATGTGAAGGGTCCGGTGGTGGGCTTTGAAGTGTTTCTGGATGCCATTCCGCAACCGAAAAACAAAAGCGCGGCCAAGCCGTTGCTGACCCTGTCGCCGTTCCAGCCGCTCAGCCGCGATTTCGCCTTTATCGTCACCGCGAATACGGACGCCGACGTGATTATCCGCGCGGCGAAATCCGCCGATAAAAACCTGATTTCCGACATTCAGGTATTTGACGTGTATCAGGGCAAGGGCGTTGAAGACGGACACAAATCCGTCGCCATCGCCGTCACCCTGCAACCCACGGACAAAACCCTGACCGATGCGGATATCGAAGACATCAGCGCCAAGATTATCAAAGGCGTGACCGAGAAAACCGGCGGCAAATTGCGGGCATAACGCCACACCCCATCTGTCATCCCGACAGAGCCGCGCTGTAGCGTAGCGAAAGCGGGCGACGAGGGATCTCCCCTGCCACGCCCCTGTGCAGGAAGATGGGATCCCTCACATGCGTTCGGGATGACAATGGGCACGCAGGAAATGAATGAAGTTCGGCCCGGAATGCTCTACACTGATTCGAACACGCGATAAAACCGGATCAGGCACACCAGTGGGCATTTATTTCTGTATCAACGATCTGATTGACGCTTTGACCGATGCGCCGGATGGCACCGATCCGGCGCAAATTCTGGTCACGGTCGGCACCAAAACGCCGGAGTGTGACGGGCACGGCGATGACGCGATGACGTTGTCATCCCAACCCAATATCCTGAACATGAATGAACCGGCGGGCGTGTACAAACTGGCCACGCTGCTGGACGAAGTGCCGTTGTACCACATCAACATGGAATTGTTGCTGGACAAGGCGCTGACCATACGCCACCACAACCATCTGGTTGACACCGCCCTGCTGACCGCCTTTGGCGGACAGGCTCTGCCCAACACATTGCAGCGCACCGACGGCCCCAGCGATGCCACCATCGTGATTGAGGGCAGCTTGCGCCACCCGATGATCGGGCATGTGGACCGCGTGACACTGGCCAAAATTTACATGAATTTTTACCGCGCCTTGACCCACGGGCATGAGGATTTCGATTTCGAAACCCATATTCTGGGCCGCCACCCCGAACCGTTCCGCACGCAATTTGATGGATACCTCATCGGCACGCGCGGCGCGATGCGGGCCGACATCCTGCTCGGTTTTGGCATTCGCGCCGATTACGACCCGCGCCGCCCGTTGGAAAAATATGTCGAGGACGGAAAGAAACGCGCCAAGGCCATGCAACTGAGCGACCCGCGCGAACTCTGCTGGGCGTGGATGGAGGCCGATGCGTTCCAGACCCGCCGCTGCCGCGATCTGGACCGGTTGCTCAGCCGCCTGCCCGCGCTTGGCAAAACCGCCAAACCGCCCGCCTGGGTGCGCACCGATGTGTTTCACTGTCTGGAGCGCGAAGCGATGAAGCAAGTGTTCGCCGCGCAAATGGTCGCCATCGATCCCGATTTGCGCATTCTGGGCCCCAACGCCCCGCACACACGCGCCGCCATCAACACCAATGCCAAGGGTGGGTTGGATGATGCGCTGCAAACCTTGCTGGGTGACACGCTGACGCCCGATGCGAAAAAATCGGAAACGGCCCGCAGGTTCCACGAACTGGGCCAAATTCGCCAGCGGGAAACAGCGGCACTTTAACCACCACCCCTATTTGTTTGACAGTTCCGCGCGACAAGCCGCATAACAGTCCCATGAAACCCATCATTCAAATATGGTGCGACGGCAGTTACCGTCAGGCCCACAAAACATCCGGCGCGGGCTGGGTCATTCATCATGATGATGGCCGCGTGGAAGAAACCACCCTGACTCTGCCGTCTTTAAGAAATTCATTTAATTATGGGTCGCAGATTGCCGAATTGTCCGCCGCGATGAATGCCATGAACGCCCTGCCCGCGGGAAGCTGCGCCGTGGTTCATATGGATTGCCAGATCGCGCTGGACTCGCTGCAGGCGGGCCGTTTGCTGCTGAATGCCCGCAAACCCAGCCCGTCATTACAGGCCACATTCAAACGCGCACTCAAAGCCCGCGACCGTCTGGGCCATGTAACCTTTGCATTGGCCAGCGACAGCACCGACCCCCGCATGAAAATCGCGCACCAACTCTCGCGCGATGCGTCAGCCTATCATCCATCATAGGATTTTCTGGATAGAAAAAAGGCGGGGATTGAACCCCGCCTTTTCTTTTTATCTTACGCCGCTTCGCGTTTGGCCTTGTCTTCGGCCAGAATATCTTTCCGCGACAATTTACCGATCATGGTTTTCGGCAGTGGGGTTTCGCGGATTTCCATGTGGCGGGGCATTTCGATTTTGGAAATTTTGTCCGCCAGAAACGCCAGCATGTCTTTTTCGGTCAATGTGACACCAGCCTTCGGCTTGATCCATGCTTTCACCGCCTCGCCACGTTCATCATCCGGCACGCCGGCGACGATGCATTCTTCGACGCCCGTGTGCAGGTAGATCGCTTCCTCGACATTGCGGGGATAGACGTTATAGCCGTTGGTGATAATCAGGTCCTTGATCCGGTCGACGATGTAGACATAGCCTTCCTGATCCATCGTGGCGACGTCACCCGTGTGCAGGCGGCCACCTTTCAGAACCAGATCGGTTTCTTCCGGTTTGTTCCAGTAGCCCTTCATCACCTGCGGCCCGCGCACGCACAATTCGCCGCGCTCGCCTTGCTTCACCAGTGATACGCCGTCTTCGGTGCTGACGATCTCGACAATCGTGCCCGGCACCGGCATGCCGATCGACCCGGCCTTGTTCACGCCAACGATCGGGTTCACGCACACGACCGGAGCCGATTCCGTCAGGCCGTAGCCCTCAACCACGACGCAGCCAGTGTTGCGCTCAAACGATTTTTTCACCTCAACCGGCAACGGCGCGCCACCGGAAATGCAGTAACGCAACGATTTCAGGTCGAATTCCGCCAGTTTCGGGTGGTTGTTGATGCCGTTATAAATCGCCGGAACGGCCGGGAAATAATGCGGCTTCTTCTTATCAATTGCCTTCAGCGTGACATCCAGTTCAAAACGCGGCGCCGGAATGATGATTTCAAAGGCGGAGCGCACACTGAAATTCATCACGGCCGTCATGGCGAACACGTGGAAGAACGGCAAAACGCCCATCATCTTCTGCTGCCCCGCGCCACCATGCCCACCCAGCCAGAGGCTGCACTGATGCGCGTTGGCCGTCACGTTGGCATGGGTCAGGGCCGCGCCCTTTGGCGTGCCCGTTGTGCCGCCGGTATATTGCAGAACGGCGATGTCATTCATCGGATCAATCGCAACCGGACGCGGTTTGCCACCGCCCGCAGTGATTTCGTGAACCCACAGCACCTTGTCACTGGCCGCAATCTTGGCCTTGTCTTTGGCCTTGAAAATCGGGAACAGCAGGCTTTTCGGGAAGGGCAGAATATCGGTAAAGCGTGCCACGACCAGTTTTTGCAACGATGATGTTTTCAGCATCTCGTCCATTTTCTGGTGCAGCATCTGCAGGTCCAGCGTCAGCATGATGGTCGTGCCGCTGTCTTCGATCTGGTGGCGCAATTCGCGCGGTGTGTAGAGCGGGTTGAAATTGACAACCGTCGCCCCGGCTTTCAGCGCGGCATAATAGCCGATGATAAAGGTCGGGCAGTTCGGCAGGAACATGCCAATGCGCGTGCCCTTGACCACGCCCATATCCTGAAACGCCTTGGCCAGCGCATCAACCTGCGCGCCAATTTCGGCCCAGCTCCAAACCTTGCCCATGAAATCAATGCCGGGCCATGCGCCATGCGCCGCGACCGTTTTGTCCAGCATGGATGTTACCGGCCCCGTATCGATGTCACAGCCCCAGTTCAATCCCTCCGGATAATGCGACAGCCACGGATATTGCGCAGAAGAAGACGCGGACGACATGGTTTCAACAGACATAATAAAGCCCCCAATTGGAAATGGACGTGAAATGGAAACAGAGCGTGCGCGCCCAAAACCACACTTTGTGCGGCGCACAATTAACCCTTTGAAGAATCACATAAAAATACTAGTGCGACACCGCGCCTTTGACCATCGCTTTGAGTCAAAAAGAATAATTTTTCACCGCCCACCTTTTCCCGCCCTGCACAACCCCTCTGCGGATTTTCGGGAATCCGGTTTTTATGCAGAAAGTCTAGTTTAGAGAATACTAAAGTGTTGTTTTGTTGGAATAAAAGCTGGATTTTTTACAAAGATTAACGCATCATTACCCAGAGATAGGGTGGAACAACGGTGGAACAAGGCTGGAACGGCCGGGCATCGTTTTTAGATTTTTAAAAATTTTTTTTCGCCCGATTTCGGGTTCGTCGTTTGTCTGGCGGATTCTGTTTTAAACAAAGCATTTAAATACTGGAATGAATACGATGAGTCACTTTGTTGGTAATAGTGAAGACGATTTTCAAACAGACACACTGCCCGCTGTACGTGCCAAATTAAAATGGTTCAACGGTCCGAAGGGTTTTGGGTTTGTCGTTCCCGATGGCGAAGATATTGATGCCTTCCTGCACGTCACAACGCTGCAACGCGCGGGCGCAACGTCTCTGGGTGATGGTGCCGATTTAATGTGCCGGATCAAACGTGGCCCACGGGGTGCCATGGTGACGGAAGTTACAGAAATTCTCGACCTTGGTGCTCTGCCGGAAACTGCAATGCCGACCAGCGCGCCGCGCATGCCTGAATCCAGCCTCTACCGCATGGAGACGAGCGAAAACACCGGCGCCGAAAAGGGCGTGACGATGGAAGGCACCGTGAAATGGTACAAGCCGGAAAAGGGTTTCGGTTTTATCATTCCGGAAGATCAGGCCAAGGACGTGTTCGTTCACAAGGCCTGCCTGGAACGCCATGGTTTGCTGGGTCTGGAACCCGGCCAGCGCGTGCGGATGCAGGTGCGCGCCGTGGCCAAGGGCCGCGAAGTCATTGATTTCGAATTGATGAACGGTTAATCACCGCCACATGAAAAAATAAAAAGGGCCCGATGATGGGCCCTTTTCTTTTATCCGGATTTGGAAGTGCGGGGTTCAAGCCCGCCCATCTTTTTAAACGCGTGCGGGATTATGCCCGCACGACATCCTTCAATTCCTCTTCGGCATGCACCGCACTGCCTTCGCGCTCGAAATCCTCGGCGTTCAACTGGCGGGAACGGCTCGGGGCCTGATAGGCCAGTTTCGCGTGCGCGCCGCAATAGGGCAGACCCGCTTCCGATGAGCAGCCACAGAAGTGGAAGTTGGAATCTTTCGGATCACCAACGGGCCAGCGGCACATACGGTCTTTCAATTCGACCATGCTGACGCCTTTGCCGTTATTGGCGGCTTGCGGAATGGCAATCGCCACACGCGCCGCAGCCCGTACAGGCACCGCCACGTCCTCGACAACACGCACCGCCGCTTTGACAGCGACCGGAGCAGCATCAGGCGTTTTGCTATTTTGTTGAATGGGGGATACACGGTTGGAGAGTTTCAGGCGGTGGGCTTTGCCGATGACGGCGTTGCGGGTCAATCCCCCGCCCAGAGCTTTCGCAATTTCCGCCGCGGACTTCCCCTCGCCCCACAGCTGTTTTAGAAGAGATACGCGTTCCTCGGTCCAGCTCATTTTTATAGTCTCCCCGTTTGAAATCTCTTTTAAAGTCGTCACACACACGCATTGATCAGGACAAAGCCCTGATTCAAAAAAGAAAATTATTCATTCTGTGCAGTGGGGGTAATGTAACAGGTGGGTGATTCGCTGGTCCAGAGTCCTGCGAATCACCAGACGTTTTATCCACACATTTGAACGTTCGCACATGCGACGAATCTTGAAACGTGATTTTTCCAAGTCGCGAATCGATCGCAATAAAAAAGCGACGCTTTTCAGCATCGCTTTAGAATTTCTACAATCACACGCACTATTATGCGCGGTTGCGGACCTTACGCACCGGGGTCGAGGCCCCAAACGCTGTAACGATCCGGATCATCCATCCAGTTTTCTTTGACTTTGACGAACAACTTCAAATGCACGCGGCATTCCAACAGGGATTCCAATTCCCGGCGCGATTGCGTCCCGATGGCTTTCAACCGCGTTCCGCCCTTGCCCAGAATAATCGGCTTGTGCGCTTCGCGGGCCAGATAGATGATCTGGGAAATCTTCACACTGCCATCATCGAAGCTTTCCCATGTTTCCGTTTCCACGGTGGCGGCGTACGGCAATTCCTGGTGCAAGTTATCGTAGATCTTTTCGCGCGTAATTTCCGCGGCCAGCAGACGTTCAGGCAAATCCGACAATTGATCGCCCGGATAATGGTGCGGGCCTTCCGGAATGGTTTGTGAAATCCAGTCCAGCACGTCCTGCACCCCGCGCCCTTTCAGGCCGGAAATCATAAAGGTCGCCGTAAACGGAATGCGATCATTCAATTCCGCACTGATTTTCAGCAATTTGTCGGCGGGCATCTGGTCGATTTTGTTGAGCAGCAGGATCAGTTTCCGATCCCCCAGCGCGCCATCCTTCACCCGTTTTTCGATGGTGTCCAGCAACGCGCGGGTGTCTTTATCAAACCCATCTTTCGACGCATCGATCAGCAGGGCGGTAATATCCGCATCCGCTTCGCCGTTCCACGCGGCGGCGACCATGGCGCGGTCCAACCGGCGCTTGGGCGCAAAAATACCCGGCGTGTCGATCAGGATGATCTGGGTCGCATCATTATCCGCCATGACGATGCCGCGCACGTTGATGCGGGTCGTTTGCACCTTGCGATTGACGATGGAGACTTTGGCCCCGACCATCCGGTTGATCAGGGTTGATTTGCCCGCATTCGGGGCACCGATAATGGCAACGAAGCCACAACGTTCGGTCATGAACGGTTATCCTTTTCTATGATGTCCAGCAGGCGTGTTGCCGCTGCTTTTTCCGCCGTGCGGCGGGATGGTCCTTGTTCAGCCACTTCGTCAAATCCTTCGACAAACACCGATACGGTGAAAATGGGGGCGTGGTCCGGGCCGGACCGTTCAATCATTGTATAACGCGGCAACGGGTGTCCGCGCCCCTGTGCCCATTCTTGCAATGCGGTTTTCGGGTCACGCGGCGGGCTTAAATCCGCCTGTAACAAATCACCCCACAGGGATTCAATGGCGGACACGCACGGGTCCAACCCGGCATCCAGATACAGCGCCCCGATGATCGCTTCGATCACATCGGACAGGATATTGTCATTTTCCGCCCCGCCCGCCGCGCGTTCGGAATGCGAGAGATGCAAGGCCGCACCCAGGTCAATGGCCTGCGCCACCAGCGCCAACGTCGTGCCCGACACCAAAGCCGCATGACGGCGGGCCAGATCGCCCTCGCTTTCATGCGGGAATGTGTCGAACAAAAACCGCGCCAGCACCAGACCCAGCACACGGTCGCCCAGAAATTCCAGACGTTCATAATTCACCGCCGCGCCCGTTGATGAATGGGTCAACGCCGCGCGCAATAAATCGGAATTGGCAAAACGATGATTCAAACGATCCTGCAGATCGTTGATGGCCTGATCCATGTCGGGGGTTCCCGCCATTGGCATCAACCCGCCGTTTCCGGAGCGGGTGCTTCGACCTTCACCGGCTCCACCGACATCAGCAGGCGGTTATAGCGAATGGCCCCCGGCCATTTCCACACCTCGGCCAGCGATGCGCTGCCGTTGGTGGAGAAGAACAGGAATGAGGCGCGCCCGACAATGTTTTCATACGGAATAAAACCGACATGGTTCATCACGCGGCTATCCTGTGAATTGTCGCGGTTATCGCCCATGGCGAAATAATGCCCGTCCGGCACAGTGTATTCCGGTGTGTTGTCCAACGGGTGATCATCACCCTCTTCATAAATACTGTGCACCACACCGTTGGGCAGTGTTTCCAGATATTCATTCATAACCACGATGGACCCGTCTTCGTCCACGCGCTTCAGGCCGACGGATTCACGCGGCACGACCTGACGGTTGATATACAGACGACCATCAACCACTTGCACCGTATCGCCCGGCATGCCGACGATGCGTTTGATGTAATCAATGCGCGTATTGGTTGGCAATTTGAACACGATGACATCGCCGCGCTCTGGCGTCTCGGCCCAGACGCGGCCCTCAATCGGGGCCAGACCAAACGGAAACGAATACCGGGAATAGCCATAGGCCGGTTTGCTGACGAACAGGTAATCGCCCACTTCCAATGTCGGCTTCATCGACCCCGATGGAATGTTGAACGGTTCATACAGGAATGTGCGGATCAACAGCGCCAGCACCACAGCGATCATCGCCGTTTTGATAAATTCGCTCCACTCTTCGCTGGCGCTGAGCGGCGGAGATTTTGGGGCCGCATTTTGAGCGTTTTTCGGGTCAGCGGGCGTTTGATCGCTCATCGCGGAATTCTCTGTTCTGGAAGGATCGGTGTACGTCATGGCTAGGTTTTATCGAATGTTTCCCGCAAAATCCATTAAATATCCGGAATCGCCTCGATCATCACATGGGCCATGCCCAAAGGCGGTTCATCGGTCAGGGTCAGATGGATCACCGGACGCATCCCTGTGGGCACCATGGTGGCCAGCCGTTGGGCCGCGCCACCGGTTAAATGCAGGGTCGGTCGCCCGGCCGGATCATTCACCACCCCAATATCCCGCATGAAAACACCCGCTGCGAACCCCGTTCCCAGAGCCTTGGAGCAGGCTTCCTTGGCCGCAAAGCGCTTGGCGTAGGTGGCAATATGCGTCCCCGCCCCCCGGCGCGATTCCGCCTTGGCGCGCTCAGTTTCCGTAAAGCATCGCAAAGTGAACCGATCCCCGAACCGGGCGAGGGTTTTTTCAATTCTGCGGATATCGATCAGGTCTGAACCCGTCCCAATGATCATATCTTAACAACCAACCTATTGATTTTACTGTATATGCTGCAATAGCACACATCCGCCCCTTGACGGGTAAATCTTTATTTAAAACAATAGCATAAAATGAATCTGAGAGAGCAGATTTCGTCGGGCGCGAAAACTTAGACGAATTTCAAAAAAGACATTTTTGAATTCATGGGCAGGAAGGGGACTCCTTTGCCACGTCGCGCCGCATTTTTGCAATGTGCTTTTGCAATTTTAAAAAACCCGGCATGCCACACGATCATATTCATGATCGCGTTGGGCGGAACGTTCCTCATTTCCAAACCGGCCTTCGCCGCCTGTACAGCGCCCATCAAAAACGAAGGCGCGATTGAATGGTTCACCGCCGATCAGAAATTCAAATATTGCGACAACACCAACTGGGTCACGATCGGAACGGGCGGATCATGGACCGTGAGCGGTTCAGATATTTATTACAACACCGATCTGGTCGGCATTAACACAACAGATCCGGTTGTCGCGCTGGATGTTGGCGGCAGTATGCGCATGGGGGATAACGGCGCCACCTGCACCGCCGCGCGCGAAGGCGCCATGCGATATAGCGCCAGCAACACAGTTGATTTTTGTGATGGAACGTCATGGAAATCTTTTTCCGGTGTCACACCATCCGCCTGCCCGACAACGGAATACACAACACCAGGTTCACACACCTTCACTGTTACAACGGGATGCACAAACCTCATTCTTGAATCCTATGGCGCGGGTGGCGGCGGCGGATGGGCCAGTTATGCGGGTGGCGGTGGTGGTTCATCCCGCATTGAGTATCCGGCCAGCACTATTGTGTCTTTGGGTGGCGGCGGTGGTGGCGGCGGCGGCGATTCCGGCGGGCCCGGCGGCGGCGGTGGCGGCGGCTATGGCAAAAAATTGATGACCCTGAGCGTGGGCAACGTTTTGAACATCTATGTCGGTCAAGGCGGACAAAACGGATGCAGCAACAACGGCGGCGCGGGCGGCGATCCATCGGGCGGCACATTGGGAAACACCAGCAATGGCGGAAACTCCACCTATGGCGGCGGGGGTGGTGCCGATTCAGGATACAGGGGCGGCCTATCCACCTATGGCGGCGGCGGCGGTGGTGGTGATAGCGCCAACAACAACGGTTCCACAACCGATTACGGTGGCGCAGGCGGCGCGGATACCTCGTATCTGTGCGGCATATCCACCTATGGCGGTCCGTGCGGCGGTTCGAAATCGGGCGGCGGCGGCGGATATGGAATCGGTGATGCCGCCCTGCAAGGTTCTAGCGGCAATAACAGTGCGGGCGGGACCGCTGCCGGGGGCGGACCCGGCACCGGCGCCAATCCGGGATCAGCATGCATTCGCGGCGGCAATGGAAAAGTTGTGATCCGCCCGCAACAATAGGTAAGAAATTTATAAAATCATGTCGAAACATGTAGAACCCATTTTGAAACAAAAAATGCCTGCGTCCCTTGCGGGCGTTCTGGCGTGCGTCATTCTGGTGGGCGTATCGGCAACGCCCGCATACGCGGCCTGCACATCACCCGCCGCATCCACCGGATCGCTGGAATGGTTTTCCGGCACCAGCGAATTTAAATATTGCGACAACACAAACATCTGGATTTCCATCGGCGGAGCCGGGTTGCCCTGGGTCAAAAGCGGCAGCAACATCTATTACAACACCGGCAGCGTCGCCATTGGCTCCACAAATCCACAAGGCCTGACCCTGAACGTCAATGGCGGCCTTCGCCTTGCTGATAGCGGCACCGCCTGTAACAGCACCTACGAAGGCGTGATGCGATACAGCGCCGCAAAGAACATTGAATTTTGCAATGGCACAAGTTGGAAAGCCCTCGCCGGGCCCGGCATTGAAACATGCACGGTTCAGGAATACACAACGCCGGGCTCCTATTCCTATACCGTCCTTCCCGGATGCGAGGATCTGGCGATCGATGCCTATGGTGCTGGCGGCGGTGGCGGCTACGCGAGCTATGGCGGCGGCGGCGGCGGATCGTCCCGCGTTCAGGATGAATCCAGCACGATCCTCGCGCTCGGCGGTGGTGGTGGTGGTGGCGCAGGCGACTCAGGCACACAAGGTGGTGGCGGTGGCGGCGGATACGGCAAGAAAATTGTCACGCTGAGCGCTGGTGACAATCTGCTGGTCGTCGTTGGTGAAGGCGGAGAGAGCGGTTGCGGCACCAATGGCGGGCTGGGTGGCAATCCGGATGGCGGCACATTCGGCAACACCAGCAATGGCGGTAACGCTACATATGGCGGCGGCGGCGGGGCCGATTCAGGATACCGCGGCGGTATATCCACCTATGGCGGCGGCGGTGGCGGCGGTGATAGCACCAGCAACAGTGGATCGACAACCGATTACGGCGGCGCGGGCGGGTCGGACAGTCAGTTTGCATGTGGGACATCCACCTATGGCGGGCCCTGCGGCGGCGAAAAATCCGGCGGTGGTGGCGGATACGGCATCGGCGATATTGTTCTGACCGGTCTGAACGGCAACTCGTTCCAAGGCGGATACGCCGCCAATAGCGGGCCCGGCCAAGGATCGGCGGACGGTTCGTCATGCGCGCGCGGCGGCAATGGCAAGGTCGTTATTCGCCCCTTCTAATATCAACAGGAAACATGAACGCATGAACACCCAGACATCCCACACGATCCAACGGCGATTACTGCGATCCAGCGGGATACTGCTTGTTGCGGGGCTTCTTGCCACCGGATCATGGTCCAGCACCGCGCATGCGGCATGCACCAGCCCAGCCGCCGCGGCAGGATCAGTTCAATATTCAACCGCCTTGCAAGCGCACCTATACTGCGACGGAACAACTTGGCGAGAATTTTCCGGCTCATTCTGGAGCCGAAACGCATCGGACATAACAGAGCTTTATTACAGCGCAGGCAATGTCGGGATTGGCCTGACCACCCCGATCGTGCCGCTGGATGTATCCGGCAGTATTGGCATTGCCTATGATTCGCAAGCCTGTACCAGTACGATTGAGGGCACGCTGCGTTATAATCCGGCGGACAAAAACTACTCCTATTGCGATGGAACAAGCTGGAAGATTTTCGTATCCGGCTTTCAACCCCCCGCCTATGACTGCGAACCCGTTTCATTCACAACACCCGGCGAACATTCCTATACCGTTCTTGCTGGCTGCACAGCCCTGACATTCGATGCGTGGGGCGCGGGTGGCGGCGCCGCATACAGCGTTTATGGCGGCGGCGGCGGCGGATCATCACGCGCTGAAAAAATGTCAGACTCGTCCATCATCGCCCTTGGCGCGGGCGGCGGCGGCGGGGCCGGGAACAGTGGCGGCGGCATCGGCGGCGGCGGAAGCGGCGGATACGCAAGGAAGAAAACAACCCTGACCGCAGGCGATGAACTTTTAATCGTGGTTGGCGGCGGAGGCTATAACGGCTGTAGCGGTACAGGCGGCATCGGCGGATACGTCATGGGCGGCACAGCCACCGATACCAACCCCGGCGGAGATTCCACCTATGGCGGCAGCGGGGGCGGCGACAGTGGACAAAGCGGCGGAGACACCACCTATGGCGGCGGCGGCGGCGGCGGCGATAGCGCCAACAACGCGTCCACATCCAGCTATGGCGGCGCAGGCGGATCAGACCCGTCTTTCACCTGCGGCACATCAACCAATGGCGGGAAGTGTGGCGCGTATGGCACGGGCGGTGGCGCGGGCTTCGGTACCGGGGACATTGCCCTGTTCGGCCGCCCCGGCAAAGAAGGCACCGGGGGCGCAGCCCCGGAAAGCGGAACAGGAACTGGTTCATCAACAGGATCTACCTGTTCATCCGGCAGCAACCAGAAGGGCGGCGATGGACAGATCACCATTACACCAACCGCACAACTGACACCGACGCCATGCACACCGATACAGTTTGATACCCCCGGCGAGCATCTTTATACCGTTCCATCCGGTTGCACGACATTGGATATGGAGGCCTATGGCGCTGGTGGCGGCGGAGCCGTTACAACGGCCTCCGGCGGTGGTGGCGGCGCCAGCGCCGTTCAAATCGCCAACGGCACAATTCAGGTTGTTGCAGGTGGCGGCGGCGGCGGCGGTGGCAACAGCGGAACCCCGCGCGGCGGCGGTGGCGGCGGTGGGTACGCCATTAAAACAACAACCTATGCCGCAGGCACTATGTTGCGCGTCATTGTCGGCGAAGGTGGAAGCAATGCCTGTACCGCACGGGGCGGCCCCGGCGGCGGCGGCGGCAGAGATCAAGGCCTGGGCGGTGATTCCGCTGCGGGCAAAGTCGGTGTGTATGGCGGCGGCGGCGGCGGCGATTCGGGCTATACTGGCGGATCATCCACCTATGGCGGCGCAGGCGGCAGCGGTGACAGCGCCTTCAACGGATCAACCACGAACTATGGCGGCGCCGGGGGTGCTGATACTGGCTTTACATGCGGCACATCGACCAATGGCGGGGCGTGTAACCTTCAAAATGGCGGCGGCGGCGGCGGCATTGGCGATACTGTGATATTGGGCACAGCCGGGTCCGGCGGCACGGGTGGCGCGGCCGCCAATAGCGGCCCAGGAACAGGTGGAAGCCAGGCCTCCAGTTGCACTCTGGCCGGAAACGGACGCGTGGTGATCACGCCAAACTAATCGGCGTTTTCATCCTTTTTCCGCTCCGCATGTTCACGGTGCAAAATCTTGTCGCGCAATTTTTGCAAGCGCTCGGCATGATATGCCTTCTGCATCTGTTTCACAGGCCAGTAGAAAAACACATACGACACAAACCACGACACAATGGCCAGCAGATACCCACCGACCATCATTGGCAAAAGCAGCTTGTAAGGATGGGCCAGCAAATAGGACAGTTGCAGCCCCTCAGCCGGTATCGCCAGCAATCCGGTATAACCGAACAGGCCGAACACCCATTCCCCTAATTCATACGACATCCACCAGATCAGCGGAAACGTCGTCGGGTTGCCAAACAGCGTGCCCAGAACCGCAGCAAACAAATTCGCGCGCAAGACATAGGCCACCAAGGCGGCCTGAACAAAATGGGTGCCGATCAGGGGACTGAACGAAATCGCCACACCTGTGGCAATGCCCGCGGTAATGGAATAAGACGAATCAGACCGGCGAAACATGCGGTGGCGGATATAATCCCACGTCCGCCCCCACCCCATGGATGGCCAGAGTATTTCACGCAAACGCTTGATCGGGTGCAGCTTGGTGCGGCGGCGAAACAGCATGATGATGTATCACAAACCCGCTATCGCCCGCGGGACCGTTGCACCGACGCAATCTGTGGCGTCGCGCGCAGGGCCGCGATGATGTTGTTCAAATGTTTGATGTCATTCACATAGACATCCAGAATCATGTCCCAGAAATCAAGCGACCGGTTTGTGATTTTCAAATTGGTGATGTTGCCGCCGTTTTTACCGATCACGGTGGAAATAGTACCCAGCGCCCCCGCCACGTTGGCAATGGTCACATCGATCCGGCCAATATGCGATTCCGGTGAATCCGGCCCATCGCCCCATGACACATCCAGCCAACGTTCCGGCGTATCGGCAAAGTTTTCCAGCGTTTCACAATCAATCGTGTGAATGGTCACACCCTTGCCCGTCGTCACGATACCAACGATACGATCACCCGGCAGCGGGTGACAGCACCGGGCGAAGTGAACGGCCATGCCGGGGATCAACCCCTTGATCGGCATCGGGCGGGATGACGATTCCGTCTTGCGACTGGTCACACCCGCTTCGTTGACATCCATTTCATTGGGTTTGCGCGCCGGGGCGGCCTTGTGGCTGGGGAAAATCGCGCGGAACACATCGCGGGCCACGAAATTACCCTGCCCGATCCCGGCCAGAATATCGTCCGTCACTTCCGCGCCACGGAACTGGCCCATAACCCCGGACAAGCCCTTTTCACTATATTCGTAGCCTTCGGCCTGGAACACTTTCTGCAACATGGCCCGGCCCAGCGTCGCGTATTCATCGCGCTGTTGCTGGCGCACATAACGACGAATGTGCGACCGCGCCTTGCCCGTGGCAACAAACCGTTCCCATGTCGGGGACGGCGTCTGGTTCTTGGCCGTGATAATATCGACCTGATCCCCGTTTTGCAGCTTGGTGTTCAACGGCGCAATACGCCCGTTGATCTTCGCCCCCGTGCAACGATCACCGACGTTGGAGTGAATGGCATACGCGAAATCGACCGGGGTCGATCCGTTCGGCAATTCCATCAAATCGCCCTTGGGCGTAAAGACGAACACCTGATCCTGGAACAGTTCCAGTTTGGTGTTCTCTAAAAACTCTTCCGGGCGTTGTTCGTTTTCGATCAGGTCCAGCAATTCACGCAGCCAGCGGAACTGGCGCGCATCCTTCATATCCGCCTTGGACGCGCCGCCCTTGTACGCCCAGTGTGCGGCCACGCCGAGGTCGGCCTCTTCGTTCATTTCCTTGGTGCGGATCTGCACCTCGATCCGCTGATTTTCCGGGCCGATGACCGTACTGTGAATGGAACGGTATCCGTTCGGTTTCGGGGTCGAGATATAATCCTTGAACCGGCCCGGCACGGTCGGGTACTGGCTGTGGATGATGCCCAGCACGTGGTAGCATTGCTCCACATTCTCCACCAGCACACGGAACGCCATGATGTCGGAAAGCTGTTCGAACGACACGTTCTTGCGCTGCATCTTGCGCCAGATGGAATAGCGCGTTTTTTCACGCCCCAGAACGACGCCGTTAATGCCGGCATCCTTCATGGTCTTGCTCAGCGCCTTGATGATGGTATCGGCCATATCTGTGCCTTCCTGGCGCAGATAGGACAGGCGGTTGGTGATGCTTTCGCGCGCTTCCGGATTCATCACGCCAAAGGCGCGGTCTTCCAGTTCTTCCTTGATCTGGTGAATACCGATCCGTTCCGCCAGCGGCGCATAAATTTCCAGCGTTTCACGCGCGATGCGGCGTTGTTTTTCCGGCTTCGCGATGTGGTGAATGGTGCGCATATTGTGCAAGCGGTCGGCCAGCTTGACCAACAACACGCGAATATCGTCCGACATGGCCAGAACCAGCTTGCGGAAGTTTTCCGCCTGCTTGCCCTCGACTGTCTGGCCTTCGATCCGGGACAATTTACTGACGCCGTTGACCATGTTGGCCACGTCGTCGCCGAAAAGTTTTTTCAACTCCTCGATCGTCGCATCCGTATCTTCCAGCGTGTCATGCAAAATGGCGGTGACAATCGTCGCCGGGTCCATTTTCATATCCGCCAGAATGGCCGCAACCTCCACCGGGTGCGTGTAATACGGCTCGCCCGAGGCCCGGACCTGCCCGTCATGCTTCACACGCGCATATTCGATCGCCCGCTCGATCAAAGCGGGGTCGATATCGGGGTTATAGGTCTTGATCTGGTCGACCAGATCGCTGGACAGGCTCATGGAAGGGGCACCACGCGGGATGAAAACGACTTCAGTAATATAAAGGGGATACGGGAATAAAAAAAGCCGGGTTTCCCCGGCTTTTTACGAATTCTTACGCGAAGGACCGATTACAGGTCGTCATCGCCGTCCGGCGTGCCGCCGGCCAGATCTTCCAGTGACGGTTCGCCGTCAGCATCGTCGAAATCATCCTCATCATCGGAATCACGGTCCAGATCCATCGCAGCGGATTGGGCGGCCAGAGCATTCCACTCTTCCTCGCCATCCATCTGATCGATGATGTCTTCGCTGTCGTCCATTTCGATGACGCGCTGGTTGTTGCGGATCAGTTCTTCTTTCAGATCTTCAACGCCAACGGTTTCTTCGGCAATTTCGCGCAGGGCGACAACCGGGTTTTTGTCGTTGTCGCGGTCCAGCGTCAAAGCCGCACCGGAACCGATTTTGCGCGCCCGTTGGGCGGCCAGCATGACCAGTTCGAACCGGTTTGTTACTTTATCAACGCAATCTTCTACGGTAACGCGTGCCATTCGTTGGTCCTTCTTAAAGGGAAAATCCTTGAAAACTCCCCGGTTTATACGGGGTTGTGGACAAAAGTGCAAGCCCGAAGCGTCCCAAATCCATAACCAGCCCCCTCACCGGCAGCCCCCCTTGTCGGTCGCCGCTCCCACCATATCTCCATGGGCCTATTCCGAGGTTTAGAGTCTTGGGAAAAAGTGCTTTTTAGCTTCATATTATGTTGAAATGATGTAGAATATCCTTATATGAAGAACTGCTAATATTTTTGTTGCCGGGACCCCATAATACCCGGACCACTCAGTAACTGTTTGATTTTGTAAAGAAAGAACACACAACGCCATGCGACGTCAAAAAAACCAAATTGCAAACATCCCCTTCTATCCTGAAGAGAAGCTTGCTTTGTTCATCGACGGGTCGAACCTGTATGCGGCCGCGCGCGCGCTGGAATTCGACATTGATTATCGCCTGCTCCTGAAATGGGCGGCGGATCAGGGCCGTTTGGTTCGCGCACTCTATTACACCGCCCTGATCGAAGATCAAGAATATTCGCCGATCCGCCCGCTGGTCGATTGGCTGGATTACAACGGCTACACCATGGTGACCAAACCGACGAAGGAATTCGTTGATGCTCAAGGCCGCCGCAAGATCAAAGGCAATATGGATATCGAACTGGCCATCGACATGATGGAAATGGCCGACAATGTCGACCACATCATGCTGTTCTCCGGCGATGGCGATTTCCGCCGCCTGATCGAAGCGGTTCAACGCAAGGGCGTGCGCGTCACCGTTGTGTCATCGATTAAAACCAGCCCGCCGATGGTGGCCGATGAACTGCGCCGTCAGGCCGACCATTTCCTGGAACTGGAAATGCTGGCCAACGCCATTCAACGCGCCGGTGGTCCGCGCACAGCGGCCAATGCACAACCGACCGACGGCGTTGACGACGAAGACGAAGACGACAATTTCGGCAACGCCTTGCCCCCGAGCATTCTGGGCGCTGAATAAGCGACCAACGAAACAAGAAAAAACGGTCCCGAAATTCGGGACCGTTTTTTTATCTCTTCTATCCTGTTGCGCTTAACGATCAGCCAGCTTTTTCTCCAGCCAGTGAATGTTGTATTCACCCGACGTAAATTCCGGCTGTTCCATGATCCACATTTGCAGCGGCAGGGTTGTCTTCACGCCCTCAACCACCGTTTCGCCAATGGCGCGGCGCATACGGCGAATGCATTCATCGCGGTTGCGGCCATGCACGATCAGCTTGCCCACCATAGAGTCATAGTACGGCGGAATGCGATACCCGGCATAGATCGCCGAATCAAACCGCACGCCCAGACCGCCCGGTGCGTGGAATTGCGTAATCGTGCCGGGGGACGGCATGAACGTGTCCGGGTCCTCGGCATTGATACGAATTTCAATGGCGTGGCCGCGGAAGCGGATGCGATCTTTGTTCACGCTGAGCGGTTCACCGGCGGCAACGCGAATTTGTTCCGCGATCAGATCAATACCCGTGATCATTTCCGTGACCGGGTGTTCCACCTGAATCCGGGTGTTCATTTCCATGAAGAAGAACTGACCGTTTTCGTACAGGAATTCAATCGTGCCTGCACCGCGGTAGCCCATCTTGCGGATCACTTCAGCGGCCAGCGACCCGATCTGGTCGCGCTCGGCATCGGACAGAACCGGGGACGGGGCCTCTTCCACCAGTTTCTGGTGGCGGCGTTGGGTAGAGCAATCGCGCTCACCCAGATGGATGGCGTTACCATGCGTATCGCCAAACACCTGAATTTCGATGTGGCGCGGTTTTTCGAGATATTTTTCAACATAGACCGTGTCGTCACCAAAGTTTGCTTTGGCTTCGGACCGGGCGGTTGAATAGGCTTCCTGAAATTCTTCGGGGCTGCGGACCACTTTCATGCCCTTGCCACCACCGCCGGATGCCGCCTTGATCAGCACCGGATACCCGGCGTCTTTCGCAAAGGCCAGACCCGCTTCAACCGATTCCAGCGCCCCTTCGGACCCCGGCACGACCGGCAAGCCCAGCGCCTTCACCGTTTGCTTGGCCATCACCTTGTCGCCCATCGTGGCGATGTGTTCCGGCTTCGGACCGATGAACGCAAAACCGTGTTCTTCGACCATGCGGGCGAATTGTTCGTTTTCCGACAGGAACCCGTACCCCGGGTGAATAGCCTCGGCCCCCGTTACGGCGGCCGCGGTCAAAATCGCCGGAATGTTCAGATAGCTTTCACGCGACGATGCCGGACCGATACAGACGCTTTCATCCGCCAGACGCACAGCCATGGCATTGGCATCCGCAGTCGAGTGAACGGCGACAGTTTGAATACCCATCTCGCGGCAGGCGCGGATGATACGCAGGGCAATCTCACCCCGGTTCGCAATCAGGATTTTCTTAAACATGTTTCAGAACCTCAGAATCTCAGAATCTCGGAATCTCAGAATTTTTGATTAGAGTTTTGATATTAAGGTTTGCAGCATGCGCGTTACCGCATCATAGGCCGCACCCCAGTTTTGGGCGGCAGAGTCATCAATATACCCAAGTTCGCGGGCATAATCCGTCCACACCTGCATTTCATGGGCCGATCCCAAAGCGATCAACAAGAACCGCTTAAAGTCAGCTTTTGACGATTGTTGTTTTGCAAACCCCTCCGCAATGTTGGCACAAATGCTCTTGCTGGACCGACGAATCTGATCTGCTAAAGCGTATTGTTCAATTTGCGGAAATGTCAGGCTAGCCTTATGAACAATCAAAGAAGTCTCGAACGCCTTTGCGTAAACATCCAAATCGCGAAAAGTCCGAGCAAAAGCCCGAACATTCCGAGATTCCGGCGTTCCGAGATTCTGAGATTCCATACTATTCGATGACCATCAAAACGTCGCCGTATTCAACCGGCTGACCGTTTTCGATAGCGATTTGCGTAACAACGCCACCTTTTTGGGCCTTGATCGGGTTCATCACCTTCATGGCTTCGATGATCAGCAGCGTATCGCCGGCTTTCACCGTTGCACCCTTCTGTACGAAGGACGGTGCGCCCGGTTCAGCTTGCAGATAGGCGGTGCCCACCATCGGCGAAACAACGGCGCCCGGATGGTTGCCAGCAACCGTGGACGGCGCCGACAGGTTTGCAGCCTGAGGAATGGTTGGGTCGGACGCCATGCTGACCGGCATGGCCGCACTGCCGCTGAACACGGCACCGCCGCGTGCAACGCGGATGACCTGTTCGCCTTCGGCGACTTCGATCTCCGTCAGATGGGTTTCGTCCAGAAGTTCCGCCAGCTTGCGGATGGCTTTTTCGTCAATTTTCATGGGATATCAATACCCTGCCTAGAGAAATTTTAATCGTGCATCTGCTTACAGAAGGATGGGGGAAATGTCAAAGGGGAACCGCACCCTCCCCCCTGTCAATTTGACAATAAGTGTTCAATTCCAAGGAGATAGCTCTGCGGCCCCATCCCTTTGAACACGGCCGAAGCGACCGGTTCGACATAGGAAATGTGGCGAAACGGCTCCCGCGTGGACGGGTCGGACAGATGCACCTCCACCACCGGGACGTGCAAAATCTTCAGCGCGTCATGGATCGCCACCGATGTATGGGTATAGGCCGCCGCGTTGATCACCACGCCGACCAGATCCGGGTCATGGGCCGCGTCCTGAATCCAATCCACCAGAACGCCTTCGTGATTGGATTGGCGGAAATCAATCTCATGCCCCGCCTTGTCCCCCGCCGCACGGCACAGCGCCTCGATATCGGCCAGCGTCGTCGTGCCGTAAATATCCGGTTCACGCCGCCCCAGCATGTTCAGGTTCGGCCCATTGAGGACCAGAATTTTTTTCATTTAGTGCGCGTGTCCCGTGTGGTCATCGCCATGATCATGCCCATGGTCATGATCCGCTGGAACATCGCCCGCGGCGCGGACCAGAACGGTCGTTTCAACCTTGCCCGCTTTTTCAAACACCAGCGTCAAAGGGAAGGTCTGATCCTTCACCAACGGCTCAGACAGATCCATCAGCATGATGTGGTTTCCACCCGGTTTCAGGGCGACGCCCTCATCCGCGCTCACATCAAAACCATCGGTTTTGCGCATTTTCATGATGCCATTATCATTGGCATGCGTGTGCAGTTCCGCGCGTTTGGTGACCGGCGTTTCAGCCCCAATCAAACGATCCGCCGCATCCGCGCCAACGGTCAAAAACACCGCGCCGGTTTTGGTTCCGGATACGGTGGCAAAGCTGTACGCATCATGCACGATCACATCGGCATACGCCGCAGAAGACAGAACACTGAGCATCAAAGCAGTCAGGGCAGCGGAACGCATTTTCATGATTGATCCTTTATTGGGATAGTGTTGTACGGACATGATTAAAGAAGGCGATAAAATCGCCGGGCTTGAACACGCCATCTTTTGGCGGCGCGAAGACCAGATGATCATTAAACACAAAGGATGGTAATGCCGGCGGCTTCACCGCATCCATCAAGGCACGCCCCGCATTCAGCGCATCATCGACGCGCGGGTCATTCATATCGGCATTCAATTGATCGAAATCGACCCCGGCACCCGCCGCCAGCGTTTTGACGACATCATCGGTCAACGCGCCGTCATAATTCATCAATGCGTCATTAAACGGCGCGAATTTATCCTGCAACCCGGCGGCCAGCGCCAGACGGGCCAGACGCTGATTATGCGGGTCAGACAGCGGAACGGGTTGGACAATAACCTGAATATCCCCCGCGCCCGCACCAAGATCGGCCAAAGCCTGCGCCAGCGCCTGATGCGCCTGTGTGCAGGCATCGCAACTGCCATAACGGGTCAGGGCGACCACACGAATAACGGGGTTTTTGCTGTCCGCCGCGTGCATCACCTGCCCGGCGACGGCTTGGGTAATGTGGGATTGTGTTTTTTTCCATGACAATGTCCGCATCGTCATGGATGCCGCCAGAAAGACCAGCAGGATCGCGAAACCGCCCAAACCCCACACAAGGATACGTCGCATTATGCCCCCCACCGGTCTTTCGGCGTTATTTGGTTCTTAGTTTTTCTTGTCCAGCTTGGCGCGTTCTTCGGCAATGATGGCTTGCATGCCTTCCAGCCCCAGATAGCCGCGCACCGGCGTTTCGTTGATCACGAAGCCCGGCGTACCGCTGATGCCCAGTTCACGGGCCAGCGCAATGTTGGATTCGATCTGCTTGGCCACGTCGGCGCTGGCGGCATCCTTTTTCATCTTCTCAACATCCAGCCCCAGATCCTTGCCAATATCCTGCACCTGCTCTTCGCGCATCTGGCCACTCAGCTTCATCAGGCGGGAGTGCATTTCGAAATACTTGCCCTGCTTCCCGGCAGCCAATGCATATTTCGCGGCCATGTGGGACGTTTCCGACAGGATCGGGAAATCGATCATGACGAATTTCACGTCCTTGTCCGATTCCAGAATTTGCGCCATGTCGGTGAAGGCGTGTTTGCAGTATCCGCAATTGTAATCATAAAATTCGGCGATCACGATGTTGCCCTTTGGGTTGCCCGCAACCGGCTTGCCCGCATCGTTGAACAATGCGTCTTTTTTCGTCACGATCAGATCTTTCATCGCATCGACCTGCGCTTGTTCCTGATCGACTTGATGCTGGGCCACGGCCTGCATGATCACTTCCGGGTTTTCCATCAGGTAATCATGGATGATTTCGTTCAGGGCCGCTTTTTGATCGGTGGTAAACGCATCCTTCGTCGCGGCGTGCGGGACGAGGGCAAAGCCCGCGACCGATACGGCCAGAACGGAAACAGCAACGGCGGAGAGGCGCAGTTTGGAGGAGAATGTCACGGGCATGTCCTTTCGCGTGAAACAAGTCGGTTTAAGTTTTAGTCTTTATCGGTGCTTTGTTCAACATGGCTGAGGATATCCTGCGCCCGAATCCAGGGGGCGGAGCCTTTTTTCAAGCCTTGTGCGGCCACTTCGGCCTGACGTTTTGCATAGTCGTTATTTCGTTGCAGCAGCGCTTCCTCGGCCAGATGCAGACGGGCCATCGCGTCATTGCCCTGTTTCCCGTAAGCGGTGGCCAACAGGCGATGCACGCGCGGCGAGCGCGTTTCGGTGCGCAGGGCTTTCTGCAACTGGGTGATCGCTTCATCCAGCGACGCATTCGATTCAATCAGCGCATGGGCGTAGGAAACGCGCAACAACGGCGCATTGGAATCCAGCGTCACGGCTTTGCGATAGAACGGCACCGCCTCTTTCACCTTGCCGAAATCGACCAGCATCTGGCCTTTCAGTTCGTTGAAATACGGGTTTTCCGGTTCGTCCTTCAGCAACGCATCCATCTGGCTCAGCGCGTCATTGACGCGGTTCTGGCGATAGGCGGCAATGGCGCGGGCATAACGCGCGGCCATCGATGTATCCCGGTCGGCATAGACCCATGGCACCTGTTCCGGCGTGATAAAGCCGACCAGCTTGGCAATCATGCGGGCGTGGTCTTCGTTCCAGACCGCAGGCACGGGCTTGGCGTTGTCAAAGCTGTTCCCCTGCAACACCGTTTCAACAGCCTGAATCCGGTCGCGGGTCAGCGGGTGGGTGCGGACATATTCAGATTGCTGGCTGGCGGGCAGCAATTCTTCATTTTCCATCTGTTTCATAAAGCTGAGGAACCCGGCCCCGTTCATGCCCGCCTTGGACATATAAGACAGGCCTGCTTGGTCCGCGCTGGATTCCTGCACCCGGCTGAACGCCATAAAGCGCCGTTCCGCCATCGACCGCGACCCCATCGACACGGCCCCGGCCGCCCCGCCATCACCCGTGGCAATGGCTGCGCCAATCCCGATCAGGGCACCCAGAATGGTTTCATAGGATGCTTCTTCCAAGGCCTGCCGGGTGCGGATCAAATGCCCGCCGCTGATGTGGCCCAATTCGTGGGCGATGACGCCGATCAATTCTTCCGGCGTTTTTGTGCGTTGAATCAAGCCGGTATAGATAAAAACATTCTGCCCCCCGGCGACGAAGGCGTTCAGGCTGGAATCCTGCACCAGAATGAAATTGACCGATTTCGGGTCCAGCCCGGCGGCCAGAACCACGGGTTCGGTCCATATTTTGATGGTTTTTTCAATTTCCGTATCGCGAATCAAGGTGGGGCTGTTTTGCGCAAAACTGTCCCCGACCGTGCCCAGCAACAGCCCGGTCAACATCACAAAACCCAGAACAGGGCGCACCCCGCGACGACGGAACAATTTCATGAATCCCAGCATTTCTGATAAATATGGTGCAAAGATGACGCAATGCCAGCCCGAACGGACCCCCAACTCTAATATGACCGCCCTTCTCTATCAATGGATTGATCTGATCTGGATCCCGATTGCCTTGGTGGTGGTTCACCGCGGTCAGGTTTTGAAGAGTCTCGCCTTCATTCTAGCCTGTGTCCTAACCTTACGGACACAAATCGAGATTATGGAGTCGATCGGCAAGGGGGATGGCATCCTCCACTGGCTCGATATGGGTCTGTATGAACGCGGATTGATCATTTATGGCCTGTTAATAGGGGTTTTTCTTGTATTGGCGCACTTTTCCCCGCATACAAGGGGCGTAATCTTTCTAGCAGCGACCTTGTCCCTGTATGTACTGGGCCTCTGTGTTTCGATGCTTGCGATGGTGTTTTAAGATGACTGAGAAAAAAGGTTCCGGCTCGGGTACGGGTTCAGGCTCCGGTACGGGCAATTTGCGCGGCAACCAGCGCAATGTGAAGGTCAAGAACAAGAGCTTGAAACTCTCCTCCCGCCGCTGGCTGCAACGCCAGTTGAACGATCCTTACGTGCTGGAAGCCCAGAAGGCGGGCTACCGCTCCCGCGCGG
This sequence comes from Micavibrio aeruginosavorus, assembly GCF_051245535.1. Classification (GTDB taxonomy): domain Bacteria; phylum Pseudomonadota; class Alphaproteobacteria; order Micavibrionales; family Micavibrionaceae; genus Micavibrio; species Micavibrio aeruginosavorus_D. The sequence continues at coordinate 1,862,007 of NZ_CP195303.1, forward strand.
CGTTCAAGCTGGTCGAAATGGACGAACAATTGGGCCTGATCCGCAAGGGCATGAACGTCATCGATCTGGGTGCCGCACCGGGCGGCTGGTCCCAGGTGGCCGCGGCCAAGGGCGCGCATGTGGTGGGCCTTGATCTGCTGCCCATCGATCCGTTGCCGGGCATTGCGTTCCTGCAGATGGATTTTATGAATGACGATGCGCCCGAAGCCTTGGTCACGGCGCTGGACGGCCCGGCTGATCTGGTGCTGTCCGATATGGCCCCGAACACGACGGGCCACCAATCCACCGATCACATCCGCATCATGGGGCTGGTCGAAGCCGCATATGATTTCGCATTGGAAGTTTTGAAACCGGGCGGCTGCTTCGTTGCCAAAGTGTTTCAGGGCGGCACGCAGGCCGAGTTGCTGGCCCGCATGAAGCGCGATTTCAAATCCGTCAAACACATCAAACCCAACGCCAGCCGTAAAGAATCCGCCGAACAATATGTTGTGGCCACCGGGTTCAAGGGCATCAGCGAATAACAAAAAACCCCGCCAAATGGCGGGGTTTTTTAAAATACTGCGGCTTAGCGTTTCAGAAAATCGAACAGGCCCGGTTTCTTGTTCTGGACGGCCCCCTTCGGCATTTCATCGACAATTTTGCGCATCGTATTCAGATCCGCGGATTGTTTGAAGGCGCCGTGATATTTCGATCCTTGTTCGCTGGAATCCATGGCGTCGGCCACAACGTGCAGCGGAATGCTTTCCACCACGTCGCCAGAACCGAAATGTTTTTCCATTTTTTCCAGTTTTTTACCCAGGAAACGATCCAGATCGTTCAGCGTTTTGCGCTCGCCGTTCTGGGCTTGCAGGCAGGCATCGATCACTTTTTCCGTCAATTCCATCACCTGATCCAAACCGCCGGCATGACCGTCGATCAGCAGATCGGAATAATGGGACAGGATGTTCGTTTCACCCAAATTCGGGCACAGGGTGCGGATGTTGGCTTGCAGGGATTTGTCCAGCGTCTTGCGCGCTTCGCGGTCCAGGCGCTGGCCATCATAGGATTTGTGAAAGTCCCAGTCGAAAATGTTGGTCATCACCGCTTCGGCGGCGGACATGTCCGGCGTCTCAGCGCTGGTTTGTTTATTGGCTTCATCGAATGACTTACGCATCGTTTTACCCTCTATGTGCGATCCAAAGTGGACAAATACAGGATACGCCTGTTGCAGCGCAGCGCGTACAAAAATCGCTGTTTTAAAGGGGGTTTTGGCAAATTTGATCCAGAATTTCGCATCTGCACAATTTTGGGTAATTTTATTTCGCGTTTTCCAGAATATTGGAAATAATTGAGTCCTTTCAGGCCTCTGCGGCTGGCCTATTCCACCCCCCTGCTCTATAAATGAGCGTCAAGATTCACCCGCCCCCGGTGCCCCAAAAGGATTTTGACCATGGCCATCCAGACCACCCCCAAAGCCGATAAAGTTCTGCGCGAAGGTTTGACGTTTGATGATGTGTTGCTGGTCCCCGGCGCATCCGACATTCATCCCGCCGATGCGGATACGCGCACGCGGCTGACCAAATCCATTGCCCTGAACATTCCCGTCCTGTCCGCCGCGATGGATACCGTCACCGAAGCCGAGATGGCGATTGCATTGGCACAAGCGGGCGGGCTGGGCGTCATTCATCGCAACATGACACCAGAGCAACAGGCCGACATGGTCCGCCGCGTGAAACGGTTTGAATCCGGCATGGTCGATAACCCGATCACGATTGAACCGGACGCAACATTGGAACAGGCTTTGCGCCTGATGCGGCATAATCGCATTTCCGGTATTCCCGTGACGGAAAAAAGCGGCAAGCTGGTCGGCATCCTGACCAACCGCGATGTACGCTTTGCCGAAAACGCCGCCCAGCCCGTGCGCGAATTGATGACCGCCGATCATTTGATCACCGTGCCGGCCGATGTCAGCCGCGATGAAGCGCGCCGCCTGCTGCACAAACACCGCATTGAAAAATTGCTGGTCGTGGATGATGCCGGGCGTTGCACCGGGTTGATCACAGTGAAGGACATCGAAAAATCGGATTTGAACCCGCAGGCCAGCAAAGACCGCGTGGGCCGTTTGCTGGTCGGGGCCGCCGTGGGCACGGGCGAAACCGGATTGCACCGCGCCGTGATGATGGAGGATGCGGGGCTGGATGTTCTGGTCATCGACACCGCGCATGGCCATTCGAAAAACGTTCTGGACACCGTGCGCCGCGTGCGCAACGCGGTGAAGGGCGATATGCAGATTATCGCCGGCAACATTGCCACGGGTGATGCGGCCCGCGCATTGATCGATGCGGGCGTGGATGCGGTGAAGGTCGGCATTGGTCCCGGGTCCATCTGCACCACGCGGATTGTCGCCGGTGTGGGCGTGCCGCAACTGACCGCCATTATGGATGTCGCCGCCGCCTGCGCCCCGCACGGCATTCCCGTGATTGCCGATGGCGGCATTAAATTTTCCGGCGACATGGCCAAGGCGATCGCCGCCGGAGCCGATTGCGTCATGATGGGCGGATTGTTCGCCGGAACCGACGAAGCGCCGGGTGAAGTGGTGTTGTATCAGGGGCGATCCTACAAATCCTATCGCGGCATGGGATCGGTTGGCGCCATGGTGCGCGGATCGGCGGATCGGTATTTCCAAGGGGCCGTGACACAGGAACAGAAACTGGTCCCCGAGGGGATTGAGGGCCGCGTGCCGTATAAAGGCCCGGTGGGTAACGTATTGCACCAGATGGTCGGCGGCCTGCGCGCCGCGATGGGATACACCGGATGCGAAACCATCGCCGCCATGCACGCACGCGCCGAATTTATGCGCATGACCGGGGCCGGATACCGCGAAAGCCATGTGCATGATGTCACCATCACACAGGAAGCCCCGAATTACCGGCAGAGTGAATAAAAGAAAAACCACAGATGGGCACGGATCAACACGGATTTGATCTTCGTCATCCCGGCGCAGGCCGGGATCTTCCTGAGGTTAAGAAAAATTTTTGAACTGTGATGGCGGCAGAAGATACCGGCTTTCGCCGGTATGACGGATTTCATTTGTGTTGATCCGTGTCCATCTGTGGTTACAAAAAAACAGCGGGGCATAAAGCCGCCGCTGTTTTTTTCAAATTTAAAAAAATTACTGCGCCGGTTGGGCGGGGGCGGATTCTTGAATGGCTTCGCCAGCATCTTCGACCGCTTCGCCAATGGCATCGCCGGCCTGCTCCATCGCGGCTTCCATTTTTTCGGCCGGTGTTTTGGGTTTCTGGGTTTCTTGATACCCGACATAACCGACAACACCGATCAAGATGATGGTCACAACGATCAAAAGGGTTTTTGTATTCATGGTTTGGGTTTCCTTTGTTTTTGTGATTAAACTGACCGTCACTATACACGCCTAAGGATATAGTTCGAATGGATAGCATGACAATTCGCGCCGCGACACACGATGATATTGACGTTTTGGCCCGTATTTTGGTCAGCGGTTTTCATGCGACCTATGACGGGTTGGTGGACCCGGAATGGCTGGCGGCGAAGACCGAGGACGAATATCGCGGTAAATGGCGCGAATGGCTGGACAGTGACGGGTTTGGCGCGCTGGTGTCCTGCCTGCCCGATGGAACGCCCGTGGGCGTGGTCAGCTTCGGCAAACTGAAAACCCCACCCCCCGGCGTATCGCTGATCCGCCCGCTTTATACGGCGGAAATCTATGCCATCTATATCTTGCCGGAACATTGGCGGCAGGGGCATGGCCTGAAACTGATGCAGGCCGCCACCGAATCGCTGCTGGCCATGAAACACAAATCCATGTGTTTGTGGGCGCTGGAGGCCAACAAGCGCGCGGGCGCCTTTTACACAACACTGGGCGCGCAGCGAATCGGCAAGCGCGATATCGAGGCCGGATCACGCAAGGCGCGCGAAGTCTGCTTCGCGTGGCGCGACACCAGACCGATTCTGGCAACAAAAAAAGCAGATTCTGCATAATCGGGCGCTGGATTGTGGCGGCATTGTGTCAGGGGCCGCTCAATTGTGATTTTCTCATGACATTCAATGACTAAGCCCATTTTTTCACTTTGTATTCATCATCAAATCCTATATTGGAATCGCATACCGCACATTTGTTCCTGAGGAGGACACATATTATGAAGGCTCTGTTGAGTGTATTGACTGCTGCTGTTGTTCTGGCTGCCCCGGTTGCTGCGAAAGCTGACGACCACGCTGCCCCGGCAACCGAAATGAAAGCTGAAATGGCTGCTGAAGTTGCTGCTCCGGCTGTTGCTGAAGAAGCAACCATCCTGACCTACACCCTGGCTGATGGCACGAGCGTTGTTGTTGAAGCTGACGCTGTATTCGTTCTGGACAAAGATGGCAACCGCACGGCTGCTCCGGATGGCGAACACAAAACCGTTGACGGCCAGACCCTGAACGTTAAAGAAGGCAAACTGGTTAAAGAAGAAGCTGCTGCTCCGGCAGAAGCTGCTCCGGCCATGGAAGCCCCGGCTGCTGACGCTCCGGCAACAGAAGCTCCGGCTGCTGAATAATTTCGGACCCGGGCTTTACCGCCCAACCGATGCAAAAACCCCGCCCAACGGCGGGGTTTTTCATTTTGCACCGAATTTCCTGTACTTTCCGCGTCCATCTGTGGCAAAACCCGCCCATCATGACACCGGGCGCACGGCTCAAGGCCGTTTTAGACATTCTGGACAAAATCGATCATAGCCGCATCCCTATGGATGGCACGGTGGGCGACTATATGCGCTTCCGCCGGTATATCGGCTCCAAGGACCGGGCGGATATTGTTGAACGCCTGTACAACATGGTCCGCGCCAAGGCGCGCCTGAACTGGTGGATGGATCACCTGTCCGCACCGGACACCAACCGCGCGCGCGCGATTTTGTGGATGATGCTGGGCGAAAATGTCGACGGTCCGCGTTTGGAAAAAATGTTCAACGGTGGCAAATACGACCCCGAAGAACTGAACGACGACGAAATCAAATTGATCCGTGCGGCGACTGGCCACACGATGAACCACCCGGACATGCCGGAAGCCATCCGCGTCGAATGCCCGCCGCAGCACGAAGATGCGTTGCGCAACCTGTGGGGATCTGACTTCGCGGCGGAGATGGAAGCGATGCTGACATCGGCACCGCTGGATCTGCGCGTCAACCTGCTGGCCACGGACCGCGACGCGGTGCGCGCCTCGCTGGCGAAGGACGGCGTTGAAGTTGATGATGCGCCGTTATGCCCATGGACATTGCGCGCGCGGAACAAAGCCTTCCTGTCGAAAACAAAGGCCTTTACCAAAGGTCACGTCGAAATTCAGGATGAAGGATCGCAATTGATTGCGTATCTGTGCGATGCCAAACCGGGTTCGCAGGTTCTGGATTATTGCGCCGGGGCTGGCGGTAAGACGCTGGCGTTGATCAACGCCATGCAGATTGAGCGCCGCCCGAAGGGCCGCATCGTTGCCATGGATCTGGAAGAAGCCCGATTGGAACGCGCCCGTCCGCGGTTCCGCCGCGCCCATGCCAGCGATATTATCGAGATCCGCCCATTGTCCGATGAACGTCATCGCAAATGGCTGCGCCGTCAGAAGGAAACATTTGATGTCGTTTTGACCGACGTGCCGTGCAGTGGCACGGGCACATGGCGTCGCAACCCGGATACACGCTGGCGCGCCTTTGGCCCGTCGCTGGATGCGCTGGTGCAGACGCAAGCCGAAATTCTGGACAAGGTCGCCGGTGCGGTGAAACCGGGCGGACGGTTGGTGTATGCCACCTGCTCCATCCTGCCACGTGAGAACGAAGACCAGATCGAAGCGTTTCTGGCCCGCCACCCGGATTTTGAAATCTGGCCGATTGCCGAGGCGTTGCCGGACATGGGCAGCAAACTGGCCGCCAAACCGGGCGCGCCCTTTATGCGCCTGTCCCCGCACCGCCACAACACGGACGGGTTTTTCGCCGCAATTCTGCGCCGCAAAGGTACGCAAGCCCCTGATTTAGAACAGTAAAACAACAAACCCTTGTAGAGTTTTCCATAAGAGCGTAAAAATGTGTGATATTTCGAACAACGTCGCAACAAAGAATGGCGTAGGAATTTCATCGATCATGGCAGCACAGTTGAGAAATCTGATGGGCAAAACCGTTGCCCAAGCCGCACAAAGTTTGCAGGAAGAATCCGGATATATTTGGGTTGCAGAAAGCCAAGGGCTTCTGATGTCACCGGATGAATCACATCTCTTCCGCCTGTCCCATGTTCCAGAGGTCGCGACCGCCTTTGCCGAGGCCTGCCGCTGCCATGAGAACAACCCACATTTGCCGCGCGTGTTCTGCCATATCAAACTGAGCGAACGCTCTTATCTGACGATGATCGAACCGCTGGTCCCGTTCCACAAATTTGGCAAAGATGAATTGTGCACGACCATGTTTGGTCAGGCGCGCGCCTTCGCCGCATTCTTGTCTGGCGATGAAATGCACAAAGCCCCGCATGAATGTATGCGCCACGATGCCCAACTGACCGAAGCTGCAAAAATTATCGTGCAGACCGCCCGTCAGGCCAAAGACCACGCCAAACGCGTTGCCATCGACACAACACCGCCCAGCGTCATGTTCCGCAAAACAGCCGAAGGCGAATGCCAAGCGGTTTACGTGGCCCCGTTGGTTCTGGATGGTCACCACAGCATTGATAAGAAAACGCTGGCAAAGATCGAATCACGATTCTCGGACAACGAACTGCGCAACCCGGCATCACCGTTCTGGCCGCAGGCAACGCTCGCACACTAATCCCATACCGTCATCCCCGACCAGTGGAGACGCGCCCCTTGGCGCATCGGAACGCCGAGCGGGGATCCAGATTAAAAAGAGAGCACGCTAAAAGCGTGCTCACACATCATGCCGGATTCCCTTCCCGTCGCTCCAGAACGCCTGCGGCGTTCTTCGCTCCGCCGGGAATGACGAAAATATATTCTAGCGAACCAGCTTCTGGAACAAATCCTTCTGTTGCCCCAAGACGGGCAGCGTATGCCCGCCCATCACGCCCACACGGATGGAATCGTCTTCACACCGCGCATTCGGCCCAACCGATTCAATCGCATCGGCCACGATGTGAACCACATCCCCAAACGGCGCGCGCATGGAAATGGTTTTCACATCCATCCGCGCCAGCGTATCCGCCGCAGGCCCGGCCACGGCAAAATGCGTATCGCCGTTTTTCATGTGCAGGGAATGAATGTCCGTGTTCTTCACCACACTGATGGCGGCAATGTCGGCCACGTTGATCTGCACCGGGGCCTGATCGGCGCGGGCGAAAATCAGGGTCAGGCTCTGGGTGTTCAGGGTCTTGGTCATCATGCCACATCCTTCATGGTCCGCCAGCGGTGCCTCTTTGCGGGCCTCGGCATGGGGATTCTCTATTAACGGTTGTGGTTATAGAAAATGGGGGTGCGGATTGTCAAACAAATTTCGCACGTGCAGCAAAGAAGATCAGGCTTCAATCCCGTTATAATGCGCAACCTGCCCCGCCGCGCTCAGCCGCGCCCATTCATGCTGGGCCAGATTGGCAAAGGGCGTGACCCGCACGACATGCACCGCCGCCTGTGGCCCGTTATAGGGCCGGGCGGCCACCACAGCGAACAGGGCATCGTTGGTCGCATCCGGGGCCTCGGCCGGTACGGGCGGCCCGTCACATTGCACGATGCGCCCGATATTCGCCCATTGCGATTCCGCGTACATCAGCGGCCCGATCATGGGGGCGGTGGTGTACAACACTGCCTGCCGCAAATTCCACGGTTCATCCACGCCACCTTTTTTCTGCGCCCGGCAGGCGGTGTAGATTGCCTGAATCTCCGGGGTGAACAGCGGCGTCTGCGCGCTCGCGCGGGCATCGGCCCCGTCATAAATTGTTCCATCCGGTGTCACAACACGCGCCGAAACCGGCAACGTCACATCACCGCGCACACACGGAATCATGCGGTTTTCCAGCGGTCCGGCCATGTCGGCGTGATAGGGTTCATCGTTAAAACCGGCCACCACGCGCGTATCTTCATACGATGCGCCATAGGCGAGAACAAAGGCTCCGGCTGCGATCAACCCCTCCGCCATCAACGCGCGCGCCACGATTTCGATTTTGGAATAACAGGCCGGGCAGCTTTCCCCGCTGGAGGCCAGAACGACAATCGCATGATCGCGCCCAACGGTTTTGAGCGTATCGCGCAGCGTGCGCAGCACAGTGGGTTGCAGCACCTGATCCTCGGCATGCGCCCCGGCCAGACCCGTTTCCAAAACGGCGTTACACACCGGCCCGGCCACGGGCACCAGCGCGCCATTGTCACGGTTATAAACCGACAGCGATGCCCCAAACGGCCCGCCATGGCCCGAACGCACATTTTGCACCGCCGCCGCATCCGTCGCGGCGACAAGATCGGGTAAAAGATGGCTCACAAAATCGGCATTGTAGAATGTCATAAGCCCCTTATAGCACAGGCAATATGCTTGGTTTCCAGTAAAATTTCGTCTATATGTTTTGCCATGCAAAATGATCTCGCCGCGGCCAAAGCCGCCCTTGAACCGACCCTGAATCACGACCGGATTTTGATCCTGGATTTCGGGTCCCAAGTCACACAATTGATCGCCCGCCGCTTGCGCGAAAATGGCGTGTATTGCGAAATCTGGCCGTTTAACGCGGCCAGCGATGAACGGATTTACGAGTTTGGACCGAAGGGCATCATCCTGTCCGGCGGCCCGGCCAGCGTGACCGAAACCGGGTCCCCCCGCGCCCCCGATTGCGTGTTCGCCATGGGCGTGCCCGTCTTCGGCATCTGCTATGGCCAGCAAACCATGGTGGAACAACTGGGCGGCAAGGTGGAAAGCCACCATGCAGAAACCGATGGATCGGATGGGGGGCGCGAATTTGGCCGCGCCCATATCGACATCGTCACCCCGTCCCCCATCACCGATGGGTTGTGGACCGTCAGTTCCAAGGAACAAGTGTGGATGAGCCACGGTGACCGCGTCACCAAACTGCCCGCAGGATTTACCGTGATCGGGCAATCCAGCGGCGCGCCCTATGCCTTTATCGCCAATGATGAACGCCGTTTCTATGGCGTGCAATTCCACCCGGAGGTAGTGCATACACCGCATGGCGGGCAACTTCTCAAAAACTTCACGCACAAAATCTGCGGCTGCTCCGGCGACTGGACCATGGATTCGTTCCGCGATGAAATGATCGCGAAAATCCGCAAACAGGTGGGCAAGGAGCGCGTGATCTGCGGCCTGTCCGGCGGCGTCGATTCATCCGTGACCGCCGTGCTGCTGCACGAAGCGATTGGCGATCAATTGACCTGCATCTATGTCGATACCGGATTGATGCGCGCGAATGAAAGCGAACAGGTCGTGAGCCTGTTCCGCGAACATTACAACATTCCGCTGATCCACGAAGACGCCTCGGAATTATTCCTGACGCGTCTGGCGGGCGTATCGGACCCGGAAACAAAACGCAAGATTATCGGCGCCAGCTTCGTCGAAGTGTTCGATGCGTGCAAAGCCCGCGTCGGCGATGCCACATTCTTGGCGCAGGGCACATTATACCCCGACGTCATTGAATCGGTCAGCTTCACCGGCGGCCCCAGCGTCACCATCAAATCGCACCACAATGTCGGCGGCCTGCCCGAGGGCATGACGCTGAAACTGGTTGAACCGTTGCGTGAATTGTTCAAGGATGAAGTGCGCGCGCTCGGCATTGCGCTTGGCATGCACCCGGACTTCGTCAAACGCCACCCCTTCCCCGGCCCCGGCCTGGCCATCCGTATTCCCGGCGAAATCACGCGCGAGAAACTGGACATCCTGCGCAAGGCCGACACGGTCTACCTCGAAGAAATTCGCAGCCACGGCCTGTATGACGCCATCTGGCAAGCCTTCGTCGTCCTGCTGCCCGTCCGCACCGTCGGCGTGATGGGTGATGGCCGCACATATGACTACGCCTGCGCCCTGCGCGCCGTGACGTCCACAGACGGCATGACCGCCGACTACTTCCCCTTCGACCACAGCTTCCTCGGCAAAGTGGCCACACGGATTATCAACGAAGTGCCGGGGATTAACCGGGTAACGTATGATATTACCAGCAAGCCACCGGGGACGATTGAGTGGGAGTGATGACATGCCTTTGCTAGAGACTTTAATAGAACCCCAAAACGTGGCTGGATTATGGGCTGTTATAGGCGCTACCAGCGCCGCATCCATAACCCTATTAGGCATATTTTTTAACAATCTCTACGAAAACGCGAGAAGAAGAAAAGAACGTGAGCACACCCTCGTTCGCGAGGCCTATTTTGGAGGGGTCGAGTACTTAACTTATTGCCAAAACAAAATACAATCCATTTTAAGAAACGGGTCATTGATCGCAGAAGATCACGATAGAGAATATAGCGAAAAATTTTACAAACTCTTCATGATAGCCTCACCAAAAGTCATTGATATATATTCAAAACTCTCTATCCAATACAATGATCAGCTCTTTTCTTTAGGAAAAGAAGCGCTTCTATTGCAAGAGTGCATTGGTCAAGTGGCCCTTCATAAACAAGGTATAGATATGGCCCTTGAAGCAATGAAAATTGCCAATCAGAACATGGACGAATACAACGATAAAAATAAAAACGTCCCAGAGCTATGGGAACTTCACACAGAGCAATACAACAACGCTGTATTAGATTTTGAAAAAAACTCTGAGCAACGTGATGCCGCACATAAAAAAGAGCTTCTTTTGAGAATAAAGCTTTTAGAAAGTGGCATGAAGGCGTTTGCTGAATCAAGCCAACCCACTCATGCAGCCCTTTCATGCATGAGAGAAGAACTTGACAGAAGCCTTTCAAGAAGAGAGTTCAAAAGAATTCAAAACAACATAAATCTTATGCAAGAAAGAATGACACAAGCATACAACGCCTTCATACAAGAACTTGAAGCCAAAATAGCCACCATGGAACAAGCGGCATAAAGCTCAACAAGAAGAGGACTAAAAACATGACCAGCAAATTCAACTTCATTAAAAACAGCCTGATGGGTTCCAGCACGATGCCGGGGTCGGCGTTTCGGGGCATGACCGGGTTGAGTGTGGGGAACCACCATCATCATGGGCATCACCACCACCATGCCGATGGATCGTGCTGTGACCACGATCACAGCCATGACCACAGCCACGATCATGGTGATTGCGGGCATGACCATGTGCATGATGAATCATGCGGCCATGACAAGACCGGGAAATAGGCCCGAAACACCACCCATCGCGGGATTAAACGCAGGGGGACGCATTGGCATCCCCCTGTTTTTATTTATGAAACCGCCCCTTATTTTCGCCATAAACGGGCCTCACCCTGAAAGAAGGAGGGCCGGAATGGGCCCGGAATCAGGTTTTGAGGAGAATCGTGGCATGACCGCATACACACAAACAATGGATCTGCGTTCCATTTTGAAACACGGGTTGGTTGCCTTTATGGCGGCTGGGTTGGTTATGGGGGCGTTTGCATCCGTGGCCATGGCCGAGAAAGGTGGCAAAGACAATGGCAAGCCGGAGCATGTCCAGAGCCAGCATGAGGACCGCGGCGATGACCGGGGGCATGAAGGCCGCCATGGCGACGATGATCTGGTCAGCATTTTGATCGGTGACAAGGATCGCCACACATTGAACGATTATTTGAACCGCAATTACCGCAAGGATTGCCCACCGGGATTGGCGAAGAAGAATAACGGATGCCTGCCGCCCGGCATTGCGAAGAAATACCGCATCGGGTACCCGTTGCCGGATGATGTCCGGTTTATGCCCTTGCCGCGTGATTTGCGCGACCTGCTGTCCCCGCCCCCGCGCGGATACCAATATGTTCAGGTGGACAAGGATATCTTGCTGATCGGTGAAGCCAGCAAGAAAGTGATCGACGCGGTGACGTTATTGTCCGCCGTCGGGAACTGATCCAACACACCCCACAAAAACAAACCGCCGCACCCCATGGGTCGGCGGTTTTTTGTTGGGGTTTTTCACCTGTCATCCCCGTGAAAACGGGGATCCATAGGGCATCGATGCAGCATCGTATGGATTCCCGCTTGCGCGGGAATGACAAGAAGAAGAGTGTTAAGTCGTCGGCTTCGCCCGTTGGCTTTCGGATTTCAACTGGCCACAGGCGGCCAGAATATCCTGCCCGCGGGTTTTGCGGATCGGGGCGTCAAACCCTTCGCCGTTCAGGATGCGGGCAAAGGCATGGATGCGGTTGCCGCTGGAGCATTCATACGGGCTGTTCGGCCACGGGTTGAACGGGATCAAATTGACCTTGCACGGAATACCGCGCAGCAATTGCGCCAGCTCGCGGGCCTGATCGTCGGAATCATTCACGTCTTTCAACATCACATATTCGAACGTGATGCGGCGATTATCGCTGAGGCCCGGATAATTGCGGCAGGCGTCCAGCAAGTCGGCCAACGGGTATTTGTTATTGATCGGCATAATCTCGCTGCGCACCGCATCGTTCGGCGCGTGCAGGGAAATGGCCAGATTGACGTTGAGTTCTTCGCCACATTGAACGATCTGCGGCACGACGCCGGAGGTGGACAAGGTGATACGGCGTTTGGAAATGCCCAGACCTTCTTCGTCCATGCAAATCTGCATCGCCTTCGCCACGTTGGCGTAGTTGTACAGCGGTTCGCCCATGCCCATCAAAACGATGTTGGTCAGGTCACGGCCCTGGTTCGCGTCTTTCTTTTCCCCCGCAACCGGCCATTCGCCCAGAACGTCGCGGGCATACATAATTTGTTGCAGGATTTCATGGGGGCCAAGGTTACGGACCAAAGGTTGCGTGCCCGTGTGGCAGAAGCGGCAGGTCAGCGTGCAGCCCACTTGCGATGATACGCACAGCGTTCCGCGATCGGATTCGGGAATGAAGACCATTTCGATCTGTTGCCCATCCGCCATGACCAGCAGCCATTTCATCGTACCGTCGGTGGATTTTTGCTCCGTCATCACGCCGGGGCGTTCGATGGAGAATTTTTCGATGAGCGTATCGCGCAGGTCACGCGGCAGATTGGTCATCGCCTCGAAATCCGTCACGCCGCGGTGGTAAACCCAGTGCCAAACCTGTTTCGCGCGGAATTTGGGCAGGCCATGTTCCTCCAGCGCCGCGATCATTTCGGGCAGGGTGAGACCGATCAAGGCAATGCGGCCGGCCGCGTCGGTGCGCGGGGCGGCAAATTTCGTGGCATGGGATGTAACGCTCATGCGCGCATACATACAGGAGCGGGGCCGGAAAAGTCAAAGAAAAGCGGAAAAACAGGACTTTTCAGGGGGCTATGCCCCCTATCCCACCGTATGGGGCTTTGGCGAATCCCCTTGCCGATCCCCATGGAAACCCCATATCATTACTGGGATGGCCACGATTGATCCGCCAAGTTTGAGTATGTCGGATCTGGCAAATCAAAAATCGGACCATCCCATTCTATTCATTCAAAGGGGAACGGACACCATGTTTGCGAAAATCAAAGAATTGCTGGGCGGCGGCAAAGGCGAAACCGCACAAAAATCCGGTTGCTGTGGCGCGCATGCCCAGCGTATGGAAAAGAACGAATCCTGTTGTGGGGCCAGCAAGGCCGAAGCAGAAGAGAAACCCCAAGGCGGGTGCTGCGGCGGTCATGGCCATCACCACGGGCATGGTCATCAGCACTAATTCCTCGCTGATTGATCCAAAGACATGAACCCGCAAGAGCCAGTACGGCCCGGGTTCTATGCCAGGAAGGCGGTCCAGATGAGTGGCCGCCTTTCTTGTTTTTGAAGGATAGGGCGCATCGCCCGCCCAGCTTTTTCCCATTTATTTTCAACACCCTTACACCGCCCGCGCCCATGCGCATTTTGCGAAGGATCGTGTTTTAGCAAAATCCCCATCAAATTTACGACAACGCTTTGATTTAATTAAAAAAATCGTAAGCATAAACGCGTATTATAAAGCTGGGACTATTTGTGAAATTAAATTTTGTACTGAAGCCGTTTTATTTGGAGGTTTCCACCATGTCGACCCAGGATTTTCTGGCCACATGTCTGGACAGTGTGCGATCCAAATCTTTCTATCCCGCGTACCAGAAAGCGTTTCGCATTATTCAAGCAGACACCAATGCCCTGAAGGAAGTTGTGTTCCGTCTCCGATACGAGATTTATTGTGTCGATAACGACATGGAACAAACCAGCGGTGCCTCGACCAGCGCGATGGAGAAAGACGCGTTTGACGATAATTCGCTGCACTATCTTCTGTATCACAAAATGACGGATGAACCGGTTGGAACGGTGCGCGTGGTTATGCCGCGCACGGACCGCCCGTTGAGCAGTTTTCCGCTGCAATTCGTCTGTGACCACCCTTTGCTGCATATGCCGGACCGGGTGCATCGCTTCTGCGAAGTGTCCCGCCTGTGCATGACGCGGGATTTCCGCCGCCGTCCGGGCGATGGCCGCGTGTTGCCCAGCTATAATGAACAGGATCAGGCCGTGCGCATGAATGCCGATGGCACAACGGTGTTTATTCGCCGGGTCATTCCGTTTGCACCGCTGGGCCTTCTGCGCGCCGCATTCGAAGGGGCGCTGGACAATGGCCTGACCGATTGCGTCTGCGTCATGGACCCGGACCAGCTTTATGCCCTGCAACGCATCGGTCTGTCCTACCGTGTTCTGGGCCCGCGTCTGGATATTGGCGGGCAGCAGCAGCCGATCATTTTCAATATCAAACATGCGCTGGACAATATGATCCTGCAAAACCCGCCTTGTTGGGAAATCGTGTCCGACCGGGGCCGCCTGCACATCAAGGCGAACGAGCTGGACCAGAACCAGTGGCAGGACCAGATTTTCGACCAGCAATGCATGGATATGATTTTCGAGCGGTTAACCACCCCGCCACCCCGTGCATAGAGAGGGCCACCTGTTTCTTTTCCTAAGGTTTTAGTCCTGAACTTTGACCCAACTTCGCCGCCATCGGTCCTTTGTGACCGGGCGGTTTTTCTTTTTTTATGGTTATACGGGTTCTTTTAACCGGGTCCGGTCTATGCTCAAATAATCCTATGATTCGTTATGTTTCCACCCGGGGTCCGGGCACACCACAATCCTTTACTGATGTCATGCTGGCCGGGTTGGCGCCCGATTCGGGGCTGTATATCCCCGACATGTGGCCAGAGATCGACCGCGACCTGCTGTCACATCTGGCGGGCACGCCCTATACCAACGTGGCCATGGAAATCATGACGCCGTTTATCGGCAAAGCCGTGCCGCCGGAAATGTTGTTTAAAATCCTGCAAGACACGTATGAAGGCGGATCATTTGACCATGCCTGCGTGGCCCCGCTGGTGCAGGTGGGACCGAGCGCATGGGTCATGGAATTGTTCCACGGGCCCACATTGTCGTTCAAGGATTACGCCCTGCAATTTATTGGTCGGCTGTTCGATTATTTGTTGGAACAGAAGGGCCAGCGCCTGACAATCATCGGCGCGACATCGGGCGATACCGGATCGGCCGCGATTGAGGCGTGCCGCAAGTGTAAGAATATCGACATCTTCATCCTGCACCCCAAGGGCCGCACGTCGGAAATTCAACGCCGCCAGATGACAACGGTGGATGCCCCGAATGTGTTTAACATCGCAGTTGAAGGCACGTTCGATGATTGCCAGACCATGGTGAAAACCATGCTGGGCGACGCGAAAATGCGCGGGGATTTGAATTTGTCCGCCATCAATTCCATCAACTGGGCCCGCATCATGGCGCAGATCGTGTATTACGCGACCGCCGCGCTGGCGTTGGGGGCGCCGCATCGCCCGGTGTCCTTCGCCGTGCCCACCGGGAATTTTGGCAATGTTTATGCCGGGTGGTGCGCACGCCGTATCGGCCTGCCCATTGATCAATTGATTGTGGCGACGAACAAGAACGACATCCTGACCCGGTTTTTTGAAACGGGCGATATGCGGATGGAACGGGTCACACCGACCTTGTCCCCCAGCATGGACATCCAGATTTCCAGCAACTTTGAACGCTATCTCTGCGACCTGATGGGGCGGGATTATGAGGGCCTCAAGAAACTGATGCATGCCTTCAAGGTGCAAAAAGCCTTCATTATGAATCCGGATTCGATGCAGAAGGCCAAGCGCGAATTTACCGCGCAACGCTGTGACGATGAAACCACGTTGCAAACCATGCGTGATTGTTACCTGCAATCCGGTGTGATGATCGACCCGCATACGGCCGTTGGCCTGTACGGCGCGATGACCAAACGGGACGATCCGTCCGTGCCAGTCGTGGCGCTGGCCTGTGCCCACCCGGCCAAATTCCCCGATGCGGTGGAAAAGGCCATCGGCATCCGCCCGCCCATGCCCGCCGCCCTCGATGGACTGCTGGGCAAGGCAGAACATTACATCGTCCTGCCCAACGATCTGGGCAAAGTCCAGACCTATATCCGTAACGAAGCCACGGCGGTTCGCCGCTAACCCCTTATTCGCGCACACCCTTGCCGCAACCCCAGGATTGATCTATCTCTAAACGCTATGAGCATTGAAATCACAACCCTGCCCGGGGGTCTCCGGGTTGTTACCGATTCAATTCCGTCCATGGATTCCGTGGCGATTGGCGTTTGGGCCGCCGTGGGCACACGCCACGAAGATATGGTCCATAACGGCGTCGCCCACATGGTTGAACACATGATGTTCAAGGGCACCAAAACCCGCACCGCCGCCCAGATCGCCGAAGCGATCGAGGATGTCGGCGGCAACGTCAATGCGTACACCAGCCGCGACATCACCGCGTACCATGTTCACCTGCTGAAAGACCACACGCCGCTGGCGATGGATATTTTGTCCGACATCCTGCAACACACCACCATGCCGGACGATGAGGTTGAGCGTGAGCGTGATGTCATCCTGCAGGAAATCGGGATGAGCAACGACACGCCGGACGATCTGGTGTTCGATTTGTATCAGGAAACCGCCTACCCCGATCAGGCGCTCGGCGCGCCCATTCTGGGCCGCAACGATATTATCGCGAATATGCAGCGCGATACGTTGCAGGGCTATGTCAATCGCTGCTACACCCCGAAAAATCTGGTGCTGTCCGCTGCGGGCAATATCACGCACGATGCGCTGGTGAAAATGGCGACGGAGCGTTTCAACGCTCTGCCGCAGGATCAAACGGTTACAACCGCCGCCGCCAATTACACCGGCGGCCAAAGCCGCGCGGAAAAGGATCTGGAACAAAGCCATATCGTTCTGGGCTTCCAAGGCATTTCCCGCCATGACGAGGATTATTACGCGGCTGTTGCCCTGTCCACCATTCTGGGCGGCGGTATGTCGTCACGATTGTTCCAGGAAGTGCGCGAAAAACGCGGGCTGGTGTATTCCGTGTTCAGCTTCCACAGCTCCTACGCCGATGATGGCCAGTTTGCCGTGTACGCGGGCACAGGCCCGGAACGGCTGGGCGAATTGGTCCCGGTCGTCTGCGATGAATTGAAAAAGATCGCCAATGACGTGGTCAGCGACGCCGAATTGAAACGGGCCAAAACGCAAATGAAATCCGGCCTGTTGATGGCGCGCGAATCCATGATGACCCGCGCCGGGCAACAAGCCAAACACCTGATCTATTTCGACAAGAAATTGGATGTGGCGGAATTGTTGCACAAGATCGATGCCGTGACGGATGCCGATATTCTGCGCCTGTCCCAGCGGATTTTCGCAACGGTTCCCACGGTGGCCGCCCTCGGCCCGCTGAAGCAGCTCGAATCCTACGAAACGCTGCGCGCCCGTTTGCGCGCTTAAGGTTTGACGGAAGGGGGGGACGTATGAACATTGCCAATCTGCTGCGCCCCGCCGCGACGCCGACACGATCCCTCTCTCTATCGCTCAGCGGTGAGCGTGTTGTTATCCGTTACCCGGAACGGCGCGATCTGGACCAATGGATCGCCGTGCGTCAGCGCAACCGGTCCTATCTGCAACCATTCGAACCGACATGGCCGGGCGATGCCCTGACCCCGGCCGCCTTTAATAGACGCTTAAGCCGGCAACAGCGTGAAATACGCGCGGGCCACACGTGCCCGTTCCTGATTTTTCGGCTGGATAATCTGCATCTGGTGGGGGCCATCAATATCAACAACATCGTGCGCGGCCCGGCGCAATTCGCGTCCATGGGTTATTGGCTGGATGAACAATCCCAGGGTCAGGGATACATGACCGAGGCCGGAATGTTGGCGTTGGGCTACGCTTTTGGCCCTTTAAAACTGCATCGTCTTTATGCCGGGTGCGTGCCGCATAATGGCCGCAGCAAATCCCTGCTGACCCGGCTAGGGTTCGAAGAAGAGGGCTATGCCAAGCGCTATCTGCAGATCAACGGCGAATGGCAGGACCACATCATGTTCGGCCTGAGCATCGAGACGTGGAAAACGACGTTGCCGGGCTCAACACTGAGCGTTCCGGCGTAACCGGATCACCCCTATGCGCGACCCGCTGCGCCCGACAGCATCGCCGGATTAACACCCATGCGCTGGATGGCGTTTTCCCATTTACGCGCGGCATCAACGCCGAACACCAGATCGGCGGCGGCGTCCGTGATCAGCCAGGCATTATCCTGAATTTCCTGTTCCAGCTGTCCCGGTGACCACCCGGCGTAGCCCAGAACGAACAACATCTGTTCCGGCCCGCGCCCCTGAACGATTTCGCGCAGGGCATCCAATGTGCCCGTCACATGAATATCGCTTTTGACGCGCACGGTATCTTTCTGCGCGAAATCGGCGGAATGCAAAACGAAACCGCGCCCGGATTCCACGGGACCGCCACTCAACACTTGCAGGCTGTAGAGAATGTCTTCGTCCACATCGTCACTGGCGACATTCAATTGCGTCACCAGTTCGGAAAACGCAACACCCGGCAACGGATTATTGATGACCAGACCCATGGACCCCTTGTCATCATGCGCGCACATGAAGATCACCGCCTTTTGAAAGCGGGAATCACCCATATTGGGCATGGCCAGCAGCAATTTGCCGACCAGAAATGTGTCCGAATAATCCGTCATTTATTTATTCCATTCACCTTAATACAAGCCACCCGTGCCCGTGGTCACCGATTGCGGGCGGGACCCGCCATTATTATCCGGCTGCGGGCCATAGGACGGGGCGACAGGATACGCCCCCTCATCCACCACCACACCCGGCACGCTGCCATCGGGCATTGGTTGCGTGTAGGGGGAGAGTAAATCGCTGTCGCTGCGCCATGGCTGATCCGATGCTGTGCCTTCATAGGGCAGATCGCGCTGGAAGCTGGACATCACGGAAATGCCCTGGCCATCCAGAATGTAGATTTTATCGGTGGGTTCGGTTCCAGCCAGAAACGCTTCCCAGATGGTTTTCTTATCGCCCGGACGCGCACGCGCGCCGCTTTCGGCGTTAATCTGCACCTGACGAATGCCGGGCGGGATACGGAACGGGGTGGCGGGCTGGTCTTTCAACGCGCCTTCCATGAAATCCTTGAACACCGGAACGGCGGCGGAGGCCCCGGTTTCCTTCGCCCCCAGTGATTTCGGCTCGTCATACCCCATGAACACACCCACGGCCAGATCGGGCGAGAAGCCGACAAACCACGCATCTTTGGAATCATTGGTCGTTCCGGTTTTTCCGGCCAGCGGCACACCCAGCGACCGAATTTTCGCCGCTGTCCCGCGTTGAACCACGCCTTCCAGAATGGACACCATCTGGTACGCCGTGCGCGGGTCGTTGATTTGTTCGCGTGTATCGGGCACGACGGGCGCATCCTGCACCGCCCATTCGATCAGCGGGCCACAGCCGTCGCACTGGCGCGTGTCATCACTGTAAATCGTTTTGCCGCGGCGGTCTTGAATCCGGTCGATAAAGGTCGGGGTAATTTTCTTGCCGCCATTGACCAGCATGGCATAGGCCGCCGTCATATCCAGAACGGTTGTTTCCTGCGCCCCCAGCGAGTTGGCGAGGTTGGTTTTCATTTTATCAAAGATACCGAATTTTTCGGCATAGGTCGCAACCTTGTCCATGCCGATATAATCGGCCAGACGCACCGTCATCAGGTTCCGGGATTTTTCAACACCGACACGGATCGGCGTCGGGCCGTAATATTCATTGGAATAGTTGGTCGGCCGCCATTTCGGCAGGCCCGGCCCCTGATCAATCACCAGCGGCGCGTCCAGAACCAATGTGGACGGCGTAAACCCGCTATCCAAAGCGGCCAGATAGATAAATGGTTTGAACGCCGAACCCGGCTGGCGTTGCGCCTGTGTCGCGCGGTTGAAGGAGCTGTTGTCAAAATGCCAGCCCCCCTGCATCGCCAGAACACGGCCCGTGTGCGGGTTCATTGCAATCAACGCGCCATTCACCTTTGGCACCTGACGCAAATGAATGGTCTTTTTTTCTTTGCCGTCTTCGGTTTTGTCCGTGACGGTTTCAACCATCACCACATCCCCAACGATCAGCGGCTTGGGCGATGTCCATTTCACATCATCCGCGCGCAGCGCCCCACGGCCACCGGACGCCAGACCGATTTTCACCGCATCGGTGGAACTTTCCGTCACAATCGCCATATCCCAGTGGCGCAGCATGCCTTCTGGCCGCGGCACGATGGCCAGACGATCGGCCCAGTTATCGATTGAATCCAAATGCGACGCAGGCCCGCGCCAGCCACGACGACGATCAAACGCCATCAACCCGTCACGCAGCGATTTTTCGGCAATCGCCTGCAGCGTCGGGTTCACCGATGTCCGCACGGCCAGGCCACCTTCATACAGGGCATCCTTGCCATAGCGGGCTTCCAGCTCACGGCGCACTTCTTCGGCGAAATACGGGGCGCGCACAATATCACCGCCACCACGGTCCACGACAGTCAGCGGTTTGGCCTTGGCGATGTCGGCCTGTTCATCTTCGATATACCCATTGACGACCAGACGATCGATCACCCAGTTGCGGCGTTCAATCGCCGCGTCATAATGACGGGTCGGGCTGTAATTGTTCGGCCCCTTTGGCAAGGCGGCCAGATACGCCGCTTCTTCGATGCTCAATTCCGACAAAGATTTGTTGAAGTAGTTGAGCGCGGCCGCAGCCACACCATAAGAGCGCTGGCCCAGAAAAATTTCATTGAGGTAGAGTTCCAGCAAGCGATCCTTGCTCATCGCCTTTTCCATGCGGAAGGCCAGAATGGCTTCGCGGATTTTGCGCTCATAACTGACTTCGTTGGTCAGCAGGAAGTTTTTCGCGACCTGTTGCGTAATGGTCGATGCCCCCTGCGGGCGGCCACCGCTTTTGAAGTTGGTGACAACGGCGCGCGCAATGGCGATCGGGTCCACGCCCTGGTGCGTGTAAAAATTTTGATCTTCGGCGGCGATGAATGCGTTCTTGACCAGATCGGGCATGGATTCGATGGGAACAAAGATGCGCTTTTCGGCGGCGTATTCTTCCATCAACCGTCCGTCACCGGCATAGATGCGCGTGGTGACCGGCGGGTTGTAATCTTTCAACGCGCTGTAATCGGGCAGATCGCGGCTGTAGGTGCTGATCACCACAACGACAACGGCCACCCCGGCGATCAAACCGAGCATGCCAAGGGAGAACAACGCCAGAATCGAATAATAGAGCCATTTCATGCCTCTTTTATCGCACAGGAATCGGGCAGGATAAAGGCCACAAAGGGCGTGTTTATCGCAAAAGATTACGGGGTCGGCACCAACCGCAGCAACCGCCCATCCGACGAATCGGTCAGCAGGTAAATGGCCCCCTCCGGCCCGACCCGCACATCACGGATTCGCTCGCCCAAATCCTTCAGATAGGTGTCCTGCCGCCCGATTCGCTCGCCATCAACCTCCAACACGCGCAAGGATTTCCCAACCAGCGCCCCGACCAGCAAATGCCCCTGCCATTGCGGAAACAAATCACCGTCATAAAACGCCATGCCACTGGGCGCGATGGACGGGGTCCAGTGCATCAAGGGTTGTTCCATACCCGGCGCGGCCGTGCGGTCGGTAATTTTAAAACCGGTGTAATCAATGCCATACGTGATTTCGGGCCAGCCGTAATTGCGGCCGGGCTTGATAATATTCACCTCGTCCCCACCACGCGGCCCGTGTTCATGTTCGAAAATCACACCCGTGCCCGGTTGCAACGCCAGCCCCTGCACATTGCGGTGACCATAGGAATAGATTTCCGGCTTCGCGTAATCCTGTTTCACGAACGGGTTATCATCCGGCACAGCGCCATCGCGATCAATCCGGATCAGCTTGCCCAG
The DNA here is from genome assembly GCF_051245535.1 of Micavibrio aeruginosavorus. Taxonomy (GTDB): domain Bacteria; phylum Pseudomonadota; class Alphaproteobacteria; order Micavibrionales; family Micavibrionaceae; genus Micavibrio; species Micavibrio aeruginosavorus_D. The sequence continues at coordinate 1,884,305 of NZ_CP195303.1, forward strand.
ATGGTTGCCCTTGTTCTGGGCCTCGCGCATGTCATAGCGCTCCCCCAAGGATAGCAGCAACGTATCATCCGGCAGGAACAGCAATTTCCCGCCAAAATGCTGGTCCGATCCGGATTTTGGGGCGGCGCGGAACAGGATTTTCGCTTCCACCAGCATATGATCGCCCAGCGACAGGCGCACCCGCGCAACCTCCGTCCCATAACCGCCATTCCCCTGTCCGGCATAGGCGATATAAACGCGGTTATTTTTGGCAAAATCGGGATCAAGCGCAATATCGAACAACCCCGCCTGCCCCCGCGCCACAACACGCGGAACACCCTTGATCGCGGTGCGCGTTTGTCCCTCTTTTGTAAGGTGCCACAACGTGCCACCGCGTTCAGTGACCAGAAAATCACCGCCCGGCAAAAACGCCAGCGCCCACGGATGATCCAGCTTTTCCGCCACCGTTTCGACAACAAACGGATCATCCGCGGCGTGGGCAGAAGGCAGATCCATCATCAAAAAAATAAAAAGTAAGAACAAAACACGCATTTTAAAATCCCCTCTGCCCGTCATACCGGCGAAGGCCGGTATCCAGTGGATAGACCGTATAGATACCGGCCTTCGCCGGTATGACAGATGATAAAGCGTCACCACAAAGAATAATAAAGCAAAATGACTGTGTGTCTTGGTGTCTTTCTACCTTTGTGGTAAATCCTTCTGATGAATGATGTTTTGATTATACCACCGTCGGACCTTATCGACATGAGCGCTTGGGCGGCCCGTGACGGCCTGCCTTTGCAGGTTGATCTGGTCTATGCGCAAATCAACCATCCGGAAAATATTTTTGGCCGGGCGCTGTACCGCGAAACGGCACGGTTCTGGCTGCACCGTGATTTTGCCGCCATTGTCGCCGATGCCGCAAAAATCGCCTATGCCCAGCGCGAATGGATTTTTATTCTAAAGGACGGCCTGCGCCCGGTTGAAGCCCAAGCGATGATGCAGGAAACCGCCATTGTAAAGGCCAACCCGCAATGGCTGGTCGAACCGCGCCTGCTGTCCCCGCCCGGCATGGGTGGCCACCCGCGCGCGATGGCGGTGGATATTACGCCGTGCGATGACAATGGCGTGCTGATCGATATGGGCACGCTGTTCGACCACTTGACCACCAACCCCGCCGACAACCCGGCGGCCCGCGCCAACACCAATTTGCCCGCGCATGTTCTGGACAATCGCAAATTTCTGGAAGACTGCATGATGATGGCGGCGGCCCGGCACAACAAACCGATGCTGCCTCTGCCCGCCGAATGGTGGGATTTCAGATTCCCGAAAACCTACACCGATGCCTACGCCCCCATTCACGACCGCGATTTGCCGGATGATATGAAGATGGTGGCGGCTTAATCAGACAAGGCATTTCTGCAAAAATGCGCGAACGGCTGTTCGCACGGGTGTTTTGCTGAGATAACGGTCCGCCATAATCGTCTGCGATTCTTTAAACACATCCCGCAGGGACGATTGGCTCAGCAAACGGTTCAGGGAGAAATTGGCAATAATGTCGGCATTCCACGGTGCCTGTTTGTGGCGAATCGCGTCACAGAATTGGTGGTATGCATTCACAACATCCCGGTCCAGATCGTTATTGCGCGCATAGGACAACGCACCGGCAAAAACTTCATCCGGACTGGCCCCATCCAAGCCATCAAGCAATCCAGCCCGCGCATCCCGTGCAATCGCGCGCAGGGATTGGCCCGTGAAATAACGCGGGCCAAAACGAGACATATTGGACAGACGGGCATCCGCGATCACATCCAGAAAAGGAAGAATTTCCGGGCCAAACCGTTTCAACATATGAAGGGCAGCAAAGGAATCACAAATAGATTCTTCAACAAAAACATCACGCCCATCACGCTTGTGCAAGGGATGGCGGTCGAGCCGGATCAGGGCATGGGACAGTTCATGATAGAAAAACATCCAGCCCATGACCCCCGGATTGACAACCGCCGCGTTAAAATCCAGCAAGCATGACGGTACGCTCTGATCCGACATGGCGTACAATACGTAGCGCGTGTTTTTGATCTGGTTGCAATCAGCAAGAATAAGCGCCACTGGCGACTGATGCGCAATACAGCAGAACGAAAATGTCTGCCCTGCTTTCGCAGCCTCTTTGTGCGTCTGTAAACTCGAACTGAGGGCCAATGGCCAAAAGGAGGGGAGTTCTTTGCGCACTGCGTACGAAAGCTGTTCTTCCAGATCGCGAGAGACTTGCCAGCTATCATCAGGGCCATTGCTATGGTTACAAATCGCAATCCGCCCCTTCACATCGGGATACAGGCGATCCAGTTCAGCGCGAAAATCCGCGTATGTGGGAACAGCTTTTTTGTTTAACATAACCAAAAAATAAGCCAAAAGACGTCGTCTGTCAATTTTCAACGCATTGGTATTAAACGATAATTAGGCCGCCTTGCCGATGCCGTTTTGAATCGGCCCCTCGGCCCGGCCGTGGATGAACTGGTCCACATACGGGTTGCCGGAATTGTCCAGTTGTTCCACCGGACCGGTCCAGATGATGCGGCCTTCGTGGATCATCGCGACATCATCGGCGATTTTACGGACACTGGCCATATCATGCGTGATCGACAAAGCGGTGGCACCCAGTTCCTTCACCGATTTCACGATCAGATTGTTGATGACATCGGCCATGATCGGGTCCAGACCCGTGGTCGGTTCATCGAAGAAAATGATTTCCGGGGATGTCGCAATGGCGCGGGCCAGACCCACACGTTTTTGCATCCCGCCCGACAATTCCGCCGGCATCAATTGGCCCGTGGCTTCATCAAGGCCCACAGCGATCAGTTTTTCAACGGCAATGTCATACGCCTTGCGACGGTCCATGCCACGGCCATGGATCAAACCAAAGGCCACGTTTTCCCAGACCTTGAGCGAGTCGAACAAGGCCGCGCCCTGAAACAACATGCCGAATTTGCGCATGACTTCATCACGCCCCGCAGAATCCAGCCCAACGGATTCACGACCATCAATCAGAATGGATCCGGAATCCGGACGGATAATGCCCAGCACGCATTTCAGCATGACGGATTTGCCCGTCCCCGACCCGCCGATAATCACCATCGACCGGCCCGTCTGCACGTTCAGATCCACGCCCTGCAAAACGCGTTTGGACCCGAAGGATTTATAAACATTCGACAGATGCAGCTTCGTCGTTCCGGTCATGAGAAAAACACCTGCGTCAGGAGATAGTTGAAAATCAGGATCAGGATGGAGGCGGACACAACCGCATTCGTGGTCGCCGCGCCAACGCCCTGCGCCCCGCGTCCGGAATTGTACCCGTGATAGCACCCCATCACCGCCACGATCAGGCCGAACACAGCCGCCTTGATCAAACCGGAAATCACGTCGATATTTTCGACGACATCCCATGTTTGCGACAGATAGCGACCCGGGTTAAAGCCCAGATTATAAATGCTGACGATATAACCGCCGAACACACCGACAATATCGCCCAGTAAAACGAGGCAGGGCAGCATCAGCGTGCCGGCCAGAACGCGCGGCGCGATCAGATATTTGAACGGGTTGACGGACAGGGTGGTCAGCGCATCAATTTGTTCGGTCACGCGCATCGTGCCAATTTCGGCGGCAATCGCCGCACCGACGCGGCCCGCCACCATCAAACCGGCCAGCACCGGAGCCAGTTCGCGGGTCATCGATAAAACGACCACACCGGCAATCGCCCCTTCGGCATTAAAGCGGGTGAAGCCCGTGTAGGATTGCAGCGCCAGCACCATGCCCGTGAACAACGCCGTCATGCCGACGACGGGCAGAGAATAATAACCAATGTCGATCAATTGACGCAGAACCAGACGCGGGAAATAAGGCGGCAGGAAAATATGCGCAACGGACTGGCCCGCAAACAACGACAAGCGCCCCGCACCCCGGATCAGCCGCATGATCGTGCCGCCGATGGTTTCACACGCATCCAGCAATTTTTCCGTGATGGGGTGGGCGTGGATCTGCTTGTGCAGCGGGGGTTTGCCCGAACCCCCTCCAGGAATACCCGGCGTCTCGATCTTGGCTTCGCTGGTCATAATCACATTGTCCATCTGCATTGAATACGGAAGTCTTCTTACCCGCAAATGCCCGAAAAATCCATTATTTTTCGGCTGCTAGGCCTGCATGAGCGTCCGCCTGAATCCCCGGATGGATATAGGTCCGGCGGTAGCGCGCGCCAAGGCTGGTCAGGATTTCATAGCCAATCGTCCCCGCCCGTCCCGCCAGATCATCGGCGCTTTGCCCCGGACCGATCACATCGACCAGATCGCCGGGTTTGAGGCCCGGGACCGCCCCGGCATCCACCGTGACCAGATCCATCGACACCCGCCCCAAAATTGGGCACGCCACGCCATTTGCATAAAGCACCCCCGCCCCACTGAGCGCGCGCAGGAACCCATCGGCATAGCCAAGCGCGACCGTGGCCACCCGCGTCGGGGCCTCCGCACGCCATGTGGCCGAATATCCGACACTGTCCCCGGCGGGAACGGTGCGGACCTGCAACACCGGCACTTGCAACCGGATGACCGGGGCCATCGGGTTGGCCGCTTCCGGCGTCGGGTTCAGGCCATAGACCGCCATGCCGGGCCGGACCATATCCAGATGATAGGATTGCAGGCGCATCGCGCCCGATGAATTGGCGATGGACCGCGGCACACCCGGACAGGTCCGGCGCGCCACATCATCGAACAGAGTAAATTGCCGCGCCGTCATCGGATGGTCGACCTCATCGGCGCAGGCAAAATGGCTCATCACCAGATGCAGGTTCAACCCGGCCAAGCGGGTCGGGTCATCCAGAATCGCCGCACGGTCGGTGGCATCCAACCCCAAGCGGTTCATTCCCGAATCGATATGCAAAATGCAAGGCGCCCCGGCGGCAAAGCTGCGCCACGCGCTGACCTGCCCCAGATCGTTCAGCACCGGGGTCAGGCGATGCGCCCGGTAATCCTGCGCCGCGCCGGGATACAACCCGCCCAGAACCGCAATATTTTCCGCCCCCGGGAACAGGCCGCGCAACGCCACCCCTTCATCCGGCGTGGCGACAAAAAACGTCTTCACCCCACAGGCGCGCAAGGTTTGCGCCACAGGGACCAGCCCCAGCCCATAGGCATCCGCTTTGACCACACCGGCGACTGCACAATGCGGGCCGACAACATCCTGAAAATGGCGGATATTGGCGGATATGGCGTTTAAATCAATGGTCAGGCGACCGCCTGTTAACGGATCAGATATCATCATGGGCCATAATTTATCATAGTTTCCCGTTCGGGTCAGAGCAGTTTTGCGGTACCATAAATTATGATGAATCAGCGTAATTTTAAAATCTCAACACCTGACCGCGCCACCGAAAATGGCAACGTCCTGTTCTTGATCCTGATTGCCGTGGCGTTGTTTGCGGCCCTGACCTTTGCCGTTGTACAAACGCGGGGCGGCGGCAGTGACGCCAACAAGGAAAAACTCCAAATCGCCGCATCACAACTGGCCCAATATGGCGGCGATATCGAAGCCGCCATTTTGCGCATGCGCGTGGGCAAGGGCATGGGCCCGGACGTGATGAGCTTTGAAACGCCGTTCCTGTCATCCGCCAATTACACCAACCCGGATTGCGCGATTGATGATTGCAAGGTCTACCTGCCCAAGGGCGGCGCCATTTCATACAACACCCCCAACGACGAATGGCTGGATTGGAGCCAGAACACGCAACCCCATTGGGGCGGATGGTTGTTTACCGGCGGATCATGCGTCCCCGGTGTCGGGCTGGGCAATGATGCCACCTGCAACGGCGACATTGCCAATCTGGAACTGATCGCCATTGTGCCGTACATCCAGCGCGACGTGTGCATGGAGATTAACCGCCGGAAGGAAATCACCACCGGCGCAACATTGCCGCCGCAGGATCAGGGCAACGCGTGGATCAACAACCCGGAATTTGCGGGCACCTTCACCACAGGGGAGGCCATTTCCTCGGCTGGCGATGAATTGTTTGGCCGGACCGAGGGCTGCTTCGAAGGGGGCGGCACCCCTGCATCGGGCACCTATCATTATTTCAAGGTTCTGATTGAACGATAGAAAAAACCCCCGCCAGTGCGGGGGTTTTTCTTATTCGTAATCGCGTGTGGGGCCGTGGAAATGATCCAGGTTGGCAAAGCGCGTCAGGTTGCCATCGAAGAACAACCGCACCGTCCCAATCGGGCCGTGACGCTGTTTCGCGATAATGGTTTCGGCCACATTGTGGAGCTGTTCCATTTTTTGCTGCCATTCAATGTGCTTGTCCGTGCCCGGTTCCGGTTCGGATCGGGACAGATAATACTCTTCGCGGTACACGAACATAACAACGTCCGAGTCCTGCTCAATCGAGCCCGATTCACGCAAGTCGGACAATTGCGGGCGTTTATCATCACGCTGTTCCACCGCACGTGAAAGCTGGGACAGGGCAATGACTGGAATATCCAGTTCCTTGGCAATCGCTTTCAGACCACGGGTAATTTCAGACACTTCGTTCACGCGGTTTTCAACCGACTGGCGCGACCCCGACCCCTGCAGCAATTGCAAATAGTCGATGACGATCAAACCCAGACCGCTTTGGCGTTTCAAACGCCGCGCGCGTGTGCGCACCGCGCCAATGGACAAAGCCGGCGTATCATCAATATACAACGGCACTTGCGACAGGCGGTGTGATGCCTCGACAAAGCGGCGGAAATCATTTTCGGTCAGCTTACCCTTACGGATGGAGTCACCGGAAATTTCCGCCTGATCCGCCAGAATACGGGTCGCCAACTGGTCGGATGACATTTCCAGAGAGAAGAACCCAACCACGGCCCCTTCTTTCCCGCCTGTCTGCGCGTAACGGTTTGCGGCATTGAAGGCGATGTTGGTGGCCAATGTGGTTTTACCCATCGACGGACGACCCGCGAGGATCAGCAAGTCGGAGGGGTGCAGACCGCCCAGTTTTTCATCCAGATCGCGCAGGCCCGTCGTCACGCCCGTGACGTGACCGTCGGTTTTATAAGCCTTGTCCGCAATTTCAATTGCGCGCGCGACGGAGTCCTTAAGCGTTACGAATCCTTTGCGCCCGTCACCGGATTCGGCGAGAATAAACAGGCGGTTTTCCGCCATCTCAATCGCCTTGGTCGCGTCGCGTTCGATGGTTTGTTCAAACGCATCATTCACAACATCTTCGCCCAGCGCGATCAGCTCGCGGCGCAAATGCAGATCATACAGGTTGAGCGCGTAATCCGTCGCGCTGATGACCGTAATCACCGCGCTGGCCAGATCGGCCAGATATTGCGTGCCACCCACGGACGACAAATCGGAATCCGTTTCGAAAAACCCTTTCAACGTCACCGGCGATGCGGTTTGGCCGCGTTCGATCAAACGCTGAATGGCTTCGAAAATGCGCTGGTGCGCGGGGTGAAAGAAATGGGCGGGCTTCAGGAAATCGATGCGTTCCAGCACGCGGTTATCAACCAGCAGCGCGCCGAGCAAGCCCTGCTCTGCCTCCAGATTGTGGGGCAAGGTCCGGTAATTCCGCTCCGCGGATACCATCGGATCGTTCAGGGGAATGTCATCCTTGCGGGCAAGGTTCGTGTTTGCTGTCGTGCTCATGGGGACGGACTGTAATCAATTCCCGGTGCGCGCGCCACAAGCGCATCACACCCCCCATGTGAATTGCGGGGATAGATGGGAATTTCAGAATCTCTGAATCTCAGAATTTCGGAATCTCAGAACCCCTCTCCCCTTGGGAGAGGGGCAGGGGAGAGGGTCTTTTCCGATATTCTGAGATTCCGAGATTCTGAAGTTCCGGAAAAAGAAAAAGCCCGCAGGCTGGTAGAACCTGCGGGCTTCCGTAATCAGCTATATCCCTTGGGGAGAAACAGCCGAACCTGTTGTCGAGGCTCAGGCGGTTTCGCCTTCTTCGGCGGCGGTTTCTTCTACATCATCTGCATGTTTTGCGGACTTTGCAGCTTTCTTAGCGGCCTTTTTGTCAGCTTTCGCGTTGGCTTCTGCGGAGCGCTCTTGCTCCAAAGCCAGGGCTTCATCATCCAGCAGGGCGGCCTTGTCGGCGGCACCTTCTGCAAGTTCAGCAGCACGGGCATCAGCAGCCAGTTTCGCTTTACCGGTTTTCGCCTGGATCGCTGCTTCCTCTTCCGAACGTGCAACGTTGACCATAACGTCAACCTTCACTTCCGGGTGCAGGGAAACAGTGACCGGGGCCAGACCCAGTGATTTGAACGGAACGTTCATCACAACTTGGCTGCGGCCAACGATTGCTTTCAGCTGTTCTTCAATCGCTTCGGCAATGTCACGCGTGGTGACGGAACCGTACAAATGGCCACCTTCGGATGCCAGACGGATCAGAACGATCGTCTTGCCTTCCAAAGATTTTGCCACTTTCTGGGCGTCAGCGCGTTTTTCCGCGTTGCGTTTTTCCAGTTCAGCTTTTTGGGCTTCGAAATGGGCCACGTTATCCGGGGTCGCGCGCAGGGCTTTTTTCTGCGGGATCAGGTAATTGCGGGCATAACCCGGCTTTACCTTCACCAGCGCACCCATTGCACCCAGGTTTTCAACGCGTTCCAGAAGGATCACTTCCATGTTCGCCATGATCTATACTCCTTCTATCCGATTACTGTTGGAACGGACGCGGTGCGCGTTCGCCACGAGATTCATTACGATCACCACGGTCGCCGCGATCGTTGCCGCGGAATTCACCGCCACCACGATATTCGCCACGGCCTTCCGGACGCGGACCACGCGGGGCGCTGTCCATTTCCTGACGAACGTACGGCATCAGAGCCATGAAACGGGCGCGTTTAATCGCGTTGGCCAGTTCACGTTGTTTCTTCTGTGATACGGCCGTGATACGGCTCGGCATGATTTTGCCGCGCTCGGACACATAACGGCCCAGAGTACGCACGTCTTTCCAGTCGATTGCCGGAGCATTCGGACCAGAGAACGGGCACGTCTTGCGACGACGGAAGAACGGGCGGCGGCCAGCCGGGCCACCAGCGGATTTTTGCATCTCTTCAGACATTATGCGGCTTCCTTGTCAAAATCGTTATCATTGGAACGATCACCGCCCAGAATGGCCGACGGGCCCTTGGACAGTTCGTCCATACGAACGCTGATGTGGCGCAGAACGTCTTCGTTCAGGCGCATGTTACGCTCCATCTCCAGCAGTGCCGGAGCCGGGGTGTCCAGTTCCATCAGAACATAATGGCCTTTGCGGTTTTTCTTGATGCGGTAAGCCAGCGTGCGCAGGCCCCAGCTTTCGGTTTTCACGATCTTGCCACCGTTGTTGGTGATCAGATCGGAAAATTGCTTGGTCAGATCTTCGACTTGCGTCGCGCTCAGATCTTGCCGTGCGATAAACACGGTTTCATAGAAAGGCATACTCGTTTCTCCTCTCGGGTTTCAGAAGTCCGGAACAATAAGTATTCCGGACCCCATCAGCCAACACCACCATGGTGCTGGCGAGGTTCATCTTGGGGATTCCCAAGGAACGGGGGGCACTATACGGATCCCGGCCCTTGAATCAAGGAAATTCCGGCGTTTTATTGGAAAAAAGCGATTCCCAAACGTTTCCGGGGCCGTTTCAGCGGCCAACGCCCACTATTCCCCCGCTCGCCCCCATTGTCATTCCCGCGAAAGCGGGAATCCAGGGGACCGGGATAATAGTGCGCCCATGGCTCTGGATTCCCGCTTTCGCGGGAATGACAAAGAAAGACATAAGAATTATGGAAACATTATTCCGGACGCGGCCCGCGATACGGGTTCTGCTGCAATTTTTGTCCCAACAACGCCCAACGCGCCGCCGAACGATCGGCATCCTCTTTCCAGACCTGATCCAGATAGGCCCCCGACTTGTCCTTGAAGACACAGGTCAAGGGAGCGAAATAAAGCTTCGCCGTGCTGGCCAGACTACCCGGCACACCCTGTGCCATGTGGCCAAACACCGTTTTCAAATCCCAGCCCGCGGCTTTTACGCCATTCACAATTGTTTGCTTATCCATTGTATCCATCCCTGAAATAATCCGCGCACCATAGAAAAGAAAGAAGGAAAACGCAAACACACCTGCACAAAGCGAGGATGGAAAAATGGCGGGCTCTGAAAATACAGGCTGACCGTCAGAACGGCCACATCACCATCACCAAACGGTAACCGGGGACCGGTGGGCTGCCGTGGATCAGGGCTTGATCCGTATCGCGGCATTTTAAAAGCAGTAAATCGCCGGGCGCGGTGGGTTGGGCCAGCGTGTCATTGGCGCGGACGGGGGTCCCCTGAATATCGCGGCCATTTTCACGCATCGTGCAATCGGGCCGCCACCATGTGCCCGCCGCGCCGCGCAATGTGATCAGGCCGAGCGTGTCCCCTTTATCCGTATGCCAGAAATTATTTTCAGAGGGCTGGAAGGCCATCAACGATGTTCCGACACTGCCACCATTGGGTTTGCACACGGCGGCAAAATGCCCGACCAGATCAATGATCGTGCGGGCCACATCCATGCGCCCACCATTCCCCCCATCAGGACCGTCGGGAAAGCCGGCATCCTCCAGCGCATAATCCAGCGCCAGCAAACGGCTTTCATCGCGCAATTGGTTGACCGACCATGCGTAATTCAAAATTTCACGGCGATAGTCAGACGTCCACCGGACATCCGGCGACAACGTGGAAATGTCGAGATCCATGAGATAGGAATTATTCGCCGTCGGGGCCGCGCCCCGCCACACCGCCAGATTCAAACGCGGATCGCGGATCATGGCCAGAACGCCGGGATCATCACCCAGCGCGGCCTGTCCAAATTCTTCGCGGTAGCGGTGGGCCGAAACCATGGGCGTTACCGCAGCGTCGGGGCCGGGCAATAATCGGCGGCTCTGGCGCTTCCAGATGCAAGACCTAACGGCGTTGTATGACGCTCGCTACGATCATCCACAATCTTATAGCGGCCATGATAATCATACTGGGTCGCGCTGGCTTGCGTAAACAGGCTCAGCACGCGGCGGGCTTCGTTGGCCAGTTCAGCATTGCCCTTGGTAAAATCCACCAGCAGGCAGCCGTGGCTTTTATCAATTATCAACGTCGTATCCTGCCCTTGCTGTCCGGGCACCAGTGCAATCTGGTTTTTATTCGCCATAGTCAGCAAGCCAAAGACGTAGTTTTTTCCAAAGAACGGAATCCAGTCAAAGCCACCACTTCCATTCATGCCGATTTCGCGCGTAATGGTCGCTTGACGCTCCGTCCATGTTCTCGCGCGGCCACGATCATTCAAGCCCTGAGTATCGGCCATTTGATTAAACACGTTTGCATTACGGGCAACCATTGGGGTTACAACATTGTCGGCAATCTCTTTGCCCATGACTGTTGAGAGGGTTGAAAGCGCCCCCCAAACAACCGTACCGGCAAGCAGCCAGCCCATCTTTTCAAGCGTTTTCATCTGATCCAATCCTTTTTTCGATAATACTTAAGGCTTGCAAGACGCTATGACAAATGGGTGTTCGTGTCAAACTTTTGCCCTCCCCCTTGCCCAGACCGGCGGTTCCCGGTAAAAAAGGGCCAGAAATGTTAAGAAAACCAACCTTTTCCCAATCTTTTCAAGGATGTTCGCCAATGACACGCACCTTCGTTTTCCCCGGTCAGGGGTCGCAATTCCCGGGTATGGGCAAGGATCTGGCCGCGGCGTTCCCGGATGCCAAGCTGGTGTTTGAGGAAGTGGACGACGCCCTATCCCAGAAATTGTCGAAGATTATTTTCGAAGGGCCGGACTCCGACCTGAACCTGACCGAGAACACGCAGCCCGCGTTAATGGCCGTGTCCATGGCGGTGATGGCCGTGCTGACCAAACAGGGCGGGATTGATTTGAAATCCGCCTGTTCTTTCGTCGCTGGGCACTCCCTTGGTGAATATTCCGCGCTGACCGCTGCGGGCGCGTTGAAATTGTCCGACACGGCCCGCCTGCTGAAACTGCGTGGGCAGTCGATGCAGAAAGCCGTTCCGGTTGGCCAAGGCGCCATGGCCGCCATTCTGGGGCTGGAGTTTGATGATGTGATGGCGATTGCATCGGAAGTTTCCGGCAACGAAGTGTGCGAAGCCGCCAACGATAACGCCCCGGGTCAGGTCGTCATTTCCGGTCACAAGGGTGCAGTGGAAGCCGCCATCGCCTTGGCCACCAGCCGTGGCGCGAAACGCGCATTGGCATTGCCCGTATCCGCCCCGTTCCATTGCCGCTTGATGCAACCCGCCGCCGAGGCGATGCAGGCCGCCCTGGCCGAAACCACTATCAACGCCCCCGTTGTTCCGGTCATCGCCAACGTCACCGCATCCGCCGTGACCGACCCGGCGGAGATTACCCGCCTGCTGGTCGAACAGATCACGGGCCGTGTGCGCTGGCGCGAATCCGTGCAATGGATGAAAGCCAATGGCGTCACCGAAGCGACCGAAATCGGCGCGGGCAAAGTTCTGGCCGGATTGATTAAACGGATTGAGGGCGATATCGCCTGCACCTCCGTTGGCACGCCGGAGCAGGTTGAGGCGCTGATCACCGCTCTTAAATAAGTATCATTTGCAATTAAAAAACCGTGCGTTGGGCGGGCTTGACTTATCCTCGGGCCCGCCCAATCTCACTGACAACCACCAGTGTCAAAAAGGTGGGCGTTCTGATCACTGCGTAATAGGGGGTTGCCCTGTCTGACCACCGGATCACACCGACGGGCATCGCCCGTCCTTGGGGCGATGAGGAAATCATCGTCAGTAAAACCGACATCAAGGGACGCATTATCTACGCCAATGATGTGTTCCAGCGTGTGTCGATCATGACGCCGGATCAATTGATCGGCAAACCCCACAACATCATCCGCCACCCGCATATGCCGCGGTGCATTTTCAAACTCTTCTGGGACACGCTGCAGGCGAACAAGGAAATTTTCGCCTATGTGCTGAACATGGCCAGCAACGGCGACCATTACTGGGTCTTTGCCCACGTTACGCCCAGCTATGACGATCATATGAACGTGGTTGGATACCATTCCAACCGCCGCAAACCCGATCCCGACAAAATCGCCAAGATCGAGCCGATTTATAAGACCCTGCTGGCGGAAGAGGCCAAACATGCCGGCCCGCGCGAAGCGCTGGAAGCATCAACAAAATTGCTGAATGAAACTCTGGCCAAGACGGGGATGCCGTATGATGAATTCATCTTCTCTCTCTAAGGCCTCAATGCTGGCCATTCTGTCCGGTGTATCCGGCTTTGCCGCACTCGGCCTGTTGATCGCGGAACAGGGTGTTCCGGTTTATGTACCCTATGCGCTGGCCGGGGCCAGCCTTCTCAGCATTGTCGGCACCGTGTTTTTCCAACGCAAAACCGCCGCCGCGCTGAACCAATACAGCACGGTTTTAAAAGACATCGCCAAGGGCAATTTTGAAACCCGGATCGTATCGGTCCGGGAACAGGGCGTATTGGGCCAAGTGGGCCACGACATTAACCATGTCGTCGACATCACCGACGCCTATATCCGCGAAGTCACCAATTCGATGCAAGCCGTCGGCGAAGGGCGGTATTACCGCCCGGTTCTGGAACGCGGCCTGCCCGGCATTTATCGCCGCAGCGCCAAGGCCGTGAACAATGTGGTCGCCGAAACCGAACGCCAGATCACGGCGTTCCGTGGATACGCGGACACGTTCGAAGGCAGCGTCAACGTGATTGTGCAAAGCGTATCCAGCGCCGCGAAAGACGTTGAATCCGCATCGGAACGCATGCTGGGCATTACCGAGGCCACCACAGACCGCGCCATTGATACATCCAGCGCCGCGAATATCGCCGCCGAAAGCACGCATATCGTCGCCGCCGCCGCCGAAGAACTCTCGGCCTCGATCAGCACGATCAATGCGAATGTATCCGAATCCTCCTCCATCGCGGTGCAGGCCGCCAGCGAAGCGGATAAAACCGATCGCCTGATCAACGCGTTGACCGAAGCGGCGAAAAATGTCGGCACGATTATCGAATTGATCAACAACATCGCCAGCCAGACCAATCTGCTGGCCCTGAACGCCACGATCGAAGCCGCGCGCGCGGGCGAAGCAGGCAAGGGGTTCGCCGTCGTCGCGCATGAGGTGAAAACGCTGGCCGAACAAACGGCCCGGGCCACCGACGACATCACCAAACAGATTGGCACGATGCAGGAATTGACGCATGAAGCCGCCAGCGCCATTCGCGGCATCGGCCAGACCATTCACCGCATCAACGATATTTCGTCCACCATCGCCCTCGGTATGGATGAGCAGAATATCGCCACACAGGAAATCGCCCGGTCGATCCAACAGGCCTCCCAAAGCACGGAAAACGTCACCAAAAACGTCAGCGACGTGCAGGGCATGGCCGCCGAGGGCAAGGAATCCTCCGCCCGCGTGCTGGATATTGCCAAGACCTTGTCCCGTGAATCCGACCGATTACAGGCGGACATCGCCGCCTTCCTGAAAACCGCACGGGCGATTTAATCGCCCCGCCCTCCACGCTGTCATCCCGAGCGCATGCGAGGGATCTTATCTTCACGTCCGCAAGAGGGTATCCCTCGTCGCTTCGCTCTGTCGGGATGACACCTCCCCCATAGCTTTATGCGAAGGGGATAGCGGGAATGACATCCTTAAAGCCCATCTATATTGACCCCCCCGCCCCAACCCCCTATTCTGCCCGTTCAATTTATTGAGGGAAGGATACGATCATGTTTAATCTTTCAGGCAAATGCGCTCTGGTGACCGGGGCCACAGGCGGAATTGGCGGGGCCGTGGCCCGCGCGATGCATGCCCAAGGGGCCACCGTCGGCATTTCCGGCCGGAACGAAGCCAAGCTGGCCGAACTGGCCGCCGAATTGAAAGACCGCGTCCATGTCCTGCCCGCCGATCTGGGGGCCGAGGGTGGCGTGGATGCGCTGGTGAAAGCCGCCGAAGCCGCCATGGGCCAGATTGATATTCTGGTCAACAATGCCGGCCTGACCCGCGACAATTTGTCGCTGCGCATGAAACCGGAAGAATGGGACGAAGTGATCGCCGTCAACATGACCGCGACCTTCCGTCTGGCGCAGGCCGTTCAGCGCGGCATGATGAAGCGCCGCCATGGCCGTATTATCAACGTCGCCTCCGTCGTTGGCGTGATGGGCAACCCCGGCCAATGCAATTACGTTGCATCCAAAGCGGGCATGATCGGCTGGTCCAAAGCGATGGCGCAGGAAATCGCCAGCCGCAACATCACCATCAACTGCATCGCGCCGGGCTTTATCGCCACGGCCATGACCGATGCACTGAACGATGACCAGAAAGCCACGATCAACGCGAAAATTCCGATGGGCCGCATGGGCGCATCCGAAGACATCGCATCGGCCGCCGTGTTTTTGGCCAGCGATGAAGCCGCATATGTCACCGGTCAGACCATTCACGTGAATGGCGGCATGGTGATGATTTAATGGCCGCGTACGATCTGGTTATCTTTGATTGCGACGGCACGCTGGTCGACAGCGAAATCGCCAATAACGCCGCATTTTGCGACGAATTGGCGACGGAGGGGTTGACGCAATATACGCTGGATTACGCGCTGGCCCATTTCGTCGGGTCGTCGGTGCCGACATTGATGAAACAGATCGCGGAGGAAACGGGGCATGTTTTCCCCGCCGATTTCCGTGATCGTTATATCGACAATGTCAGCCGCCGCATTCCAACGGATATGCAGGCCATTCCCCACGCCTATGAAACAATCGCGGCGATTGCCAATATCATGCCCGTCTGTGTCGCATCAAACGGGGAACGCCAGAACGTGCTTGATTGCCTGGCCGCCATCAACACGATGGGCCCGTTTTTCACTGAAAAAACCGTCTTTACCAAGGATCAGGTGGCCACACCCAAACCGGCCCCGGATTTGTTTCTGTATGCCGCTTCCCAGATGGGCAATGTTGCGCCGGAACGCTGTCTAGTGATTGAGGATTCGAAATTCGGCGCCAGGGCGGGCGTTGCCGCCGGGATGGATGTTCTGGGCTTTACCGGATCATCACACGACAAGGCCGAACGCGCCGCAGAATTATCCGCCGAACGGGTCATCGCCGTGATTGATGATTTACGCGATATTTTGAATTATCTGCAGGATCAGGAATAAACAAAAGGCCCCGGATTGGGGCCTTTTTTATGCGTTACGGCTTCGGCCAGACCTGTGCGCCCGTGGCGCGGTCAAAGACCACATCATTGGCCTGCGCCACATGGACCATGCCGGCGCCGTTGAAGATATTCATATCATCGGGATTGGCATTGGGATAAAGCTGCATAAACGGAACATCACCACCCTTTTGGCACACCATCATGTCACGGTTGGCCTTCACATATCCGAAATGCGTCTTTGCAGAGAAGTTCACCGGGCCGCTGGTGCATTCAACGCCATCAAACGTCACGCTCTTGGCTTCATGGGTCTGGTACCATGCCACCCGTTTATCGGCACGCATGATACGGAACAATTCTTTCGTGCTGATGTTTTGGGACAACTGCACCGTCATTTCCGTCACCGGATCAAAATCCCCGTGCGAGTTGGCCGTGTCATTAAAATGGGTGGTGAGATAGACAAAAGTTCTGCCTGTGAGCTTGGCGGCCATAATAATCGTCCTTTAATATGAATTATCGCCGCCGACCTTAGCACCCGTACCCCAGCGCTCAAATATAAAAAGGGCCCCAACCGGGACCCTTTTTAAAATTCTGTGGTCGTAACGATTACATCGCCAGAGCGAAAACCGGGCGGTTGACCATGACTGGAGAGCCGGGCTTCGGCATATCCAGTTTCAAATCGCCATTCGCAGCCGGGCCGAAATCCAGTTGGGTTTTCGACAGTTTCGGCGCGTTGTCTTCGATCACCTTGGCGCCGCGTTTCAGCAGTTCTTCCGTGCCTTTATCAGACGCCACGAAACCACCGATCGCACCAGCCAGACCCGGAGATGCGGCATACCCATCGGTATCACCATGGAACAGGTCCAGACGACGCAGGTTTTCCTGCAGATCCTCGATCTCGTATTTCTTCAGCGACTCAACTGTGATGCCGTTGGCGGACATATACGCCAGTGTGTTGCGCACATTCGCGGCCACTTCCTGACGGGAGGCTTCACCGGGGTTCAGCTCCAGATCCTTGAAACGACGGCCCAGACCCTCGGACTGCATTTTCGTCTGCGTCCAGGCTTGCGCCGAGAAGGTCATCAGATGCGGGTTGTTGAACATGCTTTTCAGCAGGTTTTCACCGTCCATGGCGCGATATTGGCCTTCGACGGTTTGGAATTCAGATCCGGTGCGGGCCTTGTCCAGCGCTTCGCCCTTATCGGCCAGCGCGCGGGTCGCAACAGATGCGTTATTGAGAAGGGAGCGTTTTTGCGCACTGGTCAGCGCGCCACCTTCACCACCGGCGCGCACTGTGCTGCCCATGGAGAAATTGCCGCCTGCCGTTGCTTGATCACGTTTGCTCATGCCGTACACCCTTATATAGAACGTTTCGTTCCTTGATTATGCGCCATATTAACCAAATTCCGGCATTCTTGTCTACAAATATTCTTTAACGCACTGTTTTATAAGCGTTTTTGTATTTTCCAGAATGTTAATTCAGGTCCGCGCATATAAATTGTTGATTTCGGCGAAGAGGATCACTACAGTCCCCCCCGAACTGACTTTAACTGAAACAACAATATAGGTAATAAGCGATGAGTGACATTGCTGAGCGCGTGAAGAAAATTGTAATCGATCATTTGGGCGTCGACGAAGCCAAAGTGGTTGAAGCAGCAAGCTTCATTGACGATCTGGGCGCAGACTCCCTCGACACTGTTGAGCTGGTCATGGCCTTCGAAGAAGAATTCAGCGTTGAAATCCCGGACGACGCCGCCGAGAAAATTCAAACGGTTGGTGACGCGGTGAGCTTCATCAAGGAAAACTCCGCTGCCTAATTTCAAAGGCATGGTGTTTTCAACGCTATAAAGTTAAAGTCGCAGTCCCTTTTCATTAAAGGACTGCGCTTTTCTTTTCTGCTGATATGATATTCTGCATAAAGAGGTTCGAAATGAGACGAGTTGTCGTAACAGGTATGGGCATGGTCTCCCCGCTGGGCGTGGGGGTCAAACGCAATTGGGACCGCCTCACAAACAGTGAGAGTGGGATTCGCCGCATCGAGAAAATGGATGCATCCGATCTGGCCTCGCAAATTGCGGGCGAAGTTCCGGTGACCACCGATGAAAACCCGACCGACGGCGCGTTTAACGCCAATCTGTTCGTTCCGGTGAAGGAACAGAAGAAGATGGATACATTTATCATGTACGCCATCGCCGCAGCGGAAGAAGCCCTGAACGATGCCGACTGGCACCCGACCGCGGACGAAGACCAATACCGCACCGGCGTGATGATCGGGTCCGGCATTGGCGGTCTGCAATCCATTTATGAAACATCCACGACGCTGGCCGAAAAGGGCCCGCGCCGTCTGTCCCCGTTCTCGGTTCCCGCCATGTTGATCAATCTGGCCTCGGGCCATGTTTCGATCATGCACGGGCTGAAGGGGCCGAACCATTCCGTGGTCACCGCTTGCGCATCCGGTACGCACGCCATTGGCGATGCCGCCCGGCTGATTATGTGGGGCGATGCCGATGTGATGGTCGCCGGTGGCGCCGAAGCGGGCGTGAACCGTCTGGGCGTGGCCAGCTTTGCCGCTGCG
The DNA here is from genome assembly GCF_051245535.1 of Micavibrio aeruginosavorus. Lineage (GTDB taxonomy): Bacteria > Pseudomonadota > Alphaproteobacteria > Micavibrionales > Micavibrionaceae > Micavibrio > Micavibrio aeruginosavorus_D. The sequence goes on from NZ_CP195303.1 coordinate 1,903,057, forward strand.
CGCGCTTTGTCCACGGGCTATAACGACAATCCGACCGCCGCATCCCGTCCGTTTGACGAAGGCCGCGATGGCTTCGTCATCGCCGAAGGCGCGGGTATCGTCGTTCTGGAAGAATACGAGCACGCGAAAAAACGCGGCGCGAAAATCTATGGCGAAATCATCGGCTATGGCATGTCGGGCGATGCGTACCACATCACATCCCCGGCGGAAAACGGCGATGGCGGTTTCCGCGCGATGCAGGCGGCCCTGAAGCGCGCCGAACTGAACCCCGGTGATATTGATTACATCAACGCCCACGGCACATCGACGCCGCTGGGGGATGGTCTGGAATGCACGGCGGTGAAACGCCTGTTCGGCAACCATCTGGACACAATATCCATGTCATCCACCAAATCGGCCATTGGCCATTTGTTGGGCGCGGCGGGCGCGGTTGAGGCCATTTACGCGATCAAGGCCATTCAAACCGGCATTGTTCCACCGACGCTGAACCTCGACAATGTGTCCGAGCAGTGTCTGGGTCTGGATCTGGTGCCGAAAGTGGCGAAGGAGAAGAAGGTCCGCACGGCCCTGTCCAACTCCTTCGGCTTTGGCGGCACCAATGCCAGCCTGATCATCCGGTCCGTGTAACAGGCGACAGGATGGCGGAACCCAGCAAGTTTCAAAACGGCTTCGTTCAATTTTTTCTCGGCGCGCTGGTTCTGGGGACTACACTCTGTGTGGTCGGCGGGACTGGCGCGTTTGTTTATGGATGGAACGGCTGGAACAAGGCCGGGCCGCTGCAAACCGAAACGTCCATCATCATCCCGCGCGGATCGGGCGTCAGCACGATTGCCGCCACGCTGGAAGATCAGGGCGTCATCACCGATGCCAACCTGTTCAGAATCATGGCCCGCATCACCGGGCACCACACCAATTTAAAAGCTGGCGAATACACCTTTACGCCGCAAATATCGATGCGCAGCGTGGTCGATAAAATCGAACGCGGCGATGTCGTGCAACGCCGCGTCACCGTGCCCGAAGGGCTGACCAGCCACCAGATCGTGAAGATCGTGAACGGGGCCGAAGGGTTATCCGGCACCATCACCACGATCCCGGCGGAAGGATCCTTGCTGCCGGAAACATACAGTTTCCTGAAAGACCAGGACCGCGCCGAAATCATCACCCAGATGCAAACCGCGATGACAGAGGCCATCACCCAGATGTGGCCGACACGCGACCCCGGCCTGCCCTTTGACACGATTGAACAGGCCGTGACATTGGCCAGCATCGTTGAAAAAGAAACCGGCGTGGGCGAAGAACGCAAACGCGTGGCCGGTGTGTTTATCAACCGCCTGCGCCAAGGCATCCCGCTGCAATCCGACCCGACCGTGATTTATGCGATCACCAAGGGCGATATGAAGGATGACGGCATGGGCCCGCTGGGCCGCCGCCTGTTGCGCAAGGATCTGACCGATACGGATTCACCGTACAACACGTACAAATATCCCGGCCTGCCCCCCGGCCCGATCGCCAACCCCGGCAGAGCCTCCATCGACGCCGTCCTGCACCCGGAACAGCACAATTACATCTATTTCGTCGCCGACGGCGAAGGCGGCCACGTCTTCGCCCGCACATTGGCCGAGCATCAGAATAACGTGAATGAATGGCGGAAGATTCGGAAGGCCCAAGAGGAATAGGCTCTTTCCATTGAAAATAAACGATTTTTCAAAGTTGTTGAGATTTTCACAACAACAATCTATAATAATCATACAAAGTGCCTCTGCATCCTAACGGCTCCGTATGGAGTACCAGCTTCTATCTGAAGCAAGGTTGCAGGGGCTTTTTTTATTGAAATTCCCAGATATTCACAATGCGGTGCCCGATGAGGACACGATACTGTTCGGCATTCAGCTTGTCCGCGCGATTGTAACTGTATGCCACCGCGCCACAGACCATATCGGCCAGTTGAATCAGAACATCATTTTTGGAGTTGGCGAATTTGAGCTTGTTCAGCATGCCTTTTTTACCCTGACGCAGATAAGATTGTAGCGCTTTTTTGAAGACAGCACTCTTTTCGCCATCAATTTTCACATTCGCGTTTTGAATTGGATTCTTTGTCAAAAGTTGCTTCAAAATAAAATTGTAAAAGTTTTTGGTATTGGATCGCAGGTGCGGACTGTAAATTTTCTTTTTGTCGATCACCAGGCAGAACACTTGAAATTGACAGCTTTGTGCATTCAGTGCGTTGAAAAATCCATGGCGAACGCGGTGGCTGCATTGGGAAAAATGAAATTCGGTTTTATGACCCAGAACACCATAAAGCTCATTTATCACGGTTGCGGTGTGTTCAGCATCGGGAGATCGTCCATCTTGATCAAGGTGAGGAAAGACGACCATGGCCATTACAAAGAAACGAGATGACCCTTCCTTGAATCCGGTGTCACCGCTCTCATCAATCAAAACCAGCATTTTTATATCTCTAAAAAAATGAACATATTAGAATAATAACCAACAAAAAAGCGGCCCGCAAAGGAGCCGCTTTTTTGTTAGCTTTTTGGAAGGTCCATGGAGCGGGCGACGCGATTCGAACGCGCGACCCTAACCTTGGCAAGGTTATGCTCTACCCCTGAGCTACGCCCGCATTTCATGGCTTCAACAGACGCGGAATATACCCATGAATCCGGCGATTGCAAGTGGAAAATAGGGAAAGTGGTATAAAAGTTATACCAGATTGACTGATAATTATGACAACTGATTAAAGCCCGATCTGGACCAGCGGAACGTCGTAGCCGTACAGCTTCCGGCCCGGCGAATGATCGACGATCATGACGTTGGGGCTGTTTTCGACCGTGTTGGCGCACACATCGGAGAGTTCATAGTGCATCAGGTCGCCTTCGTGGTCGGCGTCGTAGACCAGCATCATCAGGCGCTGGTCCCGGTAATATTCGATCCGGCGGATTTCATGCGGGAAATGTGAATCGCACATGACGACCAATCCCCCATCCGGCAATTTACCCAGTTCAACATTCATGGATTACATGGCCCCCGGTGTATTATTGGAGGGGCCGCTATTGCCCAGAATCTGGGTCCAGCCTTGTTCCTGTGTTTGTTCTGCTGCCGGGGCGCTGGCCTCCGGTGTTTTCGGCGCGGCCTGATCCAGACCGTTTTCACGGGTGAAATTGGCGATGACGCCCGCGCCTTGCGTTCCGGCCAACGTCTGCAGGGATTGCATCCCGGCCAGACGGGCCATCAATTCGGGGCCTTCGTAACGCGATAACGGTGCGCTCATAATCTTGGTCTCTCCCTATACTCACACCCCCTCTTTATACGCAAAAAGCCTTACCACCCGCTTTATTTTCCTTAAAATTTTATCTATTTCGGGCAAAACGCTTGAAAAACAGCATTTTTGACTGATATGAAACCCCATGGACACAGCACAAAACCTGCAGCACCACACCGATTTACCCACCACGCCCGACGCTTTGTTCAAGCGGCTGGACGATCTGGGCATCATCTACACGACGTGGCACCACCCGGCGTTCTTCACTGTGGAGGAAGGGCTGGAGTTTGAAAAAGATATTCCCGGCCTGCATTGCCGCAATCTGTTCGTGCGCGATAAACGCGAAACCATGTTTCTGGTCTCTGCTGCCAATGAAACCAAAATTGATTTGAAGAAACTCTCGGCCCTGCTGGAGTGCGGACGGTTGTCATTCGGGTCGCCGGAGCGTTTGTGGGCCAATCTGGGTGTGCGGCCGGGATCGGTGTGCCCATACGCCATTATCAATGATACGGCCCGCGCCGTGACCATGGTGCTGGATGATACGATCATGCGGTCCACCACCGTCAATTTCCACCCGATGGTCAACACCATGACCATTGGCGTTGCGCCCCAAGACCTTGTACGCTTCATCGAATCAACCGGGCATACGCCGCTGATCCTTGACCTCAGCGCTACCGCTCCTGAAGGAGAATAAAGACAATGTTATTCGGCAGTTCCAAAGACGCGCAAAAAAATGACGCAGCTACAGCTGCCGCACCAGACGCCATTTTCGATGTCGGCACCGAAGATTTCGAAGCCAACGTCATGCGCGCATCGATGGACACGCCGATCATCGTCGATTTCTGGGCCCCATGGTGCGGCCCGTGCAAACAACTGGGCCCCGCATTGGAACAGGCCGTCACCGCGACCAAAGGCGTGGTGCGCATGGCCAAGGTGAATATCGACGAACACCCGGAATTGGCGCAGGCGATGCGCGTGCAATCCGTCCCGACCGTGTTTGCATTTTTCGGCGGGCAGCCGATCACCGGATTCACCGGTAATCGCCCGGCCAGCGATTTGAAAAAATTGATGGACCAATTGGTACAACTGGCCCGCGAAAGCAAACCGGACGCCGTGAATATTCCCGAAATGCTGGACGCCGCCAATCAGGCGCTGGCCGATAACAACCCAACGCAGGCGCAGGTTTTATATTCCACCGTGTTGGAAGAAGATGAAAACAATGTCGCCGCCTTTGTCGGGTTGGTCCGCGCGTTCATCGCCGATGGTGATGTCGACACCGCCGCCGGAATGATTGAAAACGCACCGGACACAATCGCCAAAAATTCACAATTTTCCGCCGCCATCACCGCCGTTGAATTGGCGCAACAGGCCGTACAGGCCGGGCCGGATAACGGCACCAGCGATCTGGCCAACAGTGTTGCGCGCGAACCCGATAATCACGCCGCACGGTTTGATTACGCCATGGCGTTGTTTGCCGCAGGCCAGCGGGAAGAGGCCATGAATCAATTGCTGGACATCATCCGCCGCGATCGCACATGGGAAGATGAAAAGGCCCGCAAGCAATTGCTGCAATTCTTTGACGCCATCGGTCCGGCGGACAAGAGCGTGGGCACCGCCCGCCGCCAATTGTCATCGATTTTGTTTTCGTGAGTGCCTACAGGCCCTCACCCCCGCCCCCTCTCCCAGAGGGAGAGGGGAGAAGACTCGATCTGAACAATTCCCTCTCCCCCTGGGAGAGGGTTAGGGTGAGGGCCTTTCTCCATCATGAAAACCCCCGCATTTCCGCCCTTTTCCCGCCGCGATGCACCATAAAATTATAATAAAATGTCGTAACACGGGCTTTTTCTTGTAACAATAATGCCTATATGATTAACACTGTATCGCGTTGATCGGGATGAATCGGGCGCGGCGCGGTATACGTGCGTAATCTCTTTAAATAAACGGCTCGGGGCGATGGGTAGTGACTTGCCACCAGAATTGGACGATTTGCCGGCGGAAATCCCTGTATTTCCGCTGAGCGGCGTTTTATTGCTGCCGCATGGCCAATTGCCCCTCAACATTTTTGAACCCCGCTATCTCAGCATGGTTGAAGATGCGCTGAAATCCCACCGCATCATCGGCATGATTCAACCGCGCGGCGCCGACAATGCCCACCCGGCTTTGTTTGAAACCGGATGCGCGGGCCGCATTGTCAATTTCAGCGAAACCAATGATGGCCGTTATCTGGTCACACTGCGGGGTGTGGCGCGCTTCCGCGTGAGATCCGAACTGGATCAGGGCCGCAACGGCTATCGCCGCGTGCGCGCCGATTGGGCCGATTTTTCCAGCGATCTGGAAACCGTGAGCTGCCTGAACCTCGACCGCCCGCGTCTGCGCGGTTTGTTGGAAAGCTATTTTGAACTGCACGGCTTGTCTTGTGACTGGAACGCGGTTGAAAGCGCGACGGATAACAAGCTGATCACCTGCCTGTCCATGATCTGCCCGCTGGATGCCGGGGAGAAACAGGCTTTGCTGGAAGCCGCCTGCTGCAAAGCCCGGGCGGATTTGTTTATGACCATTCTGGATATGGCGGTGCGGCAATCCGGTGCATTGCACACAAGCTGCTGCCACGGGTCTGATTCCTCACTCTGCCATTGATCCCCCCCGCGTCACCGGGGTATAAACCCCACATGACACATGCACACAATATCGATCCGAAATTGCTGGAAATCCTGGTCTGTCCGCTGACCAAGGTGCCGTTGCGTTATGACGCGCAGGCGCAGGAATTGATTTCCGATCAGGCCAAGCTGGCCTATCCCATCCGCGACGGCATTCCGATCATGCTGGTCGAAGATGCGCGCAAGATTGAAGATTAAGATTGATGAGTAACAAAAAAGGATGACGACCATGGACCGCGTTATAATTTTCGACACGACCTTGCGCGACGGCGAACAATCACCGGGTTGTTCCATGAACCATGATGAAAAATTACGCATGGCCGCGTTGCTGGACCAGATGGGCGTGGACGTGATTGAAGCGGGTTTCCCGATTGCCAGCAAGGGCGATTGGGAAGCGGTGAAGGCCATTGCCGGAACCGTGAAGAACGCGACCGTGGCGGGATTGTGCCGCGCCAAGCGCGGTGACATCGAATCCGCCGCCGAAGCCTTGGCCCCGGCGAAAAGCCGCCGCATCCACACCTTCCTGTCCACATCACCACTGCACATGAAACATAAATTGCAGATGGAACCGGAAGCGGTTTTGGATGCCATTCGTGAAAGTGTTACGCTGGCCCGCCAATTCACCGACGATGTTGAATGGTCCGCCGAAGATGGCAGCCGCACCGAAAATGATTTCCTGTGCCGCGCCGTTGAAACGGCGATTGCCGCTGGCGCAACAACGATCAATATTCCCGATACGGTGGGCTATGCCCTGCCTGCGGATTATGCGGCGAAATTTACATTGTTGCTGAACAAGGTGCCGAATATCGACAAGGCCATTTTGTCCGTTCACTGCCACAACGATCTGGGGCTGGCCGTGGCCAACTCACTCGCCGGTATTGCAGCGGGCGCGCGCCAGATTGAATGCACGATCAACGGCATCGGCGAACGCGCCGGCAATGCCGCATTGGAAGAAATCGTGATGGCGATGCGCACACGCGCCGATTCATTGCCGTATAAGAACAATATTGATACGACGATGATTACCAAGTTGTCGCACGCTTTGTCCGACATCACCGGGTTTTCGGTGCAGCCGAACAAGGCCATTGTCGGCGCCAATGCGTTCGCGCATGAAAGCGGCATCCATCAGGACGGCATGCTGAAAAACGCGCAGACCTATGAAATCATGACGCCGGAATCGGTGGGGTTGAATAAATCGGAACTGGTGCTGGGCAAACATTCCGGCCGCCACGCCTTCCGCGCCCGGTTGGAACAATTGGGATTTGATCTGGGCGACAACGCGTTGCAGGACGCGTTCGTGCGTTTCAAGGATCTGGCCGACCAGAAGAAGAGCGTGAATGACGATGACCTGATCGCGCTGGTGGGGCAGGATGCGCCCCGGGTCGAGGTTGGGCCGTAAGGTCCCTCTCCCCCAACCCCTCTCCCAGAGGGAGAGGGGAGCAGAGACAGCCCGAACAATCCCCTCTCCCCTTGGGAGAGGGTTAGGGAGAGGGCCTTAACTTGGGAAAACACCGGAACCGCAAAGCCCCATAAAAAAAACCGCCGCCCCGGATCGGGGGCGGCGTTTCTTTTTAGATCTCCCATTTACGGAAGTTTTTTTCCCTGTTCATTTGTCTCGCCGGTTAAGGCCTAATAAAGTTACAATTAAGACGGATGGATTGTCAAAAAATTGCGCGGAACTTATCCACAGAAAGCGCGCGCATTATGGAATAATCAGTTGATAGAATGAGCAAAAGCCCACCCATCACCCTGCAAGACGTCCTGACCGCTTATGCGATCGGCCTGTTTCCCATGGCCGAACGGGCGGATGAACAGGCCTTTTACTGGTACGACCCGCCACTGCGCGGGCAGATGGATATTACGGGCCTGCACGTGCCGCGCTCGCTGAAAAAATTCGTTTTGAAATCCCCGTTCATCATCACGGTGGATCAGGATTTCCCCGGCGTCATGGCCGGATGCGCCGCGCGCACCGATGACCGCCCGCAAACATGGATCAATGACGGCATCCGCACCTTGTTCACCGATTTGCACGCGGCCGGGTTTGCCCATTCGGTTGAGGTGCGCAATCCGGATGGCGCCCTGGTCGGGGGCCTTTACGGGCTGGCGCTTGGGGCGGCGTTCTTTGGCGAAAGCATGTTTTCGCGGCAATCCGGGGCCAGCAAAACCGCCCTGATCCATCTGTGCGCCCGGCTGTGGCGCGGGGGCTTTACCCTATTGGATACCCAGTATCTGAACCCGCATCTGGAACAGTTCGGGGCCTATGAAATCCCGCGGGCGCAATATCTGGCCCGGCTGAACAAGGCCGTCCACCATCCGGCGGATTTCAATTTGCGCGGTTTTCCGGGCCTGAGCGAGGGCGAACTGGTCCGTGCATGGTTCGAAATGCGTAAAGAAGATCAGTGATTTACCATAAAAATTGACACTTCATTAAGGATTTGATAGGCTGGGGTCAACTCAAAGACATCTTCCATTGTCGAGGACCGTGCCGATGAATCGTGACGCATTACACAGCGAGACATCCACCCAAAGCCTTAAAGGGGCTTGGACCCGGCACGCGACCGTGGATGGCGCACGGGGCACGACCCTGTCGCGCGATGCGTTCAAGGCGCAAACCCGTTTCCTGCCCGTCTTCGCCACGGCAGCCGATCCGCTCAATGCCCCCCGTTATGTCGTGATGACCGCCCGCCAATGGCAGGGCGAACACACCGATGGCACAACCCGCACCCATGCGGTGGCGGACGTGCATGTTCTGGACCAGCCGCATATTGACCGGTTGCTGACCCGCAAGCACATCACACAAAACCAAGTCTATGACCGCGTGGGTGATGCCACACGCGCCGCCACGGCCCAAAACGAATCCACGTTTGAATCCTGTTCCCGCGATTACACGCAAGGAAAACATGCCGGGATCAAGGCGTGGCGTTTGGTACAGCACGGTGACGCGGCAACGCCGTCCACCACACAACAACCCGCGACCAAATCGCGCGCGTTTTAATCCCAATATCCTTGAAAAATTATTCCGCTGACGGCGGGGGTTCTTCGACGGGAATATCCGTGTCTGCCGCAGGGGTTTCCGGCGCGACGGGGGCCGTCGGCGTTTCCGTTGCCGCCGCACCTTCAGGTGCAACAGGTGTTTCCGCTGGGTCCGCAGCAGGCGCTTCTGCGTCCTGCGGGGGTTCTTCCCCGGTTTTGTGGGTCAGGCAATCCAATACCCACACATCATAAATCGGGTGGTCCATCGGCGACAAAGCGGGGGATGAGGCAAACATCCAGCCACTGAAAATCCATTGCGATTCTTCGGCCTTCGGTGTCAGTTCCCACACCTGCAGGAACGCAGCCGATTCCGGCGTTTCGATCGGCGGCGCTTTGCGGCAGGCTTGGATTTTAATGTAGAGCGTGCCGAATTTAACGGTCGATCCGACATTCGCCTCGAATGTCATGGTGCGCGCCGTGACTTTATCCAGCGACTGCAATTTAACGACGGGGAAATCCTCCATCGCCGCATGGGCCGGGGCGGAGAGCCCCAAGGCGCACAGTGCGAGAAGTGCAGAGAGTGTCTGGCGGGTGCGCTTACGGATGCGCATCAGACGGTTCCGCGCCGTTGCCGCCTTGATCTTTCGGCGCGCCCTGCATGCTGAAAATAAACTTGCCCAGCAATTGCTCGAGGTTTTGCGGTGCCTGCGTATAAGAAATGCGGTCGCCGCTTTTCATCATATCTTCGGACGAGCCCGGCTCCAGCGACAGATAGCGACCACCCATCAGGCTTTCGCTGCTGATCAATGCGGCGCTGTCGTCCGGTACTTTCACCGACGGGTCCACGGCCATGCTGACCTTGGCCAGATAGGTTTCCGGGTCCAGTTCAACGGAAGATACGGTGCCAACCTTCACGCCGCTGATCTGCACATCGTCGCCGGCGCGCAGACCACCAACGGAGGAGAAGTTCGCGCTGATTGTATAACCGCTGACATCGCCGACATTGGCGGCGCTGTAGCTGAACATCAAAAACACGGCGGCGACCAGCAAAACAACCGCGCCCAGAACCGTTTCAATCAGACTGTGTTTCATTCTCTAAATTCACCCAAAAACGCGGTTTAAATGATCTTACTGCGGCGGCGTCCATGATTCATAATCGCCCGTTGCCGCATCACGCTGGCCACCGGACAAGACGTGGCCCGGCGGACGATAGGCAAGATTGGTGCCCGTCATGTTCGGCATATGCGATTTTTGCCACGGGCGGCGGAATGATTCCGCATCCGATGCCGGAACCACATCCGTTTGATGATGCAGCCAGCCATGCCATTCCGGCGGAACGTTCGAGGCTTCGGGCACACCCTTGTACATCACCCAACGGCGATCCAGTTTGTAACCCGGACGGGCCTTGGCGCTGTAATACCGGTTGCCATAGACATCGCGGCCCACGCTGCGCGCGCCGCTCAGCAATGTTACGAACCCAATATGCGCGGGTGACAGGCACCCCAGCATCTGACCGATTGCACGAAACAATCCCATGGATATCCATCCCGTCTTTTGAAGGAAAAAAGGAGCGTTCCCGCCCCGCCTCAAAGCCCCCCATGGATGCCGCAAAAGCCCATGAAAATCAAGCCTTTTGTCGGGAAAGCCGTGGGGGAAAACCCCTTCTGTTCTTGTCATCCCGGGCCTGACCCGGGATCCAGAGCCACACACGTTAAACCATCCCGGTCTTCTGGATCCCCGCTTTCGCGGGGATGACAAAGAGAGAGTGTGTAATATGAAAATCTAATCCGCGATTTTCCCGGACAGGCCCTGCCACATCCGCACCATATCCTGCGCCTGATCGTGCTGGAGCTGTTCATACACAACGGACCGCTGGGCCAGCGGCTTGGCCACCTCGCCCTTGATCTTGTCTTCATCATCGCCGCCCAGCATGGCCGCGATTTCGGCGTGGGTCAGGGCGTAGCAGACTTTTTCAATCCCGGCCCGGATGACCAGCGCCTGCCCCAGCATCGTGGGTTCGGAACTGCAATACAGGGTGCACCCCCGCAATTCCGTGCGGCCCAGTTTTTCGGTGGCGCGGCGAATGGCCAGCACCTCGGCATGCGCGGTGGGGTCGCAGCGCGAGGTCACGCTGTTCACGCCCTCGCCGATAATATGCCCATCGGCATCGGCCACGACGGCCCCGAACGGCCCGCCCAGACGCGACCGCGCATTTTGGTGCGCCAAGGCAATGGCCCGCGCCATCAATTGATCAGATGAATAACCACGTTCCACACGGTGCGCGCCGATCGCATCGGGGTTTTTGCCATGGGCGCGCAGCACGCGACGCACCACCTCGACCAGACGGTTGGGTTCCACCGGTTTGCGCAAAACCTGTTTAATTTCATAACGGCTGATTTCCAGCAACAGGTCCGTGCTCGGCTCATCGGTGATCATAACGATGCCGAATTTATGACCCTTCACCTGACAGTGACGCGCGAAATCGAAACCGGTTTTCGGCTGCATCGCTTGGTCAACAATCGCGATATCGATATTGCGCGTATCGGCAATGCGCGCCGCGGCCCCGCCATCGGCGGCGGTCACGACCTCGTACCCGTTCATATACAGAAGACCCGCGAGGTGGTCGCGGTCGTCTTCGTTTTGTTCGGCAATCAGGACCTGAAGATTGTTGGAAACCCGGCTCATTTTTAACACCTAAAAAATTACGTGAAAAAGTGTAGTCCTTTTTATTTATTTGAAAAGCCTTGTTGAAACAGAAAGTCTCGGGTACCCTTTTTATAACAATGACGCACCCAATCTATAAAAAACCGGGGCGAAAACAGGGAGAAGTACATGCTAGAAGACCGCAAAGGCGCGCAAAGCGCCTTCGATTCCGTTGCCGGAAACGATAATAAATCCAACGCCCCCGCACCGACCGCCGCGTCCACGCCGGATCAGGATGTAACGGCCAACGCCCCGGCCCCATCAAATTATTTTAACCAGATGGTCTCCGCCGCGCCGCATGAGCGCGTCCTGATTCTGGAAGGACCCATCACCCAGGAACTGGCCATCAATGTCCGCATTCATCTGATGAAGATGGAAGCCGCCAGCCCGGACGAGCCCATTACCATTCTGATCAATTCGCCCGGCGGGTTGGTCAGCGCAGGGATGGCGATTTATGACACCATTCAATCGCTGGATTGTCCGGTTCACACCTATGTCACCGGCACGGCGGCTTCGATGGGGTCCATCCTGCTGGCCGCTGGGGCCCCCGGTGAACGCCGCGCCGCGCCCAATGCCCGGATTATGATTCACCAACCATCCGGCGGATCACAGGGCAATGCCACAGAAATGGGCATCAGCCAGAGCGAGATCGAGCACACCTATCGCCGCATGGCATGGGTGTATGCCGCGCACGCGTTCGATGCCGCAAAAAGCCCGGCTTTTGACCAGAAGGTGACCGACAAGATCGCCGAGCTGCAAAAAACGGCCCCGTCATCGGGCGGCGCATGGACACCGGACACATTGAAAATGACCGCGCTGGCGCATTTGTACCACGCCGTTATGAAACGCGATTATTACCTGTACGCCGAAGAGGCCAAGGATATGGGTTTGATCGACCAGATCGAATATCCGGACCTGAACATCAAGTCGACCATGGACCCGAAACGGGCCAAGGCATTGCACCGTATTGCCGAAGCCGAACGTCTGGCCAACAAACATCACCGCGACAACCGCCCGGAGCCGGGCGCGTTCTAAGACGTGGTTTGATTTTAACCCCAACGAAAAAACGCCGCCCTGTCAAACCGGGCGGCGTTTTTTCTTGATGTTACACAATCAAATACGGCTAAAAATACTGTGCAACATGCCGTACCAGATCGCCGCCATCCAGAAGAGCAGGAACAGACCCGCCTGCACAAAGATAGAATCAGCCATCGGAATCAGGAACGGCACCACCACCATGGCCAGACATAGGCCACGCGCACAATGTTTGAAATCCGCGCCAAAGAACCGGATTTGCGCCAGAAACGCGCCCCACAACTGGAACGCCAGCACCGTGCAGAACCCGTATAAAATCAAGCCGGGGTCCGACACAGACGTTAAAAAACCACGCATAATCACCGGCGCAATACACACCAGAACGATGCAAACAAAGGCCAAAACCAGTGTGACCAGATGTGATGTCACATCCACCGACACAGGAGGCTGCTGGCGTCCGGTGGTGCGACCAACGCCGGATAAGGGAATAACTTTTTCAGATGGTAGCGTTGGATGAATCCCAGTCATGGACGAATATCCCCCCACAGGAAAAACATGAAGGAACACGCAGAGCGCGTGTGATTATAATTTTTTTGAAATTGGAAAAGACGAAATGAAAAGCGAGACAGAAAAGGAAACGCGCAATACAAGGTGATTCTACCTCGAATTGCGCGTTCTGAATATAGCGATTAAAGAATTATTCTGCGCCGGGCTCTTCTTGCAAACCATCCGTCCCGCGATTGGCGCGCAAATAATCACGCAACGGCATCCCATCCAGCGACAGGCCCCGGATGACCGGCGCGCCAAACGCCTTTGGCACCGCAATTTCCATCATAAAACGATCCGGCTCGGATATGACCAGACGGTCCAGATCGGCGGCAAATTCCTCCGGGATAAAGTATTTTTGCGTGCCCGTTGCAACCGCAACCGGAATACGGCTTTGACAGATTTTTGCGGCATCCGGCGCATCACATTGCACACGCGTCACGTTCATATAGGTTTGATCCCCATTCAGACACAGACAGCAATTATGATCACCGTTGGCACAGACGGGGCTGGCTTCACCCGTTTCCATCCAGTCATAGCGGAATTGGATATAGCGCCCGTGCAGTAAATCGCGCGGGTCATACCCAGCGATTTTGACGGTCCAGACCGGCCCCGCTGTTTGATCCGTCGCGGCCTTGGCCCACAACAGGCCGGGCACCAGCAACGGCAACACCAGCACCGCCAGCATGATCATTTTCCGCATCGGTTCAGACATTCTATCGCAACAAGCACAAAAACCGATCATGACTGACCCCCGTGAGTGTGTGACAAGGCGCGCACATAGCGATTGGCCCGGCGCAGGCCCCAGATCATGCCCAGCATCGCCAGACCGGCGATAATTAGGCCAAATCCAGTGGTCATCAACCCGGCAAAGGCTTCCAGGAAAATGATGTAAATACGGATGCCGATGAGCGTGACGGACAACGACACCAATCGCATCGCCCCCGTTAAATGCCCATACCACCCCGCCCCAATCCAGAAAGCGATGAAGGTTAAGCCCGCCATAAAGCTGGATTCCGGCGATGGGATCAGGAACGGCAATAACAAAGACACGACACACAATGCGCAATAGCCCAGCGTTGCGCGATAAAACGGTTTGTCATCGACGCGGGTATTATACAGGGCGTAATGCACGGCCATGCCCGCCAGCGCGATCAACGGCACACACACCGCAACCATATAGGCCGTGCCATATTCCATGCCCGAATCCCGTGCGATCGTGCCCAGTTCCTTGGCGCGATCGGCATACCACAGCATTGTGGCCAGCACACCCGTCAGGGTCAGCAGGATAAATCCGGCCCGCATCACGACAAACGCCCAAACGGGGCGGAAGGCGCGGAATGTCCGCGTAAACCCATCGGCACACATGGCCAACGGCAACCACAGCGCCACACCCAGGCCGTAGAACAAAATCCAGATATCGGGCAGGTCGCCCAAATACTGCTCCATAATTACTGGGATGGAGCCCAGAAACGCCAGCACCCAGGGAATGGCGGTCAGCATGGTGCGACCATAGATCACCATGAACGGTGAAATCACGATCAACCACAGCGCCAGCAACCCGCCCGCGCCGCCATTGAGATGATAAATCTGCCCCACCAGCGCCATGAAGGTCAGCGTCAGGCCCGCCAGAACAAGCACCGCGCCCTCGCGCCATGGCTCCTTGCCCTGCACATGGAAACGCCACACGGCCGCCGCCGCACCGATATTCAGCGCGGCATGGACCAGCAATTTGGCCGCATCGGGAATATCGTTCCAATTGGCCCCAATCACCATCAAAACACCAATCAGAATGGCGAACAGCGACAGCCCCATCAGGCCACCCGCGAACCGCCCCTTTTGCCGGTTGCGTTCAAAATCGGTCAGGGACACGGCCTGATCGGCGGAGATCAACCCGGCCTGTTCCCAGGCTTTAATTTTGCGATGGACGCCAAACATATGACTTTCCCCTTTAAAATGGGCGGTAATTTTGGAATTTCAAAGAAAGAGATGGGGGCAACGCGAACGCGAAAAGCGCAATTATCGTACCTTTTTTTCTGCGCCATGGACATGGTGTTTTTGATGCTGGTAGAATCATGCGTATGAAACCGCTTATGTCCAAAAGCCGCGAATCAGAGCGTGGCAGTGTTTTAATTTATATCTTTATCGCCATTGCCGTTCTGGCCGCGCTGAGCTTTGCCGTATCGCGGTCGGGCCGCGAAAGCGCGCAGACCATCAACAATGAGCGATCCGGCTTATGGGCCACGGAATTGTTTGATTATTCGAACATGCTGCGCCGCGCGGTCACCACCCTGACCATCACCGGGCTGACGGAAAACGATGTGTGTTTCCATGACAGTGGATGGGGTGACAACAGTTACCAATTCTCCACCGCCTGCCCCACGGCCAATCTGGTGTTCAGCCAATTGGGCGGCGGGGCGACGTTCCAAAACCCGAATTACAATTTGCTGGATTCCAGTTTTTCGACGGAAACCGCCTATAAAAAATGGCACATCACCGGCGCGAACAGCGTTGAGGGCGTCGGCACCGATTGTTCCCCCACGGGGCCGTGCAATGAATTGCTGGCCGTCCTGCCTTTTGTCCGACGCGAGGCCTGCATCGCCGTGAATGCCAAGCTGGGCATCACCGATGACCAGACCGAACCCCCGCAGGATGACGCCGGATTTGATTTAAGCACACCCTTCAAGGGATCATACCCCGATGGTGAATCCATCAACACCGCGACATTGGACGGCAAACGTATTGGATGTTTCAAAGGCAATGGTGGCGTGGTGGATGACGCCTATGTCTTCTACAGCGTTTTGATTGCACGATAGACCATAAAAACCCCGCTGTTTTTAGCGGGGTTTTTCTTGTTCATTCGACGCCTTATTTCGGTGCCGGCGTTCTGCTGCGACGGCGCTGTCTTTCCGGCTTGGCGGCTTCCGGGCTGTTATCATTGGCCACGGCGGCATCGTTGAACAGGAAGCGGAGCTTTTTGTCCTGTCCTTCGCCTTCGGCATCAATCAACACGGCACCGCCCTTGGTCAATTCACCGAACAGCACCTGACGGGCCAGCGGTGTGCTGATTTCCGTCTGGATCAAACGCCCCATCGGACGCGCACCCATGTCGCGGTCATAGCCCTTGGCGGACAGATATTCACGCGCCGTTGCGGTCAGATTGATTTTCACATTCCGTTCCGACAGTTGGCCTTCCAGTGTTTTGACGAATTTATCGACAATAAAGCCCATTGTTTCCGGCTTCAAATGATCAAAGCGAATTTGCGCATCCATACGGTTGCGGAATTCCGGCGGCAGGAATTTCGCCACTTCGTCTTCGCGCATCACTTCGGTCCGGCTGCTTGCGGCAAACCCGATGCCATTCACCTGACGCAATTCCGCATCACGCAAATTGCTGGTCATGATCAAAACGACGTTGCGGAAATCAACGGTTTTCCCGTGGCTGTCCGTCAAACGCCCGTCATCCATGACCTGCAACAATGTTTTCAGGACATCCGGGTGAGCTTTTTCAATTTCGTCCATCAACAGGACGCAATTGTTATGCTTGGTCACGGCCGAGGTCAGTTCACCACCATCATCGTAACCGGTATAGCCCGGAGGGGCCCCAACCAGACGCGCCGCCGTGTGTTTTTCCTGAAATTCGGACATATCAAAACGCACCAGCTCAACCCCCAGCGTCGCCGCCAGTTGTTTCGCCAATTCGGTTTTACCAACACCCGTCGGGCCGGTGAACAGATAGTTCCCCTTTGGTTTATTCGGATCGCGCAGGCCAGCCTGTGCCAGCAAAACAGCATCGGTCAGGGCATCAACGGCGGCATCCTGCTGGAACACAGTCTTGCGCAAATCGGCATCCAGCGTGCGCAGTTTTTCCAAACCACCATCCGACAATTCTTTCTTCGGCAGGCGTTTGATGCGCGCAACGGTTTCTTCCATTTCGTCCTTATCGATCACCTGCGTTTCGCGCGGTTCGATAATGCGGCGAGCGGCGGCACCGTCCAGCAGATCAATCGCCTTGTCCGGCAATTGACGGTCATGCATGTAGCGCACCGACAATTTCACGGCCGCTTCGATGGCATCGTCCGTATAGGTCACACCATGGAAAGTTTCGTAGTGTTTTTTCAGGCCTTTGAGAATTTCGATGGCCTGCGCCGGTGTCGGTTCGGCCACGTCCACTTTCTGGAAGCGGCGGCTCATCGCGGCGTCTCTTTCGAAATATTTCGTGTATTCGGCGTAGGTCGTTGCCCCAACACAGCGCACGCGCCCGCTGGACAGATATGGCTTCATAATATTGGCGGCATCCATCTTGCTGTCGCTGCCGGTTCCGGCACCGATCAGCATGTGGATTTCATCCACGAACAGGATCGAACCCGGCGTTGCTTCCAACTGGGTCAAAACCGCTTTCAGGCGCTTTTCAAAATCACCGCGATAATTCGTGCCCGCGGTCAGCGCCGTCAGGTCGAGCGAGAACACAGTCGCGCCCAGCAATTTGTCCGGCACATTGCCATTGACGATATCCAGCGCCAGCCCCTCGGCCACCGCGGTTTTACCCACGCCCGGCTCACCCACCAGAATGGGGTTGTTTTTCTTGCGGCGGGACAGGACTTCGATCGTTTGGTTGATTTCATTCTGGCGCGCCAGAACCGGATCAATTTTTCCGGTCGCGGCCATCGCGTTCAAATTCACCGCGAATTGTTCCAACGGCGTGCGCTCGTCTTCTTCGCCTTCTTGCCCTTGGGCCTTTTTGCCGGTGTTCAGGCCATAGTTATTGGTTGCAAGCGCATTGGACGCCGGGTCCGTCTTGGTCCCGTGCAGCAGGAAGTTATGCAGCGTTGTCGCACTGTCGATACCGTTGGCTTCCAGCAGCACCGTCGCATGGGCGCGGCGTTCCTTCATCAGGGCCAACAGGTAATGCGTGGCATTCACCACCAGATTGGGAGTGGCCGCATGTTCAATATGCACACGGTTCATAATGGTGCCCAGCGAAGAACTGGTTTGGAGATCGCGCTCTTCCAAAGGAGCCGGACCCACATCGAATTGTTCGAGCATAAAATGCTCAAGCCCTTCTTTGATCTTGTCCGTTTTCACATTCAGGGCGCTGAAAACGCGTTTGCAATCGGGGTCATCCAGCATCGCCAGCAGCAAATGTTCCGGCATCAGCATTTGATGACCGCGGGCCAGCGCGACGTCATAAATGCGCGACAATGTGTGCTGCAGATTTTCGGATCTTTCCATGATGATTCCCATCCCTACTCAAAAAGAAGTTTCTTATTTTTTGAACCTGTTTGAAATTTATAGAGATTTTACATAGGGGTGCCAAGAAAATTATCTTGTTTTATGGAAAGAAATATTCTTGCTTTGGCGGTTTTCGGCCATTTTTAACCCCCGTCCGGGTATCCGGCGGGGGTTAAAATGATCCAGATCTTTATAAATCAGACGGCTTAATCCTGGTCGATTTTCTCGCGGGCGCCGGATTTGCGGGCCTCTTCGTAATCGAAGACCAGCGCGCCGTCCTTGAAATCGACATGGGCGACGCCGCCCTTGGTCAATTTGCCGAACAGCAATTCTTCGGCCAGCGGGCGTTTGATTTTTTCCTGAATGACGCGTGACAATGGACGCGCGCCCATGGTCGGGTCATAGCCGATTTCGGCCAGATGGGCGCGGGCTTCGTCGGACAGGACGATGGTCACATCACGGTCGGCCAATTGGGCTTCCAGTTGAATGACGAATTTGTCGACAACGCGCGCCACCGTTTGCGGTTTCAAATTCTGGAACGGCACGATGGCATCCAGACGATTGCGGAATTCCGGCGTGAACAGGCGGCGGATTTCATCATTGTCGGAATCCACCTCCATCCCGCGTTCAAACCCCATGGGCGATTTCGCCATCTGGGCCGCGCCCGCGTTGGTCGTCATAATCAAAATGACGTTGCGGAAATCGACCGTTTTACCGTTGTTGTCGGTCAGTTTGCCGTAGTCCATCACCTGCAGCAAAATATTGTACAGATCCGGGTGGGCCTTTTCGATTTCATCGAGCAGCAACACGCAATGCGGATGCTGGTCAATCGCGTCGGTCAGCAACCCGCCCTGTTCAAACCCGACATAGCCGGGCGGCGTACCGATCAGGCGGGACACCGAATGCTTCTCCATATATTCCGACATGTCGAAGCGTTTCAGTTCAACGCCCAGCGATTTAGCCAATTGCCGCGCCACTTCGGTTTTACCAACCCCGGTGGGGCCGCTGAACAAATACGACCCAATCGGCTTTTCCGCATCGCGCAGACCCGCGCGCGCCATTTTGATGGAATCCGACAGCACCGCAATCGCCTGATCCTGGTCGTACACCATGGTTTTCAGGTCACGATCGAGGTTTTTCAACACCGTGCGGTCATCCTTGTTCACCGCCTTGGACGGAATGCGCGCGATCACCGCGATCACATCCTCAATATCCTTCACATTGATGGTTTTTTTGCGTTTCGATGCCGGCACCAGCATCTGGGCCGCGCCAACCTCGTCGATAATATCAATCGCCTTGTCCGGCAATTTGCGGTCGCCGATATAGCGGGCGGAGAGTTCCACCGCCGCCTTGATCGCGTCGTTGGTGTATTTCACATTGTGGTGTTCTTCGTAATACGGCTTCAACCCTTTGAGGATTTTGATCGCATCCTCGATGCTTGGTTCCTTCACATCGATTTTCTGGAACCGACGGACCAAGGCACGGTCCTTTTCAAAATGATTGCGGTATTCCTTGTACGTCGTGGACCCGATGCAGCGCAAAGACCCGTTCGACAAGGCCGGTTTCAACAGGTTCGACGCATCCATCGCCCCGCCCGATGTTGCCCCAGCGCCAATCACGGTATGGATTTCATCGATAAACAGTACGGCATTATCAACCTTTTCAATTTCGCCCAGAACGGCCTTTAACCGCTCCTCGAAATCACCGCGATAGCGTGTGCCCGCCAGCAACGCGCCCATATCCAGCGCGTAAATCACGGCGGTTTTCAAAACGTCCGGCACTTCGCCATCGACGATGCGTTTGGCCAGCCCTTCGGCAATCGCCGTTTTACCAACGCCCGGATCACCGACATAAAGCGGGTTGTTTTTGGAGCGGCGGCAGAGGATTTGCACCGTGCGGTCCACTTCCTCGTGACGGCCAATCAGCGGGTCGATTTTGCCGCGCCGGGCCTTGTTGTTCAAATTGGTGCAATAGGTTTCCAGCGCATCGCGCCCCGGCTTGGCCGCCTTGTCTTCACCCGCACCGGATTCGCCCGGTTCGGTGCCCTCGGGCGGGCGGATTTCGCTCTGCCCCGGCACCTTGGCGATGCCGTGGGAAATGTAATTCACCGCATCAAAGCGGGTCATGTCCATTTCCTGCAGGAAATGGACCGCGTTGGATTCGCGTTCCGAGAACATGGCGACCAGAACATTGGCGCCGGTCACTTCCTCGCGTCCCGATGATTGCACATGGATCGCCGCGCGTTGCAAAACACGCTGGAACGCCGTGGTCGGTTTGGATTCTTCGCCGTTCCGGTTGACCAGATAGGTCAGTTCGTTGTCCAGATAATGCGCCAATTGATCCTTCAGATCGGGGAGCGAAATACCGCAGGACCGCAACACCGCCATGGCATCCTGATCATCGGTCAGGGCCAGCAGCAAATGCTCCAACGTCGCATATTCATGGCCGTGATCATTGGCCAGAGCCAGAGCGCGGTGGAGCGTTTTTTCAAGATTGCGTGAAAGCATGGCAGGACATCCGGACGCGGAAAAGGTTGGACACTGTATTGATATAGTATTTTGGGGCCAAAGTTAACGGCCCGAGGTCATTTTAAAGGCTGATTCGAGTATGAAGGGATTCGGATTGATAAAAAGTGAAGATGGAAGCGCTTGTTTTCATATTTAGAAAGGCCCTCTCACTTTTAGAAAGGCCCTCTCCCTAACCCTCTCCCAGAGGGGTTGGGGGAGAGGGTCTTAAACTTGTTGGAGAGGGACACCGTCCCTATTCCTTCTCCATCGTGCATTGGAGGGGTTGTTCGCTGGCGCGGGCGAAGTCCATGACCTGCGCCACTTTGGTTTCGGCGACTTCGTAGGTGAAGATGCCGCAAATGCCCACACCACGGCGGTGGACGTGCAGCATGATGTCGGTGGCTTCCTGACGGTTTTTGCTGAAAAACCGTTCCAGCACATGGACGACAAATTCCATCGGCGTGTAATCGTCGTTCAGCAGCAAGACCTTGTACATTGACGGTTTTTTGGTTTTGGGCCGGGGTTTGAGCAGCAGGCCGGGCTGGCGGCGTTCATCGCCCTCGCCGTCCTCATGGTGGTCGCCATGGTCATCACCATCATCAGCCATGCCATGGATGGGCGCATCAAAATGCGGCCCAAAATACGGGCGCGGATCGTTTGCATCATCGGTGGCCATCAGCCAGACATCCATATCGTCTTCAATCCAAAAACTGGTCATTGCTCACACGCTCGCTCAAAAGTCTTTTTCTGTGGGGCGCGGAAACTGCCATCAATATTATAACGAATTATGAACAGAATCGGGAAAAATAAAAAATCACCAAAACAATCCCGAATCGTTTTGTTTTGCGCCATTTCGCCCCGGTATTCTGAAAGAAAATTGCGCGGCCCGTACAAAGATCAACGGCCATCACAAAGAAAAATGCTCGTTCCCACAAGGGAACGAGCAGTTGGGAAGGTCACCATTAGAAATGGGACTCAGTCAGGACGTGGCGCAGACTTAGGCAGCCAGAGAGTCCGTAGCTTTTTTAATCGCCTTGCTGGCCTGCGCGTTCAGCGGCTCCAGTGTTTCGGTCGTGACCTTCAGGCCCAGTTCGGACAATTTGGTCGACGCGGCGACAAAATCTTCGAATTGCTGCTGCGCCAGTTTGGTCTGGGCGGCAGAGAAATCGTTGATCGTTTTGCAGCCCATCAGGGTTTTCAGGGCAGCCGCATTTTTCTCGGCCGCGTCCTGAGAGATGGACACGTAGGTTTTCAGGATGTCTTCGAAACCTTTGGCGAACACGGACCCGGCTTGGGTCAGCGCTTCAACCTGTTCCTGACCCAGCGCGGACGCGTCCTTGGTCAGTTTTTCAAAATTCGCGGTGGTGGCTTTGGTCGTTGTCATGATTTTCTCCGTAATTTCAGTCGATTGCGTTTCAACAGAAGCCTTCAGGGCGCGCACGTTACTGGTGGCGGCTTTGGTGGCCTTTTTCTGGGGTGCTTTTGCTTTTTTCGCTGTCATGGTGGCTCTCCCTATCCTTTAGTTGTAATTTTTTCAAAGAATATGATGCATTGCACAATACCAAGGTAACATGCACCCCCAGGGTCGTCAAGGGAAAAAATGGTGCAACGCACAACGCTTCCCAGAATGAGAAAACACCCTCGTTTTGAGAAGCGGGATATCCCGGATCTATCCCTGGGGCTGTATGCATTTTTTCAAGCGGATTCATAGACTTTAAGGATCTGCGCGCCTATCATGGTTTTATGAGTCGGACCCCTGTGGTTGCGACCCGGTTCCGCCATGGGGCCAGACCTTGTAGACGATCAAACGACAACGCGTACAAAAAACGAAAAGCATACAGGACCTCTTCCGCAATGGGATACGACGTGGCCAATACCCGTAAGCACGCTCGCGCAATTTTTTCCGCCGCTCTGGGACTCGTTCTGGGGCTGGGCTTGATGGCCGCAACACCCGCACACGCCGCCAAGAAGAAATCACAAGATAACCCGCGTTATGCCTCGATCGTCATGGATGCCGATACGGGCGCGATTCTGCATGAGCGTTATGCCGACAAAAGCCTGTACCCCGCATCTTTGGTCAAAATGATGACCCTGCTGATGGTGTTTGAGGCGATGGACCGGGGCGAAATGAACCTGAACACCCGCATCCGTATTTCAAAACACGCCGCCAGCATGCAGCCCAGCAAGATCGGGCTGAAAGCCGGATCAACCATCCGGGTTGAAGACGCCATCCGCGCACTGGTCACCAAATCCGCCAACGACATGGCCGCCGCGTTGGGCGAAGCCGTCGGTGGGAGCGAATCCAATTTCGCCAGCATGATGACACGCCGCGCCCATGAAATCGGCATGCGCAATACAACCTTCCGCAATGCGTCCGGCTTGCACCATCCGGCACAGACATCCACCGTGCGGGATATGGCCCTTTTGTCGCGCCATATCATCTACAGCCAGCCGCGGAACTTCCGGTTCTTCAGCACCAAGAATTTCCGTTATAACGGCGTGAATTATCACAACCATAACCGCCTGATGGAAACCTATAAGGGTATGGACGGGATGAAGACCGGCTATACCGTTCCGTCCGGGTTCAACCTGGCCGCAACCGCCGTGCGCGGCGACCGCCGCCTGATCGCCGTCGTCTTTGGCGGCCGCACCACCCAGAGCCGGAACGCCCACGTGGCCGATTTGCTGGACCGCGGGTTCAAACAAATCGGTACGGGTCAGGTCATGATGGCCAACACCGATACACGCGCCACGGCCCCCGCCCCGGTTCCGAACCGCAAGCCGGGCACCGAAACAACGAACACGGTCGTCGCCGCCACCCATTTTGAAGAAATGATGGGCGCGGGCGATTCCGACCCGGGCGCATCCACCCGGATTGAAAGCGGCATGGTCGCCGTCAACGCGCTGCGCAGCGCGGGCGCCGTATCGCGGGCAGAGCCGCAACAGCCTGTACACCCGCAAGTCATCCGCACCCCGGCCGCACAGGCCAGCCTGCAACCGCAACAACAACCGGTGCAGCAACCGCAAACCGTGACCACCACCGCGCCGATCGTCGCATCGGGCGCGGAACAAACATGGTCGGTGCAAATCGGTGCGTTTACCAACCGGATGAAAACGGATCAATTGTTGAACAATTCCCAAGGCAAATTGCCGCCGCAACTGGCGCAAGTGGCCCAGCCGGTCATCGTCCCTTTAAGCGCCGGGAGCAGCACGGTCTTCCGCGCCCGGATCAAGGGTTTTTCCCGCAATCAGGCCATCGAAGCCTGTCGCTATTTCACGGATTGCATGACCATCTCCCCCCGCGCCTTCTGAGTAAGAGGATCCGCCGATGACGTCGCTGAAAGATAAAACGATCGTCATCACCGGGGCCAGCCGCGGGATTGGCGCCGCCATTGCCCAACGCGCCGCGCGCGACGGCGCCAACATTGCCATTCTGGCCAAATCCGACACCCCTCACGCAACATTGGAAGGCACCATCCACACCACCGCCGATGCCGTGGAAAAAGCGGGCGGGCACGCCTTGCCACTGGCCGTGGATATTCGGGATGAAAATGCCGTGGCGGGTGCGATCCAGACCATTGCCGCAACATTCGGCCAGATCGACATGGTGGTGAACAATGCCAGCGCCATCCACGCCGCCCCCACGCCCAACACGCCGATGAGCAAATACGATTTGATGATGGACGTGAATGCGCGCGGCACATTTGCGGTCGTACAGGCCGCCCTGCCATATCTGCAAAAATCCGCAACGGCCGATTCCCCGGCCCAGATTTTAACCCTGTCCCCGCCGCTCAATCTGGGCAGCGCATGGATCGGGCGGTGCCCGGCTTACAGCCTGTCCAAATATGGAATGAGCCTGTTGACCATGGGATTTGCCGCGGAATTTAAAGACTGGCACATCCATGCCAACACGCTGTGGCCGCAAACATTGATTGCCACCGATGCCGTGCGCGTGTTTTTCGCCGATGCCTATACCGCATCCCGCACGCCCGCCATTGTCGCCGAAGCGGCCTATGCCATCCTGACCGGATGCAACGGGCGATTTGAAACCGGACAGCATTACACCGATGAAAGCGCCCTGCGCCTGGTCGGCATCAATGATTTTTCAACGTACAACACGACCCCCGGCGTTGATCCGGTGGATGATATTTTTCTGGATTAAAGCATGCAGCAAAAACGCAAACCTTCACCGGAATTCGGGCCAGAATCCGGTAACGTCATTTTCTTCATCCTGCTCGGGATCGCGCTGGTGGGTCTGGTGACCGCCGCCTTGCGATCCGGCGGATCGGAAAGTGCGAATATCGACGCCGAACAAATGGTCATCAAAGTGTCCCAAGTGCAGCAATATGCCAGCGCGCTGGCCCGCGCCACCGAGGTCGCATACCAGAATGTGCGCGAAGAATCCGCGATCAGCTTCGCCCACCCGGATTCGCACAGCGATTACGGCACATACGGCACAACCCCATCGGCCGAAATCTTTCACGTTCAAGGTGGCGGTGCGGACTATCTGGAGCCCCCCGCCGGAGTCAATGATACGTCCGCATGGGAATTTTACGGCACAACCGCCGCGCCGGATGTTGGCACGGATGCCGCAGACCTGATCGCGGTGCTGCCCAACGTCACACCGGAATTTTGCACGGCTATGAATACATCGCTGGGCCAGCTGGGCGATACCGATGATACGGGCACGTGTGTTTATGATTCATCGGGCGTACGCTTTAGCGGCATTTTCTCGAGCGCGCCCAATACGATGGACGGGTCCAGCTTCACCTTCACCCCCGCACCGCAAGGGTGCGTCACCTGCACCGGGGCCGGCAATACGCAGCATTTTTACAAGGTTATTCTGGCGCGCTAAAAAACCACTCCCTCTCCCTCCGGGAGAGGGTTGGGGTGAGGGAACCCCTTCACAAATATAAAAAAAACATCCCCGCAGAGGCGCGATATCCGCTGCGAGCCATCTCTATTAACGCTTGCTTGAAAACAGTCATAGCACCCTCACCCTAGCCCTCTCCCGGGGGGAGAGGGGATAAGGGGGCGTTACTTCACCAGCGGCATGGGCTGTGACGTGGTCACGGGCGCGGGTGGGGCATAAGGCGGCGTGACCGCCTGATGCGCGGGCTGGGCCACGGGGGCCGTATTCGGCGGTGTCACCGTGCTGTAGGCCATGCCTGTGGCGGCTTGATCCCGTTCGGCTTTGGTCATGCTCATTTCACGCAACTGGCGCGTGGCCGGAAGCGTGTAGTCATAGGCCGAAAGAACCCGACCCGTTTCCGCCTGAATCATCTGCAGCGAAATCATCAAATGGTCTTTGCCACGGGCATAAGATCCGTACATTTGCACCAGACCCGGTTTCTTCATGCCGCTGGCGGATGATGGGGTGACACCCTTCATCACCGGCTGCGGCGCGCCGACGCCCACTTGCGGGGCCATAACCGTGGACGGCACGCTGTCCGGCGGCAGGCCGCCCGTATAGACGTTATACCCCAACTGCACAAAGCGCGCGCCCAACTGGCTGGAGACGGTTTGACCGAACGGGGTCAGTTCACCGGGGATCGCCACATCATACAGCGGGAAAATTTGCACCGGCGTCGCCGCATTGACATGGGCACGGGATTGTTGCGCCAGCATATCCGCCGCCGCATAAGACGAATCCGTCAGGTTGATTTTTGAGGTGTCGAACAATTCATCCTGAATGGCCTGCGTCACCGCACAGGCACCCAGCACGCCGCCCAGCCCCAGCAGGGCACACGCCCCCAGCACCAGCGATGTTGATCGAAAAGCCATCATCGCCCGCACTCCGTTCCTTTAGAATCCGCCGTCAACAACAACCGGTTCGCTGGACACATCCGCCACCGGAACCGGGGGGTTGTTCATGTAAACCGGGGCCGCAGACACATCGACAGAGCCATGTTGGCGGGTGATTTCGTTGCCCTGAACGATCAGGAAAATTTCCGCATCCAGCGTATAGGCACCAGCCCCGTTCTGGGCGCGGTCAGCAATGCTGTAGCCCAGAGAGAACGGACCTTCGCCAGCAGAAGTCGACACCGGAATGCCCTGATTCTGCATCGCGCGGCGCAGGGCCATTTCCATCGCGGCATCGCGGTTGGTGTTGGCCGGGTTTGTAATCACGATGGTCGGTTCCATCGGGCGACCAAAATTGCGCACCAGTTTGGTCAGCAAATCTTCGGCCACAACGGTCAGGGAATCGATATCAGCATTGGTAAAGCCCGGCGGCAGACCTTCGGTTTGTTGCACCGGAGCCTGATCCACAACCATGGCGGGGGCCGTGCCCTGACCAACGACATGCGCGGGTTTGGACGCTTCCTTGCCCGGAGGTGCCTTGTACACTTCGTTATGATAGGTGTAGCCGGTTGGCATCGTTGTATCGGCGCAAGCCGCAAGCCCGCCCGCCAGAACAACGGCAGAAGCCAATGTGAAAACACGCACCAGACGGGACAAAGCAGGCATGGTCAAATTCCTATAAAGACAAGTGGATAGCCGCGAAAAGAATCAAGAAAGGCGGCATGGCAGAACGCCAGACCGATTCATGCTATCAGGGATTGCCGGGGAAATACAGTCCCAAGGAAATACGGATTGCGCAGAGCATCACGATGGAATGTACCGCGCGCGGCTTTCATCCCCCCACCCTGACCCTCCCCCCTTCAAAGGGGGGAGGAGATAAAATGTAAGCCCTCCCCACGCCCCGAGGGGGGAGGGTTGGGTAGGGGGTGAGAATGGTTTTGTAAAGATAATAGAGAGCGACAGGACGCTCAGCTTCCCTGCCCTTGCAGCTTCTTCACGATCGCCGTCGTGCTTTTGCCCGCGACCACCGGGGCCAGCCAGACCACGCCGCCGCGGGATTGAACATAATCCGCGCCGTCGACATGCTTGCCTTCGTAATCCGCGCCCTTCACCAACACATCCGGGTTGATGCGGCGAATGACCAGCTCGGCTTTGTCATCCTCCTCCGCCGTGCGGCCAAAAATCACCACCAGAT
Organism: Micavibrio aeruginosavorus; assembly: GCF_051245535.1. Classification (GTDB taxonomy): domain Bacteria; phylum Pseudomonadota; class Alphaproteobacteria; order Micavibrionales; family Micavibrionaceae; genus Micavibrio; species Micavibrio aeruginosavorus_D. The sequence goes on from NZ_CP195303.1 coordinate 1,930,966, forward strand.
CGACCGCGCCCAGCGCCGCCAGAACCTGCGCGCGGGAGGATTCGTCATTGATCGGGCGGTCTTTGCTCTTATACCGGCGGATGGAGTCATCGCAGTTCAGGGCCACAACCAGACGGTCACAGCGCGAACGCGCCTGCGCCAGATAGGTCACATGACCGGGATGCAGAATATCAAACGCGCCGTTGGTAAAGCCGATTTTCAAACCCTGCGCCCGCCAGCCCTCAACGATTCTGGCGGCATCATCCCAATTGTCGCAAACGGGAGCGATCATGTCGCTGATGGCGTCACCGGATTCCAGTTCATCCATCATAATCGGGGCGGTGCCGACTTTGCCCACGACAATGCCTGCGGCCCGGTTGGCCAGATGGGCGGCATCATCCAGATCCATACCCGCAGCCAGTCCAGCGGCAATGGTGGCAATGACCGTATCGCCCGCGCCGGAGACATCAAACACCGCGCGCGCCTGCGCCCGCAGATGCAACGGTGTGCCATCGGCGCGCACCACGCTCATCCCATCCTGGGACCGGGTGGCGATGACGCAATCAATGCCGGAAGTTTTGATCAAATGCCGCGCGGCCACGACAATGTCGCCATCGGTGGCATTGGGCATATTGGCGGTGGCTTCGGCCAGTTCCTTGCGGTTCGGCGTTACAATGCTGGCCCCGCGATAGATGGAATAATCCCGCCCCTTCGGATCAACCAGAACCGGGACATTGCTGGCCTTCGCCGCGTCAATGACGCCGGCAATAACCGCAGGCGTCAACGTCCCCTTGCCGTAGTCAGACAGAATCAACGCGCGCGCGCCATTTTTTAACGCCGCCTGTACCTGCGCAATCAGGCGCGCAGCGACATCGTCACCCACAGGCCGCGCCTCTTCAGCATCCAAGCGCAGGAGATGATGGTTGCCCGCCATAAACCGAGTTTTTACAATGGTCGGGCGATCGGTCGCCACCAGCAATCCGGCAGCATCCGCGCCAATATCCGCCATCATGGCGCGCAGAGTGCCCGCATCGGCATCATCCCCCACGACACCGGCCAGATGCACACGCACACCCAGCCCGCGCAGATTGGCCAGCACGTTGCCCGCGCCACCCAAAACGGCCCGCGTTGTCGTGTTGGACAAAACCGGCACCGGGGCCTCGGGCGACAGGCGCACGGCATCGCCGGTGACATACCGGTCGAGCATGATGTCGCCAATCACGGCCACGGTTGCGTTTTGCAAAGAATTGCGCGTCATAATATCCAAAGGATCTACAGGGCAAGCCCCTGTTTTTTCAGCATTTTATGGCCCATTTACGACCGTCCGTCTCTTTTTGCCTGTTTGTTTAGGTTTCGTCAATGTTTCTCCGCTTTAATGGTAGGAACAAAAGACGGGTTTGGGCTTAATTTTCGGCGAATTTTCGGGGTTTTGAGTGGGTTTTGAATCGGGTGGATCATCATTGAAATCACACAGCCAAGGCGGCGTGTTGAACCGGATCAAAGTATCCGTCGACCGCAACCGTCTGGGCGAAGTGCTGGTTTATACCGGGGCCTTAACGCCGCAGGAATTGCGCTATGCGTTGGCCCGCCAAAAGACATCGGGCGCATCTGAACCGCTGGGCCGTGTTCTGCTCCGCGAACGCATGATCCGTCGTCAGGATTTGTACCGCGCCTTGGTTCAGCAAATGACGCTGCGCCTGATGGCCGCTTCTCTCGCCGTTGCTTTGGGCTTTACGATGTTTGGCATTAAACGCGCCAACGCCGCATCCGTGCGGGATTTACCGGCCCAAGTCACATTGGCCAGCGTCGCCAACAGCGCGTTCACCCCGGTGAATTATTATCCGAACCTGCTCGGCGCGGATGAAAAACAATCGTTGAACCTGAAACCATTCACCAAATGGACGGATATGTTCGTGCGGTTTGAAAGCGCGATGAACGGCGCATCCGCCAAATCCAGCATCAAAACCATCAAGGCCGAGATTGAGCCGTTGCAAGGTTTGCCGCTGGACGCCATGGCCGCCCGCGTGAATACCATTGCAAACGCTGTCCGCTATATCGAGGACAAGGATAACTACGGCAACAGCGATTACTGGGCCACCCCGGTTGAATTTTTCGCCCGTGGCGGTGATTGCGAAGATTACGCGATCGCCAAATACACCATGCTGCGCGCGTTGGGCGTACCGGAAAGCCGCCTGCGCATCGCCATTGTGCATGATTTGCAAAAAAACATTCCGCACGCCGTTTTGGTTGTGTATACGGATGACGGCGCACTGATCCTGGACAACCAGAACAAGAGCGTGCGCACCGCGAATTCGCTGACCAGCCGCTATCGCCCGATCTTCTCGATCAACCGCGATGCGTGGTGGTTGCACAACAAACCGCAAGGCACGGTTCTGGCCTCAGCCCAGTAAGGTTTGAAGGCACAAGATTTTTAAGTTTGAAGTTCCCTGTTCAACTATAAAAGCCCGGACCAAAAATCCGGGCTTCTTTCTTTTTGATCAGACCATCAGGGGACCGCGGCCCAGATTTTTCCAGTCCGGTTTTTCCCGGTCAGACTTGCGAACCCACGCCCCCATGGACGCCGTGCCCGTCTGCCCGCCCACATAGACAATGTCCGCGCGCAGGATCACGCCGTGGTGGCTGGGTGTATAACGGCCAACGAAATCCTTGCCGTTGTTAAACACCTCAACCAATTCAAACCCAACATAACGGGCAGAATTGTGAACGATCACCTCTGGCCCCTTCATCCCCTTCGTGGACCCACTTCCCGGATTTTCTTTGCGGCGAAAAATCATCAGCACCGGTTCATCCTGTGCCGGATATTCGGGATTTTTTCCATTCGCACGGACGCGAAAAACAAAGCATCCATTGTCCTGACGATCCAGTGACACATCAAACCCATCAATTTTTTTCTGCACAACAGGGCCACCAAACAGATGTGCGGCAGCGGCGCGGAATAATGTTTTCAGGGTCATGATCTATCCTTTTTACTTAGATCGTTACATCCGGCTGGCTTTGTTTTTGCGCCAGAGAAATGGTGGATTGGCGTGGCAGAATCCGGACATCTTCTTCGGTTCTGTAACCGCCGAAGGTCGTGATTTTCGCGCGCAGGACAACACCATGATAAGCGCGCGCGGAATCGAATGCTTCCACCAGCTCGAACGCCTTGTACTTCGTATTTTTCTCAACGAACAAACGCCCATCGACAAAACCGCGACGGCATTCCGGGTCGTGATCGACACGCAGGACCGTATCGTGATCCGCGGCCGGGTATTCCGGGTTTTTACCATTCGCGCGGATACGCAATTCGAATGTGTTATTGTCCATCCGCTTGATCGCCGTGTCGAACCCGTCGACATGGCAGTAAAATTGCGGACCAGCCCCGAACAAACGTGCGGCTTTTTTAAATACGTTTTGCAGTTTCATGACACACCTTCTTTTTTAGTTTTTTAAAGTTCGTTTTATTTTCTATTACCGTCCCCAAGGGGATTTTTTCATTGCGCAGGCGCAAGAATCGCACGGGTTTTTTCCATCGCCGAACGAGACATGATTTACACGTTTTTGCGCTTCGGGCGTTCCATCGACCGAACAGGCGGGGCGTTCATCGTCCAGCAGCGGGCGGCCCACCGCATCAAATGTCAGCGTCAAAGAATCAAAAACAAGCGCCCGGCTTGCATGCACGGCTTCATCAACCGTGCGCGGCGGCATAAAAGTTGTGAGGTAGACGGCGCGTTTTTCCTGCATCCGGTCGCGAACCTTATCATTATCGGCCAGCCCCTGTGGCAGATAAAACACCGTGCCTTCATAATCCTGACGCATGGAATATTCACCGCTGGTCGCGGCATGGCTTGTCGCAAGGCGATTAAATTCAATCACCAGACCGCGCACCGTAAACGGACCGGGATTGGCAAAGCGGTTCATGCCGTCATCACCATAGGCCGCCATGGTGTTTTGAATCGCCAGATAGACGTCGGATGAAAACGCGCGATATTGTTCCAGCGCGCCACCCGGCACAAACATCTTCTGCGCGCGGTCCATCAATTCCGCGCGCCCCAGCGCGACATTCAAGCCCGCGCTCCAGATGGCTTCGCACAGTTTTTGTTCCAAGGTGGCATTGCCCTTGGCCACATTCAGGATGCCCTGCGTCAGGCAGTCCTGCAGCATCTCCGGTGAATCCTGTGCATTCAAATCATGGCTCATGACGCCCAACCTTCGTTCGGTTTTTTAAGAGAGGGATGGTATCTTTAATCAGGGGGTGTGTTTATGTCAATAAAATAGGGGATTTGTTTATTTTCAATGTATTAACAATAGAAAAGGGCCCCATATCGGGGCCCTTTTTGTTTCTTCTGCGGCCTGCTTACTGGCAGAACACTTTCTTGGGGCCTGCCTACTGGCAGGCCAGGCATTCGTCGTATTTCTTTTCTTCGCCCAGTTCCGGTTCGCGGTTGCCTTCGGGCTTTTGGCCCTCTTTGCTGCGCGCCCAGCTTGCGGCGGATTCGGCGCGCTGGATGGATTTGGAGCGGCAGTAATACAGCGACTTCACGCCCTTTGCCCACGCTTCCCAGTGGATGCGGTGCAGATCGCGCTTGTGCACGTTGCCCGGCAGGAAGACGTTCAGGCTCTGCGCCTGACAGATAAACGGTGTGCGGTCCGCGGCGTGTTCGATCAACCAGCGCTGGTCGATTTCGAACGCGGTTTTGAACACGTCTTTTTCATCCTGGCTCAGGAAGTCCAGATGCTGAACTGATCCTTCGTTGGTGAAGATGGACGACCAGATATCGTCGTTGTTCAGACCTTTTTCTTCCAGCACTTTTTCCAGATACGGGTTTTTCACCGCGAAGGAGCCGGACAGAGTTTTGTGGTTGTACGCATTCGCCGCGTTCGGTTCGATCCCCGGGGACGCGCCACCGGTGATGATGGAAATGGACGCCGTCGGCGCAATCGCCATCTTGTTCGAAAAACGCTCCATAATGCCGTAATCGGCGGCATCCGGGCAGGCACCGCGTTCATGCGCCAGTTTCACCGATGAATCATCGGCCTGACGCTTAATGTGCTGGAACATGCGGCGGTTCCAGACCTTGGCCATCACCGATTCCATCGGGATCATTTTCGATTGCAGGAAGGAGTGATAGCCCATCACGCCCAGACCGACCGAGCGTTCGCGCATGGCGGAATATTTCGCCCGTTTCATCGAATCCGGCGCCTTGTTGATGAAGTCGGTCAGAACGTTGTCGAGGAAACGCATGACGTCTTCGATAAAGGTCGGGTGGTCCTGCCACTGTTCGAACAGTTCGAGGTTCAGCGACGACAGGCAGCACACAGCCGAACGTTCATTGCCCAGCGGGTCTTTACCGGTCGGCAGGGTGATTTCCGAACACAGGTTCGACATCTTCACACTGAGGCCCGCCATTTTATGGTGCGCCGGAATGCGGTCATTCACATGGTCGATAAACAGGATATAGGGTTCACCCGTTTCAATCCGGGCGGTCAGAATACGGATCCACAGATCGCGGGCCTTGACCCGGCCAACAACGTGGCCGTCTTTCGGGGATTTCAGGGCCCATTCCTCGTCCTTCTCAACCGCGTGCATAAAGCTGTTCGGGATCACGACGGCGTTGTGCATGTTCAACGCTTTGCGGTTCGGGTCGCCCCCGGTCGGACGGCGAATTTCGATGAATTCCTCGATCTCCGGGTGCCAGACGGGCAGATAGATCGCGGCGGAACCACGACGCAAGGAGCCTTGGGAAATCGCCTGGGTCAGAGAATCCTGCACCTTAATGAACGGCACGATGCCGGAGGTTTTGCCATTCCGGCCAACCTTTTCGCCAATCGAACGCACATTGCCCCAGTACGAGCCAATGCCGCCGCCACGGGCCGCCAGCCAGACGTTTTCGTTCCACAGCGCCACGATGTCTTCGAGGCTGTCGCCGGATTCGTTGAGGAAGCAGGAAATCGGCAAGCCGCGGCTGGTGCCGCCATTGGACAGGATCGGCGTCGCCGGCATAAACCACAGCTTTGAAATATAATCATAAATACGCTGGGCGTGGGCGGAGTCATCGCCGTAGAACATGGCGACGCGCGCAAACAGATCCTGGAAGGATTCTTCGGGCAGGAGGTAGCGGTCAACCAGCGTGGCCTTGCCGAAATCGGTCAGGTTGGCGTCCCGGGAACGATCAATCTGGATACGGTTGCCTTGGGGCACTTGGGCGACGTCAAACATGGCATGCTACTCCTGTAAAATTTCAAAAACTCTCCCTCGGCCACCTTGGGGGTGGACACGGCGGGGCGGGCTGTCGGGGCTTGTTCGATAGTGTGGATAAAACCACTATCCATTGCGGTCATCACAAATACAGCCTACTACATGTCGTGGGTGCCACCAAGATGACAAAATTCCTAGCGCCCCCGGCTGACCCCCGCAAACACGTGCTAAAAACGCCTGTGGCCGTGTGAGTTCAAGCCCTAAAATGAGTCTTATGCAGAGTTTTTTTATCCCCAAAAACGAAATCATCTTTCACGAATATCGAAAGGCTGCATTCCATATCGACCCCATATCTTGTGCCTGTTTGGCCCCTCGGCCCCCTTCCGGAAAAAGCGCGCGCCCGCGATGACGCGGGCGGCGCATGGGCCGGAATGCGCCTCTAACCCCCTGATCCACCACAAGGAAATCATGATTGATATGGGGGCAAAACGGCCCCCGGACCACCCCTGATTCGCCCCTGATTCGCAGGCAAAAACGCCAGTGTTTTCAATGCGATACAGAACCCCCGATTCCTATTTCTTGCCGGGGTCGGCGCGATCGGGGTAAGGTGCGGCCAGCATAAAACACTGAATGGAAAGTGACTCGGCTATGGAAAAGCATGGTGAAAAACACGGCTTTATGATCGCAATTGGCGGGCTGTCAGGATCGGGGAAATCCACGTTGGCCGGGCGATTGGCGGCGGAAACCGGCGCGGTCTGGCTGCGGTCCGATTCCATTCGCAAGGAATTGTGGGGCGTGGACCCGCTGACCAAATTACCGCCCGCGGCCTATAGCCGGGATTTCAGCACCAAGACCTACGAGACGCTGGCCAGCCGCATGGAAGCGGCTTTGCGCGCCGGACAGGTCGTGATTGTCGATATGAGCTTTGCCAAACCCATCGAGCGCCAGAGCTTCGCCGACCGGGCCGCCGCCTGTGGCGCGGGATTCCACGGCATCTGGCTGGATGCCGCGCCCGATACGCTGAAAACCCGCGTCGATGCGCGGGTGGGCGATGTATCGGATGCCGATTCCACAATCGTCGCCATGCAATTGGGCTTTGATCTGGGCGACATTGAATGGAGCCGGATCAACACCGACCGCCCGGCGGACAGCGTATACCGTCTGGCTTGTGCCCTGCTGGGCGTGGATGGTCCCACCCCCATCCGCGCGATCAAGCTGGAACCATAAGATTTTTACGCCAATCGGGGCAAAACTTGATATAAAGCGGGCGTGATCTTTCCCTGCACGAACCCTGTAAGGCTTCCGCTATGACCAGCACTGAAATCTGCCCTCTCGTCCGTAAACGCCAGACCAAGATCGTTGCCACGTTGGGCCCCGCATCGGCGAATATTGAGATGATCGAGAAACTGGTTCTGGCCGGGGTCGATGTGGTGCGGTTGAATTTCAGCCATGGCGAACACGCCGACCATGCCGCGCGCGTGAAAATCATCCGCGGTCTGGAAACCAAGCTGGCCCGCCCCATCGCCATCATCGCCGATTTGCAGGGACCGAAATTGCGCGTGGGCCGGTTTAAAGACGGGTCCATCACCCTGACCGCCGGGCAGAAACTGCGCCTCGATCTGGATAAGACCGAGGGCGATGACACCCGCGTCAATTTGCCGCACCCGGAAATCATCAACACGCTGATGCCCGACGCGTTCATCCTGTGCGATGACGGCAAGGTGCGGATGAAGATTGTTGAGAAGGGTGCGGACTTCCTGATCGCGGAAGTGATCAGCGGCACGAAATTGTCCAACAACAAGGGCGTGAACGTGCCCGGCGTGATTTTGCCCATTCCGGCCCTGACCGAAAAAGACCGCAAGGATCTGGTCGCCGCGCTCGATATGGGCGTGGATTGGGTCGCGCAAAGTTTTGTGCAGCGTCCGGAAGATGTCGCCGAAGCCAAAAAACTGATCGGTGGCCGTGCCGCATTGATGGCGAAAATTGAAAAGCCCTCCGCGATTGAATTGTTCGCCGGCATCCTCGATCTGGTTGACGGGATCATGCTGGCGCGTGGTGATCTGGGCGTTGAAATTCCGCCGGAGGAAGTGCCCGCTTTGCAGAAAAAAATCGTGCGGCAGGTGCGCCAGTCCGGCAAGCCGATTATCGTCGCGACCCAGATGCTGGAATCCATGATTGAAAGCCCGGCCCCGACCCGCGCCGAAGCATCCGACGTGGCCACCGCCGTGTATGATGGCACCGATGCCGTGATGCTGTCCGCCGAAACCGCCGCCGGGAAATACCCGATCGAATCCGTATCCATCATGGACCGCATTTGCCAGCACGTCGAAGCCGACGATCTGTATCGCCGCATTATGGATGCCGACCATCCGGATGCCGACACCGATGCATCCGACGCCATCACCATTGCCGCGTGCCAAGTAGCGCAGACGATCAATGCCGCGTGCATCACCAATTACACATCATCGGGATCGACCACGCTGCGCACCGCGCGCCAGCGCCCGGCGATGCCGATTTTGTGCCTGTCGCATTCCGCACAAACCACACGCCGTTTGATGCTGTCCTATGGCGTACATGCCGTGTACACGCCGGACATCACATCCTTCTCCGACGCGGTGAAAATGGCGACGGAACAGGCCGCCCTTCAAGGGCTGGCGAAAAAAGGGCAGCGTCTGGTCCTGACCGCCGGTGTTCCGTTCGGCACGCCGGGATCCACCAACGCCCTGCGCGTGGCCTGGATTGAATGAGGGGATTGAGTGAGCCCATTAACGGCGCATTAACCAAACCGGAAAAATCCGCAGAATAAGACGGATTTTTCCAAAGTTTGCACCGCACGCTTTTGCAGCGCACGCAAAAAAGCGCGGAAATCCTTGTAAATTTTGACAAAAACCAAGCGACCCCGTACCATAGTATATGGTTTGCAGGATGAGAATCGTGCGGACCCGGGGACACGAAAATCCCCGTTTGAATCAGCGGCTGGCATCGGCCGTGACTGGTCCCGTTTCGCAAGGAGTGGAAACCAGAGATGCCCTTCTCTCTTTCTTGCGGGGGAATGACATTCTAAATTTTTAAAGGGCCATCGCCGTTTTATAATTGTCTTCACGGCCCCGACGCTGACCTCAAACGGATTTTTCAAAGCACGACTGCACCGTCCCCGTTTAAACGCACCGGTTATTTTGCCGGTGCGGACATTCCGGGGGGATATTTTTGATGCAAAGTCGTTTTGTGCTGCTTGCTTTGGCCAGTGCCGCGCTTTTCATTTTACCGCAATCCGCATATGCGCAGGAAACCCAGCCGGGCGATGCGTGCACCACCAACGGTGCCGTGCGCTCCACCGGCGGTCCCGAACAAATGCCCCGCCGCATGCTGATGTGTAACGGCACGACATGGCAAAGCGCATTGGAACAAACCACCGCTGGCGCGTCCCTCCTGCAAATCGGCAACGATGCCGGGTCCTGCACTACGGCCAAACTGGGCCGCATCCGCTATAACGGCACATCGACGTGGGAATATTGCAACGGAACATCATGGGCCGCATTGGGCGGAGGTAGCACATCCGCCGCAGGTTCCAACAGAGACATTCAATTTAACAGCAGCGGCACCCTTGGCGCATCCAGCACATTTAAATTGATGGCGGATGGGGATTTGCTACTCACCGGAACATATACAGGTACGGCCAGTGTGCCCGTTACTGGCGCGGGCACACGTTTGTTTTTTGATACGCAGACAGCCGCCTTCCGCGCCGGAGAAGTTTCTGGGAACAAATGGGACAGCGCCAATATCGGTAGCTACAGTACCGCCATGGGCTATGACGCCTTGGCCAACGGAATCGCAAGCACTGCCATAGGATTCACTCCCACAGCCAGTGGAATAGGAAGCGTTTCGATTGGTAACAACCCAACCGCATCTGGAACCAACGCAATCGGCATGGGAACGACAAGCATAGCATCAGGAGCATACTCCCTTGCTCTTGGCACATATGCCACAGCGAGTGGAAGCCGCAGCGTATCCATCGGAAGCCTCGCAACCGCCGGTAATGGCACCGCAGGCAGTGGTCAAGGCGACGGGGCGCTCGCTATCGGATTGGTCGATGATGCCGTTACAATTACCACCGCCCCCCAAGTCACCGGGATCCAATCCATGGGAATTTTCATGGGCGATCAGGATGGGCTGGTCCTGTCCACCGCCAACCAAATGAGTCTGTTGGGCGGCAAAATGGTGATTGATTCCACCATTCCCGCCACGAATCTGGTCGCGGATACGGAACTGGAAATCGATGGCACATTGAAAATCGGCAGTGGCGGCGAAGCGTGTGATGCCAACCGCGAAGGATCGATCCAATACCTCGCCGCATCCGACACATTTCAGGTTTGCGCGACGGCAGGAAGCTGGAGCGCGATGGGTGGTGGTGCATCCCTGTCCGCTCTGACCGCAGCAACGGCAACCAACACCATCGCCAATGCCAACTTTGCCCAAAACTGGAATTGGGACACACTGACAACGGGCAATGGTTTGGCGTTGGGATCATCATCCATAACCAGCGGCAACATATTGTCCGTTACGGCATCAAATTCCGCCGCAAACGGTAACGCGATTTACGCGACAAGCAATAGCATTGGTTCGAACGTCGCAACCATCAAAGCGACAATGGGCGGAGCCACCGGGAGTAGCTACGCCATATACGGGTCGAATTTTAGCAGCGCTGGTTATGGCGTGTTCGGTGAGGCAACAGGAAGTGGGGGATCCGGGGTCGGTGTTTATGGCCTGAGCGTCGCAACGACAGGATACGGTGTATATGGTCGCAACATGGCAGGCAGTGGCGCGAATTATGGCGTCTATGGCCAAGCGGCCAGCACCACCGGCTATGGCGGGTATTTCACCAACACGCACGCCAGTGGTGGGTGGGGGATCTATTCCGCCGACGATATCGGCCTCGCCGCCAGCATGTACCTCAACTGGGGCGCAACGCGCGGCAGCACTGGGTACGGTATCCGTGACAACGCTGGCATCATCGAATGTAAAAATTCGGGTGGTGCATGGGAATCCTGCGCGGGCGGTGGTTCCGCCGCCGGGGCCGACCGGGAGATTCAGTTTAATTCTGGTGGCGATTTCGGCGCATCGTCCACGTTCAAACTGATGGCGGATGGCGATTTACTGCTCACTGGAACATATACAGGCACGGCCAGCGCCCCAATCTCTGGCGCAGGGACAAAACTGTTCTTCGACACCCAAAAATCGGCTTTTCGGGCAGGAACAACAAGCGCGCTCGGAGAATGGGATAACGCCAATATTGGAAATTATAGCTTTGCGTCCGGCTGGGGAACGTTCGCCAGCGGTGATACAAGCACAGCGCTAGGCAACACAACGTATGCCAGCGGCGACAATAGTACAACACTTGGAGCGTCAACCGTTGCCACCGGATACGGTGCCACCGCGATGGGTGTCAACACAACCGCGAGCGGCGGTAGCAGCACAACAATGGGGTGGAAAACAATTGCCAGCGGCGAATTCGCCACGGCCTTGGGGAATCAAGTTACAGTCGGGAATGGTACAGCCGGAAGCGGACAGGGCGATGGATCGCTCGCCTTCGGTCTGATTGATAATGCCGTCACCATAACAACCCCGTCCCGGGTCACCGGGATCCAATCCATGGGTATTTTCATGGGCGATCAGGATGGGCTGGTTCTGTCCACCGCCAACCAGATGAGCCTGCTGGGCGGTAAAATGGTGATTGATTCCACCATTCCCGCCACGAATTTGGTCGCGGATACGGAACTGGAAATCGACGGTACATTGAAAATCGGCAGTGGCGGCGAAGCGTGCGATGCCAGCCGCGAAGGATCGATTCAATACCTCGCCGCCTCCGACACGTTCGAAGTTTGCGCCACGGCAGGAGGCTGGAGCGCATTGGGTGGGGGTGGAGCAGCATTGTCCGACCTGACCGCCGCAACGGCCACCAACACAATCAACAACGCCGCCAACACACAAACATGGCAATGGAACAGTTTGACGACAGGGACCGGGATGGCCATATCGTCTTCGTCCCTCACCTCCGGCGACCTGCTGAGCATTTCGAATTCAAACGCTGCCGCAAACGGTAAAGTTTTGAGGGTCAGCTCAAACTCAACACAAAACTTTTCCAACGTCATTTATGCTAGCGCTAGTGGCTTAAGCGGAAGCACCGTTGGCATTTACGGAACCGCCGCCAGTACAAACGGGACGGGCATAGAAGGCTATACGGGCACCGGCGCATCCTCTGGCGTTGGCGTTAAAGGAAGAGCGGGCCACACATCAGGTGCAACACGGGGTGTTTTGGGTGAGGTCAGCAGCACCAGCGGCACCGGAGTATTCGGTAATGCCACCGCCGTCACGGGATCAACCAACGGCGTACAGGGCTATGTTGTCAGCACCACCGGGACCGGTGTACGCGGCACCGCAGCCGCAGCGAGTGGCACCACCTATGGCGTCTATGGTACCTCCGCCAGCTCCGCTGGATATGGCGGATATTTCACCAATACGTCCACGGGCGTTGCCCTGCACGCGGCGGGCGATATTGAATATACTGGCGTATTGCGGGATATGTCGGACATTCGCCTGAAGGACAACGTCACACCGCTGGAGTCTTCTTTAGAGAAAATTACCCAGCTTCAGGGCATTTCCTTCACCATGAAGGACAGCACCGCGCACGACACCGAATATGGTTTTTCGGCGCAGGAGGTGCAGAAAATTTATCCCGACCTGGTCCACAAAGCCAACGATGAAGATGGCACATTGTCGATGAATTACACCGGATTGATCGCCCCGCTGGTCGAGGCTATCAAGGAGCAGCAGAAAGAGATTGAGGCCCTGAAAGCCGAAATTGAAGCCTTGAAAGCGCAGGAATAAACCGCGATGAGAAAAGCGATCCTGTCCGCCGTCATTATTCTGTCCGCCCTGATCCCCACCCACCCAGCATGGGCCGCAGGGGAACAGCCGGGTGATGCCTGCACCGCCGCAGGGCAAACCGTGCGCACATCCGGCCCGGACCAGATTCCATACCGCACGTTGGTGTGTAACGGATCGACATGGACATTATCGGACGAACGCACCACAACAGGGCGAACATTATTCCGCGTTGGCAATGATGCGGCGGCTTGTAACGCAATAAAACTGGGCCGTTTGCGATTCAACACCAGCACAGACAAATGGTCTTATTGCCATGCCAGCACATGGAAAAATTTGGGGCTTGCCACTTGTGAAGTTGGACAAAGCCTTATGCAAGGCGCATCCGCGCCGGAATGCTGCCCTAAAGGCAACGGGACAGTGTGGACCGCGCATTCCGCAGCAGCCGCAAACCAATGGAACGCTGTCACCTATGGCAATGGAATATATGTTGCGGTGGCAAGCTCTGGCAGCGGGCTAAACCGCGTCATGACTTCATCCGATGGCATAACATGGACAATCCGCGCGGCGGCGGAAGCCAATTCCTGGGATGACGTAGCCTTTGGTAACGGATTGTTTGTCGCTGTTGCATGGAGCGGAACAAATCGCGTCATGACTTCACCGGACGGCATCACATGGACGGCCCGCACCCCGCCAGAGGCTAATGGCTGGCAAGGCATCGCTTTTGGTAACGGATTGTTTGTCGCCGTTGCTGGCGATGGAACAAACCGCGCCATGACTTCACCCGATGGGATCACATGGACCGCGCGACCCCTTGGGTCAAATTCGCTTTATGATGTTGCGTATGGAAACGGGTTATTTGTTGTGATCGGGAACGCCGCTCTCTACACCTCGCCCGATGGCATTTCGTGGACCGGGCGATCCATGCCACAACCAAACCCATGGATATCCGTTATATACGGCAATGGAATGTATGTTGCCGTTTCCGCAGGTGGTGGCACACAGAAAATGATGACATCACCCGACGGCATCACGTGGACGGGCCGTATACCGCCATCATCATCAAACGGATGGGTTTCTCTTACATACGGCAATGGGAAATTTCTTGGATTGGCGCAAAGTGGCACGAATAGAGCCATGACATCTTCGGACGGGATTAGCTGGACAACAAACACAAGCATCGAACAGAACATATGGCGCGATGCCGTACACGCCAACGGCGCCTTTACCGCCATATCTTATGACGGTACAAATCGCGTCGCCCGATCCCTTGATACGCCATGTCCGTAATCGTCAGAATGAAAAAATGAAACACACAACCAGACTCAGCTTGATCCTTTTCATCACACTGGCACTGGCACTGCCAACAACGTCGACACGCGCGCAGGAAGAGCAACCCGGCGCGGCGTGTACCCCCAGTGGGAAAATTGTTGAAACCGGTGGGCCGGAACAGATGCCGCGCCGCGTGATGATTTGTAACGGGTCGACATGGCGCACGTTTTTGGAACAAGCTACAGATGGTAAAACCCTGTTCCAGATTGATAACGACACGGGCAGTTGCACCGCCGCGAAGGAAGGCCGCCTGCGCTTTAACGACACAACGAATTTATGGTCTTATTGCCGCAGCAACGCATGGACGGATTTCACCACCCTGCCCACCTGCGCGGTCGGACAAGGCTATGTAATGACCGGATCGGGGTGGGGGTGTTGCCCGGATGGCGCAGCAACGTGGACGCAACAATCCGACTTGCCGGGTGCGGGCGTGGATTACTACCCTTTGGGGCTGGCTTACGGCAATGGTCTTTTTATTGTCACGGGCATGTCTTTTTCTGGTTCCAATCACCTTTTGACATCACCAGACGGGGTCACATGGACGGGAAGAGACCCGGCCAACCCGGATCTCTCATGGCCGTATCTAGACGCAATTTATGCCAATGGAAAATTTGTTGCCGTAGGTGGGGACAACTTTAATACGAGCATCAGCACATCACCCGATGCCATCACATGGACCGAGCAAACAGGCCCCACAGGATATTGGTCAAGCGTTACATATGGAGGCGGCCTTTTCGTTGCGGTTGGTTATGGTGGGGCAGAAGTCATGACGTCACCAGATGGCGTTACCTGGACCGAGCGAACGGGGACAAGCGGCGAATGGTATAATGTTGAGTATGGAAACGGCGTTTTTGTCGCGATCGGCACAACACCCGGCAATATCGCCATGACATCGCCCGATGGCATCAACTGGACAACCCGCACAGTGCCGGATGCGAATTGGAGGTCTTTGGCGTATGGCAACGGCACCTTCGTTGCCGTTGCGGACAGCGGAGCAACAGACCGCGCCATGACATCCACGGATGGCATCACATGGACAACACGGAGCATACCAAGTGACGAATGGAATGGTGTGGCCTATGGCGGTGGACAGTTCATTGCCGTTACAATCAACCAAATATATTCCGTTGCCACATCCCCCGATGGCGTCACATGGACACCACGCACATCCCCATCCGAAGATTTCTACCGCGTCACCGCCAGTGATACATTGGCTCTGGCCTTAGGTGGCGCGGGCGAGGTTATGACGGCCCCCATCACACCATGCCCTTAACAATCAGGACAACACCATGAAATACGTTTTTGCCATGATTGTCTTCCTGCTGGCGCTCTCTTTGAACAGCATAGCCCACGCACAGGAAGCCCAACCCGGTGCGGCGTGTTCCGGGGCGGGCACATCCAGTTGGACCGGCGGGCCGGAACAAATTCCGGGGCGGCTTCTGATCTGTAACGGATCAACATGGCAGGCGGTACAGGAAACGGCAAACACAGGCCGCACATTGTTCCAGAATGATTATGATTCCGGCGCATGCGACAGCACAAAAGACGGACGGTTGCGGTACGACAGTGCGGGGAATGCATGGCATTATTGTTACAATAATACATGGTCCACATTCGGATCGATTCCGAATTGCTCTGTTGGGCAAGGACTGGCCCAGACATCATCCGGGTGGAAATGCTGCCCCAGCGGTCCGGAAACATGGACAGGCCATAACGCCACAGCATCACAACAATGGTATGATATCGCGTATGGCAACGGTAAATTTGTCGCCACGGCCGCGACAGGGTCAAACCGCGTCATGACATCAACCGACGGCGCGACATGGACCGCACATACATCGGCCGATGAAACATCTGGTTGGAACTCCGTCATCTATGGCAACGGACTTTTTGTGGCCATATCAGCGACAGGGACCACCAACCGCATCATGACATCCCCCGATGGCATCAACTGGACCACGCGAACATCACCGGAATCAAGCAACTGGTTTTCGGTGACCTACGGCAACGGATTATTTGTGGCCGTCGCCTATGGCGGCACAAATCGCATCATGACATCACCAGACGGCATCAATTGGACCGCGCGAGCCGCGCCGGGAACAAATGCATGGCGCGCCGTGACCTATGGCAACGGCATGTTTGTAGCCGTTGCCAACACCGGAACGAACAAAATCATGTCATCACCCGATGGCATTAACTGGACTCTGCGCACCGAACCAGAAGCCAACACGTGGTGGGCCGTGACTCACGGTAACGGTCTGTTTGTTGCGCTGTCCTGGGGTGGAACAAACCGCGTCATGACGTCCCCCGATGGTATCAACTGGACATCGCGCGCCGCTGCGGCACAAAATACATGGTACGATGTAACCTATGGCAGTGGGTTGTTCGTTGCGGTTTCCAGCGATGGCACAAACCGCATCATGACATCGCCCGATGGCATCAACTGGACATCGCGCACCGCCGCCGCGGCCAGCACTTGGAAAACCATCGCGCATGGCAACGATACATTTGTTGCCACGTCACTCACCGGAACAACACAGGTCATGCGCTCCGTCATTGTAGGCTGCCCTTAATTTCGAAATTAAACGCCGCCCGGTCCGCGTTTCAAATGATTCGGGAACGGCGGTAAATGGTCGTTGGCGAATAATTTCACCTTTGACAGCGGGTCATTGTTCGCCGCCACGCGCCCCTCACCATCATAAATACGCGTAATGGTCCAGGTGGGGTTGTTGTTGCCGTTGCATTGGGCTGGATCGGGTTTTTCGATCACGAACACGTCGCAATTGCCCGGCGTATTGATGTCTTCATACGCCGACAGTGGTAAATGGAACCAGCGCATCATAAACGCCTTGATCGTGCCACCATGGGCGACGATCATCACGTCATTGTCTGTTTCATCTTTCGCGTGCGCGCGGTGCAGGCTGCCGATAAAATCGGACACGCGCATTTGCACCGCCATCGGTGATTCACCGAAGGGGGGATAGGACAGATACGGGCTGTGTTTATAGACTTGCGCCGACAAGGCGGCGAGGGCCTGAGCAAATTTACGGCGCAGGAAGCCCTTTTGCGCATCAACATAAGCCATCGCGCCGAAGCTATGTTCGACAATACGGGCGTCTTCGCGAATAACGCGTTCACCGACCAGCGCATCATCGCCCATCCCGGTCAGGAGGCCGGACAAGGTCTGGCGCGTGCGCAGGAAAGAGCTGACATAAATTTGCGGCCAGCGTGGGGCATCCAGCGATTCGGCATTCGCACCGACATGCCAGATATGCGGCCAGCGGCCCGGACGATTGCCACGCGCCGGATCATTGAACCAGCCGCGCAGGAACGTGCCCGCATCATGCGCCTGCATCCACCCTTTATCGGTGAGCGGCACATGCGGGTCACCGATGGCGGAATAGGTGTTCCAATCCACGTTGCCCTGGGATTCGCCATGTCTGATCAAAATGATACGCATGGCGGGGAGCATAGCGGGCCACGGATACTATGAAAAGCCATATCAGCTTATCCCCCGTTCTATCCCCGCATTTTGCCAAAAAATCTATATATGGTGTTTATCTATCAAAAAATTCACTATATATTGATTTTCGTGATGTTGTGGACGAGCGGGCGAAAAGACTCGGATTCCACGGTTAATCACGTCACAACTATCCCTGTTCTTCTATCCAAACCGCCAGATCCAAGGAGTACCCTCATGGCCCAGACCGCAGCCCAGCCAACAAGCAATGGCGCGCCCATTGACGATGTGACCAATTCCGCATCCCCCCTGTTGCAGGAACGCCATGTGTATAAGCCGTTTTTGTACCCCTGGTGCTATGAAGCGTGGCTGACGCAGCAGCGCATTCACTGGATCCCGGAGGAAGTGCCGCTGGCCGAAGACGTGCGCGACTGGAAAAACAAACTGACCCCGGCAGAGAAAAACCTGCTGACCCAGATTTTCCGTTTCTTCACCCAATCCGACGTCGAAGTGAACAACTGCTACATGAAGCATTACAGCCAGGTGTTCGGCCCGGTTGAAGTGCAGATGATGTTGTCCGCGTTCTCCAACATCGAAACGGTTCACATTGCCGCCTATTCCCACCTGCTCGACACCATCGGCATGCCGGAAATCGAATATTCCGCTTTCTTGAAATACAAAGAAATGAAGGACAAGTTCGATTACATGCAGGGCGCATCCATGGCATCCCGCCGCGACATCGCCAAAACCATGGCCATGTTCGGCGCGTTTACCGAAGGGCTGCAACTGTTCGCATCTTTCGCCATCCTGATGAACTTCCCGCGCTTCAACAAAATGAAGGGCATGGGCCAGATCGTCACATGGTCGGTGCGTGATGAAACGCTGCACTGCCTGTCCATGATTAAACTGTTCAACGCGTTTATTGCCGAGAACAAAGACATCTGGGATGACGAGCTGAAACGCGAAATCACCGAATCCTGCACCACCATTGTTGGGTTCGAAGACAACTTCATCGACCTGGCGTTTGAATCGGGCGAGATCGAAGGCCTGACCCCGCAGGAAGTGAAGGATTACATCCGCTATATCGGCGACCGCCGTTTGCAGCAGTTGAACCTGGAGCCGGTTTTCGGGATTGATAAAAACCCGCTGCCGTGGATGGACATCATGCTGAACGGTGCGGAACACGCTAACTTCTTCGAAAACCGCGCCACGGAATATTCCCGCGCATCGACCGAAGGCGTCTGGGAAGATGTGTTTGATGATTCCGTCTTCTCCGGCAATTACGGCAAGAAAATCGGCGGCAGCGGCGGCGACAGTTCCGCAGCCTAAGACGTCCGCGTCTTGATTTTTTAAAAACCCCGCCCTTTAAAAAGGCGGGGTTTTTTGCGCCTTTTGGACGCCCGCCCTATCCCAAAGATCGCCCATCCCCAACTTGAAGAAAGACCACCCCCGTACATTTCATTAGAAATGCCTAAAATATTGAATTCCGACGACCTGGTTTCGGGGCCCAATTTTTGGGACAGGCCGAATGGAGCAGTCTTTGTTTCGTTTATTTGTTCTGAGTACATTTTCTATTCTGGCGTTATCGTTCAACGCCCCCTCCGCCCATGCCGCCGAAGCGCAGCCGGGTGATGCCTGTACCATCAATGGCGCGGTCCAACAAACGGGCGGGCCGGAACAAATGCCTCGCCGCACCCTCATCTGTAACGGCACCACGTGGCAAAACGCGCTGGAACAAACCACGGCGGGCGCATCCCTCCTGCAAATCGGTAATGACGCGGGGTCGTGCACCACGGCCAAATTGGGCCGTATCCGTTACAACGGATCGGCAACGTGGGATTTTTGTAACGGCACCAGCTGGATCGGTTTGAGCGGAGCCACCGCCATCTCCGGCCTGACCTCCGCGACCGAAACAAACACCATCAACAACACCACCTATACCCAGAGCTGGGGCTGGAACGGCATCACCACACAAAACGGTTTGGAAATCGGATCCAGCACATTGACCACCGGTACATTGCTGGGGGCCGCCGTCACCAACAGCGCGTCCACCGGCAATGCCATCGGCGCGATCACAAACGCCACCGCCACCGGGGCCACCGCCCTCCGCGCCGTGGTCACCGGGACCACCGGCACCACCGCCGCCGTGGCTGGGGAAAATGCCAGCAATGCGGGTTATGGGGTTTATGGGGCTACCACCGCCACCACCGGCACAACATATGGCGTTTATGGCTTGAACGACAGCAATGCCGGACTGGGGGTTCTGGGCCGCGCCTCTTCTGTATCAGGCACAACATACGGCGTGGTCGGCCAAAGTGACAGCGTGTCGGGCGTCGGCGTGCGCGGTTATGGCAGCGCGGCCACCGGAGGCAATTTCGGTGTCTATGGTCAAACCAACAGCACCGCCGGACATGGCGTTTACGGCACCGCCACCGCAGCAACCGGAACAGTCTATGGCGTTTACGGATCAACCGTCAGCACAGGCGGCCGGGGCGTTTTTGGCGCGGCTACGGCGACCACGGGCGTGACGTATGCCGTTTATGGCGTCAATGCCAGCACCCAAGGTCACGCCGTTGTCGGTCATTCCACCGCCGCGACCGGCACGGCATATGGTGTGTACGGCATCAGCGACAGCACAGCGGGGCTTGGCCTTCACGGTGTGGCCACGGCCACAACGGGAACCACGTTTGGCGCATACGGGCAAAACAACAGCACCACAGGGCGCGGCGTTGGTGGCAATGCCACGGCCACAAGCGGAGTCAATTATGGTGGCTATTTCACATCAGCCAGCACCAACGGCACAGGAGTCGCTGGATATGCCACCGCCGCAACCGGATCCACCTATGGTGGGTTTTTCAACAGTGACAGCACCGGCGGCACGGGCGTCTATGCCTATTCCACCGCTGGCAGTGGGTCCACATTTGGCTTGTATGGTCGGGCACAAAGCGCCGCCGGGTATGGCATTTATTGTTTCAGCGCCACCAACGCCAACGGATGCGGTGGTAACCGCGCCTGGTACAACGCATCGGATGAACGGTTGAAAAAGGATGTTGTGCCCCTGCAGGACGCAGAAGGGTTGGACGCCATTATGCAACTGAACCCCGTTCACTATAAATGGCGTGACACACAGGCCAGTGACCAGAGCGAAATGGGATTCATTGCCCAAGAGGTGGAACAGGTTCTGCCCGAACTGGTCGGCACGGGACCGGATGCGAATATCACCACCGCTGACGGCACCACCGAAACCATCGAACACGCCAAATCCATGAGCTATGCCGGGGTTGTGGTGCCGCTGGTCAAGGCCGTGCAGCAATTGAAAACCGAGAATGATGAATTGCGTAATCAGAATACAGACTTGCTCCGCCGGGTCGAAGCTTTGGAAAAAGCTGCGAGCGAATAAACCTTTTTCCGTCCAAAACTAACCCAAAGATCAGGGTTTAACGCCTTGATTTTGAAAAAAAACACATCACCTCAGTCAAACATGTTTTTTGTAAATCCCTACGACCTGCTTCGGGACGGGCCGCATGGAGTTGAGTGTGTTTCGTTTATTTGTTCTGAGTACCCTTTCTGTTCTGGCGTTATCATTTAATGCCGTCTCTGCTCTTGCTGCCGAAGCGCAGCCGGGCGATGCCTGTGCAATCAATGGCGCGGTTCAGGAAACAGGCGGACCGGAACAAATGCCCCGCCGCACCCTCATCTGTAACGGCACCACATGGCAAAACGCGCTGGAACAAACCACCGCCGGGGCCTCCCTCCTGCAAATCGGCAATGACGCGGGGTCGTGCACCACGGCCAAATTGGGCCGCATCCGGTATAACGGATCAGCCACGTGGGATTTTTGTAACGGCACCAGCTGGGTCAATCTGGGCGGCGCCACCGCCATCTCCAGCCTGACCTCCGCGACCGAAACAAACACCATCAACAACACCACCCATACCCAGAGCTGGGGCTGGAACGGCATCACCACACAAAACGGCCTTGAAATCGGATCCAGCACCCTGACCAGCGGAAACCTCTTGGGAGTATCGGTCAGCAACACATCATCCACCGGACGCGCCTTGGGCGTCATTAACGCGGGCACAGGCACAAACGCCATGGCCATTTATGGTGAAGCATCCGGATCAAGCGGAACCACATACGGTATTTATGGCCGCAACAACAGCACCTCTGGCATTGGTACACTGGGTTACGCCAGCGCCACAACAGGCACAACATCAGGCGTATATGGCCAAAGCCTCAGCAGCACAGGACGTGGCGTTTTTGGATCTGCATCTTCCACCACAGGCTCGAATTACGGTGGATATTTCGTATCACCCAGCACCGGGGGCACAGGCGTGGCCGGGTATGCATCGGCGACAACGGGTGGAAATTATGCCGTTTATGGCCAGACAGAAAGCACATCCGGGCGCGGCGTGCACGGCGTGGCCAACGCCGCCAGCGGTACAACATACGGCGTATCCGGCACATCCGTCAGCGCGGCGGGTTATGGCGGTCATTTTGCCAACACTGCTGGCGGCTGGGGCCTGTATTCCGCCGACGATTTCGGCCTGTCCGCCAGCATGTACATTAACTGGGGCACCACACGCGGTTCCACCGGATACGGATTCCGCGACAATGCGGGCGTGATCCAATGTAAAAATTCCGGCGGGGCATGGGCGAATTGTGTACAGACATCGCTGGCCCTCAACGCCATCACCGCCGCGGCCGCCGCCAACACCATCAACAACGCCGCCAACACGCAAACATGGCAGTGGAACAGCCTGACCACCGGGAACGGGATGATCTTATCCTCCTCCTCTGTGACCAGCGGGCAAATTCTGAATGTCACCGCCAGCAACACGGCCAACACCGGCGAAGCCATTTATGGCGCAAATTCCAGCACCACATCCAATGCATCGGCCATTTACGGTTATGCATCTGGTGCCAGTGGAGCCACCAATGGCGTGGCTGGTGTGAATAACAGCACCACGGGACGCGCCGTGATCGGCAATGCCACCGCCACATCCGGTGCAACCATCGGGGTGTATGGCGTTGCGGCCAGTACAACAGGCAAGGCCATCTATGGCAACGCCACGGCCACCAGCGGCTCAAGCTATGCCGGATTTTTTGAAAATGACAGCGATGGCGGAACGGCCGTTTTGGGCGTCGCCGGTTCAACAACCGGCACAACCGCTGGCGGATCATTTGCAACGGCCAGTCCGAACTCCCGCGCCGTCACCGCCAACGCCGCGGCCACAACGGGAATCAATTACGGTGTCCATGGCCGTTCCGGCAGCAGTGCCGGATTTGGCATTTATTGCGACGCCCCCGCCAACGCCAACGGATGCGGTGGCAACCGTGCATGGTACAACGCATCGGATGAGCGATTGAAAAAGGACATCGTGCCATTGAATGATAACGAAGGGTTGGCCGCGATTATGCAGTTGAACCCCGTCCATTATAAATGGCGCGACCGGGCCGCCGAAGATCAAACGGAAATGGGTTTCCTTGCGCAGGAGGTGGAACAGGTTCTGCCTGAACTGGTGGGCGTTGGCCCGGATACTGAAATCACATCTGATGACGGGGCCAAGGAAACCATCGAAAACGCCCGGTCCATGAGCTATGCCACAATGGTTGTTCCGCTGGTCAAGGCCGTGCAGGAATTGAAGGCCGAGAACGACGATCTGCGCGCCCGTCTGGAAAAACTGGAAGCGCAGCAGGCGAAAAACCCCTGATTTTCCGTCCCTTGCGCGCGTCCAACCATCATCACGAAAAAGTAAGAAATGCCTCCTATGATACAAGTGGAGAGGATTTCGCATGAACAAGAACAACGATTTTAATCAGGTGGTCACACCGACGTTGCAAGCCCAGATCGGGGAGTGGCGCATTTATCACCTGATGGATCACGGGCTGGAAGCGCATGTCTTTATCCCGCGCGATAGCGACCACAAGGGTCTGCGCCCGGATCGTGTGGCCTTTGCCTCACCCGATGCCGGATTGGCCGGGGGCAGCGAAATGCACGATTTCAACCACGACACGATGGACAAGGATGACCGCACATACCTGGCCCATAAAATGATGACGGCGATGCCGCAATCACGCGACCCGCTGGCCATTGTGTTTGTGAACGATCCCGGCCGTTTTGATTTCGACGCCGCCAATGCCGCGCGCTTGATCAATATTGAGCGCAATGTTGTCAAACGCATTGCCTCTGGACTGCATCGGTTTTTTGTTCCGCTTGGATAAGGTGGACACAACAAAAAATCCCGGCTGTTACGCCGGGATTTTTTTATGTTTCGTATGCGCAGGAATAATTACGGTGCGCGATTATAAAGTTGGGACACGATGGTGTTTTGGACATGCTGGTTCAGCACATCATCACTCAAACTCCGCCCATCAGCGCAATTTTTGAATTTCGATTGCAGCAAGGATAACGTATCCGCCGACGCGGGAACCGCGCCTGCCTTCTTCGCGGCGGCCGTTGTTTCACCGAATGTTTCGGCAATGCTGGTCAAGTGGCACAAATCCGCATCATTCAAACGCGCCACGCCGTCGCGGCCCATCGATGCGCCCATGGAAATCAAGGCGCCGTTGCGGAAGAAATCAATTTTGCTGTTGCTGCAATCATTAAAGGTGTCGGCATGGCGACCTTCGTCGCTCAACGCATCGCCGTTCATCAAGGCATTGGCCTTGGCCACATGGCACACATCTTCGGGTGTCAGTTTCTGCAACGCATCGACGGAAAATTTTGTGCCCAGCGCGAGCAGGCCCAGCGCTTCGCGCCCCTGTGGTGTTTCTTTTTTCTGTTCATTGAAAAAATGATCCGGCAGTAAAAAGCGATCAACCTTCGGCCCTGCTGCATCATGGATCACATCAGTGAATGAATACACCGACGCGCCGAGCAAAATTGAACTCAACACCGAACCCACTTTTTTGAAAGCACCCGCCATAACGCACACCTTATAATCAGAACCGTGACGACCTTTATAAAGGCCCCCTCTTTTGAGGATAAAAGACCGTACCACACACTTTATTATTATGTCAAATAAATAATCTGTTTGGGGGGCGCTAAATCACTGATACCATAGATATTAAGGACCGAATCACCCCCCAGATAAGGAGGCCTATGCCTCGACTTCTGAATGGTTTCATTCCCGACCTGCCCCCGGCAAGCATCCGCTTCGCCATAGACGGTTTCGGCCCTTTTTCCAAGACCTCTTCCTTCTCATTCACACCCCCTATCTCCCCCCAGATTCCCCCAATGCCCGATCACCCTCCGCGCTGTTTGCACCGGGGTTGATTTTGCATGTCTTCTGCGTTTTCTCGTTCCCCCCACCTGAACCCCTGAAAGGAGTTCACCATGTCCAAGAAAGCCCGCAAAAACAGCAAACCTCACCTGCAGGCCATCAACAATGAAGGATACGGACACAAAAGAAGCACAGTCGATATGGACTGGCACCCGCTGGATGAAGAAATCGACCGCGCGCGTGACAAGAAATTTGTAAAGAACGTCAAACCGCGATCCGAAGGTCAGGACGTTTTGATGAAAGCCATTCAGGAAAAAAGCCTGACTCTGGCCATCGGCCCCGCGGGAACGGGGAAAACCTATTTGGCCATCTGTGCCGCTGTTGACGCGCTGGAAGCGGGAACCGTGGAACGCATCGTTCTGTCGCGCCCCGCGATGGAAGCAGGTGAATCGCTGGGGTTCCTGCCCGGTGATATGCACGAAAAAATGGCCCCGTACTTACGCCCGCTGTATGACGCTCTGGGTGATCGTATGGGCGGAAAACGTGTGCGCCAATTGATTCAGGACGGCACGATTGAAATCGCCCCGGTTGGTTTCATGCGTGGACGCACACTCAACAATGCCTTCGTCGTGATTGACGAGGCGCAGAACTGCACGTACTCGCAGTTGAAAATGCTGCTGTCACGTCTGGGCTGGCATTCAACCATGGTCATCACGGGCGATCCGGATCAAAGCGATTTGCTGGATGGCATTTCTGGATTGAAAGACATTTCCCATCGTCTGGAATCCGTACCGAATATCAATGTTGTCCGACTGCAGCAGGTGGACATTGTGCGCCACCCGCTGGTCGCGGAAATGCTGGACGTTCTGTAATAGAATAACAGAACGCTCCTCACACTCTTCTGCGTTTCTAGCGTTGCTCGCGTTCGTGGCCCGGGAACCCCCTTCCCGGGCCACTTTTATGCGCGATGGCTTGCATTTCAGCGATGGGCATGCTTTTTAAAAAACACAAATTCAGGAACCGCACATAAGGAATCCGGACATGCTGAAAAACCGTCTTGCCCGCCTCGCTTTGCTTTCCATCATCGCCGTTGCGATTGGCGGCGTGATTGCGCTGGTCCAGATCCAAAGCGCGAGCGGCCCCGTGCAACAGACGGCAGTGAAAAGCAACGGCGTCGCCGGGGCGGATATTGGCGGCCCCTTCGCGCTGACCGATCAGAACGGTCAACCTTTCACGGAAAAAAATCTGGCGGGCCACCCGACATTGATTTATTTCGGCTTCACCTTCTGCCCGTCGATTTGCCCGACGGAGTTGCAGAAGATGAGCGCGGCGCTGAAACTGGCCAATGCGGACAAGGCCGAGAAAATCATGCCCGTGTTCATTACCATCGACCCGGACCGCGACACAGTGACAGTGATGAAAAATTACGTCGCGCAATTTCACCCGCGCCTGATCGGATTGACGGGCACGCAGGATGACATCAACACCGCCGCCCGCGCATGGCGCGTTTATGCGCAGAAGGTGCAGGATGAAACGATGAGTGAATACACCATGGACCATTCATCCTATATCTACCTGCAGGCACCGGACGGCGCATTGCAGGCGATTTTTGGCACGGACAGCACAGCGCAACAAATCGCCGATGCCATCAACGACAATGTGAAGTAATTCACGCCAATATTATCTGAGAGATTTTATGAATCCGAATCAGCATCTGGTTCGGATTCATTTTTGAGATCACACCGCACCCAGCACCACGCCATATACAGCGCCAGCAACACCGCCGCCGACACCATGTTTATGGCAACGACCAGCACGAGAACCGACCACATCGACAATGAATGTTTGATCGTGGCCAGCATCGTATCATCCAGCGAGAAGATGAACGCCGCGCATAAAACCAACCCAATCGCCAGCAAAACCGCGATTTTTAGCAACGCGCGCCGCATGCGATGGTGTTTATTGCACGTGTGTGATGATGTGTTCGCGGTCATGATTCGTGAATTTTAACGCACATCTACCACGATGCAAGGCGTGATCACTTTTCATATCTTTGTATATCATAAGGCTTGATGCGTTGCCGCATACTCAATCCTGTTGCAGGCGCAAAAAATCATTAGAATGAACATATCTTTCAGCGGTTCGCGTCGTTTTTCACGCGTCGCCGAATCGCTTATTCTGAACCATCCATTTCAATATCTATGACCGTATAACAAGGGGAGCCCAAGACCATGTCACGTACAAAATTTTCGCTTATCCGCACCAGCCTGATGGCCGCCGCCACATTGATCGTTGGCGCATCCGCCGCGAACGCCGCCGGGTTTTACATTCAGGAACAATCAGTGCGCGGTCTGGGCTCGGCCTTCTCTGGCTCCACCACAACACTGAATGATGCCAGCACGGTGTATTTCAACCCGGCCGGCATGACACAACTGCAAGGCCTGCAAGCACAGGCTGGCGTACACGTCATTATTCCATACTCCAATGTTCAAAACACGGGCACAACGGCCGGTACAGCCGCTGGTCTGCCGCTGGGTGGCACAGGTGGAAACCCGTACGACCCGACGCCGGTTCCGAATGGTTTCGTGACCTATCAAGCCACCAACAATTTGTGGGTTGGTCTGGGCGTAACCGCACCGTTCGGTCTGGCCAGTGATTATGGTTCAACATGGTTCGGTCGTTTTGACTCAACCAAAACCGAACTGGCCGTTATCGACGTCCAGCCGACCATTGCCTATAAAATCAATGATCAATGGTCCATCGGCGGCGGCATGAACATTCAGCACGCATCGGCCAACCTGCAAAACAACGTCGTTCTGGGTGCTGGTGTTGAAGGCAACAGCAAATTGTCCGGTGATGATTTTGGCTATGGCTACAGCCTGGGCATTCAATTCAAGCCGTGGGAAACAACCACCTTCGGCCTGAACTATAAATCCGAAGTTCACCATGATTTGGATGGCGATATCGAAGTCACCAACTTTGCCGGCGCACCAGTAGCAGCCGTGACATCCGGCGGTTCGGCGAAATTGAACACGCCCGACCACCTGACCCTCGGTGGCGCGCACAAAGTCACCGACCGCCTGACCCTGCAAGGTCAAGCAACCTGGTTCGGCTGGAGCAACTTTGACCAAATCCAAGCCGTTCGTGATAGCGGTGCCGTGGCCTCAACCGTTGTGCAGAACTACCAAAACACATGGGCCTTCGCCGTTGGTGCAGAATATCTGGTCAACGATCAATGGACCGTGCGTGGTGGTTTGCAGTTTGACGAAACCCCGACCACCGATGAATTCCGCACCAGCCGCACGCCGGACGGTGACCGGACATGGGTATCGCTGGGCGCCACCTATGGCTTCAACGAAAAAATCGATCTGGACATGGCCGCCACCTATATTGACGTGGAAGACGGCACGATCGACGTTGCCCGTGGGAACGGAAGAATGACGGCCGAGACCGAAGGCAGCGTCGGCATTCTGGCCCTCGGCATGACCTACAAATTCTAATCCTTCAGCGGATAACAAATCAAAAGCCCCGGAGACATCCGGGGCTTTTTTGTATCTTGATTGCATTCCGCGGTTACACCGCATCTTATATTATTCCGCGGTTACACCGCGCAGGGCATCTTCCGCGTCGACCCATCCGCGCACATGGTCGGGCATTGGCGGGCTTTTGAATTTCATGCCGATGATACCCAGCAATTCTTCCGTCGGCACGGTGCGCTTGGCCACTTGGTCATAGAACCCACCTTTCACCAGCGCGATGGCCGCAACGGCCCCGGCTTTTTTGCCTTTGGCAATCACGAAACGCTGTTCCATATACACCCATTTCGGGTCCCAGCAGATGACGCGGGTTTCGAGCGTATAGGGTTCAAACGGCGCCAATGAAATGCGGTACCGTGTGGAGACAGAGGCCAGAACGGGAATGGCCTTGCGCTTGATCATAGCCCCCAACAAGCCGTTGCGCAGGATCAGGTCAAACCGCCCCAGATCCATGATGGTCAGATACCGCCCATTATTCATGTGCATATTGCTGTCCAAATCATTGGGCAGCACGTTGAAGCGCAGGGATTGCACCGCCATCATGTCCGTAACACGCGGTTTGAAAAACAGGCCACGTATAATCAGGATCAGAAGACGGATATAGAGGTTCATAATTTATCCCTCAAGCAGGGCGTTCAGTTTCAGCGCCAGCCCCATCGACCCGGCCACTTTCAACTTGCCCATCATGAAGGCGATGTTCGGATCTTGCGACCCGTTCAAAAACCCGGCGAAGGTGGCCAGCGCGCAGGTCAACGTGACATCCGCATCCGCGTCGTCATGGTTCACCACGGGCGGGCTTTGCGTTGTATCGACAAACACGATCCCGTCATCGCCGAAATTGAATTTCACGCGGGCGTTCAGGCCGGGGGATTGGGCGATTTTCTGATTGATCTGGTTGGTGGCTTCGTCGAGGTTCATAACAGGCATCCATTTTTGTAAAATGACAGATGCCCAATAAGATACGCTTTTACCGCAACGGATCAACCCGGTCTTCGCCAGATGGATTGCACCGGAACCACCCGGCAATGGAATTGCGGGCGCGGACCGGGGGCAGGACTTCGTGCGGGATGTCCTCGCTCAGAAACACGGCCAATGTTCCGGCCACGGGCAGCACCCGGGTGATTTCCTGGTCCTGATCCACGGCGTCGTACAACACCAGATGCCCGCCATCGGATTCGACCCAGTCGGGGGTCAAATAGGTGACGGTGGAGACCACACGATTGCGTTCACCGCGCACCGAATCCCCGCGCAGGGCATCGACATGCTTGCGGTAAAACCCGCCCGCATCATACCGGGCGTAATGCGCTTCATATTCAAACAGCCCCAAAATCAGGCGGCGGTTGAGGTCCAGCCGCAAGTGCCCCATCAGATCCAGATACGCCGCCGGGGCCGCATCGCGCCCCGTCAGCCACAGCGTGCGGTCATTGCGGATGGCCGTTTCCACGGTTTGCGCACCATCACGCCCGACGGCGGCCAGCGTTAAACGCCCGGCTTCTTCCTGTGCAGCCAGATCGGCCAGCAGGGCGGTGCGTAAATTTTCGGGAACATAATCGGGGCAGACGGACCACCCTTGCGTATAAAGATCATCGGCAATGCGCGCGTTCAACGCGGCCATATCGTGATTTTGAAAGAATATTGCGCGATTCGCGTCATCCAATTACGAAAATTCCTTGCCGGAAAAAGCTGGGTTTGCTTTGATCCCCCCATCATCACCATGCCGATCATAAAAGAGCAAGGGACATTCGGGAGAGCATTATGGCCGTTCATAAAAACACCGCCGCCAATAAAATGATTTATTTGAAAGATTACAAACAGCCGGATTTTTTCATCCGCCACACTGATCTGGAATTCGATATTCGCGATGGCCACACCATCGTGACATCGCGCATGCGGATTGACCGCAATGGCGACCATAACCGCCCGCTGGTTCTGGATGGTGAAGATTTAAAACTGCGGTCCGTTTTCCTGAACGGCGTTCCCTTGAACGAAGAATATGATTACACGGTCGATGACAAGCATTTGTCGTTCGTGCCGATGGATGATTCATTCGTCGTTGAAACGGTTGTAAAAATTCATCCGGAGGACAACACCGAACTGTCCGGCCTGTATAAATCCGGTGACACATATTGCACGCAATGTGAATCGCAAGGTTTCCGCCGCATCACCTATTACATCGACCGCCCGGACAATATGGGCACATTCACCACCAAAGTAATCGCGGATAAGGATGCCATGCCCGTCCTGCTGTCCAACGGCAACATGATCAACAAGGGCGAAACCGCCGATGGCCGCCATTTCACCATCTGGCATGACCCGTTCCCGAAACCGTCTTATTTGTTTGCACTGGTCGCCGCCGATTTGCAGCATATCGAAGATAAATACACGACCCAAAGCGGTCGCGATGTGACATTGCGCATCTATGCCGAGGACAAGGATATCGGCAAGTTGGATTTCGCCATGGATTCCCTAAAAAAATCCATGAAGTGGGATGAAGATGTATATGGCCGTGAATATGATCTGGATTTATTCAACATCGTTGCCGTTGATGCATTCAACGCGGGCGCGATGGAAAATAAATCACTGAACATTTTCAACACCTCCGCCGTTCTGGCCCACGCCGACACGCAAACGGATGACGATTTTGAATGGGTGCGCGGTGTTGTCGCCCATGAATATTTCCACAACTGGTCCGGCAACCGCGTCACCTGTCGCGACTGGTTCCAATTGACGTTGAAAGAGGGCTTCACCGTTTACCGGGATGCCAAATTTTCCGCCGATATGGGATCGGCCCCGATTAAGCGGATCGAGGATGTGATCGGCCTGCGCGCCCGGCAATTTGCCGAAGATGCGGGCCCCATGGCCCACCCGATCCGCCCGGACCGGTTTGAAAATATCGAAAATTTCTACACCGGAACTGTGTATCGCAAGGGGGCCGAAATTATCGGCATGCTGCACAGCCTGCTGGGTGATGAAACATACCGCGCCGCCACCGATTTGTATTTCGACCGCCATGATGGTCAGGCCGTGACGTGTGAAGATTTTCTGGCCTGTATGGAAGAGGCCTCGGGCCGTGATCTGAGCCAGTTTAAACGCTGGTATGCCCAAGCCGGAACGCCGCGCGTGCAGGCCACATGGGAGCGCAAGGAGAATGGCGTTTTCACCCTGACGCTGGAACAAAGCCAGTTGCCATCCCCCGGCCAACCGAAGAAGAAATTGATGCATATTCCGGTGAAATTCGGACTGGTGGGCCCGAACGGAGCGGACATTGATCTGGATGGGCGGGGCACGACAACCGCCGTTCTGGAATTGACCCGCACGAAACAGAAATTCACCTTCAAAAATATTCCGGAAGGATCGGTTCCATCCATCCTGCGCGATTTTTCAGCCCCGGTTATTTTGAATGCGGAGTACACGGATGCGGAATTGAAACATCTGATGGTGCATGATTCCGATGGCTTCAACCAGTTCGAAGCCGGAAACCGTTTCGTGCGCGGCTACGTTCTGGAACAGGTTGAACAAGCGGAGAAAGGACTGCCCACCAATTTTGGTAACGGTATCATTGACGCCTTCCGCGATATCCTGAACCACAAACGCATGGATAACGGGCTGAAAGCATTGATGCTGTCCCTGCCCAGCTACAGTGAAATTGCGCAAACGCGACCCTCCATCAATCCGGAGGCCATTCGTTTTACGCTCATGGCCTTCCGCCTGTCTATTGCCCGTGCATTGGCGGTAGATTTTGTGGCTGCCTATCTTCTCAACCACGATCCGCGCAAAACCTACAGCATGGATGTGCAGGATGTCGGGCAGCGCAGTCTGAAAAACACGGCCCTGTCCTATCTGGCCGAAACCAATGTGACTGGTGCCGATAAAATCGTGTTTGATCAATTTGAAACAACCAACAACATGAATGACCGGTTGAGCGCATTTTCAACATTGTTGAAAATGGATTATGCCGATGAGAATTTAAAGGATCAGGCCATCGCCCAGTTCTATGACACCTATCACGCCGACCCGTTGCCGTTGAACCGTTGGTTCAGCACGCGGATTTCCACCGCCGGATTTGGTGCGCTGGACATGGCCAAAATGCTGGCCCAGCATGAATTGTTCGATCCACTGAATCCCAACAGCGCCAGCGCCTTGTACGGGGCGTTCGCCGGAACGGTGAGCGGATTCCACCGCGCCGATGGTGAGGGGTATAAATTCATGGGTTCCTTCATCGCCGATATCGACAGCAAAAACGCCCACACCGCCGCCGGCATGGTGGGCACATTGGCCAACTGGCGCAAATATGCCGAGCCCTGGCAATCGCAGCAAAAAGCCGTTTTGTTGGATCTGGCCGCAATGCCGGAGCAATCAAAATCATTGCACGAGAAATTGAAGAAAATTCTGGGGCCGGATTATCCGCCGCAAGTGGGCGCCCACACCGCCCCGAAAAAGACATTCGGATAAGAAAAAGCCCGGGAGATCATCCCGGGCTTTTTTTAATTTTTAGAACCCTGATGCATCCAGCGCCATCACACTATCCGCCCCGGCCATCGCCTGTTTAAAGCGGAAATCCGTTTCCGGCAGGATGCGGTCATAGAAGAAGCGCGCGGTTTTCAGTTTGCTTTCATAAAAATCCGCCTTGTCGCCAGCGCCAGCGGCCAGCTTTTCATTCGCGGCCTTCGCCATGCGGGCCCACATGTAGGCCAGCGCGACGAGCGCGAACATGCGCAGATAATCCGATGCCGCCGCCCCCGCTTCGTTCGGGTTTTTCAGACCTTTTTGCGCAACCATCGCCGTTGCCTGTTGCAACTTGACGAAGGATTTGGCCAGCGGGAACACGAAATCCTGCATCGCTGGATCGGCTTGGTTTTCTTCGATGAACTGCCCCACCGGGTGGAAGAAGCGGCGCAAATAACGGCCGTAATTCGCGCTCATCTTCCGGCCGACCAGATCCATCGCCTGAATGCCGTTGGTGCCTTCATACAGCAGAGAGATCCGCGCATCGCGCACATATTGTTCCACGCCATGTTCCCAGATATAGCCATGCCCGCCATAAACCTGCACCGCCATGTTGGCGATTTCAAAGCCCATATCGGTCTGGTATGCCTTCACAATCGGGGTCAGCAAAGCGACCAGATCATCAGCCGCTTCACGCTGCACCGGGTCCGGGTGGCGTTCGGCGATATCCAGATGCATACCCGCCCAATACGCCAGCGCGCGGCACCCTTCCGTCACAGCCTTGCCAGTCATCAGCATCCGGCGCACATCCGGATGCACGATAATCGGGTCCGCCGGTTTTTGCGGTTCTGCAGGTCCGGTCAAAGCGCGCATTTGCAGGCGTTCCTTGGCATAGTTCAGCGCGTTTTGGTACGCGACCTCGGCAATGCCCAACCCTTGCATCCCCACGCCCAGACGGGCGGTGTTCATCATGGTGAACATGGCGCGCATACCCTTATGCGGTTCACCCACCAGCCAGCCGGTTGCGCCATCAAAATTCATAACGCAGGTGGCGGACCCCTTGATCCCCATTTTATGTTCGATGGACCCACAGGCGACACCGTTGCGCGCGCCAACATCGCCATTATCCTTCGGCATGAATTTCGGCACGACGAACAGGGAAATGCCCTTTACTCCCTCTGGCGCATCCGGCAATTTCGCCAGAACCAGATGAATGATATTGCTGGTCAGATCATGTTCACCGGCGGAGATGAAAATTTTCGTCCCCGTAATCGCAAACGATCCATCGCCATTCGGGATGGCCTTGGTTTTGATCAGGCCCAGATCGGTGCCGCAATGCGGTTCGGTCAGACACATGGTACCGGACCATTCGCCCGTGACCAGTTTCGGCAAGTACGTGTCTTTCAACACGTCGGTGCCGTGCAGATGCAGCGCGTTATACGCCCCTTCGGACAGGCCCGGATACATGCCGAACGACATGTTGGCGGAGCAGATCATTTCCTGCAGCACGAAATTCACGGTCGCGGGCATGCCCATGCCGCCATAGGCCGGATCGGCGGCCAATGCGGTCCAACCACCTTCGGTAAAGGCCTTGTACGCATCCTTGAACCCGGAGGGCGTGCGCACGACACCGTTTTCGAATGTGCAGCCTTCTTTGTCCCCCGACTGGTTCAGCGGGAACAGGATGTCCTGACAAATCGCGGCACCGCCTTCGATGATCTGGTCGATCATGTCGGGTGTGGCCTCTTCATAGCCCGGCAAGGTGGAGAGTTTTTCAACCCCCAGAACATCATTCAAAACGAAGCGGATATTATCAAGCGGAGCGGTATAAACAGGCATTTTTCAGGTTCCTTCTCAGGTTAAAACAGATCATGCAGCGGATAACAAAAGTCCGTTGCGAATACGGCGCGTTTCATGGTGCATACGCGGGGCCTCATGCCCCCAATCGGCAAGCGTCATTGTCATGCCATCCCCGTTCGCGGAAAGATGCGTCACAGGAATAATGGATGACTTTGAAAATTCACTTAAGATTTGCAAGGCCGAGAGGGACAGCGGCATGATTTCATCATCACGCAAAGGCCCCGCATCGCCACCGCGTTCGGAAAAAACGAACACTTCGTTCACCGACCAGCCCGACTTTTGCGACAGATGGGCAATGGATAAGGCGGCCTGCATCGCGCTGAGGCCCGTGAAGACCGCATTTTCAACCTTCACACCCGCGACATACGCGCCGTTATCCAACTCCAGAATCACCGTTTGCGATGTATGGCTGGCGTAATTCAGCGATTTCAAATCCGCAGCCCAGACGCGCAGAGCCGGAATTTCGTGCAGGTCATTTCGCACGGCACGACGCGCCAGCGCGGCCATATCCTGATCCGGCGTGATCGTGGCAATGGCGCGTGCGCGCAGGGCAGAGGATTCGGCGTTGAAATTATCAAAGCTGAAAGAATCGGGCAGCAGATCATTCAACGCCGTATCCACAACCCGGCCCGACAGGGCGCAATTATGCACGCGAATATCCAACGCCCGCGCAACACCCGCCAATTGCTGGCGGCAATTGCCGCAACAATGCGCCACAATATCGCTTTCCGGGCCATGGTCATCAACACCGCCAATCACCCAGGCCGATTCAATGGCCACATCCGGCCCCAGCGTGGTGATCAGGGCGGACAACGCGCCTTCCTCCCCATGAACGCTTAAGCGATGTTCAACCGATTCAACATTCACGCCGGCAAAACCCAGAAACCCGGATGATGTTTTGACGATCAGAATGGCCCCGACGCGGTAGCCCGATGACGGCGCATGGGCCTTCATCCGCACGTCGCGCAACCACGGCATAATCGTTTTTTCATCCAGTGTCTGGAAAGACCGCACAAAATCCATGATCATTTATCCCGGTCGGCCAGCAAATCTTTGAGATGCTGCGCCACGCGGTCCTTGTCCATGTTGCGAATTTCATCGCGGGCTTTTTTCCCGGCGGAGCGGTTTTTTTCCTCAAGCGCGGCGGCAATTTTTTGCAATGTTTCTTCGCCGATTTCGGCGCGCGCCTTGCGCGCATTTTCCATCGCCTGCTCGCGTAATTTCATACTTTCGGGGGAGCGTTGCGGGGGCGCACCCGGCACGGCGGGCGTATCACCGCCGCCGCCTTTTTTGCCCTTGTCTTTGCCCTTTTTAAAAAAGCCCATCACGTATCAATAATCCACTTTGCGCAAAGCGCAGAGATTGGCCTGCACCTGACAGAACGACACCGCCGCACCATTCGTACCCGTGACGGGCGATGTGAGGGAGAACTGTTCGTTATTCACAAACATCACCGGATCGGTCGGATCATACGCCACACCCAGAACGAAATACGTCATCATATCCTGTGGCGTCACACCCGTTTGTGACACCAGCGCCCAATCGCATGTCGTCATGTTACAGGGCATAAAATTCTGTGCGCGATCCCGCACAATGGTTTCCAACCCGACCCGTTCGCGTTTTTGCGGATTGGCCCAATACACATCACGCGCCGGATCATGCAGCACCCACTGCCCCGTATCCGCATCTTTGGTTTCCACCATCGGCGTGGACGGAAAACCGGGGGCGTAGCGGAACAATTCAACAATCCGCGCTTCGACTCCCGCGCGTTTTAACATCAATCCCATCAATTGTGCCGCGGTGGCGGGGTTGATCGCCGGGCGATCTTGGCTGTGTTTATTCACGTGCAACAACATGCCGCCAATGGTTTCGACCCACGCGCCACTGTTCCCGTTCAGGGGTTTTGTTTGATCAATCTGCACATGCGCAGCCACAAATTGGCGGATGATATCCGGCCATTGCGCGGCCGGCGTATCGGCGGGCATATTGGTTGCCATGAACAGGGCATCAACCCCCTGATTCATGCGTTCGGAATCCAGTTGCGCGCCATAGCTTTTCAACAGGATCATGCCCAGCAGCCCAACCGCCCCCAGAATCAAGACCCAGAAAATGATGTGCTTTTTCATTTTTGGATTCGATCCTTAGTTCCGGAGCGGCTTGCCGGTGGATAGCATATTTTCAACGCGGGCCTGTGTGCCCTCGTTCTTCACCAGCTTCATGAATTCATAGATTTCCAGTTTCAGCAGATCCTGTTCACTGACCGGGGCGGTCCAATCGGCCTTGGCCCCACCGGACAACACCGCCGACAGGTGATCGGAGACGACCACATCATACGGTGTCGCCTTGCCCGATTTTTTGAAATCGGCCACGGCCATATCCAGCGCGACCTTGCCCGTCGGGCCCGGCAGGCGGATGGATTCAACCGGTGTCGGCGCGGCGTAGTTTTGCGCCAGCTCCAACGCCTTTTTCTTCGCATCGAACAACAGGCGATCACGGTTCATGGTGATGCCGTCGCGGTCACGGAAATATCCAATGTCTTTGGCTTCGGTCGCGGATTTGGCAACGGTCGCCGTGCCAATCACTTCGAACGCTTTGCGCACCGCACCCATCGGGGTGTTTTGCGGTGACATCCACAGGCGGTCGCCGCCGCCGATGGCTTTCTTGTATTGTTCGCGTTCTTTTTCCTGGAAGCGCAGGATCAATTCCTTGCACCCACCCCAACCGGGGATCAAACCGACACCGACTTCGACCAAGCCACAATAGGTTTCGGCATGCGCCTGCACATGATCAGCATGCAGCAGGATTTCACACCCACCGCCCAGCGCCATACCACTGGGGGCCGCGACAACCGGGAACGGCGCGTATTTCAGCGCCATATAAGCCTTCTGCCCGCCGGAGATCAATTCCTCAATCTGCGGCCACAGGCCGATATTCATGGCGAAGATCGCCAGACCGAGGTTTGCACCAGCGGAGAAATGCGTACCTTCGTTATAAATAACCAGCGCTTTCCACTCACCCTTGCCATCGCCGATTTTTTTGATGGCGTGGTGGTAGACATCGAACACATCATTATCCAGCGCATTCATCTTGCCGGTAAATTCAACACACAAAACGCCATCACCCACATCCCACAGGGCGGCGGACGATGTTTTATAGAGCGGTTTGGAATAGAGTTTGATATCACGCAACAGCAAGACGCCTTCGGCGCGGACCACATTGTGATAGGCCCCATCGGTGCCGAAATATTGCATCTTGCCGTTTTCAACGCGGTAGAATGACCCGCTGCCCACCTTCTGCACCAGCGCCGGAACGGTTTTACCCTCGGCCTTCAACGCATCGGCAAACCATTGCGCGCCCAGCGCGTCGATCATTTCAAACGGACCGAATTTCCAGTTATAGCCAAGACGCATCGCTTCATCGACATCGGCGATTGAATCGGCAATATCCGGCACCAGCGACGCGGCATAGGCCAGCGTATCGCGCAGAACAGCCCACGCATAACGGCCACCCGCATCATCGGTGGTGACGACGGCGCGCAAACCGGCTTTACCCGCATCAACGGAATCCAGACGCGGTTTATCCGCCTTGCGATAGGCCGATTCACTGAAAGACGGCGCGGTGATATCGAACGCCTGCTTTTCTTTCTTCCCGCCCGTGGTATCGAGGCGGTAGAAACCACCCTTGCCCTTACGCCCCGTATAACCCGCGGCGATCATGCCCTTGATAAAATCAAAATCACGCGAAATGCGGCGATATTCATCGCCCTCCGGCAACGTGGACAGCAGCGATTGTGCCAGATGCGGCATCAAATCAATCCCGACCAGATCGATCAAACCAAACACACCCGTTTTCGGGATGCCGACCGGTTTGGACAACACGGCGTCGGCCACTTCCACGCTGACCTTCTGATCCACGGCGTGGTTCAGGGAGGCCTGCAGCCAGAATGTGCCGATACGGTTGGCGATAAAGCCCGGCGTGTCATGGCATTCCACAACACCCTTGCCCAATTGAACATCACAGAAATCACGCACCAGTTTGATTGCGTCTTTGCGCGTTTTCGGACCCGTCACCAGTTCCAGCAAACGCATATAGCGCGGCGGGTTAAAGAAGTGCGTGATCATAAAATCCTTTGCCAGCGCATCACCAAACGGTTCCACCAGCAAATGCAGCGGAATGGTCGATGTGTTGGACGAAATGACGGAGCCCGGTTTGCGATGCGCCTGCAATTTTTCATACGTCGCATGTTTGATTTTCAAATCTTCCAGAACGACTTCGACGATCCAATCGCAATCGGACAGCAGCGCGAGATCATCCTCCATATTCCCCGGCGTGATCAGCTTGGCATTGCGCTTCGACATAAACGGGGCCGGATCGGCCTTCAACATTTTTTCGATGGCACCCTTGGCCAGCATGGAGCGGTCCGCCGCATCTTTCGGCACGATATCCAGCAAGACCACCGGGATGCCCGCATTGGCGATTTGCGCCGCGATGCCCGACCCCATAACACCCGATCCGATAACGGCCACTTTTTGGATGGAGGAATTGCTCATGGTTTTGGTCCCTTTGGATGGATTGAGTTTCTTGAAAAAGCCAAACATGGTGTGCCGATTCTGATGAAAAACGGTGGAAGGCGGGAGCGACGCAAAAGATTCAAGCGCCGTGAATAAGATAGGCTGCGCCAGCCGGTTTGTACAGTCGCGGCACGCAAAACAAGCTTTAAAAAGCGGTTTCTTAAGACGCCGCGATGGAGGATGCGGCAGATTGCGGGGTGGGTGTCGATCCGGTTGCGGATGTATTGTCATCCGCCCCGTCTTCATCACCCAAATCGACCCCTTCGATCTCGGCCTGCGCGACATTTTTGTGATAATCGCGTTGCAGGACGCGGAATTCCTCGACCACTTTGGCGGATTCGCGGATGATGGTGGGAACCTCGCCAAAGAAGTTATTTTGTAAATAGCGGGTTCGGTTGATAACGGTGGATTCATATTCCCGCACCGCCCCCATATCCGCCAAAGGCCGGATCAGGCCGGAGAGCATTTTCCGATAAAGCGTCATCAGGTTTTCCAGTGACCCAATCACCATCATCTTGTCCCGCAAATGCGACAGCGTGCCGAGTTTAAATTCCATATAAGGCATGCTGTACTTCATCACGAATCCGTTGATTTTGCGGATTTCCTGCGCCTGCGCCTCCATCACCAACCCCAGTTCGGCGGCGCGCAGGAACAGTCGTTTTTCTTCGTCCTGTAAATCGGATTGGTGTTGATCGTAAAAATTGACCAGCCGGGTCAGGGTTTGATCCAGAACCTGACGCACGGCATCGGGCCGTTCGGCCCCGAAACGCAATTTCCCTTCCAATGCGGCCTTGGCCACGGTGCGGGCGCGTTTCATGTCACCGATGCGCAAGGATGCCCGCAGGGACCGTTCCATGCCTTCGGCCTCCACCGGGCCGTACAACGCCTCCAGCGATTTGGTCACCACCACCCAGTCATTTTCCATGCTGGCCAACAAATCACGGGCGGTGCCAAAACGTAATTTATAATCCAGCAATTCGGCTTTGCGTTTTTCATACCGGGCCATCATCACGCCCGCATCCGCCGTCCATTTGATCTTGCGGCCCGAAATGTCCAGTGCCTTGGATTTATCGTTGCGAATACCATCGCGCACCAACGTCGTAAAACGGTTGATGTGCATATAGGCCACGGCAAAATTGGTGATATTGCCCTGTAGTCCGCGCAGGACGTTGCGGGCCTCGGCCTTCAAACGGGTGGCATCCGGGTGGTCTTTCGGGCGGCCGGGAATTTTCATCTGGGCCTTCACATCATGGGCGGCCCATTGCATGGCGTAATCGAAAAATTGCTGGAACAGGGTTTTGAGTTCTTGCTCCTGCGCTTTCACCTGCGCCTCGTCATAACTTTCGGAGGCGGCGGACACGATGCCGTGGACCCGTTCCATAAAACCGCGTTCAACCGCATCAAAATCGGTTGCGTCCGTCAAACCCAGGGATGTCAACAATGTGACGACAGCACTCAATACGCAGAAACCCCACCTCGATCAGTAACCTCAAAATCCCCGCCCGCAGGGGGATGGCGGGCCTTTGCTGCACCGCCGCACCACACAATGGTAAACGATCCCCGTAAACATGATGTAAACGTTAACGCACCATCTTTGACTGAAATGAAGGAAAAATGGCCAAAAACAAGGCCGGAAGGTTGCCCCTCCGGCCTGAATTTTTGCCTT
The DNA here is from genome assembly GCF_051245535.1 of Micavibrio aeruginosavorus. GTDB lineage: Bacteria > Pseudomonadota > Alphaproteobacteria > Micavibrionales > Micavibrionaceae > Micavibrio > Micavibrio aeruginosavorus_D. Next base: position 1,972,123 of record NZ_CP195303.1, read on the forward strand.
TTGCCTGCGCAAAAGGATAGGGCGCGCACTGTGCTTAGGCCGCTTCCAGAATAATCGCCGTGCCCTGACCGCCACCGATACACATGGTGGCCAGACCGGTTTTGATGCCTTCGCGTTGCATCAGGCTGGCCAGTTTGCCGGTGATCCGAGCACCGGAGGCGCCCAGCGGGTGGCCCAGTGCGATGGCACCGCCATCGATGTTCAGGCGAGATTGATCAATGCCCAGTTCCTTCACCACCGACAAGGATTGCGCGGCAAAGGCTTCGTTCAATTCAAACAGGCCGATATCCTTGATCGACAGACCCGCACGGGCCAGCGCCTTCTGCGAGGACGGCACCGGGCCGATGCCCATGATTTCCGCCGCACAACCAGACACGCCGATCGATTTGATCCGCGCCATGATTGGCAAATTATGTTTGCGGGCATAGGACTCAGAAGTGACCAGCACCGCCGCGGCCCCATCAGTCAGCGGCGAAGACGTGCCCGCCGTCACCGTACCATCGGACAGGAAGGCCGGTTTCAAACCGGACAGAATTTCGAGTGTGGTTTCGCCACGGATAATGCCATCGGTTTTAATATCGCCAATCGGCACGATTTCCGCATCGAATTTGCCAGAGGCTGCCGCCGCGGCGGCTTTCGCTTGGGATTTGGCGGCGAATTGATCCTGCTCACCGCGGGTAATTTGATATTTGCTGGCCAGATTTTCGGCGGTTTCACCCATGCTCATATAAGCCTGTGGGAAGGTTTTGGCCAAAGTCGGGTTCGGCATCGGGTTAAAACCACCCATTGGAATGCGCGTCATCGATTCAACACCGGCGCAGATGAACACATCGCCCGCGCCCATGGCAATCGCCCCGGCCGCCATGTGGATCGCCGTCATGGACGAGCCACAGAAGCGGTTCATCGTCACACCGCCCACCGATACCGGCAGACCCGCCAACTGGACCACGATACGGGCCAGGTTAAAGCCCTGCTCCGCCTCAGGGAAGGCACAGCCCATAATCAGATCTTCGATATCTTCCGGCTTCACGCCCGTTTCTTTTACCAAGGCGCTGATCACAGCGGCGGCAATGTCATCGGGACGCACTTTTGCCAGGGCGCCCTTGGTCGCCAAATGCATCGGGCTGCGTTTAAAGCCACAAATTACGGCTGTTTCTGTCATCTTGTAACCCTCCGGATAGATGGGAAATGACCCCGGGAACCCGGAAACGGGTGGGGTGAGTCGGTTTGTCCGTCCCATACATTACAGGGATATAGGGTGTGAATCTATGGGTTTCGAGGGGGGCACCATACAACCAGACCCTCAAAACCGCACAGGGCTCCCCCTTGTCCATCCCCTGCCCAGCCCCCGCCTTTTCTCTTTGACATTCCGTTTGACTCCCGGGACAATTCCGGGCATCACCTATCCCTATCAGGGGAATACGGGAAATTACGAAAAAACCGCCCCGAACCCCGATCCGATTTTTATTGAAGGAGACTTAAGTCAGTGGCCACCGCAACCGACAAGAAGGGCATGAAACGCATCTGCAACAGCTGCAGCGCCCGTTTTTACGATTTCAACAAACGCCCGGTGATCTGCCCGAATTGCGCGGCGGAATTTACCGGCGAAGTGAAGCTGAAAGCGCGCCGTAGCCGCGCCATCGCCAATGACGAAGGTCAAGTGAGCCCGGCCGCCGCCGCCGATGCGGACGAAGCCGCCGAAGAAACAGAAGATGAAGACGAAATCGAACAGGAAGACGATACCGTCAGCCTGGACGAAGTCGAAGAGCTGGAAGAAGCCGAAGCGGATGAGCCCGCCGAAGATGATATTGAGATCGACGACGATCTGGATATCGAAGATGATCTGGACGAAGACGATCTGGATGATGATGATTTCGACGACGAAGATGAAGACGAGGACGACGAAGACTAAGTGTCTGACGCATCTCTTTATACCGTTACAATACGCCTTCCGGCTGGCCTGAGCGATGTTCAGGCCAGCTTTTTTGCTGATGAAGCCTTTGGCGGGGAACAGATTTCATCGTCATTGGTGCGCGAAATCCCTGCATCCGAAGGGGATCTGAAAGCCACGGCGTGGACCATTCAGTGGTTGATGGCGGGCATCGCCGACACAAGCGCGCTGGCCAACCAGCTAAACGAAGCCGCCATGATGTTCGATCTGGCGGGCATAAACCTGACCCCGGCGGATTTGGATTGCGTCACGGTCAACCCGGACACCAATTGGCTGGAACAATCTTATCGCAGCTTCCCACCCTTTACCGTGGGCCAGTTTTATATTCACGGCAGCCATTCCACCGATCCCGCGCCGGATGGTTTCCGCGCGTTGCAAATTGATGCCGCCACGGCGTTTGGGTCCGGTGAACATGGCACGACGGCGGGCTGCCTGTTGCTGCTGGAGCAATTAAAGGCTGACGGTGTTCAGCCACACCGCATTCTGGATATGGGTTGCGGGTCGGGCATTCTGGGCATTGCCGCATGGATGTTGTTCGACCGCCCCGTCATTGCCAGCGATATCGATGCCGAATGCATTCGCGTGACCGATAATCACGGCCACATCAATCATATTCCCGTGTGGGATGAACAACCGACCACCACCGGCATGGCCACATGCGCGGGAGACGGGTTCCGTCTGCCGCTGGTGCAAAACCACGCGCCTTATACAATCGTGATTGCCAACATCCTGCCCGCGCCGTTGCTGGCCATGGCCAACGATCTGGTTGCGGCGATGGAAGACAATGGTTTCGTTATTCTGTCCGGGATTTTGAATGAGCAAGCGGACGAAGTTGAAAACGCCTATATCGCCCTCAACCTAAAACCCGTCACGCGCATGGTGCGCGGGGATTGGACGTCGTTGTTGATGCGGAAAGAATAAAAGAAAAAGGCCCGATTAACCGGGCCTTTTTCTTTATCCTAAATTCTGCTTCGGCGGCTTCGGTGTTCGCACCTTGGATTTTGCCAGCGGGCGCTGGTATGTGCCATAGGGGCGGTTATCGTCTAGGCCCAGCAGGCGGTAATCATTGGCGGACAGCGCCCAATCCGGATCGTTATTCGCGATCTTCGTCTTAATGTCCTGCACCAAATTTTCTGTTTCCTGCAAAATCGCTTCGGCCAGTGCGCGGTCTTTTTTCGACTTGCCCGCCATGCGCTCTTCCCAATTTTCATGGGCGCGTTTGATTTGCATTTCCAGTCGACCCAGCGACACCGCATCCGTATCGATCAGGCCATGAATACGGGCCTTTTCCTTAGCCTTTTCACGGGCCAGATCATCGGGGTGCAGGTAGTTTTTCGTTTTGCCAAACAATTGCGCGTGTTCCATTTGCGCGCGGTACAGCACGGCGACATACCGCTCCCGCACCTGAACCGAATGGAATTGATCCAGCGCGTGGGCCCGTTCGCGGTTGATGCGATCGGATTCCTTGGCGTTTGCAAATTCTTCGGCGCACGGTACGAACAATTTCGCCAGTGCCTTGTCATGCGCCGACATTTCCATGAAGGCCGGGGCATAGACCCGTTCTTCCAAGGTTTGTTTGCGGTCGAAATCGGGGAAGTAGCGCGCCATTTCCATCGCGCGCACCATATTCGCGGCCATTTCCGGGTTGCGCTCGATGAAGTGTTTGTTCGCCTTCATCTGTTCCAGCGATGCGCCACGGTTTGCGCCAATGGCAATGCCGCGTTCCACCGATGTCACCAACGGTTGTTTGTTGATGCTGATCACCTCAAACGCTTTGTGCAGGCGGTGATTCCGGTCGCTCATAATCTCGGCAATTTCCTGCGGCCCCATATGCATAAATTCTTTGGGGTCGAAGTCGGAGACGTTGAACAAAACCGCCTTGTTCGCGTAGCGACGCTCAGTTGAGCGGCCCACATAAACACCGATATTCGCGCACGCCTTGTACGCCGTACGGTTGACGTAGGTCAGCAAGTGACGCGGATACACCATGCCATTATGCGTCCCGCCGAGATATTTTTTCACCTCGGCCTTGTTCGCGTTCATGGTCATGCGGGTGTACAGTTCCGGATCAATTTCGCGCATGAACTGGTCCAAACGGCGTTCCATGATCACGTCGTTGCGCCCTTCGTGCGCCGCGCCGTCTTTCTTGGACACCAGATTGTTGGAAATCATCAGCCCTTCGACCGTGAAATCCGGGAATTCCGGGTTTTCCGGCTTGCGGCGGACCTTGAATTTATCCGGGCGCAGATAGGCAAACATACGCGCCTTGTTGCGAATATCGCTGCTGCGAATACCGCCACCGCTCATCGGGAAATAGTTCAAATCCCCGGCGGCGAAGGCCAGTTGCTGCATCCACATATTGTCGGCGTTGAAAATATTCGCGCCATCCACCATGGTTTTGATATGCACCATGCGCGGGGATTTCAATTCTTTCTTCTTTGACGGGTCCAGAACATAGTTGATGGTTTTCTGTTCATAGACATTCACGCCATTATCGCCCTTGGCCTTGCTGCGGCTGGCATCTTCGGGCTTCTGTTCGGCATCGATATACAGGCGTGATGCCGTATGCTCGTTGCCCTTTTCATCCTTGAACGAAACTTCCTTCGATTGCTCCAGAAATTCCTTGATCTTGAAGTAGAACAGACGCTGCGGGAAGGCACCGCTCAATTCACCCGGGTGATTAAAGGCATCCTTTGCATCCACCGGCGGTTTTTCATACAGGGCCGACGGCATCACATTGGTGGTCAGCAACGCATCCAGATCCGGCAGGATCGTACGCGGCAGAATTTGATAATAGTTTGCCCATTTTTCATTCGCATCACCCAGTAAATCATACTGAACCGCGGCGAACTGATGAATAGCGGCATACCGGCCCAATTGGGTCGTTTCGGTGTCGTAGGTGATGCCGCGCATAAAGCCGTTCTGGATATAATAATCCGGCAACGACATCGGCACGCGGCGTTGTTTCGGGTTCAAATTCGCCCCGTCGATGTTCAACACGGCATCATGCTGGTCCCGTGCGGCGCGGCGGAGTTTCAGGCGGTGTTTTTCATCACCGCTTTCTTCACGCGCATCCGCAATTTCGCGGATCATATCACCCATCGGGGTTTTAATTTCCGGCGGAACGATTTTGGTCAGATATTCGACATCTTCACCACCACCAAAATGCTGGTCCTTCGGACGCTTGATGGTGATGTAGGTCATCATTGATTTTTCTTGCCCAATGATCGCGCAACCCTTGTCGTCGGAAATCTGGATGACGTCTTGTTCGCTCGGGTTAATCGCGGTCATGCCGTGCTTGACCATCAGGGCCGAGCTGTGCGCGCGTTGCGGCACATCGCCGTGCGTGGCCAGACCGTATGGCGCCCCGGCCATATCCATCATGCGCTCGACATCTTCTTGCCCGCCGTGGCCAGAGGCATGTTCGATCACATATTCGTAACCGCGGCGCTCCAGAAACTGGATCACTTCGTTATAGTGTTTTTCCGACCCCGGAATTCCGGTTTGGGACACAATAAATTTATAACGCTGCGGCGTGATAAAGCCGAGATTCTTCTGGTCCTTGTTCTCAATCAATCGGTTGAGAATGGACATTTGTTCGTTGTGCGTCCCGGTGACGACCAGACCATGATGGCGGATATCACCATTCAAAATCGCATTCACACCAACGCCCGTCGGTGTGAAGTTCAAAACCCGGCGACCAAAGGCCGTGCGGGCATGTTCCTTCAACGTCCGGCCATTGCGGCGACCAATTTTTTCCAAGACTTTTTTGGTGAAGCGCAAGGACGCACCCAGCACAATCGTATCACGATCGGTTTCACCATAGGCGTCGGTGGTGGTCACCAAACGGGCCGCGTTCGTTCCGATATGCAGGGTGACCGGGGCCTTGTCCGGCGATTTGTTGATAAATTCAACCATGCCTTTTTTCACGTCGTCTTCACGTTTAACCGGGCCAACGAAGCTGGCGCGCGTAGAATCGACCGTGACCATCGTCGGCTTCAACGCCGTGATGCGTTCAACATCAAACACCGGGTTGGATTCAACCGTCTGGTCAAATTTCGCGTCGGAATAGTGGAACAACGACCCCTTCGGCGTTTTCACGAACACCCAGTTGGTGGGCGCGGAGTGCGGGGTCCAGCCAAATTCGGCGGTGATGTGCTTGCTGATCTGCAGTTCTTTTTTGCTGTCGATCAGGGAATCAATGACCGTCCATTTTTTCGGCATCCATTCCTTGGGCACATCGAGCTTTTTGCAGATATCTTCGATATGCATTTTGGTGGCCGCATTACAGACCACATGATCCATCACATATCCGGCCAGCAACATATGCGGCACGCCGCCATTATGGTCATAGTGCCAGTGCGTGATAAACGTCGCCGCCGCCTGATATTTCGGCTTGTGTTTCGGGTTGTTGCGGTGGCGGTAATAATCGCCCGCGAACGCCATTTTCGCGTCATACCCGGTTTTATCGCGGTCCAGCGCCATGATACCCACATCGCGCACCAGCGATTCGGTGACCATCTTGCCCTTGTCATCGATATATTCGTAATGATCGGCGAAGCAGTTCGCACCCAGACCGCGTTCGCGGCCCGGCAAATGTTCGTTGGTCGGGTTACCGCCCAGAATGCGGGTGGTAAAGCGTGCACCTTCTTCTTTCGTCAGGGCCGGTACGCCGCTGATCGCTTTTTGCGTGTTGGTGTAGCCGATAATATCACCCAGATCCGGCACGATCCCATCGCGGACATCCAGCATCGCGTCATGCGCGAAGTGCAGAATGCGGACCATGTTTTTGTGGTCGCTGGCGCGTTGTTTGCGATCACCGATCGTCGCGGCGGATAATTCCACCAGACCCTTGCCCTTTTCGCTCCGCACCGGGCGGAAGGACAGTTTGACCAGATTGTGGTCCTGATAATCATGGCTGGCGGCCAGATCTTTCTTCGCCAATGTCATTTCAACATTGGTGTGATCGGCGGATTCGCCACGGACCATTTCGGCCTGCAGGCTGTAGCGCACGGAATCCTTGTCACGCCCAGCAACCGTTCCGCGCGTCGCCGCGTGGAACAAGACCGGCTGGCCCGGACGGGCGGCATAACCCTGTTGGAAGAACCCGGTCACCGCCGGAACATATTGCGGCGGAATACGCAGGGAGCGGGTGATATTCTTGCGCCCTTCTTCATAGGCCAGACGGGCGTTGCCGTCCTTGTACGTGTTGGGCAGCGGTTTGATTTTCAAACCCGCATCCTTGGCAATATTGCCCAGCATCGGCATGCGCTGTTCCAGACGCAGCGTTTCCAAAACCTGCTGACAGGTGGACACGGCGGCTGTCACCGCGCGGCGATCGTGCAAATTGATCACTTCGCCCTGCACCACCAGTTCGGTGATGCGCATGACATCCTTGCCCTTATGCTTGGTCGGCTCGGCCTTCAGCGTCATAAAGGGGGTGGTGATGTTGTCGCCGTTGGGGCGGTGGACCCAATGTTCGATGGCCACGGTAATCGCGCCGCCATCCACCGGATTTACATCGGCATGAACGCCGTGAATGGCGCCCTGTTCCGCATAAAACTTCACCCCGGCATAACCGGAGTGACGGGATTCGTAGTATTTCTGGGCATCAATGCCAATTTCAATCGGGAAATAGCGCAGATCAAAATCCGCCGCGCGTTCAAATAAACGCCCCAAACTCATCACGGCCTTCGGAGTCTTTTTCACATCCCCAATCTGTGTATTGGGAACGTCATCCTGATCCGGCGTGTTTGTGGTGTTGGTCATTGTTCCCGTTTACTCCCCCAAGAAACGCTTGTCCCTGTGTATGCTCGTTATTTTTTCTGGCATACGGTCATCGGATGCGGGCTGGCCCGTATCCATCACACACCCACTTGCTGATCGCCGGTCCAGCATCTGTGTCCGGTTTGGGCGATCATAGGCTGTTGCCAGTTTCGGCCCCAAAGTCGGGCGGCGCGACGGCACAGTCAGTTTTTTATTGTTTTGCTTCCCACCCGATCCCGATTGGCCATCATTCAGGACATCATCCGACGTCCGGCGTAAATCGGGGTGCAGGCGGTGCAGTTCCAAAATCCGTTCAAAATCAGGAACCTGATCCGCCTGGATCTGGTGCAGGAAGAATAGCGCGGCATTCACGGCGCGGGAAGAAATTTTTTCCGTAATTTTAATCGGCCGCGCCATGATTTTCAGGCTGATAACCGAGCGCGCAGGCACGGAAAACCGCCGCGCATCGAACACGATTTCCATAACCGGAAGATCGGTCACTTGCCCCATCAAATCGTAATGCCACGAATCGATGCGCAACAAAACCGTATCGGCCCCGTCACAGGGTGCGCCGTTTCCATGCACGGCGTGGCAGTTATGAATGGAGTATCCCAGACCCAGAATGGTGGATTCGGCGGAATCCCGCCGGGTCGCGGCGGATTCAGGTTTCTGTAAAAATTCGAAGAGGGTCCACCCGGCAACCGGCCAATTCAGCCGCGCCGCAGGAATACAGATAGAATGGGCCTCACCCGTACCGGGCAGCGGCGTTATTTCGGTTCTGTAAGCCACGTTTACTCCTGCGCATCTTTTTGTTTTATTTATAAAAAGACGTGAAACCTGATGGCAGTGATAGGCATAAGAATTTTTTATTTCAAGACTGGTTTCCCACCCAATCTCGTGCAATAACTCTACCCTTCCCCTGACGCCCATACCATCCCACACCCGGTCTTATCCACAGGGCGGGATTTTGCATTCGCGCCGCTGACGCGTAATGCGTGTAGCGGAGAATACGCCAATAAGAGAAGCAAAGGTTTTCTCATTACTTCCATCTTCTGGCGCGCCTCCCTGCAAAAATTTCTTTCCATTCTGCAATTTGCATCTGATCAATTTCCTCGCGCGTTCTTGCTGTACCGCTGATGGGCACATCAATCTCGCCCTCAAACGCTGCGGGGGTAATGTTTAAGTCTGATTTGGTACACACATCGCTAATGTAATCTCCATTTGATCTGTATGAAGATTCATTTTTTTGCACATGACGTTCGACTTTCTCTTCTTCCTGAGACTGGGCACACGCTGGCGCGCCCTTATGAGCCCAATGCCAACTCCTTATTTCTCCACATCGTGCGTATGTTTCACTTTTACAGTGTGGACATACCCCTTTTAGCTTTGGTTGAGGCTCAATTAAGCAGTTGTTCACAAGGGCAAGGCGCATAACTTTCTCCAATATGCTATAGCTGCGCACCCCATCAAAGATAGGGCACCAGTCAAACGTTAATGAGGAAGAATTACTCTGCAGCGCTTGCCAGCTTGTCACTGGACTTCTTTATTATTGTCTTCGACGTTCAGGCAAGCCTCCGTCGGTTCTTTTAGCTCAGTGACTTGGAAATCACTGCATCCTGCAACTATGTAGAGTACGCTCTCACAAAATGAAATTCAATATTATTGAATTTGTTATCGCACTGGGCGCGGCAAACGGCGATACAAGCCCAGCAGATAGAGCAGCACGAAGTAATAGAAGCACAGCTCTTGCATCTCACTGGTGCGTTCGAACAAATTGATGCCCGTGCCTTCGACCACTTTGTCCAGCAGATGCACACCAATCGCCAGCGCCGCCACCACCCACAACGCCGTGGACGGATAAAACGCATTGAAGCGCGCGGGCAATACCGCCGGACGAACTTTACGCAACAGCGGAATAATCAACCCGCCCACAGCCACCCCGATCATCAGGATCAGCCGCGGCTTCTGGTCCAGCCAGGCGGAGGTGTTGTGCAGATTGGTTTCATTCTGGTCGTTCAGATGGGTCCAGAAATCCGGCGTGCCCCAGCCGACAAAATGCTGGCCCCAGCTAATTTCCTCGCCCGCGACATAGAAACAGCACACAGCAGCAATAGCCACCCAAGCGCTCATCAGCAGATCCGCACGGCGATCCATGGGCACAAACGTTGCAATCGCCACCAACACCGCAGCCACCAGCACCAGAAACTGCAAATTCTCATACAGCCCCAATTCGCTATACATAAATTCCAGCGTCGGGCGGTCCAGCAACCGTTCCGAAATAAACTGCCCCACGATCAGGACGGGCGGCAGGATGTAGAACCAGAATTTAGTGAGCATGGTGGGAAAACCCTGTTGAAAAAGCTATACGCCGCATGATGGAACATCTCTTCAAGATATTCAACCTTGTAGCCACCCTAGGTTTCGCATAAATTTTAGCAATAACAAAAGTTTAATACGGCCTTGCGAAACACAATCCATTTAGAGCCCCAAGACATGAAAGCAGCCATCACACTCTTCGCCCTGGCAATCGGCATATTCTGCCAAATAAATCCCGCCTTTGCCTTTGCGCCCGAAAAACCCACCCTTAGCATTAACAAAGACAATGCTCTGTGCGCCCCGTTCTTATCCGCATGGCAAAACGTATTTGAACAAAATGGACCCGTTAATGAGTATGCGTTACCTCTCAATAACTATTTCGAGCCATCGCAGCTCGTTCAATTCCCGGAAAAGGCGCCTCCCAGCCTTTATGGACATGCCTATTTTTTTCAAGCTGACCTAGATGCCGACGGCATTAATGAAACTCTCTATATAGAATCGAATGAAGTCGGATGGCGTTATTTAGGCATAAGCCTATATCTGGTGAAAAATTTCGAAGAATTAAAAAAGGAATTTTCGGTCACAATCGGAGATAACATTCCATATGATATTCGGGAAAAAATAATTCCCAAACTCGATCCACAAGACACACAGAAGAAAAAACATTTTAAAAAAATATATTCTTACGGCCCGGCAGAATACGTCCATTTTCTGAAGAAAAGTGAGGCACTTTATAGTTTTTCAATTCCAGAACCCCCAGCACCGCAAGCAGCCAGCTCAACAGAACTTGTTTCAATCAGCGCAAACGGCACAGAAACCATCTGCAAAATCGATCTACTTCCTGCAAAAAATAAATATCAGGCATTTATTGATAAATCTGACGCCTACAAGACACTACAGAACATTTATGGCGGCATTGATAAATGCATGGGCACAATGGGGTGGACAGCAAAACCACTCGATTACAGCCTCTCAAATATTTTCGAAAGGCCCCATGTTTTATTTCGCGAACAAAAACATGATTTGCCTGATTTAGATACAGCACGACGCCTTAGATATCTATCGTGGGGCACATCCGATCCAATCAGCTGGAAATCTTTTGAAGCCATAGAAAATGCAGAACATGATTTTACTCAGTACATGACCGAATATTATAAAAAGCATTTTTCCTTCACAAAAGAGAAGGCGAATAAAGCAGCCCAATTAGCATGGAAATATTGGCTGGATAGCGTTATTTATGCCCGCAGTCCAGACAGATATAAAATTACAGCCATCGTCCCTCCTTTTACGGTAGAACCAGGCATAACCACACATGATTTAGTACACCAGGCCTTTTTAGCCCTTCAGGAAAATGATCCGAACTTCTACGCACGCACAGAAGTTCTTTCAGATCTTCTGCCCGCTTTGATCTACACAGCGTCAGAGACAGAGAACGTCTCAAAAATTTATGGGACCATTCATGCACGCCAGAAAGAAATTTATCCGGCTTATTACAAAGAAATCCTCAACAAAGCCCTTTTAGCATCAATTGGAAATACGGAATTTCTGCAGCTCAGCATGAATAACGGCGCAAACATCAACGCGGAAACAAATTGGTTCAAAAAAACGCCTCTGATGTATGCAGCACAAATGAATGATGCAGAAAGTATAAAATTTCTTATCACACATGGTGCCAACGTAAACGCAAAAACAGACTCAAGCAAAAATGGCTGTTATCACCTCAAGCAAGATTACAGAACTCCATTAATGTACGCCGCTGAAAACGGGGATGAAAAAACAATTCGTCTATTGATAGACGCCGGCGCACGCCTTGACGACGTAGACAGCAACGGAAATTCAGCGGAATGGTATCTGGAAAAAAATACGATAGTTTCAAATAAAGAAGAGCTCAAAGCCCTTCTGCGTCCATAACAGAAAACCATCCCTAAAGAACAATACCGAACCGTTTCAACAGGAACGTCATGCCAAAATACAGAATAATGGTCATCAGACAGGACAAAACCAGCCCCGCATAAAACGGCACGCCATGGCGCAGCAGGGCCGGGAAAACCAAAAACATCGGCAAAGACGGCAAAACGTACCAGAACGTAGCCTCAGCATGGCCGGCGATGCGTTCCGCATCCGCCGTATCGCGCCACAGCCAGATCATGGCCAGAACCGAAACCAGCGGCAACGACGCAATCAACGCCCCAAAAGCCGGCGAGCGGCGGGCCGTTTCCGACACCACCGCCACCAGAATTCCAGAGATCGCCGCTTTGATGAAGGCGTAGAACATTTACTCAACCGTCACCGATTTCGCCAAATTGCGCGGCTGGTCCACATCGGTGCCCTTGGCCACTGCGACATGGTAGGCCAGCAATTGCACCGGGATCACGTACAGGATCGGGGCGACGAAGGCGTCGGAGACCGGCATGCGCACGGACCAGCGGCAACCGCGGCCCAGTTGGGTCAGGCCGTCACGGTCGGTGAACAGCAAAACCTGACCACCGCGGGCGATGGTTTCCTGTACGTTCGAGGCGGTTTTTTCGAACAATTTGTCATGCGGGGCCAGAACGACCACTGGCACCTTGTCGTCAATCAACGCGATGGGGCCGTGTTTCATTTCCCCGGCGGCGTAGCCTTCGGCGTGGATGTAGGAAATTTCCTTCAGCTTCAGCGCGCCCTCAAGTGCGATCGGGTACATCGCACCGCGACCCAGATACAAAACATCGCGGGCTTCGGCAATTTCGCGCGACAATTTTTCAATCGTCCCCGCCGTGTCTTGCAACACAGAGTTCACGAGGGACGGCAATTGACGCAGAGAATCCGACATCGCACCAACAGCCTTGGCATCAATTGCGCCCTTCTTCGCCGCAGCGGCCAGAACGAGGCAGGCAAGCGTGGTCAATTGCGTTGTAAACGCCTTGGTCGACGCCACACCAATTTCCGGGCCCGCCAGCGTGTGCAGGACCATATCGGATTCACGTTCAATCGTGCTTTCGATCGTGTTGACGATGGAAACGATTTTCTGACCCTGACGTTTGCAATAGCGCAACGCTTCCAGCGTATCGAGCGTTTCACCAGATTGAGAGACGAACAAGGCCACGCCGCCCGCAGGCATCGGCGCTTCGCGGTAGCGGAATTCGGACGCCACGTCGATTTCAACCGGAATGCGGGCAATTTGTTCGAACCAGTATTTCGCCACATGGCAGGCATAAAACGCCGTACCACACGCCACCAATGTCAAACGCGGAGCCTTTGCCACCATCTCCACCAGATCGGCGGGCAGTGTGATGTCACGCGTGGCCGGGTTGATGAAGGAGTTCAGCGTATCGCCAATCACGCTCGGCTGTTCAAAGATTTCTTTCAACATGAAGTGGCGATATTCGCCCTTGCCCGTTGTTTCACCGGATTGTGCGGTAATGCGGATGGGGCGGGAAATTTCTTTGCCTTCACGGTTGTAAATGACCACACCACTGGCGTTCACGCGAATGCGGTCGCCATCTTCGAGGAAACAGATTTTTTTGGTCAGCGGGGCCAGCGCGTAAGAGTCCGACGCCACATACATTTCACCGTCGCCATAGCCCACGGCCAGCGGCGTGCCCTGACGCACACCCACCATCAAATTATTTTCATTGGCGAAAATCACGGCCAGCGCGTAAGCGCCCTCCAAACGGTCAAACGCCGCATTGGCCGCGCTCACCGGGTCCATGCCCTGTTTCAAATGATGGTCAACCAAATGGGCCACCACTTCGGTATCCGTTTCGGTTTCGAAACGGCATTGATGTTGCTCCAGCTCCGCCTTCAACGCGGCATAGTTTTCGATGATGCCGTTATGCACCACGGCCACGCGTTCGGTCGCATGCGGGTGGGCGTTGCGCTCGGTCGGGCCGCCATGGGTAGCCCAGCGTGTGTGGCCAATTCCAATGGGCCCACGCACCGGCGTTTTTTTCAAACGCTCATCCAGATTGATCAGCTTGCCCTCGGCGCGCAGACGTTCAATTTTGCCATTGTCCAACGTGGCGATCCCGGCGCTGTCATAGCCGCGATATTCCAGACGGCGCAAGCCATCCACCAAACGCTGGGCGACGTCATCTTTGCCAACAATACCAATAATTCCGCACATAGTCTGTTCCTCTGTAGGTTTTTTATAACAATTCAGAATTCTTAATCGTCATACCGGCGAAGGCCGGTATCCAGTCTATAGACCGCATGGACCCCGGCCTGCGCCGGGGTGACGGAGGGATTTATCGTGTCATGATTTCTTCTGCTTCTTCGCCCGGAATTTCGCCGCCCAGCCTGCCAGCATGCGGGGTTCGGCGCGTTCGACGTAGAGGGCGTCATCGGCGACATCTTTGGTCACCGTGGCCCCGGCGGCAATATACGCGCCCTTACCCACCGTCACGGGGGCCACCAGCGTCACGTTGGAGCCGACCATGGCGTTATCACCGATCACCGTTTTGAATTTTTCAAAGCCGTCATAATTGGCCGTGATCGCGCCGCAGGAGAAATTGACGCCCGCGCCCACATCGGCATCACCGATATAGGCCAGATGGCTGGCCTTGGCCCCATCGCGCATATTGACGTTTTTCGTTTCGACGAAATTGCCGATTTTTACTTTCGGCCACAAATGCGTGCCGGGGCGCAGGCGCGCAAACGGGCCGATGGTGCAACCCGCATCAATGCGCGCCCCTTCGATATGGCAGAACGCTTCAATCGTGACGTTATCTCCCACGGTGACACAGGGGCCGAATACAACATTCGGCCCAATCACAACATCGCGACCAATTTTCGTGTCGTGGCAGAAAAAGACGGATGATGGGTCGATCAAGGTCGCGCCATTATCCATGGCCGCGCGGCGGAGGTTTTTCTGCGCAATCGCTTCGACCACGGCCAGATCTGCGCGGGAGTTCACCCCGGCAACTTCATCGGCGTTGTACAAAATGCTGACGCGGGTTTTGATGCCTTCGCGCGCGGCGATTTCGGGCAGGTCGGTGATGTAATATTCACCTTGGGCATTGTTGGTTTGCAGTTTATCCAGCCAGCCGGACAATTTTGTCCCGTCGATACAGAACGCACCCGTGTTGCACAATTTGATCGCGCGTTGTTCGGGCGTGGCGTCCTTGTCCTCAACAATTTTATTCAGCGTGCCATCCGCATTCATCACCAGACGACCGAACGCCGGCGGCGTTTTATATTCAACACCCAGAACAGCAATGCCCGTTTGCGCGTCGTGGCGGCGGGCTTCAATCAACCCCTGCATCATCCCGGTGGACAGCAACGGCATATCGCCCAGCAAGACCAGAATATCACCGTCAAACCCCTGCAACGCGGGCATGGCGGCGCGCACGGCATCACCCGTGCCCATCGGCACCTTTTGAACGGCGGTGGCGTGCGGGAAAACGGCATCGCCCACACCCGGCGCATCCGGCGCAGTCACCACGATAATCTTGTCTGGCGACAAGGCCTCGACCGAGCGCAGCAGCCAATTGATCATCGGCCGCCCGGCGATTTCGTGCAGAACCTTCGGCGTGGCGGATTTCATCCGCTTGCCTTGTCCGGCAGTCAGAATCACACAAGCTAGTTTCGAGGAAGATGTGGTCATAGGGCTGAAAACTCGTTCACTTAAAACAATTCGATCTTGTTCTTTATTACCCCGGCGGCGGTGCAAAACAAGTCACATCATGTTGCAAACCGTTTCACCGAACCCCGCAGAAAACCGCGAAAAACCACCCCGGCCAGCGCCCACAGGGCCCACAGCCGAAAAAACCCGGCTCAAAGCCGGGTATAATCGTTGAATATCAGATGATTAGGCCGAATCAATCGTCGATTTGAGCCAGCGTTGTGGCCCCATCGGTGTAGCCCACCAGATGCATGAACATGGTGCCGTATTCGGACGTCACCCGCACCTTCACCGGAATGGCCGGTTTATCGGCGGACACCTTGGCGAACCAGACGGTCGGCAATTTGCCCTTCATGCGGCCCTGTTCCTGAATCGACATCCAGCCGCGCGGTTTTTTATGCCATTCACCCGCCACCGGGGTCACTTCGACCACGCAGCGTTGGGCCGGACCGGAATACACGTTGTAGCGCGAGGCGCTCAACTGCTCCTCCGCCTCCAGACGGAATTTCATGGCGAAGCGGCGTTTCCCATCAAACACCTCGGCCGAGGAGTCACAGGATTGCCCGGCGGCAATGTCCTTCATCACATCCAGCGTGGCAGTCAGCACATCAATCGTGCCTTGCGTTAATTCAGCCGGAGGCAAATCACGCTCCACCGAACTTTCCGGATCACGCACAGTATAGCCAACAAAATCGCCGTTTTTGTTATACGCGTATTCCTTCACCTCTTCCTCTTCACGCCAGATCGCGGCGGAGCGGTGAAGTTCGGGGCGCGCGCCATCTTTCAACTGCCACCCGTGCGTTTCAAATGTGCCATCCCACGGGGCGAGTGAGCGCAGGAAGCCCTTGGTCCCCGCGCTGAACGATAAATTATATTCGCTGTCCGCCGGGGCGTAGACATGCATGGTCGCGGCCACGGCATTCACACCGCCCGCGTAAACTTCGTATGTCAGTTGTTGGGTACCGGGTTTGAAGACTGCGCTTTGCGCCGTTGCCGCAGCATTGACACCGCCCGCCACAGCCAGCACAACGCCCACGACAGCGGACAGGACCACGCCCTTAATCATAAAATCCCGGGGTGCGGACAATGGTGCCGCCAAGACCTGTTTTGAAAACTGCCAGACCGTCTTTGTCATCGGAAATCCCTCCAAGGTCAAAATCCCGAACACCCCTTTGTTTCAGTATAACAGATGAATCCCACAAAAGAAGGTGGTGCGCGTGATAATCACGTCCAGCCTCTGTGGTCCACCCAATTTGATATGTGGCCGAAGAGCCGTGAATCAGCACCAGAACCATGGCGATTGTTTCATTTTGCAAACGCACCGACCCGACCAAAAGGTTATTTGTGGCAAAAAATTGGCGCGCCAGCGCCCGCACCATTTTCACCGACGGCCCCGGATATCCGCGCAATGTCCGGTCGGCATGATATCCGATAATGACATCATCAATGGTTTGCGTATTGGTGGTCCAATCGACATGCAAAGCGTTGTTATGTTGCGCTTTTGTCAGTTCACTGCGCCAGCTTTTGCGCAACGCCGCACGGCGCGTATCATCATCCGGATCCAGATCCAGCCAGATGGTTTGATAGGATGAACCCCGCGCGCGCAGGCCCGCGTGCGCCAACGCATCACGCATGTCCGGCGTATCAACAACGTCCGGAATAAAACGGCGACGGCGGCCCAGACGACGCGGCATCACACGGTTCAAACAGTGAAAGACCGCCGCCACATGATCCGGCGCGCCAAACCCCGGCAACCACACCGGCCCCCGATCCAGATGCACACCATGCAGAATATGCCCCGGAAACGCCGTTTCCAGAATTTGCACAAGACCCGCCACAGCCCCATCGATTTCAATGACACCCCACCGCGCCTTCAGCCCCAGCACGGGACAGGCCGCGCGGGCATAATCATAAGATTGCAACAAGCTCGCCCGCCGCGCTTGCGCGAAACGTTCGGTCCATTGATCCAGCGACAGCACATTCCATCGGATGAGACAGGCAAATGGCGCAGTTTCGCCTTGCATTCACTTGGTCCTGAAGGTTTGATAGGAGGTATGACACACGACCCGAATCATACACAAATTAAGGCTCTTGTCGAACAGGGATGGGACGTTCGCGACACGCTGAACCCCGGCACCACGGGTGATGTTCGCAATGCCGTTGTTGAAACTCTGGAATTGCTGGATCATGGCACCCTGCGCGTGGCCGAACCTGTTGGTGATGACTGGGTTGTTCATCAATGGGTGAAGAAGGCCGTGCTGCTCTCCTTCCGCCTGAACCCCATGGCGTCCATTCCCGGTGGCCCCGGTGGCGCACATTGGTGGGACAAGGTGCCCAGCAAATTCCACGATTGGGACGCCGATGATTTTCATGCGGCCGGTTTCCGCGCCGTGCCGGGATCAATCGTCCGCCATTCCGCCCATATCGCCAAAAATGTCGTCCTGATGCCCAGCTTCGTCAATGTCGGCGCGTTTGTGGATGAAGGAACCATGGTTGATACATGGACCACCATCGGATCGTGCGCACAGATTGGCAAGAACTGCCACATCTCGGGTGGTGTTGGTATTGGTGGCGTTCTGGAACCGTTACAGGCCGATCCTGTCATTATTGAAGATAACGTTTTCATCGGCGCGCGCAGCGAAGTGGCCGAAGGCGTGCGCGTTGAAACGGGTGCCGTATTATCCATGGGTGTGTTTCTGGGCGCATCGACCAAGATTATTGACCGCGACAGCGGTGAGATTTTTATGGGCCGCGTTCCGGCCTACAGCGTCGTCGTACCCGGCACCCTGCCCGGCAAGGCTCTGCCCGATGGCACACCGGGCCCGTCGCTGGCCTGTGCCGTCATTGTCAAACGGGTGGATGAACGCACCCGGTCGAAAACCGCCATCAATGAATTACTTCGCACATAGATTTTCAACATAAGGATTTTTTCCAATGACCGACGCTCTCGCCCTTGCCCGTGATCTGATCCGTTGCCCCAGCATCACGCCAAAGGACGAAGGGGCGCAGGATTTGCTGTCCCGTACCTTGGGCGGCCTTGGATTTACCTGCACCAATTTGCCGTTTGATGATGTAAAAAATCTGTTCGCCCGTCGCGGCACAGATGGGCCGCATCTGTGCTTCGCCGGACATACCGATGTTGTCCCCGTGGGTGATGAAAAATCATGGTCGCACAGCCCGTTTGGCGGCGCCGTCGCCGATGGCAAACTCTATGGTCGGGGGGCCGCCGATATGAAGGGCAACATTGCCGCCTTCATTGCCGCCACCGCCGCCTTCGTCCACAACCACCCGGACCACAAAGGTTCGATCAGCCTGCTGATCACCGGGGATGAAGAAGGTCCCGCCGTGAATGGCACCGTGCGCGTATTGGAATGGATGGCAAAAAACGGCCATACACCCGATGTCTGCATCGTTGGCGAACCGTCTAATCCGAAAGAAATGGGCGATGAAATTAAGATTGGCCGCCGCGGATCGCTCAGCGCCACGCTGACCGTCCATGGCAAGCAGGGCCATGTGGCATACCCGCATCTGGCCGACAACCCGGTGCCGAAACTGGCACATTATCTGGTCGCGTTATCCGACACGGTTCTGGATGTTGGCAGCGCGCATTTCCCCGCGACATCATTGCAAGTCACCAACGTCGATATCGGCAACACAGCCGAAAACGTCATCCCGGCACGCGCCACCGCCATGTTCAACGTGCGGTTCAATGACCGGTGGGATTTTGAAACGCTGGAAAATAAAATTCGATCCATCCTCGACCGCGTTGGCCCGGATTACGATATCGTATTCCGCCGCGGTGCCCATGTGTTCATCACCGCCCCCGGTGAATGGACCGGATTGGTACGTCAGGCGGTCACCGACATCACCGGCAAAACCCCGGCGATGAGTACGGCGGGCGGCACATCCGATGCCCGTTTCGTCAGCCAATATTGCCCGGTGGTGGAATGTGGCCTGATCAATGCAACGATCCATCAGGTGGATGAACATGTCCGCATCACGGATTTGGAAACCCTGACCGCGATTTATGGCCGCGTGCTGGAAAAATATTTCCTGCGTTAATAATCAATCCGCACCAGATACAACCCATCCGGCGGGGCCGTGGGGCCGCCCGCGCGGCGGTCGCGGGCTTCGAGTGCTTCACGCACCTGATCCGGGGCCCACTTTCCTTCGCCGACCATGGCCAGCGTGCCGACCATGTTGCGCACCTGATGGTGCAGGAACGACCGCCCTTCGACATGGAATAAAATATCCTGCCCCGGTCCGGCGACGCAGGGGGTTGCTTCGATATCCAGACGGTCGAGCGTGCGCATCGGTGATTTCGCCTGACAATCCGTGTCGCGGAAGGTGGTGAAATCGTGATGGCCCAGCAAATGCGCCGCGCCAGCCCGCATGGCATCGACATCCAGCATCCGCCGCACATGCCACACCAACCCGCGTTCAAACGCGGGCGGGGCCGGACGGTTCAGCAGGCGGAACGTATACAGCTTATTCACCGCGCCAAAGCGGGCATGGAAATCATCCCCCACCATTTCCGCATCCAGAATAACCACCGGGGCGTTGCGCAAATGGGCGTTCAGGGCCTTGGCGAGGTCATAGCCCGTGATATCACGGTTTCCATAATCTAAATCAAAATGGGCTACCTGCCCCCGCGCATGGACCCCGGCATCGGTGCGGCCCGCGACATGGATGGTGATGTTCTGCTGACAAAAGCTGGCTATGGCGGCCTCAATCGCCGCCTGCACGGAGGGGACGCCCGCCGCCTGCCGTTGCCAGCCGGAGAAGGGACGCCCGTCATATTCAATGGTTAATTTCCAGCGATGTTGCATAGCCCGGCGCTTTCAGCCTAATCTAAAAACCATCAACGATGCCCCACCATAAAACGAGGGCGCGTGACACAGGGAACTATCGCGTTTTGGGCATGAAAGTCAAAGATCTTCACATTCTGGACCGCCATTATTGTATCCACGCCGATGGCTATTTGGTCGTTGGCACGGCGAAGCATAGACGCGGCCTGTCCGGGTTTGTGACCGGGTGGTGCCACCGAAATTCCGACACGCTTCATCACGCGCAAAATTTTCTGGATATCGACAGCGCGCACATTTCCTTTAATGCTGAAATGGTCGAGCTGGAGAGTTTTCTGGGGGGCGTCTTTGACCGCGATCATCAGGAACAAACCGTCTATCGCTGGGAAGATCAATGCATTGTCCCGCTTGGCAGAAAAATCACCAAGGACGAAGCCAAAGCCCTGATCGAAAAAATTTCAGACGATCACGATATTCCGGTGCCAAAACTGCTCTGGATGCCCGATACCAATTCCTCCTCTTATGAAGAGGAAACCAATAAAATCCGCTTTGGTCATCGCGAAATTATCAGCCTTCTGCACGAAATGGCCCATGTGCTTTACCACCACAGACGGGATGGCGAACGGTATGCCGATCATGCCCCGGCTTTCGTTTTTACGGCGATCGAATTGTATCACCAATATGCGGGCATTGATCTCGACACATTGATTTCAACGGCCCGTCAGGCCAATATCCTTGGCGACATGAAATCCATTAAATATATCGGCGATGTATCCATCCCGATTGTTGAATACGCCATTGCCAATGACAACGCGCCAAAACCCGCGCACCATAATGTTCGAAAAACCGGGCCGCAGCCATGACCAGTACACCTGAGAAAGGCGAATTGAAAAAGCGGTTCAATAAACCGCGTTTATATGTGCCCTATATTCAGGAAATCACCGGTTACGACCATCCACAAAGCGGCGCGCGATTGGTTTTGGGGCGCATTGACGGGATTGGTGTTTGCGATGACAAACACACATTGGATGACCCGTATGTCGTTGTGTGGATTGCACCGGAACGCACCTATGTCAGCAATCACATGTTATTCGTCAGCCGTGACACAGCCGAATTCGCCTATAAAATTCTGCGTAAAAGTAAAAACGGCCCCGGCATGGACAAAGCCTTCACCAAAGACTGGCAAAAAAATCGCCTGTATCAATGGGAATACGGCAACATTGATGGCCACAGTCAACGGCTGAGCGATACCCAAATGCGGCGCGTGATTGAGCGTGTTTCGAATGATTTCAATCTGGCCGCGCCAGCATTGGAAGTGGACATCGCCAAAAAACCCAGCGAAGCCGTCAGTTATTATTATTTCCAAGACCACAAAATCAAAATGGCCACACGGCGCTTGAGCGATTTATTGCACGAGCTGGCGCATATGGTCGATGATCAGGTCAATCATAATGTATGGTCCGACCACGGGCCCAGCTTTGCCCGGACATTGATTTACATTGCCGAAAAATATCAATGGTTCAATCCAGACGAATTGATTGAAAGCGCGGAACAATACGGGTTGAAGATTGCCAATATGAACGATTTGCCGGAGTTGAAAAAACGGATCGCCTTAATCCCCTAGGACCGTGCCGACAGTCAAAATCCCGCCATTGATCGCGGCGAATGAATCCATCACCTTGCCGTTTTCGGGATGCACCTGCATCAAACGCAGAACGCGGCCATCCCCGCAGACCATACGGCCATCGCGGTCCATCAATGTGCCCGCCGGATCATGTGACCGCATATCTTCCAATTGGGCATGTACGATTTTAATGCGGCGGGCGTCACCATTGGCGGTCCACACACCCGGCCATGGATTCAGGGCGCGAATCTGCTGGTCAATTTCGGCGGCGGTTTTGGTCCAATCGACGCGCCCGTCATCTTTTTTCAGCATGGGCGCGTAGGTGGATTGCGCATCATCCTGCGGCGTCACATCAATACGCCCATCAATGGCCAGGCGGTCCAGCACCGGAACGATCATATCCGCCCCCATAATGGACAGCGCATCATGCAATTCCGGCGTGGTCGTTTTGCCATTCAATTTCATATCGCGCATGGCGATCACCGGGCCGGTATCCAGCCCCTCACCCATCTGCATGATGGAGATGCCCGTCGCATCATCCCCCGCCCAGATCGCGCGTTGAATGGGCGACGCCCCGCGCCAGCGCGGCAACAGGGACGCATG
Organism: Micavibrio aeruginosavorus; assembly: GCF_051245535.1. GTDB lineage: Bacteria > Pseudomonadota > Alphaproteobacteria > Micavibrionales > Micavibrionaceae > Micavibrio > Micavibrio aeruginosavorus_D. Next base: position 1,994,790 of record NZ_CP195303.1, read on the forward strand.
GATATTGATGCAACCATATTTCGGCGCATCCAGAACATCCAGCGGCAGGATCAGGCCATAGGCCGCCACAACCGCGACATCCGCGCCCAATGCTTTAAACTGCGCACGCGCGGCTTCATCTTTTTTCAGGGAGAGCGGATTATAAACCGGAATGCCGGCATCCAGTGCGGCCGCATGCACGGGTGATGGCTGCACCTGCTGTCCACGGCCTTTCGGGCGCGGGGGCTGGCTGTACACCGCGACGACGGTATGGTGCGAGTTCAAAATAGCCTTCAGCGCCGGAACGGAAAAATCCGGCGTGCCCATAAAGACCACTTTTAAACCTTCGCCATTGTTCATCTTATAAAACCTGTTGGCCTTTTTGCAGTTTGGCCATTTTCTTCATGATCATATCGCGTTTCAATTTCGACAGATGGTCGATAAATAAAACGCCGTCCAGATGGTCGATTTCATGTTGTACGCAATGCGACAACAGGCCCGAGGCCTCCATCTCTTGCCCCTGACCGTTATAATCCAGATATTTCACGCGCACGATCGCCGGGCGCTGCACCAGCGCATATTGGCCGGGGATGGACAGACAACCCTCTTCCATCTCGCTGGGTTCTTCGGATTTAAAAATAATCTCCGGGTTCACCATGTAGATGGGGGCGCGTTTCGGCTCCACACCATCCTCAAGCCGCTCGGACAAATCCATGACCAGAACGCGGTTCAGCAACCCGATCTGGTTCGCGGCCAGACCAATGCCCGGCGCGTCATACATGGTGTCCAGCATGTTATCCATCTGGCGGCGCAGGGCGTCATCCACCGTTCCGACTTCGGTCGCGCGTTGTTTCAAAACCGGATCGGGAACGGTCACAATAGGCAGAATCGTCATTTTTTATGTCACTTTCACTACACTAAAGAGGTATGCCGGATACCGGACGGGTCAAGAATTGGCTGTCACGGTTAAACGGCGCGGCTGATCCTCAATCTCTTTCAATTCAGGCAAATCACGGCCACCCGTTTGTACTTGCTTATCTTTCAATTTCCGCGCGGCGGGCAAGACCATGCGTTCCAGCGAGCCCACGGCATCGTTATAACTGCCCAGCGCACCGGACAGGCCCCGGCCCACTTTCTCCAGATGTTCGCCAAATTTCGTGATGCGGGAAAACAGATCACCGCCCAGTGTCGCAATCTCCGCCGCGTTCTGGGCCAGATCGGCCTGCCGCCAGCTGAGCGACACAACGCGGATCAACGACATCATCAGGGTCGGGGATGCGATAATCACATTGCGGGATGCCGCAAAATCCACCATGCCCGGATCAGCGCGCAGCGCCATCGAGAATAAATGTTCGGACGGCAGGAACAACACCGTGAAATCGGCATTGGTGCCATCAACATTTTCCCAATATCCCTTGCGCCCCAAGGCGACGATATGATCGCGCACGCGTTTGGCAAGGTTCTGGATCAACGCATCTTCGTCCACGTCATTTCCGGCCAGTTGGTCGGCAATGTCGTTCAACGGTGCCTTCGCATCCACGATGATTTGCAACCCGTCATGCAGGCGGATCACCGCGTCCGGGCGTTGACGCCCGCCGTCACTGGTCGATACCGCCACCTGTGATTCAAAATGCACGCCGCGGATCAGGCCGGATTTTTCCAGCAGGCCATCAAGGATATATTCACCCCAACGCCCCTGCGCCGCCGGGTCACGCAACGCGCCGACCAGACGCGCCGTTTCACGCGACAGCGATTGCAGATCGTTGCGCAGGGCATTGTCCGTGCCCTTGATCTGTTCCACCGCACCGCCCAGCATTTCCAGTTGTTTCCGGATCGGATCGACCAATGTGGAAATCGCCAGTTGGCGTTTTTCCAGATCATGCGCGGTGTCGTTCTGCGCCTGTTTTAATTTCTCCTGCGCCAATGTCAGGAACTGAGTCTGCGAATCCTTCAAGGCTTCAGCAGCCAGAACACGGAAGGTATTTTCCATGTTGGCGCTTGATCCTTGTGCGGCGTCAATCTGCGCTTGCAGGGATGCGGCCTCTTTCTCCGCCGTGGACAGGCGTTTCATCATCACCAATGCGATAATGGCCGCTCCCGCGAAAGCCCCCGCGCCTGCGCCGATCAAAAACGCCATCATGTCGATGTCTGAAATCATTTCGCTCAATCCCTTTTGTATACTAGAATAATAGGCTGTAAGGATTATTCATACAATGCAAAACACTTTTAAAACGACCCATTTTCAATCCGGTAACGCCATGATTTACGTTCTGATCGTGGTGGCGTTATTCGGGGCTTTGACCTTTGTCCTGTCACGCCAGACGGATACGGATGAATCCAACACGCTGGCCCCGGACAAGGCGGCCGTTCTGACCGGGCAGATCATGAATTACCCCTTCACCGTCAAACAGGTGCTGGACATGATGGATTCCACGGGGACCAGCGCGGATGAAATTGTCTTTACTCTGCCCACCGATGCGGGGTTTAACGACCCGGTTTTGGCCAACAACCTCCACAAGGTCTACCACCAATCGGGCGGCGGGTTAAACCCCACACAAATCCCGCCCGAAGCTGTGGGCGAGGGCACGGGTCTGCCCGCTACTGGGTGGTATCTGGGCCGGTTCAATAATTTTGAATGGTCGAATGATCCGGCGAAAAACGAAGTGGTTTTAGCGGCCTATAATATTCGGCAGGAAATTTGCGCCGCGATTAACCACAAATTGCTGAGCGATTCCACCATTCCGGTCGTTTCCAACCCGCGCCAATATTTTGTTGAAGGCGTGCATTGGGGCGGCGGCACAAACGCCACACTGGAAATTGCCGATTGCCCGGAATGCGAAGATCATTTGCAAATGTGCGTCAGCGACGGCGGCAGCCCAGCCACGTATGTTTATTATTCCCTGATGATCAATCAGTAAAATTTAGCCGCCAATCAATTCCAAAATGGCAACCTGCAAATCCGGAATACCCGTGCCCTCGTCCGAACTGGTCGGTAGGACGAAGGGGAAGGCGGAGGGGTGTTTTTTCAACGCTGCTTCGACCTGTTCCGTGGTTTTTTTCAATTCCTGGAATCCGGCCTTGTCCACCTTGGTCAGCACGATGCGCGCGGACACGCCCGCGGCGTCCAGCATTTTGATCAGCTCCAGATCGACCTCTTTCAAACCATGGCGGGAATCGATCAACACGAACACACTGCGCAACGAAGGCCGCCCGCGCAGATAGCTGAAAATCAGATCATCCCATTCCTGCCGCATCTTCTTGGATACTTTGGCATAGCCATAGCCCGGCATATCCACCAGCCAGAACACGCCACCCAAATCAAAGAAGTTCAGTTGTTGCGTCCGGCCCGGCGTGTTGGATGTGCGCGCCAGTGTTTTGCGCGCCGTCAGCGCGTTGATCAGCGATGATTTGCCTACGTTCGACCGCCCGGCAAAGGCAATCTCTGGCGCGCCTTCGGGCGGCAAACCGTTCAAATCCATGACGCCCGCAAAAAATTCGCACGGCCCGGAAAACAATTTCCGGATCGTGGCGATTTGTTCGGGTGTGAGGTTTTTATCGCTCATTTCTTCTTTTTCTTCCGTGGGGATACAGGTTTCGGCCCGTCATTGTCGTCATGACCGAACAGGGCGTCTTCCACCTGTTCTTCCAGCAATTCGGCACCGGGGTGCACAACTGGACCTTCGGCAACCATCTTTTCCATTTTCTTTTCAGCCGGGGTGCGTTGGAAGAATTTCACTTCGATGCCCATGGACCGGTTGATGATGTATTGCTGCAGGATCGACAGCGCGTTGCTGAACGTCCAGTAAATCACCAGACCAGCCGCAAAACCGGACATGATGTAGGTCATGAAATACGGCATGATGGCCAGCATTTTCGCCTGGATCGGGTCCTGCGGCGGCGGGTTCATGGATTTTTGCAAAATCATGAAGAACAGCATCAGGCACGGCCAGACACCAATCACCAACACCTGCGGCACATCATACGGCAACAGGCCGAACAGGTTGAACAGGGAGGTCGGGTCGCGTTGCGACAAATCCTGAATCCAGCCAAAGAACGGGGCGTGACGCATTTCGATCGTGACCGACAACACCTTGTACAAGGCGAAGAAGATCGGGATCTGGATCAGGATCGGCAGACAGCCCGCCGCCGGGTTGACCTTCTCACGGCCATACAGGGCCACCAGTTCTTTTTGCAGCTGTTCCTTGTCGTGACCATATTTTTCACGCAGGGCCGTCATTTGCGGGGCCATTTGCTTCAACTTGGCAAAGGACCGGAACGACGTGTTGGCCAGCGGGAACACGGCGGCGCGCAACAACAATGTGAAGATCAAAATCGCCACACCAAAATTGCCCGTCACATGACCCAGCCAGGTCAGGAAGTAGAAGAACGGTTTCGTCATGAAATAATACATGCCGAAATCCACCGCCAGATCGAAATGCGGAACGTCGAGGCGTTCTTCATACAGATCCAGAATACGGACCTTCTTCGCCCCGGCATACACATGCGAAACAAATTCGGTTTTTTCACCCGCACCCACAACGCGTTCGGTGCCCATCATATCAACCTGATAATGCGGCTTGGCGTTCGGCGTGGCAGCAGGCGTGGATTTGAAGCTGTATTTCATCGCTTCGCCCTGCACCGGCAACAGGCTGGTCAGCCAGTATTTTTCGGTGATGCCGATCCACCCGGTCGGGGCGTTGTATGACATTTCATTTTTCTTGCCGAGGTCTTTGTACGTCACCTCGTGCAATTCGCCGCCAATGTGGCCAATCGGGCCTTCGTGGGCGATCCATGTGCCGGTGAAATCTTCCGGCATGCCCTGCATCGCGACCAGATTATACGGATACAAACGGGCCGTCGAACCGCCATTGTTGGTCACACGTTGGGTCAGGGTGATAACGAAGTGATCGTCGATGCTGTATTCACGTTCAAAGGTCAGGCCGGAACCGTTGTTCCATGTCAATGTAACCGGCTTGTCCTTGGTCAGTTTCGGCGTACCGCCACCCTTCACACTCCAACGCGTATCCTTGCCCGGAACCTTTACACCGTCATTCGCGGCGATCCATCCGGCTTCGGCATATTTCGGGTGCGGGGTGCCCGCCGGGCTCATCAACACAACATGGTCGGACCCGCCCAGTGTTTTGAAATAATCAGTCAGGGAAATATCATCGATGCGGTTACCCACCAGCGGCAACGAACCAAAAATCTGGCCGTTGTCGATTTTCAAGCGCGTGCTTTCGCCAATGACAACATCGCGCGGACGTTCGACCAGCGCGTCAATCGCGTTCGGCGCGCCATTCACGGCGGCGGCACGAACGGCTTCTTGCTGCGCGCGCATCGCTTCGACCTTCGGCTTCATCACGAAATGGTCGAAGGCGAAATACATGGCCAATGAAATGATCAGGAAGATCACCAGATTGCGGCGATCATCAGGATGCATCTGATCATTCGGGTTCATCATGTTCGAGCCGGATTTTTTTGCCATTTTGGTCTTTCGCGCGCACCCGTCTAAGGTGGCCTCCTTCATAGTCGAGAAAATCTACGCTGGTGCGTGGTTATGCAACAGTGGGGCGGTTATAGCCCAACACCGGGGCGCAATCAAACATCGCGGTCTATATTATGGTCAGGAACCGGATCAATGGCGGGCCTGCGGCTCCACGGGTGGCAGGACGCAATCCGCCGGCCCGCCAGCCATCCGCCCTTCAGCGCGCCAAACCGTTCAATCGCCTGTACGGCATAGGTGGAACAGGTAGGATGAAACCGGCATTGCGGGCCGCTTAAGGGGGATAAAATCCACTGATACCCCTTAATCAGGGCGATCATCACCCGTTTCATTGGGTTTTTTCCGCCTGTTTCCCGCGCAAACGCCGCAAACACCAGCGAATATCCTTCACCAACTGGTCAAACGGCGCTTTTTCGGCGGCCGCACGGCCAATCACGACAATATCGGTGCATTTCAGGTCGGCATGTTCCCCGGTCAGGGCGCTGGCCATAGCAGCGCGCAGGCGGCGCTTGATCCGGTTGCGGCCCACAGAGGTCTTTTCGGTTTTTTTGGTGACGGTCAGGCCGTAATGCGGGCCAGAAGCTGGGGATTCCGTGGCGGATTCAGCCGGCGTTTCAACAGGGGAATCCGCAATCTGGATAATCACGGTGGGCGACACCCATTTCTGGCCGCTGGCACCCACGCGCAAAAAATCAGACCGCCTTTTCAGGCGGCCGATCATAGTCATGTCTTCGCGTTTAACCAGCATATCGCGGCGATCCCTTTCAAAGGATCCTCCAGCCACGGGCCTTCCACAAAAGGGAAGATTAAGCGCTCAGGCGCTTGCGGCCCTTGGCGCGGCGGTTGTTCAAAATCAAACGGCCAGCTTTCGTGGCCATACGGCTCAGGAAGCCGTGGCGACGCTTGCGGATCAGTTTGCTCGGTTGGTAGGTGCGCTTCATCGTCGGGCACTCCGGCTTGGGTGTTCAAATTCCATCAAAATCCCCGGAATTTCGTAAATATTTCCATCCGGGAACGCGTTGTTATACAGACCCGGCCTATGGCTGTCAACGACTTGTGTGGATAAGTTACGTCCGCGCCGGGGCCTGTCGGATTAGCCATAATTAAAATACTGAAACGGCTATGAAAAAAGACTTTCTTAACCCTTTCCGGCCTATGCTCTTTTTGAAAATCAGGGGCTTGCACCTTGCCACGTGTCTGGCATGATAGCTTCAGGTTTAACCTCAAATCTTCACCCGGCCATTCAGGTTGGGGAAAATTGCATAAAGGCCAAATACCTCATGTACAACGATAATAACTGGAACGCCGTCACCGGTGCCGAACTCGAAGGCTTTCTGGAGCAGGTCAATCCGATCGCCGGAAAATACCGCACGGCCGCCGCCAGCACACAGGTCGCATGGCGCGCCCTGCCCTTCTATGACAATGTCGTCCTGATCCGGGTCAAGGATCCGTCATGGCCGCCGTCACTCTTTATCTATTACCTGACCGAACAGGGGAACCTGTACTGGTTGAACGGCACATCGCCGCCGATCCATGAAGTAAACGCGAAGGCGCCGATTAAGCTGAACGAGGAAAACATCCTCGAATATCTGCGCTTCTTCTGCTTCTTCGTGCGTGGCGAGGAAGGCCCGTTCCTGATCGCGGAATCCATGGATGACCCGGATATGCCGCGCAACATGGATGCACAGACACGCTCCGTGATCGAAGGATCGATCCGCCCATCGACGTATGAGGGGCGCAACGAACAAGGCTTCTATCTGTGTGACGCCGTGGTGTTTTATTCCAATGCGCTGTTTATCGCCAACTTCGCGGTTCAACCGACCGGCATGATCGAAATGCTGGACGATGAACCGATCGCCGGTGATTTGCCGATCCGCGTTGATGCGCCTGTGGCGTAACACGGACATACCATAATCATTACAAACCCCCTGTGTCACAGCAGGGGGTTTTGTTTTGTCCATGCGATTGCCCATTGGATTGCCCATTGGATTGCAGGCCCCCCCGCTTTCCATTAAAATTTTATGGAACCGATTCGCGAAAGAACAATGAACAAACACACCGCGATAATCCTGACATTCATGATGCTTGCCACCGTGCTGGGCAATGTGGCCCCCGCACGCGCCATGACAGAGGACGGTATTCCGTTCGCCGATTTCAAAGGGCTCAGCACATCGGTGACCAGCTTCCACCGCTGGATCGATAACCCGATGAATAAAACGCCGCCCGCTTATGCGGATCATTCAAGTGACCTCCCCGCCGACAGCGCCGAACAGAGCGCCGATGATAACGCGCACCCCTTTGCTGAATCCATTGGCCTGCAACTGGGCACGTGGTCGATCACAGGGGAACAAACAACACGCAGCGCATCCTTCGCGGCGTCATCAGGCGGCGGCGATGTCGAAACGCGGCTTGGTCTGGTTCAGTTGTCGTATGATTTTAATTTTGGCCCGGATGCGCGCGCCAAACCCTATGTCAGCGCCGGGGCCGGAATGGCCACGCATGAAATATGGAAGGGTGGCATGAACACCAACGGTCTGGACGCCGATGACCGCGTTGTGACGCCCGCATGGCAGGTGGGGGCCGGTATGAATTACCGCCTGACCGACCAGCTTTGGTTCAATGGGGATTACCGTTTTACCGGCACGCCGTCCCTGCGTGATGAGGGATATAATCTGGGTGGAAATGACCACCAGATGCGGATGGGCGTGACCTATGAAATGTCTGCCGATCGGGTCGTGGCAAAAACACCGGCATCATCCGATCGCGCACCGCCGCCGCCTTTTGCGGAATAAATTTTAATAGCGAGAGACTGCATCACCCTCTCCCTAACCCTCTCCCAGAGGGAGAGGGAACAAAATCTGGGAAAGCGCCACCATAAAGCCCCTCTCCCTCTGGGAGAGGGGTTGGGGGAGAGGGCCTTACCACCTTACAGCGCGGCTTCGTCTTTTTCTCCGGTGCGGATGCGCACCGTGTGGGACAAATCATAGACGAAGATTTTTCCATCGCCGATGCGGCCTGTATTCGCAGCCTTCGAAATCGCCTTGATCACTTTGTCTTCCAGACCATCGGCAATCGCAACTTCGATTTTGACTTTGGACAGCAGGGTCGGGGCGGCTTCCGCCTTGGCCCCATCCGCAGACCCTTTGTCAGACTGGCCGCGCTGGCGGCCATAGCCGCGCACCTCGGTTACGGTCATGCCTTCGACACCCATGGCCAGCAAGGCCTCGCGCACATCGTCCAGTTTGAACGGTTTGATTACGGCCATCACCATCTTCATGACAAAATCCTCAACTTCCTTTAAAAGGGTACACAGTTTACGCCATCTGGGTTTGAGCATAGCAGAGAGCCAAAATCAATCCCATGGCCCGGACACAGGAGCCACCCCCGATTATGCACAGCAATCAACGCCGCACCGCGAAAGACACGACAAACACCCCCGCAAACACTCATGACGTCATCATTATTGGTGGCGGTCTGGCGGGTGGGACGCTGGCGGCTCTGCTTGGCACGCATGGCATCCATGTTGCCTGTATCGACCGGGATAATCCAAAGGCCACATTGGACGCAGGGTTTGATGGCCGCACCACCGCCATTTCATGGGGGTCGCAGAAAATTATGCGTGCCGCCGGGGTTTGGGATGCGCTGGAGCCCTATGGCTGCGCCATTCGCGACATTGAAATTCTGGATGGGGACAGCCCGACTTTGCTGCATTTTGCAGCCCACGAAGTCGGCGGTGAAAGTTTTGGATGGATCATTGAAAACCGTTTGATACGATCGGCGTTGTTCGACCGCATGGCGGATTTGGATACGGTCGATCATATCGCCCCGGCGGGTGCGATGACGTTTACCCGTGATGATGATTCTATTTCCATCACATTGGATGATGGCCGGGTTTTAACCGCCGCACTGGTGATTGGTGCCGATGGACGCGGATCGAAAACGCGCGAATGGATGGGTGTTGAACAACGCTTCTGGGCGTATGACCAGACCGCCATCGTCTGCACCGCCCGCCACGATCATCCGCACGATCATATCGCCGTTGAACATTTCCGCAGCGAAGGCCCCTTCGCCATTTTGCCGATGCAAGATGACACCGATGGCACACACCGTTCCTCCATCGTCTGGACCGTGCATGGCAAGGATGTGAATGACATTCTGGCCTATACACAGGATGTGTTTGATGCCGCGTTGAGCGCCCGGTTCCCGGGCCGTTATGGATCGGTGCACCAGATGGGCAAACGGTTTTCGTTTCCCCTGACCCTGAACCATGCGCATGATTATATTGCGGACCGTATGGCGCTGGTCGCCGATGCGGGCCACGGCATTCACCCGATTGCGGGGCAGGGGCTCAATCTGGGTCTGCGCGATATTGCTGTACTCGCCGACTTGATCGTCGATGCGCACGCGGCGGGGGATGACATTGGCCACGCCGATCTGTTGCAATCCTATCAACGCCAGCGTCGGGCCGATAACATGGCCATGGCGGGCACAACGGATACGTTGAACAAACTGTTTTCCAATCGGTCCCGCACATTGTCGCTGGCGCGCAAGATTGGTTTGCGTGCCGTATCCCGCATCAAGCCCGTCAAAAATTTCTTTATGCATCAGGCGATGGGGGCGGCTGGATTGCTTCCCGACCTGATCCGCGACGCGCAGAAGAAGATGTAAAACAAACGGGCGCAGGGTATATCCCGCGCCCGTTTGTTTTATCGATTGTCATTGTTGCTGAAAAACCCTAGCCCACCATTGGGTTCAGGCCCGGCTGCGTCCCCGGTTGAGGCTGGCGCTGCTGTTGCTGCAGGGCTGCATCCGCATCGGCGCTGGCGCCCGGAATGCGGCGTGGATCGGCGGGTTCAATGCCGCCCGTTTTCGGATCAACCACGGCCAGTTGCCCGGAAAATCCCGTGGCCGCCATCGCTTGGCCCGCAACGGACCCACCGGGAGCATTCATCGACAACATTTGTCCCGACGATCCCATGGAGCCCATCACGGCATTCATCAAACCCATCACCAAATTCATGATGCCACCCAACAGGCCGGACATATCAAAGTTTCCGCCTTTGATCTGGTCCATAAAACCGCCCAAGCCTTCGCTCAGTTGATTCATCATGCTTTGCCCCTGCATCGCCTGATCCAGAATATTCATGGCATTGTTCGGATTGGCCGCGATTTGATCCGCAACCGCGCCGACGGCGTCGGGATTTTGGTCAATCATCGTGTTCAGTTTAACAAAAAACTGCGGATCGGATTCCGCACGCTGGGCCAATTGTTCCAGACCAGAACCATTATTCGCAGTTCCCAACGCCGTGACCGCAGCGGACAGACGTTCGTTATTTTCGACGCGATCAAGAAAGTCTGCTGCTCCCGGCATCGCCATCAAACGGCCCATGCTGTCATTATTACTTACATCCTGCGCCGCCGCCTTCATTGGGAAAACACCGACCGTTTCGGCCGCAACCGCCATAGCTGCAGGGCCTGTGCCGACGGCAGACGGGGTCGCGGACTGATCCGGTTTCCCACCATCAAGCTTCGGTGCAGATGGGGCGTTGACCTTCGCGTTCAACTCCGCCACTTTTTGCGGCATGGTTTCCGGATTTTTCATCATGGCCGGCACGGCATCCGCCAGCAGGCTCGGATTATTGGTGGCCAGATTTTCGATTTGAATGCGGAAGGTCGGATTTTTCATGTGAACTTCCAGCGCCTGCACACCTTCACGGCCCCCGGCGGAGAAGGCATTGGACAGGCGTTGATAGTCCGGCGCGCGGTCCATATTCTGATCCCACGCAGCATCAACCTTTTGCATCAAACCATAGGTCATGGGTGCAAAATTACTGAGGTAAAATTCCTGCCCTGCATCTAAACGCATGACCTAGTCCTTCTTCCCGTATCAGGAATGATAAATTCCGGTTTCACGCACCATCAAAGGCAAAATGCCGACATCGGCCACCTGACGGTTTTTCATGTGCACAGTTTGAATTTCACGCGCTTTCAGCAGATGTTTGCGAAAGGGTTTGTGAATGGGCATGCCCAGATCATGCAAACGGCCCGATTGCGACATCAGCACCAGCGTGGCCGCGTCCGCGTCGTATTCGGCCCACATCATGACATCGCCGAATGGCTTGTCATGCGCGATCCAGACTTTTTGATTTTCATTGACCATCAGCGCGATATCCATGCGCTGCGCCAGCGGCAAACCCATCGGCGAATCCGGATGGGCCGCGCGTGGCGCAAAAATATCATCAAAGGATGTGGTCTGTGTCATGCGTATCCGCCCCTTAGGAAACGGGGCTTTTTCGCCCCTTTTTATCACCTTCAAAATACAGAAAAGGTGTTAAAAAACCCTTATAATGGCGGATTATCGTTTGTTTTTAGGGGGTTGTTACTTTTTGGGATCTTTCAACCCTTCCAACCCATCCGAGAATGGCAGTGGAAGGATCAGGGATGGCGGATTGGCTTGAATCGCCGGGATCGACAGGTTGAAACGATTCAGATCGGTTTCCGAAACGGATGTGCCATTGAATCGCGCTTCACCAATCACCAGACCCAGTTGCGGGTCGGCACGGAAAACGCAATCCAAAATCCCACGCGTATGATTCCCGAACGGATTGACTTCGGTGTAGTACAGGCGGATCAGCGGTTCGCGTATTTCCACCTGCGTCACCGTCAATTCATGCGGATAGGACACGCGCTGCTCCAGAAAGACGCGGCACAGGCCAAAGGCGGGAGGCCCCTTCAGTGGTTGGAAACCCCACCACATAACGAACGCAACAACAGCCAAACCAGCATAAACGGCCATTTTTTTGCCGCTGATTTTTTTCTTCGCTGTTTTTTCAACGCCTGCGCCGGATTGTGCCATTACGCATTCACTTCGGATTTATCCAGTTTCTGTTTGCCGGCGGCCACCAGCTCCTCGACGATTTCCTCCATCACGGCGGACATCAAGGCGGATTTGGCTTCACCTTTATCGGCCCGCATCATCACGCGACGTTTGAGTTCACTGCGCGCGCTGCCGCCCGGGAAGTTGGCGGCCAGCATTTGCCGCGCCCGACCCGCACCAAGGCGTGTATATAAACGGTTCCGGATCACCACATCTTCCGCAGAGGTGGACAACGCCCACAATTCAACCGGACCCAGCGTATTGATCAAATGCTGTTCGTAACGCCCTTCGTTCGTGCCCAGAACGAACAGGGCCGGAGCCCCGCCCGCGCGCGGACCCGTCAGTTTAAAGCGAATAATATTTTTCGCCGTATCCGACAGACCGAAACGATCACGAATATTATCAACGGCGGTTTCAGAAATGGCCGCACCCAGAACCCACACACCGGTGGCCAGATCGATCATGTCGTCATCAAAGTCATCCAGCAACTGGGAAGCCAGAACAATCTGCACGCCGCGTTTACGACCTTCGCGCACGTCACGAATCACCTGTCCGCGCACAGCGGATGAACTGGACGTCCGGTGGAATTCGTCATAGCACAGGCGTTTCGGCGTTTCGGCCAAATCTTGCAGTTTCTGTTCGTGATAGAGGCGATATTTTTCCGGAATGAATTGCAACGAATCCATCCCCATCCACCAGCTGCGCACCAGCACGTGACGCGCCAACATGTACATGATGGAGGTTTGACGATCCGCCGTTTCATCACCCTGCGGGCACACATCCATCAAATCGAGCGAGCAAACGCGCGTGTTGCTGATGTCAAACTGCGTAACCGATGACAGGATCGGATATTCGCGTGTGGCGGATGTCACCATCCGTTCAAACGCGTTGATCACGGTTTCCGAACTGAACCCGACCGATGTTTCTTCCAACAGGCCACGGATCTGCGGACGGCGGGACGCCGTGATCGCATCGGACAGAGTTGGAACAGCGTGACGCTGCGCCAGCGCGGCAATGTGGTACTGGCCGATGTCGAACATTTTATCGACCACATCCCACCAATACGGATCGGCGGGCAGATGGATATTAAATTTCTGGATCGCGTCATCGACTTCATTATCCAGACGCGGCAGATACGGGCGCGGTTCGGCGTTAGCGGCAACATCATCGCGCCAGCGATACATTTCATCCACAACCATACCGGCCAATTGCTGAATCCCGTCATAGGGCTTTTCATGGCCCGGCGGCGTGCACAGCAGGGTCAGCAGTTCGACCAGATAGCTGCGCTCATCCATCAACGGCTGGCGGCAACCCAACTGGGTATCAAACGGGTTCACCGCATATTGGTGTGCCATTTGCAGACGGTAATAGGCCGCTTCGTGCGCGCGGTTGGGTGGCAAAGCCTCCTTCACCAGCGAGATCAGACCGGATGACGACGGACCAATATCGATAACCGCCACATAAGGCAGTTTGGACAGACCCGGCGACAAACATGTCCCAAGGTTCAGCGTGTTGACCAGAACCGATTTACCCGCACCCGGCTGGGCGAAGATCAAATCGAACCACGTGGTGGTCAGGTTGGTGCCGGTTTGATACGGCCACGCCTTACCATCCGGGGTACGGAACAACATCGCGCCAAATTCAAACGGGCTGGATGGGCGCTGCCACGGCAGCAACTTCATCACTTCGCGCATCGGCGCAACCGCCGGGGGCGCTGTGCCCGCGCAATGAATGCCCATGGCGGAGGACATCACGCAATCCAGCGGATCGCCGGAAAATTCACTGACCTGACAATAGCCCCAGGATTCAACCGCCTGCACCAATGTGGACAATCGGTCCTGAACCAGATCCATCCGGTCGCGCGGGGCCCACGTGGCAAAGGATACGCGCAGACGCACAACCGGTTCGTTGCGCGACATCGCCTCCAACCCTTCGAGGGAGTATTTGATTTGTTTGTTGAGCGCGTTGGTCACACCCAGAATGGTCGCCGCAAAGGCACGGAACGCCATCGCCTGTGCGCCACCGCCTTCGATCAGGAAGGAGATGCGATACGGAATGCCCGCATCGAACAAACGGTTCAGCAACATCGGGAACGGGCTGGCTTCCATCGGACCCAGCGTCATATCCGCCCCGGCCCACAGGCTGTCGCCCATCTGCACGACGGATTCGTTGACGATACGCGCATCGCCCACGGCCAATTGCTGGCGCAAGGGCGGCCAGATGACATCGGACATGTCCGCGCTGCTCATCGGTGCGCGCGGGGCGATCGGATCACCCGGCAGGCTAGCCCGCCATTTTTCATTGGCCTTATCCGGGTACAAATTATCACGGATCGCGCGCAGGGCGTCATGTACCTCTAACAACGTGCTCTTGATTCCCAATTCATCCAGCGCGGATAAAATCGATGTCGTATAACTTTTGTGACGATTGCGCAGGGCATCGAGTGCCGCGAGCGGGTTCTGGCCATAGCCGGCATTGATCCAGACTTTTTCCTTGGATTCTTTGCCCGCACGCTCCATCTCCGTTTTGCTCAGCACGCTCGGGCGCGTCCACAAAACGAAATAGCATTCTTCGTAAGACAAATAGCGCGACATATGGCGCACACGTTCATCGAACAGATCGTTCAAATCCAAATCACTCGCTTCCGCCGTTTGACGGCTGGGGCGAATTTGACGATTGAGGTAGGGCACAACGCGATCGGGGTCGCGCACGAAGAAAACTTGCAAGGCTTGACCAGCGCGATCAAAGCGCGCGCCGATTTTAATTGTCGCGGCATCGACAAGGAATTTATATTCCTCATCGCCAATCACCTGACGGCTGCCATCCACCTTAACAATGGAAACCAAAGAGCCATCTTCGGCCACCAGCGTGCGTTCATCATCCGCCGTTTCAAGACGAATAAAACTTTCAACCGATTTGCGCAGTGCCACCTGAAACGGCATCAGCAATTTTTGTAAATATGAAGCCATCGATACAAACGTATGTGTTGTGAAGCCCGGGATATGGGCAAGGCTGGTCCGCCCCGAATATGGGACACCATTATTTATACTGGATTTACGCCGCAGCCCAAAGCGCAGAAATACAAAAGTGCAAAATAGAAAAATCCGAAGGCGATCCAAAAAGCCTATAGAAAAAGGGCGCGGCCAAAGACGCGCCCCTCTGTTCTTTTTCCGAAACGCAGCCGCGCTATGCTGCGGTGCGTATATCCGCCAACAAAGACGGCCATTGCGCCGGCAAACGCCCGGCAAACGGCCCGTCCTTCGACCGCCAATAGGCCAGAATTTGCGGGAACTGGTTAAATTCCAGATCCGCTTCCTTGATAATACGGCGATCCAATGGGAACAGACGTACACCATCCAGTTTGGATGACCGTCCCTGATAATGACGCTCGGTCAGATAATCCTTCATCACCTGCGACAAAATATACGGATCATCGGTGCCCAGACGGCTGCGCACATCTTCGCGCCGCTGCATGATGACATCCAGAGCCTGACGGGCGGCATTGGCCACCCCACCCTGCGAAATACGGGCCACATAAATGGCGCGCGCCATGTGGTGCAAGGCGGCCTGATCAATTTCCGGCAACCAGATCAGAACACCGGAGCGCATGTCCGATACACGCTCCAGATCGAAACACTGGGCACAGAAAATACAGGCCGTCGTCAATTTATCCGGATGCGCGTCGCCCGCCGCCGCATTCGCGCCCGGCATCGGAATCACATCCTGATATTTCATGGATTGAAAGCCACAGAACTGGCACGTGTGCTGATCACGGTCAAGCACGCGCGCTTTCACCTCGGGTGAAACTTCTGCGTTTTTTCGAGAAAAACTCTGGGCATTGCCGCCACGGACAATGCCCAGAGTGATTGATTTCAGATCGTTTTGCACGGTCTGCCTAACTTCAAGAGATTAGAACAGGCCGCCACCGCTGATCGCGGTCATTTGGGCAGCGGATACACCAGCGCCCGAACCAACCGTGGTCAGCATTGCGTCATAGACGATCGGCAGTGCGAACAGACCACCACCGGCAGCCAGACGAATTGCGCCGTCTTTCAGAGCAACCTGGCCCGGGTTTTCAACGTGGTCTTTAATTTTCAGGATGCCAAGCACGCCCAGCAAGATACCGAACATGTAAGCAATACCGGACAACAGACCCGGCAGGCTTGAGATAGATGCTACGATATTCTGAGCGATTGTGTTGAAGCTGTTACCTGCGTGTGCGTCGCCTGCTGTTACCAGCATCGTCACGCCCATCAGGGCAGCCAGTTGGATCGTCTTGTTCAGTGTAATCATGGTTTAGTCCTCCTCTTACCGTTTTTTACGACTGCTTCTAGGTGAATAATATACCATAGCCTGTAATCCCGAAAGTCTCTTGTACGACATTCAGAACCGGGCCCAGGTTCACAGCCAGCGCACCACCCAGAACGTGGGTCATGCCGGCCATTAAAGATGCTTGGTGCGACCCCTCGGCCACATCGCGGATAATAAACCAGCCCCGAATAAAGCTGATCCAGCCAATAACCATCATAAAGGCCAGAACCGAGCTGAAAACCGTATGAATGTGGTTCAGTTCGTCCGCGCTCATGCCGGAGTCGAAGTTCAGTTCGGCATAGGTCGAAATATTATCCGCCGCAAACAGGGATCCGGTAAAGGCCCCCATGATGGCATCGATGGACAACAGGGTTCCGCCGACAAGAAAAGTCATAATCGTCCCAAAACCAGCCGGGCCGCGCGGGCCTTCCTGCGCGCTTTTCAGCAAGCGGGAAACACCAATCATGATGAAAATAATACCAGCCAGATAGGAAAACCCGCTGAACACCAGGTGCATCGGCGCCCAGATGTCGTTGACCAAAGCGGCCACCATCGCATCCAACCCGCCGCCAACGGTTTGACCACCGTTAAAGCCACTGGTCGTCGGCGCAAAAATATCCTGCGCCACTGCGTTGTAGGCAACTTCCATAACCATGGGCAACGCGAAGAACGCACCGCCAGCCGCAAAGCGCTTAATTGATTCTGACAAAGGTGTCTGGTTCGGGTTTTCAACATGGTCCCGCAATTTCAAAATTGCGATCACGCCCAAATACAAACCGAACAAGTAAGCAATGGCGGACAAGAATCCCGGGATCAGGCTTACAGCCTCAACCGTGTTACACATGACCGAGCCAATGGTATTGCCACCACACCCGCCTTGCCCAAATGAAATGGTAAATCCACCAGAGCCCCAACCAATACCGATGGTGCCCAAGCCAGGAATGCTGATGCTGGCGCCAGAGCCGCCGATGGACCCGATACCAGGAATGGAGAAGTTGGGAATACCGCCCAGCGCGTGAGCATCTTTGGCGCCCAGGCCAAAGATCAACATCATCGCGACCAGCGCGATGGACAAAAATCGGAACGGTTTAAGCGCGTTCAGCCTTGTCATGATGCACACCCAATTGTTCACCTGCAGGAAGCGCAACCCCTTGCTTTTTATTGGTTTTTTGCAACTAGATCGCATTTGATCTAAATTGCTGAAACCTCAGCTTCCTGACTTACATTACCGTTATTCTATTAATTTATCGTTTATATGGGATCTCTTTTTTTCGGACCCACTGTGGATATGTCTATCATAAAAAGGCCGCGAACGCGACATAAATGACGTTCACGGCCTCACCTTTTGTTCAGAGCGGGGAAGGCCCCGACCTCTTTACTGGGAAATGCGGCCCTCGCTGCCGATCACAACCCATCGTCCATTTTCGTAGGCAATCGACGAAATGCGGCCCACTCCCGGCAGGCTGTCACCCACCTCAACCGTGCGCATTTCGCTTTCACCGGCGCGCGCAACCATGGCCCGGCCCGGCTGTGCCCCTTTCAAAACCCATTGAACGGACTGTGCCTGACGCGCAACCGGCTTGGGTTTCGGTTCGGCCTTCAGCGTTGTCGTGCGCGATGGTGGCGTATCAGAAGACGATACCGCCGGGGCTTGCGCCTGCGTGTTCAGCTTCTTCTCCAGCGCTTTCACGGCGGCGCGTAACTCTTCCACTTCATCCGTTGCGGTCGCGGCACTTTCCTTGCGTACAACCGACAAATCGTCTTCCAACTGATCCAGACGGGCCGCAATCAGATCAAGACGATCCAGCATTTGCGCGCCCATATCCGGGTCGATGGACTCGGTGGATGGAGCCTGTTCCGCAACCGGGGCCGCCAACGGCGCATCCACCACGGCAACCGGTTCAGACACTGGCGCAGGCGTCGGTTCCGGCATGGCCAGAGCCGCATCAGCAACGGGAGCCGGGACCGCATCAGCACCATCCGCCGCACCCGAAGGTTTCAACAAATCATTGGCCTTTGGCATTGCCACAGCCGGAGCTGGAGCCGCTTCCATCTGAGCCTCAGGCATAGCCGGAGCGTCCTGCACTTCAACCGGGAGCGTGTCGGACAGCGGGGCTTGCTCTGCTGTCTCCTGCAAAGTGGAATCGAGCGCTGCCGGGTCATTGAACATGCCCTGAGCGGGTGATGACTGATCAGGATCGCGCGGCGTTTGCGCGTCAGCCGAGTCAACCGCAACACCATAATCCGGAGCCGCCGGAAGACCCGCCACAGGAGCGGGAGCAGGGGCCGGGAGAGGGGCCGTCATCGCAGGGGCGATCGGGGCTGCAGCCATATCCGCAGAATCAGACTGGGCCACAGAGGGCGCCACAGGTTGGGGTGCTTGCCCCTGTTGCGGGGATCCACCCATCATTGTCATGACCATCACGCCCGCGCCCACCACAACGGCCGCGCCGATAATCAGCTTGTTGGTCAGAGACGATTTCTTTTTCGCCGGGGCCTGCTGGGCGTCTTCGCCGGAACCATCATCGACCGCATCCCACTCATCATCGGCCAAATCGTCGCCCGTCGTGTAATCGGCATCATAGGTATCCGCATCATCAAAGCTGGCGTCTTGAAAATCATCGCCCTGAAAATCATCACCAGGGAAATCCATATCGTCTTGATTGTGATTGCTCATCTTTTTTTCACTTTCTACACCGCATCTATAACACTGAATGCGGTTTATAAAACCGCATTCAAATCTTTCTTAAATGATCCAGCCGGACCGGCCATCAATCCACTGGGCATCAATTCGTGGACGATGTATCCGTCTGCGTCGATGCCGGTTGGGTCGCGGGGGCCGCCGTTGCCGGCTGCTGACCCTGATTTTGCACCGGGATAAAGGCCGGGATCAGATTGCCAAACGGGTTTTGGTTGGACGTTTGCGACGCAACCGCCGGCTCTTCCTTGCTGGTATTTTGCTGAACCGGTTTCACGAACAGCAATGCCATCGGCGTGCCCGCGGCAACGCGCAGCATCGGTTCAGCATTATCCGCTTCTTCGTCCAGCATCTCGCCGACTTTTTCTGCCGCCTCTTCAACCGCCTTGAAGAATTCCTGTTCTGTATCCAGATCTTCGGACGTGGATGAGGACGACGATCCGCCCGTGGCGACGGTCAATGTGGTTGATCCGGTTTCGGCGATCGCTCCACCCAACCCTTCGATAAAGGCTGCGGCAGCGGGCAAGATCACGCGGGTGAAGTATTTTTTATCAATCTCGGTAATCATACCGGGATTGGCGGTTTTCGGGTCCAACGCAATCGCGTCCGTCCCATAGGCGATTCCATCGACCACGACCGTGTTGAATTGCAGCGTGATATATTCATCACTGGCCTTAAACGACCCGATCGCACGGCTGCCCGCCAGCGGACCCGAAACAATCTGGGCCAGAACCGGGCCCGGTGCGTCCGTGTTGGCTTCGGTCATCAATTGGGCATATTCGATAGTTCCGGCAGGAAGCAGAATAAGCACGTCAGACGCTTGCGCATCCCCTTCGGCGGCCAGGCGCTCTTCCTCGGCCTTTTGCTTTTGCTCTTCGCGCTTCTGCTCGATCCAATCCGGATCGCTGACCGATTCCTGGTTCGGACCTTTCAGCGTTTTGAAATCCAGAATGGATTCCATTTGACCTGCCATAGCCTTGGCGAGCTGTTGCTTCACCTCCGCGTTTGGATCAACTGGCGGGGCAACGGGGCCGGCCTCAGTGGGCGCAGCTTGCTTTTCTTTCTCAATCCGTTCGGCCTGCAGACGACGCCAACGCTCCAGCGGATCTTCTTCGGATACCTTGGCATCGTCCAGCGGAATAACACCACGCGTCGTCCCCACCGGAACGGGCAGGGCGCTCTGGCCCGTGCTTTGCGCCTGATCAATCTGCGCTTGGTTGAAATCTTGAATCTGCTCGCGATAGGTGTCAGACACCTCGTTGGCCCCCGGCGCCTGGCTCAAATCCGAACCCGGACGCATCACCGATGTACCACCGGTTTCCTTTTCCCCGCCAAACAGAACGATACCGCCAACGATGGTCGCAATAGCCCCCAGCACAACGCCGATCTTGACCATCGGGTTGTTGCGAAGCATGTCGCTCATCGACTGCTCGCCGCCCTCGAAATCTTCGAAGCCAGCATCCTGACCCATCGGGTCGTTGTCGAATTCGTTATTGCTCATCGCTGTCGTCCTTTTCACTCAGATGCGCGCGCACCATGCGGCCCTTGTCGGACAAGAGCAAAACCGGCGCATCTTCAATCGTATAGACATTCATACCATCGGCCGAACTGACCGCCCCGCTCCATCCCGGAGACAGCAAGGTCAGTGGCGTCCGTACATACACATTGCTTTTGAAACGATACGCCGTCGTGCGGCCATCAACACCCGCCACAACCAGTTTCTCGGCACTGTCCGGGACAATTCCGTCCAGAATGCTGGCCTGCGCCGCATTGCCGGCGGCAATGGTAATGCCCCCATCGATAATCGGCGGCTTGGCATACGGACCATATTCAGGAATGCGCGCATCCATGCGGTAATGCACGGTGTCGCGGTGCGTATTCATCACGAACGTAATCGGGGTTTTCAATTCCAGCAACTTGACGGACAGGTTGCCATAGGCAAATTCCTGCATCGGCGTGACGCGCAAGACCCAGCCGCCAGCACCCGGTTTCAGAATTTCGAAATCCCCGGCCCAGCTCACATCTTCGATCGGCCACGGCGCCCCCGTCACATCGACGAAGTTCAGCGTGGTCACGTGACCCACGGCCACTTTAATTTCAGACGGGCGGACACCCGGGTCCAACGCCACGGTTTGCACAACCACTTCCGGTTCCGGATAGGGTTGCAGCGGTGTCTGTACCGCTTCCAACGTTTGGTCGTACCGCTTCAGCAATTCGCGAATTTCTTCCGGGCGCATGGGCAAAAGGCCTGTAATCGCAGCCTCAAACGCATCTTCACGGATTTCCACTTCGATTTCTTCCGGTGATTTTTCGGCCAGATCCATGCCCATGCCCGCGCCACCTTCAACCGGAGCCAGGCCGGCATCTTCCGGCAAGGCCAGACCCGGCGCGCGTTCCATATTGTCCATTCCCGGCGGCAGGGCGCTATCATCCTGTGCGACCAGATCATCGGCGGGTTGTTCCGCATCCATCTGAGCGGCCAGACCCGGCGGCAACGCATCCTGTGCAGCCACAGAGACCGACAAGGCCGTGCTGGCCAGACATACAAATAATGCCCCCAGCACCAGAGGGCGCACAGCATTGTTTACGACTTGAAAATATCGATTGGATTTCGATGTCATGAATATTCTTTTTAGACCCCGGCTCTATAACCCCAGCGACGCAGACCGTCGCCGGGCAAGGATACAACGTGCCAATACGACTGTCACCACCCTATTGCCCCATTACCCCGCCAGATTAACCCGGCTGGGCGATCCATTGTTCGATCCCGACCCCGTTCGCGCTTTCCAGACGGGACACACGCACAATCACCATCGTGACCAGCCACGTATCCGAGCGGGTTTTCGACCCCGCCTGATAGGTCAGGATCATCGGCAACTGGACCTGCCACTGATAACGGCCATTGACCAGCCCTTCCGACACCAGGATCGGCGCGCCCTTCGGCGCGGCGGTGATAACCTGTTGATATTCCTCAACACTTTCGATGATACGGGAGCGTTGCAAGGCCTGGGTAAAGCTCTCCCAGCCCCGGCGGGTGAAGTTGCGGGACGCTTCCTGCAAACGGCGGCGGTAATCGCTGAAACCAAAGGTCATGACCTCGGTCGCGGCCTGCGCCACCCAGGACATCAAAGCCGGGGCCGACAGGTTCGGCGCGTTCAGCGGCACCATCGGCACCAGACGGCCATCTTCGGTCGTGGCGAAATAGCGGTTTTCCGGCTGGTGCGTATGCACGACGAAGAACATCGCCCCGATCAGGCCGACGATCACCAGCCCCTGAATCAAGGCCAAACGCAGCAAGGAGCGGTACCCGTCTTTATAAAATTCATTGCGGACGATCACAGTCCCCAGACCGCTGGGCACGGTATGGCCCTCGGCAATGGCCCCCTTCACGGGTTTGCCACCCTTTTTCACAGGCGCGGGGCCGCGGGGTTCCGTCGCGCGGATACGGCGCGGATTGGGCGCATCGCCACCACCGGCAGATCCACCGGGTGCTTGCATATCGGGTGTTTGGGCCATGATTGCCACCTGAAAAAATATCTAAATTGTCTAAGGGCTGAAAGACCGGAGGGAGCCCCCGGTACGCACGTCTCCTCAAATGTACCAACAAAACAGTTTGATAACCAAGGGTTAAAATTTCCCTACCACCCAGACGAAAGCCGGGTGAAAGAAAGATAATGCAATTTAAGCCCTCGCAGATTTGTACAACAGCCAAAAGAATATGGTAGACTATCCCCAGTTATAAGAAGACGCCGGGACGAAATGCGGGGGTGACCGGGCCATGATCCATGTTCTGAAAAACAAACTATTCCTTGTTGCTTTGCTGGTCGCGTTGTTCGCGGGCACGCTGAGTGGCGGCACATCGGTCAAACCGGCCTTTGCCCAATTGGGCGGCGGGACATGCGGACCGGGCACACCGGGCATGGGTGCCTATGTTTTCGGCGTCGTTGAATATGGCTTTGGTGTCATTGAAACATTCCCGATGGGCATTATCGCCACCGAAGAAAACGTCAACTACACCCGCGAATGGATGGTCACCGATTTCTTCAACGGTTGTATCATCGACATTTTCTTCAAGGAACACATCCTGCCCGCCATGATGATGATGACGGAGCAACTCTCCGCCGTTGGCATGCAGCAGGTTTCTGCTATCGGCATGTTCATGGATGCCAAGCACCAGCAGGAAACACAACGCCTGTTCCAGGAATTGTCCGCACAAGCGCACAAGGATTACCAGCCGAGTGAAGAGCTTTGCTCGCTGGGCTCTGTGATGAAATCACTGGGCGCATCGGACCGTAACGCCGATCTGACCGCGTTGATGATGACCGAACGATCTTTGCGTCGCCAGTTGGGCAATGCCAACACCAACGCATCCGAAGGGCCGAAGGAAGACCGCGAAGGTCGTCTGGCCCAATTCCGTGAACGCTATTGCGACCCGAACGACAATGACGGCGGTCTGGCCAGCATTTGCGTTGCCGGCGGCAACAACGCAACGAAAAACAAGGATGTGGATTACGCCCGCACCATGGCGTTCCCGCAGACGCTGAACATCAACTTCTCGGACAACGCGCTGACCGATGACGAAGAAGACGTGATCGCGCTGGCGTCCAACCTGTTCTCGCACGACGTGTTCACCCGGATTGCACCGGGCACATTGGAAGTCGCCGCAAACCAGGACGAATATCTGAACGTCCGGTCCGTGATTGCCAAGCGCAGCGTGGCCGAACATTCCTTCAACACCATTCTGGGCATGAAGACGGCCGGATCGAACGCCGCCGGCACATCGCAGTATATGAGCGCGATGCTGCAGGAACTGGGCATGTCCGCCGCCGACGCGCAATCGCTGATCGGGGCCAACCCCAGCTATTACGCCCAAATGGAATTGCTGACCAAATCCATCTTCCAGCGCCCGGAATTTTTTGTCGGGCTGTATGACAAGCCGACCAACGTGGCCCGTAAGGGTGTTGCGTTGCAGGCACTGGCGTTGATGCAGGACCGCGATGCGTTCAAAAGCAATCTGCGCAGCGAAGCGATCCTGTCCGTCCTGCTGGAAATGGAAGTCATGAAACTGCAGGAAGACGTTCAGAACCGCCTGCCGCGTATGGTTGACAGTGGCCCGAAAAACTAAGGGACCGCAGAATGACAACACACAGACACACGCCACAGCATAAAGGGCCGCGGAAATCGCTGCGGCGTTTTGTGCTGTCCGCCTGTGTCACGGCGCTGCTGATCCCGGCGATGCCGTCATCCGCCCACGCCACGGCCGACATTCAACTGATCCGCGACAACTGGGTGCGGGCCTTTATGATGATGACGGAACAGCTCTCCGCCGTCATGATGCAACAGGTCGCCGCTATCGGCATGTTCATGGATGCCAAGCACCAGCAGGAAACACAGCGCCTGTTCCAGGAAATGACCGCACAGGCGCACAAGGATTACCAGCCCAGCGAAACATTGTGCATGATCGGCAGCGCAACCCGGTCACTGGGCGCGACACAATCCAAAATCCGCGCCAACGCCGCCGCATTGGGCGCCGGGATGCGCCGCCGTGAATTGTTGAACAACAACATGGCCTCATCATGGGGGGCCTTCGCCGACCGCGCCGCCCGTCTGGCACAAGTGCGCGCGGTGTATTGCGAAAAGGCCGACAACAACAACACCTTCCAGAATTTTTGCGCCTCCACCGGGACCGGCCGCACGAACAAGGACGTGAATTACGGCCGCACCGTGGACAAGGCCTGGACCCTGAACGTCGATTTCACGGACAGCGCCCTGACCGATGATGAAACCGATGTCATCGCGCTGGCCCGGAACCTGTATTCTCATGACGTGTTCACCTACACGCCGGAAACCTTGTTGTTGAACAGTGACTCTATCACCCTGTTCCAAGACACCCGCGCCGTGACCGCCTTGCGCAGCGTCGCCGCCCATTCCTACGCCACCATTACGGCGATGAAGGCCCCGGGCACGGGATTGTCGGCGAACAATATCCGCGACATGGCCCAGATGCTGGGGATGAGCCCGGATGACGTGAACAACGTCGTCGGCGCCAACCCCAGCTATTACGCCCAAATGGAAATCATGACCCAGAAATTGTATCAGAGCCCGGCATTCTATGTTGGCCTGTACGATAAGCCGACCAACGTCGCCCGGATCGGGGTTGCGTTGCGCGCGATGCAGATTATGGCCGACCGCGATAAGTACGAGGCCAGCCTGCGCCGCGAAATGCTGGTCTCCCTGCTGCTGGAGCTGAAACTGCGCCGGTATCAGGAATCGGTTGAAAACCGCCTGACCGGTAAACTGCCCCGCACCGGACCGCGCGCAACCGGGGCAGCCGCCCCGTAAAAACGGGTTATATTGTCATATAACCCCACCTAATCCCTTATTTTTCCCGTTTTCCTGATCCCGCCACCCCGATTCATCCCGGTGGCACCACAATTGCAAAGTCACTCCTGAGATATCGTCTCTGCCGGGTAAAATCTGCCCAGCGGGGACCCGCTTTCAATCTTGTCGCAATGGAGCGAAAGAATGAGCATTTCAGGTCTGGAT
Organism: Micavibrio aeruginosavorus; assembly: GCF_051245535.1. Lineage (GTDB taxonomy): Bacteria > Pseudomonadota > Alphaproteobacteria > Micavibrionales > Micavibrionaceae > Micavibrio > Micavibrio aeruginosavorus_D. Next base: position 2,020,704 of record NZ_CP195303.1, read on the forward strand.
TCGGCCCTGTCCGGTTTGAAGATCGCCCAGCAACAGCTGAGCGTCATATCGAACAACGTCGCCAACGTATCGACCCCGGGTTATTCCCGGAAAGTCCTGCCGCAACAAACCGTTGCGATTGATGGCGTGACCGTCGGCGTCAAGGGCAACGCCGTGGTCCGCAATGTCGATATGTACCTGGCCCGGGATTACTGGACCCAGGTCAGCGCGGTGACCTATCAGGAAACCACCGCCACCTACATGAACCAGATTCAGCAGTTCCACGGCGCCCCGGATGCGGAAACATCCATCTCGGCAAAAATTACCGCCCTGCAGAATGCGTTCCTCGGTCTGGTCAACCAGCCGGACAGTGAAGTCGGCATGCAGGCCGCCGTCAGCACGGCCCAAAGCACAGCCCAGAAATTCAACGATTATTCCAATCTGATGACCCAGATGCGGAACGATACGCAGCGCGAATTGAGCGCAGCGGTCAGCGAAACCAACACATTGCTGAAACAGATTTCCACGCTGAACCGGGAAATCAAGATCAACATGGCCCAAGGCCGCACCGTCGCCCAGCAACAGGACCAGCGCGATGCCGCGATCGAAGAATTATCAAACCTGATTGAAATCAGCTTCTTCACCCGGGGCGATGGTGTGTTGGTTGTGCAAACCAACGAAGGTCTGCAACTGGCCGACGACACCGTCAACGAAGTGTATTTCAACCCGTCCCAGCTGAACCCCCAATCTTATTACCCGGCCAGCGCATCGGGCCTGTATGTCGGCGGCAACCCGGCCGAGGTCAAAGTTTCGTTCGACATTACCGAACGCGAACCGGGTGGAAAAATCGGCGCGCTGTTGGCCATGCGCGATGAAACGCTGCCCGCTTATCAGGCACAGCTGGACGAGCTGGCGCACAAAACCGCCCTGCGCCTGTCGGAACAGGGGCTGAACCTGTTCACCGACAACTTTGGTAACATCCCGGCCAACACCGACCCCGTTCCCAACCCGCCGGGCCCATTGACCCCGGTGCCCTATGTCGGCTTCTCCGCCATTATGCAGGTGAACCCGGCGATTTTGAATGACAACAGCCTGATCCGCTCCGGCACCGTCGTCGGCAGTGCGGTACAGGAAGGGTCGAACGAAGTTCTGCGCCGTGTGGCCGAATTTGGTTTTGGCGATATTTCGTATCAGGAAGCGCAAGGCAGCGTGGATATTCGCGTCGCGGCCCTGCCCGACACACTGCAAAACATCTTTGGTCTGAACCCACAGGCCCAGATGCGCGGTGATGTGAATATCCAAAACCTGTCGTTGGGCGTCCCATTGAACGCCGCGCCCGACCATCCGTTCCTGCCGATCAGCGGCCCGCCTTTGCTGGATGATTTCACCATCCGCATCGATGAAGGCGGCGCCAACGATACGGGCGATATCACCATCGATTTAACCGCTGTGGATGTCGCGTTTCCGACCCCGCCCGCCACCAGCGGCGCGCAAGCCTTGGTCGATTATCTGAACACCAACGTTTTCCCGACACTGGCCCCACCGCTGGACACCACCGTCACGGCATCAATGAACCAGTTCGGCCAGTTGATGATCAATGCCCAGCATGATGTGGGTATTGGTGTCGGTAACATGGGCGAAGACGGGCTGGACTATCTGGGCCTGACCGCCGGCACGACCGAAGCCGTCGACCCGTATTTCACCGTTCAGGTGGGGCAGGACGACCCGGTCCGCGTCAGCATTTCACCCGGTGACACAGAAATCGATTTGCTCACCAAACTGAACAACATTCCGGGCGTTCAGGCCAGTATCGATCCATTGACCGGCTTCCTGTCCTTCCGCCCGGGTCCCGGGTTCGGTGGCGATATCCGGATTGTTGATGGACCCATTTCAAGCGCCGGAGGCAACACGCCATCACTGGAACTGCTGGGAAGCGCCAGCCCCGTGGTCAGCGTCGCCCACGTCCCGTTCCGTGAAAATCTTCTGGGTCCAGGATTGCGGGTGAATTCGGAATTGCCGGGCACATTGACGCTGGAAGAATATTCACAGCGCATGATCAGCAACCAGGTCGCCGCCGTGAACGCAACAAGCGCAAGACAAGCCGACGAAGCCAGCCTGCGCGATTTGCTGAGCACCCAATTGCTCAATGAATCCGGCGTGAATCTGGACGAAGAATTATCGCATTTGATTGTGGTGCAGTCGGCCTTTGCCGCCAGCGCCAAGACGATTACAGCCATTGATGAAATGTTTCAGCAATTGCTGAATGCCTTCTAATTGAGAGGATAGACCCATGACCGCGATATCGACCTACGCACGATCCCTGGCGCAGTCGCAGCAGATCAAGCTGATGCAGATGCAGTTTTCCGACCTGCAAACGCAATTGAACACGGGCAAGAAGACCCAGCTTCTGGCCGGGTTGGGCAGTGATGCGATTGTGTCGAAACGCGCGCGGGCCGATTTCAACGAATTGCAGACCTATATCGACAACATCGATAAATCCCAGACCCGTATCAAAATGATGCTGGAAGCTGTCGAAGGCATTAAATCACAGGCCACCGCCGTCGCCGATGGTGTGATTAACCAAGTGCAAGAGGGCGAGATCAGCGAGCTGGGCGCGCTGCGCGATCTGGCCGATAAATCGTATGATTTTATCCTCGACCTGATGAACAGCAAGGACGGCAACACCTATCTGTTCGCCGGATCGGATTCCGCGTCCCAGCCCGTAAGCGATGCGGGCACCCTGGATACCTATTTCGCGACGCTGAACGCGGAATGGGCCGCGGGCACATTGACCGTCAATCCCCCCAACACCAATATTGCCGAGGAATATATCAGCCGTTACACCAACATTCCCGACACCACGATGGGCATGAATGGATCACTGGTCGATGCCAAGAAAGTTATGGTCCGCGCCGACACCACGGTTGAAGTGGACTACACCGTCATGGCCAACCAGCAGGGCTTCAAAGACATCCTGACCGCTGTGTCCGCTTTGCGCAATCTGGGTGATTTAGAGGATGCGCCGGGCGCAACATACGAAGAGCAGCAGGAAAATTTCTATGCCGTGTTCAACAACATCGCCACGCAATTAACCGGCGCGCTGGACAAGATGGATGAATATGGCACGAAATTGAGCCTGGCCAATGTACGGATCACAGAAGCCAAGGCCGATCACAAGATCGACCAGAACACTTTACAGGCCACAATCGAAAGAATCGAAAACGCCCCGATTGAGGAAGTGTCGGTGCGCATTACCGCATTGGCCACCCAGCTTAACGCCACCTATCAGGTCACAGCGATGGCCAGCCAGTTGAGCTTGGTCAATTTCATCTAAAACGAATGACACATAAAACAAAAGGGCCCGCGAAGGGCCCTTTTTTATTGGCATTTGCCAGCCTTAGCTAGCCTTGGTTTCTACCAGCAGAACCGATGGCCCCTGCGGCAGATTGGGATGCAGTTTGCCAAGCGGGCGCGCATCGGCATGATCGAACATGCTGAGCGCGCGCAGAACGGCATCGGCATAGTTGCTGTTCATATTGATCGCCTGCGGCAATTTATAATCACGGTCTGATGGCCAGACCAGTTGCACACCGGCTTCATCCGACCATTGCGCCAGAACGTCGCGCAGGGACGCGCCCTTGGCCGCCGTCCATGATTGAATGGCGTAGGGGTCAAAGCTAGCCTGTACCATGTCATCCGCCGCCAGCGGAGCCGGGGCGGTCAGGGTTGCATCAGACATCGTCATATCATCCGGCGCGCGGGGCGTGGCCACCGGGTCAACGAAGCTGACCTCTTCCACCGCCATCAGCGGCATCGGCGCCTCGACGGCGGCAGGGGCTTCAACCACCGCCGCTTGCGGGGCCGCATCGCGCGTCATCACTTCCGCTTCTTTTTCGCCACGGCGAATATACACTTCGCGGACGGGTTCGTGCGTGGTGGTCGCGGTATCCGCTACGACGGGCGCTGCGACATCCTCAACAACCATCGTATCTGTCGGTGCAGAAACCGGAGCCGCAACATTGGCCGGGCCAACCCAGACACGGCTGGCATCATCCATCACACGGACAGACAAACCATACGCGGCGACGGCATTTTCAAGAACGGTCGGCCACGGTGCGCCACCATCCCAATCCACGCGCTGACCTTGATCAACGGACGGATCGAATGTGTAGCCATAGCCCACCGGCACGATCTGGCGCATGGCCAGAACCAGCGGCAAATCACGCCCGAACCCTTCGGCATTGGCATGGTGCGATACGGGTGCGGAGACCGGGTGTGTCGGCGCAGGCGATTGAGCCGATTTCGTCACAACCAAAGCCGGTTGACGGCGCACGGGCTGTTGAACTGATTTTTGAACGGGGGCAACGGGTGCCGCATCTTGCGGGGCGCGCGGTGCTTGAACATTGGAGGCGTGAACATGCGGAGCGGGGGCTTGCGCCGCAGGCGACAAGCGCATCATCGGTTCCGGTTGCGCCGTCGGCGGTACATCGTCCATAACCGGCATCGGGCGCGGCGGTGGCGGCAGATCGTCCAGAACGGTTTCCGCAACCACTTCGATCTGTTCCGTGCTGGTGCCATCCGTCATAGTAACGTCGATAATTTCGACTTCGCCAACCGGAAGGGCGGTCACGGGCGGCATCACACCATCCGTATCTTCAGCAGCCACAACAGCAGCCGGGGGCGGTGTAAATTCAAACCCGGCCAAAGCGGGTGCGGCGAAAGACGATGTCAGAACACACGCCGTCCCCAACAACAAAACACGGGACGAAAAAAAGGTGCGAGAGATCATGGTTTAAAAACCTTGTCGATTGTTGTCAGTCAGATATTGCCAGTCGGTCACAGAATGGCGCGCCCACGAAGGGTCCGCGCAAAATGCAATAAAGCCCCCCGAAATTAGTCGCCGGGTGGCAAAATGACAAGGTGGAAATGGGGTTTAGGGGCGGATAGTCCCGTAAAATCGGGGTTTACCCAAGCCAAATAAGGATCAGCCGAAATCGCGCATCCGACGGCGGCGCAACGACACCCAAGCCGGGCGGCTTTGCCCGACGATCCAGACCCGCAAGGCCCGCATGGCGGAGGAGAAGGTCAGACCACGCCGTTCCAGCATGGAGAAGATCATGGTGATGATGATGGTCAGGACCAGCGTAATCGGCCGCGCATAGACCAAAAGCGCGAAGAACGGCAACGCCGCCCGGGCATCGAGCGAGAAAAACCGCACCGGGCGCATGGTGTTGCGCCAGTGCCAGTTTCGCTTCTCAATAAGGGCGTCTTCTGCGCTTTGGGCCATTTTATCCGCCTAAGAGGCTGTAAATAATCATAGAATACCCTATCAGCAGAGTTTAAACAAACCGCTAACAGGCGGGCAGGAGCCTGGGTTAACCGCCAGCGCCCGTCGAGGAGGACAGGAGCAAATACCAACGGCGTTCAATCAGCCCGGCGTCAAAGGCCTTGCCCGCGGAAATCGCCATGCTTTGACCATAGGTCGGCAGCATCCGTTGCAGGTTGGCCGGCCATTCGGTGAAATCCATATCCAGCAATTTTTCGCGCACTTCGTCGGGGAATTTCATCCATTCCCGCACGCCCAGACGGCCGCCGCCGACTTTCGGCACCAGCGCCTGGGTCACGATCATCCGCAACGTTTCCATCAGGGCATAGGCCCGTTCAGAGCGTTCATTGGCATCGAACGTCGCCACCATACGCTGGATGGTTGAGGCCACCCCCGTCGTGTGGGTTGTGGTGTACACGGCGTGACCGGTTTGCGCCGCTTCGATCGCGGCGGAAATGGTTTCACGGTCGCGGGCTTCGCCCACCAGAATGATGTTCGGTTTACGGCGCAGGGCGTTGCGGACGCCGCGCGCGAAATCGGGCAAGTGGCGCGGAATTTCTGTCTGCGCGACCAGCGAACGCGGACTTTTGATCGCGTCATACACATATTCAATCGGCGCTTCGTAGGTCAGCATTTTGCCGCACCCGTGCGCGCGTTCCAGCATCATGCGGTTGCCCGCGGCCAGCAACGTGGTTTTCCCCGACCCCGTCGGGCCGGTGATAATCACAACACCCTGACGCGGGGCCCAGTTTTTCACGATGTCGTCTTCGATATTCAGATCGAGCATCGTCGGCGGCTCGTTGGGCAGAACCCGCATGGTAATCTGCGCCGCGTCGCGGCCCTTGGACAGGACGGGCGTAATGTTCACACGGAAGCGGATGCGCGTGTAGCGATCGGGTTTCAGTTCATAGGACAGATCGAGGTCCGTCCCCGAGGCCAGACGGGCTTGTGCTTCCGGCCCGTAAATTTTTTGCAGCATCACGGCCATGTCACCCGCATCCAGCGCGCGATAGGTCGCCGGATACAGAACGCCGTCAATTTCGTGATAAATCTGTTTATCGGATTGGAACGTAATATCGGATGCGTTGCGCTTTACCGACCAGAGCAGGAACGGATCGACATGTTCGTCCGTGAACCGGTTGGGTTCATCGGGCCATGTCTGGGCGACGTTATCCGCGCCCTTTACAAGACTTATCGGCTTGCGGGCAGCCATGTATCCGATCCCGGCTTGAGTTCAGGCTTGCCGGTGATTTGCACCGCGCGGTCGCCAACACGCATGACATCGCCACCACCCGTCACGCCGCGATCAACATGCAGCGCGTAGGGTTGCGACACCATATCCTGAGCCAGCAGCATCCGATACCGCACCATGCCCTGATAATCCGCCGACAAAGTGTGCAGATCGTCTTGGAAAATTTCATCCGCCTGCTCAACGCCGCGTTCCCAGCCGATTTGGACCCAGTTTTCCCAGCGCTCTTGCTCTTCCGGTGTTTCGGGCAGCAGCACATCTGGCGGCGGGGTTACTTTGCCCCAGTCACGTTCCAGATAATTGCGCCAGACACGCGCGGTCGCGACGATTTTTGCGTTCGCACTGATGGAATAAACCCGGTCCGACACGGCGGCGGATTGACCGCCAGCCTCGATCAACAAGGCATTTTCCTGTTCAGAAACGATCGGCGGTTCGATCAGCAGACCCGACGGGGCCGCGATCAGCAACTGGCGAAAATCAAACACCTTGTCCATGTAATCGGACGTGTTTTCCAGTTCGTTGCGGATTTCCCATGTGCGCCAGGCCAGACCACCACGCGCACCATACGACAGCGCCGCTTCCTTCATCGCGTCAAAGCGAATATCCAGCGGCAGACCTTCGGTCACGCCAATGCTGATCGCCGTGTCGGTGCGAACAGGGTTTTGCAATTCAACGATCGGCGGTGGCGGTGCGCGTTCGGCCAGCGCCACAGGGCCAGCAAACAGAACCGCGCCGCAGGTCAGCGCCGTCAAAGTCAGTACACGGAAAAATGATGGCGTGCGGATCACGTGTTATCCCCCGACACCCGTCACAGGCGCGTAGTGGATTTCCACCATGCGGCGAACACCATCGACGCGAACATCGGCGCGTTGACCCAGTTGCAGGCCCAGCGAGCGCAGAACATCGATCACCGGACGGTTTTCAACATTGATGGAAACAACAACAGGCACAGGCGGTTGTTCGCCCACAGACATAAAGGCATAGCCCGCGCGATCAGCCAGCGTTTTGGCAATCGGTTCAACCGGGCCAACCCAGTTCACGGTAATGGCGCGGTTCAATTCAACCGGCGCATCGGCAATCGGTTCAACCGCAACACCGGGGCTGCGCGCTTGTTCAACGGCGGCCAGCGTTTCCAGCGCGCCCGATGCACGATCGGCGGCTTCGGCCAGCATCAAATTCACCTTCTCCGGTGACGCAACCAGTTGCGGATTGTTATTTTTTTGTACAGCCTGTCCCGGCGCGCAGGCGGACAACGCCAGCGCAGCCACGCACAGAGTCAGCGAAAAAGCTTGTTTGCGAAAACGCATCATGACCACAAAACACCCTCAAAAATGCGGAACCCGAGAATGCCAAAAACCCGGGGAATGGGACGACCGGGACAGCAGGCCATGGTATGACCGAACACCCCCAAATCAGAACACTTCCACAAGTTACCTTGTCCCGCGCGATGGAACAAGTCGTAATCTCGGAAACTCAGAATCTCAGAATCTCTGAATCTCAGAGCATCTCCCACCCCAGATTCCGAGATTCTGAGACTCCGATTTTCTGAGATTCTGTATAATTTATTTACGCAAAAGACCGTGGCGTTCCATCGAAGACACCACTTTTTTCTTATATTTCCCGCCAATTCCGGGGGTGCGGGAGTGATAATGGGCAATCGCCTTGGATAAATTGCCCGTATCGTTCAAATGACGGCGCAAAATCCACGCGGATACGCCAACATTGGTGCATGGATCGTCCCGCACCCATTTGCGCGCGGTCGTGGGGCTGACCCCCCAGACACCGGACAATTCATCCAGCCAGAGCGTGTTGATCTGCATCGGACCGAGGTCATAGGTGCCGTTGTCGTTCGGGCCGACTTCCTGCCCGACCCGGCCGCCTTCGACCTGATAAATCCCCAGCAAAACCGCCGGAGGAATGGAATAGGTTTGCGCCGCGATCAGGATGCATCCCGCCAGAATACCGGACATTGCGCTCATGATCGCATCCCCTTATTCCCCGGTGTCTTCGCCGCTGGCGGCTTTTTTGCCAGCGAAGAAGCCCATCGGGCCACTTGTGGGGTTGGCCGGCGGGGGAGCGACAGGGGCGGACCGTTGTTGAACCGGGGCCGGGGCTGGACGAACGGCTGACGCACCGCCAGCGGAACCCGCCGCCGCACTTGTTCCCGTGACAGCGTCCGCCGCACTTACTCCGGTGACGGCTTCCGCCGTCAGGGCCAGCATTTCCGCGCCACGGTCAAACGCGACCCAGACATCGTCCATCGGCACCTGACCGCCGCTTTGCTGGATCATGGCGTTGCGGGACGCTTCATCCATCATCATCAAACGGCTTGTTTCCATGGCATGGCATTGCGCGTACAGCAGGCACAGGGCCCGTACGATCGACAATTCGGCTTTCTTCTGCTGGGCCAGTGTGGCATTGGGGCCGAGCATCCGGGCCCGCATGGTGGACGCGCGGTCCAGCACCATGGCCGAAACATCCTGCACCAGTTTCTTTTCCGGGCGGCCAAAGGAGTACACACCAATCGCCTGTACCACAGGGACGAGGGCGAACAGGGCCTGAATATGGATTTGCGGCTCGTCCGGCCCGCCGGTGTACGGCCCAGCCTCCAGCGCGTTCAAACGCGCGGTGGCATCCGCCGCCGGGGTGAAATTATCAGCAAAGGCCAACACGGCCCCAAGGGTCGACGCCAGACGGCCAATATCGCCCTCAACCGGGACGCGGCCCGTCATTTCATAGGACCCGGCCACCAACGGCGCGGCCAATCCGGCCAGTGCCAGACGCAGACCATCGGCCTGTCCCTGATCGTCGCGAATATCCATGGATTCAGACAGCGACACGGACATTTGCACCGTGCGGCTGATCAATTCGGCCAGACGCGTGGCATCCGCCCGCATATCCGGGGCCACGCCCATGCGTGCGGACACGGACGCAACCGCCGTCATCAACGGCACGCCCAGACGTTCCAGAACCTGTATTTGAAATTCAGCGCGCTGACTCATAATCTCATTATGTCAATAATAGCGGCGTAAGCCGACCTTGAACCCAATCGTAACCCTGTCTTTGTTATAGGGGGCAGCAGTCAAAAACGGCAACCCTTTTTGGCCGCCAAAAGCACAAACACCCCCGAAAAACGGGGGTGTTTGCTTGAAAGACAGGAAAATCAGAACAAATCGGCGGTAATTTCAGCCAGATCACGCGGGCGGCCGCGGACCATTTTAATCTCGCCCGTCTTGCTGTGATAAAGCAGGATCGGCGTGGCATCCAGTTTCCAGTTCTGCATGATCAGCAAATTGCGCTCGACCCCTTGCTTGTTAATCGCCGGATCGATCGGCAGGGCTTTGGTGTCACCGTCCAGATGTTTGTACCAGCGCTCTTCCGCATCCGGCGCGGCCAACAGGTACGCCGCCTGCGCCTTCGTTTCATCACGCAAGCCCACCGGGATCATTTTGATCTGGATTTGTCCGGTGGCCAGCAGGTCCTTGCGCAGATCATTCATCAGCGCGTGGCAATGCGGGCATTGCGGGTCCATGAAAGCATAAATCACCGGCGCATCCGCATTTTTGCCCAGCGTAATCATGTTCGAGGCTTCGACCTCTTTCATCAGGCGCTGGGACGGGCTGAGATTTTGTTGCGCGCGCAGTTCTTCCTGAATGGCTTGCAGCGGATCAACGGCAGGCGTGGCCGGGGTGGCCAGCGCATCCAGCGCGGCATCGCCGCCCTGCAATTTCGCCACCTGATCAATCGTCACCGGGTGGCCGGATTTGTCGAACAGCAGGCCCATAATGATCGCCTCACCATCCGGCGTGACGTAGAAATATTGCTCCTGTCCCTGCAGGATCGTGGCCCAGCCATCCAGCCCCTTTTCCCGCCCCAGATAGCGGATTTGCGCACCGCGCGTGCCCAGTTCTTTCAAAACTTCGGGCATCGGGGGCGTTTTTTCCGCCGTTTGTGCGGATACAGGCGACAAGCCCATCACACACACCAGCGCAGGAACCAGCAAAAGACGGAGGAAATTTTTCATGGCGCACAAAACCCTGTAAAATGGGACAGAGCCAAAGAGTACAGATCATTTATGGCGGCGTAAAGGCACGGCTTGCCCCCGCACCATGACCTGATACACTTGTCCCCGCTGATAAATTTTACAAAACGGAGAATGCGTGATGGATACCGGCCTTATCATTCTGATTGTTCTGGGTGTGATCGTTCTGGGTCTGATCATGATTTACAACCGTCTGGTCGCCCTGCGCCAGACGCGGAATAATGCGTTTTCCGATATCGATGTGCAATTGAAACAACGGTTCGACCTGATCCCCAATCTGGTGGAAACGGTCAAGGGCTATGCCACCCACGAAAAAAGCGTGTTTGAAAACGTCACCCAAGCCCGCGCGCAAGTGGGCCGTACATCCGGCGCCGGAACGGACCGCATTCAAGCCGAAGGCATGCTGGGCAGTGCGTTGATGGGCCTTTTCGCTGTGGCGGAAAACTATCCGCAATTGAAAGCGGACCAGAATTTCCAGCGTCTGCAGGCGGAATTGAGCGACATTGAAAACAAAATCGCCGCCGCACGTCGTTTCTTCAACAGCGCGACGAACGAATACAACACCGCCATTCAACAATTCCCGGCCAATTTGATGGCGGGCATGTTCGGGTTCCATTCGGAAGAATTCTTCGAACTGGACGCGGCACAAGCCGAAGCCGTGCGCGCCGCCCCGCCCGAAGTGAAATTCGGCGCATAAGGCACCCACCCCATGGCTCTGGCCGCAGCGGGTTTAAAGACCCATATCTGGAACAACAATCTGCGCTCGATCATCCTGCTGGTCGGGTATCCGTTCCTGATGGGGGCGATTGTCTGGGCCACGGCCGCCGCGATTGGCTTCTTTATGGGGCAAAGTGCGGGGCCGAATGCGCCGCACGGGGCTATCGCCACCAATTTCGCCAATGGGTTTATCGCGCAATACTGGCCATTGATCGGCACCGCTGTTGCGATCTGGTTTATCATCGCGTGGTTTTTTAACACGCGCATGGTGGCGATGTTGTCGCATGCAAAATCAGTCACACGCACACAAGAACCCGCGCTCTACAACCTGCTGGAAAATCTGTGCATCGCGCGCGGCTTGCCGATGCCGCAATTAAACATCATTGAAACCGATGCCTTGAATGCCTTTGCCAGCGGCGTGCAACGCAGCGATTACACCGTGACCGTCACACGCGGCCTGCTCAACACACTGCAACCGGATGAGGTTGAGGGCGTTCTGGCGCACGAACTGACGCACATTATCAATCACGATGTCCGCTTGTTGATGGTGTGCATTATCTTCACCGGCATGATCGGGTTCGCCATGCAATTGGTGTGGTCGTCGGTGCGGTATGGCCTGTATATGCCGCGCAGTGGCAACAACCGCAACAATGGCGGCACCATCATTATTGCCCTCGCCATTCTGCTTATTTTGGCGATTGGGTATGGGGCCAGCCTGCTGACCCGGTTTGCCCTGTCGCGCCGCCGGGAATATATGGCCGATGCGGGCGCGGTTGAGCTGACCCGCAATCCGGATGCGATGATGCGGGCCCTGCAACGCATATCCGGGCGCGACCATATTCCCGCCGTACCGGATGATGTGGCGTTGATGTGCATTGAAAACGGCCACGCCTTTATGGGGCTGTTTGCCACGCACCCGTCGATCGACGACCGCGTGCGCGCCATTTCCACCACCACCGGTACGCCAATCCCCGGTGCGGGCGGAGACGAAAAATCGGATAACCCATTGAATCCATGGGCAAGATAGACGTCCGATTTCGGTTGAACCCTCTTCACGAATGCTTACAATAGTCTATATCAGTACATGAAGCGGTCACGATGGCCGCTTTCGCTATCGAATGGAGAGAAGAAGATATGCAACCCGATCGTTTTACGACGCAAACCACCAGTGGCGCAGTTGCCTATGATGCTGGCCTGCGCTCCCACTTCCAGAAGGTGTACAACACCATGGGTCTGGGTCTGGCTGTCACGGGCGTCACCGCGTATGTTGTGTCGAGCATCGAGCCGCTGACCAAATTGCTGTATGGCACGCCGCTGGTTTACGTGCTGGCCTTCCTGCCGCTGGTGTTTATGTTCGTTGGGTTTAACCAGCGCGCATTGATGACCAAAAGCGCCGCGCAATTGACCACCCTGTTCTATCTGTTCTCGGCTGCGTTCGGCCTGTCACTGGGATCGATCTTCCTGGTCTATGTCGACGCCAGCATTGCCAAGGTGTTTTTCATCACCGCCGGTATGTTCGCCGGAACGTCCATTTTTGGTTACACGACCAAGAAAGACCTCAGCGGCCTGCAAGGCTTGCTGGTCATGGGTGTGATTGGCTTGCTGATCGCCATCGTGGTCAACATGTTCCTGCAAAGCCCGATGATGGACTTCGTAATCTCATGCGTTGGGGTTCTGGTTTACACCGGCCTGATCGCGTTTGACACGCAGAACATCAAGGAAATGTACAGCGAAGCCCACGGCGCCGAAGCCAATGGCAAAGCCGCCGTTATGGGTGCGCTCAGCCTGTATGTGAACTTCATTATGCTGTTCCAGTTTATGCTGAGCCTGCTCGGCCAGCGCGAATAGATCACGCGAAAAGAGACGTATTCTTCGACGCAGAAGAATAGTTTCTAAAATAAATTTTTTGCACGCGTGCAGTGCAAAACAGCTAAACGCCCGGTTGTCCGGGCGTTTTTTTATACTCGAATATTCTAATGCAATCACACCCCCGTAATCATCTTATGAATCCTTAAGCTTGGGCCTATATTCTGAATCCATGCATGAAGCGAAGGGGGGCGACATGGAACCGCACAAGACGCGCATACTTCTTGTCGACGATACGGCATCACTGGCCCGCACCTATGAAACTTTTCTGAAAGCGCAGGGATACGATGTGCGGTGCGCCTATACCGGGCGCGACGCGATCGAGGATTTAAAGCGCTACGGTGCTGACCTGATGTTGCTGGATCTGGACCTGCCGGATTGTTCGGGTCTGGATGTGATGCAACAAACCAACGACATGCCCGGACACCCGCCCGTCATCATTATCACCGGAACCGATTTCGCCCCCGTGCGCGACGAAGCGATGCGCCGCGGCGCGCGCTCCATCCTGACCAAACCGATCAGCATGGACCGCCTGTCCCACGCGGTGGCCGACGAACTGGATAACGACCTCTCGAAAAAGGACGCTTTGGTCCCAAAGGATGAAAACCAAATGAAACCCCAAAACCCGACATCAGATCGCGGAATGAACGAAGCCGAAACCATGCCCGGCAATATTGCCGGGGTTCAGCCCGATACCCTCGGCGCCATGGCCCCCGAACCGCGATACGAACCGGAACAGCCGCGCCGCGCCGATGGATATGACACGCAGCGCATTCTGCAAGGCACCGATTTCGGCGGCTTCATCGGCACATCGCCGGTGATGATGCGCCTGTACGACAATATTCAAAACGCCGCACGCTCCAGCGCCACCGTCTTTATCACCGGGGAATCCGGCACCGGGAAAGAAGTCTGCGCCGAGGCCATCCACCGTCATTCCCCCCGGTCCAAGGGCCCGTTCGTGCCCCTGAACTGCGCCGCCATTCCGCGTGATTTGCTGGAAAGCGAATTGTTCGGTCACGTGCGCGGGGCCTTCACCGGCGCGATCAATGACCGCGAGGGCGCGGCGAAACTGGCCGATGGCGGGACATTGTTCCTCGACGAAATCGGCGACATGGACCCGAATATGCAGACCAAACTGCTCCGCTTCCTGCAGGACGGCACGTTCCAGCGTGTCGGCGGCAGCCGTCTGGAAAGTGTGGATGTGCGCATTATCTGCGCCACCAACCGCGACCCGCTGGACGATGTCCGCTCGGGCCGGTTCCGCGCCGACCTGTTCTATCGCCTGCACGTCCTGCCCATCTCGATGCCGCCGCTGCGGGCGCGGGGGGATGATGTCATCGACATCGCGCAAACCCTGCTGCTGCGCTATGCGGCGGAGGAGAAAAAGGCTTTCCACGGCTTTGATGCCGCCGCTGCCGATATTCTGCGCCATTATGAATGGCCGGGAAATATCCGCCAGTTGCAAAACATCATCCGCAATGTCGTCGTGATGCATGACGGCCCGCTGGTGCAGGCCCAGATGCTGTCCGACCGCATTTTGCACAGTGCCGAAGCGCATGACATGGCCCTGAACGCGGGGCGTGGTCTGGGGCTGATGCCCCACGCCATGTCCTCGTCCCCGCTGACCTCCCCCATGACGCTGGGCGATTTGAACAGCGGCCGTCACGACCACCATGGCGACGGCATGGGTGGCACACCGATTATCCAGCCTCTGGCCATCACGGAACGTGTGGCGATTGAGCAGGCCATCAACGTCTGCGGCGGTAACATTCCCCGCGCCGCCGCGTTGCTGGACATCTCGCCCTCGACCATCTACCGCAAAAAAGCGGTGTGGGACCAGGCGGATAAGCAGGGGCATAAATAAGGCGCAAACCGCCGAAAACCGCACCAGAACACCGCATGAACCCCGGTCAACACTCTGGTGAACCCCTCAAAAAGCCGGCCGCAAAGACTGGCACCCCCTGCGAAAAGACCCTGTTTCCGCCCTGCCCCGGGCCAAACAGGGTCTTTTTCATGGTTTTCAGGATTTTGCGCTTGAAACAACAGACGAAGGCGGCTATTTTCCGCTCGTCTTTCAAAAGAAGGGCCCTTAGCTCAGCTGGGAGAGCGCTTGCATGGCATGCAAGAGGTCGTCGGTTCGATCCCGATAGGGTCCACCATTCCCCTTATCCGTAATGATGCCATTGTAGCAGTACCACATGCAGATGTGGTACGTTGTGCGCTTGTTAGATGGCCCTATACAGCAATTCTCAATCAAACTACTTAGCAAGAGTCTAAACAATGGCGAAGATAATTTGTTTATTTAATCACAAAGGCGGCGTCAGCAAAACCACAACTGCGTTTAACCTTGGTTGGATGATGGCCCTCAAAGGAAAAAGGGTAATTCTCGCCGATTTTGACCCACAATGTAACCTAACTGGAATGGTTATGGGCTTTAAGGGCTTAGATGACTTAGACGCTTTGTATTCGGGAATGCCGCCAAATAACGTAAAAGACGGCTTGGCGCCAGCCTTTGAATCACAGCCCCGCCAGATTAACGCCGCCGAATGCGCTGAGATCCCCAATATGCCAAACCTTCTTTTGTTACCAGGGCACATAGGATTGGCAGAGTACGAAACAACTCTTGGCATAGCACAAGAACTCAGCGGATCATTACTTGCATTAAGAAATCTACCTGGAGCTATTAGGTATTTGCTGGATGAGACTGCCGCAAAGTATTCAGCCGATTATGTACTCGTTGATATGAGCCCAAGTTTAGGCCCCCTGAATCAGAACTTATTATCAACATCTGATCATTTTCTTGTCCCATTGCACCCGGATTACTTTTCATCCATGGCCCTAAACTCTTTGGCTAACACTTTGCCCAGATGGAAAGAATGGGCAGAAACAGCCTATGAGATAGAAACTTTACAACGAGCTGACTATCCCTTCCCTAAACCAAAAGCAACTTTCATAGGCGCAATAGTTCAGAAATATCGCCCAAGAAATGGGAAAGCTAGCCGCGCATTTCAAAACTGGATTGACCAGCTTTCTGTTGGACTAAGAGACACCCTTGCACCAGCACTGATCAAATCAGGCATGCTGAACGCGGAGAATTTTAAACAACGAATAGGCATTGATCCCTGGCAACCCTTAATGGAAGTTGCTGACTTTAACAGCCTGATTGCGCTTTCACAGGAGCACCAAGTCCCTGTTTATGCTTTAAATAAAGAGCAAACGGAGCAGACCGGGGCCATTTGGCAACAAACTCAACAGAACATGTCCGTTTTTGAACAGTCCTTTTCGGAGTGCGCGGATAGGATTTTCGCCTTAACAAGCTGAGGTTAGTATGAAACCCTTAGCTTATTTTGAAGCCGTATGGGATAGATGCTTATCTATAAGCAGTGTCCACACTTACATTTCCAATGGCACGCATCCTATTGTAGGAACTGACGAACTTTTAAGAGCTGAGTGGGTTGCCAGAGTTAGCGCTCTCGATTTGTACGTTCATGAACTGGTCGCACAAAGAATGTTGGAAATATTTGAAGGGATTAGACCGCATACAGATTCATATTCAAAATTTAAAATTACAAACGACACCCTATCTCGAATTAGATTGGCACAAAACCCAACAGAATCCTCTGCAGCTTTTGACTTGGACGTTAGGAATCAGCTAAGCCTTATTACGTATCAAGACCCTGAAAAAATCGCTGACGGCATCCGCTTATTCTCGAAAATAGAGTTGTGGAATACGGTCGCACTCAAGTGTGGTGCAACATACTCAACTCAAAGCACTTTTGCCAAAAGCTTAAAAAAAGATCTCTCTCTCATAATCGCGCGACGAAACAAAATCGCTCACGAGGGAGATCTCCAGCCAGGGCCACCACGGCAGCCATGGGCAATTAATACGCAAGATTTAATTTTTGTAAAATCAACCATAGAAAAAATCGTAAGAGCTATTGATAATTCAGTTTAGTTAAACGATCCCGTGCAAAAATTAAACGATAATCTGCCCGCTCTCAAACAAATCCATCGCATTCGTCACATTCGCCGTTCCGGCGAAGCTTGCGATCTGTGTGTAATCCGTGTACGCCCCGGTGGGGGAGACGTAGACGCCGGCGGGGACGGCGCCGTCGAAGGCGTTTAGGCCGGCTTGGTAGATGTGGTTGATGGATTGGCCGCCCATTTTGTAGTCGTAGACGGCCACTTCATCGATATCACCGTTCCAGTATTCGGCGTAGGTCGTGTTGCCGCCGGAGTTTTCCGCGCCGACGATAAAGCGGTAATCGGACCCCGTGATCGACGTGAAGTTGGCGTTGGAATAGACCGCGACGCCGTTGAAATACAATGTCGCCCCGCCCGCACCGAAGGTGAAAGCGTAGAAATTCCAATCATTCTGGTCCACGTCATCCGCCGCGCCCATGGCGATGGGATCGACGTTGATGGTGTACGTGGTGCCGCCGATTTGCAGTTCACCCGTCACATTACCGTTCGATAAATTGGCCCCGAAATGGAATTGGCCGTTCGTGGTGCCAGCCCCATGTTTGGACAAAATCGAATGTGTGCCCGACCCGGTTTCGGATTTGGCCCACGCCATGAATGTTCCGGAGGTCAGGTCGAAAATGGCGTCATCATCCACGCGGCCGCGTTCGTTGCTGCCGTTAAAGTCGATGGAGCCATTATCAAGGGCGGCGTTAAACGCCGTGTTGTTTTTGCCCGGATTGTTGTCATAGGCGCCGTCCAGAATACCCATGGCATCCACCATCGTGCTGCCGTTTGTTTCGCCCATGCGGTAATAGAGCAACGGATCATAATTCAGCGTGATCAGTTGATAGAGATCATCGCTGGTGCCATCGCTGAGCGCGACGAAATCGGCAATCGCTTCGGTCACTGGATCGAAGGCAGAGAGCAGGTCGGATAAATCCAGCCCGTCGCCATCGGTATAATCAAAATCATGGATCACATCATCGTCATTGGCCGCGCCGATCCAGTCAAACAGGAAAATATCCGCGCCGTCCGACCCGTACAGTTGATCCAACCCATCGCCCCCGGCCAGAACGGTCGGGTTGCCGGACGTTAAAATCTGGTCCGCTTCCCATTCAATCACGTAGCCGCGTGTGGTGCTGGGCAATTGGTCGTTCCAGACGCCGCCATTGTAAAATTCGAGGTGGGCTTCGAACCCGTTATAATCGTTGGGTTCGCCGGGGTTCCAGTTGGTATAGGCCCCGCCGATGGCGGACCCGTTGGCCAACCCCTGCCAGAATTGCGTGCCATCATCCGGCCCACCGACCCAGCGCCATTCGCCGTTCACCGTGCCGTCCGACCCACCCAGCCAGAAATTGGCCGTTCCCGTCACAGTGTCGAGATAGCTGTTTTCCGTGGCGGAATTGGAATGGGCCAGATGCCCCGCCACACCATTGACCAGATAGGACGTGGCCGCACTGTTCGCAGCCTCCCATGTCAAAGTGGTGGAGACATAGAGGTAAAAACTGTTCGTCGTGGCGTTGTACACCAACCCCGGATAGGCCGCGAGGATGGACGCCGAGGTCACGTTCGCCGTCGACCCGGAATACAACGTATCCGCCCCGTCATTGCCATTCAGCGTGTCGGTCCCGGCGCTGCCATACAGTGTGTCATTGCCGTTACCGCCATTCAAAACATTGGACACCGTATCATCGCTGCCCGGATCGGTGCCGATGGCGATGTTGTCAAAGCGGATTGTTGTGTCTTCATCCGCGGCATTTTTGCCCTCAACCAGACCGCCCACCGTGATGGTGTGATTACCCTGATACAACGCGCCCAGATCAATACTGACCTGACGCCAGCCGGTGTCATAGGTGGGGTCGTTGCCGTCGCTTTCCATGCGGACAATGTGGTCATTGCCGTTCAGGCCATAACGCACGCCGTCAATTTCAACATACACAAACGTATCTTCGTCCGTTTCGTAGGTCCCGGACCGGATCACCTTGTATTGGAAGCTCAGGACCGTGTCCTGTACATCTTCGGTCATTGTGAAGGTGCGGCTGTGCCCGCCGGACATGGTGCCGCTGGACGTTGCGTTGGTGCCGTCAAAGAACACTTCCAGTGATCCGTTGCCGTTGACGCCGTCGCCGGTGTTACGGCTGCCACTGACATACGCCCCGCCCGTACCGCCAAAGACGTTATCGGCGTAGGTGAAGCTTTCCGTCCCGCTGTTGAAATTCGTGGAAAATACGCTGATCGGGGCGGTGACGGCATACAGCGTATCAACGCCATCGCCGCCATTGATCGTATCGCCCCCAAGACCGCCAGAGATGATATTATCCCCCGTCGTTCCGGTCAGGGTGTCGGCATAATCGGAGCCCACCAGATGCAGGAAATTCGAAATTGTATCGGTGCCCGCGCCGCCCGTGGCGGACCCCGTCGCCAAATTGACGGTCACGCCGGATGTCGCACTTAAATACGATACGGTGTTCGTGCCCGCGCCACCGTCCAGCGTGTCATTTCCCAACCCGCCATCAATCGTGTCATTCCCCACGCCGCCATTGATAATGTTGGCCAGCGTGTTTCCGGTCAGCACATCGGCATAATCCGAACCGGTGATATTTTCAAAATTGGAAACCGTATCGGTTCCGGCCCCGCCCGTATTTTGTGCCGTGGCCAAGGCCAGTGAAATCGTAATGCCTGATGCCGCATTGGCGTAGGACAATGTATCCACACCGCCCGCGCCGTCCAGCGTGTCGTTTCCGGCCAATCCTTCGATGACGTTGGCGTTGTTATCGCCGGTCAGGGTGTCGTTAAACGCCGACCCGGTTAAATCCTCGAACCCGCTGATCGTGTCCGTCCCATCGCCGCCCGTATTTTGCGCCGTTGTCAGCGCCAGTGAAATGGTCACCCCGGCCACAGCCGCGGCATAGGTCAAACGGTCCGTGCCCGCGCCGCCAATCAAAATATTGGTTCCGGAATTGCCCGCCAGAACGTCATCAAAGGCCGACCCGGTCAGGTTTTCAAAGTTCGACAGCGTATCCGTGCCCGCCCCGCCCGTCACCTGCGCCCCGGCCACGGCCAGCGATACGGTAATGCCCGATGCCGCATTGGCGTAATCGGCGGTATCAATGCCGCCCGCGCCATCCATCGTATCGTTCCCGGTCCCACCTTCGATCACGTTATCGGACCCATTGCCCGTCAGCGTATCGTTGAAAGCCGAACCAATAATATTTTCAAAATTGGACAGCGTGTCATTGCCCGCACCACCCGTCACCGCCCCGGTCGTAAGATTGACGGTCACCGCAGAGGCCGCCGCCGCATAGGTCACCGTATCAACCCCGCCTCCGCCATTCATCACGTTGGCGGCGGATGTTCCGGCAATCACATCATTGAAACCGGACCCGGTGACATTTTCAAAACCTGATACGGTGTCCAGACCCGCAGATCCCGTATTTTGCGCCGATGTGACAGACAGATTGAAATTGATCCCGCCGCTTGCGCTGGCAAAACTGACCGTATCGGTGCCATTGCCGCCGATCAGCGTGTCATTGCCCAACCCGCCTTCGATGGTATCGTTATCATCCCCACCATCCAGCGTGTCATCCCCCGCCAGACCCAGCAGCGTGTCATTGCCCGCGCCACCATACAGCGCATCAGTCCCGGCGCCGCCATTCAGCGTGTCATTGTCGTTATTGCCATACAGCGTATCATTGCCCGCTCCGCCATTGAGCAGGTCATCACCCGCTTCGCCATAGAGCGTATCGTTTCCGGCATCGCCGTACAGTTTATCGTTCCCCAGACCACCATAAATCGTATCATTGTCGGCCCCACCGGACAGCGTATCCGCGCCATCATCGCCGAATAAATGGTCATCCCCGGCACCGCCGATCAGCATGTCATCGCCATCATCCCCGAACAGGATATCGGCCCCGGCATCGCCGCTCAGCGTGTCGTTATCCGCACCGCCATTGGCCACATCATTGCCCAGACCGCCAACGATGATGTCATCGCCCGCATCGCCATAGAGAATGTCATCGCCATCTTCACCATAAAGCCAATCAACGCCGTCGCCGCCCATGACGACATCATTGCCCGCCCCGGCGAAAATTTTATCATCGCCCGCCCCGCCAAAGATGGCGTTTTCAGCATCGCGCCCGCGAATGCGGTCGTGGCCGTTTCCGGCGCTGATAATATCGGGGTCGATGTTGGACCCGACGAGGCTGTCATCTCCGCCCGTGCCATTGTTTGGCGTGCCGGAAAAATCACCTTCCGTCGGTGTGGTGCGCCCAAACAAATGATCCACCGCCGCCGCGTTCAGCGTCGATGTCTGCGCCTGCAACAAGGTCAGCAGGGTGATATAACCGTTATCGACGGACGTGCCATTGATGCGCACAGACGCGATATTGATGCTGCGCCCGCCTTCGCCCGAGGCATCGTTAAAACGGAATTGCAAACTGGATGGATAATCGCCGTCAAAATCGAGCGTGAAAAAATAATCACCGTTCGCACCGGATGTAATCTGGGTCGACCCCACCACAAGGCCATCCACCAAAACCTCAAGCGTCGGTGCGTCGGCGCTGAACGACGCGCTGGCAACGATTTGCATGGTGAATGTGGACATCGGGCTTCGCCTTAGGTTTCAGCAATGAGCGGGATCAAGACACACAGAAACGCCAGAACGAAAAGACGGGGGGGCGGGGCCACCCGATCTGAGATCAAGACCCGGACAGAGTCTCTTTCGCAAATACTGGTCATGGGGGCCCCACCACCGTGCCTCTATTATGCAAGGGTCGGCTGATCCATTTCTTAATTTTGGAGGGGGTCAAAGTCGGAAAAGCTGTTTATTATCAATCACTTATGTTTCCATAATTGCATGGTTGCCACCCAAAACGGGCCGGAAAATCATAGGAATCAATATGTTACTGATAATTGGCGTTGATGGTGTAACTGCCGCTATAGCTGCCTGCGGCCTGACCGGACTGAATGTTCAGGCGGGCGCCAATGGGGGCGGTGGCCGCCCCGCCGGCGGTGACGGTGTATTGCACCCCGCCCGCATCCGTTCCGACATTGAATTGGTCAATCACCATCGTCGCCCCGCCAGGACCATTCAGAACCACGGAAGCCGGGGCGCTGATCTGCACCATGTCCGCGCCCGTCCCGGTGGAAGACACGCTTTGCACAAGGCACATACCCCGGTTAAACGCCCCCGGTATCGCGGTTACACACCCCGCGGTGCTGCGCCCATTCGAGGGTGTGATCGTAACCGAGCCCGCCCCCGGACAGGACAACAGGGTCCCGAACACCAGTGGCAAATTGCAATTGATCGTCTGCGCCACCGCACGGAGCGGGGCGAGGGTTAAGCTCATTAACATACCGCCTGCCAGAAGCAGGGCTTTATCGCTTTTGATCATGGTCGGTCCTGATCCTGATTATAAGCGCTCGATCCCGGGTTGCAAACGCTTTAAATCCGCCAAAATCTGAAGAAACCATTGATTTCCAGAGGGTTGCGCCAAAAGCACGAAAGAGGGTGTCCGGCGGGCGGATTGGGGCTATATTGCTCTCATAACCTGATGGTGGGGTGTATTTCCGCCTTTCCCGGACGCGGTGGCTTTGCTACCTTTCGGATGCTGTTTTTAAAAATCACACTTCGATAAGGGCTTTAAAAAATGCGCACAGGTTTGATGTTTGCCGTTCTGATGATTCTGGCTGCCGGGTCTCTTTCGGCCTGCGGGAATACGGTCGATGGCATGGGGCGTGACGTTGAGCGCGCCGGAGAAAAAATCCAGTCCTGGTAAGTCCAATAAACCGACCAGGCTTGGATCAATAACGATAAACACAGGGAGTTTAACCATGATCCACACCGGGATTCGTATCGGTCTGTTGACGGCCGCATTGATGGCCGCGACCTCTTTTGGCGCGCTGGCCCCCATGGCCATGGCCGCTGATGATGGCTTTGGCGGATATTTCACGGCGTCTGGACCGCAAGCTTTGTCCGATCCGACCAGCAGCATGCCCGCGCTGGCCGCTGCCGATGGTGATGATGCTGCTGCCGCCTTGAACGCGATTGCCCCGGCCGCTGGCGGTGATGCCCCGGACGGTGCCGCAGCAGTGGGTGAAACCCCATCTGCAAACACGGGGGACACGCTGAGCGACCCGGCAACGGCCATCGTGCCCGGCATGGAAGCCAACCCAACCCCGGTTCAGGGTGCCATTCTGCCGTAACGACGGCTTAACACACTGATTTTAAAGCGCGCTTCGATTGATGATCGGGCGCGCTTTTGCCGTGTATGCATTTTTCATGGATTGCGGGTCTTTTGCGTGACTTGGGCAAGGGCGACATGCTAAAAACGCGGCCATGATGATACCGTCTTTTTTAAAATCATTTCCGGCGGGCCAAGCGGCCCCTTTATCGCAACGCCAGACCATTATCCTGCTGGTGGCGCTGGCGCTGGTCCTGCTCACCGCTTCATTGCTGCCGCGGACACTCTCCGCCATGCCGCTGGTGCTGGGCCTTGCGCCCGCGCTGCTCTGGGCGGGATGGAACCGCGCGGTGCCGCCACTTTATCCGGCAGCGTTGATTTGCACGGGCGCCATCGTCGCGCTTGCCGCGTGCAGCACACTCTGGGCCCTTGATCCGGCGGAAGCGGGCGCGCGGGCCGGCAAGATCGCCATGGTGCTGATCCCCGGTGCGGTGATGTTAGGATTCTGCCGGGGCGCGGATCGGGACACGCTGAACCGCATCGCGAAAATCATTCCGCTGGCGGTGATGGCCGGATGGGCCGTGATCATTGGTGATTATTATACCGGCCAACCCCTCTACCGTCTGACCCATGACATTGCTGCCGACGTCATCATTGGCACCTATGAAACCAACCGCGCCTGTATGGCCCTGACCTTGTGCAGCCTGCCCGCCATGGTTATGGCGCTGCGCCTGTGGCCGGGCATTCTGGGGTGGGGCATGGCCGCCGCCATCATCGGGCTGGGCTTTGCCGCCATCGACACCAGCGACAGCCAGACCGCCTTGCTGGCCTTCATCATCGGCATTGCCGTGCTGGCCGCTTTCCCTGTTGTGTCGATCTGGCCGCGCCGGGTTTTGAAATGGGTCCTGCTGGCCGGGATTGCGACGGGGCCGTTTCTGGCGATTGCGATGTTCCGTCATCTGGCCACGGCGCTGGAGCCCATGTTTTTGGACAGTTCCGCCAACCCGCTGGAGCGCATGGA
Source organism: Micavibrio aeruginosavorus (assembly GCF_051245535.1). Taxonomy (GTDB): domain Bacteria; phylum Pseudomonadota; class Alphaproteobacteria; order Micavibrionales; family Micavibrionaceae; genus Micavibrio; species Micavibrio aeruginosavorus_D. The sequence goes on from NZ_CP195303.1 coordinate 2,045,049, forward strand.
AATCTGGGATTTCGTCAGCCGTTACGCCCTGCAAAACCCCCTGACCGGGTTCGGGATCGAGGCCAGCCGGGTCATCACCGATTTTGACAACGCCAAAATTTATGAACCCGCCAGCACGATCATGCACCCCCATAATGGCGTGTTGCAGATCTGGATTGAATTCGGGGCGCTGGGCGCGGCCCTGACCATGGCGGCGGTGGCCGCCTTGTTCCGCCGCATCGACGCACTTACGCCCGCCAATCGGCGGCTGGTTCTGGCCGTTTTTCTGGCGGCCTGTTCGGTCGGATTGACCGGCTATGGGTTGTGGCAAGGCTGGTGGCTGGGCGTGTGCGTCCTGATGGCGGCCCTGACTGCGCTGACCCTGAAAATCCGGCCTGCCCCGGTTCGTTTTCCACTGCCCTTCAACCGTCCCGCTTGGCTCAGCCCCACGGCGTGATATGATGGGGAGTGAGGCCCCACCCGCCCGTGTCGGGGGGTGAGGTTTTTCGTACACATTTCAACATTTTAAGGCCCCGGCTATGAGCACCCCTGACTCCGATAACGCAAACGACAACGCCGTCCCGCTGGAAGAATTGATGATGCTGGCCGCGCTGGATGAAAGCGCGACAATGGCGTTTTATGATGCGCTGGTTGATTCAACCGTTTTCGTACCCGGTGCCGTCACCGGCGAAACCGAAGATGGCCCGGAACTGGAACTGCATGTCTGGCAGACCGATGACGATGCCTCCTTCATCCCCGTGTTCACCAGCGAAGCCTTGCTGGAAGAAGCGACCGAAGGCGACCCGGTTCCGTATCTGTCTTTCGTCATGCGCGACCTGTTGGCCGCTGTTGATGACGCAGCCATCACCATCAACCCGGAAAGCGATATTTCCCTGACGCTGGAAGCGGATGAAATTCAGGAATTGCTGAACGCGCTGATTGATGACAGCGAAGGCGACGACGATGAAGAATAAAGCACACATCATCCTGCTGGCTTTGTTTTGTGTTGCGGTCAGTGCACTGCCCGCCGCCGCACAGGCGATTAAAAAGCCACAAAGCGGCACGGATGTCAGCGAAACCGCCATGCACTACACCAAAATGGTGGCGCAGGATTGTTCCGCAAAATCCACCTTGTGGACCAGCAATGGGTGCCTGCGCACATTGTCTGAATCCAATCGCGTCATGGTTTCCAATTACATGGAAACACTGGACCGCGAGGGGCAGACCCAGTTCGTTGAATTGGTCAAAAATAGCTGCGCCGCCTCAACCGCCGCCGAGCAGGGCACATACCCCGCCGACGCCATGAAAAGCGCCTTTATCGAATGCGCCAATGCGATCAGCGATGTGGCCGAAGCCAGCCGCCTGGCCCCGGATCTGGCCCATTATGAATTGCTGGCCGGATCGATTTTGTGCATGAGCAACGATCGGCGATGCCGCGAAGTTTCATTCCGGTTGCATCAATTCCGGATGAAATAAAAAAGTTTCATAAAAAAAATCCCCGGAGATGACCCGGGGATTTTTTTATTCTTCAAAACGCACCTCACGCCGATTTGGCGGGCGGCAGTGGCAGCAGATGCAGGCCGCTTTCATCGCGGTGCTTCTTCAGATACTTCATAAAGGGCGTGCCGCCGGTACCAATATCCACTGGATTGCCTTCGGAATCGCGGGCCTGTTTGTTGATATAGCTGGCCGCATATTCCAGATGGCGCGTGCGGAACGCCTGCACATGATTGACGATATCATTGTACAACCCGACCAACTCCGCCGACCCCGATGCCGTCACGAAATCGCGCAGGTTGGAATTTTTTGCCACATCTTCGATAAATTTGCGGTGACGCGGCGGGCGGTATTGGTGCAATTCGTCCAGATATTCGCGCAGCGGATCATTTTCATGCGCGATGCCCAGCAACGCATCCATGGTCGGCACGATCGAGCTTTGTGATCCTGTCTGGCCCCGGAAGGGCTGCGGTTTCCCAGCATATTTCGCCACACCGTCGTAAATCAAACCCTCCGGCAAAGCGGGGTTGCCCTTCCACCCGTGAATATAGGGGCGAACGCGGTGGTAATAGATATACGGGTCACACCCTTCCGGCATACGGTCAAACACCGGATTGATCTTTTCCCATGCGGCCAGAATGGTTTTCAGGCCCGCGGTCACACCGGCGCTGTCTTTCGCGGCCAGCGCATCGAGCAAGCCCGGAATAGCGGCCAGCGCCGCGCCCGCTTTGGCTTCGATTTCGACATGCACCAGAATGAACCAGTTTTCATCCAGCCCATCATAGAAGTTTTGAATGACATAGATATTGTCGAGCGCGACATCACCGCGCGGGTCCAGCTTCGCCCAGTTATCGAGCGTATAAGACGAATAGGGCAACAACGGAAATTGCCCGATTTTGTCCGCCAGAATGCAATACGGCACCGCCAGATTGCGCGGCAGCGTGTGGGCCGCTTCTTTCTCGCCCCAGACATAACCCTGCACGATAAAGGAATAATGCACCATCAAACGGCGCAACTGCGCATCGTTCAAATGCCCGATATGCGCGGCCATATCAATTTCCGGCAGCGCGTTCAGGAAATGACGCACGCGCCCCGTCAGCATCAAGTCGGACAAATGTTTACCGGAAATCAGGATCGCATTGAAATCGGATGGCAGCGTGACCTCATCCATTTCATAGGGGGCCAGAAAACCGCGATCGGGCGTAATGTCGTAATCAGAGAGTTTCAGCATTGAAGACTATCCTTCCTGTAAAAAATCTTTTCTAAATTATTGCGGGTCAAATTTGACCGATTTTGGAATGAAAAACCAGTAGCGGCCATCCGATTTCATCAGCCCGGCATTGTGCTCTGCCGCATCGCCGAAACCGAAATACACATCACCGCGCACCGCGCCGCGAATGGCCCCACCAGTATCCTGTGCCATCATCAAACGGCGAATGGATGGCACGGTTTTGTCGGTATCCGACCCGGGCCCGCCCGCATCCAGCCACAACGGCACGCCATAGGGTATCTTGCTGCGGTCAATTGCCAAGGAACGGCCCGCCGTCAATGCAATGTTTTCACCGCCCAGCGGCCCTTCGCCCTCGATCAACTGGAAATAGACATAGGACGCATTGACGTTCATCAATTCATCCGCCTGATCCGGATGCGCTTCCAGCCAGGCGCGGATCGATTGCATCGACACCTCTTCCTTGGCCATGGCACCGCGTTTAATCAACTCACGTCCGATGGCGGTATAAGGGTGGCCGTTCTGCGCCGCATACCCCACCTGCAACACCGACCCATCATCCATCTGCACGCGGCCCGAGCCCTGAATTTGCAGGAAGAACGCATCAACCGGATTATCCACCCACGCCAGCACGGTCGCATCATCATCTTTCAGTGTTGGTGTTTGGGCCTCAATCTGATCGCGCGATTCAAACGGTTTCAAATTCCCATCCACCACGCGGCCCGCAATACGCTGGCCCTTCAAACTGTCGCGGAATTGCCCCAGATCGACCATCACCAGATCGGTGGGGCGCACACGCAACGGTGTTTGATAGGAGCCATGCCGCGTGCGTGACCCGTTGAGGGAGGCTTCGTAATAGCCCGTAAACAGGCCTGTTTCGTGTCCTTCTGCGGACGCCGCATACACATTGAACCATTGGTTCATAAAAGCGCGCACATCAGCGGGCGGTGTTTGCGCCAGCGCGTTACACGGCATTTGCCAATCAGCCATGGTGCCGAAACGAACATCCGCGCCAAAGGCTTTATCCGGCGCGGCCTTTAAAATGCGCGCGCAGGATTTTTGCAAGGCGGGCAGAACCTGCGCCACATCATCCTCATTCCAGCCCGGCAGCACGGATGTATCCGCGGCGCGCAAAACCAGCTTCGCATCTTCGGGCGCAAAGCGGGAGGGTTCATCCGGCCCGGTGCCGCACGCGGCCAGCGCAAAAGACAGGACCAAAACCAAAGAAAAGGGGCGCATGTTTTTCATCATGCGCCCATTCCATAGAAGCCGTTGCGGGCCGTCAAGCCCTATCCGTACAGTGTTTAGATAACCGTTTCTGGCATGCCCTTCTTATCCGCGTCTTCCTCACGCGTCGCGACCAGATACCAGGTCGGTTCGCGGGATTTCAGCGGTTTTCCAAAGGTCCAGATATCAATGGTTTCCTTCACCCGGTCCGGGTTGCCGGAAATATATTCGCCGTCCTTGTTCTGGATCGTTGCGGTTTCATCGGCAACGAACCGTACGGTCAACAAAGCGCGTTTATCCTGAATCCGTGCATCGACAATTTCCAGACGACGAATGGCATGAATTTCGGTCAGCGCGATTTCGCCACGCTCTTCACGCGCCGTCATCGCTCCATCAAAGGCCGCATAGAGCGACGGATCGAGCAGATTTTTCAGCAAGCCCCGATCATTGGCGGCAAAGGCCTCAACAATCATCACGAAGGCATCTTGTGCGCCTTCAAGGAAATGGGTGGCGTTAAAGGAATGATCGGCATTGGCGATGTCCTGCAGGCCAGCCTCGGCCCCTTTGGCCGCGCTCATATTCTTGCCCATCGGAAGAACCACGCCGGGCAGCGGTTCATCAAGACCGGGCAGGATGCCGGGCATCAGGCCCCCATTCTGCACCGGCGCATCATCGCGAGCCGGGTGAAGCGGGGTGACGACCGAGCGTGCCGGATCAGGACGCGCACCATTGCGGGCCGCAGCATCATTGTCGGGCCGCGCGAACGGGTTCGGGCGCTGGCGTTCATCGCCATGGCGCGTGCCCAGCACATTGCGGAGCCAGAATACCAAACCGGCGGCGATCAAAGCGTACAGGAGAATATCTGCGGTCACTTGGGTGGGATCCTTTATTTTGCAGGGGATTCAACCATATTAACACAGGACGGTGCCATCGGGCTGGCTTTTCCGTCCCTCGGTCTGTAAAACCTAATGTAATTCACGCCAAACGCAAGACAAACGCGAGAAAGATGCCGCCGGGCCACCATGGTGCTGCTTGTCCTTTTTATCCTTATCCCCCTGATTGAAATTGCCCTTTTCGCCGCCATTGGCGGAGAGATCGGGGTGCTGAACACCCTGTTGCTGTGCGTGGCCAGCGCGACGGCGGGGGTGATGATCCTGCAAAGACAGGGTTTATCGACATTTTTCAACCTGAATGAAGCCAACAGCCTGGGCGAAGTGCCCATTCAGCAGATTTTTGACGGGTTTTGCCTGTTTATCGCCGGAATTTTGCTGATTATTCCCGGTTTTTTCACCGATTTCATCGCTTTTGCCCTGCTGATCCCACCCATACGGGTTATTTTGCGCAAATCCTTGGCCGGATGGGTGCAGGTGCATGGGTTCCCCGGTGCCACCACAGCGCGGGCACGCAACCCAGACCAATCCCAATCGTCCTACACCGCTTTGGATGTGGAGTATGAGGAAATCAGCGTGACCGATCCGGACGATGACACCAAGAAAATCGGGTAATCGCCCCGGTTGATTGCAGCCACCAGACCCCTTAATCTGACCGCACTGGATAAACATAAGGATTTTTAACGATGACTGATGCCTCCACCCAATCCGCACCGCTTGATGTGCGCCCGATGCCGCTGACCATCCATGCGCAATATGTGAAGGATGTGTCGTTCGAAAATCCGAACGCACCGCATTCTTTGCGCCCGAGTGCCGAGAAGCCGGAAATCAAAGTCAATGTGAACATGGAATTGAACGGCATGCCGGAAGTGCCGGGCAGCCCGCAAATGTACGAAGTGTCCTTGCGCATCCGTTGCGCGTCCAAACGCGGTGATATGACGTTGTTCGTGGCCGAAATCGAATATGCCGCCGCCGTGTCCGCCGGCCCGGAAGTTGCGCAGGAAACGATGCACCCGATGATGTTGATCGAAGTGCCGCGCTTGATCTTCCCGTTCGCACGCCAAATTCTGGGCGATCTGAGCCAGCAGGCCGGATACCCACCGCTGCTGATCGGCCCGATTGATTTCCAGCAATTATACATCCAACGCTTCGCCCCCGATCTGCAACAAAAGGCCGATCAAATGGCGCGCGCGTAAACACCGCGCGATCAAGACAAGAAAAAGCCCGGATGATCGATCCGGGCTTTTTTATTACATCGGCTTCGGCGGCTTCATATCGTTGCTGCCGGTATCGTTGGCGGGTGTGCCGCCGAACGCGCCCGGATTTTTCGGTGTTTCATCCGGCGGGGGTTGGGACGGATCACGGGTCAATGTCCCGCCACTCGCCACTGTTTTAATTTCCGAACCGCTCAGCGTTTCATATTTCAGCAACGCTTCGGCAATGTTCTCCAATTGATCACGATGGGTGAACAGAATCTCTTCCGCCATCACCTTGCCCATATCGGTCAATTCACGAATTTCCTGATCCAGCATCAGCGAGGTCACTTCGGAAATGCTTTTCGAACGGCCCGAGATACCCATCGCCTGTTCCTGACGGCTGGCGGAGTACAGAACGGCACCCGCCTTGTCGGACAGACCCCATTCCTCGACCATGGCGCGGGCCATGCCCGTGGCAGATTGAATGTCACCCGATGCCCCCGTTGTCACCTTGTCCGCACCGAAGATCATTTCTTCGGCAACGCGGCCGCCATAGCACACGGCCAGACGGGCATGTGCCTGTTGACGGGTCAGGGAGACACGATCGCCCTCGGGCAACTGCATCACCATACCCAAGGCGCCGCCGCGCGGAATGATCGTCGCCTTGTGGATCGGATCAGCCCCCGGCGCGTGCAAAGCGCACAAAGCGTGACCCGCTTCGTGATAAGCGGTCAGGCGCTTTTCTTCGTCCTTCATAATCATCGTTTTGCGTTCCGCGCCCATCATGATGCGGTCGGCGGCCGATTCAAAATCAGCCTGCGAAATAGCATCAGCCCCGCGCCGTGCGGCACACAGGGCCGCTTCGTTCGCCAGGTTGGCCAGATCGGCACCGGAGAAACCGGGAACACCACGCGCAATGACGGACACACTGACATCATCAGCCACAGGCTTGTTGCGCAAATGCGTTTGAAGAATACGCACACGACCCGACAGATCGGGCAGCCCCACATGCACCTGACGGTCGAAACGACCCGGACGCTTCAGGGCCGCATCCAGCACATCGGCACGGTTGGTTGCGGCCAGAATGATGATCCCTTCGGTCCCATCAAACCCGTCCATTTCAACCAGCAACTGGTTCAGTGTCTGTTCACGTTCATCGTGACCACCACCAGCGCCACCGGCGCCGCGCTGGCGACCGACAGCGTCGATTTCATCGATGAAAATAATGCACGGCGCAGATTTTTTCGCTTCTTCAAACAATTCGCGCACGCGGGCCGCGCCACGGCCCACAAACATTTCCACAAATTCAGACCCCGATTGGGACAGGAACGGCACGCCCGCTTCGCCCGCAACGGCCTTGGCCATCAGGGTTTTCCCCGTGCCCGGCGGACCGACCAGCAACGCACCGCGCGGGATTTTGGCACCCAAACGCGTATATTTACCGGGGCTTTTCAGGAAATCGACCATTTCCATCAATTCGGCCTTCGCCTCATCAATCCCGGCAACGTCGTCAAAGCGCACATCGCAGTCGCGGGCGTTGAATTTCTTCACCATGGATTTGCCGCTCAGGAATCCGCCGCCGCCACCACCGCCGCCGCCCGGACCTTTCATGCCGCCACGCATCATGAACATCAAAAACCCGACCATCAGCGCAACGGGCAGCAACGTGAACAACAGCCGCGAAAAGATGCCGGCTTCCTGCGGTTTATCACGCGCGGACATGTCGACCACATCCACACGTTCGCCATACAGGCGATCCATAATGTTTTCATTCACGGGAATGCGGGACACAATCAATGTCCCATTACTGTCCAGCGCGCGCACTTCGCGACCATCCGCGCCGCGCAATTGAATTTCTTCAAAATCACCGCGACGGGCCATGTCGATAAACTGCGTATAGGCCTTGTGTTCCGCCGTCGGGCGTGCAGCTTGTTCGCTGGCGTCTGAGTTCATAATGTTATAGGCCACAACAGCAAAAAGCGCTGCTATACCCGCGTTTCTCAGCATATTCGACATTGATCAAAAATCCTTTTTTTCGTCACTCGTAAAACCAAAGACCCGGGCTGACGGCCCGGATCCTGTATTCCTGTTCAACGCCCGTTACAGCGGGCGAATATTATCGTTGTTGTTCGCCGGGTGCGGCGGTTTTGGATGGCGCGGGTTGCTCGTTTTCGGCGCCTCATCCGGGGCCGGATCAACCGGATCACGGGTCAAGGTGCCACCCTTTGCCACAATGGAAATTTCCGAACCGCTCAGCGTTTCATATTGCAGCAATGCCTGCGCGATGTTTTCCAACTGGTCGCGATAATCGGTCAGAATTTGTTCCGCCCCAACCTTGCCACCATCGATCAATTCGCGAATTTCCTGATCCAGCATCAGGGATGTAACCTCGGACATATTTTTCGACCGTCCGACAACACCCATCATTTGTTCACTGCGGCCCGCGGAATACCGCACCGTGCCCGCTTTATCGGACAGACCCCAATCCTGCACCATGCGTTCGGCCATGTCGGTCGCGGCCTGAATATCGCCGGATGCGCCGCTGGTCACTTTTTCATGGCCGAAAATCATTTCCTCGGCCACACGGCCGCCGAAGCACACGATCAAACGCGCATGCGCCTGTTGACGGTTCAGCGATACGCGATCGCCCTCGGGCAATTGCATGACCATGCCCAAGGCACCGCCACGCGGAATAATCGTCGCCTTGTGGATCGGGTCCGCGCCCGGTGAATGCAGGGCGCACAGCGCATGGCCCGCTTCGTGATAGGCGGTCAGACGTTTTTCTTCGTCCGTCATCACCAGCCCTTTTCGTTCCGCCCCCATGATGATGCGGTCGCGGGCCTGTTCAAAATCGGCCGCGCTCACAACGCTGCCTTTACGGCGCGCCGCCGTCAAAGCTGCTTCGTTCACAAGCCCGGCCAGATCAGCCCCGGAAAAACCGGGAACGCCGCGTGCAATCACCGACGCATCCACATCGGTATCCAACGGGACGGTGCGCATATGGGTTTTCAAAATCTGCACGCGACCAGCCAGATCCGGCAGGCCCACATGCACCTGACGGTCAAAACGACCCGGGCGTTTCAGCGCGTCATCCAGCGTATCAACGCGGTTGGTCGCGGCCAGAACGATAATATCCTCGCCGGTTTCAAAGCCATCCATTTGCGCCAGCAACTGGTTGATGGTTTTACCATCATCATTCATGCCGCCGCGTTTGCGGCCAATGGAATCAATTTCATCGATAAAGATAATGCAGGGGGCATGTTTTTTCGCGTCATCAAACATCGCCTTCACGCGCGCCGCGCCAACGCCAACCAACGATTCATCAAAATCGGAACCGGATACGGTGTAGAACGATACGCCCGCCTCACCCGCAACGGCCTTGGCCAGCAGGGTTTTCCCCGTGCCCGGCGGGCCAACCAACAACGCCCCGCGCGGAATTTTCGCGCCCAGCTTGCGGTATTGTGTCGGGTTTTTCATGAAATCGACGATTTCTTCCAGATCGGCCTTGGCTTCATCCACGCCCGCCACATCGCTGAACCGCGTGTGGCAATCTTTCGCATCGATCAGCCGTGCTTTGGATTTGGACAGGTTGGTCAAGCCGCCAGCCCCGCCGCCTTGTTGTTTTTTGGACATCCAATACATGAACCCGATCAACAGACCGACCGGAATAATCGACATCAACAGCATCATCATAATGCCGCCACCAAAGCCGCCGCCACCCGATTTCGGCACATCGGCGGGCAGGCTGGTGACCTTCACGCCGCCATCGATCATGCGGTCCATGAATTTATCGGCGCTTTCGGGCACGTGGGTGATGAAGATTTTTTTATCGATGGTTTCGCCGCGCACTTGCTGACCCTTCATGGTCAGGGAATAAATTTTCCCCTGCTGCGCCTGATCGATAAATTCGGAATAGGGAATGCCAAAGGTTTTAAATTCGCGTTCATACGCGCTGGACTGGCGATCGCTGTACGCCCAATACCCAACCCCCGCGACAACGGCAAAGGCCGCAACCAGCGTCAGGGTCGATTTTTTCTTATTGCTTGGATTCTTCTGTGGCGTCGCCATTTCGAAACAAACTCCCAGTCCCAATTCTTTTGTTTTTATTTTTTAAGAGGGAAATTCGTAGGCCGCCCCGGGAGACCTGTCAATCGATTGTTATGGGAATCATGGTTTTTTGAAATAATCGTGCGCATTCAGCGGGTTAGGATTTCCCGCCGGGGTCAAAATTCACCTGCAATTTCAAAGACTTTGCGCCGTGGCCACTTGGGGAAAGCCCAAGTTTCGGGGGGTGGGTATGTCCTCAATTGACGGATTTTGCGCCGAAAATGGAGGTTTTTGAGAACCGCCCCGCAGAATACATAAATGTATTTGAGGAGCGGAAGCGCAGAAAAGCACCGTTTGCAGGCCAAAAGACTAAAATTGAGGGCGCACCCTAGTCGGCCCGCTTCCAGATTGCATCGGTCAGGGATGCGACCAGCTTTTCATGGGCCTCGGCCTCATCCGCCGGGATGGGAAATTCGCGTTTTTCGCGGGCCTTGCGGCGCACCGGTTCGATGCCGGATAAAACCGATCCGCGCCCCTGTTGCGCCCCGCCAGCGGTGGCCCCCAGACCCAGACCATGTTGCCGCCCACCGCACAGTTCCAGATAAACCTCGGCCAGCAATTCCGCGTCCAGCAACGCGCCGTGCAATTCACGGCCCGTATTGTCCACGCCAAAGCGGCGGCACAACGCATCGAGGCTGGCGGGAGAGCCGGGAAATTTTTCCCGCGCGATTTTCAGCGTGTCGGTCACATCCTTCAGCCGGTAGCCGGGGAACCCCACATTGGCCAATTCCGCGTTCAGGAATTTCACGTCGAATTCGGCGTTGTGAATGACCAGTTTCCCATCATCGCCAATGAAATCCAGAAATTCGGTGTAGATTTCGGCGAAGACCGGTTTGTCCTTTAAAAACGCATCATTCAACCCGTGCACCGCCACAGCCTCAGCCGGGACAGAGCGTTCGGGGTTGATATATTGGTGATAGGTGCGCCCCGTCGGCACATGGTTCATCAGCTCGACACAGCCAATTTCAACCAGCCGGTCGCCCTGCAACGGGTCCATGCCCGTGGTTTCGGTATCAAGAACAATTTCACGCATGGGGCAGAATATGAAAGGTTTTAAGCTGTTGCGCAAGGGCTCCGGGGGAAGAAAAGCCCGGCCTAACAGGGCCGGGCTCAATCACATCTATTGGACGCTCAACACAGGGGCGGAAAGAGATGGGGCTTTTTTAGGAGTGGCCTGGCAGACCAGGCTGTCTTGTTCAATTTTGCAGGTAACGTCGTTGTGTTCCAACATTTGCTCCATCGCAACGGCACCGGCAATCAACAGACCCCCCAGCACAGATCCCGCTGCCTTCAGCTTAAAGTCCTGTTTGCAAGCCCCCAGAAGCGTTGTGCGATGATCTGAAAATTCTGTTGATCCGTTCATTAAGGCTGTCGTGCCCGCAAAGATCGTACCGCCCGCAAGAGCGCCAACCGCAAGAGAGCCGCCGACCACCAGAGCCCCGCTCGGTTGCCGCACAATTGTTTCGGCCAAAGGCATCATTCCCGTGATCAAAACGCCGCCGGTGGCCAATAGGGTCCGACCATTCGTGTCAATGGTGGCATATCCTGCTTTTAAGCTGGCCCCAACATTGCGAAGAAGAGAAAGCCCATTAAAAAGAGCTTTTTTATCCGATGGTTTCCCTGCGTCTGGCATCATGCGCCTCCTGTTTCACAAAACAATCTTGAATGGAGGGAAAGATAACCAAAGGCTAGAATTATGTCAATAAAAGGCATTATTATTGTTTATTTTCAACGACTTGTGTAGAAGAAATATCCACCCCATGCACCGTTACAGCCCCAACCGGTCGCCCTGCAACGGGTCCATGCCCGTGGTTTCTATACCCAGTACGATTGCCCACATGGTGGGATATTAGGGGTTTTTACAGGGTAAGTAAGCCTCCCCCAGATGTCATCCCGAACGAAGGTGAGGGCATCTCAACTTGGATGCAGAGGGGATCCCTCGTCGCTGCGCTCTGTCGGGATGACAGACTAGGACAATTGATCAAGCCATTCGTTCAAGCACAACCGCGTCTGGGCCTGCATTTTCGGCAACCAATGGGCGGTGTCGGCGCGCAGGCCGTTGAGGTCCAGATCGCCGCTGGCGGCGCGGTGAGCAAGGCCGACGGACCAGCTGTGCATGATGCGGGGCGTTACCTCGACATGGCACTGAAACGCCAGCACATGGTTTTCGATGGCATAAATCTGGTTTTCGTACTTCACCGTGCTGGCCAGACGTGTGGCGCGTTTGGGCAGGTTGAATGTGTCGCCATGACGTTGCATGACGCGAGTTGCCGTATGATCAAAATGACGTGCGACGGAATTTTTTCCCGCATCGGTCAGGGCCAGATCGTGCCAGCCAAGTTCTTCGCCGCGTGGGCCCTTGTACACATCTTCGCCACAGGCCGCCGCAATCATTTGCGCGCCAAGGCAAATGCCCAGCGTGGGGCGGCCCGCATCAATCCGCGCGCGCACGGCGTCAATTTCGTGGTTCAAAAACGGGTACAAATCGCGTTGATAAATACCGCACGCACCCCCCAAAACCACCAGCAAATCGGGCTTTAACGGATCCAGCCCGGAAAAATCATGATCGAACGTATCGATCAGCGTGATATCCGCACCGCGATCGACCAGCACGTCGGCAATGGTGCCCGCACCGTCGGACATAGAGTGGCGGAAAATTGTGGCATTACGGATGGTGGACATGGGGTGATGGTCCCTGTTGCAGAAGGTTACGCACGATTGTTTTTAAACTCCGCATGGTATGCACGCGGCCAAGGCCCGTCTGGACGATGTAATCGGCGCGTTTGCATTTATCCGCATCGGGCATTTGTCCGGCCAGAATGGCATTGAATTTATCAACCGTCATGGTGGGCCGCGCCAGCACGCGTTGCCGTTGCACATGCGGCGGGGCGGTGACAACGATGACTTTATCGACGCGCGATTCCGCGCCGGTTTCATACAGCAACGGAATATCCAGCACCGCAATTTTTACACCGAGGGCGCGGTTTTTATGCAGGAAATCGGCTTGGGATTGCCGCACCATCGGGTGCAAAATCCCCTCTAAAACCGCCTTTTTCGTGGGGTCGGGGAAAATCATCGCACCCAGTTTTTTGCGGTCGATGGCATTGTTGGGTTGATCCAGCACGCCAGGAAACGCGGCCGCAACCGCCGCAACCGCCGCGCCGTTCGGGCCCAGCAATTGATGCACGGACGCATCACTGTCATGCACGGGCACACCGAGGCGCGTAAACATTGCCGCCGCCGTGCTTTTCCCCATGCCGATGGACCCGGTTAATCCCAGAATAATCATGGCCCCACCAACCGTTCCATCACCAAAGATTCCAGTTCGTCATCCACATGCGGCATCACGCCATACCATGCGTCGAACGCCGGGCGCGCCTGATGCAACAGCATGCCAAGCCCTGTTACAATTGTGTTTCCGCGCATCTTCGCCTGTTGCAACAATGGTGTCATGAGCGGGCGATACACAATGTCATAGACCACCGCATTGGGTGACAAACCCCCCACATCCATATCCAATGGCGCTTGCCCGGTCATGCCCAGTGATGTTGTGTTCACCAGCAAATCCGTATCCGCCAGCGCGCCGCCGCGTTTGTCCCAATCGACAATCAACACGCGGCCATCATCATCCAGATCATTGGCCACCGCCACGGCGCGTTCGCGCGTGCGGTTGATCAACGTGATCCATTCAAAATCTTCGCGCAATAACGCATATAAAACCGCGCGTGCCGCACCGCCCGCACCCAGAACCACCGCATGTTTTCCGGACAAATGAAAATCCGGCACCGATGATTTCAAATGATTGATAAACCCGTCCACATCGGTGTTATGCCCGTGCAGGCGGCCATGATTGTCAATGGTCACGGTGTTGACCGCGCCCACGGCCTGCGCCGTATCATCCAGATCATCGCACAGGAAGGATATTTCTTCCTTGTACGGCAGGGTGACGTTGAACCCGACATACCCATCATCCGCCAACGCGCGCACGCGGGACGACAAATCATCGGGTGCGATATCGATAGCGGTATAAGCCCCGTCAATACGGTATTGTTGCAGCCAGTGCGTATGAATCGCGGGCGATAAAGAATGCGACACCGGATGACCGATCAACCCTGTTTTGCGCGTCATGACAACAGCTCCGGCTGATCCTTGTGGCCCAGTTTTCGTTGCAGCAGCATTTGTATTTCCGACGATGTTTCCTCGACCGAACGGCGCGTCACATCAATCACCGGCCAACCATGGGCGGAGAAAAATTTGCGCGCGGTACGAATTTCTTCTTCGACGCGGTCAAGATCGAGATAGGTGTTTTCGGTGTAATGCGGATTCATGTCCTCTGCCTTCAACCGGTTGCGACGCAGGGCCACCAGACGATCCGGCGTTTCGGTCAGGCCAACAATCAATGGCCCATCATGCGATGAATCCTTTAATTTCAGCACTTTTTCAGGGAAGGGCAGATCGGGCACAAAGGGAATATTCGCCGCGCGAATGCCGCGCCGGGCGAGGAAAATACAGGTCGGTGTTTTCGATGTGCGCGACACACCAACCAGAATAACATCCGCCTCCTCGATCCCGTCCAGATTTTGCCCGTCATCAAACGACAACGCAAAATCCACCGCATCAATCCGTTTGAAATATGCCGCATCCAAAGCATGCTGCAGCCCCGGAACCCCCTTGGGCGCGACACCCAGATAGGACGACAACCCTTTAATGATCGGGTCCAGCACCGGCATGCAGGGCAGGCCCAGATCATGCACGGCGCGTTGCAAATTTTTGCGCAAATGCTTGTCCACCATGGTGAACAACACCGGGCCCGGGTTTTCAGCAATTTCCGCGATCACGCGTTCGAGCTGCTTATCCGTCCGCACCATCGGCCAGAACCGCTCCACCGCCTCAACCTCTTCAAACTGGGACAGGCAGGCGCGCGCCAGCCCCTGCAACGTCGTGCCGGTGGCGTCGGAAACCAGATGAACATAAAACGGCGCATCGGCGCGATGGTGTTTCATATTGGTATGGTAACGGAAAAGGGCGGGTTTTCAACGCCCCAACAAAGGGTCAATATGTAATATGTCGAGCTAAAGACAAGAGATCCACTCTTGATTACCATGTTCAAAATTATCACCCTCTTCCCAGTCAGGATAAACGCAATGAACGAAAAGCAAAAACCCAAACTGAGTGCAATTCTGTATTTTGACAGTATGCTAACTCCAATCATTATCAACTTTGTCTACTTACTGTTGATGTTTGGTGTCGTGCTTGGTGCGAGTGGCCTAATTCTAGAGGGTGAGGTTATCGCTAGCCTTGTCGTTCTGGTTCTTGGCGGGCTTTTCGTGCGTATATTGTGTGAGCTGTTGATCGTTCTATTCCAGATTAATAGCAATATTCAAAAGATCGCAGACCGCAGCTAAACAATGCAGCCATTGAAATAAAAAAGCCGTGCTGGACATAATCCAGCACGGCTTTTTTAAATACTATTGGATTTTACCCCCGCGGCGTGGCCGGGCGGACCAGATCGCCTTCGGGGAAGATCAGGCGGGCCAGGTCGGCGTCGCGGAACGGGACGTTGTTCACCATCACCACTTCCATATCGTACATGATGTGGAACAGATGGGTCTGGTTGATCGGGTCGCTGAGGCCCGCGAAGAACGGGTCCTTCAGGATGCCATCGCCCAGACCGGACAAATACGCGGTGCCGTCGGGCAGAATGGCCAGACCTTCGATCACCGCCGGAGTGACCTTGTCCGCGCCAAAGGACGGGGTGATATCATCGTTCAGGAAGACATCGTCCAGAACTTCCAGTGTTTCATGGTCACTGGCATCCACCCGGGCCGTATCGGCATACCATTGGCGGAAGGTGTAGGCGAGAACCGCGCCGTTGAACAAGGCGCCCGGATCGCGTTCCAGAAAACGGGTGAAAATGGTGGCCATATCGCCCTCTTCTGACCCCAGAATATGACGCCAGATTTCGGCGAAGCCCGCCCCGCGCAATTCCCAGCCGGCCAGAATGGTCACGGTATCGCAATCGGCCGCGCGTACGCGTTCCAGCATCAGATATTGGTCGGGGGCGAAATCTTCTTCCGATCCGTCCAGACGGTTTTCGTGCCAGACATCGCGCAAGGCGCGGATAAAGGTGGTCAGCAACGCATTGCGGAAGAACGCCGAGCGACCCAGCGCATCGACATTCATGCCAAAACGATCAATCAGGATCAGGCGTTCAGCCACATCGATGTAGTAGCCTTCGCGGCCCAGATGGTCGAGACCAACGGACCAGCCATGATCTTCGGCATCCAGCATCAACGCGCGCACCAGCGGGCTTTCCCCCGCCATCATCGCGCACCAGGTCAGAACATCGCGGTCGGTTTTGAACGCGAACGGGCGTTCCTGAACACCATCAATATCGCATTGATCGGCTTCGGCCAGCACGGCGGCCAGCGGCCAGAAGCACGGCATCATCCGCACGGACGGCACGGCATTCGGACCAGCCAGCAACGTCACGGCATCGCCCGTGGAATGGGTCAAATCATAAACATGGGGGTGGGCGACATCGCGGTTAAGGTCGCGGCCATGCAGGCGTTTCAGATGGGTTTTGCGCGTTAAACGCTCGGACTTCATTGAATCAGATCCACACACATCGTCATCCATCCAACGGGGAGAATTCCCCGTCAGATCGATCAATTCATACTCACAACCCGCGCTCGTCTTCTGCAGAGACGGGCTGGAGGTAAACAATATCGGCTCCACCAGCTCCGCTTGCGCGCCGGTTTCCACCATTGCTGGCCGGAAGGTTGTTGCCGGAACCGGACGCGCGGTCCGCCCCGGGCAAACGGATAATGTTTGCTGCCGTCTTTTCATATTTGTCGCCATCCATTTTATTTTTTGTAATTCCGGCGGCAGAATTTGCACCGGTTTGGATGGTTTCAGACGTTTGCAATTCCTGTTCCGCTTCACGGAAGGAGCGCTCGAACTTGATGAACCACAGGAAATTGGCATTCGAGCGGTCGCGCACCTCGGTAAAAATGGCGTCGGACAGGATGGTAGGGACAAAAGAGACCAGGTAATTTTTGCCGAAAGGCATCGTGCCCAGCGCCAGCACCAGATCGGTGGTGATGGTGCGCGAGGCATCTTCGCCAGCAAAGACATAACCCTGATAATCGGCCAGCATTTGCTGGATCAATGTGCGGTCTTCGATGCGGCAACGATCGGACAGGAACCATGTTTCAAACACAGCCGCCGACGCCGAACCATTATTGATGGTGCGGAAATCCAGATAGGCTTCACGCGCAAAGGCGCGGGCCAGATCGGCCATGGAGGATTCCTCCAACCGTTCCCACGGATCGCGGTTGCCCGCCAGTTGCAGTTCCCACGCCACGCGGATGGTGGACGCGGCCAGATCGGCGATCTGGGCCCGGTTGACCAAAATGGCCTGATCCGGGTGGAAGGTCAGCGGATGCAACAGCGCGCCGTTGCGGTGCTGCCACATGCGGCGCAGTTCGCGGGCCAGCAGCAACACCTGATCCGTGCGGTCACGGCGCGGATTCAGGAAAATCGCATTGGCGTCGCGGTCATAATGCGCGGTGTCGGTCTGTTCCGAAAAATGCAGACCCAGACCAAATTGTTCACCCAGCAACAGATAGGCATGCGCCACGCGGCTTTTTTCCAAAGCGGCGCGCAGGGCGCGCAGATCAAATTCACTGCAGGATGCGGGTTCCAGTTCCGGATCGAGTGCGGCACGCATCTCGTTCATAAATTCTTCCATGCGCAATTGCGGCAAGCCCGGTTCGGACAACGCCGCATCCGCCGCCATCAGGCGGTCTTTCATCGCGGCAACGCCGCGTTCAATTTCATCAATGCTGAAAGGATCAGCGCCATAGGAGCCGCCCATGGATGAATAGCCGTCGCTGGCAAACTCCAGCTCGTCTTCAATGTCGCCTTCAAAATCCATATAGAACAGCGGCTGGTCGCCAATGATTGAACAGCGCACCGGTTGGGCGTTGTTCAACGTATAGGCAACGCGGCAATCATCCTGTTGCAAGATTTCGATGGTGGTGCCGTTGCCCCCGCCCCGGCCATTATGTGACTTCGTACCCATGAACCAAACCATTGTTTTGTGGGCTTTGCGCCCGTTTTGATCCGCACATTCCCCATGTAGCGGTATGGGTCCATTATGCGGGGGCGAAGTTAATGAGTTCTAACCAAGGGGATGGTTTTTTGAAAATATTTTTCCCTTCTTAGACAAAGGGTTAGGTGAGTAATTTTCCCTAATATCTGAACATACGCATCATCACCCGGCCTCAGGCCGCGCGAAATCGGGGGTTTTGGGATGGAAAGGGGGGCAGAGTCGGGTTTATGGGCCGGACAGATCATCCCCGAAGATCGATTTATTGGCCGGACAAATCGTCCCCGAAGGCCAATTTATTGGCCGAGCAAGTCATCAACCACGGGCATATCTTCGACCACCAGCTCTTCATCGGTCAGGCTGACCATGCCATCGGGGGCGACCTGTACCGTTGAGCGGAACAGACTGTCCTTGAAGATCATGCGAACGACCAATGTCTTGGTCCCGTCCTTGGCCTGACCCGTCAGGCGCACAGGCTCCAGCAGATTGCCGATCGCTTTGCGTGCGGCCTGTGGCGGGTCTTCTTTCCAGATGATGTCGTCGACATTTTCGGCAATGATAAAGCGCCCATGGCGGCCCCGGACATAGGCGAAGAAGAAGCGCACATAATCAACGACGGCGCGGTCATCCTTCAGCGTCAGGGGCGCGGCGCGGTTCAGGGCGTAAATCGGGGCGTTGGTCCAATCCAGAATCCGCAGCGGCTGGCTGGCGTCCGGATTGTACAGGATATGGACACGGCGGGCCGGGACCACCTCGTGATCGGCCAGATCCAGCAACCGCCAACCGGGATAAAACGACAATTCCGCCGCTAAAACCGTGACGGTCCGCGGGTTAAAGGCCGCCCCATCCAGAAGCGGGTTCACCGCCCCCATCAGGTTTTCAATTTCCAGCCGATCAAGTTTTTGAAATGCATCACGAAACATGGCCGGGATTCTAGACAGGTTTGCGCAGGCCGACAAGCTGGGGCAGAGGCCCAAAACCAGAAAAACCGCGCCTTTTGCGCGGAAACCTGACCCTAGCCCCTTGTCTATGACAAACGCAGCCCTATTTGACGTTTATATTAGTGTAAAACGATATATTAGAGTTTCAGCCAATGCCTCATGAGCGCCGCGAGATTTTGTTTTATCTCCACGAAATTGCCCCTGCCTTGCTGGATGCCGCCGTTCCCCTGATCGGGAAAATTCCGGATTCCCGCGATGTGCGGATTCTGGACGTTATGCATACCCGCGACTTCCACCGGTCCTTCCATGATATTCAGGCGCGGTTCCGCCCGTTATTCAACGCCCGCAAACAAATTGACGGCGTGATGTTCCGCGCCGCCGCCACGGGCTTGTTTAAAAAGGAACAAATGGCCGGATTTATCGTTTCGGACGATGTGTTACAGGACATTTTGTTCGATGCCTGCAAAACCTACAGGATCAGCCTGCCCCGCAGCGCCGATAAAAAAGTGGTGGCGCAGGATTTGGCCATTGGCTTCGAATTGGTCTTTGAAAGTGCCGGGGCCGGGGCCGCGCTTGCACTCGAAGAGGCTTGATCGCCTTCCCGCCCCTCGTTCAGCCTTCCTCCCGCGACGTTCCCCGGATGTTCGCGGGATAAGTTTGTGGGGGAATCGGGGTCCAACCTTGTGGGGAAGAGTCCGGCCCCATTTTGCCCCCGCTGACCCCTCTGAATCACACCGGCTTGCCACCCTGTTAAGATCTTTTTAACGAATGGGCTGGAGTCGGGGATGGAATCGTTACCAAAGCGTTAATACAGCTATTGGCGTGTTAACACCCTTGTGAATAAGTCGCGGGATAGAATGCAATCCCCATAATTCACAGGACCTACTATCTACTAAAACCCTTTTAAATTTCTTTATTAAAGTTATTGTTCACTCGATTGGACAGTCTTGAGCCAAGCCAGAAATCTCAAAAAAGCATGCGAGCCGATGATCAGCCAGACCCAGATCCAGAACAGCCGTTTACCGGGCCAAGGAAAGCCGCTGATCCGTGCGTTGACCGGTCAGGCGCAAACGGTACCTCCGCTATGGCTCATGCGACAGGCGGGCCGTTATTTGCCCGAGTACCGCGAATTGCGAAAGCAAGCGGGCGGGTTTTTGGATCTGGTTTACAATCCAGCCTTTGCGGCCGAGGTGACGATCCAACCCATTCGCCGGTTCGGCATGGATGCCGCCATTCTGTTTTCCGATATTCTGGTTATCCCACAGGCGCTGGGCCAGCATCTGGAATTTCGTGAAGGGGATGGGCCGCGTCTGGACCCGATCCGATCCGCGGCGGAGATGGGGCGGTTGTCCTTCGCCAGTTTTGAAAAAACCCTGTCCCCGATTTACGAAACCATCCGCACCGTGCGGGCGCAGTTGAACAGCGAAGGGTTTTCGGACACTGCGCTGATCGGCTTTGCGGGCGCGCCGTGGACGATTGCGTGCTACATGGTCGATGGCGGTGGATCGCGCGATTTTGCCGAAACGAAAAAATGGGCCTACAGCGACCCCGAAGGGTTTGGGCAACTGATCGACCTGATCACCGAAGCCACCGCATCGTATTTGATCCAGCAAATCGATCACGGGGCCGAAGCCGTGCAATTGTTCGACAGTTGGGCGGGCGTGTGCGATGAAACCTTGTTCCGCCGCTATTGCATTCAGCCCGCAAAAACCATCGTGAATTTGATCCGCGCATCGCACCCGGACATTCCGGTGATTGGCTTTCCGCGTCAGGCGGGCCGCCTGGCACTGGATTACGTGCAAGGCACGGGCGTCAACGCCATCGGCATTGACCAGATGGTGCCGACGCGCTGGGCGGCGCAGCGTTTGCAGCCGCTGGCGTGCGTGCAGGGCAATTTGGACCCGGTCTGTTTGCTGGCGGGCGGTGATGCGATGCGCGATAATGTGCAGGCCATTTTGGACAATTTGTCCGGCGGACCGTTCGTGTTCAATCTGGGCCACGGCATCATCAAGGAAACACCGCCGGACCATGTGGCGCAATTGGTTTCACTGGTGCGTGAATATTCTTCAGGCAAAGCGTAAAGACCATGACACAGGAAAAAATCGCCGTTGTTTTGTTTAATCTGGGCGGGCCGGATAAAGCGGAATCCATTCGCCCGTTCCTGCTGAACTTCTTCATGGATAAAAACATTATCCGCGCGCCGCTGCCGGTCCGCGCGTTCATTGCGCGATCCATTGCCAACAAGCGCACGAAGAACGAGGCTGGAACGTCATACGGGTTTCTGGGCGGGCGTTCGCCGTTGCTGGAAAACACACAAAAACAGGCCAATGCCCTGCAAAATCACCTGCAACACACACAGGGCGCGAAAGACTGGAAATGCTTTATCGCTATGCGGTACTGGCATCCGATGAGCGATGAAACCGCCCGCGCCGTGGCCGCGTATAATCCGGAGCGCATCGTTCTGGTGCCGCTCTATCCGCAATTTTCAACGACGACAACATGGTCTTCTTTGCAGCAATGGCGCAAGGCGGCGGATGCCATCGGGCTGGATAAACCGGAAAGCCTGTTGTGCTGTTACCCCACAGAAGAGGGCTTTGTGCAAGCGTCGGCCAAGCATGTGCGCGCGGCGTATGATGCGGCGATTGCCGCCGGACACCCCCCCCGAATTTTGTTTTCCGCGCACGGCCTGCCCGAAATCGTTGTCAAAGACGGCGACCCGTATCAATGGCAATGCGAACAAAGCGCCGCCGCGATTGTCCGTGCCGCTGGGCTGGACGATGCCGATTGGATGTCCTGTTACCAAAGCCGTGTGGGCCGCCTGAAATGGATTGGGCCATCGACGGATGAGGCGCTGGAGCAAGCGGGCCGCGATAAAGTCGGCGTGATTGTGTATCCGCACGCGTTTGTCAGCGAACACGTGGAAACATTGGTTGAAATTGAAATCGAATATCGCCACAAGGCCGATGAATTGGGTCTGCCCTATTTCGCGCGCGTGCCCACCGTGATGGATGCGCCGGATTTTATTGCCGGATTAGCGCGGCAAATTGATTTGCGCCTGAGTGGTGAAAAAATCGCCGCGCACGACAATCAGCCACCCATCTGCCCGGCGGAATTTTCGCAATGCTGCCAACGGCGGGGGCAAGATCTCATCAATCACAAATCACAACAGAAAGCCGCATAAATGGCCTCTTTCCTGCTGACCTATTACCTCTGGATCAAGGCGTTGCACATCATCGCGATTATCGCGTGGATGGCGGGGATGCTGTATCTGCCGCGGCTTTACGTGTATCACGCCGATGCGCCCAAGGGATCGAACCAGAGCGAAACATTCAAGGTGATGGAGCGCCGTTTACTGCGTTTCATTATGAATCCGGCGATGATTGCATCGCTGGTGTTTGGCGTGCTGATGATCTGGGCCAACCCGGATCTGATGAAACAGGGATGGATGCACGCCAAGATGGCCGCCATTATCCTGATGCTCGGTTTGCACGGCGTGTTTTCAAAATGGCGCAAAGTGTTTGAGCGCGACGAAAACACCAAGCCGGCAAAATTCTACAAAATCTGGAATGAAGCCCCGACGCTGTTGATGGTCATTATTGTCATTATGGCGGTGGCGGAGCCGTTCTAAAAACGCACAAAACCCAATAAAAACCCCGGATCTTGGTCCGGGGTTTTTTATTTTAGTGAACGTACAAAACCGGGGCTGGCGTGGTGCCAAAGCCTTTGCGCGGTTCTTCCGCTTCCAGCGCAGCCAGAATGTCGCTGACCGAATAGGTCACATGCACCATGTCATTGCCCATGCCGTTTATGATGTCCCAGACATGGCGGTAAAGCTGATCTTCGTTGGCATAGTTCATCATGGCTGGAAGCTGGGCCACAATGGCCGGGGCGTTTTGCAGGACATTGCGGGCCTGCTGGCGGAAGGCGTCGGTCAATTCATAGGTGCCGGACATGGCCGCGCCCGCATGGGCCCGTTCGGGGGTGTTGTCGACCCGCGTGTTTTTCTGCGCACCCGCCGCGCTGAGCAGGGCGACAAGGGCATGCGGATTGGACGCGCGAACGCTCAGCGCCGTGACATCAACAACCAGATGGTCCGGGTTGTTTTTGACGCATGGATTGTCCTGAATATCGCTGAGCGTCATGTACAAAGCGTGGCGATTGATTTCGGCCATATCGCGCGTGGGGATGAAGGTGATGGACGTCCAGCCCTGTTCATTCGTTGCGGTATGAACCTGCATTTTGCGGGCACCGGATAGGTGGCCGAGCAAATCACCAAAGGACGCGGCGATCATTTTTTGGGCGGTGGTTGGTTTTTGGGCCTGATCGTTTGTGGTCATGGTTGTCCCTCCCTTGGTTTTTTATTTTTTATTTAATGGATGCGCAGTACGGGCACGGTTTCGTCCTTCTGCTTGCTGGTCGCGCTCAACGCGGCGCGGATTTCGCCGACGCCGTAATGCACGATGCTGCGGTCGGCTTCTGGCGCGCTGACCAAATCCCAGATATGGGCATAAAGCGCGCTGGTGCTGTCATAGGTTTTGGTTGCGGGCACCAGCAGCAGCAGGTTGGGCTGGTTTTCCAGCATGAATTGAACGGTTTCCTGAAAAACCGCACTCAGGCTTTCGTGCTGGCCATCATCGGCGTTATCGACGACCAGGCCGCGTTCATTCGCAATTTCCTGCAACAGCACCAGAAGGGCGGGCAGGGTTTTGGCGCGAATGGTCAGGGCCGCGGCCTCGACCACCAGATCGTTGGGGTTGTTGCGGACGGAGGCGTAGTTTTGCATGTTGTGCAAAATGTGGAACAGGCCGTGGCGCAGGGGGCGGCCCTTGGCATCGTTTTCATTGCCGGGCAGGGCGGTCAGGGTATAGCGGCCATTGTGATCGACCTCCTGCCGCATGGGCAGGCCGTTGGCTCCGGTCAGCACAGCCAGCACCCGGCCAAAATCGAGAGCCAGCATGCCGAAGGCGAGATCGGATTGATCTGTCTGGTGCGTGGTCTGTGTTTTGGCTTTTACGGTCATTGCGGCGTACCCCTGAAAAATATTATGGGAACTATGCCGACGGGGCCCGGCCCTGTCAATAAAAACCACCCCGCAAGGGCGCGGAATTTAATCAGGCGGCACAAAAGCTTGACGCACCTGCCCCTTTTGGGTATAAAAGCCCTGTCTTTGACGAATACATCCCACACATTGCCGGTTTTTTTGAGACGCCTTCACGACGAACAGCCTTGGGCCGTCTTTTGATAAAACCAGTGAATAGCGGCCAGTGAACAGTGGTGCGGCCGCAAGCAAGACAGCCAGATGGCCGTTTAGACCAGACCGGGATCAAGACAAAATTAACAACCCCATGGAATAATTGAGAAACGGCAGCTCGAAAGCGCCATCAGGATTTAAAAAACGGACGCCAGACCCCAGATTAACCAAGCGGGTCGCCCACATCCCCCAGACTTTTCCCTCTCAGAGAATTTTTTCAGCTTAACCAAGCCAACTAAGGTGAATGTTGCATGAACCTGCAAGAACTGAAAACCCGTTCCCCAGCCGAATTGCTCGCTTTTGCCGAGGAGCTGGGGCTCGATAACTGTAACACCATGCGCAAACAGGACATGATGTTTGCCATTTTGAAGCAGCTTGCCGAGGAAGGGGTGCCCATCGCGGGTGCCGGTGTTCTGGAAGTGCTGCAGGACGGATTTGGGTTCCTGCGCTCCCCGGAAGAAAACTATCTGCCGGGCCCGGATGATATTTACGTCTCCCCCTCGCAAGTGCGCCGTTTCGGCCTGCGGACCGGGGATATTGTTGAGGGCGAAATTCGTGCCCCGAAAGATTCCGAACGCTACTTCGCCTTGCTGAAGGTTGGCTCGATCAACGGGGAGGGTCCGGAAAAGATCCGCCACCGTATCAACTTCGACAACCTGACCCCGCTTTATCCGGAACGGAAAATCAAGCTGGAGCTGATGGACCCGACGAAAAAGGGCATGTCCCAGCGTGTGATCGAACTGGTCAGCCCGCTGGGTTTCGGCCAGCGTGCCTTGATCGTGGCCCCGCCGCGGACCGGTAAAACCGTTTTGATGCAGGACATCGCCCATTCCATCGCCACCAACCACCCGGAAGCGTATCTGATCGTTCTGTTGATCGACGAACGCCCGGAAGAGGTGACGGACATGGCCCGCTCGGTCCGTGGTGAAGTTATTTCCTCCACCTTCGACGAGCCGGCGGCCCGCCACGTTCAGGTGGCCGAGATGGTCATGGAAAAGGCCAAGCGCCTGGTCGAACATAAACGCGACGTGATCATCCTGCTGGATTCCATCACCCGTCTGGCCCGTGCATACAACACCGTTGTCCCATCATCCGGTAAAGTGTTGACCGGTGGTGTGGATGCCAACGCCCTGCAGCGCCCGAAACGCTTCTTTGGTGCGGCCCGTAACATTGAACAGGGCGGATCGCTGACCATCATTGCCACGGCCCTGATCGAAACCGGATCCCGTATGGACGAGGTTATTTTCGAAGAATTCAAAGGCACCGGTAACAGCGAGATCGTTCTGGACCGCAAGATTTCCGACAAGCGCGTTTTCCCGGCCATCGACATTCAGAAATCCGGCACCCGGAAAGAAGAATTGCTGGTCGACAAGGGCACTTTGTCCAAGATGTGGGTTCTGCGCCGTATCCTCAACCCGATGGGCACCACCGATGCTGTCGAGTTCCTGATGGACAAGATGAAGGACACGAAATCAAACGACGATTTCTTCCAGGCCATGAACCAGTAGAAATTTTTTCTATCAATCCAATTGTGAAAACGCCCCGGCAAATTCGGGGCGTTTTTTTGTTCTGCGAATTTGTGCCACACGGTAAGTGCAGCATGCGCCCTGTACATTAGGGTGACACAATCTCGCCACAGGCGAATTTATATAAAATTGTCCTTTGTTTTTAATAAGTTACCGATCAATTTCGAAACGAAAGGATTGGACGGAAAACCGCGGCGCGCCGTAGGATAATAAGAGGTAGTGTATCTCTTCTTTCATTTCTCGCGCGCTTTGTTGTACCGGACCGTTCTGGCCCGATGCCTTGGCCTGCGACTTTTTTTCAGTGGTGGGTATCATGTTGAAAATCTCCTTATCTCGTATCTCCCCTTTTTATCGGACCTCGCGTGGCGTTCGCGCGCCGGTGTCCGCACATGACATGATTAAAAAAATTGCTGTGACCTTTGTGGTGCTGATGTTTATGGCGCTGCTGCTGACCCCGGCCAAGGCGGCGCGGGCGTTTGAAACCAGTTCCCCGACCAACACCGAGGCGGGGGCCATCATGCCGTTTTCGCTGAAGCTGCCCTTGCCGACGGCGGATGGATGCCAGCCGTTATTGTATAAATCGACGGGTGAAAATCCGGCCTATGCCATGGATCAAACGCGTCGGTCAGAGGGTGAGTCCGGGGCGGTGTCCGTTGTGGTGGGGCTGCGTTTCGCGTTGGGGTCGGAACCCAAACGCCGCACATCCCGCAATGCGCCCCCAGCCGAAACCATGGCGTTTGGCGCATGGACGGTGCGCGATGATGGCGTTGGCAATTCACAGGCGCTGGCCCTGTCGGAATATCGCCGTTGCCGCGCGCAGTTGCAGGATCAGCGTTAATCCTGCGTATCCCGCACACCAATAACAAAATCCCCGCCGGCATTGTTGTGCGGCGGGGATTTGTTGTTTTCAAATGGGAGCGCGAATTATTGCGGCCCGTCCAGTTCCCGTCGCATGACACGTCCCGCCCCTTGCGCCATCGCAAATCCGGCCAGTCCGCCACAGGCGAACAGGAAGGTGCTGAGAATGGTGATCGTGCCCCGCTGCCCGGCGGCCCGGTTCACGGCGGTTTGTTCGGTGTTCAGGCAGGCCAGAAACGGCCATTTGTGCAACGTTCCGCCGTCTGTGCTGGCGGCGTAGCAATGGCCGATGGATGTGGGCAGCGGGCCTTCGCGTTCAAATTCCAGCCGCGTTTGCACGCGGCGATAATCAGCCTCGGTGCCTTGCGTTTCAGAAAAACGATCGGCAAAATTTTGAATCTGGGCGGCGTTTGACCATTGCGCCATCAGCGTGGGCACGCTGTATGCCGGGCCGATCACGGCGGCGCTGGCCGACAGGCCAAACACAAAATTGCCAATGGCTTTAAAACGAAAAGCGCTGCGAAGTCTTTTGGGGTCCATTATAGCGGGCCTTCCAGTGTTTTGGTGATTTTGGCTTTTAATGTTGCGTGTTCATCGCGCAAGGTGACAAGCGCCTGTTTGTGGGCTTTGTGGCGGCGATACGCGCCGGGCATGGCATACAACGAGGCCAGAATAAGAAAGCCCAAAAACCATGTCGTCGGGTCGCGCACGATACGGTCTTTCGCCTGTACGTGGTCATGCACGGGATCGTAGTCGTT
Source organism: Micavibrio aeruginosavorus (assembly GCF_051245535.1). Classification (GTDB taxonomy): domain Bacteria; phylum Pseudomonadota; class Alphaproteobacteria; order Micavibrionales; family Micavibrionaceae; genus Micavibrio; species Micavibrio aeruginosavorus_D. Next base: position 2,072,620 of record NZ_CP195303.1, read on the forward strand.
CAAACATTTCAGGGCCGCATCCCCATCCAGAACATATGTTTTTTCAGCGGATGGGCGTGTGGTGTTCTGCTCCATGCAAGCCTTGTCCCGGGTTGTCGGGATGATGTGCTTTTGCAGGGTGTCATACGCCGCATAATCACGGGCGCTGGCGGCAAAGGCGGCGGTGAATGTTCCACTGGCGTTCTGGGCGTTTTCGTGCGCGGTTTTTTCGGCGGTCCCCTTCATACCCACCACAAGGGCGAAAGGTAAAACGGCTGTGATGAAGGCGAACCTTTGAAAATCGTCGCGCAGGGCGCTGCGGCGATCCAGTTCAGCCCGCAATTCGCGCAGCCGTGCGTAATCAGCGCGCAGGGACGGAACGTCTGTATGGACATCGTCGGGCGGGGTGTTGGACATTGTGCGGAACCTTTATCGGCGCGGGGTCATGGGTTTGAATGTTTCCACCGGAACATCCAGCAGCGCGGCTTTTTCATTCAGGTTTTGTTGATATTGGGCCGTGCCGTTTTTGACGGCGGTGTGAAGCCCTTGGCGCTTGGCAAAGAGCACCGCCGCCATGAAGGCGAACACCAATGTCACGCTACCAAACGCGGGGACAGCGGGTGTTACGACATCCGTGTCTTTGGCGGTGTTGTAGACTTGCAAAGTGGTTGCCGCTGCGGCCGCTGTGCTCAGGGCGGGGACCAGCGTCATGACATTGTAAAGGCTCAATCGGCGCACGCGTGTTTCATGCAGGCGGATTTGCGCGTTCAGCGTATCCAGCCGATCGATGGCGGCAGCGAAATCGATATCCGTGTCTGTGTTTGTATCGTGATCGTTTTGCATGATCTATTCCGGCTTGGGGTACAGTTTACGGACCAGTATTTCGCGTTCCGCAATCACGCCCGCCAACGCGGCGGATTGTTTTTGAATGGCCTTGTGTTGCAGGAAGGCGCGTTTGGCCAGCACCCCTGTTGCCAGCGCAAAAACCAGTGCCAGACCCGCCAGATCGCTGGGGGCTTCGTGCCGTTCCGACAGGCTGGTCAATCCATACAATCCACCGCAGGTCAGTGTGCTGAGGCCCGTGGCCCCGGCGGCTACGCTGGTCAGGTGATGGCGTTGCAGAAGGCTTCTGTAATCTTCCAGATGCGCGTTCAGCGTGGACAGGCGATCGTGGTCGTTCTGGGGGTGTGTGTGTGTCATTTACAAATCCTGATGCGTGTGGGTTTTGATGCGCGCGTGCAGGACGTGGAACCGGGCCACGTTTGTCTGGTGGGCGGGCATGGCGTCATCAACGGCGTGCCGCAGGCTTTTGGCCTTGTACAGCAAGGCGGTGGCGCACAAGGCGAAGACGAGGCTGACCGATCCTGTGACGGCCAGAAAACCGTCTTTGGTGTCGTTGGTGGTCAGATTGGTGTGAACCGTTTCGCTGTAAAAAGGCGCGGCCCCGGCTGCGGCTGTGATGGCGCAGGCCGCGCTCGACACGAGGCCGTTGGTTTTGCATTCAAAACGGCGGCGTTCCAGTTGCGCCAGTGTTGTGAAGCCTGCGCGCAGCGCCTTGATCTCGGCGGCATCGCGCTGCAAATCCTGCATCGCGGCGGCGTGTTCCGGTTTGGCGTAGGCGGGCATACCCTGTTCCATGGTCTCTGTCCTTTGTTTTGATTTTCAGCGTGAGACGGTCCGCACCCTAGGGCTTAGGGCTGCGGACCGTCAAGAGAAAGCGTATATTAGGGAAATGTTATAGCTCTGGCCCTGTGGGGCGCGTTTGCCGGATGGGGCCGGGCAAGGCTTCGCCGTTATACAGCGGGTTGTTGCGGATGGCTTTGCACTGTTTCTGGTGGGGGGCGATGTGATCCTTAAAAACTTTAAACCCCCGAGAGAAAGCGATCCCCGCTCCTGCAATACAGAGCAGCCATGGAACAGAGACAAAGTCGCCGCCATCCTGTTGGTTCAGCGTGTTGACTTCATCGGCCAGACATTTTTGCACCAAGGTGCCATGGACGCTGCCCGCACTCGCGGGGTCGTTTGTGTATTTTTTCCAGCAGGCTTCGCCCTCAGGCAGGCTGCGCAAATCCATCACCGCCTGTGATGTGTTGGGCAGCGGTGCATCCGCGCCCTTGAAGGTTGCAGCCAGATCCGCCACCGCGTCCTTCTGCTTTGATAGGGCCTTTTGTTCAGGTGTTCGGCGGTTAAACTGCACGGCGCCGCCTTGAAGGCCGACAAAGGTAACAGCGCTCAGGCTGACGATGGTGTAGGCGCGGCGGATCGAATATTGATCATTTTTGTGCCAGGCAATTTTAATATCATGATCGAGGCAGAGGCGCCCTACTCTGTCATCGGCGGGTTTGGGCGGTTCAACCGTGACGATGATGTCCGATGTTTCCAGTGACGGATTGCGCGGGGCCTGTTGGTCCGTGCGCGGCGCGGTGTAATAATGATGAGGTTTTTTCGCCATGGTTTAATCCAATCTGGGCGCGGTTGGAGTTTGAGCGTCGCGCTGTGCGGTGAGGCAGGCCAATTCCTTTTTTTCATCGCGGTGTATTGCCGCAATCCACCCGAAAAACACGAGTGAGATCATAAAAAGCCCCGAAAAAATGAGATAATCGGGGTCCGCTTGAACGGGATTGTCGGGGATATCTTGAATTTTTGTGCCGATGCAACTGCCCAGCATTTGGGTGTTGATTGTGCCGTTGTCCGCGGTGTTGGTCGTATATTGCGCCCAGCACGCCGCACCGATCTCTGTGCTGCGGGCATCAAGGATGAAGGGGGTTGTATTGGCGACGTTTGCATCTTGCGCGCGCGCGATGTCATAGGCAGGCATCAGCCGCTTCTTCTGCGCCACCGCTGCGTTGATGGTGTCCGCCTGCTTCTGAAATTCGGCGGCGGGGGTGGTGATATTGTGATAAAAGCCATAACCGCTCATAGATAAGGGAAGTAACGGCACGGCGTATAGAAAAGGCGTTGCGCGCGCGCTGAGTTTGGTGTGAAAAATCGCTCTTTCCAGCTCCTTCCGCTCTTCCTGCGTTGTGGCGGGTAGTGTGACGATGATGTTGTCATCACTCCATGTCGGAATGATTTTTTCATCCGTGGATACGGGCGTGGCGCCATCCGCAAAGGCGGTGCGGGAGGTTGGGCGCGGTGGTGGGCATGAATCGGCGACCATGATTTTTAGTCCTTATCCAGTTTCAGGGTGGGTTGCGTTCTTTTGAACGGGCCGGGCAAGGGCTGGCCGTTATATTCCGGGTTGCTGCGAATGCTTTTTTGCAGCGCTTTGATGGGTTTGTTTTCGACGTAGGCTATTATTTTTCCGATTCCAAACATCACAGCCATGGTTCCGGACAGCCACAAGGCCATGTCAGGGGAGCCTGCGTTACTGTTGAAGTCTTCGTAGACAAGGGGAAGATATTCGTCGCCCAGACATTTATGCAGCGTCGCCGTTTGAATGGAGCCGGCATCGGTTGGGGTGTCCGTATATTTTTTCCAGCAAGCTTCGCCCTCGGGAATGGCGCGGATATCCTGTACGACCTTGGTGGTGTTGGGCAAGGTGACATTCAGGTCTGCAACACTGTGGTACGCATCGGCCAGCCGTTCTTTTTTCGGTTTGTTTTGTTCTTTGGCCGCTTCTTTCGCGGCCTCGGCAGCGATTTCCTCCGGGGTCGGCAGGTAGAAATAGACGGACACCCCGGTCACGCTAACGCTGAGGGCGAGGCCGGTATCCATGAAAAGACGCCCGCGCATGGCGTCGATTGATTTCGCGGTTGACAGTGCGACCCAATCGCTTTTCAGCTTCGCACGGTTATTGTCTTGGTTTTGCGTGGCCAGCTCTGTCGCGGGCGGTGGCGGGGCCGCCGTCACGATGATGTCATCCGTGTTGATCGGGGCCGCTGGTTTGGGCGGCTCTGCTACATCGTTGAGCAGTTTTTTGAATTCGTTGCGGGTCATGGCGTGGTCCTCTATGGCCGCGGCTGGTGCGTGATGCGCGCCGTCTTCTTCGAAACGGTTGCGGAGCGACGGGGCTGTGCGTCGTGGTCCGGATTGTGGATTGGTCATGTTTTGCCCTATAAATTCTTATGAAAATATGGGGCAATGTAAGGCCAGTGCGGCCTGTGAGTCAATAAATTTGCATAATTATGATTATTGAAAAATTATCATTTAAAATCAACGCGTAAGCGCGATGACCCAGTCCGGTGTCCCGGTACCCAGGGCCAGCGTCAGGCCGATGATGCCGATGCAGGCCCCAAGGGTGCAACCCCAGGCGGCCAGCCCGGTTTTGCCGGCGCGGGGCATGAATTTCTTGCGTTTGTCCGGTGGGATCATTGGGCGGACCAGATCGAGGATGCGGGCGCGGGTGACAAAGCGGGCCGCATGGGTCAGGCCATAACCGAACAATCCCGCCCACGCGCAATCCACCACGGCAGAAACGAACAAGGGGGCGGGAACCGGGGGCATCGCGGCCCAGAAGGTTCCGCGCCAGCCCCCCATAAACCACAGCGCGTAAAACCCGCCCGTGAGGGCCGTGCCCGCCGTCAGTGTCATGATGCGCGACAAACGGGTCAGGCGGGCCAGCCCCTGCGTCGACAGGGTGACCAGCCGTTCAATTGCATCGCGTTCAATCCCGGCGGTGTAGCGGCGACGCACCATGGCAAACGCCTTTTTCGGGGGCAGGGTGGCAGCGGCCAGCAGGGATGTGGCGATGATTTTTGTGCGGGCGGATTCATGCAGGTTGTTTTTGACACTGAACCCGCTGGCGGCCTGTACCAGCCGTTCAACGCCCGGCGTAATCAACCGTTCAAGGAAGGGCGGGAAATGCAGCAATTCGCCGTTAAACCCCAGCATCTGGCCAGACAAAACCTCATCCCCCAGTTTGAAGCGGATCATGCCCCACGGCAGGCGGGCGTGATAGGGGATGATCACCTCGTCCCGGATATGTTCAGCGGTGCGCAGTTCTTTCTGCCACGCCTGTTGTTCGTTCCCCTGCAACACGAACAATTCGGCATGGGCGTCGGACACCAGCGTAGGGCCGTATGAATCGATCATCGGCGGCAGAGAGACGGGCAGGTCATAGAGGTCATAGGCGAATTTGGTCAGCGCATCAAAACTGACATAGGCAATATCGCTGATCCGGCCAGACGCATTGCACTGCGCGCACCCAACGCGGCCCGTGCCGGTGCAGGGGCGGCATTTCATCTGCCCCGTCTGGTGGCAGGCCTGGCACCCGATGATGCGTTTGCCGTGGCAGCGGTTACAGGGCGAATTTTGGTTGGTGCTGGGGTTGCGGATCACGCCGTCCCCACGGCACACCGGGCAATTCAGCGTGCGTTCCCCGCGGCAGCGATTGCACGATAAACGCCCGTCACCATTGCACGGACGGCACGCCAGCTTGCCCGTGCCGCTGCAGGGATTGCAGCTATTATGATGCACAAAACTTTTGTTCAGGCGGTCGAGTTTGATGACCAGATTATTGACGGCAAACCCCTTGTCCGCACGCTTTTCCAGCACTTCGATCGCGTAATTGACGATGATGTTGTTGCGGGTGGTTTTTTCCACCTCGGTCTGAATCCGCATATGCAGATCGGCGGTGGAGCCCACCACTTCGGCATTGCCCTGTTTTCCGGGCACAGATTTGTGCGCGATCTGGTGGCGGATTTCGAACAGGGTGCGGGCGTCGAAATTGATGATGGCCCCGTCAAAGCCCTCCAGCATCACATCTTCGGCCTTGGCCCCGTTGCCATGGACCAGCGCCTTCATCCGTTTGGTGGCCAGCGCCAGCAAATGCGCATCGACCGGATCAATCTGCAGTGGTTCGCCCTCTGGCCCGATCATCAGGGCCAGCGTGGCGTCGGTAAAGAGCGGACGGCCCGTCTGTGGATCGACGGGGCCGTTATAAACGGGGCTCTCGCTGGGGGGTAATCCGGTCATGCGGTCCGCTTATGCCGCCGCTGATTTTTTCAGGGCTTTTTGCAGGAAATCAGCCGTGCGGCCATTCGCCAGATCGGCGGACGGGCCATCGAAATGATCGCCATCGATGCGCGCAAAGGCGTGGTTCACGCCCGGATAGGAATGAATGGTAATCGCCGGGTTGGCGGACAAAGCGGATTTGATTTTCGTCTGGGCATCTTTGCTGACGAATTTGTCTTCTTCGGCAATGTGCATCAGCAGTGGGGTTTTAATGCCCTTGCCCTCGGCCAGCATGTCGTCCAGCCCGACGCCGTAATAGGACACGGACACATCCACCTTGCTGCGTGCGGCCATCAGATAGGCCAGCTTGCCGCCGAGGCAATACCCGACGCAGCCAACCGCGCCCGTGGAATGGGCGTGGCCGCGCATGGTGTGCAATGTGGCACGCAAATCTTCAACACCCGTATCCACATCGAAACGGTTATACAGGTCAAAGGCTTTTTTCCATTCGGCTTCGGTTTTATCGGTGATATCGACGCCCGGTTCCAGACGCCAGAACAGGTCCGGGCACACAGCCAGATAGCCCATTTCCGCCATGCGGTCGCAATGTTCGCGCATATCCGCGTTCACGCCGAAAATTTCCTGAACCATAATCACCACCGGGGCGGGGGTGACGGCCGGGGTGGCGATATAGGCGGTGAAGGATTGACCGTCTTTGGTCGGAATGGTGATGGTGGACATGATGGGGAGCCTCTATTGAAATTGTTTGATTAAAAAACGACACACACGAAGACGATACCGTGCCTTGGGGGACAGGAAAAGTCCTTGCTGAAAGAATTGCGGTGAAGGGGGTGGTGTGTTATGGAATGACCCCATTGCACAAGAAAACATAGAACTGAGGCTATTTTGATGAGCGATTCCAATCCAAAAACCGAGATCGAGTTGCTTAAGGACGTGATGGCCAAGCGGGAGACGCGTTATCTGCGCCTGCTGGGGCTGAGCTTCATGATCACCTTCGCCGGTGTTGCTGGAACGAAGTATTTCAAGAACGAAGCCGAAGATTTGCAAAAATCCAACGCCGACCTGTCCGCGCAAAACACTGTTCTGGCCGCTGAAAACAGCCGCTTGCAGGGCGTTGAACAAGACAATGCAATGCTGCAGCAAAGCATCGCCCTGCACCGCGCCGCAGACGACACCTCCACGCTGATTTTGAAAGCAGATCAGATGGCCAAGGATACGGTTGCGTTGTGCCAGAAGGAGAACAGCAAAGGGCGCTGGACGCACGATGAAACCGCCATTTTTGTTGAAGGCATGGGGTCTTATTACCAGCGCCAGCGGGTTCCGGTGTCCGAGACACTGGCCATGCTGGACTATCTGCAGCAAAACAACATTCGCGTGCTTGAGCGGAATGATCTGGGCCACGCCGGCGGTGTTCTGGCGCATCTGTTCAACAGCCCGACCTATGGCAAGGCGATTGCGGTTCAGTATATGACTTTTGGCGACGGGCTCACCGCGCTGCGCGCGCTGGTCGCCGATATGCAGGCGGGCACGCTGAACGTACCGGAAGGGCGCGGTCTGGTCGTGGTCAAGGAAGAGCAGGACGATCAGAAAGCGTATCCGGAAGGGTACAAAATCACCCGCATCGATGTGCCGCTGGGCAGCGATAAAATCGTGCTGAACAAGGATGGCACCGATTACCGCGTCAAAATTGCCACGCGCCCGTGCCCGCAATAAAAACGGCCTTCCCTTTGCCCGTTTAATCACTATCCTGTCAAAGCGGCTCAACCGGGCCGCTTTGATCGTTTTTGCCATCATGGAAAGGATAAGCGCCATGAAAGTTGAGTTGGAGATTGAGTGCACACCGGAAGAAGCGCGTGCGTTTTTTGGCCTGCCCAACATTGCGCCGATGCAGGACCGCATGATGAAGGAAATGGAAGACCGTATCCTTGAAAACATCCGCAATCTGGACCCGGAAACGCTGGTCAATACGTGGATGCCAATGACGATCAATAGCTGGAACGAAATGCAGAAAATGTTCTGGTCCCAGATGGGCCAGTCGATGCCGAATATGCCCGGCATGCCGGGATTTGGCACCCCGCCGGATGACGCGAAAGCGAAAAAACCCGCAAAAGACAAGTAATCGCAGACCATGACTGACCCCGCGCTGACACAGACAATCTTCGCCCTTGCCACGCCCCCGGGGCGCGGTGGGGTGGCGGTTGTACGGGTGTCGGGGCCGTTGGCGCATCAATCGGCACAGGCGATTGCGGGGGAAAAACCACTGACCCCGCGAATGACGACGCTGCGTTTGCTGCGCGATCCGGCCAGCGGCGCGGTTATTGACCATGCCATGGTGATTGGCTTCACCGGCCCGGCCAGCTTTACCGGCGAAGACGTGGTGGAATACCACCTGCATGGCGGTCCGGCGGTGGTGCGGGCGATGCTGGAGGCACTGAAAACACAAGGCGGCCACCGCATGGCCGAGCCGGGGGAGTTTACCCGCCGCGCTTTTGAAAACGGCAAGATGGATTTAACCGCCGCCGAAGCCATTGCCGATTTGATCCATGCCGAAACGCAATTGCAGGCCCAGCAGGCCTTGCGCCAGATGGATGGGGCGCTGTCTAGCCTGTATGAAGGCTGGCGCGACCAATTAAAACGGGCCTTGGCGCATCTGGAGGCCGATCTGGATTTCCCGGATGAGGATTTGCCCGATGGCGTGGCGGAGCAGGTAACGCCCGTCCTGCTTGATCTGATCGAGGATGTGCAGGAGCATTTGAACGACAACCGCCGCGGCGAACGCTTGCGCGATGGCATTCATATCGCCGTGATTGGCGCGCCCAATGCGGGCAAATCATCGCTGGTCAATGCGCTGGCCAAGCGCGATGTGGCGATTGTGTCCGATCAGGCGGGCACCACCCGCGATGTGATTGAGGTGCATCTGGATCTGAACGGTTATCCGGTTATTCTGGCCGACACGGCAGGCCTGCGTCCTGATCAAATTGGGACCGAAGGGGCCGATGCGATTGAAGGCGAGGGCATTCGCCGCGCGCTGGCCCGCGCCGAAAGTGCCGATATCCGCATGCTGGTGTTTGATGCCACGGACGACACAATGGATGCCCATACGCTGAATTTAGTCGATGAAACCTGCATTATTGTTGCCAATAAGGCGGATGCGAATGGGGCACGCCCGGTGGATGTGACAGGCTATGATACCGTTGAGGTCTCGGCCCGCACGGGGCAGGGGATGGATGGGTTGATCAATGCGATGATCGCGCGGCTGGAGCAGGTGGTGGGTCGCCGCGAGGCCCCGTCACTGACCCGCGCGCGCCACCGCGAAGCACTGGAACAATGCCACGATCATTTAACCCGCGCGCTGGTCGCGCCGCTGCCGGAATTGATGGCGGAGGATGTGCGGCTGGCTTTGCGCGCGCTGGGCCGCATCACAGGCCGCGTTGACGTCGAGGATCTGCTCGACGTCATTTTCCGGGATTTCTGTATCGGGAAATAGGCCCCGGGAAATAAGCCCCAGGGAATAAGCCCTAGGGCTGTGGCTGCTGCTGGAAACAATAGGCCGGGACATTCTGTTCCCGCATGAAGCGCAGAAAATCCTGTGCCGTTTCACCCGCGCAATCCTTTGATGTCATTTCATAGACCAGCGTGTTTTGATCCAGCGTGGTTGTTGGGGCGGATTCATCGGGCCCGCTGACCACCGCGTTGAAAATGGTATCAATGCTGGGGGTGGCTGTAATCACGGCGGCGTAAAGCGCCATCGCCGCCGCCTGGCCTGCCACATAGGAGCGGCCATGGTTTTGGGTGAATTGTTTGTTGTTTTCGCTGAACGCCTGCTGGGCGCGGCCAGCGCGGTAGGTCAGGTACCCACATGTGGCGGCGAGGCTGGCCGTTACACCGGCGGCGGCGAAGGCAAGGATGGGCGTGACGCCGCCCAGCATCCCCAGCATCAGGGAAATCGTTCCGCCATTGATCAGGATGGGCGCAATGGCATAGCCGGAGGCAACACCAACGGCCATCAGGGCGCCACTTGTCACGCCCATGGAGAATGAAGCCAGCGGGTTGCTGTTTAAAAAATCGCGGGTTTTGCTGATCAGGGTCATTGTCTTTTCTCTCTCAAAAGCGGGGGCAATAAGTTACGGCACAAATTTTGGCAGGCACATGAAAACAGTTTTTTGTTCCGTCAAAAAACGTTCCATTTCTTTCGCGCTTTCACTGTCACAATCTTTGGATTCCAGCACGTAGATCAAATTGTCCGACGGCCCGGAAACATCGGTGCCATCGGTGTTTGTTTGATCAGTCTGTTGTGTGTTTTGTGGCTCTTTCATCCGCGCGGCTTCGCGTTTTTGCGCGATCTCATTGAACGCCGTTTTGATCGGGGCCGGGATCATGTGGGGGGTGGCATGGGCCAATCCGAAGGCAAGGGCGATCGGGGCAGCCACGGCCCCGACCATCTTGGTGACGCCGTAACCCGGCAGGGCGTTCCATGCCGCCTCTCCGCGTTTGCAGGCATATTGGCCAAGCGTGAGAGATCCGCACATGGTTGCCGCTGTGGCCCCGAAAGCAACCAAAGTGCCCACGACAGAGTCCACGATGACGGCAGCCGCAATCGTAACCCAGACACCAATCGCCGCCCCGACAAACGCGAAGGTGCAAAGGGTCGCGCCCACAGTCAGCAGCAGCCCGGCCTTGGCCCCTTTGATCAGGGCTTGACCATCTTGTGTGTGGCCTTGTGTGACGGGCGGGGTGTTCGGGGTATTGTGTTGGGGCATGGGGCCTGTCCAAAAAATTAAAAATTGCAGTGGTTCATTGCAGGGGCGGTTATAGGCCGCAGCCCTAACCCTGTCCAGAAAAATATTCCCATAATTCTTGACGTTCAGGTCGTGCGGGGCGTATAAGCGGGGGAGATTGAATTGGACCGAAAGGGGCCGACCCATGATTTTCACATTGCACCGCCTGTTCACCCGCAAGGGGTTTGAGGGGTATAGCGCGTTCCATCATTACAGTGACGTGGCGATCAGCGCCGTGGCCGCGACCACGCTGGCGATCAAGGCGTTGAGTGAAGGGGACCCGGTATCGGCCAAGGATGCGTTCGAGACGGCGGCTTATCTGGGGTCTGCCGTTGGGGCGGCGGCGTCATGGCGCACGGCGCTGTTGAGTGAACCGAGCAAGAGCCGGGCTGGTCTTTTTACCGCCAAGTTTTTTGCCGGGACTGCTTTGGCTGTGGCGCTGTCATCGGGCCTCAGCACCGTTGCCGCCGATGCCCATGAGGTGCAGGCCATGCGCATGGCGGCCCAATGGCACCAGATGGCGGCGAAGCAGCCCTCGGCATTGGCCGATTGTGGCGCGCGGGTCAGTGGGCCGAGCCGCGTCTATCTGGTTCTGAAATGCGAGAAGATACCTTTCCCGCAAACCATCGCGCTGTAAGCGTTTTCGCATCAGCAAAAACTGGAATTTTATCCACAGGCGGGATATAAGCGCCCGATGGACACCAAGATCATGAAAACGGAATTCGATGTCATTGTTGTGGGTGGCGGGCATGCGGGCTGTGAAGCTGCTGCGGCGGCTGCGCGCATGGGCGCTGACACGGCGTTGGTCACGCACCGCGCCGACACGATCGGGGTGATGTCGTGCAACCCGGCTATCGGCGGTCTGGGCAAGGGCCATCTGGTGCGTGAGATTGACGCGCTGGACGGGGTCATGGGTCGCGTGATCGACCAATCGGGGATCCAGTTCCGGGTTCTGAACGCGTCTAAGGGCCCCGCCGTGCGCGGCCCCCGGGCGCAGGCCGACCGTAAGCTCTACCGCGAAGCGATGCAGGCCTTGCTGGCCGACTATCCCAATCTGACGATTATTGAAGGCGGGGCGGATGATTTGATCCTTGACCCTGTATCTGGCGCGGTTGCGGGCTTGAAAACCCTTTCTGGCCAAGAGCTTAAGGCGAAATCCGTGGTGCTGACCACGGGCACGTTCCTGCGCGGGTTGATCCACCGGGGCGAAGAGCGCATTCCGGCGGGCCGCGTGGGCGAAGCCCCGGCGGTTGGTCTGGCCCAGACATTGGAGAAGCTCGGCTTCCCGCTCGGCCGTTTGAAAACCGGAACCCCGGCCCGTCTGGATGGATCGACCATCAACTGGTCCATTCTGGAACCCCAGCATGGCGACACCCCGCCGGTGCCGTTCTCATTCATGACGGATGAAATCCGGGTGCCACAGGTGCCGTGCTACATCACCCATACGACACAGGCGACGCACGATATCATCCGTGCGAACCTGCACCGCGCCCCGATGTATTCAGGCGCGATCAAGGGCACGGGCCCGCGTTACTGCCCGTCGATCGAGGACAAGGTCGTCCGCTTCGCCGACAAGGAACGCCACCAGATCTTTCTGGAGCCGGAAGGGCTGGACGACAACACCATCTATCCGAACGGCATTTCCAACGCCCTGCCGATTGAAGTGCAGGACCAGCTTCTGCGCACCATCCCGGGGTTGGAAAATGTTGTGGTCAAGGAATGGGCCTACGCCATTGAGTATGATTATTGCGACCCGCGCGATCTGGGCCCGACGTTGGAATCCAAGCGCCTGAGCGGCTTGTTCCTGGCCGGGCAGATCAACGGCACGACGGGCTATGAAGAGGCTGGGGCCCAAGGGTTGATGGCCGGGGTGAATGCCGCCCTGAAAGCCGAAGGGCGGGGCCGGACCTTTATCCTCGACCGGGCTGAGGCCTATATCGGGGTTTTGATTGATGATCTGATCAGCCGCGGCGCGCCCGAGCCGTACCGCATGTTTACCAGCCGGGCGGAATACCGCCTGACCCTGCGCGCCGACAACGCGGACCAGCGCCTGACCGATCGCGGTCTGGGGATTGGCTGCGTGTCTGTTTCACGTGAAACACATTGGGCGGCGAAGAAGGCGGCTTTGGAATTGGGCCGGGCGCTGGCCCAAGAACTGCGGGCCTCCCCGAATGTTCTGGCTGAGAAGGGCTTGCGCGTGAATATGGACGGGCAGGTGCGTTCGGCCTATGACCTGCTGCGCTACCCGGATATTGACTGGGTGACATTGTGTGGGGTCTGGCCGGAGCTGTCTGTTATCAGCCCGGCTGTGGCCGAGCAGATCGGGATTGATGCCCTCTATGCCGGGTATATGGACCGGCAGGAAACCGACATTGCCGCCTTCCGCAAGGATGAGGCGTTGGTTCTGCCTGTGGATCTGGATTACACGGGCATTGGCTCGCTCTCCACCGAAATCCGGCTGAAGCTGCAACAGGCGCGGCCTGTCACGTTGGGGGCTGCGGCCCGCATCCCGGGTGTGACCCCGGCGGCGGTTGTGGCTTTGCTCCGCTTCGTCAAGCGTGGTGGGAAACGCTCTGACTCTCAAGACCAAGAAGACCGCGATGTCGCTTAATCCCCTGATCATCCCCCCTGTTTCACGTGAAACAGAGGATAAGCTGTCCCGGTACCGCGCTCTGCTGGAAAAGTGGCAGGCGGCGATCAATCTGGTCAGCCCGTCCACGCTGCGCGAGGCGGAGACCCGGCACTTCAAGGATTCTCTGCAGGTTCTGCCCTTGGTCCCGGCCACGGCCCGGACATTGTATGATCTGGGCAGCGGGGCGGGGTTTCCGGGCTTGGTTCTGGCCATCGCCCGTCCGGAGCTGGCTGTGACGCTGGTGGAATCGGACCAGAAGAAATGTTCCTTCCTCTCTACCGTTTCACGTGAAACAAAAGCCGGGGCGGTTGTCGCCAATGAGCGGATTGAGGTGGCCACCACCAGCCGCCCAGCCCCGGACGTGATTACGGCCCGCGCTCTGGCGGCTTTACCCGCTTTGCTGGATCTCGTGGCCCCGTGGGTGGCCGCCAACCCGGCCATCACCCTGATCTTCCCCAAAGGCGCTCGCGCCGAGGAAGAAGTGGCTGAGGCCCGCAAAAACTGGGCCTTTGACCTCGTCGAACACCAAAGCGCCACCGACCCGGCGGCCCGTATTTTGGTACTGACCGCGATCCAGCGGCTTTAAGCTGTCATCCCGGCCCCCCGCCTTCGCGGAGGATAAACTCCAGCCGGGATCTTCATCCTTGCTGGTGGAAGACTCCGGCCTTCGCCGGAGTGACGACAATTTGAAAGATTTCTTGCCAAAAAGTTTGACGATCATCGACTCGTTCGTGCATGATCGGCGCGCTTAAGAATATCAATTGAACCCCCGCTTGAGGAGCGTATCAATGACCGAACAGGTTGTGCCAACCCCGAAAATTCCCCGTATCATGGCGGTTGCCAACCAAAAGGGCGGCGTGGGTAAGACCACGACGGCGGTCAATCTGGCCACTGCCATGTGCGCGGTGGGCAAGACGGTCCTGCTGGTCGATCTGGATTCGCAGGGCAATGCCTCCACGGGTCTGGGCATCAAGCGCGTGGATATCCGCCATTCCAGCTATGATGTGTTGTTCGGTGAGGTCGCGGTCGAAGATGCGATCATGCAGACCAAGGTGCCGAACCTGTCCATCGTTCCATCCTCGATCCATTTGTCCGGGGCGGAAATTGAACTGGTGGATGTTGAACGCCGCGAATATTGCCTGCGCGACGCGCTGCGCCAGAACTTGCCGTTCGACTATATTATTATCGACTGTGCCCCGTCGCTCAGCCTGCTGACCCTGAATGCACTGGTTGCAACCGACACGGTGGTGGTGCCGTTGCAATGTGAATTCTACGCGCTGGAGGGTCTGAGCCATCTGGTTAAAACCATCGAACGCGTCCGCAAGGCCTTTAACCCGACGCTGGATATTCATGGCGTTGTCCTGACCATGTATGACCGCCGCAACAACCTGTCCAGCATGGTTGAAAATGACGTGCGTGAATTTTTCGGGGACAAGGTGTACCGGACGGTTATTCCACGCAACGTCCGTGTGTCCGAAGCGCCGTCTTTTGGTCTTCCGGCGATTGTCTATGATATGAAAAGTCCGGGCGCAACCGCCTATATTCATCTGGCCAGCGAAGTGCTGAAACGCGAACGTACATTGTTGCGCGAAGCGGCCGCCAATGAACAGCAACTTATTGAAAATAAATCGCAAAACACAGAAGTGAAAGGGGCTGCATGATGAGTACAGCACGTCGTGGTCTGGGCCGGGGTCTCTCCGCTCTGTTTGATGATGAAGAATTGGTTGGCCCGTCTGGTGCGTCTGCATCGGCTGCGCCGTCTGCCGCTCCGGCGGCTGCGGCATCGGGTGCGTCCACTGGGCGCGTGACTTTGTCCGTGACGCAATTGATCCCCGGTCCGACCCAGCCGCGTCATGTTTTTGATGATGCCACGCTGAAAGAGCTGGCCGAGTCCATTTCCGCCCATGGCGTGTTGCAACCGTTGTTGGTGCGTCCGTCGAAAGTGAAAGCCGGGTCCTACGAAATCATCTGTGGTGAACGCCGCTGGCGCGCCTCCCAAAAGGCGGGCCTGCATGATGTGCCGGTGATCATCCGCGATCTGGATGATACGCAGGCGATGGAAATTGCCCTGATCGAAAACATCCAGCGTGAATCGTTGAGCGTTCTGGATGAGGCCGAAGCCTATATCCGCCTGATGAACGAATTTGGTCACACGCAGGAAAAGTTGGCCGGTGTTGTCGGCAAAAGCCGCAGCCACATCGCCAATACGATCCGTCTGATGGGCCTGCCGGAAAATGTCCGCAAGCTGATCGCGAAGGATGCGCTGACCGCTGGTCATGCACGGGCGTTGATCACGGCGGCCGATCCGGAAGCCCTCGCCCGCGTGGTGGTGGAGAAGGGTCTGTCGGTCCGTGAAACCGAACGTCTGGCCGCATCCGCCGAAGGCAAAGCCGGAAGCGCAAAAGCCAAAGCCGCGAAGCCGATGAAAGATGTCGACACCCGCGCGCTGGAACAAGACATCAGCGAACGCCTCGGCATGAAAATGTCGATCGACCTGAAAAGCGCGACCAAGGGGTCGGTGAAGATCAAATTTGACGATCTGGACCAGTTGGATGTGATTGTGCAGAAACTGGTCGCCGCCGGTGGCCGCGTTCAATAACCACAAGGGTTTTTCGCGCATCGCGACCGACTAAAATTTGTGCAAAAAGGGTGCAGCATAAAATCTGCGCCCTTTTTTGTGCCCTGCGTATGGCGACGTGTCGCAGGGTTTTAGACGGTTTTTATATTATTTTCCACAGATGTTATTCTAAATAAACCCATTAAAATCAACCTTTTATAATTTTTCCTGTGCATTGCACAAGAAAGGGAGTAGAGGATCGTCCAGTTCTGAAAAAACAGGATCCCTCTCAAATGGTACTGAATATTACATCTGCGTTAGCCTTGTTTGTCCTGATCGCGATTTCCAGCGTGATCTATTTCGCCTCCAAGCGGATCAAAGTTCCTTATACGGTGTTGCTGGTCGCTGTGGGCGTGTTGCTGGTTCCTATTGTGAATCTGCCTTATCTCAACTCTGTGTTCGGCTTTTTGGGCGATATGGTCCTGACGCCTGAACTGCTCTTCTTCATCTTCCTGCCTGTGCTGATTTTTGAATCCGGCTTCAACATGAATATGCGCCGCATGCTGGACAGCGCGTGGGCGATTTCATTGCTGGCCGTGGTCGGGATGGTGATTTCCACGATTACGGTGGCGACCTTGTTGTTCTTTGCTCTGCCGCTGGTGGGCATTGAAATTCCGTTCATGCTGGCGTTGGTGTTCGGCGCGGTGATTTCGCCGACCGATCCGGTGGCTGTGCTGGCCATCTTCAAGGAATGCCATGTGCCGCGTCGTCTGGGGCTGGTGTTCGAAGGGGAAAGCCTGCTGAATGATGGTACGGCGGTGGCGTTGTTTATGGTGTTGCTGGGTGTGGCCACAACGGGCTTCCACGGCACCGAAACGATCATGCACGGCATGTTCGAATTCGTGACCATGCTGGTTCTGGGTGTGGGGCTGGGGCTGGTGATGGCCGCCGTGTTCACACGTGCGCTGCGCTACACGAAGAAAAACGAATTTGTGACCGTGACGCTGATCCTGATTTCGGCGCATCTGGTGTTTATCACCTGCGAGCTGATCAACCATAGCGGTGTGGTCCATATCTCGTCGATTATCGCGACGACGGTGGCGGCGTTGTTTATGGGGAACTATTCCCGCAACACGCTGCACCCCGAAGTGGACGGCTATCTGGGCAAGCTGATCGAACATATGGCGTTCGTTGTGAACTCGCTGGTGTTCCTGATGGCAGGCCTGTTGTTTGCCAGCGCGGGCGTTGATCTGGCGCATTTGTGGCTGCCGATTATTGTCACGGTGCTGGTGGTGGCGTTCTCGCGGATTATTGCGGTCTATGCCGTGACGGTGCCGCTGAACCTGAGCAAGGTTGAAGCCCCGATCCCCGCCGCCTGGGAAAAATTGCTGGCTTGGGGCAGTCTGCGCGGGGCGTTGTCGATTATTATCGTCACGTTGATCCCGGCGGACTTCACGGTTCCGGGTTGGGTTTTGCCCTATACGCCGCAGGAATTCCTGCTGTCGCTGACCATCGGGTGCATTCTGGCGACCTTGTTTATCAAGGCTCCGCTGATCGTGCCGATCATGAAAAAGCTGAAAATCACCGATGAAAACGCGCTGAAAAAGGCGCACGAGGCCGATCTGGGGATCTATTACCTCCAGACCGAGCGGGCGCGTCTGGTGAAGCACCATGAAAAGGGCTTCGTCCGGCCTGAACATTTCGCGGCGATGATGCAGCGTCTGGAGCAGAAACTGGCTGCGGCCGAAGCCATGCGGGCCGATCTGGTGCAGACCCATGGCCGGATTATTTTCGACCAATCCCTGCATCTGGCGATGGTGCATGTCGAAAAAACGGCCCTGAAAAACCTGTTCATCAACGAAGAGGTGAGCGAGCAGACCTATCGCCGCCTCTACAGCAAGCTGTGCCTGCAACAAGAAAAGATCGAACAGGCCCGCCACAATGAAATCGACCCGCGCGCCTACACCGACCGCAAGGATGTGTTCGACAAGCTGGTGGCGCTGGTGAATATGCCGTTTGACCGCAATCGCGGCCTGATCACCCCGGCCCAGCGGCTGGAATATTACCGCGCGCAGATGATCATGGCCCGCAAGGCGGTCCAGACCATCGAATGCATGCAAACCGAACACGGCCATCCGGTGTTTCTGCCGGAATCCTATGATCAGGTTCTGGCCCTGTACCGCCAATACAAAAAACGCTCCGGCGAAAAGGCGGATAACATGGTTGCGGAATACAAGGATGAATTGCTGCCTTATCTGCACAAACTGGCGGAACGGTCTTTGTTCGCTTCGGGCGGCCGGGCGCTGGATTACCTGCATGACAAGGGTTTGGTGGACGAGCATGTCATGCATGATCTGCGCGAACAATTCTCCGTCTAAGGTATTGATTACAAATCAAAGAAAAGGGCGCGGGAGTATCCGCGCCCTTTTTGTTTGTTGGTCGGTTTATTGTTACGCAGATTCCATATTTACAGAATCTTTTTCTGGCTTGCTCGTCGAATCGTGCTATGTTACCACCATAAAATGCACAACGGCGCAGAGCCCTTTGGAGGGGTTGCGCCGTTGCTCCTTACCCTTTTGGAAGGGGTAGGATGGATGGCCCCGTTAAGGGTTACCCGATAATAATCGGGTGGTTTGCCAGTCCATCAAATCCTCCTTTCTATACGCTGCGATCGCGTTTGGGGTGTAGGGGTCCGAGTAATCGGACCGGCTATAAGAAACTCCCGTGGTTGCAGCCGCGGGGGTTTCGTTCTTTTGGGCCGGGACAAAGTACCAGTCCCAGCCATCGCGTCTGACCAAGCTCTGTTTGGAGAGCCGATAAAGCGTCATTCCGATAGTTTTCTCATGGAGCGTCTCACCACGTCGGCGCTCCAAAACTTTTCTTAGCTGACTTGCACGAACAGGCTTGGGGTAGGCTTTCTCGGCCTCCTCCAAGATTCCTTCTTTGATTGTTTTTTGGGAGATGGTTTTGACGGGCGCGCTAAGATTCCAGTTTTCTTGTGACTGGCTGGTAAAGGCTTCTTTTGCCACATCAAAGCCAAAAAGGTGGCCGGCCCTCTCGCAGTCCTGAAGCAGTGTGGAAAGATTTTTTTGCCGTTCTTCTAGGTTTCCAATCGCAACAGCGTTCTCGGTGTATTCGGCGATAATTTCCAAAAAGCGGTCAATGATGGCCTGTCTTGCAGCAGAAGTTGATGAAAGCATGGTGTTGTCCTCGTGCTATGCTTATTGATATCCTATTTGTGGTATTATACGAATTCAATCTGTAGGGGTTTGGGGATTCCCTTTTGTCCACACATTTTAAGAACTGCTGTTTTTGGGAGGAGTAATCCCCCCTTGACTCTTTTTGTACCGAATGGTATATCTATATGTAGATAGAGTGAAGCGAGGCCGACAATGTCTGATATGCGCGAACAAGTATTACAAGTGGCTGGGGACCTGACGCAGGCGCGGGGGTTCAACGGGTTCAGCTATATCGATTTGTCCGACGCGGTTGGGATCAAAACGTCCAGCATCCATTATTACTTCAAGAAGAAGGATGATCTGGCTGTGGCCCTGATTGAACGCCAGCGCAAGATCGTTGGTGAAAAACTGGCGGCCATTGATACGGCACAAATGTCGCCCCAAGCATCATTGCAGGCTTTGGGCGATTTATTCAAAAGCTTCATCACTGGGCGGCAGGATAATTTCTGCCTGTGCGGCATGCTGGCTGCGGAATTTGCGGCCATGAATGATGCGGCACGCGCGGCGTTGAAAGCCTATTTCGATGATGTGCGCGGCTGGCTGGCTGGGCAATTTGTGCGGCTGGACCCGGCGACCACACCGGATCAGGCGCAGGCCAAGGCGCTGGGCTTTATTGGTGCGCTGGAGGGCGTGTTGCTGATCGCCCGGCTGGAGAAAAATCCAGCCCTGATTGATCAGGCCATTGCGCCTTTTCTACACCCCTAGACGTCATCCCGGCGAAGGCCGGGATCCATAGGATAGATTGTATGGACACCGGCCTGCGCCGGTGTGACGAGCGGGGAAGAGAAAGAGTTTTAGGGAGAGGAAAAATGTCGGTGACCACCCGCCTTTTCTCTCTCCCTGAATATCTATCTTTATATAGATAGAATTAGACGATGACTACGCATTGAAACCCAAAACCAAGGAGACGATCATGACGATTCAACCCGTAAATCCCGATACCGCCACAGGCCGCGTGGCTGAATTACTGGCAGGTGCAAAAGCCAAGCTGGGCATGGTGCCGAATATGTTCCGCGTCATCGCCAACGCCCCGAAAGTGCTGGATGGGTATTTTGCCTTTTCCGGCGCCGTTGGAAACACGCTGAATGGCAAGGCCCGCGAACAATTGGCCATCGCCTTGGCCGGCAGCAATGATTGCGGCTACTGCCTGAGCGCCCACACGGCCCTCGGCCGCATGGCCGGCGTCAGCGGTGATGATCTGCGCTCCGCCCAAAGCGGCAGCGTGTCCGACCCGAAAACGCAAGCGATGATCGACTTCGCATTGGAGGTCAACCGCACCCATGGCGAAAACATGCAATCCGGCGTCGCCGCCGCCCGTGATGCGGGCTTAAGCGATGAAGAATTGCTGGAAATCATCGCCAATGTTGCGCTGAACATCTTCACCAATGCGGTGAACGGCGTGGCGGAAACTGAAATCGACTTCCCGAAAGTCGAAATCATCAAAAAAGCCGCGTAATTGAACCCAAACCACACACTGAAGGAGATAATCATGAGCATTCAACCAATCCACATTCAATCTGCAGCAAAAACCAGTGGTGTGCTGCAATCAGGAACGATCCAAACCGTTCTGATGACCGGCAAGACACTGACAACATTGGGCGGTAAGGACCGCGTCAATATGCGGCTTTCCACGGGCACCGATGAAACGCCCAATTATGTGTACGAGGACACGCTGTCGCACCCCACTGCGGAGCAGTTGTTCGCTGGGGCGTGGTCGGCCTGTTTTACGGGCGCGATGCGCAAGGCCGCGCAGGGGATGAAGGTCGCCCTGCCTTCTGACACAGCGGTCGAGATCGCGGTCGATCTTGGTATTACGGGCAATGCCTATCTGCTGCAAGCCCGGATCGATGTCAGCCTGCCGGGCCTGCCACAGGATGTGGCCGAAGCACTGGTGCATGAGGCGGACCAGATCTGCCCTTATTCCAAGGCAACGCGCAGCAATATCGACGTGGTGCTGAACGTCACCACCGCATAAAAGCTGTGTTTATTGATCCGTCATATCAATCAGATGGAGCGCGTGAAAAGACCACATTCACGCGCTCTTTCGCGTCCACTTTAAGCCCCCTCTCCCATGGGGAGAGGGTTGGGGTGAGGGGGTAGAATGGTTGTGAGGGCGTGTTTGATCCTGCAATATCCCAACCCCTCACCCAGCTTTGGCTAAGGGCGCTGCCCTAAGCCTGCGCAACCCTCTCCCTATGGGAGAGGGGAAAAGGGGGGTTTCTAGGCTTATCCGCGCGTTGAACGGGTGGTAGCAGGTTTAGAATGTTCTGCGCTTTGCTGCACATTTTTGTGCGCATTTTCACCCGGCTCCGCCAACCGCCCCAGACGGTCGAGATAGGCGCGCATGCTGGGCCGTGTGCCTGAGGCCATTTCCAGCAGGATCAGGGGGCGGAAGCGTCCGGCTTGCGCGAACACGCGGTCTTCGATGAAACTGGCATAAGGGCGCAGATAATCGGCCAGTGTCGCAGCCTTTTGGTCCAGATCCGGCGTGTCGCGCACCAGCGCATCATGCAGGGCCGAGGCGGCGATGGCGCCCGTTTGATACGCCCAGAAATACCCCATCTGGCGATCAAACCAGTGGCTTTCTGCCACCATGAAATCATCCGGATCATGCGGCTGGCCGGTGAATTGCTGCATCGTGTCGGCCCAGAAGGCGGGCAGGTCGGCCACGGCCATTTCCCCATCCAGAATGCGGCGTTCGGCCAGCACGCGCCAAACCATGTTCGGCGGCAAGGCCAGCTCGCTGGTGCCCCAATTCATATCATGCGGATCGGGGCGCGTGGCCAGCGCGTGCAGGTTTTCCGGCGTCCATTCCGGCCCATCCACCTGCAAAATGCTGCGGATCAAGGGTGCAGCAATATCGAAGAACCGCTTCTTGTATCCCGCTTGCTCAAAGAACATCGCGGCGGCCTCGTGCGTGTTGTACCCGTTCACACGGCCCACCGGCTGGGACTTCACCGCATCGGGCAGGCGGTTGAGCGCCAGCAGATACAGCAAATGCCCGCATTCATGCATGGCATTGGTCAGACCGCGCAGCACATCATCTTCATAACATTCAATGGCCAGTTTGACGCGGTTGGGCGTGCCCCAGCAAAACCCGTTGGGCAGGGTGGTAAAATCAATCTCAATATCATGGTGGTCCATCTGATTTTGGTCCCATCCACCCGCATCCAGAAACGCGTTCAACACATGGCGGAATAATTTTTGCTGCAGCTCCTCCGCAACATCGGGCAGGGGCAACGGCGGTGGGGCATCGCGCAATTCCTGCGCCAAACTCTGTAAATTATGGGGGTATCGCGTTTTGGCCGATTCAATGGCGCGGTCAATATCGCTGTTGCGCGTGTGCGGGTTCCATTCATCCAGCAACACTTCCGACACCGCCACGCCCAGCCGCCGGGCGGGCTCGGCGGCCAATTGCCGACGCAGGGAGAAGATATTTTCAAGGATCGGTTGCTGCGCCTGCCATGCGGCGCGGGGTCCTTCGCGCTCGGACACTTCAAACGTCTCCAACCACTGGGATTCCGAGTGTTTCAACGCATCTTCCAGCGCATCAATCAATTCCGGATGGGTCAGGCCGGACGACAAATCATGCAGCCGCCGCATCTCCTGCAAATTCGCCTGATCCCAGTCGGGCAAAGCCTGTGCGATGGTATCCGCGTGATCCAGCAGGGTATCGACGTGATACCGGTCGCTGTTCAGCAAACGAAACTGGTTATGGCGCCGCCCCTTGATGTCGGCGACGATGGAATCCAGCGCCGCAGGCGGGGCCAGCCATTTTTCCGCCTGTAAAATATCAATCTGGTCGGACTCGCTCTGCCATGCCCCGAAAATACGGCGCAGGCGGTCATAGGCCTGCAACGCTTCCTCCGGCGTTGGTGGTGTATTGGTCAGGGCCAGTGTCGTCCGTTCCGGTTCGACCCCAAACAGGCGCAAAACATTCTCCGCCACGCGCCGCCACACAGCCCGTAGGAAAAAGATCGTTCGTGGTGTTTCACCCTCAGGACGCATGGGCCTCAACCGCTTTCATGGCCCTGATTGTCTTTGAAAACATTGAAAAAATGGATAATGACCACACCGACATATGGGGGACAGCGCGGTGCGCATTGACTTTTGAAGATAAAAGGAATATAGTCCTATTATGTTTTAAGCCAGCAGGCCCTTGCGAAAGCGGGGCCTGCTTTTTTTACGCGAAAGGAAGGCGGCATGCTGTTCAAAGATATTTCCACCCTGTTGCGCGACCCGGTCGGCAACAATCTCAAAAACAATCCGGATGATGTTGAAAACCTGAAACGGAAATTCAAGGCGATCGATCGGTACGGCCGCGATGTTGAAAACGGCTATATCGACCGTGATCTGAATGACGCGATTTTCAAGTTTCAGAAAGAGCGCGGGCTGAAGGTTGATGGCCGCATGAATCCGGGCGGGGAAACCGAAACAACGCTGATCAACACGCTGTTGGGATTGGACCGCCCTGTGGGAAAGCGTCCTGCGCCTGTCCGTCACGCAACGCGGTCCGTGCCCATGGTGGCTGCGGGTGCCGCGCCGATGATGGCGGGCGCAGCGGTGCGCACGTTGCCGGCCCTGCTCGGGCTGCTGGGCGGCATGATCGGTCTGAACACGGACATCACACCCACTGAAACCGGCGAAGATGCACCGCAACCGCAACCCATCCCGCGCCCGGTTCCCAATCCCGTGCCGGAAACGCCACCTGAGCCTGAGGGAGAGGATTGTGAGGCACAGTATGAGAGCGATACGGCAGATTGTAATGGGGTCACGGAAAGCAATGGTCCGCAGGCCGGGGCTGTTTGTCATCAATCGGCCAGTGACATTTATGCAGCTTGTCTCCGCGGCTGGCCTCGTGAGGATTGGCCACCCTTGCAGATCTGACGCTCCGCAGGGTAATCTTCCGGAATGGTGAAGAAAATTTTATCACATCAGATGTTGTGCCTGTCTGTCCATGAGCGGGATGGACAGACACATTTGTTACTGGAGAAAGAGCCCTATTATCGGGATCAAGACCGTGCCCCGCATACAGAAACTGCGCTGGAAACGCTGTCTATCAAGAATCTGGCTATGGATTCTGTGTTTTTGTCGGACTTGGGCTTTAAGATCGCATTGGCTCTCTTGTCAGAGCATGCGCTGAACGATGTTCGTGATGGCATCCGGGTGCGGTACATTTATGCATACCAAGATGATGGTCGCGCTGTATTGCGAATGGATCGGTATTTGCCGGGTCATCATCCCTACCGACCCAGCCCCCATAGAACAGTCTGTGAGAAGGTGTTCCTTCCGAGCTTGATAAAAGAGGACATTTTTCAGGATAAAACATACCATGTTTTAGCGAAGACTGTTCTGGGACATTTGCCGTTAGACGTTGCGGAAAAGTAGTGGGGGGATGTTGCAAATTCCGTCGCCCAAGCAAATGCTCTGTCTGTCCGTTCACGATCAAGAAACGGACGGGCCGTGCCTTTTGATTGAACGGGGTCCCTATGTTCGGGATGAGAACAGGTCTCCGCGTTCTGAAACAATATTGGAAACGCTGAATGTCACAGATTTGTCTGCAAACGAGGATTTTTTGCAGGATCTGGGGTTTAAGCTGGCCCTTGTTATCCTGCGCGAATCCGCGCGCAAAAACAAATGGGGAGAGGTAAAGGCGGCCTATATCTATCCGCATGTGCGCGGGAATAACGCGGTGATCCGCATGGATTCTTACCCCGTTATTCGGCGGCCTTACGTTCCTGATCCTGCCCGCGTTTTGTGCGAGCGTTTGCCGTTACCGGGACTGGCAAGGGCGGATATTTTTCAGGATGATCTGTATCGCACGCTGGCCGAAACGGTATTGCGCCATTTGCCTTTGGATGGTGTCGAAGTTCTTTGAAAACACAATGAAAATGGATAATGTGGTGCGGCGTATGGCGCAGCAGCTGCATGGCGCGCGCCTGTTATGATTTACCCTGCATTATCAACGAGATAGCGATGAGCAAATACAATATCCGCGACACCGAAGCCAAATGGCGCAAAACCTGGGAAGAGCGGTCGTCTTTCGCCAGCGGTGAGGATAAGGGCAAGAAGAAATACTACGTGCTGGAAATGTTCCCGTACCCGTCGGGGCGGATTCACATGGGCCACGTGCGGAACTACACGCTGGGCGATGTTGTGGCGCGCTATCGCAAGGCACAGGGGTTCAACGTTATTCACCCGATGGGGTGGGATGCGTTCGGCCTGCCGGCGGAAAACGCGGCGATGGAACGCGGCGAACATCCGGGCACATGGACGTATGCGAATATTGCGGTGATGCGCGACCAATTGAAATCCATGGGCCTGTCGATTGATTGGAGCCGGGAGGTCGCAACCTGCCACCCGGGGTATTACAAACACGAACAGAAGATGTTCCTGGAGTTTTACCGCAAGGGTCTGGCCTACCGCAAAGAAAGCTGGGTCAACTGGGACCCGGTCGATAACACCGTTCTGGCCAACGAACAGGTGGTGGACGGCAAGGGCTGGCGCACCGGGGCCCCGGTGGAACGCCGCAAATTGTCGCAATGGTTCCTGAAAATCACTGATTACGCCGAAGATTTGCTGCAGGGGATCCAGACACTGGATCGCTGGCCGGAAAAGGTCCGGATTATGCAGGAAAACTGGATCGGCAAGTCGCAGGGCTTGCAGTTCAAATTCGATATGGTGGGATCGGATCAACAGATCGAGGTTTATACGACCCGTCCGGATACGCTGTTTGGCGCGTCGTTCGTGGGCCTTTCCCCGAACCACCCGATGGCCGCACAATTGGCTGGATCGCACCCGGACTTTGAAGCCTTCATGGCCAAGGTGCAGCAAGGCGGCACATCCGAAGCGGCGATTGAACAGGGCGATAAATTCGGTCTGGATACCGGGGCAAAGGTCAAACACCCGTTTATTCCGGGTGTGGAATTGCCGGTCTATCTGGCCAACTTCATCCTGATGGATTACGGCACGGGCGCGATTTTCGGCTGCCCGGCGCATGACCAGCGGGACTTTGATTTCGCAACAAAATACGGCCTGTCCATCACCCGTGTCATTAGCGGAGAGGGCGATTTGCCGCACACGGGCGATGGCGTTCTGGTCAATTCCGACTTCCTGAACGGCAAGGACGTAGATGCAGCAAAATCCGAAGTGATCAAGCGCATGGAGGCCGATAAACGCGGCTTTGGCACCACGCAATACCGCCTGCGCGACTGGGGTATTTCACGCCAGCGTTATTGGGGCTGCCCAATTCCGATGGTGCATTGTGATGCGTGCGGTATCGTTCCGGTGCCGGATGATCAATTGCCCGTCACCCTGCCGGATGATGTGACGTTTGATAAACCGGGCAACCCGCTGGCGCACCATCCGACATGGAAAAATTGTGCATGCCCGTCCTGCGGCAAACCGGCGCAGCGCGAAACCGACACGTTCGACACGTTCTTTGAATCGAGCTGGTATTTCGCGCGCTATTGCGATCCGCGCAATGAAAACGAAGCGTTTTCGCGTGAAAAAGCGGGCTATTGGCTCCCGGTCGATCAATATATCGGCGGGGTGGAACACGCTGTGCTGCACCTTCTGTATTCCCGCTTCTTCACCCGCGCGTTGAAGGATTGCGGCTATCTGGATGTGGCCGAACCCTTCGCGGGCCTGTTTACGCAAGGCATGGTGACCCATGCCACGTACAAGGATGGCGATGGCAAATGGCTGCTGCCCGAAGATACCGTGGACGATGGCAAAGGCGGGTTTAAACACATAAAAACCGGCGCGCCCGTGGTTCAGGGCCGCATTGAAAAAATGTCGAAATCCAAGAAAAACGTGGTTGATCCGGAGGTTATTCTGGGCACCTACGGCGCCGATGCCGCGCGTTTGTTCATCTTGTCGGATTCCCCGCCGGAACGCGATCTGGAATGGACCGATGCCGGGGTTGAGGGCTCATGGCGTTTCGTCAACCGCGTGCATCGCATGGTGGATGAATTGCTGGCCACGCTGCCGGCCGCAAAAACGCCCGTGCCATCGGCCTTCAGTGATGCGGCGCTTGATTTGCGCCGCGCATCGCATGGCGTGATGGCCGGGGTGGCAACGGATATTGAGGCCTTCCACTTGAACAAGGCGGTGGCCCGTATTCGCGAATTGTCCAACACCATCGGATCATTCAAAGCGGCGGATGCGGCGGATCACTGGGCCCTGCGCGAAGCACTGGAAACATTGGTTCAATGCATGAATCCGATGATGCCGCATCTGGCCGAAGAATTGTGGGCCGCGCTGGGCCATTCTACCTTGCTGGTGGATACCGCCTGGCCGAAGGCCGACGCGGCTTTGCTGCAATCCGACACCGTGACCATCGCGGTACAGGTGAACGGCAAAATGCGCGCGACCATTACCCTGCCGAAGGATGCGGAAAAGGCTCACGCCGAAAAAACCGCCTTGGCTGATGCAAACGTGCAAAAAGCGCTGGAGGGCAAGGATGTCCGCAAAATCATCATCGTCCCGAACCGGATCGTCAATGTGGTCGTCGGTTAAGCGGGGGGCTGGAAATATCGCCCTGATCGGGGTTTTGATCTGTCTGTCGGGTCCGGCCTTTGCTGCGCTGGAACAGGGGCAATGGTCCACGCCGATCGGGGACAATCTGGCCCATGTGTTTCAGGTCCCGCCGCGCCAGAGCACGAATTTCGCCCTCAGCCGCACGCATTACGATGTGGCGGAACAGATGTTTATTCTGGATATGGCGGAATTGCCCTCCCACGTGAACGAAGCCGCCCCGCCCAAGCCCGAAGATTTGCGCCACATGGCCTTTTTGCTGCGCCTGACAACGCAGCAAAGCCAATGGCTGACGACCGAGCAGGGGCGCGATTTGTTCAATGCTGACGTCTTGCCGTTGCCGCCATTTGGTGCGGTGTTTGCCCTGTCGCTGGATGATTTGCGGGCTGGAACCGCGGCGGTCGTGGATCAGCCTTATGGCGCTCTGGATCTGGTCCCGGTGCTAGAGGAAGCGCCGCAAAAACAGATGCGCCTGTGGCCGCCCGGTATGGCGGAACACGCGGGCGGCACCATCGGGTTTGATGTGCGCGATGATGCGGGCGGTGTGCGGGTATCGTTCCGGGCGGAATTTATCGACACGCCCCTGACCTATCGCGGGGTGTGGTCGCCGGATGGGC
Source organism: Micavibrio aeruginosavorus (assembly GCF_051245535.1). Classification (GTDB taxonomy): domain Bacteria; phylum Pseudomonadota; class Alphaproteobacteria; order Micavibrionales; family Micavibrionaceae; genus Micavibrio; species Micavibrio aeruginosavorus_D. The sequence continues at coordinate 2,100,876 of NZ_CP195303.1, forward strand.
GCTGGGTGTTCCTGCCCTTGCCGCAACGGGCCAAAATCGAATGGGTCGCGGCCATGGGGGCCTTTGCCACGCGGGATATGCTGGTGTTGGGCCCGTTTGAAACCACCCGTTCGCCCGAGGCCATCCGTATCGAACTGCGCGACCGCGCGGCGAAGGAGGGCAAATCGGCCCGCACGGCTGATTTTGCGGCGGGCACGATCAGCGCCGATGAATTTTTCGGCCCTGCTTTGAACGATGCGCGGGCGCGGGTGCAACGCTGTGCCGATCTGCGCGATGCGGTCGGCCCGATTTATGAACTCAGCATCAAAGATGCAAAAGATGCCCGCCCGCTGTATCCGCCGGGGGATGGGGACCGTCTGGCCGTGGGGCAGCTCTTCACCCTGACGCTGGATGCGGAAAAAGTGCGTGGCAAGGTGGTTGTGGCCGGGTTGGACCCGGCGGCGGCCCCGGCAATCGCGGCTTTTGCGGCGGATCAGGGCTGGACGAACGATGTCCAAACCGTCATGGTGCATGCCACGGACGGGGTTTTGACACTGAAATGCCCCTAGGGATTAAAGGGTTTTTGGCGATGATTCATACGGCAGCAATACGGTCGATTTTCATGTTGGTTCTGGTGTGCGGATTGTTGGCCGCCTGCGGCTTCCGGCCCATGTATGGCACGGCGGCGATCCCGTCGGGGGCGCGCGTCGCCCTGAACGATGTGGCGATCAGCAACATTCCCGACCGGTCCGGCCAGCAATTGCGCAACGCTCTGATCGATCGTTTTTACGCGCAGGGTCGCCCGGCGGATGCGCGTTTCCGTCTGGATATCGCGCCGATTGCGGAAACCAAGACCGAGCTGGACATGACGAAAAGTGCCGATACGACGCGCTCTCAGCTGCGTCTGCGCTCAACCATGGTGCTGGTTGATGGCATGAGCGGCCAGCCAGTTCTAGAGCGCCCCGTATCGTCGATCGTCAGCTATAACGTGCTGGGCAGCCAGTTTTCGACCCGTGTGACCGAACAAAATGCCCGCGACAACGCCATCGACGATTTGTCCCGCCAGATCGAGCAGGCGGTGGTCCTGTACATGAACCGCACCCCGCAGCAAAAAACGCCCTATGAAGCGCAGGCGGTTGAGGGTGTGCGGTATAAGATTTTGCCGTAGCCTATTTCTAAAGACCCTCTCCCTAGCCCTCTCCCAGGGGGAGAGGGAATACGGTGCGGGCGGGGCATGAAGCCCCTCTCCCTCCGGGAGAGGGGTTGGGGAGAGGGTTGGGTGTTCAACCAACAAGGGAAAACCTTGACCCAACCCCCCGCTTCCGACAGGATCGGCCCATGAAACTCACCTTCCGCCAGATTGAACCTTTCGTTAAATCCCCGGACCCAGCGGCCCGGGTGGTGTTGGTGTTTGGCCCGGACGAAGGGTTGATGAAGGAGCGGGCGGCGCTGATCGGCAAGTCGGTCGTGGCGGATTTGAATGATCCGTTCAATGTCGCGGTTTTGAGCGCGGACGGTCTGGGGTCTGACCCCGCGCGGCTGAATGACGAAGCGCGCGCCATTTCCATGATGGGTGGCAACCGTTTAATCCGCATTGAAAGCGGGGCGGACAGCCTGACCCCGCTGATCAAGGAATATTTGTCCGACCCATCCCCCACGGCGCTGGTGGTGATTGAGGGGGGCGACCTTTCGACCCGTTCATCCCTGCGCAAATTGGTGGAAAGTGCAAAGAATGCGGCGGCTTTGCCGTGCTATGTGGCCGAGGCGCGCGATGTCTCCGGCCTGATCCGTGAAATGCTGCAGGAATCGGGCCTGCGCATCGATAATGACGCCAGCGCATGGCTGTCGCAACAATTGACGGGCGACCGCTTGCTGGCGCGGGCCGAAATTGAAAAATTGATCACCTATATGATCTCCGCCCCGGATAAATCCGTGCATCTGGATGATGTGATTGCCTGTTGCGGACAGGGCGGTGCGAAATCGCTGGATGACCTGATTTTCGCGACCTTGGGCGGCGATACCGAAGCCGCCTTGCGCACCTTCCGCCAATTGCTGGATGAAGGCACGGCGATTATTGCCATGCTGCGGTCCTTGCAAAACCATGTGCGCCGCCTGCATCTGGCCCGCGTGGCGATGGATCAGGGCGCCAATGCGAAAGAGGCGATGGACGGCCTGAACCCCAAAGTGTTCTTTAAATGGGAAGATTCCTTCCGTGGCCAGTTGATGCGGTTTAGCGCGACGCGGCTGGAGACGATTATGCAACGGCTGATGCGGCTGGAAGCGGACTGCAAGCAAACCGGAACCCCCGATGAATTGGTCACGGCGCAAGCGTTGTTGTCGATCAGTGCCGCTTCGCGGCGGTGACTCGGAAACTCAGAATCTCGGAGTCTCAGAACATTAAATTTCTGAGATTCCGCAATTCCGAGATTCTGATTACTCCTTAGAAAGCTGCTCCACCCGCATTTGACGGGCGCGGGTCAGGATGGCGTCTTCGACCTGACGGCCAGTTTCGACGTTGGCATCGGCATCGCGCCAATCATTGCCTTTACGCACCTGACGGAACACTTTCACCTGAATGCCATCCGACCGCAATTGGCGATCCAGAATAAAGACGTTCAGCTTGATGCGCTCGCTCGGTGTTTCCGGCGGGGTGTACCAGTCGGTCAGGATCACGCCGCCAAACGGATCGGCGCTGGCCAGCGGCATAAAGGAGATGGTGTCCAACGCGGCGCGCCACAGATAGCTGTTAACGGTGACGCCGTCGGCGCCGGTCGTGTCGGCCTTCTTCTTGCCCAGCAGGGAAATGCCACCATCGCCGAAGATGCTTTGCGTTTCGCTATAGATATCGTTCTGGTCCACCTTGGTGTTGCGGTCCATCCCGGTCGGGTATTGGGCCTCGCCCTTCGGGGCGGAGGAACAGGCGGACACAGCCGCGACGGCAATCAAGGACAGGGTCAGAACCAGAAAACGCGATGTCATGCGGGGAACCTCTTATATATAAAGCTGCCTGATGATTTAGCATGCGGGGCAGCAAGCCTCAAGCGTATGGTGCATTGGCGCCGTTTTAGGGTGTTGATCACACCATCCGGAGGTAGGCGGGGGTGTCCGGAGGGGCTTAAAGAGTGTAGGGTAGGCCTTATAAGCCAGAATCTGGAAAATGTATTATTTTTCAATGCGTTGAAAAATATGGATATTTTTTATGTGTGGTAAAAAAATCACAGATAAAGGGTGAAATGTGGCTTCTGTGCACGTCCCCCGTTGAAAACCTGACCTTCCGATGACATCCTAATGCCCATACGTGCCGTTCGGCATGGGGATCAGTGAAAATTGAAAACCTTGAATCCGAACGGATGCGATTTTTTGTGAAACTGGAGGAACTATCCAAATGAAAAATATCCTGATGATGACCGTTGCTGTTGGCGCACTGGCTTTCGCTGCTGCTCCTGCAATGGCACAAGACGGCGGCGTTGATCTGAGCATCGCTGGCCACATGAAAGGTTACGTAACCTGGAACGACCAAGATGAAGCCGTTGGCTCTGAAGCCCGTTCGGTAGACATCCTGCGCGAAACCGAAATTCACTTCACCGGCGAAACCACGCTGGACAACGGTCTGACCGTTGGTTTCCACACGGAACTGGAAGATGATCTGGGCGACGGCTTTGCTACGGAAGAAAGCTATGCTTACTTCGCTGGCAACTGGGGCCGCGTAAACTTCGGTGCTGAAGATGGCGCTGCATACTTGCTGCAAGTTGCTGCTCCGTCCGCTGACTCGAACGTTGACGGCATCCGTCAGTACATCAGCGCGTTCAACGCTGACATCGCTGGCGTAGCTGCTGCGACCGAAGCTCTGGACTACGACACGGCTCCGACCGGCGCGTCCGACAAGCTGACCTACATCACTCCGAACTTCAACGGCTTCCAAGCTGCTGTTTCCTACACACCGGAAGTTGACGCTGCATCCCGCTCCTTGGGCGTTTCTGCAGACGACGAAGAAGGCGATCTGGGTACCGCATACGAAGCTGCTGTTCGTTATGAAGGCAACTTCGACGCGTTCCGCCTGGCAGTTGGTGCTGGTTATGCACAAGTTGAAGTTGAAGAAGACGCTGTTGCTCCGGCTAACGACGACGTTCAATCCTGGAACCTGGGTGCAAACGTTGGCTTCGGCGCGTTCAACATCGGCGCAGTTTACTTCGATGAAGAAAACACCGGTGGCGTAGAAGATGTTAACACCGATGGTTTCGTAGTTGGTGTTGACTACACAACTGGCCCGTTCGTTATCGGCGCTTCCTACTACAACGCTGACGACGTACATGAAACCGCTGGTCTGGACGCTGAGCGTTATTCCGGTGGCGTAACCTACAACTACGGCCCGGGCATGTCCTTCCGTGGTTCTGTACACCACGTACAGTATGACGAAGCTGCTGGCGACGACGTAGATGGTACGTCCCTGCTGCTGGGTACGCAAATCAACTTCTAATCTTCGGATTGGATGATGAATATGGAAGGGGGGCCTCTTGGGCCTCCCTTCTTTTTTGTGCCGTTTGCTTTTTCGCCCGCTCCGGCTGTCATCCCGAACGCATGTGAGGGATCTCACCTTGGATGAAGAGTGGATCCCTCGTCGCTGCGCTCTGTCGGGATGACAGTGGGGGTGGGTGGTAAAAAAGGCATCAATAAACCCTTCAGCCAATACGAAAAACACAGCCGTATATCAAAGGGATAGGACGTTCCCACGGGCTGGACAGGGGGGACTCTGAATGGCATCCTTATGCCTTATAACGAATCAGTCTTTCTTTATTTCGGGGACCACTTAAGACCATGAAAAAAATTCTTCTCTCCGCTTTGGTTGCGGGATCTACATTTGCCGCTATCCCATCCGCGATGGCGCAGGACAATGCGATTGATCTGGGTATTGGTGGTTTCATGCGTGGTTATGTCGCTGTGCATGATCAAGATGATATGCCGGGTAATGAATCCCGCACGTTTGATATCCTGCGCGATACCGAAGTGCACTTTAAAGGCAAAACCAAACTGGATAACGGTCTGACCGTCGGGTTCCATACTGAAATCCGCAATGATCTTGGCGATGGGTCTGCGGTTGACGAATCCTACGTCTATTTCTCCGGCGATTGGGGCCGCATCAATTTTGGTGCCGAAGATGGCGGCGCTTATTTGCTGCAGGTTGCGGCACCGGCTGCGGATTCCAACATCGACGGTGTGCGCCAGTACATCAACCCGATCAACTATGACACGTTGACGAACGGTGCTTTGGGCACAGGGTTCCAGATTGACTACGCCACGAACTCCTCGGGCAAATCCGACAAGATTACCTACACCACGCCGGAGTTTTCTGGCTTCCAGGCGGCTGTGTCCTATACTCCGGACGTCAGTGGCACGTCCCGTTCTCTCGGCGTTGCCGAAGATGACGAGCTGGATGATCGTGGCTCGGCTTACGAAATCGGTGCGCGCTATGAACGTGAAATGGGCGATTTCCATTTCTTGCTCGGCGCCGGTTATGTTGCGGTTGATGTTGAACAGAAATCCGCAGCCAGCGATGATCTGACATCATGGAACACGGCAGCGGTTCTGGGCTGGAAAAACTTCCAATTCGGTGCTGTCTATTTCGATGAAGAAAATGTCGATACGGACGCCAACGAAAATCATGATGGTTTCGTGATCGGTGCGGATTACACCATGGGCTTGTGGGTTCTGGGTGCGTCTTACCTGAACGGCACCTATGAGGAATTGGCCGCAAACGAGGGCGATACCGAGCGTTACAGCCTTGGCCTGACCTATAACTACGGCCCGGGCCTGTCGTTCCGCAGTTCTATTCACCATGTTGAACACGAATTCGGCGGCGCCATCGGCGACCGCGACGCCACCAGCCTGTTGCTAGGCACGCAAATCAACTTCTAATCTTCGGGTTGGATGAAACGATTTAAAAAAGGGGCGGATATCGCCCCTTTTTCTTTTTTGTTATGCTGATGCCATGATCGACCACGCCGCCATCCAAACCCGCATTGAATCCGCCGCCCGTGCTTGCGGGCGCGCGTGTTCGTCTGTGCAATTGGTGGCGGTCAGCAAGACGCAGCCGGATGAAAAAATTGATGCGGCTTTGCGCGCGGGGCTGCGTGTGTTCGGGGAAAACCGGGTGCAGGAAGCACAGGCGCGGTGGGGAAAAAACCATGGGGCGGATCGGCGGGCGATGTATGCGGATTTGGTTCTGCATCTGATCGGGCCCTTGCAAACGAACAAGGTGCGCGATGCGGTTTCGGTGTTTGATGTCATCGAAACGGTGGATCGCCCTAAATTGGTCCATGCGCTGGCGGCGGAGATGCGGGCGCAAAAGCGGGCTTTACCGTGCTTTATTCAGGTGAATACGGGGGATGAGGCCCAAAAAGCCGGGTGTTCCGTAGCGGATCTGCCCGGTTTGCTCGCCTTATGCCGGGATCAGGGGCTGCATATCACCGGATTGATGTGTATTCCCCCTGTGGACGCTGATCCGGTTCCGCATTTTCAACTTTTGCACGATCTGGCGGGGCGGTATGGCTTGCCCAATCTCAGCATGGGCATGTCGGCTGATTTTGAAACCGCCATTGCCTATGGCGCGACCCATGTGCGTGTGGGGTCGGCGCTGTTCGGGGTGCGGGGATAGGCCCTCACCCTAGCCCTCTCCCAGAGGGAGAGGGAACGTGGGCGCGCTCAATCGAACACCCTCTCCCTGCGGGAGAGGGTTGGGGTGAGGGGTTACTCGTTAAATTTCCACACTTGCCGCTTCACCGCATGGCCTGCTGCCGGGGCAAGATCGCCCAGCGCGGCGGCGCTTTCATAATGCTGTGAGGCATTGAAGGCCAGCAGGGTTTCCGGTGTTGGTGGTGTCAATGGCGCGGTGGCGGCGCGGTCCAGTTGGGCCAGGGATGTCTGGCTGGCGGTTTGGTCAATCGATTGATGGGCGGGGGACGGGCTGGGTCCGGGATTGGGGCCGGGATTGGGAATGGCTTCATCCTTCAGCGCGGCCATGACATGCTCGTCAATGGTGCCACCGGTTTCTTCGGCAACAATCACATTCACCAACCCGGCGGCGGCCCCGACGGCCCCGCCAAACAACGCACCACCAAAGACGCGGCTGGAAGGACGGATCGTGTCCCCGGTGATTTCGCGGTACGCCGTGCTGACCAGCGGGATGTGTTGCAGGGGATTGATAATGTCGATCAGATCGCCAAAGCCAAACGGTTCTTCACCCTGCAGGGTTGGATCAACGCTGTGATCGGCTTGATAGGCCAACGCGCCATCAACATGCGGCTGAACCGGTCCGGCTCCGGACAGGGCGGCCAAGGTTTCTTCCTGCGCCGTTTTGGGCGCACCCCAGACCGGAACGGACCCGGCCATGCGGTCATCACCCTGTTCCATGCGGAAGACAGGGCGGGGCTTTGCGGTGGGGTGGCTGGTGGCTTGCGGGCCTGAAAAAACGGCCACACCCGTCTGCCCCCGCGGGGAGGAAGCCGCAAGTGCAGAGGGCGTGGCGATCGTGTCAGGCACCATCATGGGAGAAACTTTTCCAGTTCGTTGAGCAATCGTCAGGGTGATTTTGCAAGGATCGTGCCGCTGGGGTGTTTTATTAACACATTGTTTTAAAACAATAATCTTTTGTATGTGCGGGGGCTTGGCCTCTCAGTTGACCAATTTTGCCCGGCGTTTTGTTCCGCCCCGGTTTCTGGCATGATGCAGGGATGACCCAGACCCCATCGCCACAAACACCCCCCATGTCCATCCGCGTGCCGCCGTCCTTGCCGGGGCGGGTGGGCGATGTTCTGGTGCGCGAAGCGGCGCGGCATGGGATGATCGTGACGATCAGCACGATGCCCGCCGATCTGGACCTTACCGATATGCTGGATGGGTCGCGGCGTGTGCGGCTGGGCTTGGTGCTGGATATGATCCGGCGGCACAGCGTTGTGGGGGCCGCCCCTGCCGTGCTGGGCATGTTTGAATTTTTGCCCGCCGATCTGGCGCTGCGCGGTGCGGATGGCATTGTCACGCGCCTGACCGAGAAGGAACGCGATGTTTTATCCGTCCTGCTGGCTGCGCGTGGCGCGGCGGTGGCGCGGGATGATTTGCTGGACCGTGTCTGGGGCTTTGTGCCGGGTGTCGAAACCCACACGCTGGAAACGCATATTTACCGCCTGCGGCAAAAACTGGAAACCGATCCGGCAGACCCGGTAATCCTGACCACGGATGGGGACGGGTATCGGTTGATTGTTGGATAAGTGTTTTTACCGTTCTTACAATTGTCATCCTCGCGAAAGCGGGGATCCATACGGGCGAACGGATAGGCACTATGGATTCCCGTGTTCACGGGAATGACAAGGGAGAGTGTTTTCTCCTAGCCCACCAAAATCAAATCCACCGCTTCGCGCAGGCTTTGCAGGAATGTATCTGCCTTCTTGATCGTCAATGTGGTGATGCCGCGTCCGGCCAGTGTTTCCAAATCACTCATCAATCGCTGGATCGTCCGGGTTTCATCCGGGCTCAGCTCCACCTTTGGGCCCGTCACTGTGGGTGGCGGCGGGGGAGCTGTATCACTGATAGAGATGGAATGGCTGCCCTGCCGCGCCGTGTTTTGATAGGCGTGCGCGGCCATGGAGGCCTGCTGGGCCACGGGGCTGGGCGGCGGCGTTTCGGGTGGGGGCGTTACCGGAGTGGGGGCCTGCGCGTGTTGTGGTGTTGGTACAGCGGTGCCCGCTTGAATCAATAAATCGCGCAGGAAGACATACAAGGCTGAAACCGAAACATGCGCATCATCGTCGAATGAAAATTCGTCGCTTTCTTCTTTGCGCTCGTCTTTCTTTTTGCCCTGACCACGATCCTCGTCATGGCGGATGCCCAGCCATGAATCTGTCTGCTCGGTGGTGCGGAATGTGGTGCGGAAAACACCGTCCAGTTTTGAATCCATAGCGCCAAAAAGCCTTAAAAAATCATCGTTATAACAGGTTCATTATAACGCGTTTTGCGGGCTTTTCGTCATTATTCCTTGCTGAACAGCAACATCAGGTCGCGTTCCCGGCTGGTAACATAGCCGGGGGAGACATCTTCCCACAGGAGAATGTCTTCTTCGTCTTCCTTCCACAGGGCCAGAACCACCGGGCTGGCAACCATGGGGAAGATCGGAACGCCGGAAATCTCCATCGGGGCTTTGCCGTCGGCTTCCTTGACGAAGGCGACGATTTCCGCCCGCACCAGACGCTTATCGGCGGACGTCCGTATGCGCAGCAGGCTTTTAATCCGGTCATATTTGGCCTGATCCAGCGGGAAGCTCATCGTGGGCTTCACCCCCGTCACAATCACGCCCAGCCACAAATCCCCGACATTAAACGGGAAATATAGCGGGTCGCCCATGGCGGGCAGGGTCAGGACCATCTTGCGTTCGCTGGCTGGCGTTTTGCCCTCTGCTTCGGTGGCATCAAACAATTGCAGTGTGGCCGGGCTTTTGATGGTCAGCGGCGTGCGCTCAACATAGAAATTCAGGAAGCCTTGTTGCAGGCGCAGCGTGCCCTGTTGCACGACATCATTGCGCAGGCTGGGCTTGGCGTCCTTATAGGCCTGGGTCGGTGTGATCCATGTGCGAAAATCCGGCAGCGTGTCGGTCAGGCGGTAGAACGCAAACGCGGCCTTCTCGCTTTCGGTATAAGACCGCATTAAATCTTCCTGCGCATAGGCCATGCGATGGGGTGTGACCAGAGTCAGCAACACCACAACACAAGAGAGAAGGCGCAAGGCGGATACGAGCATCAACGGGATTTCCAAAACCGAATCCAGACCGGATCGGGGCAGGGTGTGGCAGGACAGTGTCTATCCTATGATGCTATAATCTCTTTTATAATCTCTGAATACAACTGGGATATGTATTGCGATGGCGAAAAAACCGCCCCCGAAACCTCCGTCCGAAACTGGGGGGCGAACTGGGGAAAAACCCAAGAGAAACTCTAGGGAAAACAGAGGCTTAAGTGCAGAAGACCACGGGCTGTGGGCCTTTGTTCTGCGCGATGTTTTGCCGTTGCCCGGAAAACGTCCAAAACCCGTTTTTGAGGGGGACGACCATACGCCAGCACGCACCACCGCCACTCTGTCCCCGGACCCTGTTCCGGCCACCGCTCTTGCCACCCCTGCGGCGCGGGGGGACCGTGATCTGTCGCCGGGGTCGGGTCTGGATCGCCGCAATGCCAACCGCTTGCGCAAGGGTCAGATGGTGATTGAAGGGCGGTTGGATCTGCATGGCTTGCGGCAGGCCGAGGCCCAAGCCCGCCTGACGCAGTTTTTGCTGTCGGCGCATGCGGCGGGCAAACGCTGTGTGCTGGTGATTACCGGCAAGGGCAATTCAAAAATGCAGGCGGATGCGGATGATGGTTTGCCCGGCTGGATGCGCAATGAACCGGGCGTCCTGCGCCAGAATTTGCCGTTGTGGCTGCGGCAGGATCCGTTGCGCGCCATCGTGCTGGAAATGAGCCCGGCGACGCCGCGTGATGGCGGCACGGGCGCTTTTTATATCCTGTTGCGCAGGGAAAGATAGCCGTTAAGGCTCCACCGAAATCACGGTGACCATGCGTTCCAGGGCCCGCGAAATATTCTGGACATTGACGTTATCGCCCGCGCGTTCCAGCGTCAGCGTGCCCGTATACGGGCCGGGGACCAGCGTGCCGCGCACTTTGCGCCCCACATAGTAAAATTGCCGGGCGCGGGTTTTATCTTGGGTGATATTGCGGCTGGCGAAAATGCGGCCCAGCGGATCGGTGATGGTCATGCGGATCACATCCCCTTCGCGCACACCGTAAATACCAACCCAGAACGACAAAGCCGGGGCATCGGCCCGCACGGTGGCGGCCCCGGTTGCATCAATGCGCAGGCCATCCAGCACGGGTTCACCCGGCGCGAACCCGCCCGCATACAAGGCGACGGGTTCATAAGGCAGGCTGAGGCCCATCAGCCACAGCGGTTGCGGCGTGCCGCCACAGCCACCGTCAATGGCCTCGCCGCTGAAGGGGTCGATAATCGTGCCGCCTTTAAACAGGCTGAAATGCAGATGCGGAAATTCCGCCGCACCGGATTGCCCGATCTCGCCAATGCGTTCCCCGGCGCGCACCGGTTGGTTGGGCTTGACGGTGATGCTGCCCTTTTTCATGTGGCAGGAAATGCTTTGCCAGCCATTGCCATGATCGATCAGGACACCGTTGCCACAGCCCAGATTGGACGACAGCATCGTTTGAATCTGCTCGCCCGATGGTTGTTGATCGTCTTGCCCGTCACGCACACGCACGACGCGGCCATTGGCGGCGGCAACAACGCCAACGCCAATATCCATGGCCACGCGGTCGCGAATGGCGAAGTCGGTGCCATCATGCCCGTCATAGGTGCGCGGACCGCAGGTGTAATCGCGGACGCTGTCTTTTTCGGTATCGGTGTCGATGTAATTTACAACCCAGCAATCGGTGCCCAGCGCGCACGCGGCTGGCATCATCAATTGGGGTGGGCCAGGCGGGGTTGGGGCGGGTGTTTGCGCCTTGGACGGGGTTTGCACCATCGCCGGGCCCGGGATTTTTTCGGCCGGGGCGTTGTCTGCTGGAGCGTTTTCTGCGGGTGCAGGCTCCTCCGCCGCGGGCAGCGATGTCTGCGCCAATGCGGGCGCGCCAAAACTGCACGAGAGGATAAAAACAGCGATAAGAAGCTTAAAAGCCATGATCCATTAAATTCGGATTGAGTTTGCGGATAATCGCCACGTGCTGGGCCAGTGGCGCGGGCATGGTATCAGCCTTCAGGGCATCAAAGCCACGCAAAATCTGCGGGCGGTGAAGATTGATCCGCGCCTGCGCTGAACCCATGCCTTCAGAGAGATAGGTCGGATTCATAAGCTGGTAATAGCGCGCAATAAAGGCGCTGGTCATCGCTTCTTTTGTACGGGGGCCAAGGGTGCGCGCCATCAGGGGGCCGGCCCTGCTGTGTAGCAGTGTTGTCATCTGCACGTCGTAAAAGGCGTGTGCCAATGCGGCCCAGCCGGACATGCGGCGATAGGGGCGCGCGGCCTCCACGAACAATTCTGTGGCGCGGGGTATGCGGTTGACACCATCATTGATGGACAACAACAACCGTGCTGCCATCGCCTGTTCATGCAGGCGCAGTTCCAGATGTTCAATGCGTTTGATTAAGTCATGGGGGTTTTTGCGCGTGTAATGGACCACCCCCGCCTCATGCGCGGCGATGAACGCATCGCGCAGGCGCGGGTGGTCGGGCAGACCTGATTTTTTAAACACTGCAAGCGCCTTGGACACGCGTGAATATCAATCAATAAAAGGGTTTATAAGGATGTCCGGCACAGTAGGGGGTGCAAGGCGGGCTGTCAAATTTGTGGGTTCCTTACCATTCGTTGCCCCTGCGCAAGCCGGGATTTTCGTGAGATTAAGAAAAATTTGAACCGCGACGGACGCAAAGGACGCGACGTTTTCACCAACCCCCACCACTGGGCATTCCCGCGAAAGCGGGAATCCAATGGATGGGGCGTGTGGATTCCCGCTTTCGCGGGAATGCTGAAACGGGAAAACAGGGCACAAAACCCGTCGCGTCCTTTGCGTCCGTCGCGGTTCAAACACTTACAGGACGGTGCATATACCGGCCTTCGCCGGTATGATGAGGGAGTCGGTGGGGGCGTGTTCAGGTGCGGTTGCGCTGCATCATTCCGCTTCGATCAGCGTAATAAAATGCTGCATGATCTTGCGGTACAGGGCATCGCCCAGATAGCCGTCTTCGACCCCGGAATCGATGCTGGGGTTGTCGTTGACTTCGATGACGTAGACGCCGTCCTTGGTTTCCTTCAAATCGACGCCATACAAGCCCTTGCCGATCAGGCTGGCGGCCTTGGTGGCGATTTTGACGACTTTTTCCGGGGCGTCTTCGATCGCGATGGTGATGTGGTCGCCGTCTTGGAAATTATGTTCGTCCAGATGCTGGTAAATCTGCCAGTGGCCCTTGGCCATGAAATATTTACAGGCGAAAATCGCCTCACCATTCAGCACGCCGATGCGCCAGTCGAAATCCGACTGGATAAATTCCTGCGCCAGAATGACTTCTGATTTTTTCAACAACTCGCGCGCCATGCGGTCGAAATCTTCGGGGTTTTCGGCCTTCACCACGCCTTGGCTGAACGCGCCGTCGGGAATTTTCAGCACCGCCGGATAGGTCAGCGTGTCGCGGATTTTGCGTTCCGTGCGCTTGTCGATAATGGTGGTTTTGGGTGTTGGCACCTTGTTCGCGCTCAACAGCTCAAACAAAAACACCTTGTTACAGCAGCGGATAATGGATTGCGGATCATCGATAACCGGGATGCCCTCGTTCTGCGCCTTGTTGGCCAGACGATAGGTGTGGTGGTTGATCGCGGTGGTCTCACGGATGAATAGCGCGTCATATTCCAAAATCGATGCGGAATCGTGCTTGGTGATAAATTCCACCGACAGGTTCAATTCCTTGCCCGCCTTGACGAATTTTTGCAGGGCTTTTTTATCCGATGGCGGATGCATTTCTTCGGGGTCGTGCAAAATACCGATCCAGTATTTTTCTTTCTTCCCGTTGTTTGTGCTGCTCCACGCCGACCCGGTGAATTTTTCTAGCGCGTCGGCCATGAACGACATTTTTTCATCCGGAATGTCGGACAAAGCCAGCGGCTCGATATTCTTCACTTCCCATTTCTTGCCGTAGTGCAATTCAATGGCCAGCAAAGGAAAGCGGAACAGGTCAAAGGCGCGGCGCGCAACGGCGTCCAGTTTCGGGTGCGATGTGCGCCCGAAATACACGTAATATGTGCGTTCCAGCGGTTCATCCGCCGGTTCCTTGAATACGCGGTCCAGCACGCCGTTCAATTCGGGCAGGGCGGATTGGTAGTTGCGTTTCCAGTTGAGCTGAATCATATGCGACACGGACGGGATGCAGCGCATGTTGCGCGCCTCCGCCAGCAGGGAGCAGTAATACCCCTTGCTCATATACTCGTAATCGCTGCAGAGATTGATAACCTTGACGCGCTGGCAATGATGCAAATCGATGCCGTGCAGACGGTTGGCGATGAAATCATCCGGCGTCACGATGACGCGATCCGGGTGATCCGGGATCGTTTCGCGGGCTTCGTCGGTGATTAAAATATATTTCAGCACGTCTGGCGCTTATGACCTGTGTGTTTATCACAGATTCAATAGCATTTTCAGGGCATCCGTACCATCGGAATAGTATGCGGGCACGCGTCCGTACGAAACAAACCCCAGTTTTTCGTAAAGGGCGATGGCGGTTTTGTTGCGGGTGCGTACCTCCAGCCACAGGCGCGGCGTCTTGCGGGCTTTGGTCACGGCGATGGCCTTGGTCATCAGCGCCCGGCCGATGCCCTTGCCCCGGTGTGCCTTGTCCGCCACGACGGAATAAATCCGCGCCCCGCGCACGGCGTGGAAAAACACCAGCACATACCCGCACAGATCCCCGGTCTGCCCATCCACCGCAACCCAGAAGGCGGCGTTGGGGTTGGTGATGTGGCTGGCCATCTGCCGGGGGCTGAGCTGGTCATGGGCAAAATTGCGCATTTCCATCGCCAGCAACCCATCGCGGTCGGATGGTTTGGCGCGGCGCAGGGTTACGGGCGCGGCAGAACGGGATGGGGGGCGAGAAGGGGGCATGAAATACTCATCAAAAAGAGTTTGGTCTATGAAAAATACAGCGTTGCGTGCGGGCTGGCAAGATCGTCGTAAATGCCATAAACTGGCCCACATTCCGCGCCAGTATGGCAGCGGGACAATGTGCATTCTTAACAAAGCCGGGGGGACGTGACAGCAGGTCATGGCGGTCCTGCGGCTGGGGTTTTGTGTTGATGGACACTCTTTTGGATTTCTTTACGCAAACCGCACTCGGTCATCCGGTCTGGATGTGGGGTGCGTTTCTGGGCATCGTGCTAACGCTGCTGGTTTTTGACCTTGGTGTCTTGAACCGCAAGGACCATGAAATCGGCGTGCGTGAAAGCCTGCGCCTGACGGCGGTGTATGTCGTCATCGCGCTGCTGTTTGGTGTGTGGGTGTGGAACTCCCTCGGGTCCGATCCGGGGATGGATTATTTCACCGCCTATCTGATTGAACTTAGCCTGTCGATCGACAATCTGTTCGTAATCTCGATGATCTTCGCCTATTACGGCGTGCCGCGGCAGTACCAGCACCGTGTGTTGTTCTGGGGCATTATCGGCGTGATCCTGATGCGCGGTCTTTTGATCGGTGTCGGCAGTGCCGTGGTGCACCGTTTTGAATGGGTCTTGCTGATCTTCGCGGCTTTCTTGGTCTTTACCGGCTTGAAAATGCTGCTGACCAAGGATGAGGATGAGGGTCGCATCGAAGACAGCGCGTTCCTGAAATTCCTGCAAAGACATTTGCGCGTGACGCCGTTCCTGCACGGGCATAAATTCTTTGTCCGGGAAAAGGGCATGGATTCCCTGACCGGATGGGTGGCAACGCCGTTGTTCCTGGCGCTGGTCACGGTTGAGGTTGCGGATCTGATCTTCGCGGTCGACAGCGTGCCCGCCGTGCTGGCCATCACCAACAACACGTTCGTGGTGTACACCAGTAACATTTTCGCCGTGGTCGGTTTGCGGGCGATGTATTTTGCCGTGGCGGCGATCATTCACCGCTTCCACTACATGAAATATGCGTTGGCCGTCATCCTGATGTTTATCGGGACCAAGGCGTTTATCGCGGAATTTGCCGGCTTTAAATTGCCGCCGGTGCTGTCGCTTGGGATTACGTTGACCCTGCTGGCCTCGGGTATCATCTTCTCGATGATCAAAACCCGCAAAGAAGCCGAAGCCGTGGTTCATGCCGCGCTCAAAGGCGAAAGCGTCGTCCATATCGGCCCCAAGCCGGGGGATGACGTCAAAGGCCCGACCGCCGCTCAGGACACCTGAGCCGCCATTAACAAACCACATGGTTAATAAAAATTCTGATACCGGGGTGAGAAACACACCCCGGTATCGTGTTTTTACCCTTGCTTCAGCCTTTAAAGCCTTGAGATTCCGCAGGAAGAAAAAATTACGGAAAATACGGCCCGTATTTAAGGTTTGGCTTATATTTCATGGTATCCTGAAGAGAATATGAAAACACCACCGTGCTATAATGAAGGTGGATGCCCATTTCCGGTTTAATTCGGCAGGGCAGGCGAAGCGGCAGTCTAATCGGCCTTCTGGCGCTTCGGGTCCCCCACACGGGGGACGACAAGAGTGATCCGGGTTTGGTCGGGCAGTTCCGGGAAGGGGGCCGCCCACCGTGTTAAAGCGTTATTGGTAGAGAGTTTAGACGGTCGATTCATGAAACAATCTGTTCGATACCAACGGGCCCGCGTGCGGGTGCCGATGCGGTTTTTTGTGCTTTTTTCCGGGGTTTTTCTGGCTGTTTTTGGCGGGTTTTCCACCGTCCATGCGGCCAGTGCCTCGCTGCCGGTATCGGTGCGTGTGGTCAATTGCGCCACCCCCGATCTGGCGCGGGCGATGTGCAGCAGTGAAAACCTGTGCTGCAGCCTGATTCCGATGTTGGAGGCCCGGGACGCGGTGGCGGGACAGGCCATGGTGTCGCCACCCAGTGGTGATACGGCGGTGTCCTACGCCTCTGGCACGGTATCCTTTGAACCAGGGGATGGTTCATCTGTGGTGTATGAGTAAGTGTCTTAGGGCTATTTTTCACGTTTCTCCTGTAAAAACTTATTGCCGCGCACAACATCGTGCGCGGCGATTTTTTCGGAAAGTTTAACAATTTCTGTTTGAATCAATGGGACGGTCCCCGTATGGTCGGCGCAACAAAAGCGGTTTGCCGTTCCAAAAAACTGCCGTACCCGCAACAGGGCCTGTCAATCGAGTATCTTTGTGTGGATGAGGCTATGACAGAAATACCCCAACCGAAATCAACCGACCCAATCCCTACTGTGGAATTGGTCACTGAACTGGCGCCCGGCGATCTGGATGATTTGATCGACGCGACCGATTCCGCCATTTCTGATGGTGGTGGGTTCGGGTGGGTGCGCCTGCCCGCGCGTGAAGTGCTGGAACGGTATTGGCGCGGCGTGATGACCATGCCATCGCGGATTTTGTTCGTGGGCCGGATGGACGGGGTGATTTGCGGAACCGCGCAACTGATCACACCGCAAAAAAATAACGAGGCCCAGAATTTCACCGTCACCATGACCACCGTTTTCGTGGCCCCGTGGGCGCGTGGCCATGGTCTGGCCCGCATGATGGTCGAGAAGATGGAAGAGGTCGCCCGCGACGAAGGGTACAGCGCCATCAACCTGGACGTCCGTGACAGCCAGGATGTGGCCATTAAATTGTATGAGAGCATGGGCTATGTGCATTTTGGCACGAACCCGTTTTATGCGCGCGTGGATGGCAAAATCATTCCGGGCCGCTATTATTACAAAGTCCTTGATCCCTCGGGCCTGAAAGAGCGCCCGGAGATTGATCTGGTTTGATCGTTAAGTCCGGCTTCTTCCCTATTTTTCCCCTCCCAGAGGGAGGGGGTTAGGGGGAGGGGTTGCGATGTTGAAAAACACTCACCATCCGATCCCCCCACCCCAACCCTCCCCCTCTGGGGGAGGGCGTAAAACTCAAAACGTAGTCGTCTTTCCATTCAGGTGTCTGCGCGCTATGCTGACCGGCATGTTCGGTTTCCAGCAAAGGGGTGCATCCATGACCTATGACGCCAACAATATTTTCGCCCGTATCCTGCGTGGGGAAATCCCGTGCAACAGGGTGTATGAGGATGATCAGGTGCTGGCCTTCCACGACATTGCCCCGCACGCACCCGTGCATGTGCTGGTCATTCCGAAAGGGGCCTATATCAATCAGGCTGATTTTGGCACGCGGGCCAGTGCCGATGAAATTGCGGCCCTGTACCGCGCCGTGGCAAAAATCGCCACCGATCTGGGCCTGCATGAAACGGGGTTCCGGACCATCGCCAATACGGGATTAAATGGTGGGCAGGAAGTGCCCCATTTCCACGTCCATATTCTGGGCGGCGGTGTGCTGGGGCCGATGCTGTCGAAAAAGCTGGCCTAAGACTTACGCGCGCAGGCGGCCCACAGCATCATTCAATTGGTTCAATGCATCGTTATAGGCGGCGTTCAGGCCAGTGACCGCGTCCCGATATTCATCGTCCGGCATTTCTTCGATCTTGTCCATCAAATCACGGGACATGTGGGACAGGCGATCCAGCCCGACGCTGCCCGCCGTTGCGGCCAGCGCGTGCAGGCTTTGATAGGCGGATTTGCGATCGCCCTCCAACCCGGACAGGGACCCCAGCCGTTCATCGGCATCACTGCGGAAAGCTTCGACCATTTTCCCGGTTTGTTCATCCCCCAAAAACCCGCGTAAATTCGCCAGTTTTGCCGGATCGAACAGGACATCGTTGTCGTTGGCATCTTTGATGCCGTTATGATTGCTCGCCATGCGGTCACACAGGCCGCAGACGGCATCGATTTTTTTGTACAGCATGTCGGCGTCGAACGGTTTGATCAGGTAATCATCCATTCCGGCATCGTAAAAAGACTGCGCAATTTTTGGCAAAGCATGCGCGGTCAAGGCGATGATGGGGAGATCCAGATCCAGCTCCTCGCGAATAATGCGCGTGGCTTCAAGCCCGTCCATCACG
This sequence comes from Micavibrio aeruginosavorus, assembly GCF_051245535.1. GTDB lineage: Bacteria > Pseudomonadota > Alphaproteobacteria > Micavibrionales > Micavibrionaceae > Micavibrio > Micavibrio aeruginosavorus_D. The sequence goes on from NZ_CP195303.1 coordinate 2,119,547, forward strand.
GGCATTTGAATGTCCATCAGGATCAGGTCGAAATCATGCCGTTGTTTCAGCATATCAATCGCCTCTTGCCCGTTTTCGGCGTGGGTGACTTTATGCCCGGCCCGGCGCAACAACGCGTCCATCAAATCCCGGTTCAGCGGCGTATCTTCAACCGCCAGAATGTTTTTCGGCTTGATCGATGTGGACAGGCGCGCGGTGCTGAAATTATTTTCGCGTTGCTGGCCCACGGCCATGGGGAGGGTGACGAAGAAGCGCGATCCGCGGCCTTTTTCGCTTTCAACCCGGACGGTGCCGCCCATCACCTGCACCAATTGGCGCGTGATGCTCAGGCCCAGACCAGACCCGCCATAACGACGCATCATGCCGGTTTCTTCCTGAACGAAGTTTTCAAACACGTCGTCCAGTTTGTCCTTGGCAATCCCGATCCCGGTGTCTTCAAATTCCATCAGCAGATTGCCGTTGGCGTAATCCACGCGCAGGATGATCGTGCCCTCTTCGGTGAATTTCACCGCGTTGGCCAGCAAATTGATGGCGATTTGTTTGATGCGGTATTTGTCCCCGACCAGAACCGGCGGGCAACGCGCGGAGACGACGCAATCCAGTATCAGGTTTTTCTCCTGCGCGCGGGCTTGGACCAGATCGATGCACAGGCTCAAAGCGGTGCGGATATTGAACGGAGCGCTGTCGATATCGATCTTGCCGGATTCGATGCGGGACAGGTCCAGAATATCACCAATGACGCGCAACAACGTATTGCCCGCGATTTTGGCTTTCTCCAGATAGGCCCGTTGTTCGGTGTCCATCGGCGTATCTTGTAAAATATCGATAAACCCGAGAACGCCGTTCATGGGGGTGCGAATTTCATGGCTCATCTTCGCCAGAAAATCGGCTTTGGCGGAGGCGGCCTTGATGGCTTCTTCCTTCTGGCGCTCGGCTTCCTGTGTTTTTTCACGCACCAGCGATTCAATGATTTTTGTGCGGTTCAACAGGTTGAACAAAAACGCGGCATACAGGCCCGAGAAAATCATACCGCCCACCAAAATCATGGTTGGTGTCGGGCTGTATGTGGCCCGTTCATAAGCGGGTGCGCTTTCCCAGACAAGGGTCCATTTCTGCTGCATGATGTCGATCGTGCGCTGGGTGGTGAACATTGGCGGGTGGTTGCCGTTTTGCGGCACGCTGCTGTAAATCAGGTTTTTATCTTGTGTGTCCATGCCGTCATAGACGCGAATATTCATCGTGCTGGACTGGCTATAGGTCAGGCCATCGAAAAATTCTTTACCGACAAAAGGCGCATAAATCCATCCGACCAGATTGGCACGGCGTTCCTCAACCGTGTCATGCAGCTCGTCTCCTTTCTTATAAATTGCCTGTAACAGCAAGAAGCCCGGCGCTCTATTCTTATCCTGAACCAGCTCGATAGAGCGCGTCATTGTGGGTTTGCCGGTGTCGCGGGCTTTGATGGCGGCCTCATACCGTTTCTTCTCGAACGAGACGTTCAGGCCAAAGGCCTCGGCATTTTTGGTGCGTGGTTCGATATAGGTGATAATGAAATTACCCGATTGCGGCCCCGGTGGGTGAACGCTGAAATCCGGGTTTGTTTTGCGGACATGGGTCAAAAATTCCGCCATGTGTCCTTCGGGGACGTATTCAATGTAACCAATGCCGCCGATGCCGGGGAAGTTGTTTTCGATGTCCAGCGTGCCGACAAAGGTTTCCCATTCATCGCGGGACACATCCTCGGACCCGCCAAAAAATCCGGACCCACCAACCAAAACGTGGGAATAGGATTCGATACGGTGAAGCAAAGCGCGTTCACTTTCCGCCGTCATGTTCACGAATTGCCATTTATTGTTTTCGTAGATGAATGTGCTGGCCGTTTTCCATGCGTAAAACGTCACAATCAACGGCACAATCACCGTCATGATGATCAGGGCGGACAGGGGTTTTAGCCCTTCGCGGTATTTTCTGATTTCACGAAACTCATTGATAAAAAGCAAAACCAGCGGCAAAAACACGAATACGCCCAGCAAATCGCCCAGCCACCACGTGTACCAGTTTTCAAAAACCAGATTGGCGGGCAGTTGGCCGAAGCTGTACAGCGTTGTGACCGCAATGGATGACGCGGTCAGGCACGCCAGCGGCCCGCACAGAAAGAACAACAGCAATCCCTGACGCGCCGTGTGAATTTTGGGCGGGGCCATGCCGAATACGCGCCGCACCAGAAACAGCCCGACAAGCGATTGTAATGTGGACCCGGCCCCAACGCTGGCGGCGGGCAGGATGGTGCCCCAATCAATCTGATTGATGGCGACAAAAGGCCCGCCCTGCAGCGATAAATTGACAAAGAACGACCCGATAAAAACACCGGGCCACATGCGAAAGCCGTAGGCCAGAATAAAGCCCATGGCGATGCCCGACGGGGGCCAGACGATGGTGGCGTATCCCGGCTGTGCCGCCATGAACAGACCCAGCCGCCCCATGACAAAATACAACGCCGCCAGCATGGCAATGCGGGGGATAAGAACAGACAGATCGTTCGGATGTGCCGTGTCGTTACTGTGCATTAAAAAACCAATAAATAAAAAACGCCGCCCAAAAGACTGCTCCCCAAAAACACACTGAAGGAAGCATTACAGATCATACCATTTAATTCTGACGCGATTCTTGCAGAGACCTATATCAAAGAATAGAAATAGGGTGCTGACCTAAAGAGACCAGCACCCGTTATTTGTTCATGTTTTACAATCGCTTACTGTGGCCGCGGCGCGCCCGGAAACGCGATTACATTGCTTTGCCCGCTTGGAATTCCGGGGCTGTACTGGGCCGGGTGGGCGTCCATATCCTCGTAAATGATCCCCAAATCCTCACCATTCACCATCGCATTGGTGTACGCGGCATAGGACCGCGCATGATCGGCCAGCAGGGTGCATAATTGTGCCTGATCGCTGTCGCCTGGCATATCGCCGCCGCACGTATCCAGCAAATCGGCCAGCGCTTCGAAATCTTCCGCCATGGAATCGGTGAATTGGGTTTGCGCGGCGTTGACCGCATCGTCATTCAATTGCCCATCGGCATAGGCCAACCATGTCGGACCATATTCATGCGTGATGCGGCGTGTCTCCACGGCCAGCGCGCCCGCCATCGGGTGCAGCCCGGTTAAATCATGTGCGATATGCGCCGCGGATAATGAAACGCACAACAATGCCGCATCCACCGGCATTTCCGCGATCATCACATCCATGGCGTACGTGGCGGTATCATCCAGCGGGCTCAAGCCTTTCAGAACATCATGCACGGCACACGGCACCGTCAATTCACGGTGCAGCCGCATGATCTCTTGTTCGCTCAAATGATCCTTCACGCTCTTCAATCCCAAAACAGACACTTTTTTAAACCCCTTGTCTTGAACGCATGACCCCAAGCCACGCGGCCCGTCCCCCGACGAACACCCCCACCATGGACCAGCGCGGGTGAAAAAGAGGTTAACGAGGGGTTTGTGTATGGAACTATTTGATTTTACACGCTTTTTATTGATTGGTTTTTGTGAGATTATGGCGGAGGTTTTGGGTTATTTGGATAGGTTAGTCGTGACGATAAGAAAAATTTGGTTTTTATTTTACACCGTAATTTTGATGGCCATCACGTGTTTTGTTGCTTCGGTTGGGTTTGCGTCAACAGAGGTGGATGATGTTAGTGGGTTAAATAAAACGATGGTTAGCGCAGTTGTTTTTCCAACAAGCGAAAATGAAATTCAAGCGCAGGTTATAGAAGCGCGCAATGCAGGAAAAATTATAACAATTGCGGGGCGTAGGCATAGTCAGGGCGGCCATGTGATGGCGGACGATGCGATTATGTTGGATCTAACGAAATATCGAAAAATTCTAAGCTTTGATAAAAACAAAAGCGTGTTGACCGTTGAGGCTGGGGCAACGTGGGCGCAGATACAAGATTATCTTGAGCCGCTTGGGTATGCCGTAAGAATACAACAATCTTCAAATATTTTTACAGTCGGCGGATCTCTTGGGGCCAACATTCATGGGCGTGACCCTCGGTTTGGTCCGTTGGTAGAGAGTGTTCGATCATTTCGCATTGTTCTAGCGGATGGCTCCATAAAGACGGTGAATCGCTCCGATAATTCCGACCTTTTTGCTTTGGCCATTGGTGGGTATGGCCTTTTTGGTGTTATTACCGAGGTGTCTTTATCCGTTGTTGGAAACACAGTCTTGCAAAGAGAAAGCGTTTCGGTCCCGTGTGCTGAATATGTCTCGGCACTATCACGTCAAAATTTCAAAGCATCTGATGTGGAAATTCACTACGCAAGACCTGACATAACGCGCGATGGCTTTTTTTCTACTTGTGTGGTGACGAATTATAAGCGTATTGCTGACGAGGGTTCTAAACTGAATGCTGTGCAGAAAAATGCATATTTTTCTGGTGAAAAAGTCTTGTTTGATCTGTCTCGTAAAAGTGAGTTAGGCAAGCAAGTGCGGTGGTTTGTTCAAGAAAATTATCTGGACCATTTTGGCATGCCGGACATTATTTCGCGTAATGATGCTATGCGCCCTCCGTTGGGTTTCATAGATTATTACAGCAAAGATGATGCCGATGTGTTGCAGGAATATTTTATTCCTCTGGATCGTGGCGCGGATTTTCTAGAAAAAATTGCAGAAATTATGTTGGAAAATAACATTAATCTGTTAAGTGCTACTTTGCGATACTTGCCAGGTAATACAGAAACAATGCTGTCATATGCGAATGAACGATCTTTGGCGGTTGTTTTGTACATTAATCATGGACGTGCGGCATCTGATGTGGCGGTGTTTAAGGGTGTGACGCAAAAGTTGGTGGATACCAGCATATTTTATGGCGGCTCTTATTATCTGACTTATGCGAATTACGCGACGCGGGACCAGCTTAAGAGAGCCTACCCACGTTTCGATGAATTTGTTTCTTTAAAAAAGAAATACGATCCGAATGGTGTTTTTATAAATAAATTTTATCAAGAGTACGGGGCATGGCAAAAGGTGCAATAGTGCTGAAGCGTTGGTTTTTTTGTGCCATTGTTGACCGCAATAGCCTTTTTAGTCCATGTTCATTACGTCTGTTTACTGCGTTTTCATCCTTCGTTTTTTATAAATTGTCTGCAAAAGGTTTCAAATGGTAGCCCGCGTCCAAACCGTTGCCTTTCATGGCGTTGATGTCTGTCCTGTGGATGTGCAGGTGCAGATTGCGTCGGGGTTGCCGTCGTTTACCATCGTTGGGTTGCCGGACAAGGCGGTCGGGGAAAGTCGCGAACGGGTGCGGGCGGCGTTGCATGCGTTGGGCTTGTCATTGCCGCCGAAGAAATTGACGGTCAATCTGGCCCCCGCCGATCTGGCGAAGGAAGGGTCGCATTACGATTTGCCGATTGCGCTGGGCGTGCTGGCGGCGATGGATGTTTTGCCGCGCGATGAATTGGCCAATGCGCTGGTGCTGGGGGAATTGTCGCTGGATGGCGGTATTCGGTCCGTGGCGGGGGTGTTGCCTGCGGCATTGCATGCGGGGTCGAATGACAATCGGTTGATTTGTCCGGCGGCGTGCGGCGGCGAAGCCGCATGGGCGGGGGAGCATCTGGATATTCTGGCCCCCGGTGATCTGCTGCAACTGATCAACCACATGAAGGGTACGCAGGTGCTGACCCGTCCGACCGCGCGCATTGCGGCGGCGAATGATGGCGGGCGTTTTATGGGTCCCGATTTATCACAGGTGCGCGGGCAGGAAACGGCGCGTCGCGCGTTGGAAATTACGGCGGCAGGTGGGCATAATTTATTGATGTCCGGGCCGCCGGGGTCGGGGAAATCATTGCTGGCCGCGTGTTTGGCGGGGATCTTGCCGCCATTGACGCCGCGTGAAGCGCTGGAAATTTCCATGATCCATTCGCTGGCCGGAACGTTACCCGATGGTGGGTTGGTGCAGACGCGCCCGTTTCGCGACCCGCACCATTCGGCGTCGCTGCCGGCGCTGGTCGGTGGCGGGGCGAAGGCCAGGCCGGGGGAAATTTCACTGGCGCATAATGGCGTGTTGTTTCTGGATGAATTACCGGAATTTGCGCGCCAGACCTTGGAGTCTTTGCGCCAGCCGTTGGAAACAGGGCAGGCCGTGGTCGCGCGCGCCAATCACCACGTGACGTACCCGGCGCGGGTGCAGGTGGTGGCGGCGTTGAACCCATGCCGCTGCGGGTATCTGGGTGACCCCAGCCGCGAATGCACCAAGGCCCCGCGCTGTGGTGGGGATTATCAGGCGAAAATGTCGGGGCCGTTGCTGGATCGTTTTGATTTGCGCATCGATATGCCCGCCGTGGCGCTGTCGGATTTGCAGGGCAATCAGCCGGGTGGTGAGGATACAAAAACGGTGGCGGCGCGTGTGCTGCGCGCCCGGCAGGTGCAGGCCGCCCGGTATGAAGGGCGCGCGGATATCAGCCCGACGGGATTAAACGCGCATGTGTCCGGCGCGAAGCTGGAGGACATTGTCGCGCTGGACGATGCGGCGCGCGCCATGGCGTTGAACGCGGCGGAGGCGATGAAATTATCCGCCCGTGGTTGGCACCGCTTGTTGCGCGTGGCGCGGACCATTGCCGATCTGGACGGTGCGGGGGATCGGGGTGTGGCAACGGGCCATGTAGCCGAGGCGTTGTCGTATCGGCATATGGGCCATATCACGAGCGCGTGAGAAGGGTATGGGGCCAAGGCCCTCTCCCCAACCCCTCTCCCAGGGGGAGGGGGGCTTTAATGGCGGTGCGGCCCCAGCTTTTGTTCCCTCTCCCTCTGGGAGAGGGCTAGGGAGAGGGTCTTACCGTTCGCGGGGCTCGCGAAATTTGACGGACCAATCCTTTTTCCTCTACCGTCAAAGAATGGGACATCGCACCGACAATCATCAAAAACTCACCCGCTTGTTTGGGCTTGTGGCTGCGGCCCCCGATGGGGTGGTGGTGTTAAGCCGCTCTGGCGTTGCGTTGGCTCCTGTGCTGCGCGATCTGGCGGCGGGGGTTGATGCGGATGCGTTGTTTACCCGTCATCCCGGCATCAAACCCGAAGAAATCAAAACGGCGATGGCGTACCACGTCCGCTTTGGCGACGACCCGGCGCATCCGTGTGATTTGCCGGCGGGGCCGAAGGCGATATTGCTGGATGAAAATATTCCCTACACATTGTTGCCGCAAGTGATCCGCGATTTCGGTGTGTGTTCACATGTCGAGGCCGAAGGGTTGTCGCGGCAAAATCTGGCCCCGCATAATCGCGTCCATGCCAAGGCGCTGGATGCGCTGATCTGCACGCGCGCGGTGCATGATCAGTTCGCGGCGATCGTGACACAGGACAGTGATTTTCTGGCCATGATCAAAAATCCCGATCACCCGGTGCATGGATTGCATGTGATGATGATCCGCGATGCACACGATCCCGTGGCGGATATTCTGACCCGCAACGCCGATACGATCCGGGCGGTGGTGGCGAAACGCGCGCCCGGACTGACATATCTCGTCTGACATATCTGGCCTGATTCGCATGGGCTTGCTTTCCACCCCAATCCATTGAAAACACATGGATTCTAAGCCCTTGACCCAGATTGAGGTTGGGGTAAAATGCTTGTCATATTAAGAGTATTTTAGGGCCTCGAAGCCTATGATCTTATGAAATATAAATAAAAGGGTGCTGTGGTGGGTGTTTTAACCGGACAATTCAATGAGATGGAAGGCCTGCGCGGCGCGGAGGCGGGCGTGGTGCATATGCGCGCGGCCGATCTGCATTCTGACCTCCATTCCGATCTGAATGGGCTTGATGATTTCAACGCATCGATGGATGCGCAGGTGAATGTGACACCGTCCCCGATGGCATCGTTTGCCAGCGTGTTTGCCCCGGCGGCCATGGGCACGGGCCAGACCCAGAATGCGCCCGCGCAAGACAACATGCGCGATCTGAAACAACAATTCACCGCGTTGACCACGACCAGTGCGATCTGGAACCCGACACAAAAACTGAACAACGACCAAGTGGCGAAGGGTGTTGAAACCAACCGCGCCGAAGGTCACGCCAAAACCAACACCGCCACACAGGCGCAGGATAACATCCGCGAACAGGCCGCCGATCTGACCAAGCGCATGAATGCGTTGGATGCGGGTAATGATGGCCCGGGCGGCATGAATCAACCGGGTGGGCTGGGTGCATTTGTGGCTGGTGAAGCCAAAGGGGCCGCCGCCGTGGCCGCCGTATCAACGGTCAGCCCGACCGCCGGGGCCGCCTTGGCCACCATTCAACTGGTGTCCATGATGGGCCGTGGCACGTTCGGCATGATGAACCAAGGTGATTTGATCACCACGAAAGTGGACCGCAAGGGCCATGTGGTCGATGCCGGTTATGGCCGCGGTGATTCCGCGCCGTCCTCTCCGGCGGGCCCGCAACAACAAGGGGCCGCCCAGCCGCAATCGCAAACCATGTTCAATCAGATGAGCAAGGGCCCGGGATTTGGTAATCCGACGGCGATGATGGATATGGACGAGGGCCGTGTGGGCCTGTCCGGTGCGGGCCTGCGCGATGTCGCCCGTATTAACATTGAACAAACCCCGGCCATGAAGGCGTATGAAAGCATGCGTCTGGATGGGGTGAATGTCGCCAAACTGCACGAAGCCCGCCAGCAAAACGGCATTGCCGCCGATGCGGATAACGTGGCCAAGGCCAATGCACTGGGCGCGGATGATCCGGCGATGCGTGGGCAGGCTATGCGCATGTCCGGCGCGATGATGTAAGGCACGCTGTGTAAAACGGCCTGCAAATGCCGTTTTTCTGCGCTTCCGGTGCTCACGTACATTCATGTACGCTGCGCGCCGGTTCTCGAAAACCATCATTTTCGACTCGTTTTCCCGTGCGTGCGCGCTGGCGCAAAGGATCACACTGGCTGTACAACGCCGCACGCACCCTGTAATGTTTCTCCCGGAAAAATAGCAAATTGATTGAAAGCCCAATGACCACAGATACCATTCAAAATAAAACGACCACCCAGAAAGCCCGCCATCCGATCCGCAATGTTTGCGTTTATTGTGGGGCGTCTTCCAATATCGCGCAGGTGCATAAAGACACCGCATGGGCCTTGGGCCGCGCGCTGGGCGAGGCGGGCATGCAACTGGTGTATGGCGGTGGGCGTGTCGGACTGATGGGCTTGGTGGCGAAATCGACGATGGAACATGGCGGCACCGCCGTGGGCATCATTCCGCACCACATCGAAACACGCGAAGAAAAATACACCGAACTGACCGAATTGCATGTCGTTGATTCCATGCATGAACGCAAGCAGATGATGGTTGATCGCGCCGATGCCTTCGTGGTGTTGAGCGGCGGGCTGGGCACATTGGATGAATTTTTTGAAATCATGACGTGGCGGCAACTGGGCTTGCATGACAAGCCGGTTGTGTTGCTGAACGTCAATAATTTCTGGACACCGCTTTTGTCCCTGATCGATCACATGATCAATAATGGCTTTGCCCGTGAATCCGATCGGGCGGGTCTGATGGTGGCCGATCGGGTCGAGGCCGTCATGGCCGCCCTGCAATACGCCCCGCCGGAAACGATGGATGCGCAAACAGGTTTAATTTAAGCTGCGTTCTCTATCGGGTGTCTCGAAAGCGCCCGAAAATCATGCGGGGATCGCCTGTTTTGCGCGCTCCTCTGAATTTATGAAAAATGTTATGAATCAGGTTGTTAAGGCCCTGTTAAGGCCCTGTCTGCCATGATGGGGAAGGTCCGTTTCGCAGATTGCGTCTTTTGATGCGGCGGGCTCGACTGGTACCATATTCTTCTTCGTTTCATCTTTTTATTCAGGACCAAACCGCGTGAACTATCCGCACGAAGCACATCAGGCCCGGGAATTTGCCGAAAAAGCCATGACGCGCATCCTCGACGAGGGATTGGCGCCGTCACCGGATATTTACGAGCTGTGGTACGTCTACTACGCTGGGATCAGCCCCGAGGTGACGCGCGCGCTGGATATTCTCGTATCCAACCGTCAGAAAATTACCGAAGACCGCTGCCGCGATCTACATACGCGATTCCTGAGCGATGCGCGGAACGAGGAAATGATCCGCCGGGCCGGTGATCAGGTGAAGGCGACCATTAAAAACGTGACCGGGGCCGTGCGCGATGTGAAAAACGCCACCACGTCCTATAGCGGCACGCTGGAAGATGTATCCAAAAAAATGGGCGGCGCCAAAACCGTGGACGAGATGCGCAATCTGGTCTCCGGTGTCATCACCGACACGCAGAAAATGCTGGAACATAACCACAAGCTGGAACATGAACTGGAACAATCTTCCACCTTGATGGAAGAATTGCAGCGCGATCTGGAACAGGTGCGGAAAGAGGCGATGACCGACGGTCTGACTGGCCTCGCCAACCGCAAGGCGTTCGACGCCGCCTTGGACCGGGTCAGCAGCGACACGCAAAGCGAACAGGGGTCTTTCACCCTGCTGATGGTGGATATCGACCACTTCAAATCGTTCAACGACAATTATGGTCACCAGGTGGGTGACCAGGTTCTGCGCCTTGTTGCCCGCACCCTGATCGAAGGGGTCAAGGGCAAGGACATTGCCGCGCGTTACGGCGGCGAAGAATTTGCGATTATCTTGCCCGATACGAACCTGACGGCGGGGGTGGCTGTTGGAAATAACCTGCGCAAGGCGGTTGCGACCAAAGACGTGATCAACCGCACCACCGGTGAAAAACTGGGCCGCATTACCATGTCCGTCGGCGTGGCCGAATATATCAGCGGTGAAAATATGACCGACCTGATTGAACGGGCCGATGCGGCGTTGTACACGGCAAAACACAATGGCCGGAACCAAGTCGCCGCCGCCCCAACTCCGATGGGAAAACGCAGCAGCGGCGCGTAAAATCTTCTCAACACAGACTTGCCCCGTCCGGCGCCCGCCATTAAGGTGGGCGCATGCAAGCACACAGCCCTGAAAACATGTCGTCTCCGCCGTATCTCAATGGCCTGAATCCACCGCAACGCGAAGCGGTGGAAACGTTGGATGGGCCTGTGCTGGTGCTGGCCGGGGCGGGTACGGGCAAGACGCGGGCGCTGACCGCGCGGCTGGCGCATATTTTGACGACCGGGCGGGCTTATCCCAATCAAATTTTGGCCGTGACCTTCACCAACAAGGCCGCCGGGGAAATGCGCGAACGCGTCTCCGCCTTGCTGGGTGGTACGCCGGTTGAAGGCTGGTGGCTCGGGACATTCCACGCCTTGGCTGCCCGCATGTTGCGCCGTCATGCGGAACTGGTTGGCTTGACCAGTGCGTTCACCATCATTGATGACGATGATCAGGTGCGCCTGCTGAAGCAATTGATGGAATTGGAGAACATCGACACCAAAAAATGGGCGCCACGCGCCATGATGGGCATGATCAGTCGGTGGAAAGACCGCGCGCGCCTGCCCTCCGACTTGCCCCCGGGTGAGGGCGGTGATGCGGCGGGCGGCAAGCTGGTGCAGCTTTATGGGCAGTATCAGACGCGGTTACGGGCCGTGAATGCCTGTGATTTCGGGGATTTGTTGCTGCATATGGTGACGATCCTGCGCGATCCCAAACATGCCGATGTGCTGGCCGATTGGCAACGCCGTTTCCGCTATATCATGGTGGATGAATATCAGGACACGAACATCGCGCAATATATGTGGCTGCGTCTGTTGGCGCAACGTGATGGCGCGGCGGCGAATATTTGTTGCGTCGGGGATGACGACCAATCGATTTACGGCTGGCGCGGGGCCGAAGTGGGAAACATCCTGCGTTTCGAGCAGGATTTTCCGGGCGCGAAAATTATCCGGCTGGAACAAAATTACCGCTCCACCGGGCACATCTTGGCCGCGGCCAGCGGCGTGATCGCGCATAACGAAGATCGCCTTGGTAAGACATTATGGTCCGACGCCGATGATGGCGAAAAAGTCGCCGTGCGCGGCTTGTGGGATGGCGGGGCCGAGGCCCGCTTTGTCGGGGAAGAGATTGAAGCTCTGCAAACAAAGGGCTGGCGCCTCAATCAAATTGCGGTGTTGGTCCGCGCGGGGTTCCAGACACGGGAATTCGAAGAACGCTTTATCCATCTGGGTGTGCCATACCGCGTCGTTGGCGGACAACGCTTTTATGAACGCGCCGAAATTCGCGATGCGCTGGCGTATTTGCGCGTCATTGCGCAACCGCGTGATGATTTGGCGCTGGAACGCATTATCAACGTACCCAAACGCGGGTTGGGCGATACGACGATGCAAACCGTGATCGCGTTTGCGCGGGCGCGGAATTTATCGCTGTATGATGCGATTGCCACGCTGGTGGATACCGATGAAGTGAAACCGAAACCGCGCGAAACGCTGCGCCGCTTGATTGCGGATTTCGCGCGCTGGCGGTCCTTGCTGGACAATATGCGTCATACGGAACTGACCGGCCTTGTGCTGGATGAATCCGGCTATATGGCGATGTGGCAGGCGGATAAGTCACCGGAGGCCCCGGGCCGTCTGGAAAACTTGAAAGAACTGGTCACAGGCATGGCGGAATTTGAATCGCTGCCTGACTTCCTTGAACATGTTTCCTTGGTCATGGAAAATCAGGGCCGCAACAATGATGACCAGATCACCATCATGACCCTGCACGGGGCCAAGGGGTTGGAATTTGACGCGGTGTTTTTGCCCGGTTGGGAAGATGGCTTGTTTCCATCCCAACGCAGCATGGATGAAAACGGCCTGAAGGGGCTGGAGGAAGAACGCCGTCTGGCCTATGTCGGCATTACCCGCGCGCGTAAACGGGCCTATATTTCCTATGTGTCCAATCGCCGCATGTACGGCAGCTGGGTCAACGCCTTGCCCTCGCGCTTCGTCGATGAATTGCCCGAAGACCATATCGATGTTGCGGCGGAATCCGGTGTGTACGGGTCCGGGCGATCCAGCCATTGGGATTCATCGGGTTTTGGTGGATCATCACGCGTCACCACGATGGCCCAAACGCCGGTCGTTCCTGCGCAAACACTGGCCACGCGGCAAAGCCTGTCCGACCACCCTTATGTGCGCGGTGACCGGGTGCAGCACGATACGTTCGGCGCGGGCACGGTTGTGAATGTCGACGGGGCCAAGCTGGATATCGCGTTTGATAAAGGTGGGCACAAGCGGGTGATGGATTCGTTCGTCACGCCGCTGGATTAAGTATTATCGACAGATCTGGTAATACGCGGTGCCGCCATCGGTGTATTGATACGCGCCCCGGGAATACGTGGTCCCGCTATAAACAACGGATGTTTGACCCGCGGCTCCGCCGAACAGAACGAACGTTCCATACCACATGGCCGCACTGGATGTCCCGCTGTTAATGGCCCAGTAATAATAATTGGGCGTTGACGGACCGGACAGGTCAAAGCGGCAATCCAACGGATTTTTCGTGGTCACACTCCACGCATTGGTGACGCCGCCCACGTTGACTGTCGCGCTCAGGGCCGTCAAACCCGCACCGGAACTGGTCAGCCGCACACGCAATGTTTGCCCGTTGGTGATGGACCCGCTGGTGGTCCATGCGCCGCCATTGATGCTGATCTGTGGGCTGCCACCACCGGATACGGACACGGATGTGGCGGCGTTGATCCCGGAAATTGTCAGTGTGTTCGAAGTTGTCAGTGTCGATAACTCCGCGCCCGTCACGTCCGTGAAATTAAACGCATTCGGAACGGTATCGTTCAGTGTTGTCACGCTCCACGCATCGGTAACGCCGCCCACATTGACCGTCGCGGTCAGGGCGGTTGTATAAGCGGCGGAACTGGTCAGGCGGACCTGTAATGTTTGCCCGTTGGTGATGGACCCGCTGGTGGTCCATGCGCCGCCAGCGATGCTGATCTGCGGGCTGCCGCCACCGGATACGGATACGGGCGTGGCCGCGTTAATCCCGGCGATGGTGATGCTGTTCGATGTGCGTAATGTCGACAATGGGACGGCGGTTTGGTCGGTGAACGTAAATGCATTCGGGATCGTGTCATCCAGCGTGCGCACGGTCCACGCGTCGGTGACACCGCCGACATTGACGGTGGCGGTGAGTGTTGTGCTGTTGCTGGGCGAGCTGGTCAGGCGAACTTGCAATGTCTGGCCGTTCGTGATGGATCCACTGGTGGTCCATGCGCCCCCGGCAATACTGATTTGTGGCGAACCCGTGCCGGAAACCGAGACCGGTGTCGCCGCATTGATGCCTCCGATGGTGATGCTGTTCGATGTGCGTAATGTCGACAATGGGACGGCGGTTTGGTCGGTGAACGTAAACGCATTCGGAACGGTATCGTTCAGCGTTGTCACGCTCCACGCATCGGTAACACCGCCGACATTGACCGTGGCGGTCAGGGCGGTTGTATAGGCGGCAGAGCTGGTCAGGCGGACCTGTAATGTTTGCCCGTTGGTGATGGACCCGCTGGTGGTCCACGCACCGCCAGCAATGCTGATTTGTGGGCTGCCTGTGCCGGACACGGACACGGATGTTGCACCTGTGATGCCGGATATTGCGATGCTGTTCGATGTCGTCAGGGTGGACAGGGCCGCGCCCGTAACGTCGGTGAAGGTAAAGGCGTTCGGAATTGTGTCATCCAATGTGCGCACCGTCCACGCGTCGGTGACGCCGCCGACATTGACCGTGGCGGTCAATGTCGTGCTGTTGCTGGGCGAACTGGTCAGGCGGACCTGTAATGTTTGGCCGTTGGTGATGGACCCGCTGGTGGTCCATGCGCCGCCATTGATGCTGATTTGTGGGCTGCCTGTGCCGGATACGGACACGGGTGTGGCGCCGGTTATTCCGGATAGCGTGATGCTGTTCGATGTCGTCAGGCTTGACAGAGTAGCGCCTGTGACGTCGGTGAAGGTAAAGGCGCCGGGGGTCGTGTCATCCAATGTGCGCACGGTCCACACGTCGGTGATACCACCGACATCGATCGTGGCGGTCAGCGTTGTGCTGTTGCTGGCTGAACTGGTCAGGCGCAGTTGCAATGTTTGCCCATTGGCAATGGTGCCGCTGGTGGTCCACGCGCCGCCATTGATACTGAATTCCGGCGTGCCATCGCCCGTCATCGTGACGGCGGTGGGTGCACCCAGACCCGCGATGGTGATGCTGTTGGATGGCGTCAGGGTGGATAGTGCGATGCCCGTCAGGTCCGTGAAGGTAAAGGCGTTCGGCACTGTATCTTTCAACGTCGTCACCGCCCATGGGTATGGAATGCCACCAATCACCACGATCGCATCGTGGAGGGTGTCATAGGCGTTGGCACTGGTCAGACGGAGTTTGAGGGAATCTCCGTCGGCAATGACGCCGCCGGTTTGCCAAGGACCATTATTGATGCTGAATTCCGGTGTGCCATCGCCCGTAATCGTGATGAGGGACGGCGTGTTCATGCCGGAAATCACGACGTAGTTGGATTCCGTCGTGGTGTTCATCGCGGCATCGGCTACGTCGTCAAATCCTGTATTGTCGGGCTGGTTGTCCAGAATGATGTCGCCGACACCGACACTGACCCACAAATCCCCTTCGCAATATTGCAGGACGTTGTAATCGGTGTTGTAGACAACGGTGCCTTCGGGGCGGGCGGGGTTGACGCATCCGCTGCCGCCATTGCCCGCCGGGGCGGCAGACACCCAAGTGGTGCCGTTGCAATATTGCAGGACGTGGGATGTTTGGTTGTAAACGATTTTGCCGGGGCTGCCCGCCGGGTTGGAACACCCGCTGCCCCCGGCCGGAACGCCGTCATAGGGGAAGCTGATCCATTCCAAGGCGTTGCAATAGGCCGGGACGTTGGACGGGGTAAACACGACGATTTTGCCCGTTGCGCCCACCGGGTTGTTACAGGCGGCGTGGGCGGGGGCGGAGAAGCTGGCCAAAGCCAACACGCTGACAATCAACAGAAAAAGGACCCGGAGACGGAGCCCGGGGTATCGTTTGGTACGCAGAGTGGGCGGGTTATATTGCCCTTTTCGTAACAACACACTGAAAAACAATTCAAAAATCCTGGTTTTCGCCAGGCGTCCGGTCCTCCCCGTCGCCGTACATCAGAATATGGTGATGTAAGGGTAAACAACCCACTAGCCTGAGGGATATGTTCTGGAAAACAATCTGGGGGACCGTGGTGCGGATTTGGCCCGGCGGAATTGCTTGGATTACCCCCTCTGTGCGGCTGGACAGGGCGGGTGCGGGTTGCCATAGTGGGCACAGTTTTTTCTCACGCTTTTCAATGGGTTTAGCCAAGGGCTCTGGATATGTCGATCGGACCAAAAATCGCAACAGTTTTCGGTGGCTCCGGCTTTGTCGGGCGGTATGTGGTACAGGCGCTGGCCCGGGCCGGATATACGGTCAAGGTCGCCAGCCGCGCGGCGGAATCGGCGTACTTCCTGCGCCCCTATGGCACCGTGGGACAGATCGTTCCGATGACGTGCAATGTGCGCGATCGCGCCAGTGTTGAACGCGTGATCGCCGGATCATCCGTGGTCGTGAATTGCATCGGCATTTTGTATGAACGCAAACGCGGTGATTTCAAACGCCTGCACACCGACCTGCCACAGACCATTGCAGAAATTTGCACGGCGCAAAATGTATCGCGGCTTGTTCATATTTCCGCATTGGGTGCCGATCGTGGTCAATCGCGGTATGCGCGCACGAAACTGGCGGGGGAACAGGCGGTTCTGGCCGCGTTTCCGAATGCCACCATTCTGCGCCCGTCTGTGATCTTTGGGCCGGAAGATGATTTCTTCAACCGCTTTGCCTCTATGGCGGGTTTTATGCCGGCCTTGCCGTTGATTGGCGGTGGCATGACACGGTTCCAGCCGGTGTATGTGCGCGATGTTGCCGATGCGGTTATTTCCGCCGCCACCCATTCCGCCTTTGGCCACAGCGGTGCGCTGGGGCAGGTGTTTGAACTGGGCGGGCCAGAGGTTTTGAACTTCCGCGATATTTACAGCCGCCTGTTTTCCTATATCGGCAAGCGGTGCGGCATGATGAATATGCCGTTTGCGATTGCGTCTTTGCAGGCGGGTGTTTTGCAATTTATTCCGCCGAAACCGATCCTGACCCCGGATCAGGTGAAATCCCTGAAGACCGATAATGTGGTGCAGGATGATGCGATGACGCTGGACGATCTGGGTGTAACCGCCACGGGGATGAGCTTGATCGTCCCTGCCTATCTGGAACGGTTCCGCCCCGGTGGACGCTTTGGCGACAAGAAACGGGCCTGATCAATTCATGGAAAAACGAATGATGAAAACACGTATTCTGGCTGCGGCCACCGTTCTGGCTTTGCTGGGTGGCGGTCTTGTGACCAGCGCCCCTGTGGCCCATGCCGCTTCGGCGCAAGAGGGCATCGCCGCTGTGGTCAATCAGGGTGTGATTACCCATTCCGATGTTAATGAACGTATGCGGTTGGTGATGGCGTCATCGGGCTTGCCGAACACGGACGACGTGCGGACCAAAATCCGCCCGCAAATTCTGAACATGCTGATTGATGAAACCCTGCAGATGCAGGAAGCCAAGCGTCTTGAAATCGAAATCACGCCGGAGGAAGTTGAATCCGGCATCGATATGGTGGCGCAGAACAACAAGATCGATCCGGCCCAATTCCGCAAAATGCTGGCGGGCAGCGGGATTAAAATGGCCACCATGGCGGATCAGGTCCGGTCCCAGATGGCGTGGGGCAAGGTGATCCAGCAGAAATTGCGATCCAAGGTCACGGTCAGCGAAACCGACATTGATGCGCGCCTGAACTTCATGCAATCCAGCGCGGGGAAAATGCAATATCTGGTCGGTGAAATTTTCCTGCCCGTGGATAGCCCGGCGGAAGATGGCAATGTGCGCCAATTGGCGCAAAAGCTGACCGCCGAAATCGCGGCGGGCAAGGCCCCGTTCCCGCAAGTGGCCGCGCAATTTTCGCAAGGCCCCTCCGCCGCGCGCGGCGGTGACGTTGGTTGGGTGCAGGAAGGGCAATTGCCCGATGCGCTGGATCAGGCGCTGGCCACGATGAAAGAAGGCGATATGTCGCAGCCGCTGCGCTCGCTGACCGGGTATCATATTCTGCTGGTGCGCTCCAAACGGACATTGTCCGCCGATGCCCTGCCCAGCCGTGATGACATTGCGCAAAAAATCGGCACGGAAACATTGGATCGCCTGCAGCGCCGCTATATGCTGGATTTGAAATCCGAGGCGTTTATTGAACGTCGTGTGTAGGCGCAACCTGTCATCCCGAACGATAGTGAGGGATCTCATCTTGGATGAAGGTGAGATCCCTCGTCGCTTCGCTCGCTCGGGATGACAAGCAAGGATATGCTGTGAATCAATCGGACGACAAAAAAACCTTCCCAAAAACCCCCGCCATCGTGGCGGCGGTGGATGCGTTGCCGCCTTTGCGCGACGTTATTGCCGCGCATGAATTGCGCGCCGAAAAGAAGCTGGGGCAGAATTTTATCCTCGACCTCAACATCACCGATAAAATTGCGCGGGCGGCCGGGGATTTGAACGGCATTGTGGCGATTGAAATTGGCCCCGGTCCGGGCGGGTTGACGCGGGCGCTGGTGCGATCCGATGCGGACCGTGTGATTGCCGTGGAATATGACACGCGCGCCATTGCCGCGTTACAGGGGTTGAAGGATGCGGCGGGGCCGCGTTTGGATCTGCTCCATGCGGATGCGCTGAAACTCAATCTGCTGGATCTGGTGCCGGGGTCGCGCCGCGCGATTATTGCGAACCTGCCCTATAACATTGCCACGCCGTTGCTGATTGGCTGGCTGAAACAATGGCATGCCGACCCACAGGCCTATGACAGCATCACGATTATGGTCCAGCGCGAAGTGGCCGAACGGATGTCTGCTGCACCGGGGACGGATCATTACGGGCGTCTGTCGGTGTTGGTTGGCTGGCTGTGTCAGGCGACAATGATGTTCGACCTGCCCCCGTCGGCCTTCGTTCCGCCGCCCAAGGTGACATCGACGGTGGTGCATCTGACCCGCCATGCGGTGACGGGCGGTGTCCCCGCACAAATCCCCAGTTTTAAAACGGTGGAGCGGGTGACGGCGGCGGCCTTTGGCCAGCGCCGGAAAATGCTGCGCCAATCCCTGAAAACCTTCCCCGGTTTGCTGGAATCCTGCGGGATTGATGGCACTAAACGGGCGGAACAACTGCCCGTGTCCGACTTTCTGGCCATGGCCACCCGTCTGGATCAATCCGGCGCTTAAGGGCGGGGTCCCCGTCTTTTTTTCCGCTGTCATCCCCGCCTTGTGCGGGGATCCGGAGAAGACCGGGATAATTTTGCCTTGTGGCCCCGGATCCCCGCACAAGGCGGGGATGACGATGGAGGGGGTGGGGATCAGGGCTTGACCAACGGGCTTTGGCCCCTTAGGAAAAAGCATGACCACAGAGAATCTTTTACGCATCACCATCACCGGCGACCCGGGCAGCGGCAAAACCACCTTTGCCCGCACCGTGTCGGAAAAAACCGGCTTCCCGTTGATCACCACCGGGAATATTTTCCGCCAATTGGCCGCGGAAAAGGGCGTATCCGTCACCGAACTCAACGAAATGGCTGAAAAACAGGCGGAGTTGGACCATCTGGTCGATAACTATCTGGTTGGCATGAATGACCAGCCGGGCGACTTGGTTCTCGATTCCCGCATGGCCTGGCATTTCGTGAAAAACACGTTGAAGGTTCGCCTGACGGTCGATCTGGATGTCGCGGTTCAGCGCATTTTCAAAGACACGGCGGAACTGCGCGAAACATTCCGCGATCTCGACCACGCGATGGAAGAGGTGGACCGCCGCCGCAAAAGCGAAATTCTGCGCTATAAAACCTTGTACGGCGTCGATATTGGCGATGAACGGAATTTTGATCTGGTCATCAACACCTCGCACAAGGCGAAGGAAGATATCACGGTGGAATTCGACAAAACCTTCGCCGCTTATTGCGCGAAAATGGGTCGGACCATCACCGGGTTTTAATCCATGCACAATCCAAAAATCATCATCATCACCGGCGCGTCCAGCGGTATTGGCGCGGCGCTGGCGCTGTATTATGCGGGCGCTGGTGTTGCGCTGGGCCTGACGGGGCGCGATGCGGCGCGGCTGGAGGCTGTGGCCAATGCGTGCCAGCGCAAGGGCGCAACGGTGGAAGCGCGCGTGATCAGCGTGACCGACCGTGCGCGCATGGCGGAATGGATTGGGGCCTTTCATGCGCGGCACGGTGTGCTGGATCTGGTCATCGCCAATGCGGGCATTTCCGGCGGCACCGGCGGCGCACCCACCGTGGGCGAAGACCCCGATCAGGTGCGGGCCTTGTTCGCCACCAATGTGGATGGCGTGTTGAATACGGTTGAACCGGCCCTGCCCATCATGGCCGCGCAGAAGGTGGGCCAGATCGCGATTATGAGCTCACTGGCGAGCTTTGGTCCGTGGCCCGGCGCGCCAGCCTATGGCGCGACCAAGGCCGCTGTACGCCTGTATGGCGAGGCGCTGGCGGGGTCTGTGCGCAGCAAGGGGATTGAGGTCAGTGTGATCTGCCCCGGTTTTGTGCAAAGCAACATGACGGCGGTGAATGATTACCCCATGCCCTTTATGATGGATGCCGACCGCGCGGCGGCGCGGATTGCCGCGGGTTTGGCGACGGGACGCGTGCGTGTGGCCTTCCCATGGCCCGCTTATTTGATCGCCGGATTCTTGGGGTTTTTGCCACCGGAATGGAGCACGCGCTGGCTGGCGAAATTGCCACAAAAGCCTCAATCTAAAAGAATCTGAAGCGTTTATTAAACCCCTGTGTAAATTTACTAAACCAGACGGTTTATAAATTTTTTCACTCAATTAGCATCTTTTCATGCGATAATAGAAACACTACTCTGGGGGTTCAATTTTAAAGGGTGATGGGTTTTTCCTGCATCTGTCCGTATGTGAAGCCTTAAACTGCGACGCATACGCAAAAACAATAATAAACATGACGGACGCATTCCCCATCATACGCTTACTGCGTAACGGTGCAGCTGCATCGTCTTTGAGTAGAGTATGACCTGGGGCGTTACAATGCGGTGTTGCACCATCTCGTGCCATCAGGGTTGTAACAGGGCGGATAGAAAACCGGCGGCCATTATGGACGTTAAAGAAGTCGAGCGGAACATTGAGGTTGCGGTAAACCTCCTGAAGGCGTTGTCCAACGAACGGCGTTTGATGGTCATTTGCGCCTTGTATCAGGGCGAAAAAAGCGTTGGCGAACTGGAAAAAATCGTCGGCCTGTCGCAATCGGCTTTATCCCAGCATCTGGCGCGCCTGCGCCGCGACGGTTTGGTCAACACGCGCCGTGATGCGCAAACAATCTATTATTCCATGAATGATCGTGCGACGAAGGCCATTCTGGGCACGCTGTACGATATCTACAGCCCGCATATGGGCGACGGGTCTGTGACCTGAGTTTGATCAGGTGTGAAAATCACGCGCCCGTAAAACATTCATCACATCATTGACGCTGAGATCATCCAGCTTGGATCGCTGGATCGTGCGCACCCACGTATATTGCGGGGCGTGACGTTTCGGGTCGCTGGATGCTGAAAACAATACCCATGTCGGGCATCCGGTCGGGGCGATCATATGCACGGGTCCGGTGTCATTGCCAATCACCCCGGCGGCAAAGCGGCCCAGCATCGGCAAATCCGATAAAGCTGTCTGCCCGGTCAGGTCGATCGTCTGTGCGCAATGATCGGTGATGATTTTGGCCAAGGGTTGTTCATCATGCGTGCCAATGACAACCGGGGTCAGGCCCCAGCCGTACAGGCGGCGGGCCAGATCGCCATAATGATCGGCGGGCCAGCGTTTTTCCGGGCGGCTGGGGGCGCATCCCGGCACGATCAGGACATAGGGTTCCGGTATTTTAAACAGATCGCGCAAAGCATCATGGTCGCCGCCCAGCCAATGCAAATCATCGTCGCGGACATTTTCAATCCCGCACAAGGCCAGCATCCGCGCATGGCGCAGGCCGGCGGGTTCGGTGTCCTTGGATGAAATCACATCGCGCCACGTCGCCCCGGCCATGGTGCCGGCCCATTGCGGTTTTGGTTTTGTCATCTGCGACAGGCGGAAATACAGCGCCGTGCGTTGATTGTTTTGCAGGTCATAAACGCGGTTGAATTGCCCGGTTTTGAAAACATTCCGCACGCGCATCCATCCGGCGGGATCAAATTTTTTTGGGCGCTGGTCAATGATGATGTCGTTGAACAGTCCGCTTTGGATCGCCAGCGATTCAAACGGCTGTGTGGTCAGCAATGTGATATGCGCGGCGGCGTGATGTGTGCGAATGGCGCGCATCGCCCCCAGCGCAATAATAAAATCACCCAGAGCGCTGAGCTTTATAACAAGGATACGCTCCGGATAATCCATAAATTCAGGCCTTTATCACTCACTCTGCCGCACGGCGCAGGGCCGCACTGTCAGCGGGGCGGGATTGTTTTTTGGCTTTGGCCGCGGGTTGATTTTTGGGCTGTTTTTTCTTGCCGCTGATCGATGCCGATTTGGTTTTCTTCACTGGCGCAAATTTTTCGGCCAGCAATTCCGAATACACATTCAGCGTATCAAACGCCATGCGTTCCTTGGTGAAGTTCGCCGCAATGTGCGCCATGGCGCGTGTGGCCAGAACCGCGCGTTGCGTGGCGGTCAGGGCCAAGGCCTCGGAAATGGCGCGGGCCAAAGCGGTGGAATCGCCCGGTGGAACCAACCATCCGGTTTCACCGCGCTGGATCGTTTCGCGCACGCCGCCATGGTCGGTGGCCACAACCGGGCGGCCCATGGCTTGTGCCTCAACGGGCACACGGCCAAACCCTTCCGGGTCCGTCGATGCCGATACGACAACGTTGGTCAACATGTACGCGGCGGGCATGTCGGAGCAATGATCGACGATGCGGACGTAGCCTTCCAGTTTACGCGTGCGGATTTCATCTTCCAGTTCCTTGCGGTATTCCACGCGGCCCTGATCCGATCCAATCAGGACACAGAACACGTCATTGCGTTTCAATTGCGCGATGGCGTCGATCAAAACATGGTGACCCTTCAGGCGTGTAATGCGCCCCGGCATCATCACCACATTGGCCCCATCGGGCAGCCGCCATTCGCGGTTGATTTTAATCATGCGTTCGGCGCTGACGGCGGTGGGGTGGAATTTGTCCAGCGCGATGCCGCGATGCACGACGCGGATCACATCATCATCAATCCCGAATGTGGCCTTCAGATAATTGCCAACGTAACGCGACACGGCGATGACGCGTTCGCCCCGTGCGATCGAGCTGTTGTAAAACCGCTTCAATCCCGTCTGGGTTTTGTACGGGGCGTGACAGGTGGTCATGAATTTGGCTTGCGTGCCCATGCAGGCGCGCCATGCGCTCCACGCCGGGGCGCGGCTGCGGGCATGGACGATATCGACATCGTAATGACGGATTAAACGGCGGATGCGTTTAATATTTTTCCACATGACCAGCGGGTGTTTGCTGTGCACCGGTAAATCAATATGCAGCGTTCCGGCGCGCGCCAGTTCCGGCACGCGCGACCCGCCATGGGACACGACAATGGATTTCGCGCCAACATTGTTCAATTCGGCGGCGATGTCGATGCACCCCTGTTCCGCGCCACCCGGCCCTAAAACGGGAATGATCTGCATGACCACGGGGGTTTTCTGGGCGGTAAAGCCACCCGTCATGCTGGACATGGGCATAAGGCCGGTGCCTTTGCGGTCGGGGCTTGTCGATGAATCGGTTGGTGTCATATGGTTCAACTATGATCTCGTGGACGAACGCCCCTCCATTACCGGGGGCGGTTTGAATGCGCCGAATCAATTTAAACTATATTTTTCCTGCCGTCCAAGCCCCCATAAAGGTCATGGAGGGCTATCCCGGAGTGTGCCATGCCCGACTTTCTGATCCGCAGCCAAGGCCCCCGTCTGGCCTATGTCCGCACGGCGGCCCAAGGGCCGGGTACGGCCCTGCCAACGGTGATGTTTCTGGGTGGGTTCCGCTCCGACATGGCGGGGACCAAAGCCACGGATCTGGAAGTCCGCTGCTCCATCCGCGGGCAGGGGTTTTTGCGCTTTGATTACAGTGGTCACGGCACCTCCGCCGGGCGGTTTGACGAGGGCACGATCGAAAGCTGGCGGGATGATGCGCTGGCCGTGCTGGACCGGCTGACCGATGGCCCGGTGGTTCTGGTCGGGTCATCCATGGGTGGATGGATTGCCCTGCTGCTGGCTTTGGCGCGGCCCAACCGTGTCTGTGGCCTGATCGGTCTAGCCACCGCGCCTGATTTCACGCGGCGGATGGTGGATGAATCCTTTGACGATGCCATGCGGTTAAGCCTGCAAACACGGGGGTTTGCCGATGTGCCGACGGAATATAGCGCGGAGCCGTATCGCATCACCCAAGCCTTGATCGATTCCGGCAATCGCGTCTGCCTGCTCGACCGGGACCATGATCTGCCGATCCCTGTGCGTTTGATTCAGGGGCAACGCGATGCGGATGTGCCATGGGAAACGGCGGAACAGATTGCGGCCCGTCTGCCATACGCAGATGTGCGTGTGACCTTGATCCCGGACGGCGATCATCGCCTGTCCCGGCCGCAGGATTTGGATTTGATTGATGGCTGCGTACGCGAACTCTCGGCCGCCGTGGCGCGGCGCGCGGGTGCGTAGGGCCTATTTCCGCTTGTATTTAAAGGCCGTTTTGGAATCACCCGCTTTGCCGACAAATTGACGCTTGGTCGTTTTGGCCGGGATGGACCGGGTCATCAGGCCCTTGGCCCCAACAATCTCCAGCCCTTTGAGCAGCAGGATCAGCGCCAGCGTGCCCAGAAACGGCACACCGGTCACAATCACCGTGCGTTGTTTCAACACGGGCGTGATGGCCTTTTCCCATGTTGTGGGCTCGACACTGTCCTTGGTGATGTCCAGCGAATCCGGGGCATAGGTCTGTAACAACCAGCCCACCTGCGAGAACTTCATCGGCTGGTCATAGTTCTTGTCCTGATAGGTGACATAGGCATCGTGGCCCAAAGCGGCCAAAAACGGGATCGCCAGAATAAAGCACAGGATCTGCAACGCGCGCATGGGAAATATCCGTTGAATATCAAATGGATGGTCGAAATGACTCGATAATTGTACCACGCCCCCCAACACCACGCAAAGCCCGCCTTTTAAACGAAAAGACCCTTGCATTACACGGGTTTGCTGGGGTAGGGTGCCGCCACTAAAACGAGGCAGAGGGCCGTCCGCACGCTTGGTAAAGCGAGGGCCTCCGCTCCGAATGCCCTTTAATGAATGGACAGGTGGCCGAGCGGTTGAAGGCGCACGCCTGGAAAGTGTGTATAGGTTAATAGCCTATCGCGGGTTCGAATCCCGCCCTGTCCGCCATTAAAAACGCCCCCGTTTGGGGGCTTTTTTAATGGCGAATGGGGTGCGGTGAACGAACCCGTGGTTCGACAATTTGCTTAATGAGCGGTAGCGAATTTAGAAAATTGCAACTTTGGCAAGGGCAACGCCCGCCGCCAAAGTAATCCCGCCTTGCCCTATCTCCCACTTCTCCATTCCCACGGAGGCATTGGGTTGTCTTCAGACCATAATCCAACTTTTTTGGATTGAGCCCAGCGTTCTAAGCGATTGAGCTTATTCTGCCTGTCTTGTGGCAAGTGGTCGTAATATCGGCGCATGACCCATGCGTGCCCCAAGGTAACCATCCGCTCATTGACGTTGAGCCACTCATACTTCTGTTCATTCCAAAGATGGATTGTGGCCAGTGTTCTTCCGTGATGATCCATCCCATGGACTTCCAGCCGTACGTTCTTCCGGCTGATCAATTTCATTAAGCCGTATTTCGCAGTGTTTCCCCAATTTTGGCCATCCTCGGGGCAATCGATCGAGTCCAATCGAATGACCGTTTCTTTCCAGCCTTGCGTGACAATGACGGTATCGCCATCAATGACCCATTTCACCCGAGCCAAAGGGAGATCTTGCATACAAGTTTTTAAAACAGATTCGCTTTGCGCATTTTTCCTATGAGCGTCGCGCCGGTCTTCTTGTTGTATGTGATTTCTGTTTCTGGATTGATGCTTGCGCCAGATTGAAAATAGAATGAATTTAATCATATGTGTTCTTGTGTGTGATTATTGACATGAAGTTTTGCTTCTGAGTGGTCAAGGCTTTCAGTTTTTGCGAACTTATTTTAGATATCTCTTTTCCATCTTTTCAAACCGAAAATTGTTGTTTGTGGGATTTGGTGTTCTTGTCTGAAACCCGCAAACAGTCCTATTTGTGAGCACTTGGCGGCACGCCTTTCAATAAAATAATTCATTTTCTCAATGGCTTAGAATGTTCCTTGTGCTGCACCGCAGGGATCGGCTATCAATTCCATCCTGATTTTTAATCCATAACAAAAAACAATTTGGGGCTGGGGAATTCTGCGATGACAGGGACAAATTTTTCCGAAGATATTCAACTCGACGCGAAGGCGATCACGGGCATTCGTGTTTTTGAAAATGAAGACCGCGTGTCCATCTATACCGCCAAGGGCGAGATCTTCCGCGGTTCGAAGGATGCGCTGGGTACGGATATCGAAAGCGCGCTGACGATTTTTCGTGATGCGGGTGCGGAATTATTTCCGTTCCCTGTGTACGGGCCCGAGGGCCGGAATCATATCTACACCAGCTATATTCTGCACCATGCCATCCAGTATGCGCGCGTTGGGGCGTCGCATATGAAGGGCTATAAGCGGGTTGAAATTGGGGTTGATGGCATGCCGGGCGATCATTCCTACGCCATTGGCCAGAAGCAATTGAAACCGTTTTATGACGCGCTTCAGCTTCACCACGGCAGCATGCGCCATTACGAAGCGCCATCCGTTGTGATTGCCGGGAAAGACACCACCTATGTCCATGCGTGGCTTGTGACCCAGATGCATGCGGAACCGGATAATGTCCTGCGCATCAAATTTGGCTCGGGCGCGCATGTTGATTTGCCCGTCTGTGATGGCAAGGCACAGCGCCTCGCCAAGGCCCTCTATAGCGAAAATTTGACGAGCGACATGCTGGGGGCTCACCTGCAGGAGGAAGCCCGGGCGGAAATGCACACCATCATGACGGTATTGGCGGGTGATATTGCGTGCTATACGCCGCATATATTCCAGGTGCCAAACGTTGACCGCGTGACCTATTTGCCCAAGGCCAAAGACGCCTGGTTACAGTGTGCCGATGGTCAGAGTGAAAACAAAAAACTTTTGATCCTGCATGAGCCGCAATCGCACCGCTCAACCTTCCCGCTGTCCATGCAGTTCAATACGGAAGCGGACCGCAAGGCCGCGATCAAAAAGATTTCCAAGGAAATGACGGTGCGGTTCGTGGATGCCAATCCGTCCTGCCACCCTTAAGGGGCGTGGCAGCAACAGATTGAGGAGGGCCAGCATCAATGATGATGCTGGCTTTTTTCTGGTGCGGATTCTGGCGCTGTGCCGTGCATCATGTGATCCATGCCATGCACCATCGACGGGTCGATCTGGACATCGTTCGGATTGCCCTTGTATTTGCCGATGATCGATTCCATCAAATCGATTTCCATTTTCTGATCGCGCAAAATATCTAGCGACATCAGTTTCAGGTAACCGTTATTGGCATGCGGATCGCTCAGATACACATTCGCCATATCCAATGCGCCCTGATGGTGAATGATCATGGCCTTGGCAAAGCGCACATCTTCGGCGGACACGGCACGCGACCCCGCCCACATATCCAGCGGGCCGGGCATGGGGCTGCGCTTAAATTGCTGTTGCTGGGCCAGCCCGCGCGTAGCGATTTGGCCGTGCACGGCGCGATCACCGGTGAAGCTGAAATCATCGATATGGCTTTCAACTTTATCCAGCATGGAAATTTCGAAAGTCTGGTTGTTGATAATGCCGCGCGCCAATTGTTTCAGCGTCGCATTGGCGGCATCCGGGCTGGCCAGATATTGCGTCGACATGGTCAGGGCCCCGGCATGGTGCGGGCGCATCCCGGTGATGAAGGTCATATCCGCCTTCTGGTTGGATGCGGTCATCATGCCGTACCACGGCGTGGTTGCGCGCGGTTTGGATGGGTCGTAATCGGGTTCAACGCTGGCCCAGGCCGATACGGCGAAAACGGCCAGCGTGGCCAGAACGGTGGTTAGGACAATGGCGATACGAATGATGCGAATCATGGTGAAATGGCCCTTCTTTGAAACACCCTCTAGGGGTATTATATACCCCATGGGGGTATTTGTGTCAAGGGGCGGTTACCGCGCCATGGTGGCCACGGTCTTGCGTCGGTCCTGATCCTGCGCCTGTATCAGTTTATAGCTGACATAGTATTTGTAGATGTTGCGGACGTAATTGACCGGTTCCATGCCCACACGGTTGGCCGCGATATGTTCAACATGGCCCAGCCATTTGTTCGGGTCCAATCCGGCCTCTTTGGCTTCGGCGCGCAAGGCCTCAATCCGATCGGGCCCGGCGTTATAGGCGGCGAAGGCGAACAGCGCCCGGTTCTCTTCGTCCAGGCGTGAATCATCCAGATACACATTCATGACGTGGTCCAGATATTTTGTGCCGGCGTGAATATTGTTTTCGATTACCTTGATGTCGCCAACGTCCATTTGTTTTCCTGTGGCGGGCATCACCTGCATCACCCCGATGGCTCCGACGGGGCTGACCGTTTTCTGGTCCAGTCGGGATTCCTGATACCCCTGCGCCATCAACATCAGGTAATTAAAATTATAATTTTGGCCGTAGGTGTGGAATAATTCGACGGTCTCTGCAAACCGCTGGCGGGATTCTTCCTTGTTGGGATTGTCCAATGTTTCGATGCGATGGGCGATTTGCTTGGCGAGGATGCCTGTAATGTCCTGTCCGATCAGGACCTCATCCACGAAGCCGTTGAGAAATTCACCCAGTTGCGGATTGTTCCGGCGATAGGCCCAGCCAATTTCGTCCTTGGACGACAGCACCATCGCGGGGTCTTCATACGCCACGACATTGGGCAATTGCGTGCGCCACATTTCGAACAACCACCCATCAACAACGCTGTAGGGTAGGATGCCGGCATTGACCATGTCCAGCATGTCTTCATCTTCCAGATTATCAGGAAGGCCTTCGGTTTTGACTTTTTTGACGTGGTTGTTGCGAAACCGTTTGTTTAAATTATCCAGCGCCGCGCGATAGGATGTCGCATCATGCGCATACACGGTTTGCCCGGCCAGATCGTCCAGCGTGGTCAGTGGTGGTGCGTCCTTGTGCGCGACAAGGATCATGTTGAATGGCTTGGCGACCGGGTGGGTGAAATTGACGATTTTCTTGCGTTTTGGCGTGATGGTGATGTTGCCAAGCGCAATGTCGCCCTTGCCCGCGTTTAAATCGGCCAGTAATTTTTCGCGCGGTGTGGCGATCAACGCGACAGTAATGGGTGGCTCGCCTTTCTTGTGCAGTTTTTGCGATACGTATTTGGAAAATTCCTGCACCGTGCGAACAGACAGCCCGTCTTCCTTGCCCATGTCGACCGTGTAGAGCGTGCGGCTATAAGGGACCAGCACACGGATGAGCCTGCGCTCAACCATAGCGTCCAGATCGCCTTTATGTGGTTTGATATCGACGGACAATTGCCGAACGGTGGGTGTTGCATCGTCCTGAGCGCGGCCCGGCTGTGAAATGACGAGAGCGCACAGAGCAATCAGGAAACACAAAAAACTCAGAAGGTGGCGACACATAGACAGATTCCTTCTTTCGAACGCTTTGGAAGAAGTATCGCACGGGCGGTTAAGGAAGCTGTAAATGCCTGAATTTGTCTATGTTCCCAGTGTGTTGGTTGGTGGTTAGCTCAAGATGGGGACGTTGATGTTGTCTTGATTGATCAGGTCTTGAACCCATTGGTGCCGCCAATAATGGTGGCGAAGTGAAGGAAACCATACAGTTCGTCGGCAAAAAACGCATCGTTCGCGTAGCCCGCTATACCCACTCCAAAGTATATTATAAGAACAACATGTTCTATCTTCACTCTAAGATGAGATAATAAAAATTTGGCGAAAATTCGCGTGTTTTAAGGGACAGGCTGGGACGTGCTATCACTCCTTCACATCCGCAATCGCTTTGCGGCGTTCTTCCTCCTGCGCCTGAATGAGCTTGTAACTGACATAGTATTTGTAAATGTTGCGGACGTAGTTCACTGGCTCCATCCCGACGCGCTTGGCCGCGATATGCTCGACATTGCCCAGCCATTTGTTCGGGTTCAATCCGGCCTTCTTGGCTTCTTCGCGCAACTTCTGAATCCGGTTGGGTCCGGCGTTATACGCGGCGAAGGCGAACAGGGCTCGGTTTTGTTCGTCCAGTTGTGAATCATCCAGATACACCTCCATCACGTGATCCAGATATTTTGTTCCGGCGTGAATGTTGTTTTCAACCATCTTGATGTCGCCGACTTCCATCTGTTTTCCGGTTGCGGGCATCACCTGCATAATG
This sequence comes from Micavibrio aeruginosavorus, assembly GCF_051245535.1. Taxonomy (GTDB): domain Bacteria; phylum Pseudomonadota; class Alphaproteobacteria; order Micavibrionales; family Micavibrionaceae; genus Micavibrio; species Micavibrio aeruginosavorus_D. Next base: position 2,150,084 of record NZ_CP195303.1, read on the forward strand.
CCGATGGCGCCGACATGGCTGACGGTTTTCTGGTCCAGGCGGGATTCCTGATACCCTTGTGCCATCAGCATCAGATAATCGAAATTGTAATTTTCACCGTATTTGCGGAATGTTTCGACCGTGTCCTGGAACCGCTTACGGGCGGCTTCCTTGTTCGGGTTGTCCAGTGTCTGGATCCGGTTGGCGATTTGTTTGGCGATGATGTTGGTGATGCCCTGTTTAATCAGCACATCATCCACGAACCCATTGAGAAATTCGCCCAGCTTCGGGTTCTTCTTGCGATACGCCCATCCAACATTGTTGTTCGCGGATAAGATCATGGCGGGATCTTCGTAGGCCACGACATCGGGTAATTGTTCACGCCACATATCGAACAACCACGAATCCACGACGCTGTATTCCAGGATGCCCGCATTGACCATATCCAGCTTGTCCTCATCCTCCAGATTGTCGGGCAGCTCTTCGATTTTGACTTTCTTCAAACCGTTCTTGCGCAGTTGTTTGTTCAGCTCCTCCAGCATGGCGTGATAGGACGTGATTTCACGCACATAAACGGTTTTTCCGGCCAGATCATTCAATGTTGTCAGCGGCGGCGCATCCTTGTGCGCCACGATGATCATGTTAAAGGGTTTGGAAACGGGGTGGGTGAAATTCACGTCCTTTTGCCGCTCCGGTGTAATGGTGATGTTGCCAAGCGCAATATCGCCCTTGCCCGCATTCAGATCATCCAGCAACCGCTCGCGCGGCGTGGCGATCAATGCCACGGTGACGGGGGGCTGGCCTTTTTTGTTCAGCTTCTGTGATACATATTTGGAAAATTCCTGCACGGCCCGGACGGACATCCCATCTTCCTTGCCCATGTCCACGGTGTACAATGTGCGGCTATAGGGGACCAGAACGCGGATGATTGTGGCTTTCGTCATATCATCCAAATCACCTGTGCGTTGCTCTAGTTCCATGGATAATTGCCGCCCCACGGCATCGTCTTGGGCGCGGGCCGTGTGTGTGATGGCGATGGTGAACAGGGAAACCAGAACACAGAGAATAAAGCGCATGGGGCTCAAATCCTTCTTTTGACCTATTCAAAAGAAGTACCATGGGCGTGGTTAATATAAGGCAAAAATGCTGATTTTCCGCGGGTTTCTGGGGTGCTCCGACGGCCCCCCATCCACCAGTATGCTGCTTGGATCGAAGGGTCAGGCCACAGGCTGGAAGGTGCCGTCCGCCTGTAATGTTTCCAACACGCCTGATTCAATCGCATACCACGCGCCATGCAGGCTCAACGTGCCCGCGGCCACGCGATCGGCAATCCATGGGAAGGTCATTAAATTGTCGAGCGAGAGTTTGATGACTTCATGCTCACAACACGTCTGGCGCATTTCGGCATTGTGAATATCATTCGTTTTGTTGCGTGCGGATTCGGCCATGCTCATCCACGGGGCGACGAAATCCTGCGCATGCGCCGGGGCCCCGTTCAGCAAAGCACTGACGCCACCGCACATGCCGTGGCCCAGCACGATCACGTGCGGAATTTCCAACACGCGCACGCCAAATTCCAATGCGGCGCTGGTGCCGTGATAGGCGCTGTCCGGGGCGTAGGGTGGAACCAGATTGGCGACATTGCGCACGATCAAAATTTCACCGGGACCACAATCGAAAATCATCGTTGGGTCGACGCGGCTGTCGACGCACGAAATGATCAGGGCCTGCGGCTTTTGCCCGCGTTCGGCCAACTGGCGGAAAATGCGCTTACGCTCCGGCCACCCGGTTTCACGGAAACGGCGATATCCTTCAATCAACTGGTCCATCGGTGTGTCTCCTCATGCTTGCGGGCGCAGTCTAAAACGCCCGGCGGCGGGCATCAAGCGTGGGGTTTTGTTTCCAGCTAACGGCATGATTTTAAAAAGATAAACGGTTGTCTACCTTGTCGCGATGGCCTCAACAATGGCCTTAAATCCGCCATAGGCCATGCGGCTCACATCGAAGGGCATATTATCTGGCGTACACATCTCATTGATGCGGGGATCTGCCATGACTTTGGCATTCACCGCGTCGCGGACTTCGCGGGATGAATAGACGATAAAGGCGAACACGGGCACCTCATCAGTCTTCAGCGCCATGGTGTTGGGAAATGTTGCACACGGGCCTTTTTCATCCAAATCTTCGCCAACGCATTCCATATATTGCAACGCGCCGTGATCAATCCAGATCGCCGACGCCTTTTGTGCCATCGCGCGATATTCGTCCAGCTTTGCGGCGGGTACGGGTAACAAAAATCCATCGACATACGTCATAATAATATCTCCATCTTATTAAAAGCTCATCATGATCGACGTGTTTATAGACAGGCGTCAAGGGCTTCCTGTATTCATAGGCGGATGACACAGACACAAAAACATATCGCCATCATTGGTGGCGGCCCGGCGGGGTTGTTTGCGGCGGAGTATCTGGCGGGGGCTGGGTATGAGGTGCATGTGTATGAGCATAAGCCGACACTGGCGCGGAAGTTTTTGATGGCGGGGCGCGGTGGGTTGAATTTGACCCATTCCGAGGATCTGGAATCATTCATTGCGCGGTATGGCGCGGCGGGTGATTGGGTGGGGCCGATGGTGCGGGCTTTTCCGCCATCCGATCTGCGCGACTGGTGCGAAGGGTTGGGCGAGGCGACCTTTGTCGGGTCCAGCGGGCGTGTGTTTCCGCGTAGTTTCAAGGCCTCCCCCTTGCTGCGCGCGTGGCAAATGCGGCTGGATGGGTTGGGTGTGACATTCCATTTCAACTATCACTGGGCCGGATGGGATGCGGATGGGGCGCTGGTTTTTACCGACAAAAGCGGTGCCACAATTGCTGTGCGTAGTGATGCGACCTTGCTGGCCTTGGGGGGCGCGTCGTGGCCGAAACTGGGGTCGGATGCGGGGTGGGTTGATTGGGTCCGTGGACGCGGTGTGACGATAACACCGTTTAAACCGGCCAATTCCGGCTTTACGCATCCATGGTCGGATCATTTCGCGGATCGTTTCGCGGGCCAGCCCTTGAAATCCATCACCCTGACCCACAATAAACGCAGCGTCCCCGGCGAAATGATGATCGCCGCCAAACAAAGCGAGCGCGGTGTTGAGGGCGGCGTGATCTATGCGCTGTCATCATCGATCCGCGATGCGGTGGAGCGGGATGGGCAAACAATGACGCATATTGATTTGCGCCCCGGTGTTGCGCTGGATGATCTGGCGCGGCGGTTGTCGGTTCCGCGCGGGCGCGCATCGTTTTCAACGCATGTGAAGAAGGCGGGCGGGTTGTCGCCGATTGCCACGTCCTTGCTGCGCGAACTGGGGGGTGAGGAGGTCGGTGAATTATCGCCGATCATGCTGGCCAGTTTGATCAAGGCGTTACCGTTGCCGTTGTCGGCGCCGTTTGGGCTTAACCGTTCGATTTCATCGGCGGGGGGAATTGCCCGGGATGCGGTGCATGATGACTTGATGCTGCGCGCATTGCCGGGGGTGTTTGTGGCCGGTGAAATGCTGGATTGGGAAGCGCCGACGGGCGGGTATTTGTTGCAAGCCACCTTCGCCACGGCGCTGCACGCCGCGCACGGGATTGAAAACTTTCTGAAATCGTCTGATTAAGCGGGGCTGTGCGCCAGTTCGGCGGTCGCCATGTGCTGCTTGTTGCGCCAGTGGTAATACAAACCCGTGCCAATATTGGCGATGGCGATAGAGCCAAACACGCCAATCACGCCAAAGAAATGGTTGCCGATCATGGCCAACGGAATTTGCACAATAATCATCTTCATGGCGATCATCGCCGCCGATCGTTGCGGCAGGCCAATGGCATTAAACGCGCTGGACCAACCGGGCACGAGGTTTCCAGCGGCATAGCTGAACGGCACGATCAGGAAATACAGCGCCGTCAGCCGCACAGTTTCCGCATCGGTCGAGAATAATCCAGCCAGCGGATACGCGCCCAGCATCAAAACAACGGCCACAGCCACCGACCACAGCACACAGAACCGGATCGCCAGACGCAGTGTTTCATGCACGCGGTCAAACCGCTTGGCACCCCAATTTTGGCCCAGAATGGGCGACATGCCGGTGGCCAGCGCCATGATGACGATAAAGGCAAAGGCTTCGACCCGCGTGGCCACGCCAAAGGCCGCAACGGCGTGCGTGCCGCTTTGCGCCAGAATGGCGGTTAAAACACCGCTGGTCATCGGTTGGATCGTGCTGGTGATGCCGGCAGGCAGGGCGACGAACAGCAGGCGGCGGGCCGAGTCACCGAATTGATCGAGGTGCAGGCCGTCTTGGAAAATAATGCGTTTTTTGAATTTCAAAATCCAGATCGCAACCCCCATCGACAGGGCATAGGCGATAATGGTGGCCAAAGCCGCGCCATGCATTTCCATGCGCGGAAAACCAAACAGGCCAAAGATCAAGACCGGGTCCAGCACGACCAGAAACGCCGTGGTGCCCATCATGATCAGCGCCGGGGTCAGCGTATCGCCCGTGGCGCGAATGGCGGAATTTCCAACCATCGGCACGGTGATAAACACAATACCCGCAAACCACAGCCCCATATAATCCAGCACCATCGGCATCATATCGTCCGTGGCGCCCATGGCGCGGAACAGTGGGTCCATGATGGCATGCCCGATCAAGGCCATGATCACGCCCGCGATGACGGCCAGAATCAAACCATGGCTGGACAGGCGCACGACGGTATCGTGATTGCCCTCACCAATCGCGCGCGACACGACGGACGATGTGCCGATGCCCAGACCGATGATCAGGCTGATCATCGTCATGGTGACGGGGAAGGTGAAGCTGATCGCGGCCAGATGGGCGGGGCCGAGCATCGAAATATAAAACGTGTTGACCAGTTGCGAGGCGACGATGGCCAAAATGCCCCAGATCATCGGCACCGACAGACGCACCAGATGGGATTGCACCGACCCATTGGTCAAATCGCCGTGACGACCCCGCCCGTGAAGGGGGTTGCCGGATGAGGACGGAACGGTTTGGTCGGTTGTGTCGGTGTCTGAACGCATGATGGACCTTATATCTGCCTGTTACCGCGGCGCGTCAAGCTTTTGGGCGCTTTTTGGCAAGGGGACGCCGGGGGCATTGGAGGGGTAAAAACGCTATCGGATCAATACGAAAGGATAGTTTAGTAAGCCTTTACATAAAACTTTAACCGATTCTGCGCTATTCTTAACCATCGGTGCGCCCAGTCGGGGGATGAGGGTGCCATCGTATGATCCACCCGGTCTTACGCCCAGTCTTTGGTCGGACCGCAAAAAAAGTGGACATGAGTGTGTGCGGGGGCGAAAGCGTCGGGTATGGCGGATACAGTTATTACGGGTACAGCCAGTGGGGATTTCATGGTGATGCAGGGTGACCTGCAACAGATGACCATGACTCTGACCAACCCCTACACCGGTGAAACCGTCAGCATCAACGATGTGTACAAGGTGAACGACGCGGCCTATGACGGGCTGGGCGGCACCGACGCCCTGTTGATGAGCGAGCATGGCGACATGTTGCTGATCAAAGACGCCGACGGTGACCAGACACTGAAAAACGTCGAACAGATTATCGCCGGTGATGGCGGCGACGTCATCGTTCTGGCCGATGCAGAAATCCAATATGGCAACGTGGCGATTGATGGTGGTGGAGCGGGTGATATCATCTGGTCCAACAACGGCAATGACACGATTTTCGCGCTGGATGGCAATGATATTGTCGATGGCGGTGGCGGCCTTGATAAAATCTACGGCGGCTGGGGCAGTGATTATCTGCGCGGCGGAAATGGCGATGATATAATCTATGGCGGCAGCAAGAACGATTCAGAATCCGATTATCACACCGTCTCCACCTACGAAAAATTCTTTACGGTTCCGCACAGTTTCCCGACTCTGAACGAAGGGGTGCAGATTACACCGGATCAACAAGGGTATCTGGGCCATCCGCCCGGCGAAACCATCGTGACCTTCACCACCACGGCCACGCTGAAATTCGTATCCACCGATGCGGGCTATAAAAACACGGTCGGTGTCTATACCGTTGACCCGGACGGGACCATCCGCAATGCCGATTTCGCGTTTATGAACGCCCGGGCCACGGCATCGGGCACGGCGCATGAATTTGAAATTTCCGGCGCGGTGGGTGTGCAAATCGGCCTGTTCATGATTGCCAACGGCTACAACGCCAATGCCGGGTATGGCAGCATTGACATGAACACCGGCACGCTGAATTTTTATTACAATTTCGGGCAAGCGGATCAGCGTCTGGCCAAGGTCACCGATGATGGTGATAACGTCACCCTGATCTGGAGCGATGGGACGACGGACAAGCTGATCGCGGGCACCATCTATCATTCCTCCGCCAGTGACGGGTCCAGTTCATTGAACCGTGATGATAATATTCACGTGATTACGGGTTTGGCCAATGCGGGGGATAACACCACGCTGCGTTTGGGGTTCGAGGATCAAGACCATCTGGGTGATGCCGATTTCAACGACGTGATCGTCGATCTGCAGGTGGAAACGCAAGTGGTTGAAACCATCCTGCGCCCCGATGATGATATTTTGTATGGCGATGCCGGGAATGACACGCTGTATGGCGGGTTTGGTAATGACGTATTGAATGGCGGCACCGGATCGGACCATTTGTATGGCGGTCAGGGTGCGGACACATTCGTGTTCGACAACATGGATGGGTTTGTCGACACCGTCCATGATTTCAAGGCCGTTGATGGCGATGTGCTGGATATTTCCGACATCCTGTCCGGTTATGATGGCGGGGTCGACGATATAACGGATTTCCTGAAGTTTGTGCAAAACGGATCCAACGTGGATCTGTATGTCAACGCCGATGGGGATAGTGGTGGCGCGTTTGACCGCGTGGCCATCATTGTCGGCGGTGTTGGCGGCGCCAGCGTTCAGGATTTGCTGGATGGTGGGGCCATCGTGGCCGCCCAGACGGCAGTGTAATCAACGTGGGATGACCGGTTTTTATATCCGGAGGGCGCAAAGGGGAAGCATCCGGTCATTGTGTGCAACGACAATCAGCGAACCGCGATGGGGAGGTAAGGGGCCCCATCGCGGTTTTTTGTGGGCGCGGTTTTTTATTGGCGCGGTTTTTGATTCAGGGATTGCGGCGCAACTCTAAAGGTTAGGGTGGGGCAATATGGATCGCATTATCATAAAAATTTAACCATCTGGTCTTTATCATTAAACTCTAATGTAACGAATATCTGCGTTGAGTGTTCCGGGTATGCGTATTGATACACAATCTCTTCCTGAAAATCAGATAGCCCCGGCTCCCGTGGGTGAAAATGTCGCGGCGGCGGACATTGAAAATCCTGCGGTTGATGAAGCGCCCGCCGCGTCTGTCGATGCACCCGTGCCGCCTGTCGAAATTCCCGTCGCGCCGGTGCTGGACGACCAATCCGCGACCCCAGATCAATCCATCGTTGATACGCTGCGATCATCCGCTGCACCCGTGACACCATCACCAAAACCCGCCCCCGTGAATGAGGGGTTCGGGTATCAAAGCACCGTCACCCCTGTTGCGGCCTTGTATGATGATGATTTGTTTGCGCTGGGTGTTATCACGGATGACGACACCAATGCGGCGGGGCTTGTGGCTCTGTCCGGTCTGTCCTTTGACCCGGCATTCCGTCCCGCTGATTTATACCGACCCACGGACAATACTGGTGGTGGGTCTGGCGGTGGTGGTGGCGGACCGCCGTCGTCCAGCTATGACCACACCATCAATGGTACGGCGGGCCATGATTTTATTTCAAATCTGCATATCGGCACGGTCACAAACTTGAACCCGGTGGGCAGTCCGTTTTTTGGTCCGGCCTTGTTCTATTTTGATCACTTACCGGGCCAGGAATATTCGTGGGACGGCGCCGTTTTCACCAGCACGATTGACGCCAGCACTTTTGACCCATACGCCGTTCTGCCGCCTGCGGAAACGTATGAAATTTATGGCGATGACGGGACAGATTTTATCATCAATATGGTCGATGACAGCCTGATTGATGGCGGGGACGGGAACAATTCCATAGACAGTTATGGGAGTGGAAACACCATCACTGCTGGGAATGGCAATGATCTCTTTTACGTCTCTGGCGATAATAATATTATCGATGGTGGCGAGGCCAGTGACCGTATCGTCGTGCGTGGCGATAACAACACCATCGACACCGGCGGCAGCGATATCGGCCATAACATGGGCAGTTATTACACCAGCGTGTCCGGCAATAACAACACGGTCAATGGTGACGATGTCGAAGGGTGGCACGCGCTGTACGGCGATGACAACATCATGAACACCTATGGCGGTGAGGATGATATTACCATTTCCGGCAATCGCAACACGGTGGATGCGGGCGCGGGGGATGATCACCTCATCATCGGTGGGGGGAATGAAAATAATATTTATGGTGGTACGGGCCAGGACTGGCTGGATTTTCAGGCTGGGTCCGTGGATAACGTCGTCCATGATTTTAATACGGGCGAAGGCGATTTTATCGATGTACGGGATATTTTGTCGGGGTACGATCAGGGCGTGGATGATACCAATGATTTTGTCCAGTTTATCGCCAACGGATCGGATACAGATGTCTATGTCAGCCAGAATGGCGATGGGGTCTTTACCCGCCTGGTCACCATTGTCGGCGGAGTTGGCGGGGCCAGCGTCGATGACCTGATTATGAACGGTAATCTGGCGCTCGCGGACAGCTAATTTTTCTCTCCTTCTCTGCGGGCATTTGCGCTAAATTGCCCGCATGAAAAACGAAAACCCTATCCTTGTCGCACTTTCCCACGGCTTGAAAACCGACCTGTTCCCGCTTGTGGGTGCGGGGATGGTGGTGCTGGGCATTGGGTTTGACGGGGATGTGGACGATGATCTGTTTCCTGTATCTGCCACCACCATGGTGCAATATTGGGCGGGTCCGGCGACACGGTTGCGCGCGCGGGGCTATGCTGTGCGTGGGGATGTGCCGGATGGGGGCGCGGTGTTTGACCGCGTGATTGTCCATGTGCCGAAACAGATGGATGAAATGCAATATCTTCTGGCCGCGGGCTGGCGCGTGTTGAAGCCCGGCGGTGATCTGATTGCGGTGGCGGCCAATGACGCGGGTGGATCGCGTCTGGGTCCGGTGTTGAGCGATGCCGGATTGGATGTGTCGGAATCATCCAAAGCCAAATGTCGTGTGGTCCGCGTGGTGAAAAGCGGGGTGGATGTGCCTGATGCCCCGTTGATTCAGTGGTTGGGCTACGGCACCTTCCGCGTGCATCCGGATACGCAGATGACGACGTGCCCGGGCCTGTTCAGTTGGGATCGCGTGGATGCGGGCTCCGCTTTGTTGCGCGATCATTTGCCATCCGATTTGTCTGGTGTGGGGGCTGATTTCGGATGCGGGTACGGGTTTTTATCGCGCACGGTGCTGAATCAGTGTGCGGGTGTAACGCTGCTGCACGGGCTGGATGCCGATGCGCGGGCGGTGGCGGCGGCCATCATCAATATGCAACCCGATGGCGAACGGTTTCGCGGGCATCATGTTGATATTCCGGCGGGATCGGGCCTGACGGGGCTGGATTTCATTGTGATGAATCCGCCGTTCCATACCGGCGCGCGGGAAAGCCATGATCTGGGCCGCGCCTTTATCGCCCGCGCGCATGAATCGTTGCGCAAGGGCGGTATAATGGTCATGGTCGCCAATGCCCATTTGGGATACGAGGTGGATTTAAACCGCCTTTTTTCTGCCGTGAATAAATTATACGAAGGTGGCGTCTTCAAAATCTACCAATGCGTAAAGTAAAGCCATGCTGATAAAATCGAAAAGCCCCATCATTGATCGCGATATATCCGGTGTCCTCTGGGATCTGGATAATACGTTGTATCGTCTGGATGCAATGATTGAACATGCGTTCAATCATGCGGTGGCGCGGGCGGCGTTGTCGCTGGGTGTGGCGCTGCCGCTGGATGAAGCGGTGACGATGGCGCATCAATCCTATGTCGATCATGGGTTCAGCGGGTATCGATTTTTGCAGGATTACGGCCTGAATCGTCTGGATCTGCACCATCGGTTTCACGACTATATTGACGAAACGGTGATTGCGAAAAACAATGAAACGCGTGATTTGTTCGCATCGGTAAAGGCGGATCATGCCCTGATCACGCACGGGTCGCGCGTGTGGGCGTTGAAGGTTCTGGAGCATCTGGAATTACAGCCATTTTTCCCGGATCCACGCGTTTTTGCGTATGAAAATTATGATTTCGAAAGCAAAGCGAAAAGCCGTAAGCCCTTTGAAATGGCTTTGTCATCCATCAATAAAAATCCGGAAACGGTGGTGATGGTGGAAGATACGTTGGACAATCTGCGCATTCCCCACGAAATGGGCATGACCACGATCTTCTTGCATCATGGCCGCGAACCTGCGGCATTGCCCGATTTCGTTGATCACACCATGCAAACGGCGCAGGATGTTTTGATCAATGTTTTAAAGAGCCCAAAGGCTTAAAGGGCCCCGGCGTGCAGCCCTGATTCCTTCGATACGATATAGGTGATGGATTTATCATCCAGAACACCGCCGCGCCCGTGATGCAGAACGTGCAGTGCCATGGCCGCATCCATCACGATAATGGATTTATCCGGCTGGTACCGTCTGCGCATATGTTCGTCGGTCAATTTGATGATCCGGCGCAATGATTCCGGTTCCACCGTAATATGGTGGTGGCGTTCATATCCGCCCTTCAGGTTCATCAGAATGCTGAATGTTTCTTCCGCATTTGGAATGCGCAGCGGAATTTTCTGGAAGCGGCGATCCATGGCGGGGTCGATGGCGACGAAAATACGGAATTCATCCAGCGTCGTTGCGCCAATGACGTGCAGGTCGCCGGTGGTCAGATAGGTTTTCAAAACTTCCGACAAACCCTTATACGCCGATCCGTCACAGGTCGGCATGATGGTGTGCATTTCGTCAATAAACAGAATAGTTTTCGGATATTCTTCGAACCGGTAACGCTCGGCGATGCCGCGGCAAATCGGAATAAAACGGCCCTGAAATTCCGCCGGGCCGGACGTGCCCGCAGCCATGGCGGCCAGGTCGAGTTCCAGAACGCGCGCGTCTTTCAGATAGTCGGGCACGGTGCCCGCTATAATCTGCTGCGCAAGGCCAGCGACCAACGCGGTTTTACCCACACCGGCGGGGGCCTGCAACGCGGCGTTCTTTCGTCCCTTTTGCAGAAGGATCAAAATCATCTGCTGAATTTCATCATCACGTCCGGTGATCGGGTCGAATTTTCCTTCGCGCGCCAACTGCGTGAAGTCGCGACAATAGCGATGGATCAGCGCATCCAGTTCATCGTCGGAAAACACCAACGGGTAATCGACTCTGTTTTTTCCGGGCGTCTTTTTTTCGGTCGTCATGATTGGTCATTCCGAATCGTGGATGGACAGGCAGGAGGCGCGGATTGCGCCCCATCATGATAAACCATGCCTGTAAAAGCTTAAAGCTTTGTAAATTCAATATATTATGTCTTTGGGATCAGGCCCTGCGCGTACAACGCCGCAGTTAAATCCCCGTGAAGGATCAAATTATCGACGGCCTGCGCCACGGCGGGTTTTGGGTGATACCCAATGCCCAACCCGGCGGTCTGAAGCATCGGAATGTCATTCGATCCATCCCCGATGGCCAGAACATCATTGGCCGTGATGTCCAATTGTTCGACATAATGATTCAGGAAATGCAGCTTGGCGGTCTTGTCCAAAACGGGGTCCAGAACGCGGCCTGTAAGCACGCCGCCTTCCATGTCCAGAACATTGCCATGATGCTGGGTAAATCCGACACGCTGGGCGATGCCGCCGGTGAAGAATGTAAATCCGCTGGACACCAAAACGGTGATGGCGCCAATCTGCCGCATCCCGGCGACCAGATATTCGGCCCCGGGTGATAATTCCATTGCGTTTAATGTCTGGTGCAATTGAAACTCGCTGACGCCCGATAGCAAGGCCATGCGCTGTTCCAACGCTTCGCGAAAGCCGATGGTGCCGTTCATGGCGGCGGCTGTAATGGCGGCGACTGCGTCATGCTGCCCGACCAAAGCGGCCAGATCATCCAACGTTTCGCCCGTGATGATTGTGGAATCCATATCGGCCAGCATGATTTTCTTGCGCCGCGTTTCCGCGTTGACGACCAGCACATCAATTCGGTCTGTCATGAGGGCATCGCGCAAATCACGCATTTGATCCGGGTTCGGGCGGTGTTGCAGCAGGATGTCCGCCGCCTTGTGCTGGTTCAGCCAGCGTGGTCCGGCGGTCACGGATAATCCCTGTGTGTCGCAATAGCGCATAACCCCCGCCAGATGGGCCGGGGTGAGGGGATGGTCAGATGCAACGAGGGTCAGAACAAAGCGCATGGTCTATAAAATAACCGCGCCCCTCTCCTTGGGGAAGGGGCGCGTATCCGAAAAATGCACGATCAAGGGATTTTGTGAAACTGGAGGTATCTATAAATCCTGATGGCCCCTTCGAATTCTATTCTTATCTATGTTTATCGGCCCGGTTTGAACGGGTTCAGCGACGGCGCGGCTGATGGGGCGCTCGCGCTTTGCGCGGTCATTTCGGCGGCGGCTTCGTGGGCCGTGGCCTGTTTGACCTTGTGTTCGAAATTGCGGGCATCCAAACCGCTTTGGCTCAGGATATCGCGCATGGCGGTTAAACCCTCATTGCTCATGGTGCGCGTATGCGGCGTGGCTTCGGTTTTCACGCCGTCCAACGTCGGTTTAAAGGTCCGCGCATTCTTGAATTCAACATTCACCATGATAATGATCTCTCGTTATTAAAAGTCCGCCCAAAAATTCTCTGCTTGCCCCCAACATTAAGCGAAATTGGTTAATGAATATTAAAGGGTGAAAAGAAACATCGAATCAGATGCTTCGCAGTTGCAAAAAATGGCGGAAGGCCCATACTTATCCGGTTTTTGAACCGTTTCAGGAGGGCTTTAATTATGACCGCGCAACCATCGAACCGTCCTGTGAACCCGTGTTTTTCCTCCGGTCCCTGTGCCAAACGGCCGGGCTGGTCGTTGGACCATCTGAAGGATGCGTTTCTGGGCCGATCCCATCGCGCGGCCGAGGGGAAAAACCGCCTGAACTCGGTCATTGAACAGCACCGCAAAATTCTGAACATTCCGGCGGATTACCGCGTGGCGATTGTGGCGGCGTCCGATACGGGCGCGGTGGAAATGGCGCTGTGGTCGCTGCTGGGTCAACGCGGTGTCGATGTGCTGGGGTGGGAGGTGTTTGGTCTGGATTGGATCAAGGACATTACGACCCAATTGAAAATCGCCGACACCCGCGTGATGAAGGCCCCGTTCGGGGCGCTGCCCGATTTGTCCGCCGTTGATGGGCGTCGCGATATTGTCTTCACATGGAACGGCACCACGGGTGGTGTGCGTGTGCCCAATGGCGATTGGATTCCGGCGGACCGCGAAGGTTTAACCATCTGTGACGCAACATCCGCCGTATTTGCCTATGATTTACCATGGGACAAATTGGATGTGACCACATGGTCATGGCAAAAGGTGCTGGGCGGTGAAGCCGCGCACGGCATGATCGTTTTGTCGCCCCGGGCGGTGGAGCGGTTGCTGACCTACACGCCGGATCGCCCGTTGCCGAAAATTTTCCGCTTGGTGAATAATGGAAAGCTGATTGATGGCGTGTTCGTCGGCGAAACCATCAACACCCCGTCGATGCTGGCGGTGGAAGATTGCCTGGATGCACTGAAGTGGGCCGATGGCATCGGCGGCCTGCCCGCGATGATCAAGCGGGTGGAGGGCAGTTACCAGACGATCAAGGATTGGGTCGCCAAAACCGACTGGGTTGATTTTCTGGCGGTGGATGAATCCTATCGCTCCAAAACATCCGTCTGTCTGGCCATTACCGATCCGGCGTTTGCGGCATTGGATGATGAAGCGCGGCAGACCTTTGTGAAGTCCATGACCAAATTACTGGAAAAAGACGGTATTGCCTATGATACAGCCGGGCACCGCGATGCGCCGGCGGGCTTGCGCATCTGGTGCGGGGCGACGGTGGAACAATCCGATGTGGCGGCGTTATTGCCGTGGCTGGATTGGGCGTATACGCAAACAAAAAATAAAAACTAAGATATAGAGGAGTGTGAAAATGCCAAAGGTTCTGATTGCCGATAAAATGGACGCGGTTGCCGCGCAAATTTTCAAAGACAATAAAATTGATGTCGATGTGAAACCGGGCCTGTCGCCCGAGGAGCTGAGCGCCATCATCGGTCAATATGACGGTCTGGCCGTTCGGTCCGCGACCAAGGTCAAAGCCGATGCGATTGGTGTGGCGGGTCCGCGTTTGAAAATTATTGGCCGTGCCGGGATTGGTGTTGATACCATTGATGTTCCGGCGGCGACCAATGCCGGGATCGTGGTGATGAATACGCCGTTTGGCAATTCCATCACCACCGCCGAACATGCCATCGCCATGATGTTTGCACTGGCCCGCCAGATTCCGCAGGCCAATGAATCCACCCATGCCGGAAAATGGGAAAAGGCGAAATTCATGGGCGTTGAATTGTATGGCAAAACGCTGGGCGTGATTGGGTGCGGGAATATCGGGTCTATTGTGGCGTCGCGCGCTTTGGGTTTGCAAATGCGCGTGATCGCCTTTGACCCGTTCCTGACCGATGATCGCGCGCGCGATCTGGGGGTGGAGAAGGTGGATCTGGATACGCTGCTGATCCGTGCTGATTTCATCACACTGCACACGCCGTTGACCGATCAGACCCGTAATATTCTGGATGCGGCGGCCTTGGCCAAAACCAAGAAGGGCGTGCGCATTATCAACTGCGCGCGTGGCGGGTTGATTGTTGAGGCCGATTTGAAAGTGGCGCTGGATTCCGGCCATGTGGCCGGGGCCGCGTTGGACGTGTTCGAGGAAGAACCCGCCACGGCCAACCCGCTGTTTGGTCATGCCAACGTCATCTGCACCCCGCATCTGGGCGCGTCGACGACGGAGGCGCAAGTGAACGTGGCCATTCAGGTGGCGGAACAAATGTCTGACTTCCTGCTGAATGGCGCGGTGTCAAACGCCGTCAACATGCCATCGATCAGTGCAGAGGATGCGCCGCGTCTGAAACCCTATATGAAGCTGGCCGAACAAATGGGCGCGCTGGTGGGGCAGATTGCCGATGGCGCCATCACCAAAATCGCCATTGAATTTATGGGTGATGCGGCATCGTTGAACACAAAACCGCTCAGCGCCCTCATTCTGGCCGCCGTTTTGCGCGCGACGCTGGACGGGGTGAACATGGTCAATGCGCCACAGGTGGCGAAATCCCGCGGCATCGCGGTATCTGATACGCACAGCACCGACTGCCCGGATTTTCACACGGCATTGCGTTTAACCGTTACGACGGAAACGGGTGATCATGCCGTCACGGGAACATTGTTCGCCGGAAAAGAACCGCGCATCATGGACATCGAAAATGTCCCGGTGGAAGCCGCTTTGGCGGGCCGTGTGCTGTTCATCCGCAATGATGACACGCCGGGCCTGATCGGTGCGGTCGGCACGATGCTGGGCAATGCCAAGGTCAACATCGCCGATTTCCGTCTGGGCCGTGTCCCGGGCGGGAACAGCGCCGTGGCGCTGGTGTCGATTGATAACGATGTGTCGGATGAACTGTTCGCAGCGTTGTCTGCCTTGCCGCAAATTCAATCTGTGAAAAGATTGCGTTTCTAACGTTGGCGTACCATCAAGATGGTGCTGAAAATGAAAAAATTCTTTTTTATTTTGTCTATCTTGTCTGTGTTGGTGGGGATGGCAGTGTGGCTGTCTCCAACAAGTTCGGCCAATATAGCGGAGGCGCGGCAAGCAACATTGCTTAACCTTTATGAGAAAAAATACCCGTGGGGTGATGGGAAAACGTCTCCGACAATAAACGATTTACGCATTAAAGCTATTTCTGAGTATTTTAAATCATGTTGCGAAGATGAGGATAAAGCTGTTGCGCTTCTGCAGAATAATAAGTTCCACATTGTTAGCAGAATTGATGATCCTAGGGAAATGGCGCTCAAGAATGCTCAGTGGGGTGTTGAGGATAAAGAATGCGATAAATTTATTTATGCCAAAAGGGGACCGAGTATTCGTCGGTTTTGGCATATTAATGCGACTTATGAGCTTGTTTTGTTCATCAAGGATGATCGTGTTGAACACGTCTGGGGCTATATTGATCGAACAATGCCTTAAGTTTATGCTTATTTTCGGGCTCTTTCCTTACCCGACGAAATATCCATCCGCCGTTGGAATGGCCCCGACCTTTTTGGTGAAATAGCGTTTACACGCGTCGCGTAATTCCGATTCCAGTTGCGTACCATAGGCACCACCATCGCCGGACATTTTATTTTTGATCAGGATGTTCAGCGTTTTGTGGTGGGCGTCGACGATGTCCAGAACGACGCCGTCAATTTTTTCGATATTCTCCAGAAAGTTCAAAACCACGTTGGCCAGGTTGCTGACCATCCGGTAATTGAACATGGCGGCATTGCCCTTAATCTGCATGACGGGTTCGGTCATGTTCTTGATCAGGGTTTCAACCTCGCCTTCGCCAATGCGGGCGGCGGAGATGGCGGCCTCCAGCTGGGCCAGGAATTGTGCGGCCATGGGGGCGAAATCAATCTTGTTGTTTTCCAGCGCCGTTTGCATGGTCTGGACTTTTTCTTCGCTGATCGTGCCCGTACCAATCTTGGCCTGCAGCGTCAGGTTCGCTTTGATCACGCGTGCTTTGGTGTTTTGGCTGCTCATTATGTTCTCTTTACAACTCGTTTGAAAAAATCAGATACGCAGTAAAGAAACGCAAAAATTATAGAAGAGATAAGGTTACGCCGATTTGCTGGCGTTTTGCTGGGTCTCGCCAAAACGGCGGTACGGGCCCTTGAAATCCGGCATCACGCGGCGGCGGCGATCGGGGCCGAAATATCCGGTGCAATCGATAAAATCGCGCGGCTTGTTGATGACGTGGGCAATGCGTTTGGCAATGTCGTTGGCGGAAAACGGTTTGACCAGAAATTCGGTCACGCCCGCATCGCGGGCCTCGGCCACGCGGGCCAAGGCGCTGTACCCGGTGACCAGAATGATCGGGGCCATGCGGTTGGGCGATAATGTGTTGGTGCGGATTTCGCGCGTCAGGTCGATGCCCGATGCCGGCGTCATGTGCCAATCGGCAATGATGATGTCGGTGTTGAACCGTTGAAATTGTTCAAAGGCGCGGGTGCCATCCGACGCGGTGTAGATATATCCAACACCCAGTGACTCCAAAACCGATGCCATCAATTTTTGCATCGGCAAAGTGTCTTCGGCGATGAGGACGCTCAATTTATCAAATTTAAATGCCATAATTTATGCCCAATAAATGAGAGCGAATCGAAAAACTATACCTGACAGTTTACACATTTACGGCATGTGGCAAAAGACGCAATCCAACCCTGCGTCGCAAAAAGCAATGAAATTCCGTGTATTAACAAAAACTTAAGATGCGTGCATGGCGACGAAGGTGCTGAGATACAAGGCAAAACACATCCAGCCCAAAAGCGGCGCCAGCGCCAGTGCCGCCCAGCGATCCAGCCTGTATGTCCGTTTGATCAACACGCCTACAGCCGCAATCAGCCCGATAATCCAGACCACGGCCAGCCACAGCGCCTGCATCTGAAAGAAAATAAAGCTCCACGCCAGATTGGCGATCAATTGCGCGATGAACAGGCGCAGCAGGAAGCGGCGCGAATCATAGCCAGAATCACCCGGCGCGCGGCGCGCGATTCGCCACAGATAAAATCCCATCAGCAGATACAGAACCGACCACACAATCCCGAACACATAATCCGGCGGGGTCAGAGCGGATTTCATCGCCGTTTGATACCACCCATCCACGCCGGGTCGTGTGGCATAGCCGACCAGCGCCCCCAAAACCGGCAGGGTCAAAATACAGGCAGGCAGCAGGATCAGGTCGCGCCGGGTAAACATGGGCTTAGTGATCATTAATGATGGTCCTGTTCTTGTGGGGTTGATCTTGTGTGGACAGGGGTAAAACCACCCCCTATCCTTGGCGAACGTGATCAGAGGGAGAAATAAACCATGTCCGCATCCTACGCCGATTTTATCAGGGACCGCGCCTTTATCAATGGCCAATGGTCCCCCGCACATTCGGGCCGTATCTTTGCCGTGACCAACCCGGCAACGGGTGCGGTCATCGGCACCGTTCCCGATATGGGCGCGGACGAAACGGTCGCGGCGATTGCGGCGGCGAAGGACGCCATGCCCGCCTGGCGCAAACGCACGGCCAAGGATCGCGCGAACATCATGCGCGCCTGGTTCAATTTGATCGTGCAGCATGCCGATGCGCTGGCCGCCTTATTGACGGCGGAACAGGGCAAGCCGTTGACCGAAGCGCGCGGCGAAATTATCTACGGCGCATCCTTCGTTGAATGGTTTGCCGAGGAAGGCAAGCGCATTTACGGCGACACCATTCCATCGCATAAAACCGATGCCCGCATCATGGTGACGAAGGAATCGATCGGCGTTGTTGGCGCCATCACGCCGTGGAATTTCCCCTGCGCCATGATCACGCGCAAAATTGCCCCGGCGCTGGCCGCCGGATGCACGGTTGTTTTAAAACCGGCGGAAGATACGCCGCTGTCCGCATTGGCGCTGGCCGTGCTGGCCGAAGCGGCGGGATTCCCACCGGGCGTCATCAATATCGTCACGGGGGCCTATACATCCGCCCCCGCGATTGGTGAAGTTCTAACCACGCATCCCGATGTGCGCAAAATTTCCTTCACCGGCTCGACCGAGGTGGGAAAAATCCTGATGCGCCAATCCTCCAGCACGGTCAAACGCCTGTCGCTGGAACTGGGCGGCAATGCGCCGTTCATCGTGTTTGATACCGCCAACATTGACCGCGCGGTGGATGGGGCGATGGCGTGCAAATTCCGCAATGCCGGGCAAACCTGCGTCTGTGCCAATCGTATATATGTGCAGGACGGTGTGTACGACGAATTCGCCAAGAAACTGACGGCCAAGGTTGCGGCATTGTCGGTGGGGTCGGGGGATAAAGACGGCGTGCAAATCGGCCCGCTGATCAACGAAGACGGCATTGAAAAGGTGAAAACCCATGTGGCCGACGCCGTGGCGCGCGGGGCGAAACTGGTTTGCGGCGGCAATGCGCATGATGCGGGCCCGCTGTTTTTCGAACCCACGGTGCTGACCGATATGACGCCGGACATGTTGCTGAACAACGAAGAAACCTTCGGCCCCGTCGCTGGCCTGTTCCGATTCGCGGACGAAGCCGATGCAATCCGCATGGCCAACGACACGCGCTTTGGCCTCGCGTCCTATTTCTACACCAACGATCTGGCCCAGGCCTTCCGCGTCGCCGAATCACTGGAATACGGCATGGTCGCCATCAACGAACCCATCCTCTCCACCGAAGTCGCCCCTTTCGGCGGCGTCAAAGAATCCGGCATGGGCCGTGAAGGTTCGCATTACGGCGTCGAAGATTTCGTGACCGTGAAATATACGCTGGTGGGTGGGTTGTAATCGTGGCCTGCACGGGGGTGGCGAATTATCCGCCCGCCTTCGCAAACACTTCCGCGCCTGTCAAATTGTCTGTGTCATTGGCGAAGCTGTAGTTCGCGGGTTTTTCGTCGATGAAGACTTGGTGGTCGAAGACGAAATTTTTCATGTCGTCCAGCAATCCGGCGGGCAGGGCGTAGAAAGGGCGGTCTTTCAGGCGGTAAAATAAATGCGTGCCGCATTGTTTGCAAAAACCACGCTGGGCCCAGTCGGATGAATCATAGACACCGATTTTATCTTCGCCTGTCCATGTAACAGCATCGTGACATTCCACAGCCATCAACGGCCCGCCCGCCCATTTGCGGCACATGCCGCAATGACATGCCCCCATCGTGGCCTTGTCCAGCACGGCGGCAACGGACACGGCGCCGCACAGGCAGGCGCCGGTATAGGTTTTCTTTTCTGTCATGGTTGGGGTCCTCATTATTATATGTGATGGATTTTGGCGGGGGCGGCCGGGGCTGTCCAGCGGGCTTGGTTCGCATCCTGAGATTTTGTTAACCATTCTCCGCTACGGTGGGGCGGTTGGGTGAGACGTCTGTCCGGCGGCTCGTTTTTCATAAAGATTCTGCGTTCGTATTCTGCGTACCGTCCCGCCTTTTTTGTGCAGCGTGTCATATCCCTGAGCGTTGAAGGATTATAATAAACCGCTCAGATCTGCGTGTTATGTTGGTATGTAGGTGGACCCAGGCCCGCCCTCCTCTCAAGGGGACAAGCCCGGATCAAAAAAACCCTCCTTATTAACATAATAAAGTTTGACTCTCCTGCGCAAAAGGGGTAGAACTCTGCCATTCCTAAATGGGATTGGTGTGCCTATGGTGTGCCCAATTTTCGGGCAAGAAAAACGCGGTGAAACGCGCAATAGAGGAGAAGTTATAATGGCCGAACAAAAATCATCCACCGCACAGGTGTTTTCCGCAGATCAATCCAACGGTTTGCCGTTTGGTTCCGCGGATATCCAAGGCATGAGCCTGTCGCCAACTGGCGCACTGGTCATCAAGCTGACGGATGGGTCATCTCTCCAGATTGATAATTTCAAAGAGCTGAGCGCGCAGGGTGCGCAGATCGCTCTCGCCGATGGCGAAGTCATCGACACTGCAAAATTACTGGCGACCTTGTCGGGCGCCACCAATGCTCCTGCGAATGATCGCGCCGACGGCCCGGCTGTGATCGTTGCTGCACCGGGTGCTGGCAAGACCGTCGAAATCACCATGGCAGACGGCACGGTTTACGAACTCTCCTTCGACCTTGATGCACAAACCACCCGCGTTGAAAGCAACGGCGATCTGGTCGTTACGTTTGCCGATGGCGGCGTTCTGGTCCTGCAAGGCTACAGCGACGCCGTGAAGGGTGATAACCCGCCGTCTCTGTCTCTGGCGGATGGCACCGTGATCAACGGTGTTGATGTGCTGACCATGGTTGCCAAAGATGCCGAAGCGGACAAAGCCGCGAAGGTTGAGCCGGCTTCCGGTGAAACTGATAATGTCGATCTGGCGCAACTGGCTGAACAATTGGCCGCCGTAGAACCGGCCGCCGGTGAAGCGGGCAGCGCGGGTGGATCCCGTGGTGGTTTCGGTTTCCAAAGCGCGGTTGATTCCGCACCGCTGGACAGCCCGGATGCCATCGGCCCGATTGGCCCGACAGCCCTGCAATACAATATCCCTGAATTCAAAGAAGACATCTTCTTCGAAGAAGGCCCGGCCCCGACCCCGGTGGCCCCGCCGCCGCCGTCTTTGGAAGTCGGCAATTCGGTTGTGAAGGAAGATGGTTCGGTTCAGCTGGTGATTCTGGCTGATTCGGGCACGGCTTCGGGTGTTAATCTGGTTATCACCGTGTCCGGTATTCCGGCGGGTTGGACCGTGAACCCGGGTCTGGGCACATACAACAGCACGACGGGTACATGGACATTCACATTGCTGGGCGGTGGTTCCACCTCTCAGGCCCCGACTTTGTCCCCGCCGGCGCAATCCGACGTGGACCTGCCGAACCTGCAAGTCACCGCAACGAACATCAGCACATCAACAGGCCTCAGCTCTAGCAGCGACGGCACGATTGACGTGACGGTTGATGCGGTTGCTGACGCGCCGGACATCACCGCCAATGGCGGCACTGAAGTTGAAGGCACCCCGATCGCCCTGACGGTGAATGGCGTGCTGGGCGTCGATGATTTCGACGGTTCTGAATCAATTGATTACTACACCATTTCCGGCGTTGATCCGGCTCTGTTCACACTGTCTGCCGGTGTGGATATGGGTGGTGGTGTCTGGAAACTGACTCCGGCTGATCTGGTGGGTCTGACCATCAATCCTCTGGACAACAACCATCACGGCACGACGACTCTGACCGCGACGGTTCACACGAAAGATACACCGAATGACGGTGAATTCGATTCTACCGACAACATCAATCAAGATTCGACGACCCTGAACGTCACATGGACTCCGGTCATCAACCCGCCGTCCATTCTGGTCAATGGCGGCGTTGATAACGCACAGGTGAAAGAAGACAACTCGGTTGATGTTCCTCTGACCGCCGCGCTGGGCACGAACCCGGCTGTGGGCGAATACATGGTTGTAACGGTGACGGGCATTCCGTCCAGCTGGGGCTTCTCCGCTCCGGTGGGCACGTACAATGCCGCCACGGGCACCTGGACCTATACGGTTCCGGCAAATTCTGACCTTTCCACGACACTGACCTTCTCGCCGCCGGCGAACTCTGACATTGACCTGTCGGGTTTGAACGCCACCGTTGTCGCGTTTGATCCGACCGCGGGCATCCAAACCGCGCCGATCAATGACGGTTTCGGAATTATCGTTGACGCCGTGGCCGATCCGGTCACGCTGAACGCCAGTGACGTATCGGGTAACGAAAACACCACGATGCCTATCGTGCTGAACTCCTCCCTGAGCGATCTGGATGGTTCGGAAGTCATCACGGGCTACACCATTGCGGGCGTTCCCGCTGGTTTCACCCTGTCCGCTGGTTCATATGATGCAGGCACAGGCCTGTGGACTCTGACCCCGGCACAAATTGCGGGCCTGACCATTACGTCGCCGGCCAACCATGTTGGCACCCTGACGCTGGATGTGACCGTGTACAGTACGGAAAACCCGGTGAGCGATGGCGAATTTGATACAACCGACAACAACGCGTCGGCTACGGATTCCCTGACCGTGACCTGGAAGCCGGTCGTCAATCCGCCGACCATCGAAGTCAATAACGGTGTCGACGATGTGATCGTGAAAGAAGACGGCACAGTCTTCGTGAAAATCGTTGCGGCTCTGGACCCGGCGGGTTCGGGCAATGAAATTCTGACCGTGACCGTGACGGGCATTGATCCGACATGGACGCTGACCACGGGCGCGGCCAATGGTACGTATAATCCGGCAACGGGCACGTGGACGATCACGATGCCGGCGGGCCAAAACTACAATGGCGGTCTGACCTTCGCGCCGCCGGCGCAATCCGATCTGGATCTGACCGGTCTGAACGCAACGGCCACGGCTTTTGAACCGGCAACGGGAACCTCTGCGAATGCCAATGATGCGTTCCAGATCATCACCGACGCTGTCGCTGATGAACCGGAAATCACCGCCAATGGTGGCACCGCTGTTGAAGGTACGCCGATCGCGTTGACCTTGAACGGTATGTTGCAAGACGATACCTTCGACGGTTCCGAATCGATCAGCCACTACACCATTTCCGGCGTTCTGCCGGGCTTCACCCTGTCCGCTGGGACGAATCTGGGTGGTGGTGTCTGGCAACTGACCCCGGCACAGCTGGCCGGTCTGACGATTACGCCGCCGAATTCAAATTTCAATGGCACGCTGCCTTTGACGGCGACCGTTCACACGGTGGATACGCCGAATGACGTTGAAAATGATACGGGCGACAACACCAATTCCGACTCCGCTCCGTTGAATGTCACATGGACTCCGGTCATCAACCCGCCGTCCATTCTGGCCAATGGTGGCGTTGATAACGCGCAAGTGAAAGAAGACGGCACGGTTGACGTTCCGCTGACCGCCGCGCTGGGCACGAACCCGGCTGTGGGCGAATACATGGTTGTAACCGTGACGGGCATTCCGGCAAGCTGGGGCTTCTCCGCTCCGGTGGGCACGTACAATGCCGCCACGGGCACTTGGACCTATACGGTTCCGGCCAATTCCAACCTGTCCACGACACTGACCTTCACACCACCGGCGCAATCCGATGTGGATCTGTCCGGTCTGGTGGCAACGGTTGTGGCGTTTGATCCGACCGCGGGCATCCAAACGGCACCGATCAATGATGGTTTTGGCATCATTGTTGACGCTGTTGCTGATGCACCGGACATCACCGCCAATGGCGGCACGGCTGCTGAAGGTACGCCGATTGCCCTGACCCTGAACGGTATGTTGGGTGTCGATAATTTCGATGGTTCCGAATCGATCAGCCACTACACCATTTCCGGTGTTCTGCCGGGCTTTACCCTGTCCGCTGGGACGAATCTGGGTGGTGGTGTCTGGCAACTGACCCCGGCGCAACTGGCTGGTCTGACGATTACGCCGCCGAATTCCAACTTCAATGGCACATTGCCTTTGACGGCGACCGTTCACACGGTGGATACACCGAACGACGTTGAAAATGATACGGGCGACAACACCAATTCCGACTCGGCTCCGCTGAGCGTGACCTGGACACCGGGCATTAACCCGCCGACCATTCTGGTCAATGGCGGCGTTGACGATGCATGGGTGAAGGAAGATGGGTCCGTGAATGTGGCTCTGGTTGCCAATCTGGGCGCCAATGCCGATACGGACGAATATCTGGTTGTGACCGTGACGGGCATCGACGCCAGCTGGGGCTTCTCCGCTCCGGTGGGCACGTACAATGCTGCCACGGGCACTTGGACCTACACGGTTCCGGCGGGTCAAAACCTGTCGACCGTAATGACCTTCACGCCGCCGGCGGACAAGGACATCGACATGACCGGTCTGGTGGCGACGGCTGTATCGAAAGATACGTCCACGGGCCAAACCAGCACCCCGGCCAATGACGGGTTCAACGTCCGCACCGATGCGGTCATTGATGAACCGAACCTGAGCGCAAGCAACGCATCCGGCTCCGACAACACCCCGATCGCACTGAACATCGCGACCAGCGTGGGTGATACGGACGGGTCCGAAGTGATCACGCACCTGACCATCACGGGCGTGCCGTCTGGCGCAACCCTGTCGGCGGGCACATACAACGCCGCGACCGATACATGGACGCTGACCCCGGCACAATTGGCGGGCCTGACCATGACGCCGGTGCGCGGGACCGAAGGGTCTTACACGCTGACGGTTAAAACCTTTGCCAAGGAACAAAACCTCAGCGGTCTGGAAAACGACCTGAGCGACAACGATGCGACGAAACAAGTCACATTGAATGTCACTGTGACCGACGATGAACCGCAAAACTTCAACGCACCGGGTAAAACGGTCGATGAAACGTCCTTGCACACGTCGCCGACGGTAACGGTCACGAACACGCTGACCGCGAATTTCGGCTCTGATGCCCCGGGCAGCTTCGGCTTCGCCGGTGCGGCCCCGAGCGGCTTGTTCTCGAACGGCGTTCCGGTTGTTGTGACGCTGTCTGGCAACACCTATACGGCGATGGCGGGTACGGATCCGATCTTTACCCTCAGCCTGAACCCGGCCACGGGCACCTACACCTTCAACCTGACCGGTGTTCTGGACCACCCGATTGCGGGCAACCCGAACGAACCGATCAACCTGAACTTCGGTGTGAAAGCAACCGATGCCGATGGTGATGTGGCCAACGGCACCGTGACCATCACGGTTCTGGACGATGCCCCGACCGCACACCATGATGTCAATAATTTCGACATTCTGGATGGCGGCACGACCGGCAACGTTATTACGGGCCTTAATGCTGACAATGTTGGCGCGGCCGATCTGGGTTCCCAGGACGTTCCGAACAATGTTACGGCTGTGTCCTTCGGTGGTACGACGGTGACCGTTCCGGCGACTGGCGAAGCCACGATCGAAGGCGATCACGGCACACTGAAAATCAAGGCTGACGGCTCTTACACCTACACCGTAAAAGCCGGTCCGGCCCCGGATCAGGATTATAACGTTGTTATGATGCTGGACGTGTCCGGTTCCATGGGCGATGCGAATGATCCGTCGTCGAAAATGGCGAAATTGATCGACGCCGTTCAAAACCTGATGAACGATTTCAACGCTTATCCGAACGGCGACATCAATGTTCACATTGTGCCGTTCGGCACCGACTCGCTGACGGGTCAAACATTCAATGTCACCGATCCGTCGGGTCTGGCGGCTGTGCTGGCCTATCTGAACGGTTTGAACACCACGGGTGGCTTCACCAACTACGAAGCTCCGCTGGCGGATGCTGCGGCTTGGTTGGCATCCCAACCGGCTGGTGCAACGAATCTCAGCTACTTCGTGTCTGATGGCGAACCGAATCGTTATATCGACAGCAACGGCGATGTTCAGTCGGGCAACCTGTCCACCATCCTGAGCCAATTGACTGGTGGCGACGGTTCACCGGAAATCTCCACCCTGCAAGGTCTGGGTGAGGTGATTGCGGTTGGTATTGGTGTCAATTCCTCGACGCTGGACAATCTTGATTACATCGACACCGGCGCAAACGCGATCGATGTTCAGGATCCGGATGACCTCAGCTCGGCTCTGGCCAACGCCAGCCCGATTGGCGGCGCGACACCGGGCACGGATGTGTTCGAATACACACTGACCGATGCTGACGGCGATCCGTCCAAGGCTACGCTGACCCTGACGGGCGAAGCACCGGACGTTCTGCCGCCGACCATTACCGTGAATAACGGTGTGGACGATGTGATCGTGAAGGAAGATGGATCTATCTTCGTTTCGATCGTTGCGGCTCTGGACCCGGCGGGTCCGGCTGGTCAGGTTCTGACCGTGAAAGTTACGGGCATCAATGCCGACTGGACGATCACCAATGCCAACGGCACGTACAATGCCGGAACGGGCACCTGGACGATCACGCTGCCGGCGGGCCAAAACTACAACGGCGGCCTGACCTTCAAACCGAAAGCCAACAGCGATGTTGATTTGTCTGGTCTGGTTGCGACCGCAACCGCGACGGAACCGGTGACGGGTCTGACAGCATCCAGCAACGATGCGTTCCGTGTTGTCACCGATGCGGTTGCCGATGCGCCGAACCTGGTGGTCAGCAACACGGCTGGATCGGATAACGGTCCGATCGCGCTGAACATCCTGACTTCGGTCAATGATCTGGATGGTTCGGAAAGCATTTCCAGCGTTGTTATCTCCGGTGTTCCGGCGGGTGCAACATTGTCGGCTGGTACGTACAACGCGGCGGCCGATACATGGACGCTGACCCCGGCGCAGCTGTCTGGTCTGAAACTGAACCCGGTTCGCGGCACTGAGGGCACAATCACCCTGACCGTGAAAACCACCGCGACGGAAACCAATCTGTCCGGCACGGAAGTGGATCTGACCGACAACAATGCCACGACCACGAAAACCCTGACCGTAACGGTCACGGATGATGAACCGTACGATCTGTCGGCTCCGGCGAAAACGCTGGACGAATCCGACATGAACGGCGGCAGCCTGAGCACAACCGGCACGGTGACGGCGGCCTTTGGCTCCGACACACCGGGCACATTCGCGGGCACGGGAACGTTCAGCAACTCGGTTGGCACCCTGAAATCGGGCGGTCAGACCGTTGTTGTGACGTTCGATGGCACCAGCTACACCGGTAAAGTCGGCGCGACGACAATCTTCACCCTGACCATGGCGTCGGGTGGAACCTATGTCTTCAACCTGCTGGGTACGCTGGATCACCCGAACACGTCTAACCATGACGACTCGATCACCCTGACCTTCGGGTTCAAGGCAACCGACTCCGACGGTGATGTCGCCAACAGTGCCGTAACCATCTATGTGAAAGATGATGGCGTTGATGCAATCAACGACACCAACGCACTGGATGTGGCCATTGGCCATGTGTCCGGCAACGTTCTGGTGAACGATGTGAAGAGCGAAGACGATCTGAACGTCGTGTCCGCTGTGAAATTCGGCACCACGACGACCAACGTTTCCGCCACAGGCGAAACGACGATCGTTGCGACGAACGGCACGCTGAAAATCGATGCCGACGGGAACTACACCTACACGCTGAAACCGGGCAAAACCACGCCGGATGATTTCACCTACACGCTGAAAGACGGCGACGGTGACACCGATACGGCAACCCTGAAATTCAACGTGCTGGAACCGGTTCTGCTGGTTGGTACAAACACGGATGACAAAACGGGCTCGACGACGGATTACGTTGTTGGTAACGGCGAAGGTGTCATCACCGGCGGCGCGGCCAGCGACATCCTGATCGGCGATGCTGGTGGGTCGTCCATGCAGAACGTCGACAAGGATTACAACATCGTGATGATGCTGGACGTGTCCGGCTCGATGGGCAGCAACGATCGTTCGGGCGACCGGATGTACAAGCTGATCCAAGCGGTGAAAAATCTGGTTGGCGATCTGGATACCTACACGGGCGGCGATGTGATCATTCACTTCGTTCCGTTCGCAACCAACGTTGGCACGGAACGCACGTTCAATCTGGCAACGGATTCGCTGAGCAGCATCTACGCCTACATCGAATCGCTGGACGGCAACGGCTTCACCAACTACGAAGCCCCGATGCAGGCCGCGATTGAGTGGATGGAAGATGCCGCCGCCGCGAACCCGGATGCGGAACGCATCAGCTATTTCGTCTCTGACGGTGCGCCGAACCACTATCTGAACAACAGCGGTCAACCGGTGAACGCAGGCGATAATTCCGGCGGCGCTGCACGCGCGATGGATGAAATCCGTGGCGATGTTCAGACCCCGGGTGGCTGGAATGATGACAACACAAACGAAATCGCAATGCTGCAAGCGCTGAGCGAAGTGATCGGTGTGGGTATCAATCTGGGCGCAACCAGCACGAACTTTGGCTACATCAAAGAGATCGACTCCGACGGTGTTGCCATTAACGTGAATGACTCCGACGATCTGTCCGCGGCTCTGCAGGGTTCGAACCCGCTGAACCAACTGGCGGATCTGGGTGATGACGTTCTGGTCGGCGGGAATGGCAATGACATCCTGTTCGGCGACTCGGTCTTCACCGATGATCTGGCGCTGGCCCAAGGCCTGACCACGCTGAAAGGCGCGGGCTGGGATGTCTTCGCCAAACTGGAAGCTGGCCAAGGCACGAACGCGGGCTGGACCCGTGCGGATACGATTGATTACATCCGCACCCATGGCGAAGCTCTGGCCGCCGAATCCGTCACCACCACGGGCGACACCCGTGATGGCGGCAATGATACGCTGAACGGTGGGGCCGGTAACGACCTGATCTTCGGTCAGGAAGGCAACGACACCATCGATGGTGGCGCGGGCGATGACACGCTGTATGGCGGTTCGGGTGCCGATACCTTCCTGTATCAATCGATGGCCGATGGCAAAGACACGGTGAAGGACTTTGATGCGGCCGAAGGCGACCGTATCGATCTGTCCGATCTGCTCTCCGGTCTGGGTTACAACCCGACTGACGACGCGATCAACGACTTCGTGTTCGCCCGCACCGAAAGCGGCAAGACCATTCTGTCGATCGATACGACGGGTATGGGCAATGCCGCCGGGGCGCAGGACATCGTGGTGCTGGAGGGCGTGAACGCCACCCTGAACCAGTTGTTGACCGCCGGTGTCGTGACCGACGTCTGATTGACAGTTTTTACAGAATAATAAAATGGCCCGGGGTGTCCTTGGGCCATTTTTGTATAGGGTGCGGGTGCGGGGGACCGAACAAACACGGCCCCGCCTGCATACAAAAACACCCTATATGAATTACGGAAACCAACCCCTAGACCACGGCCTTGTTTCCCTGTATAAGAAACAGGCAAATTTATATTGGAACACAATGGGTTTCGGTATAAAACGGGTGTGCCGGGCGATCCCGTCATTCCAAAGGTTATCCACTTTTGGGTGTACGTTTCTTGGACTGCGCCGGATCATATTGTTCGACATGATTTAAATGGGGAAAACAGTGACCTCTGTTCGTCTTTTCAAATATTTGACCGTTGGTGTTTCGGCGCTGGCCCTGTCTTCCGCTCTGTCGTTCGGGGCACTCGCTCAGAATAACGAGATGACCGCATCCGCGTCCGGTGAAATGGTGGCCAAGGACCCGATGCAGATTTCGCTGAACGAAGCGGTGGCCATCGGTGTACGCACCAACCCGGAATATAACATCGTGGCCAACAACCGCCGCGCAACGGACGAAGAATTAAATCAGGCGAAAGCCCTGTATCTGCCGTCCATCGATGTTGCCGCCGACACCGGTTTTGAACACAGCGACGATCCGTCCACCCGCGGTGGTCTGGATGATGACGATGAAGAAAACATGTGGCGCTACGAAGCGGGCATCACATTGACGCAGATGCTGTTTGACGGTTTCGAAACCAAACACGAAGTTGGTCGTCAAAAAGCCCGCGTTGAATCCGCCTCGCACCGCGTGCGCGAAGCATCCGAACTGACCGGTCTGGCGATTGTTGAGGCCTATCTGGATGTGATGCGCCAACGCGAATTGCTGCGCATTGCCCGCCAGAACGTTGCCGATCACATCACCATTCTGGACCAGATCGAAGACAGCTCCGAAGTGGGTCGCACTACGACGGCCGATCTGGAACAAACCCGTGCGCGTCTGGCCTCGGCCCGTGCGAACGAATCCTCTGTTCGTGAATCACTGCGCATTTCCGAAGCCGCCTATGTGCGCGCTGTTGGTGAAGCACCGAAAAATCTGGTGATGCCGCTGGTTCCGGTTGACGGTCTGGCCGCTGATGTTGAAGCAGAAGTGAAAACCGCCCTGCATCAATCCCCGACATTGGATATTTTCGAAGCCGACATGCGTGTCGCGAACGAAGAATACCACGGCGCTTACTCCACCTTCTACCCGCAGGTTGATTTCCAGGCCAACGCCCGGAACGGTGAAGACCTGAACGGTGTTGAGGGTCGTGATACCAGTGCATCCGCTTTGATGGTTCTGAACTGGAACCTGTATCGCGGTGGTGCCGATAACGCCCGCGTTCGCGAGTTCATGAGCCGCGAAGCCCAGACGAAAGAAGAACGTGCCAAGGCCGCCCGCGGCGTTGAAAACGAAGTGCGCCAAACCTGGGCCCGTATGGTGTCCGCCGGTGAACGCGCCCGCGAATTCGCAGCCCAAGCCGCCGCCAACCAAGAAGTCGTAAAAGCGTACAAGGACCAGTTCGATCTGTCCCGTCGTACGTTGCTGGACGTTCTGGATGCGCAAAACGAATTGTTCGTGTCCCAAAGCAACACGGTGAACTCCGAATTCCTGGAAATGTTCGCGGTGTACCGCCTGCTGGGCCTGAAGGGCGAATTGCTCCCGGTTCTGGGTGTGGCCTATTCCCGCGAGGCTGATCCGGCGAAAATGTAATCGCCGATCTGTTCGACGAAATTTCAAACCCCCGGCCCCTGCGCCGGGGGTTTGCTTTTGCGGCTCTTGCCATTGCGCTGCACACTGTGCCAGTGTCTATCCATATTCAAAAAATAGATGGGATTGTGACGATGACCGATTGTAAAAAACCGTTTCATGTGGCCGCGGAAGACACGCTGAACACCCTTGAATACCGCTTGCGGAAGGATCCCCTGGTCATCATGCCCGTGATCGCGATGATCAAAAAGACGGGTGATTTGATGGATTTGAATGCGCGGGTTCGTGCCATTGAGCTTCTGGCGCCGTATGCGGTAAGCAATGATTCAGTTGGCCATGCCGCCTTCACTGTTTTTACAGAGCTCGCTCGCAAAATCGTCGATGAGGACCCACGCCGGGTCTATCGCCTGTCTGTCTACGTCATTGGGGCGATGGATGAACAAGATACCCGTTATCTCAAGGTCCTGACCCTGTTCAACGAGGCACAACATAAGACGGCGCGTTTGAATCCTGAGGTTTGGTGCTCGTTCCGCCCGTGATGGGTGGTGGCGCCTGCCACTGGATAGGCTAGGCTCCGCGCACAAGGTCTGATAGAATAAAACCCTCTTCCTGCACGTCCCGGTGTTCGCCGGGGTGCCTTCCTTTTGTTTTTTATCCGGGATTTTATCGCCGTGACCCTATCGCCGTCTGATGCCGCACAAGAAGCGCAAACTGAACAATCCGCGTCTGATCAAGACAGCACGTGGCCGTTACAGGCCGACCGCATGGCGTCGCATTCGCCGTTGGTGGATTGCCTGCGTCTGCTGGCCGGGCATTATGGCCGCCGCACCTCTGCCGCCAGCCTGACCGCCGGATTGCCGATTCCACCCACCGGCATTACACCCGCGTTGTTCGTGCGGGCCGCCGAACGCGCCGACATGAATGCGCAATTGGTTGATCGTGGCGTTGATGCGCTGGCGATTGCACCGAATTTGCCGTGCATTCTGGTGCTGGAAAAGGGGCAGGCCTGTATCCTGTGGGATGTGAAATATCCGGCCAAGCACCCGCCGAAAAAAGAACCGGGTCATGCGGTTGAATTGCATCCGGAAACAACTTTCGTTGTGCAATTTGCCGAAACCGAAGATGCGCGCGAAAACATTTCGTTGGCGCGTATGCGTGATCTGTATGCGGGGTACGCGTTTTTTGTACGCCCGGTGGCGCGCACGGATGACCGGGCCGGCCCTGCGGAAATCAACACCGCACGCGACTGGTTCTGGGGCGCGTTGAAGGAACATAAGCGCCTGTATAAAGAAGTGGCGGTGGCCGCGGTTCTGATCAATATTTTCGCGCTGGTCAGTTCGCTGTTCACCATGAACGTGTATGACCGCGTGGTGCCCAATGCCGCGTTTGATACGTTGTGGGTGCTGGCTGCCGGTGTGGCAACGGTTTATACCTTTGATTTTATTCTTAAAAACCTGCGGGCGCAGTTTCTGGATTTTGCCGGGCGCAAGGCCGACATTAAAATTTCCGCCAGCTTGTTTGAACAGATTCTCGGCATGACCATGGCCGCTCGTCCGGCCAGCGCCGGTGTACTGGCCAGCAACATGCGCGAATTTGAAGGCCTGCGCGATTTCTTCACCTCGGCCACGTTGGTTGCGCTGATCGATCTGCCGTTCATCGTCATGTTCATTCTGCTGATCCTCGTCATCGCGGGACCATGGGTGGCGTTGGTGCCGACTGTATGCGTACCGTTGGTGATTCTGTTCGGCTATTTGATGCAGCGTCCGCTGGCCAAGATTATGAAAGAATCGATGATGGAAAGCGCGTTGAAAAACGCGCTGTTGTTCGAGGCGATCTCCGGTCTTGAAACCGTGAAGGTGCAGGCCGCCGAAGGCCACACCCAACGCAAATGGGAAGAGCTGAACGAAAAATCATCCCGCACGGGGATGAAGTCGCGGAAACTCTCGTCCTTCGCGATGAACTTCACCATGTATATCCAGCAATTGGCCAGCGCGGCGGTGGTGATCGTCGGTGTGTACCAGATTGTTGAGGGCAATATCACCATGGGGGCATTGATCGCCTCGGTGATTCTCTCAGGCCGCGCCATGGCACCGCTGGCGCAGGTGGCGGGGTTGCTGACGCGCATGAGCCAATCCAGACAAGCCCTGATCCAGCTTGACGATCTGATGAAACGCCCGGTCGAACGCCCGGCGGGGAAACATTTTATCTCCATGCCCGCGATCAAGGGCAATGTCGAATTTCGTGACGTTATTTTCAAATATCCGGGCCAAACCATTGCGGCCTTGAACCATGTCAGCTTCACCATCAATCCGGGCGACCGTATTGGTGTGATTGGTGCGGTGGGTTCGGGCAAGACGACATTGGAGCGCCTGCTGTTGAACCTGTATCAACCCGACAGCGGGTCGGTGCAGATTGATGGCACCGATGTGCGCCAGATTGATCCGGGCGATTTACGCCGCTCCGTCGGCGCGGTTCAGCAAAGTCCGCAACTTTTCTATGGCACTGTGCGTGAAAACATCACCATGGGGCATGAAACCGCACCGGATCGCTCCGTCCTGCGCGCCGCCGATCTGGCCGGGGTGATGGAATTTCTGCGCGAAACGCAAGCGGGTCTGGATACGCAAGTCGGTGAACGGGGCGAAGCCCTGTCCGGTGGCCAGCGTCAGGCGGTCGCGATTGCGCGGGCGCTGCTGTACGATCCCCCGGTGCTGATTCTGGACGAACCGACCGCGTCGCTCGACCCCGCGTCGGAACAGCGTTTAATGAAACGTTTGGGGGTTCTGTGCGAAAATAAAACGACGATTTTGATTACGCACAAGGGCACGATGCTGGGGCTGGTGAATAAAATCATCCTGCTCGACCGTGGCCGCGTGGTTGATTTCGGTCCGAAGGACGATGTCATTCGCAAGCTGCAAGCCCGTCAATACGGCACCCAAGCCGAACAAACTGATGTTTAAACGGACATAATGTCATGAATACACCTGTGAAAAAACCGGCCGTCGAACCCGCCAAAGAAGCCCCGAAAAAGGGCGCAAAGGCTGATCCGAAAGAGGACACCATCAATTCCAGCGAAGGCTGGGCGAAGGCACAGCAGGATTGGGCGAAAACCAATTTTGAAAAAATGCAGGCGCACGCCGACCGGTATTTCACAACGGATGAAGAATTGCCGCTTTCGCGTCATTTGATTCTGGTGTTCTCGGTGTTGTTCTTCGTGGTCTTCGTCCTGTGGGCCAGCTTTGCGCCGATTGACGAGGTCACACGCGGGCAGGGCAAGGTCATTCCGTCCGGTGAAGTGCAGATCATCCAAAGTCTGGACGGCGGCATCGTCGATGAATTTATGATCCGCGAGGGCGATGAAGTCACCGCCAACCAGATCATTATGCGCCTGCGCAATCTGGATGCCTCATCCGATTTGGGTGTAAACCAAGTGAAATATCTGGGCCTGTTGGCCACCATCGCACGCCTGCGGGCCGAGGCCGAGGGCAAACCGACGCCGGAATTCCCCGAAAATGTGATGAAGGGCGCGCCGCAAAGCGTCACCGAACAACTGGAAGCCTTCCGCGCCAACACGCAGAGTTTGAACGCGCAATTGGCTGTGTATGAACAGCAACTGGCCCAGCGTGAACAGGAAGTGCGCGAATTGAACACCCGCGCCGCCGATTTGCGCGAGGTGATTCGCCTGTCCCGGTCCGAACGTGACATGATCGCGCCGCTGGTGGATCGCGGATCGGCCCCGAAAATTGAATTGATCCAATTGGAACGCGGGCTGCAGGAAAAACAATCCGAACTCAATTCGGCATTGTCCGCTTTGCCGCGCGCGCAATCCGCCGTGGCCGAAGCCAAGGCGAAAATTGATGAGGTGACAGATACAGTGCGCGCGCAGGCGCAAACCGAATTGTCCGCCAAGCAAATCGAAATGAACGCGATCAGTCAGACGCTGGGGTCGTTGGAAGATCGCAAAACCCGAACCGAAATCCGCTCGCCTGTGAACGGCACGATCAAGGATCTGAAAATCAACACGGTGGGTGGCGTGGTCAAGCCGGGCGATCCGATCGTAGAAATCGTGCCGAAGGACGACCAGTTGCTGGTCGAGGCACAGATTCGTCCGTCCGATATTGCCTTCCTCTATCCGGGGCAAGCCGCCGTTGTCAAAATCACCGCCTATGATTTTTCTATCTATGGCGGGCTGAAGGGTGAGTTGGTCGATATTTCCGCTGACTCCATCACCAATGAAAAGGGTGAAAGTTTTTACCGTGTGAAAGTGCGCACGAATGAAAACAGCCTGAAGCGCAAGGGTGAGGTTCTGCCCATCATTCCGGGCATGGTGGCCTCGGTCGATATTATGACGGGCAAGAAAACAGTGATGGAATATATCCTGAAACCGCTGATCAAAACCGTCGATGGCGCGATGCGCGAGCGGTAATCACGCAGGCTCGTTGCTTTTGATCCAGCGCACGGCTTCTTCCAATTCTCCCGCTGGGTAAACCCGCATGACGCCCAGTATTTTGGGTGGCAGGATCAGCCGTGATTTCATCATCGCTCGTTCGGTTGGGTTGATGTAAGCCAATCGCGTCGCAAACGGGGCTTGATAAAAGATGGTTTTCAGGTTCAGCTCCGCCGCGTCATCTTCCCACCCCAAAAAATCGACATATTCGATCAGCATGCGAAGCTGGCCGTGTTTTTCGATGATGGCGTTGCCAATATCGACGCACACCTCTTGATAATCCTGCGCATTGATAATGCCGCTATAGCGGACACAAAATGTGTCCATCTCGGTGTGGGGGAGGTTGATGACGGTTTTTCCGGTCACGGCGCGTGTTGAATCGTTTGGCATCTATAATTTATAAAAAATGAAAGAAACTATAGATGCTATATAAGAAGGACCTGGCGTCCTTGTCTATATATCTAAGGTGGTGTTACGCGGCGGGATCTTGGCGTTGCGCGCGATCTGGACGGTTCATCCACGCCACAGCGTCTTCAATCTGGCCGGTTTCAAACATCCGCATATTGTCCTTTAACGCCGCGGGCAGCAGCATATGGGCCTTGGCCAGCGTGCGTTTGCTGGGGTTGATATAAACCAGTTTGCGGACGAACGGGCATTGGCGCAGGACGGTTTTAAAATTCAGTTCCGCGGCCTCGTCATCCCATCCGGCAAAATTGGGGCCAAATTCAACCAACAAACGGATGGTGCCGTGCTTTGCAATGGCGGCATCGCATTGTTTGATAAAAATTTCGGTGTATTCCTGCACGTTCATAACGCCGTCATACCGGGCGCAAAATAAATCGCCCTCGGTTTGCGGCAGAATGGTCACGCATTTTTCTTTTGGTCCGGTCATTGTGCTTCTGGTTTGTACGCCTGCATCCATGCAATGGCCTCATCCAGATCCTCTAAGTTGAAATACCGTGTTTCCGCCTTGATAATCGGGCGCATCATTTTCATCAACAGGATGCGCTGGTCCGGCGGGCTGACATAGGCCAGACGGCGTGCCGTTACGCCAATATCTGTAATGCATTTAAAGCTCAGCGCTGCGGCCTGTTCCGACCATCCCTTAAAATCACGGTCGTAAAAAACCAGCAAATTGTACCAGCCGTTTTTCTGCTGGATCGCGCGCACGGGCGCATCGAAAAACTGCATATAATCATCCACGCCGATGGTGTCGTGCAAATGCACGAATAATGTGGTGTCTGTGCTTTCCGGCATGATCGTAATGGCGTTCGTCATGCGATCCCCCGTGAAAAATGGCGCTATATTCTGGCCCAGTTCAGGGCATCCTGAAACTGGCTGGCATCAAAAATACGCAAATCGGTTTTCAATGCCGCTTGGCGCATGCCGATATATTGAATCATTTTGTCCGGCAAATTGACAATGGCCAGTTTTTTCAAATGCTGGGCCAGAAACATGGTTGAAGCGAGGTCCGCCATAGCGGCTTCTTCCTCCCATCCCTGAAATTTCTCAAACACCAGCACCATGCGGATCTCGCCATGATCGGCGGCCATCTTCTGCACCAGTGGCAGGAACAGGGTTTTATACCCCTCACCACTGATCGGCTTGTCCACGCGAATACAGATCACGCGGTCATCCGTTTCGGGCATGATCTCATTAAACTGCGTTCTATCCATCCGGCGTACATCCATTCCCATGGTAAAAAGTATAGGCGCGTTTCCTTACGCCAAACTTATTTTACATAGACAAATAACACGCAAAAGTGAATAAAGCATATATTCGAAGACGCTGATAAATAAACGAAATTGGCGTTTGACTTCCGAATCACCGGGCGGGGGTGTCGGGGATGGGCGGTGGGGCGGGCGATCCCGCTGAAAAGCCACGATTTATAACGCTCAAACGGGCGTGGCGGCTTGCTTTTTGTGCGGACATTGTGTTTCTTAACATATCGTGCGGCGCACTGGTTTTGCGCCCGCCGTATATTAGCAAATCACAAGGTTTACCATGTCCAATACTGCTGCCGCTCTGGATCAAATCACCCTCACGCTGCCCGACGGGGCCACGCGCACCGTTCCGGCGGGGACCACGGGTCTGCAATTTGCCGAGTCGATTGCCAAGTCACTGGCCAAGGCGGCGATTGCCATTTCTGTGAATGGCGAGATTCGTGACCTGTCCCGCCCGTTGGATGATGGCGCGATGGTCAGCATCCTGAAACGCGAAGACAACGCCGCGCTGGAAATGATCCGCCACGATTGCGCTCACGTTCTGGCCGAAGCGGTGCAGGAATTGTTCCCGGGTACGCAAGTGACGATTGGCCCGTCCATTGAAAACGGGTTCTATTACGATTTCGCCCGCAACGAACCCTTCACGCTGGAAGATCTGCCGAAGATCGAAGCGAAGATGAAGGAAATTATTGGCCGCGGTGCCGCGTTCGAACGCGAAGTCTGGGACCGCAACGACGCCATCAAATTCTTCACCGACAAGGGGGAGATGTACAAGGCCGAGCTGATCCGCGACCTGCCGGGTACGGAAACCATTACGATTTACAAACAAGGCACATGGTTGGATCTGTGCCGTGGGCCGCATATGCCGACGACCAAACATATTGGCACGGCGTTTAAATTGACCAAGGTTGCGGGTGCCTATTGGCGCGGGGATTCGTCCAAGGCGATGCTGACCCGTATTTACGGCACCGCATGGCGCACCGAAGACGAACTGCAAGCCTACCTGACCCAGATCGAGGAAGCGGAAAAACGCGACCACCGCAAACTGGGCCGCGAAATGGATTTGTTCCATTTGCAGGAAGAAGCGCAAGGGTCTGTGTTCTGGCATGACAAGGGCTACACCATCTGGCTCGCGCTGGAAGGGTATGTGCGCCGTCGCCTGAAATCCGCCGGCTATATCGAAGTGAAAACGCCGCAATTGATGGATGCCCGTTTCTGGGAACAATCCGGTCACTGGGGAAAATACCGCGAAAACATGTTCGTTGTGCCGGATGTGGTGCCGAACACGGAAGAGGGCGGCAAGGTTTTCAAGGAAGAGCCGAAGCATTTCATGGCGCTGAAACCCATGAACTGCCCGGCGCATGTGCAGATTTTCAATCAGGGCATTAAATCCTACCGCGACCTGCCGATCCGCATGGCGGAATTTGGCTGCTGCCACCGCAACGAAGCGCACGGCGCGCTGCACGGCCTGATGCGCGTGCGTCAGTTCACACAGGACGATGCCCACATTTTCTGCCGCGAGGACCAGATCGAAGCGGAATCCATGGCGTTCTGCGAATTGCTGCGCGTCATGTACACCGACCTCGGCTTTACCGATGTCGTGGTCAAACTGGCCACCCGTCCGGAAAAACGCGTCGGCACGGAAGAAAGCTGGGATTACGCCGAAAACGCTTTGAAACAGGCGCTGGACAAAGCGGGTCTGGCCTATGAAATCGCGCCGGGTGATGGCGCGTTCTATGGTCCGAAACTGGAATTCCACATTCGCGATGCGATTGGTCGGTCCTGGACCTGTGGCACATTGCAGCTGGACCCGAACCTGCCGGAACGTCTCGGCGCGTCCTATATCGGCGAAGACGGGGCGAAACACCGCCCGTTGATGCTGCACCGGGCCATTTTGGGATCGCTGGAACGCTTTATCGGCATCCTGATTGAAAACTATGCCGGGAAATTGCCGTTGTGGCTGGCTCCGGTTCAATGCGTGGTGGCCACCATCACATCCGATGCGGATGATTACGCCCGGGATGTGCTGGAAAAACTGAAGGCCGCTGGCATTCGGGCCGAAATCGACCTGCGCAATGAAAAGATCAATTACAAGGTGCGGGAGCATTCTCTGGCCAAAATCCCGGTCATGTTCGTGGTCGGCAAGCGCGAGGCCGAGGAGCAAAAGGTCGCCATTCGTCGTCTGGGCGATGAAAAACAGGCCTTTGACCCGCTGGAATCCGCGATTCAGGCCCTTGCGGAAAGCGTAAAACCGCCGTATTAATAGGCGCTTATAGAAACTCGGGGGCGTGATAATCCGCCCCCGGCAATGCCAACTTAATCAATGGAGACGACCCATCGCTAGACCACCTGTACCCCCGCGCCGTGATGCACCCCGTGATGACGGCCCGCGCGTGAATGCTCAAATCCGGGTGGACAAGGTCCGCCTGATCGGTGCCGATGGTGAAATGGTCGGCGTTGTGTCGATCCGCGATGCTCTGGCCGCTGCTGAAGAAGTCGGTCTGGATCTGGTTGAAATTTCCCCGGGCGCTGAACCGCCGGTCTGCAAAATCCTCGACTTCGGTAAATACAAGTACGAGATGCAGAAGAAGGCGAACGAAGCCCGCAAAAAACAAAAAGTCATCGAAATCAAGGAACTGAAATTGCGTCCCGCAATCGGTGACCATGATTACGACGTGAAGATGAAGGCCGCCCGCCGCTTCCTGGAAGAAGGGGACAAGGTGAAATTCACCCTCCGCTTCCGTGGCCGTGAAATGGCGCACCAGCAATTGGGGATGGAAGTTCTCAATCGCGTGAAGGAAGATTTGGCCGGTCTGGGCAAGGTTGAAATGGAACCGCGTCTGGAAGGTCGTCAGATGATGATGGTGATTGCGTCTGAAACGCCGAAGGCGTAATCGCTTCGATGAAAGATTTAAAAATCCCCGGACATGCTCCGGGGATTTTTGTTTGCAGTTTATTGTTCAACGCAAATCAGTCGGGCGCCCCAGTCGCAAAAAGCGCTGGTGCCTATATCCGACCAGTGTGATCCGATCGCGCCCAGTGCCCCCTGATGCCAGTCATACAGATCAGAAGCTCCATAGGTCCACCCATTGCATGAATAATCGGCGGAAGATGATTTCATGGCCCCGGCGACCGTTGTGTTGGTCGCGACATCCAGGTCGCTGGTAATGAAATCACCATCTTCGTCGAGGATAATGCCGGTTAAAAGGCTGCCGTCGGTCAGGTCTGTCCAGTCATCGGCAATCCGTGTTCCATCCACCAATCGATAGGGAACGGTGGCCTTGGTTGTAAAGCGGGTTGCGGGGGCCGAGGCGGCCGTTTTTGCGCTGATCCATGCCATGTATGTGCCGCCGATCCCGGCATTGTTGGCGGCGGTCTGGCACTTGTCATCCGCTCCTGCGGTGCCGCCCAGATTTCCGGTGTATGACGCTTTGGTCGCGAAGATTTTTTTATGTGCGCCCACTGGGTCATCAGGTTGCTGGACGCAATAAAGTCGTTTGTTGGTGTCGCATGTTCCTGTGCCGTTGTCTGTCCATGTGCTGGATGTGCTGGCCAGATTTCCGTTATAGCCCAGCGTGCTGGAAAACGACCAGATCCAGCTTGCGCCGCTAATCCTGCCACAGGCAGAATCAGCCGTACTGCCCTTTCGCGCCCCGGCGGATGTCACGTTGGTCCAAACCGACCCGGACGCGATGGTCGCCCCGGTTTGGGTTTTGTTGATGGCGTTATCCAGTGTTCCGTCCGTCAAATCGGTCCAGTTGTCGGCCACTGTCGTGTTGTCCACCAACTGGTATGGCAGGGTGGATTGTTCAAATCGATCTGCGGGCGCTGTGCCCGCGACCCTTTCCGCCAACCATGCGTAAAAATGGCCGGACAATCCGGCGGCTTGTGCAAGGTTTTTACACATCCTGTCGGCGTGTCCGATCCCGCTAAAATTTCCGTCATAGGTCGTTGATGTGACGAATACTTTATATCCACCCAATGCGGTGGTGATGGACCATTGGTCCAGCGCGTTGCCGATCGACAACGTGGCCGTTGTGGTTGTGGAATCCGATGCGCTGGATGTGGCGCGCAGTTGGATATACTGACCATTATCAATGCTGTTGCCGGTGCTGGCCCATGTGTGGTCCACAACGCTGCATGTCAGAGTGTTACAAATGCGGTATTGGGGTGATCCATCACCAGTAATTTCAACGGCGGCGGCGCATCCATCTGTTGTAATCTGAACGATTTCCGATGATGTAACGGTGGATGTCACCGCGCCGATGATATCGGCAACGCTGTACACATTCACGCCACACCCGGCGGATAATGTGCCCGTTACCCCCAATATATTGATGCCATTGGCAATGTTATCCGCGATGAAATCCGGGTCATCATCGCTGCGCGTTGCATCCAGATAACATTCCCCGGTGTCGTCATCTTGGCACCGGGGTTGTTTAAAATTTACCCAGTTGCTCCCGTCGCAATATTCCCATGGCGGTGTTCCGCCCGTATATCGCATGCGTCCTGTTTTGGCTGTGGTGCATGATCCGGCATCATTGTCGATTTGTAACAATGTTTTTCCGGCACTGGTCTGTTCGACCAGCGTTTGCCATGTCGTGCCGTTGCAAATCAATGTGCGGCGTGGAATTTGTTCCGGCCCGCCGGTGTTGCGAACCTCGCCATTAATGCTGCACGAATCACCCGGCTGCGTTTCGGCGGCCAGTGCAGGAATCGGAAAAAAAGACAAAAGGGCCCATAAAAAAATGGGAAAAAGGGCGTAAAAGCGCATCGCGAGTGATAACAATATTATAAATAAATATCTGTGCGAGCTTTCAATGGCAGCTTTGGGACGCTGCGGCTTAGCACTATCACTCTGATTCCGGCACCAACGCCAAAGGCTTTCGAGGCCTTGCAATGTGGGACCGATTATATGCGGCTTTTTTATTCCTTCAAGGGGGATTTTTGAACGCGTATTTTATTGCGCTGCAATGCTTTCGCCATCAATAAAATGTTCCGACTGCATCGCCCATAGTTTTGCGAATGTGCCATTCTTGGCCAGCAAGGCGGCGAAGCCGCCGTTTTCGACAATTTCCCCATTCTCCATGACGATCAAATTGTCGGCATGTTTTACGGTGGACAGGCGGTGGGCGATGATCACCATGGTTTTGCCCGCGAACGCCGTTTCCATCGCGGTCTGGATCACTTGTTCCGACAGGGAATCCAGTGCGGATGTGGCTTCGTCAAAAATGATCAAATCGGCATCGCGCACAAACGCCCGGGCAATGCCCAGACGTTGGCGTTGCCCGCCGGATAATTTAATCCCGCGTTCGCCGATCATCGTGGCATCCCCATCGGGCAGGCTGGCGATCAATTCGTCCAGCGCGGCGTGTTTCAAGGCGCGTTGATAGAGTTCTTCGTCCACAGTGTCGATGCGGTCGAGCAGGATATTGTCGCGGATGGTGATGTTGAATAATTCAACATCCTGCGGCACCAAGGCGATGCGGTTCAACCATTCATGCCCGGGAATATTGTTCAAATTGGCCCCGCCCCCAATGCCGCCGACGGTGATGGTGCCGGTTTCGGGTAACATCTGTTTCATCAACATGCGCACCAACGTTGATTTGCCTGCACCGCTGCGCCCGGTCAGGGCGATGGTTTTCCCGCGCGGAATGGTCAGGTTGATGTTGTGCAGGGCATGGCCCTTTTGCCCGTCATAGGTGAAATTGACATCGTTGAACCGAATGTCGGTCCAGTCGGCGGGCAGGGGTTGGGTGGGCGCAAAATCCATCATCTGCGGTTTTTCGCGCAGCGTTTCAGAAATGCGCATAAACCCGTTGCGGTATTCCAGGAACTGATCCTGCATATAAACCATTTCTTCCAAACGGGACCACAAATTGAACATCAGGAAGAACACGGTGGCAAACGCCCCGGCGCTCAACCACCCACCAAACATGCCCGACAGGCACAGGCCGAGGGTCAGAACGATCCAGAAAAATGCCGTCATGTTCAAAACCGTCCATTTGAAATAGGTGATTTTGAACACATCGCGCATGGCGAAATGGGCATCGGCTTCGTGGCGTTGGGCCTGTTCGTCGATATAGGCGCCCATGTTGAACGCCTTCACCGTGCGCACCGCGCCGACAAATTCGTAAACGCGGGCGGTCAGTTTTTCCAGCATCTTGTTATGACGGTCGTGCATTTTCGGCAAATTGCGCGCGGTATAAATCCCCACGGCCATAAAGGTCACGATAAACCCGGCATAAAGCAGCAGGAAATAAAACGGCGCGTCGATCAGGATGACGGACGCAAAAATACCAATCACACTGCCCACGAATGGGACCAGCGACCATTTGTAAATGTTATAAAGCTGTTTCAACGATGACCGCGCGGTGGTGATGCGCTGCATCTTGCTGCCTGATCCTTGGGATTCGTGCCAGTTGAGTGACAGGCGGTTCATGTGCCGCACGGAAAACAATGCCATGCTTCGGTTCAGGCGATCTTCCATCGCCGCTTCGTTCAGGAACAAGCCCATGGAAATCAGCGCCAGCCCATAGGCCGCCATATACGGCACGATCATCCACATCAGCCGGGCGGGGTCACTCATCGCCCAACCTTCTTCAAACCCCTTGATGGTGATACCGATAAAAAACGGCATCATGGCCAACACGGCAAACCGCACCACACGCAACGCGGTGAACATGAAAAATGTTCTGCGATAAGGCCGCAAGAAAAACCACAACCAGCGCAGAAACGATGCCGATTCCGCAGGTAAATCGCGT
This sequence comes from Micavibrio aeruginosavorus, assembly GCF_051245535.1. Taxonomy (GTDB): domain Bacteria; phylum Pseudomonadota; class Alphaproteobacteria; order Micavibrionales; family Micavibrionaceae; genus Micavibrio; species Micavibrio aeruginosavorus_D. The sequence goes on from NZ_CP195303.1 coordinate 2,194,188, forward strand.
TCGTCGGGCAGGATGAATTGTGGGTCTTGCATAGGCTGTACTCCAACGTTTTGTTTATGCGTCATCCCGGCGAAAGCCGGGATCTTCATCCAGTCTTGTATCGTTCTAGCCGATAAGACAATCCCGGCTTTCGCCGGGATGACTCAAAATTTTAAATGTGAACGTGGCGCGATCTTAAACGACCGAAGCGACCCATTCGTTCAATTGCGTTTTGGACATGGACCCAACACGCGTATCAACAACCTGACCACCCTTGAACACCATAAAGGTGGGGATGCCGCGCACGCCGTATTTCGTCGGGGCGTTCGGGCTTTCGTCGATGTTGATTTTGACAACCTTCACCTTCTCGCCCATTTCGTTGGCCAGTTCATCAACCAAAGGGCCCATCGCCTTGCACGGGCCACACCATTCGGCCCAGAAATCGACAACCACCGGGCCGTCGGCGTTCAGGACTTCGGTTTCAAATGTTTGGTCGGATACTTTATGGGTCATGGCCCGCTTCCTCTCTTCGGATGAATGAATTCTGTACCTTTTAATATGGTCGCTTGGTGTGCGGGGTCAAGGGCCGCAGGGGCGCTGAAACCCGTTCCGTCCACATCGGGCATGCTCTTTAGGTTATTGATTTTCCAGAATCTCCATCAACCGCATGCCATCGGTCCAGAGCAGGGCCGTGCGAATCACCCGGTCCGGGTAGATTTTGCGAATGATGGACGCATAGGCCCGCATCTGTTTCCGGTACAGCGGTGCCACGTCCTTCTGGTCCAGCGGCGGCGGGCGGTTGGTTTTGTAATCGATGATCCACACCGCATCGCCTGTAACGGCCAGACGGTCGATCTGCCCGCTGATCAATTGCCCGTCGACATACCCTGTCACGGGCACCTCGGCCATTGTGCCCGGCGCAAACAATGGCGCAAATTGCGGATCATCCAAAATCGCTATGACTTCATTCACGATACCGTCGCGCACGCTGTGCGGTAAATCCTGTTTTGCCACGTGCAGGCGCGCGGCATCCATGCGCGCGGCCACGGGCATGTCGGGCAAAATCTGCAGCAAACGGTGCGTCACAATCCCGCGGCGGAATCGGTACGGGTCATCCCCCTGTAACGGCGACCGCGCGGCGGGTTCGGCATCATCGGGGCGCGATGGCATCAAGGTTGTCGGGGCACCGGGTTCGGTGGGGGCGGCGCGGTCAATCCAGTCCGGCGGCACCGGATCGGTCATATTGGTGGGCGTATATCCGGCAGCGCGCTTTTCATCCACGGAGCGCGTTTGCGGGTTGGATATGCGGCGGATGGGGTCGTCAAAACCGGGCCGGGTGATGGCCTCCACATCATCCATGCGGTCGAACGCATCGGCCATCAATTGATACCAACTCTCCTCCATCCGGGCGCGTTTCTTTTTCGCGGCGGCAATGATCAACTGGTCTTCGGCCCGCGTCATGGCGACGTACAACAAACGGCGTTCTTCTTCGGCGTCCGCCGCGTCAATGCGGGCTTGCGCGGACGTGTAGGCCCGTGGGGCCTCCGCCTTGCGCGTGGTCCATAATGGCGCGGTTAATCCCGTCTTGCGCGGCCACAGAACGGGCACGTCTTTCTTCCCGCCACTGCCCTTGATCGTATCGGGCAGGATGACCACCGGGGCCTGCAGCCCCTTGGATGCATGCACGGTCATAATCCGCACCTGATCGCCCGCATCATCCATTTCGCGTTTAAGCTGGGTGTTCGTGCGGTCCTGAACCTGTACAAAATCCTGCAGGGACGGTACGTGGGTGCGCTCAAACGCCAGCGTATTGTTGATAAATTCCTGTAACGGGTCCAGCGCCTCATGCCCCAGTCGCGCAATCAGCGCGTGGTGACCGCTTTTCGGGTCGGCGGGGCAAGGTGTTTGCAGGAGGCGCGTGAAAAATTCATAGGGGCGCAGCAAACTGCCATCGCGCAAACGATCGTTCAGCCACGCAATAACCGGGTCGTCGTCGGCCCGCGCGCGCAGGGCGGACCAGAGCGTTTGTGACCCCCGGTTCCATGCAACGCTTTCCAGCCGTTCATCCCCCCATCCGCACAGTGGGGATTTCAGGATGCAGGCTAGCGATAAATCATCCTCCGGCAACAATGCGAACCGTGCTACCGCCATCATGTCTTGCACCACCAACTGGTCGTTCAGGACCATCCGGTCCACGCCGCTGACGGGCACGTTGCGGGTTTTTAATTCGCGCACCAGTTTCGGCACAAAATCATTCCGGTTGCGGACCAGCACCAGAATATCCCCGGCGCGCAACGCACGCCCCTTGGATTCCAGCATCATTGTGCCGATGGATGACGCAATATGGTCGGCCACCCGCATCGCCAATTGCGTCCGCGCATCGATGGATGATGTGCGCTCCAACGGCAACACCCAATCATCCTTGCCCTTGTCTTTTTCCGGCTCGTGCAAAATCGGCCAGATTTCAACCGACCCCGCCTGCCCGATGCGGTGGGCGGTGTGGGTGATGATGTCATCGGCCACACCTTGCAACACGGGCGGCGGGCTGAATGTTTCATCGGTGGCGCGCAACACGGATGTGGTGGACCGGAACGATACGTTCAATCCCACATCGCGCCACCATGATGCGTTCATGGCCCGCACGCGGGCGGCGAAATTTTTCCGCATGGTCTGGAACCCGTCGCGGTCGGCGCGCTGGAACCCGTAAATGGATTGTTTTTCATCCCCGACGAAGAACAAGGTACGGGCCAAATGCTCCGCATCATCGCGGGCGCGCCCGGACAGGAAATCATCACTCAAAGCCCGGATAATTGCCCATTGCTCGGGGTTCGTGTCCTGCGCCTCATCCACCAGAATATGGTCCAGCCCTTGATCCAGCTTGAACATCACCCATGGCGCGATGGTGTCGGCATCCATGCCCATCGTCTGCCCCTGCAGCAAGGCCAGCGTGCGCAAAATCTGGTCATCGAAATCCAATGCGGAATGGCGGGCCTTGATGGCGGCGTAAGCGTGCAACACGGCCCCGCCGAATGATAACAAATCACTGGTCGCGCGGGCGGATGCGACGGCGCGCAATGTTTCGTTAAGGGCGATCAACCGCTCCGCTTCGGCAATCAATGTCGGTTCGCAATCGGCATCCGCATCCTTCGCACCCTTGGTGGCGATGCGGGCCAGAACAGTTCCGGCCTTGGTCAGGAAAATACCCGTATAGGCCTCAAATTTCTCTGCCCGGACGGGCGCGGGTGATTCCAGCCAATCCTGTAATAATCCTGCACGCTCCACATCGGTCTTTGTGCCTTGATTGAGTGCCCGACACGCCGCCCATAAATCATCCTTGGCGAATGATGCATCGGCGCAGGCGTTTAAAATCAACTGGTCACGCTCCAGCGCTGGATCAATGTCCAGAATGTCGCATACCGCACGGTGCAGGGTCGCCGCATCCGGATAAGTGCGCATCGTGTGTTCCAACGCGCCGCGTTCGGACAGCAAGGCACTCAACTGCGCGTCGGTTTGTTCTTCATTCAAAATGCGGGTCAGGCGGCGGACGGTGTGGTGCAAATCACCGTGCATGTCATCGCGGGCGATTTTTAAAACCTGATCCCGTGCCATGGCGATCAACCGTTTGGCTTCGTCATCTTCCAGCGTTTTAAAATCGGGTGACAGTCCCGCTTCCAACGGAAACCGCCCCAGAATACTTTTGCAAAACGCGTGAATGGTCGTGATGTTCAACCCGCCGGGGGCATCGACCACGCGGGCGAACAATTGACGGGCGGCCACCATCTGGTCCGCATTCGGGTTTTGGCCAATCAAATCGAGCAATGTATCGCGTAATTTCTCATCCTCCATCACTGCCCATTCGCCCAAGCGTTTGGACAGGCGCAGGCGCATCTCACTCGCCGCCGCCTTGGTGAAGGTCAGGCAGAGAATGCGGTGCGGTGCGCAGGCGCTGGCCGCGCCTTGACCCGGGCGCGGTAATAAAATGCGCAACACGCGGTCGGTCAAAACCTTGGTCTTGCCCGACCCGGCGGATGCCCCCACCCACACATGGGCGGCGGGGTCGGATGCTTGCGCCTGCAACGATGCGGCATGGGCGCTGGCGGCCTGGGGTGATTGATCCGGTTTTTCGGCTGCGGATGTTTTTGAATTCATGCCGCATCCTCCGCATCATCATCCGCATCGCTCAACACCACCCATTCCTGTACGCGGGCCAGTTGATCGTAATCACGATATTTCGGGGCGTTCGCGGGATTGGGCAGACTGTAATACGGTGTTGCCGGGTTTTGGAATGCGGTGACCAAATCGCGCAATCCGTTATAGGCATAGGTGGACAGATGCACGGCGTCACCTTCTTCCACGCTCAGAATGGTCGGATTTTTTCGGCCTGACCCATCCCATGCGGTAAAGGCGCGCAGGCCATCAACACTGGGCTTGGGTCCGGCGTCGTTAAACCCGCCATGCAGAATCATCGCCCCTTCCAACGGCAATTGCGGGGCCAATCCGGCTTCAATCGCTTTCTTGCTGGGCAAGGTTCCGGTTTTATAATCAATCACGGTGGCGCGGCCATTGATTGCGCTGCGATCAATCCGGTCGGCCTTGGCGGTCAGGGTGAAGACGTCGCCATTGTCCAGTGTAATCGGCAACGACCCCGTGGCTTCCAGCGCCCACGGTTTGGAATGGGCGCGTTGCGCGGCCTCCAGCGTGACGAAATGGTCAATCGCCGCTTCCATACGCGGCCACCAGAACCCCCACAAACGTGGATCATCCATGTGGGTTTGCATCTGGTCATGGGCCAGTGTGGTCAAGCGACTTTGTGCATCATCCGGCCAGTCCTGCATGTGATCTGATACGAAATGTTCGAACACTTCATGGATCAACGTGCCGCGGCTGGCGGCATCTTCGGGTTTGTCCAGCATATCCAGTTTGCGCAGGCGTAAAATCCGCTTGGCGTACAACGCGTATGGATCGCGCATCCATGTTTCAATGTCGGTGACCGGCAATGTCATCGGGCGGCGATCGACGGGCGGTGTCGGCGCGGGGCGTGTGGCGGCGGCAATGCGCGCGCCATCATCACTGAACATTTTCGCGCGGTGCAGGGCCGGGTGGTCGTGCAAATGGTCTGGCGGAATATCCAGCGCCTGCAACACCGTATCCAACCGTTGCAGCCAGCGTGACGGCACGGTCGGCGTACCATCCACCCGCTTGCTGCGGCTGAGGTAAACCATGGGGGCACAGAAGCCACAGGCAAAATCATGCGCGGCAAACCCGACCATTTGTTCCGTAGGTGGCAGGCCGAATTGCTTGCGCATCGGGCGTGACATCCATGGGTCATGCCCGGGATCGGGCGGCCATGTGCCATCATTCAGGCCCGCCAGAATAACGCAATCGGCCTGACTCATCCGCGCTTCGATTTGGCCCAGAATGGACAGGCGCGGGTGCGTGCCATAAGCGGGGCGAATATTCACGCCCTCCATCATCGTGCTGATGATCGACAAATAATCATCCAGACTCATCGGCGGCATGGCGTTTGTATCGCCAGCAAACGCCTGCGCCAATTCGCCGTGCAGTTCGGCCAGAATGGTGGCCGCCGCTTCGCCATCTTCCCCCGTCCAGATCGTATCGGCGCGGCTGAGATGCTCCGCCACCTTGATATGGGCGGTCAACCAATCGGGCAACGGGCGCAATGTGTCCGCATCACCCTGCAATAAATCATCAAACGGTGCAAAACAGGCGCGCAGATGATCGATTAAGGGCGCAACATCCGGCGGCGCGTCATGGCCGCGTGCAATTTGCGCATCGCGTTTGGCATTGATATGCGCGACTAATCCATCCCATCCGCGCATGGGTGTGGGGCCGCGCAGATAATGACGATCCAGCGCACGAACCATGCCGCGCCCATCCCCCGCATCATTATCATCCCATCGCATCAGCGAATGTTTCACGGCGGCCAGCAACGCGGCGGGGGTGTACTGTTCAATCGCCGCCCGCGCAATCAGGCGCAGGAAAATGCCAACGCGCGTGGTGCTGAGCGGTTGACCACCGGAATCATCCATAACGATGCCCCAGCGATTCATGATCAAACTGACGCGGCGGGCCAGCATCCGGTCCGGTGTGATCAGTGATGCCGTGCGCCCCGGTGTTTCCAATGTTTCGCGCAAGATCAGGGCGATGGCTTCGGCCTCTTCCTGCGGATTTTCGGCATCCATCCGGCGGACGCGGCCCAGCGTGTCGCGTACATGTGTGCGCGTATCCGCATCCGGGTCCAATGTCGTCCACGCATCGGCGGTGGCGGCCGGGCGCATCATTTCACGGGCCAGCCATTGGCGGGCATTCAATTGTTTTTGCGCCACGCCGGGGTTGGTATCACTGTGTGCGGGCGGTGTATGCGGCCAGAGTGTGACATCATGGCGATGCAAATTTTCATCCATGCCATGCAGCAATTTTTTCAACGCATGTTGCGGGTGGGAATCATCCAGCGCCGCCCAACTGTCGTCATCCATATCGCGGTCCAGCGCGGGCAGGATGACCGACCCGTTTGGCAATCCGGCAATCACACGCAGCAAGCGCGCCGTGGCGGGAATCGACCCGGTCGATCCGGCGGCGATAATGCGTTGGGTAGGGCGCGTGGCTTCCCAATGATCGGCCAACGCGTGGGTCAAGCGCCCGCTGCGATCCGCCGCATCAATCATGCCGTGCGCATCCAACAAAGCGGGCCATAATTTCATGATGATAGACAGGAAATCCAGTGTCACCCGCCAGTGATCGGCAAATTCATCCGGCACCAACGCGGGCAGGGCGTCCAACGTCACGCCCTCCATATAACATTGGTCGATCAAGCGGCCCAAAGTTCCGGCCAGCGCAAAGGCCTGATCCGGGCTATGCACCCGCGTCTTCCATTCCATGATCATGCGCGCCAATAAAATCTGGCGGCGAATTTTCGGCATGGCGGGGGGCAGGTTGAGGGCCGCGTCACTGCCCGATGAGGCAATGGATTCAAGGCTTAAGGAATCTTCGTCTACTTCACCCAGTGCGCTGAGGCGCGGCAGCAAAATCGGCGCGCCCTTGGATAGACGCAAAAACGCATTCTGCATCGTCCGTGTCGCGCGGCGTGTGGGCAGCAACAGGTGAAGAGAAGACAGGCCCTGCGGGTCGCCCTTCGTTTCATCCAGCAACCCATGCGCCAGCGCATCGGCAAAGGCCACCCCCGCCGGAATGGTGAACAGGGTCAGCTTGTGATCCGCTGCCCCCATATTCATCACGCGGTGGGGTGTGCGGGCGGGTAGACCGGATTGGTCGGGGAAATTGAACCACCCGTGGCGGCCAAATGGGCCTCCACACTGGCCAAATCGGCTGGTGTGCTGATGTGGTGCCATGCGCCGTCATGTTCCAACCCGAACAAACGGCCATTGGCCTGCGCCTTGTCCATCAGCTGCAGGAAGGAGAACGGGCCGCTCGGTGCATTGTCAAACAAACGCGGATGCACGATGCGTACGCTGGTCCACATATGCGTGCCGGTTTGCGCCGTGCTGCGAACGATCTGGCCATTGGGCAAGAAATCATAATCGCCCACACCGCCCGTCAGCGTCATGGACGTAACAGGTTGCAGCAACAGCAGCAGATCCATTTTGGAATCATCCCACAGGCTGGCCATGCGGGTCAGGGCATCACCACTGACGCCATCTTCCCACAACGTGTCGCCGGAAAAGGCGAAGAATGGCTGGTTGCCCATGGTGTACAGGGCCTTGTTCATGCCACCGCCAGTATCCAGCAATGTTTGTTCAAATGAAAACGTCAAACGCGGCGCGTGGCGCTGGCCCAGATGTTGTTCCAACTGCGTGGCGCGGTAATGTAAATTGACGGTGACATCATGCACGCCATACGCGACCAGACGGTCCAGCGTGTGGTCGATCATCGCTTTGCCGGCCACGGGCACCATCGGTTTTGGCATCGTGTCCGTATGCGGGCGCAGGCGTTTACCCATCCCGGCGGCCAGAATAAAGGCGCGGTCGATATGCGGCGTACTCATGATTATGCAGTTCCTTCGTTCAGGGGAATGTCGGGGATGGTGATAATGCGAATGTCGGGGCGGTGCGGGTCGGCGGCGAAGTGCAGCGTCCACCCTTGCGGCGGCACCATGGTTTCCAGGATCGGGCCCAGATTGCCGGGCCATTCAACGATGGTGATGGCACCGCTCAACGCTTCTTCCCAGCCCAGCTCCCACACCTCGTCCGGTGTTTTGATGCGGTATAAATCGAAATGCCACACGGGCCCGCGCGGTGTGTCGTATGTTTGAACCAATGTGAAGGTCGGACTGGGCACTTCCAGCCTGTCATCGCCGGACAACGCGCGGATCAACGCGCGGGCAAAGGTTGTTTTTCCAGCCCCCAGATCCCCCTCCAGCAACAACACCTGACCCACGCACAGGCGCGCGGCAATGGATTGCGCCAGCGCCGCGGTGGCGTCTTCGCCCCGCACGGTGTGGGTGGTGGTCTGGATGTGAAAATCATGTCCTGTCATGGCCTGCTATTTGTGCAGGAAATCGTGCAAAAACCAAGCCCTGTGCGGTGAAAAAGGGATTGTTTTCCATGATCGTTCCGGGCACGCTCATTCCTGTTCGCAAAGAGGTCGTAAACCATGAATCCATCCATCCCCGCCCCTGTCGTTGAAACCGATGTTGCCGTGATCGGTGCGGGGCCTGTTGGTTTATTTACCGTATTCCAGTGTGGCATGCTCGGCCTGTCCTGTACGGTCATTGATGCGCTGCCCGATATTGGCGGGCAATGCACGGCGGTGTATCCGGAAAAACCCATCTATGACATTCCTGGCTTCCCTCGGGTCGAGGCCGCGTCGCTGATCGCCGCGCTGGAGGAACAGGCCGCGCCGTTCGCGCCGTTATACGTGCTGGGGCAACAGGTGGTGCGCGTGTCCGGTACGGTGCAGATCGGGTTCGATCTGGAAACGGAAAAGGGCAACAGGATCAAGGCAAAGGCGATCATCATCGCCGCCGGGGCCGGGGCGTTCGGCCCGAACCGTCCGCCGCTGGATGGAATTGAATCATACGAAGGCACGTCCGTATTCTACATGGTGCGTCGCCGTGATGATTTCGCCGGAAAACGCATCGTCATTGCTGGCGGTGGCGACAGTGCGGTGGATTGGGCCTTGTCGCTCGCTCCGCTGGCCGCGCGTGTGATGGTGGTGCATCGCCGCGACAATTTCCGCGCCGCCCCCGAATCCGTCATGCGGATGCAGGCACTGGCCGATGCGGGTGAAATCGATCTGGTCGTGCCGTATCAATTGAAATCGCTGGACGGCGTCGGTGCGCATCTGCGTCACGTGACCGTGGCGACCATGGATGGCGCGGAAAAAGTGTTGGAGGCCGATGTGCTGTTGCCGTTCTTCGGGCTGGCGGCTTCGCTGGGGCCGATTGCGGATTGGGGGCTGGCGGTGGACCGGCACCATATCCCGGTGGACCCATCAACCGCGGCCACATCGGTGCCGGGCATTTATGCGGTGGGCGATGTGGCGACATACCCGCAGAAACTAAAACTCATCCTGACCGGTTTTGCCGAAGTGGCACAGGCCGCGCACGCCATCTACCGCCAAACCCATCCGGGTCAGGATTTGCACATGGAATATTCAACGACGAAGGGCATTCCCGGCGGTGTTTAAGGTCGCGAATGGACACGGATAAAATGTTCCCTCATCCGTCATCCCGGCGAACGCCGGGATCTTCGTGAGATTAAGAAAAATTTGAAACGCGACGGACGCGAAGGGCGCGACGTTTTCATCAAGCCCCTACCACCGGGCATTCCCGCGCAAGCGGGAATCCAAAGGATGGTACGTGTTGATTCCCGCTTGCGCGGGAATGCCGAAACGGGAAAACAATACACGAAACCTGTGGCGTCCTTTGCGTCCGTTGCGGTTCAGACCTTTACAACATGGCTGAAGATCCCGGCGTTCGCCGGGATGACGGGTGGGGTACATTCAATCACGCCAGCACATCATGCTGATCCGGATGGCGGTTCATCCACGACACGGCGTAGGAACAGATGGGGTAAATTTTTTGGCCGTGGTCGCGGGCCAGGGATGTGATGCCCTCCATCAACCGCCCGGCGGCGCCGGTGCCGCGTAACGGCGGTGGGGCTTCGACGTAATCGATGAATAACGTGGTGCCTTCAACGCGGTAAGCGGCAAAAGCGGTGTGCCCGTCAAGGTGCAGTTCAAACCGTTCTTTATCTTTGTTATCAATAACTTGTGCTGTTTCTGCTGGGGCCATATCCGGTCTCGCTTTCCTCTACTCACATAGGGTGCGCACAAATCTGCACAAGTCCATGGGGCATTTTATGCTATACTTTGATCTATGAGGACGTTGATCTGTCTACTCTTTTTGCTGTTTTGCAGCATGGCGGCGGCTCCCGTTGTGTGGGCCGAAGATGCCCCGATAATCGTGCCCATGGCCGATCCGGTCACGCCGCCCGCACGGCCTGATGGCGCCCGGTGCTTCACCATCAAAAATGCCGCGCCCTATACGATCATGGGATCATTCCGCACCAATTTTTTCGAAGCTGTTGATGGCACACAGGCGCGATCACAAACCAATTTCCGCATGGCCCCCGGCGCGGCCGAAGATTATTGCACCTATGGCCCGTTTTACAGCGGTGGGCGGCTTGAGGTGACGTTGCGGACGATCGTTCCGGTCTTCACCTGTTTCACCGTTGCGGCGGGCGAAATTACGGTGCGGGGCAAGGTGGAACGCACCGGCTCCAAAACATGGATTGAGTGCCGCTAAACGCGGGCTTAAATCGGCAATGAAATCGTAACAACCGTGCCATGATCCTGCGGGCTGTCCAACGTGATGGTGCCGCCATGCAATTGCACGATGTTGCGCACAAGGGTCAGGCCCAATCCAGCCCCCTGCCGTGCGGCCATCGCGCCCTTGACCGTGCCGCGTTCAAACGGTTCCAGCACGCGGGCGCGGTCCTCGCTGGCGATGCCGTGGCCTGTATCGCTGACGTGCAGGGCCACGTGACCATCGGCTTTGCGTGTGGCCCCCACGGTGATAATGCCACCTTCCGGTGTGAAATTGATCGCGTTGCGGATCAGGTTCAACAACACCTGTTTCATACGTTGTTCATCGGCATTGATCGTGCCGATATCATCCGGGCAATCCAGCCGCACATTGATTTTTTCTTTCCGCGCCCATTCGGTGGTCAGGTCGACCAGCCCGGCCAGCATGCGGTGGACATCGACGGCGGATGTTTGCAATTGCATGTACCCGGCTTCGATCGTCGACAAATCCAGAATGTCGTCAACCAGGCTGACCAGACGCTTGCCCGCATCCTGCAATCCGTTCGTGTATTCTTTTTGTCGATCATTCAGGGGGCCGAAATATTCATGGCCCAAAATTTCGGCGAATCCGGTAATGGCGTTCAGCGGCGTGCGCAGTTGATATGATACGTTGGCGAGGAAGTCGAGCTTCAGCCGATCCGCCGCTTCCAGCGCTTCATTACGGTCGCGCAAGGCGGCCTCAACACGGGCGCTGTCGGTTACGTCCACATGGGCGACCAGAACGCCACCATCGGGCAGTGGCACCGTCGAGAAATCTACTAGTGTTTGATTCAGCAATTGCAATCGCCCATCACGCTGGGTGCGGTCCAGCCCTTGCGCGACCAGCGCGTCGCGCTGTTGGGCCCAGACGGTTTCATGGAACAGCGGTTTGAGGCGTTCAACGATGCGGCTGATATGCGGTTCACCGTCCAGATCTTCCGGATTTAAATGCCACAACCGGGCCCATGCCGGGTTCCACAATTTCAAACGGCCATCGCCGCCAAACACGGCAACGCCTTCGGACAGGTTATCGAGCGTTTCTTTCTGCACGGCGACCAACGTGTTGTAACTGGATTCCAGTTCCAATCGTCCGGTGACATCCTCGAAAATCATCATCAATCCGCCCATCGGGTGCGGAATGGCCAACTGGCGCAGCGCGCGCCCGTCGGGCAGATACAGCATGTCCTCATGCCCACCGATCAGTGCGGTAAACATGTTCAGCCAGCTTTGCTTGAATTTGCGGAAATCGGCCTGTTCCGGCAGGCGGCGCATTTCGCGCAATTTTTCCATGATGTCGCCCAGCTTTGGCTGGGTGTTAAGCCAACTGTCATCCAGTTGCCACAACTGGGCAAAGGCGGAATTGAAAAATTCAATCTTCTGGTCGGCCGCGAAAATGGCGATGGATGACCCCAGTTGTTCCAGCAATTCCTTGTTCGCGGCGGTGTTGCGGCGCTGGTGTGTTTCCAATTCTTCTTCGCGCGTGCGGTCATGCGCACTGCCCAGCGTCATGCCCAATCCGGGCAGGGGTGTTTCCGTGACATCCCACAACAACCGCGCGCCCGCATGGATAATGTGGGCCTGTGTCGTTTTGGGTTGTGCGGCATCCATGGCGGCCTGTGCCAATGTGCGGCCCGGCTGTAACGTTGTTGCGGGGCCCTTTTTACGGGCCGTTTGCGGCAATTCGCGTTGCTCGGCAATCACCGTTGCGGGCGATGTGTCCAAAACGCTGGCATAGGCGCGGTTGCACCAGACCAGATCGGTTTGTGTATTGCGCATCCACAACGGCACGGGCGCGTGGTCCAACGCGGCCTGCAGGCGCAATTGTTCCGATTCCGCGTATTGCTGGGCTTCGGTCACGCGGCGCTGTTCCTGCGCCTGCACGGTCATATCCTGCAGCCACAGAATGTTAAAGCTTGTGCTGTTGTCGCTATCGACGCCTCTGGACCCGGACAGGGTCATGGTGCGGGTGCGGTCCGCTGTGCGCACGGTGATGGAGAACGCTTCGCCCTGTTCCTGTAGTCGGAAAAACATCCCCTCCAACGCGGCGGCGTCGCTGGCCGACAGGCGGTTTTGAATATCGTGAATATTACGAATGGAATCGAGCGACAGCAGACGACAAAATCCATCCGAATACGCGATCGCGCCATCCGGTCCCCATCCGCAATAATCCATCGGCACCGCGGACAGGAAGGCCTCCATCCGCGCTTTCTCCGTGCGCATCTCGCGCGCGCCCAAAAGTCCCGTCATAAAGCGCGGGCCTTTTGTGGATTTTGGGGGGTTAGTCTTGGTGGAATCTGTGGTTTGCGTCATGGGTGCAGTGTATCCGCGCAAGCCCCGTCCTGCAAGGGTTTGCCGCATGTTCGGCGCTTGTGAGGGGGGTCAAACTCACCTACAATCGTCTGTATTAAGGATGACGTCCGTTGTCCCGGGTCTCGAAAAGCCCGCTTCTGAATCAGTGGCCGGCGAAAGCTGGTTGTAGTGTCGTGGTCGCGCAATTATTTTGCGCGATCCGTCCTGCATTTTTTGTTTCAGGCGCTTTTCATTTCCCATCACCGGACACATCTGTCCGGTGATTTTTTATTTTATTTTTTGGAATTGATCGGCATGCGGCATTTTGTGTTCGGCGCTTTTGCGGCTTTTTCTCTGATTTTGTTTACAAATTCTCCCGCGCTCGCGGCCTGTGCGCTACCGTCTGGTGATGCTGGGGACGTCGTGTGGAACACATCCAGCGCCTCCCCCGCCTATTGTGACGGCACGGTCTGGCATAAATTCCCCAAAGGGGAAGAGATTGAATCGTGGGTTGCCCCATCGCAGTTTCCGGTTTTGGCCAACCCGACCCCGCATTCAACGGATTATTTTGGTTATGCCGTGGCAATGTCTGGAAATCTGGCTGTTGTCGGCGTGTATCAGGATGAATCGGATGGAACCACTGGAATCTTGAATGCCGGGCGTGCCTATGTTTTTGATGCCGACACGGGCGCGCTGGTGGCGACGCTGAACAACCCCACCCCCCATGCGAGTGATTTTTTCGGCTATGCGGTCGCGATTGATGGCAATACGGTTGTTGTTGGCGCGTATCAGGATGAATCGGATGGCGAAGCGGGCACATCCGCCGCAGGCCGGGCCTATGTTTTCAATGCTACCACAGGGGCGCTGATTACGGCGCTGAACAACCCGTCGCCGAATGCCAGTGACCATTTTGGTTATTCTGTTGGTGTTTCCGGAAATTTGGCTGTTGTCGGTGCTTGGAATGATGAAATTGATGGCGGGGCTGGGACGACATCGGATGGCCGTGCTTATGTTTTCAATGCAACAACCGGGGCCTTGGTCACGGCGCTGAACAACCCCAGTTCGGTGACGACGGGTGACCAGTTTGGCGAATCTGTGGCCATTTCTGGCAATGTGGTGGTGGTGGGGACTTCATCAGACGAAGCTGATGGTGGGTCGACGACGTCGTTGGCGGGCCGTGCCTATTTGTTCAATGCGACGACGGGCGCATTCATAGCTCCCATCAACAACCCCTCGCCAAATGGCAGCGACTATTTTGGCAAGGTTGTGGCCATTGATGGGAATCGCGTGGTTGTCGGTGCGTATTATGATGAATCGGATGGTAATGCCGGCGTGTTCAACGCGGGCCGCGCCTATGTCTTTGATGCAACGACCGGCGTGCTGGTGGTGGCGTTGGATAACCCGACCCCGCATGCAAGTGATTATTTCGGATCCTCTGTGGCCATTGATGGCGGCATGGTTTTGGTCGGGGCTTATAACGACGAACATGATGGTGAATCGGGTGTATCGGCCGCTGGCCGGGCGTATTTGTTTGATGCCAATACGGGCGCGCTCATCACGGCGCTCGAAAACCCAACACCACATAGCACGGATACGTTCGGGAATGCGGTTGGTCTGTCGGGCAGCTATGCCCTGGTTGGTTCATGGCAAGATGAATCCGATGGCGGGGCCGGGGTGTCGGCCGCCGGGCGGGCTTTTATTTTCAGGCCTGGCGTCGTTTCATCGTGGGATCCATCCTTGTTGCAATCGGCTGCGCTGGATAACCCTGTGCCCACGACCAGCGATTATTTCGGTTATGCTGTTGCGATCGACGGGGACATGGTTGCCGTTGGCGCGTATTCCGATGAAGCGGATGGCGGGGCCAGCATTTCCGGGGCGGGGCGGGCCTATGTCCACAATGCGGAAACCGGCGCATGGATCGCGTCGTTGGATAACCCTGTACCAACGACTCTCGATTATTTTGGCAACGCTATTGATATTTCCGGCAACCTTGTTGTGGTTGGTGCGTGGCAGGACGAGGCCGATGGCGCGGCCAGTATATCCGCAGCGGGCCGGGCTTATGTTTTCAATGCGACAACCGGGGCCCTGATCACGGCGCTGGATAACCCCAGCCCGAATGCCACGGACAATTTTGGATATTCCGTCGCGATTGATGGAAACGTCGCCGTCGTCGGGGCGCATATGGATGAATCGGATGGCGGGGCGGGCACGTCTGCGGCGGGTCGGGCGTATGTGTTTAATGCCACGACCGGGGCTCTGGTCACGGCGTTGAATAACCCCAGCCCGAACACCAGCGATAACTTTGGCAATGCTGTTGCCATATCCGGAAACCTTGTTCTGGTCGGTGCGTATATGGATGAATCGGACGGTGGGGCCGGTGTGTCGGCTGCCGGGCGGGCCTATGTGTTTAACGCCACGACCGGCGCATTGGTCGCGACCCTGAACAACCCCAGCCCGACGGCAACGGACAATTTCGGCAATTCTGTTGCGCTGGATGGAACGGTGGCCGTTGTTGGCGCGATGTTTGATGAGGCGGATGGTGGGGCCAGCGTGTCATCGGCGGGGCGCGCGTATGTGTTTGATGCGACGACCGGTGTATTGGTGACGGCCCTGAATAACCCGAACTCCACGGCCTCGGATGAATTTGGCAGCTCTGTCGGCGTGTCCGGTAATTTGGCCGTGGTCGGGGCATGGCAGGATGAATCGGACGGATCGGCCGGTGTGTCGGCCGCCGGGCGGGCCTATGTGTTTGATACGACGACCGGGTTGCTTGTTGGTGTCTTGAATAACCCCAGCCCGAACACCACCGACAATTTCGGGTGGGCTGTTGCCATTGATGATGGGATCGCGGCTGTTGGGGCGCATCTGGATGAATCGGATGGTGGGGCCGGCACGTCTGCGGCGGGGCGCGTGTATACATTCTGGCCCGATGGCGGTTGTAGCAATCCGGACGGGGTCGCGGGGGACGTCACCTATAATACCACGCACAACGTGCTTCAATATTGTGACGGCATAGGATGGTACGCGGCGGGGGCGGCGGGCAATGGTGGTGGCGGATGTTCTGCACCGTCCGGCGTTGCAGGTGATCTTGTTTTCAACACCACGCACAATGTCCTGCAATATTGCGAAGGCGATGCGTGGATAAAAATTGGGAATTAACGGAACGGGAATTAAAAAAGGCGGGGTGTTGGCCCCGCCTTTTTTGTTTTTGATTTTTTGATTTGATTAGTAACGGTAGTGGTCCGGCTTGTACGGGCCTTTTTCCGGCACGCCGATATAATCGGCCTGCGCCTTGGTCAGCTTGGTCAGCTTGACGCCCAGTTTTTCAAGGTGCAAAGCGGCCACTTTTTCATCCAGATGTTTCGGCAGAACGTAAACCTTGCCGGATTCATAGGATGACGTGTTGGTCCACAGTTCGATCTGTGCCAGCACCTGATTGGTGAAGGATGCGGACATCACGAAGCTCGGGTGGCCGGTGGCGCAACCCAAATTGACCAAACGGCCTTCAGCCAGAACGATCAGGCGTTTGCCGTCCGGGAATTCCACTTCGTCCACTTGCGGTTTCACGTTGTGCCATTTGTAATTCCGCAGCGCTTCGATCTGAATTTCGGAATCGAAGTGGCCGATGTTGCACACGATCGCGCGGTCTTTCATCAAACGCATATGGTCCAGCGTGATGATGTCGACGTTGCCGGTGGTGGTGACGAAAATGTCCGCGGTTGCGGCGGCATCTTCCATCGTCACAACCTGGTAGCCTTCCATCGCGGCCTGCAGGGCGCAGATCGGGTCGATTTCAGTGACCAGAACGCGCGCGCCTTGGGAGCGCAAGGATTCAGCGGAGCCTTTGCCCACATCACCAAACCCGGCCACAACGGCAATTTTACCGGCCAGCATCACGTCGGTGGCGCGCTTAATGCCATCGACCAGCGATTCACGGCAGCCATACAGGTTGTCGAATTTCGATTTGGTCACGGAATCGTTCACGTTAATGGCGGGCACTTTCAATGCGCCTTTTTTCGCCATTTCGTACAGGCGGTGCACGCCCGTCGTGGTTTCTTCGGACAGGCCCTTGATGTCTTTCATCATGTCCGGGAATTTTTCGTGCATGCGGATGGTCAGATCGCCGCCATCGTCCAGAATCATGTTCGGGGCCCAGCCATTCGGGCCGGTGATGGTGCGGTCGATGCAATCCCAGAATTCTTCTTCGTTCAAACCTTTCCATGCAAACACCGGAATGCCAGCGGCGGCAATCGCGGCGGCGGCTTGGTCTTGCGTGGAGAAGATGTTGCAGGATGACCAGCGTACTTCCGCACCCAACGCCACCAGCGTTTCAATCAGAACGGCGGTCTGAATCGTCATGTGCAGGCAGCCAACGATGCGGGCCCCTTTCAGGATTTGCTTCGGGCCATATTCGGCGCGCAAAGCCATCAGGCCCGGCATTTCCGTTTCGGCAATGGCAATTTCCTTGCGGCCCCAATCGGCCAGCGTGATGTCTTTCACGGCGTAATCGTTGGTCATGGCTTTTGCGGCAACTGCGCTCATCTCGGGCTCCTTAAAAAGCGGGCGGAATTTAGGAAAATGTTATATCTTTGCGTGTATTGATAAGGGGTAAGCCCGCCAAAAGCAAGGGCAAAAGCCACGAAAAGATGGTTTAAAATATAACAATATCAATCGGTTAGGTTAAAATAGGGGTTGAATTATGACGGTATACCGTGTTCCTGCGGCCAATCCATTGAAATCACAAGCGCCCGTGATCGAGGCGCTCGATGGCGGCCAGACCATCCCGGCTATCAGCTTCTCCGGGGCCTGGAACGGTTTTCCGGTCGATGCGCGGAAACTGGCCGACAATATGGCCTCGCTGCTGAACGGCAATCCGGCGCCGCATGCGCTGGCCGCACAAAATTCCGATATCCATTATCACCGTATTCCGGCGGGCATCGTCCTGCGCCACCGCGACCCGTCATCGGGCGGGGTCAGCCGCGAAGGTCTGACCATGATTGTCAATCATGCGGCCGGCGATGTTGGTGCAAAATTGCTGGCACGGATGACACCGGATTTCATGCAATCGCTGTGCGCGACGATGGATCATCGTGTGTCTGCGGGTGGCCCATCTGGCCGCGCGCCGAAGCCCACTCTCTAAAAATTATCGCCCAATATCACGGTGCAGTGTTGCGCTGGAATAACCCTGTTGTTCCAGCCAATCGTGCATTTGTTCGGTGGTGAACACCGACCGGTGTCGTCCGCCCGTGCAGCCAATCGCAATGGTCAGATAGCTTTTCCCTTCCTGCTGATACCGGGGCAACAGCGGAGCGATGAGGGCCTGAAAATTCTGCATAAACGGGGCCCAGGCCGGATCGTTGCGCACGTAATCGCCGACATCCTTGTCCAATCCCGTTTGCGGGCGCAGTTCCTTGATCCAATGCGGGTTGGCCAGAAAACGGATATCCATGACGATATCCGCTTCACGCGGAACGCCGTATTTGAATCCGAATGACATGATCGTCACCGTCATGCGTTCCCCACGGGCCAGCCCGAACAGGGATGTTAATTGGCGGCGTAAATCCTGTGCCGACATGTCCGATGTATCAATCACATGATTGGCGGTGGCGCGCAGCGGGTGCAGCCATTCCTGCTCCCGCTTGATCCCGGCGCTGACGGGGCGGTCCTTCGCCATCGGGTGGCGGCGGCGGGTTTCGGTGAAACGTTTTTGCAGGGTCGATTCATCCGACCACAAAAACACCAATTCCGCATTGTGGCGCTTGGCGGCGGCCAGAATGGCGTCCGGGTCGAACCCGCGGGATCGTGCATCAATGCCAATAGCCACGGGGGCGGCATCGTGCGCGGTTTCCTTGACCAGTGAATCGATCAGCGATAGCGGAAAATTGTCAAAAACCTCATACCCCAAATCCTCCAGCGCCTTCAATGCGGAGGTCATGCCCGCACCGGACAATCCGGTCAGGATCAGGGTCGGGCGGTGGGATAATGGCGGGGTCGCGGGTGAATCATTCATCCCTCTAAAATACCCCCGCGCGCGTCAAACGTCACGGGACAAGTTTCATTATTTTGATCAGGATTTGCCCCAACGGACTTTGCGATAGATCATTCTGGCTTTCCGCCGCGCGGCCAATCCGGTCGTCGATGCGGGTCAATCGCGCATCGGGCCGCCAGGCCTGCACCGCATCTTGTAACGGCGGATAATCCCGGAACGTGTCGGGGAAGGGCACGCTGACATACACGGCATCATGGCGGGTACAGACGCGAATTTGGGAATTGGCGCGTTTGGCAAAGTCAACATAGCCCGGCAAATGCCGCGCCTGCGCCACGGGGGACAAATCGGCGGTCGGCCAGTTGAGGGCGTCATGCACGGGGCCAAAGCCCGGCAGGCGGGGCAGGGCGTCCAGATCGCGCTTCACATCATCCGTTTCCGGGACCAGCCAGTTGGTGTTCGGAATGCCAATCCACCCTTCGTGCGTCAGTCCGATGCCGTAGCGGAAGCTGATGCTGGTGACGCGGCCATCCTCATCCACTTTGTAATGCGGCGTTTCCGCGCCCAGCAACGGCGTGGCCTTGCGCAGATAGGCGCTGATGATTTGTGCGGCATCATTGCGGCGCGTGGCCCAATCACCCAGAAAAGCAGCCAGATCGGGGTCGCTCACCTGAAAATAAGCCCGGCGTCCGGGGTGCAGGCGCAGCGGGTCCTGTGGTGGTTTTGATCCTGTGGCCTGTGCCCAGAAATTGGATAGACGTCCCATAAAATGCCCTGTTTTTATTTATTTTTATAATGCGGAAAAACCTTAAGGCGGGTGGTCTGGTCTGTCAAATTTGACGCTCAGCCCCCTTCTGGGCTATGCCCTGTAACGCAATAAAACAGGGGTCGGTTGTGCAGGACAACATTAAAAAAGGTATTCTCACGTGGGGCAGCTCTCTGCTCGCCCTGCCGATTGGTCCGGGGGCTGGGCTGATTGGTTACAGCGCTGGTGTCGCGGCGGGCGGGGTGTTTCCGCTGGGTCTGTTGGTCGGTGTGTCTGTTGCCGTTCTGACCTCGGCGGTCTGTGTTCCGTTGGCGCTGGCCATGCGGGACAAGGGCGAAGATTTGTCCGTGTCGATTCCCAAGGCGGCTTTGGGCTATGCGCGCGCCATTGAAAATGTCATTCCGGCGGCCTTGATCGGTATTATCACCGGGGCGATGCTCAATTTGCAGATGGGCAATTTGTTTGACCGCGAACGGCCCGCGCCGCCGGTGGATACCGGCATGGTCATGTTGCCGCATCCGCCGTTCCACACGGTGCCGACCCGGCCCATTATTCCCGCGCCTGAATCATCCGTTCTGGCTGTGCGGTTTAATGCCCCGGCGCAGCATATTATTCCGCTGACGAAGGACGCTTATTACTGCGCGGGTCGGACGGCGGGTGAAATCGTGCGCGTGCATGTACCGGATGTGAAATATCCGGGCGGAAAAATCTTCGTCGCTGAATGCAAATAATCGGCGTTACGCGCGGTTAAACACGACCGTAAAGCGCGCGCCGCGAATTTGATTGTCACGGTCGCGGATGTTTTCCGCGAAAATCACGCCGCCATGCGCTTTCACGATCTGGCGGGCGATGGATAAACCCAATCCCGAATGGCTGCCGTAATCTTCGTGCGCCGGGCGCTCGCTGTAGAAGCGTTCAAAGATGGTGTCCAGCTTGTTTTCCGGGATGCCAGGGCCTTCATCCTCAACCTGAATCAAAACTTGTTCCCGGTTCTGCGATAAATTCAGTGTCACCGATTTATTCACGGGCGTGAAGGACAGGGCGTTGGACAAAAGGTTTTCAAACACCTGCGCCAACCGCCCTTCCGATCCACGGACGATGATGGCCTCGGCACTGTCGATATTGATGCGGAGGCGTTGATCTGACGGCAATGTTTCCACGCCACTTGCGGCATGCTGGCGGTTTTGCTGGGCCAGCGCGACGCGGCGGCCATCAATAATCTGGGTCAGCATCCGGCCCACATTCACATTGCCCATTTCTTCCCGCGACAATTCGGCATCCAGACGCGACGCGTTGGAAATATCGCTGATCAAACGGTTCAGACGATTCACATCATGCTGCATAATCCCGAACAGGCGGTCCAGATCGGCCTTGCTCTTCACAATCGGCGCGGTCTCCACCGCACTGCGCAGGGATGTCAGTGGGTTTTTAATCTCATGCGACACGTCGGCGGCAAAACGTTCAATCGTGTCCATGCGGTCGCGCAATGCCGTGGTCATGGCGTTCAATGCGGCGGACAATTCGCCAATCTCGTCCTTGCGGTGGGTCAAATCGGGAATGTCGATCTGGCGGCCCTTGCCCAAGCGCACGGCTTCGGCGGCGCGGGCCAGTTTTTTCAACGGGCGGCCAATCGATCCGGCCAGATACATCGACAGGAAGATGGTGATGGACAACGCGCCCAGGAATACGGTCAGAACGTCATACCGCATCTGGGTAATGGCGGATTCAATTTCGCGTCCGTCGCGTGACAGCATGACAACGCCAATCACATTTTCAACCTTGCGGATCGGGGCGGCGGCGGTCAGGCGGATTTTCCCCTGTCGGTCTTCCCACGCTGTGGCGCTGATCCGTCCGGTCAGGGCGACGGCGGCGTCCGGATATGCGGTAATGCTTTGCGCGCCTGTATCCGGGTAATCGGGCAAATCGCTTTGCATGGGGATCCAGTCAATGATGGCCTGCCCCCAGTTGTTGAGCTGTTCGCTCAGGCTCGGCTTCGCGGCTTCGCTTTCGGCGGCCACGGCACTGCGCGCGGCGGCGACCATCGCCTCGCCCGAACGCTCCCCACCCAATTCCAGTGAATCACCGATCAGGGCGCCATCGCCGCTGAACAGCCGTGTGCGGTTTTCGGTGGTCTGGCCCAGACGCCGCACCATCCGGCGTGACAATTCGGGGACCAGCATTTCAATTTCTTCGGGTTTGGCAAAGAAGAACGGCTTGCCCTTTTCCACCGGGCGCACGGCGGCCTCGGCAATGGCGCCGGCAAACAATTGCGATTGAATTTGCATGGTTTCCAGTTCGGCGCGGATCAAGCTGTCGCGATATTGGCCGAGATAGAGCAGACCAACCACCAACACCAGCGGCGCAATCACGTTCACCGCCAGAATGCGGACCGTCAATCCGCCCAGAATACGGGGGCGCGGCATGGGCGGCAAAATCGCCCACACATCATAACCGATATCGGAACTGGCGTTTTTATGCCGGTCCTTAATCTTCTTTATAACGGTACCCAACGCCATAGAGTGTTTCGATCTGTGAGAATTCGGTGTCTACGACCCGGAATTTTTTCCGGATGCGTTTAATGTGCGAGTCGATGGTGCGGTCATCGACATAGATATTTTCGCCATAGGCCATATCGATCAATTGGTCACGGTTTTTCACGTGTCCCGGGCGTTGCGCCAACGCCTTGACCAGCAGATATTCCGTCACGGTCAAATCCACCGCGCCGCCCTTCCACATGCACAAATGGCGCGCGTCATCCAAAACCAGATTGCCGCGTTCAACCATATTCTTGGCGGCTTCGTCCTGTGATTGGACGGGCTGCTTGCGGAAATCGTTGCGGCGCAGGATGGAACGAATGCGTTCGATCAGCAAACGCTGCGAAAACGGTTTGGTGATGTAATCATCCGCACCCATGCGCAGGCCCAGCACCTCGTCAATCTCGTCATCTTTCGATGTCAGGAAGATGACTGGGATGGCCGATTGTTCGCGCAATTTGCTCAATACTTCCATGCCATCCATCCGCGGCATCTTGATATCCAGCACGACCAGATCAGGGAGGTTGGCGGTAATCCCGGCCAAGCCTTCCTCACCATCGGTGTAGGTCTTCACCGTATAGCCCTCAGCCTCCAGCGCCATCGAAACCGATGTCAGGATGTTGCGATCATCATCGACCAGGGCAATGGTTTGGGTGGCGGTCTGGGTCATGGGTGTGGTGGTCCTTTAAGAATCAGCAAAAATATCGAAACGATTATAGTGATTTGCCACAGAAATAGGGATTGAAAAGGGCGCGTTTGTGAAAAAATCGTGATCTTTTGCCCTTATTTACGAAAATGGGACCTGCGCCAGTGTGTGGCCCGCGAGATAGAGCGATCCCGCCACCACAATGCGCCCCGGCGGGTGCGTGGCGATCAGGTTTGTCACGGCGGTGTGCAGATCCGGCGCGCATGTAACGGCGCTGGCCCCATGACCCTGCCACAGCGGGGCCAGTGTGGCGGGGTCATGGCTTTTGCCCCCTTCGCTGCCCGGCACGGGGATCAGGGTGATGCTGGCGATTCCGGGGACCGCGCTGGCCAGTGGGGCGATGAATCGCGCCGCATCCTTGTGCCCCATCATGCCGATAATCAAATGGGTGCCTTGTCCACCCTGCGTATACCAAGTGGCGATGTGCCGGGCCAAAACGATGGCGCCGCTGTCATTATGGGCGCCGTCCACCCACATCTCCCATGGTGCGGGGGCGGCGGGGTGTGCAATACGCTGCAACCGCCCCGGCCAATGCGCAGTGCGCAGGCCGTGGTGCATGGCATCAACAGGCACGGGGCAGGCCGTTTGCGCGCGCAATGTGGCAATGGCCAGGCCTGCATTATCAATCTGATGCGCGCCAACCATGGTGGGGTGGGGCAGGGCGGACAGCGTTTCCCCGCCCACCGTCATCGCCCATGATGAATCGGTCACGTCATGCACATGCCAATCCCGCCCCATAATCACCGTGGGGGCGTTAAGCGCGGCGGCGCGGTTTTCAATGACGCGGATGGCGGCGGGGGCATCGTCCATCATCTGTGCCCCAACCACGCAGGGCACGCCGTGTTTGATAATACCCGCTTTTTCTGCCGCGATCTGCTCCAGCGTCTCCCCCAGCCACGCCGTGTGGTCATAGGACAATGTGGTAATGGCCGTGGCGACGGGGTGTTCGACGACATTGGTGGAATCCAGTCGCCCGCCCAACCCCGTTTCCAGCAGGATGATGTCCCCCGGCGTGCGAGCAAAGGCGGCAAACGCCGCCGCCGTGGTGATTTCAAAGAAGCTTTTGTCCGGGTCGTCCTGCGCCGCGTCCAGTACTTCATCCAGCAGCGTTTTTAACAACACATCGTCAATGGGGTGCCCATTCAGGACGATGCGCTCATTAAAATGGATCAAATGCGGTGATGTATAGGTGTGGACGCTGTGTCCCGCCGCTTCCAGCATTGCGCGCATAAAGGCGATACTGGACCCCTTGCCGTTCGTGCCCGCGACATGAATAACGGGCGACAGGTTTTTATGTGGGTTGCCCAGCCGATCCAGCAGCGCAAAAAATTCAGGCCGGATGGAATGATCCATCCGGCCATTTTTTCGAAGGCTGAAAATGTGATTCAGCGTGTCCTGCAAACCAACCTGCTTGTGGGGTTAAACCGCAGTTTTGCGGATGGTTTTGGCGGTCATGGCGGCGCGCTTCTTGGTCATCTTCGCGGCCACTTTCTTTTTTACCGATGGCAGTTTGGCGACATTGCGCGCGGCTTTCGCGGCGTTGGAAATATCGGCCTTGCTGCCTTTGCCCGATCCGTTCACGGATTTGCTGCCCTTGCCACGGCTACCACCACGGGCTTCTTCACGGCCCGTGCGGTTCATCAACAGGTTCAGGATGCGTGACAATGTGGAATGCAAATCCTTGCGCATCACGACCATGTCGATCATGCCGTGATCCAGCAGATATTCGGCGGTTTGGAATCCCGGCGGCAATTCTTCGCGGATGGTTTCCTGAATAACGCGCTTCCCGGCGAAGCCGATCATGCAACCCGGCTCGGCGATCTGAATGTCGCCAACCATGGCGAAGGATGCACTGACCCCGCCCGTTGTCGGGTCGGCCAGCAAAACGATGTAGGGCAGCTTCGCGTCCTTCACCATTTCCACGGCGATAATCGTGCGCGGCATCTGCATCAGCGACAACGCGCCTTCCTGCATACGGGCCCCGCCCGATGACGGAATAACCATGAACGCGGAATGGGTGCGTACGGCTTCTTCGGCGGCGCGCACAATGCCTTCACCAACGCCCGCGCCCATCGATCCACCCATGAAGGAAAAATCGAATGCGGCGCACACAACCGGCTGGCCGCCGATGGTGCCGGTGGCAATCACAATGGCGTCTTCGCGTTTGGATTTGCCTTGGGCTTCTTTCAACCGCGCGGCATAGGCCTTGCGGTCCTTGAATTTCAGCGGATCAACAGGAACATGCGGGGCGCGAATTTCGCTCCACTCGCCATCATCGAACAGGATGTTCAAGCGTTGATCGACGTCGATCTTCAAATGATGTCCGCAATGGGTGCAGACATTCATGTTCTCATCCAGATCGCGGTGGAACAACATGCCATCGCACGACGGGCATTTCTGCCACAGATTATCGGGCATGTCCTTTTGTTGTGAAACAAAGGACCGGATCTTCGGACGAATGAAATTGCTCAGCCAGTTCATGCCTGCAACACTGCCTTCTTTAAAGTGGGTCAGATGATCATGTCTGATCATTACGCTCCCGCTGATTTTAAAAGGGATCAGCCGGGGCGTCTTTATCCCCCAAGCCGGGGGTGATTGTCAAGGAAAGTGCAATTATGACAATATGAAAGCCGCCCAAAAGGGCGGTTTTCTTACGTTTTAAAACAAAAGGTTAGGATGCGGTCGTCGCCGTGGCCAGCCCGCGCAAGGGCGGGGAATGAAGCTGCGGATTCTTCCGCAGGGTGCGCTGCATCTGGTCCGATGTCATCCACCGGAAGACCTGTGCACAAGACCGCTGGTTCTCGGCGGTACCAATCAGCATGGGGTGCGTGGGCGCCCCGTATTTCAACGCATCGAATAATTGTTCGAACGCGTCATACAAATTCAAATCATGGCCGATATTGAAATCCAGAAAACCACGCTGCGCTGGCATCTTGCCATTATCATGTAACGCCAGAACACGGTCGTCGTGATAATAAATGGCAAAGACCAGCGGCCCCAGAACGCCATCTTCCTTGTAGCAGAGGCGTTGATCCAGACACGGCGTAATGTCGCGCTCGACCAGCATGTGCAACGTGTCCGTCCGCAATTCACCCAGCAAATTGCGCAACCGCGCGGCATAGGTCGATGTTCCGTGCGAAACGGATGATGGTGCCAAACCCTGATGCGTGTCAGCGCGCAATAAAGATCGCCGGACCAAAACGGCAATCAAATCCTTTTGTGTCAGCGGTATGGTGTTGTCGTCTGTAAGTTTGTTTGTGAAAAGCACGTTAAAGAAATGCCGCAAGG
Organism: Micavibrio aeruginosavorus; assembly: GCF_051245535.1. GTDB lineage: Bacteria > Pseudomonadota > Alphaproteobacteria > Micavibrionales > Micavibrionaceae > Micavibrio > Micavibrio aeruginosavorus_D. The sequence goes on from NZ_CP195303.1 coordinate 2,220,560, forward strand.
CAGCCGATACATCAAACATGATACGCAGTCCCCGTTTTAAACCCTGAAGAGTATCCTAATAAGCGGGGCTTACAGGAAGCTTTCATGCGGATTCGTATTTGTAAATCAGGGGCTTGCGTGGTGTTGGCCGGGTTGCGGCAAGGCGCGGGCCATGGTGTTGATGGCGTCAATATCCACGTCTTTCAACCATCCATTGGCCATGTACGGCGCAATTTTGGCCCATTCACGCAAAACAACGCGGCGGAATTCTGTGTGCGTGTAAAAATCCTGCGCGGGCACCGGGAATTTGTTTCCGGTGGCGTGCATGGCAAACACTTCGGGCCAGCGGCGCGCGGCGGTCATCATGGTGCGCCGTCCGGCGGTGATGTTGCCCACGGTAATGATGGTGTGGATTTGATCCATCTCGCCACGCTGCATCATCATCCGGCGGGCATAAACGATATTTTCCTGCGTGTTCGTCGCGCGGTTTTCCAACAGGATGGATTGATCGGGAACGCCATTTTCAATCAGGATCCGCCGCATCATTTCGGCTTCGGTTTCCTGCGGCGTGGCCTTCACGCGGCCCGATACGATGAAACGGTTCGCGTATCCGTCATGGAACAATTGCGCGCCGCGCTGGGCGATGGCGGGTGTGGTTTTCACACTGCCGCACAACACGGCCAGATCGGCCACGGCCAGTTCTGTTTCCTCAATCAGAAGATAGGCATGAACGGCCCGGTAAAACGCATGCCGCAACGCCCCGCGCACGGCAGGGCAAGACGGTGGAAAATCGGGCGATGCGTTACGATCCATAAGACCGTGATTAGGCGAGGGGGGCGGGGATGTCCAGAAAAAACGTGGGATTGCCGGGCTCTTTCCAACCAATTGCTAGTCCCTCTCCCTAGCCCTCTCCCAGAGGGAGAGGGAACAATCCCGTGATGAAGCCCCTCTCCCTCTGGGAGAGGGGTTGGGGAGAGGGTGGTGGATCAGGATAGGGATTCAACAATCATTTGTGTCGCTGCGGCCGGGTCGGCGGCCCCGGTAATCGGGCGGCCAATGACCAGATGGCTGGCTCCGGCGGCGAGGGCTTCATCCGGGGTCATAATGCGCTTCTGATCCCCGGACTCCGTTCCGGCGGGGCGAATGCCCGGCACCATCAACGTGAAAGCGGGGCCAAGGCGGTTGCGCAACGGGGCAATTTCATGGGCGGAACACACTACGCCGTCCAATCCCGACTCTTGCGTCAACGTGGCCAGACGGATCACTTGCGCGGCCACATCATCGCCTTGCCCAACGGCGCTCAGGGTCGGGGCATCAAAACTGGTCAGGATGGTGACGGCCAGCAAGCGCGGCGGCGTGATGTTCAACCGGACGGCTTCGTCCATCAATGCCTCGCGTCCCGCCCGCATCATCTCCGCCCCGCCAGCGGCGTGGACATTGACGAAGGCGGGACGTGTTTTGGCCACCGTGCGCAATGCGGCGGCCACCGTGTTGGGAATATCGTGGAACTTCAAATCCAGAAACAGCGCCGTATCCGGTGCTTCATCCATCACGCGGCGCACGCCGTCGGGCCCGTGCGTGCAGAAAAATTCCAACCCCAGTTTGATGCCGCCCGTCACCGGCCCAATCTGCGCCGCCAGCGTTTTGGCGCGGTCCAGATCCGGTGTGTCGATGGCGCAGAAGATGGTGGGGGTTGTCATTGTGCGGGCCTGTGATTGTTTGTGAATGAAATTTACCACAAAGCCATCAGGGCACAAAGATACACCAAGGACGCATCGCGCTCCCTCTCCCATGGGGAGAGGGTTGCGGTGAGGGGGGACATGGCTTGTGAGGGGAGTGGGTGGTGCAAGAGAATTGGCATGATAACCCCTCCCCTAACCCCCTCCCTCAGGGAGGGGGGATAAAAAAGACCGAATAAAAAGGGCGCATTCTCTGCGCCCTTTTTTAAAATTCTATCCGCCCGGATTAAAATTCGCTGTCATCCCCGTCGGACACGCCGCCATTCAGGCGTTCGCGCAGGGCTTTGCCGGTTTTGAAGAAGGGCAGGCGTTTCGCATCGACATCGACGCTTTCGCCGGTGCGCGGGTTGCGGCCCGTGCGGGCTTCGCGTTCTTTCACGGAAAATGCGCCAAAACCGCGCAGTTCAACGCGGTCGCCCACGACCAGCGCCTTGGTGATTTCTTCGAAGATGGTGTCGACGATTTTCTCAACGTCCCGCATGTAAAGGTGCGGGTTGCGCTCTGCGAGCTTCTGAATCAGTTCCGATTTGGTCATCGCCTTCAAATCCCTTGTGTTTTTATGCGCGGGTCACGCGCTGGGTCTTTGTCTGGGGTATTTCTTAAGGATGCCCCATTTCCCCCGCGCCCGTCAAGTGAAACCCATTGATTGAAAAGGATTTTTTAAGGAATTGGGGTGGTTTTTTAACCCCCGATCCCCCCGAATCCGTGGTTTTGTGCGGGATTCAGGTGAATCAATGTGTTAACGCGGATATGAAAAAACCCCGCTGGTTTTCACCAACGGGGTTTTCCACGTGTTCAGGCGAAGCGATTAGTCTTCGTCTTTTTTCGATTTCAGGGCTGCGCCCAGAATGTCGCCCAAGGACGCACCCGAATCGGACGAACCAAAGGCAGCCATGGCTTCTTTGTCTTCGTCGATTTCGCGTTGCTTGATCGATAGGCTCAGCTTGCGGGACTTCTTGTCGGCGCTCAGAACTTTCGCATCGACTTTTTCGCCAACGGCGAAACGGTCGGGGCGTTGTTCGGAACGTTCACGGGACAGATCGGCCTTCTTGATGAAGCCGGTCACGTTGTCGCTGACGTTTACTTCCAGACCGTTTGCGGTCACTTCGGTAATCGTGCAGGTCACAACGGCGCCCTTGTTGAAGCCGTCCAATGCACCAGCGTTCGGATCTTCACCCGACAGTTGCTTGATGCCCAGAGCAACGCGTTCTTTGTCAGCCTCGACTTCGAGGATCTTGACCTTCACGGAGTCACCCTTGTTGTACTGCTTCAGAGCGTCTTCGCCCGTTACATCCCAAGCGATATCGGACATGTGAACCATGCCGTCGATGTCGCCCGGCAGACCGACAAACAGGCCGAACTCGGTGATGTTGCGGACTTCGCCGTCCAGAACATCGCCAGCCTTGTTTTTCGCTGCGAAGTCTTTCCACGGGTTTTCCGTGGTTTGTTTCAGGCCCAGGCTGATCCGGCGTTTTTCCTGATCAACATCCAGAACCATAACTTCGACTTCTTGGGACGTGGACACGATCTTGCCCGGATGAACGTTTTTCTTCGTCCAGGACATTTCAGATACGTGAACCAGACCTTCGATCCCGGATTCCAGTTCAACAAATGCACCGTAATCGGTGATGTTGTTGACGCGGCCCGTGACTTTCTGGCCAACCGGGTATTTCGCTGCAATGCCATCCCACGGATCGCTTTCCAGCTGTTTCATACCCAGGCTGATGCGCTGGTTTTCTTCGTTGTAACGGATCACCTGAACCTGAATGTTCTGACCGATGGTCAGCATCTCGGACGGGTGGTTTACGCGTTTCCACGAAATGTCGGTGACGTGCAACAAGCCGTCGACACCGCCCAGATCAACGAACGCGCCGTAATCGGTGATGTTCTTGACGATACCGGTCAGGACCTGGCCTTCGCGCAGGTTGCCCAACAGATCCGAACGAGCGGATTCGCGGGACTCTTCCAGAACGGCACGACGGGAAACAACGATGTTGCCACGTTGACGATCCATTTTCAGGATGTGGAACGGTTGCGGTGTGCCCATCAACGGACCAACATCGCGCACGGGGCGGATATCGACCTGTGAACCCGGCAGGAATGCAACGGCGCCGCCCAGATCGACGGTGAAACCGCCCTTGACGCGACCGAAGATAACGCCCGTAACACGTTCGGCTTTCTCGGTGGATTTTTCCAATTCGGCCCAGACTTCTTCACGACGGGCTTTCTCACGGGACAGGGCAGTTTCCCCGTCACGGTTTTCCATGCGCTCAACGAACACTTCAACAATGTCGCCGGTTTTCACTTCCGGATCTTCACCCGGACGCGAGAATTCACGCAAGGAGACGCGGCCTTCGGATTTCAGGCCGACATCGATGATGACGAATTCGCTGTCAACATTGATAACGCGGCCTTTAACGACGGACCCGTCGAACGATTTTTGTGGTCCCAAAACTTCGCTCAGAAGTTTCGAGAAGTCTGAGTTTTCACTCAGGTCTTTCAGATTTGCGGCTGGTTTTGCCATGATTTAGTTTCCTTTACTTGGTCGGCGTGATCGCAAGAGGATTCCCCCGTCCGGCTGACCCCGTTTCAGTGAAGAAAGCGGGGAGTGACGGACGCTTGTCGCTGCCAGAGATTCATTGCGTCGTGTCTCATGTGGATAAATCCACATCAGACGGGCTGGTTGTATCGGGCAAAGCCGCAGAAATCAACCATTTTCATGGAATTTTGTGATTCTTTTTCAAGGGCTTGCGGGAGCGGTTACGCGTTCGGCAGGGTCTTGCGCACATGGTCCATGGCCAAAGCCACAACCGCCTCAACCCCCAGGCTGGTCGTGTCGATCACAACGGCGTCCGGGGCGATGGTCATGGGGGCGTCCTTGCGGCCCATGTCGCGGGCGTCGCGGATTTTCATGTCCTCTAAAACCTGTTCAAATTCAATGGCTTCGCCGTTGCCAAGCAGCTCCTTGTGGCGGCGGCCCGCGCGGGTTTCAACCGCCGCGTCGACATAGAATTTCACCGGGGCGTCGGGGCAGATAAAGGTCGTAATGTCCCGCCCGTCCAAAATGGCCCCCTTGGCCGGGGTCCCGTCCGCCAAAGCGGGCGGATGGGTGGCGAATCCGCGCTGTAAATCGGTCAGCGCGCTGCGCACCCCCGGCACGGCGGCAACGACGGACGCGTATTTCCCGGCCTGTGCCGTGCGGATGGCTGGGTCTTTAAGGGATTGAAGATCAAGGTTTTTTTGTAGGTTTTGCGCGGCTTGAATGGCCGTATCTGCATCCCCGGGATCGCCCCCGGCGGCCAGCACATCCACCGCCACCTTGCGGTACAACGTGCCCGTATCCAGATAGGCAAACCCCAACGCCTCCGCCAGCCGCCGGGCCAATGTGCCCTTGCCGCTGGCCGCGGTGCCGTCGATTGCGATGATGGGCGTGGCGCTGTGTGTTGTCATAGTGGGCAGAATTGGGGGATTTGGGGTGTTTTGTAAAGCCTAAAAAAGCCGGGTTTTATAGATTTATCAATCTATTCTGGTACACTGGATTGATATGTTTCAGGGGGCAGTGGGGGCCATCCTTATGTGTTTTTATCGCAATTTTCCGGAATCCAAAATCACGCGCGGGCGCCTCTTGCGCTGGGTGGGTGGTTTTGCGGTTTTGTTTTTGTTGATGTTCCCTAGCTCTGCACAGGCCGCGTGCTCCACCCCGACGGGGGCGGCGGGGGATGTGATCTGGTCTTCGGCGTCCAACACGCCGGCTTATTGTAACGACACAAGCTGGGTTGCCTTTCCAAAGGGTGTGGTGGTGTCTTCAAATGCCTATGTAAGCGCGAATAACGCAGTGTCCTGTGGCCTGCGGCCCAGCGGGGCGCTCTATTGCTGGGGGTTGGGCTACACCAGCTCTCCGGTTCAACAATGGTCAGACAGTTGGGGCAGCGTCAGTGCGGGGGGCTCTTACGTATGTGGTTTGCGCTCAGGTGCGTTGTATTGCTGGGGATCAAACGCAAATGGTCGAACCGGGTTAGGGACGACGACGGGCGCACAGGCCACGCCGGCGCAGGTCGGGGTGGCCACGGATTGGAGCTTCGTGCGCACGGGCAGTGACTTTACGTGCGGTGTCCAGGGCGGCGCGCTGTATTGCTGGGGAAATAACAGCAGCGCAAAAACGGGGTTGGGAACAAGTACAGGGAGCCAGACGACTCCGGCTCAGGTGGGTGCGGACACCGACTGGCTGACGGTGAGCGGCGATCTGCGACATGCCTGCGGCATCCGCTCGGGCCAGCTCTATTGCTGGGGCGAGAATGCAAACGGTAAAACGGGCTTGGGGACGACAACAGGAAACCAGATGACACCAGCGCAGGTTGGGGTGGCCACGGACTGGACGGCGATCAGCGCCGGGTGGAGCCATGCCTGCGGCATTCGATCCGGATCGCTCTATTGTTGGGGTGAAAATCTCAACGGTCGAACGGGCCTGGGAACGACGACCGGAAACCAGACAACGCCGGCGCAGGTTGGGGCGGCCACGGACTGGGATTCGGTGAGTGTGTATCAATATCATTCCTGTGGGATACGCTCCGGCGGTGCTTTGTATTGTTGGGGATCAAACGGCTCTGGGCGGACGGGTTTTGGTACAACATCGGGTAACACATTGACCCCGGCGCAAGTTGGGGCGGACCCAGATTGGGATATGGTCAGCGCAGGCAACAACCATACATGCGGCGTACGCGGACCGGATGTGTATTGTTGGGGTTCGAATCTGAATGGCGTGACCGGTCTTGGGGTGACATCGGGCACCCAGTCAACGCCCGCCTTGACCATGCCTGGCGCGGCGGGCTGTTTGAATCCTGCGGGGGCTGTCGGCGATGTTGTCTACAATACGACCAGCCACGTCCTGCAATATTGCGACGGCGATGGTTGGTACGCAGCGGGATCGCCGGGGAATGGTGGCGCGGGATGTTCGAATCCGGCCGGTGTTGCCGGTGATGTTGCTTACAATGCCACGCACAATGTCTTGCAATATTGCGAGGGCGATGCCTGGGTGGCGATTGGTGATTTTGTTCCGTCATGGTGTAGCGGTGTCGTGGTTGGGGGGTATTGCTGGTATGTCAGTGCGCTGAACCAGAGCTGCGATGCGGCCTGCGCCTCACGGGGCGGTGTGAATTCTACGGGCGTTATCAACTATGCGGGCAGTTCCGGGACGCTGGCGAATTGCACGGCCGTGGTACAGGCCCTTGTTCCCGGTATTCCGGCGCCGAGCAATAATGGTGCGGCTCAGGCTGTTGGGTGTGCGATTGCCAATATCGGCGGACCGAGCGGGCCAAATCCGCTTCTGGATATTCCTGTGCGATATAATTTGACGCCGACCACAACGGCTGCGAGCTATAGCACGATGTGGCGCGTGTGTGCGTGTAACAACTAAGAATATGAATTTTCAACGGGATGTTTTTAAGATGCGGCGGATAAAATCAAAGATTTTCTTGTTGGCACTCATCTCTTGCGCCTTTTTGGGGGGCGGCGCGGCCCATGCTGCATGCTCCAATCCGGTGGGTGCGGCGGGTGATCTGATCTGGAACAGCGCGGCCAAGTCCCCGGCTTTTTGCAACGACACCAACTGGGTTGGTTTTCCCAAGGGTGGGTTTGCGTGGAGCTCTCCGGCCGCGGGATCAATCATGAATAACCCCAGCCCCACCAACGACGATCAATTCGGCAGTTCGGTTTCAGTGTCCGGCAATCTGGTTCTGGTGGGTGCGGTTTTTGATGAATCGGACGGCGTGAGCGGGACAGCGAACGCCGGGCGAGCCTATGTCTACGATATGGATACGGGGGCGCTGATTTCAACATTGAACAACCCGACGCCGAATGCCAATGATTATTTCGGTGGCTTTGTGGGTTTGTCTGGAAATCTGGCGCTGGTTGCGGCTGAGAACGATGAATCGAACGGCACCAGTGGAACGGCGAATGCGGGCCGTGCCTATGTGTTCAATGCGACAACGGGGGCATTGGTCACGACGCTGAACAACCCCAGTTCGAATGCGGATGATAATTTTGGTTTTACGGCGGGTATGTCCGGCAATCTGGCCGCCATCGGCGCGCCGAATGATGAATCCGACGGTGGTGCCGGTGTCGGTAACGCGGGTCGCGCGTATGTATTCGATGCGACGACGGGGGCGCTGGTGTCGACATTGAACAACCCAACCCCGCACGCCAGTGACCAATTTGGTTTTGCGGTCGCGATTGATGGTGATCTGGTCGCGGTCGGCGCGGCCAATGATGCGGCGGATGGCACCAGCGGTGTCGCATCCGGCCGCGCTTACGTCTTTAATGCGTGGACGGGGGCGCTGGTCACGGCCCTGAATAACCCCAGCCCCAATGCCACGGATTATTTTTCGAACACGATTGCCATTTCCGGGAACCGTGTCGTGGTTGGTGCGCCGTGGGATGAATCCGATGGCAATGCCGGGGTCGCCGAGGCTGGCCGTGCCTATGTGTTTAATGCAACAACGGGCGCGCTGATATCAACATTGAATAACCCGACTCCGCATGTTCAGGATTATTTCGGCGTCTCCGTATCGATTTCCGGCAGTATCGCCGCGGTGGGCGTGCCGTATGATGAGGCGGATGGTGGATCGGGCACGGCGAATGCGGGCCGTGTGTATTTGTTTAATGCCGATACTGGCGTCTTGCTTGCGACCATTAACAACCCCAGCCCCAACACGCTGGACTGGTTCGGCAACGCGGTGTCGATCGATGATCAGCGTTTGGCTGTTGCGGCCCCGCTGGATGAATCGGATGGCGCTTCGGGCACGGCGGATGCGGGGCGTGTTTATTCTTTTGACGCGACGCCGGGCACAACATCATGCCTGACGCCTGCGGGCGCGGAGGGCGATATTCTTTACAACGCCACCACACATGCGCTGCAATATTGTGATGGGCATGGTTGGTATAGCGTCGCCCCCGATGGTAATGGCGGGGCCGGGTGTAGCAACCCGACCGGTGCCGAGGGCGATCTGGTCTACAATGCCACCCACACCGTGATGCAGTATTGCGAGGGCGATCAGTGGGTCGCGATTGGTGGCTGGCAGTAAAAGGCGTTTTTTAGATTTATCAATAATTATGCTACGCTGAATGCGTGTGCGGGGGTTCATTCGTGGCTGTGATTTTATCTTTTTTCAAACGATCCATTTTTTCGGTTGGGGTGCTTGCCGCCTTCACTCTGCTGTGGCCCGCTCCCGCCCACGCGGCCTGTACATCTCCGGCGGGGGATGCGGGGGATTTGATCTGGTCTTCGGCGTCCAATGCGCCCGCTTATTGCAATGATACGGATTGGGTTGGGTTTCCAAATGCGAGTGGGGCGGCTTCGTGGTCCTCGCCTTCCTTAAGCCAAACTTTGAGTAACCCTACGCCGGCGGCGGGGGATGAGTTCGGCTATGATGTCGATATTGATGGCGGTCTTGTTGTGGTTGGCGCCTATTCCGATGATCCTGGTGGAATCAGCAATGCCGGATCCGCTTACGTTTTTGATGCTACGACAGGCGCGTTGGTTTCTACGTTAAGCAACCCCTCCCCTGTGGCAACGGATAGTTTTGGGTGGTCTGTCGGAATTTCCGGCAATCTGGTCGTGGTTGGGGCGTATGGAGATGACACAGGTGCAAGCAGCGCGGGCATTGTCTATGTTTTCAACGCCACGACGGGTGTGTTGGTGTCAACATTGAACAACCCATCTCCGACAGCGTTCGACGGTTTTGGCTGGTCCGTAGATATATCGGGCTCGCTGGCTGTAGTAGGTGCCTATGCTGATGACCCGGGTGGGGTTAGCAATACGGGGGCAGCCTATGTCTTTGATGCTAATACCGGCGCGTTGGTGTCAACGTTGAGTAATCCGAATCCGGCTGCGGCGGATAATTTTGGCTATGTTGTTGCTATATCGGGCACGCGGGCCCTTGTCGCTTCGCGTTTCGATGATCCCGGCGGGCTCTCCAGCGCGGGGGCAGCCTATGTCTTTGATGCTAATACAGGGGTTTTGATTCGTGAGTTGATTGATCCGGATCGCGCGGCGGATAATTATTTTGGGGACTCAATTGATCTGGATGGTGATATTGCGGCGGTTGGTGCACCGGGCCATGATCTGCCGGGCGGTCAAGGGGCTGTGTATCTTTTTGATGTAACGGATGGGTCCGTTCTGCATACGATTACTTCGCCAGTGCCTGCTGATGAATATATTGGGAACAGTGTGTCTTTGTCTGATGGTCGCGTTCTTGTGGGATCGGTGTGGACGGACATGCCTGGTGGGGTTTGGTACGTCGGGCGGGCTTATCTTTACGATATTTCAACGGGGGGGATGATCTCCACTATCGATAACCCTGATCCGTCGGGGAATGAATTTTTTGGCCTGCCATCAGCGTTGTCGGGTGATGTGGCGGCGTTATCGGTTTACAGGGATAGTGGATCAATAGGGGTGGCTTATCTTTTTGCTCCCGGCACGGGCGGTGGATGCACCAATCCGGTTGGGGTTGTTGGCGACATTCTTTACAACACCACCAGCCATGTTCTGCAATATTGCGACGGCTCGGGATGGATTGGGTCGGGGCCGGTGGGTGATGGCGGCGGTGGGTGTACCGATCCGGTCGGTGACGCCGGGGACATCGTCTACAATTCTTCCCACAATTACCTGCAATATTGCGAAGGCGATGACTGGATCGGAATCGGGCGCAAGGATGTTTCTGAAATCCCGCCAACCGGGTGTCCGGTGATTGGTAATACGTGCAGTGATGGTTCCATTTACGCGGGCCTAACGCCGGATGGTAATGCGCCGATGTATGCGGCGGCCTCGAATGCGCCGACGCAAATGAATTGGGACAACGGCTTGGGCAATAACATCGACACGACGATTGTGAACTGTACCAGCGGGGTGCAAACCGCCTGTGACACGGGCGAGGCCAACACGACGTTTCTGGCCGGGTTGGTGAACGCGGCGGCACCTTATGCGGCGGCCACGTATTGCCAAGATCTGGTTGCTCATGGCCGCAGCGACTGGTATCTGCCGGCGTTGAATGAATTGCAGTTGATCTATACCAATCTGTATCTGGGGGGATTCGGCGGGCTGACCAACCATGATTATTGGTCCTCTTCGGAACAGAGCGACGACAGCGGCAAGAACATCTATTTTGGCGACGGGAACACCTATAACGGCGGTAAGTCCAATGATTTCCGCGTTCGTTGCGTGCGGAAATAATCCTGTTTTTATCCTTCTGGATCAGGTGGTTCCACCCATAGGGCTGGAGCCATATCCAAAAGCATAGGATGACTGGCGGTCGCCATAAACCAAACTATCTCAATCCTATAGTTTAAAAAGGGTCCAACCCAGCGCTTGGGTGGACTCCATTCGGGTTTATGGCGTAGGCGTATTCTGGGTATGGTTGCATATTCTGCGGGCGCGGTATGGCGCAGGGCTTTGTTTCGGCCCCTGACATATGGTGCTGTTTTATTTCTGTCGGGTATTCTCTCCCTCTTCTCCACGGCCGCGTTTGCGGCCTGCTCCTCTCCGTCCGGTGTCGCAGGTGATTTGATCTGGGACAATACCGCCAATGCGCCGTCTTATTGTAATGATACGGACTGGGTGCATTTTCCATCCGGATCGTCCGGCGACACGTATGTTGCGACGATGTTGTTCAATAACCCGTCGGCGGTGGCGGATGATGATTTTGGGGCGTCGCTGGGCATTTCGGACGGCAAGGTTGCTGTTGGTGTCCGAATGCGTGATCCCGGGGGCGTCAGCAATGCCGGGCGTGCGTTTGTTTTTGATGTGGAAAGCGGCGCGCGTTTAAGCACGCTGGCCAACCCCGACCCAACCGCGGGCGATCAATTTGGGCATGGTGCGGACATTGATGGAAATTTGGTTGCTGTCGGCGCCCCGGTCAATACTGTTGGTGGGTCTAACCAGGCGGGTTCGGTCTATGTCCTCAATGCATCAACGGGCGCGCTGATTTCGACACTGGACAATCCGGCGCCGGATGTCATGGATTGGACGGGGTACGATGTTGCCATTTCCGGCACGACCGTTGTTGCGGGCACACCGCGCAATGGGGCCGGTGATCATGGATCTGTGCATGTGTTCAATGGAGCGACGGGCGCATTTTTGCGCGGATGGAACGCGCCCGATCAAACCGATGGGGATTGGTTTGGAACCGCTGTCGATATTGATGGCGATTTGATTGTCGTCGGCTCGCCGCAAAAAGATCCTGGTGGCGTTGCTGATGCGGGTGGTGCGTATGTTTTTCGGGCGTCGACGGGCGCTCTGGTTGCCACGTTGAATAATCCATCTCCTGGGGCGAACGACAATTTTGGCCGGGCGGTCGCCATTTTTGGAACCACGGTTGTTGTTGGTGCGTATGGCGATACATCGGGCGGTGTTGCCAATGCGGGTGCGGCCTATGTGTTTGATGCAACAACGGGGGCCCTGCGCGCAACGCTGGAGAACCCCAATCCGGCGGCAAATGACAATTTTGGCATGGCGGTCGCGGTGAGCGGATCCAAGGCCGTGGTTGGCGCGCGTTGGGACGATGTTGATGGTTTTACTGATGTGGGCGCAACGTATGTTTTCAACGTCACGACCGGCGTGTTGATTGATACGATTAAAAATCCGTCCCCGGCGTCCAATGCGACATTCGGCTCGCAGGTGGAGATAGAAGGCGACACAATCGTTGTTTCGGCGCGTGCGGGCATGTCATCGGGTGTAGCCAATGCCGGGGTTGTTTATGTGTTTAACACTGGGCGTGCCTTGTTTCAAAATCCAGATGTTTCCACGCAAATTGATAACCCTTTCCCCGAGGCCAATGATCGATTTGCGACCAGTGTGAGCGCGTCGGGCGCGCTTATTCTGGTCGGTGCGTACCAAGCCAATCCTGGCGGGCTTGATAATGCGGGTGCGGCCTATGTCTTCAACCGTATGACCGGATCTTTGGTTTCGACGTTGAATAATCCAACGCCAGCGGTCAGTGATGTGTTCGGTTGGGAGGTGGCGTTGGATGACAATATTGCCGTGGTTGGCGCCAATCAGGACGACCCCGGCGGAGTTGTTGATGCGGGGTCGGCTTATGTTTTTGATGCCACGACGGGGTCTTTGCTGTTTACGTTGAATAACCCGGCCCCGCAAACAACGGATGTTTTTGGGATCAATGTGCGAATTGATGGAAATTTAATCGCCGTTGGGGCCACGCTGGATAATCCGGGTGGGGTCAATGATGCGGGCAGTGTTTATATCTTTAATGCTACGACGGGTGCGTTGATGACAACGATTCCCAATCCTGCCCCAGCGGTCGGGGACCGCTTTGCTGGCGGTTTGGATATATCTGGCAATCTGGTTGCTGTGGGGGCGTATTGGGATGACCCGGGCGGAATTGCGGATTCCGGTACGGCCTATGTTTTTAACGCCACCACGGGCGCGCTGGTCAGTACGCTGAATAACCCTGTTCCGGCGTCCGGTGATGAATTCGGATACGAAGTCAAGATAGACGGCGATCTTGTGGTTGTTGGCGCATGGCACAATGACCCGGATGGGGTTTCTGATGCGGGTGTGGCGTATGTTTTTAATGCGACAACCGGGGCCTTTGTATCAACATTGGTGAACCCAACACCCGCGATCAGCGACCATTTTGGCGCGCGCCTGTCTATTGATGGAACAACTGTTTTTGTTTCGGCCCACGTCAAAGATGTGGGTGGCGTCGCGGATGCGGGTGTCGTTTATGTTTTTGATGCTTTAACCGGGGCCTTGATCGACACAATTGAAAACCCCGATCCGGCGGCCAGTGATTCCTTTGGTCGGGCTGTGTCTGCGGATTCGGGATCTGTTGTGATTGGGGCGCTGAACAATCAGGTGGGTGCCGTGCTGGGTGCGGGGTCCGTGTATGTTTATGCACCGACATGCGCAACGCCCGCGGGTGTCGTGGGCGATATCACCTACAACACAACATCCCACGTCCTGCAATATTGCACGGGCGGCGATTGGGTTGGGGCTGGTCCGGCGGGTGATGGTGGCGCGGGTTGTGCCAGTCCGGCGGGTGTTGAGGGGGATTTGATGTATAATTCCGACCACAATTATCTGCAATATTGCGAAGGCGATACATGGCGCGGTATTGGGTTTTAGGGTGTAACTAACACGCGTCCATATCCGCGCCCAGATCGCGCAGCAATTTCACGAACGTTGGAAAGCTTGTGGTGATCGGGGATGTGTCATCGACGCTCACTGGGTCTGTGCTGGCCAGCCCCATGATCAGGAAGCTCATGGCAATACGGTGATCCAAGGCGGTTTCAATATCCGCGCCGCCTTGCGGGGCGTGCCCGCTGCCATGGATGGTCAGGCTATCTTCGCCTGCTTCAACATTCACGCCGCATGCGTCCAATCCCGTGGCCATCATGGCCAGACGGTCGCTTTCCTTCACGCGCAATTCGGCCAGATTGGTCATGGTGGTGGTGCCGCTGGCAAAGGCGGCGGCGATGGACAGAATGGGGATTTCATCAATCATGCTGGGCACGCGGTCCGGCGGCACCGTGATGCCCTGTAATGTTCCGGTATAGCGCACGACAATATCGGCGGTTTGTTCGCCCGCCTCGGTGCGGATGTTTTTAAATTCAATATCCGCGCCCATTTCCTTCAATGTGTCGTACAGCCCAATGCGGCGCGCATTGATGCCAATGTGGGGCAGGGTGATGTCCGACCCCGGAACGATCAGGGCCGCAACGGTCAAAAACGCGGCGGATGATGGGTCGCCCGGCACATCGACGGCGCATCCTTGCAACACGTGGCCGCCATCGACATGAATGGCATCGACCAGCCCGCCAATTTTTTCAATGCGGACCGGAACGCCAAAATGGCGCAGCATATTTTCCGTGTGGTCGCGCGTGGGGTGTTCCTCAATCACGGTTGTTGTGCCATTGGCGCGCAAACCGGCCAGCAGGATAGCGGATTTCACCTGCGCCGATGCGACGGGCAGTGTGTATTTAATGGGCTTCAGTGAATCGCTGCCACGCAGGGCCAGGGGTAATTTTCCACCATCACGGGCCAGAAACACCGCGCCCATCTGTTCCAGCGGGGTGATAACGCGGCCCATCGGGCGCTTCACCAGGGACGCATCGCCCGTGAACGTGGCGGTGACGGCATGCCCGGCAATAATCCCGGCCAGCAGGCGTGTCGATGTACCGGAATTGCCCATGTCCAACACATGATCGGGGCTGTGCAATCCCTTGGTGCCCACGCCATGCACGCGCCACAGCCCATCATCACCCGATGATATGCGCGCCCCCATGGCAGACAACGCGGCGGCCGTGGCCAGGACGTCGCTACCTTCCAGCAGGCCGGAAATAATGGTTTCGCCGTGGGCCAGCGCACCAAACATCAACGCGCGGTGTGAAATGGATTTATCACCGGGAATGCGAACATGGCCCGTCAAAGGCTGGCATTGGCGGGATGTCATCGGCTGGTGCATCGAGGGGCGCATAAATGTTCAAAATCCATCATGAAAAAAAGGGAGCATTGCGGCTCCCTCTTTTGTAATCCTTCTGGTCTTGAAAGCCAAGATCGGCTCAGCCATCAAATTGCGATAAATTGCCGTCATAACTGGTAATAAAGCTCTTGAATTTTACCAGCGGGATCGGGCGGGAGTAACGGAAGCCCTGCACCTCATCACATCCTTCTTTGATCAGGAAGGCTTCATGTTCGCGGGTTTCTACGCCCTCGGCGATGACTTTCAGGTTCAACGAATGGCCCAGGCTCACGATCGTTTTGGCAATTGCCGCATCATCCGGGTTGTTCAGCGCATTGCGGATAAAAGACTGGTCAATTTTCAAGCGGTCAATCGGGAATTGGCGCAGGTACGACAGGGATGAATAGCCCGTACCAAAGTCATCAATGGCCAGCTCAACGCCCAACCCGTGCAGATCCTGCAACGTATGAATGGTGTGCTGGATATCGTCCATAAACACGCTTTCCGTGACTTCCAATTCCAGCATTTTCGGATTCAGGCCTGTTTTATTCAGGATGTCGCGGACATAGGCGACGAGATCGCTTTGATAAAACTGCGCGCCCGATACGTTGATGGCGATGCGGATATCGTGGCCATTGCGGTTCCATTCCGCTGCGGCTTCGCACGCTTGTGCCAGAACCCATTCGCCAATCGGTACGATCAACCCGGATTGTTCCGCCACCGGAATGAAATCGGCCGGGGAAATATAGGCGCCGCCTTCCTTGCTGTTGTCCGGTTTGAACCAGCGCAGCAGGGCCTCGGCCCCAATCACCTTGCCGGTTTTCAAATCCAGTTGCGGCTGGTAATGCAGATCCAATTGATTTTTGTCCAAGGCTTCGCGCAGGTCGCGCAGCATCTGGAATCGCTGCTGAACGGCACGGTCGAAATCTTCGGAATATTCCTTGACCTGATCGCGCCCTTCTTCTTTCGCGCGGTTCAGGGCGATGTCAGCGTTTTTCAACACCTGATCCGGGTCGATGCCATCATCCGGGAATGTGGCCACGCCGATGGATGCGCGAATCTGGAATTGTTCATTGAACACGCGGAACGGTTCGGACCGGATCACGCCCATGACGCGGTCGGCGATATCACGCGCCACCAACCCGCCCGACAGGGCGACGGTAATGGCAAATTCATCCTCGCCCGACCGGGCGACGGTTGCGGATTCGGGCAGGGAGCTGCGCAAACGTTTGCCAACGGCCCGCAAAATGGCATCGCCAATATTGTGGCCCATGGTGTCGTTGACGTCCTTGAAATGGTCAAGGTCGAGCGCGACAACGGCGAACCGCGTCATATTATCGGCGGCGTCGCGGCTGCGGGCGTGTTCGTTCAAATTCATCACGAACTGTGTCCGGTTTGGCAATCCGGTCAGCGTATCAAAATATGCCAGCTTGTGAATCTGGTCTTCGGCTGCGGCGCGGATGCGGCGAATATTGTCGGCATTTTGTTCGATCAGATTGTGGGACAGCGCAATGGCCCCACCGATTTCATCGGTCGGATCGTACGGTGAATCCGGCAATTGCGGGTTTTCCGGGTGTTCCGCCGCGACACGCAGATTGTTGCGCATGAACATCACGGGTTCCAGAAGCCAGCGGCCCAACGCCACCATCAATACGGTCGTCACAAACGCGGACATCAACATCATGATGGTCAATGTCTGCTTCACATACGCAATCACCTGCGGCTGTACGGCGGAGGCGTCGATGCGCACTACTATATTATAAGGACGACCCAATGCCGATGGGCGGAACACCGTTTCATATGTGTCGCCATTATTGGTGCGCAATGTGCGCGTCACGCTGTTGGGGTCGCTGAGCGTGATGGTGGTTGGTTCGCCATAGCTGCGCAGGAAGTTTAAATCGGCGGCATAAATCGAAATCCCGCGCACTTTCGTGGTGGACAGCAACCGGCGAATGCCCGTGTCGTTCAATGGTGATGTGTAATAATCCGGCACATCTTCGATCATCAGGGGAACGATGGCCGTGCGTGCCGTGTCCGACAATTCCGCCAGACGGTCATTGGCATAGCTGTTCACCGTGATCCACAGCGTAAAGACCTGCACGATCAGGATGGTCAAAAACACAACCATGGCAATACGCCAGCTCAGCCGGCTGCGCCAGATTTGCGCCGGAGAATAAAGGAGCTGGTCGGTCAGGCTGCGCTTTTTAACCTGTGTTCTATTTCGCTTCGCCTTGGCCACAGTTGAAAACCCGCTCGAGTGAATTCGGGATTGAAGATGCATTTTAGACCGTAATCCCACACATAAAACTATACGTTACAAAGCTGTTGAATTTGTGCGCAGGAAGGCCCCATCCGCCCGGTAAGGCGGGCAATGAAACCCCACACACGAGTCTGATTATGGCCGCGAAGTGTTAAAAACCACTTTAAAAACGGCAAAGAAAGGGTAAAGAAACGCCCTGTAACACCCTGATTTTCAATATTTATCAGGGTTTGCTAAAAAATTTTACGTTTTTGATTAAAATTTTTCGCAATTTGCATCCATCTCTGCAAACCAAAGAAAGCCGGGCGGTTCACAGACTTTCCCGGAATCGCACCGGAACCCCGAGGGGTGTGCCGATCAATTCATCCTCGCGCATGACGATATGGCCGCGAACCACGGTCATCATCGGCCACCCGGTGACGGCCATCCCGTCATAGGGGGTCCACCCGCATTTCGATTTTTGCTGGGCGTTGGTAATGGTGCGCTCCGCTTTCAAATCGACAATCGTGAAATCGGCATCATACCCCAGGGCGATGCGTCCCTTGTTGGCGATTTGGTGAATGCGTTGCGGGCCATAACTGACCAGCTCGACAAAACGCTCCAAACTTAACCGCCCTGCATGAATGTGGTTCAGCATGACGGGCACCAACGTCTGCACGCCCGGCGTGCCACTGGGGCTGGCGGGATAGGTTTGGTTTTTTTCATCGATCGTATGCGCGGCATGGTCGGACCCCAGAATATCGATCAACCCATTATTCACCGCCGCCCACAACGCGTCTTGATGCCGTTGTTCACGAATCGGCGGGTTTTGCTGGGCCAATGTCCCCAGCCGTTCGTAACACTCCGGCGCGGCAAAGGTCAGGTGGTTGGGCAATACTTCGCAACTGGCGATGTCTTTGTTGTCCTTAATAATCTCCAGCTCTTCCGCCGTGCTGATATGCAGAATATGCACCCGCCGCCCGGTTTTACGGGCCAGCCGGATCAACCGTGTCGTGGCCGACACGCACGATTCAACCGATCGCCAGACGGGATGCAAGCGCACATCGTTACTGTCGCCCAGCAAGGTGTCCTTGTTCGCATTCATCATGGCTTCGTCTTCGGCGTGGGCGGCGACGACGCGTTTGCCATGGCGCAGGATGTTTTCAATATGTTCATCCTCCGCACACAATAAATCACCCGTGGATGACCCCATGAAAATCTTGATGCCGCACACACCGGGTAAATTTTCCCATGCGGCCAATTGGGCCGCGTTGTTTGCCGTGCCGCCGAAATAAAACGCATAATCCACCCACGGGGCGCGGGCGGCCATCTGCATTTTATCGGCCAGCGTCTCCGGCGTGATGGTCAGCGGTTTGACATTGGGCATTTCGAAAATGGCGGTCACGCCACCGCATGCCGCGGCCATGGTGCCGTGTTCAATATCTTCCTTGTGCGTCAATCCGGGTTCGCGGAAATGCACCTGCGTGTCAATGACACCGGGCAGGATATGCAGCCCCGCGCAATCCACCCGATTCGCGGTTTTTGCGGTTCTTAAGTCGCCAATAGCGACAATCCGTCCATCCCGCACACCCACATCCGTCATGACCCGCCCGCCGGGCGTCATCACCGTGCCGTGGCTCAGAATCAGGTCAAAACCGGGTGTTTCAAAGGCGGGGGCTTGGGTCATAGCGGGGGCCTGTGATATGATTAAGGTCACGTTTTTACACGGAAATTTAAGGTCCGTACGGCGATAATAGGCGGCAGGGGTCCAAAGGAAAAGCACCTTTCATGGAAATTATTCGCGAAAGCGCCGAACATCATTTTCTCACCTTCGTCGAGGTGATGCGCACCGATCCGAAAGGGTGGGTGGGAATGATTCTGGGCCTATCGCGTAAATATAATCACGACGCGATGATCAATGATCTGATGACCATTCCGGCGAAGCAGGCCGCGCTGGCCGCTGAGGGGGATCAGTGGGTCGCATATTTTTCTGAAAAAATCGGCATTCTGGACAAACCGACGCTCTATCGCTTTGCCGATGGTGATGTGTTGCTGGTCACGCGCATCCTGACGGAACAGCAACAGGACCGCCTGTTCGACATGCACCGTGAAATCACGGACCAGCATAAAATTTCATCCTGTGATGTTTTGAATTTCGGGCGCGAAATGATGGTCGCGCAAAAATTGGCTGATCGTAAAATGCTGACGCAACAGCGCAGCAAGGCCTATCTGGCCATGGCCGATCAAAACCGCGTGTCGTCCATCGCCGTGCGGCGCGACCGGCGCGATGCGGCCCTGATTTTATTGGTCGAAGATGACCGCTTCACCGCCTCCTACACCACCGGAATCTTGCAAAAGGATTACGAACTGGTCCATTCCAAGGTGGGCGAGGATGCCATTCTGGCCTATATCGAACACGCCCCCGATGTGGTGTTTCTGGATATTCATTTGCCGGGCCTGAACGGCCATGAAACGCTGGACGCCATCCGCAAGGTGGACCCGGCGTCCTATATCATCATGCTGTCGGTCGATGCGGTGAAAGACAATATCGTCAATGCGTCCAAGGGTGGGGCATCGGGTTTCTTGAAAAAACCCTTCTCCAAGGACCGGATGCTGGCCATCGTCCAAAAATCCCCCTTTATCAAAGGGGCGAAGGTGCCTTCCTTTAACTAAATCATCCTGCTATAAATTTTCTACGGATTTTCAAACGTTTTTGACGGATCATCACCATGACCGATACGCCTGTTTTGCGGCTGCATAATTCTTTGTCGGGGGAGAAGGAAGCGTTCACGCCCGCCGACCCGAACCATGTGCGCGTCTATGCCTGCGGCCCGACGGTGTACAGCTTTGCCCATATCGGCAATGCCCGCATGGCGGTGGCGTTTGATCTGCTGAACCGTGTTCTGCGTCATATCTATCCGCGCGTGACCTATGTATCCAACATCACCGATGTAGAGGATAAAATCATCACGGCGTCGAAGGAAGCGGGCGAAGCGATTGAAACCCTCACCCGCCGCTACGAAAAGATTTATAACGACGACATGGCCGCTCTTGGCGTTCTGCAACCCGATGTGCAGCCGCGCGCGACCGAACATATCCCTGAAATGATCAAGCAGATTGAACAAATCATCGAACGCGGCCACGGTTATGCCGCCGATGGGCATGTTCTGTTCAATGTGCCGTCTTATGAATCCTATGGTGCCCTGTCGGGGCGCAGCCGTGACGATCAAATTGCGGGCGCGCGGGTTGATGTTGCGCCGTATAAAAAAGACGCCGCCGATTTCGTGCTGTGGAAACCCTCCACCCCGGATCAACCGGGCTGGGATAGCCCATGGGGGCGTGGGCGTCCGGGCTGGCATATTGAATGCTCGGCCATGGCGGAAAAACATCTGGGGCTGCCGTTTGACATTCATGGCGGCGGGGCCGATTTGAAATTCCCGCACCATGAAAATGAGATCGCGCAAAGCTGCTGCGCCCATGGGCACGAAACCGATCCGCGTGCCTTTGCGCGCATGTGGGTGCATAACGGGTTCGTGACGGTGGCGGGTGAGAAAATGTCCAAATCACTGGGCAATTTCCTGCTGGCCCATGACTTGCTGAAGGGTCATGCGGGTGAGGTGTTGCGCCTTGCCTTGCTGGCCGCGCATTACCGTCAACCGCTCGACTGGACCGAAAACGGCCTGCATCAGGCGCGCAAAAATCTGGATACGCTCTATCGCGCGCTGGATACTTTATCCGCTGTGCCGGATGGTGATGCCGTTGTGCATCACGGGGTCATGGCGGCCCTGTGTGATGATCTGAACATGCCGCTCGCGCTCGCCGCCTTGCTGGCCTTGGCCAAGGATGCCAACCGCACCGATTTGAGCGAAGCGGATAAAATCGCAATCAAAGCGGCGCTGAAGGGCACCGGGGCGTTGCTGGGCTTGTTGCAACAGGATCCGAAAGCGTGGTTCCAAGGAAAAGCGGGGGGCGGCGCGGCCAATGATGACGATGCCGCCATTGATGCCCTGCTGAAAGAACGGACCGAAGCCCGTAAAAACAAGGACTTCAAACGCGCCGACGAAATCCGCGATATTTTCGCCGCCAAGGGGATCGAGATCGAGGATACGCCAACCGGGCCAAAATGGCGCCGGGCTGTGAAGTAAGGGGTGTGCACCACGAATGGACACGAATTTACACGAATAAATTCACGCCCTTCATCATCGTCACCCCGGCGCCAGGAATTAATGGGGCCGGGGTCCATACGATCCATCCACTGGATACCGGCCTTCGCCGGTATGACGGTTGTTATTCGTGTAAATTCGTGTCCATTCGTGGTTTTCCTTAAAAAATCCCGGGATGACAAACAAGGCGTTTTCCGCTAAAACCGAATCCATCATGACCCCAGTTTCCAATATGCCGGCGCGCGGTCTGGTCGCGCACCATTTATCGAAGACCTACAAAAAACGTCCCGTTCTGCGCGATGTCAGCGTGCATGTGCAGCGGGGCGAGGCCGTGGCCTTGCTCGGCCCCAACGGTGCCGGGAAAACCACCAGCTTCTATATCATCACCGGTCTGATCGGTGCCGATTCCGGCATGATCATGCTGGATGGGCAAGACATCACCAACCTGCCCATGTATCGCCGCGCCCGTTTGGGCATCGGGTATCTGCCACAGGAATCATCCATCTTCCGCGGGTTGAGCGTCGAGGATAATATCCGCGCCGTGTTGCAGGCCCAGAATTTGAATCGCGAAGATCAGGAAGCCCTGCTGGATGAATTGCTGGCGGAATTTTCCGTCGACCATTTGCGCCGCGCGCCCGCCATTGCCCTGTCGGGTGGTGAACGCCGCCGCGTTGAAATCGCCCGCGCACTGGCCAGCCGCCCATCCTTCATCCTGCTCGATGAACCCCTCGCCGGGATTGACCCAATCGCGATTGGTGAAATTCGCACCTTGATTTCACATTTGAAAGATAAAGGCATCGGCGTCCTGATCACCGATCACAACGTGCGCGACACGCTCGATCTGGTTGATCGTGCCTACATTCTGCATGATGGTCATGTCTTGATGGAAGGCACACCCGCCGAAATCATCGCCCATGATGATGTGCGCCGTGTCTATCTGGGTGAAACATTCGCGATGTAAGTTACAGCGCCTGCTTGCTGTACATCGTGATGGTCAGATTCGTATTGTCATTTAATTCATGACTGTCGCGCAATTTGCGGTCCGCCATCAATTCAATGATGTTGTGAAATTTGGGGTATGTGCCATCAATGCGGCGCACATGCCATGCTTGAAAACATTCGCCACTGTCGTCGTTGCGAACGGCGCAATGCCAGGCCTGGGCAATGCCCATGCGTTGGTTGTCACGCGGTGAATAGGGGACAACGCGGTTGTTCACGATCATTTCGCGCGGAATTTCAAATTCGGGAACGAAAATGCCGTGATCCAGTTTTTCGATTCTGTCGCCATCACCGGACAGCGCATCGAAGTTGGATGGAAATTCAATCACGCCGCAATTCAATGACCCGGGGCAGAGTGTTTCCGGCCAGTCTTTTGCCGCTTCATCATCCAATGCCGTCCGTCCCGGGAAAACCATGCGGTTAAAGGCCCCTTCACCGGGCCGCACGGCGCAGCGGAAGGTTAGATGCAAGCGCCCCTGCGGGTCGAAGCCCGGCACAATAACGGGCTCCGCTTCTTTATGGGCCCCGATCAGCAATTTTGAAAAGAATTTGGAAATGCTGCTCATCGCCGTATCTCCACCCGCGGTTTTTGTGTCAGGGCCGCAATAAACTCACGGTGCCCTAGGGTTTTGGAGTGATAACCGCCTTTGAAATAGTCCATCAATCGGTCGCATTCCGCCATGGTCAGGGTGCTGAGGCTCAGGCCCGCATTCTGCAGGGCGTGGTCCAGCTCCTGCACATAGTCTTCCAGATGATCGTCGATAAATTGTCTTTTTGTTCCAGCTTCTGATCCGCACCAGACATAGCCGGATAAAATTTCGGCGATCTGCGGGATGGCGCCCTTGTTATAGGCGTCATTTTGAAACACGCGGGCCTTGTCTGTTTTGCACGCATATTGCCGCAAATGAAATGAATTCATTTCATGCGGTTTTTCAATCGATGCGGCGGCCAGAACGTGCCCGCCATTGTGATGGATAAAGCTGATCATATTCGCGGCGGTCGTACCCTGTGCATACACATCATCCAGCAGGATGAAATAAGACGGCCCTTGATGATCCTTGCGCACGAAAGGCAAATCGCCCATCTGTTCATTGGCGATGTAATCGAATTGGTGTTTCTTGCGCAATGTTTTCACCATATCCTGCCCTTTGGGGTTGGATCGGTTTAAATGCCGCGTCTCGCACAATCCGTCGGCAATAATCCAATTCACCTGCGGCATATCCTTGCGCAAGGCGGCGGCGAATTGTGCAGTCAACGACACCATGGCATGCGGCTTTTTCTTCCATGCGGATGCCGCTTTGTGTGGATAGGCAATGGTGATGTGATCCACGCTGTCCAGCGTTTCACCAACCTTGTCCAATTGCCGATCCAGCGTGTCTTTCAGCCACATGGTGGTGAAATTATTCTTGCTGCCGTTGACAAACGCCACCATCGGAAAATCATCGCGCAGTTTTAATCGCACATCGGTATTCGCCAACACGCGGGACGTGCTGGCGGCATGGGTTTGAAAGAGGCGCGTCAGAAGCGACATGGGGGCGGCGACCCGTTTTTAAAAGACCGTTTTTAAAGAACGGGGCACCGTATCGCACAGAATTGTTTTATGTCAAACATTTCAACCACATACCTACATAACCCCATGATTTCCGCCAATTTTGTGGTATATTGCTTGCATGTCCAATGTGTCCCAACGGCTGGATCTACGCCAGTCTCAAAACCTCGTCATGACCCCCCAGCTGCAACAGGCCATCAAGCTGTTGCAGATGAATAACATCGAACTGGCGGAATATATTGAGGAAGAGCTGGAGAAAAACCCGCTGCTGGAAAAGGGCGAATCGGACAATCAGGCCAGCGTCGAGGGCGATGCTGACACCACCGGGGCCGAAGACACGACCAGCCAGCAACGCGACGAAGTCGAAACCGAATTTGACGAAAGCTGGACGGGGAATGAGGCCGAAACGCCATCCTCCACCGCCGCCAATGCGGGCGATTACACCGGGGCCGATGCGTATAGCGGCACGGGCGCGGGCGGGCGCAGCAATTTTGAAAATGATGAAAATTCCCTTGAAAATACACTGACGCGCGATAAAACGCTGCGCGAACATCTGCTGGAACAGGTGGCGATGGATACGGCTGATCCGCGCGATCGCATGATTGCCGCCCTGCTGATCGATCAGTTGGATGAAACCGGGTATTTGCGCGAAGGGCCGGAAACATTGGCCGAACGGCTGGGTTGCCCGCTCGACCGGATGCAGGCCTTGCTGGCCCGTCTGAAAAAATTCGATCCGCCGGGAATCTTTGCGCGCGATCTGGCCGAATGTCTGGCCTTGCAATTGGATGATCTGGGGCAGCTTGATCAACCGATGCGCCTTTTGCTGCAAAATCTCGATAAACTGGCCAGCCATGATTACAATGCGCTGGCGCGGGCCTGCGGTGTCAATGAAACATATCTGCGCGATATGATTGATGATATCCGCGCCCTCAATCCGCGTCCGGCGTCATCGTTCGATCATTTCGTCGTGCAAACGGTGATTCCCGATGCGGCAATGCGCCCGATCCCGAAATCCGAAGGCGGTGGCTGGCGCGTTGAACTGAACAATGATGCCTTGCCGCGCGTGCTGGTCAATCAATCCTATTACACGACCGTGGCCGGACAGGCAAAAACCCGTCAGGACAAGGATTATTTAAGCGCGCAGATGAACGCGGCCAGTTGGCTGGTCAAGGCGTTGGACCAACGCGCGAAGACGATTTTGAAAGTGGCCGCGGAAATCGTGGAACAGCAAAATGCGTTCTTCCTGTTCGGGATTGAATTTCTGCAACCGCTGACGCTGAAAGACATCGCGGAAAAAATCGAAATGCACGAAAGCACGGTCAGCCGTGTAACCACGAATAAATATATCGCCACGCCGCGCGGTATTTTTGAAATGAAATATTTCTTCTCCACCGCGCTTGTGGCTGCGGATGGCACCAGCCATTCGGCAGAGGCGGTGAAGGCAAAAATCAAATCCATGATCGACGCGGAAAAGGCCGATGCGGTCCTGTCCGATGATGCCATCGTTGACATCTTGAAAGCCGAGGGCATTGATCTGGCCCGCCGCACGGTGGCCAAATACCGCGAAGGCATGAATATCCCGTCCTCGGTCCAGCGCCGGAAGCAGAAGAAAAATTCCGGGCCCGCCTGACCGACTCTTTATCTTGGTTTCATTCCTTTTTGCTGTCATTCCCGCGAAAGCGGGAATCCATACAGCATGTCCGTTCCTTTTCCATGGATTCCCGCTTTCGCGGGAATGACAAAGGAGGGGGGATTACAAAGTTTATTCTTGTCATAATTTTTATATAATTGATTTTATTAAACATTTTACCTTTCGATACGATGGGTAAGTTAAGTTGATGTCAATGATTTACGGACTAGACTCAATGATACGGGGGTATGAAGGCGCGCGATGCACCTTCTGGGATCTCCGAACCGTGGAGGATTTCGCTAAATAAGCACGTCACAATCATCCCGCCTAAATCGCAAGATTTTTCTAAACCAAATGTAAGGACGAAAACCATGGAACTATCCGTTCAAGGCAAACAGATCAATGTCGGCGACGCACTGCGCGCCCATGTCCAGGAAAAGCTGGAGGATCTGAATGCCAAATTCTTCAATCGCGCGATTGATGCGACTGTCATCTTTTCGCGCGAAGGCCATGCGTTCTTCAATGCGCATGTGTCCATTCGCATCGGTAAAAACATCAATATCGTCGCCGAATCAGAAGACACCGACATTTATGCGGCCTTTGATCAGGCTGCGGTGAAACTGGCCAAACAATTGCGCCGTTATAAAAACCGCCTGCGTGACCACCATCGCCGCAGCGAAGACATGCCGGACGATTCAATCCTGCAAGCGCGCAGCTATACCATCGCCGCCGAACAGGATGACGAAGATACAAAAGAAACCTCGGGTGAACAGGCCCCGATCATCGTCGCGGAAATGACCACGGACATCCTGACGCTCAGCGTGTCCACCGCCGTGATGCACATGGATCTGATGCACCAGAACGCACTGTTGTTCCGCAACGAAAGCCACGGCGGCCTGAACATGGTCTATCGCCGCCCGGACGGGCACGTGGGCTGGGTCGACCCGGTGGGCAACGGCCTGTCCGCGCACAAGGAAGCGGCGGAATAAAATACAGTTTCCCTTGAAACGGATAACAAGGCGGCTTCGGCCGCCTTGTTTTTTTGTAAACCACGAAGAGGGCGCGTCATCCCGGCGTATGCCGGGATCTTCCTCCGCCTTGAACAGGATTGAACCGCGACGGACGCAACGGGTTTTGTGTCCTGTTTTCCCGTTTCAGGCATTCCCGCGAAAGCGGGAATCCACACGCCCCATCCATTGGATTCCCGCTTTCGCGGGAATGCCCGGCGGTGGGGTTTGGTGAAAACGTCGCGTCCGTTGCGTCCGTAGCGGTTCAAATCTTGCGTAAATTTATCAAGATCCCGGCCCCATTCATCTCTGGCGCCGGAGTGACGGGGGAGGGGATTTATTTGCACATATGCGGCTTTCCCGTAACCGCCGTCCATCTTACGGTAATCTCAAAGTTGTGATTAAAATGAATCACGTGATTCAGAACCAGTTGGCGAACCGAATCGCGCCCTGTACAAAGGACGGCGTAGATTCTTCGCCTTATACGTTCACTTGGTTTTTAAAAGGAACGGGAAAAGACAGAATGTCCGACTCGGTATTTCACATCGACGCCGACCTGGTTTTGCCGCTGGCGAAATTGTCCACCCGCCGAAAAATCATTGACCGACTGGCCGATCTGGCCGCATCCCCTGCCTCTATGGAACCTGCCGCCATCGCTGCACGCTTGTTGCAACGTGAACGTCAGGCCACGTCCGGCATTGGTGGCGGTGTGGCCATTCCGCATTTGCGCCTGCGCCTTCTGGAACGCCCGGTCTTCGTGATGATGACATTGGCCGCCCCCGTTGATTTCGACGCGGTGGATCGCCAGCCCGTGGATATTGTGGCCATGCTGCTGTCCCCGGAAACGGATGGGCCGTTGCATTTGCGTCGTCTGGCGCGCCTGTCGCGTTTGTTGCGCGACGATATGGCCTGCACCGCCCTGCGCCGCGCCCGCAGCGAACACGACATCCGCATGGCCCTGAATGCCCCGATGGTGCGCACGGGCGGCATGTTCGCGGCGTAATTGCCCTGAAATTATTCCGGATCTATCCCAAAGAACCCCCGATTCGGTCCGATTCGCTGAAATCCGGCCCCATTCTCCACAATCACAGCACAAACAGCCTGTATAATGATATTATAGTTATGGAAATGTATAAGGATCAATTGATCGAAAAGAAGGCCGGATTCTGCGTGATTTGATACTGCCCCGCTCGACATTCATCCCGTCATCTATCCCGCGATTGCGTGTAAGCATGCTTGTCTCTTGACTTTTTCGCACGCTCGTGTATGGATATGTAAATACTCCGTAGCACAATTGCGTTGAAGGCGCTGGCCTTTCGGGACGAACCCGATCGTGAAGCAGCGCGCTATAAAAATACCCGTAAGGGCAAAGGGAGCCGATAAACCATGTTGAATATTCCGTCGATTATCCGCAGCTATAGCCGCGAACATTTCGTACCGCGTAAGGGTTTTATCCGTGGGCTGATTGTCCGCAACAGCGACTCGACCGACTCGCAACGTCACACCACCGCGCGCCAATGGCAAAATCTGCGCCTGAATTTGCGCTCCATGGCCAGCAACGATATCAAACAATAATCTGTCCACGTATTGATACAGATAAGAAAAAGCCGGTCATTGGACCGGCTTTTGTTATTTATGATCATGCGTGGTGCATTACTGCACGCGCACGGGCTCCAGATCATTCTGGCGTGTCAGAACCAAAGCCGCATCGAAATTATCATGGTACCCCAGCGGTGTACCGTCGGCGGCGTGGATGGAAAACACCTTCTGGCCGTTCAGAATGGCCGGGCGTACATACGCAAAATGTTGTACGCCAAAGCCCAGAAAATCCTGCGCGGAAATATCGCGTAAGCCGGAAGCCGATTTGCAGTCTGTTGTTTTGCAGTCCGTCATGGCTATTCCCCTTTCGGTAGAATGTATAGGAAAGATCCTAAGCAACGCTTAAGAAGGCGCGCGTTGCTTAGGGGGTGTGTGGATAGTTTCAGGTCTTATGATGGGGCCTTATTTATTCTGGCCCTCGACGTCGATCGCTTTGCGGGATGAATGACCATTTTGGCCAATCACATTTTGATCCTTGATGGCGATTTTGCGGGCCGCAGATTCGGGCTCGACCCGCTTCATTTCAATATGCAGAAGACCGCTGTCCAGTGACGCGCCGTCGACCTCGATCCCGTCGGCCAGAATGAAAGAGCGTTGGAACTGGCGCGCCGCGATCCCGCGATGCAGGTACAGGCGCGTATCGTCGTCTTCGGCTTGGCGGCCACGGATGGTCAGTTGATTGTTCTCAACCTCGACATCCAAATCGTTCATGGTGAATCCGGCAACCGCCAGTGTAATCCGCAACCCGTTCTCGCCAATCTGTTCGATATTATATGGCGGGTATCCGTCGGATGTTTTTTTGATCCGGTCCAGGGTGCGTTCAAATTGTTCAAAGCCCAGAAACAGGGGCGAATCGAATACGGTCAGGCGTGAAGTCATAATTATCCTCCTTCAAAGGTAAGCGAGGTTCGATGTTGGTCAGATCACCCGCCCCCTGATTGGCCCGAAAATTCGGCACCGTTGGTGGCGTGCAATCGATGGCCCGGCCATCCGGCACCATCCACTTAAATATATAGAAAACCCCCCGCCTTCATCAAGGCCAAGGGGGTAAAATGGGGGAGTAAAATGGGGCGTGAAATTAACTGGCGGATTTTCGCGGTTTACGCGGCTTTTTGCTCAAACTGGCGGTCGCAATACAGGCATTCCACGGTTTTCCGGCCATCGAACGTGTACCAGACTATCGGGTGCCCCAAGGCCCCGCCACCGCCATCGCAGCACACTTCGTCGCAATCTGCCTCAACCGCAATGATTTCCGGGGCTTGTGTGGGTGTGGGTTGTGTTGTCATAATAATGAAACCTTTAACGCGGCGTGCGCGGCGTTTACCAATTTGTTACCGAGTCACTTTATAAAAAAGGGGTAGGCCCGTCCAGAGGGGATCGGGCCAGCAAGCGGGAATCATCCGGGAATCATCCCATGGCGACAAAAGACGCGGTTAAAATTCCGGACTTTATTGCCAACCCCGTGACCACGGGGCGCGAAGACCGTTATGAAACGGTCATGATTGACGTGCCCAAAGTTTTGAAAAGCTGGCAAACCTCGCTCTTCTCCTATGAATGGATGCTGCCCGATGGCCGCATCAAGGATGTTGGTGAATTGCCAGAGAAAGAACAGCCCAAACGCGCCGAGGTCGAAGGCAAAATTTCCGCCGGCACCGCCTTGGAAATGCCGATCCTTGGCATTGGTCTCATGGAAAATATTGAAATCGGTTCTGGCCGTGCCACGTTCCTGACGCTGGCGGCGCATGGCGTGCGCACCATGCCCGTGCATATTCCAAAATCCAACCAGTCTGAATTCAAAGCCTTTATTGCGAAGGCCTAGCCAACAGGGGCCCCATCGGGCATCATAAATCCATGAAACATATTCAAGGTCGCCGCAATGAACGCGGCAACGTCTTCTTTTATATCTTTGTGGGTGTGGCCTTGTTCGGGGCGCTGTCTTTCGCGATTTCGCAGGGCAACCGTGGGTCCGTGCAAACATTGGAACGTGACCGCGATAAATTGCTGGCCTCCGATATAATCGAGTATGGCGAAACCATCGCCCGGGCTGTGGCGCAAATTCGCCTGCGCGGAGCAACGCCGTCACAGGTCAGCTTCGCGCACGACGATCTGTCCGGCACTTACGGCACACCGGGGGCCAATCCCGATTTCGAAGTCTTCGATCCCACAGGCGGTGGCGTTGTTTTAAAAACCATGGATGCGTCCTTGGGGGTTGGCGTGCCAACCATGTTGTTTACCGGGCATAATGAATTTATCGGTGCGGGCACAACGGCGGGCACGGCTTCGTCGGCGGATCTGATCATGCTGGTGCGTGATTTGCGCGCTGATGTATGCAAATGGGTCAATGTCGTGGTGGATATTCAGGAAGAGGGCGATGCCATTCCGGTGGATGCACAGGCCGATTTCACACTGTTTGATGGTACATATGCGGGGGCGGAAACGCTGGGCGATGATGACACCGAAGACCGCCTGCGTAACCACAGCTCCGGCTGCTTCCGCGACACGGCGGCGAACCAGTATGTTTTCTACCGTGTGTTGATCGCGCGTTAGGGCGTAACCGGCTCATCCGCAGCCGGTGCGGGAATGACCGTGATGATTGGCTTCAAATCCGTCTTTGCCGGTGTTGCCTCGGCCTTTGGCTGTACGGGCGTTTCCGCTTTCTCATTCGTCTTATCCTCTGGATAAAACACACCGCGCACGCGGCCATCGGCCCCTTTTTGCACGGTGTTTCCGGTCAATGTGCTGACATTGGTGGTCAGGTTGACGGTGGCTTTTTCGCCTTCCAGAATATTCTGGCCCCGGGTGATTTTGACATTGCCGGTGACGATCGCCGTGTTGGTGGCCGCATCATAATCGCCGCGATGGCCCGTCAGAATTTCCGTCGGGGTGGTGATTTTGATGCCGCCGGTGGCTTCCATGCGTTCCAGCTTGCGGGATTGTTCACTGTCCGCACTTTGCGCGGCGAAGAAGGCCGACATGCTGGGCGCTTCCAAAATATCTTCGCCACGGACTAGCTTGGCATTGCCAATCGCCGACAACCGCCCGCCATTCACGTCATATTCAAATTTTTCCGTGGCGGTAACCGTTTGCTCCGGCGATGTCATACGCAAATCACCGCCGGTCAATGTGGCCATGCCGCTATCCACGTCATAAATGGCGTGGTTGCCGTACGCGGTGTTGATGCCCGATGTAATCGCCACATCCGTTTCCGCAGTCAGGCGGTAAATATCCATGTTCTTGCCGTTGGCTTCGCGGTAATCGGCGGTCAGCGTTTCGGCGGCGATGATGGTATCGCCCTGTTGCGCAACGGCTTTGCCCTTGGCGATATAACGCTTGTCATTGCGATGCCATTCCAGCGTTTTATCCGCGCTGATTTCCAGCGGTTGCTGGCTGTTGTTCGTTTGGGCCATGGCCGCCGGCGTGTAAAGGGCGCACACGAGAAGCAGAGCGAGACATTTTTTCATTGCGAAAGCCCCTTCACAGAGCGGTTGAGAACCAGTGTCGCAGGCCCAGTGAAAACCAGAACGCCGCTGACGCCATCACCCTGCATGCCCGTGGCCTGTAATGTGCCCGCCGGGCCGCTGCCGCGCACGGCGTCGGTGGTGTTTATTGTCCGTGTATTCATATCAACGAACAGGGATGCGGTTTCCATCATGTACCCTTCATCCTGCGTCAAACGCACATTGCCGGTCAGGGTCAGATTCTTTTGTTCCTGACGGTATTCGCCCTGATCCGCTTCGCCCGCGATCCAGTGCCCGGATGTCAGTTTGATATCCGCCTTCGGCTTGTTCAACAGGATCAAGGTTTGATCATTATTGTCCTGTGTGGCGGATATGGCGGTGACGGTAAAGGGTTGGGCGTTGCTATCTTCGCTTTCAAAACGCGGATTGATCAGCTCGTTCCGGCCAACCGTCTGGGGCAGCAGTTCTTCCTTGCGGACCGGGGCCATGTTGTCTTCCATCTTCGGCCAGGCAATCACAACCGCGACAATCGCCAGCGCCGCCATCGGCAGCAACAGGCGCACCCACCGCATGATAAAGGTCCGGCGCTGCCCCGTCAGCCGCAGCCGCGCGCGTTCCCGCGTGCTGGGGCGTAAGAGCTGCGACAGGCGCGCCCGGTCCAGATCGTTATCATCGTCGCCGTGATGCGTCATGCTTTATCGTTCTCGGGTGCGGCGGCCTTGCTGGTGCGCATTTCTTTCCAGATATGGAAGACGGACGGCAAAACCGAAATCACGATAATCACCAGAATGATCGGCAGGATATACATGTCGATCTTGTCCTGCGGGATCAAATCGCCAAGGAAGAACCCCAGCATGGTCAGACCCAGAGCCCACGCCACCGCACCCACAATGGTGTAGATGAAAAACACGCGGTACGACATGCCCACCATACCCGCCAAAAACGGCGTGAATGTGCGGATAATTGGCATAAACCGCGCCAGAACGATGGCCATTTTGCCATGGCGGTCAAAGAAGTCGGACGTCATCTGAATGTATTTGGGCTTCAGGAATTTTTCCGTGCGCGGGTTGATGATTTTCATGCCCACGCGTTTGCCGATTTCATAGCCCAGCAAATTTCCGGTCACGGCGGCAACGAAACATCCGCCCGCCAGCCATCCAATCGGCATCAAATCCTGTCCCGCCAGAACACCAGCGGCGAACAACAACGAATCCCCCGGCATAAAGAAGCAGAACAAAATGCCGGATTCGGCAAACACCACGGCCCAAACGCCCCACATGCCCAGTGTTTCGATCAGGTGCAGAATATCAAAATGCATGGTGGTACGCCTTTATGGGGTGAATTAAACGATTCCGGCCTGCAGGCAATCCTGCAAACGGATCAATCCGGTCAGATTGTTCGCATCATCGACGACGATCAAACTGGTCAAATATTGGCCCGGTGTTTTGGTCATGACATCCACGGCCTCAACCGCCAGCGCGTCATGCGCGATGGTGCGCGGGTTCTTGCTCATGATCTCACTGACTTTGCGGGACAGCAGATCCGGGCCCATATGGCGCTTCAAATCGCCGTCGGTGATAATCCCGGCCAGCTTTTTCGATGAATCCAGTGCCAGCACAACGCCGAGGTTTTTTGCGCTCAGCATCAAAATCGCCTGATCCATCGTGGCCGATTGGTCGATGAGGGGCAGGGCGTCATAGGCATGCATCAACGCGGATACTTTTTGCAAACGCTGGCCCAGCTTGCCGCCCGGGTGCCAGACTTTGAAATCATCCTTGCTCAAGCCCATGCGTTCCAGCAACGCAACCGCAATCGCATCGCCCAACGCCAATGTCATGGTGGTGGATGTCGTCGGGGCCATGCCGATGGGGCAGGCTTCCGGCATTTGCGGCAACAACAACAACTGGTCCGCATGTTTGGCCAATGCGCTGTCCGCTTTGCTGGTGATGGCGATCAAGGTGATACCAAAACGGCGCGTATAATGGATCAGGTCGGAGAGTTCCGCACTGCCCCCGGAATTGGACAACAACAAGACGATGTCGTCTTCTGTCACCATGCCCAAATCGCCGTGGCTGGCTTCGCCCGGGTGGACGAAGAAAGACGGCGTGCCGGTGGAGGCGAATGTCGCGGCCAGTTTCTTGGCGATATGCCCCGACTTGCCAATGCCCGCCACGATCAAACGGCCCCGGCCCGTATCCTTCATCGCCTGAATGGCGGCGACGGCGCGGGCGAAATTATCATCCATCGATGCGGCCAGCGCGTTCAGCCCCGCCACTTCCGTTTCAATGGTGCGGCGGCCCGTGGCGATGTCGCGCGCGGCCTTGTCGGTGTCCATCGGCGTGGTGTCGGCGTCAAAGCGCGGTGCGGTCATCATGGCGGTCTTTCTTATCTTTAATTGTGCGCGAAAATGTCGGTTTCCGGCCAGCCCATTAAATCCAGTTGCGCGCGGGTCGGCACGAAATCGAACAATTTCTGCGCCAGCTCCAAACGGTTTTCGCGTTTCAGCATCATTTCCAGACGCTCTTTCAACGCATGCAGATGCAACACATCATTGGCGGCGTAATTCATCTGTTCCGGGCTGAGCGTATCATAACCCCAGTCGGATGATTGTTGTTGCTTGTTCAACTCAATGCCCAGAAGCTCGCGGCACAATTCGCGCAAACCGTGCTTGTCGGTATAGGTCCGGCACAGCATGGACGCCAACCGCGTGCACCACAGCGGGTTACACTCCACACCCAGATAATGTTTGATAATCGCCACATCGAACCGGGCGAAATGGAACAATTTCAAAACGCTCGGATCGCCCAGCAATTTTTTCAAATTCGGCGCGTCATATTGGCCCCGTTCAAACTGCACCAGATGCGCGGTGCCATCCCCGGCGGACAGTTGCACAACGCACAAACGGTCGCGGTGATTGTTCAAGCCCATGGCCTCGGTATCAACGGCGATGATTGTGCCGAAATTCAATCCCGCGGGCAGATCGCCCTTATGCAACGTCACGGTCATGGGTATCCCTTATGGTTAAAAAACAAAAACCCGCCACATTATCGCGGGCGGGTGATCGTCATTCAAGGCGTAAACGCCTCAATACTCTAGAATTAATGGTGCCCAGAAGAAGACTCGAACTTCCACGACCTTTCGGCCACACGGACCTGAACCGTGCGCGTCTACCAATTCCGCCACCTGGGCACGGCATTTGGATTTTTCTCCGCCTCGCGGCGAAGGCCCTTTAATTAGCGAAGCCTCATGCCCTTGTAAAGCACTATTTTGGGGCGGAATTCCCGGTTTTTGCCGATTTTGCGCCCTCTTACCCATTTTTTAAGACCAGCCTTGGCACAATGGGAAAATAGGATAGAATAATCAGACCTTTATTTAAGACATATCCCCCCGGATTTTCGGGGGTTTCAAGGGATCAGCCCACCATGAAAATCCTCGTGATTGACCGCGACAGCCTGACGACCCAGCTCGTATCCGCCCGCCTGCAAACGGCCGGCCATACGGTGGTGGAGGAAGCGGTGAAAAACAACGCGATTGAACGGCTGGGGGTGGAACCCTTTGACGCGGTCTTTATCGACCCCGCGCCGCTGAACAATGCGCGCCCGATCATTCTGGGCATTCGCCGTTCGGTGCGGAATTACCCCTATATCGTCCTGATGTCCGGGTCCATGGACCGGGTCGAAGCCCTGAAATCCGGGGCCAATGACGTGATGCTGAAACCCATCGACGGGGCGGGCCTCGAAAAAATGGGCCAGAACGCCGAACGTCTGACCAGCCTGATCGCCCGCATCGGTGACGATACCGAGGACTTCCCCTCCGCTGGCGGCGTCATCGCCAAATCCGCCTTTAACCAATTGTTCCTGTCCTGTCTGGACCGGGCCGACCGCTACGGCGAACGCTCTTTCCTCGTCTTTATCGGCATCAAAAACCACAAGGATGTGATGGAAGTGGACGGCCCGTACGCCGCTGCGGCCCTGTCCGCGCGCCTATCGCAAACATTGGTTCGCCTGCGCCGCCAAAGCGACATCATCGCGCAAACGGGTAAAAACGAATATTGCCTGATGCTGCAACGGCCCCAATACGAAACCGAACCGCTGGAAGCCGCCACCCGCTTTGCCGAGGCCCTGTCGAAAAACGCCGACCTGTCCTCCAGCGGCCAGATGGGCGTCCAGCTCTACGTCACCCTCGTCGACCTCCCCGTCGGCGCCCTCCACGCCGACCACACGGTCCAACCGGGGAACGCGACGGAATTTGCCATCGGGTCGATGGCGTAGGAGTAATTTGAGTATCTTCCATTATTTGATACTCAAAAGTTTGTCGCGACCAAACCGGGGAAGGCGTAATGCGATATAAAAGCATAGCTATAATATTTTTGTGTTGTTTAATGCTCGCCGCTTGTGCCACCCAACCCTATGCGGACACTTATGATGATGTCCCTGGATTTTTTTCTGGAATTTGGCACGGCCTGACAGCGTGGATTGCACTCATAGGGCATATTTTTGATGACAGCATAAGAATTTATGCCTTTCCCAATAGTGGCGGCTGGTATGATTTTGGTTTCCTGCTAGGCATTAGTAGCTGGGGCGGCTTATTTGCGGTCAGATAGTATGGTGCGTAAGGCAGGTGATTGGGAATTAATTCCTTGACAATGCATTGATCCAAGGCGATACTGGCCCCTGTCGCCGGGACCAATGTATCCATTTTTGCCCGGCTTTTTTGCGCGCTGACCTTCACGGTTCGGCGCGTTTTTTATTGTGATTTGAAGGAGATAAAGAATGGCAACTTTACTGCCCCGTGACAGTGATAATACCCCCATCCCCGCCGTGCGGCTGAAATCCGGTGGGGCGCATGCGTTGACCGCGGCGGCCACGTCCAGCCGGAATGCGACCGCGTTTGATGATGATACGCGGATCGTCAGTGTCTGTGCCACCGCCCCGGTTTACATTGCCTTTGGTGATGCGAGCGTGGTGGCGACTACGGCGGATCATTATTTCCCGGCCAATTTGTATTACGATTTCTGCATCGGCGGGGACCGCGTGGCGCATTACACCCATATGGCGGTGCTGCGCGTCGGGGCGGAAGATTGTTCCGTCTATGTGTCGGAAAAAGAATAGGAACGGCGCGAGGGTTTACGCCCGCGATTTCAACGCCGTGGCGATGGTGCCGTCATCCAGATAATCCAGATCGCCACCCACCGGAATACCGTGGGCCAGTCGTGTGACTTTCACGCTCTGGCCTTCGGTTCCGTGCCCTCTCAGGCGGTCGGTGATGTAATGCGCCGTGGCTTGCCCGTCCACCGTGGCGGCCAGCGCTAGAATGATTTCATCAAACCCGTCATGTCGCACGCGGTCTAGCAGCGATGCAATGCGCAGATCCTGCGGCCCGATTCCGTCCAGTGCGGACAGCAACCCACCCAGAATATGATACCGCCCCTTATACGCGCCGGTGCGTTCAATCGCCCATAAATCCGACACGCCAGACACCACGCACAACGTGCGGGCATTGCGGCTGGGGTCCTGACACACGCGGCAGGGGTCGGCCATGTCCAGATTGCCGCACGCCGAACAGGTGCGAATGGTTTCCGCCGCATGGTCCAACGCATGGGCCAGCGGTTTCATGGCCGTGTCCTTGCGTGACAGAAGATGCAGCGCAATCCGCCGCGCCGACCGTGGCCCCAGACCGGGCAGGTTGGCGAAGGCGCGGATCAACTGATCCATGGGTCCGTCATCGCGGCTGCTCATGATGGTTGGGTCCCGCCTGATTGGGTCCCGGCTGGTTGACGGCCCAGACCGCCCGCGCGGGCAGATGAATCATCTGTATGAATGTCGCCGCGCTGGGCGTTGTGCGCCAGCAATTGCGGGAGTATCGCCGACACCATCGGCGGCGGTCCGGCCACGTAAATGGATGCGCCGGATAAATCGGCGTGATCGTGAATGACGACATCGCCAACCATGCCGGCTTGGGCATCTGCCGGGCGACTTTTGTCATCGCGCACAACGGACACGAACCGGAATGTCGGGTGGGCGGTTTGCAGCGCGCGGAAATGATCGGCGATATACAGATCATCCCCATAATTGGCGCCCCAATACAACGTAATCGGACCCGGATGCCCGGTGTTCAGGGCGGATTCAACAATCGCCTTCATCGGGGATAATCCCATGCCCCCGGCAATCGCAATAATTGGTTTCACGCACCCCGGGGCCAATGTGGCATGGCCCATCGGTGCGGTGATGGTGGCGGTGTCGCCGATTTTCAATTGCGTGGCGACGTGCTGGCTGGCCGCACCGCCCGTGTTGCGGATGTGGAATTCCAGATGGTCGGTGGTGCCATTGGCATCGGGCGCATTGGCAATCGAATAAGACCGGGCGGGCAGTCCCGCCACAGCCAGATCGGCATATTGCCCGGCGCGATAGGCCAGCCGGGCATTGTTGTTCAGGCGCAAGCGGATGATGCGGATATCAGCGCTGGGCGCGTCAATCCCCTCCACCACCGCGTCAAAGGCGGCGGGTGGCGGTGTGGGGGGCAGGGCGGCGCACATCCCTGTGCATCCTGCCGGGTCGGCGCTGGCTTTCAGCGTGTCGCTCAATCGCGGTCTCCGTTTGCTGGCCATTCAAGATGCCTCGTTATACCCTATTGGTTCAGCGAACCAGCCTTTTTTTGCGGGTCGCGATAGACGAACAAATCACGCTCCAACGCAACGCCGGTCTGCATCTGGAACAATTCCACTTCGCTGACCGATCCCTGCGGGTCGATGACGCGCCATTTTTTCAACTGGAACGGCTCGCGCGTGAAGCCGAGGGTCAGGCTGCCCGCACCCGCATCGGCGGTCTGGCTCAATTTGATCTGGATCAACCCGCCGCTTTCCACGACGCTGTCGACCTTTACATCACCGGACAGGCGGATATCACTGCGCAACAGGAAATCGGCCAAAGTCTGGCCAATCGGCGCGTTGGATTGTTCACCCAGATTGGCGTCATAGAAATAAATGAACACACCATCGGCGACGACGAAATCCTTCACCGGGTCATCGTAATCAAAGCGCAATTTTCCCGGACGGTTCAGATAGAACGTCCCGATCAATTGCGTGCCATTCCCGGCGGTCAGCAAGAAGCGCGCGCGCGCTGTTTTCAATTGCTGCAACCATTGCTCGGCCTGCACGGCCATGGCGGTGGCTTGCTCGGGGCTGTAGGTGGTGACATCGGTCGGGATAGCGGGAACGGCCGCTGGCGTGGTCACGCTGGTCGCCGGGATTGCACCTGCGGCGGCCTCTGTCGCTGTGGCTTCCGTTGCCGCAGTTTGCGCGGATACACCCGTGCCAATAAATGTCGCAGCCCCCAAAAGAGCCAACCCGGTCATAATCGTCAAAATACGTGTTTTCATGGGGTCATTTGTACCCAAACAACCCGGCGAAAGAAAGGCATGAAGAAGGCCGGAACAGGGTGTATCCCGAGCCGGCCTTGCTATAAGGTTATGGTAATATATGCAAGGGGTCAGGCGTCGGAATAATCCCCGACCAGAACCTCGCGCTTGCCCGTCGCGCTGGCGCGGCTGACCACGCCTTGGCGTTCCATCTCCTCCATAATCCGCGCGGCGCGGTTATAGCCGATCTGGAA
The DNA here is from genome assembly GCF_051245535.1 of Micavibrio aeruginosavorus. Taxonomy (GTDB): domain Bacteria; phylum Pseudomonadota; class Alphaproteobacteria; order Micavibrionales; family Micavibrionaceae; genus Micavibrio; species Micavibrio aeruginosavorus_D. Next base: position 2,260,004 of record NZ_CP195303.1, read on the forward strand.
GTGGCGCTGGATAAAGCTGGTCGATGCCTTGCGTTCGCGGGCAATCAGGGCCACGGCCTTGTCGTAGAATTCATCGCAATCATTGCCGCCGCCACCTTCGCCGAACATCGCGGACATGATTTCGGAATCGCCGAAATCGCCGCCCTCGGTGACATCGTCGATATATGATGGCTCGGCCTGGCTCTTGATGAATGTCACAACATTTTCAACATCATCATCGGCGACGAACGGGCCGTGGACACGCGTGATGCGGCCACCGGACGCCATGTACAACATGTCACCCATGCCCAGCAATTGTTCCGCGCCGCCTTCACCCAGAATGGTGCGGGAATCAATTTTCGATGTGACCTGGAACGAAATCCGGGTGGGGAAGTTGGCTTTAATAACGCCCGTAATAACGTCAACCGACGGGCGCTGGGTCGCCATGATCAAATGGATACCGGCGGCCCGGGCCATCTGGGCCAGACGCTGGATCGCGTTTTCAACGTCTTTCCCGGCCACCAGCATCAGGTCGGCAAATTCATCGACCACGACGACGATATACGGAATTTCGTTCATATCCATTGGCTGTTCTTCAAACACGGGCTTGCCGGTGTCACCGTCAAATCCGGTTTGAACGCGGCGGGTCAGAACTTCGCCCTTCTTACGCGCTTCGCGCAGGCGCTCGTTATACCCCTCGATGTTCCGCACGCCCAGTTTCGACATGGCGCGGTAGCGGTCTTCCATTTCCTTCACCGTCCATTTCAGCGCAACCACCGCCTTGCCCGGCTCGGTCACCACAGGGGACAGCAAGTGCGGAATATCGTCATAGACCGACAATTCCAGCATCTTCGGATCAATCATGATGAATCGGCATTTTTCCGGCGGCAGACGATACAGCAATGACAAAATCATCGTGTTCACGGCCACGGATTTCCCCGAACCGGTGGTCCCGGCGACCAGCAAGTGCGGCATACGCGCCAAATCGGCGATAATCGGCTGACCGCCAATGTCTTTCCCTAGGATCAACGGCAATGCACCCTTGGCATCCTGCACATCCGATGTTTCCAGCATCTCGCGCATAAACACGGTCTGGCGCTTGCGGTTCGGCAATTCGATACCAATGACGTTGCGGCCCGGAATAACGGCGCAGCGTACCGATGTGGCCGACATGCTTCGGGCAATATCGTCGGACAGGGAAATGACGCGCGATGATTTCACGCCCGGTGCGGGTTCCAGTTCGTACAATGTCACCACCGGGCCGGGGTGGATGGATACAATCTCCCCCTGCACGTTGAAATCTTGCAACACGGTTTGCAGCAATTCGGCATTGCGTTGCAACGTCGCTTCGTCCATTTGCCCATCGCCCAGATTGTCCGGCAATTCGCGCAGCAAATCGGTCGACGGCAATTCCCATTCGCCATCGGTGGTGGCCAGCGCCAATTGGCGTTGCTTGGTCGATGGTTTCGGGGCCTTTTTCTTGGCCTTTTCCGGTTTGACGACTTTGGCGGCCTTTATCGGCGCGCGCAGACGCGGGGTGGATTCTTCATCCTCCTCGTCCACTTCTTCTTCGTCATCTTCGTATTCTTCGTCCTCATCGTCTTCGTCTTCTTCCTCATACTCCGCATCAATAATTTCTTCGTCATCATCGGCGGTGATACGGGCGCGGCGGGACCGGGATTTCGGGGCCTCCAATTGGGTCAGGCGTTCACGCGCCGGGGCGACGTATTCCGGATCTGAATAATGACGGATCCAATCATAAAACGCATGCGCGGCCCCAACGATCTTCTCGGTCGTCCATGCGGCCATATAGCGCAGCGAATCCCAGACATAAATCACTTCATCCTTCGTCACCGCCATGGCCAGCGGCAGACAGGCCAGCGCCCCCACAGCGGCGATCAACGCGGCAATCGTGTGCGCGCCCAATCCGGTGGATGACCCCGGCAACCATCCGGCCAGCGTGTTCAGCAAAACAACGCCGCCACTGCCGCCCAGCCAATCCTGCGTCATCCATCCGCCAGAGGGCAGGCGCGCCGCCGCCGTGGCCGTAAACAACGCCGCCAGAATGGTGAAAACAAACCGCAGGGTTAGCGGGCGGATCGGCGTGCGGCGAATAACCCGCGCACCAAGCGCGATCAGAACCAGCGCAAACACGCATGATCCAATACCCAAAGTCTGCAAAAACAAATCCGACATAAATGCGCCCGGCGTGCCCATCCAGTTTTGCGGGCCGGCCATCATTTCATTGGCGGCGCTGGCCGTATTGATCGACGGATCGGCGGGGTGATAGCTGAGCAATGCGGCGACCAGCGCCAGCCCGGCCAACGCAATCGCTCCCCCAAACCCATCGACCAGACGGTTGGCGGCAAAAGCCTGAATCCGCTCCGGCACAAAGGATGGTCCCTTTTGACGGGACGAAGAACGGGAGCGCGAGGAGCGACGGGAACGGGCCATGACGAGATACAGTCCAGAGGGGTGTGGTTATGAAAAGAATGACCCGGAGGGGCCGATTAGAAAGGGCAAGGCAGAGCGCCTTGTTCACTATTTTATCCCCAGACTCCGGCCTATACAAGCGGGGATCAGTACGGAAAATGGGGTTTTATGAGATGCCTTGCGGCCTCCCCCCACCCAACCCTCCCCCCTCGGGCGGGGGGAGGGCTTTTTCTCAATCCTCTCCTTCCCTCTTGGAGGGGATATAAGGGAGCGGGGGATAAAAAGGGCCCCGTTAACGCTTTATTAAAGTTTTTAGCCAAAATTCAGGGATGGAGAGTCCTGCGCTTTCTCCAAGCGCCGGGGTGTGTGTTTTTTGAAATTGATATTTGAGACGAAGGAAGGGGTTTTCAATGCCTTCAGCCGCTTTGCGCGATTCTGCAAAGAAATCTGCACCACCGGGCGCGATTGAATACAGCGTCTATACGTTCCAGAAATCGGGCGGGGCCTCGGGCGACCGCTGGAAAAAACACGATTCGTTTTCCGACATGACGAAAGCGGTGGAGCAGGCGGAAGGCCTGTTCGCCACGGACGAATATTGCCGCGTCGAAATCAAACAAAAATACACCGATCCAAAAAACAACCGCTGCGTCGACATGACGCTGAAAACCTATGAACGCAAAGGCGTGCGTATCTCCGGCACGGTCATGGCGCTGGGTGGGGCTGTGGCGTGTGGTGTTATTGCGTTTATCGCGGCCTATATCGTCGGCACAAAAATGTAGTTTCTTGATAATTCCCTCTTCGCGTTTAGCGCTCCTCAACACAAGGAATTTTTCTCCATGGATGGCTTTCTTTCCTTCGGTTTTATCGTGTTTATCATGTTCCTGTTCGTGGCGTTCAAGGGCGTCATCACGGTGCCACAGGGCTATGAATACACGCTGGAAATGTTCCGTCGTTACACGCGCACACTGGGCCCCGGCCTGCATCTGATCATTCCCTTTGTTGAAGGCATCGGCGCGCGCATCAATATGATGGAACAGGTGCTGGACGTGCCCTCCCAGGAAGCCATTACCAAAGACAACGCCATGGTCAAAGTCGATGGCGTTGTGTTCTTTCAGGTGATGAGCGCGGTGAAGGCCGCGTATCAGGTCTCCGAACTGAACCTCTCCATCCTCAATTTGACCATGACAAACCTGCGGACCGTGATCGGGTCGATGGATCTGGATGAATTGCTGTCGCAACGGGAAAAGATCAATCATCAATTGCTGCGCGTGGTGGACGAAGCCACAGCCCCATGGGGCATCAAAGTCACCCGGATCGAGGTGCGTGATATTTCCCCGCCGCGCGATCTGGTTGATTCCATGGCGCGCCAGATGAAGGCCGAACGTGAACGCCGCGCGGTCATTCTGGAGGCCGAAGGGATTCGCCAAAGCGAGATCTTGCGCGCCGAAGGTGAAAAACAAGCCGCCATTCTCGAGGCCGAGGGCCGCAAAGAAGCCGCCTTCCGCGACGCCGAAGCCCGCGAACGCGAAGCCGAAGCCGAGGCCCGCGCGACGCAAATGCTGTCGGATTCGATTGCGAACGGGAATGTGAATGCCATCAACTATTTCGTGGCCCAGCAATATGTGGACGCGCTGAAACAATTTGCGATTTCCCCGAACCAGAAACTGGTCTTCATGCCGCTGGAAGCCTCCGGCGTGATTGGCGCACTGGGCGGCATCACCGATTTGATCCGCGACGCCGGCTCGGCGCGCGACACCGCCGCCGCAACCAAAAGCCCGTGGAAGGAATAGCCTCTCACGTCATTCCGGCGAAGGCCGGAATCCATACGGTCTATCCAATGGATACCGGCCTTCGCCGGTATGACGAAAGGATAAAATTGAAATGAAGCAGGATGTTTGATCACGGATACACTGAACTTATTCTGGGGCTGGCCCGCGGCGTTTCGCCGCAATCAATAAACGGATAAAGGCGGAACGATAATCATGGATACACTCAATTTATTCTGGGGCTGGTTCGCCCTCGCCACGTTGTTTCTGGTGATGGAAATGATCCTGCCGGGCTTTGCGTTCCTCTGGATCGGTCTGGCGGCGGCGATTGTGGGCGTGATCGTTTTTGTGGCCCCCGTGCTAACCCTGCCGGTGCAAATCGCGTTATTCGGCGTGCTGGGCGTTGCGGCCTATTTCATCTCCCGCCGTTTCATATCGCAAAAAACCCGCGAAGAACCGGGCGGCATCGGCAGCAACGTCCATGCCCGTTATATCGGCACATCCGTCGTTCTGGATGAAGCCATCGAAAACGGCCGCGGCCGTGCCCGCGTGGGCGACACCACATGGGCCGTTGTCGGCCCTGATGCGCCTGCCGGGGCATCGGTGAAAATCATTGGATTAAAAGATGAAACGACGTTTCGGGTAGAGCCAGTTTAATAAACGGGGTCACTGCATGGAAAAGAACATTGGGCAGAAAATCTGTGATGCTCTTTTCAGTGGCGAGCGCCCACATTTTAGAGAAGTTCCCGGTGGCCTAGAAATTGTTTATCCTTGGCGTGGGCCGGGGGACGCGTTTTATATTAATAAGCAGCAAAAACGATGGATTGTGCTGCTTAATCGAACCCTGACCACCTTGTTTGTCTCTTCGGTTGCCTTGTTGACGCTGTTGTCAGATACAAATGCAATGAGCTTCGATAAACAATTTGAGGCCGTGCATATTTTGCTCTGGGTGTCGTTTAGTGTTTTGTGTGGCATTGTGTTTTTATTTGGAAAAAATGCGACGCCCTATACTGTCCCTGTGAGTGAACGGATTAAGAATACGCCTTCTTGGGTGTGGGCGTATTTTTTTATATTTTCGGCGTGGTTTTTCTTATCGCTCATAGGGTACGCCCCCATGAGCAAGATCACTTCGCTCCCATTCGTGATAATGATGCTTGTCCTAGATGGTTTCTTCGCCGTACTGGCGGCTTGGCTTCTCTGGCGCAGTAAAACAACCGGGCTCTATTTCTTCACTTAAGCCCCGGCGGCTCCATCACTCCCCATCCGGCAAATGCCCCAGCGGATCGACCTCGACCATGTTCGCCACCTGTTCAAACACGGTGGCGTTTTCTTCCATCTGGTCTTTCAGGACCGGGTTCTGTTCGGCCACGGTGCGGAAGAAGAAAGCGGCGTCGCGCAGCAGGCGGGCGGCCAGTTCGGCGTGGGTTGCCATGGGAAAATCCTCGGGTTTGGGGGTGGGGCCCCTGAACGGGGCCTGAAAAAACGATGCGGATAGTGTAGGGGCTTCAAACCGGGTCGCCTAGGTGAAATATTTTGTCATAATGTTGAATTTGTCCCATGATCCCCCGCATTCCACCCGCATCCCCCTCTTGGCTTTTTGTCCGTTTATCTGTATACCGCAAGGGGTGGGGGCCAAACGGCCAGCCACAGGTTAAACCTTTCTTTCCGTACGCGTTTTTGAGATTAGGGTCCGCACACCATGGACAACATGGAATTCAACAAAATTTTCGCCGCCGTGCTGGTGGCCGGTATTGTCGCCAGCCTGACGGGATTCATTTCCCACACGGTAATTCATCCGCACAAACTGCATGACAATGCATACAAAATCGAAGGCGTCGTCGAAGATGGCGCCGCTGGTGTTGCCGCCCCGACGGGCCCGCAACCGATTTTGGCGATGCTGGCCTCTGCGGATGTTGCACGCGGTGAACAAGCGGCCAAGGCCTGCGCGGCGTGCCACAGCTTCAACAAAGGCGGCGCCAACGGCATCGGCCCGAACCTGTATGGCATCGTGAACGCGAACAAAGCGCACTTGGCTGGATTTGCTTATTCCGATGGCATGAAAGCCAAAGGCGGCAAATGGGATTACGACAGCCTGAACCACATGCTGTGGAAACCGAAGGCCTATATCGCCGACACGAAAATGAACTTCATCGGTTTGAAAAAGCCGGAAGATCGTGCCGCTGTGATTGCATGGCTGCGCACATTGTCTGATTCTCCGGCGGGCTTGCCGTCTGCCTCGCAGATTTCGGCGGAAGAAGCCGAACTGGCGCCGCCGGCCCCGGCGGCTGAAGCAGCCCCTGCGGCGGATGCCGCACCGGCTGAGGCTGCTCCGGCACACTAAGCCAAACAGATCAAACCACATTCAATCATCCCGCTGTTCCAACGAATGGCGGGATGATTTTTTTACACTGTGATGATTGTACGGAAGAGGGCGTTTACGCCTTCTGCTCCCATCCGCCCGTTGGCGTTTGCTGCCAATAGGTGATGGCGTGGCCCGCGTCTTTGTATGTTTTCCACCGCTGCCGTGCGGCGGTGATCTGGGCCTCGTCATGCCCGTCCAGAAATTCGCACACCAAGGCGAATTGGTCGACATCCTCCGGCGCGACACCCAACCCGGTGATCAGCAAATCGGCCTTGTTCGGATTGTCGTTTCCGGCGGTGATATACACGGGCTGGTCTTCGGCAAACCCGTCTTTCTTTGTGCCGTGGGGCAGGAAGGAGTCGGGGTTATAGGTCCATAAATGCGCCGCCATTTTTTCGGCCAGATCATCATTGGGCAGGCGGACGATCACACGTTTCCCGCCGCTAATGGCCTTGGTCAAAACCTGGGGCAAAGCTTGCCCCAGATCCTGTGTTTGCAGATGGTAAAAACGAATTTCGCTCATCTGGTCTTTCTATCACGCTTTTGGCGCGGGTGCCGCTTCGGTTTTTGGGGCTTTCGGCTTTTTCTCAAAATGATCCATGATCAATTGGTTCAGCAACCGCACGCCAAACCCGGTGCCGATTTTATCGGGCATGGTCGGATGACCGAAGACGCCATTGGCCACACCTGCAATATCAAGGTGCGCCCATTTGGTTTTGCCTTCGATAAATTCCTGCAGGAACGCGGCCGCCGTGCTGGCCCCCGGTCCGCCATTGCCAATATTGACCAGATCGCTGTATGTCCCGCGAATGGCCGCGGAAAATTCGGGGCCCAACGGCATGGGCCAGCCGCGCTCGCTCACTTTGGCACCGCTGGCGCGGATGCGTTTGGATAATGTTTCATCATTCGAAAACACACCGCACATCGTGCTGCCAAGGGCGGCTTTGCACGCCCCGGTCAGTGTGGCCAGATCAATGACGGTGTGCGGGTTAAAGCGGCGCTGCACATAGGTCAGGCAATCGGCCAGAACCAGACGCCCTTCGGCATCGGTGTTTTGCACGTCGATGGTTTTGCCGTTCATCGCGGTGACAATGTCATCGACGCAATTGGCATCCGGGCCAATATCGTTGCGGGCCAGCCCCAGAACGGCGACCACATCCACGGGCGCTTTGCGTCCGGCCAGTGCGGCCATCGCGCCAATCACGGCGGCGGCCCCGCCCATATCGAACTTCATATTCGACATGTTGGTTTTCAACGACAGGCCGCCCGTGTCAAAGGTCAGCCCCTTGCCCACCAGCGCCAGCGGACGTGATGTGTCATTGCCCGTGCCGTTATAGCGCAGCACGACCATCATCGGGCGCTTGTCCGGGCTGCTGCCCTGACCCACGGCGACGAAGGCCCCGGCCCCCAAGGCTTTCAACCCGGCTTCGTGAATAATTTCCGGGTTTAACCCCAGCGGTTCCATCGCCACGCGCACGCGTTCGGCCATGGTTTTCGGGGTCAGAACGTTGGGCGGTTCGTTGGCCAGATCACGCGCCAAAAACGCCCCCGCCGCGACCGGGGCCAATTGCGCGAATTTTTCGCGCGCCGGGGTCGGGTTGGGCAGGGCGATGCGAATGGTGTAATCCGGCGCTTGCGGGGCCTGGGATTTGTATTTATCGAACGTGTAGGATTTCAGCACAAAACCATGGGCCAGATCGGCGGCCATATGGGCATTGGCCCCGCTGAAATCATTGGCCAGAATGGTGAGCGATGTCATGCCCGTTGCGGCGACCGCCGTATAAATTTTTCCGCCAATCGTTTCGGCGCGCAAACTGTCCATGCCCTTGGTCGCGCCCATGCCGACCAGAATCATTTTCTTGAAATTGCTGCCTGCCGGGGCGGGCACGGTCAGGGTCTGGCCGGTCTTGCCCTGAAAATGCAAATCGGTGGTCATGGCGTGTTGAATGGCCGCGCCCATTTGTGCCGGGGCGATCATGGTGGCCACGCCCGGGGCGCGCTTGTCATACACCGGAACGATCACGATATCGCTGGCGTGGTCGGTTTGTCCGGCTTGGCTGGTGAATGAAAAATGCGTCATGGTGCGCTCCCTTGTTCCGTCAGTTTTTTATGATTGGATGGGTAGTCTTGCGCCTCCGCGCCCGCACCGTCAAGAGACGGATATGGTGCAAGACAAAACCCCCTCCGCCACTGGGGCGAAGGGGGTTTAAGCCATTCAAAAATCAACCTTATTTCGCGCGGGAAACGTATTCGTCCGTGCGGGTGTCGATTTCAATTTTTTCGCCGATTTCGATGAAGGCCGGAACCGAAATTTCATGACCGGTGGCCAGCTTCGCCAGCTTCATCACTTTACCGGATGTATCGCCACGGGCGGCCGGTTCGGTGTAGGTCACTTCGCGAACGACTTTCGTCGGGATTTCGATGGACAAGGCGCGGCCGTCATACATGACGATTTCGCACGGCATTTCATCTTCCAGATATTTCAGGGCGTCTTCCATGTAATCCGGGGTGATTTCGTACTGGTTGTACTCGGCATCCATGAACACATAGTTGTCGCCGTCGTTATAGGAGTATTTCACTTCCTTGTGGTCCAGAACGACGTTTTCAAATTTGTCGTCGGCGCGGTAAACACCTTCGGTCGTGTTGCCGGTGATCAGGTTTTTCATCTTCAGTTTCATCACGGACGCGTTACGACCGGATTTGCTGAATTCAGCTTTCGTCACCAGCATCAGGTTGCCTTCCATGGTGACAACGTTGCCGGAGCGAAGTTCTTGAGCGATTTTCATCGTATGAATGTCCTTATATCAGTTTTGATCTTTTTGGTTCCGGATAAAGCGGACCAGCTGGTCGGCCAGATCCGCCTGTTCGGCAAGGGTGCTGGCCCAGTCTCGCGCGTGGGGGCCCAGCCGGGGCAGGGCCTCAAAAAAGTCGCGCATCACCCGGGTGCTGCCCTCTTCAAGGGCTTCTACATTCCACATTATAGTGAATTGTGCAAGCTTCTCCGCGTCTTCCGGGGCCAGATTCGCACCGTAACGGCTTAAAAACGCGCCCAGTTTGATCAGGTGGGCATTCTCCTCCTGCACATAAATCTGCCAGACCATGGGCCGCCCGGCCCAGATCGCCCGGACGAATGAATCCTCCCCCCGGACGAAATTGACGTGGCTGGTCCAGAGCAATTTGTCGTAATCATCCTGCGTCAAAAACGGCACGGTATGGATGGTGACGTGGTCGGATTGGAAATCCTTCAGCGCCGCCATATGCGTCGGGGCCACCCCGGCGGGGGCCAGGAACCGGGTTTTGATTCCGGCTCGGTCGATCACGCCCATCAGGGCGGTGACGGGTGCGTTGTCATAACAAAACAGGCTGATATCGATGATGGTCGGATCAATGGCCGGGATGCCGTGGCGGGCGCGCCATGTATTTTGGGCGGCGGTGTCCGACTGGAATGTTTTGATGTCATCCATCAATCCGGCCTCACGGCTCAGGCCCCCGGTGCGCGGGGTGAAGCCGGGGAAGAACAATGTCTTCTTCATCCCCGTCATCGGGTTGGTGGACGGGATGGCATGGACCCCATCGACCCAGTCCTCGGCACTGAGGTATTCAAGGTCGACCCAGACCGGATTCGGGGTGGTGGCTTTCATGGCCGCGATGACAGCTTGGGGCAGGTCACAGGCAAAGGCCTCGATCACCGCATCGGCCATGGGAAGGTCGGGGGTGTTATAAAATTGCCCGATGGCCTCCGCGGTCCAGCGCAGGATGGCGACCCCGTCAATGGTCTGCCGGATGGCATCCGGGTCCAGCCTCGGTTCGATCCGGGCAAAGGTTTTGAAGTCATCAACATACAGCCGGACCCCACACCCTTGGTCCCCATCTCTCCCTCTGGCCAGCTGCCGGGCAAACCGCCAGCACACCCCGATGTCCCCAAAATTGTCGATCACGCGACAGAAAAGGTCGATGGTCAGTGGGGCGTGGGTCGGGGGTGTGGGCATCATCGGATCACTGTTTGGGGTGTGATGGGTGTATAGCAGGGCGGGGCAACCGGGTTCAATCTTTTCGATTTGCCCCTCACCCCAACCCTCTCCCAGAGGGAGAGCGAGCCGGTCCCGCTGGCCCAAAAACCCTTCCCAATCGTCCCCCTCTCCCTCCGGGAGAGGGCCGGGGTGAGGGTGCCGCTCGTATGTCATGCACAAAACACTAACCCATTGATTTTATTTATACGTACAGTCGCATACGGGCTAGGTGTATGACATTTTTTGATCGGCGCGTATGCTTTTGCCAGTGTGTATGTGCGTGTATCTGTGGTAGAGTGCAACCAATTAAATCGGAGGTCCGGATGAAAGCTTTTATGCGCGAGGTCATCAATGTCGTCATAGTGTTGGCGCTCATCTGGTTTGGCATGTACGTGTCGAGTTTCGGTTTTATGTACTTGGCGGCTCGCTGGTCTACTGAGGCCCTTGCGCACGAGTATCAGGTTGAAAAGGACCGTATAGCGAAGCGCACGGAACCTTTGGAATACAACGCAACTGATTGTCAGGTGGCTTTGGGGCAAATCAATGGGTCTGCAGAATCTGAGCGCCGGGATGCCGCGATTGAAATTTGCCGCTATGTTGGTGCATGGGGAGATGCTCAAACGCAGTTTGAGTTGGGCCGTATGTACAGCGAAGGTACATATGGTGTTGCTAAGGATCAGGCGGAAGCGAATCGTTGGTTCCGGCGTGCGGCTTTGCAAAATCATGTACCTGCCCAATATAGTGTTATGTCAGCACTCTATGCGCAGGCGATAGCATCCAATGATGCTGAGGGACTTTTTCCGATTTTGGAAATGTATGGCTGGTTCTGTGTTCTGGAAAAAGGGCTGTTAAGGGTGGCTTCTTCCCCGGGGCCTGCTTTTGGGACGGATGCGGAGCGTACAGGCAAGGTATTGACTGATTTACGCCATGCCTTTGCGCAGGGCAAGAAAGCGCAAAGTTTTCCCTACAGGTTCGGTGTAGATCGTATGTGTCATGGGTATGTTCAGGTATTTTATCCAGAATAAACAAACCCCCTCGGGGTAGAGGGGGTTTGTGATTAGGTCAATTTTGTTTTCGTCTTACTCGTAATAATCCATCACCATCTGGTTCAAGACGCGAACACCAAATCCGGTGGCGCCTTTCGGGCCCAGTGGCTTGTCGGCCCCGACCCAGGCGGTTCCGGCGATGTCGAGGTGGGCCCAGGGGGTGTCGCCCTCGATGAAGTGTTGCAGGAACCCGGCGGCGGTACAGGACCCGCCATGGGGGGACCCGCTGATGTTTTTCAGGTCGGCGATGGTGGACACCATCGATTTGCGATAAAAATCGTCCAGCGGCATCCGCCACAGTTTTTCACCCGTCTTCCGGCTGGCGTCCTGCAACTGGGTCCACAGCGTTTCATCGTTGGCATAGGCCCCGGCATATTCGGACCCGAGCGCAACCATGATCGCCCCGGTCAGGGTGGCCAGATCAATGATCATCTTCGGCTTGTCATGTTTCTGGACATAGGTCAGGGCATCGCACAGGACCAGACGGCCTTCGGCATCCGTGTTCAGGACCTCAACCGTTTTCCCGGCCATCGACCCGATAATATCACCGGGGCGATAGGCGCGGTCTGATGGCATGTTTTCGGCCAGCCCGACAATGGCGACCACATCGACCTTGGCCTTGCGGCTGGCCAACGTGTGCATCAACCCGACCACGGCGGCGGACCCGCCCATGTCCATTTTCATGTCGTCCATGCCGGCGGCGGGCTTGATGGAAATGCCGCCCGTATCGAACGTCACGCCCTTGCCGACGAAGGCCAAAGGTTTGGTCATTTTCGGGGCTGCCTTGGCGGATTTCGTGGCTTTTCCGCCGGATTTCCCGGCATAACGCATAATCACCACGCGCGGCGGGCGGGCCGAACCCTGCCCCACGGCCAGATGCGATTCCATGCCCAGCTTGGCCATTTTCTTCTCATCCAGAATCTCGACATGCACGCCGAGGGGTTGCAGCATTTTTGCAATCCGTTTGGCGTAGCTTTCGGGATAAATCACGTTTGGCGGCTCGTTGGTCAGGTCGCGGGCCACATGGGTCCCGGCGGCGGCGGCGGCCAGATCGCGCTCAATCGCGGCGGCCTTGGTCGCGCCATCCAGTACAATATCGACGGATTGCAGGGTGCGGGCTTTCTTCTCGCCCTTTTTGCTGCTGCCTTTCTCGGCGGATTTATACAGGTCGAAATCATAGGCGCGCAGGCGCACACCTTCCGCGATATGGGCGGCGAGGGCATCCGCGCCAAGGGATTGTTTTGCATCGGATTTTTTGGATTTTTTGTCCGATTTTGCTGCGCTTTTTGCTGCAGCAAAAAGGGTTGCATGTTCCGTGCCTGTCGATTTCAGGGCGCTGTAAAATTTGCCCCCGATCACGGCGGCTTCGGCCGGGGTCAGATCGGCGGCTTCACCCATCCCGACCAGCATGTAACGCACCACGCCGTCCTTGTTTTTCGGGGCGGCGATCACGGCGATCTGCCCGGCCTTGCCGCTGAAATGATCTTGCGCGTCCATCCACTGGCGAATGGTCCCGCCGCTTTGTTTATTCAGGGCCTCGGCCTCCGAGCTGAACGTGCCATCGGCGCCAACGCAGGCGGCCAACGTGTCGGATTTGGACTTAGATTTGGGCTGGGGCGTTTTGGAAAAGGTGATTTTGACGGTTTTGGTCATGATTTTTCCGCTTTTTGAGAGATTTACGGCTTTGCCGCCCGGAACGGGCTTGGTATGGATAAAGGCCGACAAACTTTAACCCAGACGCGTGCCTTTTTCCATGGCTGTCTTCGACCGTTATCTGCTCAAAACCTTGCTGATCGCCACGGTGTTTATTGCCGTGGTGCTGGCGGCTATTATTTTCCTGACGCAGTCGCTGCGCTTTCTGGAACTGGTCATCAATGCCGGGGCGTCGGGCTCGGCCTTCTGGCTGCTGACCTTGCTGGCCTTGCCGCGCTTCTTTGAAATCATCCTGCCCATCGCGTTGCTGGCGGCGATTGTCTTTATCTATAACCGCATGACGATGGACAGCGAATTGGTGGTGATGCGGGCCATTGGTGCGTCGCCCGCCCGGCTGGCCCGTCCGGCCCTGATGCTGGCGCTGGGGGTTAGTGTTGTGCTGTTGATTATGACGGCGTGGCTGGCCCCGGTGACCTTGGCGGGGATGCAACATCTGCGGCAGGTGATCAAAGCGCAATATTCCAGCCTGCTGTTCCGCGAAGGGGTCTTCAACGCCGTGGCCCCCGGCCTGACCGTTTATATGCGGGAACGGCTGGACAACGGGGAACTGGGCGGGTTGATGATCCATGATACCCGGGCCGAAAACCCGACCCCGGTGACGGTGATTGCCAAGCGCGGCGTGATGGTCGCCACAGATTCCGGGCAGCAAGTCGTGGTCTATGACGGCTCCCGCCAGGCCATGGATGAAAGCACCGGCAACCTGACAAGGCTGGATTTTGACCGCTATCTGATTGATCTGCCCGAAGGATCCGGCGTGGTGCGCCAACGCTGGCGCGAGCCGGAGGAGCGGACCCTGTTCGAACTGTTCCGCCCCGACATGGCCAATGAACATGACCGCGCCAGCCGCCATGATTTCATGGTCGAAGCCCACCGCCGCATTATCAGCCCGTTTCTGGCCCTGACCTACAGCGTGATCGGGCTGGCCTTCCTGTTGCTGGGTCCGGTGGATCGGCGCGGGCAAAGCCGCCGGATCGTGGCCGCCATTGCCGCCGTGGTCGGGATTCAGGGGCTTTATCTGGCCGCCTTTAACATGGCGCAGGATCATATTGGTGGGCTGATTTTGATGGATGTGCTGGTGCTGGGGCCGCTTTTATTGTGCGGCTATCTGCTCAGCGGGGCCAGCGAAGCCATGCGGCAAAAACCATGGTGCCGCACCTTGTCGTCCCTGTTCATCTCCGGTGCGAAAAACACCAAGACCGGGGGGGCCGCATGATCAATCGCCATGCCACGCTGAACGGCTATCTGGGCCGTCTTTTCGCCCTGAATTTCCTGTTTATCACGGCCATTTTGCTGGGCGTTGTTTATCTGTTCGATACGGTCGAATTGCTGCGCCGGGCGGCGAAGCGCGATGTCGGCCTGTCCCGCGTGCTGGAGATGGGGTTGTACAAACTGCCCGAGGTGGGGCAGTTGATTTTCCCCTTCGCCATCCTGTTCGGGGCCATGTTCACCTTCTGGGTTCTGACCCGGCGCAGCGAGCTGATCGTTGTGCGGGCGGCGGGGTTCTCCGTCTGGCAGTTTCTGGCCCCGGTCATGGGTGTGGCGATCCTGATTGGCGTGCTGCAAATGGCGGTCATCAACCCGCTGGGGGCGATGATGCTGGGGCGGTATCAGGTGCTGGAAAACCGCTATTTGCTGCCCGAGGGCAACCAGATCGCCCTGTTCAAGGAAGGGCTGTGGCTGCGCCAATCCCATCATCTGGACAGCCCGTCCACTGACACCAGTGTGGACGAGGGTGTGGATGAAGGGTATGCCATCATCCATGCCGACAAAATCCAGTTGCCCGACTGGGAATTGCGCGGGGTCATGGTGTTGTTCTTTGACGGCGACAATAATTTCCTGCGCCGCATGGATGCGACCAGCGCCCGCCTGACCCGGGGGCAGTGGAATTTACAGGACGTGCAGATCAGCGCGCCGGGCGCGCGGGCCGAACGGGTGCAGCATTACGCCCTGCCAACCAAGCTGACCGCGGACGAGATCGAGGAAAGTTTCTCCTCCCCCGAAACACTGTCTTTCTGGAAACTGCCGGGTTTTATCGCCACGCTGAAGCAAACCGGGTTTGATGCCACCCGCCTGTCGATCCATTTCCAGTCCTTGCTGGCCCAGCCCTTGCTGTTTATGGCCATGGTGTTGCTGGCAGCGACAGTGTCGCTGCGGCCGCCACGCTTCCGTGGGGCCATGGCCATGGTGATGGCCGGGGTGATGATGGGGTTTGTGGTGTTCTTCCTGTCCAGCTTTCTGCAGGCGCTGGGCGCTTCGCAACAGATCCCGGTCCTGCTGGCGGCCTGGTCCCCGGCGCTGGTCACGGCCTTGTTGGGCGGGGCGGTGTTGCTGACGCTCGAAGATGGCTGATGCTTGTTTGCAACACCCTGTGTATTATCTTTGTCACACTGTCCCGAACGTCTTGAAATAAAGGCAAAAAAGGGCTACATCGGACCAGTTTTGTTAACTTGGCGTTCATGCCAATTTGATTAACTCAGGGGGTGTGGCGCGTTTTGCCATGCAGCCTGCTCTTAAAGTTTAAAAAATTCCATGAAACCCCTTCGATTGTGCGGGATGTAAAATGATGGCGCGTATTGCGTTTTTGAAATTCTCTCATGTTGTTCTGGCCGGCTTTGCTGCGCTGACCCTGTCTGCATGCAGCAGTACGCAAGCCACGGAACCGAACGATCCGCTGGAAGGCTATAACCGCGTGATGTTCGCCGTGAACGATGTGGTGGATCAGGCTGTGTTCCGTCCGGTGGCCAAGGGATATCGCTTTGCCGTACCGCAACCGGCCCGCAATGGCGTTCGTAACTTCCTGAATAACTTGCGTGCCCCGATCGATCTGGCCAACGAAACATTGCAGGGCGATTTTGCCGGCGTTGAAAACGTGCTGGTCCGTACCTCGGTCAACACGCTGATCGGCGTGGGCGGCGTGATCGACGTTGCCGGCATGGAAGGGTATGTGCATCAGCGTGAAGATTTCGGTCAGACGCTGGGCGTTTGGGGTGTTGGCCAAGGCCCGTACATCATTGTACCGCTGCTGGGACCCACCACGATGCGCGATGGCACCGGCCTGCTGGTTGATGGTTTCATGGATCCGCTGTTCTGGTACCTGTACAATATCGAGAAATTCGGCTGGTACTACGCCCGTCTTGGCGTGTCTTATATCGATGCGCGCGAAGAATTGCTGGATGCGCTGGACGATCTGCGCCGCAACTCGTTCGATTACTATGCAGCAACCCGCAGCGCCTATCTGCAGCGGCGTGAGGCGATGGTCACCGACATGTCGACGGGCGCTCTCGGGAGCCATATCCCCGACTATGACGCAGGCGAAGAATAAGCGCTTTACCGCATAATTTTCAGGAAACCGGGCCTTTTTGCGAAGGCTCGGTTTTTTATGACGCGGTCATCATCGTCATGTTTTTGCCTTTGATGTGTGTCAAACTATCTATAAAGTTTGCAGTGCATGGTGATAAGGCTGTATGGATGTGCCGATTTTCCCGTGACGTGTTTGATAAAGGAGTGTTTGAGGTGTTGATGCTGGATCGGAAAAGTGTAATGCGTGGATTGGTTTTGGGCGCGGCTGCGGCGGCGCTGCTGTCCCCGCTGGTGTCGTCTTCGGCCGTGGCCGCCGGTTCGGACGTGCGTCCGGCCTATCAGGTTGACGGCGCGTTCCTGCGCGTTGCGGATCAAAAGGGGGCTGAAAACTTCGTTGGTTCCATGGCGGGCCGGGCGATTGGGTTTTTGGGTGATGCGTCGCTGTCACAGCAACAAAAACGCGCCTCCTTCCGCAAATTGCTGGAAGATTCGTTTGATATGGCGACCATTGGCCGCTTTGCGCTGGGCACCTATTGGCGCTCGGCCTCCGAAGCGCAACGGGTCGAGTATCAGAAGCAATTCAAAGTGATGGTCGTGAACGTCTATTCCGAACGGTTCACCGAATACACGAACCAGACCTTCCGCACCACGGGCTCCCGCCCGGATGGGGAGAAGGATGTGATCGTGTCCTCCGTGATTGAATCGCCCGAAGGCAAGCCGCCGGTCAAGGTGGATTGGCGCGTGCGCAACAAGGATGGCCGGTACAAGATCGTTGACGTGATGGTCGAAGGGGTCAGCATGTCCCTGACGCAGCGTTCCGACTTCTCCTCCGTGATTCAGGCGGGCGGCGGCAATGTCCAGATTCTGTTGGATCATTTGAAGCAGAGAAACGGCTAAGCGCCCCGCGCTTCATGCGAACCCATAAAAAAACACCCGCCAGATTGGCGGGTGTTTTTTTGTTATCCCGGAGGACGTTATTGTTTCGCGAACATGCCCTGCAGGCTGCCCGCGGCCCCTCTGAGCGATCCGCTGACAGAGTTGGCGCCCATGGACACGTTGCGGACAAGGTGTTCCGCCGGGTCGCCGGAGAAGTCGCCGAAGCCGTTGACGTTCGTGCCCAGCCAGTACATGACGTGGTTCGGGATCAGGGTGATCAGCTTGAACGACGCCATGCCCATCATGTACACGATGATCGCGTAAATCACCGTATGGAAGAAATAGTCGATGGTGGAGCGCATAAATTCCCAGTTGCCCAATTGCCCAGCCAACGCGGCATCGGCCCCTTCGTTATCGAAGCCGGTCAGGTTGGAGACAACCAGATCGAAAATGCTGTTCAGCACCTGAACCTGCGCCGCGAAGATGGAGACGGCGGCAATCAGGCCAAAGACGATAAACAGCGGCCGCATAAAGATTTCAAAGATCAGGAAATACCCGTCCTTGGCCGCATCACCCGGCAAGCCATCCCCGTCGATCCGGATGTGCGCCAGCGCCCACAGCGGCACGCCCACCATGGCCTCGAACACGCCCTTGACCCAGTTGCCGACGGCAAAGAAGAAGTAAATAAAGGGCAGGAACGGCAAGACGTAATACAGCACGAAGCCCATGCTGAGCGTCATAAAGGCGACACCGCTGGCAATGCTGGAAAACGCCCCGGCCAGTGGTCCGATCCCGAACAAGCCGTTGAGCAGGTTGGATAAGGTGGCCACAGCCCCGGATCCGGCGGCAATCCCCAGATTGGTAATGGCCGAATCCACCATGGATTTACCCAAAGCGACCAATTGGGCCAGCGGGTGGGTGTTGGCGTTATCCCGCATGTTGAACAACCCTTCGGTCCCGAACAGGGCATTGATCACGTCGATAATGATGTTTTGCGATGTCGGGGTCGGAATGTTTTCCGCGCCGCTCGGCTGACCCGCCGCTTCGACGTTCCAGATGTCATAGGCGCGGTTCAATGCGGCGGACATGGCCGCACCATATTCGGTAAATTCCACCGCGACACCGTCCGACATGGTCGGCTGGTACCGCAGTTGGCTGATAATCTCGTTGTCCTTCTTGCGCTTTTCTTCCAGCACATATTCCATGATGGCCGGATATTTGGTCGGGAAGGGCAGGTTATAGGCCGCGGCAATCATCGCGCCGTTCATCTGTGCGATCTTGTTGTACCAGATGCCGCCGCCGCCCCAGCCCAGGGCCTGTTGCGTGTTCAGCCAATCGCCGCCACCAATCTGGGCCACCACGCCGTAATAAATCCACATATCGATGTTTTCATCCCACGACCGGACCAGATCATCGCGTTGCTGCGGTGTTGGCATGGTGTTGGTGATGCTGCTGGCCGTGCTGTTGGGCAGGGCTTCCTTCACCGCGGCATAGCCCGCGTTGATGAAATAGCTGGTGTTGGTTTCGTTACTGATCTGATCCCATGGTGTGCGGATCAGGCCCTCATAATAGGATTGCTGGATCGACCGCGATCCTTCTTCTTCAACATCGGTCGTGGTCATGGTGATTTTGCCGCAATAGGGCGAAACATAACCCGGTTCCTGTTTGTGGCGGATGGGGTCGCGTTCGCCGAAGACGACGATAATGTCGCCGTTCTCATAGAAATTTAAAGCCTGCTCCCAATCGGCATCCGCCAGCAGCATAAATTCCGGCGCTTTGGTCACGCTGCGGACCAGATAGGCGTTGATGCTGACGTTGCCCTCAGCCAGCAATTCATAGGATTTTTGGCAGGCGGCCAGCACCGTATAGAATTGCAACAAATCGTTGGGCTTTGGCTGGCGTGGTTCCGCGATCAGGAAATTGGGGTCGCCCAGCAACGTCGAACCCGTCAGGCGTTCGTTAAACAGGGTCCAGCCATTGCTGGCCATGTTCGATCCCCATTTGGCGGCATACAGCGCGATATATTGCGCGCCGTTCAGCCCGTAGCTGAGCGGAACCAGCAGGCCGAGCGCCACCACCATACGGATCGGGGCCCAGACATGGTTAAAGCGGCGGCCAAACGGCGTGCCGCTTTGCGCCGTTTCAACGACGATGGCAACGGCGAAATACAGGAAGATAATGACGGCAATGACCATCAGGCCAATGCTGTAGAATTGCAGCATGTCATGCAACGCGCCGTGATACGCAAACGGCCACGGCCCATCCGGAACGGCGGACCCAAGGCAGGGCGTGCCGTTGGCGACACAGGTGCCGCCGCCATTGGCGTCGGTAAACATGCCGGGAACGCCAAACACGCGGTCCAGCAGGATAAAGGCGATATCGCTTTCCGCATTCTGAATTTTAAAGAACTCTCCATACCCGGCGGGCATGGCGGCCTTGGCGCTTTGGACCATCAGGCTGAACAGCAAAATACCAATCTGCAGCAACAGCAACAGGAAGCCGAGGCAGACCATCGCGAAAATCACGATCTGGTCGACGTGGGATTTGTTGAATTGCAGGTTGCGGTAGGCCTCGCCCAGAACGTTGCTGATCCCGAATTTGCGGATGTTCTGCGGGCTTAAATACGGGTGGCCCGCGGGCAGCAGGCGCGCGGCGCGGAAGACCTGCGCCATAAAGAAGGACACGTGGCTGAATCCGGTGCCGACCAGATCCCGCGTCAACGGCAGAATCCCGGGCAGCAGTGCAAATTTCAGCACTTGCCCCGTCGTGATTCCCGTTGTGATCTTCATTTTATTATTGTCTGGCATTGATTTGCCTGGCCCCGCCTTATTGTCTCACACCACTGCTGTTGTTCAGCCCCGGATTATTAAAATTTTATTAAAATTATGGTCCACCCGGTTTCCCCGATTATACCACAACGCCTTGGTCTTTCTCCACAATCACGCACGTTCTGCGCATGATCGGGCCCTTATTTAGATTCTCCCGGCCGCATTCTCGCCCCAGCCCGCGCCACGGCCGGTCATCTGGCCGATAATGCTGCCGCCGGAGCTGAAGACAGAGTTGGTCCCCAGGAAGGCGTTTCGGGTGAGGTTTTCCGCAGCCGGTTGCAACTGGTCGCCGAAGGATTCGACCGAACCATGCATCCAGCGCAGGATGCTCTTCGGGATCAGGTCGATCAGCTTGAATGTGGATTGCGCGATCATGTACACGACCAGCGCATACAGGATCGTATAGAAAAACTGGTCAATAATGCCGCGGTAATAGGCAATGCTGCCCGTGCTGTTGGCGGCCACGGCCTGGGCGTTGGTGTGGTTAAACCCGGCCAGGTTGGACACGACGATGTCGAACATGTTGTTCAGCGTGCGCACCATGGCATAGAACACCACGATTGATGCAACCAACCCGAAGACGATCAGGATGGGTCTGATAAACACCTCCAGCAACAAATAATAGCCGTTCATGGCGGCGCGGCCCGGCAAGCCCTCGCCATCAATTTTCAGGTGCGCCAGCGCCCACAGCGGGACGCCGACCATGGCCTCGAACACGCCCTTGACCCACCCGCCAACGGCGAAGAAGAAATACAGGAACGGCATAAAGGGAATCACGTAAAACAGCACCAGCCCGATGCTCAGCCCGATCATGCCAATCCCCAGCAGGAAGCCGGACACGGCCTTGCCCATGCCGCCAACCATGGTGCCGCTGGTGACCAGACCCAGAATGCCCGACCCAGCGGAATAGCCCAGAACGGTCACGCCATGTTCAACCATGGCGCGGCCCAATGATGCCAATTGGGCCAGCGGATAGACGTGTTCGTTGCGGCGCATGTCCCACAGCCCTTCCAGACCAAACAGGACATAGATGAAATCCATCACCTGATTGCCTGTGGCGGGGCGGCGGCCGCAACCGATGTCGCTGGAAATGGCGCCGTATGAACTGTCACCGCATCCATATGTCGTGTTGTTCCACGCGACGAAGGCCTGATACATGGCCTGTGCGATCGGATACTGGCTCGGGTCCGGCAATTCGACCAGCTTGTTGCTGGAATGGTGCGGCTCGAATCGTTTGCTGCCGGTGATGGCGCTGTCTTCCTTGCGGTGCCCAGCCTGAATCTGCTCCATAATGTCCGGGAACTTTGTCGGCTGCGGCAGGTTGAACACGGCCGCGGTCAAATCGCCGTTGACCTGCGCAATCTTGTTGTACCAGATGGCGGCACCGCCCCATCCGTAAATCTTGGCATCTTCCGCCCAAGGGTAATTCCCCATCTCGGCATAGGCTTCACGCAGGGATTCTTCAATCCAGTACCGATAATCGGTCATGATGAATTGTTTTTGTTCTTCCGTCGGCATCGGCGCGTTGGGGTCGCGGTTTTGCGGCAAATAACGGCGATTGATGTTGCGGGCCCAGTCACCGATCCAGACGAAATCGGTGCCCGTGCTTTGGTTTTTGATATCTTCCCAGCCGAACAGGATGATGTTGTTGATATAGTTCCGCGTGATCAAATCCACCGGCGATTCCGTGGCCAGCGTCGTTCCGGTCGTGATGCTGGGCGCACCCTGCGACATGATCTTGAAGTTCATTTCGCCGCAATGGGGGAAGACGTACCCTTTTTCGTTTGGATACAGTTCCGGATTATATTCGCCGTAACGGATGACCATGTCCCCGCGGGTCCATTCCGCGATTTGTTGCACGGTCATGGGGTTGTTGTACATGTCGTCCAGCAGCATGTAAGACGGCGTATTGGACGTATTGCGCACCATATAGGCCTGAATTTCCCGGCCATACATGGTGCGATAAGCATCCACGCAGGTGGAGACGACCGTGAAAAATTGATAAATATCCTGCGGCATGGGTGGGAATTCAGGAATGGATGTCAGCGAGTTGGGCTCACCCAACAAAGTCGGGGCCGAAATATTATCGACGAAGCGGTTCCACCCATTGGTCGCAAACCCGGACCCCCACTTGGCGGCGTACAGCGTAATATATTGCGCCGAATTCAGGCCATAGGATACGGGCAGCAATAATCCCAGCCCGGCCACAAGGCGCAACGGCGCCCAGACGCGGTTAAAGCGCCGCCCAAACGGCGTGCCTGTTTCCGCGGTCTCCATCACAATGGTAACGATCAGATAGCCAACGATAATGGTCGCAACGATCAGCAGGGCTTCGCTGTACAAGGCGAACATGTTCTGCATCGCGCCGTGATACGCAAACGGCCACGGGCCATCGCTGACCGAACTGCCGAAGCAGGCAATGTTCTGTTCGACGCAGGACCCAAACAGGCCCGGAACGCCAAACACACGGTCCAGCAGGACGTAGGCCAGATCGTTTGTCGGGTCCGCCGGGGTGAACCAGCCCACGAAATCGGTTGGCATCGCCCCCGCCGCCTTGGCGGATCCGATGAAAAAGGCCCCGGCCAGCAGGCCGAATTGCATGGCCAGCAAAACAAAGCCGAGCAGCAGGATGAAGAAAATCACCACCTGGTCGATGTGTTTACGGTCGAATTTCAAATTCGACGCGGCCTGGAACACGACGTTGTGCAATCCATACCGGCCAAAATTCTCCGGGTTCAGATAGGGGTGTCCGGCGGGCAGTAACCCGACGACGCGATACACCAAGGCCGTGAACATCGCGATATACCGGAACCCACTCGCCATCAAGTCGCGCAATCGCGGTGCGATTCCGGGAAGGAAGGTGAATTTTAAAAACCCTTTTGGGGTCAGGTCCATGGTCGTCCTACGATGTGGTTGCCCACTTTTCTAAGCTGCAGACCGCATCCTGTGTGATGCGGCCCGTTTGAAATTATAATGCTGGTCCCACGCCCGTTGCCGGTTACGGGGTGCCGCCACCGCCGGTAATGCGCGAACCGGGTCCGCCGCCGCCCGGGCCAATGTTGCCAGCGACCGTGCCAACAGCTTTGCCCGCCAGATTCCCCGTTTGTGTCAGTGTGCCGGCCAGTTGGCTGGACATACCCATCCCGCCCATCGCGGCATACTGAACCAAACCTTCTTTCGCATCGCCCTGCGCATCGGCAAAGCCCTGAACACCCGAACCCATCCAACGCAGGATGCTCTTCGGCACCAGATCGATCATTTTGAAGCACGATGTGCCGATCATGTAGACGACGATCGTGTAAACGATGGTGAAGAAAAATTCGTCGATGACGCTGCGTTTAAATTCCAGCGGGGTGCCGCCGAACAATGTGGCGCCCGCATCCGTACCATCGAAACCGGTCAGGTTGTCGGTCACCAGCGGGAAGATTTCATTCAAAACCCGCACCATGGCCGAGAAGATGATGACGCTGGCCACCAGTCCGAACACGGTCAAAATCGGTCGGATGAAGATTTCGAAAATCATGAAATAGCCGCTCATCGCCATATCACCGGGCAAGCCATGCCCGTCGATTTTCAAGTGGGCCAGCGCCCACAGCGGCACGCCCACCATGGCTTCAAACACGCTTTTCAACCATGTCCCCACGGCGAAGAAGAAGTAGATGAAGGGCAGGAACGGCAAAACGTAATACAGGATAAACCCGACGGTCAGCCCCACCGTGGCCAATGAAACCAGCATGCCGCTGGCGACGTTCAGGAACGATCCCAGACCGGCAAATTGCGGGATTTGTGAAAACAGTCCGCCACCCATCGAGAACATCGTCGCGGCGAACAGGTTGCGCACCGTGCTGTCCACGATCCCCTTGCCGATGCCGACCAATTGCGCCAGCGGGTGAATATCCTTGTTTTCACGCATGCTGAACAGCCCGTTTGTCCCAAACAGGAAGTTCATCGTATCAAGGATGATGTTGTTCTTCGGTGTCACATCGGAATCCATGTAGACGCCAGCTTCGCCCCAGACTTTGTAGGCATGGTACAGCACTTCGGCGACCAGATAATCGTTGGGGTCTTCGAATTTAATCGGGTGGCCGTCCGACTGGTGCGGGGCGAAATAATCGGCACCGCCCAGATTTTCGTCGTGCATACGGCGCGATTCCGAAATGGTCTGCATCGGAACCGGCAAGCGGTTCGGGGACGGAATGTTAAACGCCGCGCTGAACAACGCGCCGTTCATTTCTGCAATCTTGTTGTACCAGATCCCGGCCCCGCCCCAGCCCTTGATCAATACTTCGGGCGGAACGGCAAAGCCGCCGGCGGCAATCATGTTGTCGCGGGCCGCGGTGACCTCTGCGTCAAACTGGGCGTGCATATCCTGAATCAACTGGTCGATAAAGGCCGCGCGGACGCCATCGTTACAGTTGATATCCGCATTGGATGTACCCAACGTACAACCACCTTGTGTGTTCGGCAGTTTTTTATAAGCCATGACCTCGGCAAAATCCGCAACGCGCGGGTTCTGCCACAGGAACATGATCATGTTGAAATACCCTTCCTGAACCTCCAGCGCGCCGACTTGCGTTACGGCGTTGGTGCGAACGACGATCTCACCGCAATAGGGTTTGATGCCGCCCGTATTCTGGTTGAAGTTCATCGACCCGCCGGGTGTGGGGTCGGCGGCACCGAAGGAAATGATAATGTCGTTGTTTTTATAAAACTGCAGGGCGGTTTGATAGAAGCCCGCACTGGCTGTTGGAATCTGTTGGTTGATCAGCGGGTTTTTGACCAGATAGGGCTCGATGGTGAACACCACATTGCCGGTGTTCCCCGCATTGTTCAAAAGCCGTTCATACGATTCTTTACACGTGCGGGCCATCGCCATGAATTTCACGATGGCGGCGGTGTCCGGAATGGTCGGGCGCGCGATCAGGCTTTCGTCCGACGTGCCCAACCCGTTGGTCAGGCTTTCGTTAAACAGCAGCCAGCCATTGGTGGCCAGACCGGAACCCAGTTTCGCCGCATACAGCGTGATGTACTGGCCAGAATTCAAACCGTTCGCAATCGGCACCAGCAAGCCAAGCGCAACGACCAGACGGATCGGCGCCCAGATGTGGTTGAACCGTTTGCCAAACGGTGTGCCCGTTTGCGCGGTTTCACCAACGATGACCAGAACGTAATACAAAACGACAATCACCGCGACGATCAGCATCGCCAGGCTGTAAAACTGGAACAGGCCGTGCATGGCCGTGTGGAACGGTGTTGATCCGTAGGACCCAAACATCCCCGGCACACCCAGAACCGTGTGCAACAGGATAAAGGCCACATCGTTATCGGGCGCAGGTGTGGAGAACATGCCGCCGCCAAAGGTCGGACCCGCCGCATGCGCGGTCTGCAACACCAAGCCCATGGCCAGCAGAACGAATTGCAAAACCAGAATGACAAACCCGATCAGCAGCGCGAAGAAAATCACGATCTGGTCGATGTTGGACCGATTCATTTTCAAATTGTTGGCGGCCTGGGCAATCACATGGCGAATGCCGTATTTCCCGCGATTGGCGGGATCGAGATAAGGGTGACCGTTGGGGAGCAGGCGGACCGCGTTATAAATGGCGGCCATCAGGAAGGCGAGCCAGCCAAAACCACTTTCGGCAAAGGCCCGGATCCGGGGAACAATCCCCGGCATAAAAGCATAGGCTAAAACCTGTTTTCCGCGTATTTCCTGCACTATTTCCACCACACCCGGCTTCACCACACCCGGTTTGATTTTAAGCCGGGATAGATAAAATTTTATTAAATTTTTAATTCGCCTTATTTATCCACATCCTACCACAGAATCAGGCCCTTCGGCCAAAAGTTTCAGGGGCGTGGAGGGTCGGGGCGGCGGCGCAGGGCGGGCTCTCCCCTGATTGGGGCGCGAAGCATAGTTTTCCCTAATAAAAACAATGTGTTATATTATGGTAATGCATCAGGGGCGGGCAGGACGTGGTGCAGCCCGTCCAGATTGGTCAGCAACCACGCCAAAACCATCCCGAAAATCAGGATCCGCCAGATATAGGGGTAAAAGGCCCGGGTGGTCTCAACCCCGACCATGGCTTCCATGGCGTAACGCAAGATCCAGTACCCATCCAACCCGGGCAGGGGGATCAGGTTCAGCAATCCGATCATGATCGACAGCAGGGCCATCATAAACAGGATGCCATGCACCCCGGCAACCAACCGCAACCCATCCCCCAGAATCTGGGTCTCGGGCGTGATGGTGGTGCGGTCCAGCGGCCATAAATTGCGGAAGGCATTAAACGCGCCATGGGTGAGCCGGGCAAAGGCGTGCCACCCGGTGATAACGGCCTGTTCAAATGTTTGCGGGCGGTACATGTCGCCGCGAATCTGCCCCATGTAAATCAAGGCGGGATCGGGCATGGCATCCAACGTGAAATCCGCATTGGTGACGGGGTCGATATAAACCCGATAGGGAATGGCCTGCCCGCTCGTGGAAAATAAATCCAGCACCACAATTTTCCCGACATGGTTTTTCAGCGCGTCGAACGCGGCCTGTCTGGTGGGGGTGGCCACGCCATCAACGGCGCGCACGGCGATAAGGTCCATCGGATTATGCTGGGCAATGGTGCCCAATCGCCCATGGGCGCGGTCAAATCCCCGCAAATCCGTATATTCATCCCATCGCGGCGTGATGGTGGTATCCATGACCGCTCCATCGCGCGTCAGGCGCAGGGAGATCGCGTCATCCATCGGCGTGCGCAGGGCTTGCACAATGTCTTCATACCGTTCAACGGGGCGGCCCTGAAACAGAATGATGTGATCGCCGGGCATGATGCCGGCCTGATCCGCCGGGCTGTCCACCTGCACCGCGGTGACGATGGGGCGTGTCGATGGTTGCCCGATCAACGCATAAAACCCGACAAATAAAACATACGCGAAAAAGAAACTGGCCGCCGGTCCCGCCAGCACCATAAAGAACCGGAACCACGCCGGACGCTGCGCAAAATCATCGGGGGTTTCGCGGTCGGGGTCGGTCAACTGGACCATGCCGCTGAACGGAAAAATCTTGATGCTCCACCGCGTGCCGTATTTGTCGGTGCGGCCCCACACTTCGCGGCCAAAGCCCAATGAAATGCGGGTGACATGCACGCCCAACAGACGCGCCATCAACAAATGCCCGGCCTCATGCGCCAAAAACACCACGCCCAGCGACAGCAGGAACAGAATTGTATAAACGATCTGGCTGTCGACGGGGAGCATTGTTGGTGGGTTGCCTTTCTTTTTTGGTGCAACTTTGATGCTTTTTTACTACGGTGTCCAAGTAATTTTTAATGAGAGATTGCGATGTATAAAATATTATATGACACGCCAGTAGAAGATGTTAATGACAGTGGCTTTTCTAACCACAAGGATATCGCAGAAGCGATTGTCAGGATTGTAAATCATAATAATGGCGGATCAATAGCGCTATTGGGGCCGTGGGGCAGTGGGAAGTCATCGATTATAAAGATGGTTGAGGGGCAGATTTGTAAAAACGACAGTAAGAATTTGTTCTTTATTTATGATTCTTGGCGATTTGAAAATGATCCGTCGCGGGTTTCATTTTTACAGGAGCTTTTGAATAGCGTTCCTGCAGATAAATTTAAACATTCGGAATATGGGGATGAACTAGAGGCGATTAAGACGGGAAGGACGATTCAAAAAAATAAAATTAAAATCGATTTTTGGTCCGGCCTGTTTTTTTGTGTTTATGCCTGTAGCGTTGCGGTAGCTGCAAGTAGCTTGGCGGAAGATCTGGCTCATTTTATGAGCCAGTCCGCACTTGTATCAAGTATGTACATTTTATCTATTCTTGCGCTGTTCATTTGGCCTGTATCTTTATTAATAGGTGGAAGTGATCGGTTTGGAAAAATGTTTCCTTTTGCTTTTTTTAAGAATGCAGATGTTTTTAAGGAAGTTTTGACGGAACATGAAGATCAAACGGCGACCCGCTTTCGAATTTTTTTCGAAAGAATATTGGGCGGTGCTTCGTTTGATAAAATCGTTATTGTGATTGATAACTTGGATCGACTTTCTCCGAATAAGGCTCAGGAGGTTTGGTCCTCGCTTCAAGGGATTTTTCTACAACAGGCGCATGAAAATCTTTGGGTAATTGCCCCTTTCTTGGATGATAAATTAGCTAAAGGTAGTGGGGTTGGTGGTAAGGCATTTGTTGATAAATTTTTCGACATTACGCTTCATGTCCAGCCGGCTTTGCTTCTGGATAAGCAAAATTTTATAGAAGAAAAATTGCGTGAGATTTTAGAGGCGGATTCAGGAAGTGCTGTAGAAAGGATTTCAAAACTTTACAGCTCCCTTTCGGGAGAGAGTATGAATTCTGATAAAACGCCGCGTGAAATAATCAAATTTTGTAACGAGCTTTTAGCTTTAAGGGCTGTGTGGGAAGGGGTTGATATACCTGTCACTACTATGGCGGTCTTTATTTTAAGGCGTTCGGATGTATTAAAAATGTTACTAGATAAAAATTTCTTAGGGAGCCTTTCGAGAAAAGATAAGAGATTGGTTGGTGATCAGTTTTTCGAAAAAAATATGGCGGCGTTGCACTATGGTGTTCGCCCTGAGCGCGCAATTCATGTTCTGCTTTATGA
This sequence comes from Micavibrio aeruginosavorus, assembly GCF_051245535.1. Classification (GTDB taxonomy): domain Bacteria; phylum Pseudomonadota; class Alphaproteobacteria; order Micavibrionales; family Micavibrionaceae; genus Micavibrio; species Micavibrio aeruginosavorus_D. The sequence continues at coordinate 2,288,956 of NZ_CP195303.1, forward strand.
GCAAATTGAAAATTGTTTGCTGAAATCCGCGCGTTTAAATGAGGGTGGGGCATTGAATGACGCCAACCACTATCAGCAAGAATTGATTAAGCTGATGCGTTATGATGGTGCCTTGTCTGTTTTGCGAGAGATTGTGACTGATAAAATATCTTATTGGGTTCAAGATATTGATAAGGTTCTCAATGTGTTTTCCTCATTGAGTGGGCTGAATAGTTACTTTTTAAAAGATCAGAGAGAATTCCAAGCGATTTATTCTGAAATTCTTAATGAAATCAGTCATTATGGATCTGTGTTGAGTGAGAGCTCGTCTTGGGGAGGGTTTTCTCAAGATCCGTATTCTATCTTAAGAGATCTCATGTGTTTTACCCATCCTATGAATGAGGATTCGGTTAAGGGTTATGTAATAACGCGCCTGATGTCGGTCCACATTGATGCACATGATGTTTCGTATTCGCAGTGGCGGGAAGCAGTTCAGAGTGTTTGTTCTGATGATGATTTTTCTAATGTTAATTGGGGTTTGTGTAATGTTGAGGCATTATCGCCCGATGCTTTATTTTTTCGACTTAAGCGAAACTCTTTCTTAAATCATGAGCGCGTTGCTAAGGTTTTTTGTGCGTTATTAATTGCAAGTTTAAAAAAATTGGGTGGTTCTCCACAGACCTATGCGCAAGAGGTTTTTGATAAGACAGGTTTGTTAACATGGGTGGAAATGATACTAAATTCAGATTTAGTAGAGCCGGAAATGAAGGGGGAGGTTTTGTCGATGATGCGCGGTGTTTTTGGATTTAATCGATTATTTCTGAAAAATGTAGAGATGATTGCAAAATAGGGGGCTTGCGCCCCCTATTTATTGATTTTTTGTCTTCCGTTTAATGTGTGCTGTTACCCCGCCCGGCGCAGCGGTTTGTATTTGATCCGGTGCGGCTGGTCTGCATCGCGGCCCAGGCGGCGTTTGTAGTCTTTCTCGTAATCTTCGTAGTTGCCTTCGAACCACGTGACTTGCGAGTCGCCTTCGAACGCCAGAATGTGCGTGGCCAGACGGTCGAGGAAGGCGCGATCGTGGGAAATGACCACGGCGCATCCGGCGAATTGCTCCAAGGCTTCTTCCAAAGCGCCCAGCGTTTCCGTGTCCAGATCGTTGGTCGGTTCGTCCAGCAGCAGCACGTTCGCGCCGGATTTCAGCATCTTGGCCAAATGGACGCGGTTGCGTTCACCACCCGACAGGTTGCCGACTTTCTTCTGCTGGTCCGGGCCGCGGAAGTTGAAGGCCGATACATACGCACGGCTCGGCATTTCGATTTTGCCGAGTTTCAGAATATCCATGCTGTCGGAAATTTCTTCCCAGACGTTTTTTTCACCATCCAGTGCATCGCGGCTTTGGTCGACATAGCCCAGCTTGACGGTTTCGCCCACGCGGAACGATCCTTCATCGGGCTGTTCCTGTCCCGTGATCATGCGGAACAATGTCGATTTACCTGCGCCGTTCGCGCCAATCACGCCAACAATGCCGCCCGGCGGCAATTTGAAGGACAGGTTTTCGATCAGCAGACGGTCGCCAAATCCTTTGCGCAGATTTTCGGCTTCGATCACCACATGCCCCAGACGCGGCGGGGTGGGAATAACGATCTGGGCGTTGCGCTGGTCGCTTTTCTGCGATTCGGCCAGCAAATCCTCATACGCCGAAACACGGGCCTTGGATTTTTTGCGGCGTCCTTCGGGGGATTGTTGAATCCATTCCAATTCGCGCGACAATGTTTTCTGGCGATCGGCTTCCTGTTTGGATTCCAGTTCCAGCCGTTTGCGCTTGGCGTTCAGGTATGCGGAATAATTGCCCTCATACGGAATGCCGCGGCCACGGTCGACCTCCAAAATCCATCCGGTGACGTTGTCCAGGAAGTAACGGTCGTGGGTGACCATCACCACCGTGCCCTTGTAATCGGTCAGGAACCGTTGCAACCACGCGACAGATTCGGTGTCCAAGTGGTTGGTTGGTTCGTCCAGCAGCAGCAGGTCCGGCTTTTCCAGCAACAGACGGCACAGCGCGACACGGCGGCGTTCACCCCCGGACAGTTTCGTGACATCCGCATCGGCGGGCGGGCACCGCAGCGCATCCATGGCAATTTCAATCGTGCGGTCCAGCTCCCAGCCATCAACGGCGTCGATCTTTTCCTGCAACTCGCCCATCTCGGTCATCAGCGCGTCGTAATCGGCATCCGGTTCGGCCATTTCCACGCCGATGGCGTTAAAACGGTCCACCATGTCCTTCACGTCTTTCAACGCTTCGGTGATGTTTTGAACGACGTTCTTGGTCGGGTCCAGATGCGGTTCCTGCGCCAGATAACCGACGCGCGCGCCCTCGGCGGCCCACGCCTCACCCGTGAAATCCGTGTCCACCCCGGCCATCAGTTTCAACAGGGTCGATTTACCAGCCCCGTTCGGGCCCAGAACGCCAATTTTGGCCCCGGGGAAGAAGGATAAGGTCACGTTCTCCAACACCTTTTTGCCATTCGGCCAGGTCTTGGACAAACCGTTCATCACATAGACATACTGATAGGACGCCATCGCGCGCTCCGCTTCTCACAAAAAAGGGCTGAAATCAGCCATAAAACCGGAGGGCACTATAGCAGAGGGGGCCGGGAAGGGAAGACGGCCTTGCGTGTTTTTTTGTCCTGGCGGTATGCGGGGGTGCGTTTTTTCATTAACATCTTTAGGGTGAAACGAGTGGCGGTAAGACTCATGAATGTTATTGTAAGCACGATACGAAAACTATGCGGTGCGTTGGTTCGATTTTTGATCCATGTCAGCCTGCTGGCTGTCGGCATTATCCTCGGCCTGCTGGTCCTTTTATCACCGTTCTTGATTGAAATTGGTCTGGCGTGGTTGCCTATGTCGTATCAGCGTGATGTGGCTAATGAGTTTGCGCGGAATTTGCACCAACAAGTTGTCGCGGAAAAACGGGATATTTCACTCCACGATCTGGTGCCTATTGCATGGGATCGTGTCTGCTTTTTGTATGAAATTGACGACTCTTTTTCTGTCGAACAAATGCCGTCCTATATCAAACGTAAAAAACTACAGTTTGGCCATTGGACGCAGCGTGTTCCATCTCTTCTTGCCTTGTTTCAGAAAGAAGGGGAAATGGGATTGCTGCCTTCGTTCACGAATAGCTATTCGCTGGCTTTACTTTTTATTGATGGAAATAAGGTGGTGCGAGTTGTTGAGCCGGGTTACGCACAGGCACCGTACGATGTGTTTAGCTATCGCAGTTCTCTATTGGGCGGTACGTCAAAAATTTATGATGGCGAGTGTCTGCAAGATGCCACGTTGAGCGTCGCAAAAAAGCAAAAAGCTTACAGCATTTATTCCGTGCTGTGGAAACCTGTCGGCGATCCCATCCGCTAAGCCGGGCCGCCCTGCAGGCTGTTCAGGATTTTCTGCGTGTAAACCTGCCGCTTGGCCGCGATTTCTTCGGCGGTGGGGGGTATTTGGGCTGCGAGGGTGGCCTGTTTAAACGCGTTTCTGACGGCGCGGCGTTCAGCCGGATGGTCCGGGTTCAGGGTGACGCCGTGATCGAGCAAGAAGCTCAGGCCATCAAGGCCAAGAGTGCGCACGATTTCCGATGTTTCGGTTCGATCGTAAGCCAGGCGTGCATTGGAATTAAATTGGCCGCCATGATCGACAAAGAGTTGCAATCCCTCGATGCCGCAGAAGGGGGCGACCCAGAGCGCGTCGCTGCTTTTTCCGGATTGGAACGCGCCACCGTTCTTAAGAAACAGCTTCAGACCGTCCATTTTGGTGTGCATGGCAATGATGGCCACTTCGTTCATGCCGATGCTCGAGACGGCGCTGTGATTGGGTTTTCCGCCCTTGTCAAAAAACAGTTTTAATCCGTCGAGATTGCCGGCGCGGACCATATGCACCATCTCGGTATTCCCGATTCCATCGCGCGCATAAGGGGAGAGGGCGCCGCCATGGTCGAAGAACAGGCGCAGGCCATCCATGCCGGCTTTGTCTGCAATGACCATCAGTTCGTTGCGATGGCCATGCTCTGCCCATGATTGCGGGTTTACGCCGCGCTTGAGGGCGACATGGTGTTCCAGTCCCGCTAGCCCATCCTGCTCCACCCGCTCGATCAGGCTGATCGGCTTGATGTTGTGTTTGTCGAGAAAGGCGCGGATCCGTCCAGCCATGGTCAAAGCCCTTTTTGATATTGGGTTTTTTGAAATGAATGGCGGTTTTTAGCATGGGAGGGGTGAAAGGTCAAATATTATGAAAATAAAAAGGGGCGGTTATTTTCAAGGCACACGCACCCTGTTAATCTTTTCTGCGATAGACTATTCTTTGCGTTACGTTTTTTGCCCATCGATCCGAAAGGAACCATCCCGATGTCCCGTGAACAATTGTCGCAGGATTCCCTGTCCGAAGCCACGCGCAGCCGTGCGTCTTTCTCTGGCCATGGCAAGGCCAAGGGGGCGGCGGGATACCGCGCGCCATCGACCGATCCGGATTGTGAATTCCTGTCCCAGTCAGGGCAGATGAGCGTGATCAATCCGCGCGAAGGGGGTTTCCCGAAAATTCGTATCGGCGCGGCATGGGACAATGTTCAGGCACAACAATCCGGATTTTTTGGCCGTCTGCTGAAAAAAATATCCAAGCAGGGCGTCGATGTTGATCTGGGCTGCCTGTATGAACTGAATGATGGCCGTCGCGGCGCCATTCAATCCTTTGGTGATTTGTATGGCGCGTATAACGATGCGCCTTTCGTCCACCATACGGGCGATGAACGGACCGGCAACAAAGATGGTCTGGATGAAATCATTGAAATCAACGGCGCGCGTTGGGGCGACGTGAAACGCGTTCTGGCGTATGTTTACATCTATCACGGCGCACCCGATTGGGACGCCGTCCGTCCACAGGTGCAATTGCTGATCCCCGGTGAAACACCGATGATTGTGACACCGCGCGTGGCCCGCAATGATTTGTCGGTCTGTGCCGTCGCCATGTTTGAAAACCGCGAAAACGGCATTCGCATCACCAATCACACGGAATATTTTCCCGGTCATGCTGAAATGGACCGGGCCTTTGGCTTTGGTCTGGAATGGGAAGGGGGCAGTAAATGAGTGGCGGTATGGGCGATGATCCGTTCTGGAGCGAACCAACGGGCGATAACGATTTCGAACGCCCCATCGACATGATGGGCGATATGGGCGGTAACGGGAATGGCGGCCCGCAAAACACGAATTTGCCGGACAGCGGAATCGACATGATCGGTGATCTGGCCGCGTCCGCGCCTGCGCCGGCTCCGGCCCCGATTGATTTCAATCTGGTGGAAAAGGGCGATTATTACGATCTGGTGAAAAAGGTTCCGTCCCTGCGCCGCATCATGGTTGGTGCGGGCTGGGATCATAAAATGCTGGAAACGACCAAGATCGACGTGGACTTAAGCTGCTTCCTGCTGGACAAGCAGAACCAGACCCGCGTGGACGAAGATTTCGTGTTCTACAACAATGAAAGCGGATGTGATGGTGCCGTGCGCCACACGGGCGACAGCCGCACCGGTGCGGGCGATGGCGATGATGAATCATTGTTCATCGACCTGAACGGTCTGCCATTTGATATTCTGCGCATCATGATCACTTTGTCGATCTATAACGCGGCGGAAGCCGAACAACATCTGGGCATGGTGCGCAATATTTATCTGCGAATCATAAACGAAGAAGACGGCAACGAAATCGTCCGTCTGCAGATGGATGAATCCATGTTGAACGACGTCGCCGGAATGCAGGTGGCGTGTCTGGTCCGTGAAGGGCCGAAATGGTATCTGGAAGTGCTGGAGAACCCGGTGAAGGGTGGCCTTGGGGCCATCGCAACCCAATACGGGATCGTTGTGGGCGCAGGGTCGTGAAGAAGATGGAATCTCGGAGTTTCGGAATTTCAGAATCTCGGAACATCAGATTTCCGAGATTCTGAGATTCCGAGATTCTGAAGTTCCGCTCACCTAAAACCCGCGGCCTTTTTTCATGTCCAGCAATTGGCCCGGACGGATTTTCGGGGATTTGCCGCCGCCGCCGCCATATTGATCGTGAAACCGTTCGCGGCTGTGGAATTCTTCTTCGATCAGCGCATCAATATCCGGCATCTGGTCCAGCTTCATAAAGCGGGCCACGGCACCGAAGAAGTTGCAGCATTTTTCTTCCCAGTTGTAAATTTCGCGGTCAATCGGGTCACCCTTCAACCGGGCATTCACAACATCCCAATCGGCCCCAACAACGGGTTTGCACTGGAACCAGATGACCTGTTGCATCGGCAACTGGCCTTCGGTCGGCGCGTCATACATCAACTGAATTTCGGCTTCGCATTCATTCGGGTCCATGCCCATGCGGATTTCCGCGCTGCACGTCGCCCCCGTGGCCGGATCATACACGGTCAGCGGATAGGTTTCGTACGGCGACAGCTCATAGCCGACGCCCAGACGGTCCATCATGTTGCGGAATGTTTCGCGCATGGTTTCAATTATACTCCCGATCCGGTCAAAATACCCTGAAAACCGCCGGAATCATAGGGGGGAAGCGTCTTATAACCGGGTTTTCAGTCTTTAACCGTCGCGGTGCGGTGTTTCTTGTCGCGGAACTCCAGCGTGACGTCCGATCCCTTGGTCAGCGCATCGGCGTTCGACACGGGCGCGCCGTTTGCATCGCGCACCACGACAAACCCGCGATCCAGCACCCGTTCAAACGACAGTGAATCCAGAACGCGCACCGTGGCGGTCAATGTGCGGGCCTTGTCCGGGGTGATGGTTTGGGCCGCGCGGATCAGGCGTTCGGCGCGTTCGCTCAAGCGGCGTCCCGCATCCTCGACAATCTGGCGCGGGTGGCGCAGGGCGGCGGCCAGACGGTCCAGCTTGGCCACGCGGGCCTGCACCGCCTTGTCAAACGCGGCATCCAGACGGTGAATGGCATGGTCGGCGGATTGCATTTTGATCTGCAGCAATTTTTGCGGATCACCCAGCCGCGCGGCCAAGGATGCCACGCGTTCATGGTGGCGATCGGTGATGCGGTTCATGCCGCCCATCAAACGGCGGGCATCATCCATGATCTGGGCCATCAATTCGGCGCGCACGGGCACGGCCATTTCGGCGGCCCCGGTTGGTGTGGGCGCACGTATATCGGCGGCATAATCAATCAATGTCGTATCGGTTTCATGCCCCACCGCGGAAATTAACGGGATGGAACAGGCGGCGGCGGCGCGCACAACGATTTCCTCGTTAAACGCCATCAAATCTTCGAGGCTTCCGCCCCCGCGCGCGACGATCACCACATCCGGGCGCGGCACGGCTCCGTCTTTAGGCAACGCATCAAATCCGGCAATGGCGGCCGCAATCTGTGCGGCGGCGTTGTCGCCCTGTACCGCAACGGGCCACAGCAAAACATGGCGCGGGAACCGGTCATTCAGCCGGTGCATAATATCGCGGATCACGGCCCCGGTCGGCGATGTCACCACCCCAATCACGGTAGGCAAAAACGGAATCGGTTTTTTGCGGGCCGCATCAAACAGCCCTTCCGCCGCCAGCTTTTTGCGGCGGTCTTCCAGCATTTTCAGCAACGCGCCTTCGCCCGCCAATTCAATGGAATCAACGATAATCTGATACCGCGATGATTTCGGGTAACTGGAGACTTTACCGACGCACACCACATCCAGCCCGTCTTCGGGGCGGATGGACAATTTGGATAAATTACCCTTCCAGCAGACGATATCGATAACGGCATCCGCATCCTTGATCGTGCCATACAAATGGCCGGAGGAGGCGAGCTTCAAACCGGATAATTCCCCACGAACCCGCACACGGCCAAAGGTTTCCTCCAGCGTCCGGCGCAACGCATTGGCCAGATCCGCGACGCTCATTTCAGGCACATTGCTGTGCCTTAAGGGCGCACTCCCGTGCGCGGGCATCTCCGGCACATTGCTCCGCATCGGGGCCGATGGTGGCGGCTCGACGGGGGATTGCTTCGCGCTGGGAATGGGGTCCCCAACGGGCGCGGGATTGGGTGGTGGGTCGAATAACGTGCGGTTGGTCATGGCGGGCATCTTAGGGCCTGGGCTCTGGCTTGTCATTCCCGCGAAAGCGGGAATCCATACGTTTTTGCCGTTCTTTCCGGTGGATCCCCGCTTTCGCGGGGATGCGGATGAGGCAAGCTCAAGAATATGAAAATTCTGGCGTTGGGGCTGGCTTTTGGGCTATGACAGGCCCCATGACCCGTCAAAAACGCCTCGATTTGTCTTTGGGCGACCCGCTGCTGCCGTTGCGCGGGGTGGCGGCCTATGCGTTTCGCATGGCTTCGCGGGATTTGAACAATTATTACAACATGATCCCCAGCTATAGCGGGCCGGGGTCGGTGCGGGATGTGCTGCACCCGGTGCGCGATTATTTCAGCGCGCGGGGCTTCCATGACCAAGGCTGGTCCGGCCTGACCACCGAGGAAATTTTGCCCACCGGTGGCGGCACGACGGAAGGGTTCGATCTGGCCCTGCGCATGTTGAGCGCAGATGTGGTGGAGCGGAACGGTCAGGGCGCGGTGATTAAACCCGCCATCCTGATGCCCGTGCCCACCTATGGCATGTTTATGGATGCGGCCAAGGCGGCGGGGTTCCATGTGGTCAAGGTGGAGCGCGATCTGGCCGCGGGCGGTGTGTTAAACCGTGACACGTTGATTGCTGCGGTGAATGACGCGCACAAGGCCGGATACCGCATCATCGCCTATTACGATTGCAACCCGCATAATCCGACGGGGCTGATCCGGGGCAAAGCGGAAACAGAACATCTGGCGGAAATTTTTGAGGCCATCAACGCCCATTACGCGCAGCAGGATTTGAACGCCCTGTCGCTCAACACCCGCTCCCGTCTGTGGGATCATGCGGGCACGCGCGTGACCATTATCGACGATATGGTTTATGACGGGCTGGAAATGGGGGATGAAAAACCCTTTGGTTTCGCGCAATTGCCGCACATGTATCGCGACACCATCACATTGTTTGGCCCGTCCAAGGCGGGTCTGGTGGGGCTGCGGGCCGGGGTGGCCATTGGCCCCCGCGACAAAATCCGCGCCATGATGGGCCTTGCTCGCCACGCCGGATATTTCCCGCCGACCCCGGTGCTGCACGCGCTGGCCGCGTATTTCAATGATGATGCAAAATTTGCGGCGGCACGGGATAAACATTTGCTGCGCTTGAATGCGCAGCACCGCACAAATCTTCTGCTGATGAAGGCGCTGGTGAACGGCATGGATACAATGCCCGAAGCCGATGATGCGGATCGTGCCAAAATGCTGCGCATCGTGATGAAGGAAACCGGTATGGACCGCGCCGCATCGCGCGACCTGCTGACGCGTGGGATCAAGGGTGTGCGGATTATCACAACGCCGCAGGCGGGGTTCTTCCACCTGCTGGATTGTTCGGGCCTGCGGGACCGCGAATATTCCAATGAATTCGTGCCCTACCGCGCCTTTATGGGCACGGCCACGGCCCAGACGGAAGAGGCTATCGACCATGTTCTGGGGGCCGGGCAAAACCTGCAATTCGCCTATGGCAGCTGGGCCGGGTTACCGACCCATTCCATGATTGTCCGCCTCACCTGTGCCATGCCGCATCGCGATATCTTGGAGACGGCGCGGCGACTGGCGGCAGGCGTGAAAGATTTCAAAAAAGCCAAAAAAGTTTCCGAAATACAGGCCGCTGCCGGAGTTTCTTCCCTGCGCGCCCCATTGCCGTAAACGCGCAATCCTATACACTTCATCCACCCTCTGAATGGAGATATGGATGATGACCGCCACCACAAAATCCCACATGCCCAAATCCGCTTATGCCTCTGGCCTGAACCCACCGACTGTAACCGACCACGATCTGGCCCCGTATCTGTATGCCGATGAAACCGTGCGCGTGAATACGCTGCTGGTCGATCTGGCGTGGAAGGCGGAGCGCGCGGAGCGTGTGGGCAAGGCAGCTTCTGATCTGGTCACACGCGTGCGCGGGGCGAGACGCAAGGCGGGTGAGCTGGAAGCGTTCATGCAGGAATATCGCCTGACCACGGATGAGGGGCTGGCGCTGATGGGTCTGGCGGAGGCATTGCTGCGCGTGCCGGATGCAAAAACGGCGGACGCACTGATCCGCGATAAAATCACCGCCGCCGACTGGGCCCCGGAAGGCGCGGTCAATGACTGGATGGTCAAGGCCACGGGGCTGGGTCTGAGTGTGACCAAAGCCACGCTGGAAAGCGTCGTGGCGAAACTGGGTGAACCCGTCATCCGCACCGCGATGGGGCAGGCGATCCGCATTATGGGGCACCAGTTCGTTCTGGGTCGCACGATTGATGAAGGCATGAAAAACGCGCAGGCCTATGAAGCCAAGGGCTATCGCATGTCCTACGACATGCTGGGCGAGGGCGCGCGCACGAGTGTTGATGCCGAACGCTATTTTAATTCTTACGTGTCCGCGCTGAATGTCATTGCCGCCAATGGCAAAACGGTCAATGGCGTGATGCCGGGCATTTCCGTGAAATTGTCGGCCCTGCATCCGCGTTACCGATACAGCCAGGCGGATCAATGTATCCCGGCCTTGACCGATAAATTGATGGATCTGGCCCGTGTCGCGGCGGCGAAGGATGTCGCCCTGACCGTGGATGCGGAGGAAGTCGAGCGTCTGGAAATCTCCCTGGATATCATTGGGGCCGTGGCTGCCGATCCGTCTTTGAAACACTGGGACGGGCTGGGGCTGGCGGTGCAGGCCTATTCCAAACGCACCTATCCGTTGATCGACCGTCTGGCCGCCATGGCGCGGGCGGAAAAACGCCGTCTGTCCGTCCGGTTGGTGAAGGGGGCGTATTGGGACACCGAAATTAAACGCGCGCAGGTGATGGGTCTGCGCGATTACCCGGTCTTTACGCGCAAATGCAATACGGATTTATCGTATCTGGCGTGCGCACAAAAATTGATCCAAAACCGCGATGTGTTTTACCCTATGCTGGCCACGCACAATGCGCACACGGTGGCGGCGGTGCTGGACATGGTGCGCGAAAATGGTGGCGCGGCGGCGGGCCCGTTTGAATTCCAACGTCTGCACGGTATGGGTGAAGCGCTCTATGACATCGTGCTGGATGATGCGAAACAGAGCGAAAACATCCGGGTCAGCATGTATGCCCCCGTGGGCACGCATGAAGATTTGCTGCCCTATCTGGTGCGGCGTTTGTTGGAAAACGGGGCGAACAGCTCCTTTGTGAACAAGTTGCTTGATCCCAAAGTGCCAGTGGAAGAGGCGGTGGAAGACCCGATTGCCGATGTAAAACGCAATGAAACACGTCGTCACCCGCGCATTCCGTTGCCGGTCGATCTGTACGGTATGGGCCGTAAAAATTCCGCCGGGATGGATTTAACCGATCCGGATGTTGTCGGGCCGCTGATCCCGGCGATGAAGGCGGCCGTGGATGATGTGGAATGGGTGGCGGCCCCGCTGATCGGGGGCAAGCTCTACCGCGATGGGGCGATGATCCCGGTGACCAATCCGGCGCACCGTGACCATGTTGTCGGGCACGCGGTTTATGCCGGTGCCGACCATGTTAAACGCGCCTTTGAAACGGCCCGGAATGGTTTTGCGGTCTGGTCCGCAACCCCCACCCGCGACCGGGCCGCGTGTCTGGATCGTCTGGCCGATCTGATGCAGGATTATGCGATCCCGTTGATGGGCTTGTGCGTGCGTGAGGCGGGCAAGACCATGGATGACGCCGTGGCCGAACTGCGCGAAGCGATTGATTTCTGCCGCTATTACGCCATGCGCGGGCGGATCGATTTTGTCGATCATGGCCATGTCATGCCCGGCCCGACGGGCGAAAGCAACGTGCTGAACCTGCATGGGCGCGGCACATTCGTGTGCATTTCCCCGTGGAACTTCCCGCTGGCCATTTTCATGGGGCAGGTCTCTGCCGCCCTGATGGCCGGGAATGCGGTGATTGCCAAACCCGCCGAACAAACGCCGTTGATTGCGTCGCTGGCGGCGAAGCTGATCCACATGGCGGGTGTGCCGCATGATGCGTTTACCCTGCTGCCCGGTGATGGGCATGTCGGCGCGGCTTTGGTGGCGCACCCGGATGTGGCCGGTGTGGCCTTCACCGGATCGACCGAAGTGGCTCGCATCATCAACCGGACATTGGCGGCCAAGGACGGCCCGATTGCACCGCTGATCGCCGAAACGGGCGGCCAGAACGCGATGATCGTTGATTCATCCGCTCTGCCGGAACAGGTGGTGGATGATGCGATGATCAGCGCCTTTGGCTCCGCCGGGCAACGCTGTTCCGCCTTGCGTGTCCTGTGTTTGCAGGATGATGTGGCGGATAAAATCATCACGATGCTGCGCGGTGCGATGGAACAAATCCGCATCGGCGACCCGATGGATATTCGTACCGATATCGGTCCGGTGATTGATGATGAAGCGCGCCAGATTCTGGTGAAGCATCGCGCAGCGATTGAGGGGTTTGGAAAAATCGTGGCGTCCGCCCCGTTGCCGATGGGCGCGGAAAAACAGGGCACGTTCTTTGCCCCTGTTGCCTGTGAAATCAAATCGATCAGTGATTTGAAACGGGAAGTGTTCGGTCCGGTCCTGCATATCATCCGGTACAAGGCGTCTGAGCGGGATGCGATTTTGAAGGCGATCAACGAGACGGGCTATGGCCTGACATTCGGGATACACAGCCGTATTCAATCCACGATCCATGATTTGGCCGAAGGGGCCCATGCGGGCAACGTTTATGTGAACCGGACCATGATTGGGGCGGTCGTTGGGGTGCAACCCTTTGGTGGGCATGGACTTTCCGGCACGGGGCCAAAGGCGGGCGGGCCGTATTATTTGCCGCGTTTTGCAACGGAAAAGGTCATTTCGGTCAATACAACGGCCAGCGGCGGCAATGCCAGCCTGGTCAGTCTGGATGATTAACCTCTTAAACCCTAATCCTGATTTACAATAGGGATATGAACAAACCACACCCGACCTTGCAGTCTTTGACCAAAATCACCCCGCCCAGCAAGCGGGTGGACCGTGGCGTGCGTCTGCAAAATTTCAAGGCGGGCAGCGTGCTGTTCAAAGCGGGTGAGCCGCGGGACAATGCCTATCTGATTGAAAAAGGGACCGTGGATATTCTGGGTCCAGGACCGGAAGGGCCGCAAAGCCTTCTGGCGCGATTGAGCCCGGGGGATGTGTTTGGTGAAATGGCCTTGATCGACGGCGGTTTGCGCAGTGCCGCCGCCGTTGTGACCAGCGATGCCGAATTATTTGTTATTCCACGCGGCGCCCTGCGGGATCGCGTGCGTGATATGGACCCGATTTTATCGTTGATGCTGGCCTTGCTGGTGGAACGTTATCGCACTGTACGGGTCAATCTTCCTGAATCCATCCGGCAGGATCAGATATCGAATATGGCCCAGGCGATGGACCGCGCCGCGCATTACGATATGCCCGAAGATGCGGCCCGCCTGTCCGAACTGTGGCGTCAGCGCGATAACGCGATCAAGGAATTGAAGCTGGAACAGGAGTTACGTCGTGGGATTGAAAAGGGGGAATTCGTTCCCGCCCTGCAGCCCATTGTCGCGCTGCCCAGTCGTCGGCTGGTGGGGTTTGAAACGCTGGTGCGTTGGAACCATCCGGAGCGGGGCATGGTCTTCCCCGATGAATTTATCCCGGTGGCCGAACGCACCAATCTGGTGCAGTTTATCGACCATATGATGCTGCAAAAGGCCTGTGAATTGATGCCGGATCTGCTGTCTGACATGGGTGGCGATGATGTTCCTTTGTTTATCAGCGCCAACCTGTCCGGGATCAATTTTGAAAATCTGGATATCATCCAATCGGTGCGGGAAACATTGGTCCATAGTGGCGTCGACCCGCACCGGATCAAACTGGAAATCACGGAAAGCGCGCTGATTGATGACCCCGAAAAAACCGAACAGGTGCTCAGGGGGCTACGCGCGCTGGGCGTGACCATCGCGCTGGATGATTTCGGGACGGGCTATTCCTCGCTCGGCTATCTGCACCGCTTCCCGATTGATTCGATCAAAGTGGATCGGTCTTTCGTCAGCCAGATGCACGATGCCCCGCGCAGCATTGATATTATCCGCGCCATTGTCGGTCTGGCCCATAACTTCAAAATGGATGTGGTGGCCGAAGGTCTGGAAACCGAACAGGATGTCCAGATGATCAACGCCCTGGGGTGTGAGATGGCACAGGGGTATTTCTTCGCCAAGCCTTTGATGCCCGCACAGGCGCGCGAATTTGCGCAAGGCTTTGCGGTGCGCAAGCCCATCTGATCTCTTTGCGAACAATTCTCAATTATCCTTTTCAATCAATGTGTTCTTGATCTGTGGCGATCCGTCGTTATCATGTTCTCTGACTTAAATATCAATCAGGAGATGATCCGTTGAAACGCCTTGCCGATTTGAAAGAAGACGAAGTCCTCGCGCTGGCCGTGTCCAGCGAAGAAGAAGATTCACAAATCTACAAGCACATCGCCAACCGCTTGCGCGTTGAATTTCCCTCAACGGCGCAGATGTTCGAAGAAATGGCGGCGGAGGAGCAGGATCATAAAAACATGCTGTTGACGCTGTTTAAAAAGCGTTTCGGCGACCAGCTCCCCTACATCACGCGGCAGGACGTGCGCGGCTTCTTGAAACGCCGCCCGGTCTGGCTGATGGACAATCTGCCCGTCGATGCCATGCGCCGTCAGGCGGAAATTATGGAGATCGAGGCCTCCAACTTCTACGCCAAGGCCGCCGCACAGGCGAAAGATGTCGAAGTCCGCAAATTGCTCGGCGATCTGGCCCTGATCGAAAAGGGCCACGAAGCCCGCGCCGCCGATCTGGAAGAAAAGAACCTGCCCGCCGATATCAAGCATGAGGAAGCGCAAACCGCGCATCGCATGTTCGTGCTGCAAGTGGTGCAACCGGGTCTGGCCGGGTTGATCGACGGGTCGATTTCAACATTGGCGCCGATTTTTGCGGCGGCCTTTGCAACGCAGGATTCACACAGCGCCTTTCTGGTCGGTCTGGCCGCGTCACTGGGCGCGGGGATCAGCATGGGCATCACCGAAGCCATGTCGGATGATGGTGAAATCACTGGCCGGGGCAGCCCATGGCTGCGCGGCGGTGTGTGCGGTCTGATGACGGCGGTGGGTGGTTTGGGCCACACATTGCCCTATCTGATCCACGATTTCTGGACCGCAACGGCGGTCGCGGGAATCGTTGTTGTGATTGAACTTTGGGCAATCTCGTGGATTCGCTGGAAATACATGGACACACCGTTCCACTCCGCCGCCGTTCAGGTGGTTCTGGGCGGGGCGCTGGTCCTGATGGCCGGCGTGTTGATCGGCAGTTCGTAACGCGCCTTAGGATTTTACACAGTAGAGCAAAGCCAGATAAGGCGGCATGTTATTATGTGCCGTTGCAGCCCCTGTGCTTTCCATCAGGGATGTGCCTGCGGCCCCCAGTGTTGACAAGTCTGTCGGGCGGGCGGTTGCGCCAATATTGCTCAACGTCAGGGTAACCGTTTCCGCGCCGCCAGTATTGCCGCGGTTATACGTGGCACCATCGGTCCCCACGATCATACGGCCATTGGCGTTTGCAAAGGGCACCCAACCATCCGGGCATGTGCTCAGGTCAAACGCCATGACGGCCCCGTCCGGGATTCCGTTGCCCAAGGCGGTTGTGGATCGGACGCGAATAAAATCATCATACAAATTCGCGTTGTTCCCCGTGCTGCGCACGATGGTGCTGACGAATGTTGCATCATCATCGCAGTTTTCATTTTCGCGTGTCCCGGCGGTGCAGCCAAAACGCCCCGTTCCCGATGCGCTATAGGCCCCGGAATTGTTTTCACCGTGGCTGTTGATCACGTAATGGGCGGTGCCCGTTTCGGGGAAGGTCACAACCGGGTTTCCGGCGGCATCATTGACGAAAAGGGCCCCTTCCTCGCGGTTATAGGTGGTGGGGTGGGCCAATGATTCCGTGATGGCATAGGTGAAACGGCCCCCCCATGAATCGCGGATAAAATCATCGGGCAGGTTGAGCGTGCGTACCGGTACGGCGCCAATGCGCACGGCCCGTCCGCCGCGCCCGCCGCCTGCGGCAATCGTTTCATCGGCGGCGGGGGCCACCGTGTTGCATCCGTTTTCGGAAATTTCGACGCCAAAATTGGCGGTGTCGGGCGCGGCGTTCAGGCGCGCGGGGCAGGGGTAACGGCCATTCAGGCTGAGGAACAATTGCAGGGCCTCATCAATCTGGTCCAGCCGTTCCTGCGTTGTATTGATTTCGGTTTTTTTCAGATAGCCGAGCAACATGGTCGATGCCGTGGCCAACAAAATGCCGCCGATCAGCATAACGATTGCCACTTCCACCAATGTGAAACCACCTGCGCGGTTGGTCCGGTGTTGCGCCATCTTTTCCCCCCGGCCATAATCGGCCAAATTCATGAATAAAAACCAGATGTTACGCATTTGGATCAATTTTTACGCAAGTTTAATGAAAAGTATATATGATTGTTGGTTGAGAGGGCGTTAATGGGGGATACGGTCATGCAGAGTCATGAAAACCGGTCTGCGTGCAAATCTGACATTCCTGTAAATTATCGATCGCAAGCGGGCTTTTCGCTGCTGGCGGTGGCCTTCCTTATCATCATTCTGGGCGGCGTGGTGTCCGTCGGCGGGGCCTTGTACAAGGTCTGGTCCGAACAGAAAGGGTCCTCCACGACACAGGCGCGTATGGAGTATATCCAGGACGCACTGGCCAATTTTGCGGCGCATAATGGGCGTTATCCTTGCCCGGCGCGCTTGACCGACCCGTTTGATACCGCCAATTTCGGCGTGGAAATTTCCGATAATTGTGCTACCGACCTGACCGCCCCGGCGGGCACGACCCGTGTGGCCAGCGAAGACGCGACCAAGGGCTTTATCCGCATTGGTGCGGTTCCGGTGCGCACGCTGAACATTCCGGATGAATATATCGCCGATGGCTATAACCGCCGTCTGGTCTATGCCGTCACCGAATCCTACACCGAGGATGGCGCACCGCTGGCCGAGGATCGGGGGGCCATCCGGATCGAAGATGCTGCGGGCAACAGCGCAACATCCAAGCCCAACAATATCGTGCAGGTGGTCTACAGCATGGGCTGGGACGATAACGGGGCCTACACCGATAACGGGGCTGTTGTGGCGGCCTGTGACGCGGGCAAAAAATCCGGCATCAACTGCGATATCGCAAACAATGCCGTGTTTATGAACACGATGGAAAAATCATCCAACCCGGCCGATCCGTTCGTGTCGCGCGTGGCCTATCGCCCCAGCAAAACCGTTGTCGCGTGCGAGGACAAGGGCCTGAAAATCCCGAAAGACACCGCCTTCCTGATCGACACCAGCGGCAGTATGGTCAGCAAAGCCAATGGGTGCCCGGCCGAGGTCGGCAAGAATTGCACCCGGATGGATGTGGCCCACTGGGCGATGCGCCGGGTGATGCCCGCGCGGCTGTATTCCAACACGCTGAACAAAAACCCGGGTGACACCATTATGACCGGGTTTACCAATAAACAATGGCTCAAGGACGTGAACCCAGTTCTGGGCAGCAACTGGAACAATCTGATTTTTGACAAGGCCCCGACCGATGGGTCCGTCTATGTTCCGCCCAAGGACGATGAAATGATGGCCGATCTGGAAAGCGAGCTGTCCGGCATGTGCCCGTCGGGCGGCACGCCGCTGGGGTCGCACATGATGGGGCTGGCCAACCAGATCAAGGCGCATAAACCGGCGGGTTATGTCGATAATCCAGATTCCCCGGACAAAATCACCATCATTTCCGACGGGGAAAATAACGGTGGTGAGGACCCCATGTCCCTGCTGGCGGATTTAAAACTCAAGCACCCGAATGTGCAGGTTGACGTGATTGATGTGGTGGGAAACCCCAGTCTGGAAGCCATTGCGATCGCAACGGGCGGGGCTTATTACCGGTCGAACAACCCGGATGAATTGCTGGATGCCCTGTATAAATCCGCCGGGATTTGCAAACCCTATACCCCGGCCGCGGTGGTGGATAAGCTTTATTGTAAATAAGCGGGCGCATGTGCGCTTCGGCTTATTTCTTCCGTTTTGCTGCAAAGAAATCCTTGAGAATCTGGCCGCATTGATCGGCCATGACGCCGCCCGTGACCGCCGGACGGTGGTGACAGGTGGGTTGGGTAAAGAACTGGCCGCCATGGTCGATGCCGCCACCCTTGGGGTCCGGCGCGCCATAGACCACGCGGCGGATGCGGGCAAAGCTGATCGCCGCCGCGCACATGGCACAGGGCTCCAGCGTCACATACAAATCACAGGTGGGAATGCGCTGGGCCCCGGCGGTTTTGCACCCATCCCGAATGACCATGATTTCCGCATGGGCCGTGGGGTCGGCGCGTTCAATAGTGGCATTGCCGCCTTGGGCGACAATCTCACCCGTCTCCACATCGACCAGCACCGCGCCAATCGGAACTTCATCCCGAGCGGCAGCCTTTTGCGCCTCTTCCAGCGCGGCCTGCATATAGGTATAGTCGGGGTCGATGGGATCCATTATGGATGTCGTCCTTATTTTTACATCAGGACCTGTATAGCGTGAGCGACGAAAAAGACCAAGATACCCCGCAAGCGGACGAAACCGTTGCAGCCTCCGGCGAACGCATTGCCAAAGTCATGGCGCGCGCGGGCCTGTGTTCCCGGCGCGAGGCCGAGAGCTGGATTACGGCGGGCCGGGTCCGGGTGAATGGCAAAACGCTGGATTCCCCCGCCTGCCTCGTCGGGCCGGATGATCAGGTGTTCGTCGATAACAAACCCCTGCCCACGGCGCAGGTCACCCGCCTGTTCCTGTATCACAAACCCGCCGGGCTGGTGACATCGGCCCGCGATGAACTGGGTCGTCCCACCGTGTTCGACATGTTGCCTCCGGCCATGCCCCGGGTGGTCAGTGTCGGGCGGCTGGATTTAACGACCGAGGGCCTCTTGTTGCTGACCAATGACGGGGGGTTGTCCCGCCATCTGGAATTGCCCGCCACCGGGTGGAAGCGGCGCTACCGTGTACGCGTGTACGGCACCGTGAATGAAAAGAAACTGGCCGGGTTAAAGGATGGCATTACGGTTGATGGCGTGCGCTATGGCTCGATTGAGGCCACGCTGGAAGAGGCCCAGACCAAGGCCAATAGCTGGCTGGTCATCACCCTGACCGAGGGTAAAAACCGCGAAATCCGTCGGGTGATGGAAGCACTGGATTTGCAGGTAACCCGCCTGATCCGGGTGTCCTATGGCCCGTTCCGGCTGGGCAAGCTGAACGAAGGCGCGGTGGAAGAAGTGCCGCTGGCCGTCCTGCGCGAACTGATCCCGACCTACTTTAACCCCGGTGCCGTACATACGGATACGGACATTGAGGGGTTGGCAGATACGCCCCATACACCACGTACGCATACGGGAGCGGCCCCGGCCAAGAACGCGGTCAGCCGTAAAGGCTGGGCCAAGGCCAAACCTGACACCAAAGTGAAGCCGCGTAAAACTCACAGATCTGGCGGAAAACCTGGTGGTTCGGGTGGGAAGCCCACCGGGAACCGATCTGGTAAACGCTGATGGGTGTGCGTATTACCGGGGGGGAGTTTCGGGGTCGTCTGCTACAGGCACCGACGGGTACGCATGTACGCCCGACGGGGGACAAAAACCGGCAGGCGATTTTCAATATGTTGAATGCGCCGCGCTGGATCGACGACCTTTTGCCGGGGACGGATTTTGATCTGGAGGGGGCGGTCGTGCTGGATGGCTTCGCCGGAACCGGGGCGCTGGGGATTGAGGCTTTGTCCCGCGGGGCGGCGTACGGGGTGTTCTTTGAGAAGGATCGCCCTGTTTCGGGCTTGTGCCGTAACAATCTGCAATCATTGAAAATTATGGATCGTACGTCATTGTATGTCCGCGATTCGACCGTGCCGGGGAAGCGCCCGATGGCCGTACCGCCCGCCACTTTGGTCTTCCTCGACCCGCCTTATCGGCAGGGTCTGGTGCCTAAGGCGTGGGCAGCTTTAGCGGCTGGTGGGTGGCTGGCCCCAGGGGCGATCGCAGTCCTTGAAACTGAAAATACGGCGCCAAACGATGAACCGGCGGAATGGGCGTCAACTGTACGTATTCTGGATTCTCGGGTGTATGGCCTGACCCTGTTCCGGTTTGTTCAATATTGTGGCTAAAGCCATGGCCGGTCTTGAAATTGAAGACGGTGAACAAGGTGGTCAATGATCGGCTGAGCGTAATGTTCGGGCGGACATCCTGCCGCTTCATCGCCTTTTCAATCGCGCGCACGCCGAAGACATAGCCGGGGTCGGACATTTTCGTGGCGGCTTCTGCGGTTTGATGTTCCATGACACAGCCGCGTTTGTGCCAGGCAAAGGCAACCTTCAGCGGGCGGGCGGTGGCACCGTCCTTGTCGGAATCGCCCACCATCACGGCCCGGTTCGGGGCGCATGAAAAATCATTCAAAATCTGTTTCAGGTGTCTCGGGCTGGGTTTGGCCAGACGCTTGCCCGTGACCGGGTGCGGTCCCCACAGCGTCATATTGCGCTTAATCGCCTGAACAAAGGCTGGATCGATCTGGCTGAGCAGGCGATTGTCGGATTCGATGCTGGGTTGGCAGTAAAAATGATCGAAAAGGGCCGGAATTTCCATGAAATCGGCAATTTGACCGGATTTTTGCGCGTTTTGGGCCAAAAACCACAGGCGCAGGATCAACGACGTCGCCTCAGTGTCCGAATAAATCACCTGCTGCGCGCCATTGTCACGGACACCGCGCAGTGTTTCGACGGCTTCGGGATAGAAGGTGGTGAATTCCTTCTGTTCCTTCATCCAGCGGTCGCGGATGGCCCATTGTGTCGCTTTCAGCTGCGTTTCTTCAACCGGGTTGGCCCCTTGGGGCAGGATTTTCTGCGATGCCATCCATTGCAGGGCCCCGGTGAAATCATAAAAACGAAACTGGCTGGGGGTCTTGCGGAATGAGCGTTGGACCGTGGCCGGGTCCATGTCGTACAGGGACGCCGTGCGGGCCATGGCCCGACTGGTGGAAAGGGCCCATGTTTTGACCGTGTCGGTCAATGTGTTGTCCAGATCCCAGACGACCAGATGTTTTTCCGGGCGGCTGGCCTTTGCGTTACGCGGTTTAGGCATGAACGTGAACCCTGTTGTTATTTTCTATAATAACTCAACAGGGATATATGTATCAGCCCAGCATTCCGGTGTAAAGCAAAACCAGCAGGAACAATCCAAGACCCACGCGGTACCAGACAAAAACCATAAAACTGGACCGGGTCAGCCATTTCATCAGGATATGCATGGCCCCCAACGCGGCCAGACAGGACACGACGACCCCCGCCGCAATATCCAGCCACAACCCGTTGCTGGGCGGGTTTTCAACCATGCCCAACGCGGCCAGAAACCCGGCCCCGGCAATGGCAATACTGCCCAGCAGGAAGGAAAAGCGCGCGGCCTCGACCCGGCTCAGGCCCAGAAAGCGCCCGGCGGTCATGGTGATGCCCGACCGGCTGGTGCCGGGGATCAGGGCCAGACATTGGGCCAGCCCAATGATCATCACGTCCTTTAACGTCAGATCCGCCCCCGTGCGGGTGGCCGGGCATTTCAGATCGACCACGCCCAGCAGGATGCCAAAAATCACCAGCCCCCACGCCGCCAGCGGCAAGGACCGTGCCCAGACGGGTTCATAAATATGCAGGACCAGCCCAATGATCACGACCGGAATCGTCCCGGCAATCAGGAACAGGCAAAGTTTGGACCGTTGCGTCAGCCCGTTTTTGTGCGCGGAGAGCAGGTCGAACCCGCCCAGCACCACCTGCCAGATATCCTTGCGGAAATACATCAGAATGGCCAGCAAACTGCCGACATGGACCGCAATATCCAGCGTCAGTGTTTCACCCCAGTAATTGGGCTGGCCCGGCCCCTCATGCAGCAAAGCATGGGTCAGGATCAAGTGCCCGGATGATGAAATCGGCAAAAACTCGCTGATCCCTTGGACGATGGCCAGGATGATAATATGATAGAGCGGCATGATAACGCGGGGCTTTCCGTGATGCGGTCAGGTTTGTGATTCAAAACAATAAACGGATTTTTACCCATGGTCTATGTCATCGGTGTGGCAGGTTTTATCGGTGGTTTTGTGCTGGGCCTGATCGCCTTGCGCTACATCCTGAAAGACCGCAGCAAAGACGATTTGCTGCAGGATAAATCCCTGCGGATGTACGGCGCGATCACATGGCTGCTGGCCGCGCTGGGCGGGGCCACGGCAATGGCGTGTTATACGCATTTCTGGGGATAGGCTCCCCTGCGGTTCCCTCTCCCATGGGGAGAGGGCTAGGGTGAGGGGGTGTGGAGTGTGAGGGGGTAAGAGTGCGGTGTTTTATTCGGCAAGATCAAAACCCCTCACCCGGCTCCGGCTAAGGGCGTTGCCCTAAGCCTGCACACCCCTCTCCCCATGGGAGAGGGGCAACAAGAGGCGCTGATTTTAATATGAAAATACCGTTTGGTATAAAATTCTTCTGGTCTGCCCTTGACCCCGCATATGCCCCGCCTAACTAACTGAAAGTGCGCAAGAAAGCGTGTTACCATGGTGACGATTTGTTGAGGATTTGTTCATCCTTCATTCAGATTTTTGGTGTTACCTGAACGCCTCTGTCTTTCGCGTGATGATTGTTTTTGAAACCAAACACACTGACAAAAAGGAAAAGTCCCACCATGTCCCGTTTTTTATCCATTCTGGCCCTGACCATTTTGGCGGCCGCTTTGCTGATTACGCCTGTTGCGGCCCGCGCGGCGGATGCTGCTGAAACCTACACGCTGGAAACGCCGCACACGCAAATCGTGTTCGCGGTGAACCATTTGGGCTTTTCCAATTCCATCGGGAAATTTCTGGGCTATAGCGGGACGATCCATTTCGATCGCACCGACCCGGCCAAATCGAATGTCGATGTTGTGATCAAATCGGATTCGTTGGAGATCAATGATGATGCGTGGAACAAGCATTTGAAGAATGCCGATTTTCTGGATGTCGAAAAATTCCCGGAAATCACGTTCAAAAGCACGGGCATTGCCGTGACGGGTGAAAAGACCGCCGATATTACCGGCGACCTGACCATCAAGGGCGTGACCAAGCCGGTCGTTTTGAAAACCACCTTTAACAATGCGGGTCCGCACCCGATGAACCCGGAAGAACACCGCGCCGGTTTCTCGGCCACGACCAGCTTTAAACGCTCTGATTTCGGCATTACCTATGGCATTCCGGCCGTGGGCGATGATGTCGAGGTGCGGATTGAAGTTGAATCGATCCTGCAGCCTGCACCGGGCGTGAATCAATAACATCTAAAACCCGACCCATAAACCAAGAGGACCGCGCATTATGCAGTGGCGTAACACATCTGAAAATTACGGCGTCGTCGCCAAAAGCTTTCACTGGGTTATCGCCCTGCTGGTGATCGGTCTTCTTGGGGTTGGGTTATATCTGGAATCGCTGGACCCCAGCCCGCTGATGTTTAAGGTGTCGTTCTGGCACAAATCTTTCGGCATTACGGTGCTGGCGCTGGTGGTTTTGCGCGTGTTGTGGCGGTTCACCAACACCCATCCGCATTCATTGCCCAGCCATGCGCGCTGGGAAAAAACGCTGGCCAAAATTACTCATGGCTTGCTGTATCTGGCGTTGTTTGTGATGCCGCTGTCGGGGTGGATCATGTCATCGGCCAAGAGGTTTTCGGTCAATGTGTTCGGCTGGTTCACCCTGCCGGATCTGGTGGGGGAGAGTGAGCAGATCGGGTCGATTGCGCGCAGCCTTCACGGCTATGCCGCCTATACCCTGATCGCGCTGATCGGCCTGCATTTCGCGGGGGCGATCAAGCACCATGTCATTGACAAAGATTCGACATTGCGCCGCATGTTGCCGATGGTCGCGGTGGTGTTGGGCCTTATGATTGCGCCGGCATCCGCCGCCGATGCGCCGATCTGGGTCCTTCAAAAGGATCAAAGCACGATTGTCGTTGAAGGCACGCAAATGGGCGCGCCGTTCAAGGGTGGGTTTAAAACATTCGATGGGACCATTCATTTCGATGCCGCGAACCTTGCGGCATCCAAGGCCGATATGACCATCGATCTGGCCAGTTTCGACAGCGCCAGCAAGGATCGTGACGGGTCGGTGCAGGGGGCGGAATGGTTTGATTCCAAAACCTATCCGCAGGCCAAATTCGTCACCGATAAATTTGAAGCGGGCGCCGAGGCCGGGTCTTACGTGGCCCATGGCACATTGACCATTCGTGATAAAGCCGTGCCCGTGCAAGTGCCGTTTACGCTGGTGATTGACGATGCCGGTCTGGCGACGGCGGATGGGTCCATCACCATCAACCGTTTGGATTATGGTGTTGGGGCCGGGCAATGGTCCAATCCCAAAGACGTGGGGACGGATGTGAAGGTGACCATCCACATCGTGGCCCAGAAGCAATAGCCAGAAGCAATAAACAAAAAAACCCGGCGCATGTGCCGGGTTTTTTTTATGATTTTTTGGATGGCCCTTATCGGTTGCGTTCCGGGTAAATCGGCGTTGGGGGGATGGGAAGCGCCTGATGCAGGTTGACGGGATACGTGAAATCCGTCGCTTTGTCGCCCACCACGCTTTTGAGCGGTGCAGGCAACGTGCCCGCCGCACGCAAATGATCACGCAGGGCGGCAATGCTACTGCCCGGCTTGTGACCGCGCAGAACGATGCCAGCCTCTGGGGCCAGCGGCTGCGTGGTGCGGATGGTGAAGACATCGCCTCTCTTCACATCTTCGTAGGCGAAGGCAAAGGTGGACACGATCTGGCTGAATGATTTGGGCATCTGTAAATCGAACCCAGCCGGGGTCCGCACGGCGATTTCGCCATGGGCTCCGGCATATTGCGGGAATTTAAAGGTCAGTTTGCCCAGCGTCATATCCTGTGGCACGCGCACGCGATATTCGTATTCCGGCAATTTGGTGTACCCGACATTGATGCGCGTGGCCTGCACGGTGACCGTTGCCGTGATATCGGTGGCTGTGTGGCCACCCGTGGCCTTTAAATCCAGCATGGTTTGTATGGCGTTATGCCATGCCGGAACATTCAGGATACCGGGGCCGCATCGGTCATGGTGTGGCAATCCGCCGCCATTGGTCACAAACTCCGCTGGGGCCGATTGCAACGTGTCCTCGGTCGGGGAACCAAAAATGCTTTGATAGGAGCCGACATTTTCAAAATCACGCACGTCACGGCTGGCGGTCATCATGGCGGCTGCCATGATTTCCTCGAAATTCAATTGATCGCCATACCATGCGGCCATTTGCCGATACAGGGCCGCCGTTTCCGGGGTGCTGAATGACGTGCCGCTCATCTGCTCGCCCCGGCGGTTGGGTTGTTTGGTGCAGATATCGCCGCCAAATCCACTATAGCTGGACATGACGTGGAGCGGCGTGTCTTTTGAATCCTTGGTTTTGTACATCCCGCTCGACCCGACGATCACGGCGCGCGGTGAATGTGTGGTGCCATAGGGTTGAATGTATCGCCCCTCACCCGAATACCACCCATTGCCTGCGGCCTGAAACACGATTGGGCGTGATGTGTTCAGGGCGTCGACCGCCATGTTGGTTGCCCGGTACAGCAGCGTATCGGGTGTGTGGGCCTGGCCTTTTTGATCGGCGATTTTGGCCGACCGTGTGACGCTCATGGAGTGGGTGAAGACAACATTATCCGTCAATTGCGTGGTGGCGTTGCTGAACAACGCGCGGATTCCGTCGGATGTTTCCCCGCCCATGAAATACAGGACGGATTCGTCAAGGGCATGGAAATTTTTAAAATCCACAGCGGGGTTGATGGCAAAGGCCGTGCCCGTAGCGGTGCGGAACGTATCCATATGGTGTTCGCCAGTATCGCCCGCCGCCCGTTCGGCAACGATCAAGTCAATCCGCTTGTTGCGGGCGGTTGGGCCGGGTTTCAGGGCGTCTAAATGCTTATGACTGTCATACAGATAAGGCACGATGATTGTGTCGTCAGCGGTCAGGGGCGCATTGATGTCCATGCCGTTAATGCGTGCCAGCTCTGCGGCTATTTCTGCGGGCTTTGCATCGGGACGGTAATATCCAGCCCCCATCTGCTTGGCGATTTTTTCAAAGCTGGTCGTTTTTTTGTCCGCGTTAAAATAGGCCAGATCATCAACGAGCTTGGTATGGATTTCCCGCCCGACGGCCACGGGAATGTGAATGATCTGTCCAATCCGCAGGTTCTTTACCCCATCATTCTGCTGGGCGATCAGGGTGCGGCCGTCTTGCGTGGTGGTGGTGCCCATGATCGTGGCAAAACGATTGGCCAGCGCGCTCAGCGTATCGTTCGCGCGCACCGTATAGGCAAAGGGATGTTTCGGCACAGTGGCCGAAAAGTCCAATATCTTGGCCCCAAAGGCGCGCAGCAGGTCCGGCGTGATGTGATCCGTTGTGCTGATAACGCCGATGGCGGCTTCGCTGCCGTAATGCAGGCGGTTGCGTGTTTCTTCGTCGATCAACCCGGCTGTATAAAATTCATCAATACCGACGACATTGTGGATGACATCGGTGATTTTGTCGCCAGCCTGATGGGCAAGAATTTCTTTGGCATCGCTCAGCGGGACGCCGCGATCCATCAGGCGTTTCATGAGGATCAGGTTGAAACGCAGTTGGTCAATGGATTGATCCTGCGCGTCAATAACACCGTTCAGGGCGTGATCCATGGGGCCACGGCCATCAATGCCCTTAAAATTCACATCGGCCCCGTGGGCCAGCATGTGATCGAGCAATTCCGTGGATTGCAGCAATTGCGAGACTTTAAAGCATGCGGTAAAGGCGGTGGAATAGGCTTCATCCGCGATCATAAGCGAGCTGTATGTGTTGTGATTTACGTTGGCCCCATCATCGATCAGTTTTTTGATGGCCTTGATGTTGCCGCGTATGTGGGCATCATTTTGGGGGGTGTAGGTGGGATTGGTTTTTTTCTTTTCGTGCAGGAACTGGCCCAGCGATGCGACTTCACGCGACAATGCGTAATCCAGTTGGAATTGCTTTTGTGCGGCCTCTGACGTTTTTTCAGTGGAGGGCAGCGGCAGGTCTTCGCTCGGATGGGCGGCGGTGTTGAACGATGCGCTCAGGGCCAGCAGGCTGAGGCTGGCCGAAATAATCGTCTTGCGCAAAAGGCGCGCGGTTGTTGTGGTCATCGTTCCCGGTCCTGTTTTATGAGCTTGTTTTGCTGTGACCGTAGACCCGAAGTGCTTCGGGTGCAAGAAAAAGCAATCGGCCCCGCTTGGTGGTGCCGGGGCCGATTTTGTGTTGTTTTTCAATGTGTTCTACAGCGATGGGAAGAACGCGTCCTGCGGCCCCGGGGCCGCGGGCAGGGGTTTGTGAATATCCACCGGGGCGGCGGGGCCCGTGACCTTGTTCATCTGCATGGATTTCAACGGGGCGGGCAGGGTGCCGGTGCCGCGCAGATAATCACGCAAACCCGCGATGGAATTGCCCGGTGCATGGCCGTTAAAGACGATGCCCGCTTTTGGGCCCAGCGGTTCCGTGGTGCGGATTTCAAACACGTCGCCTTGCTTCACATCTTCGTATGCAAAGGCAAATGTGGACAGTGCATCCGTATAGGCTTTGGGCATCTGCATTTCAAACCCGGCCGGTGTGCGCACCACCACTTCGCTGTGCTTGTTCTGATGCTGCGGCAACAGGAAGGTCAGTTTGCCCAGTGTCATGTCGGCGGGCGCGGCGATGGAATAGGTGTATTCAGTTTTTCCCTCGGCATTCTTTTGCGCGCCAAAGGCGTTGATGTGGACGGTTTGGTGCGGCAGAAGCTTGGCCGAAAGGTTGAATTTTTCCTTTAACGACAGTGTTTTTTGAAGCGTGTCATGCCAGGATTGCGGGTCCAGAACGCCCGCGCCGCACCGTTCATGATGCGGCAGGCCGCCGCCATTGGTGGTGTACAGGGCGGGGACGCTGTTCAGCGTATTCAGTTTCGGGGCGTGAACCGGGTGATATTTGCCGATATTTTCGACATCCAGCACATCACGATCCGCGCTCATCAATCCGGCGGCCATGATTTCCTCAAAGCTCAAACGGTCGCCATACCATTCGGCAAGCTGGCGATATTGAGCGGCCGCAGAGGGTGTGGAAAAGGATGTTCCTGTCATCAATTCGCCGCGGAAATTCGGCACGCGGGCGCACACATCGGCGCCGTATGAACTGTAATGCGTCATGACGTGAATTTTGACGTTGGGCGCGGTGTTTTTGGTTGCGCTGATGGCGCTGGCACCGATTAAAACAGCGCGGGGCGAATGGGTCAGGGTGTAGCTCTGCATATAACGCCCGGACCCGAATCCGTACCAGTAATTGCCCGCCGCGCTGAACACGATGGGTTTGGCCTGATTGAGCGGGTCCAGCATCATGCCGATGGATTCCAGTGTCAGGTCGTTGGCGGAGCGGGATTGACGCGCGTCATCGGCTTGTTTTTCCGTTCTGGCGCTGCCCATTGAATGGCTGAACACGAACTGGTTGTTGGGGGAATCGGGGGCGTCATGGCCCGTATTCGCGCTGAACAACGCGCGCAGCCCGTCGGGGATTTGCGGGCTGGGGTAATCAATCGGCAGGGATTCAATGGCATGAATCCGGTCCAGATTGGCGGCGGGATTGATGCCATAGGTGGTTCCCGTGGCCACGCGATATGTGTCGCGGTGGTGCGAATCTTCAACTTTGATTGGCAGGGGATTGCCCTCGACAATAAACAGGTCAACCGGGTTGCGCGCGGCGGATGGCGCGGGTGCGATGCGCTTAACATGCGTGTGGCTGTCATTAATATAGGGGAACAGCACCTTCTGCTTTGATTTCAATTTCGTATCAAGCGGCAACCCGTTCAGGGCGGACAGTTCAGCGGCAATCGATTCAATCGGCGCGCCTATGCGGTAATAGGTTTTGAGATTGCCCTCGGCCAGTAATTTAAACGTGGCCCCGTCACTGTAAACGCTGATCACGCCGATTTCCCGGCCAACGGGCAGCGGGATTTTCAGTTCATCGCCCAGGGGCAGAATTTTGTGCGCTTCGGCTTCCGTGCCGGTAAAGGGGATGGCATTGGCATGCGCAATCAGTGCGCGGGCATGAACCTGATCCATCGCCCCCATGACGCGGTAGAAACGGGCGGCCATAATATCCAGCGTATCATCCATGGCCACAGTGGCGCTGAACGATCCTGCGGGGCGGGACTCTTCATACAGGGGTGTTAAGAGCCCGTGATCGCGCAGCATCGATGCGGTGATGTCCGGCGCGTTCAGCAAGGCGTCCCGGGCTGCATCCGTTCCCTTCAATGTTTGATTATATGCCTCATCCGAAACCAGACCGTGTTCGTGCAACACATGCATGCCGAATAAATTCTTGGCCGTGGCGGCGTAATCGCGCTGTTTCGCTGTCTTTAATGTTTCGCGCGTATCGTTCAGGGTTAATCCCTTGCCCTCCAGAATGCGCACAATATGCAAGGCGAGATCAATTTTCTCGCGGGATTGTGTCTGGGCATCCTGCAGATTGCTGATCGCGTAATCCATGATGGTCCAGCCATCGGCATCAATGGCGTACAGGTCCGCATTCTTGGTCAGGAAATGGGCGAGCAGTTCCGTCGACATCAGCATGCTGGACAGTTGTATGGAGGCCATGAACGGGCTGGACACGGTGCCCTTGCCCACGCGCATGCCTTTTTCAATGCGGAAATTCGGGTTTGCGCCCTGATCCAGCATGGATTTGATGGTGTCGATATTGATGCGCAGGGATTCATCGCGGCGCGGGTCATAATCCGGCGTGGTGCCGCGCTCTTCGATCAAACGACCAAGCGCGCGCAGTTCGGCGGTCAGGTCGCTGTTTAATTGGTACAGGGGGTCAATCACCACGCTGGCGGGCGGGGATTGCAGGGGCGTGGCCACCGCGTCCGGCGTTTGCGGACGATCCAGATTATCATTGATCGGGCTGATGGCGGCGGCGTTGAACGCGCCCAGCAAAGTCACGAATCCCAGACCCGCAGCGGCCGCAAGCCGCGTCAGTTTCTTGGCAGAAGCCATTTTTTATAATCCCTGTTTTACTTTTTTATTACTTTTTATACGCTTGGCAAAAACACTAGGAGGGATTGCCGGAGAATGCAAAAGCAAAAACCGGATTTTGGAATGGCTGGGTTGCAAGGGGCTTGCGTTATGACAACACCGGGCATAATGTTTCATTTTTGTTCTTTAAAATCAGGCCGATAAAATTTTTTTTCGGGGAAATGTGATTTTGCGACTGGGGAATCGGGCGGGAAAAGTCTATGATGTCAGTCAATTAAAACATGTCCTTCAAGGGACGTCTGGGATAGTCTGTGTAACATGAGAACTCTGTATCATCTTTGGCTTCACCCCTTTTCCCGGAAGGTGCGCATCGCACTGGCCGAGAAGAAGCTCGATTTCGAACAACGGATCGAAAAAGTGTGGGAACGCCGGACGGAGTTTCTGGCCCTGAACCCCGCGGGTGATGTGCCGGTGCTGGTCGAGGCCGATGGCACCACATTGGCCAATTCTCAGGTCATTTGCGAATATCTCGAAGAAGTGTACCCGGAAATCAACCTGCTGGGCTTTGACCCCGCACAGCGCGCGGAAACGCGCCGCCTGGTCAGCTGGTTCGACGTGAAATTCAACCGCGAAGTCACCGACAATCTGGTCGGCGAAAAATTGATGAAGCGGTTTTTGAAATTGGGTGAACCGCATGGCCCGTCCATTCGCGCCGGTCATGCCAACATTCATTACCATCTGGATTATATCGGTTTTCTGACGGAAAAACGCCGTTGGTTGGCTGGTGAGAATTTTTCGTTGGCGGATATTGCGGCGGCGTCGCATTTATCGGCCATCGATTATATCGGCGACGTTCCATGGGATGAGCATCAGGCCGCCCGGGAATGGTACGCACGCGTGAAATCCCGGCCCAGCTTCCAGCCTTTGCTGGAGGATCGGATCCCCGGATTTACGCCTGTTGGCCACTACGAAAACGTAGATTTCTAAGATACAGTATCGGTCCGTTTTTGTCGGGGAGAGCATAGTCTCCCCCGGGCTGGTGACTGCGCTTCACAGCGCGAGAGAAAAAGAAGAATGCAGAAGTAAATGACGGACAAAAAACTTTTTTGTTTTGGATACGGGTACACCGGCGACTATCTGGGGCAGGCTTTGAAAAAGGCCGGCGGATGGTCCATTGCGGGTACAACGCGTGACCCGGAAAAACGCCGCTTCCTGAAAAATCTGGGTGTGCGCGGGTATATGTTCGACTACACCCAGCCGCTCGAAGACCCGCAATTGTTCCTGAAAGGAACCACCCATCTCCTGATCTCCACCCCGCCCGCGGATAATGGCGATCCCACCTTCCTGATGCACGAAGATGATATTCTCTCCATCCCGACGCTGGAATGGGTCGGGTATCTGTCGTCGACGTCCGTGTATGGCGACCGGGACGGCGAATGGGTTGATGAAACTTCCGAAGTGCGCCCCTCCACCAAACGCGGTTCACGCCGCGCCCGGGCCGAAGCGCAATGGTTGTCGTTGGCGGGCCAAGGTGTGCCGGTGCATGTCTTCCGTCTGGCGGGCATTTACGGCCCCGGGCGATCCGCGCTGGATTCCGTGCGTGCCGGTATTGCCCGCCGCATCGACAAACCCGGCCACGCGTTCAGCCGCATTCATATCGACGATATTGTGCAGGTGTTGATGGCGTCGATGGCAAAACCCAATCCGGGCGCGATCTATAATCTGGCCGACGATCTGGCGGCCCCCAGCCACGCGGTGATTTCCTATGCGTGCGATATGCTGGGCCTGACCCCGCCGCCGCTGATGAAATATGACGACGCCGACATGGCCCCGATTGCCCGCAGTTTTTATTCCGACAACAAACGCATTAAAAACGACCGCATTAAAAACGAACTGGGCGTCATCCTGAAGCATCCGACCTTTATGGAAGGGTTGCAGGATTGTCTGACCAAGGAACAGGCACACCGTTCCCGTATGGGCGCCTTCGCTGCCGCTGCCATGGGCGGGGCCCGCGAGGGGTAGATTTTCAAGACAGGATTGAGGGGGCTTTGGCCTCTATTTTTATGTTTATTTTCAGTGTTTTAATTGCGATCACGCCGGAAAGTTTGTGCTGCTTTTCGCCTTCGTGCTACGACTATGCTTCATTAAAACAGGGCGGGAATGGTCATGGCCGGATTGGGCGAAACCTACACATTGAGCGACGATTACCTGCGCGGTGCGTTTGAACGCGCGCAGCGGGAAAAGAAAGATTTTCTGATCACCTACACTTACAGTGAAGAAGGCATGCCATGGGGCTATTGCCCGATGATTGATATTCACGAATCCTGCGTGGCCGTGACCAAGGACACGATGCGCCGCGAATTGCTGGGCGTTTATACAAAGCACGGCGTTCTGAATATCAGCCGTGTTTATGATTTGTCGTGCGATTTTGAAAATGCGTGTGGGGGTGTAGAAAAATTGCCGTACGAAGTGGATGTGGCCGCCAACGATATCATCGTCAAAGTGGGTGCAGTTGAAGAGTGGCAGAACCAACCCTTCTGGAAACGCTGGTTCACCAAACCGAAGGTATAAACGGTAAGATTAAATCAAATCATCGATGGGCGCGGGGAGGGATCCCTGCGCCTTCATCGCATCATAGGCATTGTAGGGCAGGCGGACGCTGACCGCTGTGCCGATGCCGACGGTGGATTCGATGTGCAATGTGCCGCCGTGCAGTTCGATCAATTCCTTGGTGATCGCCAGACCCAGGCCCGTGCCCTCATGCTTGCGCGTGTAGTGGGAGGCGG
This sequence comes from Micavibrio aeruginosavorus, assembly GCF_051245535.1. Classification (GTDB taxonomy): domain Bacteria; phylum Pseudomonadota; class Alphaproteobacteria; order Micavibrionales; family Micavibrionaceae; genus Micavibrio; species Micavibrio aeruginosavorus_D. The sequence goes on from NZ_CP195303.1 coordinate 2,321,910, forward strand.
CCTGTTCGAAGGGCCTCGTGACGTTTTTCAGCTTGTTGGCCGGAATACCGATGCCTGTGTCGGTGACTTTGATCAGCACGTAATCATCGCGTTCCATGCAATCCACGCGCACCGATCCGCCCGCGTCGGTGAATTTCACCGCGTTGGACAACAGGTTCAGCAACACCTGCATCACGGCGCGGCGATCGGCGATGATTTGCAGATCTTCGTTCGCCATGTCGATGCTGACACGGATTTTGGCCTCGGTCGCGCGGCCTTCCATCATGTGGACGGCCAGACGAATGACCTTGGATACGTTCAGTTCTTCCAGATCCAGCTCATACTTCCCGGCTTCGATCTTGGACATGTCCAGAATATCGGCGATCAGGTCGAGCAGATGTTCACCGCTTTCGCGGATACCGCCGATATAATCCAGATAGCGGTCCGACCCGATGGGGCCGAGCAACTGGCGCTGCATCATCTCGGAAAAACCGATAATGGCGTTCAACGGCGTGCGCAGTTCGTGGCTCATATTCGCCAGAAATTGGGATTTCGCGGCATAGGCGCGCTCGGCGGCCTCTTTCGCTTCGTGCAGATCGCGTTCGTGCAAGGTGCGGTCGGTCACGTCCTGCATAATGCCGAACAGGGAGATCACTTCGCCGTCGGCGTCATTTTCACAACGGCCTTCGCAGCGGATATAGCGCACTTCGCCACTGGGGCGCAGGACGCGGAATTCCATTTCATACGGTTTTTGTTCGATAATTGCCCGCTGGAACGCCTGCAACAGGCGGCCCACGTCACGGCGGTGGAGCAGGGCATTCACACCGTCCAGCGTCGGATTGAAGTCTTCCGGGTCAACGCCGAAGATGCAGTAAATTTCTTCGGAGAAAATAATGTCGGTCGCGCCGACGATCCAGCGCCAATGGCCCATATGGCCGATGGCTTGGGCTTCGCGCAGCATCTGCTGCTGGCGGAACAAAGCGTCTTCCTGTTTTTTAATGGCGGTGACGTTGCGGCCGACGCTGTAAATCGCGTCACCGGATCGTTTGTTGCGCCATTCCATCCACAGTGACGCGCCATCGCGGGTCAGCATGCGGCATTCGAAATCAATGACATGGTCATGCACCGCGTCATCGGTCATCAATGCGCCAATGGCGTTGCGCACCATCGCTTTATCTTCCGGGTGGATCGCATCGAGGAAGCCCATGCGTTGCATCTGGCTTTCGGTATAGCCCAGCGTTTCGGCCATCACCGGATTGATCCGGGTAAAGCGCGCGCGGGTGTCGGCCACGGCCATCAGGTCGGATGACATCGCCATGAAATGCGCGGTTTCGCCATCGGCGGCGGCGTTCGCGCTGCCGTGCTTGGCTGTCGCATCATCGGCGCGGGTTTTCCATTCATTCCCGGCAATGCGGTCCAGCAGGCGCGCGGCCATGTCGGTATCCAGGCCCGCATTACGCGCGGTTTCACCGTCCGTGCCCGAGGCAATGATCAGGCCGCGGCCATCGGCCATTTTCAGGCGGTCAAACTGGTACGGGCCGCGCACGGGGGGCAAAGCATGGCCGGTCTGAATATCGACCAGATGCAACCCTTCGCGCAGGCTGGACAGAATGGCGTTCGCGTCATCTCGGCGCGCCCCGAACAGGGATGTCGCATGAAACGCATCATCCGGTTCGGCAAAGGTGAACACGCTGGTCAGCGCGCGACCCATCAGGTCGGCGGGTTCAACACCGCAGAGGGCTGCAAAATCAGTCGTGGCAAAAAGGATTTTTCCATCCTGATCGGCGATCAGGCGCGGCACGCCATCGTTCAGATCATCCAACGCCCGATTGGCGACCTGTGCTGCGGTCGCGGAGCCTGTCGGGGTTTGGGTGTCCTTTGGGGCCATTGATTTACCAACTTACGGGCCGTTTGGCCTCGTTATCCCTGTACAACTCACCGATTCGAACGGTTTCGAATCACATTTAACGCCTGCCATGATGACAGGCGGAGCGGGGCCTTTTCAACCAAAAGATTTTGGAAATTTGCGCGATTATTGAAAAAGATCGCTTGACCTTACGGTGCAGGCTTGGGGAGCGTTTGCACGCGATAGATCGCTTGTTCCACCACGGCGGCTACATGATCGGCATGATCCGGCGCATGCTGGTTCACATAGTTCATGATGGCGCAGAGCGTGGAGATCGGCCGCGCCGGGGTCAGGGACAGGGCCGGAGTATCCGCGCCGTGATGCAAGGCGCATTCATGGGTATTGGTGTCGATGGAAAACGACGCCCCGCCCTCATCCGGGGGCAGGGTGGTCAGCGCGTTGAGAACATCGCGCAACGGCGTCAAATGATCCGGCAAATCCATGGTCTTGGTACACCCAGCCTTATTTTTTTAATTATGGGAAAATATACATCTGGATGGTGCGGTGCGTCAAGTTTATTGGGAGGGGGCATAAAAAAACGCCCTCCCCGGATGATGCGGGAAGGGCGTTTTTTAAAATTTTTGCGGCTTAGTATTTCACGCCACAGCCATACGGTTGGCTGCTGGCCGTTTCCACCGGTTTCCCGGCGGCCAGGTCGGCCAGTGCGGCGCTGACATAGTTCTTTGCTCCGGCGATGGTGGCTGGGTCCGCGCTCTTGTTATCGTCAATCGCGCCTTGATACACCAGCGTGCCTTCGCCGTTGATCACGAACATATGCGGCGTCGTGCTGGCGCCATAGGCATGGCCGACGGTACCGTCACCATCCAGCAGATAGGCAGTGGATTTTATGCCGTCGCGGGTGATGATCTCTTCGGCCTGCGCGCCGGTCACGTGACCTTGTTTGCCTTCGGCACCGGAGTTAATCACCAGCCAGACCACGCCTTGGCCCGTGGCTTCTTCCTGCATGTTCTTGCTGTCGTAATGCTTGCGCACGAACGGGCATTCGGCGTTGGTCCATTCCAGAACAACGGTCTTGCCCTTGAAGTCGGACAGGGTGTGCGATGTGCCCTTGGAATCGGTCAGTGTAAAGGCCGGGGCGGCCTCGCCCACCGTTGCGGCGGCGTGAGCGGACAGGGTCGGGGCAAACATCAGGGCTGCAACAGCAGCGGCCAGCAGGATTTTCATGGTCAGTCTCTCTCCATTATGGTGGGGTTAAACGCAGGAAACTTACTCTTGATTGATGGCATCCGCCACGATGCCGGGTGTTAGAAGCTGTGGCAAGACCACCGCATCCGGGCGTGTGCCGTTCACAGCAGGCGGATAGTACACATAGAGCGGAACGCCGTTGCGTCCATAGGATTCCAGAAATTTTGTAATTTCCGGATTCTGGTTGGTCCAGTCGCCTTTTAGGTACGCGATGTTTTTGGCCTTGAACAAATCCATCGTATCCATCGTGGCGATGGCGACGCGTTCATTCACTTTGCACGTAATGCACCATGCGGCGGTCATGTTGACGAAGATGGCCTGATCCGTGGCCAGCAGGTCGTTCAGGCGCGCGGCGGTGAAGGGTTCGGATTCGCCGTTGGCGGTTTGCACCATGCCCACCGGGGCGGTGTCCATCATCGGCTTGGCCATCGGCGCGAAGGGCAACAGGGCCAGCGCCAGCGCAATCAACCCCAGAAGGGTGATGATGATGCGTCCCGAGCCTTGGTGCGGGCGGTGCGACAACATCCACAGCGCAAAGGCGATCAACACCATGCCCATCAACGCGGCCAGCACGCCGTGCGGTCCGCTTTGCAGGCTCAAAACCCAGATCAGCCAGACGGCAGAGGCGTACATCGGAAAGGCTAAAAGCTCACGGAAGCGCAACATCCACGCCCCCGGTTTCGGCAAGGCTCGCGCCAGCGCCGGAACGAAGCACAGCGCCAGATACGGCAAAGCCAGACCAAACCCCAACGCCATAAAGACGGACAGGGCGACAATGGGCGATTGCACCAGCGCATAACCCAACGCCGCCGCCATAAACGGCGCGGTGCAAGGCGTGGCGACAATGGTGGCCAGCATGCCGGTGAAGAACGACCCGCGCAGGCCCGATTGCCCCGCCAGTTTTTGCCCCACGCCGGCCAGTTGCCCGCCAAATTCAAACACGCCGGACAAAGACAGGCCGATGACGAACAGCAGATAGGCCAGCGCCAGAATGACCTGCGGGTTCTGCAACTGGAACCCCCAGCCAATTTGCGCGCCACCGGATTTCAGCGCGATCAACACCCCGGCAATAACACCAAAGCACAACAGGATTCCGGCGGTGTAGGCCAGCCCATGGGCGCGGGCGTAGCCTTTTTCCTTGTCTTGCATTTGCACCAGCTTCAACGCTTTCAGCGATAAAACCGGAAACACACACGGCATCAAATTCAAAACCAATCCACCCAGCAAGGCGAACAGCAAGGCCTGCGCCAATGTGGTTGTCGGGGCGGCGGGGGGCGTTGGTGTCGGTGTTGCCGCTGGTACGGGGGCCGCTGCGGCTTGAAGGGTGCCGGGGTTCAGCGTGACGACAAAGGCACGGTCGTTCAACGATAGCACCGCATCAAATGTGCCCAGCTCTTCGATCTTGCGGGTGGTGTCGCGGGCCTGACGAATGACGATGCGGCGATCGGTGGTTTCAATGACGGGGGCGGCATTGTTGATCACTGCGCCCCATTCCTGCGGGAACAGGCGCAGCGCAGTGGTATCCAGCCCGGCCAGAGCTGTGGCGTCTTTGGCGGTGATTTCAACGATGAAGTCTTTATCGTCCGCGCTGTATATCCCCGTTGCATCCAGCGCGGTGGGCAATGTGGCGCGTGCGGCGGCGATGGCGGATTCATCCGCCGGGGTGTCTGTGCCATCCCCCGCATTCAATGTGATTTCATGGCTGGAAAATTCCGGAATGCAAATGTCATGGCACACCAGAATTTCAACATCGGCTTTGATCGTGATCGGCCCGGCGGGCAGGGTGGCGGGGATCGTAATGTCCTGCAACAAGGTCACGGAATTTTCGTACCCGTAATTCATCAACCCGGCATAGGGCACCGCCTGCGGCGCGGGCCAGTGCAGGGTGGTGGCGGTGAATCCGTCGGGCAGGGTCCATGTGATATTCGGGGCCATGCCGGAATCGCCGGGGTTGCGCCAATAGGTATGCCACCCGTCCTTGATGGTTTGTTCCACTGCAATCTGGATCGTGCTGCCCGCATCCACCGGGTTTTTTTCCGGGATCAGGCGGATGGTGACGTTGGGCTCTGCATCGACCGGCTGGGCCTGCGCCGCTCCTACGGGAATCGCCAGACTGAGGGCCAGCAGAGAGGCGAGGGTCAACACGGGGCGAAAGCGCATGGTTAAGATCCTGATTTTTCCGGTAAAAAACAAACGGCTTCAATAATGTAGCCTATTCTGTCCCGCTGGCAACCATATCGCACCTGAATGTCATTCCCGCGAAAGCGGGAATCCAGAGAGATTATCCGTAAACTGAACCTTTGGTCCTGGATCCCCGCTTTCGCGGGGATGACGGTAAAGGAGGTGGCGGTCCGCTTGACTCTTATGGCGGGGTGTAGAGAATACCCGCGGACCTTATAAAGGGGATCAAAAATGGGGCAGGCAAAAATGACCAAAACCGACCGGGACGCCGTGACCACCAAAAACGGGAACGGCCCGCTCTGGAGCCCTGACCGCGTTCGCCGCGACCGGTCCCGCCTGCACCATTTTATGGAACGCGCCGAAGTGCGCGCCGGACAAGAATTCACCGATTATGACAGCATCTGGCGCTGGAGCGTCGAGAACACCGAATCCTTCTGGGATCTGGTGTGGGATGCGTGCGGGGTGATCGGGGACAAGGGTGCGACCATTCTGCGTGACGCGCAATCCATCACGGGCGCTGAATTTTTTCCCGATGCGCGCGTGAACTACGCCGAAAATCTGCTGCGCCGTCGTGATGATGCGGTCGCCATGATCTTCCGCAATGAAAAGGGCGAAGAGCGCCAGCTCTCCTTCAATGATGTCTACGACCTGTCTTCACAAATCGCGCAGGCTTTGCACCATGCCGGTGTGGGTGAAGGCGACCGCGTTGCGGCCTTTATGCCCAACACGCCGGAAACCATTATCGCCATGCTGGCCGCCACGTCGCTTGGTGCGATCTGGTCCTCGGCCTCGCCCGATTTCGGAGTGCAGGGGTTGGTGGATCGGTTCGGCCAAATTGAGCCGAAGGTTTTGTTCGCCGTTGATGCCTATTACTACAACGGCAAAGTGGTTGATTGCTTGCAGCGTGTGGCCGAGGTGCAACCGCGCCTGCCGGGCCTGCAACGCACCGTGATCGTTCCGTTTGTAAACGCAAACCCGGATCTGTCGGGTCTGCACAACGCCATGACACTGGGTGATTTTGTTGCGCATTGCGTGCCGCGCGATATGTATTTTAACCGCGTGGCGTTTAACCATCCGCTGTTTATCATGTTCTCATCCGGCACGACGGGCATTCCCAAATGTATCGTGCATGGCCATGGCGGCACGTTGATCCAGCATTTGAAGGAACATCAACTGCAATGTGATATTGGCGAAGGCGACCGCGTGTTCTACTTCACCACGTGCGGGTGGATGATGTGGAACTGGCTGGTGTCGGCGCTGGCGTCGGGTTGCACGCTGATGCTGTTTGATGGGTCGCCGTTCTACCCGAATGGCAAGACGTTGTGGAATTTTGCGGAAAAACATTCCTGCACCCTGTTCGGCACGGCGGCGAAATATATCGACGCGCTGAAGGCCGCGGGCCTGCGCCCCGGCGACGACCATGATCTATCCGCCCTGCGCGTGATAACCTCGACGGGGTCGCCGTTGGTGCATGAATCGTTCGATTATATTTACGATGCAATCAAGAAAGACGTGCATCTGGCGTCCATTTCCGGCGGAACGGATATTATTTCCTGTTTCGTGCTGGGCAATCCGCTGTCCCCCGTCTGGCGCGGGGAAATTCAGGGGCCGGGACTGGGCATGGCCGTGGATGCGTTTGACGAAGACGGCAAACCCATTCCGGCGGGCGCCGGTTCGGGTGAACTGGTCTGCACCAAACCCTTCCCGTCAATGCCGGTGATGTTCTGGAACGATCCCGACGGCGCGAAATATCGTGCCGCCTATTTTGAACGGTTTGACAATGTCTGGTGCCATGGTGACTGGATCGAACGCACCAACCATGATGGCTTTATCATTCATGGTCGGTCGGATGCGACACTGAACCCCGGCGGCGTGCGCATCGGCACGGCGGAAATTTACCGCCAAGTGGAACAAATCCCCGAAGTGATCGAATCGATCGCCGTGGGTCAGGATTGGGACAATGACGTGCGCGTCGTCCTGTTCGTGCGCCTGCGTGATGGCGTTGAATTGAGCGGTGAATTGTCCGACCGCATCAAATCGCAAATCCGCGCTGGGGCCTCCCCCCGCCACGTCCCCGCCCGGATCATCGCCGTCACCGACATCCCCCGCACCAAATCCGGCAAAATCACCGAACTGGCCGTGCGCGACATCATCCATGGGCGGAAGGTGAAGAATGTCGAGGCGTTGGCGAACCCGGAAGCGCTGGATTTGTATAAAGACTTGCCGGAGTTGCAGGCGTAAGAAGAAGGGCGGAAAAATCGCCCCTTCTTTTTTCTGAATTTTTGGTGCGAATGTTATTTCGGTCTGGCAATCACATATTGCTCTTCTGAATCGCGGTAGCCGTTGTAATCACGCGGCCTTGCGGGGTTTTTTGCCTCTTGAAGGCCCAGATCTCGGGGCGTGTTGCCGTCCTTGCCCAGATGAATGGTTTCAACACCTGCTTTGTTGGCGCTCTGTGCAAAGAGGGTGCAGAGGTTTTTCCATTGTGTCGTATTCATGTGGCTGGGCAGGTATTCCAGTGAATCCAGAACCAGCTCATCACTCTCACCGCGCCATGCCCAGCTCTGGGCGACGACCTCATCGGTCTTGTCGTTGGTGATGACGTAAAAACCTGATGCTGGTGACAGGAATCCATGGATGGCGCATGCGCGTCCCGCACCACCAACGTGCTGGCAGCAGGCGGTGAAGGCACCGAGGGCCAGGCCGCGCACATCGCCATCGGGCAGGCGGTGGAACGTAAACCCATCTTTACCGAAATGGTGGCCAGCAATCGTGATTGCGGGGATGGCGTTCTCGGGTTTGTGTTCGCCTTGCGCCGTATATTGATCGTGGTATGCGGCGTACGTTTTTTCAGCGATCGCGAAATCACCATCATCCCAAAACGCCTTCAATCCAATTTCGACCAGCTCCGGAGAGAAGTTGCGTGTAAATTCTGTATGCGTGGACAAGGCTTCAATTGTGCGGTCATAGGACCAGAAGCGTCCCGACGCATCCTTTTCCGGTGTGGGCAGGAAATGGGAAAATTTCACGAGATAGGCCATCTTGGGCCCGCATTGCAGAAGGGCGTCGCCCCAGGCTTTCAAGTCGGGTTTTTGATGTTGATCAATCTGATCCTGCGTCGGAATTTTGATCATCTGTATGATGTCATGCAAGGGTTGATTGCCCGGCTTTCCCCATTGCTCCAGATACCGCAGAACGCGGTCTGTCGTGCCAAACGTCGCGGCTGTGCTGTAGATGTAGGGCCATGGCGGAATCGAAGAATGGCTTTCGCTTTTAAACATGTCCTGCACATCAAAGAATGTCGTGCGTTTGACCAAAGCAGGATTTTTTCCGCAGAGATTGGGATTGGAAAAATCATGGGCATCCAGCCAAAGCCGCGTTTGTCGCAGCATGTCTCTGCCTGAATCATCCAGTATTGAATCATCTGCGCCAAAGTCATCAACCAGCATACACGCAGTTTCAAACTGCTCATTCCACATGGCAGCCTGCAGGGCCAGGTTGCCATCTGCATCTTTGGCGTGGACATCGGCATTGAATTCCTGAACCAGCATACGAACGAGCGTAGAGTTTCCATGGTCTGCAGCCAGTGTCAGAAGATTGCGGAAGGTTTGCGGATCATAAGCATCGTATTCGTTGATCAGCATGCGGATTGTATTGATCCCCTTGCTCTCTGTCGCTGCGCCCATGGCAAGGCCGATATAGATCTCTTTTTTTGCCTTCTTCATCAGGTCGAAGATTGTGCGGACCAGATCAGCGTGATCGTTTTCGGCGGCGCTTTTGATGGCAACGGAATGTTCATGGGCGTTGTAGTCGTTGAATAAAATTTGCAGCATGTCGGAATGGTTATTCTTGGCCGCGGCTGCAACGGCAGAGCAAAGATTTACGGGTGTCTTATATGCCGCAGCAATGGCGCGGAATGTTTCAATTTGATTAAAGCCGGCGGCTTCCTTCAGGAGGTCGGCAGGAGTCATCATCATGCTTTTTCCCGCGTCTTTCTTGATCAGAGCGAGAGCCAGATCTGTATGTCCAAGACGGATGGCCGTGAAAACGTCTACGGCGGCAAAGGCGGGCGACCTATTATCTCCTGCGATTGCGGCGAGATATTCTTCGGTATTTCCGGCCTCAAGGAACTGTTGGCGGTTTTGGGGTGGTGTCGTTGGGTAGCTGGCGATGATTTCATCATAGGTTTTCTGGCGTTTGTTTTTTTGCGGCCCGTCCAGTGACGCATACAGATCGCGCACATGGTCAGCACCCGCGCGGGCATGTGCGGCGAGCGCCTCGACCGAGATATCCAGATCATTGTGCGCCAGACGGCGCGCCAAGGGTGGCAGGGTTTTAGACAGTGCAGAAAAATCACCCTGCGGGTTTTCCGCGCGCACCACATCCAGCGCGGCCAGCGCGTTGGTGATTTCGATGGGTGGTGGGTTGTCTTTGCTCATAGCGCTTCCCGTTTTTGGTCCTTATGATTGTCATAATCTATCCTTTGGTGTCAAACTTAATGCGGGTGGTGGGTTGGGGGTGTTTTGAGGGTTGAAAATCGATTTTTTCTATTTTAAATCAAATGGTTGAGCGTTAACGTATAAAAATACAGCGCGTAACGCTATAAAAAACAATGAATTTCCTTTGACTTATTCTTAGTGTTTTCCCTATAAAACAAATTATAGACCACGGCGGACGCAAAAAAGATCGGCTGGGTCGAACGATGAACCGGGCAAATGCCGGTTTAGAGTTGGTGTGAAAAAGAAAAACGAAGGGTGTAAGGCGCTATGGTGGCTCTGCCTCCGCGCGATGGTAACGGCCAATTGCTTTCCGGTCTGACGAACGGTGAAGCATCAAGCGCCACGCCGTTTATGCGCCCGATCCTGAATGACATTCATCACAATCCCGGTGCCGAAATCGTCCGCTATGCGCGCGGGCGCGAGAATATGATCGCGCTCAGCATGGGCGAGGGCGATGCACCGACGCCGGATTTTATTATCCGCAGTCTTCAGGACGCGTTGGGCCGTGGTGAAACATTTTATTCCCCACCGCTGGGCCGCCCCGAATTGCGGCAGGCATTGTCCGCCTATTACCACCGCCATTACGGCCACGATATTCCGATGGAGCGTTTTTTTGTTACGCCGTCGGGTACATCCGCCGTGCATCTGGCGCTGTCCGCCGTTCTTGAAAAAGATGACGAAGTCATCGCCGTTGTGCCGATGTGGAAAAACCTGCTCGGCGCGATGCGTTTGCAACAGGCGGATATCAAGCCGGTTTATCTGGATCTATCGGCGGATGGTCAGGATTGGGTTCTGGATGTTGAGCGTATTTTTGCCACGGTAACACCGAACACGCGCGCCATCGTCATCAATTCCCCGAACAACCCGACCGGATGGATCATGACCACCGATCAAATGCGCGCGGTGATGGATTTTGCCCGTGCGCGCGGCATCTGGGTGATTTCGGATGAGGTCTATAGCCGTATGGTCTACGGCGTGTCCTGCGCTCCCAGTTTTCTGGATGTGGCACAGCCCGATGACCGCTTGCTGGTGATCAACAGCTTCTCCAAAAACTGGGCTATGACGGGCTGGCGTCTGGGCTGGTTGATCGGGCCGAAAGAGGCCGAGCAGAAGATTTACGATCTGGTCCTGTATGATTCCCTGTGCCCGAATACGTTCACGCAATTCGGGGCCATCGCCGCGCTGGAACAGGGCGAAGATTTTATTGCGGAGCAAAAAATCCGCTACGAACACAATATGCAGATCGTGCAGGGTTATTTCGACGATATTGGCGGCATCATTGCCCCACGCACACGCATGGGATTTTACAGCTTCTTCAAGGTCGATGGCCATGATGATTGCATGAATCTGGCCCGCAATCTGGTCGATCAGGCCGGGCTGGTTCTGGTGCCGGGTTGCGCCTTCGGTGAAAATGTGAAAGGTTTCATGCGGATGTGCTTTGCCGTTTCTGAACCGCGCCTGCGTCTGGCGTTGGATCGATTTGCAGCGGCCATAAAGCGCTAAGGTTCACCCTTAGACGACGAAGGTTCCCCCAGCATGATGCGCGGCTTCTTCGGTGTTGGTGTGCAAAGCATCAGCAAGGAACAAAATCTCGGCAATCTGGTCCGGACCACCCATGCCTTTGGCGGGTCGTTCTTCTTCACCATCAAACCGGACATTGATCTGGATCTGGTCCGTGTGTCGGATACGTCCGATGCGTTCGATCACCTGCCCTTGTATAATTTTGACTCGGTTGAAAATTTGCGTTTGCCCACCGGGTGCCAATTGGTGGGGGTGGAGCTGACGGAGGAATCCGTTCCGTTGCCGTCCTTTCGCCACCCGACCCGGGCGGCCTATGTGCTGGGGCCGGAAATGGGCAGCCTGTCACCCGACCTGCTGGCCCAATGCGACCATGTCATCCGCATTCCCATGAAATTCTGCGTCAATGTCGGGGTGGCTGGGGCCATCGTGATGTATGACCGCCTGATGTCGCTGGGCCGGTTTGCGGAGCGCCCTGTGGCGGCGGGCGGACCAATGGGGGATCAGATGGGTGGGCTTATGGGCAATATGCCGGACCCCGTCTGGCAACCGCGCCGGGTTGTGCGCCATCCGCTCAAGGGGCGGAAAGTCACGGAATAAGCCGCCGGTATGCGGAGGGATTTTTTACGGTTGCCAAGGCCGCTCGATTCTCTAAACTGGGCATCCTGATATTCCAATGAATGCCCACTGCAGGCAAAGGGTGCTTTTTATCATGCCGATGCTCCGATCTTCTTCGTTTTTCCTCTCGCTGGCTGCGGTTGCGGCCATCCTGCTCGCCGCTCCGGCGGCGCAGGCGCAAAACCCGGTTGAGCTGGGCGTCCACGGAAACTGGACGGCCTATCGCATTGACGAAACCGGGGGCAAGGTCTGCTATATGGCGGCCCAGCCGGACAAGGCCGAGGGCAAATATAACCGCCGCGGCGAAATCTTCGCGCTGATCACCCACCGCCCGGCGGAAGGCAGCCGCAACGTGTTCAGCTACATCTCTGGCTATGAATACAAGCCGGGCAGCGACGTGACCGTGACGATTGATGGTCAGTCCTTCACCCTGTTCTCACAAGATGACACGGCCTGGGCCCCGGATGCGGCGACGGATGAGAAAATCGCCAACGCCATCCGCAAGGGCTCCAAAATGGTGGTCAAGGGGCGTTCGGGTCGCGATACGGCGACCACCGATACCTTCATCCTGAAGGGGTCGGGCGCGGCCCATGATGCGATTAATGCGGCGTGTGCGAAATAAGAGTCCTCTTGAAATAAAATTGACTAAAAAGGTGCGGTTTTCCGCGCTTTTTTGTGCCGTGTTGCGGTGCAAGTCATTGAAACTAGACGGCATTTTATCAAATCCCATCACTTTGTTAACCCGTTGGGGATAAGATTAGGAAATAAGGCGATTTTGGGGCCGTTTTGGGGCGGTTCCACACAAAAAAGCCCTTTGGATAAAAGGGTTAACGCCCTTATAAAGCGGTTGTTCGCCCCCCGGCGCTGTGCTAATTCTGAGGGGCAAAATTAATGAAGTGTTAACGATTTGGGGTCACTGTACCTGTCGCGTTTTGGGGCGTTTGGCTCCTGATCTGGCGACGTGCCCCACCAACCAGGAGGATAGAACGTTTTCCCGCCTTGTCGGACTTTTGCATCGGTAACGGTGCATGGACAAACGGGGGATCGGATCTCTACCCAATGCCAAAGCTTAAACGACGCCCGAACAAAATTCTCTCTATGATCCCGCCTGTTGCGGTGCAAGATGTCTTGCATCGTTTGAACCGTTATTTGCCGCTGCGTCATCGCCATGTGCTGACCCGGAACAATACGGTGCGTCTGCGCTATGTCGCGGGCCCGGTTTGCGCTGTGGTCATGGTGGGTCTGGTTTTTTCCGCGCTGGGCAATCCGGCGCAGGGGATCTCGTCTGAACTGACGGCGCAGGCCTATGCCAATCTTGAGCCCGCCGCCGGTGGTGAGCGTCAGGATGGCGAAGAAGGTCTGGTGACCCAATTGGCCGCGACGCAAAAACGTCTGCAACGCTATACGGCCGCCTCGTACACGATGGATGCGGGCCAGACTGTAGCCATCAACCGCGCTGCGACCCTCGCGCCCAAGGAAAAACAAGTTAAAATCGCCCCCGGCGACACCCTGACAGGGGCGTTGTTGCAGGCGGGCCTGTCCGATAAAGACGCCTATGGCGTGGTGCAAGCCATGAAACAGCATGTGAACCCGCGCTCGATCCGCCCGGGTCAGGTGTTGCAGGTGCGCTTTGATCAAGGCGAAGGCGAAGTGAAGCCGTTGGCGCAGGTCAGCATGGCCATGGACGCGCTGAAAACCATCACCGTGGCCCGCGCGGCAACCGAAGAAGCCGGGTTCAAGGTTGATGTGAGCGAGAAGAAGGTCGTCAAAAAACTCTACACCCAAGCGGCGGACATTTCCGTGTCGGTTGTGGGCGCGGCGGCCAAGGCGGGCATCCCGTCGGCGGTTGTGAACGAAGCGATCCGGATTTATTCCTGGGACGTCGACTTCCAGCGTGACATTCGCCAAGGCGACAAAATCGAAATCACCTACGAAGCTTATGAAACCGAAGACGGCCAGCGTGTAAAAACGGGCGATGTCCTGTACACCCAATTGTCCGTCAGCGGCATCGACATCCCGCTCTATCGTTATGAAACCAGCGAAGGTCGCGTGGATTACTTCCAGCCGAATGGCCGGTCCATCCGCAAGACGCTGATGAAAACCCCGATTGATGGGGCGCGCATTTCATCCGGCTTTGGCGTGCGCCGCCACCCGGTTCTGGGCTACACCAAAATGCACAAGGGCATGGACTTCGCCGCGCCGACCGGCACGCCGATCTATGCCGCTGGTGATGGCACGATTGAAAAGGCCGGGAAATTTTCCAGCTTCGGGAACTATGTCCGCATTCGCCACAATGGCCAGCTGAAAACCGCCTATGCCCACATGAGCCGTTTCGGCAAAGGCATCACCCCGGGCACCCGCGTGCGTCAAGGACAGGTGATTGGCTATGTCGGCACCACTGGCCGCTCCACTGGCCCGCACTTGCACTATGAAGTTCTGGTCAACGGCGTGCAGAAAAACCCGCGCAGCCTGGACCTGCCCACGGGCGAGACGCTGGGCGGCGAAGAAATGCGCCTGTTCAAAGCCCACGTGAAGCAGATGGACCGCGACATCTCCAACGGCCGCGCCCTGCGTTATGCCCGCAACACGGCAAGCCCGGCGCAGTAAGCGGATATGAATTCAAAAAAGCCCCGGTGATGTCCGGGGCTTTTTTGTTTTTGTCCTAATACCCACGCCCAAAATCCACCAACCCCGGCGGGTCCTCACCACGGTCCAGCATGGTGATCGCCTGACGAATGGCGGCCACGCCTGTTTCTGGGATGGTGATGGCGGCGATGTGGGGGGTCGCCAAAATTTGCGGGTGGGACCAGAAGGGATGGTCGGCGGGCAGGGGTTCGGTGCGGAACACGTCCAAAGCCGCCATGCGCAGTTGCCCGCTGTCCAGTGCCGGGATCAAATCGTCTTCGACCAGATGCTTGCCGCGCGCGGCGTTGATCAGGCAGGCGCCTTTGGGCAATTGCGCGAACAAATCGCGGTTCAGAATGTCTTCCGTGTCGGGCGTCAAGGGCAGCAGGCAGACCAGAATGTCGCACCCTTTCAGGAAATTGGGCAATTGGTCATGCCCGGCATAAACGCCCACCCCGTCAATCGTATGGCGCGTTCTGGCCCAACCGCGCACGCGGAAACCGAGGGCGGCCAGCGCGCGGGCGCAAGCCCCGCCCATTTCGCCCAGCCCCATAATGCCAACGACGCGATCCTTGGCCAGTGTCGGCATGATCCCGCCCCATGGGATGGACGACCCACCCGCCTGCACCAGATCATGGTCGCGGTGAAAGCGCAGGACATAGCTGGTCACATAATCGACCATGCCGGATGACAGGCCCGGTTCAATCATGCGGATCAGTTTGGCGGGATGGGGAAAGTCGGGGTGGCCAATATATTGGTTCACACCCGCCGACAGCGATAAAACCGCGCGTAAATTCGGGTGCGCATCGCGGTCACCGGAGAAAATTTTCCACGCCACCATGTGTGTGATGTCGGATGGATCGCCAACATCGGGCCAGATGCGCATATCCAGATCGGCCAGACCGGCGCGCAGTGCGGGAACCCAGTGCGGGTTATCAACAGAATAAACAGGGCGAAAGAGAATCGCCATCTCGTCATTTCCTCTTTGATGGTGAATGATGCGCAAAGTGATTCTTTTAGGGTCTGTACTCAATTGACGGATTTTGTGCCGAAAACGGTGGTTTTCGAGAACCGCCCCGCAGAATACATTGATGTATTTGAGGAGCGGAAGCGCAGAAAAGCGTCGTTTGCAGGCCAAAAGACTATAATTGAGTACAGACCCTAATTACTTTATTCCCATCCGGATCGAACACAAGCCATGAATATTGCCCGCAAATCCATCCGTCTGACTTTTTTGCTGGGGTTGGCTTTGATCCTGCCCGGCCATGTGTCCCTTTCAGGGGCGCAGGGTGTGCCGAATAATTTGCCGCGCACGGCCATGTCGGGCCAGACATTGATGACATTCTGCGCCAGCAAGCATGACGTGGATGCCGGGTTCTGCAGTGGGTATATCGCCGCCGTGGCCGAAGCTATGCTGGTCCAGCCGACTTACGCCCAACGTGCCTGTGACCATGCCACGGTCAAGCCGCAGCAATTGGTCGATACGGTGAAGATCGAAGTGGATGCCGACCCCTCCCTGACCCGGTTGCCCGCCGGGGTGATGGTGGCGCAGGTGATGGCGATGTCCTATCCCTGCTATAACGATTATGCCCCGGCCGCCGGGGATGTTGTGACCAGCGGTGTCGCTGGCTATCAGGTTGAACCGTTGCCGGCACCGCCCGTTTCATCTGAGGCTGTATCGTCATTCGGCTTGCGCCCGTAAACGATAAACCGCAATCCATACATAATGATCAGAATGCCCGCCATCGTGAACCAGAAGATGGCGTAGGACAGGTGATTGTTGTTGGGTGTTTGCCACGCCTCAACCGGTAGGGGCCAGCCCACATCGTCGCGCTTGGTTTCTTCGTAAAACGCCAGCGGAACGACATTCTCCAGATTGTGGGAGGCGGCCAAAGCGGCGGGGTCCAGCGTGAACCACATATTTTTGTCCGGGATGTTTTGCGGCGTGAACGCATTCGTTTCCGTCGGGTGGCGCAGCGTGCCGGTGATGGTCACGCTGGGGTCCGGGCGTTGGATAAACGTATCCGGGTCATCACTGACCCAGCCGCGTAAAACCGGAACGATGGTCTGGCCATCGGATAACAGGAACGGCGTTACCAGATGCGCGCCCGTTTTTTGCCCCATCGGGCGGGGTTTCAGGAAAATTTCATGGTCATGCAAATACCGCCCGGTCAACGTGCCGCGGACCAGTAAGCCATCTTCATCCACCAGCGGTGCAATGGTGGCCGCATCCAGCGTCAACGGCACGGCGGTGCGTGCGGTTTCGATGCGATCGAGCAGATCGTTTTTCCATTGCAGGCGTTGCAATTGCCATGACCCGAGGCCGCACAGCACGATGACGCCGACAAGGCTCAGGGTTGTGGCCCAGAATGGAATGCGAAAGGGGGTGGTGGTCATGGTGCGATTATTCTTCCCAGTCACTGGATCGGTGTTTGTATTGCAGGGCGATGACATAGGCCTTGATCGGGCGCAGCAACCCAACCGTGATGGTCAGCGCCACGGTCGTCCACACGATCACATGCAGCCAGAGCGGCGGCGTCAGCCAAACCTCGACAATCAAGGCCAGCGGGACGAGCAGGAAGCTGAGAATAAAAATCAGGAATACGGCGGGGCCGTCGGCGCTGTCATTCTTCGCCAGATCGAAACCGCAATGATCGCATTTATCGGCCAGATTCAGGGTCAGGCCCGGTTTGTACAGGTTCCCGATGCCGCATTTCGGGCATTTCTGCCGCAGGGCCAGTTTCATCAATTGTGTATCGGGATTCATGTCCATCGTGGGACCTCCTTGAAGGAAAAAAACCCTCCCTGTGGAGGGAGGGTTTTTGATTTCTGTACTCTGTATCTTCGTCCGTTACGGGGCCGGTACGGCGTTCACGCCGATGGTGTTGCCCCACCAGTAAATGGCCACGAACAGGAACAGCCAGACCACGTCAACGAAGTGCCAGTACCAGGCGGCGGCTTCGAAACCGAAATGGTGTTTCTGGTCAAAGTGACCTTTCTTTGCGCGCATCCAGCACACGAACAGGAACACGGTGCCAACGAAAACGTGGAACCCGTGGAAGCCTGTCGCCATGTAGAAGGCCGAAGCGTAAACGGTGTCTTTGAACCCGTATGCGGCGTGGTGATATTCGTAAATCTGGAAGCACAGGAAGATCACGCCCAGCAATACGGTCAGGCCCAAAGCCTTAACCGCCTGATCGTTATGACCTTCCAGAATGGCGTGGTGCGCCCATGTCACGGTGCAGCCAGACAGCAGCAGGATCATGGTCATCAGCAACGGCAGGCCGAACGGCATGATCACTTCGATCGTGGCCGGGGGCCAGACGAAACCAATCGCTTCGGTCGGGAACAACGCCGCGGCAAAGAACGCCCAGAAGAACGCAACGAAGAACATCACTTCGGACGCGATGAACAGGGACATGCCATAGCGCAGGCCGATTTCAGCAATCGGGGTGTGTGCTTTTTCTTTCACGGCTTCGAAAATAATATCTTTCCACCAGAAGAACATGACGGCCAGAACCGACAGCAGGCCCAAACCAACACCGATCAGGCCCGGGGAAATGCCGAACACTTCAGTCTTGTGCATGAACAACACCATCATGGCGGCGAGCAAGCCCGCTGCGAACGATCCGGCCAGCGGCCAGATGCTGGGGCGAACCAGATGGTACGGGTGCGGTTTGCCGGTGGTGCCGAAATGGGTTCCGGTTGCGTGATGGTCGTGGGCCATGAGTAACAGTCCTTACTGAAAGATCGTAGCGAATCGGTCAACGTGAATCCCGGCCCGGGCCGGGGGTCGATATACGGCTCTGTTTTTACTGCTTTTCTGGTTCCAAGGCAACGGTGCCAACCAGTGAATCAGCGGGGGCAGAACCAGTTTTTACGACACCTTCGTTATCGGGCCCGTTATCGGCCTGGTTAAAGGCCTCCCACGCGGCGTCCAGTTCGGGCGTATCCGCCTTGAAATAGGTATAAGACAGGGTGATGACCGTCACATCGTCCAGATTGGGGTCCTTGGCCATGTCGGGGGACAGGAAAAACACGACGGGCAGGGTGGTTTCCTGCCCTGGCTGCATGATCTGCTCGGCAAAGCAGAAGCACTGTGTTTTATGAAAATATTTCCCGGCTTTGGCTGGGGTGACGTTATAAAGGGCCGTGCCCGCCACGGGGACGCGGTCCTGGTTTTCCAGCGTGAAGCTGGCCAAAGCGGGCTGGCCGATTTTGACTTTGACCGCGCGCTGGTCGGCTTCAAACTTCCACAACAGATTGCGGCCCGTGTCGGTATTGAAATGAATGGTGATGGTGCGGTCGACAATTTCCGACGGGTCCGGGGCCGTGGCCGACATTTGCGTGGTGCCGCCAAATCCGGTGACGCGGCAGAACAGGTTATAAAGCGGAACGGCGGCAAAGGATGCGCCGATCATCACAACAACCACGACCAGTACGCTGATCAGGATACGGCGGTTTTTGGTTTTTAAATCGGGTGTCGGCATGGTGGCGCCTTCGTCTGACAGGAAAAGGTTACTGCATTCCTGCTTTGATCTTGATCATGGTAATCACCCAGATCACCGCAACCCAGCCCATGATGGCGGCCAGAATGGTCAGATTCTTGGTCAGCTTCTTTTTATGCATCTGTGACAGGGGCATGTGTATTCTCCACTTCTACTCTGATTAAACGGCGTCGATCATCAGCGCCAGAAACAGCGCGAACAAATAAAATACGGAATAGCCGAACATCAGCCGCGCGCTTTTCAAACTGTCATCCATCAAAACGCGGATCGACGTGAACACGAAAAATCCCGACAGGATCAACGCCGCCGCGCCATACCCATATCCGGCAAAGCCCATGATGGTCGGCAGCAACGACAAAGGCAGCAGGATCAGCGTGTAAACCAGCATCTGGATTTTGGTTTTCCGCTCACCCGCAACCACGGTCATCATTGGAATATTGGCGCGTTTGTAATCTTCGTTCGCGAACAGGGACAGCGCCCAGAAATGCGGCGGCGTCCAGAAGAAGATCAGCGCGAACAGAACGATCGATTCAATTGTAATGGTGCCCGTGACGGCGGCCCAGCCAATCATCGGCGGGAATGCCCCGGCGGCACCGCCAATAACAATGTTCTGCGGCGTGCGGCGTTTCAGCCACATGGTGTAAATGATGCTGTAGAAGAAATTGGCGAAGGCCAGGAGGCCCGCGGCGGTCCAGTTCACGGCCACGCCCATCGTCATCACGGACAACGCGGACAGGACGAGGGCGAAGCTGACCGCTTCATCCGGGTTCATGCGGCCGCGTGGCAGGGGGCGACCCGCGGTGCGTTTCATCACCGTATCGATGTCGCGTTCGTACCACATATTCACGGCCCCGGCGGCACCCGCACCAATGGCCAGACACGCAACGGCCACGGCAATCATAAATGGATGCATATCGGAAAAACCGGGCGCAACCCACATGCCAGCAAAGCCAGAGAAGACGACCAGCGACATGACGCGGGGTTTTAGCAACGCCCAAAAATCCCGCACCCGCGATGTGTCCTTCGCGGGGGTGGATTCGGAAATCTGCGGATCTGCTTCAGTCTGTACATCACTCATGGCCGTTCTTTTAGCCCGAAACGTGATGCAGATGCAAATGCGCGCTGGGTCAGGGCTTAAGGGGCCGGGGTCGGGGTGGCCGGGCCAGGGTTTTTGCCTTTTTTCTGTTCTGGAACAAAGGGTTGATCGCGCAAGGTCAAAATATCCGCATAGGTGGGGATATGCGCGGGCTTTATGCCCTTGGGCACATCCAACGCAACGCACAGGGTGGTTTTCAGCAGATTGTCGGTCACCCGGCGGACATCGGCCAAGGTCAGGGCCTGAACCCGGGCGGACATGGCGTCCAAAGATTCGACGGTGCCGCCATACAAGGCCGCCTCGCCATACAGGTTGCACAGGGCGCTGTTGCTGGCGGCCCCGGCCATCAGGTTCATTTCCATCTGGGCCTTGGCCATGTCCAGCTCGCCCTGATCCAGCGTGTCGCGGACATCGCGCAGGCTGGCGAAAATTTCGCTCAGGATCAGGCGGGTGTTCTGTGGTGCTGTGCTTGTCGCCATGCAGAACTGTCCGCAGGTGGGGTATTGCTGGGGATAGGCTTCGATGTCCAATGTCAAAAACATCTCGTCCACCAGCTTGGACGGCAGGCGCGCCAGCGCGCTTCCGACCAGAAGGGTCGACAACGCTTCATAGGCGACCGTGTCCGCGTGGCCTTTGGGTGGAATGTTAAAGGCTGCCATGATCATGCACTGATCTTTGATCTCGGATTTCGTAACGCTCAGCGCGCCATGAACATCCGGGGTGGGCAGCGGCGCGACGTCACGGCTTTGCAGGTTGCCGTATTTGTGCGCGATCATATGAACAACATCAGCGTGTTTGACCGGACCTGTAACGCTGAACACGACATTGTTGGGGACATAATATTCGTCACGATAGACGGTCAGGTCTGCGGCGCTGATCGCATTCAGTGAGGAGGCCGTGCCCAGAACGGGGCGTCCATAGGACTGGCCTGGATACATTGTTGCATCCAGAACGTTGTCCAGACGGGCTGCGGGCATATCGTCATATTTTTTTATTTCTTCTAAAACGACGCTGCGTTCGCCTTTGGTGGTTTCGCCACCGGCATATTCGGTGTGATCCAGATTGGCTTTGAACACCAGCTCACCACAGACATCCAGCGCGCGGTCCAGATGGTCGGGCAGCAGCATGTCGAGCGTGTAGGCGGTTTGATCCTTGCTGGTATAGGCGTTCAATCCACCCGCCATTTCATTTTCGACGATGCGTGTAACTTCGCCGGGGCCGAACGATGTCGTGCCGCGGAACATCATATGTTCGTTCATGTGCGTGGCACCGCTCAGTTCCGGTGTTTCATGGGCTGCGCCAGCACCGACCCATGCGCCACACGATACCGTGCCCGGCCGTGTCGTCGTAACGATGGTCAGGCCATTGTCCAGTACGGTGACGTGGGGGCCGGATGGTTTGACGGTTGTTACGCGGCTGGCCGCGTTGAATTGCGCGCTCAGGCTGGGGCGTGGTTTCAGGTCGAAGGGCTCAATCCGGGCCGCTTGTTCATCCAGCATATCCGCAATTTGTTCCGCGCTGGGCATGGTGTCCATCGGTCCGGAGCAAGACAGGGCATAGCGCCCATCGCCCAGCATTTCGGTCAGGGCAATTTGGATGTCCACAGATGTAACGCGGGCCAGGCTGGCTTCGATTTCATCCAGTGGGACAACACGGCCATAGTTCAGCAAGTGCGCCATGTTACGCATATTGGACATGTGAGGTGCTTCTGTTGCCACGCTGATCTTGCGCATGATGCGGCTCCGCGCGCGGTCCAGCTCCTGCTGTGTGAATCCTTCGCTGGCTTTTTGGCCGAGCAGGTCAATGGTGGCCTGCAGCAATTCGGTCGCATTGGCGCCGGTCCCGGCATGAATGGCGAAATAACCACTGCTGTCCAGCGGGACGTAGTCGGCCTGAACCGTGTAGACCAGACCGCGTTTTTCACGGATTTCCTGAAAAAGCGGGGCCGACATGCCGCCACCCAGCAAATCTTCCAGCAGATGGAATGCGTGGTGTTTCGGGTCGTTCAGGGATGGCGCGGGGAACCCGAAGGACAAAACCAATTGTTCATTGTCGTTCTCGCTTGCGATCTCGCCGCCGGTAAAGTGCATCAGCGGGGCCGCAGGCATGAAGGGGGTTGGGCCTGCTTTCATGTCACCGAAATGGGTGCGGGCCATGGCTTTTGCCTGCGCCAGTGTCAGGTCGCCGCTGAAGGACAGGACGATTTGTTCCGGGTTGGACGTGATTTGCGCGTGTTTGATGCGCAAATCATCCGGTGTGAAGCGGCGAATGTTTTTCTTGGCGGTGATATCAACGGCGGACACGGTCTGGTTCATAAAGGCCATCATCATGAATCCTTCATGCACGGCGTCCTCGATACTGCTCGCGCCTTCGTCAATGGACATGATGGTTTGTTTTTTAATGCGTTTTACGAATGCTGGGTCGAAAGCGGGATTGCGCAGCGCATCGGATAAAACGGCGAAGACATGGTCGGCGTCACGGGCCAGCGCGTCGGCGCTCAGGATCATGCTTGTGTCATCGATGTGCCCGCTCAGGCTGCCGCCTGTGGCTTCGGCCTCGGCCATGTGATCGTCGGTGAGCAGGGTGTTGAGGATCATGTGGCCCACCCCCTGTTCCGCCGCCCCTTCAAGGCAGGTGCCATAGCGCAGTCCAATGGACATATCGACCGTGCCCGTTCCGGGACGGGAATCGCAAACGCAGGTAATGCCATTGGGCAGGCGGAAGGTTTTAATCATGTCGAGGCCCCTGTTTTTTACACTTTTTATAGTTATGTCTATTTGCAATAGCATGATGGGGCGGGGGCTGCATTAAAAAATCCGCGTTGCGGTGCCACAAATCCCGGGTTTTTGGGGCGGGTTTCCGCCGAAGGGGATAAGGGCGCCAAAGATTTTGACAGTCCGGGAAAACCCTCCTACAACCAAGGGGTAACCATAATCATAAGAATAAAAGAGCAGGCAAGGGAGCCCACAGCCAATGGCCGATTATCCATTCGACACATCCGTCAATAACCGTTTCTTCTTCGCCGCCACGGGCATGGACCCGGATGCGGTCACCAAGATCGTGCGTAACGGTTTGGCCAAGGCCGATGGCGGGGAATTGTATTTGCAACGGACGCAGGGCAAGTCGATTTCATGGTCCGATGGGAAATTGCAGGGCAACAGCTCGTCCATGGATCAGGGGTTCGGGTTCCGCTATATCGCGGGGGATGCCGTGGCCTATGCCCATTCCAACAATCTGAGCGAAAAAAGCATCGCCAACGCCGCGCGCACCACGCGCGATATTCGCAACCACGCCAGCCTGATGGGCAAGATCGCGTTGCCGGGGCATGGCGCAAACCGCATTTACACAGGCGAAAGCCCGCTGGCCGATATGGCCGAGGCCGCGCAGATCCAGATGCTGGGTGAAATTGATGCCTATGTTCGCGCGGCGGATTCCCGCATCGTCGATGTGTCGGCGGCGATTTCCACCAGCTGGGACATTGTCACCATCATTCGTCAGGACGGCACCCGTCTGGACGATCTGCGCCCGATGAGCAGCCTGAACATCTCCGTTGTGGCGGAGGAAAATGGCCGTCGTGAAACGGGCCGGGGCAGCCTGTCCAGCCGGACGATCCTGACCCGCATGTTCAATGCAAAATCCTGGCACGACGTGGCCGACAAGGCGATCAAGCAGGCGCAAACCAACCTGCGCGCCATCGCCGCACCGTCGGGTGATATGCCGGTGATTGTGGGCAATGGCTGGGGCGGCGTGTTGCTGCACGAAGCGGTCGGGCATGGTCTGGAAGGCGATGCCGCACGCAAGGGCTCAACCGTTTTCAAAACCAGCATGATCGGCCAGAAAGTGGCCGCCGATTGCGTCACCATCGTGGACCAAGGTGATTTCGCCGAAGCGCGCGGATCCTTGTCCTTCGACGACGAAGGCGTGCCGACACAACGCAACGTGCTGATCGAAAATGGCATCCTGCGCGGGTACATGCAGGACACGATCAATGCCCGCCTGATGGGTGTGGCGCCGACCGGGAATGGTCGTCGCGAAAGTTACGAACACGCGCCGATCCCGCGCATGACCACCACCTATATGGAAGGCGGGCAATACACGCTGGACGAAATGATTGAATCGGTTGATCGCGGGATTTATGCCGTCGATTTCTCCGGCGGTCAGGTCGACACGGTCAGCGGCAGCTACGTTTTCGCTTCCACCGAAGCCTATCTGATCGAGAACGGCAAAATCATTGCCCCGGTCAAGGGCGTTATTCTGGAAGGCAACGGCCCGAAATCCATGGGTCTGGTTGAAATGGTCGGCAACGACATGGAAATCGCCCAAAGCGGATCATGCGGCAAGGATGGCCAGTCCGTTCCGGTTGGCATCGGCCAGCCCTCCGTCAAACTGCGCGGCATCCGCGTTGGCGGGACCGAGCCGACTTAATAAGCGTCATAGAACAAATAAAAACCCCGCCATCATCTGGCGGGGTTTTTGTTTGTCTGGTGTGATTGGGCCTACGCGATTGTCATGCCGTCAACGCGCAGCGTCGGGGCGGAGACTTTGCGTTTGAACCGGTCCAGATCATCGGCGGCGACCATGTGTTTAAACATCTCGCGCAAATTCCCGGCGATGGGCACGTTGGATACGGCGAAGGCGATTTGACCATCGCGGATCCAGAAGCCCTGCGCCGCGCGGCTGTAATCGCCGTTGATCAGGTTGATGCCCTGACCCATCAGGCCCGTGACATACAGCCCGTCTTTAATGTCCGCGAACATATCGGCCAGTTTCATGCCCGGCTCGATTGTCATGTTCGATGCGCCGCCCGTCGGGGCCACGCCGAAATGGCGGGAATCTTTCAGCCCCATAAACACGCCGCGTAAAACGCCATCTTCGACCAGAATGCGGTTTTGTGTGGCCATGCTCAGGCCGTTATACATTTTCGACCCCAACCCGCGTTTCAAATGCGGGTTGTCGATGATGGTGATGCCCGGCGCGAATAATGCCGTGCCGATTTCATCCAGATTCATGAAGGTGCGTTTGTAACGCAAAACGCCACCCTGAACGGCGGAGGCGAAATGGCCCAGCAAGCCCGCCGCCATGTCCGGTGCGAACAGAACCGGGTAACGGCCCGACAGACCTTGTTGCGGGTTCAGCGCTGCGGCGGCTTTCTCACCGGCCTTGCGGCCGATCATGGCCGCATCGGGCAGGTCGCTGCCGTAAATGGCCACGCCGTAATCATAATCGCGTTCCATCGCGCCGTTTTCTTCGGCAATCACAACGGCGTTCATGGAATGCACGGTGCCACGGTTTGTGAAGATCACGCCATCAGTGTCCAGCGAAACGGATGTGCTTTTGTGCCATGACGCGCTGCCGCCTTCGGAATTGGTGATTTTTGCAACGTTCAGCGCGGCGCTTTCAGCATCCCGGGCGCGGTCCAGCATTTCACCGGCGGTTGGGACGCGCGGATCATACAGATCCAAACGATCATTGTGACGGATTTTGGCCAGCATATCGGCCTCCAGCGGGCGGCGCTCCGGGTCTTGCTCAGCCAGTTTGATGGCGGCATGCATGGATTCGATGGCCGCGTCGATATCATCCGGGCTCAGGCTCGACAGGCTGGTGGTGGCCGTCTGGTTGCCGACCCACGCTTGCATGGACACGCCCAAAGATTCGGATGTTTCCATCTTTTCAATCTGGCCCATGCGCACGCCCACTTCGCGCGCTTCGGATACGCTGTAGCTGGCTTCGGCATGGTCCACGCCGTCGATCTTTTTGATCTTGTCCAGAATACGCGCCAGCGTATCGGTCATCTCGGTCATTTGTTTGGTGGTTTTCATTGTGGGCTCCCGGTTGTTCGTCTGCGCGGTCATTGGGCCGCGTCGCGTCATTGTTCTTCGTGTTTTTTGATGGTTTAGGCGTAGCATGCCCGCCCCCTTATGTCAAAATTTAGGGGCGGGTTATTCAGGTAAAAATAATGTTATTTTTCAGCGTGTTATGGTGCCGGAGCCGCAGGCTTTGCGGGGGTGTTGGGCCGGGTGATTGTGTATTCGCTGCTCCGTCGTAGATGGTCGACGGCGCAGAGCAGGATTTTGTCCGGCCCGCCGCTAAACAGGCGCAGATCGTCATTGGCAATATCCGTACCCAGATCGTCGCGCACGCGGCACAGGCTGCCAGCTTTGCGGGCTGCGGCCTTTTCGGCGTCAGGGTTTTTAATCATGCGGTCCTTGTCGCGTTCATGCTCTTTCAGTCTGGCCTCAACCCCTTCGACCAGAATATCCGGCATGACGCCGTATCCTTGCAGCCACGTGCCGGACGGCAAGCGGTACAATGCGGTCGTCACCCGCACGGCATCGTCACGGTCTTCGCCGAGGCGGCTGAGATAAATCGTGCTTTGAACCGATCCCTTGCCAAAGGATTGCGTGCCGATGATGGTGGCGCGCTTATGGTCCTGTAGCGCGCCGGACAGGATTTCCGCCGCTGATGCCGATGCGTCATTGACCAAAACAACCAGCGGGGCACCGTTCAGGATATCCCCCGGCGTAACCTTTTCATCGTAAGTGTATTTTTTATTTTCAACGATGACGGAAACACCGCTTTCGGCGTCAATAAATCCATTGGCAATGCGGGCGGCCAAGTACACCAGCCCACCCGGATTGTTGCGTAAATCCAAAATATATCCACGCAATGGATTACTTCTGTGCGCCTCGTTCATTGAACGAATGGCGTCGTTGATGGTGTTGAACGCATCGCGGTCGCTGAAATTGCGCAGGCGGATGTAACCAATATCGCCATCAATCACCTTGTGGCGGACGGCTGAGAATGTCACGACACTGCGTTTTAGGGTAACGGTTTTTTCTTCTTTTTCGCCCGCCGGAATGAATGTCAGTGTCACAGGCGTTCCAATGTCACCCAGAATCATGTTGGCGGCGTCGTTAAATTTTCCGGCGACGCTGATATTTTCGACTTTGGTGATAATGTCGCCGCGCTTGATGCCGGCGGCTTTGGCGGGGCCGTCATCGGCGGTGTCTTCGATAATCAGGCCGCCAATGCGTTTTTCGTCCTGATAAATGATGCCAATGCCCTTCAGTGAACTTTTTCCGATAATGGCTTCGCGCACTTCGTCCGGAGTGATGTAATAATCGTGTGGGCTGACGCTGGACATCGCACCGATAATCGCATCGATAACGATTTTTTCGTGTTCTTCTTTGGTGACGCCCTCGCCATCAATCATGGCTTTGATTTGTGCGTCGGTGTCGCGGACGTGGTCGGGGCCGCGTGTTTCGCGCACGTTCTTGATCGCGCCACGGATCATGTCGTCGATTTTTGGATTGACGATTGATTCCTTTGCCACCTCATCCAGCAGCTTGTTCATCAGGTCATACTTGAAATATTGTGTGGGTACTGGCTCCGCGGGCGCGGTTTTTTGTGCGTTCGTATCGGACGGGGCTGGTCCAATAGAACCACATCCCGATCCCAAGACGCAGGCCGATGCCAAAAAAAGAGCGCAAAGCTTTTTCGCTGTGAAAGCCATGATATGCGATATCCCTGTTCTTTATTTTCGTTTTTTATTGAGAGAACCGTAGGGCAGAGGGGCGCGGCCTGTCAAGAAAACCATGGTGTCTGCGGCCAATAAAAAACCCCGGATTTCCGGGGTTTTTTGCGTGATGTATCCCCCAAGCCCCGTATGAGGGCCTCAGCGCCCCGGCGCGGGCAGTGTGCGCGTGCGCGTATGGGTTTCGGTGCGGCGCAGATGGTCCAGCGCACAGAGCAATGTGCGGTCGGGCTGGCCGCGATAATCGCGAAAATCGGCGTTCAGGTCGTTTGCCGCCACCGCATTTTTCAACATGCAATGCGCGCTGAATCGCCGCACGGGCTTGGCTGTGCCATTCGGGTTGGCCAGTACGTTGGTCAGATCGCGTTCATGTTCCTGCAGCAAGGGTGTGACATCTTCGACCAGAATGTCCGGTGTGATGCCGATATTCTGGATCGATGCGCCAGACGGTAAATAATACATGGCCGATGTCACCTTCATCGCATCATGGCGTTCGGGCCAGACGCGGCCCAGTGAAATGCGGGTCTGCACCGATCCCTTGCCATAGGATTGGGTGCCCAGAACAGTAGCCCGTTGATGGTCCTGCAACGCGCCGGACACGATTTCGGCGGCGGAGGCCGACCCGTCATTGATCAAAACCGTCAGGGGTTTACCCTCTAGCGCATCGCCCAGATGGGTTTTTTCGCTGTAGGTGTAATTGCGGGCGCGCACTTCGACGCTGGGCGCGCCGGCCTTGTCAACGAAGGCATCGACGAGAATGCGGGCTTCCTGCACCAACCCACCGGGGTTGCCGCGCAAATCGAGAATATAGCCCTTGATCTTGTCTGGTCCGATGGATTGTTCCAATCCGGCCATGGCGTTGACCACCGCACCCGCCGATCCACGCGATGAAAAATCACGCAGGCGGACATACGCAATATCACCCATCGCCCGCGCCGATGTGGGTGTGTATTTATAAGAATCGCGCATGATCGTGATGGTTTGCACGGTATCCGTGCCCATGCGCCGCACGGTCATGGACACGGGCGTGCCCTTGTCCCCGACGATCATTGCGCGCGCCTGTTTGGTTTTCAATCCGGCCACGGGTTTGCCATCAACGGCGGTGATGATGTCGCCAATGCGCAGGCCAGCCTTGGACGCCGGGCCACCATCGGCCATGTCGAAAATCAGCAGGCCGCCGGCTTTATCATCCACCTCGAATGAAATGCCGATGCCCGTGACCTTTGGGCTGCCGCGCCAGAGTTGTTCGACCTCGGCTTCGGTCATATACGCATCGTGCGGGCTGAGGATTTTGGCCAGACCCTTCACACCGCCAACGATGATTTTTTCGCGCGTTGCGGCATCGGTGCCGGGCGCGTCGATCAGGGCGCGGATCTGGCTGTCGCTTTGGGTTTTATACGCATCGCCCAATTCTGTGCGCGCACCATCGACGACGCCCGCCGCCATGGTGGCCGCATCGCGCCCGACGACGGAATAATACGCCGTGGTTTTCAGCAATTCGTTGAAGGGCGCGTAGGCGAAGGGCGGCGCTTCGGCGGATTGGCTTTGCCCTTGTGGAGAAGGTGGTTGCGGATGATTGGGTTGCGTGCTGCTGCACCCGGCTGCGGCCAGCCCCATGGTGGCGGCAAAGAAATCCAGTGAAAGGGTTTTGGCCCGAATGCGCATGATCATAATCCCTGTTGGTCGCTTTTTATAATTTTGTTTCCACGACCCTAGAGCGCTTTGCCGAAAACTGTCAAGAAATGCGCGTGTTTGTGGCGCATATAAAAACCCCCGCCGAAACGGGCGGGGGTTTTGTAATTGTTTCAGTGTATTACCAGTTATGCGCCCGGTTGCGGGGCCGGGGGAACCGGTTTGGTCGTCGTTTGCGACGGGGTTGCCAGCACATGTTCCAGCGCGCAGAGCAGAGCCTTGTCCACCGCCTTGGTTGTAATGCGGGCATCCATCACGACCTTATCGGGTGTGATGCCGTCATTGACGGCGCAGGTGAATTTGGGCTGCGCCGTGCGCGTTTCTTTTTCAGGGTTATGCAGCGTGTTCTTCAAATCCCGTTCGTGTTCCGGGGCAACGTCGTCGACATCCTGGACGAAAATGTCCGGCATAACGCCAAGGCCCTGAATAGAATCACCGGAGGGCAGGTGGTACAAGGCAACTGTAACTTTAATGGCATCCTTGCGGTCCGGAAATTTCGCAGCCAGTGGCAGAACGCTCTGCACCGAACCCTTGCCAAAGCTTTGCGTGCCGATGATCGTGGCCCGGCCAAAATCTTTCAAGGCACCAGCCACAATTTCCGATGCGGAGGCTGACCCGTCATTGATCAGGACGACCAGTTTCTTGCCATTCAGGATATCGCCGGGTGTGGCATTGAATGTCTGGGCCACCGCGCCGCCGCGGCCGCGAATGGTCAGGGTCGGATTGGTCCCATCCACAAACATATCGACGATGTCTGTGGCTTGTTCCAAACGGCCGCCTGTGTTGGAGCGCAAATCCAGAATGTAGCCAGCGGGATTTTTGCTGGCGGCTTTGGTTATGGCGGCTTTGATTTTCCCCGGGCTTCCATCGGTCAGGAAATCGCGCAGCTGGATATAGGACACAGTGCCGATCATCTTGCTGGCGACGGATGCAACGGTGAATGGTGCGCGGGTAATGGTGAAATCCAATTCCTGATCGTCACGACGCACGCGGATGGCCACGGTTGTACCGGCGGGGCCGCCGATGGTGTCTTGAACCTTGTACAGGTTGTCTTTCGTAATGGTCACGCCGCCCACGGCGATGATGTGATCTTCCGGCTTCAGTCCCGCTTTGTGGGCACCGCCGCCCTCGACCAATTCAAGGATGCGGATACTGTCGGCGCCTTCTTCCATGCTGATGACAACGCCGATACCGATCGTTGTGGGCGCGTTGCCCATGATAATCTCCAGATCTTCCGGGCTGACATAGGAATCATGCGGGCTGAGTGTTTTCAGCATGCCGTCAATCGCGCCCGTGCTCAGCTTGTCCTGATCGACGTCATGGACAGAAATTTTGCCGGCTACGTCGCGGATTGTCATGTACAAGTTGACGGTTTCCATTTCGCTCAGGGTCATGGGAACCATGATGACGGGTTCGGAGTCCGGGCCGATATCCGGCGATTCGGTGATGATTTTCGGTGCCGTTTCTCCGTCCGTTGCAACCGTTGGGGCCGGTGCGGGCTTCGCCGCAGGGGCGGTGACGGTTGCGGTCTCCGGGCGGCTCGCACTGGCATCCTTGACTGTGGCGCAGCCAAAGACACCCGTGCCAAGGGCCGCGGCTAAGAATGCGGAGCGTAAGGTTTTTGAATTGAACTGCATTGTGCATTCATCCCTGTTTGTTCTGAATTTTTTATATGTTTACGGCTTTGGCGCTGCGACCGGTGTGATGGTGGCATTCCCGGATGTGCCCTTCAGATGTTTCATGGCGCACAGCAATGCACGGTCCACATCATCGCGGCCCCAGCGGTAATCACGGCCCAGTTTTTTCCACGTTGCATCATCCTTGACGGTGCAGGTGTGGGTTTCGGTCCGTTTTTGCACGGTGTCACCGTTCGGGTTGTCGACATTGTTGCCCAGATCGCGTTCATGCTCGATGTTTTTCTCATCAACACCGTTGACCAGGATGTCCGGCGTGATGCCGACGTTCTGGATCGACCGGCCCGTGGGCAGGTGATACAGCGCGCTGGTCACCTTCATACCATCCTCGCGGCCCGGGATATACCTGCCGAACGGAAAAACGGATTGTACGGACCCTTTGCCAAAGGAGGGCGTGCCAATCAAGGTGGCGCGGTTGAAGTCCTGCAAGGCCCCGGCCACGATTTCGGAGGCCGATGCGGACCCGCCATTGATCAAAACGACCAATTTCTTGCCGTTCAGAATATCCCCCGGTACGGCGGCCCATTCGTGTGTGACCACGCCGTTTGCGCCGCGCATGTCAACGATCGGCCTGTTTTGCTGGCCAACGAACAGATCGGTAATTTCGGCGGCCATGTCCAACCGTCCGCCGCCATTATAGCGCAGGTCGAGAATGTAGCCGTTGACCGGCTTGCTTCCGGATTTTTCTTCCAGTTTTTTGAAAGCATCGGCGACCTGTGTATGGACGTCTCCCTCCATAAAGGTGGACAGGCGGACATAGGCAACATCGTCCAGCAATTTGGCGTCAACGGCTTTGACGACGACCACATCACGGACGATCTTCAGGGGCGGCTGCGCTTTGCCATCGCGTTCAAATGTCAGGGTTACGGTGGTGCCCTTTTCGCCGCGGATCAGGCCGACGGCCTTGTCGATGGGCAAGTCCTTCACCGATTGGCCATTCACATGGCTGATGATATCACCCGCGTACACGCCCGCTTTTTGAGCCGGGCCGCCGTCAAGCACGCCCTGAACGACGATCAATCCGGTATCGTCCATTTTTTCCAGGGTGGCGCCGATCCCGGTCAGGGTTTCGGGCTTACCGCTCATGCGGTCATTCATGTCTTCGGCTGTGATGTAGGCGTCATGCGGGGTCAATGTTTTCAGCATGCCGTCAATCGCGCCCTGCATCAATTTGTCGCGGTCCTGTGCCTGCGGCATCACGGAATTGTCTTGGATCAAGGCGCGCGTCAGCCCGATCATCGAAAAGCGTTCAAATTCTTCGCGGTCGTTGAAGCGCACCACGTAGCCCGGACGGGGATCGGGGTTGCCTTCAGGCGACACGGGCGTTGCTTGAACGGGGGTTTTGACCGGCTCGGACGGCTTCGGCGCGTCCGCATTATTGTCATTGGTCGTTGCGCAACCGCCCAGACCCATACCGATTGCGGTGGTCAGAAAAAGGGCGGACAGATTTTTGGATGTCAGGCGCATTATATGTATCCCTGTTTAAAGTTATTTTTTTGTTTGAAGGGCCTGATCCTAGGACTCTGATGTTGCTTCTGTCAAATCATTTGTCCCCTGATTCGGGGCATAAAAAAACACCCCCGTTTGGGGGTGTTTTCTTTAATTTCAATCCCTTAGAGGGGCCGTTTGTTTATTTCACTGTCGGCTGAACGTCGAACTGGTGGAACGGCGGCGGAGAGGACAGGGTCCATTCGAAGGTCATGCTCTGCGGACCGTTGTTCCAGTAATTGTCGCCAACGCGGCGGCCAAAGAACAGGGTGTAGAACACGATGAACACGAACAGGAGCGTTGCCGCACCGGACAGATAGGCGCCCAGAGAGGATACATAGTTCCACAGGTGGAAACCGTAATCCTGCGTCATGATCCACTGGATCTTCTCAACCGGGTTGACGAAGAAGCCTTGCAGGTGTTCCGGAGGCAGCGGAGCTTGGTAGTCCACATAACGGCGCGGCATACCGGCCAGACCCAAGAAGTGCTGCGGGAAGAACACCATGTTCACGCCGATAAAGGTCAGGAAGAAGTGCAGCTTGCCCAAGAACTCCGGATACTGACGGCCAGACATTTTGCCGATCCAGTAGTAGAAGCCAGCGAACAGCGCGAACACGGCACCCAGCGACAGCACGTAGTGGAAGTGGGCCACGACGTAGTAGGTGTCGTGCAGCGCCAAATCCATACCGCCGTTGGCCAGAACCACGCCCGTCACACCGCCAACGGTGAACAGGAAGATGAAGCCAATCGCCCACAGCATCGGGGTTTTGAATTCAATCGACCCGCCCCACATGGTGGCGATCCAGGAGAAGATTTTGATCCCCGTCGGAACGGCAATGATCAGCGTTGCGGCCGTGAAGTATGCGCGGGTGTCAACATCCATACCCACCGCGAACATGTGGTGCGCCCAGACGATGAAACCAACGGCACCAATCGCCACCATCGCATAGGCCATGCCCAGATAACCGAAAACCGGTTTTTTGGAGAAGGTCGAGATGATGTGAGAGACGATACCGAACGCCGGCAAAATCATGATGTACACTTCCGGGTGACCGAAGAACCAGAACAAGTGCTGGAACAGGATCGGGTCGCCACCGCCTTCAGGGTTGAAGAAGGACGTGCCGAAGTTCCGGTCGGTCAGCAACATGGTGATGGCGCCACCCAGAACCGGCAGGGACAGAACCAGCAGGAACGCGGTGACCAGCATGGCCCAGACGAACAGCGGCATTTTGTGCAGCGTCATGCCCGGGGCCCGCATGTTGAAGATCGTGGTGATGAAGTTTGCCGCCCCCAGAATGGATGACGCACCGGCCAGGTGAAGGGCGAAAATCGCCATATCCACCGACATATCCGGGTGCCCCAGCTTGGCCGACAATGGCGGATACACCGTCCAACCTGTTCCCGCACCCGCACCGATCAGTGTCGAGCAAGCGAGCAACAGGAAGGCCGGAACCATCAGCCAGAACGAGATGTTGTTCAACCGGGGGAACGCCATATCCGGCGCGCCGATCAACAATGGAACGAACCAGTTGCCGAACCCGCCAATCAAGCCGGGCATAACAACGAAGAACACCATAATCAGGCCGTGTGCCGTGATCCAGACGTTCCACATCTGGCCATCAGCAGCCAGTTGCAGGCCCGGGTCTTGCAATTCGGCCCGCATCAGCATCGAAAACGCACCGCCAATCAGGCCAGCGACGATCGAGAAGATGATGTACAGCGTTCCGATATCCTTGTGGTTCGTCGAGCAGAACCACCGGGTAAAGAAACCGGGTTTATGATCATGCGCATGATCATCATGGTGTGTTGTATGAGCGTTCATGGTTACGCGTTCCTTTTGGTCTTTTTAAGAAAAACGGTGATTATTCAGCGGATTCGGCGTTCGCGCCCGCGTCGTCTGCGGGAGCCTGAATGCCTTGGTCGGCCTGTTGACGGGCGATCCATGCGGCGAAATCTTCCTTGCTGACGGCATGGATTTCAATCGGCATGAAAGCATGGTTGATGCCGCACAGTTCCGAGCACTGACCGTAGTAAACGCCCGGCTTTTCAATACGCATCCAGGTTTCGTTGATACGGCCCGGGACGGCGTCCATCTTGATGCCAAAGTTCGGCATGGCGAAGCTGTGCAATACGTCTTGGGCGGTGACCAGAACCTGAATGGTGGTGTCGACCGGAACAACAACCGGGTTGTCGGTGGACAGCAGGCGAATCTGACCCTTGGCCGGATCAATTTCGTCATCCTTCAGGATGTTTGCGGTCAATGTCACGCCGCCTTGGTCCGGGTATTCATAGCCCCAATACCATTGATAACCCGTGACTTTCAGCGTCATTTCCGGGTCTTTCGCGCGGTCAACATAATAGAGCAGTTTGAAAGACGGCACGGCGATAACGATCAGGATGATCACCGGAACCAGCGTCCAGATAATTTCCAGCAGCACGTTGTGCGTGGTGGTGGACGGTGTCGGGTTTGATTTCGCGTTGAAGCGGATCATGACATACACCAACAGAACCGTCACAAAGGCCACGATCCCCGTGATGATGTACATCAGCAGGTGGTGGAAATTGTGGATCTCAGTTGCCGACGGTGTCGCCGCAGGCAGCATGCCAAGTTGTGTCGGATGAGCCAGATTGTCAGCCGCCATCGCAAAGGACGGCAGAATCAAAACCAGAGCGGAAAGGAAAATGGACAAGAGGGTTGTAATGCGCATGGACCAGAGCTTCATGTTACAGGATCGGGACGTGATATTCCTCAGCGCAAACAGCGCCTTAATCACGCCTTTCTGATACACGGAAAGGGGTGGTCAGCGCAAGGGGGAAGCGCAAAAACTTGCCGCGTTATGGCAATGCCTGGATTGATGGAATTAACCGTGGCGGGCCGGTTTAAAGACGGCTGTGGCCAGCGACGCGACCAAAGAGGGCAGCGGGCGAGCCTTAAATTCCATAACACTATATGTGTCAAGCTGCACCGGACGGGCCAAAGCGCGTTTCAAGGCGGCCCGGCTGTTCGTGGCATAGGAACGGGCTTCGTCCGTCACATTGTCGATGACCGAGGGAATGTGGAGCAGGGACGGAATATCCATCCGGCGCAAATCCGCGGCGGCCTTGCCAAAACCGGGGATCAGGCGGCGGGTCAGGTCTTCGCTCTGGTCCAATGTCAGGGAATAGACATAAATATTACCGCGTGACCGGGTCAGGCGGCGCATCACATCGTCCTGCCATATGTCAAAGCAAACGGCCAGCGTGTTGCGCACGAACACCAGATCACGGCGGACCGGGTCAACGATGTCCTTTTGCCCACGGCTGTCCAGAACGCTGTCCAATGTACGGACGGCGTTGCTGAGGTGGGTCAGGGAATCCAGCGGATTGTACACAGACAAAGTCGGCTCAGACTTTAGAGCGGCAAAAGCACGCGCTTCTACGGACATGATCACACCCATCGGTTCGGTTTTGTCTGCGCGCCTTCTTGATGGGCGGGTCAGGGGCCAAATGGATACCCGATTCGCCCCAACCCCGGCAACGGGGCATGGCAAAGTTGTGCACCGGAAGTTTAGGGGTGTCAGGGTTTCAATTGTATGAGGGTGTTCATGGCCGGGCTGGCCGTGCCCCAGATATAAACGCGGGCCTCGCTGACCTCTGGTGTGCCGAAATACATTTGCGGCAGGATCAGGGTCCAGTTGCCCTTTGTGCTTTCCCCCAGAAAGGCGGAGGTGGATACGACCATGCGCATGCCACGCGGGTCGGCCAGCGTGGGGCGATCCCATGCGGCGGTCAGTTTTACTTCTGTGCCGGACGGGGACCGCAGGGACACGTCTTCCGGCAAGCCGTTCTGATAAATTTCATACGGCGATACTGTTTGTGGTTTGACGCGAAATTCAAAAATTGTTTTCAGCGTTGCCATGTCATCCGGGATTTGAACGGTCACGCGGCGGGCATTGCGCTGAAAATCGAAATCAACGGTCTTTGCCCCCGTATCACGCAGGATCACAGGTTCGATATGCTGTTTGTTCGTATGCAGCGTATTCAGCAATGTTTTATGATGGTCGGGGTTGTAAATGCCAAACCCGGTGATTGTGCTGTGCTGCAGGCCGCGTGCGTTACGAACCATTGATTTTGTCAGGGCGGAACGATCCTGTCCTGAATCAACATCCACGTCATCTTGTGAAGCGGACAGCAAGGCCGTGGCGCGAATATCTTGG
The DNA here is from genome assembly GCF_051245535.1 of Micavibrio aeruginosavorus. GTDB lineage: Bacteria > Pseudomonadota > Alphaproteobacteria > Micavibrionales > Micavibrionaceae > Micavibrio > Micavibrio aeruginosavorus_D. The sequence continues at coordinate 2,358,650 of NZ_CP195303.1, forward strand.
TCCGTCGCCTCGGGGAACTGGCTGCGCAATGTTGCGATATGCCCGGCCACGTTGGGGGATGCGAAGGATGTTCCGGTGACGTCACAATTTAATTTTCCGGCTTCTCGATCGGCGACAAAGGAATCGTGAATGGTGTTCCATTGCAGTTTGATGCCGTTCTGATCGCCCTGTGACATGCTGATGCGGAAATCGTCGATTTCCTTTTGTGTCATGTAATAATAGTTACAAAATCCCTGCTCATACGCGGTGGGGTAAACCAGATCGGGGGCGTTTTCGGATGTGTAGCATGTGACCGATCCATCCTCGGTCACGGCGCCGGTGAAAATGACGCTGTCCGAAAAGCTGTACGCGGTCAGGATTTGACGGCGCAGGGCGTCATAATTGCGTTTTTGCGGGCAGGTGAAATTGCCTGAATTCCCGATGGCAATGATGGGGTTCACATCCGTTTCCGTCCAGAGTTTCAGAAGCGTTTCCGTCTCCGCCCGCGGGGCCTTGTCAAAGGGGGATGGCGTGCTGGACACTGAAATCACTTTGTATTGGCGCAGATGATCCTTGTCTTCAATCTTGTCATAAGCATCTTCGTCAATGATCGGGATGAACGGGGCGCGATAGCCGTTCTGTTTGATCCGCCATTTGAAAATACCACTCGCCGATTGGGCGTGGTGAGTAAACAGCAAATCTTTCTTCAGAAAGCGGCTGGCGGGTTCCAGATGCGCAACGGAAACAACGGGCGTTGTCTGTGGGTCCGGTTGGACCGCATGGTTAAAACAGGCAGTCAGCGTCGTGCCCAGTGTGGCGCATCCAATGGCGCGCAGGATAGCGGATGAACGGGCCATGGCTTACGGCCCCGCCGGAATCAGACGGTTCAAGGTCGCGTTATCCGTGCCCCAGATATAAAGCGCGGCATGACCGATTTTCGGCGTATGAAATTCGCCGCGCGGCAGGCGCAGGGTCCAAACCCCATCGGTTTTTTCACCCAGAAACGCCGGCGCGGCCACGGCCATGCGGTAGCCATCGGCATCGCTTAAAGACAGCGGTTCGGTCGCAACGGGCAAGCGCATGGCTGTGCCCGATGGGGATACCAGCGTGACATGCGTGGGCAATCCCTGTTCCAGAATGTCATCTTTCGATGTGGAATGGGGGATCAGGCGGAATTCAACGATGGTCCGCACGGCGGCGGCGTTTTCATTCACGTGGAAGGTGATGGTGCGGTCTGCGCCGTCTGGTTCATTCACGGCACCCTTTGCGGCCTGTATGAAGCGGGTGGACAAAGACTGCCCGGAGGTCTTCATGGTTTGCAGCAATTGTGCATGCCGGGCTGGGTCGTATAACCCAAAACCGCTGATCATGTTGTAATGCAGGCCACGGGCGTTTGTGGCGGAATGCGTGTTGAAATAATCCGCATCCTGATCCGGCGCGATGTGCAGCGTGTCCTGCGACGCGGCCAGCAGGGCGGTGATGTATGTATCCATGTCCGTCGCATCCGGAAACTGGGTGCGCAGGGTGGTCAGATGCCCGTTGACGTTCGGGGCGGAAAACGATGTGCCCTCGATATTGCAGACCTGTTTCCCGGCATCCGGGTGGGCCACGAACAGCCGATCACCCATCATGCGTTCACGCGGGGTCATGGTGCTGAAACGGACGGTTTTGCGCATGGCGTCGATTTCGTTCTGGCTCATATAATAATCATTACAGAAGCCTTGCGCGTAGCCCTGTGGGTACAGCAGATCCGGCGCGTTTTCGGAGGAATAGCAGGAAATGGTGCCATCCAGTTCCGCCGCGCCAACCTTCATAAAGCTGTCGGCGAAGGTGTAGGGTGTAATGCGTTGCCAGAACAGCAGGCGCCATTCATCAACGGTCTGTTTCTTGTCGGTGCATACATAATTGCCCATGTTGCCGGTGGCCGCCATGGTCACCGTGTCGCTGGCGGCCCAGATCGGGGCCAGTGTCGCGGCATCCGACGTGCGTAAATCGGGATCGGGAATGGCGCTGGTCGACAGAATTTTGAAATCGCGGATATAGGGGCTTTTTTCAATGTCGCGATAGGATTCATCGTCAATCATTGGCGGAATGGCGGCAGCGGAGAAGCCATTTAATTGGACCCGCCACGCCAGAATATCGCGGGCCGATTGGCCGTGGTGATGGAAAAATCGGTAATCGCGGACCAGCCGGGTCATCGCTTCGATATGGGCCGATGGCACCGTGGCGGGTGCTGTTGCCTCTGCTGTTGCCTCTGCCGCCATCACGGGCACGGTGGCAAGGGCCGCAACGGCGGCGAAGATGGGTGAGAGTTTTTTCACTAAACCAGTCCCTGTTTCAACCCGAGTCTCTTTATAAGCCGGACCCGGACGAGAGGGACGTTAGGACAAAGGGGGCGGGGAAATCAAGTCTTAACGCCCGCGCCACAGGGATAAGCCATAAAGGGCGGCCGTTTCGCTGCGCAAGATGCTGGAGCCCAGTGAAACCGGGGTGAAGGGGGCGGTTTTGCGCAAGATTGTTGCTTCCTCCGCCGTAAATCCACCCTCTGGCCCGATCAGGATGGCGAAGGCGTTTCGGTTGCTCAAAAGATTTTGCAGGTCCGGCGTATCACCCTGCCGCTCCAGCGCGGCAAAAATCGGTGTGTCATCGGACCAGGCCCCCGGCACGCGGTCCAGCGCGATCAGCGGGTGCAGGGTGGGAATATCCATCCGCTCGCATTGCTCGCTCGCCTCAATAATCTGCGCGCGCAGCCGTTCATCATTCACATCGCGCACTTCGGTATTGCGGGTCAAAACGGGGTGCAGGTCGGTGACGCCCAGCTCGACCGCCTTTTCAATCAGCATATCCATCCGCGCCTTCTTGATCGGGGCGAAGAACAAATGGGCCGGGGACGGGGCGGGTGTTTGCGGAATCAACAGATCGGCAATGTGCAGCGCGCCATCGCGTTTTCCGACGGCATGAAAGGTGGAGGCCCATTCGCCATCGCGGCCATTGAACACGCGAACGGAATCGCCATCCTTGCGGCGCATCACGGTTTTGAAATAATGCGTTTGATCCGGCGACAGCGGCACATCCGCCCCGGCGCTCAGCGCGGCATCCAGAAACAAACGCGGCCATTTTTTGAAATCGGTTGTCATGGGGGAATATCACCATGAAAATTGGGTGGTTGTCTATCGACTGTTGACATATTTTGTGGGAATTGGTTTGTAAGCGTCATTCGTTAAAAGATTTAGGATGAAAACCATGACCAAAGAATCCGTCAAAGCCATGCGTGAATACCGGGCTGCCTTTATGACCGTATTGGGTCATCTGGATGCGGAGGGTGTGCCGTTTGAAAAGGCACCGCGCCTGTTGGGCGTGACCAAGCGTGAATTTAACAAATGTGCATTGGCGGCGGCCGCGGCGACGTGGGACCGGGTGGTGGATGATCTGGCCGTTATGGAGAGCAGCAACGATCCGTTCCTGATCGCGGGATTGGTGACCAGTATGGGCAACGTGCATGAAGTGTTGGCGCGGTTCGGTTGCGATATGACATCGGATTCCGGTTTTGCACCGTTGAAGATCAAGAAACAGGCGTTCGAAGATTACGGCTATGATGTTGTGATGATGACGCTGACTTGGGTTGAGGGGCGCGGCGCGCAGATGGCGACAAAATTTGGCACATGGAATTTGGTCGAGAATCTGGATAAATGTATGCGGTGCGTCGGCATGGACCCGTCCAATGAACAATTTTATAAAGACACCGGGTTTGAATCGCGTGCCGATTTTGAAAAGACCTATGCCAACCACGTGGAAAAGGCACAGCGCGTAAAGCTGGAAGCCATTTGCCCGACCCATCATCATTCATGCTGAGACATCCATGACCCACACCGACATTCATCATCAAGGCTGGATTGCATACCTCCCGGGATTTGTGCGTCCCTATGCCTTGCTGATGCGGTTGGATCGGCCGATCGGGACGTGGTTGTTGCTGTTGCCCGGTTGGTGGGCGATTGTGCTGGCGGCGGGCGGTGTGCGCGCCATGAATCCCTATGACTGGAAATTGATTATCCTGTTCGCCGTCGGCGCGATTGTTATGCGCGGGGCGGGGTGTGTGATCAATGATCTGTGGGACCGCAAGCTGGACGCACGGGTCGAGCGCACGGCGGCGCGCCCGCTGGCGTCGGGGGCGGTGTCGGTTCCGGCGGCGTGTGTGTTGCTGGGCGCGTTGCTCAGCATCGGGCTGATGATTTTGCTGGAATTGAACATCACGGCCATTTTGCTGGGGGTGTTGTCGGTGGCGTTTATCGTCGTGTACCCGGCGATGAAACGCATCACATGGTGGCCGCAGGCGTTTTTGGGGCTGACCTTTAATTTCGGCGCGCTGATGGGCTGGGCTGCCGTCACGGGCGCGGTGGATATGGCGGCATTGTATCTGTATGCCGCCGGGTTTTTCTGGACGCTGGGGTACGATACGATTTACGCCCATCAGGACAAGGAAGACGACGCCCGCATCGGCATTAAATCCACGGCGTTGTTTCTTGGTGAAAAAAGCCGCATCTGGATTGCCGGGTTTTATACGCTGACCCTGATCTTGCTCGCACTCGCCATCGGATCGGTGTGGGGCTTTGTAACGCTGATCCCTGCTGCGATGCATCTGGCGTGGCAGGTGAAGGATTGGGATATGAATGACCCGGCCAGCAGTCTGAAATTCTTCCGCTCCAACCGTGATTTTGGATTATTGGTTCTGGCGGCGGTGGGGCTGGCCACGCTTCTCTAACCCTTCACAAAACGCGCGGCGTGTGCGATCCTTATAAAAAATACAGGGAGAATAATCGTGCCGAGCCAAATTTACGCCCCATCCTTCGATATTTACCGTTTGTCCGATGCGTTCCGCGCCCGGGTTGAAACCGTGTCGATGCAGGCGCACCGCGTTTTGAACGTCGATGTCATCCGCCAGAATGCGCAGGACGGCAATGTCATGCAGACCTTGTCATGGCAGGGTTTTGACCGCCTCGATCTGGGGGTGGAGGATATTATGCTGGCCCGCGCCATTCTGGAACATCCGCCATTGGCCCCGGTTCTGATGCCGTATTTTTCCGACCCGTTCGAATTGCCGCCCGTGGCCATGCGTGTGCGTGAATTGTTCGATATGGCCAGCCTGACCCCTGTGCCGGGCCGGGATGAACTGGATGATCTGATCGCGGATACGGATCGGGCCTTGGATGATTGCACGATGATGATGACGGCTTTGCCGAAATCGGCGCTGGTGGGTGGGTTCCTGTCGCGTGATGTTGCGGGCCGGGCCGCCATGATTGATCGCGCGCCGGCGCTGCGCCATTATGCCTGTCTGAAGGACCGTGTGCGGGATTGGGTTTTGAACCCGCTGAAGGCCGCCCTGCTGGGGCAGGATGGGCGTGTGACCGAACAGGATATGGGCCCCGTCCATTCCATCCGCATTTCCAGCCGCGCGGTCACATCGCGCGACGAATTGATGGAAGCCCGCGCCATCGTGGCCGCCCTGCGCGGTGAAAGCAATCGGGTCGGGTTGATGGTGCCGAGGGTTTAAAATAAAACCACGAATAGACACCAATTCACACGAATAATATCGGCCCCCATTCGTCATCCCGGCGAAAGCCGGGATCTTCATGAATTTAGGCAGGATTTGAAACGCGACGGACGCGAAGAGCGCGACGGGTTTTGTGTTCTGTTTTCCCGTTTCAGGCATTCCCGCGTAAGCGGGAATCCACACTATCTATCCATTGGATTCCCGCTTACGCGGGAATGCCCGGTGGTGGAGGTGGTGAAAAACGTTGCGTCCTTTGCGTCCGTTGCGGTTCAAACACTTACAATGCGGAGGAAGATCCCGGCTTTCGCCGGGATGACGGATGACAGGGACACTTATTCGTGTGTATTCGTGTGTATTCGTGTGTATTCGTGTGTATTCGTGTCCATTCGTGGTCCAACAAAAAACCCCGCCAATCGGCGGGGTTTTTGTTTTTTGGTTTTAATCCGCGGCGCTGGCCAGATGGCTTAAGCGTTGTTCCGCGATCATCAGGCGGGGGATGTCCACCGCGCCGCCTTGTTGCAGGGTGGCCAGCAGCGGCGTGATTTGTTCGGCCTTGTCCGCATGCTGGATCAACCATTGTTGCAGCAACGAATCCTTCGCACCCTTTTTGGCATTGGCTTTCGCCGAATCCTTGAGGATGCGCAGGGTGATGGCGGCCTGTACGCTGAACAGGCGTTCGATCAACCCTTCGCGGGCTTCGTGGGTCCAGCGGTCACGCACTTCGATCTCGTCCGCGCGGCTGCGCAGCCAGTCGATGTGGAAATGTTCGCCGGCTTCGAAATACGCTTTCGCGGTCTGGATCGGGTCGGTTTTACCATCCAGCGTAATCCGGATGATATCACAGGCGGAATCCAGAACCGGGATCATCGCAATGTTGCGGGCCAGTGACGCCGGAACGCCGGAGGCTTTCAGGGCCTCCATCCGCGCCTTCATCGTGTCCAGCATCGCCGGGGTGGCGATATCCTCAACCGCGTCACGCAGTGCTTTAACACGCGGGGTAAAGCTGGCAATATCCGCATCGATATTCGGACGGCGGCCCAAACGGGTCAGCATCCATGTTACGGAGTGATCGGCCATGTACGCCAGATCGGCCAGCATGCTGGTTTGGATTTCGGCGGGGACTTTGTTGTCCAAGGCTTCAATCGCATCCCACAGCGCGCGCAGGCCAAAGATTTCCCGCACAATGATATAGGCGCGGGCGACATCGGCGGCGGAGGCGCTGGACGAATCCATTTTGGATTTGACGAACGTCGCGCCCAGGCGGTTGACCACGCCATTGGCAATTGCCGTGGCGACGATTTCGCGTTTCAGGCGGTGCTTGCCGATTTCGGTGTCATATTTCTTCCGCAAGGCGGCCGGGAAATAATCCGACAGCCAGATATGCGTGGCCTTTTCATCCGGAACGTCGGAATCCAGCAAAGCCCGCGTAAACATAATTTTCGCATAGGATTGCAGGGTGCAGAGTTCTGGACGCAACAGGCCCATGCCCGTGGACCGACGCCGTTCGATTTCTTCCTCGTCCGGCAAATGTTCCAACGCACGGCTGAGGCCATGGTCGCGTTCCAGATCGCGGATAAATTGCACATCCGTCGTGAATGTGTCGGAGGCGCGGTGGACCATCAGGCTGATGCCCTGCGTCTGTTGATAGTTGTTGCGCAGGACCAGACCCGCCACATCATCCGTCATGCTGGCCAACAGCGTGTTGCGTTTGGCCAGAGTCATTTTATTTTCCGCATCGTGCATCACGGCGGTCATCAAAATCTTGATGTTCACCTCAACGTCCGACGAATTCACACCGCCGGAATTGTCGATGAAGTCCGCGTTCAGGCGCACGCCACGGCGGGCCAGATCGTTCCGGGCCGCTTGCGTGACGCCCAGATTGGCCCCTTCGCCAATCACGCGGGCGCGAATGTCGGATGTGTTGACGCGCAACGCATCGTTGGCCTTGTCACCCACATCGGCATGGGTTTCGTGCGGGGCCTTCACATACGTGCCAATGCCGCCAAACCAGAGCAGATCAACCTGTTTTTTCAACATGGCGCGGATCAGGTCCGGGGGGGAGATTTCGCTTTTCTCAATGCCGTACTGGGCCATGATTTCCGGGGTGAGTTTCAAGCTCTTGTCCGCGCGGCTGTAGATACGGCCACCTTTGGACAACAGTTTTTCATCATATGCTTCCCAGCCCTTCACCGCGTCGAACAGGCGTTGACGTTCGGCAAAGCTTTTCGCGATATCCGGATTCGGGTCGCAGAAAATGTGAACATGGTTGAACGCGCCGATCAGGCGGATATGCGGCGACAACAACATGCCGTTGCCGAACACGTCGCCGCCCATATCGCCGACGCCGATGACGTCGAACGGCGTTTCCTGAATATTCTGGCCCAGTTCACGGAAATGGCGTTTCACCGATTCCCACGCACCACGGGCGGTGATGCCCATTTTCTTGTGGTCATATCCGGCGGACCCGCCCGATGCGAACGCATCGCCCAGCCAGAAGCCATATTCGGCAGACAGGCTGTTGGCGAGGTCGGAGAAGGTGGCCGTGCCCTTGTCGGCGGCGGCGACGATATACGGGTCATCCCCGTCACGGCGCACGACATCCTTCGGCGGCACAACTTTGTGGCCTTTCAGATTGTCGGTGATGTCCAGCATGCCGCGGACCAGCATTTTATAGCATTCGATCCCTTCGGCCATGAACGCCTCCCGCCCACCGGTGGTGGGTGGGTTCTTGAGGACGAAACCGCCCTTGGCCCCCATCGGCACGATAATGGCGTTTTTCACCTGTTGGGCTTTCATCAGGCCCAGAACTTCGGTGCGGAAATCTTCCGGACGGTCGGACCAGCGGATGCCGCCACGCGCAATGCGGTCGCCGCGCAAATGAATCCCTTCCATCCGCACGGAATAGACGAAGATTTCGCGGAACGGTTTCGGGTCCGGCAAATCGGCGATCTGGCCGCTGTCCAGTTTGATGGACAGATAAGGCTTCGGCTGACCATCGGCCCCCTTCTGGAAGAAGTTGGTGCGCAGGGTTGCATTGATCATCGCGGTGAAGGAGCGCAGGATTTTATCCTGATCCAGCGATTTCACGGCGTTCAGTTCTTTTTCAATCGCCTTGTTGATTTTATCCAGCGCGGCATCGCCGTCTTTTTGTTGGGCCGGGTTCAGGCGGGCCATGAACAAATCGACCAGCAAACGGGCAATTGCCGGATAATCGGTCAGCGCGCGTTCAAGGAAGCGGTTGGAATAGGTCGCGCCCGCCTGCCGCATATAGCGGACATAGGTGCGCAGGATGGTGACTTCGCGCCAGTTCATGGCGGCGGAGACCACCAGACGGTTCAAACTGTCATCTTCCGTTTCGCGGTTCCAGATGCGGATCAGGGCTTCCTCGAACGGTGTGTTGATTTTATCAATCGCCATCGCCGGTCCGGTTGTTTCCATCTGGAAATCGTGAATCCAGATGGCGGTGTCGGTGCCATGCGGGCGGACTTCGAACGGCAATTCGGCAATCACGCGCAGGCCCATATTCTCCAGCATCGGCAGAATATCGGACAGGATAACGGGTTTATCCGCGCGATAGAGTTTCAGGCGCAGTTCATTGTCCGGCAAACCGTGCGACCGGTACAGGTCGCGGGCCAGAATACCGGTCGATAACGCTTCCTCGATCTTGAAAACATCATGGACGCAGCTTTTCGGGATATAGGTTTCGCGGTACGCACTGGGGAACGCGCGGCCATATTTTTCGGTCAGATGTGCGATTTGCGCATCTTCGTGCAGTTTTTCGGCAAAGGCCACGTTCAGGCGTTCCGCCCATGAACGTCCGGCTTCCTGCAATTCCTGTTCAATCGCCAGACGGTCGAAATCCGGCTTTTTCTTCGGATCGATGGTGATGACATACATCACGCGGGCCAGCGGGGAATCATCAAGGCTGGCGTAATAATCATCGCATGTGCCGTTCAGGCGGTCTTCCAGAATGGATTGCATGCGCATCCGCAATGTCGTGTCATACAATTCACGCGGAACATAAACCAGGCATGACACATAACGACTGAACGTATCCAGACGGGTGTACAGCGCAATACGCTGGCGTTTCTGCAGGCGCAACATGGACAGGACATAGTCATGCAGCGTGTCCACGTCGATCTGGAACAATTCGTCGCGCGGGTATTTCTCCAGAATATGGGCCAGTGCTTTGTGGTTGTGGCTGCCGCTGGCGAAATGGGACCGGTCGGTAACCATGTGGGTCTTGCGGCTCAAATACGGAATGTCGCGGATGGACCGGGAATAGGTCACGGACGTGAACAAGCCGACGAACAGCGCCTCACCCTTGATCTTGCCGCCCTTGTCATACAGGCGAACCATCACGGCATCCATATTCACGCGGCGGTGTACAGTGGATTTGCGATGGATTTTGAAAATCAGCAACGGCTCGTCATTTTTATGCAGCTCGGCCAGATGCTGGGGCAGGGCTTCGCGCCCTTCCGGGAAAATGTTGGTCTTCACTTCCGTGCGCAACAGGCCCAGATGCGACCCCGGCACGGCCTTGGCCACCATCTTGCCATTCTTGTCCTTGGCATACGCATATTCACGGTAGCCGAGCAGGGTGAAATTGTCCTTGTACAGATATTCAAGGAAGCCCTGATAATCCTCGACCGCGTCATCGGCGAAATGGGCCGGGGCGTGGCTGAGCGCGTTTTCACAATCGCGCAATTTGCTGCGCATTTTCTGCCAGTCGCCGGTGGCGAAGCGGGCATCGATCAAAACCTGCTCCAGCCGTTCATGCAACGTTGCGATCTGCGCATCGCTGAGGGCGCGGTTCAGGTGGATGTGAATGTGGGATTGGCCGTGCGTGGTATCATCCGCTGTTGCGGATACGGATGTGACCTTGCCACTGGCATTGCGGCGCACCTGAATCACCGGGTGAACCAGCAGGGTGATAATCTGCGCCTGATGCGTGATTTCGGCGGTGACGGAATCGACCAGAAACGCCATATCATCATTGACGATATCAATGACGGTGCAACCGGGGGCCCAGCCGTCTTTCTTCATCGTCGGGTTGGTGATGCGGATATCCGGCGTGCCCACTTTGCGCGCATTCATCATGTCGAAATGCAGTTGCGCGGCCAGCGCCATGTTCTTCGGGTCCATCATCTCCAGATCGTCTTTCGACGTGCGCTGGAACAGGATCTCAGCGAAGTCCTTCAGGGCCTGCGGCGCCTTCGGCGGCAACGCATTCACAGCTTTGGTGATGAGGGGGTGAAGTTTCGTCGGGGCAGGGGCTTTGGCCATAGTGTCACATACATCCATGATGCTGGTGAGGGGGGTACTCTATATTACGCAGTCTATTCTGGCGGCAAACTAGGCCGAAACGCGGCGTGCGGCAAGTCTGCACCCATGTTGCGAACGCACAGGCGGCATGCGCCGCATGAGGGGATAATGATGGATTATTTCTTTTATTTTTCAAGGCCTTATTCGATGTTTGTTTGGTGTGCGCTGCACAAGGTGTGAAAATTGACGATTTATGGGAAAAGGCGTAGCTTGAACCCCGGTATGAAGGCCGCAAAGCCACGTTGAACAGAGCGAAGGATAAAAACATGACCACGAAAACCCAGAAGACCGAAACCACCGGAATGGATTTCTCCCGCGCCGCCGTAGGCCCGGACCGCGTTGAAAGCGCCGCGCAAACGGACGCCACCCGCGAATGCCAATATCCGCGTCAGCCGAAGCGCCAAGCGCATGAATCGTTTGAGTCGTATGGCTTGAACTAAGGTTTGATTTTTAAGATTGCGATAAACGCCTCCTGATGGGGGCGTTTATTTTTTTGAGCCATGAGGGAGCGCGCATTGTATTTCTACCCTCGTCATTGCCCGATTTATTCGGGCAATCCATAGGCTGGTATGGATCACCCGGATAAACCGGGTGATGACGAATGTATATATTCGTGTCCATTCGTGGTTTTAAAAAGCGACTACCGCGCCGTCCACCCACCATCAACGGGCAAGGATGTGCCGGTGATGTTCGATGCGGCGTCGGAACACAGGAACACCGACAACGCGCCCAATTGTTCCACCTCAACAAACTTCTTCGTCGGTTGCGGGGTCAGCATAATTTTCTCGACGACTTCGCTTTCGGGCAAATTATGCACCTTGGCTTGATCCTTGATCTGGTTTTGCACCAGCGGGGTCAGGACATAGCCCGGGCAAATGGCGTTGCAGGTGATGTTGTCCGTCGCGGTTTCCAGCGCGATCGTTTTCGTCATGCCGACAAGGCCGTGTTTCGCGGCGATATACGCGCTTTTAAACGGTGATGCGACAAGGCCGTGGGCCGAGGCAATGTTGATCACGCGGCCCCAACCTTTTTTCTTCATGCCGGGCAGGCAGGCCTTGGTCGTGTGGAATGCGCTGTTCAAATTGATGGCGATGATGGCGTTCCATTTATCTTCGGGGAATTCATCAATCGGGCTGACATGCTGGATGCCGGCATTGTTGACCAGAATGTCGATGGTGCCAAAAACGCCGATGGCTTTTTCGCACATGTCGCGAATTTGGTCCGGCTTGGTCATGTCGGCCCCGTGATAGAGCGCGCGGATGCCGTGATCCTTCTCCAAACTCAGGCGGATTTTTTCAATCTCTGCCGCATCGCCCAGCCCGTTCAAAACCACATTGGCCCCGGCTTCGGCCATGGCGGTCGCAATGCCCAATCCGATGCCGCTGGTCGATCCGGTGATCAGGGCGGTTTTTCCGGTCAGACTGGTCATGGTTTGTATCCTTTTGTTGCGATTGCGAATAATGACGCGCAAAGCGTAAAACGGCGGCTGGTTTAGGGCAAGGGCGGGTATTTATTTGACATAATTCAACAATTTGGATAAATTATGCTCATGAAACAGGTCACGCTGAACGATCATCCCGATTTTATCGCCGTTATTGACGGGCGCACCGATCTGGCTGCCGCGATGGCCGCGGCGCGCGATGCGTTGCTCGACCCGGCCTATCAGGCCGCCGTGATTGTGCGCGAGAGTGAAACAGCGGGCCAATCCGCCGACCGCGCCGCCGATCTTTTGAAAACCATGTCCCCCAACCGCGATGAACTGGGCCGCTTGGCCGATGGGCGTTTTGCCGTGATGCGAGCCAAGGAAAAAAGTCAGGATGTGTTCGCCGCATCCGATTTCAACCGCGTCGCGGGCCATGATGTTACCGATCTTCTGACCGCGATGGACGGCGTGTTTGCTTCACCGCCCGCCATGTATGTGCGCGTGGCCGATGGTGATAATGCCAATGGGCATCTGGATAGCGGGTATGAATTTATGACTCCGAATTTTTCTGGAGATTTTTCTCGTGCGGCCCCAACACCGGGCGGTATTACATTGACCATGGCGCTGCGCGGTGGCGGCACCATCGTGCGCGAATTGAGCCGTGATGAATTGATCCGCGTCCCCGGCCATAACGGCCAGGATGTCTGGCGTCAGCGAGATGACGTCCGTGACGACGATATTGGCCCCAACGGCGCCGCCATTGCCGATCATCTGGGGTGGCAGACCCGCGCCGGGGATGTGTGCCTGATGCGTGGCGGCGACTGGCCGGAAACGCATTTGCCGACGCTGCATGCCTCGCCTATTCGGCAACGACAGGGTGATCCGAAAGAGCGGGTTGTCTGTCTGGCATTTCTGTAAGCCAGGCATAATTATACCCTGTCATCCCGAACGCATGTGAGGGATCTCACCTTAAAAACCAAGCATTGCAGCAGAGGGGATCCCTCACATGCGTTCGGGATGACAGTCGGGGGTGTTGTGCGTGGTTATGGCATATTGCAATGCGTGTATGATGTTTTCCCATCATTGATTGAATGGGCTGGATCGCCTACCCTTCTCCCCACAATTCATAACAGGGGAGAACAATCATGGCTGATCTTTTTGAAAATCCGTTGGGCACCGATGGCTTTGCGTTCGTGGAATATACGGGAGAGCCGAAAATTCTGGAGACGCTGTTTGCCGATTTCGGTTTTACGGCGGTCGCTAAACACAAAACCCGCAATGTTGTTCTCTATCGTCAGGGCGGCGTGAACTTTCTGATCAACCATGACACCACGGGGCAGCCGGGTGAATTTCAGGCGATCCACACATCGGGTGCCAGCGCCATGGGTTTCCGTGTGAAAGACGCGAAAAAGGCGATTGAAGATGCGGTCAAACGCGGCGCGGAACGCGTGCAAAATCACGGCGGGTCGATGGGTGATGACATTCCGGCGATCAAGGGGATTGGTGGATGCCTGATTTACTTCATTGATAATGATGGCATGTATGACCGCGATTTCGAATTTTATCCGGGCGTGGATAAGCACCCCGCGGGCGTTGGTTTCACCTATATCGACCACCTGACGCACAACGTGCATCGCGGCAACATGGCGGTGTGGGCGAAGTTTTACGAAGATATCTTCAATTTCCGCGAAATCCGCTACTTCGATATCGAAGGCAAGCTGACCGGCCTGAAATCCAAAGCGATGACCAGCCCGTGCGGCAAAATCCGCATTCCGCTGAATGAATCATCCGATGATAAATCCCAGATCGCGGAATTTCTGAAACGCTATAACGGCGAAGGGATCCAGCATATCGCGCTGGGCACCAACGACATTTACAAAACCGTGGAAATGATGCGCGCGCAGAACGTGCCGTTCCAATCCACGCCAGCTACCTATTATGAATTGCTGGACAAGCGCGTGCCGGGCCATGGCGAGGATGTGACGCGGTTGAAATCGCTCAACATCCTGCTGGATGGTGCGCCGACGGAAGGGCAGGGTTTGTTGTTGCAGATTTTCACCCGCGATGCGATTGGCCCGATCTTCTTTGAGATCATTCAGCGCAAAGGCAACGAAGGTTTTGGTGAGGGCAATTTCAAGGCCCTGTTCGAATCCATCGAGCTGGACCAAATCCGCCGCGGTGTTTTGGATGATGGCAAGGCCGCGAATGCTTAAATAGAGATGCGCCACCCATTTTGAGCATCCCCGCGCCATCCCCGCTTTTGCGGGGGACGGATCAAGCGGGGATCCATGGGGTGGTGGTGGGTACGGTGTGGATTCCCGCTTTCGCGGGAATGCTGAGGAAAAAGAGAGTTCGAGAATAATGAAACTAGCGTCCTATAAAGGTGGGCATGACGGGTGGTTGATGGTTGTGGCCAACGACCTTTCCGTCTGGGCCCCGGCGACTGATGTGGCCCCAACCCTGCAATATGCGCTCGATAATTGGGCGGATGTTGAGGAAGATTTGCGTATTCTGTCCGATGCGTTGAATTCCGGTCGGGTTAAGGATGTCGAAAAATTTGATACGGCGAATTGTTCCGCTCCGCTGCCCCGCGCCTATCAAATCACGGATGGCAGTGCGTATTTGAACCATGTTGAACTGGTGCGCAAAGCGCGCGGGGCCGAAATGCCGCCGGAATTCCTGCATGATCCGCTGATGTATCAGGCCGTGTCCGACCCCATTTTGGCCCCGAACGACGATATTGTTGTGACCAGCGAAGAATACGGCATCGATTTCGAAGGCGAAGTGGCTGTGATTACCGGCGATGTGCCGATGGGGGCGACACCGGATGAAGCCGCCGCGCAAATCCGCCTGATCATGCTGATGAACGATGTGTCGCTGCGCAATTTGATCCCCGCCGAATTGGCGAAGGGGTTTGGGTTTTTCCAGAGCAAACCACCATCCGCATTCTCCCCCGTGGCCGTCACGCCCGATGAATTGGGGGCGGCATGGAAAGGCGGGAAAGTTCATTTGCCCCTGATCTGCGCCCTCAATGGCCGCGTCGTGGGCAAACCCAATGCGGGCGTGGATATGCAGTTTGATTTTGGCCAATTGGTGGCCCATGCCGCGAAAACGCGCCCCCTGCGCGCCGGGGCGATTATCGGGTCGGGGACCATTTCCAACCGCGACCGTTCCGCCGGCGTGGCGTGTCTGGCCGAAACGCGGATGATCGAAAAAATCGAAACCGGGTCCATGACCACGCCGTTCATGGCATTTGGCGATGTGATCCGCATTGAAATGATCAATGAAAAGGGCGCGTCCGTCTTTGGCGCGATTGAGCAAAAGGTCGTCCAAGCATCATGATTACACTCTATAGTTACTTCCGCTCCTCCACCGCGTACCGTGTTCGCATCGCCCTGAATTTAAAAGGGGTCGAGTATGAAACCGTGCCCGTGCATCTGGCCAAGGGGGAGCAGTTTGCGGACATGTACCGCCTGATCAACCCGATGGCGGCGGTGCCGGTGCTGGACCATGATGGGTTTCGCGTGTCGCAATCCCTCGCCATCATGAATTATATCGACAATATCGCGCCCAACCCGCCTTTGTCCCCCGTGGATGATGTTCAGGGGCAGGCCTATGTGCGGCAGGTCGCTCTGGCCATTGCCACGGACATCCACCCGCTGACCAACCTGAAGGTTCTGAAAAAACTGGGCACGATGTTTGATGCGTCGGAAGACCAGAAGAACGAATGGTATGGCCATTGGGCGTTGGATGGCATGCGCGCGGTGGAAACCATGTTGCATGATTGTGGGCGCACCGGAAAATTCGCCAATGGCGATGCGGTCAGCGTGGCCGATCTGTGCATCGTGCCGCAAATGTACAATCTGCGCCGTTATAACCTACCGCTGAATGAATTTCCGATCTGCCGTCAGATTGAGGCCAATTGCATGGCAATGACCGCGTTCCAGACCGCATCGCCGGAAATGCAGCCCGATGCGCCGGATGATCTGGAGATTATTCACGGCCCGCATTTTAAAGCCGCGTAAGAACAAAATTTTTTAAGGGAGGCATAGAGCATGAGCGAATATGATTCAGGAAACCCGCTGGGGGCCGGTGTGGCCGCCGATGCGATGAAATATGTGATTGATCAGGGATGGGACAATTACACAGAGGAAGAACATGAAACATGGCGCTTGCTCTATGCGCGCCAACGCACATTGATGCCGGGCCGCGCCTGCAAGGAATTTTTGCAGAACATGGATGCGCTGGGCATTGGCGATCAGCAAATTCCGCGTTTTACCGAACTGAATAAAAAATTAAAGGCCCTGACCGGGTGGGAAATTGTCGCGGTTGAGGGGTTGATTCCCGACGCGCCTTTTTTCCAGCTTCTGGCGGATCGTAAATTCCCGGCTGGGTCGTTTATTCGTCGCCGCGACCAGATGGATTATCTGGAAGAACCCGACGTGTTCCACGACGTGTTCGGCCATGCGCCGATGTTGGCCCATCCGGTGTTTGCCGATTACATTCAGGCCTATGGTCAGGGTGGCCTGCGCGCGATGAATGAAGGGGTGATTACCAACCTGACGCGCCTGTACTGGTACACGGTTGAATTTGGCCTGATGAAAACGGATGAAGGTCTGCGCATCTATGGTGCGGGCATCCTGTCATCGCCCGGCGAAACCGTTTTTGCGGCGGACAGCGATTCCCCGAACAAAATCGGCTTTAACCTGAAACGGGTGATGCAGACGAAATACAAAATTGATGATTTCCAAACCAGCTATTTCGTCATTGATTCATTCGATGATCTGTTCAAACAGACCTATCAGGATTTTGGCCCGATCTATGCCGATTTGAAAGCCGCACCGATGAAATATGCGCCGGGTGATGTGTTGCCAGATGATGTGGTCTTGCAACGGGGCACGGGCGTGTATGCCGCCGAAGCCGCCGAGCGCAAGAAACAGGCGCAGGGATAAAGCATTGAGGTGAGGGAATTACTGTCCGCCGGACAGCAATTCGCCATCCTGAACCGTATCGTGACCATGCTCAATCGGCGTGGTCACGTTTGTTTTGGGGGTGGCCGTTGTTGTGCCCGCTGTTGTACCCGTTGTTGTGCTGGGGGCCGGGGCCGACAGGGTGGATGGTGGCGGAACGTGCGCGGCCGGTGTTGTTGCGGTTGGTTCCGGTGTTGTAACGGCAGCCGGGGCTGTTGCCGTCGCCGTCGCCGTCGCCGTCGTTGTCGCTGGGGCTGTGCCTGCGGCGGGCGCTGTTGCGGCGGCCTGTGGCGCAGCGGTTTCCGTTTTTACGGGTTCCGCCGTTGCCGGGGTCGGTGTTGTGGCGATCGGGGCGGCGGCCGGTTCTGCCTTCGGTTCTGCGGCCTTTACAGGTTCAGGTGTTTCTTGCGGCGCTACTTTCGGCGCGGCCTTGCGGATCGTGCCCTGATGTTTCAAATCAATCACGGCGCGGTAATGGGCCGCGTTGGCATCCGGCGCGATCATGCTTTTGTCCGTAATGGCCACATCCTGACGCAGGACGAGGACCAGACGGGTGCCATCCGTGCCGTTATCCATGGCTTGCGTCGACCATGACTTGATCGCGGGGGATGACGATGTGCCGCTTTTCGCTGCGGTCCATTTCATGCCTGGCAGTTCGACCAGCAATAAGTCTTCGCTGTTATCCAGATCGGTGGTGAATTTCACCGATGACCCGGCATCCAGAACCAGACGGGTCTTGCCCGTATGTTCACCAATGCGCAGGGCGCTGATTACCGGGCCGGACGGCGCGGCAATTTTGCTTTGTACGGGCGCGGTTGTTTTAACGGCGGGTTCATCCATCACCGGAGACGGTTTGCTGACCACAGGGGTGGCGGTGGCCGTCGGGACGGGTGTGGGTTCATTTACAATCGGCGACAGGCTTTGCGGCGCGGCGGTTCCGGCGGCCATGATCGGCGCGGGCGGCGGCACTTGATCCTGCGGTGTTAAATTCGTGGCCGCGGCAACCGTTGTCGATGGGTGCAGCGCGTTCATGTCACGGTGCAGGTCAACAATCGCGGCTTCGGCGCGTTTGATGCGGGCCATTGGGTCTTGAATATCGTCGGCGAACAAAGCTTCAGGGCTGACATTCATGCCGCGCGCCGGTTGCATATCGGGCTGCATATCAGGGGACGCTTCGGTCATGGTCATCGGGCAAATCTGATTTGCGGTGCGCACCACGCCTGTTTCTTCCGCATCCGACCCGCCGCACGCCGACAGCGTCAGCGCGCACACCATCATGGCTGTGCTGCAAAAAAGACGGTTTAGAGTGGGGCGAGGGACCCGAAAAAACGACATGGACATTGAAATCCGAGCAGAAGGAGCAGAATGAAAAACGCGGAAGGGGGCCAGTGATTCGGCCCTGTCTATAAGAGTACGGGCGCGGGCTTGTCTTCGTCAATAGCCAGGCGTTATCATCCCGGGCAAAGGACCGGGTCTGATACCATGCAAAAACAATCTCATATCGGCATTATTGGCGGCGGCGCGGCGGCGGTGGCTTTGGCGGCCCATCTGGCGCGGGCCGCGGCCCAGACGGGTATAGCGGCCCCGTCCATCACCATTTTCGATCCGGCGGATGTGATTGGGCTGGGTGTGGCCTATGCCACCCGTGACCCGGCGCATGTGCTGAACGTTCCGGCGGCGGGGATGAGCCTGTGGCCCGACCAGCCCAATGATTTTCTCGATTGGCTGAACACCAATCCCGGCTGGCGCGTGCTGGATTCGTCCTTCGAGGATATGGCGGTGACGCCGTACAGTTTTATGCCGCGCATGGTCTATGGCGCGTATCTGCGGGACCATCTGGCCCGGGTCAATGTGACCCACCAACGAGCCATGGTGACCAATGTGGTGCCACAGGATGCGGGCCTTGCCGTGTCCTATGGGGATCAGACGCAGGTCTTTGATGCCGTCGTGCTGGCCTGTGGCAATGTGGCCCCGGTGCGGGTGCCAGGAATGGACGTGGAACCGCCTGCCATCCCACTTTATGGCCTGCGCCCCAATGATACGCCCCCCGATTTCACCGGAGAGAATGTGATGATTCTGGGGACTGGGTTGAGCATGGTGGATGCCGTTCTGACCCTCGACCGTATTGGCTATGACGGGCAGATCATGGCGGTGTCACGCCATGGCCTGCTGCCCCAGCCCCATGCGCCCCAGATGTTGACGCCGCGTCCGCCCTTTGTGGCGGTCGAGGCCTTGCCCGCGACGGCGCGCGCGATGATGCGGGCGCTGCGCCGCGCCGCGCGGGATGGGGAATGGCGCACGGCCGTGGATTCCTTGCGCCCCTTCAGCAACACAATCTGGCGCGGGCTTTCGCTGTCTGAACGGGCGCGGTTGCGCCGGGTGTTGCCCTATTGGGCGGTGCATCGCCATCGCATGGCGCCGCACGTGGCCCTGCGTCTGCAGGACTTGATGGGCGCGGGCCGTTTATCCATCCACCATGGCCGGGCGGATTATGTGCGCGGCGATGGCAATAACGGCGTCATTGTCGGTGTGGGTGGGGTGGATCACGCGTGTGACGCGGTGATTTCCGCGCTGGGGTACCGCTCCGATCCCTTCGCGCCGGGCAGCTTGAGCGCCACATTGGTTGAAACGGGCGTCTTAAATGTGGATGGCCCGGCGATTCGGATTTACGACGATGCGTCCCTGCGCCTGCACGCGCACGCGCCGCTTTATGGGTTGGGTCCGGTTCTGGGGGCGGCCTTTATCGAAACCACCGCCATGCCTGATATTCGGCAACAGGCGGCGGCCATTGCCGCGACTCTTCTGGCGCAATAAAACGAGCCCAATAAAAAACGACCCGCTTCAATCAGCGGGCCGCTTTCATGAATGTATGGAGACTTAGTCTGCCAGCTGGATGTTCCCGGCTGCGGTTTTGCCGCGGCTGGTGACCAGTTCGTAGTTCAGTTTCTGGCCTTCTTTCAAGCCGCGAATGCCGGCTTGTTCCAGAGCGGTGATGTGAATGAACACGTCGCTTCCGCCATCGTCGGGCTGAATGAAACCAAATCCTTTTGTGGTGTTGAACCATTTGACGGTCCCGGTGGCCATAGTCGTCTCCTTTATTCAATGAAAAGCACGTGTGTATAAACGGATCCATGCCGCGGCCGGCGGAATGATTCCGGGGTTTTGAATGCCTCGAACCCGGTCCGTACAATACCGTTAAAATGCACCCCTCGCAAGGGAATCGTAAGGGTTGCGGACGCATGAAAACAACCCGCATCCCACGCATGGGCGCATGGCAGGTGGATACAGAGGGTGAAGGTGAATATTACGAAAAAGAATTAAGTGGAAGGCCGAACGCGACCCGGCAAATTTCGTTACGGCTGCTGCCTCTCGGCCCTGACCGGATTGGCGAACTGTCCGCCCGCGCCGACCTTCCGGGGGTTGATATAGGCCCTCGCGCCTGTAAATGCAATATAGGAAGGGGTTTAGGATGTGTTATTTTCCAGATTACGCAAGGAGTCTTGCCCCGCACCCCAGAATTTCCCCTCTGCGCCCTTGCGCTCCATAGCGGGAATGCGCTATAGGCATCCGGTCTGTTTTCTTACAAACAGTACGCCGCTGTAGCTCAGGGGTAGAGCAGGTCATTCGTAATGACAAGGTCGGGGGTTCAATTCCCTTCAGCGGCACCATTATTTTCACGAAACCTCAACTCGACGCGCAACCGCTAATCTGCCCGCCGTGTATTGTTTGCAGGCTATCTGTGTGCACTCCAGATATAAGAGCATTTATAGAGAATGGCTCAGGGCTCAGATATAACATTCCCTGTTTCTTCTGAAATAACAGTAGAATGTCCGGGATTTCCCTTTGGCAAAGCCACGCCTTTACCCAGTACGAATTTTGTTGAATACCCCCCATAAAGGCCCGAAGGAAAATATGGGATGCTCTTTACAATCTTGAAAACATTTGCCGTTTCAAATTGAATTTGGGAAGAGGCCGTGTTGTTCATTTGAATATTCTCAACGCCATCCACGCCCATCACCGTCACAGAAGGTAGCCCCTTCCCCGTTATCCGGACACCCACAGAGCCACGCCCGCTCTCTGGAACAATTGCGCCATCATGGGCCAGTTTGGCCATGCCTGCCCATTTAGGCAACACGTCATAGCGGACAACAGGACCATCGGAGACAACATCAGCCGCCTTCAAATCAATCAATCCACCAGGCATATATCGAAGATGCTTTGCCCAAAGATTTTTCTCAAATCCGTCAGGGGCTTGCTTTTGTTGATCTTCCAATTTGGCTGATATATCGGAATTAATCCGATCGCCAAAGATATGTAATCCAGTCACGCCATACGTGGAGAAAAATAAGTCAGGGGAGCGGCCTAAAAGTTTTTTAAGCACATTTAAAGTGGTTTCCTTTTTTCTATTGTCTTGGCTGTCGTATCCTGTGTGCAATCCGCAATCTCGGGCCCGCTGGAACGTCACCTTATTCTGTGATACTCCAGTTACGCCTGCATTGATGTAGTTCCCGCCAATGTCATTGTTGTCTGTTCCCTCCGGCATTGATCGGCCAGCCAAAATAATGCGCTCTACACGATCTGTATCGCCCGTTAACTGCCAAATGACTGGCGAAAACGCCGATGTGACGATGTATAGTTTCTCTGAACCCTTATCAATTTGAACGGGGATCACATTTGTTTCTGCGGTCTGTCCTGCTACAGAGACGGTAGAAACGGTGTTGCCTTCATAAACGCCAATGAAGATAATTTTTTCATCGGTCTGGGGTTTGGGTAAGGAGCAATTTGATGATATCTTTCTTGACGTTTCAGCTTGAGCGTTGGCCTCTTTTCGCATATCTGCAATCTCTGTCTCTGACAATATTCCATCTGCATTGACGTCTAAAGTGCGAAACGCTTTTTCGGCCATTGTCGCGAGTTCAAGAATCGATAGCTTTCCATCCTTGTTGGGATCTAACGCCAAAACCTCAGCCAATTCAAGCGATGTGCCAGAGCCGCCGCCACTCTCTTTATTCTCTTTTATTGTCGACATTTCATCTGTCATAATAACAGAATCATTGTCGATGTCGGTGGCCATAATCTGATCAGTTTTTCTGTCTATATGTTTTTCATTCCTTGCTGTTAGCGAGGATACAACCTCATTACGGGTCACTTTCCCGTCAAAGTCAGTGTCGTAAGTCATAATTTTTTGCACTTGTCTTCGACGCAGCTCGTTATTCTGCTTTTCTTTCAATGCGTTTATATCGTCAGGGGTTAATGAAGTTTTGTCCTGCGCACCTTGGCGAATTATACCGAGCACTTGAGCAATATATTGCTCGTGATATTGCGATGTCATCAGCCTGCGTGACAGCGGGGCGGGAATGTCAGAAAATGAGGCGTAAGCATTCGCTGATGCGGCCTCTTCGGAATGCGCGACGCTGCACAAGGAGCATAGCACGAGCGCCCCCATCAATATGACATTTTTTACCTGCATAAAATTCTCCTGCTTTAAATCATTCCTCTAGCGAGATAACGCTCCGAATTAAGGCTGTGTCCCTTACGGTAGAAAGGGTTCCTGAGGGCATATAGTGAAGAGTGACGGATGTCCCCGGAGGGCCACGAAGGGCCTCTACAACTTGCTGGCGGCTCATGTCATGGACAGGGCGTTGGTCGATCTTGACGATCATATCGCCGGAATATAGCCCACCTTTTTCAGCGGGGGTATTGGGTAAGATTTCTGTGATATGCAGCCCGTCTTTCGTCTTTCTAAATTTAATTCCCACGCCCCCAAAAGTTTTTTCTGCAGGAAGATCGTTATATCTGTTTTCTTTGGAAAATGCAGATGGTTTGGCCATCTTGTCATCACGCAGATTCTGGGCAAGACGGTTTTTCATCTCTTTCTCGAGATAATTATTTTCACAAGATTCTTTAACAGAAGCGGGAATTGTAGCGGTCATTTTGACCCGTCTTATCTCCCCTTCATTATCCTTTGCTTTCCACACGGAAAAGCCACTCGCTTCGCTCTCTTTTGTCCAATCAAGGCAACCATCCAAAAGAACGCTATCCATCTGAGCATCGCCGCGTATAGTCATCGTGTCCTGAGTCATTGCAGCGAGGCCGGGCGCTGTCACAAAAACAACATTTGCGAGGCTGTTCTCAAATCGGTAACCGTTTATGCCCTGATAAAAAAGGCCATTCACAATAAAGTTCCCGGATTCGCGGACAGATATAAACGGCCCAAATTCGTTAATTCCTCCGGTTATGCTCCACCCTTCATTTAAAAGAGTTTCATGCTCGGTCAAAAAATTCGTGACCTTTTTCTGCCAATCAGCTCCGCTGTAATATGAGAAGGGCTTGGGTTTTCCAATGTTTTCGGAAGAATTTGATTTTAATAGAGTGTCGACAAAATTTTCAACCTTCGCGTGGAGATTCTTATTCTCTGTTGTTGCCGCCTGAACCGTCTTTATATCTTCAAATGCCTGACTGATCTTTCGTTCTTTGTCTCGCATTCCTTCATTTAGTGAATCATATTTTCTTTGGTTATTTTCAGACTGGCGCTGAATGTCCTTTTCTAAAGCCAAAATAGATTCTTGAATGGCATCAATGCTCTTTTCTTGTTTTTTTTCTTCCAGAAAATTAAAGAAAACGCCCGCTGCCAGTCCAAAAACTAAGACAGCGCACGCCAGGCTCTGAATGATTTTTCCGGTCTTGTGTTCTGTTTTTAACTTTTTTTCAGCCATTCCCGCAGGCATGTTATGGTTCCTTTTGAGGTAAAGCATAACGAACCAGTCATTGTTGCATACAGATCGTTAAATGATACTTATTATCCATGGTTGTGCAAGGAGGGCTCCACGTTCAGTGAATACGATATGAGCGCTTGTGTGAAAATTATGTGAAATTCATGCGCGTCTGCATATCCGCAGATGCTGAGGCTTATAACTCAGTGGCCTGCTGCTTATTTCTTCTGGATTCTGGGGCTGCCTTGCTCGGTGGTGCTAACCTCTCCATGAATTAAGTTCTCTTACACGTAATCACGCCGGTTACGCCGCCATGTTCTTCCATGGCTGTTAGGAGAATCTGGCCGTCTTTGCGGCTGATTGTATAGGTGCCTTTAATGGTCTGGGCGCCGTCACTGAGGAGGCCGTTTTCAAGTGTTGTAATGATCTCTTTGTTTTCGAGCGGGTCGATCCTGATCGTAAACGCGACATGGTCGTCGTCTATCGCGGTAAGCGAGCCGCTGTGTAATACGCCGTACTCATCTGTGCCCGTGATGGAGCCGTTTTCAATGGTATGGTGCGCGCCCACGGTCTTTTGTGAATATACGCCCTTGCCGTGGCCCTTCACGGACACTTGGTAATGCCCGTCCAGTTCTTTTATATCCATGTCATGCGCCATTTTTATCGCGCTATTCTGTTTAAGGTTAACACGTTCAAAGGGGGCGATACAGAGAACAATTTGGGCCGTGAAATAAGGCTGCGCGCTTTATTTACGAAAGATTTTGTGTCTATCCAGATTGATTAAAAATTTAAATATATTTGTAGGATGTCCTAATTTTTCCTGGTTCCTTGACATTTGCAATCCGCGGAAAACCTTAGTTAGAGGGGGCTTTGACTTCACTCTAAAGGGATGAGGTGCCGTTATGATACGTGTTCAAAAAGCAGGGAATGATGATCCTGTTATGGTGCATGAGGCGGTGGGTGTCTTCAGCAATACCGATGACCTGCAAGCTGCCATGGATGACCTGCAATCACATGGTTTTATGCGTCATGAATTAAGTGTTCTGGCTGATCAGGAAAAAATAAAAGCCAAGATCGGGCGGAAATACCGCGATGTCCGTGAACTGGAAGATGATCCGTCCGCGCCGCGCACGACCTTCTTGCCCGATGAAACGGTTGGTGAAATTGAGGGGGCGTTTATCGCCATCCCCATGTATCTGGCCGTGATTGCATCGACCTGGATCGTCGTGGCCGAGGGCGGAACGTTGGCGCATGCCGTCGTGGCCGCCATTGCGTCCGGGGCGATCGGTGCCATTATCGGCATTATGATGGCGCGTGGTTTTTCCGAACGGCGTGATCAAGATCTGCGGGATAAAATCCGCAAGGGTGGGTTGCCGTTGTGGGTCCATCTGCGCGCCCCGGAGCAGGAAAATACGGCGGCCGAGATCATGAGAAAGCATGCAGCGCGAGATGTGCATATTCATGATGTGCCATTGTATGGGTAAAGAATAACACAATCCGTTGTCTTACTTTTGTTTTTTAAAAAAACCCCGCTATGATGGCGGGGTTTTTTTATGTGTGTCGGGGCGTAAATAATTATGACTGTCGGGTTGGATAATTATTTTTTTGAAGATTATCTGAGAGAGGCCAATCGAGCCGCCTCTACGGATGAACTTTTCTCTGTGCTGATGGGGGCTGTTGGCCGGCATGGATTTAATAGTGCCTTGTTTGCTCTTATTACAGATCACGATGATATCGGACAGAAAGCTGATTTTGGCATTGTGCGGAGTTATTCTGAAAGTTGGATGGATTATTATTTTGAAAAAGGATACGGAAACATTGATCCTGTGACGCTGAGCATCAGTACACAAAGTGAAATTTTTTGCTGGGACGATCTGCCGCGATTGATGCGAATGACAAAGGATCAGCATGTTCTGTTGAAACAGGCGGATGATGCGGGATTGCGTAATGGCGTGGCCGTTCCTTTGCGAGGCGTGGGCAACCAGCTTGCGGCACTGGGCTTTGCAACAGCAGAGAAAAAGGACGCTTGTGACGGTGATCTGGATATAATTTCAGCCTATGCCAATCATTTTTATGTCGCATATAAGCGTCTGCACAGACAGGAAAAGCAATTGGCGACCGTTGTTCTAACGGCCAAGGAGCGTGAGGTTTTAACGTGGGCCGCTTCGGGGAAAACGGACGCAGAAATTGCCGTTATTCTCAATCTCAGTCGCAATACCATTGATACGCATATGCGGAAGATTTTTAAAAAATTGGACGCAAATAGTCGCGTTCTTGCATCCGTGAAGGCGATTTCAATGGGGCTAATTCATATTTGATCTGCGTTTGAATTGTTGGGGGCGTTGCGATGGTTGGGCTAAATAATTATTTTTTTGAAGATTACCTGAGGGCCGCCAATCAAGCAGATACCGTGGATGCCTTATTCTCAGTTTTGATGAAAGCTGTGGGAAGGCATGGTTTTAACCGCGCTGTTTTTGGCATGATGACGGATCATTTGGATATTGATAAAAAGGCCGGTTTTGGTATTGCCTACAGCTACCCTGACGATTGGGTTCAATATTATAATGAAAAAAAACTGCAATATATTGATCCGGTTATGACGCTTGGATCTGTGCGGTCGGAATCGTTTTTGTGGTCAGATCTGGACAGATTGGTAAGTTTAACCAAGACCCAAAAGCAGTTTTTATTGTTGGCAGAGGACGCCGGTTTGAGAAATGGCCTGTGTGCGCCATTTCACGGCCCTCACAATCAAATCGCCGGGATTGGTCTGGCGACCACTGAAAAAAAAGATGCGTTTGATGGGAATGTCGATTTGGTGACGGCATATTGCAGTCATTTTTATGTTGCCTACAAACGGTTGATGCGCCGGGATTCTGCGGTCGAGCATATTGTGCTTACGAATAAGGAAAGTGAAGTCTTGACATGGGCCGCCGCGGGAAAGACAGATGCGGAAATTGCGGTCATTCTGAACATAAGTCACAACACCGTTGACACGCATATGCGAAAAATTTTTCAAAAGCTCGGAGCGAATAGCCGCGTCCTTGCCGCGGTGAAGGCCATTTCGCTTGGTTTGATAAGTGTTTGATTTAAAATAATTTAATGCCCCCATCACGGATCTTCGTGATGCCTGATTTTTCCTGTCCATCCTATACTCGTTTTATGAGTTTGAACTGCGTAGGCGAGGAAGCGATGAAAAAGGTAAAGCAGGTGAAAGATAAAGAAATGGAAACCAAGGGGTACGACTACGACAAAATCAAAGGGATCGTGGATTCCTTGCAGTATTTAAAGGAAGAAGCGCGCAATTGCGGAAATGAGGATGTCGAAATCCTGATTCAGTCCATGTTCAATATTATGATCACGACCTATTGCATGCTTTTGCGCGAGCGTTTGCCGCGGCAGGTTTTTGATCTGGCGCCGACGACGAGTTAGGCGAGCTTATTCAGCCCGTATCCGCCGCGAATAGCCGTCAGCGCCGTTAATCTTGCGGGCTTTTGCGGTGATGGCGGCGGCGGATTTTATGTCGGTCAAGGTGGCCCCTTCGGGGGCGTTGAGCCCGCCGCGTTCGTGCATATATTCAGGCAGATAACCGGACAGGATCACGCGCGGGTCCATGTGCAGACCCGGTACGATGGCTTGGGCCATGCTGAACACAATGGTTGTGCAGTTGGCGGTCAGCGTGTTGTAAAATTGCGGGGCCTTGCGCAGGGTGTTGCCCGTGTTCAGGTACGAGAGGAACAGGGCCTTCATCGATTCGGGTTTGGCCTTGATGGAATAACGGTACACGTCTTCACCGCGGACATTGGTGCGCAGATAGATGATGTCGCGTTCGTCCGCGGCAATCAGGGCCAGTTCGTATTCCTTGAAAAATCCAGCCAGATTGGAATAGACCTCGCCCTCTTCCTTGCGAATTTCAACGGAAAAGACCAGATGGTCGCCGTTTGCGAAGCCAAAGCTGACCAGCGTGTGGGCAATGGCGGGCATGCCCCAATACGATAAGAACAAATCAACCGATGTGATGGTGTCGATGTCGTAGGTGCGTTGGTCCCATTTGGCATCATAATCATCCAAACTGCGCCATGTGAAATTGCGCACGTCTTTGATCGTGACCATATTGCCGTCGATATCGGCGGCCAGAATGTTGGCAACCTCCGGCATCCAGTATCGATAATTTTGCGGCTTGATCGCTGTCCACCACATCACGGCCAATGCCATGGCCAGCATAAAGGCCCCGGTGGCCAGCGGGCGGCGCCATGTGAACAACGCGTAGTAGAGTGTCGCAACGACATAAGCAGCCCACAGCCCGGCGGCCAGCCAACTGCCATCCCCCAAGCCGAACAATCCCTGCCCCGGCGCACGATACCACAGCGCCAAGCCCACAAAGATGGATGGGATCAGGATCACAAGGCTCAGGCCAAGGGCACGCAGAACCGCGATGATTTTACTTTTTCTGCTTGGTTGCATATTCAGTCCAGTTGCATCGTTCTGTAATCAGCGGGTTCATGTGGCTGCGGTCCAGGCCATTGGTGATCAGGGCCGAAACCCGGTCGTCATCCAGATAACCAACATGCGCCTCCAGTGGGTTGGCCAATTCGGTTACGCCAAACAAGTCTTTGGGTTGGGCCACGTTGATATCGACATTGACGATTTCCGGGCAAAAGCGGCTGTCGATATATTTATCGGCATAATCCGGAGGGATGGGGTAGCTGAGAATATCGTTCGGGTCGTTAAACGCCACAATGCGCACTTTGCCGATCAGGCGTTCGTTGTAATGCGCACCATCGGGCATGCAATACTCTCCCGTCACGCCTGTGATCGTCGGTTGTTTCTGCCCGACCTGCAACAAGGGCAATTGATTGGCTAGCATGAAGACCGTGATGGTTTCGTTTTGTAATGTGGCGTTCAGGCCGTCGAGCTTTTTGCATTCTTCACAATGTTCGCGGTCGGCGGCAAAGCGGTTGAGCGTATCGATCGTAATGCGACTGCCCAGGCTGTGCGTGACGATAAAGAAATCGTCCTGTTTGATGTTGTTGGCGATTTTATTGTCATACACATCGCAATAATGCGCGCCTGCGTCGGGCAAATCATCCCATGTGCTCTTGAA
This sequence comes from Micavibrio aeruginosavorus, assembly GCF_051245535.1. Lineage (GTDB taxonomy): Bacteria > Pseudomonadota > Alphaproteobacteria > Micavibrionales > Micavibrionaceae > Micavibrio > Micavibrio aeruginosavorus_D. The sequence continues at coordinate 2,387,709 of NZ_CP195303.1, forward strand.
CGACCAGCAGACGGATTGACCAATCGACTTATCAATTAATCCCTTCTTCTCGCCCTCATAGACCAGAAGATCCGGAACCGTTGCGTTCATGAATTTTTTTCAGGGTTTTATTCAATCCGGCCCGGCGATAGGTGTAGGCCTCGGAATCATCAAAAGCGATGACTTCTTTGTCCGCATCACCAATGCTGGACCATGTCAGTTCATAGAACAGCAATTCGCGGTTATTCGCGCTGGAAAAATGGCGGGAGATGCGCAGGATGCCGGCGCCATCGCCATCTTTCTCTGCGCTGCTCATGGTGATTTCCTTGATGGTGGGGTCCATGCTGTCCAGCCCCAGGGCGCCGATCAGTTTGTCACGGAACCGCGCGGAATAGCCGGGCAGGTGTTTGCTGATGCCGTGAACCATCAGAACCTTGGTGACGCCAGGTGCGTTTTCGGTGGCTTTTTGTGCGACGCTGTTTTCAACCCCTGCAAAGGCCGGGCCGCCAATTTCGCAGATGCGCGTATCTTCCGTTTTTCCTTTGTCTTCCATGATGGCCTCGGTGACACCCTTGGCGATGGAGCTGCACCCGGTGAGGGGCAGTGTCAGGGAACATAAAGCCAGACAAAGGAAAAGCTTTTTCATGGTTTCTACCGTTTTGATTTTCAATGACAAAAGTATGAGCGGTCTTGTGCATAACCGCAACGAAAAACCCCGCTGGTGATGGCGGGGTTTTCTGTAATCCTGTTGCGCTTACATGCCGGGGGCTGCCATGCTTGGTCCGGTCGGCGCGGGCCGGTTCTCTGGAGCCATGGCCGGGGCACTGCCCGGGTTTTGATAGGCCCCGGTGGCGCTTTGGTTAAAATGGGTGCCAATCACGCCGCGCTCGGCGGGGCCCAGCGTGTCCTGATTTTTCCAGGCTTCCATTTTTGCGGCCACATCGTCGGCTTCCTGCGACCACGCGGTTCCGGCGGCGGGCAGGCTTTCGATCATGTTGATCAGATCCTGCTCGTTCGATTGGTTTTGGAAATTCTGAATATTCTGTTCGCCTTCCGGGGTGATTTCGGTGCCGGGTGCGGGCAAGCTGACTGTTGGATCTTCAAAATCCATGGCTTGTTCTTGGTTCTGATTTTGGAAATCCTGAATGGCCTGTTCACCTTCCGGCGTAATCTCTGTTCCCGGTGCGGGCAGATCGACGGTCGGGTCAAAATCGGCGCCTTGCTGTTCCAGCGCCTGAATGGTTTGCTCACCGGCCTCGGTCATCTCTGATCCGGGGGGTGCAATGTCATTCAAGTGGTTTACCAGTTCGTCTGCACTCATCTCCGCCAGATCTTTGGCCATGGTCTTATCCCCTCTGTCTGATTTCTTATCGGTTTTTCGCGACCGTGCCCCCAATCTACGCCTAAAGAATTAGGGTCCAATTAAAAATGCCCAGCTTTTTAGGTATTTTTATTGCCTTTTTATGGGGCATAAAAAACCCCGCATTTCTGCGGGGTTTTGTAGGGGTGTGGGGCCTCTCTAGGCTGATTTGCGCAAGGTCGCTTCCAGCTTTTCCAGCCGCGTTTCGTGGCCGTTTTTCTCCACGTCCTGCGCTTTCTGATAGCTTTCGATGAGTGCGCGATAGGGTGGCACGATATGGTCAGTCATGATCGCCGCAAAATCCATCGCATCGGCGCGGTTCCACGTGCTCATGATTTCGGCCAGCACGGCGTAGGTGTCAATCGGCATCGCACCCGCCTGCTGCACGCGGGCGAGCGTCAGGTCGGTGGCCATCTTGCTCCAGTTCCCGGAGGCATCAATGACCGTGAAAACGCGGAAGCCTTCTTCAATCGCGCTCAGCGTTGGGAACGCCATGCACACGCTGGTCAATGTTCCGGCGATCAGCAATGTTTTACGCCCGGTTTTGCGAATGGCTTCGACGAAAGCCGGATTGTCCCACGCATTGATCTGGCCCGTGCGCGGAATATACACGGCATCCGGATTGAAATGGTGGATTTCCGGGATCAGCGGACCATTCGGACCATCCGGCACCGACGCGGTGGTAAAGGTCGGAATTTTGGCCAGATGCGCAACCTTCGCCAACGCCGTCACGTTGGATCGCAATACGGGTTGCTCTATATCGCGGACCAGTTGGAACAATCCGCTCTGGTGATCGATCAGCAGCATGACGGCGTCATCTGGATCAATCATCCATTTGTTTTTTCCGACGGATTTTTTATCGAACATTTTTCAAGCTCCTTGTTTAAAGGTGGTGGGTCATCAGAATCGTCCGGCGCGGTAATCGTCCAACGCCTGACGAATTTCGTCCTGCGTGTTCATGACGAAGGGACCGTACCCGGCAATCGGTTCATCGATGGGGGCGCCGTTCAGCAGCAGAATCGCGGAGTCCTCAAGGGCTTCTACTGATATATCCTCGTGCGCCACATCGAACAGCGCCAGATCCCGGGAGTTCAGCGTTTTCAACCCGTTAACCCGCACTGCGCCCCGCAAAATCAGCGCCATGGTGGTAAAACCATCGGGCAGGGACAGTGTCGTTGCGCCGCCCGCTTTCAATCGCATGTCAAAGACATTGATGGGCGTGAAGGTGCGGGCGGACCCGGTCGTGCCGTTATAATCACCAGCAATGACGCGCAGCGTTCCGGCATGATCGGGCAGGGTTACCACCGGAATATCCTTGCTGATAATTTCCTGATACGCGGGCGCGGTCATTTTATCCTTCGCCGGCAAATTGACCCAGAGCTGGATCATCTCCAGCGTGCCGCCGCGCGCGGTGAAATCACGGCCATGCATTTCTTCGTGCAGGATACCGCGCCCGGCGGTCATCCATTGCACGTCGCCGGGGCCAATTTTACCGCTGTTTCCGGCATTATCGCTGTGCTCGACCTCGCCGTCATACACAATGGTGACGGTTTCAAACCCACGGTGCGGGTGTTGTTCCACACCGCGCGGACGATCGGAGGGTTCAAATGTCGCGGGGCCCGCGTAATCCAGCATCAGGAACGGGCTGACCTCCGCGCCTTGCGCGTTGTACGAAAACATCGTGGTGACGGGGAAGCCATCACCAACCCAATGGGCCTGTGTGTTGCGAATGACACGCTTTATCGCTTTGGTGGCGGGTGCATTGTTTTTTTGCGGTTTCATCACGAGTCCTCCTTCAAATTTCTTGTCTGAAGGGTAAGTTAGTGGAGTACGATCATTTTGTAAGTACGATCAAAAATGATACCGCCCTGTGATAATGAAAAGGCCCAAAAATGGCTGAAAAGAAGGAAAAAACGGTGTCCTGCCCGGTCGAGGCCACGCTGGCCGTGATGGCGGGGCGATGGAAAGTGCTGATCATCCACCAGCTGGTGGAGGGGCCGAAACGGTTTAACCAGCTTCAACGTGAATTGGGTGCGATTACGCATCGCACGCTGACCCAGCAACTGCGCGAGATGGAGGATGACGGTCTGGTGATCCGCACGGATTACAGCGAAATACCACCGCGTGTGGATTACACATTGTCGCCGCGTGGAATGACATTGAAACCCATTCTCATTGCGATGGAGGAATGGGCGTATCAGCATGGCGGGTATGTAAAAAAATAATGACCCTTGCGGGCTGCGGCTCTGGTGTTTGCGTATTATATTTTGTATGGTTCGAACCAGAGGATGTTCCTTTTATATAAGGGGCGGCCATCTCGCCCCGGAAAGTGTCTGACCCATGGACCTCGATCCCGCCCTTCTGGCCCGCGTTCAGTTCGCCGCCAATATTACGTTCCATATTTTATTCCCCAGCATCACCATCGCGCTTGGATGGATTCTGTTGTTCTTCAAAACGCGTTTCAACGCGACGAAGGATCAGAAATGGATGGATGCGTATTTCGTCTGGACAAAAATTTTCGCGCTTTGCTTCGCCATGGGTGTGGTCAGCGGCATCACCATGTCGTTCCAATTCGGCACCAACTGGCCGGGTTACATGGAAACGGTGGGGAATATCGCCGGGCCATTGCTGGCGTATGAGGTTCTGACGGCCTTTTTCCTCGAAGCCACGTTCCTCGGCATCATGTTGTTCGGCTTCCGGCGCGTGCCGGGGTGGCTGCACACCACGGCCACGGTTCTGGTCGCGGCGGGCACGACATTTTCCGCCTTCTGGATTCTGGCGTTGAATAGCTGGATGCAAACCCCGGTCGGGTTTGAAATGATCCCGAACGAAGCGGGCCATATGCAGGCCCACGCAACGGATTGGATGCAGATTATTTTCAACCCGTCCTTCCCGTACCGCATGGTGCATATGTTGCTGGCCTCGGGTTTGACGGCCTCGTTCCTGGTGGCGGGGATTTCGGCCTATCGCTGGTTCCGCAATGATCGCGTGCCCGCCGTTCTGGCCGCCTTGCGCACGGGTGTGACGATTGCCGCTATCCTGATTCCCATTCAGATTTATGCGGGTGATTTGCATGGCCTGAACACGCTGGAACACCAGCCGCAAAAAGTCGCGGCGATGGAGGGATTGTGGGAAACGCGCGAGGGTGCGCCGCTGGTTCTGTTCGCCATGCCGAACGAAGAAACCCGCACCAATGATTTCGCCATTGAAATTCCCAATCTGGCCAGTCTGATCCTGACCCACCATATGGATGGGGAATTAAAGGGCTTGAATGATTTCGTCGGCAATCATCCCCCCGTGGCCCCGGTGTTCTGGGCGTTCCGCATTATGGTGGGCACGGGTGTTTTGATGCTGGTGCTGTCCTGGGCGGCGGCGTTCTTCCTGTGGCGTAAGGGCGATATGCCACGCGTGCTGACCGCGGCTATGATTCCGATGGCGTTTTCGGGATGGGTGGCCACGGTGGCCGGGTGGTATGTCACCGAAATCGGGCGTCAGCCTTGGTTGGTCACGGGTATCTTGCGGACGGAGGATGCGATCTCCGCCGTTCCGGCCCCGATCATCGGGATCAGCCTGTCGATGTATCTGGCGGTTTACGCCGTGTTGCTGGTGGCCTTTATCGGCACGCTGCTCTACATCGCGCGGAAGGCGGGAACGCAGGTGGTGCAAACACCGCCCGCCTCCGGTCAGGCCATTGTTGAAGCAATCGCGGAATAGGGGAGAGATACCATGGACATTTTTGCAAACGGACATTGGTTGCCTCTGGCTTTCGCGGGATTGATGGGCTTGTCGATGCTGATCTATGCCGTTCTGGACGGCTATGATCTGGGTGTTGGTATCCTGATGCGCGGCGCGGACGAGGCGGAGAAAGACCGCATGATCGCCTCCATCGGCCCGTTCTGGGATGCGAATGAAACGTGGCTGGTGCTGGGGGTGGGGTTGTTGCTGGTGGCGTTCCCCATGGCACACGGCATTATTCTGTCCAGCCTGTATCTGCCTGTGGCGTTGATGTTGATTGGTTTGATTTTGCGCGGGGTCGCGTTTGACTTCCGCGCCAAGGTCAGTGCCGCGCATAAAGGCATCTGGAACAATCTGTTCTTTGGTGGATCGTTGTTAACGGCCTTGTCGCAGGGTTATATGCTCGGCTCCTACATTCTCGGGTTTGATACCGGGTGGGGGCCGGTGGCCTTTGCCCTGCTGACCGGGGTGTGCGTGGCGTTCGGCTATTGCCTGATTGGCGCGTCATGGTTGCTGATGAAAACCGAAGGGGATTTGCAGAAAAAGGCGTCCCGCTGGGCGCGTTTTGCCCTGTGGGGAACGTTTGCTGGCATTACCTTGGTGTCCATCGCGACGCCGTTGGTCAGTGAACGCATCTTTGATAAATGGTTTGCGTTCCCGAACGTCTTGTTGCTGGCCCCCATTCCGGTCATGACCGGGTTGCTGGTGATTGGGTTGGAAACGGCGTTGCGTCGCCTGCCACGCCCGGATGATCATTGGTGCTGGTTGCCGTTTGTGGCCACCATCTGCCTGTTCGTATTGTGCTTCCACGGGCTGGCCTACAGCTTCTATCCGTACATCGTGCCGGATAAATTGACGATCGTGGATGCGGCCAGCGCGCCGGAATCATTGATGATCATTCTGGTCGGGGCGCTGATCGTCCTGCCCGTGCTGATCGGCTACACGTTTCTGGCGTACAAGATCTTCCATGGCAAAAGCCGGGATCTGCATTACGATTAAGAAACAAAAAAGCCCCCAAATTCGGGGGCTTTTTCTTATCAATAGCCAACGGTAAAACGCTGCCGAATATGGGTGGGGTTTTCCAGCTCGTCGATCAGGGCGATGGCGTAATCTTCCTGTGATATACGGCTCGACCCATCGGGGGCGAATAAGACGGTATCGCCACCCAGACGGAATGTGCCCGTGCGTTTCCCCGGTTCGATCATGATGGACGGGGAAATGAAGGTCCAATCCAGATCCTGTTCCCGGCGCAAGCGGGCGAGGTAGTCAGCGCCCTTGCGGGCCTCCGGCTTCCATTCGGCAGGAAATTCCGCGCTGTCGACCAGACGCAGGCCGGGTTTTAATTCCAGACTGCCCGCACCGCCCACAGCGATGTAGCGTTTGACACCAGACGTCTTGATCGCGGCCAGCAAACTGTCCGGATCAAAGGCGGAAAAATGCAGGCTGCTGATCACCGCGTCGTGCCCGGTCAGAAGCGCGGACAAGCCCGCTTCATCACCGACATCGCCTTTACGCGCGCTCAGCCGGTCATGGGTGGGCAAAGCGTCCGTATTGCGGACGATGGCCGTGACGGCATGACCGCGACTTAACGCTTCGGCCAGAATTTTTGATCCGATATTTCCGGATGCGCCAATCAATGCAATTTTCATGGGTGGTCTCCTTTCAAAGACGGCTACGCGTTCAACCCGCCATCGACGGTAATTTCCGCACCTGAGATATAGCTCGCGGCGGGAGAGGCCAGGAAAGCGGCCAGTGCGGCCACTTCTTCCGGCTGGCCCAGACGCTTCATCGCGGTAAAGGCGGCGGCATCCGGGTTGCCCATATCGGTTTCAATCGGGCCGGGCAGGATGGAATTGACAGTAATGCCGCGCGGGCCCAGGTCCAGCGCCCATGACCGCGTCATACCATTGACGGCAAATTTACTGGTGTTGTAGATGCTGAGACCCGGCATCACGGCGCGTTCGCCCAGGACGCTGGACAGGTTGATAATGCGGCCCTTGTCCGGCATGACTTTCGCCACGGCCTGGGTCAAGGTGAACAGGGATTTCACGTTGATATTGAGCGTGCGGTCCAGTGCCTCCATCGGCACGTCACCGATTGTGGCGGCGCCCTCCATAATTCCGGCATTGTTGACCAGAATATCGATGCGCCCGAAATGTTTGACGACGGTGTCGGCGACGGCTTGCATTGTTTCCGGCTTGTTGGCGTCCCCGTGAATGACGATGGCTTTGCCGCCTGCGGCTTCAATCTCTTTCACGACGGCATCGGCTTTGTCTTTTGATGCGCCATAGGTGATGGCAACGGCGGCCCCATCAGCGGCCAGTTTTTTGGCAATGGCGGCACCAATACCGCGCGAGGCTCCGGTGACGAGGGCGACTTTGTTATCCAATGGGCGGGTCATGTGTTTATCCGTTCTCTCATGCTTAAGGTTAAAATCTGTACCATTCAGTAAATATTATAGCGGGACAGGGGTTTGGTCAAGGCATATTTTACCAATCGGTAAAAAATAATTATGGACTTTATTCAATAGATTCTGTATATTTTACCTATAAGTATAAATGTCACTGTGGCAAAGGAGCATGAAAATGGCAGCCGGACGTCCCCGTCAGTTTGATTACGATCAGGCTTTGGACAAGGCCATGCACGTCTTTTGGGAAAAAGGGTACGAGGGTGCATCCCTCCCCGATTTGACCGAGGCGATGGGCATTAACCGCCCCAGCATGTATGCCGCCTTTGGTAACAAGGAAGAATTGTTCCGCAAAGCCCTGCAAAAATATCAGACCGATGCGGCGGATTTGTTCAAAGACCTGCTGGATGCGCCGACCTTGCGTGAATCGCTGGAGCGCTTCCTGCTGGGCTCTGCGGAATCCTTCACCTGCAAGGAACGTCCGAGCGGCTGTCTGGCCGTGCATGGGGCGTTGGTCGGTGGTGATGAGTGCAGCGAAGCGCAACTGGCTGCCAAAGAATCCCGCGACGTGATTACGCGGTTGCTGAAAGAACGGTGTGATCGTGCATTGGATGATGGCGATTTACCCGCCGGGACCAACACCGCCTATCTGGCCCGTTTCTACACCACCATCCTGAACGGCATGTCGATCCAGAGCAGCAGTGGCGTGTCCTGTGATGAAATGCGTGCGATTGCCAAACACGCACTGGATGCGTTGCCGACAAAAGAGTGATGGAATGAATGATCAAATAAAAAATCCCGGTGTGAAGCCGGGATTTTTTTTGTGGGAACGGTTGGCCCCTTCTTGATTGGTTGAAGGCCCTCTCCCCAACCCCTCTCCCAGAGGGAGAGGGGCTTTAAAGTGTGCGGCGTTTTTATTCCCTCTCCCTCTGGGAGAGGGTTAGGGAGAGGGTCTTAACTTGAGATAGCCTTTCAAAGCATAAGGCCCCCCGGTAACGGAGGGCCTTAAATACATGAACAATCCATAGCGGACCCTTTCACTGTCGATCTGTGTTAGCGGGGGCGGGCAATTACTCCGGTATAGCGGGCGCGGTCGCGCAATTCACGAATGCGGGCGTCTTGTTCCGCGATGTGGCGGTTAAAGGCGACTAACTCTTCAATATCCCATTGCAAATTTCTCATGATTATTCTCCTTACATTTGGCTGTGGGCGCGCAGGTATTTCACAACGGCCGGTTCGTTTTCATCGGATTCAAAGTGCGTCACGATGCGGTTGAATTGTTGATACATGGGTTGCGAAAAAAATTGGTCTTGGAAAGATTGCGTGTTCATTTTGATCTCCATTTATTTCATGCTGTTCAGGGTCAGGGTTGAGGTCTTCAGATATGTGATCAGGTCACTGATAAAATCATCGCGGTTTTGCATTTTTAAACTCCCTGTTCGTGTTGGTTTCATTTTTCGATTAACCGTTGATCCAGTCGGATACGGCATACGCGCCGTGAACGTCACCGCGGAACATGTTCGCGCGTTTGGTCAGTTCGGCCAGGTAGACGTCGCCGGTTTCAAATTCCAGATCCAGAACCGGGGTTCTCTTGTGGCTGCGGCTTGTGTGCTTGTTTGTGTGTTTCAGAGCTTGGCGTGTCATTTTGGTTGTCCTTGTTGTTGTGTGTTCCGTGGTCATTTGTATTCTGTACTTATAAGTATAGAATAACCCAGACTTGACCGGTCGGTCAACAATTATTTATCAACCAGTATAAAATTTATTATCTTTATATTTCAGCTATTTACTAGATTTTACCCGATCCGGGGGCAAGGGGAGGGCATCATTTTTATCGCCGGGAATGTCCCCGAACAGCCCTTTGGCCCAATCGTCCTTGGCCTGTTCGATCCGCTCTTGCGAGCTGGACACGAAATTCCACCAGATAAAGCGTTTCTCTGGCAAGGGCTCACCCCCCAGCAAAACGAAATGGGCATCGGTGACGGCTTCAATCCGCACCGTGCCATCGGGCAGGAAGACGGGCAAAGTGTGCGGCATCACATCTTCGCCGCCCACGCGAATGTTGCCATCAATCAGATACAGGCCGCGTTCGCGGTATTGCGGCGGCAGGTCAATATGACGCCCCGCATTCATATGCACTTCGACATAGAACAGCGGACTGTGAATTTTCACGGGGGCTTCTTCGCCAAAGGCCGATCCGGCAATCACCTTCATCCGCACACCGGGGGATTCGAGGACGGGAATTTTGTTCGCTTCGTAATGTTCAAATTCGGCGCCCTTTTCTTCAAACTCTTTCGGCAGGGCGATCCAGAATTGCAATCCATGCACATCATTGGCATGCACACGCTCGGCATGGTCGATGCGTTCGGAATGGGCGATGCCTGATCCTGCAATCATCCAGTTGACCGCGCCGGGTGTAATCGCCTGATGCGAGCCTAATGTGTCGCGGTGAAGAATTTCGCCATCGAAAAGATAGGTGAGTGTTGCCAGTCCGATATGCGGGTGTGGGCGTACATCCAGCCCGTGTCCGGCGTCGTAATGTTTGGGGCCAATGTGATCGAGAAAGATAAACGGCCCGAGTGTGCGGCGTTTCATGTACGGCAATAGGCGACGCACCAGCAGGTCACCAATATCAGCTTCACGCGATGGGATGGTCAGTTCGATCAGGGACATGGTGTGGGGCCTTGGGTGAAAAAGGAGTGGGCGAGGAAATTGTACGGGGGCAGAGATGAAAAGGAAAGGTTGGGGTGTGCGGCTCATCCCCCCACCCTGACCCTCCCCCCTTGAAAGGGGGGAGGAGATTATAGGGAGCCCTCCCCACTCACCAAGGGGGGAGGGTTGGGTGGGGGGAGTGTTGGTGTCGTGCAAATCGGTAAGATGCAAAAAAGAAGCCGGGCGTCCCGACCACGAGGACGCCCGGCTAGACAGAGTGCGGGGAGATGGATTGGGGGCGATCTCCTTACGCGACGGCCTGTCTGTTCGTTTTCGCCTTCTCGCATTGGCTGGCGATTGTGTTCATCGCGCTGTCCAATGCGGATTGGCGTTGATCCGGGCCCATGGCGACCCCTTCGGCGCGGATATACTCAATATCCGTAATGCCAAGGAAGCCGAACACGGCACGTAAATACGGTTCCTGATGGTCCAGCGGGGCGGCGGGTGTGTCGGGGCCGTAAAATCCGCCGCGGCTGGACACGATCACCACTTTCTTGCCACCGGCCAGACCTTCCGGTCCTTTTTCGGTGTAGCGGAATGTTTTTCCGGCCACGGCGATGCGGTCGATCCAGGCTTTCAACTGGCTGGGCACCGAAAAATTATACATCGGTGCGCCAATGACGATGATATCCGCGGCCAGAAAATCATTCATCATCTTTGCGCCATGGTCGATGTCGCGTTGTTGATCGGCGGTGCGGTGTTCGGGGGCGGAGGCTTGGGCCGTGAACAATTCGCCGCTCAGATGCCGGATGGGGTCGCGGGCCAGATCGTGATAGGTGGTTTCAAATTCATCGTGGTCAGATTCAATTCGTTCGACAATCGCTTTGGACAATTGCCGCGAAATGGAATTGCCACCCATGATGCTGGAATCGATATGCAGAATGTTCATTACGTTGATCTCCGTTAATCTTTTGTTTTTGGGTACGCTCCCCCGGCGGACGGTCGTTACGGGAGATAACGACCGTCCTTTTGGGTGGGCTTGGGGATTTGTTTAGGGTTTAGTTCGTGCCAAAGGCGCGTTTGATGGCGCTCGCGGCCTGGGCAATGGCCCCTTCGGTCGCAGGCGTTTCGGCCAGCGCGTTCAGCAACAGGAAGTCATGGATCGTGCCGTTATAGCGCGTGACCGTGGTGCGGACACCGGCTTCGTCCAGCTTCTCGCCATAAGCTTCACCCTCATCGCGCAGAACGTCGTTCTGAACGGTGATGATCAAGGCTTCCGGCAATCCCTTCAGCGTGTCGATCGAAGCGCGCAGCGGGAAGATGTGCGGGTCATTTCCCGGATCTTTATCCAGCAGCGCTTCACCGAACCATTTCATGGCAGGCAGGGTCAACCACGGGCCATCCGCAAACGCGGTGTAGGAACTGTTGTTCGAAACATTATCCGTGACCGGATAGAACAACACCTGCATCGCAATGCTCGGGCCTTTGCGTTCCTTGGCCATGATCGCCACAACGGCGGCCATGTTTCCACCGGCGCTGTCACCGGCCACGATGATGCGGCTGCTATCAACGTTCAGTGAATCTGAATTCGCGGCGATGTATTCCAGAACGGCGTAGGCTTGTTCATGCGGAACCGGGAATTTCACTTCCGGGGTGCGGTCATAATCAACGAACATCAGGGCGGCCCCGGTGGCGTGAACCAGATCGCGGCTCAAACGATCATGCGTGTTGGCATCACCCAGCATCCAGCCACCGCCATGGGTGTACAAAATGACAGGCAGTTTTGCCGTTGAACCGGCGGGACGATACAGGCGCACCTTCACACTGCCCGTCGGGCCGATATTCAGAGTCATGTCTTTGACATCGGCTGCGCGCAGGCGGGTCGGAACCTGTTGCACGGTTTCAAGAACCTTGCGGGCCTCGGCCGGGGTCAGGGTGTAGAGGGCGGGTCCGCCAGCGGCAGCCACGGCGTCCATAAAGGCCTTGGTCGGTTTGTCGAGGTTGGGGCCCTTCGGGGTGCCGTGAATGACGTTCAGGGACAGGTCTTTTGCTTTTTGAAGGATATTCATGGTCGGTCTCTCTTTCATGGTCTGTTGTGGTCTGAATCTGTACCAGTAAGTACATATTAAGCTGGATTCGGGTGTGGCGCAACAGAAATCTGTACCGAACGATAAGAAAATTTATTCATTATTTATTTCAAATGGTTGGGATGGCGGAAAGAGGGGGGGCTAAATAGCCCCAAAAACCCCCTCTCCCATGGGGAGAGGGTTGGGGTGAGGGGGGGTATGTTGGGGGACAACACGACGGGCACGACGAAAGGTCCACGACGACCACGACGTTTTTCTCCATGTGGCATCCCCGTGAAAACGGGGATCCATAGGATGTGCGGACAATCCCCATGGATTCCCGCCTGCGCGGGAATGACGACCCATAAAAACGTCGTGGTCGTCGTGCGCGTCGTGTTGTTATCCCGTTTAAGGGGGGATCCCTCGTCGCTACGCTCTGTCGGGATGACAAAATAAAAACCCCCGGTTTTTGCAAACCGAGGGTTTTATTTTTAAATTTTACAGCCCTTACTTCGTCCCGAAAATCCGGTCCCCGGCATCGCCGATGCCCGGCAGGATATAGCCATGCTCGTTCAATTGACGGTCGATGGCGGCGGTGTAGATGGGCACATCCGGGTGCGCGTCCTGAAGGGCTTTGATCCCTTCCGGGCAGGCGATCAGGCAGAGGAATTTAATATCCACGGCGTCATGATCCTTGATCCGGTCAACGGCGGCGATGGCCGAATTGCCGGTGGCCAGCATCGGGTCAACGACAACGACCTGACGGCTGCTCAGATCCTCGGGCACCTTCATGTAATATTCAACCGGGATCAATGTTTCGGGATCGCGGTACAAACCGACATGGCCCACGCGGGCGGAGGGCACCAGATCCAGCAACCCATCCACAAAACCGTTCCCGGCGCGCAGAATGGAAATCAGGCAGAGTTTTTTGCCCGCCAGTTGTTGGCCTTCCATCGTTTCCAGCGGTGTTTCGATTTTCACACCCTCGGTCGGCAGGTCACGCATCAGCTCGTACCCCATCAACATGGAAATTTCGCGCAACAGGTCGCGGAATTCTTTCGTCGATGTGTCGGTTTTTCGCATGATGGTCAGTTTGTGCTGAACCAGCGGGTGGTTAATCACATGAACATTCGTATCGGCCATGCCTGAAATATCCTTTTCATCCATAATCTTATTCATCGATACATTACTCATCGAGACCGCGCCCTTTGACATCTTGTAATCCTTTCTCGTCTTTCACTTGGTCCGCATCGGGTACGAAATACCCGGCGGCTTTTTTGGCTTCCATTTCCACGGCGGCATCCGGCGGAATCAATTCGTCGGGAATGGAAATACGGTGGGTCACTTCGATCCCGTGACGGGCCAGCGCATCGAACTTCATGTTGCTCATGCTGGCGAAACGGTCGATCTTTTTAATGCCCAGCCAGTGGAAGATATCCGGCATCAGTTCCTGGAACCGCATATCCTGTACCCCGGCGACGCATTCGGTGCGCTCGAAATATTTCGCGGCGGAATCGCCCCCCACTTGCCGTTTGCGGGCGTTGTAGACCAGGAATTTGGTGACTTCGCCAAGGGCGCGGCCTTCCTTGCGGTTATACACCACCAGACCACAACCGCCTTGCTGCGCCGTTTCGATGCACAGCTCGATGCCGTGGCACAGATACGGGCGGCAGGTGCAGATGTCGGACCCGAACACGTCGGACCCGTTGCATTCATCATGCACGCGGCACGCCAGCGGAACGTTCGGGTCATGGATGGTTTCAACATCGCCCATGAAATACAGCGTATGCCCGCCAATCGGGGGCAGGAACACCTTCAAATCCGGGCGTGTTACCAATTCCGGGAACATGCCACCGGAATTTTCAAACAGGCTGCGACGCAGATCATGTTCATCCACACCCAGACGGGCGGCCAGACCGGGCAAATGCCAGACCGGGTCAATCGCGGCCTTGGTCACACGCACGTCACCGTTTTCTTTCAGGATTTTTCCATCCGGTTTCAAACGGCCGGCGCGCATGGCGTCATGAATTTCCGGCACGTTGATATGCGCGCGGGTGACGGCAATGGTCGGGCGTACGTCCAGGCCCTTCTGGCGGTAATCTTCAAACGCTTCGCCCACCATGTGGCCCCACGGGTCGAGCGATACGATCTTGCCCGGCTCGAACCATTGTTCATGCGGGCCGATTTGGACCGGCGGTGCGGTGTTGTGCAAATCCGGAACGTGCAGCGGGTCCAGTTCTCCGGTGGCCACGGCCACGGCGCGGTACACGGAATACGCCCCGGCATACGCGCCAATCACGTTCGATGCGGCGTGATCCGCCATGCTGGCGATCAGGGGCCCGCGTTCGGCCAGCGTTTTTGCGCCCCACGTGATTTTCGGAATCTTGCCATCCTTCGGCGGATGGGATGTCAGAACAATATGCGATGGATTGGATCGGTTCTTTTTCATTATGGCCTCCCGGCCTTATGCCCTGTTGAATATATGCCCCATAAATGGACGGGCACTATAGCGCAGGGTGACGGCGGGGGCAAAGGATGATAGATATTGGGCCTGAAAAACGGAACTGAAACGGGGTAGAATGATGACCGCAGCGCAACAAATCCAGCATTTCATCAATGGCCGGACCTATGTCGACCCGGATGGGCGCGCGGGCGCGGTTTATAACCCCGCCACGGGTGAGGTTGCGGGATCGGTCGCGTTGGCCGCCCCGGCCACGGTGGAACGGGCCATTGCCGCCGCCGAAGCCGCCTTGCCCGGTTGGGCAAACATGCCCCCGCTGCGCCGGGCGCGCGTTTTGTTCAAGTTCAAGGATCTGCTGGATCAAAATGCCGATAAACTGGCCGCGATTATCACGGCGGAGCATGGCAAGGTTCTGTCCGATGCCGCCGGCGAAGTCACGCGCGGGATCGAGGTGGTTGAATTTGCCTGTGGCATTCCGCATTTGCTGAAGGGCGAATATTCCGAAAATGTTGGCACCAACATCGACACCTATTCCATTCGCCAGCCAGTGGGCGTGTGCGCGGGCATTACGCCGTTTAACTTCCCGGCCATGGTGGGCATGTGGATGTTCCCGGTGGCGATTGCATGCGGCAATACATTTATTTGGAAGCCGTCGGAGCGTGACCCATCCGCTGCCTTGTTCATCGCCGATCTGTTTAAACAGGCCGGGTTGCCGGATGGTGTGTTGAACGTCGTGCATGGTGACAAGGGGGCCGTTGATGCGTTGCTGCATGACAAACGTGTCAGCGCGATCAGCTTCGTTGGCTCCACACCCATCGCCCATTACATTTATGAAACCGCGGCCCGCAACGGCAAGCGTGTGCAGGCGCTGGGCGGGGCGAAAAACCATATGGTGGTGATGCCCGATGCCGATATGGACCAGGCGGTGGATGCGCTGATGGGCGCGGCCTATGGCTCCGCTGGTGAGCGTTGCATGGCGATTTCGGTGGCGGTGGCCGTTGGTGATGCCGGTGAAAAGCTGATGCAGAAATTAAAGCCGCGGGTTGAGGCGTTGAAAATTGGGCCGGGCACGGACCATGAATCCGAAATGGGTCCGCTGGTGACACGTGATCATTTGAACAAGGTTCTGTCCTACGTCGATGCGGGCCTGAAAGAAGGCGCGAAGCTGGTCGTTGATGGCCGCAATTTCAAACTGAACCGTCAGGGGTATGAAGACGGGTTTTATATGGGCGGGTGCCTGTTCGACCATGTGAAGCCGGACATGACGATTTACCGCGAGGAAATTTTCGGTCCCGTTTTGTGTGTGGTGCGCGCGGAGAATTTCGATTCCGCCGTTGATCTGATCAACAATCATCAGTTTGGAAACGGTACGGCGGTATTCACACGCGACGGTGATTGCGCGCGGACCTTCGTGAATAAAATTCAGGTCGGGATGGTCGGTGTGAACGTGCCAATCCCTGTGCCCGTTGCGTTCCACAGCTTTGGCGGGTGGAAAGATTCTGTGTTTGGTGCACATGGTATGCACGGGCCGGAAGGCATTCATTTCTACACGCGCTTGAAGACGGTGACATCACGCTGGCCAGCGGGCGTGCGTGAAGGCGCGCAATTCGTCATGCCGACGATGAAATAAAGATACCAACCTTAAGTATGTGTTAACAACGCCCCCCAGCCATGGGGGGTGTTCACGCATGTTATCTGCGTGTACATTATTATCCACCTGAATCAATAGGATGTGGGCGCTGACGAAAGTCGGTAAGCTTCACGTCATAATAGAATGGCACAGTAACCTTAAGATAGGGGTTTTACCGTGCAGGACAAAAATCGAATGCAAAGTCTCTTACTCATCGAAGATAACCCGATTATCGGGTCCATGACGGAAACGGTTTTGAAATCCGCTTACAAAGTTGAGTGGGTTCAATCCGCTGAGGCGGCTGCGCAAAAACTGCAAAGCGGGACGCATTATGATTTGTTGATTCTGGATGTGAATTTACCCGGCATGTCCGGTTTCGATTTCCTGCGCCAGATGCGCGAAGGCGGACAGGATTATCCCGTCCTGATGCTGACCGTTCACAATTCGGTCGATAACCGCGTCGAAGGATTGAATGCCGGGGCGGATGATTACGTCTGTAAACCCTATAACCCCGATGAATTGCTGGTCCGTGTGGCCACGCTCCTGCGCCGTGTTGGCGGCAGCACCCAGCATATTATTACCCACGGCGATATGCGTTATGACACAGCGTTTTGCAGTGTCGAGAAGGCGGGCGTCCCCATATCCCTGTCCGCGCGTGAAGCGGCCGTTCTGGATATTCTGATGGGCAATATCGGCCGGATCATCAGCAAGACCCAGATCGAAGATTTCGTCTATGGCCGCGCCGGGTCGGATCAGGCGCAAAGCAACGCGATTGAGGTGCATGTCTCCTCCCTGCGCCGTAAACTGGGCCACGGGGTGATCCGCACGGTTCGGGGTCTGGGCTACACCATCCCGACCGAGGTGGATCAGGATCATATTGATTCCGAAGACGAAATTCCCGCGCCGCACAAAACCGGACTGGCCGATCCTGCCGAATAGGCGGCGGCTTGTTCTGCGCCGCCTAAATCCAGCGCTTTTCCTGCTTATAAAGCTTTTCCTGATGCCCCAAATCTTGTACAAACCGGGCGAGCCTTGGGCTCATGTGGTTTTACATAAACATTGATGATCGCGCTGGTGCTGGATGATTTGGTTGCCCGCGACGATCGACGGGTGATTTCATCATGAAAAGTTCTGCGCTTCCGCAATTCACAACCATTGAACCAGCCTCGGACCTGCCGTCCGACATTCAGGACATCGTTAATGCCTATGCCACGGCCAAGGCGACTGTTGGGGTTGTAGGCCTCGGGTATGTCGGCATTCCGCTGGTGTCCACATTGAATGCCAATGGGTTTGACGTTATCGGCTTTGATGTTGATGAGGTGCGTGTGGACAGCCTGAAAAACGGCAAATCCCCGATCAAGCACATCCCGTCCTCTGACATTCAAAAAATTCTGGATACGGGCAAATTCGATGTTACGTCCGATTTCACCAAATTGGCCAAGGTTGATGCGATCCTGATCTGTGTGCCTACGCCGCTGACAAAACAGCGCGAGCCGGATTTGAGCTTCGTTGTCGATACCACCCGCGTGATTGCGAAATATCTGCGCAAAGGCCAACTAATCGTTCTGGAATCCACAACATATCCGGGCACCACAACGCAAGTGATGCGCCCGATTTTGGAAGAAACCGGCCTGAAATGTGGTGAAGATTTCTTTATGGCCTATTCGCCGGAACGCGAAGATCCGGGCAATGAAAAATATTCCGCCGCCTCCATTCCGAAAGTCGTCGGTGGTGACGGCGCGGCGGCGATTGCCATGGCGACCACGCTGTACGGCAAAATCGTACCGCAGGTCGTGCCAGTATCCTCCACCGAAACGGCGGAAGCGGTGAAGCTGACCGAAAACATTTTCCGTGCGGTCAACATCGCGCTGGTGAATGAACTCAAAGTTATTTACTCCGCCATGGGTATCGATGTGTGGGAAGTGATCGATGCGGCGAAGACGAAGCCGTTCGGCTTTATGCCGTTCTATCCGGGTCCGGGCCTGGGTGGTCACTGCATTCCAATCGATCCGTTCTATCTGACGTGGAAGGCGCGTGAGTACGAAATTTCTACCCGCTTCATCGAACTGGCGGGTGAAGTGAACGTGAACATGCCGCGCTACGTTGTTACCAATCTGGCCGAAGCGTTGAGCGTGCGGGCGAAGAAAAGCCTGAACGGGGCCAAGATCCTGTTGCTCGGTATTGCGTACAAGAAAAACGTGGACGATATGCGCGAAAGCCCGTCTTTGCGTTTGTGGGAAATTATGGAAGAGCGCGGTGCGACCGTTGATTTCCATGATTCTTACATTCCGGTTGTGCCGAAAACGCGCGAACATATGGCGTTGGCGGGCCGCAAGGGGATTGATTTGACTCCGGCGGTGCTGGCGCAATATGACGCCGTGCTGATCGCCACCGATCATGATGACGTTGATTACAAAATGATTGTCGATAATGCCAAGCTGGTCGTGGATACGCGCAACGCGTGTGAACGGGCTGGTTTGACCGGCGGCAACATCGTTAAATCATAATCGGGGTATTGGGCATGGCCAGTGTGAAAAAGAATATCGCGGTTGCGGGTTGTGGGTACTGGGGCAAAAACCTGGTTCGTAACTTTGCCGAGATCGGCGCATTGGCCGCTGTGTGCGACAACAACCCTGATCTGGCCAATGCCATGTCGGTCCAACACAATGTTCCGGTCCTGACATGGGATGCGGTTCTGGCGGACCCGGCGATTGCGGGTGTAGCGATTGCGGCCCCGGCGGCTTTGCACTACACGCTGGCGAAGCAGGCGATGCTGGCGGGCAAGGACGTGTTCGTTGAAAAACCGTTGTCACTGGACGTAAACGAAGCACAGGAATTGTGCCAACTGGCCGATAAGCATGGCCGCATCCTGATGGTCGGGCACTTGCTGCAATACCATGCCGCGTTCCTGAAGCTGAAGGACATGGTCGCATCCGGTGATCTGGGCCGTTTGAATTACATTTATTCCAACCGTCTGAACCTCGGTAAAATTCGCCGGGAAGAAGACATTCTCTGGTCTTTTGCGCCGCATGATCTGTCCATGATCCTGGCTTTGGCGGGGCAGGAGCCGGAGCAGGTTCACGCCCACGGCACCTATACCCTGCACAACTCTATCGCCGATGCGACGATCACCCACATGGAATTTGCCAGCGGGTTGAACGCGCACGTGTTCGTATCCTGGCTGCATCCGTTCAAGGAACAGAAGCTGGTTGTCGTCGGTGAAAAGGGCATGGCCGTATTTGATGATGGGCAAGCCTGGCCGAACAAGCTGACCCTGTATCGCCACGCGATTCAATGGAACGGCGATGTGCCGGTGCCGGAGAAAGCCGATGGCGAAGCCGTTGAACTGGTTGTATCCGAACCGTTGCGCGGTGAATGCCAGCATTTTGCCGATTGCATCGACAGCCGCAAGCAGGCCCGCACCGATGGCCGCGAAGGTTTGCGCGTGTTGAAGGTTCTGGATCGCGCGTCCAAGGCGTTGAAAGCCGAGCGTCCAGTGGTCAAGGCCGTTGAAAATGCCCATCCCGGCGTGATGGTGCATGAAAGCGCCTATGTCGATCAGCCGAGCACGATTGGTGCGGGAACGAAAATCTGGCACTTCTCCCATGTTCTGCCGAACACGGTAATCGGGAAAAATTGTGTGATTGGCCAGAACTGTGTTCTCGGCCCGGATGTCAGCGTCGGCAACACCTGCAAAATCCAGAATAACGTCAGCCTGTATAAAGGTGTGGTGCTGGAAGATGGCGTGTTCTGCGGCCCGTCCTGCGTGTTTACCAACGTGAACAACCCGCGTGCGGAAATTGAACGCAAAAGTGAATATCGCCAGACATTGGTGAAGCGCGGCGCGACGATTGGTGCGAACGCGACCATCGTGTGCGGCCATACGTTGGGTGAGTACTGCTTTATCGCCGCTGGTGCGGTGGTGGCGGGCGATGTTCCGGCTTTCGCGCTGATGGCTGGCGTTCCGGCCAAGCGCATCGGCTGGATGAGCCATGCGGGCGCGAAGCTGGGCGCCGATCTGGTCTGCCCGTTGAGCGGTGATAAATATCAGGAAAAAGACGGCGTATTGACGCTGGTTGAACAAGGAAAGAAGGACGTAATCCATGGCTAATGCAAATCTGAAACTGGTCAAACCGGAAGCGGACATTCAATTCATCGACTTGAACGCCCAGCGTTTGCGTATCACCCCGGCGGTGGATGAGGCGGTTGTGCGCGTGATTCACCACGGCAAATACATCATGGGCCCGGAAGTGGCCCAGTTGGAAACCGAACTGGCCAAATGGGCGGGATGCAAACATGCTCTGTCCTGTGCCAACGGCACGGATGCTCTGGGTCTGGTCCTGATGGCCAAGGGTGTCGGCGCGGGCGATGCTGTTTTCGTTCCGGCCTTTACTTTCGTTGCAACGGCAGAGGTCGTGGCGTGGGTTGGGGCAACGGCGTATTTCGTCGACGTGCTGGAAGACAGCTTCAACATGGACCCGGACAGCCTGAAAAAGGCGATTGCCGCGGCCAAGGAAGATGGTTTGAACCCGGCGGCTGTGATTCCGGTCGATCTGTTTGGTCAACCGGCGAACTATCCTGTGATCGACGGCATTGCCGCTGAAAACAATATGTGGGTGATGGCGGATTCCGCGCAGAGCTTTGGTGCGTCGCTGAATGGCAAAAAAGTTGGCTCCATGGGGCTGGCCACCGCGACCAGCTTCTTCCCGGCGAAACCGCTGGGGTGCTACGGCGATGGCGGCGCGGTGTTTACCGACAGCGACGAGATGATCGCCCTGCTGAAATCCTTGCGCGTGCATGGTCAGGGTTCGGATAAATACGACAACGTCCGCATCGGCATGAATGGCCGTCTGGATACGATGCAGGCCGCTGTCCTGCTCGAAAAGCTGAAAATCTTCGGTGATGAACTGGTGGCCCGTCAGAAAGTTGCCGATCGTTACAATGAGTCCTTACGCGATGTCATCAAGGTGCCGGAACTGGATGCGGGCGCAACCAGTGCCTGGGCGCAATACACCCTGACCCTGAAGCCGGGCCAGAACCGCGCCGCCGTGATGGATGCATGCAAGGCCGCGGGTGTTCCGACGATGGTTTATTACCCGATCCCGCTGTCGCAACAGCAGGGATACAAGCATTACCCGTCCGTTCCGGGCGGCGTGCCGGTATCGGAGCGTCTGGCGCAATCGGTGTTCAGCCTGCCGATGCACCCGTATCTTGATACGGAAACGCAGGATTACATCATCGGCGTTGTTCGTGATGCGGTCGCCGGATAAAAAACTGGTCTACCTCGCGCTGGAAGCCACGCGCGAGGGTTCGGCCAGTTTCGTCCACGTCAATGAAATCGCAAACGGCCTGCGTGCGCAGGGCTGGCACGTCACGCTGGTGCAACCGGCCTATGCGCGATTCAAAAAATCCCCGCCTTTGCCCGTGCGATTGCTGTGGCTGATGGCGTTACAGGTTAAAATGTGGGCGGGCTGGCCGTTCCGACATCGCGGCGCTGTCTTGTATGTGCGCAATCACAATCTGGCTTTTCCTTCAGGGGTGATGGCGCGTCTGTCCGGGGTTCCGATTTTTCATGAAATCAACGGGCCGTATGACGATGTGTTTATCACGCATACGGCGATCCGCCCCTTTCAATCCATTTTGATCTGGATGCAGAAACAGCAATTCCGCTGGGCTACGGGTCTGTGCGCGGTCACGCCGCAACTGGTGGAATGGGTGCGTGCGCAATCGGGTGGACGCCCGGTTGAATTTGTACCCAATGGGGCGAATACGGATCTGTTCCATCCCGATGCAAAGCGGCCCGGTGGGTTGCCGGAACGCTATGTCCTGTTCTTCGGTTCGTTGGCCCGTTGGCATGGCGTGCCGGCGATGATTGCGGCGGCGGCGTCCGCGCAATGGCCCGCCGGGGTCGATCTGGTCGTGATCGGCGCGGGGCAGGAAAGCGCGGCGGTGCAGGAGGCTGCGCGGGTGCACGCCCATGTTCACGCATTGGGCCATGTTCCGCATCACCAGTTGGCGGGGTATATCGCGCACGCGATCGCGGGGTTGGTCCCGATCGGTAATCCGGGGCAACGGTCCGGGACCGGATTATTCCCGCTGAAAATGTTTGAAACGCTGGCCTGCGGCGTTCCGGTAATCGTGACCGATTTTCCGGGGCAGGCCGACCTGGTTCGTGAACACGGGTGTGGTGTCGTGATTCCGCCGGAGGATGCGGAGGCTTTGGCCCGGGCCGTGGCGGATCTGGCGGCGCACCCGGACCGGGCATCGGCCATGGGCCGGGCCGGGCTGGATCTCGTCCGCCGGGATTATCGCTGGCCGGCTCTGGCCCAGCGGACCGCGGCCTTTATCGAACGGCAGATTTTGGCCAAAACCCCCGGATAAGCGCCGTTTTTAACCTTTGCCCGGTTGCCCGGCTCGGTTAAACACATTAAAACGGAACCTATGGCAACAGAATCGCAAAATACCGTCCCGTACCGCGTTTTGGCCCGGAAATACCGGCCGCAGAATTTTGACCAGTTGATTGGTCAGGATGCGTTGGTCCGCACGCTGACCAACGCCATCAATTCCGGGCGGATTGCCCATGCCTTTATGCTGACCGGTGTGCGCGGGGTGGGGAAAACCACCACGGCGCGGATTATCGCAAAGGCGCTGAACTATACCGGGGCCGATGGCACCGCGGGTCCGACCACGGGTCCGACCGATGATTGCGCCGTGTGTCAGGCGATTTCCGAAGACCGCCATCCCGATGTGATCGAGATGGACGCCGCCACCCGCACCGGCGTCGATGACATTCGTGAAATTCTCGATGGCGTGCGCTACGCGCCCGTATCCGCGCGGTACAAAGTCTACATCATCGACGAAGTGCACATGCTGTCGAAGCAGGCGTTTAACGCCCTGCTGAAAACGCTCGAAGAGCCGCCGCCGCATGTGAAATTCATTTTCGCCACCACCGAAATTCGCAAAGTGCCCGTGACCGTGTTGTCGCGGTGCCAGCGTTTCGACCTACGCCGCGTTGAAATTCCGGTGCTGGAAAAACATTTCACGAATATCTGCGGTTGGGAAAAGGTTGGCGCGGAAGACGCCGCCATTTCCATGATCGCGCGCGCCGCCGATGGGTCGGTGCGGGATGGGTTGAGCTTGCTGGACCAGGCGATTGCGCTGGGGGGCGGCGTTGATATCACCGCCGCGCAGGTACAGGCGATGCTGGGGTTGGCCGATCGTGGCCGTGTGCTGGATTTGCTGGAACACGCGCTGAAGGGCGAAGCACCGGAAGCGTTGGACATTATGGGTGACCTGCACCGTTTGGGTGCGGACCCGGCGGTAATCGTGCAGGATATGCTCGATCTGACGCACTTGATGACACGCCTGCGCGTCGCGCCGAAAACCAAAGATATGCCCGTGGGTCTGTCGCCGGAGGCGCTGGAGCGCGCGATTGATCTGGCCGCGAAACTGTCCATGCCATCTTTGGGGCGTGCGTGGCAGATTTTGTTGAAAGGTCTGGGTGAGGTCACCGCCGCGCCGAACCCGGTGGCCGCATCGGAAATGGTGATCATTCGGTTGATCTATGCCGCCGATCTGCCGGACCCGTCCGATCTGTTGAAAAAGATCAAGGACATGAAAGACACGGGCGCCATCGGTGCGCCGGGTATGAATGCGGATGCAGGGCGCAGCCCGGAACCTGTGGGCTTGCGTGCGGTGTCTGGTGGAGCCGCTGTGGCCATGGCCGCGCCGATGCCTGTGGTTGAGGCCACACCCGTTGCCGCACCGATGCAGATCGCGGCCCTGAACAGCCTAGCGGATGTCGTCGCCGTGTTGCAGGCCAATCGCGAAATTCGTTGGGCCACCGAGCTGTATAACTACGCGCATTTCGTGGCCATCCGCCCCGGCGTGCTGGAGGTGCGTATGGCCCCCGAAGCACACCCGAAAACGTCGCAGGAAGTGGGGGCCATTCTGACCCGTGCGATGGGTTCGCGCTGGCTGGTGTCGCTGTCGTCGGCACCGGGCGCGGCCACCTTGTCCACCGTCGAACGTGCGGAGATGAGCGCCAAGATCGAAGCCGCGCGCGCCCATCCGATCGTGTCCGAAATTCTGGTCCGGTTCCCCGGTTCCGACATCGCCATCAAAACCAAAGACAATTAAACGGAGATTTTCCATGAACATTCAGAAGATGATGCAACAAGCCCAAGCCATGCAGACGAAAATGCAGGAATTGCAGGAGCGTCTGGGTGAAATGGAAGTTCAGGGCATGTCCGGTGGCGGCATGGTGCAGGTTGTGATGACCTGCAAGGGCGAAGTGCGTAAGCTGACCATCAACCCGGAAGTCATCAATCCGGACGACCGCGAAACGCTGGAAGATCTGGTGATGGCGGCGATCAACGCGGCCCGTGCCGTGGCCGACAACACCATGACCGAAGAAACCCAGAAGTTGATGGGCCAGTTTGGTATTCCGGGCGGGGCGAAGCTGCCGTTCTAATCGAGCGGGCTTTGGTTCTGGCTCTATGCGCATCCTGACATGGAATATCAATTCGGTTCGCCTGCGGATGCCGCTTTTGAAAAAGCTGGTCCGCGAATGCGCGCCCGATATGATCTGCCTGCAGGAAACGAAAACGCCGGACGATCTGTTCCCCCTGCGTGATGTTGAAAAAGCGGGATATGCCTACACCCATATCCACGGCATGAAATCCTATAACGGTGTTGCGATTTTATCCAAAATGCCGTTCACCACGACCGAAATCCACCACCGCGTCGGGCGTGAAGATTGCCGCCATATCGCGGCCCATGTGCAGGTCGCGGAATTTAAAAAGCCCCTGCAAATTCATTGCCTGTACATTCCCGCTGGGGGTGATGTGCCCGACCGCACTGTGAATGATAAATTCGGGCACAAGCTGGATTTCGTTGATGAAATGGCGGCATGGTTTTCTGCGCAAGGCAAATCGGGCGACCCGATGATTGCGCTGGGTGATTTCAACATCGCCCCGCTGGAACAGGATGTGTGGTCGCACAAACAATTGCTGGATGTCGTGTCGCACACGCCGGTTGAAGTTGAAAAACTGACCGCGATGCAGGATTCGTTGAAATGGCATGATGCCATTCGCCACTTCGTGCCGCATGATCAAAAATGTTACACATGGTGGTCATACCGCAACCGTGATTGGAAAAAATCGAACCGGGGTCGTCGTCTGGATCATATCTGGGTGACCAAGCCGCTGGTGCCGCATTTGACCGGGCACGATATTCTGGCCACCGCCCGCGATTGGGAAAAGCCCAGCGACCACGTGCCGGTGATGATTGACCTCGACCTGAAGGTCGCGTGAAACGCGCTTTTTTACGTGCGAAAATCGTCCCGGATAATGCGTCCGTTAATTCTGCAATCAATTTGATTTAATTTGATTTATTTGACTTTTTTGCACCATCCGGGCGATCATTGTCTATGCAGTGCCCTGCATCGGTTTACGCGACAATGATGATGGATCATGAATTTCGATTTTAATCTGCCTTATCACGTTTACTGTGAATCCGCCTCGTTCTTCGGGGTGTCCCAGCCATTGAATATTCTCTCCAACCTGGCCTTCGTCGCCGGGGCGTTCTTGCTGTGGTCGCAAGATCGCGGGCGCGGCACGTCCTTGTCGTTGCTGGCCATGCTGATGGCGGTGGTTGGGTTTGCGGGCATGGTGTGGCATATCACCGGGCAACAATTTGCCGCCGCCATTGATATTGGGGCGCAACTGGTCATGGGGGCGATCCTGACCATGATTTTGGCGCATCAAATTTTGCGCTGGCATCCCGTCAATGCGGTGATTGTGGGTGTCATCATGCTGTTGTCCGCCATGCTGGGGCGGGATTTGGGGTTGCCGTTCATGTTGCAAAATGGCGGCGCATTTCTGCCCGCGATGCTGTTTCTGGTTATTCTGGCGTTTGTTGAAATTCAACGCGGGCGCATGCGCGAGGCCAAATTTCTGATGGGCGCGGCCTATGTGTTGTTTGTCGGGTTGATTTTCTATTCGCTCGACTGGGCTTTGTGCTGGTCGTTCCCGTATGGCATGCATTTCATGTGGCATCTCTGCATGGCCCTGTCGATCTGGCTGGCGGTGGAGGCCATCTGGACCGATCGACAGGACAATGCGAGAGAGCAACAACTGGCCGCTTAAGCCGCCAGCCTTTTTTCCGCCCGGATCAGGCCAATCATAAACGGCCCGCCCAGCAATGCGATAAATCCGCCAAGCGCCAGCAACGCGCCATCAATGCCGATGGGCTCCTCCAATATGCCGAAGATGGTCATGGCGGGAATGGCCATGACATGCACCATCAGGCTGGCGGTTGATAAAATGGTCGCGCGCCGCGTGCTGTCCACCCGTTTGTTCAACGCGGCCTGCATCCGGGGTTGGCCCAGACCGTAAACCAGATAGCCGCACAAGATCAGCACAACGCCAATCCAGCCGATAAAAATCCCGGCCACGGCGCAGATCAACACCTCAAACGCCAACA
Source organism: Micavibrio aeruginosavorus (assembly GCF_051245535.1). GTDB lineage: Bacteria > Pseudomonadota > Alphaproteobacteria > Micavibrionales > Micavibrionaceae > Micavibrio > Micavibrio aeruginosavorus_D. The sequence continues at coordinate 2,414,481 of NZ_CP195303.1, forward strand.
GGCCGCCGAGAACATAACGGTTGGGCCAATGCGCGGGCAGGATATGGCTGAATTGCCCGGCCACCGCGCTGATCAGGAAACCGCACGCGCCCAACACGCCAAACCATGCCGCAGGCACATCATTGGCAATGTAATAAGGCTGCTGCGTCCATAACAACACTTTCGTGCCGCAGAACATGACCGCCCCGGCGAAGATCAACATGGCCACCTCGCGATGACCGTGCAGGGCATAGCGCATGGTTTCGATCATATCGGCAATGGGGTGTTTTTCCGCCGCGCGTTTATGCCGTGCCGGCTCGACCAGCAAGGCCGCGCAAACAATGGCAAACCCATAGCCAAATCCGGTCAAGCCCATGGCCAGATGCGGGTCGATGGCGTAGAGGAATCCGCCCACCGCGCTGGCCGCCGCGATGGAATAAAACCCGTACGAAAACCGCGTGCCCTCGCGTTTGGAAAATTCGTCTTCGCGGCTCTGATCCAGCAGCGTGTCATACAAAAACGCCTGCACCGTCCCGGAATTCAAACTGACCCCAACACCCAGTAAGCCTTGGGCGATGCAGGCATCCAGAAACGAATCCGCATTCCACAACAGGGCAAAGCCAAAAATATTGATCGCGCAACCCAGAATAAGGGTATGTTTGCGCTTCCACACATCGGACAACCACCCGCTGGGAACCTCCATCAACAAAACGACGGCGGAGAAGACCGCCTCCGCAATCATCAACTCGCGAAACCCAATACCGATCACGTCTTGGTAATACAGCAGGAAGACAGGCAGAATAAAAATCGCACTGATCCCGATATTGTGCAGGTTCAGAAGCAGGATGTTGCGGTTTGTAACAGAGGCCATTTTTTCCATTCTTCATGAAATCACAATGAGCTTGTGCGGCGCAATGAATATTCGGTGATAAAATCTATTCAAACGGGTTGTCGAGTGGAGTTATAATCCCGGCCATGAGCGATTCATTCTTCACACGGCATCTGCACGATGCGGACGAACGGTATTTTGAACATCTGGCTTTCACGCTGAAAGTCGGCGCGATGCTGGTCGCGATCGCCTTTGTGGTCGTGGTTCATGGCCTTCTCCCCTTCCTGTTCACCCATACGGGCAGCCGCATGCTGGACCGCCTGAACGCCGATATGGCCGCCCGCCGGGCGCATTGCCAGGCCAAATGTGCGGGCAAACAGGGCGAAAACGGCTGAAAACGGCCCTTGGTATAGGGTGTAAATCACAAAAATCTCGCTTTTTACCCCCGGTTTCGGGTATATCTCCGCCCATGAAACAGGTCAAAAAAGCCCCCACAGTTGGTATGGTCTCCCTCGGTTGCCCCAAGGCGCTGGTGGATTCCGAACGCATCATGACGCAGCTCCGGTCCGAGGGGTATGATTTCTCCTCCACCCATGACGGGGCCGATGTGGTCATCGTCAACACATGCGGGTTCTTGGACTCGGCGAAGGAAGAATCGCTGGCCGCCATTGGCGATGCGCTGAAAGAAAACGGCAAGGTCATCGTCACCGGCTGCATGGGTGCCGAACCGGAATCCATTACCAAAATTCACCCGAAGGTCATGGCTGTGACCGGCCCGCAACAATATGAAGATGTTGTGAGCGCGGTGCATGACGTGGTCGCCCCGGTGCATGACCCGTATGTCGATCTGGTCCCGGAAGCGGGTCTGAAGCTGACGCCGCGTCACTACGCGTATTTGAAAATTTCCGAAGGCTGCAACAACCGTTGCACGTTCTGCATCATCCCGTCCTTGCGCGGTGATCTGGTCAGCCGCCCGGCCCACCACGTGTTGTTCGAAGCGGAAAAGCTGGTCAATGCGGGCGTGAAGGAATTGCTGGTCATTTCGCAGGATACATCGGCCTACGGTGTTGACCTGAAATATGCCGACAGCCCGTGGAAGGGCGGCCGCGTGCGCGCGAAATTCTATGATCTGTGCGCGGCATTGGGCGATATGGGCGTGTGGGTGCGTTTGCATTACGTCTACCCATATCCGCATGTGGATGATGTTATCCCGCTGATGGCCGATGGGAAAATCCTGCCCTATCTGGATATTCCGTTCCAACACGCCAGCCCGAATGTGCTGAAAGCGATGAAACGCCCCGGCAACGTCGACAAAATCGCCGACCGCATCAGCAACTGGCGCAAACAGGTGCCGGATCTGACGCTCCGCTCCACCTTCATCGTCGGCTTCCCCGGCGAAACGGAATCCGACTTCCAGATGTTGCTGGATTTCATGAAGGACGCAAAAATCGATCGCGCCGGATGCTTCAAATACGAAGCGGTGCAGGGTGCAAAAGCCAATGATATCGACGGCGCCGTTCCCGAAGAATTAAAACAGGAACGCTACGACCGCTTCATGCAGGTGCAACAAGACATCAGCGCCGCAAAATCCGAAGCCAAGATCGACACCATCGTTCAATGTATTATTGACGACGTCGATGGCGAAGGCGGCGCCGACGCCCGCTCCATGGCCGACGCCCCGGAAATCGACGGCAAAGTCTTCCTGCGCGACGTTCCATCTGATGTGAAACAGGGCGATTATGTCAGTGTCTTGGTGGAAGATGCGGACGCGTATGATTTATACGGCGTCGTTGTCGAATAAATAAAAAAGCCCCGGTTGATCCGGGGCTTTTTATTTATCTTGGGATCAGGCTTAACGCCCGCTCAATCTTCTGGCTCTGCACCTGCTTCGCCGCTGTTTTGAAAACGCCATATTCGGTTTTCAGGTCGATGCGGCCCAGAGCGCTGGCATTGTCCATGCCGTTCTTTTCAACATCACTGCGCAGGTAAAAACCACCCGTTTCGTGGTTCAGCATGATGCGGTCATTGCGGACCGGGCTGGATAGCAGGGGGTGCATCTGGCGTTTCAATTCGGAAATCCGGTTTTGGATGTCGACCAGATCAAAGGCTGGTTTCAAATTGTGCGTCATCGTGAAAATCCCTGTTTTTTATAATGCGATGCCAAACCATAACAAGTCCCGTAAAAGGCGGCAAGGTGGCCAAATTAAGGCATTGAAAAGCAATGTTTTTTTGCTTCAGGGGTTGAAAAGGCTGCGGGGCGACCTCCTTTATTAGACAAGGGGGCGAGGCCTGTTTGTCGTGCCCCGGATTAGTTCGGGCCGACGGCAGGCCTGTCTCCTGTACTGGGTGGGGTGTTTTGTTTGCAAACGAAAACACCATGAAAGAAGTCGATGGAGGCTCCACATGAAAAATTTGATGCGTAGAATATTGCTGACCGGTTCTGTTCTGGCTCTTGGGTTGGGCGCAATGCCGGTTGGGGCGGAAACCGTGATGCGTGACACATACGTCAAGCAGATCGATCTGCCCAACACGACCGTCGTGAATTTCGGTGCCTTTGACACCAACAAGGACGGTATATTGTCGCGTGACGAAGTGGGTGAACGTCTGTTCGTCAGCTTTGACGGCGACGGCAATGGCGTCATTGATAACGTCGAATTCGATAAACGCAATGTGCTGACCTACATTCCGATGGAACGCGGCACGGTGTTGTATTTCGATTATAATGATGACGGTATCATCGACGACATGGAAAAACTGAGCCAGGAAAGTTTCATTGAGAAATCAATGCTGGATCGGTTTGCTAAGGACTCGCGCGGCCTGTCCCCCCGGGACTTCATTGAAATGGGGTTCTGGCAACTGGACAGCGATCGGTCCCGTGTGATCGAACTGAGTGAATGGAAACGCGGATACGAGGTCGCCCTGCGCCCCGAAGTCGCGGAATCCTATCTGTATAACCAGTAAGGTTTCATCCATATCCTCCTGTGGCATCCCCGCGAAAGCGGGGATCCATTTTTGGTGGTGGACGGATGGATCCCCGCTTTCGCGGGGATGCTAAAAAGGGGCGGTCGTTTCCGACTGCCCCTTTTGCTAGGTCTACGCTATAGCGTGATTATTTACACGCTTGCTATGTTTGTTCGCACTTACGCGCTCAGGGATTCCTTCGCGGATTTCTTTTTCGCGATCTCGCGGTCGTTCGGCGAGAGGTGCTTTTTGCGCAGACGCAGTGACTGCGGTGTGACTTCGACCAGTTCATCATCGTTGATGTACGCGATCATGTCTTCCAGGCTCATCTTCCGCGGCGGAACCAGTGTGACGGCTTCGTCCGAACCGCTGGCGCGCATGTTGGTCAATTTCTTGCCCTTCAGCACGTTGATGTCCAGATCGTTATCGCGGCTGTTTTCGCCGACGATCATGCCTTGGTACACTTTGTCGCCATGGCCGATAAACATCGATCCACGATCCTGCAGGTTGAAAATGGCGTAAGCCACGGCATCACCCTTGTCCGTGGAGATCAGGGCACCGTTGCGACGGCCACCCATCTCACCCTTGTACGGGCCATAGGAGTGGAACAGGCGGTTCATCACGCCCGTACCACGCGTATCGGTCAGGAACTGGCCCTGATACCCGATCAAACCGCGGGACGGTGCCAGGAACGTAATACGGGTCTTGCCCGCGCCGCTCGGGCGCATGTCGGTCATTTCCGCTTTACGCAGGGTCATTTTTTCAACAACCGCACCGGTATATTCCTCGTCCACATCGATGAAGACTTCTTCATACGGTTCGGTCAATTGGCCGGTGTCGTCTTTCTTGAACAAAACGCGCGGGCGGGATACGGACAATTCGAACCCTTCACGGCGCATGTTTTCGATCAACACGCCCAATTGCAATTCACCGCGGCCCGCCACTTCGAACGCATCCTTGTTCGCGCTTTCGCTCACGCGGATGGCCACGTTGGTTTCGGCTTCGGCCATCAGACGGTCACGGATCATGGTCGAGGTCAGTTTCTTGCCCTCGGTGCCCGCATACGGGGAATCGTTGACGGTCAGGGTGATGGACATTGTCGGGGGATCAACCGGGGTCGACGGAACCGGGTTGGTCACGGACGGGTCGCAAATCGTATCGGATACCGATGCGTTCACCATCCCGGCGATGCAGATAATGTCGCCAGCTTCGACCACGTCCACCGGAACGCGTTGCAGACCTTTGTAGGACAGCAATTTGGTCAGGCGGAAGTTTTCAACTTGTTTGCCGTCCAGGCTCATGGCTTTAACGGCCATGTTCACCTTGGCGCGGCCCGATGTAACGCGACCGGTCAGAACGCGGCCCAGATACGGGTCGCGGTCCAGCAGGGTGGCCAGCATCGTAAACGGTGCATCCACTTCCAGGCCAGGGGCCGGAACGTGGGACACGATCAAATCCATCAACGGGGACAGGTTTTCGCGTGCGCCGTCCAGTTCCATGGAAGCCCAGCCATCACGGCCCGACGCATACACAACCGGGAAATCCAATTGTTCCGGTGCGGCGTCCAGCGCGACGAACAAGTCGAATACTTCTTCCAGAACTTCGTCCGGGCGACCGTCCGGGCGGTCAATCTTGTTAATCACAACAATCGGGCGCAACCCTTTTTTCAGGGCTTTGCCCAGAACGAATTTGGTTTGCGGCAAAACGGATTCAGCAGCATCAACCAGCAGCAAAACGCCGTCGGCCATGTTCATGATCCGCTCAACTTCACCGCCGAAATCGGCGTGGCCCGGCGTGTCGATAACGTTCACGCGAACATCTTTCCACTGCACCGCGGTGCATTTTGCCAGAATGGTAATGCCGCGTTCTTTCTCCAGATCGTTGGAGTCCATGGCGCGTTCGGCAACCTGTTGGTTGTCGCGGAACGTACCGGATTGTTTCAGGATGTTGTCCACCAAAGTGGTTTTGCCATGGTCAACGTGGGCGATAATGGCGATGTTGCGAAGATTCTGGACGAACGTCATAAACTCTAAACCTATTGTTGCGATTGCGAAAAACTGGCTGCTGTGTACAGGAAATAGGCCGAGAATGCCATAAAAAAAGCCAGTTTCCGCGTGTTTCAGGGGTTTAATATCGCATTTTCCATGGACGGGGTTCCGCCGGGGGCAAAAATCGCTAAGATCCGCCTGAAATCAAGCCAAAGGATGAAGGTCATGGAACTCTTGAAACCCTACCGCGCCCGGATTGACGCGCTGGATGATAAAATCGTCGATCTGTTGGTCGAACGTGCTGGAATCATTGCCGAAGTTGGTCATTTGAAGGCCCGCGAAGGCATCCCGGCCATCCTGCAAGACCGGGTGGATCAGGTGCGCGAGCGCAATGCCGCCCGCGCGGCGGAGAAGGGGCTGGACCCCGATCTGGTCCGTGCGCTTTATGCCATGCTGATCCAATGGAGTTGCGATCTGGAAGAACAGATCAAAGCCGATAAGGCCGCGTGATTTTTATGTTCGATCTGCCTTTTGATCTGCGGGCTGCGCTGAACGCCCACACCCCGATTGATGACAAGGAAGCCACCGACCGCGATGCGATGCTGGCTTTTTTGGCGTCCGGGGTGCCGTGTTTTGACCGCACCCATTTGCCGGGGCATTTCACCGGATCGGCGTTGCTGATCAGCCGGGATGGGGCGCGGGTGTTGCTGAACCATCACCGGGCGTTAAATTTCTGGCTGCAATTTGGCGGGCATGCGGATGGCAGTGCCGATTTGCTGGATGTCGCCGCGCGCGAGCTGGTCGAAGAATCCGGGTTCAGCGCGTTTGAACACGTGATTGATGGCATCTTCGATCTGGATATTCACCCGATCCCCTACAGCGCCAAACGTGGTGAGCCTGCGCATCTGCATTACGATGTGCGGTTTATCTTTCGCCTGACGACGGATGATGAACGCTTCACGCTCAGTGATGAATCGCTGGATATGCGCTGGTGCAATTATGACGACGCCATTGCGCTCACCGGGCCGGGGTCGGTGGCGCGGATGTTGGGCAAGTGGCGTGCGCTGGCTTAGGGCTTGTATGACGGAAAGGCCGCTTTGCGCGGTGATTCCTGTAACAGGATATTGCGCAATCCGCCCGCATCTTCGATGAAGTTGATCTGGTAGGTGGGCACTTCGCCCAGACGCCCCAGAATTTCGTTATCGGCATATCCGGGAATTTTGCTGGCCTTAAACGGGGCAAATCCGGAATCGCGGAAGAACATGGAACGATAAGTGGAAACGGTCACCGGGTGGTTGTACCACGCATACACGGCGGCGCGCATCGCGGCACCGTTGGTGACATTGTCCGGGTTATCATTGGCGACACGGGCAAAGGCATCGGAGACCGATTTGTAACAAATGCCCGGCGTGCTGCTGCATCCTTTGGTCGTGTTGTGTCCTTGCCACGGGCCGGAAAATCCGTTTTTCTTCATTTCCCACAGGGCCTGAACGGACAGGGCTTCCGCCGCGGCTTCCTGTGCGAAGAACAGGTGCAACAATCCCTCTTCATCCAGATCGTTGCGCAGGGCATAAGGGGTCAGTCCCTCCAGCTCTTGCGTCAAGTGCGCCAGTTCATGCGATGCGGCGGCAATCTGTGCGGCCATCGTGGAGCGGTCATTCAAAATCAGAACGCCTTCGCCCTGATAATACGCGCCATGGCCGCGCATGTTTTTGTTAAAGCAAATCCATGCCGGGCCGGTCTTGTATTGGGCGGCGTTGGCCCATTGGTCGCGGCCAATCGCGGATTGGCTGAGGATTGTATAGATATCGTACACTTTATCGTTGGCGTAATCGTTGGGGCCGGGGCCGGTGACGGGCGCGCACTGGCCGTCGGTTTTCGACAGAAAACGGTTGAGGTTGCGCGGCGGCGTCAGCATCTTGGCGGACGGATCGTATCGCGTGGGTTCGGCGTCCACCGTCACCTTTGGCTCACTCTTCATTGAATCGGGCAACATCGGTTGGATAACATTGGATACGCTGGAGCATCCGCCCAGACCAAGCGCGCCAATCGCCAGCGCCGACCCCAGCAGCACAGAGCGCGCCCGTGTCATCATGGTGGATGACCCGTGGTTTTGGGGGGCGGTGTCGCGGTTATAAAGGCTGGATAAACGCATGGGCTTGGTCCCTGTTCCTGCACACTTATTATTTGTTATGAAAACAAAAGCATGGTTTGGGCACCGCTGCCAAGTTTTTTATGCCCGATCCGGGGGCTCCGGGGCAAAAAACCCTTAAAATCGGGCGATTTTTATGGGGCCGGGTCGTTCCGGTAATATTCCCCGGTGCTGTAGGAATCCTGTTTCAGGATTTTCGCCACATCCGCGCCCAGATAATCAAACCCGTACGGGGCGAGGGACCCCAGTCCCGTAACCGCCTTGGCAAAATCATCCGATGGCACCGTGTGTGATGGAACGCTGCCGCGTGGCGATACATGCTGTGCGCGCCCCATGTACCCGTAATGATGCCGTTCATACCGATCCAGCAATTCCAGATCAGCATACCATTCGCGGAAGGCCGCGCGCGCAGCGGTGCCGTTTTTGATCGCATCCGGATCCGCCGTTACGGCGGCCTCGAAGGCTTTTGAAATCATGGCGTAACAATTGTTCATCGTATCGGGGCAGAGGGATGTGTTGTTGTGCGCATCCCACCCGATCGAATTGCCCGCTTGTTTCTGTTCCCACAACGTCAATGTGGCGAATGTTTCCGCATCGGCTTCCTTCGCCAGTTGCAGGTGCAGGCGGTCATCTTCATCAATGATGCCCAGTGCATCGGCAGTGAAGCCGCGCCGTTCCTGTTCCAGATGACGCAATTCATGCGGCACGGCGGCAATATGTTCCGCCTCGGGCAGGTCGCTGTTCAGAACCAGAACGCCCGTGCCGGTGTAATAAAACGCATACATGTCCGATGACGGGGTGAAGCAAATCCACGCCGGACCCTTTTCATACCCTGCGGCCTGTTCCCAGGCATGACGGCCCAGCGGGGTTTTTTCCATCAATGTGTTGAGTGCCTGAACGCGGCGGTTGGCGTATTGGCTGGGGCCGGGGCCAGTCACAGGGGCGCACAGCCCGTCGAATTTTTTGGCGTGATCCGCGACGTGGGCGGGAAATGTTTGCGCGGGTGCGGCGGGATTATAAAGCGGGGTGGCGGCGGACGTGTCATCAGCCAGAGCCGATGTGGTCAGCAACAACGCGGTGCTGGCGGTTAATCCGGCGACCATGCTCCGCCATGTATGGCGCTTGCGTGATTGTGTGGTCATTGTTTTGGTATCCCTGTCTTTCATCGTTCTGTTTTATGCAAAACGTGCAGCTCTAACGGCCTGCAACCACGATAGAGGTTTGCGAAGGGGTGTCACGTTAATCTTTGGGGAATCTGTTGGAATCACAAAGAAATTTTACCCACAGGGTGAGGATAAGTGGTGAAAGCCCCTGATTTCTTTGATACATTGAATTATGACGTATGCAGTTCCGCGCCCCGTCATTTCCCCATAAGCCCCGGTTTCCAAACGGTTTTTTCGAAATTATGACCGCCCCCAGCCCGATTCGCATTGCGCCCTCCATCCTGTCCGCCGATTTTGCGGCGCTGGGTGAGGCTGTGCGCGCAATCGATGCCGCCGGGGCCGATTATATCCATGTCGATGTGATGGATGGCCATTTCGTGCCCAACATCACCATCGGCCCGAATGTGGTGAAGGCGCTGCGCCCGCATTCAAAGAAGATTTTCGATGTGCATTTGATGATCGCGCCCGCGGATCCGTATCTGGAATCTTTTGCATCCGCCGGGGCCGATATCATCACCATCCATCCGGAAGCGTCACCGCATTTCCACCGTTCCCTGCAAACCATTCGGGCGTTGGGCAAACGCGCGGGCCTTGCGCTCAACCCGGCAACGCCGGTCGATGTGCTGGACCATGTGATGGATCTGGTGGATTTGATTGTGGTGATGACGGTTAATCCGGGCTTTGGCGGGCAGGCTTATATCCCGCTGGCCGATAAAATTCGTTCTGTGCGTCAAAAAATTGCCACATCGGGTCGCGACATTGACCTGGAAGTGGACGGGGGAATCAATCCCCAAACCGCACGCGACGTGATTGCCGCCGGGGCGAATGTTCTGGTGGCGGGGACGGCGGTGTTTAGTGGGGGTGCGGGCCAATATGCGGCGAATATTGCCGCGTTACGTGGTTAAAAGCTGGGCGTTTTCAAGGTTTTCTGAAGTTCATGATGAATCTGAATATCATTCATAAAATTAAACACCGTGTGCATTCCGCCACGTATAACAGCGCGCTTTATCGCTGGACCCTGAATGGTACCGTTCCCGAACATCTGATCGTAAAGCCGGCGGACCCGTGGCCGGGTGATGCTGCGGCTGGGCGCTTCCTGTGCAACGGCATCTTCACATTGCACGGCGAACAATTCCCGGTGACGCAGGGTGATTGGGCTCCGTCCGGATGCAGCGCGGTATGGACCGCGCATATTCACGGCTTTGAATGGCTGCGCGATTTGCGTGCGCTGGGCGGTGACGCCGCGCGGCTTCAGGCCCGCGTGATGATCGAAAGCTGGATCGAACAATGCGGCCATTGGCACGACAGCGCATGGGATGCCGCCATCACCGGACGCCGCATGGCGCAATGGATCGCCCTGTATGATTTCTACGCCGGCAGCGCGGACGAAGATTTTCAATCTCTGGTGCTGGAATCGCTGGTGCGTCAGGGACGCCATTTGTCGCGCGTCCTGATGGGCCGCGGTGTTGAGGGCATGGGCGCGTTCCACGCGATGAAGGGGCTGGCCTATGCGGGCCTCGGCTTCGAAGGGCACGAAAACTGGCTGGAACAAGCGCTGGACATGCTGGACCGCGAATTGCCGCGCCAAATTTTGAGCGATGGCGGCCATGTCAGCCGCTCGCCCGTCGTCCTGCTGGATGTGTTGCGCATTCTGATTGATCTGCGCGGCGCGTTGCGTGCGGGCGGGTTCCCGGTTCCGGATGAAATTCAGCCGACCATTGATCGCGCGTCGCAAGCCTTGCGTTTTATGCGCTACAGCGACAAGGGCTTTGCCCTGTTCAACGGCGCGCAGGAAGGTGACACCGCGTTGGTGGATGCCGTGTTGATGCAATCCAATGCGCGCGGGAAAATTCTGCGCTCACTGCCGGACACTGGATTTGAACGCGCCAGCGTTGGCCGTTCCGTGTTGATGGTGGATACGGGCCGCGTGCCGCCCTATCCGCATGATATTGATGCCCATGCCGCACCGTTGTCGTTTGAATTCTGCTATGGCCGCGAACGGATTTTCGTGGCCTGCGGGTCCAACCCGGTGGATGATGAATGGCGCAACATGCTGCGCGGAACCGCCGCGCATAACAGCGTGACATTGGACTGGCGTAATGCCGCCGAAATTCGCAAAGACGGCCATTTTGGCCGCCGCCCGCGCAGTGTTGTGGTGAACCGCCAGGACACCGGCGATGCCTGCCTGATCGATGCGGTGCATGATGGGTATGTGCCGTTGAACGGCGTATCACACCGCCGTCGCCTGTATCTGTCGGAACAGGGGCATGATCTGCGTGGGGAAGAAACGCTGACCTGTGCCACCAACCTGACCCGTGAAATTGGTGTCGTGGCCCGCTTCCATTTGCATCCGCGCGTGACCGTGTCGCTAACCAAGGATGGAACCGAAGCCTTGCTGCGTCTGCCGGGCGGTGCGGGATGGAGCTTCGTGCAAGGCGGTGGCGTGCTCAGTCTGGAAAATTCCATTTACATGGGCCAAGGCTGCCGCCCGCGCAAAACCAAGCAATTGGTGATTACGGCGACGATGAGTTCCGACCTGACCCAGATAAAGTGGGCCCTACAGCGCGAAGGCGCGTGATTCATAGGTTAGCGCGAAAGCGCTTGGCGGGCCTTCCCCCTCTCCCTCCGGGAGAGGGCCGGGGTGAGGGCACCACACTTTCAATGACACACACCACCATCCACATTCCGTCATCACCCGGTTTATCCGGGTGATCCATACACGCCTATGGATTGCCCGGATAAACCGGGCAATGACGCAAATAATTGATATTGATTCAAGCTTTGACACAGTACCCTCACCCCAACCCTCTCCCGGAGGGAGAGGGGGGATTGTGTCAGGGCCGATAAGCTGGCGCGTGCACAAAACGCATGGCGCTCAACGGTTCGCCATCATCCCAGCGATAGGCTGTCAGATGCTTGCGGTAATCCACGCCAACGATCGTATCCGAGAGCAGGCGCAACGGTTGGTTCAGTGAATAATGGCCGATGAAGGTTGGTTTGCTGACCGCGTTAAAAACATTTTTCAACGCGATGGTCTGATGAATTTTTCCGTGATGCTGTTCGGGAATCGTTGCCACGCGCGGGTCCACAAGATTGTCCAATTGTGCGTTCCGGTCAGACCACCATTGCAGCCGTGCTTCATCCCGTTCATGGCCCATGGCGTCTTTGAAGGTCATGCCATCGGGTAATTTGATCGATGGTCCTTTAAGCGTTTCTTCCAACGCTGTGTAAATCGGCTCGATCCGGCGGGCATAGGCGTTCAAAAGCCCTGTATTGATGCGGTTTCCGTGATCCAGATGCGGGGTCAGCGTGTCGATATAATCATCATTCCAGCACGCGTGAACAACACGCAACGGACCCAAATCCAGATAGATCGGCAGGGTCGTCATCCATTCTATGGTGTCGGTATGCTGCGCGCTGCCCATCGGAAATTCACGCAGGAAATCGTCGTGCTGCTGCCTGTTCTTGCTGGTGTGCGGGCGAATGTAATCGCCGTTTGCATCCCGCGTGGCGTAACAGATGGCATTAAATTCGTGATTGCCCATGATGGCGTAGGCATTATCCGTATCCACCATGTCACGCACGATGCGCAATGTGCGCATCTCCTGCGATCCGCGATCAATCAGATCGCCGATGAAAATGACCTTGCGGCCTTCCGGGTGGATGAAGGATGACGCTGTGTGTTGATAGCCAAGAATATCCAGCAACCGTTCCAGATGGTCGGCGCGCCCGTGAACATCACCGATAATGTCGTACCCTTGGCTCAATCCACTCTCCTCGAATATGGCAAGAAGCCTATCGTTGCATTTTACGGGGGTCAAGTTTATCCGGCATTTTGATCGTTCTTGATTTGTTCGCTTTTTCCGGGCAGGATCATTCTATCCTTTCTTTGTCATTCCCGCGAAAGCGGGAATCCAGGGGACTGGGATAAAACCGGCCCTGTGGCTCTGGATTCCCGCTTTCGCGGGAATGACAGGGAGCCTTGGGGCAGACGATGAACGAATACCACCAAGGAACCCATCATGGCCAAATCTCGCTCCTCCTTCGTTTGCCAATCCTGCGGCGCGGTCACCACGCGCTGGGCCGGGAAATGCGAATCTTGCAACGAATGGAACTGCATTACTGAGGAGGTGGCCGAGGCCGCGACGCCCAAGGGGCTGGGGGCCGGGGCGGGCGCGTCGAAGAAGGGACGCACGCTGGCGCTGGTCGATCTGAAGGGTGAAGATGCCAACAAACTGCCCCGCCGTGTGACGGGCATCGCCGAATATGACCGCGTGACGGGCGGTGGCATGGTGCCGGGGTCGGCCATTTTAATTGGCGGCGATCCGGGCATCGGCAAATCGACATTGTTGTTGCAGGCGGTCTGTGCGCTCAGCGCGCGCGGCTCGCGCTGCCTGTATGTCTCCGGCGAAGAAGCGGTGGATCAGGTGCGCCTGCGCGCCAGCCGTCTGGGTCTGGACGGGGCGAATGTTGAACTCGCCTCCGCCACCAACGTGCGCGATATTGTCGCGACGATGGAGGATACATCGGCCTCCGGTGTTGATCTGATCGTCATTGATTCCATTCAAACCATGTATATCGACACGATCGACAGCGCGCCGGGCACGGTGACACAAGTGCGCACCAGTGCGCAGGAATTGATCCGCGTGGCCAAACGCCGCGGCGTGATTATTCTGTTCGTCGGTCACGTGACGAAAGACGGACAAATCGCGGGCCCGCGCGTGTTGGAACACATGGTCGATGCCGTGCTGTATTTCGAAGGCGACCGCTCGCACCAGTTCCGCATCCTGCGCGCCGTGAAAAACCGTTTCGGCCCCACCGACGAAATCGGTGTGTTCGAAATGGCGAACGAAGGATTGGTCGAAGTTGAAAACCCATCGGCCCTGTTCCTCGCGCAACGGCAACAGGATGTCGCGGGCAGTGCGGTGCTGGCCGGATTGGAAGGCACGCGGCCTGTCTTGGTCGAGGTGCAGGCCTTGGTCGCGCCCACGGCACTGGGCACGGCGCGCCGCGCGGTGATCGGGTGGGATACCAGCCGTCTGGCCATGGTGCTGGCCGTATTGGAAGCACGGTGCGGCGTGCAATTGTCATCATCCGATATTTATCTGAACATTGCGGGCGGTATCCGCATGACCGAACCGGCGGCCGATCTGGCCGTGGCGGCGGCGTTGGTCAGCTCATGGACGGGCGTGCCGGTTCCGGCGGATATGGTGCTGTTCGGCGAAATTGGCCTGGGTGGCGAAGTGCGCCAAGTGGCCCAACCCGATGTGCGGTTGAAAGAAGCGGCCAAACTGGGCTTCGGTCAGGCCTGCATCCCGAAACGGAAGAAAACACCGGCCTCTGACGCGGCGGCCAAAACCGCTCCGGCCATTCGCGTGAATGAATTGGCGCAGGTGCAGGATATCGTCGATTTGTTCTCCGAGATGAAACGGGAAATGGGTGGCGGCATTAAGTATGCGCAGGGATAGGGGCTTTTTGGCCCTTACGCCCCCCAAATTCCCTTGAAATTCCCCCCGCTTTCCCCGACAATCGGGGCAGGATTTCACGGGTTTTAAGGAAAATCGCCCCATCATGTTTATCGACATCACCGTCGCCGTTATCGTCGTCATTTCCGCCATTATCGCCTTCCTGCGCGGATTTATCCGCGAGGTGCTGACCATCGCCGGGGTTGTGGGCGGTCTGGTCGCGGCCGTGGCGCTGGGCCCTCTGGTGCGGCCCTCTTTCAATGGCTGGTTCGGCGTGCCTGCGGATGAGGCGGCGGATATGCCGAAATTGTTCGACATCGTGCCTATGGATATTGTGGCGCAGGTTTGCGCCTATGCCTCGATCTTCCTGATCGTTGTCATCGCCTTGACGGTGGTCAGCCATCTGCTCTGCGGCTTTGCCAAGAAAATTGGTCTGGGCCCGGTGGATCGCACGCTGGGCGTTGTGTTCGGTATTGCGCGCGCGGCTGTGTTGTTGGCGCTGCTCTATCTGCCGGTCTATCTGATGGTGGACAAAGATGATCGCGATGAATGGTTCAAGGACAGCCGCTCCGCCGTCTATATCGAAGGTCTGGCCGCGTGGATGGCCGCGTTCATTCCCGAAGACACTGCCGAAAAACTGGCCGAGGGCGCAGGCCGCACGCGTGAAGATATGGAGAACGCGCGCGAACGTATCGATGCGCTGGATGCCTTGAAAGAGCAGATGCAGAATGTTGAAGAGGCTGTGCAGGATGGTGCCGAAGCCATTGCCACGCCGGACGAACCCAGCGAAGGCTATGAGCCTGTACAGCGCGACGATCTGGACCAACTGATCGAAAACGTACAACCGGAACCACAGGAATAAAAGAATGAGTGTTGATTTAACCGGACGCGTGGCCGTTATCACCGGGGCCAGCCGTGGCATTGGCGCGGCGGTGGCCCGCCGCTTTGCCGCCGCCGGGGCACACGTTGTTCTGGTCGCGCGTACAACCGGCGCGTTGGAGGCGTTGGACGATGAAATCCGCAATGCGGGTGGGCGTGCGACCTTGATCCCGCTCAACCTGCTGGATTTTGACAAGGTGGACACGCTGGGTCCGGCGCTGGCCGAACGGTTTGGCCGTTGTGATATTCTGGTCGCCAATGCGGGGATGCTGGGCACGCTCGGCCCGCTGCCGCATGCGGAGGCAAAAGAATGGGACCGTGTGATCGGTTTGAACTTGAGCGCAAATTTCCGTCTGGTCCGCACGCTCGATCCGCTGCTGCGCGCATCGGACGCGGGCCGTGCGATCTTCGTCACCTCTGGTGCGGCGGAAGGGCCGCGCGCCTATTGGGGTGCATACGCCGTATCCAAAGCGGGGCTGGAGGCGATGGCCCGGACCTACGCGGCGGAGAATGAAAAATCCAACCTGCGCGTCAACATTATCGACCCGGGTCGTGTACGCACGAAAATGCGCGCCGCCGCCTATCCCGGCGAAGATCCGCAAAGCGTCACCCCGCCGGAGGATATCGTGGATGCGTTTCTGGCGCTGGCCGACCCGGCCATTAGCACCCATGGCCAGCGCGTAAAAGCGGCGTAAAACCCATATTTTTCAATGGCTTTTCGGTATTGTTTGCTCCCCTCGGTGTCGGGGGCTACAAAGGTGTATCGAAAATCTAAAAAGAATAGGGAAGACGAAAATGACAATACCAGCCAAGGGGATTTTGCCCCGTTTGTTCGATGCCGTTGTGAATGCGCCAAAAGATGTGGCCTATGGCTTTTTGCTGCCCACGCCGGATCAGGCCAGCAGCGTACACAAGCCGGGTATGATCCTGACAGGCGCGCTGGGGGCCGCGACCATGCTGGCCGGATTGACGATATTGCCGTTGGAGGCCGTTGCCATCGGCGGCGTCTTCGCCGCCCGGGCCAGCATCTGGCTGGCAGCGCAGGGGCGCACCATCCGCCACGGGCTGAACGCCGGCCCGCAATAGGCCTTCACGGACCAGATTGAACAAAAAGCCGGGTTTTGCCCGGCTTTTTTCGTTTTAAACCATTGTTTTATAATGGTTATTTCATGGCCCAAAATTCCTTGCATCGTTACGGAAAATACGGCATTGTTCCGTATCTTTTTTATGACAATTATGGGCGGGCTTTATCCATTATGCGCAGCTTGAAATCCTTTTTGCCCTGGGCAGCGGCAACAAACGATAATGATGCGGCCCGGCAGGCCCTGCCGCGCCTGTCCGCGCCGGACGCGGCCGCTCCATCCGATGAAAAATCATTGCGTGAACGCTTGTTACAGGATTTTGCGCGGGCGCGGTATGGCGTGACGTTCCGCACGCGGGCCTTCCCGAACGTGGTCGAGGGGGCGACGGAATATTACCGTGCGCTGGCCACCGATGTGACGTGCAGCCAATGGATGATCCAGCGCATCGTGGAATCGCCCGTGCAATTGCAATCCGATTTGCACCCGGTGCAAACATCCAATGCTCAAATATCCGTTGTTAAAACGGGTCTGGATTTTTTTCACGCGGTGGAATATCTGGCCCGGGCCGAAACGGGATATGCGAAAGACCCGGTTGGTCCGACACGCGCTGAACTGGGCAATGACCATTACGAAGCCTTCGCCGTTTTGCACTTGATCAGCTTTGACTTGAAAGGTATGCCGCAACCGACGCTCAACGGGCATGTGGCGATCAGCGGGAATTACGCCACAACAGCGTTGGACGATTTGAAAACATCGCGCAATGCGGATGGAATTAAAAATGATCTGGCCTATAAGGCCGCGCATGAGGCCTATGCAACGGGCAGTAAAACTCCGAGCTTGGTGAATGCGCTTGTACGGGGCCTGACAGACTACAAAGAGGCGCATCATGTCTCAGCCATTGCAAACGCGTGGGTTGATGTTTTGCAAACCGTTATGGGGGCAGATAATCGTTGTTTGACGCATAAGCAAGAGCAATATCTTACAAAAAACGAATTATATAACCACCTTAATATGCGGCACGGTTTTGATGCAATGCTATATGCTCCAAGTTCAAATCGCGTTTTTTGTCTTTTCACAAGATGTTGGAATGACATGCAGGGGAATTTCATCTCGCCAGAGTCGAGAGCGGTGTTGCTTGAATTTGTAAAAGAAATTTCGACTTTTGCTCTGGTTCAGGATGCTGTGTCCATGTTGGGTGCCATGGGGGCGCATGAAGGAATGGAGTTCCCCCAAAAGTTAAAGGAGTTTATGTGGCATCACGCCATTATTAATCTTGGCTGGCGGCCGGGGGATACGCTTAAAGAGAAGATAGAAAGAGGGCGTTGGGAAAAAGATGAAAAAACTTTAAATGAGAAGCTTTCCCTGCTGGTTGAGTCAACACCGGTCATGACTGAGGTTCCCCGTCACTTTGTTGAATTTGCGGCCAGTCTTGAAAAACGGCGCAGCGAAATGGAGGTGGAAGCGAATGCCTCGATCTTAAAAGTAACGCGTGTACCGCGCGGCGGCACCCGGGAATGGATTTAAGGTAAAGATATGTGGTCCTTTGGTCGCGATAAAAAGCAAAATCAGGCCCTGCCACCCGCAGAAAGTGATCTGCGGCGCACGTTGGTTGCCGATTTTCAGCGGGCGCGGTATGGCGCGACGTGCCGGACCCTGGCGTTTCCGACGCAGATTGATGGCGAAACGGAATATTACCGTGCCGTGGCCACGAATGTTGAAATGGATCAATGGCTGGTCCAGCGTGTCGTGGAATCGCCAGTGCAATTGGTATCAAACGTCATGCCCGTGACAACGCCGTCAATGAAAACGACACTGGCCAAGGGCGGAATTGGTTTTTTTGATGCGTTGGCCCATCTGGCACGGTTTGAATTTGCACAGGATGAGGACCCCGTCGGCCCCAGCAAGGATCAATTGGGGCAGGATCATTTTTATAAACTGGCCATGTTGCATGACATTGTATTCGACGTGCATGGCGTGCCGCAACCAACCATCGCCGGCCAAGCGGTGATCAACGAAACATATCCGATGGCGGTTATGGATGATTTGAATGCCGCACGGGGGCAGGGTGTTTTGAAAAAAACATTGGCCAGAGCTGCATTGAGTGATGCCTATGTATCTACCAGCAAACTGCCGGAATTGTTCGATCGGACAAAGGCGGCGATTTCTAATGAGGCATCGCTGAGAAAAGCTGTTGGGCTGATCGATGCTGTGCGTGATCTGGTTGAGGAGATATGGTCGCCGAAGAATGACACCCTTTTCCTGAATGGCAGCGCGCGGAAGGATCATTACAGGCGCTGTTTTGACAGTGCTGGCTTGCCCGAGGTGATCGCCGTTTATTTTTGGATTTCGTCCATAAGTGAGTTTGGCAAGCGTTTCCCGCTTTTATATGAAGGCTCTATGAAGGCGCTGAAAGAAAATGAAAATTTATCTTCACAAGACAGGGCGGTGTGCCAGCAATTTATAAAAGAATTGGTATCACTCGGCGTTATTCAGGATGCGCATAAGCTTTTATCGTCAGAAATGGGCAGTGATGATAAAAAGTCTGCGGAGTCCGTGGAAAAATTACTGGCGTTTTATGCACAGATCAACCAAGGGGCTTTGGTGTCAAAAATTGCTGGGCCGTTTCTGGGTGATAGATTCAAGGCATTGGTGATGACGCATGTAAGGCAATATAAAGTGCCCGAGTCGATTCAAAAATTTTCAACGCAAATGCACGACCGTATGAAACAGGTCACAGAAGAGCGGTGCAATTTGCAGGATACAGCAATGACAAGCAAGGCGCGGGGGCCGAAATAGATGGGTGGATTGAGAAATTTATGGCCCTTTGGGACCGCGCAGCAAACGGAAGCACCGGCTTTGCCGCTGCCGACGCCGGATGTGTCGGAAAACCAGCCCGGTGCGCGGTATGGGCGGCGGTTCCAGACCCTTGTCTACGCCAATCCGAATATGCCGGAGGGGGATGAGGAGTTTTACAAGGCGATTGCCAAAGGGCCCAATGACTGGCGCGTGATTAAATACACGAAAAAATCTGGTGATGTGCAGACATTGGTGATGGATAAATCCGTGTCGTTTGTCGCCGCGGCCCAGAAATTGATTTCGTATGAGTTTGCGGCGGAAGAAATGGGTTTGTTGCCGTTGGGTGATGGTCCAGAGGTGTTGGGCTTTGAACATGTTGTTCAATTCTGCCTGCGTGAAGGGTTTGTTCCGGATAAAGTGGGACGTTTACATGAAACCGAAAACGGTGAAATTGTGACCGAAGGAAACTTTGACGGGACAATCACCGCGCAGATGGATGATCTGGTCAATCGCGTGCGGTCCGGGCAATTGTTCCTGCGTGATGTGTGGGTGAATAATTTTATCCATGATCTGTTCAATGACCGGGCGGAACCCCTGCGCTGGAGCGATTTCAGCGAACGGTTAAAGGATACGGATGTCTTGCACAAAGCGGTCTTCCTGATCCGTGCGGCCATGATTGCCGAACGACGCGTGGTCAAAAATGGCGGGAACGAAGGCGCGTGGAAGGCTGAGCAATTTATCGCCGAAACAAAGTTCCAGAATTCCGCATTTTCGGAAAGCTACGTCCAGAACGCGATGAAATCCGCGACGCCATTGACGGAAGATGTTCTGAACCGCGCGGTGGATTTCCTGAAAAAAGACGGTTCGGCTCTGCCAGAAGAGATTGGCAAGGAAGCGCAGCGTCTGGTCACGGATTTGCAGGTGTTCCAAATGACGCGCCGCGTCCGGTCCATGATGCGGGTGGGTGCAGAATATATGGACGGCAATATCCGCACCGATGTGCAAACCACATTGGACAAGGCCAAGGGGCTGATGCGCGGCATGGGGTATGACGAGGCGATGA
Organism: Micavibrio aeruginosavorus; assembly: GCF_051245535.1. Lineage (GTDB taxonomy): Bacteria > Pseudomonadota > Alphaproteobacteria > Micavibrionales > Micavibrionaceae > Micavibrio > Micavibrio aeruginosavorus_D. The sequence goes on from NZ_CP195303.1 coordinate 2,434,838, forward strand.
TTGCCGATGCCGAAAGTTCCATGCTCTGCACCGAAACCGTGCGCGATTTCCCCAAAACGTTCGAAGATCGTGTGGCGTCGTTTGAGGATTTGTACAAAACGTCAATCAACGTTTTGAATCAAAAGCTGTCGCCCCAGATTGACGGCAATGCGACGGGCTCAAAAGTGCCGCTGCCAAGGGTGCCGCCTGCTCTGATGTGATCGACGTTTTTAGTCTACGTACGGGTTTTTACTGGTGCGGATCATCACGCGCACCGGAACGCCCGGAATGTCGAAATCACGGCGCAGGCCGTTAATCAAATACCGTTTATACGTATCCGGGAAATCGCCGGGGCGCGATACCCACAACGCGAATGTCGGCGGGCGGGCCTTGATCTGCGTGATGTAACGCAGGCGGTTCGGGCGACCATTGGCCATCGGCGCCGGGTTTTGTTCTTCCATCCCGCGCAGCCAGCGGTTCATGCGTGATGTCGGAACGCGGCGGTTCCATACGGCGTGCGTCTGTAAAACCAGATCCAGCATCGGTTCCAGATTTTTGCCCTTCAACGCCGAAATGGTGATGACGGGAATTTCACGCAACTGGCCCAATGACGCTTCGATGCGGTCTTCGATCCGTTTCATGGCGGCGGCTTTATCCTCAACCGCGTCCCATTTATTGATGGCCAGAACCAAGGCGCGGCCCTCGTCAATAATATGTTCAGCGATGCCCAGATCCTGCTTTTCCATCAGGTTGTTGCCGTCCAGAACCAGAACGCAAACCTCGGCCAGACGAATGGCGCGCAAAGAATCCTGCACCGCCATTTTTTCCAGACGGTCGTCAATGCGGGCCTTGCGGCGCATCCCGGCGGTGTCGACCAGACGGAACAGGCGGTCCTTGTATGTCCATTTCACGGCGATGGCGTCGCGTGTTGTGCCGGCCTCGGGGCTGGTCATCACGCGTTCTTCCTGCAACAGCGCGTTCAGCAACGTGGATTTACCCACGTTCGGGCGGCCAACGAAGGCCACGCGCAGCGGGATCGTATCGGTGTCGATCTCCGGCATCAGGGTGTTCAGGTCGAAATCTTCGTTGCCTTCCAGCGCGTCGATTTCTTCGTCGGTCAAAGACGGGCCGAACGATGCAGCGGCATCTTCAACTTCGGCCTCTTCCTCAAAATACGGGGACAGCAGGTGGTACAGATCATCCAACCCGTATCCGTGCGCGGCCGACATGGGCAACGGCTCGCCCAGCCCAAGGGCATAGGCCTCAGCCAATCCTGCGGCGGCGGCGTTTTCATGTTCGCATTTATTGACGGCCAGAACGGTCGGAATGTCCTGACGGCGCAGCCAGTTGGCGAAATGCTTGTCCATCGGCGTAATGCCGCTGCGGCCATCGACCATAAACAGGACGGCGTCGGCTTCGGCCAGCGCCAGTTCGGTCTGGCGGCGCATTTTGCCGCGCATGGAATCGTCGAACGCTTCTTCCAATCCGGCGGTGTCGATCAGGCGGATTTTCTTGTCGAGCAACCAGCCCTCCGTCTCACGCCAATCGCGTGTCACGCCGGGGGTGTCGTCGATAATCGCCATCTGTTTGCGGGCCAGACGGTTGAACAAGGTCGATTTGCCGACATTGGGTCGGCCAATAATTACGAGGGTAAACATTACTTATACGCCGCCAATGTCCCGTTATCAGACAGGATGTAAAGTGTATCGCCCGCAACAATCGGGGCGATATGCACGGGGCCTTCGGTGCGCCATTCGCTGGCGCCTTCGCCGGTGGCCGGGCTGACCTCTAGCACGTAACCGTGGCTGGATGCCACAAACAAACGCCCACCGGCCAGAACCGGGCCGGTCCAGGTGATCGGATTTTCGCGTTTGTCCGGGTTCTCATACTTTGGGAGGGGTTTGACCCAGGCAATGGCACCGGAATCGCGGCTCATGCCAATCAATTCGTTGTTGGCGGTGATCATGAAGACGTGGTTGCCCGCAACCCACGGCGTTTCCGACCCCGGAATGTCGCGTTGCCAGACGCGCGCGCCCGTGCGTTCATCAATCGCGGCAATGCGCCCGCCATAGGACACGGCAATGACCATGCCCTTGTCCAGAACCGGCAGGCCACGAATGGCCGCCAGACCGGACAGGCCGCCCGTGCGGCGGAAGGAGGTCAAATTATCCGTCCAAGCGACGGAGCCGTTTTCAACGCGCAGGGCGAAGATTTCACCGGAGGAGAAGGCGGGCACAACCATTTCACGGCTGGCGGCCGGGCTGGCGGCGCCCAGCAGGCCGGTGGTTTCGGCCAGACCGGAAAATTCCCACAGCAACGCGCCATCGGTGGTGTTCAGGGCCAGCAATTTGTTATCCATCGTCATCACGAACACGCGGCCATCCATCACGGTCGGCGCGGCGCGGGACGGGGCGGGCAACGGCTTGCGCCATGCGATCGTGCCATCCTTTGGGTTCATGACCAGAATTTCGGCATAGCCGTTGGTGACGAACAATTGGCCTTGGGAATAGGCGATGCCGCCAGCAATCACCGGTTCGCCTTCTTCGGTTTCCGGCGCGAGATCAACGGACCACAGGCGCTTGCCATTCGTCACGTCAAAGGCGGACATTTCCGCGCGTGTATCAATCGTGTAAATCCGGCCATCAATCACAACCGGTTGCGACACCAGCGGCAGGCGGTCATTGCCGCCATCACCGATATTGGTGTTCCATGTTTTTTTCAGCATGCCTTCGCTGAGGGATAAATGCTGCATGGCGTGGTTCGGGTATCCGCCTGTCTGCGGCCAGAATTCGTTCTTCCACGCTTGCGGGGCAATGAAGCCCTGCGCGTTCAATGCAATGTCATCGGGCTCCAGCGCACGCTGCATTTCCAAAACGGAAATCCGTGTGCCGGGCAGCGGGGCCTTGTCATCCGACGATCCGCATGCGGCCAAGGTCAGGGCCGTGCCCAGCAGCAGAAGGTGCAGTGAAAAACGTTTCATGGTTTTTATCCGTTTGTAATTTATTTCTGTTCCGACAGGCGCAGGACGTAAATGTGATCCAGCGCGCGGGCCCGTTCCTTCATGCTGGCCGGGGCCGTTTCCGATTGCAGGACGACGTTCAAATGGTTCAATGCGCCTTTGTAATCGTTCAGCCCTTCGCCCGCGATAATCGCGGCCTGAATGGCGGCGTGCAGGACCCACGGGTTTTTCGCATCATTCGCAATTTTTGCCACGGGGGCGTAGAGCGCTTTCAAATCTGTCGCATCGGTGCGGGTATCGAACGCAATGCGCGCGCCCATGACACGGGCCAGATCGCGGTAGTCGGACGGAACGGATCCGTCATCGGCCAGTGTGTTATACAGCGCCATCGCGTCGGCTTGCTTGTCATTGCGGATATGGTCGCCCGCCGCGTTCAGCAACGCCATCGCGCGGGGACCGCCCTTCAACAAATCGGCGGCGGTGATCAGGTCTTGCGGCTGGTTGGTGCCGGTCATGGCATCCATCAGGATGGCTGTTTGCTGGCGGGCGGTGTGCGCCTTCCATGCGTTCCAGCCGGAGAAGATTCCCGTGAACACCACCAGCATGACAGCGCCAGCAATCAGCGTCGGGCCATTTTCTTTCCAGAATTTTTCGGCCTTGTCGCGTTTCAGGGCTTCGTCGATGTCGTTGAGAATATCGCTCATAATGCGTGGTCCACTTTAGATTGGGGTCCGGGTTCAATATCGGGGGCTATATTAGCCATTTTTCCTTCTGTTTCCAGTGCTTAATGACATAATTCCGGTGGGCGGAGTGTTTTTATCCCGGAAAAATCCGCCCCCGGTCCGGGCGCGGGGTGGTATAATGCCTCTATGAGCCTGACTTTGATCAATAATCCAGCCTTTGAGACCCTCGAAAAAGCGGGGTTTACCCGGTTCCAGTTCCAGCGGCTGGATGCCCTGTACCTGCGCGCGGCGCAGACCAAGGTGCTGAATGCCCGTTTCGTGGATTGTGATTTCGAGGAGGGGGTCATGACCTTCTCTTATGCAAAAACAAATGCGCATGCCCCGATGTTCACTTTCGTGATCCGCCAGGTCGGCCCGCGTCAGGTGATGTATGAGCTGCATCAAGAGGGCAAGGGTCGCCCCTTCAAAAGCGGCCTGTTCGACCGGGTGTATGAAAAGCTGGAATCCGCCATCGACGCCATCCTGCCCCCACCGCTTTAAACGCCGCCCTAAATCTCCAAAAAATCGCGGATTTTTGCGCCTCTCCTCTGGTTTTTTGGGGGGAAGGGGCTATACATTAACGGGACATTTTTTCAAAACATCAGGGAAGGCAAAAACCCATGGCCAAGATCAAGGTTGATAATCCGGTTGTTGAAATCGACGGCGACGAAATGACACGCATCATCTGGCAGATGATCCGCGAAAAACTGATTTTGCCGTACCTTGATATCGACCTGAAATATTACGACCTGTCGATCCAGAACCGTGATGCCACCGACGATAAAGTGACGGTGGATGCCGCCGAGGCAATCAAGAAATATGGCGTTGGCGTCAAATGCGCCACCATCACGCCGGACGAAGCCCGCGTCAGCGAATTTTCCTTGAAGAAAATGTGGAAGTCGCCGAACGGCACGATCCGCAACATTCTGAACGGTACCGTGTTCCGTGAACCGATCATCTGCAAAAACGTGCCGCGTTACGTTCCGGGCTGGACCAGCCCGATCGTCATTGGCCGCCATGCGTTCGGCGATCAATACAAAGCCACCGATTTCAAAGTGGCCGGCCCCGGCAAACTGACCATGCGTTTCGAACCCGCCAATGGCGGCCCGTCGCAGGAATTCGAAATATTCGATTTCCCGGGCGCTGGCGTGGCCATGGGCATGTACAACCTCGATGAATCGATCGAAGGGTTTGCGCGCTCCTGCTTTAACTACGCTTTGGCGCGTGATTGGCCGCTGTACATGTCGACCAAGAACACGATCCTGAAAGCCTATGATGGTAAGTTCATCGAAATCTTCCAGCGCGTGTACGAAAAAGAATTCAAGGCCACATTCGAATCCAAAAAAATCTGGTACGAACACCGCCTGATCGACGACATGGTTGCCTTTGCCGTGAAATCGAACGGTAAATTCGTCTGGGCGTGCAAAAACTATGACGGCGATGTGCAGTCGGATGTTGTGGCACAGGGCTTTGGCTCGCTGGGTCTGATGACCTCCGTGCTGCTGACGCCGGATGGAAAATGTGTCGAGGCCGAAGCCGCGCACGGCACCGTGACCCGCCATTACCGCGAACACCAGAAGGGCAAAGAAACATCGACCAACCCGATCGCGTCGATCTTTGCCTGGACGCAAGGTCTGAAATATCGCGGTCAGTTCGATGGCAACAACGCCCTGATCGATTTCGCTGATACGCTGGAACGTGTTTGCGTTTCTACGGTTGAGGCCGGTGCGATGACCAAGGATCTGGCAATTCTGGTTGGTCCGGATCAGAAATATTTGACCACCACCCAGTTCATGGATGCTGTGGTCGCGAATCTGGATTCCGCCATGCGGAAAGCCGCGTAAATATCTGTAACGGGTTTAACAGGAAAGCAGTGCGTATCATGATCTTCTCCCGCCTTCATCTGTCGGCCGCCTTGGTGCTGGGCCTTTTGCTCGGGACATCGCCCGTTCCTGCGCAGGCAGAGGGGATGCAACTGGCTTTCCTGAAATTCCCGTTCGGTGCTGAGAAGCAGGAGGAGGAAAAGAAGAAGAAAGACGAAGCACCTCCCGCTGAGGCCAAGAAGGCCGAAAAAGACAGCAAGGCTGACAGCAAAAAAGCGGATGCCAAGAAAGAAGACGCCAAAAAGGTTGCAGCCGCACCTGAGCCAGACAAGAAACCCGCGAAGGCCGCGCCGTTTAAACCGTACGACAAAGACTGGGTCGGCACGATGAAAACGCACGTGGCCACCTATGACGACATGTTCGTCGAGCTGGCCCGCAAATATAACGTTGGCTACGTCGAATTGCGGTCCGCGAACCAGCATCTGGATCCGTGGATTCCGGGCGAGGGCAAAAAGGTTGTTATCCCGACCATGCATTTGCTGCCCCAGGCGGAGCGCCGTGATGTGGTGATCAATCTGGCCGAAATGCGGATGTATATTTTTAAAACGCCGGGCAAGGCCCCGCTGACCTATCCCATCGGGATTGGCCGCGAAGGGTTACAAACCCCGCTGGGCCAAACCAGTGTCGTGCGGAAAAAAGACGGGCCCAGTTGGCGCCCAACGGCGCGCATGCGCGAAGAAAACCCGGCTCTGCCCGTGACTGTTGGTCCGGGGCCGGATAACCCGCTGGGCACGCATGCCATGTATCTGGGGTGGCCGGAATATTTGATTCACGGCACCGACAAACCCTACAGCATCGGTCGCCGCCTCAGCAGCGGATGCATCCGTATGTATCCGGAGGATATTACCAAAGCGTTTGGCATGGTGCCCGTGGGCATGGGCGTCAACGTGGTGGACCAATCGGTGAAGGCCGGATGGGTCGGTGATAAATTCTTCGTCGAAGCGGCGCCGACGACCGAGCAGGTTGACCGCATGGAAATTGATGGCGGATTGCCGGGCTATGTCTTCAGCAATGATGACATGGCTATCATCATGAAGGTTGCGGGCGAATACGCCGACGATCTGGATTGGTCGGTGGTGCGCCGCGCCGTGCGCGAACGCCGTGGGTATCCGATCGAAGTTTTCCGCAAGCCGGACCCGGTGAAGCAGGTCGCTGTGGAGGCCGAGGCTGTGCCCGCAGAGAAAACAGCGCCGAAGGAAGACGCTCCGAAAGAGGACGCAAAGAAATCCGATGAGGCCCCCAAGGATGAGAAAGCCGCCGCCGATCAGTCACAGGAACAGGACGCGGTGACGAAAGTTGCTGATGCGGAATCGCAGGGCAACGATTGATACGTCCCTGCCTCCTGTTGTCATTCTCACGTTCGTTGGAATGACAAGCGTGGGGATTACATCAAGCGCATCAGTGTGACGATGCTGTAAATCAATGGAAGCGTGAGCGGCAGGCTTGCCAGCACAGCGTAAAAACGCGGGCCGCTCATCAATGAAAACGCACCAATCAATGTCCCGGCCAGCCATGCCCACATGGTGCCGCCCATATACAATGTTTTGAATTGATCCAGTTGTGCATCGGGGGGCAGGGCGTCAAGAAGGCCCAGCTGTAAGCCCAGCATCAAAACAAACGCGCCACACGCCGAACCCAGCGCGACCATGGCGATCCAGATGGCCAGTTTTTTAATCATGGATTGATTGTCCCCGTTCCCATCCCGCCATCATAAATCAAAAGGCCAAAAGAAAAAGACTGTCTGGCGAAAACCAGACAGTCTTTTTTATCCATTCAACCCCATAGGGTCGAAACAGGGCAAAAATTATTTGCCTTGTTTGCCGTGGAATACCGGCTCGCCAGTTGTACCAACGGTGCGCTCGTGAGCGTACGGAGCTTGGTCAACTTGTGCACTGTTCGTGCTGGAGCAAGCGGACAGACCAACGGCGGCAACAGCCATCGTGAGCAGGACGAAGTTTTTCATTTTGTTCCTCATTATTTTCCAAAGATGGTTAGGTAGTCACGTAAAATTACTACGTGTTTGCGCCCTCTGACCAGAGCAGAAGTCCGTATCTTTATACACGACTCACAGAAACTTGAATATGGTTTTTGCGATTTTTTTCTTTTTTTTCAAAACCTTTGCGGCATTTTCGTGGCACGGGGTATCTTATCGAAAATGGCATGGGTCGGGATCAGGGGCGGCTTTGCCATTCTCCCCTTAATTACCGCCATTTCGCTGCATCTGTTCGAAATAGGCATCGATCCCCCGCACGATCGCACCGGCGATCCGGGCGCGGTGGGCGGGTGTATTCAGTTTGTTGGCTTCCTGATTGTTGGACATGAATCCAGCCTCGATCAGGACGGACGGAACGTCCGGGGCCTTCAACACCGCGAACCCGGCGTAACGGTGCGGGTTGTCCAGCAGGCTGAGGCTGTTGTTCTGCATAAAATCAACGATCGTGTTGGCGAAGAATTTGGATTGATTCATCGTGTCACGCATGGCCAGGTTGACCAGAATGCTGGCGACCTCTTCGTCCTCGACGCTCAAATCCAGCCCGGCGATCAGATCGGATTGGTTTTCACGTTCGGCCAGTCGCGCGGATTCAGAGTCGGATGCTTTTTCCGACAGCGTATAGATGGATGCGCCACTGACATGTTTGCGATCCAGTGAATCGGCATGCAGTGAAATAAACAAATCGGCATTGTGGTGGCGTGCAATTTGGACACGGTGGCCCAGCCGTAAATAAACATCCTTGTCCCGCGTCATCATAACGCGGTACCGGCCTGTTTCTTCCAATGCTTTTTTCAAATCGCGGGCCATGGCCAGCGTGATGTTTTTTTCCTTCAATCCATTCGGGCCCAGCGCGCCGGGGTCATCGCCACCATGTCCCGCATCCAGAACGATCAAAGGGCGTTCACTTTTGGGAATGGCATTTTGTGGCGTGGATGGTTTGCGGGCCGGTGTAACTGTTTGCGCGGCTGACGCGCTGACCGTTTGAACGGATGCATTCTGTGCGGGGGTTTGCAAATCATTATTCCCGGCCACGGCATCATTCATCTGCAGCGTGCCGAAAACGCGATTTTTTTCCGCGGACGGATTGGTGGTCGGGCTGTAATCAATCACCAGCCGGTCATTGTTCTGGCCAGATCGGGGCAGCATCATCGTGCCGCGAATGGCGATGGCCTGATTCATATCAATGACGATGCGGGATATGCCGGGCTGGGTTGGTCCCTGGCGGACGTCGGTAACATGGGTCGAGGCCGGGCGGGTGATCGTGCCCACGGTCCAGCCAAAATGGGGCAAATCAATCACCAGCCGGTCCGGCCCCTGCAGGGTAAAGGCCCGGTATTGGGCCGGGGCGTTCAGGTCGATGACCAGTCGGGTTTTGTCCTCATGCGCGCCAAAACGGATTCCGGTGACGGTCAGGGCGCTGTTCCGAGATTGCGCATGGGCCGTATCGGGCGCGCAGATCATTGCGCCCACCAGCACGGTGAGCATCAAGGCAATGCGCATGCTGGTTTTCATAAGTGCGGCCATAGGGTGGGTCATCGTGGGTTTCATACGCGCCGAATGGGGGTCAATATGGTGGGTCAACGTGATTCAGTGTCTTCGGATCAGGTGGATACATACATTATAAGTGATCCATGTTCACATTATGGCACACGCCGCGCCGGGAAACCAGCCTATCCCCCTGTGCAAGCCGGGGATATAATGAGAGTTTGTGCGGGTATTTGACGCGCGCGGTGGATGGGTGAGGCCCCCAAAAAACGGCGGTTTTTATAAAGGGATAGGGCCCTACTTTGTTGTTGTGCAGGGACCCCCTCCTGTCGTATTGTGGACTTGTGCGACACGTTGCGGCTTTAGCATGTGCATGTGAGATGAAACAGGTTTCGCTAGCTGCAACGGTGAAGGAAGGTCTTGAACTTGCCTTTCTACCGGCGCTGGACAACGCGAAGATCTGCGTGTAGCAGAGGGACCGATCCCCGTTTTGAGTATGGATCCCACCCCCTCCCGAATGGCGACTCTAAAAACGCCGTCCGACCGCGAAAAAACCAGCCCGATCAAGACCTGACGAATTTTTTAAGGCGCATCTCGCGCCGCATGACTGCATTTGTTGCATGGTGGTCATGGCGGGCGCGTGCGCTTGATCCATGAGGAGATAAACATGGCTAAACGTATGTTAATTGACGCAACCCACGCGGAAGAAACCCGGGTCGCGGTGGTCGATGGAAACCGTCTGGTTGAATTCGACTATGAAAGTAAAGTCCGCAAACAGCTTAAAGGTTCTATTTTTCTGGCCAAGGTGACACGGGTTGAACCCTCGCTGCAGGCCGCGTTCGTGAACTTTGGTGGCAACCGCCACGGCTTCCTGCCCTTCACGGAAATTCATCCCGATTATTACCGCATTCCAATCGCCGACCGTGAGGCCCTGCTGGCTGAACAACAGGCCGAGCTGGATGCGTTGGCCGCCGAAGAAGAAGCCGAAGAGGCCGAAGCTCTGGCGCGCGCCGCTGCGCAAGAGGGCCAGCCCGAAGGCCAGCCCGTCGCCGATATGAACGGTGATGATGCCGAACAGGATCAGGCTGAGTCCGATGAAGAGGACGAAGACGACGAAGATGAGGACGACGAGGAAGAAGACGAAATCGTTGAAGAACTGGGTGGTGAGAACCGCGCGGTTGAGATGATCGACGAAGAGTCCGACGACGAAGACGAAATCGTCTCTGCCCCGGTTCAGTTTATTCCAATCGCTATTCCGGTTGATGGCGTGTTCGCCGATGAACAGGACGATGACGGTGACGTCGCTGCCGCTGATGATGCGGACGATGGCGATGATGCCGATGAAGTGACCGCATCCAACGCCGAAGGTCAGGCCGAAGGCGAAGAATCCGCTGAAGGCGCTTCCGAAGAGGGCGCCGAAGGTGAAGCCGGCAATGATCGTCGCCGTGGTCGTGGGAATGACCGGGGCAATGATCGTGGCCGTGGAAATGGTCGCGGTCGTGGCCGTGGTCGTGGGGGCCGCCATGAACGTGGTGGCCGTAACATGGCCTCCAACAGCCGCCGTGTTGAAATGCTGGGCGGTGACGGCGTGGACGGTGATCGTCCGTTGCGCCCGTCCTTGCGCAAAAACTACAAAATTCAAGAAGTGATCAAACGCAGCCAGATCATGCTGATCCAAGTCAGCAAGGAAGAGCGCGGCAACAAAGGCGCGGCCGTGACGACCTATCTGTCCCTGCCGGGCCGTTATTGCGTCCTGATGCCGAACAGCCCGCGTGGCGGTGGCGTCAGCCGCAAGATTGCAAACTTCGAAGAACGTCGCCGGATGAAGGAAATCCTGTCCGAGCTGAACGTACCGGAAGGCATGTCCGTGATTATGCGGACCGCCGGTATGTCCCGCACGAAACAGGAAATCAAACGCGACCTCGATTACCTGCTGCGTCTGTGGAATGATATTCGTGACCTGACCCTGCAATCATCGGCCCCGGCCCAGATCCACGAAGAAGGCAACCTGGTTCGCCGCGCCGTGCGTGACCTGTACAGCCGTGACATCGAAGAAATTCATGTTGCCGGTGAAGACGGTTTCAAAATCGCCCGCGACTTCATGAAAGTGATGATGCCATCCCACGCCAAACGTGTGGTGAATTATCAAGATGAACAAATCCCGTTGTTCCACCGTTATCAGGTGGAAAGCCAGATTCGCGACATGGGTAATTCCACCGCGCAACTGAAATCGGGTGGCTATCTGGTGATCAACCCGACCGAAGCTTTGGTGTCTGTCGACGTCAACTCCGGCCGTGCGACCAAGGAACGCCATATCGAAGAAACCGCTCTGAAAACCAACCTTGAGGCTGCTGATGAAGTGGCCCGCCAATTGCGCCTGCGCGATCTGGGTGGTCTGGTTGTCATCGACTTTATCGACATGGAAGACCGCCGCAACAATGCGAAGGTTGAACGCCGTTTGAAAGAAGCCCTGTCCACCGACCGGGCGCGGATTCAGATGGGCCGCATTTCCAGCTTTGGCTTGCTGGAAATGTCACGCCAGCGTCTGAACCCCAGTCTGACCGAAGCGCAGTTTGAAAAATGCCATGAATGCGGTGGCGCCGGACACGTCCGGACCGAAGATTCCGCATCCATTCTGGCTTTGCGTGCTTTAGAGGAAGAGGGCATTCGCGGTCGTGCGACGACGGTTCACCTGACCGTGCCGCCGCGCGTTGCGCTGTACATCCTGAACCACAAGCGCGCGATGATGGAAGATATCGAACGCCGCTACGGCTTCACCATCCTGATCCGTGTGGACGAAGATCTGACCGCATCCGATTTCAAAATTGAATCGATCAAGGCGCAGCCGCGTGATGACGACGAAGACGGTGTGGTACAAGTGCGCCGCCGTCCGGAACCGCGTGCCGAACGGGCCCCGGTTGCACGCACGGTCGTTGATGATGATCAGGATGACAGCGCAGAGGACGAAGACGAAACGTCCGAAACCGATGCAGAATCCGATGATGAAGCCGGTGAAGGCGATGCCAATGCACCGCGCGAAGAAGGTGAAGACGGTCAACGTCGTAACCGCCGTCGCCGTGGTCGCCGTGGTGGCCGCAACCGCAACCGTCGTGATCGTGATCCGAACGGTGGCGAAGACGCTCCGACGGATGAACAAGGCGATGCCGACGGCAACCGTGCCGAAGCCGATTTCGCCAGCGATGACGATGCCCAACCCCGTGAAAACACGGCGCGCGAACATACACCGCGTGAAGGGAATCGTGATGGCAACCGTGAAGGTGGTCGTGAAGGTTCTCGGGGTCGCAACCGCAGTCGTGGTGGCCGCAACCGCGGTGGTCGCGACAATCGTGGCAGCCGGGATGATCAACCTCAGGGCCAATCCCCTATGAATCAACAGGGTCAGGAACGCAACGACAATGTCGATCATGGCTATGCCGTAAACATTGGCGATGTGCCTCCGGCCCCTGTGTCTGCCCCTGCGCCTGTGCGTGAACGCGCACCGGCGTTTGAAATGGCCGAGCCCCAAGCGCGTCCGCAACAGCGCGACGCTGAAACGACACCGCCGCCGGCCCGCGATTACGAACGCGTGAACGAAGAGCCGTCGGAAAAGAAAAAAGGCTGGTGGAATCGCCTGATGGAGTAATCCATGCGGATCTGCCAATGAAATAGAAAAGCCCGCCTTTATGGCGGGCTTTTTCATGTGGTTTTGAAGGGGGCGGAGAATAGATAGCATTTTAGGCAAAATTCACGGCCACTTTACCATAATGCGATAGAGTAAAAGAATGGAGTGCGGCGATTGCCGGGAATGACCTTCGCCCTTGGTCATGGGGGAGCGAAGGAAAGGCCAGGATCAAGCTGCTCCATGTTGAGTTTCGGATGCTTCGGCATCTGTACAAGTTTGTTTGTCCGCGAGCCAACGGTTGCCGCAGCCCCGCAGTCAGCGGTATGCCGTTTCTCCTCTGGCGTTGACCGGAGAAACAAAGTCCCCCCTCTAGGCCGCCGGGTTCATCCCGGCGGTTTTTTTATGGGGTTGCCGTTTAAAGAAAATGGGCGGGGCGGGGCGCGGGGCTGCCGGGATGCGTGTTTGTTTGGATCTGCTGCGCAGATCGGGCCGGCGGTTTTTTTGCATCCAGATGGTGGAGGTTTTTTTGTGCCGAGATTCCTGCTATTCTCGGCGCAGTTTTTCATTTGAGAAAAGGCCCTATCATGCGCATCGTTTCCGCCCTCTTGCTTTCCGCCGTTATGTTGTCTGGCGTTCTGGCTGTGCCCTCTACGGCATCGGCGCAGGAATTGAACAAGCCGGAAGCGGCGAAAAAATTTATGGAAGCGGAAAACCCGCATCTGAAAAAGCTCAATACCCGCACGGATGAATTGACGAAAAAGCTGGGCGAGGCAGAGTTGAAAAACCTGTTCTATATCCGCGAAGCCTTTGGCACCGTGCGGGCCGTGGCTGTGGTGCAACGGGATGTGGGCGCGGCGGTGAAAAGCTGTGGCAAGGCCAATCCCGATATGAAGGAAACCATGGATGCCCGGTTCAAGGAATGGTCCGATTCCGTCGGCCCGGTGATCAAGGACCGCGAGATCATGATGGATCAGGCGATCACGGCGCAGTCTTATATGAAGCCGAAAGAAGTCCGCGACTATCTGAAGCTGATCCAGCAAACGGCGGAGTATGCGGATAAGAGCATCGAGAAGAACTACGCGACCGCCAAAGAAGATTGCGAGTCCTTGATGAAATCGATGGACCGGACGCAGGAAGTGGTCACGGAACTGCTGGCCGACCTGAAAATTCCGGCCTACGACCCGAAAGACGACAAGTTTGAGGGCGTGCCGGAGAATTACAAGAAGGCCGAATAACTGACCACAGGGAAGCGGCCCTCTCCAAAGGGCGTAACACCCCGGAAATAAAGAGCAATCGGCGGCCCGTGAAATTTGCTTTCGCGGGCCCGCTTGTGTCAAAATGGGTCCAAGAGACATGCTGACGGGGTGCGGTACCCTGTTAACGCATTGAATTTCATCTCTTTTTCCGCAACAGGAAGAGGGCCAGGGAGATGGACTGAGGGCTGTGGCAGACACTATTGACGTCAAAAATGGGCCGAATACCCCGGTGGATGAAGAATCCGCCCGCGAGGGTGCGCCCGTTCTCGCCCTTGATGTGCCCGAACCGGAACGCGCGGCCCATGCGGCCGGTCCCGCCGCAGACGAAGAATCCCCCACCCAAGAAACAGCCGAAACACCGGATCAAAACGGTGCAGATGATCCGGCTATTGCGGCGGACCCGGCGGCGCTTGACCCGCTGGCGATGAAGCTTGCGCCGAAAGATGCGTCAAAATCGCTCGGTGAAAGTTGGAAGGCCGCGATGGAAAATGCGGCGGAGCGGATGGACGGTGCGGCGCTGGCTGATGCGGCGGCGAAAGGGTCTGTTCTGAATGTAACATTGAGTGACGAGGCCTTTGGCCTTGAAACGGCCGAGGATCAGGGGCCAACCGAGGAGGTTGAGGTCTCCGCCTTCGATCGCGATGAAATCACCGACCCGACCGCGGATGGCATTGACCCGCTGATGGCGCTGATCGGTGGGGGTGAACGCCCGTGGGAAAATGAAAGCCTGTCCTTCCTCGAACGCATGAGTTTGTATGGGTATAACCGGAATTTAGAGGCCGTTCAGGACGCTTTAGGGGGGCAGAATGCAAGCGGCGCACGGGTTGGTGCAGCCGCTGTGGTGGCCGGTGCCGCCGTGGCGGGCATTGCGCTGGCGACCGGAATAAACGATGCACAGGCCGCGCCCCAAAATCGGGCCACGGACCCGCAAAACACCCAAAATCCGGCCCCAAAACAAAACGATCCGCAACGGCCCGAGACATCGACTTTGGCCGCTCAAAAAAGCGCCAATGAAGCGAAAATGCAGGCCGATACCCGCCAGATTGAAACGCGGCTGTCGCGCGAAGGTCTGTATCGCCAAAATGTCGATGATGTCACCGTGCGCCGCCTGCGTGAGTTGAGCGCCGCATCCACCCTGACCCAGAAACGGGACATGGATATAGCGGATGATGTGATGCAGGGCCCCGGGGCATCCGGTGGCGATCAATTGACGTGGGATGGGGGCGGCGTTGCTGGCGGCAGCCTGTTTGACCAGACCATGGGCTATCTGTACAGCCAGTTGGACATGAATCCGGCCAATGACCCGTCCGCGGGCTGGCGGGCGGCGATGTGGGATGAAAAACGGGTGGAATTTACCGAAACGGCCCAATCGGCCACCACCCCGCCAAAAGCCCCGGAGATTCCGGTTTACGAAGGCCCGTCTTTGCGCCCGCCGGAACCGGAGCAAAATTTCCAAATGTCTTTTGCGCCCGGAATGGGCATGTGATAGGATAAGGCGTTTCCAGAATGCGGGATTTTGAACGATGAGCGACCAGTTTCCGATTGTTCCAGATGATGACAATAAAAAGCCGGGCACGGCTTTGGTGGCCTTTGGCCGCGCCGTGTCGGTTCAGGACGACGCCCCAGACAATACGGGTCGCACCATCGAAGGTGAATTTCGCCGCGTTGATTCCCGCCCTAAACTGACCGGACCCACCGTGGCCGAACAATTGGCCGAGGATGAACAACGCCTGCTGCAAAATGAACGCGCGGGCCTGTTGCGCGCCGCGCATAAGAAGGCGGGCGAAACAGAGCCGAAAGAGTCCGATACCGTATTCTCCCCGAAAAATCCGCAGGCACAGGGACCACAACAGCCGCTTGCTTTGCCGGGACCGAAAGCCGACCCCGCCGCAAAGGCGGAGGGATACCCCCGCAAAATTCGCTGTGCCGATGGCCGCTATGTTTATGATTACGGCCATGAACTGCGCACACGCGAAGGAAAATTGTCGGCGGCGCAGGCGGCGACAGTGGCCGAATTGTCCGCTGAGAAGGGCTGGACGAAATTATACGTCTATCGCGGCAATGGCCGCACCGTGAACCAAGAAGCCGCCGCCGCAATCAGCGCGGTCGCCCGTGGTGCCGGAATCAATTTCAATTTCGTGATGCAGAAGGCGGGCAGTGTCGGCTCGCACAAAAGCGAAGCGTTGCAGGCCATTGAAATGGTGGCGCGTCTGCGCGAAGCAGTGAAGGCGCAGACCCCGACGGGGTGATGTCTTTCCGTTATCAATCATCATCAATCATATTGGAATCCCCGTGAAAACGGGGATCCATTGTTTTTGGCGTAGGCCATGGCGTGGATTCTCGCTCTCACACACACAAGCCGTCACCCCGGAAAGGGCGCTTGAGCCCTTGTCCGGGGTTTGGGCCGTGAAGGTGACAACGCGGCAAAAATCCCGGATAAACGCTGGCGCGTTTTCCGGGATGACGAAAGTGTATTGTGGGATTAGCCGCGAATGAGCCGATGCTGAGCATTCAGCAACAGGCCGAGCAGGATAAACGCCCCGGCCTGATGTGCGGTGGCGACGTGAATGTCCACTTGTGTCAGCAGGGCGGCGATGCCAAGCCCAACCTGTATCAAAATCATGGCGCCCAACGCTGCAACATCGCCCGTCACCGCACCACTTTTCGTACGCAGCCAGATATACAATCCGGTGACGCACAATGTCGTGATGGCCAGCCAGCGATGGGTGAATTGCACCGCCGCCGGATTTTGCATGATGTCGCCAATGATTGTCGCATGGGTGCGGAAATCGGGCGGGATCAACCCGGCCCCCATATGCGGAAATTCATTATAAATCATCCCGGCATCCAGCCCCGCGACAAACGCGCCCCAAATGATGGTGATGGACACCATCGCCAATGCAATCCACCCGGTGATGATGGTGGATTTTGGCGTGGTGATTTTACGGGCCGTGCCGCGCCACAGACCAATGGTCAGCCATAACATCAGGGCGAACACCAAAGCCGCCATGAACAAATGCAGGGACAGGCGGAAATGCGACACCGACGGGCGGTCGATCAAACCGCTTTGCACCATAAACCATCCGATGAAACCTTGCGCACCGCCAAGGGCCAGCAGGCCGATAAATTTCAATCCATACCCCGGTGGAATTTGTTTACGGACCGCGAACCAGACCAGCGGCACGGCGAAGACAATGCCAATCGCACGACCCCACAGACGGTGCAGCCATTCCCAGAAATAGATTTTCTTGAAATCGGATAATTGCATCCAGAAATGTTTGGCGTCGTATTCCGGCGTTTGTTTGTACAAATCAAACTCCGCCTGCCATGCCTCTTCGTTCAACGGTGGCAACGCCCCCGCAATCGGTTTCCATTCCGTGATGGACAGGCCAGACTCGGTCAATCGCGTGACCGCGCCAATCATCGCCATGCTCAACACCATGAAACAACAAATGAACAACCACACGGCAATTTTGCGGTGCGGGGCGGTGGATTGGATTTGATGATCGGTGGACATGACGATACTCCTTCACTCAACGGGTTTAGCCCCGTGGGTGCGGAATGTCCAGTTTGATGGAAAAATTACCGTTTCGGGCCCAAAGCCTGTTTGGTTTCAAAGGGTTTAGAGCCAACCCAGATCGTGCCCGGACCTTCGGCCTTGGCGACAAAGGCCCCTTCACCGCCCGTGACCATGGTGAGCAACCCGCCCGATAATCCCATGCCCAGTTTGACGGAATCGCTGGCGGCGACCAGACAGCGCGCATCGGTTTTGTAAACTTCGCCCGCGTCCAGTTCGATACATTGCACATTGCCCGGCGCGTTCAGGAAGGTCCAGGCTTCGCCCTTGATTTCCTGCATCACGACGCTGTTGCTGATCAGTCCGAACAGCGAGAGCTTCATTTTCGATCCCAGTTGCGCGCCTTGTTCCGCGGCCAGAAAACTGCCGCGTTGGGCGACGATGCGGTTGCCATGTTCGGCAATATCAATCGCAACAATTTCACCCGGCAAGGCGGCGGCCAGGCTCAGTTTACCGACCTTGTCCGATGCCATATTGACGTATTGGTTGATAAAGAAATTTTCGCCACCGATTTTGCGCATGACGGACCGGAACAGGCTGCTTAAGAAACCGGAATTGGACCCATCGCCCAGCTTGGATTTCATTTTCACGCTGTCGGATTGTCCCATCAATGTGCCGGCCTCGCCAACGAACGCCTGTCCCGGCTGCATGTGCAATTCCAGATACGGGGTGTGCGCGCCGTTGATGCGGAATTCAAACCCGTGCGTTTGCGCCGGGCCGTTAAAGGCGGTGGAGGCTTTCGGGGTGTCGATGGTCGCCATGGTTTTAATCCTTACGCGCTTGATCCGGTTGGCATCTTTGGGTCAAAAAACTTTAAATTCGGCGGTGCCTGTGCTACCGCAAGATGGTTATAGCATGACCGCCCCTGAAGGCCAAGAAAATTATGGTAAATAAGCGGGTAAAATCAAGCGGTCCAGAATGGTGAAATCATGGAAAATCAACCGGTTAGAACAGATGTGGTGATTATCGGCGCGGGCCCCGTGGGCTTGTTTGCCGTGTTTGAGCTGGGCTTGCTGGATATGAAGGTCCATCTGGTCGATATTCTGGACAAGCCGGGCGGTCAGTGTGCCGAGCTGTACCCCGAAAAACCGATTTACGACATTCCCGCCTGGCCCATCATTACGGGTCAGGATCTGACCGATCGTCTGATGGAACAAATTGCGCCGTTCAAGCCGACCTTCCATCTGGGCCAGATGGCGGAGGCGTTGGAGCGGACCGATGACGGGTTCTGGCGTCTGACCACCGATATTGGCACCGTGATCGAAGCGAAGGTGGTGGTGATTGCCGCCGGTGGCGGATCGTTCGTGCCGAAGAAGCCGTCCATTCCGGGGCTGGAGGCGTTCGAGGGCACATCGGTGTTCTACGCCGTGCGCGAAATGGAAAAATTCCGCGACAAGAAAATCGTGATTGCCGGGGGCGGTGATTCCGCGCTGGATTGGACGATCAATCTGCAACCGCTGGCCAAATCCGTGAATCTGGTTCACCGCCGTGATGATTTCCGCGCGGCCCCGGACAGCGTGAATAAAATGCGGGCGTTGGTGGCCGACAATAAAATGGCGCTGGATATTGCGGGCATCACCGGGCTGGAAGGTGAAAATGGAATCCTGCGCGCCGTGCATATGCATTCGGCAGAGCGGGGCGATTACGTGGTCGAGGCGGATACGTTGCTTGCCTTCTATGGCCTGACCATGAAACTGGGGCCGATTGCCGATTTCGGGTTGCACCTGCATGAAAATCTGGTCCCGGTCGATACGGAAAAATTCGAAACATCGACACCCGGCATTTTTGCCATCGGCGATATCAATTATTACCCCGGCAAGCTGAAACTGATCCTGTCCGGGTTCCATGAGGGGGCGTTAATGGCGCAGGCCGCGTTCCGTTATGTCTTCCCCGACAAAAAACTGCGGTTCCAGTACACCACGTCGTCGTCCGCCCTGCAGGATAAGTTGGGCGTGCGCGAGTCCAAGGATGCGGCGTAGACCCACCTTTTAACCCCGCCCATGCTGGTGTAGAGTAGGGACCATGAAACAGACGGCCCCGGCCTTGCCCACATTCGATATTGTTGACGCCGCCAGCTTTGGATACCAGTTGGCGTGGGCGGAGCGTCAATATCTGGTCCGTCTGGCCACCGTTCCGGTTCTGGTCAGCATCGTCTGTCAATTGATCGTCACACTGCTGGGGTGGGAAACCAATTACCTGCGCCAGGCGCTGGTGATGTTGCCGTCCTATTTCGCCGAAGGGTGGATGGTGTGCCATATGGTGCGGCTGGTCTTTCTTGGTCAACGTTGGCCCTTTATCCCCAGTGGGGATCCGGTGCGCGATGAAACGGCGCTGGATGACCGGGCCTATGGTATTTTTGCCGGGACGCTGGTTTATGTGCTGATTAAAATGATTGCCTCGGCCTTGCTGGCGTTTTCGTCGATGTTCCAAATGTCGGATGAAATGGAAACATTGGTGGAATCCGGCGGCAACCCGCCTGCGGCCCTGCTGGTCATGCAGATTGTGATTGTGATTGTCGGGATATGGGCGTTCCGGTTTTTGTGGGTGCATATTGGTGTGGCGGCGGGGTATCGCATTCGCACCTATTTCCGCGCTGTGCATGGGCTGGGCGTGTCGGTACAGATGCTGGGCGTGTCCTTGCTCTGCTTCTTCCCGTTCTTTGTCGTGTTGCTGTTTATCACCATGGGGCTGGTATCCGGCTATCACCAGCAGAATGTTCCTGTTCCATTTTCAACAAAATTCATGGTCATCGCGTTGCAGGTGTGCGGCGGTGCGGCCATCACGTTGATCAACACGGCCGCCATCGCCCAAGGCTTTGGCAAGCTGGTTGATATTTACCTGCGCAAAAACCCCTCAGCATGACCATCCGCCGAAGCCGAGCGCGCGCACCGCTGCGGTGGCGGTGATTCCGGCTGTGCGGTTGTACGTCGTCTGGGCCGTGATGATGCGTTCGGCCAGCGCACGGTTTTCGCCCTGCTGGTTAAAATAATCCTTGAGATCATTCAGAATGGCGGGCGTGGTTCCCAAAACGGCGCAGGTGGCGGTGATGTCATTCGTGGCCGCGATGATTCCGGCACGTGTGATCAGGCCGCCTAAAATCGCTTTGGCCATTTGGACCTGAACAGGGTGCAGGGTTTGGTCCGGCGTGCGGGGCAGGATGGTGTCGTGAAACTGGTCGCGCAGGGTTGTTTGCATTGTGGTGGTGTGTGTCATTGTCTTGTCCTTGATGTGTGGTGTGTCATTGTGGTTTGGGGAACCAAAGGACCGGGACAAGATGTGCAAAACGCATAAAAAAAGCCCGGACCCTGAAGGGTGCCAGACCATTTCCATGTTTCGATATATACCAAAAGAAATGCGCTGGGACCCGCTATGACAGGGGCCACCACCAATTCATCGGCATTGTTGCGTTCATCGAAATCATGCCCCATCCATAGCGCAGGTGCGGACAAGCCGTCAAGAAAAGTTGAAATCGCGGGATGGCCGGTATAGATAGATGGACATGAACACATACAAAATTCATGTCACGAACCCGGACGGCACCCGTACCAGCCTCGATGCGCTGGAGGGGTGGCAGGTCATGGAAATCCTGCGCGATTACGGCCTGCCGGTGAAGGCGGAGTGTGGCGGCGCGTGCTGCTGCGCCACCTGTCACGTGTATGTGGACGCCGACTGGCTGGACAAGCTGCCCCCGGTCGGGGACGAGGAAGAGTGCATGCTGGATAGCGCCTTGTCACCAAAGGCAAATTCCCGCCTGTCCTGTCAGATCATTATGACCCCGGCGTTGGACGGGCTCAGCCTGACCATTGCCCCGAACGGGGTTTAATTTCTTTGCATAATCGCTGTCTTGGGGTAGGTTAGCCCCCAGAAACCATGAGGTTCCGCCCGTTCTTGGAATGGGCGGTGTTTGTTCGTTTTGGGCCATCGGTGCGATGGGCCGGGTGATCGTGATGCCAAGGCCAGATCATTTTATTGTCCTGTCCGCAGGGGCGGATTGCGATATTGACCTGTATAGCCGCCATGACCGTGGTGATGCGGGATCCGTGTGGTCACGTATGGATATCGGGATGGTGACGAAACATGTGAACGTACAGACCGGGCCCGTCAATTCATTTTCAAACTACAAACGCCGTTTACAATTCGCCATTGTCATCCCTGTATCTGCGGCGGCGGCGGGCCGCTTGCGTGATTTTTGCGACATGGCCTTTTCGATCGAACCCTATCTGGCCACGGGTGAAACATCGACCGATATTGTCGGGACCAAACGCGAAATTCCGTATTACTTTACACAAGATATGACCCCGCTGGAGCCGTTTGAAAAAGATCGCGATGCCAAGGGGCTGGCGCGGTTGTTTGGCGGGCCGGAAACACGATATTTTCAACATGCCATTTCTGCCGTCGGTGATCATGCTGATCGCATCAGGGGTGTGCGGGCCAACATCAAGAATATCTGGGCGCGGGCCAGTGCGCCGTTCCGCACACGGGCGGATACGTCGCCGTCGTCTGATAGCGTTCTGCGGGCGCGGTATAATTGCTGGACTGGCGCGCAGGGGCTGGCCGAATATGTGGCGCGCGTGGATCTGGCGGACATCGATCCTGATTTGTCCCGCTATCACCGCGCCTGGCAGGTGACGGCATGGTTTGCCGCCCAGATGCAACAGGGCGTGTTGTGCAAAGACAAAGATGTGCAGGACAATATTGAGAAGATCAAAGCCGTGCGCCATCCTGTGCGCACGCTGACATCACCGTACAATACGGATGGAGTTTATGTATTGGATGGGAATCATGCGCCCGTATTGATCGTGCCGGATCTGGATTCGTTTACCACGCTCAACCAATCCGGTTTTCGGGATGGCAGTGGAGCAATGATTTGTCCGTTGCGTGATCTGTATGATGACAATACGAAATTATTCGGCGATGTGACGATGGGGCATCCGTTGAAAAATGTGGATGCGCGGCCCGATCTGGATGGACCGCACGCGCTGGCCACATTGCACCGTCGCAATCGTGATCCACGGTTCAATCTGTAATCGATTTTAATGCAGTTGGAATTCCGCGTTGATGAACCGGGCATCCCCCGGTGTGATCAGCTTGTGGCTGGCGACGTACACGGAATGCAGTTTGCCATCCAGATTATGACTCCAGAAATCCAGAAACTTGCTCAGCACCGGGTATTTCGGGGCCAGATCATATTCCTGCCAGATATAGGTTTGGAGCAAATCCGGGTAATCCGGCAAATGATACAGGATCTCCGCCGTGGTCAGGCGGTAGTCCTTCAAAAACTGGTCGCGTAGAGAAGCCATGGTCTAACCTCCTGATGTTCCATTCTGAATCGGGGGTTGGTTACCGGGATTTCTTCCCGTTTTAACAGAATGCCATGGGGGCCCTTTCAAAATTCTTAATTTCCTGAGGTTTTCCCTATGGTTTCTCTATGGTTTCTGGGGGTTTCACCTGTGTGTGGATGGACTCGAAACACTTGAATGTTGGGGGGCATTGGCTTAAATGAACGTCTGGCACTCCCCGGACCCGAGTGCCAAATCATGGAAACATGAGGGCTTGGCCGGGGGGAAGTTGTTTTTAACCAAAGGCTTGAATGGCCAAAACTGAAATATTGGAGAGTCGAATGAAGTTTCGTCCTTTGCATGATCGTGTTCTGCTGCGTCGCGTTGAACAGGATGAGAAAACCAAGGGTGGCATCATCATCCCGGATACCGCGAAAGAAAAACCGATGGAAGGTGAGATCGTTGCTGTGGGCTCTGGCCTGCGTGATGAAACCGGCAAGATCGTACCGTTGGATGTAAAAGCTGGCGATCGCGTCCTGTTTTCCAAATGGTCCGGCACGGAAGTAACGCTGGAAGGTGAAGACCTTCTGGTGATGAAAGAGTCCGACATTATGGGTGTTCTGGCTGCTTAATTTCGGCCCCCATACAAGACCATTAACAACGTAAATTTTTAGGAGAAGACAGCTATGGCTGCAAAAGATGTAAAATTCCGTGGCGAAGCCCGCGACAAAATGCTGCGCGGCGTGAACATTCTCGCTGACGCTGTGAAAGTAACGCTGGGTCCGAAAGGTCGCCTGGTTGTGCTGGAAAAATCCTTTGGCGCACCGCAAGTGACCAAGGACGGTGTAACCGTTGCCAAAAGCATCGAACTGAAAGACCGCCACGAAAACATTGGCGCGCAATTGGTTCGTGAAGTGGCCAGCAAGCAAAACGACGTTGCCGGTGATGGCACCACCACCGCAACCGTTCTGGCCCAATCCATCATCCGCGAAGGCGTGAAGGCCGTTGCGGCCGGAATGAACCCGATGGACCTGAAGCGCGGTCTGGACAAAGCGGTCATCGCCGTTGTCGAAGACCTGAAATCCCGTGCGAAGCCGGTGAAGGACAACAGCGACATCGAGAAAGTCGGCCTGATCTCCTCCAACGGTGATAAAGAAATCGCCGAATACATTGCCAAGGCCATGGACAAAGTCGGTAACGAAGGCGTGATTACGGTTGAAGAAGCCAAATCGCTGGAAACCGAACTGGACATCGTCGAAGGCATGCAATTCGACCGTGGTTACCTGTCCCCGTACTTCATCACCAATGCCGACAAGATGGTGTGCGAGCTGGAAAACCCGTACATCCTGTTGCACGAAAAGAAGCTGTCCAACCTGCAATCCATGTTGCCGATTCTGGAAGCTGTGGTGCAGTCGGGCCGTCCGTTGCTGATCGTTGCGGAAGATGTTGAAGGCGAAGCTTTGGCAACGCTGGTTGTGAACAAACTGCGCGGCGGCCTGAAAATCGCTGCGGTAAAGGCGCCGGGCTTCGGTGATCGTCGTAAGGCGATGCTGGAAGACATGGCCGTTCTGACCAAAGGCGAAGTGATCTCCGAAGATCTGGGGATCAAGCTGGAAACCGTAACCCTGCCGATGCTGGGTCAAGCGAAGAAAGTCCGTATCACGAAAGACGATACGACGATCATCGACGGTGCAGGCGAGAAAGCCGACATCGACGCACGTTGCACACAGTTGCGTGCCCAGATTGGCGAAACCACATCCGACTACGACCGCGAAAAACTGCAGGAACGTCTGGCCAAACTGGCTGGCGGTATTGCCGTGATCCGCGTTGGTGGCGCATCTGAAGTTGAGGTGAAGGAGCGTAAGGATCGCGTTGATGACGCAATGCACGCCACCCGCGCCGCAGTGGAAGAAGGCATCATCGCCGGTGGTGGCGCAGCGTTGCTGTACTCCACCAAAGCACTGGCCAGCCTGAAGGGCGACAACCGCGATCAAGATGTTGGTATCGACATCGTGCGCCGCGCGATCCAGTCCCCGGTTCGTCAGATCGTTGAAAACGCTGGCGTCGAAGGTTCGGTCGTTGTTGGTCACATGCTGGAAAAAGGCGATGCCAACTGGGGTTACAACGCCCAGACCAACGAATATGTCGACCTGATTGCGGCTGGCATTATCGACCCGGTGAAGGTTGTTCGTACGGCTCTGCAGGATGCGGCATCTGTTGCCGGTCTGCTGATCACGACCGAAGCAATGGTCACCGACGCGCCGGAAGACAAAAAAGGCCACGACCATGGCGCCGATATGGGCGGCATGGGCGGTATGGGTGGCATGGGCTTCTAATCGCCCATCCCTCTTGCGCAATTTTATCGAAAAGGGCCGGTTCTTCCGGCCCTTTTCTTATGTGGATATTTGACGCATATTAGTGGGCATGACACAGACGCCACCAAAACCGAAAAAAGCAAAGCCCGCAAAATCCACGCCGCCCGCGGCGTATCTGGTGCTGGTCTTTGGTGTGGCGGTGTTTATTGGTGTGGCCGTTTTGGTGGCGCAACGTTTCATCACCGTGCCCACCACCGAACCGGCGGGACAGCAAGTGGCGCAAACAACCGCGCCCGTGGGGCCGCTGGAAGTGGTCACGCCGAAAAAGCCGGAAATGCCCAATTTGCCGGAACTGGATATCGCCGACAAACAGGTACAGGGCAATTGGATCGCCAAGTTTCTGGATTACACCGCGTTGTTTCAGGTGCGTAACGGCGCATACCAAATTCTGGTCAGCCGGGATGATCCGTCGGCCCCGGTTTATTACTCACGCGGCACCTATACGCTGAACAAGGCGACAATGACCTTGATCCCGAACGCATCGCTGGGCGCGCCCGAGGCCAATACGCAAACGCAATATCTGCCGCTGGCGGGGCGTGCGTTTGATGTGATCATGATGTTGGACAAGGATATGATGGTCTGGCGTCCGGGGAAAACGGACCCAAACTTTCCGAACCGCAACGCCACGCACCCGTTGATTCAATATAGCAGCCAGGAATTTCTGGTGTTTGATCGCGATGATGCCGCCCCCCCTGCACCTGTGGCCCCTGCGGCACCGGCAGCGCCATAAACCATGCCTGAATTACCCGAAGTTGAAACAGTGTGTCGCGGTCTGGCCAAGCCCTTTACCGGACATGTGATTGCATCCGCACACGTGCGCCGCCCCGATTTGCGGCGTCCGTTTCCGCGTGGTCTGGTGAAAAATATCACGGGCCGCAAAATCGCATCGGTCACGCGGCGGGCCAAATACGCGTTGCTGAATATGGATGATGGATCGATTCTGGTGCTTCATCTGGGCATGTCGGGCCGCGTGAAAATTCTGCCCCCGGCGCAGGCGCGCGAGTATGAACCCGAAACACACGACCATTTTTTATTCACCTCCGCGCGCGGGCACATGATGGTGCTGAACGATGCGCGTCGTTTTGGGCAGGTGATGTGGTTTAAATCCGAAGACGCGATGATGAAGGATGCATCCTTCGCCACGCTGGGGCCGGAGCCCTTGTCGAATGATTTTAGCGGCCCGGCGTTGCTGGCGGCGTTGGCGGGGAAGAAAGTCGCGATCAAGGTCGCGTTGCTGGACCAGCGTGTTGTTGCTGGGATTGGCAACATCTACGCCAGCGAGGCGCTCTATATTGCCGGGATCAAACCGACCCGCGCGGCGGGATCGATTCGCGAGGGAGAGGCGGAGAAACTGGTCGCCGCCATCCGTCAGATTTTGACCAAGGCCATCGAATCGGGCGGATCGTCCCTGCGCGACCACCGCCAGACCAATGGCGAAATGGGCTATTTTCAATTTGAATTTGCCGTCTATGATCGCGAAGGCGAAGCCTGCGCCCGGTGTGGTAAACCCATCCAGCGTTTGGTGCAGGGTGGGCGGTCGACCTTTTATTGCGCAGGTTGCCAGAAATGAGAGAACAGATGACCCGGTTTTTGACGATTGTGATGGTGGCGATTGTAATGCTGAGTGCGGGCGCGCAGGCGGCGGACCAACGTTTTTTCAGCAATATCAGTGACTTGCCGTTGATGCCCGGCCTGTATGAACTGCCCGATGCGGCCGTGGTGTTTGACAAGGAAGAGGGGCGCATTGTTGAAAGCGCCGCCGCGGGCGAAGGTGTGCATCACACGCAAGTTATTGATTTTTATACAAAAACACTGCCGCAATTGGGTTGGGCCGTGGTGTCCTCGGCCCCGGCGGCGGGGATGGGGCTGTACCAGCGCGATGGCGAAATGCTGAATTTGACGGCCAGACCTGAAGGAAATCAAGGGGATGGGGTGGTTATTCTGCAGGTGTCGCTGGCGCCGTTAACCCGATAGGGTTGAAAAAGAGCACTGCGCGCGGGAAAAGATGGCGCGGGGGCATCAAAACGTCTAAAAAACCAAAGAAATCTGCGGCTTTCACCTGTGTATGAATCTCTTGACAAGGGTGGGGCCCGAAGCGTAAAACACACCGTTCCCGACCGGGCCCCTTTGCGGGTATTGGTGCGCGATTGTGACGCAGCACGGTGGGAGGGCGGACGAGACGAATGAGTTGAAACGCCCAGTGAATTGAAACAATTGTAAGGATAAAGAGAGCAAACAATGGCCAACCATAAATCGGCAAAAACACGTATCCGTCGTAACGCACGCGCAGCCACCATCAACGGCAGCCGCGTTGGCCGTATCCGTACCTTTGTGAAAAAGGTTGAGCTGGCTCTGTCCGCGAACGATGCTTCTGCTGCTGAAGCTGCTTTGAAAGTGGCGCAGCCGGAACTGGACCGTGGCGTTGCCAAAGGCGTGATGAACAAAAACGCCGTTGCCCGCAAGATGTCCCGCCTGACGGCACGCATCAAGGCAATGAAAGCCGCGTAATTTAAACGCGATTTCAAAAGGAGTTTTTAAAAGCGCCGCGATCAACGCGGCGCTTTTTCTTTGTGCGTTTTGTATCGATTCGCATGTGTGCGCGTAAGCGATTCTGATTCATCGTGCGGATCGAGAAAGTGGTTGTCGCGTATCGATGCAAGGAAAAAATTTTTTATTTTTTTAGTGAATAAAAAACGCACGAAGTGCAAAAAACCCAAGTGACATAAGCACTGAACGATTCTTGCTTTTTAGTTGTTCACATTTTGATCCAGTTGCATTGATAAAAAAATCTGTCTAACGTCACCCAATCGAATGACGGACCGATGATCAAGAAATTGACCGCCACCATCAAACGATATCACTCTTCAAAAATCGGAAGCGGCCGTTCGGTCCGTTTCGGGAACAGCCAGTTCCCCACCCGTGGTCTTCACCACGATTGAAGAACGTAAGGATGTGTTGAACGCAAGCGACCCGCCTGATGGCTCAGGTCGATTGATTCAGAAAGTCCCTAAAATTTTCGCTGATCTGTGTTGGGCTTTAAGTAAGACGCCCCGGATGTGATGGTCCCGGCTTTTTTGCCGCGGTGCAATCGCAATGGGACGATTTTATTATGTCGTCGGATGTGTGCAGCGGACATTTTTTTGAAGAGTGCACGAAAAGAGTAAACAAAAAATAAACGCCGTTTTGTCGGGTTTGTTTTTTGGTTTTGGGGTCCGTTCCAGGATCCTTTTTATGGACTATTAAATTTGTGGGAGAAGTAATCCATGACGACTGAAGCCGGGGGAACA